>OZ244872.1:0-3368850 GCA_965221215.1 Candidatus Aldehydirespirator sp.
GACTCCAGCAGCTCGATCTCGTGCACGCCGTTCACCCGGGCCACCCCGATGTGGGCGCAGAAGTCCCGGATCGCCTCGGGCGGGTAGCCCCGGCGGCGCAGGCCCCCCAGCGTCGGCAGCCGCGGGTCGTCCCAGCCGTCCACCAGCGCGCCGTCCACCAGCGCGCTGAGCTTGCGCTTGGAGGTGACGGTGTGGGTGAGGTTCAAGCGGGCGAACTCGTACTGGCGGGGGCGGTCGCCCGGCAGCGGCAGGTGCTCCAGATACCAGTCGTAGAGCTGGCGGTGGGCGTCGAACTCCAGCGAGCACAGCGAGTGGGTCACCCCCTCGATGGCATCGCTCTGGCCGTGGGCCCAGTCGTAGGTGGGGTAGATGCACCAGGCGTCGCCGGTGCGGAAGTGGGCGGTGTGGCGGATCCGGTACATCACCGGGTCGCGCATCAACATGTTGGGGTGGGCCATGTCGATGCGGGCCCGCAGCACCTTGGCGCCGTCGCCGAAGCGCCCGGCCCGCATGTCGCGCAGCAGGCTCAGGTTCTCGGCGACGGCGCGGTCCCGCCACGGGCTGTCGGTGCCCGGCGCAGTGAAGTCGCCCCTGGCAGCCGAGATGGTCTCGGCGTCCTGGTCGTCGACGTAGGCCAAGCCCTGGCGCACCAGATGCTCGGCCCACTCGTAGAGCTGCTCGAAGTAGTCGGATGCGTACACCGCGGCGCCGTCGGGCTCGAAGCCCAGCCAGGCGATGTCGTCGGCGATGGCCTGCGCGTAGGCCGCGTCCTCGCCGGCGGGATTGGTGTCGTCGAAACGCAGCCGGCAGGTTCCGCCGGTCTCGGCGGCCACCTCGAAGTTGAGGCACACCGCCTTGGCGTGGCCGATGTGGAGGAACCCGTTGGGCTCGGGCGGGAACCGGGTCTGCACCCGCCCGGCGTAGGTCCCGGCCGCGTTGTCGGCCCGCACCCGCTCGCGGATGAAGTCCAGCGCCCGGGCCGCGCCGGGCGGGCTCGAGGGTTCCGGCGACATCTCCCCTTCCTAGCAGCGTCGCCGGTGTTGGCCTCAGAGCGCGCTCGGATTGGTGAGAGCCGGCCGCGCCTCGGCGGAGTCTTTCCCGCGCTTGTTCGCTGCGCTCACGGGCCGCCCAAACCACAGCGTCACAGCCCACGGCCTCGCCCGTATGGACGGATTAGCTCACCATTCACTCGGCCTCTGGGCCGCGCCGGGCCCTGCGCCCTTCAAGTGTCGGATTGGCCGAGGTAGGAGGCTCTCAGGTCGGGGTGGGCCAGCAGGTTGGCGGCGGTGTCGTCTAGGACCACCCGGCCGGTTTGCAGCACCCAGCCCCGATTGGCGATCGACAGGGCCATGTTGGCGTTCTGCTCCACCATGAACACGGTCAGGCCGGCCTCGTGGATCTGCCGGATCAGCTCGAAGTTCTGCTGCACCAGCGCGGGGGCCAGCCCCATCGACGGCTCGTCCATCAACAGCACCCTGGGCTTGGCCATCAACGCCCGGCCCATGGCCACCATCTGCTGCTCGCCCCCCGACAGCGTGCCCGCCTTCTGGCTGAGGCGCTCCCGCACCCGGGGGAACAGCTCGAACACCCGCTCAAGGTCGGCGGCGATGCCGGCGGCGTCGGAGCGCAGGTAGGCGCCCAGGTCGAGGTTCTCGCGCACGCTCAGGCGCTTGAACAGGCGGCGGTTCTCCGGGACCATGGTCACGCCCCGGGCCACCCGGTAGCTGGTGGGCTTGTCGTTGACGACCTCGCCGTCGAGCACGACCTCCCCCGAGGTCGGCTTGAGCATGCCGAGCAGGGTCTTGAGGGTGGTGGACTTGCCGCTGGCGTTGCCGCCCAGCAGGCACACCAGCTCACCCTCGTAGATCGACAGGTTCACGTCGCGCAGGGCGTGGACCGCGCCGTAGTGGGCGTTCACCGAGCGCATCTCCAGCAGCGGCGCCGCAGCCGGCCGGCCGTCGTGGGTCGGGGTCTCGGTCATGTTTCGGTCATCGGGATCTTGGTGGGGGTCTCGCTCATGAGGCCTGGGTCACGACGTCTCGGTTCCGTGGCCCAGGTAGGCCTCGATCACCCGGGGATCGTTGGAGACCTCGGCGTAGTCGCCCTCGGCGATCTTGATGCCGTGGTCGAGCACCACCACCCGGTCCGACACCTCCCGCACCACGTCCATGTGATGTTCGATGACCACGATGGCGAAGCCCCACTCGTCGCGCAGCCGCCCGATCATCCGGGTGAGCTCGGCCGACTCCACCGGATTCATGCCCGCTACCGGCTCGTCGAGCAGGATCAGCTTGGGCTGGGTGGCCATGGCTCTGGCGATCTCCAGCCGCCGGCGGTTGGCGTACGACAGGGTGAAGGCGGGCTGGTCGAAGCGGTAGCCCACCAGCCGGGGTCCGAAGAAGCTGAGGATCTTCTCGGCCCGCTCGCGGATCTCGGCCTCCTCGCGGCGGAAGGCGGGCGTGTAGAACAACGCGCCGAAGGCGTGCTGGCGGGTGCGGCAGTGCTGCGACACCATCACGTTCTCAAGCACCGTCATGTTGGCGAACAGCCGCACGTTCTGGAAGGTGCGGGCGATGCCGCGGGCCGTGACCCGGTTGGGGTCGAGACCCAGCAGCGAGACACCCTCGAATACGATGTCGCCCGCGGAGCGCTCGACGGTGGCGGTGATGGCGTTGAACAGGGTGGTCTTGCCCGCCCCGTTGGGCCCGATCACCGACACGATCTCGCCCTCATGCACCTCGAAGTCGAGTCCGTCGAGGGCATGCAGGCCGCCGAAGTCCACGCTGAGCTTGCGGGTCTCCAACAGCGCGGTCATGTCGCGGTGCCGCCGTCGCCGTTGGGGGCGGTCATGTCACCGGTGCGGCCCGCCGGCCGCCGCCACCACTGCCGCCGTCACCGTTGCTGTCGTCGTCGACCTGGCCCTTGAGCCAGGCGTCCTGAGCCATCTCCTGCTGGTGCAGCTCGCGCGACCGGCGCACGCTGGGGATCAGGCCCTCGGGTCGGGCCAGCATCATCCAGATCAGCAGCGCCCCGTAGATCAGCAGCTTGAACTCGGAGAACTCGGCCAGCAGGCCGGGCTGTTTGGGGCCGCCGAGCACCCCGATCAGCACCGCGGAGCCGGCGATCACGCCCACGATGCTGCCCATGCCCCCGAAGATCACCACCACCAGGATCACGATCGACACCAGGATCAGGAAGCTGTTGGGGAACACCGAGCCGACCTTGGCCGAGAAGATGGCCCCGCTGAACGACCCCAGCACTGCCCCCACCACGAAGGCCAGCAGCTTCACGTTCACCGTGTTGATGCCCATGGCCTCGGCCACCGTCTCGTCCTCGCGCACCGCCATCCAGGCCCGGCCGAGCCGGGACCGCTCCAGCCGCCACGACACATAGATGGCGACGGCGCAGAAGGCCAGCACCAGGTAGAAGACGCTGCGGGGGTCGGTGCCGGCCACGCTGGTCAGCCCGAAGATGCCCGCGCCGGGGATCTTGGTGATGCCCTGGGCGCCGCCGAACCATCCCGACAGCCAGTCCGACAGGAAGATCAGCCGGATGATCTCGCCGAAGCCCAGCGTGACGATGGCCAGATAGTCGCCCCGCATCCGGATGACCGGCGCCCCGATGAACAGGCCCACCAGACCGGTCACCACCACCACGATGATCAGGGCGACCAGCCAGGGCAGCTCGGGATGGATTCGGGGCGAGGTGGCGGCGGTGAGCACCGCGGCGGTGTAGCTGCCCACCGCGAAGAAGGCCACATAGCCCAGATCGAGGATGCCGGCCAGGCCCACCACGATGTTGAGGCCTAGGGCCAGCAGCACGAACAGCCCGACGTTGGCCGCCAGCTCGTTGGTGAGCTTGCCCGCGAACAGCGGCAGGATCACCAGCAGCACCGCGGTCGCCGCGATGAGCCCCAGGTTGGTGCGGGTGCGTTTGGCACCTTCCAGGGCGGCGATGTGCTCGCGGGCCTGTCGCACCCGCCCCCGGCCCAGCACCGCCAGAATCCCCGCGACGGCGGCCAGCACCAGCGCGCTGGTCCAGTTGACCCCGCCCCGGCGGTGGTAGAGCCGGTCACCGAGCGCCTCGAGGCCCATGCCCTCGGCCAGATCCACCACCAGCGGCTCGAGGACCGCGGCACCGGCCACGGTGAGGGCCATGGTTACCGCCGCCCGCCGCCACCGAGGTCCCAGCACCCGCAAGCCGCCGCCCGCCGCGCCGACGGCTGCGCCGATCAGCAGCCAGACGACCACCGCGAACCCCGTCGCGTGGCCGAAGGCCAGCAACTCGGCCAGCATCGGGCTCCAGTTGACCAGCGGCTCGCGCAGGTCGAAGTTGGACAGCAGCACCGCCAGCAGTGACAGCCCCCCGCCGGCGATGGCGCCGCAGGCCGCGCCCCCCGCCATCTCGTGGGCGCCGGCTGCGGGCTGGGGCACGCCCTCGCGCTCGATCTGGTGGCCGACGCGGTGCCCGGCCGCGAACGGCACGATCAGCAAGGACAAGTAGCCGAGGCTGAGGATCGGCTTCACCACCAGCCGCTCGTCGAGGCGCACCGGCATGTTCGACAGGGCGATGAAGATCTGCGCCACCGCCCCCACCGCGCCCATGCGGACCAGCCGCGGCCAGTCCTGGGCCAGCACCGGCCGCGGCGGCATCGGCGCGGTCTCGGCGGCGCCGGTCTCCGGTGCGACGGCCGCGGTCATGTCCGGCCGTCTCGGCGGGCCGCGCCGCACCGAGCGTCGATCCCGTGCGGGCTGCGGCGACGGAGGCGGGGCTCGCCGGTCATGTGCGGTCCTCGGCGGGAAGGCGCTCGCCGAAGATGCCGGCGGGGCGCAGCAGCAGCACGCCGATCAGCACCGCGAAGGCCACCGCGTCTCGCAGCTGCGACACGCCGCTCACCCCCAGCGGCTCCAGGATCAGCAGCGGGCCGACCGACTCGGCCACCCCGATGGAGACCCCCCCGGCCATGGCGCCGCCGAGATGGCCGATGCCTCCCACCACGGCCGCGCTGAACGCCTTGATGCCGGGCAAGAAGCCGGTGGTGTGGATCACGCTGCGGAACAGGATCCCCCACAGGATCCCGGCCAGCCCGGCCATCGCCCCGCCCACCGCGAACACCTTCACGATGGTGCGGTTCACGTTGATGCCCATCAGCGCGGCGATCTCGGCGTCCTCGGCCACGGCCCGCATGGCCTTGCCGCCTTTGGTGTGCTCCACCAGGTACCAAAGCACCAGCATCGACACCGCGGCCACGGCCACCACCAGGATCCTGGCCCCCTCGATCTGCATGAAGGTGTGCTTGTCCTTCACCCAGTCGGGCACGTCGGGGTAGGACTTGGCCGCGGGTCCGAGCAGCACGATCGAGGCGTTCTGAATGAAGAACGACACCCCGATCGACGTGATCAGCGGGATCAGGCGGGGCGACCCTCGCAGGGGCCGGTAGGCGACCCGCTCCATGATCACCGCGGTCAGCGTGCACACGATCATCGAGACGATCACGATGAACACCAGCGACCCGATGAAGTTGCTCTCCCACAGCCCGGCGTCGGCCAGCTTGTTGGAGGTGATCATGCCGGTCATGGCCCCCACCATGAACACCTCGCCGTGGGCGAAGTTGATGAAGCCGAGCACCCCGTAGACCATCGAGTAGCCCAGCGCGATCAGCCCGTACATGCAGCCCTGGGCCACCCCCGACACGACCAACCCCCGGAACTGGGCGCCGGTCAGCCCGGTGGCGTCGGGATTGGCCCAGCGGGCGAAGGGATTGTCGGTGTCGATCTCCTGGGCGATGAAAGCGAGCAGCCCGACCGCGATCACCGTCAGCACCGCCACCCGCAAGATGGTCAGGAACCAGTCGACCCCGGTGCGCGGCGCCCCGCCCTTGCGGATCACGCCGACGATCTTAGAGCCCGACCTTGCGAGGCTGTGGCCCGAGCGGCCCGTGAGCGAAGCGAACAAGAGCGGGAATGCACTGCTCAGCGCCGGATGCGCATGAGCGGCCACGGGTCGGGCTCGTCGGCGATGTCCACCACCACCAGCGACGGCCCGGCGTGGGCCAGCGACGCCTCCAGCACCGGAGGCAGCTCGTCGGGACCGGCCGCCCGCTCGGTGCGCACGCCGAAACTCTCGCCGAACATCACCCAGTCGGGGTTGCGCAGCGACGAGGCGATGGTGCGGTCGGCCCCGAAGCGCTGCCGCTGCAGGCGGGCCACGTTGCCATAGGCGGCGTTGTCGAACAGCAGCACGGTGGTGTTGATGCCGTGCTGCACCGCGGTGGCCAGCTCGGTGGCCGTGAACAGCATCCCGCCGTCGCCGACGATGGTGAGCTGGGCCCGGTCCGGCGCCGCGGCCGCCGCGCCGATGCCGTGGGCCACGCCCGCGCCGAGGGTCCCCGCGCCGCCGGTGGCCAGATAGGTGCGAGGCCGGCGGTGCTCGTAGCCAATGTGGGCCGCGAAGGCCACCTGGGTCACGTCCTCGGTGATGATCCCGTCGTCGGGCATCACCGAGCGGATGGCCCGCAGGTAGCTGAGCTGGGGTTCGAGGTGGGCGATCCGGCTGAAGTGCTCGGCCCGCAGCCGGGCGAGCTCGGCGCTGCGGTCGGCTCGCCGGCGGTTGTGGCGGGCCAGAGCGTCGCTGAGCAGCCGACACGCCTCGGCCGCGTCGCCGTGGACGCCGACGGTGCCGGTGCCGTGGCGGTCGAGTTCGTCGGCGTCGATGTTCACCTGCACGATCGTCTGGTCTGGCGCCACCCCCCACTCCAGGTTGGGGAACTCCATCCGGGTGCCGATGCCGAGCACAGCATCCGCGCTGGGCCACAGCTCGCGGCCGACGGTCAGGTAGGCGTGCAGGCGGTGGCGGGTGTCCATCACGCCCAGGCCCATCTGCCGGGCGAACACCGGCGCCTCCAGCATCTCGGCCAACTGCACGACCGGTGCCGAGGCGTCCTGGGCGCCGCCGCCCACCATGATCAGCGGACGCTCGGCCCGGCCGAGGATGCGGGCGGCCTCCTCGATCTGGTCGGCGTCGATGGCGGGCCTGGTCGCTCGTGGGGTCTTGATTGCGCCGTCGCAGCGCTGGCGCCACACGTCCACCGGCACCTCAACCGCCACCGGGCGGGGCACGCCGGACACCAACTCGTCGACGGCCCGCTGCCACACGGCGACCGCATCGAGCCCGTCGGCGACGTAGCCGGTGTGCTTGGTGAGCTGGCGCAGCACCGCGGCCGGATCGGGCAGGTCGTGGAGCACTCCGGTGCTGCGATGGCGCAACGCTGAGGGCACGGCCCCGACCAGCGCCAGCACCCGTGCGTTGCCCCAGTAGGCGCTGGTCAGGCCGGCCGAGGCGTTGAGCATTCCGGGGCCGGGCACCACGCACAGCGCCGCGGGGCGGCCGGTGGCCTGGGCCGCGCCCAGGGCCATGTAGGCCGCGCCCTGCTCGTGGCGGGTGACTACGGGGGTGATGTCTCGAGCGTCTACGAGGGCGTCGAAGAAGTCGTCGTTCTGCACGCCGGGCAGGCAGAACAGCGTGTCGATGCCCGCGGCCCGCAGCCCGCCGATCGCCAGATCAGCGACCGTCACAGATGCGGGCGAGGAGTTGGCGGTGTCGGTCAAACGAGCGCCCCTCTGCATGGCCCGACCATGCTGGTGCGCATCGCCGGTGGTCTCGTCAGTCGCCCGCGCAGGTATTGACCAGCTCGCCGATGCCCTCGATGGCGGTGCGAACCACCATGCCGGGCGCCAGCCATTCCTGTGGGTCTCGGGCCACCCCCACCCCGGCGGGCGTGCCGGTGGCGATGATGTCGCCGGGGTCGAGGGTCAGGATCGTGCTCAGGTCGGCCACCAGCTCCGCCGGGCCGAACACCAGTTGATCGGTGTTGGACGACTGCTTGACCACTCCGTCAACGGTGCAGCTCACGCTCAGTCCCCGGCCGTCTCCGATCTCGTCGGTGGTGACCAGAGCCGGGCCGACCGGCGTCGAGCCCTCGAAGGTCTTGCCGGCCAGCAGCTGGGTGGTGCGCCGCTGCCAGTCGCGGATCGACACGTCGTTGAGCACCGTGAACCCGGCGATGGCGGCCAGCGCCTCGTCGGCGTCGGCGTTGCGCACCGGCCGGCCGATGACCACCGCCAGCTCGACCTCCCAGTCGGCGCTGGTCGACACCTCCGGCGGCGGCAGCCGGATCGGGTCGCAGGGCCCGGTCAGGGCCCGGCGGTACTTGGCGAAGTAGGTGGGCGCGGCGGGCAGCGCGCTGTTGGTCTCTTCGGCGTGGTCGCGGTAGTTCAACCCGACGCAGACGATCTTGTCGGGTGCGGGCACTACCGCCGCCAGATCGGCGCCGTCGAGCGCCAGCGTGCCGCCCGCCTCGGCGACGGGCACCGTGCCCGAGGTCGCCGGGCCGGCCTCCAGCACCGCCCGCACGTCGGGCGCGTCGAGCAGGACGATCTCGTCGCCGGACACTCGCCCGGCGCGGGTGGCTCCATCGATCCGGACGGTGACGAGTTGCATGGGGGATCCTTCGGGTGTGGGTGGCGCTCAGGTGGGTGCGGGTACAGCGAAGGGCCAGACTAACAGCGCGGTCCCCGGCCCCCCGGACCAGAACGCCCCAAGAGCAAGCGCCCGGGAGCAAGCGAGCCCAAGGAGCAAGCGATGAGCCAGTTCGAGGCGGAGACGGCGATCGTGCCGGTTGGCGAGGGCCGGTGGGTGACTCGCCTGTCGGCTGACTGGAACATCGCCGACAACAGCAACGGCGGCTATGCGCTCACCTCGGTGCTGAGGGCCATGGGCTTGCTGGTTCCCCACGCCGACCCGATCTCGGTGACCGCCCACTTCCTGCGCCCGGCCCAGGGCGATGCCGATGCCGAGGTCCAGGCATCGGTGGTACGGCAGGGCCGCACCGTCAGCACCCTGCGGGGCTCGCTGTGGCAAGGCGGCAGGCAGCGCCTCGAAGTGCTGGCCGCGTTCTCGGACCTGGCCGCGGCTGGCGGCGGTCCCGAGATAGCTGAGCCGCCGCCGCCGATCCCGCCGGTGCAGGAGTGCGCTGATCGGGGCAGCCTCGAACAGGGTGTGGCACTGCCCATCCTGTCGCGGGTGGATGTATGCGTTCATCCGGACCATGCTCCCGCCGGGGGCAGCGACCGGGCTCTGATCGATGGCTGGATCCGCCTCCGCGACGGCTCGGCGCCCTCGACGCTGGCGCTGCCGTTCTTCGCCGACGCCCTGCCGCCCTCGCTGTATCCGATGCTCGGTTTCGTCGGCTGGGTGCCCACCATCGAGCTGACCGTCCACGCTCGCCGGATACCCGCCCCCGGATGGCTCCAGGTTCGCCAGGAGAGCCACGACCTGCACCGCGGCCGGATGATCGAGTCGGGCTCGCTGTGGGACTCCACCGGCGCGCTGGTAGCTACCTCCCGCCAGATAGGCCTCCTGCTGAGATGAGCGCAAATTGGTGAGAGTCGGTCGTGTCGCAGCGGGGTCATTCCCGCTCCTGTTCGCTGCGCTCACAGGCCGCCCAAACCCCGGTGTCACAGCCCACGGCCTCGCCCGTGTGGGCTGGATTCACTCACCTACTCGCTCGGCCTCTGCGGGGGCGTACTCGAAGACGATGTTGGCCAGCCCGGCCTCGATGTCGTCGGGGTTGAGGTGGTGGATGACGGTGGTCTTCTGCGAGCCGCAGTCGCCGAAGGGGTCGCAGCTGATCGTGCCGATGATGCCGCGGTAGCCGCTCACCGAGTTCAGGAACTCCCGGACGCCCGACCGGTCGATCACCAGCGTCTCGTCGTGTACATGCGACGATGCGGCGATGGCTTCGAGCAGCAGGGTGGCGGCATCGTAGGAGTGAGCCCAGTACGGCGCCGAGGGCGACTCGCCGTAGGTCTGTGCATAGGCGTCGAGCAGGCTGTCGGCGGTCTTGCCCGTGCTCTGGTTGGACGTGGCCCCGAACCGAAGATCCGGGCCCGAGAAATAGATGCCGGCCGACTGCGGCAGCGACATGAAGCCGTCGTTGAGCAGGGCGGCGTCGGTGAGCAGGACCGTCTTGGAGAGGCCCGCCACTCGGGGCGCCTGCTCGGCCAGGAAGTCGCCCGCGGGCTGGAAGATGGGAAAGAACAGCGCCTCGGGGCTGCCGGCCGCGATCTCGGTGAGCACCGGCACCATGTCGCTGTCCTCCTTGTTGATGGCAGAGAACCCGGTGATGCGGCCCCCCAGGCGCTCGAGGCTGTCGGCGAAGGCCTGGGCAATCGAGCGGGAGTAGGGGTCGCCGTCGTGGATCACCGCAGCCGAGTTCAGGCCCAGCCCCCCGAGCGCGAACCGGGCCATGGCCTCGCCCACGGTCAGGCCGTTGTTGGAAACCCGGTAGTAGCCGACGCTGTAGTTGACGCCCGGATTGCCGGCTAGGTCCGACGTGAGGGTGGGCGACGTGTTGGACGGGGCGATGAGCACCATCCCGGCCGCGGTGATGAGGGGTGAGGCGGCCACCGCCGCGGTGGAGCACGATGGCCCGATCACGCCGATCACGTCCTCGTCGGCCACGATGGTCTGGGCTGCGGCCTGGGCGCCGTCGGAGGAGCACAGCTCGTCGTAGCGGGTGCCGAGGTCGACATCGAAGCCGTGGATGGGTCCGAAATCGGCGACGGCCAGCTCCACGCCCCGCTGGTTGGGAATGCCCAGGTAGGCCACGTCGCCGGTGATGGTGTTGAGCGAGCGGATCTGGACCGCGTCGCCCGGCTCCACTTCGACTGTGCCCAGCGAGCCCTCGGGCACGGGCGCGTCGGCCGGTTCGTTGGACGTGTCGCTGCTGCCGCCGCATGCTGCCGCGGCCAGCACAGTCCATAGGACCGCAGCCGCAGTCCCGGCACGTCCGCCTCGCGATCTCACTGTGGCCATCGTTATCTCCTCCGCTTCGACACAACCCGTAAGACACAACTCGTACAACGTCTGCGGCGCCTTACAGCGTGCGCGGATAGGCACGAGCCCGTCGCGTCGCAGCGGTGTCTTTCCCGCTCTTGTTCGCTGCGCTCACGGGCCGCTCGGGCCACGGCCTCGCCCGTATGGGCCGAAATCGCTCGCCTATCCGCTCGGCCTCTTACTCTGGTCAGCATTCGGTGACTCCGGGCTCGCTCTCAGTCATGGAACAGGTCGGCGTAGCGGATCCGCAGCTCGGCCTTGAG
Organism: Candidatus Aldehydirespirator sp.; assembly: GCA_965221215.1. Taxonomy (GTDB): domain Bacteria; phylum Actinomycetota; class Acidimicrobiia; order Acidimicrobiales; family Aldehydirespiratoraceae; genus Aldehydirespirator. The sequence continues at coordinate 11,160 of OZ244872.1, forward strand.
CACCTTGCCCATGGCGTTGCGGGGCAGCTCGTCCACGAACGTGTAGCGCTTCGGGTGCTTGAACCGGGCCAGGTCATCGAGCGCGGCGGCAAGATCCTCGGGGCTGCCTCCGGCATCGTGCTCGGCGACCACGAAGGCTGCGACCGCTTCGCCTAGGTCGGGATGCTCGAGGCCCACCACCGCCGACTCGGCCACCGCCGGATGGGCGTCGAGGGCCTGCTCGATCTCGACGGGGTACACGTTGAGTCCGCCGGAGATGATCATGTCGCTGGCCCGGCCCTCCAGCGTCAGCCGGCCCTCGGCGTCGAGGCGGCCGATGTCGCCGGTGACGAACCAGCCGTCGTCGGTGCGAGACTCGGCGGTGGCGTCGGGCCGTCGCCAGTAGCCGGGACCGACGTTGGGGCCCCGCACCTGCACCATCCCCGGTTGCCCTGTCGGCTCGCCGCTGCCGTCGTCTGCCACCACCCGCACTTCCACACCGCGCAGCGTGTGGCCCACCGTGCCCGCCACCCGGGGGCCGCCGTAGGGGTTCGAGGTGATCATCAGCGTCTCGCTCATCCCGTAGCGCTCCAGCACCTCGCGGCCGGTGCTGTCGGCCACGGCGCGATGCAGGGCCGCGGTCATCGGGGCCGATCCCGACACGAGGAGCCGTATGCCGCCGCAGGCCGCCGCGTCGAACCCGCCGTGGGCCAGCAGCCGGTGGTAGTGGGTGGGCACCCCCATCAGCACGGTGGCGCCGGGCAGTTCGGCCAGCACCGCCGCCGGGTGGAAGCGCTCCAGGAAGATCACCTCGCAGGCGCTGAGCATGGCGGTGTGCAGCGCCACCATGAGTCCGTGCACATGGAAGATGGGCAGGGTGTGCAGCAGCACGTCGTCGGGCCGGAACGCCCAGGCGTCGCTGAGCGTGAGCGCGTTGCTGGCCAGGTTGGCGTGGGTGAGCATGGCCCCCTTGGGGCGGCCGGTCGTGCCCGACGTGTAGACGAGGGCTGCAAGGTCGTCGCCGCTGCGCTCGGTGTAGCCGGTCCGCGGTCGGGCCTGCTCCAGCCCCGCGGCCAGTGCGGCTGAGTCGCGCACCACGGCGGCCGGCTCGGCGTTGGACACGAACCAGTCGACTTCGGCCTCGGTGTAGGCCGGGTTGAGCGGCACATGCACCGCGCCGGAGCGCAGCACCCCGAGGTAGAGCGCCACCGCGTCGACCGACTTGGGGAGCTGCGCCACCACCCGGTCGCCGGGCGCCACCCCCTGCGACTCCAGCCACCCGGCGGCCCGAGCCGACCGCTCGTGGATGTCGCCGTAGGTGAGCACGTCCGCGCCGGGCACCCGCAGGAACGGTCGGTCGAGCGCGGGCTCGAAGCGTCGGTTCAGCAGCCCGAAGAAGCCGTCGTCCACACCGTGAGTCTGCCCTGCCATCGAGCGGAGCGGGCCGAGCGGCCGTGAATCAAGCGAACAGGAGCGGACCCGGTGCCCGCCTAGCCTCGTGGGCATGGGGCCGTCGGCGGGAAGGAACATCGTTCTTACCGGGTTCATGGGAACCGGCAAGACGACGGTGGGCCGAATCCTGGCCGACCGGCTCGGCCGCGAGTTCGTCGACACCGACGAGGTGATCGAGTCGCGGGCCGGGCCTATACCTGAGATATTCGCCCAGCAGGGCGAGCCGGGCTTTCGCGAGCTGGAGCGCTCGGTGGCCCGCGAGCTGGCTGGTCGCACCGGTCTGGTGATCTCCACCGGGGGGCGGATGATGCTCGACCCCGAGTGTGCGGCGTGCCTGGCGCCCGATGCCGATGTCGTGTGCCTCACCGCCGAGGCCGACACCATCATCGAGCGGATCGGCGACACCGAGCGGCGGCCGCTGCTGGCCGGCCCCGACGCCGGTGATCGGGTGCGGAGGCTGCTGGCCAGGCGGGCCGAGAGCTACGGCCGCTTCACACCGGTGGACACCGAGGGCCGCAGCGCCGAGGAGGTAGCGGACGCGGTGATGTCGCTGCTCGGGCTGTAGCGCCGCCAAGGCCGCTGGAGCGGTAGCCGGCGGGCAGTGGACGCGGTGATGCCGCTGCTCGGGCTATAACTGCGCTATGGCCCTAACGATCCTGGTAGTCAACGGTCCCAATCTCAACCTGCTCGGCACCCGCGAGCCTGAGGTGTACGGCCACACCACCCTCGACGAGGCAATGGCCGAGGCCGCGGCCCACGCCGAGTCGCAGGGCGCGGTGCTGCGCCACGTCCAGTCGAACGTGGAGGGCGACCTGGTGGCGGCCATCCAAGCCGCCGGGGCGGGCGGCGAGGGAGCCGCCGACGGCGTGGTGCTCAACGCCGGTGCCCTGACCCACTACTCGATAGCGCTGCGCGACGCCATCGCCGCGGTGGACCTGCCCGTGGTGGAGACCCACCTCACCAACGTGTACGCCCGCGAGGACTTCCGCCACACCTCGGCCATCGCCGCGGTCTGCGCCGGAGTGGTGGCCGGCTTCGGCCCGACCAGCTACCGCCTGGCAGTAGACGCCCTGATCAACCTGCTGGCCCGCTGACCAGCAAGAGCCGGGCTTCGATGTCCCGCTGATTCCGTATCCAATCTGCCGTAGAAGCTGTATCACAACTGCCGTTGAAACTGTATCACAACAGCCGTCGAAACTGTAGCATCGCGGCAACGAAAGCAGCATTTCATCATTTCGATGTGTTTCTGCTTGCAAGCCAGGCCAGCAGGTTTGGCCGGCCTAGCGGCTGCTGTTGCCGGTCAGAAGCGGGACGCCAAGCGGTTCAGGTTGCGTGTCCACACGGCGCGCAGCAGCGGCTTGGCCGCGGCCGCGCCGACGGCTCCGCCCATCCACCACGGAAACCGCAGCGTCTCGGTCCACTCGACGCGAGTGCTGGTGGTGCCGTTCTCGGCGTCGCCGCCGAACAATTGCAGGCACCCGGTGCCCGTCACAAGACCGGTGTGACGGATCACCATCGCCTCGTTGACCCGCCACTGGGTGACCTCCATCCGGTCGGTGAGACGGAACGGGCCGATCCGCGTGTCGCACTCGAACCGCACGCCGACACCCTCACGGGTGTCGCTGAGGAACCGGATGGCGACCGCGTCGCTCATCCACTCACTGTGACTGCCGATGTGGCGAAGATCCTCCCAAACCACTTCCGGCTTCGCAGGCACCAGCACCGAAGTCCGTACCGTCACCATCGTTGCAACCTCCCAACACCGGCCGACCAAGCGCCAGTCTTGCGGTTGGGGTTCCGGTTGCGCGGTGGTGTTCGGAAGGGCTACGTGACAGCGTCCACCGCTACTCTTCGCGGACACGCTGGACGGTGGTCATCTCCATGCCGGTGGTGGTGATGATCTTGACCGCGATCCGGCCTCGTTCGGGCACATCGAAGGGGGCTGAGCGCATGGCGGTGAGGGCTTCCTGCTCTACGTCGTCGGCGTGGCGGCCGAGGGCCTTGACGAGTTTCTTGATCTGGCGGTCGTTGTCGGCGCCGGGGAAGTGGATGCGTCGGGCGAAGAAGCTCTCGCCGTCGTGCTGGCTGTGCCCGGGCGCGGCGGGTCCAAGCCACGGACTTTCTGCTGAGAGGACCAGGTGGGTGAGCGTCCGGCTTCGGCTCCTGCTCGCTTCGGCTTCCGCTCACTCGAGAGGTGCCATACCAGCTTGTGGGCGGTTGACCTGACGTATGAATGACTGGTTGTCATACCCCTGTGGCAGGCTCTTGGGCATGGATTTCAGTGCTGTTCGGCGGGTGCGCGACGGGTTGGCCGAGTTGATCGGGGCGGTCAACTCGGGCAGTGCCTCTACTGCGGAGGCGCGGCGGGTGTTGTCGGAGTCGAAGGCGTTCGCGGCCCAGGTGGCCGTGCTCCAAGCCGATGCCGCCGCTCTGGTGTCAGCCGGGGAGCGCCATGGCGACGGCGGCGCCGGAGTGCTGGCCCAGGCTGCGGGGCTCTCCCGACACGATGCTGCCAGTCAGGTCAAGACGGTCCAGCAGTTGGGGACGATGCCCGGCGTGCGCGACGCGCTTACCGGCGGCGATATCTCCCTCGCCAACGCCAAGTCGCTGGCTCGGGCCTCGGTTCAGACCACCGCCACCCAGGTCGAGTGCGACGACGCGCTGCTGGCCAAGGCCGCCTCGCTGTCTCCCGAGCGGTTCGCACGGGAGACGACCCGGTGGGTGGCTCAGCGCCAACACGACGACGGCGAAGCCGAATACCGGCGCCAGCGGGCCCGTCGGAGGTTGAGCTTCTGGAAGGGCGACGACGGAATGGTGCATCTGCGGGGCGAGCTCGATCCGGTGGCCGGCACCAAGATCCACAAGCGGTTCCTTCAAGAGGCTGAGCGGCTCCGCCGACACGACATCAACCGTCCCGAGAGCGAGCAGCGCAGCCGGTTCCAGCGTCTGGCCGACTCGTTGGACACGCTCACGGCCGGCGGCTCCGGCAAAGGCAGCCGCGGCGGATCAGTCGCCGACATCACCATCGTCCAGCATCTCAGCTCCGAGGGCGACGAGGCATTCGCGGAGGTTGCCGACGGCGCTGCCATCCCCCAGGCGGTGCTTGAGCGGCACTTCTGCGACGCCAAGATCGTGGGAATTGTGTTCAGCGGCGAAGGCCTGCCGCTGTGGCGGGGTTCGGCGCTGGCTCGGCCCTCCAAGGCCCAGATGGACGCGCTGATTGTCCGCTACGGCGGTTGCGGCGGCTGCGGGGAGCACTCGGTGGTGTGTCAAGCTCACCACATCCGGCCCAGATCCCAGGGCGGACCCACCGATATCGACAATCTCATGCCGCTGTGCTGGCGCTGCCACGACAATGTCCACCTCCACGGCTGGCAGGTCGTGGCCGACGGCGATCGACACACCATCGCACCGCCCGAGCGCATCCGCTACGGCCCGGCCCGCGCCCCCGACCCGCCGCCCATCCACAGCCCGCCGCGGCGCCGACGTCGCCGGATGCCGGCCAGCCCCGAACCCGAGCCGCAACCGCTCCATTTGTGCTGACTCTGGCGGGCTTCCGAGGTCATCCAGCCACAACCGCCACTTTGCTGGCGTATGGATCGCCAGTTTGGTGGCACACGACGAGGATCCCGCCTCTCGGAGCGGCTCGTTGGTCTAGGCATGGCAGGCTCTTCTGCGTGGCAGGCTTGCTTGCGTGACCGGACCGACACGCTTGTGATGGGCATGCGGCTGTGAGGCGGACAGGTGCGGACTGTGGCTGGTGAGAGTGTGCTGCTGGAGGTGAGCGGGCGCGAGGTGCGGGTCACCAATCCTCGCAAGGTGTTCTTCTCGGCCCGGGGTGAGACCAAGCTCGACCTGGTCGAGTACTACCTGTCGGTGGCTGAGCCGCTCATGCGGGCCATGGGTGGCCGGCCTGTGCTGCTGGAGCGCTACCCCGACGGGGCCTCGGGCAAGTCGTTCTTCCAGAAGCGGGTGCCCAAAGGCGCCCCTGAGTGGCTGGCCACCACGGTGGTCAGCACCCCCAACGGCACCCTGTCCAATGCCATGGTGGCAGCCGACCTCGGCCATGTTGTATGGGCCGTCAACATGGGCTGCCTTGGATTCCACGTGTGGCCCTACCGAGCCGACAGCCCGGAATTTGCCGACGAGCTGCGCATCGACCTCGACCCCCAGCCCGGCGTCGTGTTCGACCAGGTGCGCGAGGCCGCTCACGAGGTGAGGGCCGTCTTCGACGAGCTCGGAATGGCCGCCCACGTCAAGACCTCTGGACGGCGGGGCCTGCACGTCTACTGCCGTCTGGCGCCCCGCTGGGACTCCTACACAGTGCGGGCCGCCGCGGTGGCCCTGGCTCGAGAAATGGCCCGGCGCCGCAGCGACCTGATCACCGACGCCTGGTGGAAGGAGGAGCGAGGCCGGCGGGTCTTCGTCGACTTCAACCAGAACGCCCCCCACAAGACAGTGTTCGGGGCGTGGTCGGTGCGCCCCAGGGTGGGCGGGCAGGTGTCGGCCCCCATCGGCTGGGACGAGGTCGACACTGTGCGGCCCGACGACCTGACCATCGCCACCGTCGGCGCCCGAACCGCCGAGATCGGTGACCCGTGGGCAGCCGCCGACGGCGAACCTGCGTCGCTGGAACCGCTGCTCCAGTGGCACGCCCGCGACATGGCGGCCGGGCTGATGGACGCCCCCTGGCCGCCGGTGTACCCCAAGATGCCCAACGAGCCGCCCCGAGTGGCACCCAGCCGTGCGAGAACAACTGGCCGATGAAGCGTGAGCGTCCCAGGGAGTGTGAGCGACCGTGAGTGGTCGCCGTGAGCGTGCCTGCCTGATGAAGCGTGATCTGCCCGTGGGGGATGAGCGACTGCTGTGCGGCACCATCTTCGGCAAGCGCCGTCACCTGCGCTGAGCGCTGGCGGCCGAGCCGTCAGGTTCAGCCGGGCGAGTTGCGGAGGATGGCCTCGAAGGCGTGGCTCTCGGCGACGCGCCGGGCTATCACCGTGTTGGCTTCCGTCACCCAGGCACGGGTTCTTGGCTTGAACCGGTCGGCGAGCGACTCCTCGATGTCGTCGCTCAGCATCTGCCTGAACGCCGGGTGGAGGTCTTCGTCGGCGAGGCGATCGGAGACCACCTCGTCCCACACATAGTCGACGGTCTCATCGATGTCGAAGCCGTAGTCGTCGCCGTGGCCGCGGTCAAGCAGGCCGGTGGCCTGTTTGGTGGCCTCGTGGGCCGCATAGTTCGCCGCAGTGCCTTTCATGGCCAGGCGACCTGCCTCCTTGATCGCTGCCTTGCGGCCTTGCTTGCGGCCCACCTTGGCCACTCGCCCGACTACTTGGACAGCCCCTCGCAGGCCCGATCCCGAGAGCCCGGGCAGGGGGACGAGACCAAGAGCGAACAGGGAGGCGGTGTAGAAGTCTCCGTGTAATGCGTAGTAGATCGCTCGGGCCCCGTCGACAACGTCGCCGATGACTGGCACGAACGACACGGCATCGAGCACGAGGCCCAGGCTGAGCCCGCCGTCCTTGGTGTGGTAGGCACCGTCGTCGAGCACCTGTTGCACCGCGCTGGCCACCTCCGGCGGCAGTTGGTAGCCGGCCAGGAAAGTCTCGAAGTCCTCACGGCTCATGAAGCCGTCCTGCTGGCCGTCGGTGACGGCGTCGATCGTGGCGGCGTGGGGCAGCAGCGCGGCCCACGCCGCGGTCTTGTCCATGAAGGCGTCGATGTCTTTGAGGCTCATAAGGCCGTCGCGGTCTTCGGGGTCGAAGGCGAACTCGCCGGTGCCCACCCCATTGAGGTAGTCGTCGTTGTGGTGGGCCGTCTCGACCTGGTCGAAGAAGTGCTCGTGCTCCAGCAGCCACTCCGCGGCTTCGGCGGTGGCCGAGTCGGCCGAGTGGACGGCCCACAGCAGGTCGCCACGCGACAGCAGGCCGTCGGCCTTGTCCGCCCCGTCGCGCGACTCGATCATGGTGAAGTGCTCGCGGATGCGCTCCAGCGCGCCGAGCCCCTCGTTCATGTCGGGCCCGCCGGCCAGCACCATGTGGGTGCGCGCCTGCAGGTCGAGCGCGCTGTCTCGAATCTCGCCGGCCACCCGGCGGGCGCCTCCCGGAACGTTGGGAACGGGGCCGCCCAGCAGATAGGAGGCCTCGGCCAGCGGTGCCTCCAGCGCTTGGGCATCCCATTCCAGGTCGTCGGCAGCCGCTTCCATGCGGTTGCGCAACTCCAGTGCTTGAGGAATGTCAAGGGCCATCAGATCAGACATGAAAAAGCATGTAAACATATGTTGAGCGCGGCTGCAACCTCTGGGCAGAGATTTCTTGCGCCGGACCGCCGATGAGCATTTCTGTTCGGTTCGGGGCAGGCTGGGGCGGTGAGCACCGCGCAGGTGTCAGATTTCTTCGCGGTGCTGGCCCTGGGGTCGCTGGTCATCGGGTGCTGGGGCGGGGTGGAGGCGCTGGCGTCGGGGGCCGAGGCCCGGGCCCGGCAGCTTCGGCCGGTCCTGCTGCCGCTGGCCCTGGCGATCGCCGCGGTGTCGACCGCCGGGAGCCTCTACTACTCCGAGGCAGCCGGCTACGTGCCCTGCGAGCTGTGCTGGTACCAGCGGATCTGCATGTACGCCCTGGTGCCGGTGCTGGCCGTGGCGGTGGTGCGGCGCGACCGGTCCGGCGGCTGGTACGCGCTCGGGCTGGCGGTGATCGGCCTGGGAGTCTCCGTGTACCACTACCAGCTTCAGCTGTTCGGCTCTGAGGGCTCGACCTGCGATCCGCAGGCCCCGTGCACATATCAGTGGGTGGACAGTCTCGGCTTCGTGTCGATCCCGTTCATGGCCGGCTGCGGCTTCATCGGGGTCGCCGGTCTGGCTCTGCTTTCGCTACGGTCGCAGCAATGAGCAATCAGCCGAGCGTTCAGACCGGCGGATCAGCGCCCGCGCCGGGGCTGGGATCGGCACCGCGGCCATGAGCAATCGGCCGAGGGCCCAGAAGTCTCGGCGAGGGTCGCAGTCGTCCGGCAGCGTCCCCGACGCCAGCAACAACAAGAACACGCGGCTGAGGGCTCTCATCATCGGCGTACTGGTGCTGCTGGTGGTGGCGGTGGGGGTGGCGGCGCTAGCCGGCCGCGACGCCGAGCAGATCGAGCAGTCCGACGTGGCCCAAGTCTCCGACGTCAGCATCGAGGGCGTGCCTCTGCCGCGGTTCGAGGGCGAGGAGCCAGACCCCGCCATGGAGATGCAGGCCCCCGCCTTCGCAGCCACAACCTTCGACGGCACCGAGGTGAGCGTGCTGCCCGGCGACGGCACGGCCAAGATGATCGGCTTCTTCGCCCACTGGTGCCCGCACTGCCAGCGGGAACTGCCCCGGATCGCCGACTGGATGGCCAACAACCAGCTTCCGGCCGGGGTGGAGGTGATCGCGGTCAGCACCGCGGTCGATTCCGGTGGCGGCAACTATCCGCCGTCAGCCTGGTTCGAGGAGGAGCAGTGGCCGGCAACGGTCGTGCGGGACTCCGCCGCCGCCGAGATCGGCGACGCCTACGGCCTGCGGGGGTTCCCCTACACGGTGGCGGTGGACGCCGACGGCCGGGTCGTCGCCAGGGTCAGCGGCGAAATGAACGACGATGCCTGGGAGTTCCTGCTCAACTTCGTCGCCCCCGCCGCGTAGAGGTTGAGCGGTCGGGAGAACGGCCCGCAAGCGATTCCGGGGGACGCGTTGGCGTGGTGCGGGGCAGCCGATTAGCGCTCGCTCGTAGCCCGAGCGGCCCGTGAGCGAAGCGAACACGAGCGGGAGAGACCTCGCTGCGGCGGCGACGGGCTCTCACCGATTTGCGCGCGCTCGTAGTCTGTGACGATGCCTGGCGACCGCCTGCCGCATTTGTGCGAACGCCTGCAGCCCTTCGGCGGGGCATCGGTGTTCGCGGAGATGTCGGCTCTGGCGGTGCGCACCGGGGCCGTCAACCTGGGTCAGGGCTTCCCCGACACCAACGGGCCGGAGGCGGTGGCAGCGGCGGCCATCGAAGCCATTCGGGGCGACTTCAACCAGTATCCGCCCGGCATCGGCTACCCGGTGCTGCGCCAGGCGGTGGCCGAGCACCAGCAGCGGTTCTGGGGCCTGGAGTTCGACCCCGACACCGAGGTGTTGATCACCGCGGGCGCCACCGAGGCCGTCACCGCTGCGGTGCTGGCCCTGGCCGGACCCGGCGACGAGGTGGTGACCTTCGAGCCCTACTTCGACATCTACCCGGCCGACATATCGATGGCCGGGGCCAGCTGTCGCCTGGTGCAGCTGCGTCCGCCCGGCTACTCCTTCGACCCCGACGAGCTGGCCGCCGCGTTCGGGCCCCGCACCCGGCTGCTGCTGCTCAACTCCCCCCACAACCCCACCGGCAAGGTCTTCAGCCCGCAGGAGCTGGACATGATCGCCCGGCTCTGCGTGGAGCACGACGTGCTCGCGGTCACCGACGAGGTGTACGAGCACCTGACCTTCGATCAGAACAAGCATGTTCCCCTCGCCGCCCGGCCGGGCATGGCCGATCGCACCGTCACCATCTCGTCGGGGGGCAAGACGCTGTCGTTCACTGGATGGAAGATCGGCTGGGTGTGCGCCCGCCCCGAACTGGTGCGAGCCGTGCAGGCGGCCAAGCAGCTGCTCACCTACGTGAGCGGGGGGCCGTTCCAGCCCGCGGTGGCGGTGGGGCTGCGCCTCGGCGACGAGTACTTCCGGGCGTTGGCCGCCGACTTGCAGGCTCGGCGCGACCTGCTGTGCGACGGGCTGGCCGCGGCCGGCTTCGAGCCCATCGTGCCCCAGGGCACCTACTACATCACCGCCGACATCCGCCCCCTGGGCGCATCCGACGGCCTGGAGTTCTGCCGCTCGCTGCCCGAGCGGTGCGGGGTGGTGGCCGTGCCGGTGCAGGTGCTGTGCGACGACAAGGCGATGGGCGCGCCCTTTGTGCGCTTCGCGGCCTGCAAGCGCCGCGAAGTGCTCACCGAAGCCATCGAACGATTAACCGCGCTTGCCGTCTGACCTCGCGGCGGCTCCCCGGGCAGCACGTCGGCGGAGGTAGTCGGTCGGGGCTAGTGATCTAGGTGTTGGCGCCTGAGTTGGCCGCGGACTCTGTGAGCGCAGCCGCGATCTCGGCGGCCACCGCCGCGTTGGACTCGGCCAGCGCGATGTTGGCCGGCACGATCGCGCCCGTGGATTCGGCCAGGGCGGCCAGGATGGCGGGCGTGACATCGCCGCCGGAGAAGCCGTCGTGGCGGGCTGCGGCCTCGGCGCCGGACACTGCCTCTGCGATGGTCCCGGCGTCGAGCTCGGCCTCGTGCGGGATGGGGTTGGCCACCAGGATTCCGCCGGGATGGCCGAGAGCGGCTGCGGCTCGGACCGCGGCGGCTACTTGGGTGCCATCGTGCACCGTGCTCGTCAGCTTCGGGCCGCCGTCGCGCACGTAGAAGGCCGGGAAGCGGTCGGTGCGCCACCCCAGCACGGCCACGCCGAGCGTCTCGAGCCGCTCGAAGGTGAGCCCCACGTCGAGGAAAGCCTTGACTCCCGACGACACCACTACCACCCGGTGGCAGGCCAGGGCCTCCAGATCGGCGCTCACGTCGCCGCTGTGGGCCGCGCCGCGGTGGACCCCGCCGATGCCGCCGGTGGCAAAAACCTCGATGCCCGCCGCCGCGGCCAGCGTCACCGTGGCCGACACCGTGGTCACTCCCACTGCTAGGCCGGCGGCCACCGCCGGTGCGAGATCGCGGGCACCGAGCTTCACCGCGCCGCTGAACAGTCGCTCAGCCTCGGCAAAGTTGGCGCCGACCACGGCCTGGCCGTCGAGCACCCCGCACAGGGCGGGCACCGCGCCGGCAGCCCGCACCGTTGACTGCACCCTCCGAAAGCACTCGCGGTTGGTGGGCTCCGGCAGGCCCAGCTCCGAGAAAATGGTCGACTCCAGCGCCACCACGGGCGCACCTGCCGCCAGAGCGGCCCCGACCTCCGACCCGATGTGCAGCACCTCGGTCACCCCGCGAGGGTACGTCAGTGCCATCGAGCGGGCGAGCACCCGCTGTGCTCATTTGCGACAGCGCGCCAAGTCTCGTGTGTTGCGCTTGCTCCCGAGTCGATGCGCCGAGATCAGGAGACGACGGGCTCCGTGTCAGTAGCCCTTCCATTGGGGTGGGCGGCGCTGCTGGAAGGCGGCCACCCCCTCGGACGCGTCGGTGGTGCCGGAGTTCAACTCCACCGCCACCGCCTCGTCGTGGGCCATGGTGGCCCGGTCGACGTCCAGGCTGCGGTTGACCAGCCACTTGGTCAGCGTGAACGACCGGCTCGGGCCGAGGGCCAGGCGCTCGGCCCACTCGCTGGCCGCTTGCCGCACCTCGTCGTGGGGCACCACCCGGTTGACCAGGCCGAACTGGTGCGCCCGCTCGGCGGGCAGGTCCTCGTCGAGCAGAAACAGTTCCATGGTGCGGCGCACGCCGATGATGCGGGGCAGCAGCCACGGCCCCAGCGCGTCGGGCACCAGCCCCCGCCGGGCGAACACCTCCACGAACTTGGCCCGGTCGCCGGCGATCACCAGGTCGCAGGCCAGCGCCAGGTGCGCGCCCATGCCGGCCGCGGTGCCGTTGACCGCCGCGATCACGGGCAGGTCGCAATCCAACAGCGCGTCGAGCAGCGCGTGCGGGCCGTCGAGCATCCTGCGCCGGACGTCGCCCACGATCCGCTCGGGCACCTCGGTCGAGCGGACGCCGTCGTCGTGGGAGTGGCGCAGATCGGCGCCGGTGCAGAAGAACCGGTCGCCGTCGGCGGTGATCACCGCGGTCCGGGCCCGGTGGCTGGTGTTGAGGCCGTTGAGGATGTTGCGGATCCGGTCGCGGCACGGCGGGGTGAGCGCGTTGGCGGCCTCGGGCCGGTCGATGGTGATCCACGCCACCCGGTCGCGATACTCGAGGCGGACCTGATCTTCGAGGGGTCGCTCGTCGCTCACCGTCGGCCAACCTACTCGTCCGGGTGGACCTCGGGAGTCGCGCTTGCCGAGGCGCTCGGAACTCGTCCCAAGAATCCGCGACGCTGGCAGACTGCCGCCCGATGGCAGACACCGACGCCCTGGGCTTCTGGAGCATCGCCGAGGCCGATCCCGACTACCCGGCCGCAGTCGACCCCGACCACAATCAGATGACCTTCGGCGAGCTGGCCTCGCTCGTCAACCGGATCTCGCGGGGTCTGCGGGCCGCGGGGCTCCGTCCGGGCGACCAGGTGACCACGCTGCTGCCCAACTGCTTCGAGCAGATCGCAGTGTGCCTGGCCGCCTACCAGAGCGGCCTCTACGTCACCACCATCAACTGGCATTTCGTTGGCTCGGAGATCAACTACATCGTCAACGACGCCGAGACCAAGGCCTTCGTGGTGCACGAGCGCTTCGCCGACGAGGCGGTCGAGGCGCTCGACGGCTGTGTGGTGCCCGCCGAGAACCGCTTCTGCGTGGGCGGCCCGGTGCACGGGTTCCGCCCGCTCGGCGAGCTGATCGAGGGTCATCCCGGCGACCGGCCCGACCCCGAGCACCTGGCCACCGGCTCGTTCATGTTCTACACCTCCGGAACCACCGGGCGGCCCAAGGGTGTGAGGCGGCCGCTGGATCCGAGTCCGGTCGACGAGGCCGCCGTCTCCGCAGGGCTGTTGCTCATGCTGTTCGGGGCGGTGCCCCACGACGGCAACGTGCAGCTCACCCAGGCGCCGATGTACCACACCGCGGTCAACCTCTGGACCACCATGTCGCTGCATCTGGGCCACACCGTGGTGCTGATGGATCGCTGGAGCGCCGAGGGGGCGCTGGAGCGCATCGAGCGCTACCGGGTGACCGGCTCGCACATGGTGCCGACCATGTTCAACCGGCTGCTGCAGCTGCCTGCGGAGGTGCGCTCCCGCTACGACGTGTCGTCGCTGCGCTGCATGGTGCACGCCGCCGCGCCGTGCCCGGTGGAGACCAAGCGGCGCATGATCGAGTGGTGGGGCGACGCCATCTGGGAGTACTACGCGGCCACCGAGGGCGGCGGGACCTCGGTGTCGGCCGCGGAGTGGATGAAGCGGCCCGGCACGGTGGGGAGGGCCTGGCCGGGCTGCGAGGTCATCGTGGTGGACGGCGACGGCTGCGACCTGCCGCCGGGCCAGTCGGGCACGGTGTACATGAAGATGCCGGGTGCGGGGTTCGAGTACAAGGGTGACGAGGCCAAGACCGCGGCCAGCCGCTGGCGCGGCTACTTCACCGTGGGCGACGTCGGCTACCTCGACGCCGACGGGTACCTGTTTCTCAACGACCGGGCCAACGACATGATCATCGTGGGCGGGGTGAACATCTATCCCGCCGAGATCGAGGGCGAGCTGGTGCAGCATCCCGCGGTGGGCGACGCGGCCGTGTTCGGGGTGCCCAACTCCGACACCGGCGAAGAGATCAAGGCCGTGGTCGAGCTGCGCGAAGGGTGGGCGCCCGGCGACGGCACCACCGAGGCAATCATCGAATGGCTGCGGGGCCGCATCGGCCGCCAGAAGCTGCCCCGTTCGATCGACTACACCGACGAGTTGCCCCGCGACCCCAACGGCAAGCTCTACAAGCGCACCCTGCGAGACCCGTACTGGGAGGGCTGCCAGCGAGCCATCTAGCCGGAGCGTGAACGAGCCCCGGCCCCGGCGGGTTCATCGCTTGTGCTTGCGCTCGGGGCGCGATTGCTCGGGTCAGGGGTGATACTTGGACCATGACAGCCGACACCAGCACCAGCATCGATGCCTCCGCCGAGGTCGTCCGAGCCCATCGCTCGCTCGGGCTGACGGCCGAGGTCGCCGACCCCGACGCCTATGCCAACACCGTCGAGCGCTTCCGGGCCCGGCGGATCGCCCTGCCCACCTTCTCGGAGCTGCGCGACCCGTCCACCATTCCCGCCGCCCGACTGGCTGCTCTGGCCGGGGTGAACCGCAACGAGCCCGACGCGGCCAACCTGTTCCGGGTCCACTGGTTCGGGCGCCTCGACGGCAGCGGTCCCCACGACGTGCCCGACTATGTGGAGCTGCCGCCGGAGCTGACCGGCGTCGATGCCCGCATCGTGCTGGCCCTCGGCAACCGCTTCCCCATGATCCGGGCCCACAAGGTGCTGGCCGCCTACGCCTGTCTGGCCCCGAGGCTGGTGACCGGCCAGTTCGACCCGACCCGGCATCGGGCGGTGTGGCCCTCCACCGGCAACTACGCCCGGGGCGGGGTGGCCATCAGCCGGATCATGGACTGCCGGGGGGTGGCCGTGCTACCCGCGGGGATGAGCAAGGCCCGCTTCGACTGGCTGGAGCAGTGGACGCTCGACCCCGCCAACGACATCGTGCGCACGCCGGGCACCGAGTCCAACGTCAAAGAGATCTATGACGCTTGCAACGAGATGGCCCTCGATCCCGGCAACGTGATCGTCAACCAGTTCTCGGAGTTCTCCAACCATCTGGGCCACTACAGCGTCACCGGCGCGGCCCTTGAGCGGCTCTATGAGCATGTGGCCGCCGACCGGCCCGGCGCTCGGCTGGCCGCCTTCGTATCGGCGTCGGGCTCGGCGGGCACGCTGGGCGCGGGCGACTACCTCAAGGACCGCTACGGCTGTCGGATCGTGGCCGCCGAGGCGCTGGAATGCCCAACTCTGCTGGAGAACGGCTACGGCGAGCACAACATCCAGGGCATCGGCGACAAGCACGTTCCGCTGATCCACAACGTGATGAACACCGACGACATCGTGGCGGTGAGCGACGTGTGCACCGACTCGCTCGACGTGCTGTTCAACACTCCGGCCGGGCGCGACCATCTGGTGGACCGGGCCGGGCTCGACGCTGGCACGGTGGGGCTGCTGACCCACATGGGCTACTCGTCGTCGTGCAACGCGCTGGCTGCCATCGCGGTGGCCAAGGCCCACGACATGGGCCGCGACGACGTGATCGTGACGGTGGCGACCGACGGCTCCGAACTGTACGACGCCGAGCGGGAGGCCTACATCGGCCGCCACTTCCGGGGCGGCTACGACGATGTGGCCGCCGCGTCGGCCTTCGGCCGGGGGCTCATCGACGGCGCGGGCGGAGAAGTGCGCCACCTGGACTGCTCGGAGGCGGAGCGTCGGCGGATCTTCAACCTCGGCTACTTCACCTGGGTGGAGCAGCAGGGCACCGCCTTCGAGGATTTCGTGGCCCGGCGCGACCAGCCGTTCTGGGACGGCATGCGCCACTTCGTCGACGACTGGGACGAGCTGATCGTCGAGTTCAACGGCCGCACCGGCGCCCGCGTCGACGACTGAGGTGCTCGTCGGCAGCCATGACCTCTGAGTCTGAGATCGAGGGGGGAGTCCTCGTGAGCGCCTGGAGTGGCAACATTCGACGCCGACAGCCCGACAGCCATGGCGCCGGAGTCTGAACGCGGCGGCGAGCGGGTGACGGCGTGACTTCGACTTTCGCTCGCTACGCCGACCGGCTCGAGGCGAGCCGGCTCACATCCGAAGGTGCCTCGGCCTCGGGCGGCGCGGCCGCCGCCATCGTTGAGCTCGATGCGGCGGTCGCCGCGGTGGAGGGGCACGGCTTCGAGCCCACCCCGTTCGCTGCGGCCCCGGAACTGGCCGCTGCAGCCGGCATCGGCCACGCGGAGTTGTGGGTCAAGGACGAGACCGGCAACGTGTCGGGCTCGCACAAGGCCCGTCACCTGTTCGGCGTGGCTCTGGCCCACCGGCTCAGAGGCCAAGCGGATAGGCAAGTGAATCCCGCCCATACGACCGAGGCCGTGGGCTCTGACGCTGTGGTTGGCGCGGCTGGTGAGCGCAGCGAGCATGGGCGGGAAACACCTCCTCGCGACGCGCCGTACGCCATCGCCAGTTGCGGCAACGCTGCGCTGGCCGCGGCGGTGGTGGCCCGAGCGGTGGGCCGGCCGATCGACGTGTTCGTGCCGACTTGGGCCAACGAAGCGGTGGTGGCCCGCATCGTCGAGCTGGGCGGCCGGGTGGTGCGCTGCGAGCGCCAGCCGGGCGTGCCCGGCGACCCCGCCCATCACGCCATGCTGGCTGCCGTCGGTGCCGGCGCGATTGCGTTCTCGTGCCAGGGGACTGAGACCCCGGCCACCATCGACGGCGGCCGGACCCTGGCCTGGGAGATGGTCGACGCGCTGATCGACTGCGACGGCGGTCCGCCCGCCCGCCTCGACCGCCTGTTCGTGCAGGTCGGCGGGGGAGCGCTGGCCACCGCAGTGGTGACCGGGCTGGCCGCCGCCGTGCAGCGGGGCGACCTGGCCCGGCTGCCCGTGGCCCATGCGGTGCAGCCCGAGGGCAACCATCCGCTGGTGCGGGCCTGGGACCGGCTGGCCCTCGAATCGCTCACCCCGGAGCGCGCCCCCGACACCCGCGACCGGTCGTACTTCCTCGACCGGATCGTGCGAGCCCAGGCGATGCCGGAAGGAACCATGGACAACGGCCGCCGGGCCGGCATCGCCGCCGCGGCGGGGTCCATGGACGGCGACCGGCTCGGCGAGCTGGTCAACCGGCTGCGCTCCGATCCCGAGCGCTACATGCGGGCGTGGGAGCAGGAGCCGGTGTCGTACGCCTCGGGAATCCTCGACGACATCACCTACGACTGGATCGACGTCATCGAGGCGATGTTGGCGTCGGGGGGATGGCCGCTGGTCGCCTCCGAGGACGACTTCCGGCAGGCCCACCGTCTCGCCCACCGGCACACCGACATCGATGTGTGCCCCACCGGGGCGTCAGGCCTCGGCGGCCTGCTGGCATTGGTCCACTCCGGGTCTGCGGGGGTGGCGCCCGGCGAGCGGGTGGCGGTGCTGTTCACCGGCCGGATGCGCCCCGGCGACCCCGACCCGCTGGCCTAATGGAAGGCGCGCAAGCAGGACAGCCAGTCGCGTCGCAGCGGGGTCATTCCCGCTCATGTTCGCTGCACTCACGGGCCTCCCAAACCACAGCGTCACAGCCCACGGCCTCGCCCGTATGGGCCGAAATGACTTGTCTCTATTCGCTCGGCCTCAACGCGGACTAGCCGCGACGGCTGCTCGCGCCTCCTTCACGGCCGTTGGCAGGTCGGGTAGCTCGCACTCGGTGGCCCCGGTCCGGTCGAGGAACACGAACACCATGCGGGCCACCGGCTCGCCGGTGACCGACTCCAGGGCGGCCGCGTAGGCCGCGCCCTGCAGCCGGTAGCGGGCCAGCTTGGCCTCCACATCGTCATCGCCCGCCACCGTGTCGGTCTTCCAGTCGACCACCACCAGCCCGTCGGGGCCTCGGTAGGCCAGATCGATGTAGCCCTCGAGGAGCCGGCGGCCGAAAGGTGCGGCCACGAACAGCTCGCGCCAATGCTCGGCCTCGGCCGCCTCCCGGGCCACGGTTGTGGAGAGCGCGGCTCGGGCCAGCTCGGTCACCGCCCGGGCACGCCCGCTCACTCCCTCGGCCGAGGCCTGTCGGGCAGCCAGCGCTTCCAGGCCGTGTCCGGTGCTCAGATCCACGTCCTGCAGCACGCCGTGAACGGCCCGGCCCACCGCGGTGCCGTAACGGCCCTTGCTCCAGGGGGGTGGCTCGTCATCGTCGGGATCCTTCTGCAATCCGGCGTCGGCGATGTCACCGCCGGAGACATCACTGCCGTCTATATCAGCGCCCTTGAGACCGCCCTCGATGTCACCGCCGATACCACCATTGCCGATACCACCATTGCCGATACCACCATTGCCGTTGATGCCGACGCTAGCGAGGCTGGTGGCCGACACCGTTGTCGGCGCAGCGGCAAGCTCCAAGCTGCGCTGCCGCTCCTGCTCCCAATCGAGCCGGTCGGGCAGCGGTGCTCGCTCGGGAACAGAGGGTGTCGCGGCCGCTCCGGAAGAGGATCCGTCGGTCTCGCCGGCATCTTGAAGCAGGGCCGAGCCGTCGAAGGCGCCCGCCTCGGTAGCGCCGGCGTCGGCCAGCGCCCACGCTCCCGAGTTCTCCTTCTTGCCCATCCTCTTCTTCTCGTTCTCTTCTTTGTCGCCCGCGTCGTCGTCGCCGCAATCCCGGCGGTGCAGGCTCACTACGAGATGGTCGCGGGCCCGGGTGCAGGCCACATACAGCAGTCTGAGGCGCTCGTGGGCGTCCATCTGCTCGTCGATCGGCTTCCAGGCCTCGTAGTTCTCCGACTCGACCCCGCCCCGCAGCTTCACCACCGGCGCGTCGGCCGCGTCGAAGGCGACCGTCGGCCCCCGATTGGGTGCTTGGAGCTTGGAGGTCATGCCCGACAGCACGACGATGGGGAACTCCAGGCCCTTGGCGGCGTGCACCGTCATGATGCGCACGCTGTCGTCGTCGGTCTCGGGCAGCACCGCCTCGGTGACTCGGGCGTTGTCGGCGCCCTGAAGCCGGGCCCACTCCAGGTAGCTGCGCAGGTTGACGCCGCCCGCGTCGGCCCAGGCCCGGGCCTGATCGACCACGAACCGCAATCGGCGCCACACATCTCGGGGCCGGCCGGAGGCCACCGCGGTCTCGAACGCCCCGCGCTCGCGAATCAGCCGGTCGATCAGAGCGGGCGGATTGGTCCAGCGCTTGTCGCGGTGCAACTCACCCAGATGGGCGATCCCCTCCGCCACCGGGTGGTCGTCGGGGCAGGACTCGGGCTGGGCGCCGATCAGCGAGAAGCGTCCCCCGCAGCCGATGCGCCAGTGGGCCAGATCGTCGTCGCCGCAGCCGTACAGTGACGACCGCAGCGCGGCGACCACGGCCAGCTCGTCGGTGGGGTCGGCGATGGCCTGCAGCGCGATCAGCACGTCGCGCACCTCGCGGGTGTTGTACACCAGCGACGAGGCCTCGGCCCGGTAGGGGATGGCTGCCGCATCCAGCGCGTCCTCCAGGTCGGCCAGGCTGGTGCGGGAGGGAATCAGGATGGCGATGTCGCCCAGCCGTGCCGGTCGGGGGGACGGCTCCTCCGGCGTGCCGTCGTCGACCGACCAGCCGTCGCGCAGGATGGCGGCTACTGCCTGCGCCACCGCCGAGGCCTCCCGGCGGCGCAGTTCTTGGGCGTAGGCCCGGCCCGGAATCTCGATGGGCGCCTTGCCGAGCACAGTGACCGGCGGTCCCTGCGGCACCGGCCGGCGGACCGCGTGAAGGGGCCTGTACTCGGGCTGGCTGCTCGCCGACCACTCGATCAGCCGGCCGAAGACCTCGTTGACCCAGCCGATGATCGGCCCCGACGAGCGGAAGTTGGTGGTGAGGCTCTCGATCCGGCCGCTTTCCTGGCGAGCGGCCCAGTCGCGGACCTCGAGGAAGGTGGCGATGTCGGCGCCCCGGAACCGGTAGATCGACTGCTTGGGGTCGCCGACGAAGAAAAGGCGTCCCGAATCGGGGCTCGTCTCCGCCCAACCGAGGGCGCCGGCTGAGGGGTCGCCGCATCCGAGCAGCGCGGCCAGCTCCACCTGGATCGGGTCGGTGTCCTGAAACTCGTCGATGAGCAGGCGCTGGTAGCGCTCGCGCAGCGCGGCTCGCACCTCGGGGCCGTGCGTTTCGTGGCGCAGCAGCAAGCGGGCCCGCACCAGCAGGTCGTGGAACTCCAGGCGACCGCCGGCGCGGCGCTGCTCCGCCGCCTCCCGCGTGAATGCGGCCAGCCGGGCCACCAGCATCTCCAGAGCGGCTTGTCCGGCCCGGTCGAGGAGCTGCACGCAGATCGAAGGCTCTTGGCCCGACTGCTTGCCGCGGGGCGCAGCCAGACGTTTGAGCGCGTCGGTGGCGGCTGCCTTGTTGGCCTTGCCCTCGTCGCCCTCGCCCCAGTTGTCTTGGCGGCCGGCGCCCTTGCCTCGCCCGGCTTCGACGGCCGATTCGAGGATCTCGATCAGCGTCAGGTCGTCGGTGCGGTCCTCGAGCCGGGCCAGTTCATGCTCCACCGCCTCGATGCGGGCGAACAGCGTGTCCTCGGCGCCGACCAGGCACCGGCTCTTGACCTCGGCGAGGGCTTGCAGGCCCCGGTCGATGTCGCCGAGGTCGAGCGACGGCAGCTGGTCGTATTCCCGAGCCAGGTTCTCGAGGCGGTCCCAGTTCTGGTTGAGCTTGACCGCCAGCGCCCGGATCTGGTCCATCCTCACTTTCAGCAGTTCGAGCCGGAGCAGCGTCGGACCCATCTCGGGCTCGTCCATCAGTCGATCGAGGAAGTCGCGCCAGCGAACCTCGAACTCGATCTGCGAGCCGATGTCGTCGAGCACCTCCACGCTGGGCGGCAGGCCGGCCTCCACCGGGTGCTCAGACAGGATCCGCCGCGCGAAGGAGTGGAGCGTGCCCACCGCGGCGCCGTCGAGTTGGTGCAGTGCGCTCTCGGCGGACTCCTCGCCGACTTCGGCCCGGCTCTCAGCGCTCGCCAGTCTCGCTCGGATCCGGTCGCGCAGCTCCGCAGCGGCTTTCTCGGTGAAGGTGATGGCCGCGATGTTCTCCATCGCCACTCCAGAGCCGATGAGGGCCACCACCCGGTCCACCAGGGCTCTGGTCTTGCCCGAGCCGGCCCCGGCCTCGACGAAGACGGTGCCGGCCAGCTCGGAGCTGATCAGGTTGCGGGCACCCTGGTCGGACAGTCCGAGCCCGGTCATGGCTTCGGCCCCGGCTCACTCTCAACGAGTTCCAGATAGGGCGCCAGGGCCGGATCGCGCTGCTTGCGCTGCCAGTCGCGCCACTGGTCCGTGGTGCCCAGGCCGTCCGGCTCGCAATAGTCGCACCACACGAAGGGCTTCCAGCCGGGCTCCTCGGGATGCAGGGGAAACAGCCCGGCGCCGATGCCGTCCACTGCCGAGCCCACCGCTTCGAGCACCGCGCCGCGGGCGGCGTCGGTCGAGTAGCCGATTTCGGTGAACAGTCCCTTGGACGACACGAACCAGTAGGCACCGTAGCCGTCGGCCGCGTCGGGAGTGTCCCGCAGCCGGCGGGCAGCCAGGTCGTAGAGGACGAGCTGGAACCGCTGCCCGTTCAGCGTGGGGTTGTCCAGGCTGAGGTCGCGGAAGGAGCGGGTCGAGCCGGTCTTGTAGTCGACCACCAGCAGACCCCCGCCGTCGGTGACGTCGATGCGGTCGATGGAGCCCCGGATCCTCACCGACCGGTTGGCGTCGATGTCGATGTCCACCGGGCCGTCATCGCTGCGGGGCATTCCGAAGCCGAACTCGGCCGCGACGGGACGTGACCGGTGGTTGGCCCGCTGTTTGTCGTCGAAGTCCAGGAAGCGGTGGAGGTCGCGGAGGATCTGTCGGCGGTCGTAGTTCCAGTAGAGCCGGCTGCCGACGAGGCCGCGGGCCTCCAGACGGTCGCACTCCTCTTCTCCGATGGCGAGCAGGCGGGTGCGCCACCGCTCGGGCCACGGCTCGGTCGGCGCGGGCACGGCCCCGTGGTCGATGGCCTCCTGCAGCCACCGCTCCAGCATCCGGTGCACGAGGCTGCCCCGCTCCAGTGCGGTGATGCGGTGGTCGTCGTCGGCGTCGTCGATGGCCTCGACTCGCAGGATGTAGCGCACGAAGTAGCGGTGGGGGCAGTCGGCCCAGGTCTCCAGCCGCGACGCCGACGACACCTGGTGGCCGTCGATCGGGTCGGGGAGGACTGCGCCGCGCAGGTCGCCGGCGGCGAGGTTCCCGTCGAACCGGGTGAGTCTCGGCGACCGTCGGGACCGGCGCAGATCGATGCCCCGGCGCAACTCGGTTCGCCGCAGCACGCTGGGCAGCGCGAGCAGATCGGTCCGGCCGTGGTCGTTGGTGCGGCTGTCGGCGTCGTGCCAGTCGAGTAGACACCTGGTGTCGTACTCCTGTTGGTGGGCGGGGAAGGCGGTCCGGCGCAGCCCGCCCACGAATGACGGCACCACTTCGGGGCGGCCCGCGTGCTCGGTCAGCCATCGGCTCGGCGCCCGGTCGGCGGCTTGGCGCAGGTCGCCCCTCGGGCACAGCAGCAGGCTCTGCTTCGACGCCGCGAGCACGGCCAGCAGCGCCCGGTGCTCATCGCCGGACCGGTCGCCGCGCGCCGGCAGATCCCGGCCCACCACCCGTCGCTCGCGGTCGGGCAGCAGCGCGTCGTCGTTGTGCCGGGCCGGGAATGTGCCCTCGGCCATGCCGCACACCACGGCCAGGTCGAGCTCCATGCCCAGGGCCAGATCCACCGGCCCGACCAGCACGCCGACACCGAGGCGGCCGTGCCTGCTCGGCAGGGTCTCCAACTCCAGTTGCAGCGCCCGGCGGAAGGCGTCGAGCGAGGGCGCGTCGTCGGTGTCGTCGAGGTCGCCGAGCCGGCTGATGGCGCCGTCGACCCGCTCGGCCAGGTCCCTCTGCTCCTGGGGCCAACTCCGCCGCAGTCGCCCTCCCAGGTACTTGTGGGCGAGGCTCTGGCACCAGGCCGCCAGGTCGGCCCATGTGACCGGTGCCGGGTGCGGGTTCAGGTCGCTGTGCAGCTCGTGCACGAAGTCCAGCAATTCGGTGGCCTGCTCGGCACTGCGCCGCAGCCGGTCGGCTCGCCGGAGCTGCTCCTCGTCGGCTTGGAACGCTTCGGCGTCGGCCAGACAGTCCGCCGCGTGCCGCTCGAGCCGCTGTTTCCAACTGTCGATGCCCGCGTCGACCCGGGCCGCCCGGGCCTCTCGTTCCCAAGCCGCGCTGGGCACTCCCCGCCACCGCAAGCCAGTCGGCTCGTTGCCCTCGGTGTCAGCACCGTTGGGGGCCTTGCCGAGCCCGTCCGCAGGCGGCTCCCCATTTGCTGGGCTGCTGTGCTCGCCGTCCCCGCCGTCCCGCGCGTCCGCAGGCCGTTCCCCGTTCGCTGGGCTGCCGCGCTCGCGGTCGGGCCGTCTCACGCTCACCGGCGCGCCGGCCAGCCAAGCCATCACGGCGCGCCGGGAGAAGCCCCGGTCCTGCAGGGCCAGCATCTCGAGCAGCGACCGACCCAGAAGCGACGCCTCGACGGTGTGGACGGTGGCACCGCAGCGCGGGATGCCGGCCGCGTCGAGAGCGTCGCCGACAAGGCGGGCGTACGGGGTCTCGAGCCCGTAGAGGATGGCGCACCGACCAAGCGGCGTGCCCGAGCGGGCCGCGTCCACCACCGCCCGCACGGCATGGCGCACCTCGTCGTCGGCGTCGGACACGCTCAGGGCACTCGCGGATCCTGCGGAGCCTTCGGGCGGGACGGGCCCGTCGGCGCTCGGCACTCCGGCCGTCTGGTCTGTTGCCTCGCTCCCGAGGCCGAGGCGCCGCAGCGAGGTCCGAACGGCGGCGTCGGCATCATCAGCCCCGGTGAGGCCAGCCACGACGGTGGTGCCGACAGCCTCGGACACCGCCCGCAGCAGCCGGGCCTGGCTGCCGGTGACGCTCTGAGGAAGGAACACGATCACCCGGCCGAGCCTGCGGCGCACCTGACCCGTATCGGCTCGCACCGCTGCCGCCGCGGCACGAGCAAGCTGCTGCTCGTTGCTGAAGCCTGGCCGGAGAGCGTCGGCCACCTCCCGATGGATTCGCACCACGTCGCGGGCCCGGCGTGATTGGTGGCCCAGAGCCTCTAGCTGGTCGTCGTCGAGCTCCGACAGCTCCCGATGGGCCCTGGTCAGGGCGCGCTCGGTGGCCGGATGGGTCTCCACCCCGCGGAAGTGGCCCGGCTCCTTGCGCAGCGCGGTGCGAACCGCAGCCGCGATGACGGCGCTGGTCACGCCCCGACGCCCCTCAGCGGCCATCACCCCGCCTCCGAGGTGCTCGGCCAGGCTGTAGGCGGTGTGGAAGGCCACCGCGGCCATTCCCTGGGTGCGGCGTCCCAAGGCCCGGCGGGCGGCCAGCCCCACATAGTGGCTGGGCACCACCACGGTGACCGGTGCAAGCGGGTCGCCCCCCTTGGCCTGCGCCACGGCCTCAGCCAGCGCGGCGAGGGCGGGCGGTCCGTAGCCCGTGGTCACCAACTCCATCGACATGCCCGCACCCTAGAACGGACCTGTGACACGGCTCCGGCTGGGTGGCTGAAGTAGCTTTCTGGGCGTGGGCGACAGAGACATCTGCTAGGAGGCCTGGAAGTGATGCCCCCGACGGCGGTGGTGTCGCGGGTGCCGCTGGTGGACCTGACCGGTGCTTTCGAACCGGGGTCGCGGCGCGACGAGGTCGTGGAAGCCGTCCGAAGGGCCTGCGAGGATGTCGGCTTCCTGGTGATCACCGGCCACGGCGTGCCCGACGACTTGATGGCGCGGGTGGACGCCGCGTCGCGTCGCCTCTTCAGCTTGCCCCTCGACGAAAAGATGCGCTGGGCCCGAGAGTCCAACAACATGCGGGGCTTCATGCCGCCGAAGAGTTCGGCTTTGGCGCTGGCCCACGACGAAGTGACGCCGCCCGACCTGGCCGAGCTCTACACCGTCGGCCGCTTCGACGACCCCGAGGCGGCTCGACGGGCTGGGCACCGGCAGGGGCAGGACGAGGGACGGTCGGCGTTCTTCGCTCCCAACGTGTGGCCCGACCCGCAGCGGGTCCCCGGATTCCGGGAGGCGCTCACCGACTGCTACGCGGTGCTGGAGCACCTGGCCGCCAGGCTGATGGGCCTGATGGCGCTGGCCCTGGGGTTGGACGAGCACTGGTTCGACGACAAGATCGCCGAGCACATCACCGGGCTCGCCGTGCTGCACTATCCGGCCCTGGAGGCGCCGCCGCTGCCGGGCCAGTACCGGCGAGGACCCCACTCCGACTGGGGCAGCTTGACCATCCTGTACCACGACGGCCAGCCGGGGCTGCAGATCCTGTCGCCCGACGGCCACTGGGAGGACGTGCCCTCGGTGGCCGGATCGTTCGTGGTGAACCTCGGCGACCTGATGGCCGCATGGACCAACGACCGCTGGGTGTCGACCCAGCACCGGGTGATCGTGCCCGAGGGGGTGACCGGTGAGCGCATCTCGGTCGCCTTCTTCCATCAGCCGGCCTACGACGCACTGATCGAGTGCATCCCGACCTGCACGTCGCCCGACGATCCGCCCCGCCACAAGACGGTCAGGTCAGGCGAATGGATCCGCCAGATGCTGGAGAAGACCACCTACTGAGCGGCGCCTCTCGTTCTCCGGCGCCGTGTCCGCCGCGCCAAGGCCACGACCTAGACGAGTAGTTCCAAGGGGTGTGGGTCCACCATTTGGGGGTTGAGGGTGTCCAAGCTCGGGGTTTTCCACAGGCCCCGATCTTGGAGGATCTCGGCGTGAACCCGGACTTGGACGCCCTCGTGTGTGCACTGTATGTGCGCGTCGACGATTTGTTGGCGGCGAATCCCCACTGGGCGCCTGAGCGGCCCGCGGTGGGGATAGGGCCGCGGCTGTCGGACGCGGAGCTGGTGACCCTGGCGGTGCTGTCGGCGCTGTTGGGGTTCGACTCCGAGGCCGGCTTCGTCCGCTACGCCACGGCGCATCTGGGGCCCTGGTTCCCCTATATGCCCCAGCGGTCCGGCTACAACAAGCGGCTGCGCCGCAGCGCCGGACTGATGCGCCATGTGATCGCTGCGCTGGCGCGCGAGTGCCCGTGCTGGCGCGACGACGTGTGGCTGGTGGACTCCACGCCCGTTGAGTGCGGCCGCAGCCGCAGCACCCAGCAGCGCTCCGACCTCGCAGGATGGGCCGCCTACGGCTACTGCGCCTCGCACTCGCGGCGGTTCTGGGGGCTGCGCCTGCACCTCGTCGCCACCCCGTCGGGGCTGCCGGTGGCCTACGCGCTGGCCCCAGCCGGACACGACGAGCGCGACACGTGCATCGAGATGATCGCCCGCGCCCAGATCTCCCGGCCGGGCCAGACCTCATCGCCGACAAGGGCTACCGCAGCGCCGCCCTCGAAGCCGCCCTCGACGCAGCCGGCATCACACTGATCAGGCCCGCCACCAAAGCCGAGCCGGCGCGGCCCGGGCGACAGTTCCTCAGACCGTTCCGCCAGATCATCGAGTCCGTCAACTGCACCCTCAAAGCCCAACTCAGCCTCGAACGCCACCGAGGACGCACCCGCACAGGCGTCGCCGCGCGCGTCCTGCAACGACTCCTCGCACTCACCGCCGCCATCTGGCACAACCAAACCACCCAACAACCCGGCCCCGCACGCAGCCTCATCGCCTACGACCACTGACCCCTTGGAACCAATCATCTAGGGGGCGTACTCGTAGACGGTGTTGGACCGGGTGGCAGCCGGGTCGCCGGAATCGAGATGTTCGACGACGGCCATCCGCCGCACGCCGCAGTCGCCGAAGTCGTCGCAGCTGATCGACCCGATGATCCCGCCGTATCCGGACACGCCGTCGAGGTACTCGCGCACTCCGGCCAGGTCGACCACGAGAGACTCACCCTCGGGCCGCGAGGCCGCCTCTATCGCCTCCAGCAGCAGGGTGGCCGCATCGTAGGCGTGCGCCCAGAAAGCCGCCTCCGGCGCGGCGCCGTAGGCGTCCTCGTACTCGGCCAGGAGGTCGGCGCTGCGCCTGCCCGTGCTCTCGTTGGCGTTGGTGCCATAGCTCAGGTTCGGCCCGGACAAGAACATCCCTTCGGACTCCTCCAATCCCAAGAACGCGTCCGACATCAGCCCGTCGCCGGAGAGCCGAATCGCGCCATCGAGGCCTGCCACGCTCGGCAGTTGCTGCACGATGGCGGCGCCCACCGTCCGCGAGACGGGAAAGAACAGCGCCTCCGGCGAGCCGCCTGCGAGGTCGGTGAGCGTCGGCACCAGGTCGGTCTCGTCGCGGGCGACCAGGCCGATGCCGGTGACCGAGCCGCCGAACTCTTCGAAGGACGCGGCGAACGCCTCTGCGAGACTCTGGGAATAGGCGTCGCCGTTGTGGATAGCTGCGACCGCGTCGACGCCCTTCTCCCCGCGGAGGAACTGCGCCATCGTCCTCGCCTGGTACAGATCGTTGTCCGCAGTGCGGTAGTAGCCCTCGTGGTGGTCGGAGCTCGGGTTGCCGGCCAGATCGGAAGTAAGTCGGGGGGAAGTGTTCGACGGGGAGATCATCACCTTGTTGGCGCTAGTCACCAGCGGAGCGGCGGTGACCGCGGCCGCAGAGCACGTCGTGCCGATCACGCCGATCACGTCGGCATCGGCGGCGATCTCGGCTCCGGCCCGTTCGCCGCCCTCGGGCGAGCAGCCGTCGTCGACCGGCGTGCCGAGATCCACGTCGACACCGTGGATCGTCCCGTAGTGGCCCACGGCGAGCCGTACGGCCTTCTCGCTCGTCGGACCGGAATTCGGGTCGCCGCTCAGCGTGAGGACCGACCGGATCTGGATGGCCTCCCCCTGGCCGACCTCTACGACCCCGAGCGACCCGTCGCCCAGAGCGTCGCCAGCCTCGCCGTCGTCGCTGCCGCTGCATGCTCCGGCTACGAGGGCCGCGGCTGCCACGAGGGACAAGACCGCTGCCAGCCGACACCTGCCCCCGGCCATGATTGTGGGGCGTAGTGCGCTCACGGATGTGAGGCTACTTACGCCGCCTCGACCCTGGGCCGTCACGGCCCGCGGCGTGTCGGATGCCCCGCCTGTCACTCCCCGGCTTCGCTGCGGTCGTTGAGGACGACGAGCAGGGCGTGGAGCAGCGGCAACTGGCCCTTGTGCAGCTTCGTGCGGGCCGAGTCGATCGTCCACCACGCCGCCTTGTCCACCTCGGGGAACTCGCGGACCTGGCCCGAGCCGGGAGGCCATTCGAGCTCGAAGGTGTTGCTGACCACGTGCGTGGCGTCGAAGTCCGCCTCGATCACCCATGCGCTGATCCGCTTGCGGCTGGGCGGACCGAACTCACCGAGGAAGAGCCTCGACCCCTCCGGCGGCGGCGATCCCAACTCCTCGGTGAACTCCCGCAGGGCCACCGTCTCGGCATCCTCGCCCTCGGCGTACTCGCCCTTGGGGATCGACCAGGCGTGGGCATCCTTGCCGGCCCAGAACGGCCCACCGGGATGCACCAGCAGTACTTCGACCGCACCGTCGGCGTTCCGTCGGTGAAGTATCAGGCCGGCGCTTCTCTTGCTTGCCATACGTGCTGTGCTCCCCGACAATACGATGCGTAGGAGGGGCCAGCCGAGGGGGAGCCATGAGCGAGACAGACCGGGCCGCCGAGCGATCCGCAGCGGTGGCCGGCGCCATGGACGACATCGCCAAGATCGACGCCCACGGCCGCGAGCACGGCGGCATCGACCGGGCCGGCCTGGAGCGAATAAAGGAGCGGCTGCTCGAGCTGGCCGAGCGCGACGATCTGTTCGGCGACGAGGACTTCCCGCCCCCGGATGCTCCGGGCGCCTCGGTGAGCTACCGGATCGCGCAGAACGACGATGACGAGTTGGCGTTGTACGTCCAGTGCGTGGGTGACGGAACGTCCGCACCACCGCATGAGCACAGGACCTGGGCGGTGATCGTGGGGATGCGCGGTCAGGAGCTGAACCGCCTCTACGGCCCGTGCGCAGGCAGAGACGAGCCTGAGGTGCAGCACGAGGTGACGGTCGAGGGGGGCACCGGCGTGGCGATGCTCCACGACGACGTGCACTCGATCCACATCGAGGGAGCAGCGACCAACTTCCACTGCTACGGACTCGCCCTCGAACGGCTCACGGGCCGCCTGTTCTGGCACGCCGACAGCGGCCAGTGGCGGGTCTACGACGACGACAGCCAGATAGTCGAAGCCCGCCCCGGCCGGACGTAGCTGCCGCTTCAGTCCAGCTTCGCCAAGGTGCGCTTGGGCGCGATGAGGTGGAAGCTCTCCATGATCAGGTCCTCGACGTGGCCCCAGTCTTCAACCTCGGTGAGATCCATCGTCACCCAGCCGTGCCGGCCGACGTACTTCGAGGGTGTGAACCGCGGGTCGGCCACGATCGCCTCGGCGTGAGGCTTCTCCAGCTTGAAGCCCACCGTCTGCCGGCCGTCCTCATCGCCGTAGCCGGCAAAGATCTTGTCGCCGACCCGAAAGTAGGGCGACCCCCAGGTCAGCGTCTCCTTCGTGTCGGGCAACGCAAGACAGATCTCACGCAATCGCTCCAGCGGATTAGCCGCCATGCCCGTCACCTCTGGCTCTCGTACGTCAGCAGGCTAGGACGCCGTGTTAGTCCCCGAGGTGCTCCGCCTGCGGTCATCTCAGCCGAGGCGGGGTGTGCCCTCCTCGATGGCGACCTGCACGATGCGGCCGATGCGAGTCACGCGGGTCTGTTCCCGTTTGGCGTCCGCCAGCCACACCAGCAACTCCTTGCGCCTGGAGGTGCAAGCGCCTCCCAGCCCCCAGAAGCGCCGCTCCCGGCCAGCGCCTCCTGAAGATCGGTCGGTGTCTCGGGCGTGCGGTCGCTCCGGTCGAGACGGACCCGGATCTCCACCGAATCGCCCGCCCCCTTGCCGATGGCTCCCCGGACCGCGCCGTTGAGGAACAGCCGATGACGGCCACCGCCGACCGGCACCAGCGTCGCGGTCAACTCTGCTCCATCGGCGGTGCCCACGACAGGGACATGGCCACGCAGCCCGAACGCATCGGAGACCTGAGCAGGCACGTCCAAAGCCACGTTCATGATGTGGGCATAGTTCGACGGCAGCTCGTAGAGCACCCCCAGAAATCGCTGCTCGCCCGATGCTGACATTCGATCTCCCTTGAAGCTTGATGCTGTCATGCCTTGACGGGGTTGTCGGGTACTCCCTACGACAGAGTAAGAACTGGATCCCGAACTCGTGAAGCGACTCACTGAGCCGCGCTTGGCATTCGGCGAGCGCGTACCAAGACCTGTCCTCTAGACCCAATGCCGCACAGGCGCGATCGGGTCGCTCCTCCGCGGCGCGAACAGCGCTACCGCGACACCGAATACATGCATATAGCATGACGACGCTATGGAAGCCTCAGGACTGATTGCGTCATTCGGCCAGTACGTTGACAGCCGGGAGGCCACCGTTCTGGTGGGCGCTGGCCTGTCGCGGGATGCGGGCTACCCGGACTGGTCAGGCCTGTTGGCGAGGGTGCGGGATGCGTTACAGATCCCCGACGTGGACGATCTCCCACTGCTCGCGCAGTACTACGCCAGCGAGAACTCCGGAGAAGACCTGCAGCACCTCATCCGGCAGGAACTCCTGCTAGACCCGTTGCCTCAACCCACTCGGTGTCACGGGCTCCTAGGAGACTGCTGATTTATTCGGGTTGGGGTGCTCGCGATCGTTGTGGGGGTGTGGGACGATGTCGGTATGCAGGGCACAGCGGTGACGGATCGGGAGTTGTTGGACGCGGCGGCGGTGTGTGGGCATCTGCTGGTGGAGGGTTCGGTGCATGCGTTGTTGGCGCAGCATCGCAGCCGGTTGTTTCCCGATGCGATGTTCGAGGATCTGTTTGCGTCGGGTCGGGGCCGTCCGTCGGTGCCGGGGGAGGTGGTGGCGACGGTGTTGTTGTTGCAGGCGTTGGAGGGCCTGTCGGATCGGGCTGCGTGCGCGAGGTTGCAGACCGATGTGGGGTGGAAGGCCGCGGCTGGGCTGGCGCTCACTGATGAGGCGTTCCATCCGACGGTGCTGACGTTGTGGCGGAACCGGCTGCGGGCCAGCGATGCGCCGGATCGGGTCTTCGACGCGGTGCGCGAGCTGGTCGCGGCCACCGGGGCGGTGTCGGGGTCCCAGCGCCGTGTGCTGGACTCCACGGTGCTCGATGACGCGGTGGCGCGCCAGGACACGGTAACGATGCTGCGGGTGCAGATGCGCAGGCTGCGCAAGCTGGTGCCGCAGCTTGGCGATGTGTGGGTGCGCGAGCACAACCTCGACACCGACGGGGCGGTGGTGGACTGGGGCGATCCTGTGGATGTGGAGCGTCTGGTGAGCGAGTTGGTCGATGACGCGTTGGAGCTGATCGGCGCGGCGGAGGATCTCGATCTCGACGACGCGCAGGCCGACGCGTTGGGGCTGTTGGCGCTCGTCGCGGGCCAAGACACCGAGCCCGCAGGCTCGCCGGGCCGGTGGCGGATCGCTCGGCGTGTCGCTTCTGACCGGGTCGTGTCGGTGGTGGATCCCGAGTCGCGTCACGCCCACAAGAGCGCCCACAGCTACCGCGACGGCTACAAGGCCCACGTCTGCGCGGAGCCCGACACCGGGCTGGTCACCGCGGTCGGCCTCACCGCGGGCAACGCCGCCGACGCCGACGCGGCTTCGGGGCTGCTCAAAGACGAGCCGGCGGGCACCGTGGTGTTCGCCGACAGCGCCTACGGCACCGGCGCGCTGCGAGCCGAGCTCGAAGACCGCGGCATGCAAGCAGTGATCAAACCGCCGCCTTTGCCGACCGCGGTCCCAGGCGGCTACAGCATCGACGACTTCGACATCGACACACAAGCCCGAACCGTCACCTGCCCCGCTGGGGTCACCGTCGCCATCGGCCCCAGCCGCCACGCCCGCTTCGGAGCCAACTGCCGGGACTGCCCGCTGCGGGCGCGATGCACCACCGCCAAAGCCGGCCGCACCCTCCGGCTGCACCCCTGCCACGACCTGCTGGCCGCAGCCAGAGCCCAGGCCCGAACCCGCAAGTTCTTTGACGCCTACACCACCCACCGGCCCATGGCAGAGCGCAGCATCGCCTGGCTCGTGCGCAACAACCGAAGATGCCCCTACAGAGGCATCCAACGCAACCGGCACTGGCTGGCGTTGCGCGCCGCCGCCGTCAACCTCGTGCGCCTCACCAACCTCGGCCTGCACCACGACGGCACAAACTGGGCCATCACCTGACCCCCGCCGGGCCATCCCCGGCCCCCACCGGCCGCCCCGGCTCCCCAACACCCGACCCAGCGGCCACAACAGCCCAGCCCGCCGAGGCCCCACCGGCACCGCCGGCCGACAACCACAACCACCGACCCGCACAAACACAGACCCCACCCGCTGCCTGACCGCCGCCACCACAGGCCGATTGCTCAGCGGTCTCCTAGCAGCGCTTCCGCTCGGGGAGATATGGACGACCAACTACGACGACTTGATCGAACGCGCCATGGGGGACGCCGCGCGCGCATTTGTGCGGGACGACGACCTTGCACAAGGGGACGGCGGCACAGGATGCCGCGTCTACAAGATGCACGGCTCATTGACGAGCGCCGATCAACAACTGATCGTCGCCAGAGATCAGTACATTCGGTACCCGGATTCACACAAGCGGTTCTGGGCATTGCTTCAAGCGAGCTTTCTCACCAAGAGCTTCCTGTTCCTCGGCTTCAGCTTTGACGATCCCAACTTCGACCAGGTTTTTCAGGCGATACGAAGGGCGCGCTATGACATTCATCGCGAGCACTTTGCTGTCATGCGGGAACCACCTGATGAACGGGACAAGAAGCTCTTCCAACTGCGACTCAAGGATCTGGAAGCCATTGGGATCAACGTTGCAACGATTGAAGAGTATTCAGAGCTTGAGGCGCTGCTCAGACAATTGATCGCACGCTGTCGGCCATGTCGCCTGTTCATATCGGGATCGTCATCCGAGGATAAGCCAGACACCGGAGACAGCTACCCATCGGTCGATCTGCCTGAGCCCATGTCAGAGTTCGCGGATCAACTTGGGGCCGCCTTCAAGGAAACGGCAG
Source organism: Candidatus Aldehydirespirator sp. (assembly GCA_965221215.1). Classification (GTDB taxonomy): domain Bacteria; phylum Actinomycetota; class Acidimicrobiia; order Acidimicrobiales; family Aldehydirespiratoraceae; genus Aldehydirespirator. The sequence goes on from OZ244872.1 coordinate 44,078, forward strand.
TCGCGCTGAGTGCTGGCGGGGCGTTTGGTGCTCGGGTCGGCTACGCCCTCGTCAGAGGACTGCAGGAAACTGGCGGGCTCCATGCCGAGCGGTTCGTACTGCTCAGGCGAAGCAAGGATCAGCCTCTCGACGAACCGAGCCACCGATACGGCAGCATCGTCTTCCAAGGGACAGACCAGCATGAATTGCGTGATTCGGCGTTCGGCGAGGCCCGCGCCGTTCTAGCGGTCGGTGGTGGATCCGGCACTGCCGACGAGATCAGGCGAGCGCGCGAGGATGGACTAGGACTTGTGCCTATTGGCAAGTTCGGTGGTTCGGCGCTGGAGGAGTGGATTCGCATCAGCGAGGGTCTGGAGGACTATCGCCTCGGAGGGCTGCCTGTTGACCGCGCTGACTTTGAGTCGCTCCGCGACGGCGAGCCGGCAGAGTGCGCCAGAGCTGCGACTCGCCTGGCAGAACAGGCGTTGTATATTCGTCAGGGAGGCTGAGAGCATGACGAGTACCACGACCGCTGCGGGCGACGGCTTCAGTTCGCCGCTAGATACGCAGTGGTCTGCCGACCAAGTCGCCCACCTGCTGGCGCTCGCCGAGCAAGCCGATCGGTGCGACGGCTGGTTGACCGCGGACGATCTGGGTCGACTGTGGTTCGACTCGCCTTGCCAAGACCTGGGTGAGAAGTGGCGGACCGCCATCACGAGTCTAAGCGAGCAATTTACCAATCTCCATGTTTTTTTGGCCAATTCTCCCGATTATCCTCGCTTGTTGCTCAAGACAGCTCATGCACCAGCGGTCCTGTTCGTTCGGGGCTCGCTTGACAGCAACGGCGCTGGCTCTATCGCGATGGTCGGAAGCCGTGACGCGAGCGAGCAGGCAGCCGATGCGGCACGCGAGGTCGCGGCCACCCTCGCTGACGCTGGCACGACCATCGTGTCTGGACTCGCGCGTGGTGTCGACACCGCTGCGCACTGGGGAGCCCTTGATGTCGGTGGACGTACGACTGCTGTCGTCGGCACGGGTATCGATGTTGTGTACCCGCCGGAAAACCGGCCTCTCATCGAGCGGATCGTCCGTCGCGGCGCGGTCGTTTCGCAGTTCCCGCCAGGTCTCCCCCCGTCGAAGACCAGCTTCCCGGTGCGCAACGCTGTGATCGCCGGGCTGTCCAGTGCGAGCGTGGTCATCGAGGCGGAGGAACTGAGCGGCACCCGCATCGAGATGGACTACACCCTCGAGTTCAAGCGGCCGGTGCTGCTGTGGGCGCCCGTGCTGGGCAAGAGACCCTGGGCGCGCGCCCTCGCCGCCTCTGACGCCAACGTCCATCTCGTGTGCTCAGTATCGGAGATCCGGGAACTGGCCTTCCAGCGCTGAAATGAATCAGGCGCTCGCCTCTCTCGGCGATTCGCTGGCGTCCGACTGCGTCAGCGTGCCGACGCATGGTCCCGATGTGTGTCCCATTTGCCGGGGCCATCGGGACGGCACCGAGGATCTTTGCGACAGTTGCACGGTGTGCCACAGCAGGCTCGGATCACTCCACCCAGTCGTGCCGATCTCGCTGTACGCGAAGCCTTCAACGATGCGAGACCGGCTGCGGGGCTACAAGGACGGCGACGACGCATCAACGCGTCGACGGCTGAGCCGGGATGTAGCCGCGCTCGTCGAACGGTTCTTCATCCAACACCGCGCATCGCTCGCCCACAGCTTCGGGTCCTGGGACGCCGTGTGCGTCGTGCCTTCCACCGATCGCAGGCCGCCCCACCCCCTTGTCCAGGCGTTGTCGGATCATGGGGCCGGCAGTGTCGGGCCGCTCGAGCAACTGCTACGCAGGGGGTCCGGCAAGGTCGCACACCGTGAGCCCCATCGTCATGCCTTCGAGCCGACAACAGAAGTCGCGGGCAGGCGTGTGTTACTGATGGACGACGTGTTCACGACCGGAGCAAGGTCGCAGTCGGCCGCATACGCACTGGCCGAGGCTGGTGCAGCAGTCTCGGCCATCGTTGTGATCGCCCGGAGGATCAATCCAGACTGGCGCCCAGAGGTCGCCGAGTGGTGGAGCCGCCAGTCGGCGATTCCCTTCTCGTGGTCTACGTGAACGCGCGTTTCTGTACGGACCTGCGCTGGATCGGCGATGATTGAGATGAGAGCACAACGTCGGCAGCCCCACTGGCCTCCTCACTCTGAACTGAAGGACGAAGAGCTCGAATAGCCGTCGTTTGAATGGTTCGGTGGTGCCGGATGTCGGTGGTCCTTCAAAGGCTCGAAGCGCAATATCGTGCCCGGTGGGTAGGTGCCAGCCTTCTTCCTTCCCGATACGCACGAGATAGATCCCTCAGTTTCAAGGTCTTTCAGAACTCGCTTGTATTGGGTTGATGTGTAGCGTGTTTCTTCTACAACAAATTGTTCAAGCCTGTTGACTCCAACAGTTGTTCCGGCGAAGCGATCTAGGATCGCTGTCTTCAATGGACCTAGATTTGGCTGGGGAGGAAAGAGCGACAGCTGGTCACCTTCATCTCCAGAGTATTGACATCCGGATACGGGATCGACTCTCCACATCGCTCCCTTCATCCTGTCGAATCCCATAGGACTTCGCGTGCCAAAGACCAAGAAATAGGCAGTTCTTCCCCGGTTCTGATTGATCACCTCGAAGGGTGTCACGAAGCGAAAGCCGCCAACACTGCGAAGTTGATCAACGTAGAGGTCGCGCAAGAAGGTCTTGCGATCCTCTGTCGCTAGGTCTGATGCTAGGTGATGCTCCATCCCTTCCGTGCCGAAGAGTTCTGCGAAGTGGTGGGCGACGCTGGGAGTCTCATCCGCAACAAATCGGTTCACGCTATCGTACATGAAGTTGAAGATTACTTCACACTTGCGGGCAGATAGCAGATCGCGTATCGTGGCCATCGGCACGCCCGACCAACCGAAGGGGTCGATGAAGGCGAGCGTCGGTGCGAGGCGGCCTTGCGTGGCCGTCACCATCTGTTCTGCGACGTTTCTAAATTCATTGTTGATGGGATGAATGAAGACGTTGTTCGGTTTACCGCCGAAGTCGCTCCAGTAGTCTCTAAGTTGACCTTTGAGACTCTTGAAGCAGTTAGAATCTCTTTCTATGAGAATGAACGTGAACTTCGTCTGCGACATGCTCGAGAAGTGAGAATGACTCATCAGAGTGTTCAAGGCTACGATGGGGGACCCTGGTTCTCCCTCGGCATAGATTCCGGGCCCAGCGAACCCGTCCAAGAAGATCACATGCGGGTTGTTTCTGGATGACAGTATCGGGAACCAAGCGTCAAGATAGAATCGCAACAGGTTGTGTTTGGCTTGAGTGTGAGGTTCTATTGGCCACGTAGTTCGGCTAGTCAAGTCTAGGACCCTTCATAAGGCTCAGGCTGAGATGGATGTAGGCATCTCATCGTGGAATGAGCCGTTCAGTTCCCGGCCGCCAGCCTTGGGAGTCCGACCGCCCCATTGCTTGAAGAAGAAGTCAACGCCCGCTGCGGCGCACTGGTCGCGTAGGTCGAGTACCCATTCCTCTTCCATGCGGCGAGCGTGATGGCCGCTCTCGCCTCCCGCGATGAGCCAATGGATGGAGGAGAGGTCCAGGTTTGGGAGAGGACCGAGCAGCGGCTCGGCGCTGACGAAGCGAACTGCTGCTGGGACGGTGCGGAGATGGTCGATACGGAAGGCGTAGCGCTGGGACTCGACGCTGACGCCCATCCAGACGTTCGGGGGCCAGTCCAACTGGTCGGCTAGCGAGGCCAGGCGCTTTGAGCGCTTGGTGAGGATCTGGTAGGTGTGGCGCTCCGTATCGGCCATGACCTTGAATACGCGCTGGATGAAGTCGAGCGGCACGTCAGGGTGGAAGAGATCGCTCATCGAGTTCACGAAGACCACGCGTGGTGCTCGCCACCGGTGGGGGAGTTCCAAGAGATCCTCGTGCAAGGTCAGGCCGAAGCCGGGACCACTGTGCTTGGGGTCACCGTCCTTCTGGTACCGGGGATTGCCCATGGCCTTGAGGCGCTTGGCAAGGGTGAGCGCGTAACAGTTGTCGCAGCCGTGCGAGGTGCGGTCGCACCCGGTACTGGGGTTCCAAGTTGTCTCGGTCCACTCGATTCCGGTCCGGTCGGCCACGGCCACCTCCCCTCTCGGCCAGTTATCCACAGGCTACTCACGGGTCCGCAGACTACGGACGGGCTACGACACGCCTCAGTGCTAGGGGTCGCTGTCGGCGGTACCAGTCAGCGTTTCGGTCAGGGCTTGGATCTCGGTCAGGGCGGATTGGAGGTCTTCGGCTATCTCGGCAGCCAACACGGCCGGGGGTGGGAGGTTGTCGATGTCCTCCAGGCTCTCGTCGCGCAGCCAGAAGAGGTCGAGGCTGACCTTGTCGCGGGCAAGCAGCTCGTCGTAGGTGTAGCGCTTGAAGCGTTCGGATTCTTGGCGCTGGTGACGGTCGGCGGGGTTGTAGCAGGCCACGAAGTCGTGGAGGCCGGCTCGGGTGAGCGGGTTCTGTTTGAGGGTGAAGTGCTTGTTGGTGCGCAGGTCGTAGACCCACAGCTCCCGAGTCCAGGCCTGCTCTGCGCCCTCTCGGCGGCGGAAGAACAACACGTTGGCCTTCACGCCCTGGGCGTAGAAGATGCCGGTGGGCAGGCGCAGCAGGGTGTGCACCTCGCAGTCGTGCAGCAGCCGGCGGCGGATCGTCTCGCCCGCTCCGGCCTCGAACAGCACGTTGTCGGGCACCACCACCGCCGCGGTGCCGCCGACTTTGAGCAGGCTCACGACGTGTTGCACGAAGTTGAGCTGCTTGTTGCGGGTGTCGGCCCAGAAGTCGTCGCGCTCGTAGCTGTCGGACGACGACTTGCCGAACGGCGGGTTGGTGAGCACCATGTCGAAGCGCTGGCTGGGGGCGGCCCGCAGGGCGTCGTCCACATGCACCGGCGAGTCCGACTCGGGGCTCTCGATGCCGTGCAGCAGCAGGTTCATGGCGCACAATCGTGCAGGCAGGTCCGCGATCTCCCAGCCGGTGAACGCCCCGGAGCGCAGATGAGCGGCCTGGTCGGGCTCCAGCGGAGTGAACCGGTCGATGATCGACCGGTAGGCGCCCAGGAAGAAGCCGCCGGTGCCGCAGGCCGGGTCGCAGATGCGGTCGCCCGGCCGAGGCTGCATCACGTCGACGACGGCTGAGATCAGCGCCCTCGGCGTGAAGTACTGGCCCGCTCCCCGGGCGCCCTCTTGGGCGGTCTTCTCGATCAGGCCCTCGTAGGCGTCGCCCTTGAGGTCGGCGTCGTAGCTGAGCCACTCGTGGGCGTCGATGAAGTCCTTGACGAGCTGCTCGAGCTTGGCCGGGGTCTGGATCCGGTTGCGGGCCTTGCCGAAGACCACGCCGAGCATGTCGTCGCCCGCTCCCAGCGCAGCCAGCGCCTCGCTGTAGTGCGCCTCGAGTTCGGCGCCCGACCGGCTCAGTAGCGATTGCCAGTCGTGCTCAATGGGCACCACCCGGTCGCCGCCCAGCAGCTCGTGCTGCTCGTCGGCCATCTTCAGGAACAGCAGGTAGGTGAGCTGCTCCAAGTAGTCGCCATAGGACAGCCCGTCGTCGCGAAGAACATCGCAGAAGTCCCACAGCCTCTGCACGAGAACCTTCGGGTCACCGTCGATCACGGCGTCACGCTACGCCTTGAGCCCGACCCTGGCGATCCAAGGTGAGCGATCTGTCCAGAATCGCGGTGCGGTTGTTCAATGCTGCTGTGACGATCGAGGTTCAGGGGCTCACCCAGTCGAAGGCCGTGCGGTCCTCGCTCGTGTACGAAGCGGCCCGGATCCGAGATCGGCAGGTGCTCGCCGCGGAGGTGGCGGCCCTGGAAGCCGACGCAAACGATCGGGTGAAGATGAGCGCCGTCGCGAGCCTCATGGAGCAACTCCGTGCGCCGCGGTGACGTCTTCGAGCTTCGATTGCCCCGGGGCGTCGGGCACGAGCAGCAGAGTGGCCGGTACGGCGTGGTGGTGCAGTCCGACGCGATGCTGCCGCGCTCGGTCGTTCTCGTAGCCCCGACCTCGACGAGCACCCGCCCGACCTCCTTCCGTCCCGTTGTCGAATTCGAGGGGCAGGAGACTACGGTGCTCGTCGAGCAGGTGGGAGTGGTCGACGTCTGCCAGCTGGGCGATGTCGTCGGCTATCTCCGCCCGGAGGAGCAGTGGGGCGTGGATCTCGCCCTGAGCACAGTGCTCGGCCAGCGCTGGCTGTGATGCGGCGGCTGGTTGGTGGTCGACGCGCCGAGCGGATACGGTACGCGGCATGACCGACGTGATCAGTTCACGAACCTCATATCTCTACGCTCGGCCGCGAGCTTTGCATGGCGTCGCGCGTGTGTTCGACTTTATGGGCGTTTACGACTCGTACAACACGTCGCCGTCGCCGCAGGAAGCCGACATCCTGGCGGTGTTCCAAGACTGGCTGGCGGTTGAGGAGGATGCCCAGCGCGTTCTAGCCGCGCACTTTCCCACGGGCGTCGAATGAGTTCGTCAGATCCTCCCGATCTGACTCCAGATACTAAGCCTCCGAGCCGTTCTGATGATGCAGAATCGCAGTCGGCTGAAGTCCGCGATATCTCGATTCAGCAATCCTTCTATCAACATGTCCAATTGCTCTTCCCCTCGCTGATTGACGCCGTCGAAAAGCTCGCAGATTCTCATCCCGACATCGCTCACAAGATCGTTGATGATGTAATCCGTCAGGGAGAACATCGCCAGCAATTGGAGGAGGTCGTCATCAAGGGCGATGATCGGCGGTCGACACTTGCCCAAGTTCTGTCTTGGGTCTTTGCGATGACTGCTCTTGTCGGATCAATCGTTCTTATATTGCAGGGACAATCGATAAGTGGGTTCGTGATGATCGTCATAGCACTTGCGCCCTTGGTTGGAGTCAACATAATCGGACGCAATGCCGCTCGCCGAGAACGGGCAGAGAAGGCCCGACTAGCACATCAGCCTCCCGAAGTCGAAGTCTAGCCTTTTGCGCTGACCTTCTGTCGATTCGGCTTGATCGTCCGGGACGCTGCGATGCGATCCAGCAGGACGGATGCGGGCTCATCGCTTGGATCCTGGGGGACGAGTCGGCCGGAGAACGCCGCTGCCAAGACGGATCGCCTGACGGATCGAAGACGATCCATGGCACCCTGGGTTGACTGCTCAATTCTGCTGGTGGTCTCCAGTCGCCGATCTACTTCATGAGCGATCCGCCGCTGCTCTGGCACAGGGGCTAGAGGGATCGGGATCGACTTGACCTTTGCAGTGCTCAAGGTGTAGAGCCCACTCGTTGAGCTAGCGGCATCGCGCAATACGGACGCTGTGTGCGGGGCATTCCAATACAGGGCCAGGTACCTGGGGACCAGATCAGGTCCGGGCCTAACTCGAATGAGATGATTCTGATGCACGCAGTCAGCAATCTCGCCTTCCCAGCATGCGGCTCGACCTATCTGCTGAGGACTGCCGTTGCCTTCAACAACTAACAGGTCGCCGCCGTGAAGGCGGTACTTGTCAAGTTCGCCATCGAACAGTTCGATCTGGTGAACATCGTCAAGCATAAGTTCGCCACGAAGCACGTTCGCCACTCTCAGGAACGGAGCTGGATTCCTGTCCGGTCGTCGTTTGGGTTGCTTCTGGATGCCTCCTTTGACCTCCGCTGTCTCGCGGTGGCGTCTCATCGCCGGTGTAATAGCAGCAGGGGCGTAGGTTCCTTCAGAGAGATGTCGACTCAAGAAGGAGACCTACGCCCGTGCCTGCACGAGTATCGCCCACAGAAGCTGTCCGCGCCGAGATCGACGAGTTGTTCGGCTCGGGACGCGACATCGCGGAGGTCCTCGAGGAGGTGATGCGCCTGTCGGCGCGGCTTGTGTTGCAGCAGGTCCTCGAGGATGAGGTCACGGCCTGGCTGGGCCGGGGCTGGAACTCGCGTGCCGAGGGCGGGCGCGCCGGTCAGCGCAACGGCTACGGCGACTTGACGGTCAAGACCACCGCGGGGCCCGTGGCGCTGCGCCGCCCGAAGCTGCGCAACACCGCCGAGGCGTTCGCGTCGCAGCTTCTGGGCAAAGGCGTGGTGCGCTCTGAGCCGCTGGAGGCGCTGGTGATCTCAGCGTGGGTGCGGGGCCTGTCTGACCGCGACATCGAGGCCTTGTTGGCGGAGGCGCTGGGACCGGAGGCCGCTTTGTCGAGGTCCACCGCGTCGCGGATCTGCGCGCGGCTGCGTGAGGAGTTCGACACGTTCCGCAGCTCAGACCTCTCCGATATCGAGCTGGACTACCTGTTCGTTGACGGCAGCCACTTCAAGATGCACGACGGGTCACGCGCTGAACCGGTGCTGGTCGCCTACGGCATCACTACCCTCGGCCGGCCGGTGCTGCTGGCCGTGGAGCCCGGCGGCGACGAGTCCTACGACGCCTGGGCAGACTTCCTCGAAGACCTCACCGGCCGGGGGCTGCGGCCGCCGCTGCTGGTCGTCTCAGACGGCGCCGCGGGCCTCATCGGCGCCGTCGAGACCAAAATGGCCTCCTCGCTGCGCCAGCGGTGCCTCATCCACCGCTGCCGCAACGTGTTGGCCAAGGTCCCCGCCGGTCGCCGAGACGAGCTCAAGGCCGCGTTCTGGGCGATCTTCGACCTGCCCGACGGCATCGAGCCCGGCCAGGGGGCCGTGAGCGCGGCACAAGCCGGCATCGACGGCTTCGCCCGCCGCTACCAAAGCGAGTTCCCCGCCGCCGTGAAGTGCCTGCTCACCGACCGCGCCGCGCTCACCGCGCACCTGCGGTTCCCCGCAGAGCACCACCGCAGGATCCGCCACACCAACCTGATCGAGCGCACCTTCGGCGAGACCCGCCGAAGAGTCAAAGTCATCGGCCGGCTCCCCGGCGAAGCCAGCTGCCTCACACTGGTATGGGCCGTGCTCGACCGGGCCTCAAACGGCTGGCGAGGCCTCACCTACACACCCGCCATCGCCCGAGCCCTCACCGAGCTCCGACACCAACTCCACCAACCCGCCCGCACCAACACCGACCAGCCCGACCGCACCGTCACACGCGCCGCCTAACATGACCACCGGAACCTGCGCCCCAACCGCTATTACACCCAATCTGGGACGCCACCCTGTCTCGCCGATCGTCGTCCAGTTCCAATGAGGCGGCAAACGGCGGTTGGAGTGGAAGGATTCGACGAGGACGGCTGACCTCATAGCGCGAAGTTGCTGGAGACTCCTCTCCAGCCCGAGCTCCGCAGCGTCGAGGCGGGAGAAGTGTTCTTCGATAGCTGCAACGATCCGCTCCTGCTCAGCTGACGGTGCCAGTGCTACGGAAGCAGCTTCTAGGTTGGGACGACGCAGACTCGGAATGGTCGTTGAGGAGTCCTGCTCCACCAGATCAAGATGTCCCAGTTGCAGGCCAAGGTACTTCGCAGAGACGCCGCGTGGGATTCGAAGGAAGTAGGTCGTGTCGATGGGCCAAGAGGGGTCCTCGGTGTGCCAGACGGCACCGGCGTTGCCCTTGCGTCCGACGATGACTACAGGCTCGTCAACGAGCGCTCGATCATGGTGCCCTACAAGTCCAGCAGACCCGTAGACATCAACTGCCCCAGTCTCGACGCGCTGGCGCTTGGAGAGACCCTTGCCATACTGGCTCTCCGCGTTTGAGATGGGAGTAGCGGCAGCAGGTATCCGCGGCTGAACGCGAGGGATCCCCCAGAATCGGCGCTGTCCAAGCAGCCGAGAACCTGGAGGATCCCTGTGGAAGTTGACCCTACGCGCATGTGTGAGCTGTTGGTGGGACTGGGCGATGTGGAGGTGCTCGGCGTTGACGACGAACACGGCGAGCCGCTGAGGGTGCATGTCCGCCTGCGGGCGCCGAGACCGGCCTGTGGGGGCTGTGGCGGTTCGCTGTGGTCCCACGGGCAGCGGCGGGTGGAGTTGGTGGACCTCCCGGCGTTCGGCAGGCCCGCTCGGCTGGTGTGGCACAAGCGGGTGTGGCGCTGCCTTGAGGAGGGCTGCGAAGTGCGATATGTCAGCGAGCAGGATCCCGAGATCGCGCCGCCGCGGGAGAAGTTGACAGCCCGGGCGGGGCGCTGGGCGACACAGCAGGCGGGTGAGGGCCGCGCCCTCGACGACGCCGCGGGCGATCTGGGCTGCTCGTGGCATCCGGTCAACAACGCGGTGCAGCGCTGGGGCTCGGCGCTGCTTGAGGCTGATACCGAGCGGATCTCAGATGTCGAGGCGCTGGGCCTCGACGAGCACCTGATGTGGCGACGGGGCCGCTACCGGGCCAAGCACTGGGCGACCAGCATCGTCGACGTCGGGCGGGGCCAGCTTCTCGACATAGTGCCAGGCCGCAGCGCCGACGCGCCCGCACGGTGGCTGCTGGGGAGACCCGCGGCGTGGCTCGCCGCCGTTCGCTGGGCGGTGCTTGACCTCTCAGGCCCCTACCGCTCAGCGTTCGGCGCCGCGGTGCCCCACGCCTGCCAGGTCGCGGACCCGTTCCACGTCGTGAAGCTCGCCAACGACGCTCTCGACGAAGTGCGCCGCAGGGTCCAGAACCAGACACTGGGCCACCGCGGCCGCAGACACGGCCCTCTCTACCGGGCCCGCAAGCTGCTCGTCTCCGCGTCCGAGCGCGTCACCGACGCCGGCCGGGTCCGGCTGCGGGGCCTGCTCGACGCCGGAGACCCCTACGGCGAGGTCCGCGACGCCTGGCACGCCAAAGAGACCCTGCGCTCGATCTATGACATCGACGACCACGACACCGGCGCCGCCACCGTCGAACAGCTCGCGCAGGACCTCCAGGACCCCGGCCTGCCCGAGGAGATCAACCGGCTGGGCCGCACCGTCTCCACCTGGCGCACCCAGATCTCCAACTGGCACGCCGCCCGAGTCACCAACGCCCCCACCGAAGCCGCCAACAACCTCGTCAAACGCGTCAAACGAGCCGCGTTCGGGTTCACCAACTTCGCCAACTACAGAATCCGCGCCCTGCTCTACGCCGGCAAACCCAACTGGACACTGCTCCCCACCCTCACTCCCACCTAAAACGCGAAGAGCCGCCATACTCGACCCTGCACAAGCTTGCGAGCGTCGTCCGAGCCCATCCCGATGGGAACCCTGCAGTCATGCAGCTAGGACGAGGGTTAGCTCTTCGAGCAGGGGGTTGAGGTTGCTGCCGAAGAGTTGGCGGGCCTTGCCTAGGCCGCCGTGGGTGCTGAACGGTGGGTTCTGCAGGTCCGCGGGCACGACCGAGAGGCTCGCAGCGATGTGTTCCTTGATCAGGCGGAGGTAGGCGGTCTGCTCTTCGGTGAAATCGCGGCCGTTGGCCTGCTGCTCGTGAAGCCAGGCTTCGAAGCGGTCGTCGACTAGGTCTGGGTATGCCACGAGCTCGTCCGTTTGGCCGAGGGCGTGGCGGACGAGGCTCACTAGGTCGGTGCTGACACGGTGGCCTGAACCCCTGACCTTGGAGGAGTCGAGAGTCTTGTGGGCCTGCCACAGCGCTTCGGTCGTCCAGCGGTGGGGCGGGCGGTTGATTGCTTGGGCCAGTTCCTTGATGTCGGCGTAGGTGAGTCCCGCGCCGTAAGGCTGGCTGTAGAGAACCTGCAGGGCAGTGATCTCGTCCTTGTTGTCCTCGATGAACTGGCGGAACGACTCGGTCTGTGCGCGGGCCCGGTCGGCGGCGTCCTTCGAGTACTCGCCGGAGATCACTGTGTCCTTGGACGCCTCGTCGATCACCTGCTCGTAGCTGCGGCGAAAGTCGATCAACTTCTCGCGCAGCTCGGGGTTGCTGGCGATGGGCTGCACAGACTCGGCGATCAGACGCGTGCTGGTGGCCTTGACCTGTTCGGGGGTCGGGTCGTTCGTGCCGTGCTCGGCGGCGGCCTCTTCGTGCTGACGGTCGGGGTTCAGTGCGTCGGTGATCTGACGGACGAGGTCATCGAGCGCGACCCCGGCCACCGTCTCCACCGCGGCCCGGTCCTCGGCAGTGATGCGCCGATTCAGGCGAGCCAGACGCGACGCCACTGATGACACCACCGCCTCGTCGGTTGAACCCAGCCCGACCTGGTTCAGCAGCCGGTCGAAGCTCACGCCCCTCTTGCGCTCCAGCGGCACGGTGTCGTGCAGGCCGGCATCGGTGACGCCCACCGCATCCACGATCACGAAACGGTCCTTGACCTTGGCGTCGGGGGTCACCTTCTGCAAATCGTCCTTGTCAATCACTCGCACGCCGCGGCCTTTCATCTGCTCGAAGAAGTTACGGCTGCGCACCATGCGCATGAACACCACGCACTCGATGGGCTTCACATCGGTGCCGGTGGCGATCATGTCCACGGTCACCGCTATGCGGGTCGGGTAGTTGGTGCGGAACTGCTGGAGCAGATCCTCGGGCTTGTTGCCGGAGTCGCCGGAGCGGTAGGTGATCTTCACCGCGCCCTCGTTGCTGAGGCCGAACTCCTGGCGCACGACCTGCACGATGTCATCGGCGTGGCTGTCGTCCTTGGCGAAGATGAGCGTCTTGGGGACATGCCTCAGGAGGTCATCCGGTCGGCGCTCCCGGTCGTCGAAGATCACGGGCAGCGAGTCCCGCAGGGTCCGCACAACGGTTCGGATCTGGTCGGGGGCGACCACCTTGCGGTCGAGTTCGGCCGCGTTGTAGTCGATGTCGGCGTCGACCTTCTCCAACCGGAGCTGGCGGGTCTCGCGGTCGCGGAACTCGGTCACGAAGTCGGCCGGGACCGTGCCCCCGGACTCGGTGATCTCGGTGCGGATGCGGAACACGTCGAAGTCCACGTTCACCCGATCGGCCACCGCCTGCTCGTGGCCGTACTCCATCACCATGTTCTGCTCGAAGAAGGCGAAGGTCTGGATGCCCGGCGTGGCCGTGAGCCCCACCAGGAACGCGTCGAAGTACTCCAGCACCTGACGCCACACCCCGTAGATCGACCGGTGACACTCGTCGACGATGATCAAGTCGTAGGACTCGATCGGCACCTTCGGGTTGTAGGACACCTCCACCGGCTGGTCGGGGGTCATCTCGAAGCCGGTGCTCTCGTCGAGGCCCTCGTCGAAGTCCTCGTCGCCGCGCAGGATCGAATACAGGCGCTGGATGGTGCTCACATGCACCTTGGTGGCGGCTTCGGCGGCCATGTCGAGGTGGGAAGATGCGAGCCGGCGGACGTTGTACAGCTCGGTGAACTTGCGAGGGTCGTCGGGGACGGTGAACCCCTCGAACTCCCGCACCGCCTGACGTCCCAGGTTGGCCCGGTCCACCAGGAACAGGATCCGGCGGGCGCCGGCATGGCGCACCAGCCGATAGCAGACGTTGGCGGCGGTGAACGTCTTGCCCGCCCCGGTGGCCATCTGGATCAGCGCCCGGGGGCGGTTCTCCCGCAGCGACTCCTCCAAGTTGCGGATGGCCTCAGCTTGCGCCGGCCACAGCCTTGGCGCGTCGGGTTCCAGTTCAGGCAGCAGTTGCAGGCCGGCTCTTAGCGTGGCGTATCCGCCCAGGCGGAGGTACTCGTCGTGCCAGTGGGCCAGCATCTCGGGCCGGTGGAAGGTGAACACCCTCCGGCTGGCCGGAATCGGGTCGAGCCCGCAGGTGAAGCGGGTCTCGGTTCCTGTGGACTCGTACCCGAACGGCAGCGCCCCGTGCACCTCGAATGCGGGGTACTCCTCGGGATAGGCGGCCTGGTACTTGCGGGTCTGTGGCTCCACACCGGTGAGGGTGGTACCTGCCTTCTTGGCCTCGATCACACCGACTGGCTGGCGATCCACGAACAGCACATAGTCGGCCCGCCCAGCCTCCGTCTGCACCTCCCGCACGGCCACGCCTCTCGCCGCAGCCACCGCAGCGTGCTTGTAGTCCTGCACCACCCACCCGCACGCAACCAGCTGCTCGTCAATCTCCATCCGAGCCCGCTGCTCGGGGTCGAGATACTTGGAGGAAGGATCGGCGGCGTCAGTCTGAGGCACCGGCGGGCATAGTAGGCCGTCTGTCCTGGCCGCTATCGATCGCGACGATTATCAACCTCGGTGTCAGCTGCGAGGCGTGGCAGCACGATAGGCGGCTACTACTGGCTCTAGTTATTTGGCCCGCAGTGCTCGAAGGAATATCTCCTTTTCGCGAGGATCCTCCGGTAGTTCCGCGCTATCGGAAGGCGTCAGCGGTAGGCGTCCCTCCTGTGCGAGATCGTGAGAACGACGGTGACCTCCACCGGTGGATGCGACAGATCGGCCATGATGGCCGGTCAGTCAGTCAGCATCCGGACCGGTGGAGGATTCGAGTATGGCACAGCGTGTCAGCTTCGACGAGCGCGCCCGCGTCGAGGCGATGTCCACCGAGGGCGTTGAGGTCGCGGAGATAGCCCGGCGGCTGGGCAGGCACCGTTCGACGGTGTACCGCGAACTCAAGCGCGGCGGCGGGCGCTGCGGCTATGACGCCGGGGCGGCCCATGTTTCAGCGGCCGCTCGGGCGGCTCGGCCCAAGGCGCCCAAGCTGGTCGCGGACCCCGAGCTGGCCGCGGCGGTCGCGGGCGGGCTCGCGCAGCGCTGGTCGCCGCAGGCGATCTCGGCGCAGCTGCGCGCCGAGGGGCACAAGGTGTGCGCTGAGACGATCTATGCCGCCTGTTATGACCACCGCGGCTCCAGGGGCCTGCCCGAGGGCTCCTGGAGGCGCCTGCCGCGCTGCCGCAGACGGCGCAAGCCCCGGGGCCGCGCCGCGCGAAACCCCAGCCCGCTGGGCGGTTTCAAGCCGGTCGCGGCCCGGCCCGCCAGCGTCGAGGACCGCCGCGAGGCAGGTCACTGGGAGGGCGACTTGATCATCGGCGCGAACAACCGCTCAGCGGTCGCGACCCTCGTCGAGCGCACCAGCCGGATGACGCTCACCGTCGGGTTGCCCGACGGCTACGACGCCGCCAGCACCGCCGCCGCGGTCACCGCCGCGCTGGCCCGCCAGCCCGGCCATCTGGTCCGCACCCTCACCTGGGACCAGGGCCGAGAGATGGCCCGCTGGGCCGACATCGAGGCCGCCCTCGGCATCGACGTCTACTTCTGCGACCCGCACTCGCCGTGGCAGCGGCCCACCAACGAGCACACCAACGGCCTGCTGAGACGCTGGCTGCCCAAAAGCACCGACCTCAACATCGGCACAGTCCGCCTCGCAATCATCGAGGACAGCCTCAACACCATGCCCCGCAAACTCCACCACTGGGACTCACCCCACAGCGTCTATGCTGCCCTCTGTCGCAACCACCGGTAGAGCTTGCCGACGATCTCCCCGTCGCTCGCGGTGTAGATGATGCGGTGGGAGCGGCCGAGGCGGTCGGAGCGCTTGCCCTGCAGCGGCCCAGCAAGTTGCCTCCCAAGGTGCGCTCCTTGTCGAGGCGTCTGATGATCTCCTTGGCTCGGCTCGCTAACGCGGCCGGTGGGTCATCAAGGTCCTTCGTGGCGTGGCGCGCCAGCCTGGCCATGTTGAGTCAGTCGAGTTCGGTCACGTCTCCGGCCGCGATGTCGCGTTCGGCTTCAGCGATGGCGTCCATGGTGGCCTCATCAGAGAGGATGTTCAGCGTTTCGAGCAGCGACTCGTACTCGTCGTAGCTCATGACAACGGCCACGGGTCGGCCGTGACGGGAGATCTCGATCGTTGAACCGGTCGAGGCCACGTCGTCGGCGATCTCGCTGAGGCGGCTGCGGGCTTCGGTCAAGGGGATCGTCGTTGTCTCCTGTGGTTGGTCCCAGCAGATGTGGCACAGAACTGTACAGAAGTCTAGGCAGAACGGCCACTTGCTGGCACGGAGTCTCCGTTGGCCGCGGCGGAGAGTGCCTCGGCTAGGGCTTGGATCTCGGTCAGGGCGGATTGAAGGTCTTCACAGATGCGGTCGCCGGGCCGAGGCTGCATCACGTCGACGATGGCGGAGATCAGCGCCCGCGGTGTGAAGTACTGGCCCGCGCCTCGGGCGCCCTCTTGGGCGGTCTTCTCGATCAGGCCCTCGTAGGCGTCGCCCTTGAGGTCGGCGTCGTAGCTGAGCCACTCGTGGACGTCGATGAAGTCCTTGATGAGCTGCTCGAGCTTGGCCGGGGTCTGGATCCGGTTGCGGGCCTTGCCGAAGACCACCCCCAACATGTCGTCGCCCGCTCCCAGCGCGGCCAGCGCCTCGCTGTAGTGCGCTTCGAGCTCGGCCCCGGATCGGGCCAGCAGCGACTGCCAGTCGTACTCGATGGGCACCACCCGCTCACCGCCGAGCATCTCGTGCTGTTCGTCGGCCATCTTCAAGAACAGCAGATACGTGAGCTGCTCCAAGTAGTCGCCATACGACAGCCCATCGTCGCGCAGCACATCGCAGAAGTCCCACAACCTCTGCACAAGCGCCTGCGGGTTCGCAGTCACCCGCTCTTCAACGAAGGGACATCACTTGCGGCGCACACAAGCAATTGACTTCGGATGATTCAGCAGCAGAACAAGCGTCATGTGTAGGCATATTCCTACTGTTTGCCCTTCCGTTGGGCTTGACGGCGCTGCTGCCTATTGGGCTTGGGCTGGTCTGTCGGTCCAGGCTGGCCAAGTTGCGCCGGTCCTTGACCAACGATCACCTGTCCTTGCATTTCCAAGTATGCGCGACCATGATGATTCTCGATCAACTTGGTGGTTCCAGTGTCATTGAACGTATGGCGCACCGCGTGGTGGACAGACAGGACAAGATCCTGAAGTTCTTGATCGTCCTCAAGTCGTGTTACTACTAGCCCTTGGTCTATAGCGTCATCGATAGTCACGGGCCGACTGTGCGACTTGAACCGAGTGAAGTCTGCGAACCAGGTAGCTACCGCGGCTGCCTTCTCGGTATCGTCGCTTAGCATGTGGGAGGCGAGTTGCTCTTCAACGAAGCGCTCAGCTTGTTGTCTAGAATGAATACATTGGGCGATGAGACCCGGTAGCAGAGAACGGAGAAGCGGCAGCCATGCACCGATATTTCGAGGATCTTGACACTCGTTCTTCGCCATTTCAAACTGATCAAGGATGGCTTGACCCGGTGAAGATCGAGGACCTTCAGGGGTTAGAACAGTTAGCTGAGGGTCTATGGGTCCCAGTTGTGAATGCGTGCCCATTAGAATCTCATCGCAAGCCAAGGCCATCATAGTCGCTGCCGACATTGCAGCGACCGGCACGACAGCACGAATGTGGTCGAATCTTGATCTGAGATAGTTCATTATCGATTCTGCGGCCTCAGGACTACCACCTGGACTTGTGAGAATCAGATCGAGTTGATGTTCCGATATGTTTGAGACTGCCTCCATGAACCCCTGTTTGTCACCAAGGGTTACGGAAAGTGGATCGCCACCTAGACCCGACTTGTTCTCAAGCCAGCACGTTCCGTAGAAGATGACAGCGCGACCAGTGTGCTCATGCAGCTTCTTGAGATACCGCCGCCTGAGAATGTCGTTTGGAGAGGGTGCTCCCGGTGGTGGTGGATTCGCTACAGCATCTTCTTTGAGTGCTCGTAGCTCCTTTAGCTGTTCACCCCAAGTCGGCATCCGCGACTCGAGACGTGGAGTTCGAGGCGATCGTCTGCTCGACATTGGGAGCAGACGCATGGACGGCGGCGAAATACTGTCGCTCAGCGAGTTCGTACGCGGCAATCAGATCGGCCACTCCGGCCTCGTGCTCCTCCAACTGCCTCAGCAGTTGATTGTTGGGGTCGGTCATGCCGCTGCTCCTTCGGGCCCCACGCGTCGTGGTGCTTCATAAGCTATCAGGTGCGCGCTCCACGCGCCTCTTGAGTGCTGGCCACCTTCAAGCCTCGGACCGGTGGTCAGGCGCCGACGGTCTGGTGCCCCGGCTTGGCCGCCCGCGAGGCGGCGATGCGCTCCAGCAGTAGGGATGCGGGCTCATCGCTCGGATCCTGGCGGGCGAGTCGCCCGGTGAAGGCGTGGCTGAGGATCGCTCGGCGGGAGGCTTCGATCCTGGTCAGGGCCGCGGCGAGCACCTCGTCGGCGGCGTCGAGGCAGGAGAAGTACTCCTTGATGGCAGCAACGATCCGCTCCTGCTCGGGACTTGGAGCAATTCGAATGCTTACGGATCGAACGTCTTTGAGGCTTCGCGGATTTGCGCGGAGTCGGGCCCAAGACGGCGGTTCTGATCGTCAGCGGCATCACAGGCGGCAACGCCCCCGTGCATAACATAAGGTAGCCTCAGAGCGAGTGAAAATAGGTGAGAGTCTGTTGCGTCGCAAGGGTGGGTGTCTTTCACGCTCTTGTTCGCTGCGCTCACGGTGACCCCCATCGCCGCGCTCGGACCCTGAGGGCCGGCATCAGACGGTCGGGCTTGGGCATCACGCGAGTTGGGCAACTGGCGCACGGTTGCGCGTTCTGAGACCATCGGAGGTCTACAGTGCGAGCGTCTGAGGACGGGCTGAGGAGCAAGAGTGCGGGTCATCGTGTTTGGAGCGACCGGAAAGACTGGGCGGCACGTCTCGCGCCTGGCTTTGGACAGGGGGCATGAGGTCACGGCCTTCGGACGGTCCGCAGACAGTCTCGACCCCGCCCCCGGCTTGAGCGTGTTCAAGGGCGACGTGCTCGAACCCGGCTCGGTCGACGCGGCGGTTGAGGGCCACGATGGCGCGGTCGTGTGTCTCGGCAGCACCGGTCTGCGGGACAGCACGACCCTCACCGCCGGTACGGCCAATATCGTCACCGCCGTCGACGGTCACGGTGTCGGGCGCCTCCTCGTCCTGTCCGCGGCCGGCGTGGGAGACAGTTGGGCCCAGATCCCGTGGAGCTCGCGGCTGCTGTTCAAGACGATGCTGCGCAACATCCTCGCCGACCATCGGGCCCAGGAGGCCGTCGTCGAGCAGAGTGGAGCCGATTGGACCATCGTCCGCTCAGCCGTTCTCACCGACAAGCCCGCGACCGGCGCCGTCACCGCCACCAAGACGGGGCCGACGAAGCGCATAAGCCGGATCGACCTCGCCGGCTATCTCGTCGACCAGATCACCGAAGCGTCACTCGCCCGCCAAGCCATCTCGGTGACCACCTGAGACCCGCACGCTCCAGAAACCCTGCGGGCACTACAGGTCGGTGCTGGCAGATGTGGCGCAGAACTGTACAGAAGTCTAGGCAGAACGGCCACTTGCTGGCACGGAGTCTCCGTTGGCCGCGGCGGAGAGTGCCTCGGCTAGGGCTTGGATCTCGGTCAGGGCGGATTGGAGGTCTTCGGCTATCTCGGCGGCCAACACGGCCGGGGGTGGGAGGTTGTCGAGGTCTTCCAGGCTGTCGTCGCGCAGCCAGAAGAGGTCGAGGCTGACCTTGTCGCGGGCAAGCAGCTCGTCGTAGGTGTAGCGCTTGAAGCGTTCGGATTCTTGGCGCTGGTGACGGTCGGCGGGGTTGTAGCAGGCCACGAAGTCGTGGAGGCCGGCTCGGGTGAGCGGGTTCTGTTTGAGGGTGAAGTGCTTGTTGGTGCGCAGGTCGTAGACCCACAGCTCCCGAGTCCAGGCCTGCTCTGCGCCCTCTCGGCGGCGGAAGAACAACACGTTGGCCTTCACGCCCTGGGCGTAGAAGATGCCGGTGGGCAGGCGCAGCAGGGTGTGCACCTCGCAGTCGTGCAGCAGCCGGCGGCGGATCGTCTCGCCCGCTCCGGCCTCGAACAGCACGTTGTCGGGCACCACCACCGCCGCGGTGCCGCCGACTTTGAGCAGGCTCACGACGTGTTGCACGAAGTTGAGCTGCTTGTTGCGGGTGTCGGCCCAGAAGTCGTCGCGCTCGTAGCTGTCGGACGACGACTTGCCGAACGGCGGGTTGGTGAGCACCATGTCGAAGCGCTGGCTGGGGGCGGCCCGCAGGGCGTCGTCCACATGCACCGGCGAGTCCGACTCGGGGCTCTCGATGCCGTGCAGCAGCAGGTTCATGGCGCACAATCGTGCAGGCAGGTCGGCGATCTCCCAGCCGGTGAACGCCCCCGAGCGCAGATGAGCGGCCTGGTCGGGCTCCAGCGGAGTGAACCGGTCGATGATCGAGCGGTAGGCGCCCAGGAAGAAGCCGCCGGTGCCGCAGGCCGGGTCGCAGATGCGGTCGCCCGGCCGAGGCTGCATCACGTCGACGACGGCTGAGATCAGCGCCCTCGGCGTGAAGTATTGGCCCGCTCCCCGGGCACCCTCTTGGGCGGTCTTCTCGATCAGGCCCTCGTAGGCGTCGCCCTTGAGGTCGGCGTCGTAGCTGAGCCACTCGTGGGCGTCGATGAAGTCCTTGACGAGCTGCTCGAGCTTGGCCGGGGTCTGGATCCGGTTGCGGGCCTTGCCGAAGACTACGCCCAACATGTCGTCGCCCGCCCCCAGCGCGGCCAGCGCCTCGCTGTAGTGGGCCTCGAGCTCAGCGCCCGAGCGGGCCAGCAGCGACTGCCAGTCGTACTCGATGGGCACCACCCGCTCGCCACCCAGCATCTCGTGCTGCTCGTCGGCCATCTTCAAGAACAGCAGATACGTGAGCTGCTCCAGATAGTCGCCATACGACAACCCGTCGTCGCGCAAGACATCACAAAAATCCCAAAGCCGCTGCACCAGCGCCTTGGGGTCAAGCGTCGTCACGCCCCCAACCTACGCAGCGCCGACGCGATGTGGTTGACGCTGAGGTCACTGCTTGCTACGGCGATGACGAGGTCGTACACGTCGTCGTTGGCGGCCTTGCTCACGCCGGCGTCGTTGATTTCTAGGAAGACGGCCGCCGCGAGCCAGCCGAGACGCTTGTTGCCGTCCACCAGCGGATGGTTCTTGACGATCGAATGCAGTAGCGCCGCGGCCTTGGACCAGACGTCGGGATAGGCGTCCGCGCCGAAGGCCGAGGCCTGAGGCCGTGCCGCGGCTGCGCCGAGCAGGCCCAGATCGCGCAGCGGTACCGGCTCGCCGAGCAGCCGGCGAGCCAGTTCTAGGAGATCCTCGGTGTCGAGGTACTCGATGCCGCTGCTCACTCGCCCAGTCGCCGCAGCGCGTCGGTGTGGCGATGCTCGATGAGTTCGGCGGCGGCTGCCACCCGGTCGCGATGGTCGGACCGCGCGACGTACTCTCGCACCGCCCGCCGGGCTGCATCCTGCATGGATGTGCCCTCCCCAGCGGCCCGTCTCCGCAGGGCGTCGTGTTCTTCCTCGGTCAGTCTGAGTGTCATAGCCATCCGAGGGATGGTATCAGTCAGATACCGCATCAAGGGCGCGGGGGACACCTGATGCATATCGGGGGAGCGCGAATGAATGTCAAGGGCGTGCTATAGTATTTGCCCATATCCCCCCAGTCGCTTCGGTGGCTGGGCGAAGGCCCGCCGATCTGGCGGGCCTTCGAGCTTCTACCAGCCCTTGGGCTTGCGGATCGACCCGTCGGGGTCGTGAACTACAGCGGGAAGCTGCGATTGCGCCAGCTGTCGGCGGGGAACCTGCTTGTAGAACAGGCAGTTGAGCCCCTGCAACTTGCGGGATCGACGATCGCGAGAATGCGGGTTGATGATGCCCACCTTGACACCAAGCTCTGACTGGGCGACCTCGATGGCCTGTGCCAAGTCCGAGTCATTGCTGACCACGACGGCCGTATCGCAGCGGCTCTTGAAGGCGTCCAACAGCAGGTAGGTGGCCAAGTTCACGTCGGACCCCTTCTCTTCGGTTCTCAGTACCAGGGCGGTTCGCGGCCCGGATGTAGGAGTTGCCGCAAGGGGGAGTCGGATTGGTCGGGTCACGAAGTGGCCGTAGTGGATCTCCACCAGGGCCAGCGTGGAGAGAGCCCGCAAGTACGTGTCCTGGCGGCTCGCCTGCTGGGGATCGTCCGGTCGAGCCGCGACTCGAGCGGTGAAGTACCGGATGTTGTCGCGTGGAAGTAGGCGACGGCACAGAGCCTCGAAGTCGAGCCACTTGTACGGGGTCCCCTTGACCGCGCCGTAGTAGAAGTTGAACCCGTCGATGTAGACGATCGTCCGTGGCCGAGTCGCCTTCGTGTTCAGGGAGTCGTTCGTCATCATGGACGACGCTAATGCAGTCGGCACTTGCCTCCGTCGCCTTGGTCAAGGCAGGAGCGCCGCCGGGTCGGGCGAGTTGGCCCGCGTCGGCATTCCACGGACGCATGGCGTGCTTCACTTGGAGGCTGCGATGCGATCCAGTAGCACGGACGCGGGTTCATCGGCAGGGTTCTGTGGTACGAGGCGGCCGGCGAAGGCCTCGGCGAGCACGCTGCGACGGGAGGCTTCGATCCTGGCTCGCGCTCCCTCGAGTGCGTCGGCGGCAGCATCCAAGCGCGAGAAGTGCTCGTCGATGGCGGTGACGATCCGCCTCTGCTCGCGCCGCGGAGCGACTGGAATTGGTATTGCAGCGAGCTTCTTCGCGCTCACATTGGGTATCGCGATGCCGATACTTGTTTCTGAAATCGATGTCCAGTACATCGGTGATTTCAGATAATGGGCCAAGTATCTGGGGTGTGTGGTAGAGGTAGCTCCCAATCGGATGAGATAAGAGGCAAAGACAGCTCGAGGCGGACTCTCGATTAGGTGACTAACGCCCACGGATCCAGCGCGGCTTACGACGATGTCACCATCTCGAAGCAAGAACTTGTCAACGTCATCCGGCACATCAACGCACGAAGGCACACTATCCCAGTTCACTCGACCCTGAGAAATGTCGGTAGTTCGTAGGTAGGGCAAACCATCCAAGATGGGACTGGACTTGGTTGTCCATCCATATTGTGGCTTCATACAAACCTCGCCCAGTGTCGTCAATATCCAGCCGGGGGGTAGGTCGTCGGTTGGGTGGTTGGGGTCGCGGCCAGATCTTCGGAGGGCGCGCTTGGTGCCACGGTCCGCGGCGATGCGGTCTAGCAGGACTGATGCGGGTTCGTCGTCGGGGTCTTGTGATACGAGTCGGCCGGCGAAGGCTTCGGCGAGCACACTGCGACGCAGGGCCTCGATCCTGGCTTGTGCAGCGGTGATCGCATCACGGGCAGCGTCGAGGTGGGAAATGTGGTCTTCGATAGCGGCAACGATCCGTCGCTGTTCAGCTGTCGGCGCCAAGACGAACGGTACGCTTGCCATTCGCTTCTTCGACAACTCCTTGAAGGTTGTGCCACTACCCAGCTCACGAATTTCTGGAGTTGCGTGGCACAAGTACCAGAAGACGTATAGCGGTTCGATGCCGACTGGAGGCACAAGGCTCTTGAATCCCTGATTCGTGCAGACCGGATTGGCCGCGATAGCCGTATAGCCGATAGGTGCACGGGAGGAGAAGAGAATTGTGCCTGCGGGAAGAAGGTGTGTTGACGTGGACGCGAAGCCAGCCTTCGTTATGGATCGGCGTCCCTTGGAGATCAAGATGCCGTCGTGAGTGGACAAGTCGTCTGGTGTCAGCCAAGAGATGTCACCATCCCAATAGTCTGAGTTGTTGGTTCGTGGGGTTGCACCACCAACGATCTCAAACACATTTCCTAGAGCCGTCCGCGCCCAGCTGGGTGGGATGTTGACGGTCATGCGGCTTCGATAAGGACTTGGCCGCCGTGGTGGACATCTATGTGGAGGCTATGGCCCTTGAGCAGCGTCATGCCTACGAGAGGAATGATGTCCGCAGTGTCGACATCCACGCTCGTGGGCTGGCCATCCCACGTGACGGTCGCGCTGAAGACGGCGTAGCTCACCTCGCTGCCGTCGGCGATCGTGGCATGACCGAAGGTGACGAAGGGAAGCCGCAATTCGTCCACCAAAGCGGGGGGCAAAGTCAGCAGACCGTTGTAGCCGGTGTCGATCACGGCCTCCACGTCGCGATGCTGTCCTTCCGGGCCGCTCACCGCCAACGTCACGACTGCTTCGAGGTCGGAGTTGACAGTGCCTTCGATCATCGCGCCGGTCGCAAGGCACGTCCACCGAACTTGCGTAGCGTGGGGTGTCCGACTCGCTCTGCCCACACGTCGACGGCGCCTGGATGTTGTGCTCTCAGCGATTCCGCCGCGGACAAGAGGTCGTCAGCCATGGCCCAGCCTCCGCTGCCGACATCGATGGCCACGTACTCGCCGTGGTGCTCCGCCTCCACCTGCGGGCGTACGTCGCGCTGGTAGATCTCCTTGCCCCGCCGGGCTGTCTCCTCCCTCGAGAGCATCGGTGGCAGAGTGGTGCCCGGTTCTGCGGGCCGCTCCGACTCGGCGAGGCGTCGCAGCCCGCTGATTGTGGCTGGAGTGTCGCCGCTGGAGTCGGCCGCTGTGGTCATGGCGTGACTCTAATGAAGTGATATGTCATTCTGCAAGGATCAATTCGGGCCGATTTCCCGACCGGTCATGCTGCTAGGGCGAGGGTCAGTTCTTCGAGCAGGGGGCTGAGGTCGTTGCCGAAGAGTTGGCGGGCCCTCCCGAGGCCGCCGTGGGTGCTGAAGGGCGGGTTCTGCAGGTCGGCGGGCATCACGGCGAGGCTTGTGGCTATGTGGTCCTTGATCAGGTGCAGGTAGGCGGTCTGTTCCGCGGTGAAATGGCGGCCTTGGGCTTGCTGTTGCTGTAGCCATGCCTCGAAGCGTTCGTTCACCAGGTCGGGGTAGGCCACGAGCTCTGCTGAATGGCCGAGCGCGTGGCGAACGAGGCTCACCAGGTCGGTGTTCACCCGGTGGCCGGAGCCTCTGACCTTGGAGGCGTCGAGGGTCCGATAGGCCTGCCACAGGGCCTCGGTGGTCCAGCGGTGCGGCGGGCGGCCGATGGCTTGGGCCAGTTCCTTGATTCCGGCGTAGGTGAGTCCGCCGCGGTAGGGCTGCGAGTAGAGCACCTGCAGGGCGATGATCTCGTCCTTGTGGTCGTCGATGAACTGCCGGAACGATTCGGTCTGGGCGCGGGCGCGATCGGCGGCCTCGCGGGAGTACTCGCCGGAGATCACGGTGTCTCTCGACGCGGTGTCGATGACCTGCTCGTAGCTGCGGCGGACGTCGATCAGCTTCTCGCGCAGTGCGGCGTTGCCGGCGATGGGCTGCACCGCCTTCGCGATCATGCGCTCGGCGGTGGCGGCTGCCTGCTGGGGGTTGGGGTCGTCGGTGCCGTGCTCGGCGGCGGCCTCGGCGTGCTGGCGGTCGGGGTCGAGGGCATCGGTGATCTGGCGGACCAGGTCGTCGAGGCTCACTTTGGCGGCCTGCTCCACTTTGGCGCGGTCCTCGGCGGTCATGCGCCGGTTGAGGCGGGCCAGACGCGACGCCACCGACGACACCACCGCCTCGTCGGTCGATCCCAGGCCGATCTGGTTCAACAGCCGGTCGAAGCTCACGCCCCGCTTGCGCTCCAGCGGCACGGTGTCGTGCAGGCCGGCCTCGGTCACGCCCACCGCGTCGACGATCACGAAGCGGTCCTTCGCGGTGGCGTCGGGGGTGACCGCTCGCAGGTCGTTGCTGTCGATAACCCGCACGCCGCGGCCCTTCATCTGCTCGAAGAAGTTGCGGCTGCGCACCATGCGCATGAACACCACGCACTCGATGGGCTTGACGTCGGTGCCGGTAGCGATCATGTCCACCGTCACCGCGATCCGGGTGGTGTAGCTGGTGCGGAACTGCTGCAGCAGGTCCTCGGGCTTGTTGCCGGAATCGCCGGAGCGGTAGGTGATCTTCACCGCGCCGTCGTTGCCCAGTCCGAACTCCTCGCGCACGATCTGCACGATGTCATCGGCGTGGCTGTCGTCCTTGGCGAAGATCAGCGTCTTGGGGACGTGCCTCAGGAGGTCGTCCGGCCGGCGCTCTCGGTCGGCGAAGATCTGTGGCAGCGAGGCTCGCAAGGTCTTGACCACGGTGCGGATCTGGTCGGGTGCCACCACCTTGCGGTCGAGTTCGGCCGCGTTGTAGTCGATATCGGCGTCGACCTTCTCCAAGCGGCGCTGTCGGGTCTCGCGGTCGCGGAACTCGGTCACGAAATCAGCCGGCACGGTGCCTCCGGCCTCGGTGATCTCGGTGCGGATGCGGAACACGTCGAAGTCCACGTTCACCCGGTCGGCCACCGCCTGCTCGTGGCCGTACTCCATCACCATGTTCTGATCGAAGAAGGCGAACGTCTGGATCCCCGGCGTGGCCGTGAGCCCCACCAAGAAGGCGTCGAAGTACTCCAGCACCTGGCGCCATACCCCGTAGATCGAGCGGTGGCACTCGTCGATGATGATCAAGTCGTAGGACTCGATCGGCGCACGCGGGTTGTAGGACACCTCCACCGGATGCTCCGGCACTGTCTCGAAGCTCGAGCGCTCATCGAGGCTCTGGTCGAAGTCGTCGTCGCCGCGCAGGATCGAATACAGCCGCTGGATGGTGGACACATGCACCTTGGTGGCGGCCTCGGCGGCCATGTCGAGACGAGAAGACACCAGCCTGCGCACGTTGTACAGCTCGGTGAACTTGCGAGGATCGTCGGGAACCTTGAAGCCCTCGAACTCCCGCACCGCCTGGCGCCCCAGGTTGGCCCGGTCCACCAGGAACAGGATCCGGCGGGCGCCGGCGTGGCGAGCCAGCCGATAGCAGACGTTGGCGGCCGTGAACGTCTTGCCCGCCCCCGTCGCCATCTGGATCAGCGCTCTTGGCCGGTTCTCGCGCAGCGACCGCTCCAGGTTGCGGATCGCCTCAGCCTGCGCGGGCCAGAGCCCCGGCGCCTCGGGTTCCAATTCCGGAAGATACCCGATGCCGCATCGCAGCGTCGGATAGTCGACGAGCGAGCCGAGCTCGCTTCGCTGTGTGTGGGCGGTGATCCAATCGCTCAGCGTCTCGGGCCGGTGGAACGTGAACACCCGACGACTGGCGGGCACCGGGTCGAGCGCGCAGGTGAAACGGGTCTCCGAACCGGTCGACTCGTAACCGAACGCCAGTGCGCTGTCCACTTCGAACGCGGGCAGCTCATCGGGGTAGGCGGTCTGGTACTTGCGGGTCTGAGGCTCCACCCCAGTGAGGGTGCTGCCCGCCTTCTTGGCCTCGATCACCCCCACCGCCTGGCGGTCCACGAACAGCACATAGTCCGCGGGCCCGGCATCGGTGGGCACCTCCCGCACCACCACCCCCTGCGCCGCGGCCACGGCCGCGTGCCTGTAGTCCTGCACCACCCAGCCGCAGGCCTCAAGCTGGCCGTCGATCTCCCGCCGGGCCTGAGCCTCGGGCGCGATGTAGTCAGACGATGAGTCCCCAGCCACGAGCGGTCATAGTACGGCCCGGCACCGGCGAGGTCCGATGCCGAGCGGGTACTGGGCCAGCGCTCGGGATCGGCGTGGCCGAGTGTCGGTTGTGGGGTCGTCGCGGACTAGAGGCCGAGCGGGTAGGCGAGCGCTTCTGGCCCAGGCGGGCGAGGCCGTGGCCCGAGTGGCCCGTGAGCGCAGCGAACAAGATCGGAAATGACCCCGCTACGACGCGACGGGCTTGTACCTATCTTCGCTGCCCTCTAATCGGCAGTGCCCCGGGGCACGATCCATTGGTTGGGCTGGCCGGTCACGGACGACACCAACTCGAAGTCGGCGTCGTAGTGCAGGACGGTGAGGCTGCGGCTCTCGGCAACCGCGGCGACGAGAGCGTCGACCAGCGACAGTGCCCGATGATGGCCCCTTCGAGCCAGCAGTTGCTGGATGTCGAGTGCCCTCAGGTGGTCGCCCTCGGTGACGGGAGCGGTCTCAAAGGCATCGAGGCGACTCATGATTTCGGCGTGCTCCGCGGCGCTGCGGGCGGTGAAGCCGAGTTCGAATGCCACCGGATCGCACATCCTGACTCGACCGGTCGCGGCCAATGGTGCGAAGGCCGCAGCAACAGGAGGCTGTGAGAGGCGGGCGAACGCGCTGGTATCGACGAGGAATTCAATCAGAGCCAATGTTTAGTGGTCTCCGCCCCAGGCATTCTCGGCCGCACTGAAATCGAAGCGGTCCGCCTCCGAGAACATGGCTACAAGCTCGAGGCGGCGGCGGGCGTTGACAATCTCGCGCAGCGCTGAGTCGATGGTGTCGCGCAGGGTCACCGTCCCCAAGATGTCGGCAGCCCGCGCGGCAATATCCCTGTCTATTTCAACGGATGTCTTTGACACCCCGTAGAGGATATCAACTCGTCCGGCCGTAGGTATCCCGCGACTAGTTGCTGCGGGACGCGACTTGACTGCCTCCCCGACCTGATCAGTGGCGGCCATAATCGGGGCATGGGGAGCGGCTCGCATCGGCACTGGCCGCGGGGTGGCCTGCGGGTGTGGCGGAGCGAGCGTGCGCTCGGTGTGGTGCTGGCGCTGGTGGTGCTGGCCGGCGCGGCTGCTGCGGTGGGGCTGGTCATGCTCTGGCCCACCGGCGAGGGCCGTGACGCGGCTCGGGAGCGGGCCGACGAGATCGGCCTCAGCTATGAGCGCCTGACGGCCACCGTCACCGAGGTCACCGACCGGGTGTGCAGCTACTCGGCGCCCGACGACCCGCAGGCGTGCCGGACCATCACCACCCGAGTCGACGAGGGTCCCGACGAGGGCATCCGGGTGGCGCTGCCCGAGTTCAACCTCGCCTACGACCGGATCTCCATACGGATCTCGCCGGGCGACAAGGTGATCGTCGGCTACGAGGCCTCCAACGACTACTACTTCTTCGTCGACCGCGACCGGCGCACCCCGCTGGTGTGGCTGGCCGGGCTGTTCGCGGTGGTGGTGGTGGCGCTGGGGCGCCGGCGCGGGGCCCTGGCTCTCGTCGGGATGGCCGCCACGCTGGTGGTGCTGATCGCCTTCGTGGCCCCCTCGGTGCTCGACGGCAACGACCCGGTGCTGGTGGCGGTGGTGGCCGCCGCGGTGATCGCCTTCGTGAGCCTGTACCTCACCCACGGCGTGGGCCCCCACACCACGGTGGCGCTGGCCGGCACCCTGGCGTCGCTGGGGCTCACCTTGGGGCTGTCGTGGATCTTCTTCTCGCTGGCCGACTTCACCGGCCTGGCCACCGAGGAGGGCCTGACCGTGCCCCTGATCGCGGGCGACGTCGACCTGGCCGCTCTGCTGCTGGGCGGCGCCATCATCGGCGCGCTGGGCGCGCTCGACGACGTGACCGTCACCCAGGTGGCCACCGTGGCCGAACTGCGCTACCGCAGCCCCGGCCTGCCTCGCCGCGAGCTCATCGCGTCGGGCATCAGGGTCGGGCGAGAGCACATTGCGGCCACCGTCAACACGCTGCTGCTCGCCTACGCGGGCGCGGGCCTTCCGCTGGTGCTGCTGTTTGCGGCGTCGGACCAGTCGTTGGCCATGGTGGCCAACTCCGAGCTGATCGCGGTGGAGATCGTTCGCACCCTGTGCGGCTCGCTGGGCCTGGTCGCGGCCGTGCCGGTAACCACAGTGCTGGCCGCGATGGTGAACGCCCCCGTCCCCGCTGAGGGCCCGGCCCCCCGCTGGGAGGATTTTGCTCCCGAAGAGGACCAGCAGGGCTGGTGAGCCTCGCTTAGACCTCCGTGCTGGCCAGGTAGTCGTCAAGCAGCAGGCGGGCGTAGGCCAGCGCGGTCTCGATGTAGCTCGCATACCAGTAGCCGTCGATCTCCCTCACCACGATGAACACCTCGTCATCGTCGCCGGGCCAGTCCTCGGAGTCGATGCACTCCTCGAACTCGTCGAACTCTTCGTAGATCCTCATGTGGCCGGTGGTGCACAGGCCGTCCCACGACAACTGGATCTCCCACGGCTGCACCTCGCCGGCAGCGACCGCGGTGACCTCGGCGGCGGCGTGGATCGAGCCCGAGCTGAGATACACGACCACGGCGCCGCCGGGGCCGGGCCGCTCGCGGGTGTTGACCTCCGCATCGATCTCGCCGCTGATCTCCAGCCCCAGGCTGCCGACGGCCTGCTCCAGGTTCAGAGGCTCAGCACCCTCGTTGAGGCGGTCCAGCCAGCCCTGGTAGGTCACCGCATAGTCGAGCCACACGCCCAGTTCGTCGGGCGGGACGAAGGCGTTCAGCGCTGAGCGGGCACCGCCAAGATCGTCGACAGTCTCGGCGGCCAGATAGTCCTCCAGGCGATGCGAGTTGAGCATCTCGACGAGGCCGGCGATCACGCCTGAGGCGCTCGCGGCTCCCGGCTTGGCGTCCTCTCTGGACGCGGTGAAGTCGGCCTGAGGGAGGTCGGCGATGCGCCTGGCGTACTCGGCGACGGTGTAGAAGGGGCTCACATACCAGCGGCCCTCGTGCCTGATCGTCATGACGTGCAGGCTGTCGGGCTCGCGCAGCTCGAACAGCCCGTCCAAGGACACGTCGGCGACGGCCTCGTTCCCCTCGCGCACCGCGTTCTGCAGCTCGGCCAGCAGCCCGTCGACCGATCGGGAGAACCCGGATCCGAAGCGGTCCAGGTGGCCGGGGTCGGCGACCTCGGGATCCACGGTGACGGACAGCTGGCCGGCCCGGAGCTCGACGATGGCCACATCGGGGTGTAGATGGGTGGCCTCAGCGTCCAGCCCTGAGATCTCGATGTCCACCCCGGCGAGCCACTGCTCGTCGGCGATGTGCCCCTCGCGGGCCGCCCAGTCGAGCACGTCGGGGTACAGCTCGGTGAAGCTGCCCACCTCGGCTGGCGCCATCAGGGAGATCATGGCGACGGCGTCTTCGTTGCTGGCTGCGGCCGCCATGGCCTCGACCACAGCCTCGGGACCGTCGGCGCCCGAACCGCCGCCGCGCAGCGTGCCCCACACCGCATAGGTGAGAGCGGACATGGACACTGCCCCGACGGCCAGCGCCGCCACCCTGAAGACCCGGCCCACCCTGCCGGGCCCAGATGCCTCCGGGACTACGGCCCCCTCGAACACATTCCCAGCGCCACTACCGCCTGCGCCGATGGCGCTGTGCGTCGGGACCGCGGCCTCCTCGAACACATTCTCCGCGCTGTCGGTGCCGCCGCGGCCCGACGCCGGGCGATCCGTTTGCCCGTCAGCGGCATCGGGCGGGTCGAGAATCTCAGTCATTGCGATCGACTCCTTCGTGCGGCGCGGTGGCGCGTCGGCGGCCGGCCAGTCCTCCGGCTGCGATGATCAGCCCGCCCGCCAGCGCGAGCAGTGGGCCGGTGAGCGGGTCCACTCGGGCCGCGTAGACGGCGGCCGCGATCGCCACGGCAGCACCGATTGCCGAGTGCAAGGGCGAAACGGTCGGCGGGAGGTGCCAGAACAGCAGCGTCCAGCAGATCCCGGCGGCGGCGGGGAACAGATACCACGCCACTCCCACCCAGGCGTCCGGCATGCCCGGCAGCCACTGGCCCCCGACGATCTCGGCTAGGCGAAAGCCCGACAGGCGAACGCCAGCCACGTCCAGCCAGACCGCGAACCCCGAGCCAGCCAGAATCGCCGAGCCCACCACAACCGTGATCGCTGCTGCTCCCCGGCGTGCCGACGTGGCGCCTGACGCAAGCGCCAAGGGACGCGCCCGCCGCGTCGCGGCGTCGTCCCTCCTGCTCACGTTGGTTCGGGTGACGGGCCACCCGAACCAGGGCAACACTGCCCACGGCCTCGCATCGCGCCTCACAATATCTGTCACCGATCGCTCCCCAATCATCTGGACGCCGGGCTTGCGCCGGTCGCCTTGTGCAAATGGAGCCTGCGCCACCGGGGTGGCCAGGATCGAGGCCCGTCGGCTGGAGTCAGCCTCCGGGCTGCCAGATCATCAATACCAACTGGACGGTGAACAATATCGACAGCAGGGCCGATCCCACCTCCAGGCGCTTCTCGGTCCCCAGCGAGGTGCTCCCGGCGCCCTGCGCCTTCAGGGCGGGCCGAATCATGCCGTGCAGGATGCCGTTCATTGCCACCCAGATCACGATGGCCGCGATCACCCAGCCCTCGGTCATCGAGATGGCGTCCTCAGACATCTCGACCAGCGCGATCCCGAGCAGTCCGGCCACGATCAGCGCCGGCCCGTACATGCGCCGGGCGTTGGCCGCCATGGCCAGCACCAGGTGTTGATGGCCGGCGCTGTCGGCGGCGCGCATCTGCTTGCGCAGCAGCGGGTGGACGAACACCGGCGCCAGAGCCACCACAACGGTGAGGACGTGGAGCAGTTCGACGATGTTGTTGGCGGTGGCCCCGGCCGCAAGCACCATGCGCGGGACTCTAGCCCCAAGCGCCGCAGCAATCGCGGCGCGCTTTCGGGCTGCTGGGGCCGTGCGTGCCGCTCTTGTTGCTGCGCTTGCCCAGAGATCCTTGGCCCATGAGCCGGTTTCGCTCGCCCATTCGCTTGGCCTCTTAGCATGGTGGTCGTGCCCGACAGCGCCGCCGCGGCCGAAGCCGACCAAGCCGGGCTCTTGCTTGACCGGGCCGGGCTGGCCGAACGGGCCGACGTTCCCGCCTTCGTCGTCGACCTGGTGATAGACGCCGGCGTGCTGGTGCCGACGAGCAATGGCGCCGGGGACGAGCGCTTCGGCGCCGACGATGTCGAGTTGCTGGCCGCGGCCCGCACTCTGGTGGGCGAGGGCGTTGCGGTGGAGGAGCTGGCTGCGCTGGCCATGCGCCACGTCGCCAACGTCGAGAACCTGATCGACGACGCCATCGACCTGCTCAAACGCCACGTCAAGCGGGACAGCCCCGATCAGGCCTCGCTGGTCGCCAGCGTGAACCGGCTCGTGCCGGTGGCCACCAAGCTCGTGATGGGCCACTTCGAGAAGACCCTGTGGGCTCGGGCCATGGCCCGGGTCGGCAACGCCCCCGACAGCGCAGCCGGTGCCATAGTCGTCCGGACACGGCGCCTCGACCGGCGCGTCGACCCGCTGGCGGTGTATGCCTCGGCCACCGCCGACCGTCGGCGCAGCGTGTGGCTGCGACCCGATCAGGATGCGGGCCTGGCCGCCATCGGGGAGGTGGAGGTCATCGAGCCGACCGGTGCCGACCGGTTCTCGGCCGCGTCGGCGGCTCGGGCCGTGCTGGCAGCCCGGATCCGGTGCGACGGTCCGGCCCCGGTGCTGGTGGGCGGGTTCTCATTCACCGCCGCCGACCGCGACTCGCGGCCGTCGGGCGAGGCCCTGTCGTGGCGAGAGTTCGGGGACTGCCGGATGGTTCTGCCCGAGCTGACCGTGATCGACCGGCCAGACGGCACCTGGGTGCTGGCCGCCGCCCGGGTCGGGCCCGAGGGCGACGAAGCGGCCGCCGAGGCTGCGCTACAGCGGCGGCTGGCCGGCTTCGAGGAGGCTCCACTGCCGGCCGCTGCCGACCCGACCAGAGCGGCTGCGAATTCTGTGGAGTGCGGCCGTGACAACCGTTACGAGGCTCTAGTGGCCGAAGCCGTCGCCGCCATCGACCGGGGCGCCTTCGAGAAGGTGGTGCTGGCCCGCACGCTGACGCTCGATCGGGGGCTCGGCGCGGTGGAGGTCCTCGACCGGCTCCGACGCCGCAACCCGGCCTGCGCCACCTTCGCCTTCTCGGCTGGCGACACCACCTTCCTGGGCGCCACGCCCGAGGAGTTGGTCACCCTCGAAGGCTCGCGGCTGCACGCCACCGCGCTGGCCGGAACCGCCCCTAGGGGCGACACCGCCGAAGCGGACGAGCGTCTCGCCGCCGCATTGTTGGCCTCGGCCAAGAACCGGTCCGAGCACCGTTTCGTGGTGGACGGCATCACCAAGGCGCTCACCGGCCTCGGTCTGGTCGACCCCGCACCGGCCGAGCCGGGACTGATGCGCCTGAGCCGCGTGCAGCACCTGCGCACGCCCATCACCGCCGAGGTGCAGCGCCGCCGCACCGCAGCGCGCGACATGGACGTGCTGCGGGCCGCGGGCGTGCTGCATCCCACCGCCGCGGTCGGCGGCGCGCCCACCGGCGCCGCCCTGGAACACATTGCCCGCTGCGAGGACTTCGACCGGGGCTGGTATGCCGCCCCGGTGGGGTGGTGCGACCTCGACGGCAACGGCGAGATGGGCGTCGCGCTGCGCTGCGCGCTGACCGCCCCCCACGGAACCCGCCTCTTCGCCGGGGCCGGGGTGGTGGCCGACTCCGTGCCCGCAGAGGAACTGGAGGAGACCGCCCACAAGCTCCGAGCCCTGCTCGACATCATCGACGAACCCTGATGACCGGGGCCGGTTCGAGCCGATCATGACCGAGGCCGTCTACCGCACCGTGGCGGCCTTCGCAGCCCGGCTGGCTGCTCTCGGTGTGACCGACGCGGTGATCAGCCCCGGATCGCGCTCCACCCCGCTCACGCTGTGCTTCGACGCCCAGCCGCAGATCCGCGCCTGGATCCAGCTCGACGAGCGGTCCGCAGGCTTCTTCGCTCTCGGCCTGGGCCGAGCCTCGGGCCGTCCCGCGGTGCTGGTGTGCACCTCCGGCACCGCGGCCGCCAACTACCTCCCCGCAGTGGTGGAGGCCTCCTATGCGGGCATTCCGATGATCGTTTGCACCGCCGACCGCCCCCCGGAGCTGCGGGGCTGGGGCTCGCCCCAGACCATCGACCAGGTGGGCCTGTACGGGACCGCGGTGCGCTGGAGCATCGACCTGCCGGTGCCCGACGAGGCCGGCTCTGGCACGGCTGTGGGATGGGCCGAGGAGGCGCTGGCGTCGGCTGCGGGTCGCGACCCCGGACCGGTGCATCTCAACTGGCCCTTCCGCGAGCCGCTGGAGCCGATGTCAGCCGTTCCGGCTCAACCGCAAGAGCCAGAGCGCCGGGCACCGGCGCCGGGACCCGGGCCACTGCGTCGCGATCCGGTGTCGGATGCTTCGTCGTCGACTGATCGTCAAGCCGAACCATGTGAACGTCGAGGGCGTGGTGACCCCGACGACGACGGGGACCCGTCGGCGCTGGCCGGGATCGTGGCCGAGTGCGAGCGGGGTGTGGTGGTGGCCGGGCCGTGGCCGGGCGGGGGACTCGACCGGGAGCGGAGCTGGGCCGCCGCGGCGAAGCGGTTCGCGGCCTGGGCCGGCTGGCCCCTGCTGGGCGAGCCTGTCTCCCATGTGCGGGCCGCCTCCGACGAGGGCAGCGACAGGCGATGGCCACCGCGGGTGATCGCCACCGCCGACCACCTGCTGGCCGACGAGGCTCTCGGTGATGCGCTGCGGCCCGATGCCGCCGTGCTGTTCGGGCGCACCGCCACCACCAAACCGGTCCGGCTCTGGCTGGAGCGCACCCGCCCTCGCCATGTGGTGCTGGTCGACCCCGAGGACCGCGGCGACCGAGCCGTGTTCCGGCTCACCGGCCGGGTTCGAGCGACCGTGGAGGCGCTTGGGTCGTTCGTGGACGATGCCGAACTGCATCCGTTGGGCCCTGATCCCGGGGCCGGAGAGTCGGCGGCGCTCCCATCCCCCGACCGGCTGTCGTCTGGAGGCTGGCTGGACACCTGGAGCAGGCTTGACGCCGCGGCTCGCAGGGCTGTCGGCGAGGTAATTGACGACACGCCGCTGCTGTCGGCCCGAACGGCCCGGGCGCTGGTCGATGCCCTGCCGGCGGATGCGGTGCTGGTGGCGGCCAACTCGCTGCCGGTGCGCGATCTCGACGCCTTTGTGTTCGACACCGGGTCGGTCGTCTGCTGTGCCAACCGGGGCGCGGCCGGAATCGACGGCACCACCTCTACTGCGCTGGGCATCGCCGCCGCCGATCCCTCCAGGGTCGTGGCCCTCTACACCGGGGACCTAGCCCTGCTGCACGACCTGGGCGGCCTGACCGCCGCGGCCCGTCTCGGGCTGCACCTGACCGCGGTGTGCGTGGACAACGACGGCGGCGAGATCTTCGCGCTGCTGCCGGTGGTCGACCGCATACCGCACCAGGACTTCGAACGGCTGTTCCGCACCCCGCACGGCGTTGACTTGCGCGGTCTCGACGGATTCGCCGGCATCCGGGCGGCCCGCGTGTCCACCGCCGCAGAGTTGGGCGACGCGGTGAGCGCCGCAGCCGCGACGCGAGCACCCGGCATCGATCTCTTGGTCGTTGAGATCGACCGCGACCACGATGTGGCCCAGCGACGGGCCCTAAGCGCCGCGGCCCAGCAGGCCGCCCACAAGGTGCTGGCCTCCCGTGGCCGCTGAGCCCGGCGGGTGCGGCGGTACGCCCATGGAACTGGATGTTGCGACCAGTGCAACCAGTTCGCGAAGAGGTGCGATGCTGCGTCTTCGGCCCGGTGAGCTGGCATGACAGCGCTGCGGCGCGGCGGACCAGCACCGGTTGGGCGGACGCTGTCGGTCTGCGGCGTGGATATGGCCGTTTCCGAGAGAGGCCCGACCGCAGGGCCGCCCGTCATCGTGTTGCACGGGTTCACGGGTTCGGCCTGGGCCATGGACCCTCTCACCGAGCGGCTCTTGACCCGGCTGTCGGCGAGGATCATCGTCCCGGACCTGGTCGGCCACGGCGAGTCCGCCGCACCCGACGATCTCGACCACTACCGGGTCGAGGCCATGGCGGGGCAGGTGGCCAGCCTCGCTGACGCTCTTGACTACGAGACATTCCATCTGATCGGCTATTCGATGGGGGGCCGGGTGGCGCTGAGGCTCGGATGCACGGCTGCGTCTCGGCTGCGCTCGCTGACCCTGATCGGTGCCTCCGCCGGCCTGGCCGATCCCGAGCAGCGCCGGCTGCGGATCGAGGCCGACGCGGCTCGCGCCCAGCGCATCCTCGCCGACCTCGAGGCTTTCGTCGACGAATGGGTGGCCGACCCCCTGTTCGCGGGACAGGCCGCGCTGGGCGAGGCCCATCTGCGAGCCGCCCGCGATCAGCGGCTGGCATCGAACCCTCAGGGCCTCGCCCGCAGCCTGATCGCCGCCGGAACCGGAGCCATGGAACCGCTGCACCACCGCCTCGGGAACTGCGAGACGCCCACCCGGCTGCTGGTCGGCGCCCACGACGCCAAGTTCTGCGCCATCGCCGACCAACTGTCGGCCGAGCTGCCCCAGGCCGGCGTTGCTCGCATCGAAGGTGCAGGGCACGCCGCCCATCTAGAACAGCCCGAGGCGACTGCCGCGTCCATAGCGGAGTTCATCGCCGGGGCAGAAGCCGAGCGGCGGAGCGAGTCGTGAGGCCCTTGGAGGGCGCGCTGCATCCCTTCCGGCTGGAGTTGAAGGCACCACTGGTTACGGGCAAGGTCTCGATGCGGTTTCGGGCTGGGTTCCTGGTGGCGCTGAGCGCGGACGGGATCACTGGCTGGGGCGAGGCCAGCCCGCTGCCGGGATGGTCACAAACCAGTCTGCTGGAGACTGAGGCCGCGCTGCGCAGCGCCATCCACGAACTCGAACGCAGCGCTGAGGACGCGCTGGACTCGGTCCTGGCTGCAATGCACGACACGCCCCACGCGAGGGCCGGCATCGCCGGTGCCTGGGTCGATCTTCAAGCCCGTCGCGCCGAACGACCCCTGGCCGAGCATCTGTCGGCGGGCACAGGTTCTGCGGCTCCGCCCGCGATGCCTCAGCCGCCAGAGCACCTCTCGGCGGGCACGGACTCCGCGGTGGCGTGTGCGGTGGCGGTCAATGCGCTCCTAGCCGCACCGGAGCCGTCGGAGGTCGAGCGGGCCGCCAGGGATGCGGCAGCGGCCGGCTTCAAGGCGGTCAAGCTCAAGGTCGCCGCCCTCAAGCCGGAGGCCGACACCGCCCGGATCCGAGCCGCCCGCGCTGGGCTGGGCCCATCGGCCGAACTGCGTCTCGACGCCAACGGCGCCTGGGACGAGGCCACTGCCCTCGACGTGCTGGGCCGAGTCCACGACTGCAAGATCGCCTACTGCGAGGAGCCGGTGCCGGGGATCGACGCCATCGCGGCCGTGGGTCGGCGCAGCCCGGTAGCGGTGGCAGCCGACGAGTCGATCCGCAGCGAGTCCGACGCGGCGCGGGCCCTCAACGCCGGCATCGGGACTCTGATCGTCAAGCCCCAGGCTCTGGGCGGCCCCGACGTGGCCATGTTCATCGCCGATCGAGCACACCGGGCCGGCGCGTCGGTGACGGTGACCTCATTCCTCGACTCGGCGGTAGGGCTGGCCCACGCCCTGCACGTCGCCGCGGCCGCGGACTCCTCCGGCGGCCGCCGTGCCCACGGGCTGGCCACCGCGGGCCTGCTCGCAGACGATGTGGCCGACCCACCCCCGATTGTCAGGGGCGCAATGCGGCCGTCCAGCTCGCCGGGCATCGGGGTGGTGCCGACGATGTGGGTTGCGCCAACCGCCGGCGGGTAGACCGCCCCGACGCCCCCGGTAACCTCCGGCCGTGTTCACGCTGGTGGTGATGGCGGCCGGCATCGGTCGGCGTTTCGGCGGCGACAAGCAACTCGTCGAGGTCGGACCCGACGGCGAGACGTTCCTCGACTACGCCGTCTCCGCAGCCGCCCGAGCGGGCGCATCGAGGGTGGTGCTGGTGGTGCGCTCCGAGATCGAGTCGGCGGTGCGCGGCCATGTCGAGTCCCTCCACCGCGACCGCCTGGCGTTCTCGTATGTCTGCCAGGATCGCCACGGCCCGGCCCGGGCCAAGCCGTGGGGCACCGCCCACGCCGTGCTGGCGGCCGAGTCCGAGGTGTCCGGCCCGTTCGTGGTGTGCAACGCCGACGACTACTACGGCCCCGCCGCGATGTCGGCGCTCGCCTCCGCCGCGGTCAGCCTCGACGACGCCGAGGCCTGCCTCTGCGGCTACCGCCTCGGGCAGACCCTGTCGGCGACGGGCACGGTCAGCCGGGGAGTCTGCGAGGTGTCCGGCGAGCGCCTCCGAAGCATCGTCGAGCACCACGGGGTGGCCCGAAATGCCGACGGCACGATCACCGCAGCCGAGCCCGCGGCCGAGCTCAGCGAGGAGACCACCGTCTCCATGAACCTGTGGGCCTTCCCGCGGGCCGCGTTCGACTGGATCGGTGAGAGCTTCGAGCGTTTCCTGACCGACTGCGGCGCCCACGCCGACGCAGAGTGCCTGCTGCCCGCGGTGGTGGCCGACCAGATGGCCCGAGGGGCGCTGTCGGTGAGGATGGTGTCCACCGCCGAGGCCTGGATAGGGGTCACCAACCCCGACGATCTCGCCGCGGCCCGAGCGGCTCTGGCCGCCGCAGGCCGCTGATCGTCCGCCAATTCAACAAGTCCGCCCGACTCCCTAGACAGCGGCTTGAATCCGCGACAGGATGGGCGCCCCCAACCGGTCATCACACAGGGAGAAGCGCATGTCAGCTGTGACCTTGACCGTCAACGGCGCCGAACGGAGCCTCGAAGTGGAGCCTCGCACCCTGCTGGTGCATGCGTTGCGCGACGAACTGAGGCTCACGGGCACGAACGTCGGCTGCGACTCCAGCAGCTGCGGGGCGTGCACAGTGCTGGTGGACGGCCAATCGGCCAAGTCCTGCACCATGTTCGCGGTGCAGGCCGACGGTGCCGACATCACCACCATCGAGGGCGTCGCCGACGCCGACGGGACGCTGCACCCGATGCAGCAGGCCTTCCACGAGCACCACGCCCTGCAGTGCGGCTACTGCACGCCGGGCATGGTGATGGCCGCCATCTCGCTGGTGGAGGAGTATCCCGGCCTCGACGAGCACGGCGTGCGCCACGGCCTTGAGGGCAACCTCTGCCGCTGCACCGGCTACCAGAACATCGTCGACGCCGTGCTGGCCGCGGCCGGCTCGGGAGGCGACTGACATGACCATCACCGAAGACGCCCCCGCCGGCCACATCGGCGCCCGCCGGCTCCGCAAGGAGGATCCGGCCCTGCTCACCGGCGAGGCCAAGTTCATCGACGACCTCGCCCTGCCCGGCGCCATCTGGGTGGGCGTGGTCCGCTCCACCGAGGCCCACGCCAACATCGTCGGCATCGACGGCTCGGCCGCGCTCGCCATCGACGGCGTGAACGAGGTGCTCTCCGGCGAGGACCTGGCCCCGCTGTGGGGCGAGGGCGCCCTGCCGTGCGCTTGGCCGGTCACCGGCGACATGAAGACCCCGACCCACCTGCCTGTGGCCCGCAGCACCGCCAAATACGTCGGCGACGCGGTGGCGGTGGTGCTGGCCGACTCCCGCTACGCGGCCGCCGACGGCGCCGCCGCGGTGGTGGTGGACTACGAGCCGCTGCCCGCGGTGGTCGAGATAGAGGACGCAGTGGCCGACGGCGCTCCGCTGGTCCACGCCGACCTCGACAGCAACGAGTGCTACACGTGGGGCCTCTGGGGCGACAACGCCGCCGCGGTGGACGCCGCCTTCGCCGAGGCTGCCCATGTGGTGAGCGAGCGCTATCTGCAGCAGCGTCTCATCCCCGCGCCGATGGAGCCCCGCGGCTGCGCGGCGGTGCCGTCGCCGGCTGGCGGCGAGCTCACGCTGTACTCCGCCACCCAGATCCCGCACATCCTCAAGGTGATGACCGCGGTCGTGCTCGGCATCCCCGAGAACAAGCTGCGGGTGGTGGCCCCGTCGGTGGGCGGCGGCTTCGGCTGCAAGCTCAACGTCTACGCCGAGGAGATTCTGTGCAGCGCTCTGGCCATGCAGCGGGGCGCCCCGGTGCGCTGGACCGAGGGCCGGGCCGAGGCGGCGGTGTCCACCATCCAGGGCCGGGGCCAAGTGCAGCACATCGAGTTGGCCGCCGACGCCGACGGCAAGGTGCAGGCGGTGAGGGTGAAGCTGCTGGCCGACATGGGCGCCTACCTTCAGCTGGTCACGCCGGGCGTGCCGCTGCTGGGCGGGTTCCTGTACCACGGCTGCTACGACATACCCAACTACCTTTTCGAGTGCACCTCGGTGTTCACCAACCGCACCCCGACCGACGCCTACCGGGGCGCGGGCCGGCCCGAGGCCACCTACGCCATCGAGCGGGCCATGGACTCGCTGGCCGTGTCGGTGGGGGTGTCGCCCGAGGAGATCCGGGCCCGCAACTTCATCGCCGCTGATGCCTTCCCCTACGAGTCGTCCGCCGGCCTCGTGTTCGACAGCGGCGACTATCAGGCCGTGCTCGACAAGGCGGTGGCGCTGGCCGGCGTCGCCGGGCGGCGGGCCGAGTCGGCCCAGCGGCGGGCGGCGGGCTCGTCGAAGCGCATCGGCGTGGGCTTCTCCAGCTATGTGGAGATGTGCGGCCTGGCCCCCAGCCGGGTGCTGGCCTCGCTCGCCTACGGCGCGGGCGGCTGGGAGGCGGCCACGGTGCGGGTCTCGCCCACCTGCAAGGTGCAGGTGGTGACCGGCTCCACGCCGCACGGCCAGGGCCATGAGACGTGCTGGTCGATGATCGTGGCCGACAAGCTCGGCGTCGATCCCGACGATGTGGAGGTGTTGCATTCCGACACCGCGGTCAGCCCCACCGGGTTGGACACCTACGGGTCGCGGTCGCTGGCGGTCGGCGGCACGGCCGTCTACATGGCCACCGACAAGGTGATCGACAAGGCACGGACCATCGCCGCCCATCAGCTGGAGGCCAGCGAGGACGACCTGGAGTTCTCCGGCGGCGTGTTCCGGGTGCGGGGCACGCCCGAGGCCGAGGCCCCGCTGGCCGGGATCGCCTTCGCGGCTTTCACCGCCCACGACCTGCCCGACGGCATGGAGCCCAATCTGGAGGCCCACGTCACCTACGACCCGCCCAACTTCACGTTCCCCAACGGCACCCACATCGCCGTCGTGGAGATCGACACCGATACCGGCAACGTGGACCTAATCGACTATGTGGCGGTGGACGACTGCGGCGTGCAGATCAACCCGCTGATAGTCGAGGGCCAGGTGCACGGGGGCATCCTGCAGGGCGCGGCCCAGGCGCTGTACGAGGATGCCGTCTACAACTCCGACGGCCAGCTCGTGTCGGCCAACCTGGGCGACTACCTGGTGCCGTCGGCGGCGGAGGCGCCCCGCTATCGCCTCGACAGCCACGCCACGCCCAGCCCAACCAACCCGATGGGGGTCAAAGGCGTTGGGGAGGCCGGCACCATCGCCGCCGCCCCCGCGGTGATCAACGCCGTGGTGGACGCGCTGCGCGACCTGGGCGTGACCGATGTGGACATGCCCGCCTCGCCCCAGACCGTCTGGAGAGCCATCGCCGATGCCCAAGGAGGTGCGTCGTGATTCCCGCCGCATTCGATTACGAAGTTGCCGAGTCCGCCGAGACGGCGATCTCGCTGCTGGCCGAGCACGGCGACGACGCCAAGCTGCTGGCCGGGGGTCACAGCCTCATCCCCATGATGCGGTACCGGCTGGCCACGCCCAGCGTGCTGGTGGATGTGGGCCGTCTCGACGACCTGCGCTACATCCGCGCCGGCAACGGCACGGTGTCGATCGGGGCGCTGACCCGCCACAGCGAGCTGGAGCACTCGGCCGCGCTGGCCGAGGCCTGCCCGCTGCTGGCGTCGGTGGCCGCGCTGGTGGGTGACCCCGCGGTGCGCCATCGGGGCACGCTGGGCGGCACGCTGGCCCACGCCGACCCGGCGTCGGATCTGCCCGCCGCGGTGCTGGCGCTGGGCGGCACGATCGTGGCCCAGGGGCCGGGCGGCTCCCGTGAGATCGCGGCCTCGGACTTCTTCACCGGGTACTTCGAGTCGGTGCTGGACGCCGACGAGATGATCACCGAGGTGAGGGTGCCCGCCGACCGCGGCGGCTGGAACTACCAGAAGTTCAACCGCCGGGCCCAGGACTGGGCCATCGTCGGGGTGGCCGTGGCCGGCGGCGGCTCGGGCGTGAGCCTGGTCAACATGGGCTCGGTGCCGGTGCGGGCCTCCGGGGTGGAGGCGGCTCTGGATGGCGGTGCCTCGGCGGCTGAGGCCGCGGCGGTGGCCGCCGATGGGCTGGAGCCCCCCGAGGATCTCAACGCCGACGCCGAGTACCGCAGCCACCTGGCCAGGGTGCTCACCGAGCGAGCCCTAAACGCCGCCGGAGTGGCCTGACCGATAGTTCACGCTGAACTTCCGGGGGTTGGGGGCGATCATCGCCCCGACTCCCGGAAGTTGGCGCGCCCCCGGTCTGTTGGCTTTGTGGTCGGGCGGGTCGCGGGCAACACTGGCACCGTGTCTCGACTTCCTTCGGCGGTGACCCGTACATCGGTGGCGGGGATGGTGTCGACCGTCGATCACCTGGCCACCGGGGTGGGGGTGGACCTGTTGCGGCGGGGCGGGTCGGCCGCCGATGCCACCGTTGGCGCCAACGCAGTGCTGGCAGTCACTTCGCCCCACATGTGCGGACCGGGCGGCGACGTGTGGGCGCTGGTCCACGATGGCGGCAGCGGCCCGCCGACCGCGCTCGACGCGGCCGGGTTCGCGGGGTCGGGGGCCGACGCGGACCGGCTGCGGGCCCAGGGTCACCGTGAGATGCCGCTGCACGGCGATGTGGCCTCGGTCCCCGTGCCCGGCGCGGTGGACGGCTGGCTGGCCCTGCACGACCGCTACGGTCGGCTGCCGCTGGCGGATGTGCTGGCCGAGGCCGTCCGGATAGCCGACAACGGGTTCGCGGCCTCGCCGTTGCTGGCCGAGCGATCCGGCGAGGTGGCCGACGTGGAGAACAACACCGACATCGGGGCCGGGCTGCGGTCGGGCGAGGTGGTGCGGCGCCCCGGCACGGCTCGGGCGTTCAGGGCGATCGGTGAGCACGGCCGTGACGGCTTCTACTGCGGCGAGTTCGGCGATGGGCTGCTGGCGCTCGGGGCGGGGGAGTACACGCAGGAGGATCTGGGCAGACCGATCGCCCGCTGGGTGGCTCCGCTGCGGGCCGAGGCCTTCGGCCATGTGCTGTGGACGGTGCCGCCCACCTCGCAGGGCTACCTGACCCTGGCCGGGGCCTGGATCGCCGACGGGCTCGACCTCGGCGACTGCGACGACGACCGGTGGACCCACCTGCTGATCGAGGCCGCCACCTGGGCCGCCCACGACCGGGTGCGGGTGCTCTATGACGGCGCCGACGGGCAGGCGCTGGTCGACCCGTCCCGTCTCGGTCCCCGCCGCGACGCCATCGACCCCGAACGGGCCGGCAACGTTGCCGCGCCGGCGGCGATGGGCGACACCACCTACCTGTGCGCAGTGGACGGCGACGGCATGGGCGTGTCGCTCATCAACTCCAACGCCAGCGGCTT
Source organism: Candidatus Aldehydirespirator sp. (assembly GCA_965221215.1). Classification (GTDB taxonomy): domain Bacteria; phylum Actinomycetota; class Acidimicrobiia; order Acidimicrobiales; family Aldehydirespiratoraceae; genus Aldehydirespirator. Next base: position 87,927 of record OZ244872.1, read on the forward strand.
CGGGGCCCTGCTGGTGGCCGGCAGCACGGGGATCTTCCTGCACAACCGAGGCCTCGGCTTCAACCTGGAGCCGGGACACCCCGCCGAGTACTGCGATGGCCGCCGGCCGCCCCACACCCTGTCGCCGGCGCTGGTCACCAACGCCGGCGGCTCGCTGCGCCAGGTGTTGGGCACGATGGGCGGCGACTCTCAGCCCCAGATCCTGCTGCAGCTGTTGGCCCGCACCCTGGGTCTCGGCCAGTCGCCGGGCGCGGCCATCCGGGCGCCCCGCTGGGTGCTCGGCCCCGACGACCACGAGGCCGGTTTCGCCACCTGGCGTCCCGGTCAGGGACGACGAGTCCTAGTGGAGGACGCAGCCACCGGCTGGCACGAGTCGCTCGCCGCCCGCGGCCACAGCACCGCCGCGCGCGACGAGTCGCCCCACACCTACGGCCACGCCCACCTCATCGAGGTCACCGACGGCGGCACCCTCGCCGGAGCAGCCGACCCCAGAGCCGCCATAGGCACAGCCGCCGGCCTCTGAGGCGTAGCGCTAAACGGCATGTACACCAGCCGTTTTGGCGCTAGCGTCGGCCCATGACCAGCATCCAAGTGAAGAACGTCCCGAGCGATGTCCACCAGACGCTGAGGCAGCGAGCTGTCGGAAAGGGTCAATCGTTGCAGGAGTATCTGCTGCACTTGCTGTGCGAGGAAGCCAGAACACCGACGCTAGAAGAGGTGTTTGAGCGGGCCGGTAGCCGGACTGGGGGCAATATCGGGTTGGAGGCTGCTGTCGCGGCGGTTCGGGCCGACCGCGACTCACGGTGATCGTTGTTGACGCGAGCGCCGTGGTGCTGGCCCTGGGCGACGACGAGACAGCGGGTCACGCGGCCCGGGAGCGTCTTGACGGCGAGAGTATGGTCGCTCCCGAACTGCTTGATGTGGAGGTCGTGTCGGCGTGGCGTAGGCACGAGACCGAGGGCCGCCTCGATCCGAAGCGGGCGGCACTAGCCCGGGCGGATCTTCGGGCGTTCTCTGCGAGGCGAGTTCCACACCGCCTCCTGATGGAACGCTGCTGGGAGTTGCGAGCCAACGTGACTACGTACGATGCCGTCTACGTAGCTCTGGCTGAGCGACTCAATGCTCCGCTGGTTACCGCGGACCGCAAGCTCGCCAACGCTGTTGGCGTCGGCTGCCGTATCGAGGTTCTGGCGGGCTGATCCGGCCTCCGCGGATCGGCGGTGGCGGTAGGGTCTCGGCGATGCGCGGCGTGATCTCGGCGGCGGGTTACGTGCCGCACCATCGGCTCGACCGGTCCGAGATCGCCGATTTCTTTGGTGCCGGAGGCGGTGTCGGCACCCGGGCGGTGGCCTCCTACGACGAGGACACCACCACTATGGGCCAGGCCGCCGCCGATCTGGCTCTGCGGTCCACCGATGTGGAGCCGACCGCGGTGTGGTTCGCCACCTCGGCCCCGGCCTACCTGGACAAGACCAACGCGGCCGCCATCCACGCCGCCCTGCGACTGGCTCCGGCCGTGGACGCGCTCGACTTCGGGGGCGCAATCCGCTCGGGAATCGGCGCGCTGCGCACCGCGCTGGCCGGCTGCGGCACCACGCTGGTGGTGGCCTCCGACACCCGAGACGGCCTGCCCGCCGGCACCGACGAAGCGTCCGCCGGCGATGGCGCCGCCGCGGTGCTGGTGGGCGACGACTCCGCCGGGCCGCTGCTGGCCGAATACCTCGGCGGGGCCTGCCGCACGGTCGAGATCACCGAGCGGTGGCGTATCCCCGGCGGAACCCGCTCGCGCTCGTGGGAGGAGCGCTTCGGCGCCCATGTCCTGGGCCCGGCCGCGGGGGAGGCCTGGCAGGCTGCGCTGGCCGGCAGCGGCATTCACGACACCGGCGACATCGACCGCGTCGTCGTCACCGGCCTCAACACACGGGCCGTCACCGCGGCTGTGAAGGCCATCGGGGCCAAGCCCGACAGCATCGTCGATCCGCTCGCCTCCACCGTCGGCAACACGGCCACCGCCCATCCGGCGCTGCTGCTGTGCGCCGCGCTGGAGCAGGCCCGGCCCGGCGAGACCATTGCGTTGGTGGCGCTGGCCGACGGGGCGGAGACGCTTATCGTGCGGGCTGGCGAGGCCATCGCCCATCATCGTCCAGCCGCGCCGCTGGAAGCGCAGATCGCCGCAGGCGGAGCCCTCCCCTACGGCCGCTTCCTCGCCTGGCGAACGCTCGGCGTCGAGCCGCCCAACCGTCCCGCCCCGGAACGTCCGTCGTCTCCAGCCGCTCAGCGCCGCCTCGACTGGAAGTACGGCTTCGCCGGCTCCCGCGACCGGTCCAGCGAGATGGTGCATCTGCCCCCGGCCCGCGTCTCGCAGAAGGGTGGAGCCGCCGACGACATGGATGCCGCGCCCATGGCCCACACCGTCGGCACCGTCGCCAGCTACACCGTGGACCGGCTCGCTTACTCGCCCAGCCCGCCGGTGGTGTTGGCCGTGGTTGATTTCGACCGCGGCGGCCGGATGCCCCTGGAACTCACCGACGTCGAAGCCGACGAGGTGCATGTCGGCATGCGGGTCGTGCCCACGTTCAGGCGGCTCTACACCTCCGACGAGATCCACAACTACTTCTGGAAGGCTCGACCGGTGCGGCCCGTCCACGGCGGGGCACCGCAGTGAGTTCGCACGGGATCTGTGACCGGGTGGCCGTCATCGGCATGGGCTGCATCCCCTTCGCCGAGCACTGGGATCTGGGAATCGACGACCTGATCATCGACGCGGCCCGGGCTGCCTACCGCTCGGCTGGCCTCGCCCAAGGTGACATCGACGCCTTCTGGTTCGGCACGGCGCAGTCGGCCGTCTCCGGGCTGGGCATGGCCGGGCCGCTCAAGATCCACCGCAAGCCCGTCACCCGGGTGGAGAACCACTGCGCCACCGGCTCCGAGGCCCTGCGCCAGGCCTGCTACGGGGTGGCTTCCGGGGCCTACGACATCGCCATGGCCCTCGGGGCCGAGAAGGTCAAGGACGGCGGCTACCAGGGCCTCAATGCCTTTGCCATCCCCACCGACGGCACCCAGCGCACCGTCGGTGCCGCGGCCATGTTCAGCCTGATGCTGCCCGCCTACGCCGACCGCTACGGGGTCGAGCGCGACGAGTTGCGCTACGTAGCGGCCCGAATCGCATCCAAGAACCACCACAACGGGGCCCGCAACCCTCTCGCCCAGTTCCGCCGGGAGATGTCGGCCGAGCGGATCTGCGAGATGCCCGCGGTGGCCGGGCAACTCTCGGTGTTCGACTGCGCCGGAGTGGCCGACGGGGCCGCCGCAGCCATCGTGTGCCGGGCCGAAGACGCCCATCGCTGGTGCGCCGATCCGCTGTACGTCAAGGGACTGTCGGTGGTGGCCGGCACCGGGGCAGGGTCCCTCGACCCCGACTACGACTACACCACCATGCCGGAGTGCGCGTTGGCCGCCGCCGACGCCTACGCCCAGGCTGGCGTGACCGATCCCCGGACGCAGCTGGCATTGGCCGAGGTGCACGACTGCTTCACCCCCGCCGAGCTGGTGCTCATGGAGGACCTGGGGTTCTCGCCGCGGGGTACGGCCTGGCGCGACGTGCTCGACGGCGTGTTCGACCTAGACGGCGAACTGCCGGTCAACACCGACGGCGGGCTCAAGTCGTTCGGCCATCCGGTGGGGGCCAGCGGCCTGCGGATGCTCTATGAGCTGTGGCTGCAGCTGCGGGGCGAGGCCCCGGACGAGCGCCGCATCCCCGACACCGGGCGCACCCTGGGCCTCACTCACAACCTCGGCGGCTACCCCGGCGAGATCGTGAGCTTCGTAGGAGTCTTCGGCACCGAGCTTGATCCCGAGTAGCCGAGAACCGATGCGTCGTGGCGGTCGCGGCCTCAGCCGGCTTCGCTGTGGGTCACTGGCTCCTCGCCCATCCACTCCCGCAGGGTGTTCTTGAGCTTGGTCTGCTGGATGAACAGGTCGTGCTCCACCTCGGCTGTGCCCGAGGGCTGGGGCGCCTTGAAGTAGAAGCTCAGCCACTCCTGCACGCCGGAGGTGCCGGCTCGGGCGGCCAGGTCCATGAACAGGGCCAGGTCGAGCACGATGGGCGCGGCCAGGATCGAGTCCCGGCACAGGAAATCGACCTTGATCTGCATCGGGTAGCCGAGCCAGCCGAAGATGTCGATGTTGTCCCAGCCCTCCTTGTTGTCGCCCCGGGGCGGGTAGTAGTTGATGCGCACCACATGGTGGATCTCGTCGTACAGCTCGGGGTACAGCTCGGGCTGCAGGATGGTGCCCAGCACGCCCAGCTTGGACACCTCCTTGGTCTTGAAGTTCTCGGGGGCGTCGAGCACCTCGCCGTCGCGGTTGCCGAGGATGTTGGTGGAGTACCAGCCCCGCAGGCCCAGCATCCGGGCCTTGAGACCGGGCGCGATCAGCGTCTTCATCAGGGTCTGGCCGGTCTTGAAGTCCTTGCCGGCGGTGGGAACGCCCCGGATGCGGGCCAGTTCGTCGGCCCACCGCAGGTCCACGGTGAGGTTGGGGGCGCCGTTGGCGAAGGGCACATCGCTCTGCAGCGCCGCGTAGGCGTAGATCTGGCTGGGCGCGATGGCGTCGTCGTCGGCCTTCAGCCCGGCCTCGAACGACTCCACCGACTCGTGCACCGGCGCCGGCTCCGAGTAGGCCTCGGTGGACCCGCACCACACCATCACCAGCCGGTCGCAGCGGTGGGTGCTGCGGAAGCTCTCGATGTCGTCCATCAGGGCCTGGGCCTGATCCCACTTCGACATCTGCGGCTTGACCCGCACGCCGTCGAGGCGGCTGACCCAGCGCCGGTCGAACACGGCGTCCATGGCGACCACGCTCTCCAGCTCGGCCGAGATGCTGCCCAGATCGCCCTCTTCGAGCACGCCGCAGGTGCGGGCCGCCTCCAGCACGTTGGCCGACAGGGGATCCCAGCCGCCGAACACCAGGTCGTCGAGCCCGGCCAGAGGCACGAACTCCCGAATGGGGGGGTTGCGGTTGTCGGTCTTGGTTCCCAAGCGGATGTGGGCCATCTGGCTGATCGAGCCGATGGGCGGGCTCAGCCCCCGCCGGGCGGCGATCACCCCGGCGATGAAGGTGGACGCCACCGCCCCCATTCCCGGTGTGAGCACGCCGAGTTTGCCGGCGGCGGGGGCGATCGGTCGGGCTGCAAGGAAGCTCATGGGTCATTAGAATAAGCGTTGATTCAAGGTTTTGTCGAACAGTGAAGTAAATCTGAACTATTATGCCTGCATGGTCTCAGCTCTGCCCGATCTCTCTATTCGCCAACTCGAATACTTGGTGGCGGTGGCCGACTCCGGCACGTTCGCGCTGGCCGCCGAGCGGGTCGGGGTGAGCCCGTCGGCCCTCTCGCAGGGTCTGGCCGAGCTCGAGCGCCGCGTCGGCGTGCCCCTGTTCGACCGGGAGGGCCGACGCCGGGTGCTGCGCTCCGACACCCGGCCGGTGCTAGAGCACGCCCGCCAGGTGGTGGCGCTCACCGCCGACCTCACCGACTGGGCTCAGCGCACCCGCTCCGGCGACCACGGCCGGCTGCGGCTGGGCATGATCGATGCGTCCGCGGTCCAGCACCACGGCGAGGCCCTGCGGCGCTTCCGGGCCGAGCATCCCGAGCTGCGGATCCATCTCCGGGTCGCACCCTCGGGCGATCTGCTGGCTGAGCTGGTGGACGGGTCGCTCGATCTGGCTGTCTGTGTGGAGCCGGTCGAGCCCCTGCGGGGGGTGAGCACCGAGGCTCTGCTAACCGAGGACCTGGCGCTCTACGCCCCCGACGGACGCCGCCGCCCCGGACCCGGCGCGGGCTGGGGGCCGTGGGTGCTGTTCCCCCGCCGCGCCAACACCCGGACCCTGATCGAGGCGGCGCTGCGCCGCAGGGGCGCACCGGTCGAGGTGGTGGCCGAGTCGCACCAGCCCGAGGTGCTGTGCGAGATGGTGAGGCTCGGCCTGGGCTGGTCGGTCCTGCCGGTGGTGCAGGCCGAATCCGGAGACCGGCCGCTGGAGGGCTGCGGCGTGCTACTGAGGCGCCGGCTGGTCACCGCCCGCCGCTCAGGAGCCGCACCCCACCCCGCCGCAGCCCTACTAGAGCAAGCTCTACACCCACCCACGCTCCAGGGCTAATCGCGGCGGGGGTCGGTTGGCATTGTCGAGGATCTTGAGTCCTTCAGTGCATTTGAAGCACTATCGGGATCGGATCTAGCGGATCGAGTGACGCGTGCTGCGAATCGGTTATCTTCTACAGCCGCTGTGTTGCGACAGCAGGGGGCGTGGAAGCCATGGCGACCATTCAAGAACTGCTATTCCAAGCGGACAACGCTCAGCTGCGGATGCCGGAGTTTCAGCGCGGCTGGGTTTGGAAGAGGAAGAACGTCAGGGAACTCTTCAACTCCCTCTACCACGGTTATCCGATCGGATCGATAATCGTGTGGCCGATGAAGGCCGACGACGGACGCTTGGTTGACAGCGTCATTGATGGACAACAGCGCCTCTCCGCGCTATATGGCGTTATTCGCGGCAGTAAGCCGCATTGGTCCACGGACCATGATGAGAACGCCCTCGCGAACTTGATGTTCGGCCTTGAAGAAGAGCAGTTTGACTACGCAACGAGAGAACGGCTCGACGATCCGCTATGGATCAGCGTCACAGAAATCTGCCTGAACCCCGAGCGGTGGTTTGAACGATTGCCTGAACTGGCGCTGGAGGCATCTACTCAGGCTGAATACACACATCGCATCACAAGACTGACCAATTTGGCTTCCAAGGAAGTCTTTGTCAGCCGCCTGCCCGACAAGACAGGCGTTGAGGATGCATATCGGGTCTTCAAGGTCGTCAACCGAGCTGGCACCAACGTGAGTGAGGGCGATCTGGTGCTAGGCCAGATCAGCCTGAAGTGGTATGACGCCCGAGAGGTGGTCGAGAAGCGGCTCGATCAGTGGGCCGGCAATGGCTTTGAGGTGCCACTTGAGTGGCTCCTCCACGCCCATGGCAGCCGATCTTGGTAATCGTATGGAATACGACCGCCTGATCAGTGCTGGTCGTGATGAGATTGAGGGCAGCTACCACAAGGTGGTGGAGGCAGCCGAAGAGCTTCAGAACTCGCTCAGGGATCACTTGGGCCTCGGCCGCGACCAGATGACGAAGTTCAACATGGGGTTGATCGCGGTTGCGATCGCGCGTATGAGGATGGGAAACAGCCACAGTGTCGAGGCTGACCGCCAATACTTGGCGTGGTGGCTGCTCGGCACGCTCTGGCGCCGATGGTCGGCGGACACTCGGAACCGCGTCAATCGCGACCTCGCAATTGTTGTCGACGGTCAAGGTGTCGACGAACTCATGCAGGAACTGCGTCTCCGCTCCGAGGGGGTCCGTCTACAGCCGGACCACTTTGCTGTGAAGCGGAGCCCGTCACAGAACGCTCTCAAACTCATGCGCATCATGACACGGCGGTGCGGTGCCCGCTCTCTCGGGAACGGACTGGGCCTGTCGTTCGAGCATGTCGGCGACCTGGCCGACTTGCAGGTGCACCACATCTTTCCGCGGGCGCTGCTCCGCAAGCGGGGTGAGCCGACCAAGCTGATCGACCAGGTCGCGAACCTGTCCTTCATCAGGCACGACGACAATCTCAGCATCGCTGCCAAGGCACCCGCCGATTACTTGCTCGAGAAGGAGGAAAAGAACCCCGGGGTACTTGAGTCCCAGTGGATTCCGCAGAATCGCAGGCTGTGGAAGGCGGACCGATACCACGACTTCTTGGCGGCGCGGCGCGACCTGCTGGCCGATGCCGCCAACGGCTTTCTTGGCAGCTTGTTGGGCCGCGAGCTGACCGCTCCCGAGTAGCGATGGTCGGAGGGATCCCACCGGGGGATGCAGCGAACCCAGGCCTCTTGGGGGCACTGCCCGCGTCGTGTCTGTCGTACCGCTGTGCAAGCCTTTGGGCCATGAGTCCTCTGAGGGTTCGTCGGGAGGCGGTTGTCGGCTGTGTCTTTGCTGCTGCAAGCAACACGGCCCACTTGAGCCAGAGGCCGGTGTCTTGGTGAGGGTTGACGTCAGCCATGAGGCGACCTTGCCGAGGCTGGAGGCAATTCGCTATCGGGATCCGTCTCATGGTGAGCTGCCGCACTTGGTGAGCTTCTCGGGTGGGCGCTCGTCGGCTGCCCTCGCATTCATGGCCGCTGAGGAGGGTCTGCTGCGAGTGGAGCGGCGCGATGCCGTACTGTTCGCCAACACCTCAGCGGAGCACCCGGGCACCTACGAGTTCGCGGCCGAATGCAAGAGCCGCCTCGAGGCCGAGTTCGGGCTTCCGTGCTTCTGGTTCGAGTTCTGCACCGTGGAGGATGCCTGGCGCGGCGACTACTGGCGCAAGGGCTCGTATCGTCTGGTGAAGCCGGTGCCGATCGAGCAGGATCCAGACGGCTACCGGTCCTCGGGAGAACTGTTCGAGGAGCTTGTGAGCTTGCAGGGGATGCTTCCGAACCCCCATTCACGCACCTGCACGGCCAAGCTCAAGCTCTACCCGTCCCATGAGCTGATCGGAGAGTGGCTCGGCGGAACTGAGGGCCCCGCTCACGCCGGTCATCACTGGCAAGAGAATCCCGCGGGGGGGGGGGTCTGAGCGGAAAGGCCTGATCGATCCTGCCCTTGTAGCGGACCGGTATTCGCGGCGGGGTGGCACGGCCTCGGCTGAGTCCGCACTGCGGCGCGCTCAGCACCTAGCGAGCCTTCCGCCCTGCCGTGCCGCCCAGAGGTGGGCCGACTTCACGCAAGCCCCTCTGCCCACGGCTAACGATGCCGCCCGTCCTGTCGCGATGCGGGGGCCCGGTGCGGCGCTGCATGTTCGGCTCCTCGGCTTGAGGGCCGACGAGCCCAGCAGGGTTGATCGGGTGCTGTCGCGCACCCTCTTCGCTGAGGGCGCAACGACGGCCAAGTGCACGGTTCGCACCCAGCCGCCAGGTGAGCGGCCCTACTTCCCACTTCACGAGGCTGGTCTCAGCGCGGCGGACGTGCTGGAGTTCTGGCGGCGGCGCGACTTCGACCTCAACGTTCCGCCGGGTGCCGGCAACTGCGTGTTCTGTTTCATGAAGGGCACTGTGACCCTCGTTGATTTGGCGACCCGGCGTGACGTGCGGCGTCGCGGCGGCACCCCCACCGACATCGGCTGGTGGTCGGACTTCGAGCGTCGCCATCTCCGCACCGCCCCCAAGCGCGACGGCGAGGGTGAGTCCCGCTTCGGCTTCTTCGGAGTGAACTCTGCCACGTTTGCCGACCTCGCTGACGGCCAAGTTGAAGCCAACGGCAGGTACGCCAACGGCACACCAGCCTGCGATTGCACCGACTGATGCGACGCTCCGAAGAGCAGGCTTCGCTCTACTTCGGCATCACGCATCGGCCCGAGGGGTTCACCAACGGTGCGCTGGCGCAGTTCGACGGATCGGTCGAGCCGGTAGTGCGCGAGCTGTTGCAGAACAGTCTTGACGCAGCTGACCAGGCTGGCCGACCCGCGGAGGTCCGCTTTGAGATCTGTGAAGCCCCAGGTTCGTCGCTTCCAGGGTGGGACGAATATCGGGCAGCGCTGAAGCGCGCCAAGAAGGCACGCAAGGAGTTGAACAAGGGGCCACCGTCACATGATGAGAAGACGGTCGTAGATCGAATCGACGCACAAGTCGGCGCACCTAGCGTTGCGCTGCTGCTCTGTGTCGACAACGGCCATGGACTCGACCAGCGGCGAATGAACGCTCTGCTCACGCCCGGCAACACCAGCAAGGGCGATCACGGTGCAGGCTCCTTCGGATTGGGTCACCATGCTGCCTTCGGCGCGTCCGACTTGCGGTTCGTGCTGTACGCCTCCAAGCATCGCGACGAGCGAGAGCGCATCAAGCACCTCGCATCGGCACATGCCATTCTTGCTACACACCGCAACCCGAAGGGCCGCGGCTGGCTCGCTGGCGACGGATATTGGTTTCGCAAAGGCCACGGCCAAGCTGCTTTCGACCCGTCGTCCAAGCCGTATCCCCGCACCGCGCCGCGGCTGCTAGCGCCGTACCTGGACTCGCTGGCCGACACGGGCACAGTGGTATGCATCGCGGGGTTCAACGACTTCAACCGCGACCCGAGTGATCCAGCCGCAGTCGAGCTGATCTGCCGGGTCGCTTCGGCCAACTTCTCAGATGCGATCAACTCAGGCCGGTTGACCGTCGAGGTCATCGACCGGCGCGGGCGTGAGGGCGACCAGATGAAGATCCATCTAAAGAGCCTCAGCGACGCAGAGGAGGTCTTGGCGGAGATCAGCGATCAACGACGCTCAGGGACCGGCAAGGCTGGCCACATCACGGGATCAGTGGCGTACAACGCACTGCTGACTCTGCGTGACGGGGAGGCGATGGCGGGTCCCGACGGGATGACACTGCGAGTCCGCCGCCTCGGTGACGCTGAGAGTCCGCTCACTCAGGTGCACCTCTTCCGTCGTGGCATGTGGATCACATCGCGAGCGGATGGCCTAATGAAGCGCGACTTCTCGCGCCAGGAGCCTTTCGACGCGGTCCTCTCGCTCGACAGGGGGCCACTCGAGGAGATTGTGCGTGCCGCCGAGGGTCCCGAGCATCGAGGCCTCGACAAGAAGCGGCTCAGTCAGCCGCAGCGCAAGCAACTTCGTCAACAGCTCAGCGAGATCGCCGATCGGCTGCGTGCTGAACTCGGCGAGCGCTCCGATCTGCAGGAGTGGACCCCTCCAGGATTCGCCACGCTCGAAGGCCAGCTCAACCGATCCGCCGAGAGAGTGCGGCGGCCTCGGTCCCCCAGAGGAGGCGGCTCCTCGAAGAGTCCGGTCAGGCGGGGAAAGAAGCGGACCAATGGGGACAAGGATGAGCCCCGGCGCAAGGGGACGCCCAACCCGGGGACTACACCTTTGTATCGGTCCGCACTACGAGCAGAGAGTGGCGAGCAAAGCGTTGTCGTGCACCTTGCGTATGGTGAGGAAGTCGCCGACGGTGCTCAGATCGGCCTCCGCGTGCGGGCCGCTTCTGGTGCCGACGGCTCCTGCGAGTCGCCACTGTCGGACGATTATCTGCGGTTGCGCAGTGTCGACGACGGTCACGATCGCGTATCCGCGGGCACCGAAGGGGCACTCGAATTGTTGCTGCCTGCCAGGGAGGGCAGATGCACTCTCACCGTGACGCTCAGCGAGCCCGTGGGAGATCCGCGGGTGCTTGAACTCGACCTGGTGCGTCGGCGGCCGCCCGAGCAGGCTGAGGCCTCAGCTCAGACCGACAACGTTGTGACGGGTAGCGTTGAAGACTGAACGGACACCCGTCGACCCTGGAGCTTCGTCCACGGCATGAGTTCGCTGCGTCTGCCGGTACTGCTTGAGGATGGTTCGAGCCTCGACTGGAGCGAGGCGAGCTACAGCGTGAACGTGACTCTTCACGGCAAGAGCGCGACCGTCGAGCATCGTTTGGCCGCGGCAGACGGCCTGCAATCGCTCATTGATGCGGGTGTCGCAGAGTGGGTCGTCGAGTTGCGGTGCCCCCGAACGCTGCTGAGTCGGCAGTCGAGCGGCAAAGCGCCACGTCAGGCCGTGTCGTGGCGTGACGACGAGATTGCAGGCGATGTGTACCTGATTCCTGGGCTGGTCGCTGCGAGCGAAGCTGTGCTCGCGTCAGCCGACGGTCTGGACTCGGGGATCTGGCCTGGTGTGCAGCGTGTCCAATTCCCCGCCGGAACGTGGCTTGCCAAGGGCGAAGTACGCAGCGTCAGACCGCTGCTGATGTCCCTCGTGCGGTTTCGCCGCGATGCCACCGGCAAACTCAAGCCGGGTCAGATGTCTGTGGATGAGGACACGGACGGCACAGATCCGTACTTCCGGATCGACCTCGCACCCGATCTATACGATCGCCGGTTGCACGAGCGCGATGTGCAGATTGCAGGCCTGATCGCAGCCTTCGGCTGGTTGCCGCGTAGTTCACTGGTCCTGGATGGAGACAACGGCGATTCTCGGGTTGCGGAGCGTCTCCGTGCGGAGTTGGAGGCCAAGGGGGTGCCCAATTGGGACGACGTCAGCTTCGACCCGGCGTGGGCCGCCACGGCGTTGGAGCCGTTCCGCGTGCGCGACGAAACGGAGGTTGACGATGAGTAGGCAGCGGCTGCGACCCATGGAATTGGCATGAACCAAATGGACTTTGGCTCCGTGACAGTGGACGCGGAGGATTATGAGCGCTGGCAGAAGCAGGTCATCTATGAGCCGAAGCACTTTGCCGACCAGCAGAGCGACGCCGCAGAGCAGCGGCGGAGCGAAGCATCGAAGCTTCAGGATGAGCTTGTGGCCAAAGTTGAGGAAGGCCCGGCTGCCATTGAGAAGTTCATGATCACGGGTGTCTTGAAGATCTCCGACCTTGATGCCGTCCGAAGTTCCGTCCCTGCTCTGCCGAATCCACTCACGGCGGGCGAGATGAGCAAGCTCCCCCGATATGCGGAGACTCAGGTGGCGGATGCTCTCGAGGCTGCGATCACTCCTGCCCGGGCTGCCGAACCGGCCGTTTGGGCGCTGTGCCATGCGGTGTGGATGGGCAGCGGCATGTTCGGTGGCGACCTTCCGACGGTGTTCCTATATGGCGGGAAGGCGAACACGCAGGAAGCGCGCGTCAGGAACTTTCTTCGCCGCACGGGAGGTCTGCGGCCAGTCCGGGGCAACACTTCGCCACTAGTCAACTGCCCCATCTCGACGGCATGGTGGCGGGTGCGCCTGGCGGGTCAGTCTGTAGCGGAGTCTCAGGGGGAGCTGCACCTTGATGAAGTTCACGACCTGCTCCGTGTAAGCCATGTCTGGGAGAACCTGGTCGGCATGTCGCTGCGGCAAGTGACCTCGGTCTGCGCGCCGCGGGCTCGGGCTGCGATTCTGCTCGTGCTGTCCAGCTCCTCAATCCCGGACGGTACGCCCAACCGCAATCAGGTTCAAGGTGTCATCCGAGCGCTCGGGCGCTTGGGCCACTCTCACAGCCTGAATGCCACCCCGCTTGCGGTGCTGGTCGACGCGGCCGCCGCGGGATTGGAGAGTGTGGGCGATGCGGCGGACGGCGAGGATGTCGAGAACCCTTGAGGCGACTCCTATCGACGATCCCGGCAGCATCGACTGGCAGGGCCTGATCGGTCGAATCAAAGGGGAATCGGACGGCTCAGCGTGTTGGCCGGGGGTTGTCGGGGATCGGGCGTATGATCTGAGTTCGCGTGGCGGGGTGGAAGGTGCCGCCGGTCGCGGAAGGGTGCCCGTGAGATATTTCAATACGACCGGGCCTGTCGACGCAGCCGACCATTACTGCCTTCCGCCTCTGCAACGTCTCGATGCCGACGAGGTGATGGCGCTGGTTCGCGACAAGCGCTACTTCGTGCTGCACGCACCCCGCCAGACCGGCAAGACATCAGCGCTGTTCGCACTGCGTGACCGGCTCAACCAGAGTGGTGAGTACCGCTGCGTCTACGTCAACGTGGAGGTCGGCCAGTCGGCCCGCGAAGACGTGGGGGCGGCCATGCGCGCGGTCCTCAACCAACTCAACACCGAGGCACGCTTCACGTTCGGAGACGACCGATTGGCTGGCCTCCTTGATGGTGCGCTGGAGCAGGCCGGGCCCCACGATGCGCTGAGAGAAGCGCTGACCCGCTGGTCGCAGGCCGATCAGCGGCCGCTGGTGCTCCTGCTCGACGAGATCGACGCTCTCGTGGGCGATACTCTCGTCTCGGTCCTTCGCCAGCTGCGTGCCGGCTACCCGCACCGGCCGCAAGGCTTCCCCCAGAGTCTTGTGCTGTGCGGTGTGCGCAACGTTCGCGACTATCGGATCCAAGCTGGTTCGAGCGCCGACATCATCACCGGCGGCAGCGCATTCAACATCAAGGCCACCTCGCTGCGGCTCGGCGACTTCACTGAGGAGGACGTCCTTCGACTGCTCGAACAGCACACCGCCGAGACGGGCCAACGCTTCACCGATGAGGCCCGAGCGGCGATCTGGAGTCAGACCCGCGGTCAGCCGTGGCTCGTCAACGCCTTGGCCTACGACGCCTGCTTCTCGCACAAACCTGGCCGGGATCGCAGCCGGCCGGTGACCGCGGAGGCCGTCATGCAAGCCCAGGAGCGGCTGATCCTGCGTCGGGAGACCCACCTCGACCAGCTGGCGTTCAGGCTGCGCGAAGCACGCGTCCGGCGGGTGGTGGAGCCGCTGCTCTCAGGCGGCGAAGCGGTCGAAACCATCCGTCCCGACGACCTCGAATATGTGCGCGACCTCGGACTGATAACCCGCACTGGTCCGGCCGAAACGGCCAATCCGATATATCGCGAAGTGATTCCGCGGGAGCTGCTCCACGGCGAGGAGGCGATGATTCCTCAGCAGACCGCCTGGTATGTCCGACCCGACGGCACGCTCGACCTCGAAAGGCTGCTGTCCGCCTTTCAGGGGTTCTTCCGTGAACACTCGGAGCATTGGGTGCAGCGCTTCGACTACAAGGAGGCCGGGCCGCAGCTGCTCTTGCAGGCGTTCCTGCAGCGCGTGGTCAACGGCGGAGGCCGCATCGAGCGTGAATACGGCCTCGGTCGCGGCCGCACCGACCTGCTGATCGTTTGGCCTGAAGCGGTGCCCGAGTCGGGCGCGGCTGAGCGGCCGGCCGCCGAGGTTGACATCAGCGGCCGGGCGTTGCGGCGCTACGTCATCGAGTGCAAGGTCCGGCGCAAGGGCCTCGAACGCACCATTGCTGAGGGTGTGGAACAGACGGCCGACTACATGGACCGATGCGACGCCGAGTCCGGACATCTCGTCGTGTTCGACCGCACCCCGGACATGGCCTGGAACGACAAGATCTTCCGCCGCCAAGCGGCCGTAGGCAACAGGACGATCACAGTCTGGGGCATGTGAACGGCCCTCATGGCAGAGTCCCACGGGGGTGACACGGGATTCAGAGTGGGACTGCGAGAGCGATCTGCCGACTCTCTGTAGCGGGTGTGTTGGTAGCGTGGGCTTGGCCGCGGGATGGGAGTAGTCGTTGAGCCACACGATGGAGGATGTCCGCGCCTTCGCGACCGCTGATCAGGGTCTTGCGGTGGTCTCGTTCGGGCGGGCTGACCGGTCGGTTCACTCCTCGCTGGTCAACGCCGGGGTTATGGCCCACCCCGTGACTGGGGAGGACGCGGTGGCTCTGGTGGTGCGGGGCAACTCCGTGAAGCTCCGCCACTGGCGCCGTGCACCGGGGGCCACCATCGTCTTCCGGGCGGGCTGGTCGTGGGTCGGGGTGGAGGGCGCCACGTCGATCATCGGGCCTGATGATCGACTCGACGGCTTCGACCCGTCAGCGGTTCCCAGGCTGCTCCGGGACGTGTTCATCGCCGCCGGCGGCAGCCACGAGGACTGGGACGAGTACGACCGCGTGATGACGGCAGAACGCCGGACCGCGGTCTTCGTCCACCCCAGCCGCATCTTCGGGGTCGGCACGCCCTGAATCCCATGGGCGCGGTGCGCCTGCGCGGCGCGGTGGTGCTGTTGGGGGGATTCCCGGCGCTGGCCGGGGTCGATCTCGGCGTTGAGCGGGGGGAGGTCGTGCTGGTTCGGGGGGCCAACGGCGCGGGCAAGTCCACCTTGTTGCACCTGTGTGCCGGGCTGATGCGCCTGTCGGTGGGACAGGGTGAGGTGCTGGGCTGCGATCTGGGCGACGACCGGGCTGCGGTGCGCCGCCGGGTGGGTCTGCTCGGTCACGAAACCGCCCTCTACGGTGAGTTGACCGCAGCCGAGAATCTGCGACTCTGGGCTCGGGCAGCCAGGGTGGGCGAGGCCGATGTGGCCGGCGCGCTCGAGCGTTTCGGGCTGTCCCCGCGGCTGCGCGACGTCCCTGCCGAACGGCTGTCGGCGGGGCAGCGCCGCCGGGTGGCCTTGGCCGCGATGGTGGTGCGCCGTCCAGAGCTTTGGCTGCTCGACGAGCCCCACGCTGGGCTCGACTCCGAGGGCCGCGACATCGTGGACGCCGTTGTGTCGGCCGCGGCCGCGGCCGGTGCCGCCGTGGTGCTGGCCTCCCACGAGACCGGACCGGCCGGCGGCCTCGCCACCCGCACGGTGACCATGGCGGGCGGGACACTGAGCGAGGAGCCGGGCCTGTGACTGCTTGGCGTGAGTTGAGACTGTTCGCGGGCGACGCCGCGGCGGTGGCTTCCAAGGATCTTCGCATCGAGTGGCGGGCCCGCACCTCGCTGGGCCAGATGCTGCCGTTCGCGGTGCTGGTGCTGGTGCTGTTCGGCTTCGCCCTCGACGCCAACCGGCCCACGCTGCGGCTGGCCACGCCGGGCCTGCTGGCGATGACGATGCTGTTCGTCACCGTGGTGGCGGTGCAGCGGTCGGTGGCCGTGGAGTCCGCCGACGGGGCCCGCCGGATGCTGCTGCTCAGCGGGATAGCCCCGGCGGCCGCCTTCGTGGGCAAGGCCGCGGCAGTGGCGGTGCAGCTGCTGATCGTGGAGGCGCTGCTGATCCCCGGCGCAGTGCTGCTCTACGGCGCCGAGATCGAGTCGATCCCGCTGGTGGCAGCGGCCTGCGTCGCCGCGACGGCGGGCCTGGCCGCCGCCGGTAGCCTGCTCGGTGCTGTGGTAGCCGGAGTGCGAGCCCATCAGACGGTCCTGCCGATCCTGCTGCTTCCGGTGTCGGCGCCGGTGCTGATCGCGGCCACCCGGGCCTTCGCCGACTCTCTCGGCACGGTCGCAGTGGACGGCTGGTCATGGGTCGGCCTGCTGGCCGGCTTCGCGGCGGTGAACGCGGTGGTGGGCGCCGTCGCCTACGGCCCCCTGCTGGAGGACACATGACGCTCCCAGAGCCCGAGGGCGCGTCTGTCGAGCCGCCCATCGCCTCCTATCTGGGCGGTCCCGTCCGCACCGGATCGCGCTTCACGCTCTGGCTCGGGCTGATAACTCTGGCCGGGTTGGCCGCGGTGGCCGTGCTGGGGCTGCTGGCCGTGCCCGCCGACGATGTGCAGGGCGACGCGGTGCGCATCATCTTCGTGCATGTGCCGTCGGCTCTCGGGGCCTACACCGCCCTCGGCGTGACTGCGGTGGGCTCAGTGATGTGGCTTTGGCGACGCTCGGTGTGGTGGGACGTCACCGCCCACGCCGGCGCCGAGATCGGGGTTCTTCTGTGCGGGCTCACGCTGGTCACCGGCATGCTCTGGGGCCGACCCACCTGGGGCACCTACTGGGAGTGGGGCGACGTGCGCCTCGTCACCACCCTCATCCTGTTCCTGGTGATGGTGGGGTACCTGTCGGTGCGGGCCCTCGGCGGAGACGCCGACTCGGTGGCTACCCGGGCCGCGGTGGTGGGCCTGCTGGGCGGGATCAACATCCCCATCGTGAACCGGTCGGTGAACTGGTGGGCCAACCGCACCCTGCACCAGCAGTCCTCCCTCACCGACGGCAAGCTCGAGGACCTCACCCTGTTCACCCTGTTCCTGGCCCTCGTCGTTGCCGCCATGGCCATCCTGTGGATGATGGTCCACCGCTTCCGCATCGGCTGGCTGGAGCGGCAACTCCAGGCTCGCGACCTCGAGCGGGCGCTGGCGGACCGGAGAGCCGAGGCCCGACCATGAGCCATGCCGGCTACGTGCTCGGCGCCTGGGGCGCGACCCTGGCCGCGGTGGGCGTGTACGCGGCCGTTCTGATGACCCGCGGCAGGCGGCTGCTGCGCCGGGCCCGCCAGCACGGCGAATAGGCCGTGAACGTCACCGCCGACGCGGCGGACCCGGAGCTCTCGCCGCTCACCCCCCGTCCTGCTCGACGCCCGGCCCGGACCAGGCGCTGGATCGCCGCACTGGTGATCGTGGCCGTGGTCGGCGGCGTGACGCTGCTCGTATCGAACCTGCTCGGCGACGCCGCACTGTTCTTCTACAACGCCGACGAGGCGGTTGAGCGCCGCGACGAGCTCGCCTCGCAGCGCTTCCGCCTTCAGGGAACGCCCCTGTCGGCGCCGCAGGACGCCTTCTTCGACGATCGGCCCGTGCTGGCCTTTCCCGTCGGCTTCGAGGGGGCGGTGGTGGACGTGGTCCACAGCGGCGACCCGCCCGAGCTGTTCCAGCCCGGCGTGCCGGTGGTGCTCGAAGGGGCCTGGCGGCGGGGCCCGGACGGCTGGCACTTCGCATCGGACCGGATGCTGGTGAAGCACGACAACGACTACCGCAACCGCGACGACTACACCGAGCGCATCACCGAGGCCGACCAGACCAGCGCACTGCCGTGAGCAACGTGGTGCTCGGCTCGGCGGCGGTGGCCGCGGGGCTGGGCGCGGCGCTGTTGGGCGTGGTCGTCACCGGGCTGGGCGTGAGCGGGCGCCTGAGGCTTTGGCTTCGCCACGCCCGCGGGCTCACCTTCGCCATGGCTGCCGCGGCGGTGCTGGCGGTGATCGTGATGGAGCGGGCCCTCATCACCCGGGACTTCACGGTGAAGTTCGTGGCCGACAACGGCTCATCCACCACGCCCCCGGTGTTCAACGTGGCCACCCTGTGGTCGGCGCTGGAAGGGTCGATCCTGCTGTGGGCGCTGGTGCTGTGCGGCTACGCGGTGGCGGTGGCCGTGAAGTTCCGCGCCCGGGGCGGTGATCCGATGCTGGGCTGGGCCATGCTGGTGATGTTCGCA
The DNA here is from genome assembly GCA_965221215.1 of Candidatus Aldehydirespirator sp. Taxonomy (GTDB): domain Bacteria; phylum Actinomycetota; class Acidimicrobiia; order Acidimicrobiales; family Aldehydirespiratoraceae; genus Aldehydirespirator. Next base: position 106,594 of record OZ244872.1, read on the forward strand.
GTCAGCGCTTTCTTCTTCGCGCTCATGGTCGGGCCGGCCGACCCGTTCATCTCGGTCGACGTCCCGCCCGGCTACGACGGCCCCGGCCCCAACCCGCTGCTGCAGAACCACATCCTCATGGCGTTCCACCCGCCCATCCTCTACCTCGGCTACGTGGGGTTCACCGTGCCCTTCGCCTTCGCGGTGGCCGCGCTGGCCACCGGGCGCCTCGGGGAGGGTTGGCTGGCTGCCACCCGGCGCTGGACCGTGGCCGCCTGGGGGTTCTTGACCTTCGGGATCGTGCTCGGCGCCTGGTGGAGCTATGAGACCCTGGGCTGGGGCGGCTACTGGGCCTGGGACCCGGTGGAGAACGCCTCGCTGCTGCCGTGGCTGACGGGCACCGCCTACCTGCACTCGGTGATGGTGCAGGAGCGGCGGGGGATGCTGCGGGTGTGGAACCTGTCGCTGGTGATCGCCACCTTCTCGCTGACGATCCTGGGAACCTTCCTCACCCGCTCCGGTGTGCTGGCATCGGTGCACTCCTTCACCGAGTCGGGCATCGGCCCGGCCATCCTCGGCTTCTTCGCGGTGATCGTGGCCGTGTCGCTGGCCCTCATCGCCTGGCGGGGCGACCGGCTGCGCAGCCCCGGCCGCATCGCCGCGCCGGTGTCGCGCGAGGGCGCCTTCCTGGCCAACAACGCCCTGTTTGCCGCCTTCGCCTTCGTGGTGCTGCTCGGCACCGTGTTCCCGCTGCTGGTGGAGGCCTTCGACGGCCGCACCATCTCGGTGGGCAACCCCTACTTCGACCGGATGACCCGACCCATCGGCTTCGCACTGCTGTTCTTGATGGCGGTGGCGCCCATGCTGCCGTGGGGCTCCGAGTCGCGCCGCCCGCCGACAGAACTCTTGAGCCGCCGCCTGCTGGTGCCGATGTGGACCGCGGCCGCTGCGATGGTGGTGGCCGTGGCCTCGGGGGGCCGGGGCTGGGCGCCGCTGCTGGCCTTCGGACTGGGCGGCTTCGCGGGCGCCGCCGCGCTGCGCCAGATCTTGCTGGCCGTGCGCCGCCACCGGTGGCGGGGCCTGGTGGGACGCACCAACGGCGGCATGATCGTGCATCTGGGCGTGGTGCTGGTGGCGGTGGCGTTCGCGGCCAGCCAGTCGTATGTGCGCCAGGCCGAGTTTGATCTGGAGGCCGGCCAGCAGGCCGAGTTCGCGGGCCATGAGATCGTGTACGTGGGCTCGGCGGTCACTGCCCACGAGAACCGCACCGAGCGGGTGGCCTTCGTAAGGGTCGACGACGCCAAGACCTACGGCCCGGCCATTGCCACCTACCCGTTCGCCTCGCAGACCATCGGCATCCCGTCGGTGCGCTCCACCCCGCGCGACGACGTGGCCCTGTCGGTGCTGCAGTTCCCCGACGACGATGCCGACCGGGTGATCCTGCGGGTGACGGTGCAGCCGCTGGTGGTCTGGCTGTGGCTGGGCGGGATTGTGATGGCGCTCGGGACAGCCCTGTCGCTGCTGCCGTCGCGAGCCGGTCGCCGCCAGCCTGCGGCCACCGGGGCGCCGGCATGAGCCGCGGTGGCCGTCGGCGGGCGGTGTGGATCGCCCTGCCGGTGGCGGCTGCGGCGGCGCTGCTGGTGCTGGTGCTGGCCACCCGCGACTCTGCTTTCGAGCGCAAGGCCTCCAGCCCCATCCTGGGCGCTCTGGCACCCCCGGTCGCGGGCGCGACCATGACGGGCGAGCAGTTCGACCTCGACGACTGGCGCGGCCGGTGGGTGATCGTCAACTTCTTCCAGAGCACCTGCGTGCCGTGCATCGTCGAGCACCCCGAGTTGGTGGCCTTCGACGAGCGCCACGCCGCGGCCGGCGACGCCCGGATCGTGTCGGTGGTGTTCGACGACACCGTCGAGAACGTGCGGGAGTTCTTCGCGGTCCACGGCGGCGACTGGCCGGTGCTGGCCACCGGCGCGAGGGAGGCGGCCGTGGCCTACGGCGTGACCGGCGTGCCCGAGTCGTACCTGGTGGCCCCCTCAGGGGTGGTGGTGTGGAAGCAGCTCGGTGGCGTGACCGCCGACGGCATCGACGACGTGATCGTCCAGCTCACGACCGATCCATGAGCCGCCGAGGGATGGGCTGGATTGCGGCTTTGCTGGTTGCCGCGGGCGCGTTCACATTCGGAGCGCTCGACGAGGGTCCTCCCAAGACCAACGCCGACCGGGTCCGCGCCCTGGCCGAGGACTTCGCCTGCCCGGTTTGCGCGGGCCAGTCGGTGGCCGAGAGCGACGTGCCGGTGGCCCGCGAGATACGGCGCCAGATGGCGGTGTGGGTGGACGAGGGCCGCAGCGACGCCTACATCCGCGACCAGCTGGTGGCCGCCTACGACGTGGACATCGACTACAACCCCTCAGGCTCGGGCATCACCAGCCTGGTGTGGATCCTGCCGGTGCTGGCCGGCGGCGGCATTGCAACCGTGGTGGTGGTGATGCTTCGCTCGGGTCGATCCGAGCCGGCGCAGCCCGCGGCGGGAGGACGCCGACGCTGGCGCAACGCGGCGGTGTGGACGGTCGCCATTGTGGTGGTGGCCGGCGGGGCGGGCCTGCTCGTGGCCCGCTCCTCGGGGAGCCGCAGCGCCGGCGGCTCGGTCAGCGGCGAGATCCGGGTCACCAGCCGGGAGCTGATCTTCGAGGCCCAGCAGCGCCTGGGCACCGGCGACATGGACGGGGCCATCGCCGCCTACGACGAGGCGCTCGAACTGCAGCCCTCCAACGCCGAGGCGCTCACCTACCGGGGCTGGCTCACGTCGCGGCAGGGTGATCTCGACACCGCCGCGGAGTATCTCGACGACGCCATCGCCGTTGATCCTGCCTACCCCGACACCCGCCTGTTCCGCGCCATCGTGGCGCTGGAGCAGGGCGACGGATCGGCCGCCGCGCTGGAGCTTGCCGCCTTCGACTCGCTGGACCCGCCCCCCTACGCCGAGGAGCTGCTGGCCCAGTCGCAGGTGCGAGAGCGCGTGGCGGCAGCCCGAGACGCGGCTGCGCTGGCCGCGGTGGACGCCTTGGCCGCCCTCGATGAGCGGCCCGCCTTCAGCGAGACCGAGATGGGCGTGCCGGACGCGCTCGCCGCGGCCGAGGCTCTGGCCAGGCGGGGTGATCTGCTTGAGGCGGTGCGGCTTCTCGACTGGGTGCTGGAGTCGCGCCCCGACGACCCCGACGTGCTGGCCGGCCGGGGCTGGCTGCTGGTCCGCAGCGGCGATCCCGAGCTGCTGGCGCTCGGAGTCGAGTACCTCGACGCCGCCCTGGCCGCCGACCCGTTCAACCCCTCGGGGCTGGTCTACCGGGCCTTCGCACGATGGCAGCAGGCCGAAATCGCCGGAGCCCGAGCCGACCTCGAAGCCTTCGACCGGCTCGACCACCGGCCACCAGACCTAGACCGACTGGTAGAAGATCAGGGCCTGCGAGCCGCCCTCGGCAGCTGAGCCCAGAGCGAGCTGCTTATCGGGCGGATCCATTCAGGATGCCCCGAAGTGTCACATCGGTGAGCTATCTTCACAGAGTCCATCGAGGTTCGGTGAAGCAGCGGGACAGTTATATGAGGCAAGTGTCATGGCCCGACGAGCACGCACGCGTGAGACGACGATAAACGGTCGTCTCGCCCTCGCGCTTGGCGGCCGGCATCCCCGATGGGAAGTGCAGGCAGAGTCCACTCGCGTCGTCGCAGACGCAGCGGCCAAGGCGCCCGACATCATCGTGAGAATGGCCGGGGGCATCTCGGTCGTCATTGAGACTGAGTACGAGCCCGCACCGAGTGTGGAACTGGATGCCGCTACGAGGCTCGGGGTTACGCTGGCCCACGACGGGGAGCCTGTCGAGCAGGTGGTCGCCGTGCGCCTGCCTGACGACCTGAGCCGGGTTCGTCAGGCCGATCTATCGGCAGCGCTGACGCAGGCCGAGTTCCGCTACTGCGTCCTCATTCACACGGGTGCTGACACGCCGGACAGATTCCCCAAGGCCGGGTTCATATGCGGGGATCTTGATGCGCTCGCCAGCTTCATCGAGTCGATTGCGGTGTCCGAGCGCAGGCTGGCGCAAGCAGTAGATGTTCTTGAGGAGGGTGTCGCCGAATCGGCTGCTGTTCTCCGGCATCGGCTCGCTCCGCAGCGACAGGCGGTGCTTGATGCCATGGGCGAGGCCCTCCACCAGACCGACGGCGAGCAGACGTCGCGCATGGCGATGACCATCGTCGCCAACGCTCTCACGTTTCATTGTGCTATCTCTTCGACTCATCCTCAGATTGCTCCGTTCGAGTCGCTGCGCTCCGCGGGCGAGCTGTTGCCGAGCACGCTGCTGGACGCCTGGGATGCCATTCTCGAGATCAACTACTGGCCGATCTTCGAGATTGCGCGCCGGGTTCTGGCACCGCTGCCCGCGGATGTGTTCCGAGATGTTCTAGGGCGGCTGGCCGGGGTGGCTGAGAGGCTCGTCGGTATAGGCGTGACCACAACCCAGGAGATGGCCGGGCAGATGTTCGGCCGCCTGATCGCCGACCGGAAGTTCCTCGCCACGTTCTACACGCGGCCGCCTTCGGCCTATCTGCTCGCTGAGTTGGCCGTGGCCCGTCTGACACATGACTTTTCGGATCGAGGCTCGCTCAAAGCGCTGAAAGTCGCCGATTTGGCCTGCGGCACGGGTGCCCTGCTGTCGGCGGCATATGGGCGGATAGTGGCGAGGACCCGCCGTGCCGGCCTGGACGATGCCGAGTTGCATGCATCCTTCATGGAGCGGGTGCTTGTCGGTGCCGACATCATGCCTGCGGCCGTGCATGTGACGGCATCGATGCTGTCGGCCGTGCATCCCGCGGTGCCCTTTGGTGACACCAACATCCACCTGATGCCTTACGGTCGACAAAGTTCCCCGGACACAGCTGTTGAGGGGGCGTCGGTGGCGGCTATCGGATCCCTTGAGTTGATCGATGATGTGGAAGCCGCTTCCTTGTTCGGCTCTGGTCGCAGTGCCGCCTCGGGTGCTCAATCGGGAATCACGACGGTGTCCGAGCACATGTTCGTGCTTGATCACCGGTCCGCCGATCTGGTGATCATGAATCCGCCGTTCGCTCGGACGGTTGGCCAGGAAGGGGATCGCGTCGGCGTGCCTCGGCCTGCATTCGCCGGATTTGGAACCACCGCCGCCGAACAGGAGTCCATGAGCGTGCGGCTCGCGGCAATCGGCATCTACCGGCGGGGTGGAGGGGCCGCTGGACGTGGCCATGCGGGCCTCGCGTCGAACTTCCTTGACCTTGCCCATGCCAAGGTCAAGCCCGGCGGGATCGTCGCCTTCGTACTGCCGGCTACCTTCGTCGTGTCGAGCGCGTGGTCCGCCGCTCGAAGGCTGCTGGCCGAGCATTACCGCGACATTGTGCTGGTTTCCATTGCCGCGCACGGTGCTACCGATCGAGCCTTCTCCGACGATACAGCCATTGCCGAGGTGCTTGTGGTGGCTACCCGAAAGCATTCCTCCGTTCCCGACCAGCGATCAAGCGTGGAACGTGCCGAGGAGACCTCGGTTCGCTGGGTGGGGCTTGCCGAACGTCCGTCTGTCGTCGCCGAGTCTCTTGAGGTAGCGGCCGCGATTGCCCATCACATCGACACCGGACAGCCTTCTGGCGAGTTGAGGATCGGGGATGAACGCTTGGGCGTGATCGGCACCGGCCGTTTGGCTGATGGCGGGTTCGGTCAGCTGGCGGAGTTGCGCCTGGCCGCCACTGCAATGGCACTGTTGGACCAGCGGCTCGACCTGCCGAGGCATCAGCCAATGAAGGTGCCGATCGCGCCGATGAGAGAGCTCGGCGTGGCTGGTGCGGGCAATGCGGCCATTGGCGTAAAGCCGAAATCTGCGGGTCCGATCGAGCGTGGCACGGGCGCATACGCTGCTCCCTTCTGGATTCGCAGCCTCGAATCGGATCGCGAGTTGTGGCGGGCTGCTTCCTATCCCGTCCTGTGGGCGCACAACGCACGCTCTGGACGTGAGAGCAGGCTCGAAATCGCCCCCGATGCGTACGGCGAGTTGCGCCCTGGTTCCACCGAGGAGCATGCACGCCACGTTTGGCGAGTCACAGCGTCTCGGGTTCATGTGAATCTCGAGTTCCGGTTGAACAGTCAGGTGGCGTCCCAGATTGGGTGTAATAGCGGTTGGGGCGCAGGTTCCGGTGGTCATGTTAGGCGGCGCGTGTGACGGTGTGGTCGGGCTGGTCGGTGTTGGTGTGGGCGGGTTGGTGGAGTTGGTGGCGCAGCTCGGTGAGGGCTCGGGCGATGGCGGGTGTGTAGGTGAGGCCTCGCCAGCCGTTTGAGGCCCGGTCGAGCACGGCCCAGACCAGTGTGAGGCAGGACGCTTCGCCGGGGAGCCGGCCGATGACTTTGACTCGTCGGCGGGTCTCGCCGAAGGTGCGCTCGATCAGGTTGGTGTGGCGGATCCTGCGCCAGTGTGCGGCGGGGAGCCGCAGGTGCGCGGTGAGCGCTTGGCGGTCTGCGAGCAGGCAGCGCACGGCGGCGGGGAACTCGCGCTGGTAGCGGCGGGCGAAGCCGTCGATGCCGGCTTGTGCTGCGCTCACCGCTTCCTGGCCGGGCTCGATGTCGTCGTCGAGGTCGAAGATCGCCCAGAACGCGGCCTTGAGTTCGTCGCGGCGACCGGCGGGGACCTTGGCCAAGACATTGCGGGCGCGGTGGATGAGGCACCGCTGGCGCAGCGACTGCGGCATCTTCTGCTCGACGGCGCCGATCAGGCCTGCCGCGCCGTCTGAGACGACCAGCAGCGGGGACCGCAGCCCCCGTTCGGCGAGGTCGTCGAGGAACCCGGCCCAGGCGTCATAGGACTCGTCGCCGCCGGGCTCCACGGCCAGCAGCACCGGCCGCCCGAGGGTGGTGATGCCGTAGGCGACCAGCACCGGCTCAGCGCGCGACCCGCCGTGCATCTTGAAGTGGCTGCCGTCAACGAACAGGTAATCCAGCTCGATATCGGAGAGGTCTGAGCTGCGGAACGTGTCGAACTCGTCGCGCAGCCGCGCGCAGATCCGCGACGCGGTGGACCTCGACAAGGCGGCCTCCGGTCCCAGCGCCTCCGCCAACAGGGCCTCGATGTCGCGGTCTGACAGGCCCCGCACCCACGCCGAGATCACCAGCGCCTCCAACGGCTCGCTGCGCACCACGCCCTTGCCCAGCAACTGCGACGCGAACGCCTCGGTGGTGTTGCGCAGCTTCGGGCGCTTCAGCGCCAGGGGCCCCGCGGTGGTCTTGACCGTCACCTCGCCGTAGCCGTTGCGCTGCCCGGCCCGCCCGCCGCCGGCGCGGGAGTTCCAGCCCCGGCCCAGCCAGGAGGTGACCTCGTCCTCGAGGACCTGCTGCAACACGAGCCGCGCCGACAGGCGCATCACCTCCTCGAGCACCTCGGCGATGTCGCGGCCCGAGCCGAACAACTCGTCGATCTCGGCGCGGACAGCTTCTGTGGGCGATACTCGTGCAGGCACGGGCGTAGGTCTCCTTCTTGAGTTGAGGTTCTCGAAGGAACCTACGCCCCTGCTGCTATTACACCGGCGATGAGACGCCACCAACAGTCAACGACTTGGATCGTGTCTCACCCCCAAGGAGTGCATCGGTGGGCGGGCATGGCCGAGCTTCATGGCGAAGGCGCTTGCCTGGGAGGTGCCGATAGTCCTGTGGTTGAATACGACTCTGGGTCTGTTGGGTCGCTGGTGGGTGGGATCGCGTCAACAGAAGGGCCGCTCGATCCTGTCGGTCGGGCGCATCGGGGAGATTCCGGTTCTCGACTGCCGCGCCTTGAGTAGCGAGGCGCTTGCGGAGGCGACGGAAGTCTTCGCTCGCTTCCGCGTCAGAGAGTTCCTCCCCGCCAATGAGGCTTATCGAGACGAGGTGCGCTGCGAACTCGACCAGGCCGTGCTCTGCGACTTGCTTGGCCTGCCGGAGTCGATCCTCGAGCCTTTGGACACGCTGCGCCATCAGTGGTGCCGCGAACCGACGGTCCACGGCGGCAAGCCGACCCGACCCGCCGGGTGAGGTGGAATCTATGGGCCGATGCGCGTTGGGCCGTGAGATCATCTGCGAGAAGGCGAGCTAACGTCGCTGCCGATGGTCCGCAAGTTACTTGACCCGGGCTCGGCGGCAGCGGGGCGGAGTTGGCGTCCCGGTGTCCGCTGGATCCCGGCTGCGCTGGCTGTGACTCTGCTGGCCCTCGGATGCGGCGCCGAGGATTCGCGCCCTGACGCGGAGGCGGCGGGCGATGCCGAGCCCCCTGTGGTCGTTTCCGGGCCGAGCGACGCCACGGACGAGGCCGCGCCGTCCGATGACGCGGTGCCGGCGGAGCCAGTCGACACGCCCTCGGCAGAGACGATGCCGGCCGCGCCGGAGCCGGCGCCATCGGGGCAGGAGCAGGCACCGTCTGAGCAGGCCGGGCCGATCCAGTCGACGGCCCGCGAGGATGTGATCAGCGCGCTGCACGACCCGTTCAACCCCGAGCACCCGGAGCCGCTCATCGATCTGTCGGAGGTTCGCGGGGTGGTGCCGCCCGACTCCATACCCGCCCTCGATGACCCCGCCTTCGAGCCGGCCGCAGAGGTGGAGTGGCTGGCCGACGTGGAGCCGGTGCTGGCGCTGGAGGTCAACGGCGACGCCCGGGCCTATCCGCTGCGAATCATGACCTGGCACGAACTCGTCAACGGCACCGTGGGCGGGGTGCCGGTCACGGTGTCGTACTGCCCGCTGTGCAACTCCGCGGTGGCCTACGACCGGCGGGTGGGGGACCGCATCCTCGACTTCGGCACCTCCGGCGCGCTGTTGAACTCGTCGCTGGTGATGTACGACCGCCAAACCGAGAGCCTCTGGTCGCACTACACCGGCCAGGCGGTGGTCGGCCACCTCGTCGGCGCCGAACTGGACTTGATCCCGGTGCAGACGGTGTCGTTCGAGGCGTTCCTGACATCGCACCCCGACGGTGAGGTGCTCGGCCTCGACACCGGCCATTTCCGCCGCTACGGGCAGAACCCCTACGAGTCCTACGACTCCAACAGCCGGCCCTTCCTGTTCAGCGGCCCCACCGACGACCGGCTCGATCCGATCGCCAGGGTGGTCGCCCTGCGAGACGGTGCCGAGGGGGTGGTCATCCCCACCGAGGTGCTGGCCGAGCGCCGGGTGGTGCCCTTCGCCTTCGCCGGCCGTGAGCTGGTGGCAGTGTTCGAGCCGGGCACGGCCAGCGCTCTCGACAGCGCCCTGATCTCCGAGGGCCGCGACGTCGGCGCCACCGGCGTGTTCGTGCGCTCGCTCGACGGTCGTCCGCTGGAACTGGTGCCGGCCGAGGGCGGTGGCTTCGTGGATGCGGCCAGCGGCGCGTTCTACGACATCCTGGGCCGGCCGGCGGACTCGGGTGCCGACGCGCTGGAACCGGTTGAGCATCTCGACACGTTCTGGTTCGCGGCCGCCGCCTTCTATCCCGATGCCGAGATCATCGGGCAGTAGGTCGATGCCCCCGTCCGAGACTCTGGCCGGGCAGCCTCGCCCGACGGCGCCGGATCGGCTTGAGTGTGGTCCCCCGGACGCCGGGAGAGAGGACGGTAACCCCATGTCTGAGACGCTGACCGACACCTTCACCGTCGGCTGGACGGCCATGGCCGACGGCACCGCCGAGGACTACACCCAGCTTTCGGGGATCTTCGAGGGCCACGCCCGAGACACGCTGGTGCCGCACCTGCTGTCGGTGATGCGACTGCTCGAGGGGCCCACCCTGGGATACCAGATCGACCGGGCCCGCCATTGCCGCCAGTCGGCCACTCGGGCTCTGCGCAACGGCGAATCCGACGAGTTCGTGGTGGCCGCGCTCCTGCACGACGTCGGCGATGTGCTGGCCCCCGACAACCACAGCGCGGTGGCCGCCGCCATCGTTGCCCCCTATGTGAGCTCTGAGACTGAGTGGGTGGTGCGCCACCACGGGCTGTTCCAGGGCTACTACTACTTCCACCACCTCGGCGGCGACCGCCACGCCCGGCAGCGCTACTCAGAGTCGCCGCACTACGACCGCTGCGTCGACTTCTGCGCCTCCTACGACCAGAACTGCTTCGACCCCGACTACGACGACCTCCCGATGGAAGACTTCGTGCCCCTGCTCAACCAGGTCTTCTCCCAACCCCCGCAATACACGGCGTAATTCGCCGAGCGAATAGGGGCCGAGCGAATAGGCGAGTGAATCCGGCCCATTACGGGTGAGGCCGTTGGGCTGGGGTGCCGGGGTTCGAGCGGCCCGCGAGCGAAGCGAATTGGAGCGGGGGATCGGGTGCTGCTCAGGCGCCGAAGGTGCGCGGGTGCCGGTAGGAGGCACCGACGATGCGGCCGTCGCCAACTTCCAACTCCCAGATCGACGCCTTCTTGCACCTTCCCAAGTCCGGAATGTCCAGCCCGTGCCGGGCCAGCACCCACAGCAGGCCGGGAATCACGTCGCCGTGGCTGCACAGCACCGCGTCGCCCTCGGCGGCGGCCAGCGAGCGCAGCAACTCCAGGGCATCGCTGACCAACGTTCCCTCGGCCAGCAAGGCCGCGGTCTCCACCGGCAGTCCCAGCATCCGCCCCAGCGGCACCACCGTGGCCACGCAGCGCGCCGCCGGGCTCGACAGGATCCGCCGCACCGGGCGCACCGCCAGTGCGGCGCCGACGGCCTCGGCCTGCCTCAGCCCGACATCGTCAAGCGGCCTTGCAAAGTCGTCGCCCACCCAATCCGACCGACTGCCCGCGTCAGCATGACGCACCAGATGCAGCATCAATCCGCCCTCCAAGGCGAGCGCGCACAGATGCGCGTCCAAGACACCCCGGTAGCCTAGGCCGGTGGCCGTCACGGAAGCGGAGGTGATCGAGGCCCTCCGACCGGTGGAGGACCCGGAGCTGCACCGCAGCATCGTCGACCTCGGCATGTGCCGCGGCGTTGCCCTCGACGGCGGCCACGCCGATGTGCGCATCGCGCTGACTGTGGCGGGCTGCCCGCTGCGCAGCGAGATCCAGAGCCGGGTGACCGACGCGCTGCTGGCGCTCGACGGCGTGGCCGCGGTCACCCTGGACTTCACGGTGATGACCGACGCCGAGCGGGCCGAGCTGCGCACCAAGCTCCACGGCAGCCCGGCCGCCACCGCCGGATCCGCTCCGGCCCACGGCCACGCCGAGGGTCGGGCCATCCCGTTCGCCGAGCCCGGCAACGCCACCCGCACCATGCTGATCGCCTCCGGCAAGGGCGGGGTGGGCAAGTCTTCGGTCACCGCCAACCTGGCCATCGCCCTCGCGGCGCGGGGCCACTCCACCGCGGTGGTGGACGCCGACGTGTGGGGCTTCTCGATACCGAGGATGCTGGGGGTGGACCGGGCCCCGGTGGTGATCGACGACATGATCGTGCCGCCGGAGGTGCACGGCGTGCGCTGCATCTCGATGGGCTTCTTCGCCCAGGAGGACCAGCCGGTGATCTGGCGGGGGCCGATGCTGCACAAGGCCCTCGAGCAGTTCCTCACCGACGTGTTCTGGGACGATCCCGACTTCCTGCTGATCGACCTGCCCCCCGGCACCGGCGACATCTCGCTGTCGCTGGCCCAGTTCCTGCCCCGAGCCGAGGCCTACGTGGTGACCACCCCCAACCCCGCGGCCCAGAGGGTGGCCCAGCGCTCCGCGTTCATGTTCTCGAAGGTGAACATTGCGGTGCGCGGCGTGATCGAGAACATGTCGTGGTTCACCGGCGACGACGGCAAGCGCTACCGCCTCTTCGGCTCCGGCGGCGGTGCCGAACTGGCCCGCACGCTGGACGTGGAGCTCATCGGCCAAGTCCCCATGACGATCCCGCTGCGCGAGGGCAGCGACCACGGTCGACCCATAATGGCGGTGGACCCCGCCTCCGAGGCGTCGGCGGTGTTCGCGGCGATGGCTTCGTGGGTCGAGGCCCACGGCCCCACCAAGCGGACCCACCCCGAACTGAAGATCGTCTGAGACAGGAGAACGACGTGGAGCTTCGCATCGGTATCGCCGACAACCCCCAGCCCATCACCGTGACCCTCCCCGACGACTCCGACCGCGCCAGCATCACGGCGGCGGTCGAGGCCGCATTGCGGGGCGAGTCGCCGGTGCTGTGGCTGACCGACGACAAGGGCCGCGAGATTGCGGTGGCCGCATCGCGGGTCACCCATGTGGAGCTGGGCCCACCCGGCTCCAACCCCATCGGATTCGGATAGCAGCCGAATAGGCGGGCGCGCCGCCCATGGCCGGTCTCGAGGAGTTGGCCCGGTCTCACACTGCGCTCGACGAGCGCTCCATAGACCACCTGCACCGGCTGGTGGCCTCGTGGGCGCCGCTGGCCGACCTCTCCTTCGGAGACTTGCTGCTGTACGCCCCCTGCGCCACCGGTCGGGCGACAAGCGAGGCAGGCGGCGGATTCGTGGTGCTGGCCCACGCCCGGTCCAACACCGGCCCCACCGTTCACACGGTCGACCCGGTCGGGACCGTGGTTCGGGGGCAGCCCCTGACGTGGCTGCGGACCGCGATAGACGCCGGCGAGCCGGGCGAGGCCGAGATAGCCGAGCCCGGCGCAAGCGAAGACCCGGTGGTGGAAGAAGTTGCAGAGGGGCGCTTGTCAAGGCGCGACCGGCGGCGGGTCGTGGACTACGTGCCGGTTCGCTGCGGCGACGCACCGGTGGCGGTGCTGGCCCGCGAGGCGGGGCCGGCCCCCGTCCGCCACGAGAACCCGCTGGAGACCATCTACCGAGGCCTCTACGGTCGCTTCGCGCGGATGATCGCCGAGGGCGCCTTCCCCTATGGCCGCATGGAGCGGGTGGGCGAGTTCCGAGAGCCCCGGGTGGGCGACGGCGTGCTGGTGCTCGACCGGGAGGGCCGGGTCAGCTACGCCTCGCCCAACGCCCGCAGCGCCCTGCACCGGCTCGGCGTGATGCACCCCGTGCCGGGCCGCAGCCTCAGCGACCTTGGGCTCGACGACAACGTGATCCGGCGCTCGTTCTGGCGGCGGCGCTCCACTGTGGCCGAGTTCACCGCCGGATCGATGATCGTGGTGGTGCTGCGGGCCTATCCCATGGTGGCCGAGGACCGCATCACCGGAGCGGTGGCCATGCTGCGTGACGTGTCGGAGCTGCGTCAGCACGACCGCCTGCTGGTGTCGAAGGACGCCACCATCCGCGAGATCCACCACCGGGTCAAGAACAACCTGCAGACGGTCAGCTCGCTGCTGCAGCTCCAGGCCCGCCGCCTCGACAGCCCCGAGGCGAAGGCGGCGGTGGAGAGCTCCGTGCGGCGGATCTCGTCAATCGCCATGGTGCACGAGCACCTGGCCCTCGACACCGCCGCCGAGCTCGACTTCGACGAGGTGGTGGGTCCGCTGGTGCGGCTGGTGCAGGAGGGGCTGGCGCCGCGCTCGGGAAAGATCCAGGTGGAGGGGACCGTCGGCGAGATCGACGGCGAGACGGCCATGCCGCTGGCGGTGGTGCTGGTGGAGCTGGTGCAGAATGCCTTCCAACATGCTTCTACCCCCGATGGCTCCGGAGGGCTGGTCGAGGTGCGGTTGGCCCGCACCGCCGCCACGCTGACCATGCGCATCACCGATGACGGCCCCGGAGTGCCCGAAGGCTTCTCGCTGGACCGCGATGCCGGGCTCGGCCTCACCATCGTGCGAACCTTTGTGGTGCACGATCTGGGTGGCTCGGTCACCATCAAGGCCGCGTCGGCGGACCCGCCCCGCGGCACGGTGATCGAGGTGACCGTCCCCCGCCGGCCAGCCAGCGGCCCGTCGTTGAATTGACGGGGCCGCCACGCTGAACTTGGCGCCCCGCGCTGCCCGAGCTGCCAACGGCAGTGGGACCATCCGCGCGACCTCTTGGCTGGAGTCTGTGCGAGACTGCCCCGATGGCGGCGGTGATCGCGCATCGGGGAGCCAGTCGGGCCGCTCCGGAGAACACGGTGGAGGCGTTTCGGCTGGCCCGGGATCTCGGCGCCGACTGGGTGGAGCTCGATGTGCGCCGCACGGCCGACGGCGTGGCCGTGGTCCATCACGATGCCCACCTGGCCGACGGACGTCGTATCGGCACCATGCACGCCGACGAGCTTCCCGGCTACGTGCCCAGCCTGGCCGAGGCTCTGGAGTCCTGCGAGGGCATGGGGGTGCACCTCGAGATCAAGAACCTGCCCGACGACCCCGATTACGACCGCGAGAACCTCGTCGCCGACGCGGTGGCCGGACTCATCGCCGCCTACCTCGGACCCCGACGGGCCGTGGTGTCGTCGTACAACGTCGACGCGGTGGCGGCGGTGCGGGCCGTCGACCCGTCCATCCCCACCGCGCTGGTCTGTGGGATCGTTCAGCCCGCCCAGGCGGTGGCCCGGGCCGCCGGGCACGAGATGTCCGCCGTGCACCCGTTCGACTCCATGTGCGACAAGGGGTTTGTGGACCGGGCCCACCAAGCCGGGCTGGCCGTCAACGTGTGGACCATCAACGTGGCCGAGCGCATGGCGGAGTTGGTGGCCATGGGCGTGGACGGGCTCATCACCGATGTGCCCGACGTGGCCCGAGCCGTGGTGGACGCCGCCTGAACCGATCTCAGGCCGCTTTGGGCAGCACCAGGCGCAGGGCGTCGGGGGCCCAGCGGATTCTCAGCCGGGGAGCGGCGCCGAGGTGGTCGCCGTCGACCTGGTACGGCATGGGCGGATCAGCGGTCACGGTGAAGTCTCGCAGCCCCTCGTGGGCCCTCACGCCCGGCATGCCCCGTACGTCGCCGTCGCCCAGCGCTCGGATCGCCACGGGGAGCAGTCGGTGCATGGAGAGGCTGGCCAGGGTCACCGCGGTCAGCGGCTCGTCGAGCCCCAGGCCCGGCGCGAGGTCGAAGCTGCGACCGCCCAGGTAGGTGTACGGCTCGGCGTTCAGCACCACGGTGAACAGACCCTGGGCCAGCGTCTCGCCGCCGGCGTCGAGCACCCGCATGGGCGGCCGTCGGCGGTGGGCCCCGCGCATCCAGGTGGTGATGGTGGCGTAGACGAACAGCGGATGCCCGGCCCAGCGCTTCCACGGACCGCGGCTCTCCACCAGTTCGACGACCGCGGCGTCGAAGCCGATCCCGCAGTGGAACAGGAAGTACCGCCCGTTGACCGCTCCCAGCCCGATCCTGGTGACGGCGCCGCGGTCGAGGGCGTCGAGAAGCTGTCCGGCCGCCTCGACCGGATCGTCGGGCAGGCCGATGATGCGGGCGAACACGTTGGTGCTGCCCCCCGGCAGGGCGGCCAGGGCGGTGTCGGTTCCGGCCAGGCCGTTGGCGGCCTCATTGAGGGTGCCGTCGCCGCCCAGCACCACCACCGCGTCAGTTCCCTCCGAGGCGGCCGAGCGGGCCAGGCGGGTGGCGTGTCCCCGCCGGGCGGTCTCGGCCAGGGTCACGTCGTGGTCGGCCGACAGCGCCTTCTGGATCACCACCCGCCGCCGCCCGGTCACCGACGAGGCGACCGAGTTCACCAGCAGCAGAATCCGCACCGGCCCAGTCTGTCCGCTCGCAGCCCCGCCGCGTCGAGCAGCGGCCTGTCTGGGGCTTGCCTAGCGGGTTTCGAGGGTCTCGGTGAGCTTGGGCAGCACCTTGTGCACATCGCCGACGATGCCGAGGTCGGCCACCGCGAAGATGGGGGCCTCGGAGTCCTTGTTGATGGCGATGATGTTCTTGGAGCCCTTCATGCCCACCAGATGCTGGGTGGCGCCCGAGATGCCGCAGGCGATGTAGACAGTGGGCTTGACCACCTTCCCGGTCTGGCCGACCTGGTAGCTGTAGGGCACCCAGCCCGCGTCGACGATGGCCCGGCTGGCCCCCGGAGCGGCGCCCAGTTGCTTGGCCAGGCCCTCGATCATCGAGTAGGCGTCGGCCGATCCCAGTCCCCGCCCGCCCGACACCACGATGGCGGCCTCGTCGAGCTTGGGGCCCGCGGACTCCTCGGTGAAGCGGTCTCGGATCACTGCGCCTCCGGCCGCCCCCAGCTCGGGGACCGGCAGGTCCACCACCTCGGCGGGCGGGCCGCCCACCGGCGAGGGCTCGAAGGACTTGGGGCGGACGAGCCAGATGTCGGGCCCGCCGCCGGTGAACCGGGAGCTCACGTTGAGCGTGCCGCCGAACACCGGTTCGACGCCCACTAGGCGGTCGCCGTCGAGGCTGAGGTCGACCACGTTGGACAGCACGCCCGCGCCCAGCTTCACCGAGAGCCGGGCGGCCACGTCGCGGCCGTCGTAGGTGGTGCCGAACAAGAACGCGTCGGGGGCGGCTGCATCGCCCGACGCGAACGCCGATGCCACCGCCGAGGCGACGCAGGCGCCCTGCATGCGCCCGGCCAGATCGCCGGTGGCGTACACCTTGGCCGTCCCGTGATCGCCGAGCTCGGCCGCTCGGGCCGAGCCGTCGCCGCCGATGAACACCTCGACGGTGTCGGCCACCTCGCGGGCCTTGGCCAGCATCTCCAGCGTGATGGTGGCCACGCCGTCGGCGCCGGCCTCGCCGAACACCCAGATCTTCTCCAACGCCATCTGTGTTCTCCGCTCCTGTTCGCTGCGCTCACGGGCCGCTCGGGCCCGGTGTTCTCCGCTCCTGTTCGCTGCGCTCACGGGCCGCTCGGGCCCTAGATCACCTTGAGTTCGTCTAGGAAGGCCACGATGCGCTCGTGGGCGTCGCCCTCGTCCACCACCACCTCGCCCGCGGCCCGCTCGGGCGCCTCGGCGATCTCGGTGATCTCCTGGCCGGCGCCGGCCCAGCCCACCTGCTCGGCGGCGATGCCGAGATCGGCGACCTTGAGCTGGTCGACCGGCTTGTTCTTGGCCTGCATGATCCCTCGGAACGACGGGTACCGGGGCTCGACCACCCCGGCCGTCACCGACACGACCGCGGGCAGGGGGCATTCGACCAGATCGGCGCCGGCCTCGGTCTGGCGGCGCACCGTGGCCGTGCCGCCCTCGACGGCGATCTCCTTGGCGAACGTCACCGACGGCAGGCCCATCAGCTCGGCCACCTGGGCGGGAACGACGCCGGTGTAGCCGTCGCTGGACTCGGTGGCGGCCAGAACCAGGTCGGGCTCGGCCCGCGTGGCCGCGGCGGCGAGCACCCGGGCGGTGCCCAGGGCGTCGGAGCCCGCCAGCGCCTCGTCGCTGATGAGCGTGGCCGAGTCGGCGCCCATGGCCAGGGCGGTCCGCAGGCCGCTCACCTCCTCGTTGGGCACCATCGAGACCAGATGCACCGTGCCCTCGCCGGCGGCGTCCACCAACTGCAGGGCCATCTCGACACCGTAGGAGTCGGACTCGTCGAGGATCAGCTTCACATCGCGCCGCAGCGTCTTGGTCGCGGGGTCCAGGGCACCGGGATCGGCCGGATCGGGGATCTGCTTAACGCAGACGACAACCTTCATGGGCGCCAAGTGTGCCAGCGCTCAGCCAGAAACGAACCCCGCCCACCGCTTCTGTTGGCGGCACGCACGGTCCCCCCGAACCCCGGCTTGGCCCCTAGACCAGCGGCCAGGGCCAGCGGTGGCCGTGGCCGTCGGACGGGAACCGGCCAGCCGCAAGCAGCGTTTCGGTTCGGGCCAGCGTGGCGTCCTGCTCCTCGGACGTGAGCGCCGCGGCCAGCGTTTCGGGCAGTCCGGCCTCCAGCAGCGGCTGCAGGTCGCGACTCACGGCCTCGGGCAGCGGCGCGCCCGCGAAGTCCCAGATCACGGTGCGCAGCTTGAACTGCGAATGGAACGACAGGCCGTTGTCGATGGCCCAGATCGTGCCGTCGGTGCCGAGCAGGCAATGGCCCGACTTGCGGTCGGTGTTGTTGATCACGATGTCGAGCGCGCAGATGCGCTCCAGCTCGGACCTGAACCGTGCCTGGGGCGCCAGCGTGAAGTAGTGCTCCTCGAAGTCGGCGGGCATGAACAGTTGCAGCGACCCCTCGTCGAAGGGAAGGTCGTCGCGGACCACGGTGGGGGGCACCACATCCCAGCCGAGCGCTTCGTCCATCCAGAACGCGCCGGCCTCGCGGTGGGCCAGTCCCGACGGGAAGTCCCACAGCGGCCGCTCGCCCCGCACCGGCTTGTAGACGGCCTGGGCGTCGAGTCCCTCGTGGGCTACGTCCACCAGGAAGGTCGCGTTGGAGCTGTAGGGCATTCTCCCCCTCAGCTCCACATCGCCCTCGGCCAGCAGAGCCAGCGCCCGGCCGGTCTCGATGGGGGGCCGGTCCCGGATGGGCGAGTCGCCGGCGCCGTCGGCCACGGCTAGCCGGCCACTGCGGCGGTCGCGGTCGCGTTCAGTTGTGGCACGGGCACCAGTTTCCGTTGGACGGCTCCAAGGGGCGCAGGCAGTAGGAGCACGGCGGGCGGCCGGCGGCCACCACGGCACGGGTCCGGCTCACCAGCGCCCTCACCTGGGGACGGGTCAGGGTGAAGCGGGCCGCCGCGCCGGCGGCGTCGGGATCCTCGACCAGTTCCTCGGCCACGAGGATCACCCGACCCTCATCGGCGTCGTAGGCGATCCCCAGAGCGCCGATGGTCCAGGCCTCGACCACCGGCTCGCGCATGTCGAGGTCGGCGGGAGACTCTGCCTGCTCCGTGCCGGGCATCTCGTTCAGCACCCGGTCGAGATACTCGCCCAGAGCGGCCGCCTGGCGCTTCTCGAACTTGAGCGACACCAGCTCGCCCTCGGCCAGGCACTGCAGGTAGAAGACCCGCTCGCCCTTGGGCCCCAGCGTGCCCACCGTGATCATGTCGACCGCCTCGAAGTGGAACGACTCGCTCATCGCCGCGAGCCGACGGTGCCGGGCTGTCGTACTGATGCGCCACACATGCTCAACATCCTCACCGCGGGCGCAGCGACGACCGGTCGATGCACTGGTGAGTCGGCGGCCGTGCTCATGACGGGCGCAGCGACGACAGGTCGTCGCCGGTGTTGTTCACGGCGAGCAGCATCGGGCCGCTGCGGTGGTAGGCGACCGCGGTGACCGAGCACGGCGAGATCACGATCCGCTGGAACAGGTCCAGCGGCGTGCCGGCCGCGGCCGCGGCGACCGCCTTGATCACATCGGCGTGCGACACCGCCACCACCGTCTCGCCCGGATGGCGGGCGCAGATGGCGGCCACCGCGTCGAGGGCCCGGGCCTGCATCTCGGCGAAGGACTCGCCGCCGGGGAAGCGGAACCCGCTCGGATGGCGCTGCACCGTGGTCCACTCCTCGCGTCGGCGCAGCTGCTGCAGCTTGCGCCCCGTCCAGCGCCCGAAGTCGCACTCGATCAACCCCGGACTGCGCCGCACCCGCAGCTTGCAGGCCCGGGCGATGGGCGTCGCCGTTTCGACGGTGCGCTCCATGGGCGAGGCGTACACCGCCTTGACCCGGTCCAGCCCGGCCAGCCGCTCAGCCACCCGGCGGGCCTGCTCCACTCCTTCGGGCGCCAGATGGAGCCCCGGCGCCCGTCCCGGCAGCACCGACCCCGTGGTGGGGGTCTGCCCGTGGCGCACCAACAGCACCACGGCACCGGAATCCGCGTTGGACGCAGAGGCCGCCCCGGCAGCGGCATCCGATCTGGGCTTGGAAACCGCCCCGGAAGCGGCCGAGCCGGGTTCAGAGGCCGCCGGCGAAGCGGCCGCACCGGATTCGGGGTCTGCCCCGGAAGCGGCGTGTGCAGGTCTGGCAGCCATGGTGCAGGTCAACGTAGCCTGATCGCCCGTGGAGTCCGCCGGCTTGGCTCAGGTGGCCGCGGAGGTGGCCGGGTGTCGGCAGTGCCCCCGGCTGGTCGAGTGGCGGGAGCGGGTCGGGCGCGAGAAGCGGGCCGCCTTCCGCGATCACGAGTATTGGGCTCGGGGCGTGCCCGGTTTTGGCGACCCCGATGCCCGCCTGCTGGTGGTGGGTCTGGCTCCCGCGGCCCATGGGGCCAACCGCACCGGCCGGATGTTCACCGGCGACCGCTCCGGCGACTGGCTGTACCGGGCCCTGCACCGCGCCGGCTACGCCAACCAGCCTCATTCCACCCACCGGGGCGACGGTCTGGCCCTCACCGGGGCCTGGATCTCCTCGCCGGTGAAGTGCGCCCCGCCCGACAACAAGCCGTCCCCCGCCGAGCGCGACGCCTGCATGCCGTTCCTGCGGCGCGAGCTGGAGGCGCTCACCGCGCTGCGGGTTGTGGTCGTGCTCGGCGGCTTCGCCCAGCAGGTGATGTGGCGCGAGCTGGGCTCAGGTTCCCGTCCCCGGTTCGCCCACGGCGCCGAGGTGCCGCTGCCCGGCGGGCGGACCCTGCTGTGCAGCTACCACCCCAGCCAGCAGAACACCTTCACCGGTCGCCTCACCGAGCCCATGCTCGACGCGGTCTTCGCCCGGGCCCGGGAACTGGCCGGCTGACACCAGCGGTAGCCTCAGACCCGCTATGCCCGCCCGCCTTCGTTCTACATGGATCCTTGCCGCGGCTTTGGTGCTGGTTGTGGCCGGATGCGGCAACAGCGCCAACCCCGACACCTGGGCCGAGGCCGAGCAGGACGACCGCTTCCTGGCCGAGGAGTTCGGGGCCTCCTCCGCGGTGGAGCACAACTTCATGGCATCGTGCATGGAGGCCAACACCGGCACCCTCAACGAGGCCCAGGCCCGGGTGCTTTGCGAATGCTCGTTCGACGGTCTGCGGGCCGCGTTGACCCTCGACGAGTTCAGCTCCCTCGACGGAGCCCTGCGCGCCACCCCCAACCCCAGCGATCTGGAGGACGATCCCGAGGATCTCTGGGACGACATCGCCGAGGACATCCTCACGGCGTGCGCCCGCCGGGTCGACGCCTGAGCGAGCCCAACGGCGAGCGAAAGCCAGCCGGGTTGACGCAGTGACGCTCACCCCCGCCGCCAGCGACCTGCCCCTCATCATCTCTGTCGACGACCATGTGATGGAGCCCAAGGATCTGTGGCAGCAGCAGCTTCCGCCTTCGCTGCGGGCCCGCGGCCCCCGGGTGGTCCAGGAGAAGGTCCGACTGCACTTCACCGGCGGCCACTACGGCTTCGAGCGCAACCACCCCGACGGCCAGTGGTGCGACGTGTGGCTGTTCGAGGACAGCGTCACCCCCACCAGCCTGCTGCACGGCCCCGCGGGCATGCCCCGGTCCGAGCAGCGCAACGTGGCCGCTCGCTACGAGGACCTCCGCCCCGGCACCCACGAGCAGGGTGCCCGGCTGGCCGACATGGATCTCAACCATGTGGAGGCGGCCATCAACTTCCCCAACACCTTCCCCCGGTTCTGCGGGCAGGGCTTCCTCGAGCGAGACGACAAGGAGCTCGCAGCCGAGTGCCTGCGCATCTACAACGACTGGATCATCGACGACTGGGGCGGGGGCGCGGGCCGGGGGCGGCTGATACCGCTGGCCCTGCTGCCGCTGTGGGACATCGAGATGGCCGCGGCCGAGGTGCGGCGCGGCGCGGCCAAGGGCTGCTTCGCAGTGGCCTTCTCCGAGAACCCGTCCAAGCTCGGCCTGCCCTCGATGTACACCGGTGAGTGGGACCCGGTGTGGCGGGCCTGCGAGGAGTCCGACACCACGGTGTCGATGCACATCGGCTCGTCGTCTTCGATGCCGTCCACATCGGCCGACGCGCCGCTGGCCACCTCGATGTCGCTGTACGCCCAGAACGCCGAGGGGTCACTGGTGGACTGGGTGTTCTCGGGCACGCTGCAGCGCTTCGGGAACCTCAAGATCAGCTATGCCGAGAGCCAGGTGGGCTGGATGCCGTTCCAGGTGGAGCGGATGGACTCGGTGTTCGCCGAGGGCCGCGGCGGGGTGGGCGGCGACGGCCCGCGGCCCAGCGAGATCGTGCGGGGCCGGGTCTTCGGCTGCATCTTCGACGATCTGGTCGGGCTCAAGCAGCGCCACGACGTGGGGATCGACCAGATCCTCTTCGAGACCGACTATCCCCACTCAGACGGCACGTTCCCCCACTCCCGCAAGGTGGCCCACTCGATGTTCGCGGCGGTCGGCATGGACGCGCAGGAGTGCTACAAGGTGTTGCGGGGCAACGCCATCAACGCCTACGGCCTGCACCGATTCGGTATCCACGACTAACGGCCGCCCCGCCGCGATACTGCCGGTGAGTGCCGCACTCGCACGATCAGCGCACGAGGCGCGGCTTGCCAAGAGATCGGGGGCGTCTGATGGCGCAGCGACACGGGGTGCTGGCGACCGAGCCGTCGCTCGCGAAGAGATCGGGGGCGTCCGATGGCTGAGAGCAATCACGGGGGTGTTGGCGGCCGAGGCGCGGCTCGCGAGGAGATCGGCGGTGTCTGATGGCTGAGAGCAGGCACAGGGTGCTGGTGGCCGAGCCGCTGGGTGCGGCCGGAGCGGACCGTCTGCGCGCCGATCCCGCCATCGACGCGGTGTTCGCGTCTGGGCAGGGCCCTGCCGAGCTGCTGGAGTCGATCCGGGACGCTGATGCCCTGATCGTGCGCAGCGGCAGCCGAGTGGACGCCGAGCTGATCGCGGCCGGGCCGGATCTGCGGGTGATCGGCCGGGCCGGCGTGGGGGTCGACAACATCGACCTGGAGGCCGCGGCCGAGCGGGGAATCGCAGTGGTCAACACCCCGGAGGCCAACACCCTGGCCGCGGCCGAGCACGCCTTCGCCTTGATGCTGGCCACGGCCCGCCGCATCGCCGCCGCCCACAACTCGCTGGCCGCGGGCAAGTGGGACCGCAAGGATTATCTCGGCGTTCAGCTGGCCGGGGCCACGCTCGGCCTGGTCGGCTTCGGTCGTATCGGCCGGGCGGTGGGCCACCGGGCGCTGGGCTTCGAGATGGCCGTGCTGGCGGCCGACCCCTACATCGGTGCCGAGGTGGCTGCCGAGCGCGGGGCCAGGATGGTCGAGCTGCCCGAGCTGCTGGCCGCGTCCGACTTCGTGAGCCTGCACGCAGTGGCGCAGCCCGACGGCTCGGCGCTGCTAGACGAGGAGGCTCTCGCGACGATCAAGCCGGGGGCCATAGTGGTGAACGCGGCGCGGGGCAGCCTCATCGACCCGGACGCGGCCCGGGCCGCGCTCGACGACGGCCGCCTCGGGGGCCTGGGCCTCGACGTGTACGACACCGAGCCCCCGTCCCCCGACCATCCGCTGATCGGCCACCCCAGGGTGGTTCACACCCCCCACTTGGGGGCCAGCACCGGCGCAGCCCAGCGCGACGTCTCAGTCCAGGTAGTGGGCAAAGTCCTAGCCGCCCTAAGAGGCGAACCAGTAGAAGCCGTCCACCCCGCCCCGTAGATGGATCGGGCGATGCGCAGCAGTACTCCGTCCAGTCGGTTCGGCCCGGTGGTCGCCGCTTTCGTGCTGATCGTGGCGGCAGCCTGCGGATCGGTCGACAGCGGTTTGACGGCCGCGGATTCCACATCGCCAACGACGGCCGCCGAAGCCGCGGTCGAGAACGCTGCTCCAGTGTCTGAGGAGTCTTCACCCGAGACTTCCGTCCCGACGACTCCTGTGCCCGAGGTTTCCGCCCCGGCCGCCTCTGTGCCGCAGGTGTCGGCACCATCGACGTCGCTTTCGGAGTTCTCGGTCCCAACGACATCTGGTCCTGAAGCTTCCGCTCCCGAGACCTCGGTTCCGGCAGCGTCGGTGCCTACATCCACCGTTCCCGTGACGGTCGCGGAGTCCGTGCCTACGACGGTCTCGACGACGGCGGCCGCGACTACGACAGTTCCGGCCACCTCTGCGCCGGAGGTATCGGTCCCGGAAGCGGATGTACCCGAGGCTTCAGCTCCAGAGGTCTCGGTGACTTCGGTGTTGCTGCCGGTGGCGGCCGAGAACGACACCGGCTATGACCGCGATGAGTGGGGGCCGCACAACAGCGGCCTGTGCCGAGGCGCAGTCGGATCGCCCGATCCCTACACCGGCACCCCCATAGACACCTGCAACGTCGACCATGTGGTGGCCCTGCTCGAAGCCCACGAGTCCGGCGGCTGGGCTTGGTCCGGCAGCGAGAAGCAGCGTTTCAGCCAGGATCCGATCAACCATGTGGCGTCTCGGGCCTGCGTGAACCAGTCCAAGGGCGGCGACGACATCTCCGAGTGGTCGGACACGGACATCGCGGCGTCGTCGGCCTGCGGCGGCGGGTATACGGTCACCGCGGCGGGCCGATGCCTGCTGGCTCAGGTCACGGTGGCGGTCAAGTCAGCATGGAGTCTGGCCGTGGACCAGTCCGAGGCTGATGCCCTCAGCCGGACGCTGTCGAGATGCGGCGATCAGGCACCCGGATTCTCGGCCGATCTTCCGGCAACGACCGCGACACCCCCGCCGACGACCACGGCCGCAGCGGCTGGCGAGTGCATGATCGCGGGCAAGACCGCGGCTCAGTACGACGCGGTGTCGGGCATCGGCGAGGCGTTGTCGGCCCGGCTGGTCGATGCTCAGCCGTTCTCCAGCCGCCTGGACCTCGAAGCGGTCAGGGGCATCGGCCCGGTCAAAGCCGAAGCCGTCTGGTCCCACTTCTGCGGCGGTTAGGCGACCAGCCCTCGTTTGAGCACTGCCTCAAGGGCGGGGGCCGAATTCTGGGCGCTCGGTTCTGGTGCGCTTGAGTTCCCAGAAGCCGGACACGTTCATCATGGCCACCAGGGCGTCCCACATGGCCAGGGAGTTCTCGGTGGGCGGCACTCGGGTGATCACCGGGCCGAAGTAGCCCTGCTTGTCGCCGTTGCGGTCGGTGAGGGCAATCATCGGGGTGCCCACCTGGTCGCCGCACAGGGCCAGGCCCTCGTCCATGCGCCTGCGGATCTCGGCATCCCACGACTCGTCGTTGAAGGCAGCCGCGTGGGATGTGTCGTAGCCGACCGCCTCCAGCGCGTCGGCTGCTGCGAACTCCCGCACACCGTCGTGGTGCAGGCGCCGGCCGTACTCCCAATACAGGGGCCTCACCGCGTCGTCGCCCTCAGCGGCCCGCACCGACTCCAGCACTCTCATCAGCCGCAGGCTGAAGTAGGAGTGGGTGTAGTAGTCGCCCTCGGGATCGGGATCGTTCTTGAAGAACAGGCTGATCGGCTGCCAGATGATGTTCAGGTCTTTGGCCGGCTGCACCTCGTCGACGACCCAACGGGCCGTCACCCAGCACCACGGTCAAAGCGGGTCGATCCAGAATTCGATGTCCATGTCAGGCTCCCTGGAGGCCGAGCGAATGGGCCGCGATCAGCCTACTTGCGAGCGTGAGGCCGTGGGCTGTGACGCTGGGTTTGGGCGGCCCGTGAGCGCAGCGAACAAGAGCGGGAATGACACCGCTGGGGGTCGGGTCGTGAAGTCAGGCCGTCTTGCGTTCTGGCAGCCCCAGGCGGGCCGCGCCGTCGGCCCAGCCGGGCCAGCGCTGCCGGCTCTTGGCCGACAGGCGGTGCATCAGGGCGATGGCGCCGGGGTCGTCGTCGCCGGGCCGGGTCTCGATGGCCCCGTCGCGCACCATGGCGTCGATCACGGCTCGGCCCAGCTCGGTCCGCACGATGGTGAGGGTCCAGTCGGTCAGATCCCCGATGCCGCCGGTGGAGATGTCGGCGTGCTCGGCCGCGAAGTCCGGGCACAGGTTGCAGCCCTCCCGGGTCCAGGCGTGGCACTCCTTGAGGTTGATCTCGCGGTAGCGGCCGTCCTTGGTCCAGATTTGGAAGACGCCCTTGATGTTCATCTTCGAGATCTGCTCTTTGGGCAGCCCGTACTTCACCTCGAACAGCTCGTCGAACAGCGAGTCGTCGAACGACTTCGAGCACAGCAGGCCGATGTTGAGCTTGATGGGCTTGGAGACCTTGCCCACCTTGCGGTGCCACATCACCGGCCCCACCGACGTCTGGCAGCTCATGCCCACCAGCGCCAGGCGTTCCAGCCCCCGCTCGCGGGCCTCTTCGAAGGCGATGGTGTTGGCCGAGTAGGTGTAGCGGCTGCCCGCGCCCCGCAGCACCTCGTCGCGGTTGGCGGCCACCATGGGGAACGCCTTCCAGCCCGGCTCCCCGCTGGGCAGCGACTCCACCCCGCTGGTGAGGGCCCCGTCGATGATGTCGTTCTCGATGCACCAGATCAGGATGGCCGACACCAGCCCGCCGTCCTGGCCCACCTCGTACACGAAGTCGTCACTGGCCCGGGTGAGCAGGATGTCGGAGTAGATGCCCGACATCTCGTCGGGTTGGCGCTCGCGGCCGAACAGGTGCGTGTCGGCCTCGGGCTCCCACATGCGGAAGCGGGGGCAGGCCCTGGTGCACGACGTGCAGCCCTTCACTCCGTGGACGCAGTCGTCGGCGCCCAGTTCCTCCTCGAGGTGGAACGGCTTGTAGGCGCCCGGCTCGTGGGTGTAGCCGATCACATGGTGGGGGCAGGCGATCACGCAGCCCGCGCAGCCGGTGCACAGCCCCGAGGTGATGACCTCGTCGTGCAGTTCCTTCCACTGGTAGGTCCAGCGGGCCTTCTTGGCCGGCGCTGGCGCGGCATCGGTCACGGTCATGCGCCCCCGGCAGGATTCGAACCTGCGCACACGGCTCCGGAGGCCGTTGCTCTATCCCCTGAGCTACGGGGGCTTGGGGCGGCATGCTATCGGCGCGCGCCCCGCCGGCGAGTCCGGGGGCGTGGGGGTGCGAGCCGATCCTCTCTGGTGAATCCGGGGCCAACGGTAGGATCGGCCGATGCCGGATGTGCGCGACGGGCTGCGTGACGGGTTGCGGTCTGCGCTCGAGGTTGCCAGCGTAGCCGGTGCGCCCGGTGAGATCGCCATCGAACGGCCCCGCGACCCCGCCCACGGCGATTGGTCGTCCAACGTGGCGCTGGTCGCGGCCAAGGCTGCGGGCCGACGGCCCCGCGAGCTGGCCGAGCAGATCGTCGCCTGCCTGAGCGCTCAGCCGCCCCCCCATGTGGTGGAGGTCACCGCGGCCGGGCCCGGGTTCGTGAACTTCCGGCTGGCTCCGAGCTGGCTGCACGAGGTGCTCGCCGAGGTGGTCGCCGCCGGCGTCGACGGCTGCGCCCGCAGCACCGAGGGCGCGGGCCGCTCGGTGAGCGTGGAGTTCGTGTCGGCCAACCCGACCGGTCCGCTGCACGCCGGCCATGGCCGCTGGGCTGCCTACGGCGACTCGCTCTGCCGGCTGCTGGAGCGCGCCGGCTACCGGGTGTGTCGGGAGTTCTACGTCAACGACCGGGGCCGCCAGATCGACCTGTTCGCCGCCTCGCTGTCGGCCCGGCAGCGGGGGGACGAGCCGCCCGAAGACGGCTACCACGGCGAGTACGTGACCGACTGGGCCACGGAGATGCCCGCGGCCGCCGACGCTCGCCGGTGGGGGTTGGAGCGGGCCCGGCAGGACCAAGCCGACACGCTGGCCGCCATGAACGTGGCCTTCGACCTCTACACCAGCGAGTCGGCCCTCGTCGGTCGGGGAGCGATGGACGATGCGCTCGAGGAGCTGCGCCGCCGCGGCATGGTCTACGAGCGCGACGGCGCGGTGTGGCTCCGCACCGGCGACTTCGGCGACAGCGCCGACCGGGTGCTGGTCAAGAGCGACTCCGAGCCCACCTACTTCCTGCCCGACATCGCCTATCACCACGAGAAGTTCTCCCGCAGCGAGATGGTGATCGACGTGCTCGGCGCCGACCACCACGGCTACGTCCCCCGGATGCGGGCCGCGCTGGCCGCGCTGGGACACAGCCCGGACCGATACGAGGCGCTGATCGGCCAGAACGTCACCCTGCGCCGCGGCGGCGCCGAGGTCCGCCTGTCCAAACGGACGGGCG
Organism: Candidatus Aldehydirespirator sp.; assembly: GCA_965221215.1. GTDB lineage: Bacteria > Actinomycetota > Acidimicrobiia > Acidimicrobiales > Aldehydirespiratoraceae > Aldehydirespirator. The sequence goes on from OZ244872.1 coordinate 134,338, forward strand.
ACATGGTGCTGGTGTCGGAGCTTGTCGACGAGGTGGGTCCCGACGTGACCCGGCTCGTCTACCTGCTCCAGTCCATCGACACCACCCAGACCATCGACATCGATGTGGTGTCGGCCCAGTCGGCCGAGAATCCCGTCTACTACCTGCAGTACGCCCACGCCCGGATCCATTCCCTGGCCCGACAGGCCGAGGCACGAGAGGCGCAGCGGGCGCCGCTGGGCGGGGTGGACCTGTCGGTGCTGGTGCACCCGCGGGAGCTGGACGTGCTGAGAGCGTTGGCGTCGCTGCCCGACGCCGCGCTGGCTGCGATGCGGGCTCGGGCCCCGCATCAGGTGACAACCTGGGCCCGCGAGCTGGCCGCGTCGTTCCACCGGTTCTGGCACGACTGCCCCATCCTGCGCGACGACATTGGCGAGGACGTGCGCCAGGCGCGCCTGTGGCTGGTGGAGGCGACCCGGATCGGCCTGGCCGTGGCGCTGGACATTCTGGGGGTGTCGGCCCCCGAGCGGCTGTAGCACCATGTCCGGCTCGCAGGCATCGATGAGTCCGCTCCCCCGCTATCTGCTGCCCGAAAACCACGAGGTGTCACAGGGTCGGCTCAGTATTGGGGGATGCGATTTGCTCGAATTGGCCGAGTCCTTCGGCACGCCGCTGTTCGTCTACGACGAGGAGCACTTGCGCAGCCGCTGCCGCGAGGCAGTCGAGGCCTTTGGCACGGGTGTGGCCTATGCGGCCAAGGCCTTCCTGTGCGTGGCGATGGCGCGTCTCGTGCACTCGGAGGGACTGTGCCTCGACGTGTCCACCGGAGGCGAGTTGCATGTGGCGCTGGCCGCGGGCGTGCCCGGGGACCGCCTGGTGCTGCACGGTAACAACAAGTCGATGGGCGAGCTGCGCCGGGCGGTGGAGGCCGGTGTGGGACGGATCGTGGTGGACAGCTTCGACGAGCTAGACCGCCTCGACGCCCTCCACGGCGAGACCGGGGCGCGGCCCCGAGTCCTGCTGCGCTTCACCCCTGGTGTTGAGGCCCACACCCACACCTACCTGGTCACCGGCGCCGACGACTCCAAGTTCGGTTTCACCGTGTCCACCGGCGCGGCCGCGGCTGCGATGGAGAGAGCCCGGGCCTCGAACTCGGTCGAGGTGGTGGGGGTCCACTGCCACATCGGCAGCCAGGTGTTTGAGGCGTCGTCGTTCGCAAGGGCCGCCGCGGTGATCGCCGCCGCGGCCGAGCCGTTCGGGGTGGACGAGATATCCATCGGCGGTGGACTCGGGGTGCCGTACGTGGCAGGCGAGTCAGCGCCGTCCATCGCCCAGTGGGGCGAGGCGGTGCGCGGGGCGTTCCAGGCGGCGGGCGTGAGCGCGAGGGTGACGGCCGAGCCGGGACGGGCCATCGCCGCGTCCGCCGCGGTCACCCTCTACACGGTGGGGACCGTCAAGACGATCGAGGGGATTCGGACCTATGTGGCCGTCGACGGCGGGATGAGCGACAACCCCCGGCCGGTGCTCTACGGAAGCGGGTACGAGGCCTTCTTGCCCCGCGCCGTCGACTCGCAACGCGACCGGGTGGTGACGGTGGTGGGCAAGCACTGTGAGTCCGGCGACACGCTGGTGCGCGACGCGGCCGTTCCGTCCGACATCGCGGTGGGAGACATCCTGGCCACTCCGGTCACCGGCGCCTACGGCCACTCGATGGGCTCCAACTACAACAAGATCCTGCGGCCCGCAGCGGTGTTCGCCGCTGGCAGCGAGGCCCGCGCCGTGGTCAGGCGCGAGACCTACGACGATCTGCTGGCCTGCGAGCTGCCCTGAGGGCGAGCGCCGGGCCGCCAGGCTGCGGCCAGGCGCTGACACCACCGTGTTGGGGACACTCCGGTGTTCGGTGGCGGTGGAGGTTCGGGCCGGGCCGGCATGAACTCGACCGTCGGCGTGGAATCGACGCGCCGCACATTCGCCACCGGAGCCGGCAGCGAGTCGGCGGCGCCTTGAGCCAGCATCTGGGCGGCGCGCGGCGCGTTCAGTGTGCCGTCGCCTCCCAGCATGAACGACAGTTCTGCGCTGAGCGCCGGTGAGCATCCCAGGCGGCGCAGGTCGGCGGCCCGCCATGATGCAGTTGGGTCCAGCACGATCCCGGCGGACAGCTCGACCAGGGCCAGGGCCAGTGCAGCCAGGTCGGCGCCGAACCGGGCCAGCGTGCCCGGCTTCAGCCTGTTGGGGCTGAACCGCTTGAGCGGCCTGCCGTCGGCCGGGCAGGTTGCATCGAAGTCCGCCAGCCACAGATCCCCCTCATGGCTCAGGAGCAGGTTGGCCGGCTTGACGTCGGCATGCACAAGCCCCGCGTCATGGACCCTGGCGAGGGCCGTTGCGGCCGCGGCGCCGACCGCCCTGACCTCGTCCTCGGCCAGAGAACCCCGCGCCTGCACCACGTCGGCCAGCGAGCAGGCCGCCCTATTGAGTTTCAGTCCATGTGGTCCGGCGCTCTGCAGAGGCACTATTCCGGGGCCTCGCAGAGTCTGGAGGTGGCGAGCCTCCCGGGCTGAAGCCTCCGCCGACGAGCAGTCCTTCGAGAATAGTTGGACGCTGCTGTCCATGAACATTAGTATATGGGAGTGATCTCAATTGCCTGTGTCTCAGTGATGTGATACGATGGATTTCATGTTGATTGCATTGATATCTGTGTTGGGCTCCGGCTTGATCGGAACCATTGGTGTGCTGGTCCACTTCCTGCTCAAGCAGGGCTCCGAGCAGCGGGATCGTGCTGACAGGCTTCATCGTGAGGCGATGGCCGCTATTGTCGAGCAGGGGTTCGAGCAGCGGGATCGTGCTGACAGGCTTCATCGTGAGGCGATGGCCGCGATTGTCAAACAGGGCGTCGAGCAGCAGGATCATGCTGACAGGCTTCATCGTGAGGCGATGGCCGCGATTGTCAAACAGGGCGTCGAGCAGCAGGATCATGCTGACAGGCTTCACGGTGAGGCGATGGCCGCTATTGCCAAGCAGGGGTTCGAACTGCGGGACCATGTTGACAGGCTTCACGGTGAAGCCATGGCGGCCATCACCGAGTTGCGGGACCATGTTGACAGACTTCACCGTGAGACTATGGCCGCTGTGGCTGCGCTGGCCGAGCGCACCGCCACGCTCGAGGCGAAGGTTGGATAGCGCATAGACGCATCGCTTGAGCCAACCGGCCTGAGGCACCACCGCGCGTAAGCGAGGGTGTGCCCAAACGGGGCGAGGGTCGGCAGACCGGTAGCTTGGAGGGGTGAACCGGCTCCGCGTGGGACTTCTCGGCTGCGGCAATGTGGGCGCCGCCCTCGTGGCTCTGCTCGACGAGCAGCGCGCCGCGGTGGCGGCCCGCACCGGCATCGAATTGGAGATCACCCGCATCGCGGTGCGCTCCACCGCCAGGGACCGGGGCTTGAGCATCGATCCGTCGGTGTTCTGCACCGACGCGGCCGACATCGCCCGCGATCCCGAGATCGACATCGTGGTAGAGGTCATCGGCGGGATCGAGCCGGCCCGCACGCTGCTGCGCGACGCCATCGCGGCGGGCAAGCCCGTGGTCACCGGCAACAAGGAACTGCTGGCCAACCACGGCGCCGAGCTGTTCGGCGCCGCCGACGAAGCGGGCGTCGATCTGCTCTTCGAGGCGGCCGTGGCCGGCGCCATTCCGCTCATCCGACCGCTGCGGGAGTCGCTGGCCGCCGAGCCGATCGAGCGGATCATGGGGATCGTCAACGGCACCACCAACTACATCCTCACCCAGATGGCCGAGCGCGGCGCGGCCTACGCCGAGGCGTTGAGCGAGGCTCAGAGCCTGGGCTACGCCGAGCGCGACCCCACCGCCGACGTCGAGGGGTTCGACGCCGGGGCCAAAGCGGCCATCATCGCCACCGTCGCCTTCGGAGCGGTGGTGGTGGCCGGCGACGTCTACCACGAGGGAATCTCCCGCATCACCCTCCACGACATCGAGATGGCCCGACGACTGGGATACGCCGTCAAGGCGATCGCGGTGGCCGAGAGGACCGGCGAGCCCCCCGAGGTGGCCGTGCGAGTCCATCCGGCCATGGTGCCGGTGCAGCATCCGCTGGCCGGTGTGCGCGACAGCTTCAACGCGGTGTTCGTCCAGGGTGGCGCCGTGGGCGAGCTCATGTTCTACGGCCGGGGCGCGGGAGGCCGTCCCACCGCCGGCGCCGTCTTGGGCGACCTCGTGGACGCAGCCGTGAACCTCTCCTCCGGCGGTACGGGCCGCATCGGCCGCCTGGTCCCGGCCAAGGTCCGCTCGATAGACGACCTGCGGTCCGAGTACTACCTGGCCCTGGAGGTGGCCGACCGGCCCGGCGTGCTGGCCTCGGTGGCCGCAGTGTTCGGTCGCCACGGGGTGTCGATCCGATCGATGGAGCAGCACGGTCTCGGCGACGACGCCCGCCTGGTGTTCATCACCCACGAGTGCCGCGAACGCGACCTGCAAGCCACGCGGCGCGACCTCCGCGGCCTGGACGAGGTCCACGAGCTGGGCAGCGTCATCCGGGTGATAGGCCACGACCGCCCGCAGCAGTGAAGTGGCCGCGTGAGAGTGACATGCGCTACGTGAGCACGCGGTCGTCGGTGGGCGACCGCGCCCGCCTCGGCTTCGATGACGTGCTGCTGGGCGGTTTGGCCGGCGACGGGGGGCTCTATGTCCCCGAGCATGTGCCCAAGCTTCCCGACGATGCACTGCCCGACTGCGCACGTTCGGACAGCTACGCCGAGCTGGCTGCCCGCATCATGGCCCCCTATGTGGGCGGCACCGTCGACGACGACGGTCTGGCGGAGCTGGTGGCCGACGCCTACGCCATCTTCGACCACCCCGAGGTCTGTCCGCTGGTCGCCCTCGACGACGACCACTGGCTGCTCGAGCTGTTCCACGGGCCCACATTCGCCTTCAAGGACGTGGCCCTGCAGGTGGTGGCCCGGCTGTTCGACCACGAACTGGAGCGGCGCGACGAAAGGGCCATGATCGTGGCGGCCACCTCGGGCGACACCGGCTCGGCCGCTATGGAGGCGGTGGCCGGGCGCGACCGCCTCGACATCGTGGTGCTGCACCCCGCAGGCCGCACCAGCGAGATCCAAAGACGCCAGATGACCACGCTGGAAGCGCCCAATGTCCATGCGGTGGCGGTGGACGGCACCTTCGACGACTGCCAGGACCTGGTCAAGGCCATGTTCGGTGACGAACGGTTCCGCACCGAGTCGCGGCTGGCCGCGGTCAACTCGATCAACTGGGCCCGGGTGGCGGCCCAGATCGTCTACTACGTGTGGGCGGCGCAGCGGCTAGCCGGCGGCCGGCCGGTCACGTTCTGCGTCCCCACCGGCAACTTCGGCAACGTGCTGGCCGGCCACTACGCCCGCCGCATGGGTTTGCCGATCGGGCGCCTGCTGATCGCGTCCAACACCAACGACATCCTCAGCCGGCTCATCGAGACCGGCGAGTTGGCCGCCCACGACGTGACGCCCACCCTCTCGCCCAGCATGGACATCCAGATCTCGTCCAATCTGGAGCGCCTGCTGTTCGAGCTCTTCGACGGCGACGGCGCGGCCACTGCCGATCTGCTGGGCCAGTTCCGGGCGCGGGGCCGGGCCCGGCTGACCCCGCAGCAGCATCAGCGACTGGCGGCTGAGTTCTCTGGCGACCGGCTCAACGACCGCGAGACGCTCGAGGTCATGGGCCGCGTCCACACCGAGGCGCAGATGTTCATCGACCCCCACACCGCGGTCGGGGTGGGGGTGGCCCAACGCGGTCGCCGCCCCGGTGAGCTGGTGGTGTCTCTCGCTACCGCGCACCCGGCCAAGTTCCCCGAGGCGGTGGCACGCGCCACCGGGCGCCCGCCCCCCGCGCCCCAAGCGCTGGCGGCGGTGGCCGACCGGCCCGAGCGCTGCACGTCGCTGCCCAATGAAGCCGAGGCGGTCAAGGACTTCGTCAGATCGGTGCGCAGCGACTGAGGCCGAGCTTGCGAGGCCGTGGGCTGTGTTGTCGGGGCTCGAGCGGCCCGTGAGCGCAGCCAACCAGAGCGGGAGAGACACCGCCGCGACGCGACGGGCTTGCACATAGACGGGCTTGTACATACCAGCGCGCGCTCTGCGCTTCGCCTCGAGTTGGCCAGCCTCTCGGGCTGTGGCCGGTTGTGGTGCCTGCGCCTGGTGCGTAGCCTTCCGTCGTATCGGCGCGCGCCTTGGGCGTGACAGCTCGATCCGGCTCGTGATGCGTCGCTTCGCCGAGCCGGGACACCTGAATACGACAACCGGAGAACTCATCCGTGGAAGCGACCGAGATGCGGCGGTCCACGCTGCAACGCAAAGATCGCGGCGAACTCAATCAGATCGCGGCGGCACTGGGCGCCAAGCCCTCCAGCCGGGCCCGCAAGGACGAGATCATCCAGCTGATCATCGACCTCACCGCCGACGGTGCCAGGATCGTGCCGCCGCCGCCCGAGTCCGATGATGCTGCGGTGGCCGACTCCGAGGAGGCCCGCCCCGCCCTCGACACCGCCGCCGACGGTAGCAACGGCCGTCAGGGCGAAGACGGCGGCAACGGCGCCGCCCATAGCCGCGACGAGCAGCGCGCCCCCGACCGCGCCGAGGAGGAGACCGATCCGGGCAACCGCCGCCGCCGCCGCCGCAACCGCGACCGCGACCGCGATCGCGACGACGGCTGGGACGGCGACCCCGTGGCGGTCTCGGGCCGCCTCGACCTGCGCGACGAGGGCTACGGCTTCTTGAGGGTGGACGGCTGTCTGCCCAACCGCAACGACGCCTACGTGCCGGTCAAGACGATCCGCCAGTACGGCCTGCGCCGCGGCGACCACCTGACGGGCACCTCCCGGCCCGCCAACCGGGCCGAGAAGAACCCGGCCCTGCTCACACTGCAAACCATCAACGGCGGACCGGCGGAGCTGTCGGACCGTCCCGCGTTCGAGAGCCTCACCCCCATCCACGCGGTGCGCCGCCTCACGCTGGAACAGCCCGAGGATCCCCACGCCATCACGGCCCGGCTCATCGACCTGGTGGCGCCCATCGGCGTCGGCCAGCGAGTCCTGGTGCGCGGTCCCCGGCGATCGGGCGCCTCGGAGCTGCTCGCCGCGGTGATCTCCGCCATCGAGGCGAACGAGCCCGACATCTTCGTGATGGGGCTGTTCGTTGACCAGAGGCCCGAGGACATCACCGAGGTGCGCCGCTGCGTGCGCAACGGCGACGTGGCCGCCACCTCGTTCGACCAGACCCCCGAGGAGCATGTGCAGACGGCCGAGATGACCGTCGAGCGGGTCAAGCGCCTCGTCGAGTCCGGCCAGAACGTCGCGGTGGTGCTCGACAGCCTCACCGCGTTGGCCCAGGCCTACAACGCCGCGCTCTCCAATGCGGGACGGGCCTACAGCGGCAGCGTCGAGAGCGGTGCCGTGCACATGCCCAAGAAGCTGTTCGGCGCGGGCCGCAACGTCTCCGAGAGCGGTTCGCTGACGATGATCGCCTCGATCGTCTCCGACGGCTCCAGCTCGCTGCCCGGCGTGCTGTGCGACGAGTTCACCGGCACGGCCAACACCGAGATCCGCCTCGACCGGTGGGCCGCTCAGCTCGGGCTGTTCCCGGCCATCGACGTGACCGCCTCGGTGTCGCGCGACGAGGAGCGCTTCCTCGACGCCGACGAGGTGCAGGCCCTGCAGCAGTTGCGGCGCGGCCTCGCCGACGGCACGGATGACCGCGACCCGCGAGCCGCGGTCAAGGCCCTGGAGGCGGCCCTCGCCAAGCTCAGCGGCACCACCTCCAACGCAGAGCTGCTGCGCTGATCCCGACTCCCGGCTGAAACAGGCGAAACTTCGTTGCCGCTGGGGTTGTTACCGGCCCGCTCGACTTACAGACTAGTGCTCCGATGAAGACCGACATTCACCCCGAGTACCGGCTGGTCGTCTTCTCCGACCAGTCCGCCGGCACCTCGTTCCTCACCCGCTCCACCATCTCCACCGAAGACACCATCGAGTGGTCCGACGGCAACACCTACCCGCTGGCGAAGGTGGAGATCTCCAGCGCCAGCCACCCCTTCTTCACCGGGACGATGCAGATCGTCGACACTGCGGGCCGAGTCGAGCGCTTCGAGCGTCGCTACGGCCGCCGCAAGGGCCGCGGGTAGCCGCCGCAGGATCAGCGGGCGCCGTCGACGATGGACCACAGCGAGCCGAGCACCCGCGCCGGCGCGGGCGACGCGCTGGCCAAGGCGTTCGAGATGATCGCCACCCCCGCCATCTTCGGCTTCGGCGGCTGGCTCATCGACGGTCGCCTCGGCACCTTTCCCGCGGTGACCCTGGTGCTGGCGGTGGTGGTGTTCGGCTATCAGGTGTGGAGCTTCGCCCGCTCCTACGGCACTTCGATGGACGAGGCCCTCGAGAGCCGCCGGGCCACCTACGGCGGCCCCGACCCGGCGGCCGGCGGACAGTCATGAGCGTCACGTCATGAGCATCACGCCGGGCGCGGCTCCCGCAGTCGAGGCGGACTCAGAAGTCGAAGCGGACTCGGAGGTCGCAGCGGGCTCAGAAGCGGACGCAGCCGCCCCCGAGCGGGCGGTGGCGCGCGACATGATCCGGCGCTCCGCGGTGTTCGCGGTCCCGCTGCTTGCCGGCGGCGCGGTGGGCTGGGGCTGGACCGGGGCGCTGTCGGTCACCCTGGCCCTGGCGCTGGTGCTGGTCAACTTCGCGCTGGGCGCGGCCGTCATCGGCTGGGGCGCCCGCATTGGTCCGGCCGCGCTCATGGCCGCGGCGATGGGTGGATACGTGGTTCGACTCGGTATCGTCACCGCCGCTGTGCTGCCCGTCCGCAACCACGCCTGGTTCGAGATCCTGCCCTTCGCAGTGGCTCTGATCGCCACCCACTTGGGCCTTCTGATCGTGGAGGCCCGCCACGTCTCGGCCTCGCTGGCCTTCCCGGGCCTCAAGCCGCCGCGGCTGCGGCCCGAAGCTTCGACATGAGCCTCCTCGCCCTCGAGTTCCCCCCGGTCAGCCACCTGTTCGACTGGCCCACCATCTGGTTCGACGGCACGCCGCTGGCCATCAACAAGACCGTCCTCATCTACCTGGCCGCCACCGCCGCCACCATCGTGCTGTTCGGTCTGGCCGGCCGGCCCCGCCAGTCGCTGGTCCCCGCGGGCGTGCAGCATGTGGCCGAGTCGGGGGTGAACTTCATCGAGAACTCGGTGGTGATGCAGACCATCGGACCCGACGGCAAGAAGTTCATGCCCCTGTTGACGTCGATGTTCTTCTTCATCCTGTTCTCCAACATCACCGAGGTCGTCCCGTTCATCCAGTTCCCGGCCAACAGCCGGATGGCCATCCCCATCACCCTGGCCGTGCTGGTGTGGGTGATCTACAACGTGGTCGGGGTCCGCAGCCAGGGTCCGTTCGGCTACCTCAAGAACTCGCTGTTCCCGCCGGGCGTGCCCAAGGTGCTCTATGTGATCGTCACGCCCATCGAGCTGGTCTCCACCTTCGTGGTGCGGCCCTTCTCGCTGGCCATCCGGCTGTGGGCCAACATGGTGGCCGGGCACCTGCTGCTGGTCACCTTCGCCATATTGTCGGCCACGCTGTGGGAGTTCTTCTACGTGCCCGCCGCGCTGCCCTTCGTGATGCTCATCTTGATGACCGCCTTCGAGATCCTGGTCTCGTTCCTGCAGGCCTTCATCTTCACCATCCTCACCGCGGTCTACATCGGCGGCTCCATGCATCCCGAGCACTAGACCCGCCGCGGCTTGCTTCCACCCGACCCACTCAGTCACCAAGATCACCCCAGTCACCCAGACAACACCAGTCACAAAACAACAGGAGAACCACAGTGCTAAGTCTTCTCGCACAGACCGGCCCCGGCGAGTTCCTCGACGGGCTCTCGGCCATAGGCGCCGGCCTCGGCTACGGCCTGGCCGCGGTCGGCCCCGGCGTGGGCATCGGCATCGTGGTCGGCAACGCCATCTCGGCCATGGCCCGCCAGCCCGAGTCCGCCGGCATGGTCCGCACCACGATGTTCCTCGGAATCGCCTTCACCGAGGCGCTGGCCCTCATCGGGTTCGTGGTCTTCATCCTGCTGCTCCCCTAGAGGCCGAGCGGATAGGGGCAACCCATGAAGACACACGCGAGGCGTGGAGCGAGGCCGTGGGCTGTGACGCTGGGGTTTGGGCGGCCCGTGAGCGCAGCGAACAAGAGCGGAAGTCAAGGGACGGCGATCATGGCAAGAACAACGGTCAAGCTCCTCGCCGCTTTGGGCGCGACGGGCGCGATGCTGCTCGTCGCGGCCTCGCCGGCATGGGCTGCGGGCGAGACCATCGGCGGCTGCGTGCTCGAGCAGGTGCACCACGCCGAGGAGGAGTACGGCAGCCTGAGCGCCGTCGAAGCCGACGAGGAGGCCTTCAAGTCCTTCGAGGACGACCTGGAGGGCTGCGTGGAGGCGCCCAGCCCGATCCTGCCCGAGCTCGATGAGATCATCTGGGGCGGGTTGGCCTTCGTGATCTTGTTCGGGTTCATGGCGTGGAAGGGCTTCCCCGCGGTGAAGCGGGCCATGGACGCCCGCTCCGAGAAGATCCGGGCCGACCTCGACGCTGCCGACGCGGCCAAGGCCGACGCCCTGCGCACCAAGTCCACCTACGAGGCCGAGCTGGCTGAGGCCAAGGCGGCGGCGGCGGCCATCATCGACGAGGCCCGGGGCCAGGCCGACCAGCTTCGCCAGGATCTGCAGGCCCGAGCCGAGGCCGACATCGCCGAGCAGCGGGCCCGAGCCGCCAACGACATCGAGTCGAGCCGACGACAGGCCCTCGACGACCTGCGCACCGAGGTGGCCGCCATCGCGGTGGGCGCGGCCGAGCGGGTGGTCGGTGCCAGCCTCGACGCCGACGTGCACCGCTCCCTGATCGACGGCTACATCGACGAGGTGGCCGGCGCAGGCCGCAACGGGGACGGGAACTGAGCGGTGCACCGCACTGTCCTCCGAGCCGGCGGCAGGCCTTGAGCGATGGCTGACCAGGCCGCCTCCGACCGCATCGGCGGCTACGCCGACGCCGTGCTGGCCGTGGCCCGGGCCGAGGGCGCCCAGGTCGAGGTCGAGGCCGAGCTGTCGCGCTTCGCGGCCGCGCTGCGGGCCAGCGACGAACTGCAGGCCACCCTCGCCGACTCGGTCATCGACGTGGAGCGCCGGCTGCAGATTACCGAGGACCTGCTGGCAGGCCAGGCGCTGCCCGCCACCGCGGCGCTGGTGTCGCTGGTGGTCGGCGCGGGCCGCGGCGGCGAGCTGATCGAGATCATCGACGCGGCCATCGACCGGGCCGCGGCCGGACGCAACCGTCGGGTGGCCCGGGTGCGCAGCGCGGTGGAGCTCACCGGCGAGCAGCGGTCCCGACTGGCCGAGGCCATCAAGGCCTCCTCGGGACTCGAAGTGGAGATCCAGGCGGTGGTTGATCCCAGCGTGGTCGCCGGGGTGGTAACCGAGATCGGCGACGACGTGATCGACGGCAGTGTTCGCAGCCGCCTGCAGCAGATGCGAAGCGGCCTCGCCTAGAGGCCGAGCGACGGTTCATTTTCCAGGAGATTGAGCGAAGACATGAGCGACACGGCACAACTGACGATCAACACGGCCGACATAGCGGCCGCCATCCGCCAGAACCTCGAAGGGTTCGCCCCGTCGCTGGAGCAGTCCACGGTGGGTCGGGTGCTCGAGGTCGGCGACGGCATCGCCCGGGTCTCGGGGCTGCCCGACGCGGCCGTAAACGAGATGCTGCGCTTCGCCAACGGCGCGGTCGGCCTGGCCCTGAACCTCGACGAGACCTCCATCGGCGCAGTGGTCCTCGGCGACGTGGAGGGCATTGAGGAGGGCCAGCCGGTGCAGGCCACCGGCGACATCCTGTCGATCCCGGTGGGCGACGGGCTGCTGGGCCGGGTGGTCAACCCGCTGGGCGAGCCGGTGGACGGCAAAGGGCCGCTGTCCAACCCGATCCCGAGGCGCATGGAGATCCAGGCCCCCGGCATCACCGGCCGCAAGCCGGTGCACGAGCCGATGCAGACCGGCATCAAGTCCATCGATTCGCTCATCCCCATCGGCCGGGGCCAGCGCGAGCTGATCATCGGCGACCGCAAGACCGGCAAGACCACCATCGCCCTCGACACGATCCTCAACCAGCGCGGCCTCGACGTGAAGTGCATCTATGTGGCCATCGGCCAGAAGGCCTCGACCGTGGCCCAGGCGGTGGCCACCCTCGACGAGCTCGGGGCCATGGACTACACCGTGGTGGTGGTGGCGCCCGCGTCGGATCCGGCGCCCTACAAGTATCTGGCGCCCTATGCGGGCTGCGCCATGGGCCAGCACTGGATGGAGAACGGTCAGCACGCCCTGGTCATCTACGACGACCTGTCCAAGCAGGCCGAGGCCTATCGCCAGGTGTCGCTGCTGCTGCGCCGGCCGCCGGGCCGCGAGGCCTATCCGGGCGACGTGTTCTACCTGCACAGCCGGCTGCTGGAGCGGGCCGCCAAGCTCAGCGACGACCGGGGCGCGGGATCGCTGACCGCGCTGCCGATCATCGAGACCAAGGCGGGCGACGTGTCGGCCTACATCCCCACCAACGTGATCTCCATCACCGACGGCCAGATCTTCTTGCAGGACGATCTGTTCAAGTCGGGCATCCGTCCCGCGGTGGACGTGGGCATCTCGGTCAGCCGGGTCGGCGGCGCGGCCCAGGTCAAGGCCATGAAGACCGCGGTGGGCACCCTCAAGGGCGACCTGCAGCAGTTCCGGGAGTTGGAGGCCTTCGCCGCCTTCGGCTCCGACCTCGACGCGGTGTCGAAGGCCCAGCTCGAGCGGGGCTACCGCCTCACCGAGCTGCTCAAACAGGGCGTCAACAGCCCGCTGCCGGTGGAGGAGCAGGTGGTGTCGATCTACGCCGGCACCCACGGCTACCTCGACGAGGTGCCCATCGGCGACGTGCGGCGCTTCGAGAGCGAGCTGCTGGACTGGTTCCGGGCCCGGGAGGCGGTCACGCTGGCCGAGATCCGCGACAGCGGGGCCATCTCCGACACCGACGACTTCGATGCCCGGGTCAAGGCCTTCGCCGACCAGTTCGAGACCTCCGAGGCCACCCCGGGCTCCGAGCCCGAGGCGACCGGGCAGGGCGCCGAGCAGGCCACCATGGTCGATGCCGACACCACCCTGCCCGAAGAGGACCTGAGCCGGGACGAGGGCTAGGCGGGCGAGGCGCGGTCAATGGCTAGGCACCGGCAGTGACAGGGCACAGAAAGCACGAGGGCTAGGGCCGAGCCGTGCCTGGAGGCAAAGAGCGGGAGCTGCGCCGGCGCATCGGCAGCATCCAGTCCACCAAGAAGATCACCCGCGCCATGGAGCTGATCGCGGCCACCAGGGTGGTGAAGGCCATGCAGCGGGCCAACGCGGCCCGCCCCTACGCCCGCCTCATCACCAGCGTCATCGAGGACCTCGCCGCGGGCGGGGCCGAGGTCGACCATCCGCTGCTGCGCCAGGCGCCCGAGGTGCGCAACGTCGGCTTCATCGTCATCACCGGCGACCGCGGCCTCGCCGGGGCCTACAACACGTCGGTCATTCGAACCGCCGAGCGCCAGCTCATGGGCCATGTGTCCGAGGGCAAGGGCTATTCGCTGTGCTGCGTGGGCCGCAAATCAGCCAGCTACTTCCGCTTCCGCAACTACCGCATCGACAGCGCGGTGTCGGGGTTCAGCGACAACCCGTCCTACGACGACGCCCGCCGCATCGCCGAGACCGTCAGCGAGTCGTTCCTGTCTGAGGCGGTCGATCAGGTGGAGCTCATCTACACCGAGTTCGTGTCGATGGGAACCCAGCGGGTGGTGGTGCGGCGCTTCCTGCCCCTGGTCGACACCGAGATGATGGCCAGGGAGGGCTCGGGCGCGGGCCGCGAGGGCAGCTTCGAGTTCGAGCCGTCCCCCGAGGCGGTGCTGGAGGCGCTGCTGCCCCGCTACACCGAGGCCCGGCTCTACGGTGCGCTGCTCGACGCGGCCGCATCCGAGCACGCCAGCCGCCAGCGGGCCATGAAGGCGGCCACCGACAACGCCGAGGAGCTGATCACCAAGCTGTCGAGGGCCATGAACCAGGCCCGCCAAGACGCCATCACCACCGAGATCATGGAGATCGTGGGCGGCGCCGAGGCCCTCGGCGGCGGCGACTCGGGCGACGCCAGCGATGTCGATGTTGCTCTGGCGTCGATGCTGGCCGGCGAGGATGTCTCGATGCTGAGTGTCGCGGGTGCTTCGCCCGCCTAGAACCACACCGACAGCACAGCCCAGACTGCAACACAGAAAGAAAGCCACTCACCAATGACCATCACCGAATCGGCCCCAGGGACTGGGACTGACCAGACCGGCCAGATCGACCGGACCGACCTTCGCACTGGCCGCATCGTCGGCATCGCCGGCCCGGTCGTGGACGTGGAGTTCCCGGCCGGGCACCTGCCCGAGATCAACACCGAGTTGGAGTTCACCGTCGTCGTCGACGGCACCGACGTGCGGGTGCCCGCCGAGGTGGCCCAGCAGATCGGCGACAACCGGGTGAGAGCCATCGCGCTCAAGCCCACCGACGGCCTCACCCGCGGCACCGAGGTGCGCAACACCGGCCACGGCATCCAGGTGCCGGTGGGCGACGGCACCCTCGGCCACGTCTGGAACGTGATGGGCGAGTGCCTCGACACGCCGGGCTACGACACCCCCGAGCGCTGGGACATCCACCGTCCCGCACCCTCCTTCGACTCGCTGGAGCCGTCGGCGCAGATGTTCGAGACCGGCGTGAAGGTGATCGATCTGCTCACCCCCTACAAGCAGGGCGGCAAGATCGGCCTGTTCGGCGGGGCCGGCGTGGGCAAGACCGTGCTCATCACCGAGATGATCACCCGGGTGGCCACCAACCACGGCGGCGTGTCGGTGTTCGCCGGGGTGGGCGAGCGCACCCGCGAGGGCACCGACCTGTTCCTGGAGATGGGCGAGACCGTCATGGGCGACGGCACCACCCGGGTGCTCGACAAGGCCGCCCTGGTGTTCGGCCAGATGGACGAGCCGCCCGGCGTGCGCCTGCGGGTGGCCCTGGCCGGAGTGACCGTGGCCGAGTACTTCCGCGACGTGCAGAACCAGGACGTGCTGCTGTTCATCGACAACATCTTCCGGTTCGTGCAGGCCGGCTCCGAGGTCTCCACCCTGCTGGGCCGCATGCCCTCGGCGGTGGGCTACCAGCCCACCCTGGCCGACGAGATGGGCGAGCTGCAGGAGCGGATCACCTCAACCAGGGGCAAGTCGATCACGTCGCTGCAGGCCGTGTACGTGCCCGCCGACGACTACACCGACCCGGCCCCGTTCACGTCGTTCACCCATTTCGACGGCACCACCGAGCTGAGCCGCGACATCGCCGCGCTGGGCATCTACCCGGCGGTCGATCCGCTGGCGTCCACGTCCACCATCCTCGACCCGCTGGTGGTGGGCGACCGCCACTATGCGGTGGCCCGCCGGGTGCAGGAGGTGCTGCAGCGCTACAAGGAGCTTCAGGACATCATCGCCATCCTCGGCCTCGACGAGCTGTCCGAGGAGGACCGGGTGACGGTGGACCGGGCCCGCAAGGTGCAGCGCTTCCTGTCGCAGCCCATGTTCGTGGCCAAGAACTTCACCGGCCAGGACGGCATCTTCACCCCGGTGGCCGAGACCATCGAGTCGTTCGAGGCGCTGGTCAACGGCGACATGGACGACCTCCCCGAGCAAGCCTTCTACATGGTGGGCGGCGCCTCCGACGTGGAGCGCAAAGCCGCCGAGCTGCAGGCCTGACATGGGTGTTCGTGGCGGTGGGCCGGGCCGCGCCTCGGCAGGAGCCTGACATGGGTGAGTGCCGGGCATGGGCAGTGCCAGCGTGAGAGCCTGACATGGCTGTAGAACTCGACGTGGAGTTGGTCTCACCCGAGGACGTGACCTACTCGGGCACCGCCGAGATGGTGATCGTGCGCACGGTGACTGAGGGCGACATCGCCTTCCAGGCCGGGCACGTGCCGTTCCTGGGGGTGCTGGCCCCCTGGTCGGTGGACGTGCTGCGCCCAGGCGGAGAGCGCGACACCTTCGCGGTGCACCGCGGCTTCGTCGAGGTCAGCCACAACAAGGTCACGATCCTCTCAGACGTGTCCGAGGCCGCCGACGAGATCGACACGGACCGAGCTGCCGCGGCCCGGCAGCGGGCCGAAGAGACGCTCAAGTCCGACCCCGACCACGAGGTCGCAGCCGTCGCGCTGGAGCGGGCCGAGCTGCGTCTGAGAGTCGCGGCTGCCTAGAGCGCCGGCGGGCGGCGGTCCTAGAGATCCCGGGCCTTGCGGTGGCGGTGGCGGCCCTCGATCAGGCGCACCGTGCCGGAGCGGCTGCGCATCACCAGTGACTGGGTGTGGCAGTAGTTGGCGTCGAAGTGCACGCCCTGGAGCAGGTCGCCGTCGGTTACTCCGGTGGCGGCGAAGAAGCAGTTGTCGGTGTTGACGAGGTCGTCCTGGGTGAGCACTCGCTCCACCTCGTAGCCCAGCTTGGTGAGGGCCTTGCGCTCGTGGTCGTTGCGGGGCCACAGGCGGCCCTGCAAAGCGCCGCCCATGCACTTGATGGCGGCCGCGGTGATCACGCCCTCGGGGGTGCCGCCGATGCCGAAGAGGATGTCGGCGCCGGTGTGGGGCCAGGCGGTGGAGATGGCGCCAGCCACGTCGCCGTCGGGGATCAGCCGGATGCGGGCCCCGGCCTCGCGCACCTCGGCGATCAGGTCGTTGTGGCGGTCGCGGTCGAGGATCACCGCGGTCAGGTCCCGCACGAACTCGCCCTTGGCGTCGGCCACCGCCTTCAGGTTGTCGGTCGGCGACTTGGTGATGTCGATCACTCCGGCGGCTTCGGGGCCGGCCGCGATCTTCTCCATGTACACGCAGGGGCCGGGATCGAACATCGTGCCCCGGTCGGCCACGGCGATCACCGACAGGGCGTTGGCCCGTCCCAGCGAGGTGAGGGTGGTGCCGTCTATCGGGTCGACGGCCACGTCGGTCTGGGGCAGTTGGCCGTTGCCGACCCGCTCCCCGTTGTAGAGCATGGGGGCCTCGTCCTTCTCGCCCTCGCCGATGATGACGATGCCGTCCATCGAGATGTCGCTCAGCACCCTGCGCATGGCGTCCACCGCGGCCCCGTCGGCGCCGTCCTTGTCGCCCCGGCCCATCCAGCGCGATGCCGCTATGGCCGCGCCCTCGGTGATGCGCACCAACTCCAGCGCGATGTTGCGGTCGGGTTTGGGATGAGTCGAAGACACCATGGGCCGCGAACCTATCGGAAGGCAGCCACCGCCGCGAGCAGCGGCAGTTCGGGCTGCTGCGTCGGGGCAGGCATGACACGGGGCGGGCATCGGGGTGGCAAGATGGTGCTGATGTCGGCCGCGTTTCGGGACAGGCTCCGCCGGGCTTTGGGGGATGCAGATCCCGAGCCGCCCGCGGTCGAGCTGAGTGATGGGGTTCTTGCGGTTGGCGATGACGGGGATGATCCTGGCGACGGGGAGGATCCCGATGGCGGCGAAGCCGGGGAGTGGCTGGCCTACGAGCTTCACGAGTGGGCGCTCGAGAGCCGGGTCATGCTGCAGCAGCTGCTAGTGGTCGACAAGGTGGTTCACTCGTGGCAGGGCACCACCTTGATGGTCCACGAATCGCTGGAGGAAACGGTCGACGGTCTCGTGGACGAGGTCGAGGAGGCCGAGCGGGCGAAGGAGGCGACTACCCGCCCCATCGGCTCGGAGGACTCCCTGACCGCCTTCGAGTTGGCCGAATGGCCCGAGGCGCTGCGCGCCGAGCTCGTGGAACTGCTGGTACAGGCCCGCGTGCCCCACGTCTTGGACACCGAAGGCGACGCCGCCGAGGACGGTGCGGCCGAGAGGGACGCGGCTGCGGTTGATACAGCCGAGAGTGGTGCAGTCGCGGTTGACGCGTCTGAGAGGGACATCGTCGCCGGTGCTGTCGTAGGCAGTGAACCCGCCACGGGTGGACCAATCCTGGGCAGCACGCAGATTCTGGGCGACGCTGAGATCCTGGGCGACGCTGATCAGAACTCTGACGACAACACTGGTGAGCACACCGACGAGGGAGACGCAGCGAACAGGGGGGTGTGCGACCTGTTGGTTCGCGAGGCGGACGAGGAACGGGTCGAGTTGTTGATCGACGACTTGCTGGCCCGCGAGGAGGAGGCTCAATTCGAGGAACTCGACGGCTTGGAGGTCAACAACCTTCTCAGCGCCCTGTTCGTGGCGTGCGACCGACTGCGCCGAGATCCGGGCGACGTCGAGGACATGCGGAGCGTGGCGATGCACGCTCGGCGGATCGCCGGGGTGCGGACGCCGTTCGGCTTCTCCGCCTCCAGTTGGCGAAGCCTGCGCGACTCGGTGGGCGAGCTGCTCGCCTCGGTGGAGGACATGGGAGTCGACAGCGAGGATCGGCGCGAGCTGGCCCACCGAATGAGCGACACATTGAGAACGCTGGTCTGAGCGATCTGGGAACGCGCGCGGGTAGGTGCAAGCCCGTCGCGCCGAGGCAGGCGCTCATTCTCATCGCGGCCATTGTTTTCATCGCGGCCATTGTTTTCATCGCGGCGATTGTTCATCGCGGCGATGGCTCGTGGCGGCGATGGCTCACCGCGGCCACTAGCTTGGCTGGGTGTTGCTGGCCGAGCTGGAGATCTTCCACAGCAGGCCGATAGCCCCCACCCGCAGGATTTCGATTGGCCGGGCGTGGCTGCCCGGCTCACCGGATGGATCCGCCCCGGGCCCAGGCAGCCTGCTGCTGGGCGCGGTGTGTGCCCGCTTCGGGCCCGGTCTCCCCGCTGATCGGCTGGGAGAGGTCACCGAGCTTGTGTACGAGTTGGAGCAGGGAAGCCCGGTGGCGCAACCCCGGCTGAGGCACCGATTGCAGCGAGACCGGGTCGGCTTGACCCGCAGCCACCAGAGGCTCTACGGCCCTGACGGCCAAGGCTCGATCGAGCAGTTGACCTGCGAGTTCGACGGGGCCCGCGCCACTGCGAGCCAACTCGTGCTCGGTTCCGTCTACGCGGCGGGATTGGCCAGTGTCGCCGTTCGAGCCGAGGCGTTGCGGGCGGTGCAGCGAGGTCTGGCGTGGCGGGGAGACGTGACGCCGGCTCTGTTTGCGTACCTGTCGGCGAGCCAGTCGTCGGCGAGGCCGGCCCCCGCCGTCGATGATCCTGTCGGGTGGGCGCTGGACGTCCTGGGGTTCGAGCGCGAGGTCGAGCTGCCCGAGCAGGCCGAGATCCGGCGCGGCTTCCGGGAGGCATTGCGGGCCGCCCATCCCGACCTCGGCGCGGCCGAAGCCGAGGCCGCCGACCGCATCGCGGTGCTGAGCGAGGCTCGCCGGATCCTCCTGGCACGTTAGGCAAAGGCCGAGCGCGGCGGGCGAGTCGCTTTGAGAGCTAGCACCAGAGGGTGACTGTGGGCGCGCTGGCTCGCAGCTTGCAGCCTGAACTAGGGTGCGCGCCGTGAGCGTGGACTTGGACTCAACGCTGAACACTCTGGACAGCGCCGCCTCGGCGGTGGGCGCGACCGGGAAGCGCAAGAAGATCAAGAACAGCGACTACGAGCGGGAGTTGAGCCGCCTGCAGGAGGAGCTGGTGGTGCTCCAGCGCTGGATCCGCCACAAGGGCCTGAAGGTGGTGGTCATCTTCGAGGGCCGCGACGCCGCCGGCAAGGGCGGGGTCATCAAGCGGATCACCGAGCGGCTGAATCCTCGGGTGGCGAGGGTGGTGGCCCTGGGCACGCCCAGCGACCGCGAGAAGACCCAGTGGTGGTTCCAGCGCTACGTGGCCGAGCTGCCCGCCGCGGGGGAGATGGTCCTGTTCGACCGCAGCTGGTACAACCGCGGGCTGGTCGAGCCGGTGATGGGCTTCTGCACCGAGGAGGAGTACAAGGAGTTCCTGCGGTCGTGTCCCGAGTTCGAGCGGATGCTGGTGCGGTCGGGGATCATCCTCATCAAGTACTGGTTCTCGGTGAGCGACGCCGAGCAGGAGCGGCGGTTTCAGAGCCGGATCGCGGATCCGCTGAAGCGTTGGAAGCTGTCGCCGATGGATGTGCAGGGCCGGTCCCGGTGGGTGGACTTCTCCAAGGCCAAGGACACTCTGTTCGCCCACACCGACATCAAGCAGGCCCCTTGGTATGTGGTGGACGCCGACTCCAAGAAGCGGGCCCGGCTGAACTGCATCTCGCACCTGCTGTCGCTGATCCCGTACGAGACGGTGCCCTGGGAGGAGGTCGAGCTGCCCGAGCGCCAGTCCGGCGTGGGCTACGTGAGGCCGCCGATCTCAGACCAGACGTTTGTGCCCGAGGTGTACTAGGGCTAGTTCACCCCACGTTGGCGCGCAGCAGCTTGAGAGTGCGCGACCAAGCGGTGTTCCAGGCCGACTCGTCGTAGGTGCCGAGCGGGTTCTCCCAGTTGCCGAATCCGTGGCCGGTGCCTTCGTAGGTGTGGAACACCACGTCCTTGCCCATGCCTCGCAGCTGTGCGGCCAGCGCTTGACAGGCGTCGGGCGGGAAGAAGTCGTCGCTGGCCGCGAAGTGGCCCTCGACCTTGGCGCTTAGGTTGCTCCAGTCGAGCGAGTCGTCGCCGAGGGGCGCGCCGTAGAACGGGGCCGCGGCCGACACCCGGCCGCCAGCGAGGGCCGCGATGCGCAGGGTGAGAAGCCCGCCCATGCAGAAGCCGGTGACGCCGACGGCCGACGATGAGCAGGCGTCGTGGCCGAGCAGGTAGTCGATGGCGGCGGACATGTCGCGGGCGGCCCGCTCCGGCGGCAGGCTGGTCATGAGCTCGCCGGCCTTGTCCATCTCGGTGTGGGCGGCCATCTCGCCGTGGTACAGGTCGGGGGCGAGGGCGGTGAAGCCCTCCTCGGCGAGCAGGTCGCACACGGCCTTGATCTGGGGAACTAGCCCCCACCACTCCTGCAGCACGATCACCCCGGGCCCCGAGCCCCCGGCCGCAGCGGCCACATAGCCCCGAGCCGTCGATCCGTTGGCGGCAAACTCCACCATCTCACCCATCAGTCGCCTCTCCCTGGTTATCTCGCGTGTGGTTGTCTCTTGTGTACGGAACTGCGCACACTGCAAGCCTGCCAGGCCCCAGCGGTTTCCGCTAGCGCCGTGCCCGGCCGGCGAGCGCGCCATCCGGTCCCGAGCCCATCGTCGGCCAGACCTCAGCGTTCCGGTCGTCGCGGTTGGCGCCGTGTGGGCCAGCGGTCGCACCCGCTCAGCCCTGAGCCCGTCGTTTGCGGGCCGCAGCGCTTTGGTCGTCGCGGTTGGCGCCGTGTGGGCCAGCGGTCGCACCCGCTCAGCCCTGAGCCCGTCGTTTGCGGGCCGCAGCGTTCCGGTCGTCATAGCCAGCGGCTGGGGCCTGGCGGGCTGGTGTCCTGCCCTAATCCGGGTGGCGCGATCCCTGACCATGTTTGGCTCGATCTGTCATGCGGGGGCGAACAGGCGGCTGGGGCTGCTGACTGCGGATCGAGAGCGCTCAGCATGGCTGGTCTCCTGGGTGCCGTCGTCGCCTGGGCTGGGCGTTTCGGCGTGTCGGGCCTGTTCGGCCGCCCAGAGGTTGGCGGGGGCCGAGTCTCGGGCGCGGGCCGGCCCGTAGGCAATCGGGTCGGGGGGCCGCAGGGTGTGCTCCCCGTGGTAGGTGTCGATCCTCCAGCCGTTGTGGTGGATCCGGTTGTGGCAGTCCCAGCAGACGGGGACCATGTTGTCGAGGCGCGTGGGCCCGCCCTGCGACACGGGCTGGACGTGATGGATCTGGCACAGCGCCGGGTGGGCCGCACAGTGGAAGCAGCCACCGTGGCGGGCGAAGAGGATCTGGCGCTGAGACTTGGTGGCGGTGCGCACAGAGTGGGTCCGCCAGATGGGCTTGCCCTCACGGTCGTAGATGAGGCCGGTGAACTTGGCGTTGCAGGCAAGCTGGTCGAGAACGTGGGGTGGCAGCCGTCCGCCGTCGGGGAGTTCGGCCACGAGTTCGCCGGTGTGGTCGTCGACTTGCGCGACCACGCAGATGTCGGCGAAGGCCGTTCCGCCAGCAGTGGCTTCGCCGGAGGAGGAGGTGAGCTTGTCGAGCGCGTCGGCCATGCATTGCCGGAAGCTGCGCCGCTTGGTGCTGTCTCCGTTGGCGGCCGCTTTCTTGTCGCAGTCGTGCATGCGGCGGGCCTGAGCCTCCAGCCGGTTACCGATGCGCTGGCCGGTGACGGCATCGAATGCGCCGTGCAGGTGCACCATGCCGTCGTCCTCGTCGTTCCACATTCGCAGGGAGCGCTTCGCCCGCTGGCGGGCATGGTCGGCCCCCCCGCCGTCGCCCTGACGGTCGACTGCCCAGCGGCGGGCGTCTTTGGCGAACTGCTCGGGCCGCATGGTCTCGGCCTTGGCCAGCAGTTCAGGGTCGGACTCAACGTCGGCGGCGCTGGTCTTGTCGGCGGCTTCGGCCAAGCGCCGGGCGTTGGCCGCCGACACCCGACCGTCAGCAACCGCAGCACGCAGACTCGGAGTTGCCCTCAACGCCTCGGCCGTCTTGACCTGGTTGCGGGCTTCGTGTCGTGACAGTCCCGCGCCGGCGGCCAGTGCCTCTGCCCCGCCGTCGCCGTGACGCTCCCGGCCCGCCACCGCAGCCGCGGCCGACACCTGGAACGCAGCGTTCACACCAGCGATCACCTTGGAGAGTTCCAGCCCCTCACGCAGTTCCGAGCAAGATGCCGCCCCGTCATCGGCGCAGGCCAGCATCTCCTTCACCGCGGCCTCGGCTCG
The DNA here is from genome assembly GCA_965221215.1 of Candidatus Aldehydirespirator sp. Classification (GTDB taxonomy): domain Bacteria; phylum Actinomycetota; class Acidimicrobiia; order Acidimicrobiales; family Aldehydirespiratoraceae; genus Aldehydirespirator. Next base: position 157,180 of record OZ244872.1, read on the forward strand.
TCGGGCAGCGTCGATCAGCATGAACACATCATCCCATAGGGGTGTGACAGCAACCATGTTTGTCCATGAAATAATCTGCTATGTCCTGATTCGACAGCCGGCGTCAGATGTCTAGCACTGCCAGAGCAATCGCGAGCCAGTGTTCCGCCCGCGGTGCGTCCCAGGTGCCGGTGTTGTCGGCGCGACCGCGACTGCACCCTCAATGCGGGCTTGTTGGTGACCAGCGAACAGCAGGTGCCGGGCGTTGTCGGCGCCGACCGCCACTGCCATAGAGCGCGCGCGTACTGCTCACAGAGCGCGCACGCCGCAGCGGTGCTATTCGCGCTGTTGTTCGCGGTGTGCGCCGGGCCTCTCAGGGTCCGCTCGGGCCAGGGTCCGCTCGTATGGACGCATTCGCTCACCTGTCCGCTAGGCCTTCTACGCCCTGTCGGCTATCCAGTCGGCCAGTTCGCGGATATTGATGTTCACATCTTCGGCGGTGCCAGAAAGATCCAGCGCATAGGTGTGCAGCACCTTGTTGACATGCTTGACTCGAACCGACCGGACTCTTGCCGTGCCATCACTGCGGAGGGCTTCGGCAGTTCCGAATCCGGGGCTGTTGTCGGCGCCAAGAGCTTGCGGAATGGGTGTGGTGTCGCTGCTGGCGCGGTTTGGAGCGGGTGTGGTGTCGCTGACGGCGCGGTATGAGGCACGCGCGTCGTCGGCGTGGCTTGCAGCGGCCGGACCGCCGGTGGGCATCCCCCCGGGACGGTTGGCATCGAGACAGTAGATGAGCACGCCCCCGGGCAGATTGAGCGCCGTCGTGTAGGCGAGCAACTGGTAGTAGTCGGCGCTGCGGCCCGCGGCAGTGTCGTCGGTGAGCTTGTACTTGATGTCGGCGACGAGGATGGGGGCACCGTCGCGCACGAACAGCAGGTCGGGACAGATTGCGACATTATCTCCGTAATCGAGGTGGTCCGAATGCTGGCTCTTGAGCGTGAGACGGCTGCGCAGAGCGTTGCGCAGGCGCTCGGTCACGAAGCGCTCGAAGAGCTCGTTCATGTCCACCATGAACGACGAGGCCGAGGTGTCGCCGATGTCGTCTCGGAGGGTCAGGTTGGCGAGGACCAGTCGAGCAAGCCGCAGCGCCGGCTTGTAGTGGTCGTTGAGCCTGGTGAAGGCGACGCGGTCGTAGTCGGTGGAGGCATGGGGCGTGTCGCCCACGTCTTCGAGGGCGACGAGGTGCTGCATCAGCCTGCGCCGGTCGTCGGGCCGGACCGACGGAACTCGCAGCGAGCGCCAGACCGCCGCCTTCAGATACGAGTTCTCGATCAGGTCGGCGGTGAAGTCGGTGTAGCGGCAGGCGGTCGGGATCGCCATGCCGGGCCGGGTGAGCTGCCGCGGGATGTCGACTCGGCCTCGCAGGGCGATCAGCCGGTCGTGGTGCTCGCGGTAAGAGTGGTAGAGGCCTCGGGCCAGCGTGGTCTCGGTGGTGCGGGCGAAGAACGAGATCAGCGCGGGCAGCAAGTCCCGGCTCGTCTCGTAGCTGACCGCCTCGTCGTGCCAGTCCTGCGGGCGCAGCCCCACTTCCAGCAGCAGAAACAGGTTCCGCAGCGGGATCTTCGGCTGCACCAGCACCTGCACCCCGGCGACACTGATCGACCCCACGTAGTTGTGAGCAGAAACCCGCCACATCCCCGCCGGCCCGGCCGGCTCAACGCTCAGGTAGCGCCCACCGCCAACATGATTCAACGAATCAGCCTGCTCGGCACTCAACGAGGCAACGCGGCTCCCGTACTCTTCAAGCACAAAGCCGCCAGTCAGAGCCTCGATACTGATCAGTGGCTCAGCAGACCTCTCGGCCCCACTTGACTCGAGGGTGATCAAACCGGCGGCTGTCGCGGTGGCCGCCAAGCTCATGTCCCCGCTTCCATCTGATCTTCTTCAGGCTCCGGCGGCTCGGACTGCGTCGGTGGGCCGTGGCGGTTCATTACCTGGTTAAACCGGAAGCGGTGGATCTGGTTGGGGTCGCCGAAGAACTGGTCCTCGATGAACGGCTCGATGTTGTACCTCCAGATGCGCCGCAGGCGCTCTCGCTGGCCGTCCAGTGATGGGCCGTACTCCTTCATGAAGTGGCTCGGCCCGAGCAGCAGGTGGGAGCCCTCCAATTCGGCCTTCAATTCGCCGTTGACCGCCTCGACCAGACTGCCGACCCAGTCGGGCTCTCCTTCGCGCTCCAGCCAGCGATCGAGCAGGCCGGCCATCGGGCCGCTGTCGGGGAAGAACGGCACGAAGTGGAACCGTCGCCGCAGGGCCGCGTCCACCAACGCGATCGAGCGGTCGGCGGTGTTCATGGTGCCGATGAACCAGAGGTTCTCCGGCAGCGAGAACGGTTCCTCGGGCCGGTAGAGCGTGCTGACGCTCTCGTCGCGGTACTCCAGCAGGAAGAGCAGCTCGCCGAGTACCCGGGGCAGGTTCCCCCGGTTGATCTCGTCGATGATCATCACATGGCGTTGGTCGGGCGCCTCGGACGCCCGCTCGGCCATGCGAGCCAGGGGCCCCGGTGCCAACTCGTAGGCGATGCCCCCGCCGTCACCGGTTCCAGCAGGCCGGTATCCCTCGAAGAAGTCCTCATAGGACGTGGACGGATGGAATTGCACCAGCGAGCGACACGATTCGTCGGGTGCTAGCGCCTTGGCAAGCTCCCGAGCCAGATACGTCTTGCCCGTACCCGGCGGCCCATACAGGATCACCTGCCCCTTGTCCTCCAGCAGCGACACGATGTCGCCCAAGAAGCCAACGTCGGTCAGGAGTTCAGTTGCTAGCTCGCCGAGACTAGGCAGGTCATCATCGGGGGTGGCTGGAGGTCCGGGATCCTCGCCTGTTTCCATCAAGTACTGGAAGCGTCGGGCGGTGTCGTTGCGGGCAATGGTGCTGATGGTTGTCCGAGGCCTCAGCGCCTTCTTCAAGTCTTCTCGCAGGGTGGACCGCGGGACGTCTACGCGCTGCCAGTCGACTGACAGCAAGTGGCACTGCTCGTCCTCCCGGTCGGGTTCGTACCAGTACTCACGGGTCACCGTGCCCAGCGCGATTTGCGAGTCGCTGGGCATTATCACCAGGTCACCGGCAGCTACTTCGGTTCGCAGCCTCCAGAGTTGGCCCGCGCTGCTCGAGATGCTTCGGTCCCCGTCGTCGGGGGAGTTGCTGCGCAGGGCGGCTGTCAGCTCCTCCTTGCTGGAGAGCGTCCTCAGATCCGGCTTGCCGCCGAAGCCCACGCCGACGCGGCCGTGCTCGATGTTGTAGCCGTAGCGTTCGCCGCTGCCACCAGCCCGGATGAGCCACACCGCCGACGGTGACGTGTCTGACTCGTGCATGGCCGGGAGTTCGTGGATCCGCTCTTCGTCGACCTCTAGCCCGAGGGGCGTCAAGGCTCTCCGGCCGCGCTCGGGATAGTGGAGCACTCCGACCTTCTTGAGTTCGAAGCAGGCCCAACCCACATGGTGTGTTAGCCGGTTCTCTCCAGAGGGAATTGTCCCTGCTCGCTCCTGCGGTGCCAGACCGAGGATGTCGGCCACGCGCGCTGCGATCTCAGCCCTCGTCGCGTCCTCGCCGATCTCGCGCAGCGCTTGCACGATCGGCCATTTGAGATCACGCAGGTTCGGAAACCGGCGGGTTGGCGGCTTGTCGGCGGGGTCTGTGATGGTCATGTCAGTCACCTCGTCGTCTGGAAATCAGTCGTTGTCCGCAGGCTCACATGATTGCAACCATAGGAAGCCGGTGTGACACGCGCCCGGCATCGGCTGGAATACGGGAACGCGATTCGCCCCTTCGTAGCGATCCTCGGCCCACCAACTGGCGGGTCGTACCGTCCTGGGCAACGCGGCCGGTGGGCGGAGCTACGGGCCGAGGGCGGTTATGGGCAGGACTGTGGTTCCGTCGGGGCGGTCGTAGCCGTATCCCGTTGCTGTGATGATCAGCAGCTTCGACGGAGCACCCATGCGGGAGTCGTCCACCTTGGCTCGCAGCCGCAGGAGTGATCGGGCTGCCTGTTCAACGCCATCTTCGCTGCCGAGCTTGATCTCCGCGGCCAGCCAGCGCCCGTCGCGAGTCTCGACGATGGCGTCTGCTTCCAGTTTGTCGCTGTCGCGGTAGTGGTAAACGCGGGCTCCGTCGGCCTGGCCGTAGATGCGCAGATCGCGCACCACTAGCGACTCGAACAGGAACCCGAGCGCCTCCAAGTCGGCCAAGAGCCGCTCCGGGGTGGCCGCGACAGCCGCGGCGGCCAGCGACGGATCCACGAAGTGCCGCTTGGGCGCGCTCTGGAGCGTGGCTCGCGACCGCAGGTGCGAGCGCCAAGCCGGCACGTCCTCCACGATGAACAGCCGCTCCAGCGAGCGCAGATACTCGGTGGCGGTGGTGCGGTTGAGAGGCCGGTCGCCGGCGGCTTCGGCTGAAAGTCTCGAGAACGATGCCGTGGTGGCCACATTGCGGGCGATGGAGGCGACCAGCCTGGACACGCCGCCCGGATCGCGCCTCACCCCGTCCACGGAGCTGACGTCGGTGCGGCAGAGTTCCGTCATGTAGTTGTCGAGAAACCGCTGGGCATCCTGCACGGGCGAGCCGAGCAAGCGAGGCCAGCCACCCCGGCACAGCGCTTCGAGGACGGCCCTGAAGTCGGCGTCGGGGCACCGAGCCGCCACTGGCGCGCCCGCGAGCAGAGTGCCGAGCGACACCTCGCCGGTGGATTCCCCGGTCTCTAGCAGCGACATCGGCCGCATCCGCACCCGGGCGATCCGGCCCGCACCCGAGTGGCGGGTGATGTCGTCGGTCGGAACGGCGGAGCCGGTGAGGATGAATCGGCCGTTGCGGTGCCCCTCGTCGCTGGCGTGTCGCACCTGGTTCCAAACCTCCGGTGCCAGTTGCCACTCGTCGAGCAACCGCGGCTCAGCCCCGGCGAGCACGGGGCCGGGTGCCAGCGACACCGACCGGCGGGCGTTGAGGTCGCGGTCGAACAGCACCTCGCTGCGGGCAAAGCGGCGCCCCGTCCAGGTCTTGCCGCAGCCCTTCGGCCCCTCGATCACAACAGTCGGCATGGCGGCGAGCGCCCGCTCCACATCGATGTCCGTTGCTCGGCTCCGATACCCGTCCGGGGTGAGTGTCAGTGGCATCCGCGACTCGTCTGCATCTCGCTGTCCTACAGTTTCTGGCGACTATAGCCTACAGTTTTCGGGCTATAGGGCCTACAATTTTCGGAAGATGCTGCCTACAGTTTCTGGCAATGCCGGCTGGCGACCCCGACCGCTGGCAGGCGCTAATGGCCACCATCAAGGCCATCTGAGCCGAGCCTCTCGACCGATCAAGGCCTCCTAGACCGGGGCCCGGATCCGGCTCCGGGCGCCGATCTGGGAGTAGGTCGTGTGGTCGCGGACGTATTCGGTGTTGGCGTCGCGCTCGGGCCGGTAATCCCAGCCGGGCCCGTTGCTGCCGATCGCGGCCTGGATGGCGCGGCGGGACCGCTGTGAGACGAGCACCCGCTCGCGGATGGCCACGCTGTCCCAGCGCTGCACGGTTTCGGCTGCAAAGGCTGCGGCCAGTTCGGCGCAGCCGGGTTCGTCAGCCAGGTTGGTGCGCTCGAGCGGGTCGGCCTCGACGTCGTAGAGCAGCGGGGGATCGGAGTCGCAGTGGATGTACTTGTAGCGGCCCCGACGGATCATGAAGAGCGGATGCGACGCCAACACGGCCATGTACTCGCCGACCGTCTCGTCCACATCGTCGGCGCCGCCGGTGGCGAGCTCCCAGAGGCTGCGCCCGGAGATCGGCGTGTCGAACTCGGGCCACGGGCCGCCGTCGGAGGCGATGTCGAGCAGAGTGGGCAGAAGGTCGACCAGCGAGCAAGCGTTGAGGACGGTCGTGCCCTCGGGGATGCCGGGCCCCGCCATGATCAGGGGCACCCGGGCCGAGCGCTCGAAGAACGACATCTTGAAGAACACGCTCCGGTCGCCGAGCATGTCGCCGTGGTCGCTGGTGACGATGACCACGGTGTCGTCGAGCCGACCGGTCTCCGCAAGCGCATCGACCAGGCGGCCCAGCCAGGAGTCGAAGTAGCTGGTGGCCGCGTAGTACCCGTGGCGGGCGGTGCGGTACTGGGCCTCGGTGTAGCCGGCGGTGTCGCCCTGGGTGCCCTGGCGGATGCGCAGGGTGTGGGGGTCGACGTCCTCGTCGCGGATGGGATCGGGCAGGTCGATGCCGTCGTGGTCGTAGAGGTTCCACCACTCGGGACGGGCCTCATAGGGGTCGTGGGGATGGGTGAACGACGCCACCAGGAAGAACGGCCGGTCGTCGGTGTGGGGCCGGGCCAGGTCGTAGAGGCGGCGCACGGCCGCGAATCCGACCTCGTCGTCGTAGTCGATCTGGAAGTTGGCGAGCACCGGCCCGGCCCCGGTCACCGACTCGAAGTCGTAGTACCACTTGCCGGGATGCTGGGCGGCCGCGTCCCAGTTGGCGGCCCAGGCGAAGCCGGACGGGTAGACGTCGGTGGTGAGGCGCTCCTCGAAGCCGTGAAGCTGGTCGGGTCCGACGAAGTGCATTTTTCCCGACAGTGTGGTGCGGTAGCCGGCCAGCCGCAGGTAGTGGGCCATGGTGGGGATCGAGGCTGTGAACTCGGCTCCGTTGTCGAACGCCCCGATCTCCGACGCGAGCCGCCCCGACATCATCGAGAACCGTGACGGTGCGCACAGTGGCGAGCTGCAGTAGGCGGCGTCGAAGCGGACTCCCCGCTCGGCCAGGGAATCCATGGCGGGAGTGCGAACCAGCGGATGCCCGTAGGTGCCGGTGAAGTGAGGGGCCAGCTGATCGGCCATGACCACCAGAATGTTGGGCCGGCCCATGGCCGGACGTTAGAGGCCGAGCGAGTAGGTGAGCGATTCCGGCCCATACGGGCGAGGCCGTGGGCTGTGACGCCGGGGTTTGGGCGGCCCCTGAGCGCAGCGAACAAGAGCGGGAATGACCCCGCTGAGACGCGACCGGCTCTCACCCACTTGCGCGCCCCCATACTTCGGCCGCCGAAGGCAGTCGGGCCATCCGAGCGTATTCTTCGAGGGATGCAGCCAGGCTCCGAATCCCGGCCCGCTGCGGTAGCGGGGCTGCTGCTGACCCATGGTGCGGGGGGCGGCGCCGACCAGCACACCCTGGTCGCCCTGCAGGTGGCCCTCGACCTGCCGGTGCGCCGCGTCGAGTTCGGATACCGCCGTGAGGGCAGGCGGTTCCCGGACCGGGCGCCGAAGCTGATCGCCGAGGTCCGCGCCGCCGCCGAGACCTTCGCGCAAGACCTCGGAACCACCACGGCCCGGCTGGTGCTCGGCGGCCGCTCGATGGGGGGGCGCATGTGCTCGATGGCGGTGGCCGAGGGGCTGCCCGCGGCCGGGCTGGTGCTGCTCAGCTACCCGCTGCATCCTCCGGGCAAACCCGAGAAGCTGCGGGTCGAGCACTTCAGCGAGATCGCAGTGCCCGCGCTGTTCGTCAACGGCGACCGCGACCCCTTCGGCACTCCCCAGGAGTTCGAGGCCCACATCGGTGCCATTACCGGCGCAGTGACCGTGCACTGGCTCGTAGGCCAGGGCCACGACCCCAAACCGCCGACCGACAGCGAGATCGCGGCCGTGGTCAGAGCGTTCCTAGCCGCGCTCTGAGAAGCGAGATGCCCGCTCAGAGGCCGAGCCAATAGGCGAGCCACTCCGGCCCGTACGGGCGAGGCCGTGCTCCGAGCAGCCCGTGAGCGCGGCGACCAAGAGCGGGAAAGACCCCGCTGCGACGCGACCGGCTCTCACCCAGTTGTGCCTTCTCAGAGCGCAACTACCGGGCCGGTAGCCTCGAAGCCGTGCTGGAGCGGATAGCTGGGCTCGCCGACGAGCTGAGAGACGTTGAGATGCGCTTGGGCGATCCCGCGGTGCAGTCCGACCCGCGCCGGCTGGCCGAACTAGGCCGCCGTTACAAGCAACTCGACGAGATCGTGACTGTGGGGCAGCGCCTCAGAGCCACGATCGACGACCTCGACGAAGCCCGCCGCATGCACGCCGAGGCCGGCGCGGCCGAGCGGGCCGAGCTGCGGGAGATGATCGACGAGCTCGAATCAGCCGAGGCCGCCGCCACCGACGAGTTGCGGATGCTGCTGCTCCCGCCCGACCCCAACGAGGGTCGCAACGTGATCGTCGAGATCCGTGGCGCGGCCGGCGGCGAGGAGGCCAACCTCTTCGCCCGAGACCTGTTCGGCATGTATCAGGCCTTCGCCAAGCGGCAGCGCTGGAGGATCGAGCCGCTGGCCGCCTCGCCCTCCGATCTGGGGGGCTTCACCGAGGTCAGCGGCCTCGTCTCCGGCGACGGGGCCTGGACCCGCATGAAGCACGAGGCGGGCACCCACCGGGTGCAGCGGGTGCCGGTGACCGAGTCGCAGGGCCGGGTGCACACGTCGTCGGCCACGGTGTCGGTGCTGCCCGAGGCCGAGGAGGTGGACGTGCAACTCGACGAGTCCGACCTCCAGATCGATGTGTACCGGTCGTCGGGACCCGGCGGCCAGTCGGTGAACACCACCGACTCGGCGGTGCGGGTCACCCACGTGCCCAGCGGGATCGTGGTGGCCATGCAGGACGAGAAGAGCCAGCTCCAGAACAAGCAGAAGGCGCTGCGGGTGCTGCGGTCGAGGCTGCTGCAGGCCGAGCAGGAGCGGGCCTCGGCCGAGCAGTCGGCCATGCGCCGGGGCCAGGTGGGCGGCGGCGACCGATCCGAGAAGATCCGCACCTACAACATGAAGGAGAACCGGGTCACCGACCATCGCATCGGCCTCACCCTCTACAAGCTCGATCGGGTGATGGCTGGCGAGCTCGACGAGTTGAGCGACGCGCTGGTGCAGGACGAGCAGCGGACCCTGCTGGCCGCCGACGACGGCTGACTCCAGCGCAGCCGTGGCGACAGTCGACGATTCCGTGCGACAGCGCATGTCGGCGGACCGGGGGAGTCCGGTTGCGACAGTCGACGATTCCGTGTCAGAGCGCATGTCGGCGGGCCGCGGCCACCCGACGACGAGCGGCGAACCGGTGTTTGGCGACATTGAGACGGGCCGCGGCCACCCCGCGACGGTAGACGATCCGGTGCCGGGCGGTGGCCCTCAGGTGGCGACGGTTGGCGATCCGGTGCCGTGGCGCATCCTGTTCGACGAGGCCCGGCGCTGTCTGGCCGGATGCGACCGGGTGGACTCCCCCGACGTCGACGCTCGCCGCATCGTCGAAGCCGCAGCCGGGGCGGTGCCCGCTGCATTCGAGGGCGCTCTCGACGAGCCGGCCACGCAGCGGGCCGCGGCCTGGTTCTATGCGATGCTGCGGCGGCGGGCGGCAGGCGAGCCGCTGCAGTACGTGGTGGGCTCGTGGAGCTTCCGCACCCTCGACTTGATGGTCGACCGGCGGGTGCTGATCCCCAGGCCCGAGACCGAGGTCGTGGCCGGCTGGGCGGTGGACGAGGCGGCCGGGCGCGCCGCCGCCGCCGGCCGCGATCACGAAGTGGCGGTGGTCGATCTGGGCACCGGGTCGGGCGCCATTGCCCTGTCGGTGGCCGTCGAGTGTCCCGGCGCCCGGGTGTACGCCACCGACGTGTCGGCCAAGGCACTGGCGGTGGCCGGAGCGAACCTCGCCGGCCTCGGACGAGCCGCGGCCAGGGTGACGCTGCACGAGGGCGACTGGTTCGAGGCTCTGCCAGGTGCGCTGCGAGGGTCGGTGGATCTGGTCGTGTGCAACCCGCCCTACATCGGTACCGGCGAGAAGCTGCCCCCGGTGGTGGCCGACTGGGAGCCGCCGGTGGCGCTGTGGTCGGGGCCCACCGGGCGCGAGGCCGTGGAACAGATAGTGGCGGGGGCGCCAGAGTGGCTGTGTCCGGGCGGGGCTCTGATCATGGAGACGGCGTCGCATCGAGCCCAAGAGACGGCGTCGATGGTCGAGAAGGCCGGTTTCGCCGACGTGCGGGTCGAGCAAGATCTGGCCGGACTCGACAGAGTGGTAATGGGGCGGCTGCCGTGAGTGCTGCGACTCGCTCTGTGAGCGTCTACGCCGACGCTGCATTGATGGGGCGGCTGCGGTGAGTTCGCCTGCGGTGATGGCGGTCACCGATCCCGAGGAGCGCTTGGCGGCCCTGGCCTCGGCCCTCGACGCGCTGCGGGCCGGAGAGCCGGTCGGCGTGCCCACCGACACCGTGTACGGGCTGGCCGCCGACGCGGCCGATCCCGACGCCATCGGGCGCCTGTTCGAACTCAAGGACCGTCCCGCCGATCGCAGCATCGCGGTGCTGGTGGCGGACGTAGCCAGCGCTGAGTCGCTGGTCAGCCTCACCGCGCAGGCCCGGCGGGTGGCTGAGCGCTTCTGGCCGGGTCCGCTCACCATCGTGGCGGCCCGCACCCCCACCGCGCCCCCGCACCTCGGCACCGGCGCCACCATCGGTGTGCGCCTGCCCGACGACGACATCGTGCGAGCGCTCGCCGCCCCCGGCCCCCTGGCTGTGACCAGCGCCAACCTCCACGGCGGTCCCACACCGGCCACCGCTCAAGGCGTGGCCGACCTGTTCGCAACCCTCGGCCTCGTCATAGACGGCGGCCCTCGCCCCGGCGCGTCGTCCACGGTGGCAGACATGACCGGCCCCAAGCCGGCAATCCTGCGAGAAGGCCCGATCAGCCTCGACGACATCATCGCGGTCACTCCGGATCCCTGATCCTAGGATGGCGGCTGTGCGGATTGCGGTGGGGGCGGACCATGCCGGGTATGGACTGAAGCAGGCTCTGGCCGAGCATCTGCGGTCCGCCGGCCACGACGTGACCGACTGCGGCACCTACTCCGCCGACCGGGTTGACTACCCCGATTTCGGCGCGGCGGTCGGCCGGGCAGTGGCCGCGGGTCGGGCCGACTTGGGCTTGTGCGTGTGCGGCAGCGGCAACGGGATCGCCATGGCGGCCAACAAGATCGCCGGCATCAGGGCGGCCGTCGCCCACGACGCGACCTCGGCCCGCCTGGCCCGGGCCCACAACGATGCCAACGTGCTGTGCATCGGCGAGCGGCTCACCGGCGCCGAGGTGGCCCGCGAGGCCCTGGACGCATGGCTGGAAGCATCCTTCGACGGTGGCCGCCACCAGGATCGGGTGGCCAAGCTCGACGCCCTCAGCGACTCAGGCTGATCGCGGCGACCGGGTCGTCGCTTGTGGCTGGGGCCTCGCTACCGTGCGGCCCATCATCGGGTAACCAGAAACGAGGAACCTATGCCCTGGCCCACCGCTGACGAGGCTGTCTTCGACCTGATCCGTCAAGAGGTTCACCGCCAGAACACCACCATCCAACTCATCGCCTCGGAGAACTTCGCCAGCCCGGCGGTGATGGCCGCCACCGGCTCGGTGTTCACCAACAAGTACAGCGAGGGCTATCCCGGTCGCCGCTATTACGGCGGCAACATGGTGGTCGACGAGGTCGAGGACCTGGCCCGCAGCAGGGCGTGCGAGCTGTTCGGGTCCGACCATGCCAACGTGCAGCCCCACGCCGGGGCCATCGCCAACATGGGCGCCTACCAGGCGCTGCTGGAGGCGGGCGACACCGTGCTGGGCATGAGCCTCGACCACGGCGGGCATCTCACCCACGGGTCGCCGGTGAATTTCTCGGGCCTGCAGTACCGGTTCGTGTCGTACGGGGTCACTCCCAGCGACGAGCGCATCGACCTCGACCAACTGCGAGACCTGGCCCTGGCCGAGCGGCCCAAGCTGATCGTGGCCGGCGCCACCGCCTACCCCCGCCTGATCCAGCCCGAGCCGCTGCGGGAGATCGCCGACGAGTCGGGAGCGCTGCTGATGTTCGACGCGGCCCACATCGCGGGCCTGATCGCGGGCGGCGTGCACCCCAATCCGACCGAGTTCGCCGACGTGGTGACGTTCACCACCCACAAGACGCTGCGCGGCCCCCGCGGCGGCGCCATCGTGTGCCGGTCCGAGCATGCGCAGGCGGTGGACAAGGCCATGTTCCCCGGCATCCAGGGAGGCCCGCTCGACCACGCGGTGGCGGCCAAGGCGGTGGCCTTCGCCGAGGCGGCCACGGCCGAGTTCGCCGACTACGCGGCCCGGATCGTGGAGAACTCCAGGGCTCTGGCCGCCGCGCTGGCCGGGCACGGATTCCGGCTCGTCTCCGGCGGCACCGACAACCATCTCATGCTGGTGGACCTGCGGACCTTCGATCCCGACCTCACCGGCAAACAGGCCCAAGCCACTCTCGACGCGGCCGGGATCAGCCTCAACAAGAACACCGTGCCCGACGACCCCCGCTCGCCGTTCGTCACCTCCGGCGTGCGCATCGGCACCCCCGCGGTCACCACCCAGGGCATGGACACCGACGACATGGCCACCATCGCGGCCCTGATCTCGCGGGCGCTGCGCGGCCGGGCCGACGAGGCGGCGGTGGCCGCGGTGCGGGCCGACGCCGAGGACCTGTGCGCCGCCAAGCCCCCCTACCCAGGCCTAGACCACGAGGACTAGCTGGGTGCCTATCGTCCCCGTACCGAAGTCCCGATGGAGATGCTCTCGGGCGGGAACCGACCACGGGGACTAGCGGGGCGCTGATCAGTCGGGGCTGGGATGGGTGCAGGATTGAGCGATCAGCGGTCTTCGGGGTTCAGGTCTTCTAGTTCTTGGCCTGCGGTTTCTGGGTATTTCCACAGCACTAGGGCGGCCACTGCCAACGGGCCGACTGCCAGCAGGGCCAGTGCGGGGCCCAGCCGGCCGTCCAGCACATCCGACAGCCATCCGGCCACGAAGAGGCCCAATGCGCTGCCGGCCACCCCGACGGTGACTATCAGGCCGTTGGCTTGTCCCCGCCGGTGGGTGCCGAACAGCTCGGGCCCGTAGACGGCCAGCGCGGGCACGGCCACCGCCCCCAGCACGCCCCCGGCCAGGGTCAGCGCCCACAGCGCGGCGCCGTCGGTGTAGAAGGCCCAAACCGCGAACAGCGCGCCCACCACCAAGCCGGCCGCGCCGACCGGTCGGCGGCCCCTGCGGTCGGCCAGGTAGCCGCCCGCCAGCACGCCGAGGCCGATGGGGGTGCTGGTCACCATCGTGAACACCGAGATGGCCGCGGCCGAGAAGTCCCGCTCGTCCTTGAGGAAGTCGTTGCGCAGGCCCGACGCGGGTGCGGCGAACATGGCGATCAGGAACGCCGAGGCTGCCAGCAGCGCCAGCCTCCTGCGCCGCCGGGTTGCGGCCTCCCCATCGCGATGGCCATCGCCAGAGGCACCTGCCCAACCGTCGCCGCGGAAGGTGCCGGCCGACTCGTCGCCGCGGGAGGGCTGAGTCGGGATCGCGGTGCGATATCTGTCGCGAGCACCAACCGAACCGTCGCCGCCGTGGGGACGGGCGGTCTCGAAGCGGCGGCTCTCGGGCAGTCGTCGCCCCACCCAGGCCATCACGGCCACACCGGCCAGCGGCACCACGTACACCGCCCGCCACGCGGCGACGTGCAGGTCGGCTACCGGCAGCACCCAGACTGCCATCCCCGCGCCCAGCCCGGCGCACAGCACCAGCACCGACATGGCCCAGGCCCGCGACCGGGCCGGCATCTCCTCGGCGGCAAGGATCACGATGAGGATTCCCAGAGCGGTGGACAGGCCTCGGGCCAGCAGCTGGGTGGCCCCGAGGAACCACAGCCCCGGCGACAGCGCCCCGACCGCGGTGACGGCACAACTGGCGATCCCCGTGCCGAGCAGCAGGCGTCTGCGGCCGTGGCGGTCGGCCAGGGCCACACTGACCAGCGCCACCAGCACCCCCACCCGGACCACGGCCAGCACGATCCCCTGGGCAGTGTTGCCGTGGCCGAACTCGTCGGCTGCGAACGTGAGAGTCTGGGACAGGACCGTGCCCAGATAGCCGTCGAGCACCTGAACTGTGCACAGCAGGCCCAGCACGGTGGCGGCTCGAGCATCGATGCGGTCTGGGGGCGCCCACCAGTAGCCGTAGACATCGCGGCGGTGCCGCAGCGCGTGCCGCACCGGGTAGTGGAAGAGCCATCCCCACACCGGCACCGCCAGCCGGTATGTGGTGGTCTCGACCAACTCGCAGACCTCCTCGACGGGGTTGCTAGGTCTGTCGGACTTGTCGGGCCCGCTGGCGTGTTCGGAATCGTCGGGTTTGCCGGAGTGGCGGGGCAGCTCGGTCAGCGACAGGCGGCGCTCGTAGTGGCGGAACGGTCCGTCGGCAGCCTCGAAGCGGTCCTCGCCCACCGCCCGCTCGGCCACAATGTCGTCGCGGGGTTGCCGTCGCGCCGCACGCTCGCTCCCCATCTCAGCCGCGGAACCCCGCCGCACGACGCGCACCACGGTCATGAGCAGCTGCTCATCCCCGGTCTCGTCGTGATCTCGCCAATGGTGGCGTCACGAGTCATGCCTCGTGCCACTATCGGCGGTCCATCCTCGGTGTCCGTCGCGGTTGTCGGCTCACGAGTCGGTGGAGCGCGATGCTTCGTGACCGAGAAGTCGACAGACGACGGCCCCGGCACGGTAGTCGGCTCACGAGTCGGTGCAGCGCGATGCAGGGTCCCCGTGGGCGGGATCAATAGTCTGGTGCGGTGCCGATCGAGCGGATAGTCGTTCACGCCGGGCCTCCGCTGGAGGGCACGGTGGCGGTGGCGGGGGCCAAGAACTCGGTGCTCAAGCTCATGGCGGCCACCCTGTTGGCCGAGGGCGCCTACCGGCTCGGCAACGTGCCCCGCATCGTCGACGTGGACCTCATGGCCGAGCTGCTGCGGGCCGTCGGCTGCACCGTCGAGTGGGATCCGGCCGACCGGGCCGCGCTGCACATCGATGTGCCCGCGGAGATCACCCCGGTGGCGCCCTACGACATCGTCGAGCGGTTCCGGGCATCGGTCGTGGTCCTCGGACCCATGCTGGCCCGCTGCGGCGAGGCCACCGTCGCCCTGCCCGGCGGCGACGACTTCGGACCCCGGCCCGTCGACATGCATGTGCGGGGCCTCACCGAGCTGGGCGCCCGCGTCGATGTGGTGCACGGCAACATCGAGGCGTCCGCCGCCGAGCTGCTCGCAGGACGGGTCGTGCTCGAGTTCCCCAGCGTGGGAGCCACCGAGAACCTGCTGATGGCCGCAGTGGCGGCCAAGGGCACCACCGTCATCGACAACGCAGCCCGCGAGCCCGAGATCTACGACCTCTGCCAGTTCCTGGGTCGCATGGGGGCCGACATCACCGGCGCCGGATCGTCCACGCTCGTGGTCGAGGGGGCCGGGACGGCTCGATACCTGCGGTCCGCCGACCATACCGTCGTCGGTGACCGCATCGTGGCGGCCACCTACCTGGCCGCGCTCGGCGTGGCCTCCGGCGAGGTGTTCGTGGCCGGGGCCCGCCACGAACACATGGAACTGCTCTGCGCCAAGCTGGCCGAGATGGGGATGATCATCACCCCCGACGCCGACGGCCTGCGGGCCATCGCGCCGCGCCGGCTCGATTCGGTGGACTGCTCCACCCTGCCCTATCCGGGTGTGGCCACCGACTACAAGCCGTTCCTGGTGGCGATGCTGGCCACCGCGTCGGGCGTGGGGATCGTCACCGAGAACCTGTTCCCGGGCCGGTTCCGCTACGTCGACGAGTTGCGCCGCATGGGCGCCGACATCCGCACCGACGCCCATCATGCGGTGGTGCGGGGCGTGGAGAGGCTCTCGGGAGCGCCGGTGCGGGCCCACGACATCCGAGCCGGAGCGGCCCTGGCCGTGGCCGGGCTGGGCGCCGACGGACCCACGATCGTGACCGACGCCCATCATGTGGCCCGCGGCTACGAGGACTTGGCCGGCGACCTGGCGTCGCTCGGCGCCAACATACGGGCCGAGTAGACCCAGCAGGGCCGAGGTTCACTCATCGTCGCCGACACATCTCACTCATCGTCGCTGACGGAGGTCTGCGACTGCTTGACGGCCCGCCGCTTGGCGTTCCAGACGATGCCGGCGAACAGCAGCAGCGGCCCGACTACGAGCAGCGCCTCGTCCCAGCCGCCTTGATGCGCCAGCATCTCCATGCCCATCGGATGAGACTAGAGTTTCGCGCCTTGACATGCGCCTGCCGACATCGCAGAGGCGTGTCCGAGTCCACAACCAAGCGCTCAGCGATCAAGGCATAGCGGCTGGCACCAGCTCTACCGGCCGAAGTCGCTCCTACGAGCGATTCGTGACCGCCGTGTCAACGGGGGGAAGTGCCAGGTACCGCCTATGGTGACGCGCACGCTACCGAAAGGTTCGCAGTCGCGCCGGAGCCGCTGGCCCCACCATGCCGATATTGGAATCAGCTCGGAAGTGACAGCTCTCGAAGGCCCTTGCTTGTCAGGGAGAAGATGCACGGCCCCGACCGCGTGGCATCGACATCGGCTAGTTGATTCCAGTGCTTGAGGATGAGGTTGTAGATGCGATCCTGTGTCATGTTGGACCTGCCGGTGAGGATCACCGCTCGGACTCCGGCATCGCGGAGTTTCTTGCGCTCCACCGGGCGGGTCCTGATCTTCTTGTCGCGGGTGATGAACAGCAGGTCCCGGCCGTTCGCTCCGATCACGTCGAAGATGTCGGTGTCCTTCGCCCCGGGGGGCAGCTCCGGGATGTCTTGGTGCCCGGCAAAGAGTACTGTTCCCGCCTCGGGAAGCTTCGCCAGCCTCCTTCCGACCGGGAGAATGTTCTCATCGGCGAAGAGGCCGCGAATCTCACGCAACGTTCGAGCAGCGCACCGCGTCTTCTACAGCCTCAGGCGTGACCTCCCACATCTCCGCGACAGCCTCTGGCCGTTCGCCCGCTTCCAAGGCTTCAACGAGGGTTGCAACCCGGAGGCGTCTTCCGGAGATCGTGGGCTCGCCCGAGGCGTACTCAGGGTCGATCACAACATTCTGCGCGATGCGGAACCGGCTCACCGCATCGCCGTCGTAGTCAGCGGCTTGCCGAAAGCGACGGACTTCCATGGACGGCGTGATGATCTGCCCGGTCCGGGCCACCAACCGCAGCGAAGGCTGGAGATTCGTTTCCTGCTGCACCTTGAGCACCAGCTCACGTCCCTCGGTGCTTACGAACGGCTGAGCGGCGGCCAGCGGATACTGCGTTCCGAACTGCTTGCGGAGAGCCATGATCGCCGGACGCATCCGGAACACTGACACGCCCAGGCGACGGTATTCCGAGATGAGGCGCGCTTCCACAAACTCCCCCCAAGTCACAATCTCTGAGCCAGTCGACTCGACTCGGACCAACGGCTCATAGCGACGATCCAGCCGCTCGTAGCCGTCGATCCATCGAGCTGCCGTGCCGGAAGACAGGTCCAGCAGGCGATCAACTTGGCCCATGCTGTACACATCGCGATCCAGCAGTGTGATCACAGTGCCCATGTCGCCTCCCTGCTGAGATCTCTGGCTGGCCTGTCGCATCAAGCTAGCGTTGCGGGCCGCACGGCGGCGATCAGTCTCCTCTAGTGGAGAAGACGAGGGGGGGGGTCGGAGTTGGGGGCGGGTGCTGCGAGACTGGGGCTGTGCGGGCCGAAGTGGAGAAGATCATCAAGATTATTCGGCCGGCCATTCAGGCTGACGAGGGAGACATCGACCTGGTCGAGGTCGACGAGGCCACCGGGGTCGTCACCGTCGAGCTTCACGGCGCCTGTGTCACCTGCCCGGCATCCACCCAGACCCTCAAAGCGGGCATCGAGCGGATCATGCGCGACCGCGTGCCCGGCGTGACCGAGGTGGTCGAGGTCAACGCCCTGGGCATGAGCGAGGCCTTCGTCTCGCTCTAGCGGCCGAGCGAACGGGCGAGCGAAGAACATGCGCGGATTGCCCCCAATCGTCTCGCGGCTTGACGTTGTCGCTCCCGCTCTTGTTCGCTGCGCTCACGGGCCGCCCAAACCCCGACAATACAGCCCACGGCCTCGCTATGCGCTCCGCGGGATCCGCACGGGGGACGGCTCTGTCCGCTCGGCCTCCAGGACCGGGCCGTGAGCGACACGCCGGAGGTGGTTCCCCGGCCTCCCGAGCGCCGCTGCTATCGGCATCCCGACCGTCGGGGCGGAGTGAGCTGCCAGCGTTGCGACCGCCTGATCTGCCCGGACTGCATGCATCAGGCGTCGGTCGGCTTCCATTGCCCGGAGTGCGCGGCGCCGCGGGGCGCACCGTCGATCACCGCTCGGCCCCTGATGGTTGCAGGCCCCTCGCGCCCGATAGTCACCCAGATCCTGCTGGGGTTCAACGGGCTGGCCTTCCTGTACTCGATCGTTCTCAGCGGCTCGGCCCGGGGCATCACCCGGCTCAACGAGGGGCTGCTCATCGACGGCGGCCTGTTCGCCCGGGCCCGGCTCTTCGACGGCTTCGAGCTCCGCCTGATCGGCGTGGACACCGGCGAGTACTACCGACTGGCCACCTCCGCCTTCCTCCATGACGGCATCTTCCATCTGGCCTTCAACATGTACGTGCTGTGGATCCTCGGCCAGATTCTCGAGGCCGGGTTCGGCCGAGCCCGCTTCCTGTCGCTGTTCGTGGTGTCGATGCTCGGCGGTGCGTTCGGAGTGCTGCTGGTGTCGCCGAGCTCGCCCACGGTGGGGGCTTCGGGGGCCGTGTTCGGCCTGATGGGCGCCACCGTGCTGGTGCAGCGCGCCGTAGGCGGGAGCATCTGGCGCTCGCCGCTGGCACCGCTGCTGATGATCAACCTCGTCTTCACTCTGCTGGTGCCTCGGGTGTCGATTGGCGGCCACTTCGGCGGGCTCATCGCGGGCGCGGTCATGGGCGCGCTGATGCTGGCATTGGAGCGCCGCAACGCTCCGGGATGGGCAACGGTGTCGCTGGGCGGGGTGCTCTCGGCGGTGCTGGTGGCCGGGTCGGTGATCGCCGCCGCCCAGTAGCCGCCGGCACATGGCCTTGGCCGTGTCTGCTGGTGGGCTTCAGGTCCGCCGCGGTGCTTGTTCCGTAGGATGACGGGGTGTCTGAGCGCGAGGTCTATCTCGACCACGCCGCATCCACCCCGCTGCGGCCCGTGGCCCGGGATGCCTGGCTGGCCGCGGCCGACCGTCACCACGCCAACCCCACCGGGTCGCATCTGGCCGCCCGCGAGGCCCGTCGGGCGCTGGACCGGGCCCGCGAGCAGGTAGCTGCCGCGCTTGGTGCCTGTCCCGGCGAGATCGTGTTCACCTCGGGTGGCAGCGAGGCCGACAACATGGCCGTGCGGGGCGCTCTCGGGGCCCGGGGGTCCGATGCGGTGGCGGTGACCACCGAAGCCGAGCACCACGCGGTCCACGATCCGGTGGAGCGCTCCGGCGGTGTGATGGTGGGGGTTGACCGGCGAGGCATCGTCGACCTCGACGCGCTGGCCGAGGTGCTGCGAGCCTGCGACGGCGACGTGGCGGTGGTGTCTGTGATCGCAGTCAACAACGAGACCGGCTCGATCACCCCGCTTCGGGAGGTGGCCGGCGTCGTGCGTGATCTGGCACCTGCGGCGCCGCTGCACACCGACGCAGTGCAGGCGGTGAACTGGATCGACGTCGCCGCCGAGACGGCTGACTACGACCTCGTGTCGGTGACCGGCCACAAGGTGGGCTCACCCGTAGGCACCGGTGTGCTGGTCGTGCGCGACGGCGTGGAGCTCGCCCCTTTGATCGTTGGCGGCGGCCAGGAGCGAGGCCGGCGGGCCGGAACTCCCGACGTGGCCGGAGCTGTGTCGCTGGCGGCAGCCATGACTGAGGCCACCGAGCAGCGAGACGAGAGCATCGAGCGGCTCAGGGGGCTGCGCGACAGCCTCATCGACGGCCTCACCGACCGGCTCGGCGACCGGCTGACGGTCTCGGCCGCGCCCTGCGGGGGCGACCGCGGCCACATCGCGGCCGGCATCGCCAACGTATGCATCACCGGGGTTCAGAGCGAGGCGCTGCTGTTCCTGATCGACGCGGCCGGGGTGCGGGCCTCGGCTGCCTCCTCGTGCTCCAGCGGCGCCCAGGATCCGTCCCATGTGCTGGCCGCCATGGGAGTGCCCCGCGAAGTGGCCCTGGGGTCGCTGCGTCTCTCGCTCGGCCACACCAGCGCCGCCTCCGACGTGGAGCGGGCCGTCGAGGTCATCACGGAGTCCGTCGCCCGCCTCGACCGCTTCGACGGAGGCTGAGGTGGCCGAGTCGACGAATGGCGGCCGTGTGGCAAGGGTGCTGGTGGCCATGTCGGGCGGGGTTGACTCGTCGGTGGCTGCGGCCCGTCTGCTCG
Organism: Candidatus Aldehydirespirator sp.; assembly: GCA_965221215.1. Taxonomy (GTDB): domain Bacteria; phylum Actinomycetota; class Acidimicrobiia; order Acidimicrobiales; family Aldehydirespiratoraceae; genus Aldehydirespirator. Next base: position 177,422 of record OZ244872.1, read on the forward strand.
ACGCGGGCTACGACGTCGCCGGAGTCACCATGAAGCTCTGGGGCGGACCCAGCGACACCGGCTGCTGCTCGGTGTCCGATGTGGACGATGCCCGCTGGGCGGCCGACGAGCTGGGCATCGAGCACCACGTCTTCAACTTCGGCGACGATTTCGAGCGCCATGTGGTGGCCCCGTACGCCGCCGATCACGCCGCCGGCCTCACCCCCAATCCCTGCGTGGAGTGCAACCGGCACATCAAGTTCGACCGGCTGCTGCGCCGGGCCGACGCGCTGGGCTTCGACCTGGTGGCGACCGGCCATCACGCCCGCATCATCACCACCGCGGCCGGACCCCGACTGGCCCGGGGCGTCGACGCCGCCAAGGACCAGTCCTACGTCCTGCACATGCTCGACGCCTCGGTGCTGGCCCGGTTGCTGCTGCCGGTGGGGGAGACGACCAAGGACGAGGTGCGGCGCGAGGCCCAGGCCCGGAGTCTGGTCACCGCGGGCAAGCCCGACAGCCAGGACGTGTGCTTCATCACCGCTGCGGCCGGTCGCCGCAAGTTCCTCGGCGAGCGCATCCCGATGCGTCCGGGCCGGGTGGTGGACACCTCGGGCCACCAGGTCGGCACGGTCGAGGCGCTGGAGTTGGTGACCGTCGGCCAGCGCCGCGGCCTCGGCGCGGTGGGCGGGGGATCGCCCCGCTATGTGCTCGATGTCCACCCTGAGTCGTCGACGGTGACGGTGGGCAGCCGGTCTGAGCTCGACCGCGAGATCACGCCGCTGCAGGACTGGCGCTGGACGAACGGAACCGTGGACGGCCCCGTGCTGGTGCAGACCTCGGCCCACGGCACCGCGGCGGCGGCCACCATCCACTCCGACGGGTTGGCGGTGCACTGGGCCGAACCCCGCCGGAAGGTTGCTCCCGGCCAGAGCGTCGTCGCCTACCGGGGCGACATCGTGGTCGGCGGCGGCACCGCCGTCCGCTCGACGAGGGCCGCGGTTTCGTAGCTGCTGCGTTGCGAGACCGTCAGGTGGCGATCATTTGAGATCAACACGGTGATTTTGGTGTTAGCCGAGCTTGAGGCCGCGGCGCTCGGCGGTGGCCAGCACGGCAGCGGGGCGGCTGGGCGACACCAGTATGGCGGTGGCGGTGCGCGGCTCGCTGCGGTTGCGGCCGGTCATCACCGCCGCGGTCACCGGGTTGGAGAGGCGCAGTTCCAGGGCCATGCCGAGGGCCTGGGCGGTGAGGTCGGCCGCGGCGGTGTCGGCGGGGGCCGGGCCGATGGAGGCGATGCCTCGGCGGCTCAGCGGCAGCGGCTCGGCCACGGCCAGGTGGTCGTGCACCACCAGCCCGTTGGGGACGAACACCAGCCAGCGCCGGGCCAGCCGGTACAGGGTGTGGGCCGCGAACGCGGCGACGGGCAGTCCCATCGCGGCGCCGATGATCCCTGCCGCCCAGCCCCACCCGGCCAGCAGCAGCGGCCCGACGGCCAAACCGGCTACCGCCACCGCCCATGTCGGCACGACCAGGGCCACCAGGACCGGCGCGGGCGGGCGTAGCAGGAAGCGTCGCTCGTCGCCGTAGCTCGCCGCGTCCACCTGAGCATCGGCGTAGGCGGGCTGCAGCACCACGACGGCGCCGATGATCCCGGCAGCCAGTCCCGCCCAGCCGGCCGGCTCGCCTGAGGAGGCGGCGGCAGCCGCCAGTTCCACCGCACCGGCCGACACGCCGATCCGGGCCAGGGTGAGGGCGCGGGCTCCGGGCAGCAGCAGTGCCGCCAGCACCAGGGCATAGGCGAGCCACATGGCTGCGATCACCGTGGTGTGAGCCGCTTCGTCGTCGGGCCGCAGCCCGCTGTGGATCACATCGGTGAGCAGCGCCGCCGTCCCGACCACCAGCCAGGAGGCCACCGCCGCGGCACGCAGCGCCATCGCGGCCCTCCCCCGGGTTCGTTCAGCAGCTCGCACGGCCCGTCAGTGTGCCATCGGGCAGTCCCCAAGCGCGTGCGCGGGCAGGTGCAAGCCCGTTGCATCGCAGCGGTGTCATTCCTGCTTGTGTTCGCTGCACTCACAGGTCGCCCTCGCCTCGGCAACACAGCCCACGGCCTCGCCATCTCGGCCTCTCTGCTCGCTCTACCAGTCAGGCCCCAGATGTAGCCTCGGGGCGATGGCCGATCCTGCCAGTCCCGACGCCGACTCTGCCGCCCGGGCCCGCCAGCTGCAGGCGGAGCTCGACCACCATTCGAAGCTGTACTACGGGGGCAAGCCTGAGATCCCCGATGCCGACTTCGATGATCTGCTCAACGAGCTGAAGGCCCTGGAGGAGCAGCACCCCGAGCTGGTCCACTCCGACTCGCCCACCCAGCGGGTCGGGGCCCCGCCCGACACCGCCTTCGCGCCGGTGCGCCACCAGCCGCCCATGATGTCGCTGCACAACGCCCTCGACGTCGAGGAGCTGCGGGCATGGCACGAGCGGGTGGGCCGTGCCCTGGCCGCCCCGCCGGACGAGCTGGCGCTGCCGACTACCGAGGCGGCCGCGGTCGGCGACTTTGCGGTGGAGTTGAAGTTCGACGGCCTGGCCATTTCGATCCGCTACGAGCACGGCGTGCTGGTGCGGGCCGCCACCCGGGGCGACGGCCGCACCGGCGAGGACGTCACCCACTCGGTGCGCACCATCGCCGACGTGCCCATTCGGCTGCGGGGCGCCGCTCCGGCCGTGCTGGAGGTGCGGGGCGAGGTGATCCTGCGCCTCTCCACCTTCGAGCAGCTCAACGCCCGCCAACTCCAGCGGGGTGACAAGCCCTACGTCAATCCCCGCAACGCGGCCGCCGGCTCGCTGCGCCAGAAGGACGCTCGGGTGACCGCGGCGCGGGGCCTGTCGTTCTGGTGCTACCAGCTGGGCCACGCCTCTGGTGGCCCCGCCTTCACCTCCCACTTGCAGACGCTGGAGTGGCTGGCGTCGCTGGGCCTTCCCATCGACGAGCACGCCGCTTGCCTCGCCGACCTGGCCGCAGTGGAGGCCCATGTCGTGGACTTCGAGCGGCGCCGCCACGACCTGGACTTCGAGTTCGACGGCATGGTCGTCAAAGTCGACGATCTGGCGACCCAGGTCCGTCTGGGGGTGGACGCCAAGGCGCCCCGCTGGGCGATCGCCTACAAGTTCCCGCCCGAGGAGCGGACAACCAAGCTGCTCGACATCCATGTGTCGATCGGGCCGTCGGGCCAGGCCACCCCCTTCGCCCGGCTGGAGCCGGTGTTCGTGGGCGGGGTGACGGTGGGGACGGCCACCCTCCACAACGAAGACCAGGTAGCGGCCAAGGACGTGCGCCCCGGCGACACCGTTGTGGTGCGCCGAGCCGGGGAGGTGATCCCCGAGGTGGTCGGGCCGGTGCGCGCCGAGCGCTCGCCGGGGTCGCAGCCGTGGGCGTTCCCGCCGGACTGCCCGGTGTGTGGCGAGGCGCTGCAGCGGGCCGAGGGCATGTCGGCCACGATGTGCGTGAACTACTGGTGCCCCCGCCAGATTCGGGGCCGCATCGAGCACTTCGTGGGCCGGGCCGCCATGGACATCGAGTATCTGGGGGAGCGCAACATCGACCGCTTCGTGTCCGAGGGCCTGCTCGCCGATGTGGTCGGCCTCTATGGGCTGGACTTCGAGCGGATCGAGCAGATGGACGGCTTCGGCGAGACTTCGGTCAACAACCTGCGCAAGTCGATCGAAGAGAGCGCGCGGCAGCCCCTGGCCCGGCTGCTGTTCGCGCTCAGCATCCCCGAGATCGGCCAAGTCAACGCCCGGGTGCTGGCCGCTGCGTTCGGCGACATCGACGGCATTCTGGGCGCCGACGAGGAGGCCCTGGCCGCAGTCGAGGGATTCGGACCGATCATCGCGGCCTCGGTGCGGGCCTGGTTCGACGATCCCCACAACCGCAGGCTCATCGAGGGTTTGCGAGCGGCAGGGCTGCGCATGGAGGCCGACGAGCCCGGCGCCGGCGCCGACGGCGAGATCCTGCCCCAGACCCTGGCCGGCATGGCGGTGGTGGTGAGCGGCACGCTCGAAGGCTTCAGCCGCGACGAGGCCAAGCAGGCCATAGTGGCCAGGGGCGGCTCGGCGCCGGGCTCAGTGTCGGGACGCACCACCGCGCTGGTGGCCGGCGCCGACCCCGGCGCATCCAAGCTGCGCAAAGCCGAGTCGGTCGGCGTCCCCGTGATCGACGAGGCCGCCTTCGGCGAGTTGCTCGAAACCGGCCGGCTGCCATAGCCGCCGGGGTCGAGGCGAGCGCAAATCGGTGAGAGCCGGTTGCGCCGCGGCGGAGTCCTTCCCGCTCTTGTTCGCTGCGCTCACTGGCCGCCCAAACCCCGACAACACAGCCCACAGCCTCGCCCCGTATGGGCTGGAACACTCGCCTGTTCGCTCGGCCTCCAGGCGCGTCCGCCACCGTGACGCACCGGCGATGTAGGTTCCTCACCGATGAGCAATCCGGCACGAAGGGGCGGCACAGCCACGTCCAGCTTCGGCGTGAGCCGGCGGGAGAGCCACGATGCCACAGCGTTCTACGAGCGGTTTCCAGCGCCCGAGACCAGCGCCGATTCGGACATCGCGGGGCACGCCAGCCGCAACCAGATCTGGATCGGCGACGCTCGCCACATGGACGACTCCGGTGCCATCGCGGACAACTCGGTGGCACTGGTGGTCACGTCACCGCCCTACTTCGCGGGCAAGGAGTACGAAACCGCGGTAGGGGAGGGCCATGTGCCCGCTGACTATGTCGCCTACCTGGCGATGCTCGAGGCGGTGTTCGCGGAGTGCGTGCGCAAGCTGGAGCCCGGAGGCCGCATCGCCGTCAACGTCGCCAACCTGGGCCGGAAGCCGTACCGCTCACTGTCGGCCGATGTGATCTGGATCCTCCAGGATCGCCTCGGCCTGCTGCTGCGGGGCGAGGTCATCTGGCGCAAGGCCGAGGGAGCGGGCGGCAACTGCGCCTGGGGAAGCTTCCAGCGTCCCGCCAATCCGGTGCTGCGAGACGTGACCGAGCGGGTCATCATCGCGTCCAAGGGCCGCTTCGACCGTGCGCTCTCGCCCGCAGAGCGGACCGCTAGGGGACTGCCCTGCCGGGGCACGGCCAACGCCGACGAGTTCATGGACGCCACCATCGATGTGTGGGAGATTGCCGCCGAGTCGGCCAACCGGGTGGGCCACCCCGCTCCGTTTCCGGTGGAGCTGCCGGAGCGGCTGATCGATCTCTACACCTATCAGGACGACTTGGTGCTCGACCCGTTCATGGGGTCGGGCACGACGGCCGTCGCGTCCGTCCGCACCGGGCGCTACTACGTGGGGTTCGACACCGACGGGAGCTATGTCGATGTGGCGCATGAGCGGATCGCCAAGGAGTCCGAGCGCATGCGCAGTGGTACCGGCACGCGCCGCTGGGTGGCGGAGGGCACCGTCGAGTCGCGCCCGTCCGAGCGGTCGGACGCGGAGGGCGCCACCCAGTCGCGCTTGTCCGAGGCGTCGGACGCGGAGGGCGCACCGGGAGTCGCCGGCTCACCAAGGTCGAGCAACGGCGCCCACGGCGGGTCGGGTGACGACTTCCAGGCTCGGGCCGTGCGGGAGGGCCGCAAGGCCCAGGAGAAGGCGCGGCAGGTGCTGTCGGGGTGCGGGTTCAGCCAGATCCGTGAGAAGGCTTCGTTCTCCTGCGGGGTCGAGGTCAACTTCTCGGCGCTCGACCAGACAGGTCGGACCTGGCTGTTCGATGTGTCGGGTGCCTTCAGCATCACTCAACGCCCCGGGCTCCGCCGCACCGACACCTTGTGGAAGGCGATCGGTCGGGCGTCCGTCCTCCACACGGCTGGCTTTGAGCGGCCGCTGGTGCTGCTCACCACCGACCGGCCTGCCCCCAACAGCGCCGGGCATCGCGCCCTACAGGCAGTGACCGGCCCCGGCAAGCCGGTCCATGCTGTCATCGAGATGGAAGATCCTGAGGACTTGAGGCTGCTGAGAGCCCTAGCCCGCGCCGAAGCCTGAGCAGCCGACATCCGTCCCCGCTGGCCTTCAGGACACTTCGAAGCACCAGCGGGCGGTGTCGGCCTCCTCGGGTCGAGCTATCAGTACGAAGGTTGCTACCGCACAGTTGGTGTCGGGTGACAGCGCCTCGATGAGCCGGCCCTCGCCGGGGTTGAACTCGAACCGGTTCAGGCCTTCGATGTGGTTGACCTCAGCGGTCACGTCGATGCCGCTGCCGGCCTGCTCGCTGGCATAGACGACTAGTGACGACAGCCGATAGCGGGCGTCGAGAACCACCCCTACTTGCTGCTGCTGCAGAACCTGGTCTCCGGCGCTCGGGATGACCCGCTTAACGGCCCCGCTGGCAGTAACCGCGCTGTCGTCGTCGCCCGAGCCGATCAGGGCGGCCACGACGAACCCCAAGACCCCCAACAGCACCAACGCCGCAATGCCCACCCGCACCCGCAGAGAACTGCGAGGGGCCGGCGACTGCTCGGGGCCGCGTCCGTTGCTTGACATCCCAATCGGTCACGGTACTGGCTTGAGCGGGCGGGAGAGGCCCGGTCGGGGCTGTGTCGGGCGGTACCGTGGCGACGGTGATCGCCAGCCAGGATGCCAGCCGGGCCTTCGGTGGCCGCTACCGGCTGCTGGAGTTCGTGGGCGAGGGATCGAACGCACGTGTCTACGTGGCCGAGGATCTCGCTCTGCGTCGGCGGGTGGCGCTCAAGATCCTGCGGGCCGACGCCGCTGAGCGGGCCGGCTTCGCGGAGCGTTTCGCCGATGAGATGCGTGCGACCGCCGCGCTGAGCCATCCTCGGGTGCTGCCGGTGTACGACTGGGGCCTTGAGCCGCAGCCCTACGCGGTGACGGAGTACCTCACCGGCGGCAGCCTGGCCGCGGTGCTGCGGGAGGGGTATCGGCTCACTCCGTCGCAGGCGCTCATGGTCGGGCTGGAAGCCGCACGAGCCCTGGTGAACGTCCACCGCGACGGTCGGGCCCATCTCGGCCTGACGCCTGCCAGCATCCTGTTCGACTCCAGCTCCCGGCCCTACATCTCCGACCTCGGCCTGGCGGTGGCCCTCGGGGGGGAGAAGCCCGCGAGCGCAACACACGACAGCGGGAATGCCCCCGCTGTGGCACGAGATTCCAGCCCCCAGTGGCGCAACGGTGCCGAGGGTGCCGACCGCGCCGATCCCGGTGGGGGGGCGCTGAGCCACTCCCGGATCGAGCAGGCCCAGGACGTGCACGACCTGGCCCTGGTCCTGTGCGAGGCGGTCACCGGCGCCCAAGAACTGACGGTTGACGTCGGTGGCTCGGACCCGATTCCCATCACCGCTCTCGGCCCGCTCCAAGCCGTGCTGGAGCGCGCCATCGCGGCCGACCCCATCGGACGGCTGACCGCCTCCGAGCTGGCATCGGAACTGCTGCGGGTGGCGTCGCTGCTGCCGCGCCCCGACCCGCTTCCGCTGGCCGGGGGAAAGGCGCCGACCAGCGACGAGGCTCCGACTCCAGCCGACAGCACCGAGGCCTTCGAGCAGGTCGGCCCGACCGTGTCGGAGCGTTCGGCCATCCCCCACGACGATGTGCTTCGCCGGCGCTGGCCGGGGCTGGCGCTGGCCGTCCTGCTGGTGGCGGGCGGCTCCGCGGGCGGGGTCTGGCTGTGGCTCGGCGAGTCCGATCCCACCGTTCCCGAACTCGCGGGCCACACCGGCGTGGCGGCGGTGTCGGCCGCGGCCGACGCGGGTTGGGCGGTCAACGAGATCCTGGTTCGCGCTGCGGGCACCGAGCGGGGCGAGATCGTCGGCACCGAGCCCGCGGCCGGCGCCACGCTGGCTGACGGGGCAACCCTGGACGTGTTCGTCTCGCTGGGCGAGCCGCTGGTCCCGCTCGCCGATCTCGACGGGCTCTTCGGGATGACGGTGAACGATGCCACCGCAGAGCTCGGCGCCGCCGGTTTGGGCGCGGCCGGCACGAAGCGGGTCCACGACGAAGTGGTGCCGTCTGGGAATGTGGTCGGCCTCGATGTGGCTGAGGGCGTCTACGAGCTCGAGCCCGGCCGCCAGGTCAAGCTGCTGGTGTCGGACGGCCCGGCTGATCGGACGGTTCCCGCAGTGCCCGAGAGCCTGGAACCGGGGGACGCCTCCGACGCGCTGCACGATGCCGGGCTGGCGCCGCGGGTCGTGTTGGAGTTCTCGGCCGATGTGGCTGAGGGAAGCGTGATCGGCTTCCGGCCGGCCAGCGGCGCGGCGGTGCCGATAGACAGCACGGTGCGAGTGCTGGTGTCGCTGGGCCCAACGCCGCCGCCCGAGCCTGAGCCCCCAGCCGAAGAAGCCGAGGACCTCGAGCCCGAGAGCGAGGACTCCGACTCCTGAGGCCGAGCGTGCGAGGCCGTGGCCCGAGCGGCCCGTGAGCGCAGCGAACAAGAGCGGGAAAGACCCCGCTGCGGCGCGAGACCCCACCGTCAATCCGCGCTTGCTGCTAGAGCGACCGGCCTATCCTTCCGACGTGTCCGGCCGGATAACCCGCGCAGAGGCGGCCCATGTGGCCCGGCTGGCCCGGCTGCGCTTCAGCGATGAGGAACTGGACGAGTTGGCTGCGCAGCTCTCGGCGGTGCTCGACCACGCCGCCGATGTCGAGGCGTTCGACGTGACCGACATCGAGCCGACGTCGCATCCCCACCCGCTCGTCAACGTGATGCGCGACGATGAGGTGCGGCCGTCGCTGGAGCGCGACGAGGTGCTGGCCCAGGCGCCGTCGGTCGACCGCGGCCAGTTCCGGGTGCCGCCCATCCTGGGCGAGGCGCCGTGAGCCGTCGGGCAGGCCAGGACGGCTCCGTGACCGCCCTTGCGCTGGCGGCTGCGGTCCAGTCTGGAGAGCGCCGCGCCGCGGCCGTCGTGGAGGAGCATCTGGATCGCATCGCCGAACGAGACGGCGAGATCGGCGCTTTCAACCTGGTGCTGGCCGCCGAAGCCCGCGCCGATGCCGCCAGGATCGACTCGGCGCTGGCTCGGGGCGAGCCGGTCGGGCCGCTGGCCGGCGTGCCCGTGGCGCTCAAGGACAACCTCTGCACCCGGGGCGTTCCCACCACCTGCTCGTCGCGGATGCTCGAGGGCTGGCATCCGCCCTACGACGCCACCGTGGTGCAGCGGCTTCGCGCCGCCGGCGCGGTCGTGGTGGGCAAGACCAACCTCGACGAGTTCGCCATGGGCTCCTCCACCGAGAACTCCGCCTTCGGCCCCACCCGCAATCCCCACGACATCAGCCGGGTGCCGGGAGGCTCCAGCGGCGGCTCGGCCGCGGCGGTGGCGGCCCGATTCGCGCCCCTGGCGCTGGGGTCCGACACCGGCGGATCGATCCGCCAGCCCGCCGCGCTGTGCGGTGTGGTCGGCCTCAAGCCCACCTACGGCCGAGTGTCGCGCTACGGGCTGGTGGCCTTCGCCTCGTCGCTCGACCAGATCGGCCCCATCGCGGCCACCGTCGCCGACGCCGCGGCCTGCTACGAGGCCATCTCAGGCCACGACCCCCTCGACTCCACCTCGATCGACAGCCCCCGCGAGCCGGTCGTCGCCGGTCTGGAGCGGGGCGTGGACGGCCTGCGGGTGGGGGTGCTGGCCGAGCTGTGCGCCGGCAGCGCAAGGGTGGAGGGTGCGGCCGGGTCGGCAGTGGAGGGCGTGGCGACCGATGTCATCGCCAGAGTCGACGCCGCCGCGGCCGCCCTGGAGGCCGCGGGCGCCTCGATCTCGGTGGTGTCGGCGCCGTCGGCGGTGCTGGGCCTGTCGGCCTACTACCTGATCGCGCCGGCCGAGGCGTCCAGCAATCTGGCCCGCTACGACGGTGTGCGCTACGGGCTGCGGGTTGATGCGGCCAACGCCGCCGAGATGAACGTCAACACCCGCACCGCCGGTTTCGGAGCCGAGGTCAAGCGCCGGATCATGCTGGGCACCTACGCGCTGTCGGCGGGCTACTACGACGCCTTCTACGGCAAGGCGCTGCGGGTGCGCACGCTGATGCTGCGGGAGTTCGCCGCGGCCTACGCCGATGTCGACGTCTTGTTGGGCCCGACCGCGCCGACCACCGCGTTCGAGCTCGGGGCCAAGACCGCCGACCCGCTGCTGATGTACCTGAACGACGTGTGCACCATCCCGTCGAACCTGACCGGCCATCCGGCGGTGTCGGTGCCGTTCGGCACTGGCGACGACGGCCTCCCGGTGGGGGTGCAGCTAATGGGTCCGGCCCTGTCGGAGCCGATGCTGCTGCGGGCCGCGGCTGTGCTGGAGCAGGCCGCGCCATCTGGCGGAGGTGCCTCATGAGCCCGGCTGCCGCAGGCCGTCGGCAGCACTCCCAGGGTGGCACGACAGCCGCCGGCGGAGGTGCCCCATGAGCGGGGCTGCGATGGTCCGGGAGCCGGCGCTGGCTGAGGGCTGGGAGCTGGTGGTGGGCTTGGAGGTCCATGTGGAGCTGAGCACGGCCACCAAGCTGTTCTGCGGCTGCGCCAACCGCTTCGGCGATGAGCCCAACACCAACGTGTGCCCGGTGTGTCTGGGCCTGCCGGGCTCGCTGCCGGTGGCCAACGCCACCGCGGTGAGCTTCGCCATGCGCCTGGGCCGGGCGCTGGGATGCGAGGTGCGGGGGGCGGTGTTCGCCCGCAAGAACTACTTCTACCCCGACATGCCCAAGGACTACCAGATCTCCCAGTACGACCAGCCCACCAGCATCGACGGCCGCCTCGAGCTGGTTGACGGCCACGTCGTCGGCATCGAGCGGGCCCACATCGAGGAGGACACCGGCAAGACCACCCACATCGGCGGCGGCGGGCGCATCCACGACGCCGACTATGCGCTGGTCGACTACAACCGGGCCGGGGTTCCGCTGGTGGAGATCGTCAGCCGCCCCGAAATCCGCACCGCCGAGCAGGCCCGGTCGTATGTGCGCGAGCTGCGGGCCGTGCTGCTGGCCGTCGGCGTGTCCGATGCCCGGATGGAGGAGGGCTCGATGCGGGTGGATGCCAACGTGTCGGTGCGCCCCGCCGGCGCCGACGAGCTCCGCACTCGCTGTGAGGTCAAGAATCTGAGCTCGCTGCGGTCCCTCGGCCGGGCCATCGTCTACGAGGCCCAGCGTCATGTGGAGCTGTGGACCGGGGGCGAGGCGCCCCGCCAGGAGACCCGCCACTGGGACGAGGCGCGGGGGCGCACCACGCCGGGCCGTTCCAAGGAGGACGCCGACGACTACCGCTACTTCCAGGATCCCGACCTGGTGCCGCTGGTGCCGGCGGCCGAGACGATCGCAGCCATCGACGCCGCGCTGCCACCGCTGCCCGCCGCCCGTCGGGCCGAACTCATCGCCGTGGGCGGAGTCGGGGTCGCCGATGCCGCCGTGCTGGTGGAGCGCAACCAGGACCGGCTGGTGCGGGCCGCCATCGACGCTGGGGCCGACCCGGCGGTGACCTCCACCCGGGTGGTGAACGACCTGGCCACCGACAATTGGTCGCGGGTCACCCCCGACAGCCTCGCCGCCCTGGTCGCCATGGAGACGGCGGGACAGCTCACCGCCACCCAGGCCAAACAGGTGCTGGCCGAGATGGCCGAAGCGGGCGGCGCCCCCGACGAGATCGCCCGGCGCCGGGGCTTCGAGGCCATGGCCGGCGACGACCTGGCCGCAGTCGTGGGGGAAGTCATCGCCGACAACCCCGACGCCTGGGACCGCTACCGCGCCGGCGACGAAACCGAGCGCAAGAAGCTGGCCGGCTTCCTAACCGGCCAGGTCATGCGAGCCACCAAAGGCCAAGCCGACGGCGCCGCCATCAACCGCCTCCTAAGAGGGCGCGCAGATAGCTGAGCGCCCCTCCCCGCTCGTGTACACCCGCTGACACCTCTGGCGAGCACCAGCAAGGCCGAGCCTCCAAAATATTCAAGCAAGAGCCTTCAGAACACGCCAACAAGAGCCTTCAAAATGATCAAGTAAGAGTCTTCAGAATGCTCAAGCTGTAGCATGTGACTTGAGCGGTTATCGGGCTGACCAGAGGATCGACAATGGGGGACTGTGCCTGCGAAGGAACTCGAGTGACCGCGGGTGATCGCGCGGTGAGGTTGCAGAGCGCGCTGCCCGCGCTCACTTCGGCGGCGCCGGGGGGCAGCGAGCCCTACATCTCAAGGCTGACCGACGTGCAGCTGCAGCGGGCATTGTCGCGTTCCGCCGCGGTCGAGTTGCGCGGGCCCCGCGGTGTGGGCAAGACCACCACCGCTCTGCAGCAGGCGGGCGCGGTGCTGGCGATGCAGGATCCCCACACCGCTGCAGCCGTCCGCGAGGATCCGGGCTCGGTGCTGCTCGGCCAGCCTGCGCCTCTGCTAATCGACGAATGGCAGGAGGCACCCGAGGTGCTCTGGGCAGTGAAGGCTCATGTCGACTCTTCGGCGCTGCCGGGCCAGTTCATCATCACCGGGTCGGTGCGCGGCGCCAACCGTGAGCAGATGCCGCTCACGGGACGCAGCGAAGTCATCGACATGTTCCCGTTCAGCGTCGCCGAACGGCGCGGTACTTCATCGGTGCCGCTTGCTCGGCGACTGTTCGAGAGCCTCGACTTGGAGACCGACGAGACTGACCTTTCTGTCAACGATTACGTCGATCTGGCCCTGCAGAGCGGGTATCCCGCCACGATGGACGAGGAGGACCCGGAGGCGCGCAGAGCGCGGCTGCGCAGCCGCATCGACGGCACGATCAACGTCGACGGCCTGGTCGGGCGCCATGACCGTTCAAGGCTGGCCGAGTTCTTCGCCTGCTATGCCTTCCATTCGGCCGGCGTGGTGCCGCTGCAGCGGCTCTGCGACGAGGTCGGCATCTCTCGCAACACCGCTGATGCGTACCTGACCCTGTTGTCGCGCACCTATCTGGTGGCCGACGCCCCGTCGTATCACACCAACAGGATCAGCCATCTGCGGCGCGCTCCCAAGCGTTTGCTGGTTGACGCCGGACTGTTGGCTGCTGCCTGGAACACAGACGCAGCTGTCATCTGCACCAGCGCTGACTTGCGGGGCCGGCTGCTGGAGACATTCGTCGCGGCGCAGCTGCGAGTCCAGGCTTCGGCATCAGAGGCCGGGTACCGGCTCGCGCATCTGCGTCGCAACGACCGTGAGGTCGACTTCGTGCTCGACGGAGGAGTCAAAGGTGTCGTGGCGGTGGAGGTCAAGGCGGGTGTGCATGGCGGGCGCAGCGAGGCCCGCCACCTCTTCTGGCTGCGAGAACTGCTCGGTGAGAGCTTCGCCGGCGGTGTACTGCTCCACACGGGCCGCCGCAGGCCCCGTCCCCTCGATGATGCACATCGGGGCCGAATCTGGTCGGCACCGCTCTCAGTGCTATGGGCCTGAACGAATCGCTGATCCCGCAAGCCCTTGCCGCGCCCCTTGCAGACAGAGCGGGGCCTCTCGTTAGTAGCGTCTCTTTTCGGCCCCATAGGGCTGCCATGGGACGGCTTCTGTGCCGGGCCTAGGTCGTCTGGGACGCACACCAAAGTTCAGCAGTCGATACCCAAGGGCGCCAGGTCCTGTGGGCAGTTTGCGTATTGCTCGGCCAGTCCTCGACTGGCGAGGTCGCTCAGGTCCGTTATCGCGTCACCTGAGGAGCAGACGCGCCGGTACGTGTCGCCGGTGTCGATCACATCGCTCCAGACCGCCATGAGAGCGTCGTAACTCGCCTGAATCGCCTGAGCGTCTCCAGTGAGAAGCGCCTGATCGTGGGCCTCGACGAGTGCCACTACGTCCACGGTGCTCAAGTGAACATTCATCGCCAGCGTATGGCATTGATCCAGCGGATCGTTCACATCCGGAAAATGAAGATTCAAGTCTTGCTCGCTCCAGTCACCTTGCGCGTTATCGGGAGCCGGTGCGGATCCGCAAGCCACACACACACACACCAGCCCGACGGCGCAGATCACGAGACGGTAGAGGCACGACATAGACCCCATGGACTATAGCTGCGTCCACCGCTGATGACGGCGGTACCTAGTTGCGGCCCCATAGGGCTGCTATGGGGACGGCTTCGATGTCTGGGCCCAGGCCGTAGCGGCGCGGCCCGGTGTGGAACACGACTCCGCCCGCGAACCTCTCGGGCGGCAGCTGGTCGCGCAGCCAGTCGATGTGTCGGGCGTCTCTGCGGGTGTGGGCGCACAATTTCACAGGGGGGTTCTTGTACAGATTGTCGGGGTAGTTCTTGTACAGATTGTCGGATACTTGGGGCAGGTTCTCGTGCGCAGCTTCTAGCGGTCGGCGCCGGTTACTTGCCAGGCTGGGCCGGAGAAGCGCCACAGCATCAGCACTAGGCGGGTCGCCATCCAGGCGTGCAGCGCGGCCCACAGCCAGCCGATGCCGGCGCCGGCGGCCACGACCAGCAGCCCTCCGCCCGCCAGCACCGCGCCCGCGCCGACCATCGACACCGCCAGGAAGCGCAGGTCGCCGGCGCCGATGAGCACTCCGTCGAGGGCGAACACCACCCCCGCCGCGGGCTGCGCGAAGCCGACGTGCAACAGCAGGAAGCCGGCCAGCGCCACCACCGCCGCGTCGGAGGTGAACACCCGGGGCAGCACCGGAACCAGCGCCAGCACCGCCGTGCCGGTCATCACCCCCGCTGCCGCGCCCCAGCCGATCATGCGCCGCCCCAGCGCTCGGGCCCGGTCGGCTTGGCCCGCGCCGAGGGCCAGCCCGATCAGGGCCTGCCCCGCGATGGCCACCGCGTCGAGCAGCAGGGCCAGCACCGTCCACACCTCGAACACGATCTGGTGCGCGGCCAGATCGTCGGTGCCGATCCGGGCCGCCATCGCCACCGTGACGGTCAGGCTGGCCCGCAGCGCCGAGGTCCGGATCAACAGATCCCAGCCGGCGATCGCCAACCGCCGGATCACCGCCGGATCGGGTCGCAGGCCCACGCCGTGGCGGGCCACCGCACCGCGGATCCACCAGACGAAGGTGGCCGCCGCCGCGGTCTGCGCGATCACCGTCGACAGTGCCGAGGCGCCGATGCCCCGGTCGAACCCGTACACCAGCACCACCTCGAGCAGGAAGTTGCCCACCGCTGAGCCCAGCGCCACCGCGAAGGGCCGTTTGGTGTCCTGCACGCCCCGCAGGTAGCCCACCCCGGCCAGCATCACCAGCATGGCCGGCAGGCCCAACAGCGAGATGCGCAGGTACACGAGGGCGTTGTGGAGCACGGCCGGGTCGTCGCCCCCGAGGGCGCCAACCAGCGTCGGCGCCAGAGCGAACCCCACCACCGCCAGCACGGCCCCGGCGGCCAGCGCCAGCCAGATGCTCTGCACCGCCTGGTGGGCCGCCCGCCGGTGCTGCCCCGCTCCCAGCAGCCGGGCCACCGCGGCCGTCGTCCCGTAGGCGAGGAAGATGAACATGGCGTGAGCGCTCAGCAGGATCGACGAGGCCACCGCCAGGCCGCCGAGTTGGGGGGTGCCGAGGCGGCCCACGATGGCGGTGTCGGCCAGCACATACAGCGGCTCGGCTACCAGCGCCCCCAGCGCCGGCCACGCCAGCCGCCAGATCTCGGTGTCGTCACTGGTCCAGCGCAGCCTCAAGGACACGGCGCGAGGCTATGAGGCGCGCTCGGCCTCTTGGTTGCCTCCCGTTGAATCCGCGGCCATACTTGGCGCCGTGAACGACGCTGTCATGCTCGTGGAAGTACTGGCCTGACAGCGCGCGCTCGCCGCCCCAACCGATCGTGCGCAGACCTCCCCCCAGGGAGGTCGTTTCGCGTGCGGCCCGCACCATCATCCACCGTCCCGGAGGCCACCATGGACATGAACGGCGGACAGGCCCTCGTCAAGACCCTCGAATGCGAGGGCGCCGACGTGGTGTTCGGGCTGCCCGGCGGGGCCATCCTGCCCGTGTACGACCCGATCATCGAGTCGCCGATCCGCCACATCCTGGTGCGCCACGAGCAGGGCGCGGGCCACATGGCCGAGGGCTACGCCCACGCCACCGGGCGCCCCGGCGTGATGATGATCACCTCCGGTCCGGGGGCCACCAACGCCGTGACCGCGCTGTGCGACGCCTACATGGACTCGGTTCCGGTGGTGTGCATCACCGGCCAGGTGCCCTACGCCGCCATCGGCACCGACGCCTTCCAGGAGTGCGACACCACCGGCATAACCCTGTCGGTCACCAAGCACAACTTCCTGGTGACCGAGGCCCAGGACATCCCCCGCATCGTCCACGAGGCCTTCCACATCGCCACCACCGGCCGGCCGGGCCCGGTGCTGGTCGACATCCCCAAAGACATCGTCGATCCCAACAACCCCCGCTCGGCCATGACCTGGTACGAGCCCACCGACGACATCATGGAGCTGCCCGGCTACCGCCCCGCCACCGCCGGCGATCCCGAACTGGTGCGGGCCGCGGCCGAGATGATCTGCGTCGCCGAGCGGCCCGTGATCTACGCCGGGGGCGGGATCCTCAAGGCCCGGGCCGCGGCCGAGCTGATCGCTCTGGCCGAGCTGATCGACGTTCCGGTGGTCACCACGCTGATGGCTCGGGGCTGCTTCCCCGACAGTCACGAGCTGTGTCTGGGCATGCCGGGCATGCATGGCAACTACACCGCGGTCACCGCCATGCAGGGCTCGGACCTGCTGATCGCGCTGGGGGCCCGCTTCGACGACCGGGTGACCGGGCGCCTCGACGGCTTCGCCCCCGACGCCAAGGTGATCCACGTCGACATCGATGCGGCCGAGCTGGGCAAGGTCCGTACCCCCGACGTGGCCATCCGGGGCGACTGCAAGCTGGTGATCGGCGACCTGGTCGAGGCGGTGCAAGCCCGCGGGGGCCGCGGCGCCCAGGCCGACCGCCAACAGTGGCGCTCGCAGATCAGCGGCTGGCAGGAGCGCTACCCGCTCGTCTACGAGCAGTCCGAGCCGGGCGAGCTGCTCAAGCCCCAGTACGTGCTGGAGGTGCTGCGCGACTCGACCCCCGAAGACACCATCGTCACCTCGGGGGTGGGCCAGCACCAGATGTGGGCCAGCCAATACTGGCGCTTCGACCATCCCTACACCTGGATCAACTCTGGCGGCCTGGGAACCATGGGCTTCTCGGTGCCCGCCGCCATCGGGGCCAAGGTCGGGATGCCCGACCGGATGGTGTGGGCCGTCGACGGCGACGGCTGCTTCCAGATGACCGCCCAGGAGCTGGTCACCGCCTCGACCGAGCGCATCCCCATCAAGGTCGCCCTGTTCAACAACGCATATCTGGGGATGGTGCGCCAGTGGCAGGAGATGTTCTACGAGGAGCGCTACAGCGAGGTGTACCTTTCCCACGAGGTTCCCGACTACGTGAAGTGGGCCGAGGCCATGGGCTGCGTCGCCATGCGGGTGGAGGCCCCCGAGGAGGTGGCCCCGGCCATCGCCAAGGCCAACGAGATCGACGACCGTCCCGTGGTGCTGGAGTTCCGCAGCGCGGCGGAGGAGAACGTCTATCCGATGGTCCCCGCAGGCCAGTCCAACTCCGACATCGTCGTAGACCCGTCGCAGCGATGAGCCTTCTCGTCGTGCACGACTCCGCCGCCGCGATGAGCCATCCTGGCGCGCCCGACCCCTCGCCGCGATGAGCGCTGGCGCCGATCAGGCCCACCGGTTCCACACCATCGTCACCACGGTGGAGAACAAGCCGGGCGTTCTGGCCCGGGTGGCGGGGCTGTTCGCCCGGCGGGGCTTCAACATCGAGTCGTTGGCCGTGGCCCCCACCGCCAACGAGCGCTTCAGCCGCATCACCTTCACCGTGGACGTGGCCTCGGCGTCGCTGGAGCAGGTAGTCAAGCAGCTCGACAAGCTCATCAACGTGGTGGAGATCAGCGAGCTGAGCCCCACCGAGTCGGTGGAGCGCGAGCTGATGCTGGTGACGGTGGCGGTGGACTCAGGCGAGCGCCGCCACGAGCTGCTGGAGATGATCGACGACTTCCGGGCCTACGTGCTCGACGCCGACCAGTCGCAGATGATGCTGTCGCTGGCGGCCCGACCCAACAGGCTCGACGAGTTCGAGGAGCGTCTGCGAGCCTTCGGGATCGTGCAGCTCCAGCGCACCGGCCGGGTGGCCCTGCGCCTGCTGGGCCTCTGAGATCCCGTCCCGCGATTCGCACCCCCAACCCGCAAGTCCGCACCCCCAACCTCCGACCCAAAATTCGCAATCCAACCCCGCAACAAGAGAGGTTCCTGTGGTCAACATCTATTACGAATCCGATGTCGATCGGTCGGCCATCGCCGGCCGGAGGGTGGCCGTGCTGGGCTACGGCTCGCAGGGCCACTCCCACGCGCTCAACCTCAAAGAGTCGGGGGTCGACGTGCGCGTCGGCCTGCGCGACGGCTCGTCGTCGGCCGCCAAGGCCCAGGAGGCCGGGCTCGAGGTCCGGTCCATCGCCGAAGCGACCGCCGAGGCCGATCTGGTCATGATGCTCATGCCCGACACCGAGATGGGCGCCATCTACACCGAGCATGTCGCCCCGAACCTGCAGCCGGGGGAGGCGATCTTCTTCGCCCACGGCTTCAACATCCGCTACGGGCTGATCGAGCCGCCCGACTCGGTGGACGTGTGCATGGTGGCCCCCAAGGGCCCCGGCCATCTGGTGCGGCGCACCTACGTGGAGGGCGGCGGGGTGCCGTGCCTGGTGGCCATCGAGCAGGACGCGTCGGGCTCGGCGCTGCCGCTGGCCCTCGCCTACGCCGACGCCATCGGCGGAGCCCGGGCCGGAGTGATCGAGACCACCTTCACCGAGGAGACCGAGACCGACCTCTTCGGCGAGCAGTCCGTGCTGTGCGGGGGCACCACCGCGCTGGTGCAGGCTGCCTTCGAGACGCTGGTCGATGCCGGCTACCAGCCCGAGATTTGCTACTTCGAGTGCCTCCACGAGCTGAAGCTGATCGTGGACCTCATGTACGAGGAGGGCATCTCGGGGATGCGCTACTCGGTGTCGGACACCGCCGAGTACGGCGACCTGACAAGGGGGCCGCGCATCGTGAACGACGCGGTGCGAGCCGAGATGCGCCAGATCCTGACCGAGGTGCAGGACGGCTCGTTTGCCAAGGAGTGGGTGGCCGAGAGCCGGGGCGGCCGGGCCAACTTCCTGCGCCTGGAGGCCGCCGGCCACGATCACCCCATCGAGGCAGTGGGCCAAGAGCTGAGGGCCATGATGCCGTGGATATCGGCCGGCAAAGCCTCAGTAAAGGAAGCCTCCGGCGGCCAAGGCTAACCCGCCCCCTTCCCCGCAAGGTTCGCCGTCGAGCAACGGCTGTCCGAAAACCGGATAGGAAGCCGCCCGGAAATCGCGCAGGTAACAGCCTGTAAATCGCGCAGGAATCTGCCCGGAACTCAAATGGGGCTCACTCGCCGGCCTATTGGTACGGTCGCGTGCCTGTGAGTCGGGGGTCCAACGCTCGGGGCGACATCGGCGTGCTGCTGTTGGACTACGGCGGCGTGTGCACCCTGAGCCTCAGAGAGGCCGTGGCCGGGCAAGACACCGATGGCTGTTCGCCTCTGGTTGCCGAGCACGATGCCACAAGACCCGAGTGTCGCCCGGTTGTGGCCCGGGCCCGGGCGGCTGGGATCTGCGTCGCCATCCTCAGCAACGAGATCGACCGGTCCTGGGCGACATCAGTGCCGCTCCTAGCCGAGGTCGACCACATCATCGCCTGCTCCGACAACGGTGTGCTCAAGCCGGACCGCCGTGCCTACCAACGGGCACTCATGGTGACCGACAGCTCGGCCGATCAGGTCTTGTTCGTCGATGATGAGCCCGCAAACGTCGCGGGGGCTCGCGCCGCCGGCATGGAGGCGCTGCTGTTCGATGTCGCTCGCGCCGCGGACTGCTGGAGCGAGATCGCCAAGCGAGTCATGGGACCATGATGACGCGGCCGCCGGCACATCACCTGCCGCGCACCGACAGCTGAGCCTTGCCCAGTCTCGAGGATCGGGCCGTGTAGAGGCCTCCGGCCGCGACATCGAACGGGGCGGTCAATCCGCCCGTGAACACCCGATGGCCCTTCTCGATGCGCTCACCCTCCTCCGCGAGCGACCGCGCGAGCCAGGCCACCGCTTCGGCGGGCGAACCCATCGCCGCGCTCCCGCGGCCGTGCCTCGTAGTGGTCCCGTCGGAGAACTCGATGGCCGCGTCCACAAGGTCTTGCTGGTCTGGCGGATCGTCGACGGCCGCGCCGGAGATGACGACTCTGCCTGCCGATGAGTTGTCTGCGGTGTTGTCGAGCCAGGTGAAGTCGTACGACGCCCAGCGCGGATCCACGACCTCGATGCCCAGCGCCCAGCCCTCGGCCAGCGAGCCGATGTCGTCGGCGGTGACTGAGGGACTGTCGATCGGCTCGGCAGCAATGAAGACGATCTCGGGTTCGGCCTTCGGGTGGCGCAGTTCGCCGAGGTCGAGCTGTCCGTCGAGCAGCTGCGACCTCCACAGGGTCCCCCAGTTCGGGCGGTCGATGTTGAGGGCCTCCCGCATCGCTTGCGACGTCCACCCGAGCTTGTACCCGATGAGCGTGTCGCCGTCATCGAGGCGCAGGGCGTCTCGCCGTCGAGCGATCGCTCGGGCGTCAGCCCAGGTCAGGCCGCTGATCCTCTCCGATGGCAGCGCGCACCAGCTGCGGTCGAGTTCGGCTTGGCGCAGCTCGTGGGCGATTGCGTCAACCGTGTCGCTGTCGATCATTGTTTCCTCTCCATGGTGGCGAGGCACCTTGGCGGCTCATTCGAGTTCGAGGGTGGCCGCGATGTCGCGCCAGGCCTGTGCCGCGTTGGCGATATCGAACCACCGGCCGGCGAGCCCGGCCCCGATGGCGCCCGCAACGTTCTGTTGCTGGTCGTCAATGAACAGCACCCGGTCAGGCGAGGCCCCGACGATCTCGATAGCCCGCTCGTAGGCCCTCGGATCGGGCTTGAAGATGTTCGTGTCGGAGCAGTCGATGATGTGGTCGACGTCTTGGAGGAACTCGACGCCCCGCTCCCACTCACGGCCATGGAAGGTGCGCAGGTCGTTTGACAGGACCGAGACTCCGAGGCCTGCGGCCCTGGCTCGGCCGGCAACGGCTGATGCCTCCGGTCGAATGAGCTCGGAGCGCGGCGGATCGAACATCAGCCGCATATAGGCCCTCAGCGTCAACTCGACTCCCGCCAACTCCCCGATCTCGGCGGCGCGCTTTTCCCAGTACTCGCGTTCGGTCAGGCCGTTGCCGGCGGCCATGGCCTGCCAGTCTGGATCGGTGGCGGGGTCTACCGGCCCCATCCACCTCAGCGTTCCCGGCGGGAGTCCGAGCCGGTCCTCGGTGACATGGTGCAGCTCCACCGGATTGAGGAGGCACACGCCGCCGAAGTCGAGCAGGAGGATGTCGTAGCTGCGGTGAGTCATTGGTTCGTGGCGTTCACCCGCGGGCCGTGGGCTACGTGGCGCAGGCGCGAATCGCTGACTGCGGCAGGGACACTATTGCCGATCCCGTGCGTCTTGGGCACATCGCATCCCGCAGTACGGGACAACTTGTCAGCCGGCGACCGTGAATCCGAGGCGGCGCGAGGCTGCGAGGGCGGCGTGCGTCACCGCCTGGGCGATCGAGTCTTGGTGTTCGTCGAACCGCTCGGCTGGACCGGCCACGCTGATGGCGGCCACGGTCGTCCGCCTCTGGTCCCGGATCGGGGCGGCGATGGAGACCACTCCGACTGCCGACTCGTGGCGGTTGGTTGCGAATCCCCTCCGACGTATGCGTTTCAGTTCAGCTCTCAACGCGCTGTGACCGATGATCGTGTGCTCGGTGTGCTGGGGCAGATCCCAGCCCTTGAGCAGCCGGTCGAGGCGCGAGGTCGGGGTGTAGGCCAGCAGCGCCTTGCCCGTCGAAGTGCAGTGGGCGTCGGCGCGGCGGCCGAACGCACTGAAGAATCGGAGGCTGTGGGGACTGTCCAGACGCTCGACATACACCACATGGCGACCGTCGAGCACGCCGACTTGGACGGTCTCGCGGGTTGTGTTCCGCAGGTCGGTCATCGGGAGCAGCACCGCCTCCTGCAGCGTGCGTTGCGACGGCACCGCCGCCGCGAGGTCGAAGAGCGCCAGCCCCAGCTTGTAGCGCCCCGTTTCGGGATCCTGCTCGAGCAGCTTCTCGTCGGCGAGCGTGCTGAGGATGCGATGCACCGACGAAGTGGACTTGCCCAGATGCGCCGCTAGATCGGAGACCCCCCAGTCGGGCCGGGCCGCCGTGAATGTCTTGAGCACTGTGGCGGCGCTGGCCACAGTCCTCAGGCGGTTGCTGGACATGGTCGAAGCCTAGTTCTGTCCCGCTATACGGGATGTTGCTGGCCCTGCCGCAACGGCCGCCGCTACCGTCGCTGGCGTGGGGGTTCTGCGGCTGAGCCACGTCGACATCACGGCACCGGACCTTGAGCTGGCCACTGCGTACTACACCGAGGTGATAGGCCTCGACGTCAGCGGACGAGTCGCCGACGAGGCCGGCGAGCGGGTCTTCTTCAAGGCTTGGGACGAGCGGGACCATCACTGCCTGGCCATTCGTCACGACACGCGGGTGGGCATCGACCGCTTCGCCTTCAAGGTCGATCATCCCGGCGATCTCGATGCCTTCGAGACCCGCATCGAGCGAGCCGGCTCGCCGGTGCGGCGCGTCAGCCGCGGTGAGGAGGTCGGGCAGGGCGAGTCGGTCCGCTTCGAAGTTCCGTCCGGCCACGAGATGGAGCTGGTCTATGACGTCGAGAAGTTCGGCTCGCGGCTGCCGCGGCTGAATCCGCCGCCAATCGTGGCCGACCTGCGAGGGATCGCACCGCCGCGCATCGACCACCTGCTGGTTCACGCTGAAGAAGTGGCAGAGGCGGCCCGCTTCTTCGAGGATGTGCTCGACTTCCGGCTCACCGAGCAACTCCTCGACGGCGGCGGGCATCAGACCATCGCCTTCTTGGAGCGCTCGGCGAAGCCCCACGACATAGCGTTCGTGAGCGGTCCCAACGGAGCGCTCCACCACTTCGCGTTCTGGCTTGACGATTGGGACCATGTCCGCCGGGCCGCCGACCTCCTGGCGTACCACCGCGTGACGATCGATGTCGGACCCACCCGCCACGGCCTCACCCGCGGCAGCACGATCTACTTCTTCGATCCGATGGGCACCCGCAACGAGGTGTTCTCGGGCGGCTACCGGCCCGATCCGGACTTCCCGACGATCACCTGGACCGACGACCGAGCCGGGCGTGCCGTCTTCTACTACGAGGGCGTGCTCAACGAGCGCTTCGCAACGGTGCACACATGACGTCGCCGGGGATCCTGCGGCTCTCGCACGCAACGGTGCGCGTCCCCGATCTTGAACTGGCACTCGCCTACTACGCAGAGGTCGTAGGGCTGGTCGTCACCGGCCAAGAGTCCGAGCGGGCGTACCTGAAGGGCTGGGACGAGCACCAGCATCATTCGCTCATCCTCCGCAAGGCGCCCACCTACGGGCTCGACAACCTGGCGTTCAAGGTGGTTGCTTCAGCCGAGCTCGACCGGCTTGCCGAGCGCATTGTGGCGGCTGGGCTCGCGGTGGAGTGGTTCGAGCCCGGCGAGTTGGCCGAGGGATCCGGCGCTACGGCGCGATTCCTCGCGCCGAGCGGGCACATCGTCGACCTCGAATGCGGGATGGCACAGGTCGGCAACGGCCTCCCGGTGATCAACCCGCCTCCCGCCCCGGACCATCTCGTCGGCATCCATCCGCCTCGGGTGGACCACATCTTTCTGCTCTGCGAAGACGTCGACGGGGCCACGCGGTTCTTCCAGGAGGTCTTGGAGTTTCGCTTGACCGAGCAGATCCTGGCCGACGACGGGCACCAGCTGGCCACCTTCCTCGAGCGCAGCCACACCGCTCACGATGTGGCGTTCCTGACCGGGCCTGACGGCGGCTTCCATCACCTCGCCTACTGGGTCGACGAGTGGCACGACTTGCGCACCGCCGCCGATGTCTGCACCTACCACGGCGTGCCGATCGACGCCGGCCCCACCCGGCACGGCGCCACCCGGGGCTGCGGCCTGTACTTCTTCGACCCGGCCGGAAACCGCAATGAGGTGTTCACCGGCGGCTACCAGTTCGACCCCGACGACGAGCCCACCACCTGGACCGAGGCGGAAATGGGAAGAGCGATCTTCTCGTACCGGGGACAGGTCGATCAGAGATTCATGTCGGTGCACTCATGAGCCGACACGGCGCCCGCACGGGCCGGCGCACCGGCCCGGATCGGAGCCGAGGCCGAGCATGACCGACAACGGCAGCCGGCCACCCGAGCGCAGCGACCGCTTCGACGCTCCGCTGTATCTGGCCCGGTTCCGCGAGCGTCACCGGCGGCCGCCGCTCGACAACACGGTCGACGAGAGCGGTTCCTCCTCGAGCTTGCCGATCTACCTGAAGCGGTTCCGAGATCGCGGCGCACCGCTGCAAGCAGAAGCCCCTCTCTGGCAACGCGCCGACCTCGCCACGCAACAGGCGCTGACCGAGGACAACCGCAACAAGGAGGTCGTCGCGCCGCCGTCGGCCGTCCGGCGGGTCCTCAACGACGTGTACCTCATCCGCCACGGCGAGACCCAGGGCTACTCGACGGACTCCGGGCTCACGCCGGCGGGCGTGTGGCAGGCCCACACCTACGGGCGGACGCTGGCCCGGCGGATCAAGTCCGGTGAGACCATCGTGTTCCGGCATGCGGCAACCAACCGGGCCGCAGAGACGGCGCAACAGATTCACCGCGGTCTCGTTGACGGGATCGCACAGTACGAGAAGGCCATCACCGTCGTCGAGCCCGAGCCCGCCGCCGAGTTCCGCAACTTCCAGTTCGTCGCTCCCGACGGTTTGAAGGACGTGACCGCGGCGTTCCGCCAGTACAGCGCTCTGCTCGAGGGCCATGAGCGCACGGCAGCGGGGGATCGGCCGCTTTGGCTGGTGGAGATGGACCGGTTCTGGCGAACCCAACAGGGCGGGGGCGACCCGATCCAGCACTGGTTGACGATCCCGCTAGTCCATTTCGAGCCCCCGTCGATGACGGTGCGGCGGTTCTGGGCCGGCATCAATCGCCTGTCCGCGGAGTTCCCCGGCGCCCGCCTGGCCATCAGCTCGCACTCGGGGTGCATTCGAGCCTTCGCCGTGTCGGCGCTCGGCTACGACCCCGGTGAGCCCTACAACACCGAACATGTCCGGGTGAAGCTCCTCGAAGACGCATCGTGGACGGCGGGCGGGCGTGACGCGACGGTCGCCTACCGCAATCGTGTGCAGGAGGTGAAGGTGCCCGACGTCGATCAGCTTCCGCAGTGGTCGGTCCACGACGACTGGACCGGCTTCCGCGACGCCGCGTCGCCAGGCTCAGGGGGCGGGCCGTCGATAGCACCCGAATCGATATCGAAGCGCTCCCCATGCGATGTGTGAGGCCTGTCCGATCATCGACTGGGCCGAGGCACTGCCGACCGTCCGCTCCTTCACCGCGAGGCTGGTGAGCGAGTCCATGACCGAGTTCATTGTGTGGTACGACCGCTATGAGTCCGAGCAGAAGCCGCTGGTGGGCGCCAAGAACGCCAGCCTCGGCGAGATGATGGGCGCCGGGATGCCGGTGCCGCCCGGTTTCGCGCTGACTACAGAGGCCTACCGCATCATCTGGAGCCACCAAGATCTCGTCGACGACGTCAACGGCATGCTCCGACAACTCGACCACGATGATCTTGCGCAGAACGCGGAGGTGGCGAACCGGATTCGCGGCCGCATCGAGAGTGTGCCCGTGCCGGCGGAAGTGGTCGACGCACTGAGCAGCGCCTATGAGGACTTGTGTTCGCATTGCGATGTCGTGGACCTGCCCGTGGCGGTGCGATCGTCGGCCACCGCGGAGGACCTCCCCGACGCCAGTTTCGCCGGGCAACAGGACACGTACTTGTGGATTTGCGGGTTGCAGTCGGTGATCGAGCACACGCGGCGATGCTGGTCGTCGCTGTTCACCGACCGCGCCATCGCCTACCGCCACCAGATGGGGTACCTCCACCGGGGGATCGGGATGTCGGTCGGCGTGCAGAAGATGGTTGATCCGATCGCGTCGGGGGTGGCCTTCACCCTCAACCCGTCGAACGGCGATCGATCCCAGGTGGCGATCGACGCTTCGTGGGGACTCGGCGAGGCTGTTGTCTCCGGTGAGGTGACTCCGGACAACTTCCTGGTCGACAAGGTTCTGCACGAGGTGGTGAAGCGTGAGATCTCGACCAAGCACATGGAGTATCGCCTCACCGATGACGGCGTCGTCGAGAAGGTCGAGATCGAGGTTGACCGTCAGGCTCGGGCATCGGTGACCGATGCGGAACTGGTCGCAATCGCCCAACTCGCCCGCCGGGCCGAGAAGCACTACGGCTGCCCACAAGACGTCGAGTGGGCGATCGATCGGCACCTGCCCGAGGGCGAGAACGTGCTGATGCTGCAGAGCAGGCCCGAGACTGTGTGGTCTCAGAAGCAGACGCAGCCGCTCAACCGGGGTGGAACCGACACGATGGCGTCGATCGTCTCCACGCTCGTGTCGCCGCTTCACAAGAAGTCCGACACCCGATCCCCACGATGACCGCCGCGACCGCGACAAGTCGACCAACGACCGCAACAACCAGGAGGAGACATGGCCACCAATCGCTTTGAGAGCCCGTTCGAGGTTGAGGGACCCGAAGGAGTCGAGGGCTGGGAGGAGCTGTACTCCCCGTCCGCGTCGTTCGGCGCGGCCCGGCGACAGTACGAGGACGACCGGTTCTGGTTCTGGGACTCGATGCACTGGGGTCACGCGATGACGCCCTGGGACTCGTACTTCTTCGAGGTCGCCCTCGCCTCGTTGAGCCAGATGAACAGCCGGCACTACCGGATTCCGCCCGCCGACGGCGTCGACTTCCGAGTCCTCTACGGCTATGCCTACCTGTCGCCGGTGGGCGTCGACCCGTCGAAGATCGCGGACCGCGTGCCGCAGTTCATGGAGCGAGCCGGGTTCTACTTCGGCAACTGGAACGACCTGTACGACAAGTGGCTGGGCAAGGTCAAGGACACGATCGCCCGCATCGAGGCTCTCGACTTCAATCCGCTGCCCGAGATGGAGGATCTCGAGGTTGTGACCGGCGGCGTCGGTCTCGGCAGTGGCTTCGAGTTGCTGAAGTCGTACCACCAGTTCCGCGATCTGGTTCTCGAGGCATGGAACTACCACTTCGAGTTCCTGAACCTCGGTTACGCCGCCTACCTGGACTTCTTCGGCTTCTGCAAGGAGGCGTTCCCCTCGATTCCCGACCTCGGGATCGCCAAGATGGTCGCCGGGGTCGAAGTGGACCTGTTCCGTCCCAACGAGGAGCTCAAGGTGCTCGCCCAGAAGGCGGTCGACCTGGGCATCGCCCGCGCCTTCGACGACCCCGAGAAGGTGTCGCTCGCGGGCGGCCCGGGCGCTGAATGGCAAGCCGCCTGGGATGCGGTGGAGGATCCGTGGTTCAACTTCACGTCCGGGAACGGCTTCTACCACTTCGACAAGATCTGGAAGGAGGAGCGGTCGGTCCCCTACGGCTTCATCCGCGACTACATCGCCAAGATCGAGGCCGGTGAGGACATCACCCGGCCGATTGCGGCCATCACCGCCGAGCGCGACCGGGTCGTCGGGGAGTACCGCGATCTGCTCAACCGCGACGAAGACCGTGAGGCCTTCGATGCCAAGCTCGGTCTCGCACGGGTTGTGTTCCCCTACGTCGAGAACCACAACTTCTACATAGAGCACTGGGCGATGTCGGTCGTGTGGCGGAAGGTCCGTGAGCTCGGCGCCACCCTGGCCAAGGACGGCCTGCTCGCCCACGATGACGATCTTCTGTTCGTGCGTCCCGACGAGGTCGAGCAGATCCTGTGGGACTACTACGCCAACTGGGCCGTGAACTCCCCGACGATGAGCGCGGCCAAGTGGGGGCCGATTGTGGAGAGGCGTCGTGCCATCCACGCCAAGTTGTCCGAATGGCAGGCGCCGAAGGCGCTCGGCGAGCCGCCCGAGGTCATCACCGAGCCCTTCACCATCATGTTGTGGGGCATCACCAGCGAGTCGGTGGCTTCCTGGCTGGGTGCGGGGACCGATGCCGACGGCATCACCGGCATGGCCGCGTCGCCGGGTGTGGCCGAGGGGGTCGCCCGGCTGGTCTTCTCCCCCGCCGATGTGGGCGAACTGGAAGAGGGCGAGATCCTCGTCGCCCCGATCACGGCACCCAGCTGGGCCCCGGTCTTCCCCAAGATCCGGGCCTGCGTCACCGACATCGGCGGAATGATGAGCCACGCCGCCATCGTGTGCCGCGAGTACGGCGTCCCGGCTGTGACCGGAACCGGCTTCGGGACCAACACGATCAGCACCGGTGACCGGATCCGGGTCGATGGATCCTCGGGCACCGTCACCATCCTCGACTGACTTACCGCTGTCCTCGAAGGGGGCCTTGAGCATGACACCGCAAGAGAACGACGAACTCACCCAAGTAGGTCCCGGCACGCCCATGGGCGACGTGCTGCGGCACTACTGGTACCCGGTCGCGTTCGTGCGCGAGCTCGACGAGTTCCCCGTCAAGGAGGTGCGCCTCCTGGGCGAGAACTGGGCGTTGTTCAAGACCCCGTCCGGTGAGTACGGGATCGTGGACGAGCGCTGTCCGCACCGCGGCGCGTCGCTCACCTACGGGATCGTCGAGGATGCCGGCTTGCGCTGCGGATACCACGGCTGGCTGTTCAACCCGTCCGGGGAATGCGTCGAGATCCTCGCCGAGCCCGACTCGTCAGCGAAGTTCAGGGCCGGGTGCGGGGTTCGGTCCGGCTCTGCGCGGGCGCTGGGCGGGATGGTGTGGGCCTACGTCGGCGACGGTCCCGCGCCGGAGCTTCCCCGCTACGAGGCCTACGTGATGAACGGCTACCGGGACGTCGGCCACAGCCTGCTGCCGTGCAACTGGCTTCAGATCATGGAGAACTCCGTTGATCCGTACCATGTCGAGGCGCTCCACGGCAACTACTTCGAGTTCATCGCCCGCCAGCAGGGGACTCCCATGCCGGAGTCGTTCGTGGCCAACAAGCACGCCAAGGTGGCGTTCGACCCCTTCGATCACGGGATCATCAAGCGGCGCCTGCTTGAGGGCCAGTCCGAGGACAGCGATGACTGGAAGATCGGCCATCCGCTCGTCTTCCCCTACAAGATGTGGGTTGGCGGCAACGGCGTATATCAGATGCAGATCCGGGTGCCGGTCGATGACACCCACACTTGGGCGTTGTTCTACACGGTCCACGCCCCCGACGGGCTGGAGCTCGACGACGATTTGCCCGTTGTCGACTACGAGTATCAGTGGATCGACGAGCGCGGCCGCCACATTGTCGACTACATCGAGGGCCAGGACGTGATGGCGTGGGTCACCCAGGGCCCAGTTGCCGACCGGGTCAACGAGAGGATCACCAAGAGCGATGTCGGGGTGCTTGCCTGCCGGCGCATGTTCAAGGAGGCGATTCAGGCGGTCGGGCGGGGCGAGGATCCGGTCGCGGTCGTGCGGGAGCCTCATGATGTGATCAAGCTGCCGCTCGAACGGTCGAAGTTCGGCCGTGGCGCCGGATTCGCGATCGACTGGATCAACGACGGCTCGATGCGCTACAGCCCGATCGCCGAGGAGATGAAGCGGCTGCACATCGAGGCCGCCGCGGCCCGCGACGATCTGGAGCGATCGTGACATCGATCGATCACGCTGGGTGGGCGTCGTACCTGCTCGCCGCCGCCGACGACTGCTCGGCGGTGACGGCCATCACCAAGCAGGTCGATGAGTTCAGCATCGATGACGCCTACGCCATCCAGGCCGCGCTGCTGGAGCTGCGTCTCGGCCGGGGTGACGCACTGGCCGGCGCCAAGCTAGGCCTGACATCGGCAGCGAAGCAGGAGCAGATGGGGGTCACTGAACCGGTGTACGGCTGGGTGCTCGAGTCGACGATGCTCGACGGCTCCGGCGAGGTCGACCTCGGCGGGCTCATCCACCCTCGCTGCGAACCCGAGTTCGTGTTCGTTCTGGGCGACGACCTCGCAGGCCCGGGCGTGACGAGCGAGGACGTCCTCGACGCCACGGAGTCCGTCACCGGCGGCATCGAGGTGATCGACTCCCGCTACGAGGCGTTCTCGTTCAAGCTCAGCGATGTTGTCGCCGACAACACCTCGGCGGCCCGAGTGGTGGTCGGGTCTGACGGCATCGGCCCCCGCGACGCCGATCTCACCACCGTTGGGTGCGTCCTTGAAGTGGATGGCGAAGTCGTGGCCACCGCGGCCGGGGCTGCGCTGCTCGGAGATCCGGCCGGGTGCGTGGCCATGCTCGCCAACCACCTGGGAAAGCACGGCCAGAGGCTGCAGGCTGGTTGGACCGTCCTGGCGGGCGCCCCCACCGACGCCAAGCCGCTGGCCGCCGGAACCCGGATCTGCGCCCGCTACTCCCATCTCGGCTCGGTTTCGGTAACAGGGACTGGGTGATGTCGTGCCGCTAGTGAATGTGCATATGGCCGAGGGCCGCAGCCCCGAACAGAAGCGCGCCCTGATGTATGCGATCACCGAGGCCATGGCCGAGCACATCGGCGCCCCCCGCGAATCGGTGCGCGTCTGGATCTCGGAGTTCTCCAATACCGAGTTCATGGCCGGCGGTGAACTGCTGGCCGACAAGCAGGCCCGCCTTGCCGAGGAGGCGAGAGCGGCGGCCCGCCACGCCGACCCCGGCGGGCACCCGGTACCCGGCCAATGACCGACGCGCTTGTCGCCAGGGCTGCTGAGGCACTCCGAGATGCCGCCGAGTCGGGGGTGCCGTGTGCCCCGGTGAGGGAGATTCTCGGCACGCACGACGACATCGACGTGGCGTACGCGGTGCAGGATCACAACACGGTTGCCGCGGTTGCGTCGGGGCGCCGCATCTGCGGGCGCAAGATCGGGGTCACCTCCAAGGCGGTGATGGACCAGATCGGGGTCGATCAGCCCGACTTCGGCACGCTGTTCGTCGACATGGAGTACGGCGACGGCGTCGAGATCGGGGCGGGGCGCCTCATTCAGCCCCGCGCCGAGGCCGAGGTCGCCATCGTGCTCGAATGTGACCTCGACCGAGGCGAGCACTCCTTCAACGACGTCATCGCCGCGACGGCGTACGCGCTCCCGTCGATCGAGGTGGTCGACAGCCGGGTCGTCGACTGGGACATTCGCATCGTCGACACCGTGGCCGACAATGCGAGTTGCGGCGTTTATGTGCTCGGCGGTCGTCCCGTGCCGCTCGACCGCGTGGACCTGAGGACCGTTGCCATGTCGATGCGGATCAACGGTGCGGAGGTATCAACCGGGGAGGGCGCGGCCTGCCTCGGCCACCCCTTGCACGCGGCCCGCTGGCTCGCCGACACGATGTGCGCCCGCGGCACACCGCTCAAGGCGGGCGACGTGGTGATGACGGGGGCACTCGGGCCGATGCACCCCCTGGCGGGCGGCGAGACCGTGGTTGCCGACCTGGGAGATCTCGGAGCGGTGGTCACCCGCCTCGAAGCTCGACGCGAGGATCCCTAATCTGGCGGGGAGCCGCTACTGGAACGAGACGAACAAGATGTTGGGGGACAGCTCTAGCACTTGCTCGGGGGTGGCCATCGGGCTGTCCTCGTCGTAGAAGTTCTTCCAGCCCCAGTAGTAGCGGTCGGCGTCGGGCAGGCCGGTCAGCGCGTTCCAGGTGTTGTACTTGGCGCCCAGGGAGCCCTGCCCGTCCATGTGGATCATCACCGCCAGCTCTGAGGGCGTCTTGATCTGCTCGCGGTTGGTGATCATCGAGAACCGGAACTGGTGAACGATCAGCAGCTTCTGGGGCAGAGCCTCCTCTCTGACGATCTCGGCCAGCCAGTCCACCACCCGGTTGATCTCGGCTGCGTCCACGGTGCCGACCTGGACCAGATGGAACTGGTGCGGCATGAGCCGCCACTCCGGATCGAGGGCGAGCCCGACGTTGGGCAGGCGCAGGAACTCCTCGTAGCGCTTGGCCTGCGAGAGGAAGTCCGACCGCCCGGGCTGGAGATCCAATACCACGTACGCCCCGTTGGCTGTCGCCGCCTCGATCCAGGGTTGGAGGGCCTCGTGGGCGGTCGAGCTCGAATAGTCGCCGTCGACGCCCGCGGAGGCCGACGCCACGGTGGCGATGATCTCGAAGGTGAGCAGCACTTCTGATCCGTCGGCGCCGTAGCCCTCGGCAATGGACTCCAGGCGCCTCACCGCGTCGGTGGGACCTTGCTCGCCCAACACGCCGAGAGCCCCCGTCGAGGGATGGCCGTAGGCAGCCACCAGGCGGCGCTGCGGGTATTCATCGTCCCGCTCGAACAACAGCAGGCCCCCGCCAGGCAGCTCCTCGCCTCGGCGGACCACCTCCAATTGCCAGGCGGCCTCGGCGCCCAGATCGGCCAGCACCTCCACCTCGGGCGCGGCCGCTATCGCCTCACGGGCTGCTCGCGGCAGGGCTCTGAGATCGTCGGTGGCGGCCACAACCCCCACGCCGACCCGACCGGCAATCGCGGCCAGGGGCGCCGCGTCCTTCGCATCGACAATCCACACCCGGTCATGGAGCGACCGCCCGTTGGCCTCTGCCGGTACGGCGGGCGTCGTCTCGTCGGTGTCGTGCATCTCACCGGTGCCATCCGCCTGATCGGCGGCGTCCGTCTCATCGGCATCGTTCGCCTGGTTGGTGCCGCTCAATTCATCGGTGCCATTCGTCGGATCGGCGGCGTCCGCATCACCGGCATCGTTCGCCTGGTTGGTGCCGCTCAATTCATCGGTGTCATTCGCCGGATCGGCGGTGTCCGCTTCATCGGCGGTGTTCGGCTGCTCTCCGTTGGCGGGCGCGGTGCCTACTGGCGCGGCGTTGTCCCCTTGCCCGTTGGAGTCCTGCTGCTCGGGGTCCGCCGGCCCGTCGGCGCTCGCCTGGTCGGCGTCCACATGCTCAACCGCGAAGTCGGACAGCGCCTCCAGCGCGAGCTGCTCAGCGATGCCGGCTGCTATTACTCGCTCCGGTGCCAAGCGCCTCAGTTCCTCGATCAGCGCGCCGCTCAAATCGGCCTCCGCCAACAGCAGCGGGCCGTCGATCTCACGGGCCGCCAGCGCGGCGATCGCGGTCAGATCGTCGGCAGGAGCCAGGCCCACCTCGTGGGCGCAGTTGTAGACCGCCATCGAGATCTCGATGCTCGCCGACTCCGGCGACGTGTCAACCAGGCGGAGATCATCGGCGGCGCCAGGCGGGCAGTCTCGGGGCGGCGGTTCCGGCGCGACAGTCGTGGTCGGTGGTGTCACCGAAGCCTGGAACGGAACAGTTGAAGTGGAGACCGGAACCGGCTCGGCCTCGTCGGACGACGAGGAGCCAGTTGTGGAAGGCGGGTCGGTCGGCTGGGTCGTGGTAGCCGCGGTGCTAGTCGAGACGGCGCTCTCTCCCGTGAAGCTCGGCCGGGGCTCGCTGCCCGAGCACGCGGCGGCCAGCAACAAGAGGCAAGCGCACGCGGCAAAGCAACGTGGACGGCGGGGCAGCATCAACATGATCGGCACGCGACGCTAATTTCTCAGCGCCCCGCGGTCGCGTCAATCCTTGATTGTGGCCCGCAGCGGTCCGAGCGCAGCGATCAAGAGCGGGAACGAATCCGCTGCGACGCGCCGGACAACTATCTGTCCGCGCCCGCTTCGGGAGCAGGAGCGGGTTCGGCAGGCTGTTCCCGCGGCGGATGACTCCGGCGCTAGTTGAGGCGCTCGACGATCATGGCCATGCCCTGGCCGCCGCCCACGCACATCGACTCGAGGCCGATGGTGTGGTCGGCGTCCTCGAGGCCGTTGAGCAGGGTGCACATGATGCGCGAGCCGGTCATGCCGAAGGGATGGCCCAACGCGATGGAGCCGCCGTTGGGGTTGAGCTTGTCGTAGTCGATGCCCAGATCGTCGGCCGAGGGCAGGACCTGGGCCGCGAAGGCCTCGTTGATCTCCACCTGGTCGATGTCGTCGATGGTCATGCCGGCCCGGTCCAGCGCCTGGCGGCAGGCGTCTACCGGGCCGAGCCCCATGATCTCGGGGTTGAGCGCTGAGACGCCGGTGGCCACGATCCGGGCCAGCGGCTTGGCCCCCACCTCGGCCGCTTTGGCGTCGGACATCACCACCACCGCGGCTGCGCCGTCGTTGAGGGGGCAGCAGTTGCCCGCGGTGACGGTGCCGTCGGGGCGGAACACCGGCCGGAGCTGCGACACGCCCTCCAGCGTGGCGCCCTCCCGGATGCCGTCGTCGCGGCGCATCTCGCTGCCGTCGGACAGCGGATAGGGGGTGATCTCCCGCTCGAAGAAGCCACGGCTGCGGGCCGCCTCGGCCCGGTTCTGCGAGCGGACGCCCCACTCGTCCTGGGCCTGCCGGGACACACCCTTGTACTGGGCCACGTTCTCGGCCGTCTGGCCCATGGCGATGTAGATGTCGGGCAGGCCCTGCGGCGGGGCCCACGTCTCGGAGCCCTCGACGGCTCGCCCGATGGTGCGGTCCTCGGCGTCGGAGAACTGGTCGTTGTGCGGCCCGTTGTCGGCGCTGCCGTTCACGTAGCGCGACACGGTCTCCACGCCCCCGGTCACGAAGCAGTCGCCCTCTCCGGCCTTGATGGCGTGGGCGGCCATGCGGATGGTCTGCAGCGACGACGAGCAGTAGCGGTTGACGGTCACGCCCGGCGCGTTGACCCCGGCCAGGATGGAGGCGACTCGGGCGATGTTGTAGCCGCCCTCGCCGCCGGGCTGGCCGATGCCCCAAATCACGTCCTCCACCTCGGCGGGGTCGAGGCCCGGCACCTTGGTCAGCACGTCGCCGATTATGAACGCCGACATGTCGTCGGGCCGTGCCTCGGTGAGCGATCCCTTCACCGCTCGGCCGATGGGGGTGCGGGAGGTGGCGACGATCACGGCTTCAGGCATCTCGGCTCCTTGGGGGTGTGCTGGGGCGCAACGGCGACAACCTTAGAGGCCGAGCGAATAGGTGAGCGATTCCGGCCCATACGGCCCGGAAGTAGGCTCGGCCGGTGGCCCGCGACCGCGACGACATCGGCTTCGACGCCGAGAGGGCCTGGAAGCTGCTGATCGGCGGGGAGTGGGTCGAACCGGCTGCCGGCACCTACCCGGTAGTCGACCCCAACGACGGGGCCGTGGTGGGCCGCGCCCCCGAGGCTGCCGCAGCCCAGGCCGAGGACGCGGCCGCCGCCGCCCGCGGGGCGCTTGGTGCGTGGCGGTCGCGGACACCCGCCGAGCGGGGCAGCCGGCTGGCCCGGCTGGCCGACGTGATCGAGCGCATGGCCCCGTCGTGGCTCGATCTGGTGCAGGCCGAGACCGGCTCGGTGACCTCCATCGCCAAGGGCCTGCAGGTCGGGCGGCCCATGATCGAGCGGTTCCGCTACTACGCCACGCCGATCAATCTGGATGCCGATGTGGCCCCCATCGGGGCTGAGGCGGGGATGCTGGGTCCGGCCGGGCTGATGGCGGCCACGGTGAAGCGCCATCCGGTGGGGGTGGTGGCCTGCATCACCCCCTACAACATGCCGCTGGTGAGCGTGGCAGGCAAGATCGCCCCCGCGCTGGCCGCCGGCAACACGGTGGTGATCAAGCCTGCGCCGCAGGACCCCCTCGGCGTGCTGCTGCTGGGCGAGGCGGTGGCTGAGGCCGGCTTCGACGACGGCGTCGTCAACATCGTCACCGGCTCCGGGCCGGAGGCGCCCGCGGCCCTGGTGGCCTCCGCCGATGTGAGCATGGTGTCGTTCACCGGCTCG
Organism: Candidatus Aldehydirespirator sp.; assembly: GCA_965221215.1. Classification (GTDB taxonomy): domain Bacteria; phylum Actinomycetota; class Acidimicrobiia; order Acidimicrobiales; family Aldehydirespiratoraceae; genus Aldehydirespirator. Next base: position 213,197 of record OZ244872.1, read on the forward strand.
ACGCAGGTGGGCGCCCGGATCTGCGCCGACGGTGCCGCCACCATGAAGCGGGTGCTGATGGAACTGGGCGGCAAGGGCGCGCTGATCATGACCGAGGACGCCGACGTGGACGCGGCCTGCAGGGGGATCGCCACCACCTGGGGGCTCCACTCGGGCCAGATCTGCACCGCCCCCACCCGGGTGATCTGCCACCGCAGCCTCCTCGATCAAACTGTGGAGACGCTCCAGGCCCTCGCCGCCTCTATGAAGATGGGCCACGGCCGGGCGCCCGACACCATCGTCGGCCCGGTGATCAGCGAGGCCCACCGCGACCGGGTGGAGGCGTTGGTGTCGAGCGGGCTCGCAGCGGGGGCGACCGCGGTGTGCGGCGGCGAGCGCCCCGACCGACCCGGCTGCTTCGTGGCCCCCACTCTGTTGGTAGACGTGACGCCGGACATGGCCGTGGTGCGCGACGAGGCCTTCGGGCCGGTGGTGGCAGTGTTGGTCCACGACGACGACGACGAGGCTGTGGCCCTGGCCAACGACTCGTCCTACGGGCTGTTCTCCTACGTGTACGCGGGCGACGTCAAGCGGGCCTGCGAGATCGGCAGCCGGCTGGAGTCGGGCAACGTGGCCCTCAACACGGTGCAGCCCCACATGTACGCCCCCTTCGGCGGCTTCAAAATGTCGGGCATCGGCCGCGACCGGGGCAAGTGGGGCATAGAGGCCTACACCGAGATCCAAGCCATCAACTGGCTCACCCAGATCTCGCCCAGAAACAACGAAGTCCGGTGATCATCGACTGTCACGGCCACTACACCACCGCCCCGGCCGCGGTGGGGCAGTGGCGCGAGGCACAGAAGGCGGCGGTGGCCGCCGATCCCGATCATGTGGGCTCCAAGGGCGAGATCGCGCTCAGCGACGACGAGATCCGCGAGAGCTTGGAGGGTGCGCAGCTTGCCTTCCAGCGCGAGCGGGGCACCGACCTCACGATCTTCTCGCCCCGGGCCAGCTGGATGGGCCATCACATCGGCAACCAGCACACCTCCCGGTTCTGGTCGCAGCACCAGAACGAGCTGATCCGGCGAGTGTGCGACCTGTATCCGTCCAACTTCGCTCCCGCGGCCCAGCTGCCCCAGTCGCCGGGGGCTTCCATCGACGCCTCGGTGCGGGAGCTGCGCCGTTGTGTGGAGGAGATGGGCTTCGTCGGCTGCAATGTCAACCCCGATCCCAGCGGCGGGCACTGGAGCGGGCCGCCCCTCTGGGATCGCTACTGGCAGCCGTTGTGGGAGGCGCTGTGCGAGCTCGACGTGCCCGCCATGATCCATGTGAGCGCATCCTGCAACGACAACTTCCACACCACCGGCTCGCACTACCTCGGTGCCGACACCACCGCCTTCATGCAGGCGCTGACCTCCGGCTTCGCCGCTGACTTCGACGGGCTGCGGCTGGTGATCCCCCACGGCGGGGGCGCCGTTCCCTACCACTGGGGTCGGTTTGTGGGCATGGCCCAGGACTCCGGCTGGGACTTCGATGGGCTGCTGGACCACGTCTGGTTCGACACCTGCGTGTACCACCAGCGGGGCATCGACCTGCTGTTGGACGTGGTGCCGGTCGACAACATCCTGTTCGCGTCGGAGATGGTGGGCGCGGTGCGCGGCATCGATCCCTCCACCGGCCACCACTACGACGACACCCGCCGCTACATCGACAATGCCGGCCTCGACGATGCCGCTCGGGCCAAGATCTTCGAAGGCAACGCCCGGCGCGTCTACCCCCGCCTGGCATCAACGTATTGAGCCGGGCTCTGGTCGCGAAAATACCGAAACGGAGGACTTGGTGACCCGCCTGGCAGCGGGGCATCGACCGGGCGTCAGCTGAAGTCGTAGAGGCGCTGCGGGTTGTGGACGAGGATCCGGTTGCGGTCCGCCTCGTCGGGCGCGAAGGTGGCCAGCAGATCCACCAGGTCGCCGTCGTCGGGCATGTGGCGCACGTTGGGATGGGGCCAGTCGGTGCCCCACAGGATCCGGTCGCCGGCCGCGGCGATGAGGGCTCGGGCCAGCGGGGCCACATCGTCGTAGGGAGGGCGCCCGCCGTCGGTTAGCCGCTCGGCGCCGGAGATCTTGACCCAGGCCCGCTCGTGGTCCATCAGCTTGAGCAGCGCCGCGAACGGGGGCTGGCCGATGCCGCCGGCCGCCGGCACCCGGGCCATGTGGTCGACGATGAACGGGCACGGCAGGCCGAGCAGCACGCTGGAGAAGTCAGCGAGGTCGGCGGCGTCGAGATGCACCACCATGTGCCAGCCCCGCGGCGCCACCCGGCGGGCGGTGCGCTCGAAGGCATCGAGGTCGCCGCCGCCCAGATGCCTCACGAAATTGAACCGGGCGCCCCGCACGCCGGCATCGTGCAGCCGGTCGATCTCCGAGTCTGGGCAGGACTCGTCGATCATGGCCACCCCGCCGTAGCGGCCCGGCGCCCGTTGCAGGGCATCGACCATGGCCGAGTTGTCGGTGCCGTGGCAGCTGGCCTGCACCAGCACCGCCCGGCTCAGGCCCATCCGCTCGTGCAGAGCCTGGAGCTGCTCGACTCCGGCGTCGGGCGGCGTATAGGTCCGGCCGGGCGCGAAGCCGAAGCGGTGCGCCGGCCCGAAGACGTGGCAGTGGGCGTCGCAAGCTCCCGGCGGCGGTGTGAACGCGGCCGGTGGATGCGGATCGGGATGCGGCGGCGGAGTGCTCGGCGGCATGGGTTCTAGGCGGGCCGGGGGAAGACCATGCCGTCGAACAGCTTGCGGGCGGTGCGGATGATGCCCGCGCGGTGAACCTCGGGCTGGGCGCCGGAGCCGATGGTCAGGCTCACCGCGGCTGCGAAGGTGCCGCTGGGATGCTCCAGCGTGACTGTGCGGTCGATCCTCGCAGGCTCGGCGCCGCTGGAGGCGGGCAGCATCTTCCCCGACCGGCTCGCGACTGGTGCAGACTTCCGGGGAGCGGGCTCAGTGCCGCCGGAGGTCGCGAGCAGCTCGTGGCCGACCGCGCCGGGCAGCACCGCGGCGGTGGCGACCGAGATCGCCCCCAGCACGCCGATGGCCTCGTGGCAGCGGTGGGGGATGAAGGTCCGGGTGCAGATGTCGCCGGCCGCGGTGCGGGGCGGCGCCACCAGAGTCATCTTGGGCACGGTGGAGGCGGTCACATCGCCCAGGCCCATCAGGCGGCCGGCGGCGGCGCGCACCTCCTCGAGCCGGGTTCGCAGCGCGGCGTCGGCCTCGAGGGTGGCGCAGTCCTCGTAGCCGGTCACGATCAGGTCGCCTGCCCTCATCATCACCGTCGGCATCCCGTTGTCGATCAGGGTGCAGTCCACTCCTTCCACCGAGTCGACGAGCCGGCCGGTGGGGAGCAGCGCTCCGCAGGAGCCTCCGGCCACATCCTCGAAGTCGAGTCGCACCGCGGCGGCCGTGCCGGGCACCCCGTCGATGGAGACCGGCCCGCAGTAGTCGGGCATGCCTTCGCGCAGCCCGAAGGCGGCGGTGGCCACCGATGCGGTGTTCACCATATGGATCCGAACCCTGGCCTCGGCCCCGGCAGCCGACACCAGGCCCCGCTCCACGGCAAACGGCCCCACCCCGGCCAGCATGTTGCCGCAGTTCTGGGCGCCGCTGACGAGGGGCTCGTCCACCGAAGGCTGCAAAAACAGGTAGTCCACATCGGCATTCGGTGCTGTCGCCGGGCCGACCACGGCCACCTTCGTGGTGAGCGCATGGGCGCCGCCGATGCCGTCGATCTGGCGGGGGTCGGGAGAGCCGACGATGCGCAGGATGAGGTCGTCGCGCCGGGCCGGATCGTCGGGCAGGTCCCCGCGGCAGAAGTAGGCCCCCTTCGACGTCCCACCCCGCATCAGCATGCACCGCACGCCCCCACTCACGCTGCCAGTGTGCCCGCGCTGTCACCCCGTGGCTCCCTGGGCGGTTGGAGGCCGAGCTTGCGAGGCCGTGGGTCGTTTGCAAATTGTCTTACATTCGCCTTGCGCAGATTGTATACAGCTGATAAATTGTATACCGATGCTCGAAGCCTACGAGACGGTCGCTGCGCCTCTGGGGTCCACATCGTGGATGGAGCACGGCCGCTGCGCTGGCGAGAGCAGCCTTTTCTTCGCCCCGTTCGCGGAGCGACCCGAGGCCAGGGTGCGCCGAGAGGCCCGGGCCCGGTCGATATGCGAGCAGTGCGTGGTGCTGATGTCGTGCCGCGACTATGCCCGCCGCAATCGCGAGCTGGGCTTCTGGGGCGGCGAGAGCGAGTCGGAGCGGGCCGAGGCAGGATTCGCGCCGACCACGCCCATCGTCGGCCGCAAGCGGGTGGCCGAGGAGCGAGCCCGCGACGCCATGCGCCGCGTCTTGTAGATCAACTCGTAGACCAAGCCGCTGCCGCGCCCGTGGGTGCGGGCCCGATCACGATCGGGGCGTACACCGGTGCGCTGTTATGATGTAACACTATGCGGACACAAATCGCGCTTGAGCCCGAACAGCACGCGCTGGCCAAGAAGAAGGCCGCCGACCTGGGAATCAGTATGGCCGAGTACATCCGGCGGGTCGTCGAGCGCGATCTCGGGCGGGCCGACAACCGCGGCGACGTATCCGCCGTCTTCGGTCTTGGCCGCTCCGGCGGCAGCGACATCGCGGCCGACGGAAAGGCTGCGGTCGCAGATGCAGTCGAGGCGCACTGGCGCGAACGGACACGATGACCGTCTTCGTCGACACTTCCGCCTGGTACGCCGCGGCGGATGCCGACGACGCCGCTCACCACCGAGCCAGAACCCATCTGGAGAGGTTCGCGGGCCGGTTGCTGACCAGCGATCATGTCCTGGTCGAAACCTGGCATCTTGCAGCCAAGCGTCTCGGCTTGGCCGTCGCTGAGACGCTGGTGAACGAGATCCGGATGGGAATCGCCCGAGTGGAGCCGGCCTCCGTAGCCGACTTGGAGGCCGCGGCCCGGATTTACGACGCTTTCGGTGATCAGGGCTTCTCGATCGTCGACCGCACGAGCTGGTCGATCATGCAGCGCCTCGGGATACGAGAGGCAGTGGCGTTCGACCGGGACTACGCGATCTACCGGTTCGGCCGCGACCGGCGCCAAGCGTTCACCGTCTACGCGTAGAGGCCGAGCGGATAGATCGACCCCGCTGGCATGCCAGGTGCCGGTCTCGTACCAGGTGAGATCGGACGCCTCGTTGGTGCCTCACTGGAGGGCCTCCGGCTTGAAGTCGATCCTCACTGCCTCGCACCATGCCGCGGTCACGCCGCGGGGTCGTCCAGCATGTCGTCAGCGTCGATGACGGGAGGCGGGGACCCGGTCCGTCGCGATCATGGGGTTCGCTCCTCGGTTTAGAGGCCTGGCGGGTAGGTGAGCCAATCCGGCCATACGGGCGAGGCCGTGGGCTGTGTTGCCGGGGTTTGGGCGGCCCGTGAGCGCAGCGAACAAGAACGGGAATCACCCCGCTGCGACGCGAGATGCTTGGGGGCAATCCGCGCATGTTCTTAGGCCCGCAGCCGGGTGTTCGTCGGATCGTGGACGGCCTCGTCCAGCACGCGGGCCGGCCGCAGGTCACCGACGACCCGGACCTCCAGCGCAGTGCCGGGTTCGGCGTGCTGGGGGGCCAGGTAGGCGAAAGCCAGACTCTGGCCGGTGTGGAAGCCGTGGGCGCCGGAGGTCACCAGGCCGACGGCCTCTCCGCTGGCGTAGACGCCGTCGGCTGCATGCACATCGGCGTCGTCGGCTTCCACGGTCAGATAGGCGAGCCGCCACCGGTAGGGCTCCTCACCCGCGGCCGCCCCGGCCCGGCGGGCCAGCAGCGCGTCGCGGCCCACGAAGTCGCCCTTGTCGATCTTCACGAATCGGTGCAGCCCGGCCTCGTCCGGGTTCACGTCGTGAGTGAGCTCGCGGCTGGTGAAATAGCGCTTCTCCATGCGCAGCGAGTCCAGCGCATGGTTGCCCGCGTCGGCCACCCCCAACGGCTCGCCCGCAGCCCAGAGCGCGTCGTAGACGGTGCCGAGATCCTCGACCGGCATATGGAGCTCCCAGCCGAGCTCGCCGGTGAACCCCACCCTGAGGGCCCGCACGTTCGGCACGCCGGCCACTGTGATGACTCTCGCCCGCAGCCATCCGAAATTCTCGTTGCCCAGATCGGCGTCGGTGAGGCCGGCAAGCAGTCGCCTGGCCTCGGGCCCGGTGACGTTGAGCACCCCCAACTCCATCGACCGGGTCACCAGCTCGGCATCGGCGCCGCTGGGCCAGTGCGTCTCGAAGAACTCCCGATCCTTGCCCTCGCCGGCGGCGGCCGACACCAGGTAGAGATGGTCGGCAGCCAGGCGGGTGACGGTCAGCTCGCTCTCTATGCGGGCCTGCGGCGTCAGCAGGTATGTCAGGCCGATGCGTCCCACCGCGGGCACGGTGTTGGTGGTGAGGCGGTCGAGCACTGCGGCCGCGTCGGGGCCTATCAGGTCGAACTTGGCGAAGGCGGTGGCGTCGAGGATCCCGACCCGCTCCCGAACGGCCCGGCACTCCTCGGCCACGGCGTCGAACCAGCCGGTGTGGCGGAACGAGACCGTGTCCTGCTGCGGCAGTCCGGACGCAGCCGGGAACCACTTGGGCCGCTCCCAGCCGTAGACCTGGGTGAACACCGCGCCCTTGCCGTGCAGGCGCCCAAAGAGCGGCGTGGTGCGATAGGGACGCCCGGCCGGCCGCTCGAGGCCGGGCAGCGGCGTCTGGTGGCGGTACTGGTGGTCCTCGGCCCCCTTCATCCGGCCGTAGGACATGATGTCGGTGCGGTCGATGTAGCCGAACCGGCGGGCGTCGTAGGCCCGCACGCTCACGCCGGTGGTGTCGTGGACCATCCAGCGGGCCAGCTCCCGACCCAGGCCCGGACCGTCGGCGATGCCGACCTGCACGCCGACCATCTGCCAGAAGTTGGGCACGCCCGACGGGCCCAGCAGCGGCTCGCCGTCGGGCGGGTACGAGATGGCGCCGCAGATGACCTGCTTGATGCCCAGCGGCTCCAGCACCGGCATGCACTCGAAGGCCCGGGCCAGCCACAGGCCGACCCGGTCGAAATCAGCGTCGAACAAGGGATTCTCCAGCGACCAGTCCGGTCCGTCGCCGTCGTGCCAGACGGCCTCGGCACCGGTCTGCTCGTATATCCCGATCAGGCCGGACTGCTGCTCCTGGCGCAGGTAGCCCGACACGTAGTCGTCGCGCACCACCGGCAGTTCGCGGTCGAGGTCGCCGAACTCGGGCACCGGCTCGGTCAGAAGGTAGGTGTGCAGGACGTTGGCGATGGGCACGTCGAGCCCGACCATGCGAGCCACCCGGTGCGCGTAGCAGCCGGCCGCGTTCACGACGTGCTCGGCATGCACGGTGCCCCTCTCGGTGTCGACGTCGAAGCTGCCGTCGCGGCGCCGCCTGATGCCCAGCACCCGGTTGCGCCGGCTGACGGCCGCTCCCAGGTTGCGGGCAGCCCGCACCATGGCGTTGGCCGCGCCGGCGGGGTCGACGTGGCCGTCGTCGGGCGTGTGGACCGCGCCGAGCATCCCGTCGGTCACGTAGAAGGGATGAAGCCGCGAGACCGTCGACGGCGAGACCCACTCCAGGGCGTTGCCCACGTAGGTGGCCGGGCCGAGCTGGGCCCGCAGCCAGTCGACCTCCTCGGCGTTGTAGGCCACCCGCAGGCTCCCGCTGCGATGCCAGGAGGTGGCCACACCGCTCTCGTCCTCCAGCGAGGCGTACAGCTCGCAGGCGTAGCGGCGGAACGCGGCCAGTGCGTAGCTCGACACCGAGTGGGTGACCTGGCCCGCCGCATGCCAGGTCGAGCCCGAGGTGAGCTCGGCCTTCTCGACGAGGAGGGTGTCGGTCCACCCCTCGTGGGCGAGGTGGTACAGCGCGCTGGCCCCGCAGATCCCACCGCCGATGATCACGACCCGGACCGAGTCCGGCAGTCCTGCAGTCACCGGTGCGGAACTTATCCCCTCGGATCGGGCAAACTACGTGATCAAGCGCCGGCCAACCGACGGCGTCAGGACAGGACACAGGAGGCGGATGTGCACTTCTCGCACCCTGCTCTGGCTGCTCCGGAGTTCTACGTGCCCGGCCTGCCCGCCGACTATGTCGCCGAGCGCTACGGGATCGGCGCCGACGACATAGCCAAGCTCGGCTCCGCGGAGAATCCCCTGGGCGCCTCGCCGCTGGCCGTGCAGGCGATCCGGGAGCGGTTGGACGACCTGCACCTGTACCCGTCCTGGACGGCCGAGCCGCTGCGAGAGAAGATCTCGCTCGTCTACGGCGTCGAACCCGAGCGGGTGATGTGCGGAGCGGGCGAGACCGAGATCATCTCGTGGCTCATCCGGGCGTTCTGCGAGCCGGGCGGGCGCATACAGATGCCCGGCCCGTGCTTCCCGATCTACCACCTGTTCGCCGAGGCCGAGGACCGGGTGCCGGTCCTCGTGCATGACGCCACCGACCGAGCCACGATGGCGGTGGACGTCGACGCCTACATCGACGCCATCAGCGACGACACCCGGATCGTGTTCGTCACCAACCCGCACAGCCCTTCGGGCACGTGGATGACCGAGCGCGAGGTGCGGCGCGTCGTCGAGGCGGCGCCCACCGTGCTGGTGGTCCTCGACGAGGCCTACGTGCACTACTCGGACACTGGTGGGTACATCCACCTGGCCGACGACTATGACAACCTGGTGGTGCTGCGCACGTTCTCCAAGGCGTTCGGCCTCGCGGGCCTGCGGGTCGGTTTCGGTGTCGGACCGAAGCCGGTGGTCGACGCGTGCCTGGCGGTCAAGCCGACGTGGAACATGGGCGTGCTCCAGACGGCCGGCGCGGCCGCAGCGCTCGACGACAAGGACCATCTCGACGCCACCGTGGCGATGATCTCGAAGGGTCGGGACCATGCGCAGGGCCGCTTCGCCGAACTCGACCGCTTCCGGATGGTGCCCGGCAGCCGGTCCAACTTCTTCCTGGTGGAGATACTGGATCCGGGCACGGACTCCACCACGGTGTTCGAGGGACTCCTGGAGCGAGGAGTGATCGTCAAGGACGGCTCGGTGTCGTTCCGGGGCCTCGACCGGCGCTTCCTGCGCTGCGACGCCAACCGGCCCGATCGCATGGACCGGCTGGTGGACGCACTGGCGGATCTTCCGTGATCAGCGAAGGAGACTGATATGTCGGCTGACAGCACCCCCGCCACCGACCGGCCCAGCGGGCTGGCGGCCCGCTACTACACCGACATCGATGTCTTCGCCGCGGAGATGGACCGGGTGTTCGCCCGGAGCTGGGTGATGGTGGGCCACGCGTCGGAGGTTGCTGAGCCGGGGATGGTCATCAAGGCGCGCGTCGGCGATGAGAGTGTGCTGGTGGTCAACGACGCCGGACAGCTCCGGGCCATGTTCAACGTGTGCCAGCACCGCGGCCACGAACTGGTGACGTCAGAGGCGGCCCGTCTCGACCGGATCACCTGCCCCTACCACGCCTGGGCGTACGGGCTCGACGGGCGCCTGCTGCACGCCCGCGGCGAGGACGTGGGCGAAGTGTGCGTTCCCAGTGTGCGCCTCGAGACCCTGGGCGGGTTCGTCTTCGTCAACCTGTCCGCCCAGGCGGCCGGGCTGGCCGCAACTGCGCCCGGAGTGCAGGGCGACCTGCTGGCCCGGGTGCCGGACGCGCCCCGACGGATGCTGTCGGCCCGGCTCACCCACGAGATGCGGGCCAACTGGAAGGTGGTGGTGGAGAACTACAACGAGTGCTACCACTGCCCCAACGTCCACAAATGGTTCACGTCGGGTGTGGTGGCCCCCGGCAGCTACCGGATCGCCTCGGGCGGCTCGGTGATCCGCCACGGCGCCGACCGCCCCAGCCAGCCGCCGGCCTGGACAGGCGCCGACGCCGCTGGCAACGGCACTCGCACCGGCAGCGTCGAGGCTGCCGGGACCGCCGCGGGAACCCCGGCGGGCAACGGCGGCGGGGTCGGGGCCGGATACGAGGCGTTCTTCGTGTGGCCGGTGTCGGCCATCCAGTGCTATCCCGGCGAGGTCGTCAACACCTTCCGCTGGGTGCCGCTGGCGGTGGACCGCACGCTGCTGATCCGAGAGTGGTGGTTCGACAAGGCCGATCTGACCGAGGCCCAGTCGCGGCTCGTCTCCGACGACTGGGAGAACACAGTCGCCGAGGACTTCGGGATCGTCGAGTCCGTGCAGCGGGGCGTGGCCAGCCGCGGCTACCGGCCGGGACCGTTGATCGAGGACCCGAGTGGCGTGTGCGGGGTTCACAGCGAGAACTCGGTGCGCCACCTCCAGGAACTCCTGCTGGCATCACTTGGCGAAACGGTGTGATGGCATCCGGGGACTACCCGGATCCGGGCGATTCGGGCTCCCTGTCCTCCCAACTGGCCGGGTTCCTCAGCGGTTTGCACGGCCGGATCGGCCCGGCCCACATCGCCGCGGCCTGCAACTGCGTGATCGACACTCTCGGAGCCATCGCCTACGGGGTCGATCAGCAATGGTCGCAGGCTGCGGCCCGCTACGCCCTCGCCACCGGAGGTGAGGGGCCCTCGACCGTCGTGGGGTGGGACGGCAGCGCCACGCCGGCCATGGCCGCCTTCGCCAACGGTGCCGCGGCCCACGCCTTCGAACTCGACGACGTCCACGAGGAGGCCGTCAACCATCCCGGTGCGGTGGTGGTGCCGGCCGCCCTCGCGGTGGCCGAGGAGACCGGCGCCTCCGGTCTGGCCTTCCTGGAGGCGGTGGTGGTCGGGTATGAGGCCATGGGAAGGGCCGGTTTGGCGGTCGGGCCTCTCTCGCACATGCTGGCCGGCTTCCACCCCACCTCGATGTCGGGAGTGTTCGGCTCAGCCGCGGCGGCCGCCCACCTCCACGGCTTCGACGCGGCCCGCCTGAACGACGCCTTCGGCATCGGCGCCTCGCTCGCCTCGGGGACGATGGAGTTCGCAGCCTCGGGCGGGATGGCCAAGCGGATCCACGCGGGACGGGCCGCCGAGGGCGGCATCATGGCCGCCTCGCTGGCCGCGGACGGGTTCGAGGGGGCCCGTGACGGTCTGGCCGGAACCTACGGGTTCTGCCGGGTGTTCACCGACGATCCCCGCCCCGAACTGCTTGTCCGAGAACTCGGCCGGCGCTGGATGATCGACGAGATCACGATCAAGCCCTACGCGGCCTGCAGCGACGTCCACGCCATGATCCAGGCCACCGCCGAGTTGGTGGCCGCCCACGGCATCACCGCCGAACAGATCGACCGCATCGTGGTGCGCGGTCCGACCAAGGCCGCCGAACTGAACGACATGGACGGCACCACTTCGGTGATGGCCGCCCAGTACTCGGCCCGGTTCAACATCGCGGCCACAGTGCTGGCCGATCCGGCCGACCCCGGCACCTACCATCCCGACCGCATCTCCGCCTCGGCGCTGGCGGCCTTGCAGGCCAAGGTGGACACGACGGTGCCCGATCCTGCCTTCGACGCCACCTACGCATGGAAGCAGGGGGCTCGGGTAGAGATCACCACGACCGACGGCCGGGTACTGGCGCAGACCGTCCACGGACAGCGGGGATCGATGCACGATCCCCTCAGCGACGACGAGATCGAGCGCAAGTTTCACATGCTCGCTGGCGGTCGCCTCGACCCAGCCATCCCCGACTTCGTTCGCTCGTTGCCGGATCGCCCCGTGTGCGAACTGACCCGCCTGCTGCGCTCCAGTTGGCGGGCTAATCGGTCCGGGTCACGCTGATGCCATGAGCGAACTCGATCTGAGGGAGGACCCGGCTGCGGCGATCAGGTGCCGTCCAGTTGGCGGACCAGGGTAGGTGGGGCGACGCGCCGGTAGCTGTCCTCCAGCCAGTCGGCCACGTCGTCGATGTCGGCGTCGGCCATGCGAACCAGGACCGCGCCGTAGCCGTCGTAGTGGGGCACGGTGAACAGCACGCCGGGATGGTTTTCGAGCACCACGGGCTTCATCTCCAGCTCGCAAAACAGCACCAGCACCTCGGTGTCGTGCACGTTGTCTCGCCGGTGCTCGCGCTCGCCCCACAACCGGCAGAAGCCCTTCTTGCGAACCTTCAGCCCCGGCGTGCCGTACCACCTTGACTCGGTCACCTCGGGCAGCGCCAGCCCGATCCGCCGCACATCGTTGAACGTCACCACGAGGCCGCGGCCGTCCTGTCCATATCAGTCGATCTTGAGGACTCGGGCCGCGTTCTGTCTCAGGAACTTGGGCCACACGGCGTCTCGGAAGCCGACATCGGGCATCTCGCCCATTATGCGCTGCAGCGACAGGCCCATGGGGAAGTAGCCGGCGTAGATGATCTTGTCGGCGCCGCGGGTGTTGGCGTAGTCGATGATGGCGGAGGGGTAGTGCTTGGGCGCGAACGCCGAGGTGGAGTAGTGCAGGCCGGGCCATTTCAGCATCAGCTTCACGGCCAGATCCTCCCAGGGCTCGCAGCCGTGGCGGGTCACCAGCGTCAGCTCCGGGAAGTCGTACATCACCCGGTCGAGGCGCTCCACATGCTGGCAGTCCATCGGCAGCCGGGGGCCGGGCACCCCCGCGCACACGAACACGGGAATGTCGAGCTCGCAGCAGACGGCGTACACCGGATACCACTTGGCGTCGTCGATGGGTATCTGCGGGAAGCAGCCGGCCGGGAAGGTGCCTACCGCCCGGATGTCGTAGGCCTCCTTGCAGTGGCGGATCTTGCGCACCGCGCCCATCACGTCGTTGGCATCGGCCCCGCAGATGGCTGCGAACCGGTCGGGATGGTCGGCCAGAGCCTTGCGGTTCACCTCGCCGTCGCAGCCGATCAGCCCCCACTCGACGCCGCAGGAGTCCATCTCGCCCAGCGTCAGCCCGATCGGGTCGGCCGTGCCGTATTTCTCCTTGGGCACCCCCTTGTACATGTACTCCACCGGGAAGTCGAGGCTGGCCGACTCGGCGTCCTTGAGCTGCTTGCGGATGAACTCGTAGTGCTCGAAGTCCCTGGCGGGGAAGCCGATCATCGTGTCGATGATCCCCACATCGGTCGGCATCGCCACGGTGTCGGCTCCCCTCGCTTCCGGTGGCTTAGAGCGTGCGCGGGTAGGTGCGAGCTCGTCGCGTCGCGGCGGGGTCATTCCCGCTCTTGTTCGCTGCGCTCACGGGCCGCCCAAACCCCAGCGTCACAGCCCACGGCCTCGCCCGTATGGACATGAATCACTCGCCTACTCGCTCGGCCTCTTAGTTGCGGGGAACGTCGCGCCAGGGGATCTCCTTGTCCACCCTGGGCTCGCCGGGCAGGCCCAGCACCTGCTCGCCGAGGATGTTGCGCATGATCTCGCTGGTTCCGCCCTCGATGGAGTTGGCTCGGGCCCGCAGGAACAGGTGGTGGCTGTCGCCGAACTTGCCGTCGACCGACACCGCGGAGGGACGGCGGAACTCGTAGTCGTAGTCCACCATGGCAGCCGGACCCTCGAGGTCGAGCACCTTGGCGGTGAGCTCCTGGTTGAACTCGGCCAGCGCCAGCTTGCTGACCGAGCCCTCCGGACCGGGGTTGCCGGCCTTGGCGTTCTGGGCGGCCCGCAGGTTGGTGAGCCGCAGGGCCTCGCCCCGCACCCAGAGCTGCATCACCTCGTCGCGGTGGGCTTTGGTGCGCACCGACGGGTCCATGTTGCGGTAGGCGTCCACCAGGGCCTCCAGCGGACCCTGCTTGGCGGTGGCGGCGCTGCCGATGGCGGCCCGCTCGTTCATCAGCGTGGTGAGCGACACCCGCCAGCCCTCGCCGACCGCGCCGATCCGGGCCGCGTCGGGCACCCGCACGTCGGTCATGTACACCTCGTTGAACTCGGCCTCGCCGGTGATCTGGCGAAGCGGGCGCACCTCCACGCCGGGGGCGCGCAAGTCGAGCGCGAAGCAGGTGAGCCCCTTGTGCTTGGGCAGCTCCGGGTTGGAGCGGGTCACCAGCATTCCGAGGTCGGCGATGTGGGCCAGCGTGGTCCACACCTTCTGGCCGTTCACCACCCACTCGTCGCCGTCGCGTTCGGCCCGGGTGCCCAGCCCGGCGAAGTCCGAGCCGGAGCCGGGCTCGCTGAACAGCTGGCACCACCGCTCCTCGCCGGTGAACATCGGGCGCAGATAGCGGCGCTTCTGCTCGTCGGTGCCGTGGGTGACGATGGTCGGGCCGATCAGCATCATGAAGAACGTGGACGGGTCGGCGGGCTGGGCGCCCCCGGCCCGCAACCTCCGGTCCACGGTGGGCTGGATCCGGCGGGAGAGGCCGAGCCCGCCGAAGCCCGGCGGATGGTGCACCCAGGCCAGCCCGGCGTCGTACTGGTGGCCCCGGAACTCGATCCGGCTCTCGTGGGCGGGGTCGTGGGCGGCCAGCAGAGCATCCACGGCGTCGGTGGCGATGCGGCTCTGCTCGTCGCTGGCGGCGGGGGCTTCAGTGGCAGTCATGGCGCTTCTCCGGTGGGCGTTGCGGTTGCGGTCCGTCGGCCTACGGCTTCGAACCAGCGCAGGAGAGCATAGGCGCCACCCTCGACGGCGGGATCGTCGGTTGGTTCGCTACGCGACTCTGTCGCCTCGCACCGCCGCCATCTCCGCCTTCTTCGCAGCTCAATGAGCCCCCACCACCCTTCGATGTCACACCCCTCAGCAATCATGGTGCCCATGGTGCTTCCCGCCAGTACTGATCCGACCGCAGCCGACTGCTGCACAGAGTCGAAATGTCAGGCTGCGAGCCGAGCGACCACTAGGGTCGCAACCGATGATGGACGAGTGCCCGCGACTGTGATGGTGCTGGCGTGACGGTCACCGCGGTAGACCTGTTCTGCGGTTGTGGCGGGCTCTCGGCTGGCCTGATCGAAGCGGGGTTCGTGGTTGAGGAGGCGTACGACTGCTGGCCCCGAGCGCTCGATACCTATGAGCGCAATATCGCCCCCCATGTCGTGCCGCTCGACCTGATGGATGTGGCCTCGGCCGCCGGGCGGATCGCGAGCATCGATCCCACGCTGCTTGCTGGGGCACCACCCTGTCAGGACTTCTCGACGGCGGGGAAGCGGGTCGAGGCTGAGCAAGCCAACCTGACCACTGCCTTCGGGCAGATCGTGTCACGATGCCAGCCGCCTGCGTTCCTGATGGAGAACGTTCCGCAGGTAAGGCTCAGCGCGACGTACCAGCAGATGCGTCGCACCGTCGCCGATGCGGGATACTCGCTGGTGGAGGCGGTGCTTGACGCGAGCTGGTTCGGGGTTCCCCAGCGTCGTCAGCGGTTCTTCGCCTTCGGCTACCGCGGCAACGGTGAGGGAGGGCAGCGCTTCGAGCAGAGTCTCGACAGAGCCAAGTCGTCTCACCGCCTCACGGTGAAGCAGTACATGGGCGACGAGATCGATGTCGAGTACTACTACCGCCACCCTCGCAACTACTCCCGACGCTCGGTCTTCTCGGTGCATGAGCCGTCGCCAACGGTGCGCGGCGTGAACCGCCCCGTTCCCCCGAACTACGCCGGCAACCGCCTCGACAGTGCTCCGCCCTCCCAGGTCCGGCCGCTGACGACCCGCGAGAGGGGTCGTGTGCAAACGTTCCCCGGGGAGTGGATGTGGGATGGCGGTGACCGCAACGCCGACACCGAGCTGTTGATCGGAAACGCCGTGCCGGTGCAGCTAGCAGCGCGGGTGGGGACCGCGATCCGTGATGCCCTCGGCCGGTAGCCCAGCCCTGTACGGCATCACGGAAGCAAACTCGACACGCCACGGAGCGAGCCTCTGGGGCAAGAATCAGTTCAACTCAACGTTCCCGTTGGCCCTGTGCCTGTACATGCGCGACGAGGACATTTCGCCCGTGGCCGTCGTCGAGCGCGGTGAGGGGATTGTCGCTTGCGACAGCGAATGGACGATGGCCGATGTGATCGGCCCTATCTCGGTCGACTGCCATTATCGTTTCGAGTCGGCGTTCGAGCCATACGCGAACTACTGCCGCGATGCGGTGGACAACATCGATCTGATAGTGAGTGCCGGCGACGAGCCGTTGCGTCCGCTGGAGGTCAAGCTGACGGTTGTGCCCGACAGTAGTACTGCCAGGATGCCGCTCGACAAGTGGGCACCAGAGATGGTGATGAGGCCCGTCAGTTCTGCCTACGCGATGATGAGCCTCGCTGAGCGTTTGGCCGAGGACACCGAAGCGTGCAAGGAGGTAGTCAAGCATCTGCGCCGGGCGTACAACCGGGTCACCGGATGGGACAACGCCACGGAGATCGCCCAGCGCGCGCCCGTGCTGCGCGGTGCTCTTGACAGCGCACTACGGGTGGTTGTTGAGCGCGGATTGCAGCGACCATTCTTGATCCAGCCCCTATGGCGGACCCGGGGCCAGTCGTTCGTGTTGGCAGAGCAGTGCTTCGACGTGTTCGTGTGGTCCGATGCTGCCATCATGCGGGTACCCGTCGCTGAGTCCGGAGATGGCAGCGACAGCGTGTCGCGTCCGCTGAGAGAGGTGGCCCGTCATGTCAGGGGTCTATATGACCTATTGAGGACGGGCGACTACTCGTACTCCGACATCTACAAGGGGATGCCGCTGGGCCACCAGACCGACAAGTCCTTTGCACTGGCCGGCCGCAAGAGCATCCGTTACCTCGACCACCCGCGCCTGTCCGAACCGGTTCTGTCTCACCACGTGCTTGGCGATCTGATCATTGGCGGCGGTGAGTATGAATTGAAGCCTGAACGCAGGTTCGATGCGGCGGTACTTGCCTATATGACGGTATAGCTGGGCATTGCACGATCCCAGCCCTTGAATGAAGCCGCCCGTGGTTGCGGCAATCCGACGGTCACTCCGCTCAGCGAGCTTATAGTGCCTCATGGACTCGTACTCCCGGCAGATGCTCCTCGACACTACCGAAGCGTGTTTCGCTGAGATTGCGGGCTTGTGCGCCGACCTCTCCGACGAGGAGTGGGCGGTGCAGTCGCTTTGTCCCGACTGGACGGTGCGCCAGGCCATCGGCCATGCCGTCGGAGTGGAGGACGCCATCCGGGGCTGGGCCATCAGCACCGACGACCTGCCGGCGTTCGACAGGATGCAGGCCCTAACTGAGGCCGCCGCGGCCATGTCGTCGGCGGAGTTCGCGGCCCAGGTGGCGGAGATCTTCGACGGCCGCCGGGCCGATCTGGCTGCGTTGAGCGACGCAGACATCGAGCGCCCGTCGTGGACGCCGGTGGGGGTGCAGACCTACGGGGACTTCCTCGCCATCCGCATCTTCGACCTGTGGGTCCACGGGCGCGACTGCACCATCCCGCTGGGGCGGTTCACCGACGACGGCGGCCCCGCGGCCGAGATCTCCTTCGACCAGGTGGAGCGCTCGATCGGTTACATCATGGGCAAGCGGGTCGGCCTGCCCGACGGCATGAGCCTGCGAGCCGACATCACCGGACCGGTCGAGCGCCAGATGGCGGTGGTGGTGGACGGCCGGGCCCGGGCGGTGAACCCCGGCTCGCTGGAGGCGCCCGACGTGGTGCTCACCGCCGACTCGCTGACGTTCATCATGCTCGCCTGCGGGCGCATCGACCCGCAGACCAAGATCGACGACGGCTCGATCTCCTGGAGCGGGGACGCGCACTGGGGCGAGCACGCCGCCCGCAGCCTCCGCTTCACGATGTGACGACTCTTGCCAATGTGCTCGGCCTCTGAACCCGTCGGCCCTGACGATTGGCGGGCCGAGGCGGAGCGGACCCTGCGGGGCCGGAAGTTGGCCGACCTCATCAGCGCCACCCGCGACGGCATCGAGATACAGCCCCTGTACACCGCAGGCCCGGACCGGCCTGCGGCTGCAGCCGCGGCGGCCGATCCCCGGCGGACACAGCAGGGCTGGGACATACGCCAGCGCCATCTCGTCGCGGCCGCTACCGCAGAGGGTCTCGGGGAGGTTCGTCAGCGGATCGAGGACGACCTGGCTGGCGGCATAACTTCGGTCGAGCTCGATTTTGCCGCCGATGTAGATGTCGACGCGGATGTGCTCGACCGAGTGCTTTCAGGCGTCGACATGGCGGCCACGCCGGTCGCGCTGGTCCCTCACACCGATCTGGCCCTGGCCGAGGCTCTGTTAGCGGTGGCGGAGCGGCGGGGTGGGGCGCTCGCGGCCGGGAGCAGCCTCGGCCTCGATCCGGTTGTGGGCTGCCCAACCGATCTGGCCGACGCAGCCAGCTGGGCGGCCGCGGCGGGGGTTCGACTCTTCGCCGTCGATGCGGTGCGCTACGCCGACGCGGGCGCGACCGAGGCCCAGACTCTGGGCTGGGCCACAGCGGTGGGCATCGCTTATCTGCGAGCACTGGGCGAGGCGGGACTCTCGGTGGACGCAGCGGCCGGACTGATCGGCTTCCGTCTTCCCGCTACGGCCGACCAGTTCGTTGCCATCGCCTCCCTGCGGGCTGCCCGAGTGATGTGGACCCGGGCAGTGACGGCCAGCGGCGGCTCACCGGAGGCGGCCCGCCAGTATCAGCACGCGGTCACCGCTCCGCACATGTACAGCCGCGAGGATCCGTGGGTCAACCTGCTGCGGGGCGCGGCGGCGGTGCTGGCCGCCGGTGTGGGCGGGGCCGACGCGGTGACCGTGCTGCCCTTGGACCACGCAGCCGAGGTCGCCGACATTGGAGCTGCCCTGGGTCGGCGGCTGGCCCGCAACACGCAGCTGCTGATGCTGGAGGAGTCGCATCTCGCCCGAACATCGGATCCTGCCGGCGGATCGTTCTACGTGGAGTCGCTGACCGAGCAGCTGGCCGAGGAGGGATGGCGGGTGCTTCAAGCGGTGGAGTCGTCGGGCGGCATGGCCGAGGCCGTCGGCCGCGGGGAGCTGGAGGCGGCCATGGCCGAGAGTCGGCGCACGGCGGGCACCGCGGCGCGCCGGTGGTAGACAACCGCCTCAAGGGTGAGCAGGGACCAGTGGAGGATCTGCAGCAGAGGGCCCAGCGCATCGCGGCCAAGCGCAGCTCCATGTGGGTGTACCGGTCCGTGCGCCGCACCATCATGGCGGTGCTGTACCCCTATTTCCGGGTGCGCCGCCGCGGCACCGAGCACCTCGACATCGCAGGACCGGTGATCGTGGCCCCGGTACACCGGTCCAACCTCGACACGCCGCTGCTGTCGGGGATGAGCCGGCGGCGGCTGCGGGCGCTGTCGAAGGAGTCACTTTTTGCCAACCGGTACTTCGGAGCGTTCCTGGCGGCGCTGGGAGCGTTCCCGGTGCGCCGGGGCGTGGCCGACCGGGAAGCGATGCGGGAGGCGGTCAAGATGCTGGAGGCGGGCGAGCAGGTGGTGGTGTTCCCCGAGGGCACCCGCCAGAGCGGACCCCGAGTGGAGACGGTGTTCGACGGCGTGAGCTACCTGGCGTCGCGCACCGGCGCCGCGGTCGTGCCGGTCGGCGTTGCCGGCACCGAGGCCGCCATGGGCACCGGCGTCCGCCTGCCCCGGCCGGTCAGGGTGGCCATGGTCGCAGGCGAGCCTCTGCGTCCCCCCGAGGCACGCATGACCCGCCCCCAGATGAGCCAGTTCTCAGCCTTGATTCGCGAGCGCCTCCAATCCGCCTTCGACGAAGCCCAAACCCTGGCGGAGACCGGTCGCCGGTAGCCTCGGCCCGGATGGCTGACAAGATCACTCTGGGCGCAGACGGCGCTCTCAACGTGCCCGACGAGCCGATCATCCCGTTCGTGGAGGGCGACGGGATCGGCATCGACATCTGGCCCGCGGCGCAGTCGGTGCTCGACGCGGCCGCGGCCAAGCACGGCCGCCGCATCGCCTGGCTGGAGGTGCTGGCCGGCGAGAAGGCCTACAACGAGACCGGCGACTGGCTCCCGGCCGACACCATCGCCGCCTTCGACGAGCACCTCATCGGCATCAAGGGCCCGCTCACCACCCCGGTGGGCGGCGGGTTCCGCAGCCTCAACGTGGCCATCCGCCAGATCATGGATCTGTACGTGTGTCTGCGGCCGGTGCGATGGTTCCGGGGCGTGCCCTCTCCGGTGCGGGAGCCGCAGCTGGTCGACATGGTGATATTCCGGGAGAACACCGAGGACATCTACGCCGGATTGGAGGCAGCGTCGGGTTCGCCCGAGGCGGCCCGGCTGATCGAGCTGCTGCACGACGCCTTCGGCTGGGAGATCCGGGCCGACGCCGGGGTGGGGATCAAGCCGGTGTCGAAGTTCGGGTCCCAGCGCTTGCAGCGGGCCGCCCTCAACTACGCCCTGCGCCGAGGCCGCAAGCGGGTCCACTGGGTGCACAAGGGCAACATCATGAAGTTCACCGAGGGCGCCTTCCGGGCCTGGGGCTACGAGCTGGTGCGCGACGAGTTCGCCGATGCCGCGGTGGCCTGGGAGGACTGCGGCGGCGATCCGGGCGACAAGATCCTGGTGCAGGACACCATTGCCGATATCGCCCTGCAGCAGGTGCTCACCCGCCCGGCCGAGTTCGACGTGATCGCCACCATGAACCTCAACGGCGACTACATCTCCGACGCGTTGGCGGCCCAGGTGGGAGGCATCGGCATCGCGCCCGGCGCCAACATCAACTACGTCACCGGCCACGGCGTGTTCGAGGCCACCCACGGCACCGCCCCCCGCTACGCCGGCCAGGACAAGGTCAACCCGTCGTCGGTGCTGCTGTCGGGCGCCCTCATGTTCGAGCACCTCGGCTGGCAGGACGCCGCCGACGACATCATCGCCGCGGTGGAGGCCACCATCGGCGACGGGATCGTCACCTACGACTTCGCCCGGCTCACCGAGGGCGCCACCGAGGTGAAGTGCTCGGAGTTCGCCGCCGCCATCATCGACCGCCTCTAACAGCTCAGACTCACCCATGAGCGTCGGCGGAGACGGTGTGGCCCGCCGGGGCTGGCGGCTGATCATACGGTCGGTGCGGGCCCACCCGCTGCCGCACCTGATCGCCATGATCGGCGCGCTCGGGTTCGTGGCCACCACCGTCGGGACCGCCTGGCTGCTGGGCTGGGTCACCGACAACGTGATCCTCGCCGACGACGCTGAGCGGACCGATCCGGCAGTGGCCGCCGCGCTGGTGCTGGGCATCTCGGTGGTCAGCGGCATATCGGTGCTGGTGCGCCGATGGTTCCTGGCCATGGCCGAACTGCGAACCCAGCGCGACTGGCGGCGTGCCCTGCTGCACCGCTACCTCGACCTGCCCATGGACTTCCACCGTCGGCGCGACCCCGGCGTGCTCCTCGCCCACGCCGACTCCGACGTCAACACCGCCACCATGGTGCTCAAGCCGCTGGCCTTCGCAGTCAGCGTGGTGGTGCTGGTGGTGGTCACCATGGCCGCGCTGTTCGTGGCCCATCCGCTGCTGGCGCTCATCGCGGCGGTGGTGTTCCCGGCCTTGGCGGTGATCAGCCGGATCTACACCCGCATGGTGGAGGGGCCCTCGGCCGAGGTGCAGCGCCGGGTGGGCGAGGTGTCCGAGGTCGCCCACGAGAGCTTCGACGGGACGGTCGTGGTGAAGACGCTGGGCCGCGAGCCCATCGAGGCAGAGCGGATGCGGGCCGCGTCGCAGCGGCTGCGCGACGAGCGCATCCGGGTGGGGCGGATGAGGGCCGCCTTCGAGCCGGCCATCGACACCCTGCCCACGGTGGGCGCCATCGCCCTGCTGCTGGTGGGCGCCTGGCTGGTGGGCAGGGGCGCGGCCACGCCCGGCGATCTGGTGCTGGCCGCCACGCTGTTCTCGCTGCTGGCCGTGCCGCTGTTCATCGTGGGCTTCTTCCTGGAGGAAATGCCCCGCTCGGTGGTGTCGCTGGATCGGGTGGACCGGGTGCTGGAGCAGCCCGTGCCGGGGCCCGCCGCGGCCAATGATCGGCTGCGGGAGGGTCCGCTGGAGGTGGAGATCGACGACCTGGCGGTGGGCTACGGCTCTCGGCTGGTGCTCGACGGCGTGTCGCTGCGGGTGCGGGCGGGCGAGACCGTGGCGGTGGTGGGCGCCACCGGCTCGGGCAAGTCGACCCTGCTGGAGACCGTGGCCGGGCTCAACGCGCTGGAGCGCGGCTCGATCCGCCTGTCGGGCACGGACCTTGGCCGGATTGCGCCAGAGGAGCTCCACGAGGCGGTGGCGCTGGTGTTCCAAGAGGCCTTCCTGTTCGCCGACTCGGTGGTCGAGAACGTCGACCTGCAGCGGGGCAGCGCGTCGCCGGCGGTGGCCGCCGCGCTGGCGTCCGCCGCCGCGGGCGACTTCGTGGACGCCCTGCCCGACGGTGCCGTCACCGTGGTGGGCGAGAGGGGCGTGACCCTCTCGGGCGGCCAGCGGCAGCGGGTGGCGCTGGCCCGGGCCCTGGTGGGCTCGCCCCGGCTGCTGATGCTCGACGACGCCACCAGCGCGGTCGATTCCGTGGTGGAGAGCGAGATTCTCGCCAACCTCCGCCACCATTTTGACACCACCGTGCTGGTGGTGGCCCACCGCATCTCCACCATCGAGCTCGCCGACCGGGTGGCCTATCTCTGCGGCGGGAAGATCGTCGCCGTCGGCACCCATGACGAATTGCTGGAAATCGACGACTACCGGTCGCTGGTCTCCGCCTACGAGCAGGCCGCCTCGTGAGCGACACGCCAGAGACGCAGGGTGAGTCGCCCCAGGAGGTGAAGGCGCTGCGAGTGTTGCGCCGCGGCATGGCCATGAGCACCGAGCTGCGCCGGGGCCTGCCGGTGATCGCCGCGGTCGGGCTGTTCGCCGCGGTGGGAAGGCTGATCGTGCCGGTCATGGTGCAGCTCGTCCTCGACCACGGCGTGATCGGCCCCGCCGGGTACCGGCCCGGCGTGGTGCTGGGCCTGTCGCTGGCCGCCGCGGCCGTGGCGCTGGCCGTGGCCGTAGCCAGCCGCTACGCCCTGATCCGGCTAGTCAGCATGGCCGAGTCGGCCATGCTGGAGCTGAGGGTCAGGGCCTTCGAGCACATCCACCGGCTCAGCCTGTCCACCCACAGCGAGTCGCGCCGGGGAGTGCTGGTGGCCCGGGTGACCAGCGACATCGAGGCCATGGCCCTGTTCATGCAGTGGGGGGCCATGTCGTGGACCATCAACCCGGTGCTGATCGTGGCCACGCTGGCCGTGATGCTCTTCTACAGCTGGCCGCTCACCCTGCTGGCGCTGGCGGTGCACCTGCCGCTGCTGCCGTTCCTGCGGTGGATTCAGCGCCGCCAGATTGCGGCCCACGCCCGGGTGCGAGATCGGGTGGCCGACACCATGGGCCACACCAGCGAGACGGTGTCGGCCGCCGCGGTGATCCGGGCCTACGGCTACCGGGGCGCGGTGCGGGCCCGCCTCGACCGGGCCGTCGACCGCCAGTACCAGGCCCAGATGTCGGCGTTCAAGTGGTGGGCGATGATGCTCCCGGTGGTCGACCTGGTGTCGTCGGCCGCCCTGGCCGCCACCATCGTCGCCGGAGTGATGTGGAGCGAAGAGCTGGGCATCGGCGCGGGCGGACTGGTGGCCTTCGTGTTCCTGGTGCGCCTGCTGATCAGGCCGATCTCCGAGATCGGCGAGGTGTTCGACACCACCCAGTCGGCGCTGGCGGCCTGGTGGAAGGTGTTGGGGGTGCTCGACACGCCCGTCGATGTGGTCGAGCCCGCCCCCGACGAGGCCGAGACCCTGCCCGCGGGACCGCTGTCCGCCGAGGTGCGGGGAGCGACCTTCTCGTACCGCACCGGCGGTCCGGTGCTGCGGGGGATCGACGTGAACATCCCCGCCGACTCCGATGTGGCCGTGGTGGGCGAGACCGGTTCGGGAAAGACCACGTTCGTGCGGCTGCTGGCCCGCCTCGCCGATCCTGGTAGCGGCGAGGTGCTGGTCGCAGGGGTGGACCTTCGGGCCGTGTCGCCCGAGGCCCGCCGCCGGGGCATTCGCATGGTGCCCCAGGACGGGTTCCTGTTCGCGGCCACCATCGAGGACAACATCCGCTACGGGCGGCCCGGCGCCACCGCCGCCGACGCCGAGGCGGCCATTGCCGAGCTCGGGCTGCGCGGTTGGATGGGCGGCCTTCCCGCCGGGATCCAGACGCCGGTGGGCCAGCGGGGCGGACGGCTGTCGGTGGGTGAGCGCCAGCTGGTGGCGCTGGCCCGGGCCCAGGTCGCCGATCCGGGCCTGCTGATCCTCGACGAGGCCACCTCCGCCGTCGACCCCGAGACCGAGGAGGCGCTGGCCGTGGCCATGGCCCATCTGGCCCGGGGTCGCACCACGGTGTCGGTGGCCCACCGCCTCACCACCGCGGAGCGAGCCGACCTGGTGCTGGTGTTCGACGAGGGCCGCATCGTGGAGCAGGGCCGCCACCGCGAGCTGGTCGAGGCCGACGGGGTGTACGCCCGGTTGCACCAGTCCTGGGTGGGCAACACCCGCCGAGCCGTCCCGCGCCACTAGCAGGACCGCGCGCCCGCAGCGGACAGCGCTGGTCGCAGGCCGGTACGGTGGCGCCATGAACGATCCCGTACGAGTGGCCGTCACCGGCGCAGCCGGACAGATCGGCTACAGCCTGCTGTTCCGCATCGCCTCCGGGTCGATGCTCGGACCCGACCAGCCGGTGATCCTGCAGCTGCTGGAGATCCCCCCGGCCATGGACGCCCTGGGGGGCGTGGCCATGGAGCTCGACGACTGCGCCTTTGGGCTGCTGGCTGGCACCGTGCTCAGCGACGAGCCCGAGGAGGCCTTCGACGGCGCCCAGATCGCTCTGCTGGTGGGCTCGCGACCCCGCACCAAGGGCATGGAGCGCAAAGATCTGCTGGAGGCCAACGGCGCCATCTTCACCGTGCAGGGCCGGGCCATCGCCGCCCGAGCCGCAGCCGACGTGCGGGTGCTGGTGGTGGGCAACCCGGCCAACACCAACTGCCTGATCGCCATGAACAACGCGGCCGGGGTGCCCTCCGAGCGGTTCACGGCCATGACCCGCCTCGACCACAACCGGGCCAAGGCCCAGCTCGCGGCCCGGACCGGCGCCGCCGTCGACGACATTGCCAGGATGACGATCTGGGGCAACCACTCCGCCACCCAGTACCCCGACCTGTTCCGCTGCGAGGTGGGGGGCCGCAACGCGGCTGCGCTGATCGACGACCAGCGGTGGCTCGAAGAGGAGTTCATCCCGACGGTGCAGCAGCGGGGCGCAGCCATCATCGAGGCCCGGGGCGCGTCTTCGGCCGCCTCCGCTGCCAGCGCCGCCGTCGACCATGTGCGCGACTGGATGTTGGGTACCCCGCCTGGCGACTGGGTGTCGATGGCGGTCCCCTCCGACGGCAGCTACGGCGTGCCCGAGGGGCTCATCTCGTCATTCCCGGCCACCTGCGCGGCCGGCGGCTACCAGATCGTCACCGGACTGGAGATCGACGAGTTCTCGCGGGCCCGCATCGACGCCTCGGTGGCCGAGCTGGCCGCCGAGCGCGACACCGTGGCCGCGCTGGGCCTGATCTAGCGGTGTGCCGTGAGCACGACCGCGGAACCTTGTAGTCCGTCGTTCCAGGGCGGAAGTCGAATGGGTCGCGCAGCCAAGACCGCGACGGACCTCTAGCCGGCGAGAGAGTCTCGGTGCCGGAGCTGCCGGAAATCGCAGCCCACGCCGAGCGATTGTCGGCTGAGTTCGCGGCGCGGCCGCTGGCCCGGTTCGAGCCGCTGCATCCGGCTGTGCTCAAGACCTTCGATCCCCGGCCGGCCGCCGCCGCAGGCCGGACGCTTCGTGCGGTAAGCCATCGGGGCAAGTACCTGCTGTTGCGTCTAGAGGCTCCCGACCCGCGCTCGCTCTCGGGCGAGGGCGACGGACCGGATCTGGTGTTCGCGGTGCACCTCATGCAGGGCGGACGGCTGCGCGGTGACGCCAAACAGGCACGCAAGCCCCGCGGCGGCATGGCCCGCTGGACTTTCGCCGACGACTTGGCTCTGCTGCTCACCGAGGCCGGCAACGAGCGCCGGGCCGGAGTGTGGCTGATCGCCGGCGATCCGGCCTCCGTCGAGCCGCTGGCCCGGCTCGGCCCCGACGCCGACTTGATCAGCCGCGACGAGCTGGCCCGACGGCTGGCCGGGGCCAGCGAGCGGGTGCACGGGTTCCTGCGCGACCAGTCGCATCTGGCCGGGATCGGCCGCCTGCTGGCCAACGAGATACTGCACTCGGCCCGCATCTCTCCCTTCGCCAACACGGCCCGCCTCGACGGCGCCGCAGTGGACCGCCTTCACGCTGCCATCAAGGCATCGATTGCTCGAGGTTTGGCCGCCGAGCGCGCCCAACCGGACATGGGCCGCTCGAAGGATCGCCCCAGCGACGTGCACCATCGGGTGGGCCAGCCGTGCCCGGCGTGTGACGACACGGTGCGCTCGGTCGAGTACCGCCGCTACCGGGTGGCCTACTGCCCGACCTGTCAGACCGGGGGAAAGGTGCTGGCCGACAACACCACCAGCCGCTTCCTCAAGTAGCCGAACAGCCGGGTGCTGCCAGCAGGGTGCGCAGCAAGCAACCCGCAGCCGTCTCGGTTTCCGCCGGTAGCGGTCAGCCGAGTGCTGCCAGGGCGGCGCCGATGGCCTCCAGGGCCGGCCGAGCCGCCAGCAGCAGCCGAGGATCGCCGTCGATGCGCAGCCGCCCCTCGGCGAAGGCGCGCTGGGCCGATCCGGCCTCGACCGCGATGGCCACCGCCGTCTCGCGGTCCGAGGCCAGTGCCACGATCTCCTGTCCGGGCGCCTCGTCGGCACGCCCCGCCGCGGCCGAAACGCGACCGGAGGCGATGCGCACATGCCAGCAGAAGACCGAGCCGTCGTCGTGGGACACGCGGTACTCCAGAACCAAGCTCAAAGACTGGTCGATGCCGCACCCCGACAGCCGAGAGTCGAGTTGAGTCACCCACTCGTCGGTGAACAACTCGGGCATCACGCCAGCATCCGGCCCGGCAGTCACGACCGCAGGCTAGCCAAACTCCCGCTCTTGTTTGCTGCGCTCACGGGCCGCTCGGGCCACGGCCTCGCCCGCATGAACGGGATTGGCTCGTCTACCGCTCGGCCTCTGGGACGTAGCCTGACTCGATGACTCGTCCGAGCACCGGCGATGTGATCGCCGGGGTGTCGGTGGCGCTCGTTGCCATCCCGCAGTCGCTGGCCTACGCCGAGCTGGCTGGGCTTCCGGCCCAGTACGGCCTGTACGCCACCGCGCTGCCGGCGCTGCTGGCCGCGTTCTTCGTGTCGTCGCGGTACCTCCAGACCGGGCCGGTGGCGCTCACCGCCCTGCTCACCTTCGGGGCGCTGTCGGCGGTGGCCGAGCCCGGCGACAGCGACTACATCGCCGCCGCGGCCACCCTGGCCCTGCTGGTGGGCCTGATGCGGCTCTTTGTTGGCGTGGTCCGCATGGGCCGGGTGGCCTATCTGCTGTCGGAGCCGGTCATAACCGGGTTCACCGCCGGCGCCGCGGTGGTGATCATTGCCTCCCAGATGCCCACCATCTTCGACGTCGATCCCGACGGCGGGGTGCTGGCCGCGGCGCTGAGCGCGCTGGCCGAGCCCGAGGAGTGGCGCTGGTCGTCGATCGCCTTCGCGGCCGCCACCGCGGCGCTGATGGTCGGCGGACGCCATGTCCACCGTCTGTTCCCGGGCGTGCTCGCCGCGGTGGTTGTCGGGGTGGTGGTGGCCGGGGCGGGCGGCTACGAGGGCAGCCGGGTGGGCGACCTCGACGCCGGGTTCATTCCCCTGAGCCTGGACTTCTCGTGGTCGAATGCCCCCGGCCTGCTGCTGCCCGCGGCGGTGATCGCCCTAGTGGGCTTCGCCGAGCCGGCCGCCATCGCCCGCACCTACGCCGCCGCCGACCGCCTGCCCTGGAACGCCAACCGCGAGATGGTGAGCCAGGGCGTGGCCAACCTCGCCTCGGCGGTGTCGGGCGCGTTCCCGGTGGGGGGCTCGTTCTCGCGCAGTTCGCTCAACCGGCTGGCCGGGGCCACCAGCGCCTGGTCGGGGGCGATCACCGGCGCATTCGTGCTGGCCGTCCTGCCGCTCGCCTTCCTGCTGGAGGATCTGCCCACCTCGGTGCTCGGCATCATCGTGATCGTGGTGGTGCTGCGCCTGGTGGACGTCAAGGAGATGTCGCGCCTGCCCCGGGGCTCGTTCCCCCAAGCGCTGGTGGGCGCGGGCACTACCGTCGCCACCATCGGCTTCGCGCCGCGGGTGGAGCGGGGCGTGCTGGTGGGCATCGGACTGGCCATCGCGGTGCACCTCTACCGGGAGCTGCAGGTGACCACGCCCGGAGAGCGGGATCACGACACCCTCACCGTGCGGCCCAAGGGTGTGATGTGGTTCGCCACCGTGCCCCAGGTGGAACGGTCGGTGCGAGAGGAGCTGGCTGCCGAGCACGACCTCACGGCGGTGGTGATCGACCTGTCGGGGGTGGGCCGGCTCGACTACTCGGGGGCGGTGGCGCTGCGCCGCATCATGGAGAGGATGTCGGCCGGAGGGGTGGGGGTCTCCGTGGCCGGCATTCCCCCCAGCGTGTCGCGGGCGGTTCGCGCCGAGTTGGAGAACTACGAGTCGCCCTAACTCGCGGCCTACTAGAACGAGAAGCCGTCGAGGGTCTGCTTGAGGGCGTCGGTGTCCTCGGAGCCGAGCACCACCCTCGAGTTGGTGGCCACATACACGATGTCGAGGTTGATGCCGGCGTCGGAGACCTTTCGAGTCAGCTCGGCCAGCTCGCCCGGCCGGTCCTTGGCCTGCACCACCACTACTTCGCGCTCGCGGGTGACGGTCGGTCCATGCGTGTTGGCCAGCGCCCGGTACACCGGCTCGCCGTGGGGCACGAGGATGTGAAGCTCCGCGGTCTGGCCGTTGCCCATGCAGGTCGCCGCCGCGATGTTCACGCCTGCGTCGCTGATGGCGGTGGCCACTTTGGCCAGCGCTCCCGGTTTGTTGTCCAATTCGATCACCAGGTCGCTGGCCAACGTTGACATGAGGGCGGATCCTCCTCGGGTTGTGGAGCCCGATGCGTGCGTCCGGGCGGTTCAGGGCACGGACTGTAGAACAAGGCCGTGCCGCTGTGAAGCCCGAGCGGCCGCGTCACTAGTGTGCGGACATGAGTTCCGAGCGTCGGCGGCGACGGCCCCGCCAAAGTTCCGACGGCCCGCGGCAGCCGCCCTGGCGCCTGCATGAGCGCCGGTTCGGGCCGACACCGATCGTCAGCGACGACGAGCTGGAGGCCATCCACCACGCCTCGCTGAGGGTGCTGCGAGACACCGGCATGGACTTCCTGCATCCGACCGCTTGCAGGATGTGGGCCGATGCCGGCGCTGCCGTCGACGCCGAGCGGGTCCGTCTCGACCCCGAGATGGTCACCGAGCTGGTGGCCTCGGCGCCGTCGGAGTTCGTGCTGCACGCCCCCGACCCGGCCCGGCATCTGCCGATGGGGGGACGCAGCGTGGCCTTCGCGGCGGTGGCCAGTCCCCCGAACGTGGCCGACCGGGCCGGGGGCCGCCGCACCGGCAACCGTGAGGACTTCCGCCGGCTGGTGATGCTCAGCGAGGTGCTCAACGCGGTCGGCTTCCAGGGCGGCTACCCGGTGGAGCCGGTGGACGTGCATGCGTCGGTGCGCCATCTGGTGGCCACCCGCGACCTGCTGACGCTCACCGGCAAGGCCGTCAACGCCTATTCGCTGGGCGCCCAGCGCAATCGCGACTGCCTGGAGATGGTGCGCATCGCGCGCGGCCTCAGCGACGAGCAGCTCGACGCCGAGCCCTCGATCTTCACGGTGGTGAACTGCAGCTCGCCGCTGCGCCTCGACACCCCGATGCTGGAGGGGATCCTCCAATACTCGGCCCGCAACCAGATAGTGGCGGTCACCCCCTTCACGCTGGCCGGGGCGATGGCGCCAGTGACGGTGGCCGGCGCGGTGGTGCAGCAGAACGCCGAGGCCCTGGCCGGGATCGCCTTCTGCCAGTTGGTGCGGCCCGGATCGCCGGTGATCTATGGGGGGTTCACCTCGAATGTGGACATGCAGTCGGGCGCGCCGGCCTTCGGCACCCCCGAATACATGCAGGCGGTGCTGCTCGGCGGCCAGCTGGCCCGCCGCTATGGCATCCCGTACCGGTCGTCCAACGTGTGCGCGGCCAACGCCGTGGATGCCCAGGCCGCCTACGAGAGCGTGTTCTCGCTGTGGGCGGTGGTCATGGGCGGCGCCCACATGGTGATGCACGGGGCGGGCTGGATGGAGGGCGGGCTGCAGGCCTGCTACGAGAAGATGGTGATCGACGCCGACCTGATCGGCATGGTGGGGGCGTTCCTGCGGCCCCCGGCCACCGACGCCGACTCGCTGGCGGAGGAGGTCATCGCCGAGGTCGGCCCGGGCGGCCACTTCTTCGGCACGGACCACACCCTGGCCCGCTACCGGGACGCGTTCTTCAAGCCCATGGTGTCGGACTGGCGCAACTTCGAGAGCTGGGCCGAGGCCGGGTCGCCCACCGCGCTGGACCACGCCGAGCGCCTGGTGGGAGAGCTTCTGGCCGCCTACGAGCCCCCCCGGCTGGCCGACGACGTGCTTGAGGCGCTGGACGACTTCACCGACAGGCGCATAGCCGAAGGCGGAGTCCACACCGACTTCTAGGCAGTCCGAGGACCGAGCGAAGCAGCCAGCGTTGCGCGCCTGCGGGCTGCGATGGGTGGTGGGCGATGACAAGGGTCACGGGCTGCGTCAGAAGCAGCCAGCGTTGCGCGCCTGCGGGTGGCTGTGGGTGGTGGGCGATGACAAGGGTCACGGGCTGCGGCAGAGGCTGCAAGCGTTGCGCGCGTACGGGCTGTCGTGGTGTACTTCGCGCGGTGAGAGCGCTCGATGGCGGCGAACGTTTCGTCGAGGATGGGTTCTGGTCGGGGACTCGCCGGCCGCTGGAGCGGGCGACGGGCCTGCCCCCGGTCGCCTACACCGGCGACGACTTCTTCGCGGCGGAGCAGCATCGGCTGTTCGGCCGGGCCTGGGTGGCGGCGGCCTCTGCGGCCGAGGCAGCCGAACCGGGCCGGGTGCTGGTGCGCAACATCGGCGCCACGTCGGTGCTGATCGTGCGGGGCCATGACGGGATGCTGCGGGGCTTCGTCAACGCGTGCCGCCACCGGGGCACGGAGCTGGTCGCCGAGGACTGCACCGTGGCCCGCACGATCCGCTGTCCCTACCACCGCTGGGGCTACTCCCTCGACGGCGCCTTGGTGGCGACCCCCCTGTTCGACGAGGTGCCCCGCCCCGACTTCGACCCGGCGGCGCTGTCGCTGCTGCCGGTGCGAGTCGAGACCTGGGGCCTGATGGTGTTCGTCTGCCTCGACGAGCACACGCCGCCGCTGGCCGACTGGCTGGGCGACCTGCCCGAGCGGATGGCCGGCTACGGATTCGACGGCTGGCACGTCCACGAGCGGCGCAGCTTCGATGTGGCCGCCAACTGGAAGTTGATCACCGAGAACTTCCAGGAGTACTACCACCTGGGGTGGGTCCATCCCGAGCTGGCCAAGGTGTCGCGGGTGCGCGACCACTACCGCTACCAGGGGCCGGGCATGTACTGCGGCCAGGCCACCACGCCGGTGTCGGGCGACGACCGCGACGACTGGCTGGTCCTGCCGTCCGCGGCCAACCTCGACGCCTCCGACGCGGTCAGCGGCCGGTTCGTGGCCCTGTTCCCCAACCTCACGCTGGCGGTGCTGCCCAGCCACGCCTTCGTCATCCGCCTGGAGCCGCTGTCGGCGGGCGCCACCCGCGAGCACTGCACCTTCCTGCTGCCGCCTGCCACCAACCCGGACCGGGTCGCCGACGCGTTCGAGGCGACCCGCAAGTTCTGGATCGAGGTCAACAATGAGGACATCGACATCTGCGAGCGGGCCCAGCGGGGTCTCGCCCTCGGCGCGGCGCCGCCCGGTCCGCTGGCGCCGCGCTTCGAGGAGCCGCTGCACCGCTTCCACAACATGGTGGCCGACTGCCTCACCGCCGACTCGCTCGCCGACGGGCTGAGGATCCCGCCCGGCGACGGCCCCGCCGACGGGGCGCGCTACGGCTGCGGCCCCAATCCCGCCCTGCCCGCCATCGACGCCCGCCGGTGGCAGGCGACCGATTGATCGCCGCGAACTGGCCGCAGAGGTTTGAGCTCGATGAAGTCGCAGGCGCGGGCAGTGGTGATCGGCGGGGGAGTGGTGGGCGCCAGCGTTCTCTACCACCTCACCAAGGCTGGCTGGACCGACGTGGTGCTGGTGGAGCGGACCGAGCTCACCGCTGGCTCCACCTGGCACGCGGCCGGCGGCATGCACACCCTCAACGGCGACCCCAACGTGGCCAAGCTGCAGCGCTACACCACCGAGCTCTACGCCGAGATCGAGCGCGTCTCGGGCCAGGACTGCGGCATCCACATGCCCGGGGGCATCCTGCTGGCCGACACGCCCGAGCGGCTCGACTGGCTGCGGATGAACCACGCCCGGGGCCGCTACCTGGGCCTGGACTCCGAGATGATCTCGGTGGCCGAGGCGGCCGAGTTGGTTCCGCTGTTCGACCCCGAGCACTTCGTGGGGGCGATGGTGGAGACCCACGAGGGCCACGTCGACCCCGCGGGCGTCACCCACGCCTACGCCAAAGCGGCCCGGATGGCGGGCGCCGAGGTCTACCGGGGCACCTGGGCCAGAGCCATCGAGCGGCGGGCCGACGGGTACTGGCGGGTGGCGTTGTACGACACCGCCAGCGGCGACGACCGGGGCGAGATCGTCTGTGAGCATGTGGTCAACTGCGGTGGCCTGTGGGCCCGCGAGGTGGGGCGCATGGTGGGGCTCGAGCTGCCGGTGCTGGCCATGGAGCACACCTACATCGTCACCGAGCCGCTGCCGGAGGTGATGGAGCACAACCGGCGCACCGGCGCCCGGATGATGAACGTGATCGACTTCGGCGGCGAGATCTACATGCGCCAGGAGGGCAGCGGCATGCTGCTGGGCACCTACGAGCAGGCCTGCCGGCCGTGGTCGCCCCGCCAGACGCCGTGGGACTTCTCGATGCGGCTGCTCGGTGAGGACCTCGACCGCGTCTCCGACGCGTTGGAGGTGGCGTTCGCCCATTTCCCGGTGCTGGGCACGGCCGGCATTCAGCGGGTGGTGAACGGCCCGTTCACTTTCGCCCCCGACGGCAACCCCCTGATCGGGCCGATCCGGGGCCTGCCGGGGTACTGGACGGCCTGCGCGGTGATGGCCGGGCTGTCGCAGGGCGGCGGTGTGGGCCTGGCTTTGGCCAACTGGATCACCGGCGGCGACCCCGGCTTCGACGTGTGGGCCATGGATGTGGCCCGCTTCGGCGACCACGCCACCGTGGCCTACACCGACGCCAAGGTGCGCGAGAACTACTCGCGCCGGTTCCGGATCACGTTCCCCAACGAGTTCCTGCCCGAGGGTCGGGGCGTGCAGACCTCGCCCATCTTCGACCGGCTGGCCGAGGCCAACGCGGTGTGGGGCGACGCCTACGGGCTGGAGTCGGCGCTGTGGTTCCAGGCGCCGGGGCGCGAGCCGGTAGAGGAGGTCACCTTCGGTCGCTCCAACGCCTGGGACCGGGTGCGGGCCGAGACCCTGGCCGTGCGGGCGACCGTCGGCTTGATGGAGACCACCGGCTTCGCCAAGTTCCTGTTCGAGGGGCCGGGGACCAGGGCGTGGCTCGACCGGCTGCTGGCCGGCCGGGTGCCGATCCCGGGCCGCATGGCGCTGACGCCGATGACCAACCCGGCCGGCAACCTGGTGGGCGACCTGACGGTGGGCTGCCTGCCGGCCGCGCCGGGCCGGGCCGAGGGTCCGGCGGGCACGGCGGTGGGCGGCGCCACCGGCAACACCCGCGGCGCCGAGCGGTTCGTGCTGTTCGGCTCGGGTGTGGCCGAGCGCTACTACGAGCGCTGGTTCGACGCCCGCCTGCCCGATGACGGGTCGGTGCGGTATCGCACGCTGGGCGCGGAGTGGTGCGGCCTGGCCGTGGCCGGGCCCAGCGCGAGGGCGCTGCTGGCCGAGGTCACCGATGCCGACGTGTCGGCCCACGGGATGCGGTTCATGGCCTTCGGCGAGATCGAGGTCGGCCTGGCGCCGGTGTGGTGCGGGCGGATCAGCTTCACCGGAGACTTGGGCTACGAGCTTTGGATGCCGGCCCGCTACCAGCGCTACGTGTTCGACCGGCTGCGCTCGGCGGGGGCCGACCACGGGCTGGAGCTGTTCGGGCTGCACGCGCTGAACTCGCTGCGCCTGGAGAAGGGGTTCGGGTCGTGGCTGCGGGAGTATCGGCCCGACTACGACCCGTTCGAGGCCGGCCTGGGCCGCTTCGTGCGGATGGAGAAGGACTTCATCGGCCGCGACGCCCTGGCCGCCAAACACGGCGATGCAGGTCCGCCCGGCGGGATGGCGGAAACGGGCCTGCGCCTATGCACCTGGACGGTGGACGTGGGCACGGGCACAGACGCCTGCGACGTGGTCGGCGACGAGCCGGTGTGGCACGACGGCGAGGTGGTGGGCTGGGTCACCTCCGGCGGCTACGCCCACCACAGCGAGGCCTCAGTGGCGATGGGCTACATCGGTGCCGAACTGGCCGATTCACTAGGCCGCTTCGAGATAGAGATAGTAGGCACCCGCCGCCCCGCCGCTCTCGTGAAGGGCTGCCTATGGGATCCCGAAGGCACCCGAATGCGAACCTGAGCCAAACATCTGTCGCCACCAAAGCCCCCAGAAGCCCCCTGACCCCCGGCACGGCCCTTGCGCTGCTGCCCGGTACGGTCTGACATGTGAGCGAAGCGGGTGGCGGGGACCTGTTCATCGTCGACAACAGCGTCTCGGGGTGGACCGGTCTGGAGTACCTGAGCCAGTGGAGTGAACTTGCCCGCTCCTTCGACATCGCCACCGGGTTCTTCGAGATCGGAGCGCTGTTGGCCCTCGACGGTAAGTGGCAGCAACTCGAGGGGATCCGCCTGCTGATGGGCGACGAGGTGTCGCTACGCACCCACAACGCGTTCAAGGAGGCGCTGATCAAGCGGGTAGGCCGCCTCGACGACAGTCTCGAGCACGAGAAAGATCCCAACCCTTTCCTGGAAGGCGCCGCCGCCGTAGTTCAGGCTCTCTCGGAGGGCCGCATCGAGTGCCGGGTGTACCGGCGCGACAAGTTCCATGCCAAGGCCTACATCACTCATGCCAAGTTCGATGTGGTCGGCGCACAGGCGCTGGTCGGTTCCAGCAACTTCACTCGACCCGGACTCACCCGCAACGTGGAGTTGAACATCCAGGTGCAAAGCGGCCGTGAGGTGGCCCAGCTCCAGGACTGGTTCGAGACGCATTGGGCGGCAGCCGAGGATGTGTCCACCGAGGTGCTGCGCACGATCACCCGCCACACCGCGGAATTCAAGCCCTTCGACGTATATGCGAGGGCGCTGCACGAGTTCTTCCGGGGTCGGGAGCTCACAGCGGGCGACTGGGACGAGTCGCAGTCGCGCATGTTCGGCCAACTCGACCGCTACCAGCAGGAGGCGTACTGGTCGCTGATGAAGATCGCCCGTCGTCACGGGGGAGCGTTCCTGTGTGACGGCGTGGGTCTGGGCAAGACGTTCGTGGGCCTGATGCTGATCGAGCGGCTGGTGTTGCACGAGAACAAGCGAGTGGTGCTGTTGGCTCCCAAGGCTGCCCGAGAGGCAGTGTGGGAACAGCACCTGCGCCGTTGGCTGCCCCACATCGGCGGAGTCGGCGGGGGTGAGGACTTCTCCAGCCTCAGCGTGTTCAGCCACACCGATCTGGGCCGGGCAGGCGACTTTCCCGAGCGGTTCCGACGGATCGCCGAACTGTCCGATGCGGTGATCATCGACGAGGCCCACCACTTCCGAAATCGCGGCAGCCGCGGCGACGACACCGGTGCCCACGGCCGGGGTCTCGGCGCCGCGCCCGATCCTGCCGACGCCGACAGGGATCGCCGCTCCCGCTATTGGCGCTTGTACGACCTGCTGGACGGCTCGGTCCGGCCCAAGCAGGTGTTCCTGCTGACAGCCACACCGGTGAACAATCGCCTTGCCGACTTCCGCCACATGGCCGAGCTGTTCACTCGGGGCGACGAGTCCGTCTTCGCTCGCAGTCTCGGCGTGAACAACCTCTCGGCTCACTTCAATCTGATGGAACGCACCCTGCAGGACACCCTGGCCTCCGGTGCTCCACAACCGGACAGGGTGGTGTCCGCCCTGTCGGAGGGCATGACGCCCGAGGCCCGCGACGCGCTCGCCGCTGACGCGGTGTTCGGCGCGCTGGTCGTGCAGCGCAGCCGCTCCTACGCCAAGGCCAGCCAGATCGCCGAGACCGGCGAGTCGGCAGCGTTTCCTGAGCGCAGGGCGCCGCAGGTGGCCGAGTACTCGATCCGGTCGTCGTACCGGGAGGTGCTCGACATGTTCGACAAGGCCTGCAGGCGCCGACAGCCCTTGTTCTCGTTGGCGATCTACTACCCGCTGGCCCACTACATCGGCCCCGAGGACATCAACCCGTTTGAGGAGAATCGCCAGCGCCAGGTGGTCGGCCTGATCCGCACCATGTTCCTGAAGCGCTTCGAGAGCTCGGTCTACGCCTTCGTGAAGTCTCTCGACCGGCTGATGCGCAAGCTGCTGGCCTTCGTGGCGGTGCACAGCGAGCCGGGGGCGGAGCGGGCCCGGCTCGACGCCTGGATGCACCGCCACGCGGCGGTCGTCGGCTACCGGCCCGAGGTCCAGCTCGGCTTGGACTTCGAGGGAGCCGGGGTCGACGAGGATGAGTCCGACATCGATGAGGACGTGATCCCACCCGAGCTGTTGGAAGCGGTCGAGCAGCTCTCTCGCGACGAGTATGACGTGGCTGCCATCTTGGACAAGACCTTCGAAGACCTCGACGCAATCGTGCAGTTCCTCGACGCCACGAGCCGGCTCACCCCAGACCAGGACGACAAGGTGCGCAGGCTGGCCCGGCTGCTGCGCACCAAGGACCTGGCCGAGCGCAAGGTGCTGGTGTTCACCGAGTTCGCCGACACCGCCCGATACGTCGAGGCGCAACTGCTGGCCGCGGGCATCGACGGCCTGGTGCGCATCGACAGCGGCTCCAAGCTCGACCGGGCCGAGGTGATCCGCCGCTTCTCCCCCTACTACAACGCCAGCAGTTCCTCCGAGCTCACCAAGAGCGGACTGGACGAGATACGGGTCCTGGTGTCCACCGATGTGCTGTCGGAGGGTCTCAACCTTCAGGACGCCACTCGCCTCGTCAACTACGACCTGCACTGGAATCCGGTGCGGCTGATGCAGCGCATAGGACGAGTCGATCGTCGCATGAGCCCCGAGATTGAGGCGCGGCTGGCCTCCGAACATCCGGAGACCGCTGTGGACCGGGGCGTGGTGAGGTTCTGGAACTTCCTTCCGCCCGCCGAGCTCGAGAACATCCTGGAGCTGTACGAGAAGGTGGCCGGCAAGACCCTGCTGATCTCCAGCACGCTCGGCATCGAGGGCCGCAAGCTGCTGCGCCCCGACGACGACTACGACCCGCCGCGCGAGTTCAACGCCACCTACGAGGGCACCCGCACCGCAGCCGAGGAGATGCACCTGGAGTATCAGGCGCTGCTGCGGAGCCATCCTGGTCTGGCCGACCGACTCGACGGGTCGCCCGGCTCGGTGTTCTCGGGCCGTCGCAAGCTTGCCAAAGGCGCCCGAGGCGTGTTCTTCTGCTACGCGCTGCCGGCCCTCGACGCCGAGGAGGCGATGTTCACTCTGGAGGCCGGCTCCACCCGCTGGTATTTCTACGACGCCGACGAGGACTCCATCGTCGAGTCGCCCGGCGAGATCGTCGACAGCATCCGCTCCAACCCCAACACTCCCCGCCGCTGCACCACCAGCCGGAAGACCCTGATGGAAGTGCGTGACCAAGTCCGTCGCCACATCCGCGACACCTACCTCAAGCGGGTCAACGCCCCCATGGACGCCCCCGACCCCGAACTGCGCTGCTGGATGGAACTGAACTAGCGTCGCAAACCGTGCCTGCGGACCGTGTGGAGACGCTGCGAGGCATCCGCACCTTTGCGCAGCTGTTCCAGTACCTCGTGGACGAGCAAGGTTGGCCCGTCGATCTGCCGGATCGTCTCGAGGATCATGACCTCACGGCGCTCACCTACGACTGGGATCCAGCCGATATGGGCATTCCCGCGGGGCGGCTCGGTGATCTCGGGCGATTTCAGCAGATGCGGCCCCTGACGGCCAACCAGCCCTGGGGCGTTTTCTTTCTCGAGTTCAGCGGCCCGCGTCTGCGCATAACTCCGATCCGGCGGCTGTTGAGAGCGTTGGTCACCCGCAAGCCGACCGGAAGCGCTGCGAGCACGCCCCGGTGGGACTTGGAAGATCTGTTGTTCTTCGTGATCACCGGGACAGGTGACCGGGTTGAGGTCCACCTGTTGGCCTTCCGGGGCGAAGATCCTCGTGCCGCGGAGTTCCGCTCCCTGACGTGGAAGCCGATTCAGACGCCGATCGCCCACTTGCAGCGGCTCAGCACAGAGTTGTTGCCGTACTTGGCCTGGCCCGCGGACGACAGCGATGTCGAGTCGTGGCGGGTTTCTTGGTGGGAGGCGTTCAAGTTGCCGGTCGGCCAAGCCATCAAGGACTCGGCTCGGCTGGCCGACCGGATGGCCCGCACCGCCCGCGACCTGAGAGATCAGATCGCCGCCGCTCTGGTGCGTGAGGACGGCACCGGGCCGTTCTCGACGCTGATGGGCGATATCCGTGCTCAGCTCGTTAGCAATGTCAACGACGACACGTTTGCGGACATGTGCGCGCAGACGCTGGTGTACGGGTTGTTGAGCAGTCGCGTGACCAACCCGACCGACTTCGGGTCGTCGCCGATCTTCTCGGCCGTGCCGGTGGCCAACCCGTTCCTTGAGGCGCTGTTCGAGCAGGTCCACGACGAGGCCGTGGCCCTCGACCTGCCTGGCAGCGACCTACCGCAGCTCGTGGCCGACCTGCGTGCGACCAACGTGGAGGCGATCCTCGACCAGATGGGTTCCACCGCCAAGGGCGGCGACCCGGTGATCCACTTCTACGAGGAGTTCCTGAAGAAGTACGACCCGAAGATGCGCGCCGATGCCGGCGCCTTCTACACCCCGCAGCCCGCGGTGGAGTTCATCGTTCGGGCTGTCGATGAGGTCCTGCGCGCCCGGTTCGGCCTGCCAATGGGCATAGCCGACGCTTCGACATGGAGTCAGATCGCTGAGCGCAACGGCTTCGAGGTGCCGGAGGGAGTTGACCCGGACAAGCCGTTCGTGTCGATGGTGGACCCAGCGACCGGCACCGGCACATTCCTGGTGGAGTGGCTGCGCCGAGCCCGCCAGTCGTTCCTCGAACACCGGCCGTCCGCTGAATGGCCCGAGTACCTGAGGGATCGGCTGTTGCCGTCGATGCACGCCTTCGAGTTGATGCTCGCGCCCTACGCCATCGCCCATCTCAAGGTCGCGCTGGAACTCCACGCAGTCGGTGCCGGTAACGGAATCATGCAGATCCTGTTGACCGACACGCTCGAGCACGCCGCCCGCCAGGGCCAGCTGTCGACGATGACCGACCCGGTGGCCCAAGAGGGCAAGCGCGCCGAGGCCCTCAAGGAGCACGAACGATTCACAGTAGTGATCGGCAACCCACCCTACGACCGAGAGCAGCGTGCCATCGGCAGCACCGGCAAGCGCAAGGGAGGCGTGGTCCGCTATGGGGCGGAGAGCCTTGCGCCGCTACTGCAACGAGTGACCGAACCGATGAAGAAAGCGGGTCTCGGCGGCCACCTCAAGAACGTCTACAACGACTACGTCTATTTCTGGCGCTGGGCCGTCTGGCAGGCGGCCGAGCTACCGCCCGGTCCCGGCGTAGTCGCGTTCATCACGGCGGCGTCTTATCTCGACGGCGTGTCGATGGGCGGCGTGAGGTATCTGCTCCGGGAGGCCTTCGACGAACTGTGGATCATCGACATGGGTGGCGAGGGACGAGGCGCTCTCAAGGAGGAGAACATCTTCGACATCCAAACCCCAGTAGCCATCGCCGTAGGTGTGAGGACAGGCAGCGGACAGAGCAAGCAACTTCCCGCCGAAGTGTCGTCTCATGGTGATGCCACCTCGGAGAACCCGCAGCGCGGTCAGCCTGCGGTCGCCTTGAGTGCGGGGGGGGGGTCTGGCTGCCGATCCGCCCCACAGCTTCGAGCTGCCCATGCCGATATCACGAGCGAGAATACGGCCTCGACGCCGATGCAAGTCGAGGAGGGCATCGGCGGGGGCTGCACAGTTCACTACGTCAAGATCGACGGCACTCGTGCCGACAAGCTGACAGCCCTGCACAGCCTTGCCCTGAGCCAAGTAGGCACCCGCGTGCGTGGGGCAGGGCTCGACAGGTTCACTCCGGCGAGCACCAAGCCCTACTTCGAGTGGCCAGAACTCGACGACCTGTTCCCTTGGATCTATTCGGGCTGCCAGGTCAAGCGGCTATGGCCCATCGGTGAGGCAAGACCGCTTCTGGAGCGTCGCTGGCGGACTCTGCTGGACGAGGTGCCACGTCTTCGAGGCCACCTGCTGCGAGAGACAGGCAGCCGCAAGGTTGGGAGCCGACTCATTGCGCTGCTTGGGTATGGCAGCCGACTCAAGCCGCTGTGGGACCTGGATATCGGTGAAGCGCCGGAGGGAATCGAGCAGTACGCCTACCGGAGTTTCGATCGACAATGGATCATTGCCGACATCCGTGTGATCGACGCCCCCAAACGCTCCATCTGGGGCGTTTGCGGATCGCGGCAGGTGTTTCTGACGACCCTGACCTCCACCAAGCTGGGCCAGGGTCCGGCACTGACCGCTACTCCGTATGTGCCCGACCTACATCACTTTCGAGGCTCCTACGGCGCCAAGAACGTGATCCCGCTGTACCGCGATCCGGGCGGTACCGAGCCCAACGTGGCGACAGGATTGCTTGAAGCGCTCAGCGCGCGACTCGGCATCGAGATCACAGCGGAGGACCTGATCGCCTACGTGTACGGCTTGGGCGCGACGGGGGCGTTCGCGGATCGTTTCGCCGGCGAGTTGGCCGAGGCAGCCGGCCCCGTCCACATACCGATCTCCGCTGACCCCGACCTCTTCACCCAGGCAGTGGAGTTGGGTCGCGACCTGCTGTGGTGGCACACCTGGGGCGAGCGCTTCGCCTCCGAAGGCCGGTCTCAGCTTCCTGCCGGACAAGCCAAGGAGGTCAACCCGGTAGAGGGCATGCCCGACGACTTCGACTACGACCCCGAGCCACAGACGCTCACTGTTGGCACTGGCGTGTTCGCGCCGGTGAGCCCGCAGGCTTGGGACTTCGAGGTCTCGGGCCTGAGGGTCCTGCGTTCCTGGCTCGGCTACCGCATGAAGAATCGCAAGGGCCGCAAGTCCAGTCCCCTCGACGACATCCGGCCGAGGTGGTGTCTCATCGCCGGTGTAATAGCAGCAGGGGCGTAGGTTCCTTCTAGAACCTCAACTCAAGAAGGAGACCTACGCCCGTGCCTGCACGAGTATCGCCCACAGAATCTGTCCGCGCCGAGATCGACGAGTTGTTCGGCTCGGGACGCGACATCGCCGAGGTGCTCGAGGAGGTGATGCGCCTGTCGGCTCGGCTTGTGTTGCAGCAGGTCCTCGAGGACGAGGTCACGGCCTGGCTGGGCCGCGAGTGGAACTCGCGTGTCGAGGGCGGGCGCGCCGGCCAGCGCAACGGCTACAGCGACCTGACGGTCAAGACCACCGCCGGGCCCGTGGCGCTGCGCCGCCCGAAGCTGCGCAACACCGCCGAGGCGTTCGCGTCGCAGCTGCTGGGCAGGGGCGTGGTGCGCACCGAGCCGCTGGAGGCGCTGGTGATCTCGGCGTGGGTGCGGGGCCTGTCAGACCGCGACATCGAGGCCCTGTTGGCGGAGGCGCTGGGACCGGAGGCCGCTTTGTCGAAGTCCACCGCCAGCCGGATCTGCGCCCGGCTGCGTGAGGAGTTCGACACGTTCCGCAGCTCAGACCTCTGCGGCGTCGAGTTGGACTACCTGTTCTTGGACGGGTCGCACTTCAAGATGCACGGCGGGTCGCGCGCTGAGCCGGTGCTGGTCGCCTACGGCATCACCACCCTCGGCCGGCCGGTGCTGTTGGCCGTGGAGCCCGGCGGCGACGAGTCCTATGACGCCTGGGCCGGGTTCCTCGACGATCTCACCGACCGGGGGCTGCGGCCGCCGCTGCTGGTCGTCTCAGACGGCGCGGCGGGCCTCATCGGCGCCGTCGAGACCAAGATGGCCTCCTCGCTGCGGCAGCGGTGCCTCATCCACCGCTGCCGCAACGTGTTGGCCAAAGTCCCCGCCGGGCGCCGAGACGAGCTCAAGGCCGCGTTCTGGGCGATCTTCGACCTGCCCGACGGCACCGAGCCCGGCCAGGGGGCCGTGAACGCGGCACAAGCCAGCATCGACGGCTTCGCCCGCCGCTACCAAAGCGAGTTCCCCGCCGCCGTGAAGTGCCTGCTCACCGACCGGGCCGCGCTCACCGCGCACCTGCGGTTCCCGACCGAGCACCACCGCAGGATCCGCCACACCAACCTGATCGAGCGCACCTTCGGCGAGACCCGCCGACGAGTCAAAGTCATCGGCCGGCTCCCCGGCGAAGCGTCCTGCCTCACACTGGTCTGGGCCGTGCTCGACCGGGCCTCAAACGGCTGGCGAGGCCTCACCTACACACCCGCCATCGCCCGAGCGCTCACCGAGCTGCGCCACCAACTCCACCAACCCGCCCGCACCAACACCGACCAGCCCGACCGCACCGTCACACGCGCCGCCTAACATGACCACCGGAACCTGCGCCCCAACCGCTATTACACCC
This sequence comes from Candidatus Aldehydirespirator sp., assembly GCA_965221215.1. Lineage (GTDB taxonomy): Bacteria > Actinomycetota > Acidimicrobiia > Acidimicrobiales > Aldehydirespiratoraceae > Aldehydirespirator. Next base: position 256,019 of record OZ244872.1, read on the forward strand.
AATCTGGGACGCCACCTCCGGCCGACCCGCTGGACCCAGACCAACGAACTGCTGCTCGTACTGTCAATCATCGAGCACACCATCGAGGTCACCCCCAAAGCAGCCAGGCTGTTGGCCCAGATCGTCGAAGGCCCCCTGATCCCATCCACCGACCTGCCAACCCCAACCCCCGCCAACCGCAAACCCCCGAGGACTCTAGGATGAACTTGGAGTCCACATCTGGGCTGAGGTCTTTCGTCGGCCAACCACGTCGCACTGTCTAATTCTTGTGTGTGGGGCTGCGCTTGTCCCCGGCTCAGTCAGCGACAATGTGGGAGGCGTAGGCCTCGTAGTCAATTGCGCCGACGGTTCCGAGCTGCTGGAGTCGGTGCAGCAGGCGTATCGCGAAATAGCTGAGGGCTCGCTCTGGGCTGCTGGTTGTCATGCCCACGAGCGCGCGATCGGTGACGAGCGGTTCTCTTTGGGTGTCGAAGGCTCCGGCACCCAAGGCGCAGCCAATGTCGATCGTCCGCTGCGACAGTTGGCCCGCGAGGTGACTCCTGAGGGTGTCGTCGAACGGGGGCCTCCAGTCGCTCTCTGAGGTCAGGATGCCTGCGAGGATCGGAAACTCGTCCAGAGCCTTGGTGATTACCTTGCCGAACTGGTTCGGGATCAGTGTCGAGGTTCGGTGTAGCCGGCGCACCGATTCTGCCTTCTGCGCTGCGTAATCGAGGTTTACCTTGTTCAGCGTCTGTTTGACCTCAAGGACTGCATAGACACTCTCGACGGGCACGAACTTGGCGTCGCCGATGCTGAACATGAGCGGCGAGTAGTAGGTGTCGTGGATGATGAGGTCGATCTGTTCGCTTTGGTGGCCCTGCGAGTCGATGACCTTGCCTGAGTCGACGCCGTACCGTCCGGGCAGGAAGTCACCGAGCATGTCCTTCCAGCCGTCCTCGGTAGCGTCTCCCACGATGCCGGGCTGGTCGGTAATGCGCCGTCCGCGGGCCAGGGTCGCTGCCAATTGCTCTTCTTGGTCCGCGAAGGCTCCCTTGAGATCGAACCGCTCAAGCGGTGAAGGTCCGTCGAGATTGCTCATGTCACGGCCCTGCGTCGAATGGCCGCGTTGGGACGAACTCTTCGGCGAGCTTGATGAGCTGCTCATCTGTTATGGGGCTGCTGGCGCCGAAGGCGTCGAGTACCGCGTCGGGGACGAACCGCTGCCGCAGATCAGAGTATGTGGCACCATACGGCCGGTCGTCGGTAGGGCCGAGCAGGCCGACGACCTTGTCGACTGCACATGACGAGACACCGGCGTCGGAGAACGCTTTGGTAAGGATGTGGTGGCGTTGGTCGTCGTTGGGTCGCTTGAAGATGAAGGTGTGGGCCGCCCGGCGGGCTACGGCCGGGTCGATGGCGTCGGCTCGGTTCGTGCAGAGGATCGTCAGGACGGCCAGGTTGTCCTTTCTGAATCCGTCTACGCCTTGGATGAGTGCGTTGACGCCCGCTCGGTCCTCGTGGTGCATCTGCGTGAGTTCTCTCGACTGGGCGACCGAGTCGGCTTCGTCGACCAGCAGGATCAGAGCGCGGTTGAGCTTGCCGCGACTCGTGCGGGCCTTCTCGGCCATTGAGCGGACCTCGGCAAGTGCTTGTGTGATAAGCGTTGTCATCTGGCCGACGAGGCCGCTGCCGCGGGCATTGAGGCTGAGCGGATAGAGCGTGACATCGATGCCCAGCTCCTGGGAGATGGGATGGCCGACGGTCTCCGCTATTTCGGTCTTGCCGGTTCCAATGTCGCCGGCGAGGATAATGAGGGGTGACCGCCCGCGTACCGCTTCGACGGCAGAGATAGGGCCGCGGTGGTGCTTTTGGGCCCACTCCTTGAGGGCGTTCGGCCCCAACAGCACCACCGCCTCGTGTACAAGGCGGGTCTTCACATCGTCGAGGCCGACTAGGGCGTCGAAGCGCCTGCCAGATTCCGGGTCGGGGAACTCCTGGACGCTTCCGAACAGTTCTGCGGTCATCGGGGCCGGAATGTCCTTCTTGAGACCGCGACCCCTCCGTTGGAGTAGGTCCGGTCAGAGACCCAATAGCCGTTGCCGTCGGCAGGCAGCGCACCGGCTGTTCGACGGATCGGCAGCCTGTCCTTGATGGCCTTCCTCTCTCCCTGGGTCAGGTTCCACCACTTCTGGCTGTAGGACAGGAAGTTGAAGTAGGTGGCGTCAGCGACCTTAGCCCGGGCATAAACGCCTCCCGCTCGGTCGTCTGCACCGCCGCCGACGAGATCGCCGGAGGCGTTGACGCGGTATTGCCAGGTCACGACCCTCTTGCCGTTCTTCTTGAACCCGAACTCGTACTCGGCCACATAACCGCCAGCGAGAAGCTCCACCAGCTCTGCCTCGTAGTCGGCGACGTCATCCGTGGTGGGTCTGCCGTAGAGGCGGGCGCATTGGTACAGGTCGGTAACAACCTTGGACGCGAGGTGCTTCGCGTGGGTGCGGGTGAAGGTCTGAGTGGCGGTGATGGTGCTCATGGGTCAACCTCGGAACGATGGGCCAAGGACGGTCTGCCAGCAGTCGATGGCTCGGACCTTGGTGGTGGCGAACCGGGCCTCGGAGAGGGCGTCGAACGCCTCGCTGGCAGTGGTGACGATCAGGTTCCTGTCAGTGGTCGTGTACCTGACGGCGACGTTGTTGTCGGCGTTGACCGGATCGATCATCTCGATCGGGACGGCCTGGTCTCGCGTGGGGAGGTTCGCGGCCTTGCAGAAGTCGGTGAACGTGACGATGTCGTCGAACTCGGTCTGGACGATGTAAAGGAAGAACCCCTCGAGGGCCGTCGGATAGTCGGACAGGTCGAGGCCGCCGTCGGCGAGGTGCGCCCACAACAGTTCGATCATGAACGATTTGAACTTCAAGTCAGGGCAGCTCTGGTTCACGGCCTGGCGCTTCCACCACTTCGTGAGGCGGATCAGCTCCGCGAAGTTCTTCCCGTACTTCTGTTTGCGGTCCCGGATGAACCGCAGGTGCAGTGTCACGCTGGTCCGCATCCGGCGGCCGTCTTGTCGGTTGACGAGGTAACCCACGTCGTCGTCTTCGCCTTCGTAGAGCACAGGGACAACGTCCACATCAAGGCCGCTGCCCTTGAACGACACCGTGACGCAGTGTGCCTTCTCGACGAACTGGTCTCGGGTCATGTTCGGCGGCGCAGCCTCGTAGAGCCGATCGGCCAGCCACGAGACCAGCTGACGGTCGTCGGCGGGAGCGTCAGCCTGCTTGACATAGACCGCAACATCGAGGTCGTTGATCGTCTTCAGCGCCGTGCCCTTGGCGACGCTGCCGGCGTGTAGCATCTTCACTAGGGAATAGTCGGGATCCTGGCTGATCTTCGCGGCGAGGCCGTCTCGGAGACGGTTCACCTGATCCCGGTGCTCCTGCGCCTTCGAGCGCGGCAGGTTCACTCGGTCGACAGCGAACTGGGCGATGCTGCTGTGCTGGATCTCTGTCACTGTTCCTATCTTTCTTGCCGTGTGCTGGACAAGACTCTACCAGAGTGTACTAGTAAAGTGGCGTTTCCGGGTTAGTGTATACTAGTTATGTGCAGCATACAAGTTTCATCACCTTGTGAGTGTTACAATCACTGACGTGGTGCCGCCTCCCCAGGCAGGATCCGGGTCTAGCGACACGGGATCCGATCAGCCCGACGTTCCACACCTCAACGTCGAGGCGCTGGCAGAGGCACTGAAGGAGCGGCGCACGTCCAGCGGATTGTCGATCCGTCGTGCAGCGCTGGAAGCGGATGTCAGCTTCATGACGTTGGCACGGGTGGAAGACGGGGGGCAGCCCGACCTCGCTACCTTCCTGCGCCTGTGCGCGTGGTTGAGGGTGCAGCCTGAGACCTTCTTCTTCACAGGCGCAAGGCGTGAGACGCCGACACCGGATGTGGTGGCCAAGCACCTCCTAGCAGATCCCTTGCTTGCGCCAGAGGCCGCCTCTCGGATCGCATCGGTCGTGCGTGACATGTACAGCGCCCTCGCGAGTCCGCCGCCCGCGACCGTGGCGTGTCACCTAAGGGCTGCTGCCACGCTCCGCCCGGGAGTACCCGAGCGCCTAGGCAAGCTGTTGGCGGACATGCAGAGCCGCCTTGCGAAACTTGAAGCCGAAGGGGACTTGTGAGTGGCACTCCGGCGAGGATTCAAGGCGGAGTCCGAGCGCATCGCGCAACAACTCCGGGCAGACGCAGGGATCGACCGATTCGCGCCACTTGACCTCAAGCTGGTTGCGAGGAGCCTCGACGTTCAGATCATCTCCGCCAAGAAGCTGGTGCCAGTCGAGAGCCTTCGAGAGATCGAACGCATCCAGGCTTATTCGTTCTCGGCGTGCACTTTCGAGATCAACGAACGCCATGTCATCGTCTTCAATCCGATCAGGTCTCGCCCCCGTCGTCGAAGCGACATAGCCCACGAACTGGCCCACATCATCCTCAAGCACGACCTCACGGAGATCCAGCACCTGAACGACGTGCCCTTCCGTACCTGCCGACCCGACCAGGAACAGGAGGCCACGGCCCTAGGCGGAACTCTGCTGCTCCCTCGTCTCGCTCTACTTGAAGAAGCGCGGGATGGAGCAACGATCGAGCGAATCGCCAAGAAGTTCGACGTGACCAGGCAGATGGCCCAGTTCCGCTGGAACTCCACCGGCGTTGAGCGCCAGGCTGCCGCAGAAGCAGCTCGCGGCAAGCGTGGGGCGTGATTCTCATATGTGATTGATGGCCACGGGCCCCGAACTTGAATGCAGGTATTGCACTGGATGCCTGTGCTATCTGCTGGAACTCACGGCCCGTTCGATGCCGCGACGTGGCCGTGGAGCCTTACGGGAGCATGTCGAGTACGGATTCGGCTATGGCTTGGCCTAGCAGCGGTGGTACTGCGTTGCCGATCTGCTTCGCGATCTGAGTTCGCGAGCCCGCAAATGAGAAATCGTCGTCGAACGATTGCAGCCTTGCTCCCTCGCGCAGGGTGAGGGCCCGGTCTTGGAACGGGTGGATGCACTTGTTGGAGGCGGGATGCACGAAGTTGACCGTGAGGGTGACAGCCGGCTCGTCCGGGTCGAGGCGCGAATAGCACGACGAGAATCCCGAAGTGATCAGGTGCCGCGGCACTGAGCAGATGTTCGAGCCCGAATGGCGGATTATCTCTAGCATGCGCTCGGAGTGGCCCGTCGCCACATGCAACTCCAGGAGTTGGGCACGTCGGCGACGGGCTGCCTGATAGTCGTTCTGCGGCGGAAGGTCGTATTGGTGGGCGGTCTCGCCCGCGGCCACTGGGGGGAGGTCTCCGATCGCCTCCATGGCGGTTACTGCTTCGGTCAGCTTTGGCTCGTCGAACGCGAACAGCCCCGGTTCGTCGGTCGGCGGCAGCGGTGCAAGCCGCCGAGCCCGGTCGCGCACCCCGATCGTCTTGAACTCGCCCGCGTGGGTAGGGGAAGGGAACTTCGCTGCGGCTCCATGCTGGGCGCCGATCATCAGAAGACGCTCCCGCTTCTGGGGAACGCCGAAGTGGGCGGCGTTGATGATCCGCCAGTCCGACGTGTACCCGAGCCCGTCGAAGCACTCCTGTATCTGCTCGATCGTGGTCCCGCCATTGTGGGTGGCCAAGCCCACGACGTTCTCCATGACGAACACCCGTGGCCTGAAGTAGTTGACGTAGGCGGCGAACTCTTCGAAGAGGGAGTTCCGCGGGTCGTCCTCCAATGCGGACCGGAAAGGCCTAATCGACGAGAAGCCCTGACATGGCGGTCCGCCCACGATGACCTCCACCTCACCCCGGGCCAGTCCGGTTCGGTGTGACACAGATCCAAGGCGCACGTCTCGTATGTCTGCTTCCAGTGCAACCGCCCGCGAGTGGTTGAGCCGGAAGGTCTCAACTGCGACGGGCAGCACGTCGATGCCGTACACGACACTGAAAGCACCCGTGTTCTCGAAACCCTTCGAGAATCCACCCGTCCCACAAAATAGATCCATGACTTTCATGCTTGCCATCTGGATGCACCTCCAGTCCTACAGAATCGATAGCCGCTGGCGAGACTATAGTCTCTCTAGCGGCTCCCCAGGGTGACACCTACGATCATATGTCGTGGATGAGACAGCGCCGGAGGATCCTTACGAAGAAGCCGCGAGAGCCTTCGCACGCACCATGGGCACCGTCGCCGCCCGGCTCCGCGGCGAACGCGGTTGGTCGCTCGATGACCTGGCCGGCGAAGCGGGCCGCCATCGCACCTACCTCGGGCTGATAGAGCGAGGAGAGCGACACCTCAGCGTTGCGTCAGCACTTCGCCTCGCCCACGCGCTGGGCCTGTCACTGTCGGAACTTGTCGCCCTCGTGGAAGCGGACGTCACGGGAACGAGGGCTCCGACCCGGTTTTCTCGCCGGGCCTCGCCGCCGAACGCCGCCCGCGGAGCCGAAGCCGTACAGGAAACCGCTGGACTGGGCGAGAACTGGGTCCCGTCCGCTATCGAGGCTACATATGCGACCCTGGACCGCATCGACGAGCAACTCATCAACACGGGGTCACGGCCCCTCGCTGAGGTCGTCGAACTTGCCAATCTGTCTGCGATGGTCGGCAACCTGCTCAGGTCGGCTCTGCAAGTGAACTCTCACGGCGTCTACAGGAGCAACTCCCCCCACACGTTTCCTGACCTCGTTTCCCAGTCCGGTACTGCTAGCGACCTGGAGATCAAGATCGCCCTCGAAGGCAACATGCCGAAGGGCCACTTGCCCAAGCCAGGAGCGCACCTCATTTGTCGCTATGTGCTTGCAGAACGTGACGGAACCTACTCACGGGGGCATCGGGGCAACGTCGTATGGATTTGGGAGGCGCGACTCGGGGAACTAGCCGAAGACGACTTCAACACCTCCACCACACCCGGTGACTCAGGCAAGACGGCAGCGATAAGCGCTGAGGCTCTGTATCGGCTCACCTGCGTCTACTACGATGGGCGATTCCGCCCCATTGTTAGACCCCGTGCTGGCCATCATTAGGACAAGCACCCCCCTAAGCTAATGATTCTCATGTAATTGTGTTGCGCTCTGAGATTTCATGGTCTATAGTTCCGCCGTGGATCTTGCTGCGGCAACACACATTGTGACGGTAGTGCTGGCCGTTCTCGCCATCACCTGGCACCAGCAGCGGTCCACCGACAAGCTGCGCAGCGACTTGGGGCGTTCCACCGACAAACTGTGCGAGTGTCTCGACAACATGGGGAAGCGACTGTCCGGCATCGAGGGCTTCCTAGGAATCGGCATGCCCAACGCGGCTTCAAGGAAGGCCCCGGGAGCGACTCTCGCCATCAAGCCCTCAGAGAAGTCCCTGTTCGGGATCGACAAAGAAACGATCGAGATCTTCGGTGGGTGGCGTCTCATCGCCGGTGTAATAGCAGCAGGGGCGTAGGTTCCTTCGAGAACCTCAACTCAAGAAGGAGACCTACGCCCGTGCCTGCACGAGTATCGCCCACAGAAGCTGTCCGCGCCGAGATCGACGAGTTGTTCGGCTCGGGCCGCGACATCGCCGAGGTGCTCGAGGAGGTGATGCGCCTGTCGGCGCGGCTCGTGTTGCAGCAGGTCCTCGAGGACGAGGTCACCTCCTGGCTGGGCCGGGGCTGGAACTCCCGCGCCGGCGGCGGGCGGGCCGGGCAGCGCAACGGCTACGGCGAGGTGACGGTCAAGACCACCGCGGGGCCCCTGGCGCTGAAGCGCCCGAAGCTGCGCAACACCACCGAGGCGTTCGCGTCGCAGTTGCTGGGCAAGGGCGTGGTGCGCAGCGAGCCGTTGGAGGCGCTGGTGATCTCGGCGTGGGTGCGGGGCCTGTCAGACCGCGACATCGAGGCCCTGTTGGCGGAGGCGCTGGGACCGGAGGCCGCCTTGTCGAGGTCCACCGCGTCGCGGATCTGCGCGCGGCTGCGCGACGAGTTCGACACGTTCCGCAGCTCAGACCTCTCCGATATCGAGCTGGATTACCTGTTCGTTGACGGCAGCCACTTCAAGATGCACGGCGGGTCGCGCGCTGAGCCGGTGCTGGTCGCCTACGGCATCACCACCCTCGGGCGGCCGGTGCTGCTGGCCGTGGAGCCCGGCGGCGACGAGTCCTATGACGCCTGGGCCGGGTTCCTCGACGACCTCGCCGAACGGGGGCTGCGGTCCCCGCTGCTGGTCGTCTCAGACGGCGCGGCAGGCCTGATCGGCGCCGTCGAGCAGAAGATGCCGCAGTCGCTGCGCCAGCGGTGCCTCATCCACCGCGCCCGCAATGTCTTGGCCAAGGTCCCCGCCGGTCGCCGCGACGAACTCAAGGCCGCGTTCTGGGCGATCTTCGACCTCGACGACGACATCGAGCCCGGCCAGGAAGCGGTGAGCGCAGCACAAGCCGGCATCGACGGCTTCGCCCGCCGCTACCAGCGCGAGTTCCCCGCCGCCGTGCGCTGCCTGCTCGCAGACCGCCAAGCGCTCACCGCGCACCTGCGGCTCCCCGCCGCACACTGGCGCAGGATCCGCCACACCAACCTGATCGAGCGCACCTTCGGCGAGACCCGCCGACGAGTCAAAGTCATCGGCCGGCTCCCCGGCGAAACGTCCTGCCTCACACTGGTCTGGGCCGTGCTCGACCGGGCCTCAAACGGCTGGCGCGGACTCACCTACACCCCCGCCATCGCCCGAGCCCTCACCGAGCTGCGCCACCAACTCCACCAACCCGCCCACACCAACACCGACCAGCCCGACCACACCGTCACACGCGCCGCCTAACATGACCACCGGAACCTGCGCCCCAACCGCTATTACACCCAATCTGGGACGCCACCTCTTCGGTGACATCATCGAACCTATCGACGTCGAATGGAATGTCGAGACCGGTAGGGGATGGGACTTCGATTGAGAGGACGAGACGCACACACAAGCTTTGCCGTCGGGCGGATCGGCCATGGGCGACTGGTGGCGATCAGGCTTCTGAGAGATAGGGGCGGCACATGATGAGGGTGCAGGTCAAGCCGGAGATGTACCGCTGGGCGATTGAGCGTTCGCGTCTTGATCGAGTCGAGCTTGATGACAGGTTTCCCAAGCTTCGAGCCTGGGAGACTGGTGGACTCTCGCCCACTCTCAGGCAGCTTGAGCAGTTCGCGGCGGCGACTAGAGCACCCATCGGATACTTCTTCTTGTCGGAGCCTCCGCGGGAGCGCCTGCCCCTCGCCGATTTCCGCACCGTCGGGAGGGCGCGTGGCACAAGGCCGAGTCCCGAACTGCTCGACACCGTCCACGCGATGCAGCGGCGCCAGGCCTGGCTCCGAGAATCGCTTCTCGACGCGGGCGCCGATCCTGTTGCGTTCGCGGGGAGCGCTCGCCGTGCCGACGATCCGGGCGCGGCGGGTCGTGAGATGCGGAGGGTTCTCGGCCTCGGCGAGGGTTGGGCCGGCCATGTCCGCACCTGGCAGGACGCAGTGAGCGAGCTGCGCCGCTCTATCGAGGGGCTGGGAATCATGGCGGTGATCAACGGGGTCGTGGGAAACAACACCCATCGTCCGTTGGATGTGGAAGAGTTCCGCGGCTTCGCGCTCGCCGACAGCTACGCGCCGCTGATCTTCGTCAACGGCGCCGACGCCAAGTCCGCGCAGATGTTCACGCTCGCCCATGAGTTGGCCCACATCTGGCTTGGCGAGGCGGGCCTGTCGGGATTCGACTCTCTCCGCCCGGACGGCTCGGATGTGGAGCGCTGGTGCGACGGCGCAGCGGCCGAGCTGCTCGCGCCTGCGCTAGAGGTGCGAGCACGCTGGGATCACGCCAAGCGTGCCGCTGAACCCTTCAGGGCGCTTGCTCGGGAGTTCAAGGTGAGCCCTGTAGTGGCGGCACGCCGCGCGCTGGACCTGCAACTCATTGAGCGGAGCAGCTTCTTCGACTTCTACGCCGAGTACGCCGACCGCGAGTACGCGGGCGAAACCGCCAGAGGCGGCGGTGACTTCTACAACAACCAGAACACCAGAGTCGGCGAGTTGTTCGCTACACAGGTGATCCGCTCGGCCTTGGAGGGACGAATCGGATTCAAGGAGGCCTACGACCTCACCGGACTCCGCGCAGGAACATTCCAAAAATACGCAAGACGCTTGGGATTGGATCTTCCGTAATGGGGACGATCTTCCTGATCGACTCAGATGTGTTGATCACCGCCAAGAATCTGTACTACGCGTTCGATATCTGCCCCGGCTTCTGGAAGTGTCTGCTCCATCACCATGGACAGGGCCGAGCGTTCAGCGTGGACCGAGTGCGAGGCGAGGTGCTCGCAGGCAGCAGGCAAGATGACCTCGTTCGCTGGGTGGAGCGCGAGGTTCCCGAGTCGTTCTTCCTTGAAGTGGACACCGAAGCGGTTACCGATGCCTACACCCAGATCATGATGTGGGTTCAGCAGAGTTCGAACTACTTCGACTATGCAAAGGCGAAGTTCGCAACGGGCGCAGACGGTTGGCTGGCCGCTTACGCACGGATCCACGGAGCCACCGTGGTAACGAATGAGCAGAGCGCTCCAGAGTCCAGGCGAGAGATCAAATTGCCCGACGTGTGCGATCACTTCGAGGTGCCACGATCCAGCCTCTTCTCGGCTCTGCGATCACTGAACGCCAGCTTCCATTGGACCTCAGGCGGCGGCGGTTAGCGGGTTCGGCGGGACTTCATTCTTTGGCGCATCTTGGCGTGGGCTTCGGGGGTGCCGTCGTGGAAGGTGCCGAAGAGTTTGTCGATTGGCACGGGACGGTTGCCGTAGTTGCACTCGAAGTAGCGGTGGTGCAGGTGGTGGAAATAGTCGGCGCCCGGTGCGGTGCGGCCCTCGCGGCGGCCGAACTCGAAGCGCTCGAAGCCCGAGTGCGACACCGGCGGCGAGGCGCCCTGGAACAGCCCGGTGAGGATCACGATGTAGGGATGGGCCGGGATCACCCACCACAGCATGAACAAGCTGAAGTAGATCAGATGCTCCAGCGGGTGCATTGAGATGCCGGTCCACGGCCCGGTGTTGACGTTGCGGTGGTGCAGATAGTGGGCATGGTCGTAGAACCAGCCGACGTGCAGCAGCCGGTGGTTCAGGTAGAAGTGGATCACCGACCACAGGAACACCCCGACGGTCAGCACCGCCAGGTACAGCCATCCCGAGCGCCATTCGACCGACGGGATCCAGTCGTTGGCGTAGAACCACATGGTGAGCGACTCATACGCGGTCCAGATGGTGACGCCGCTGACCAGGCTCCAGAACATGTTGTCGCGGGTCTGGTTGGTCCACAGGAACTCGTCGTTGGTGGTGCTCATCCACTGCCGGTTGTACTTGTAGCGCTGCTGCTGGGCCCTCCTCACGTACAGCGAAAGGTGCAGCGATCCCGCCACCGCCGTGAGGATCAGCGCGTTGCGCACGTAGATCTGTGCCATCCAGCCCGGATGCAGGCTCGCCATGCGCTCCATCGAGGGGGTGAGGTAGTTCCATGTCAGCACGGCCAGCGCCACCCAGCACATGCCGTAGGGCAGCATCACCGGCTTGACCAGATACCGCAGCGCCGCAATCGGTCGCGGCGGCCAGTCGAATACCGGCGAGGTCGCAATGGGGACATCCGGCTCGTACTCGCCCGAGCCTGGATTGGCAACAACCGCAGACGCATCCGCCATAGCCCTGACCTCCTGACGACCACCCCGATCCCGACGATTGGCGCGGCATGGTACTACTCCCGCAACGGACCCGTAAAGGATCATCGGGCCGCCGCGGCGAGCGCCTGGGAGTCCTTGCCGCCCGACCCTCGGGGCGGACTCCGTGAAGGATTGTTGGCGAGGCTCGGGGTGACCGACGCGACCGGCAGCCCGTATGCTCTCGGCCATGAAATATGCCTTCCCGACGACGGTGGCCGAGGCCGTGGATCTGTTGGGGGCCGAGCCGGACGCCCGAGTGTACGCGGGCGCTACCGACCTAATCCCCCAGATCCGCGCCGGGCGCCCCGAACCGGCCGTGATGGTCGACCTCAAGCGCATCGAGCGGCTCTGCGCCATCGCCAGGCGCGGCTCCACCTACACCGTCGGCGCGGCCACCCCCACCGCCGACATCTGCGCCCACGACGGCCTGGCCGCGGCCTTCCCCGGCCTGGTCGAGGCCAGCGGCCTGATCGGCTCCGACCAGATACAGAGCCGCTCGAGCTGGGGCGGCAACCTGGCCAACGCCTCGCCCGCCGCCGACACCCCTCCCAGCCTCATCGTCAACGAGGCCCGGGCCGTGATCGCTGGTCCGGCCGGGGAGCGCACCGTGGCCGCGTCCGACATCGCCACCGGCCCCGGCGCCACATCGCTCAGCGGTGGCGAGTTCATCGTCGAGTTCGAGCTCGACGAGCCGCCGGCCCGCACCGCCGACGCCTACCTGCGGCTGATCCCCCGCACCGAGATGGACATCGCGGTGGTGGGCGCCGCCGCCCGGATCACCCTCGACGCCGACGGCGCCGTGGCCGCGGCGGCCGTGGCGCTCGGCGCGGTGGCCCCCACCGTGGTCCGGGTGCCCGACGCCGAGGCTGCCCTGATCGGCCGCCAGCCCGCCGGCGATGCGCTGGCCGCGGTGGAGACCGCCGCAGCCGCAGCCGCCAACCCCATCGACGACAAGCGGGGCACCGCCGCCTACCGCCGACAGGTGGCCGGCGTGCTGGCCCGCCGGGCGGTCGCTATCGCAGCCGAGCGGGCCAGCCAGCGAGGAGCACAGTCATGAGCCGCGTCCACATCATCTGCACCATCACCGGCGACCCTGCCGAGCTTCTATGCGACGGAGAGCAGTCATGAGCCGCGTTCACGTCACTTGCACTATCAACGGCGACCCGGCCGAGTTCCTCTGCGACGGAGGGCAGACCCTGCTCGACGCCCTGCGCGACGAGGCGGGCCTCACCGGCGCCAAGGAGGGCTGCGGCACCGGCGACTGCGGGGCCTGCTCGGTGGTGATGGACGGACGGCTGCTGTGCTCGTGCCTCGTGCTCGCCCCCGAGGCCGAGGGCGCCACCATCTCCACCGTGGAGGGGCTGGCCTCCGGCGACGACCTGCATCCCCTGCAGCAGTGCTTCCTGGAGGGCGCCGCCCTGCAGTGCGGGGTGTGCACCCCCGGCTTCCTGGTGGCGGCCAAGGCGCTGCTCGACCGCAACCCAGATCCCACCGAGACCGAGGTCCGCTACGGCCTCGCCGGCAACCTCTGCCGCTGCACCGGCTACGACAAGATCGTGCGCTCGGTGCTGGCCGCGGCCCAAACCATGAACGAGAGCTAGGAGCCGCAAGTGACCGTCACCGAGTCCAAGCCCCGCTACAAGTACGTCGGCACCCGGCCCGTCCGCCACGACGGGCTCGAGAAGGTGACCGGCCGGGCCCGCTTCGCCGCCGATCTCAACCTCTCGGGCCAGCTCCACGCCATCGTGGTGCGCTCGCCCCACGCCCACGCCCGCATCGTGTCGATCGACACGTCTAAGGCCGAGGCCATGGACGGCGTCAAGGCGGTGATCACCGGCGACGACTTCCCCGCCGTCGATCCCAGCAACCGCAACTACGACATGTGCGTCAACATCATGGCCCGCCACAAGGTCTTCTACGAGGGCCACGCGGTGGCCGCGGTGGCCGCCTCCACCCGCGACCAGGCCCGAGCGGCCGCGGCCGCAATAGAGGTCGCCTACGACGTGCTGCCCACGGCCATGACCATCGACGAGGCGCTGGCGCCGGGCGCGCCGGTGCTGCACGACCACATGATGACCAAGGGTGCCGACCCGCCCGCCACCGAACCCTCCAACGTGACCGACATCACCCGCTTCGCCGCCGGAGACCTAGATGCCGGCTTCGCCGAGGCCGACCTGGTGATCGAGCGGGAGTACACCACCAAGCCGGTGCATCAGGGCTACATCGAGCCCCACGCCTGCGTGGCCGACACCGGCCAGGACGGCCACACCACCATCTGGTGCTCCTCGCAGGGCCACTTCAACGTGCGCTCGTCGAGCGCGGCCATGCTGGGCTGGGAGAACACCCGCATCAGGGTGATCCCCGCCGAGATCGGCGGCGGCTTCGGCGGCAAGACCACCATCTACCTCGAACCGCTGGCGGTGGCCCTGTCGGCCAAGGCGGGCCGGCCGGTGAAGATGGTGATGACCCGCGACGAGGTGTTCCGGGCCACCGGGCCCGCCCCCGGCACCAAGCTGAAGATCAGGCTCGGCGCCCGCCGCGACGGCACTCTGGTGGCCGGCGACGCCTACCTGATCTACTCCGGCGGCGCCTACGCGGGCTCCGGCGGGCTGCTCGGGGCCATGACCGTGTTCGAGTCGTACAAGATCGCCAACTTCAACGTCGAGTCGCTCAACGTGGTGGTGAACACGGCCCGCTCGGCCGCGTACAGGGCCCCGGCCGCGCCGCTGACCGCGTTCGCAATAGAGACCATGCTCGACGAGATCGCCACCGAGCTCGGCATCGACGCCCTGGACCTGCGGCTCAAGAACGCGGTAGCCGAGGGCGACCCGTCCACCATGGGCTTCCCGTTCGCCCGCATCGGCTTCACCGAATGCCTCGAAGCGGTGCGCAACCATCCCCACTACTCGGCGCCGCTGGGACCCAACCAGGGCCGGGGCCTGGCCGCGGGCTACTGGTTCAACATCGGCGAGTCGTCCAGTGCCACCGTCAACCTCAACGAGGACGGCACCGCCACCGTGGTCACCGGCAGCCCCGACATCGGCGGCAGCCGGGCCTCGATGGCGCTGATGGCCGCCGAGGAGCTGGGCATCGATCCCCTCGACATCCGCCCCGTGGTGGGCGACACCGAGGCGGTCGGCTTCACCGACGTCACCGAGGGCAGCCGGGCCACGTTCGCCACCGGCATGGCGGTGGTGGAGGCCTGCCGCACGATGGTGGCCGAGCTGCGGGGCCGGGCGGCCAAGATGATGGGCGTCGACCTCGACGACGTCGACTGGGTGGACGGCCAGGCCGTCTACACCGGCAACGACGGCGACAAGGATCCGCTGTCGGTGGCCGCCATCTGTGCCAAGGCCAAGCGCACCGGCGGACCGCTCACCGCCACCGGGTCGCTGGAGGCCCACGGCGCAGGCCCCGGCTTCGCGGTGCATCTCTGCGACGTGGAGGTCGATCCCGAGACCGGCGTGGTGCGGGTGGTGCGCTACACCGCCTCACAGGACGCGGGCACCGCCATCCACCCCAGCTACGTGGAGGGCCAGATCCAGGGCGGCGTGGCCCAGGGCGTGGGCTGGGCCCTCAACGAGGAGTACATCTACGACTCCGACGGCGTGATGGAGAACCCCGGCTTCCTCGACTACCGGGTGCCGGTGGCCTCAGACCTGCCCATGATCGACGCCATCATCGTGGAGGTTCCCAACCCGGCCCATCCCTACGGCGTGCGCGGCGTGGGCGAGACCGGCATCGTGCCCCCCATCCCGGCGGTGGCCAACGCCATCCACGGCGCCACGGGCTGCCGCATCCGCGACCTGCCGATGTCGCCGGTCCGAGTGCTGGAAGCCATCACCGCCAACGGCGGCAGCGACGGCTAGACGGGCTGCGGCTGGGGCGGCGCTGGCGACCGTGGCCGTCCGGGTCCATCTGAGCTCCAACCTGCGGGGCCCCGCCAACGGCCTCGCCGAGATTGAGGCGGAGGGCGCCACCGTCGGCGCCCTCATCGATGACCTCGACCGCCGCTATCCGGGCCTGGGCGACGCCCTGCGGTCGGGCGTGTCGGTGGTGATCAACGGCCTGCTGATAGCCCACCCCGAATACGAGTCTCTGGCCGACGGCGCGCTGGTGTATTTCGTCCCCCAGACCGCAGGCGGCTGACGGGCCGGGCCTCGCCGACTCCCGAAATCACGATGTTGTCGATCTCGGGTCTGGTGTTCAGCCGGGTTGGGCGACCTCGGCCAGGGTGGACAGGAAGCGGTCGTTCTGGGCGGGGGTGCCGATGGTGACCCGGATTCCGGTGCCCGAGAACGGCCGGACCACCACGCCCCGCCGCTCTAGCGCGACGCACACCTCGTCGGTGCGATCGCGCAGCGGCAGCCACACGAAGTTGGCCTCGGTGCCGGGAATGGCCCAGCCGTCGGCGCCCAGCGCGGCCGCCACCCGGCGCCGCTCGGCGATGATGGCGGCGATGTTGGCGCTGGCCTCGGCCGACCCGTCGTCGCTCAGGGCGGCCAGCGCCGCGGCCTGGGCCGGGCCGTTCACGTTGAAGGGCAGCAGGCACTTGTCGATGGCGGTGACCACTTCGGGGTGGGCCAGCACGTAGCCCACCCGCAGGCTGGCCAGCCCGTAGGCCTTGGAGAAGGTGCGGGCTACGGCCACGTTGTCGAAGCGGGGCAGCAGGTCGCTCACCGGGTCGCCCAGGGCGGGGTCGGCGAACTCGCGGTAGGCCTCGTCCACCAGCACGATCGCGTCGCCGGAGATGCTCTCGGCCAGCCTCGCCACCGCCTCGGTCGCCACCGCCGTGCCGGTGGGGTTGTTGGGGGTGGCCAGCAGCACCAGCTTGGTCCGCTCGGTGACGGCCGCGGCCACCGCGTCGAGGTCGAAGCCGTGCCCGGCGGTCAGCGGCACCCGCACCAGGGTTCCGCCCATGGTCTGCACCGAGATCGGGTAGGCCTCGAAGGAGATCCAGGGCGTGACCGCCTCGTCGCCGGGATCGATGTAGGCGGTGGCCAGTTGATACAGCAGCGCGACGGAGCCCGCCCCGACCGTCACCTGCTCGACGGCCAGTGAGAGCCGGTCGGCCAGAGCCTCGCGCACCGCGGTGGCCCGGTGGTCGCAGTACAGGTTGCCGACCCGGCAGGCCTCGGCCACCGCCTCCACCACCGCGGCCGGCGGCGGGTAGGGGTTCTCGTTGGAGGCCAGCTTGATGGCATGGGCGATGTCGTGCTCGCGCTCGGCCTGCTCAGCAGCCTTGCCCGGCTTGTACGCAGGCAAAGCATCAACAGCAGCCCGAACTCGCCCCACCGCCGCCGGAGTCTGCGATTCGTGGCCGGTCACACCACCAGTCTGCCCCACCCCGCAGCCAACCAATCATCTGAGCAGAGCCCGTCAACTCTTCGGCACCCACCTCAGCCCCATGAAGAACTGGTCCTGGCCCTGGCCGCATGACGAATACAGCCATCAGGTCGAATTGGGCCTCACAGAATGACATATCACTTCATTAGAGTCATGCCATGACCACTGCGGCCGAATACAGCGGAGACACTCAAGCAGCGATCAGCAGTGGCGGGCTAGGCAGCGCTCAGTGGCAGGCGCTCGATTCTGTTGTGGTGCACGGCGTAGATGAGTGGGCCGTCTTCCTGGCAGGCCCGGGTGATCGCGTCGAGGTTGCGGAGGTACCGCCGCGCCATTTCTGTCCCTGAGAGCCTTTGGCTTGCCAGGCAGAAGCACCGGACGCGAAAGGTGCTCACCACATCCCGCTCACGCCGGTTGTACCGAATGCGCTTGTCCTTCATGAGCACGGCCCAACCTTGCAGCCCGGCCAGCTCGAGCCATTCCTCGTCTGGCACGTTCTCGTCGGCGGGAATCCCGTAGTGCTCCGCGAGCGTCAGCAGCCGCAAGCCTGCGTCACGCAGCAGGCCCGGCACCACAATCCTGCCGAGGCTGCGATCACAGAAGAGATCAGGCAGCCCGGCGGGATGTGACACGAACGACGTCCTCGAGCTGGTCGGCCGGAACGCCGAACTCTTCGGCCAGGTCGCCTAGCGCTTCTCCGGCCCAGAACCGGTCGAGTGCATCGGCCACCCGGGCGCCGCCCCGCTCGAAGATCGGTGCGCCGAAGGATCGGGTCGGGTCCGCTACCACCGCGGCGCGGTCGTAGGCGGGCACATGGATCATCGAGGCATAGCCGTCTGGTCCGTATTCGATGCGCCGGAGATAGCTCTCGAGCGCATCGACGAAGACGCGCTGATTGCTGCGCACGACAACCAAGTCGGTCGGCTCACAGGCAGAGCCGGCCGCGCGGCACGCCTCGTCGTAGTCGTACAGCAACTCGGCCCCGTCGGTGTAGAGGCGACGAGACGCCAGCGCGTGCGCGATGCCTATCTGGTGCTGGAGCTCGTCGAGCGCCGGACGGACCCGCTGCATCGACACGCCGCTGCTGCGGGCTGCGGCCAGCACGAGCGCCTCTGCCAGGCCGACGAAGGGAAGCGACGGTTGTTGGCGGGTTCGCGACGGGAGGCAGGTGATGACGGGCTGTCCGATCACGTCGGGGCGGTCCGGGAAGCGCCGTACGTATCCCCGCGCCCAACCCGCGAGCGTTGAGGGAGGAACATCCACGATGCGGGCCGCCTCACCCACGGTGTAGAGCGGGACTGAGAATCGGAAGTCGTCATTGTGCATCAACTCTCACCTCCCTGTCGAGGCCCCATTCAAGCAGCCGGACACCCATTTGATGCGCAGACTCACGCCCTGCGCTGGTGTGTTGAGAGGGCTAGAAGATTCGGCCTTCTATTCTGCTGGTGGCTAGCCACAGCTCTATGTCTTGGATGGCCTGGGACATGGCCTGGCCTATCAGGTCGAGCTTGCGGACCTGCTCTATGCGGTCACGTACGCCTTCGAGCTCTCGTTTGGGCAGGAGGTGGCGCAGTATTCCGCAGGCGTCGGCGAGGCAGATGATCACGATGTCTCGCGGGTCGGGGATCTCGTCGCTCAGCAGCACGCCCAGGATGCGCAGCTTCACCTCGCGCTCCTCGCGGCCGTCGATCAGCGGGTAGCGCCGGGAGCGGAACACCCACAGGAACCGCTCGTCGTGCTGCTCGAGGACGCCGCGCTCGATGAGGCGGGCCAGCGCCATCTCCTTGATCTCGTCGGCCTGCCGGGCGGTCTGCTCCACCCAGTAGCGGGCGTCGTGCTGCTCGCCGGCTGCGATCATCTCCAGCGTCGGGTCGAGCAGGCTGTCGCCCACCGGCGTGGAGTCGACCAGGATGAGGTTCTCGGGATCGGTGTCGATCCGGTTCTCCAGAGCCAGATCCATGAGCACCGCCCCGGCCAGCGCATGCTGCATCGACGTGACCGGCACCGGCACGAACTTGCCGTCGTCGTCCCGCAGCGACAGCAGGACGATCTCCTCCGCGAATCTCAACATGGCGCCTTGTGTATCACATGATCCGCGGCCGGGGAAACAGGCTCTGCCGGGCCGCTCTCAGAAGTCCTCGTCGAAGGCGACCTCGCCCTCCACGCCCACCTGGTAGGCCGACACGGTGCGCTCGAAGAAGTTGGACAGCTCCTGCACGTCCTGCAGCTCCATGAACGAGAACGGGTTGCGGCTCCCGAAGCGCTTCCGCAGCCCCAGCTGCATCAGCCGCTGGTCGGCCACGTACTCCAGGTACGACCGGGTGTCGGCCACCGACATGCCCGGCACGCCCTCGCCCAGCAGGTCGGCGGCGAACTGGTGCTCGGCGTCCACCGCCTCGGCCAGCATGTTGCTGATGTCGGCGCTGAGCTCGTCGTCGAACAGCTCGGGCTCCTCTCGGCGCACCGTGCGGATCACCTCGAAGGCGAAGTTCATGTGCATCGACTCGTCGCGGAACACCCAGTTGGTGCCCGCGGCCAGCCCGTTGAGCAGGCCCTTGGACCGCAGGAAGTACACATAGGCGAAGGCGGCGAAGAAGAACAGGCCCTCGATGCAGGCCGCGAAGCAGATCAGGTTCATCAGGAACCGGCGGCGGTCGGCGGCGGTGCGCAGTGGCCCGTCGCCCACCGAGTCCATCCACTTGAAGCAGAACTCTGCCTTGGCCCGGATCGACGGGATGTTCTCGATGGCAGCGAAGGCCTCGGCCCGCTCGCCGTGGTCGGGGATGTAGTTGTCGAGGAGGTTCAGGTAGAACTGCACGTGCAGCGCCTCCTCGAACAGCTGGCGCGACAGGTACATCCGGGCCTCGGGCGCGTTGATGTGCTCGTAGAGGTTGAGCACCAGGTTGTTGGCCACGATGGAGTCGCCGGTGGCGAAGAAGGCCACCAGCCGGCGGATCAGGTGCTTCTCGGCCGGCATCAGCTTGCGGTCCAGGTCGACCAGGTCGTCGGAGAAGTCGATCTCGTCGACGGTCCAGGTGTTCTTGATCGCGTCGCGGTACATCTCGAAGAACTGCGGATAGCGCATGGGCCGCAGCGTCAGGTCGAAGCCCGGATCCAAGATGTTGGACCGAAGCGGGAGCGGCCCGGGCCGGGGCTCGGCCTCCGACTCAGGCGCAAAGCCTGTGGGAGGGGCGGGGACGGCCGAGTCCCGGCCCGGGAGATCCAAAGAATCGACATCGATGTCGGTGATGGCCATCAGTCGCACGCCTCGCAGGTCTCGGGGTTCTCCAGGGAGCAGGCCACCGCCGCCTCGTCGTCGCCATCGCTCGGGTCGGTGCCGTTGGGGCCGGCGCCGTTGGTGGTGGTCTGGTTGATGCGGGTCGCCGGGCGCGACCGCAGGTAGTAGGTGGTCTTGAGACCCTGCTTCCACGCGTACATGTACATCGACGACAGCTTCCCGATGGTCGGCGCCTCCATGAACAGGTTGAGCGACTGGCTCTGGTCGATGAAGGCGCCCCGGCCCGCGGCCATCTCGATGAGGGAGCGCTGCGGGATCTCCCAGGCGGTGCGGTAGACGGAGCGCAGGTCGGCGGGGATGCGCCCGATCTGCTGGATCGAGCCCTCGGCCTTCTTGACGTCGGCGATCATCTTGTCGTCCCACAGGCCCCGGTCCTTCAGCTCGGCCACGAGATACCGGTTGACCTGCATGAACTCGCCCGACAGGGTCTCGCGTTTGAACAGGTTCGACACCTGGGGCTCGATGCACTCGTAGCAGCCGGCGATGGCCGCGATGGTGGCGGTCGGGGCGATGGCGATCAGCAGCGAGTTGCGCAGGCCGTGCTCGGCGATCCGCTCGCGCAGCGGGCCCCAGCGCTCGGGGTCCGACGGCACCGCCCCCCAGAGGTCGAACTGCAGGTCGCCGGCCGCGGCCCGAGTGTCGGCGAAGCCGGGATGGGCCCCGCTGGCTTCGGCCAGCTCGGTGGAGGCCCACAGGGCGTTGAAGTAGATCTCCTCGGAGATGCGGCGGCTGAGGCTGCGGGCCTCGGCGGAGTCGAAGGCCAGGCCCAGCTTGAAGAACACGTCTTGCAGGCCCATGAGGCCCAGGCCCACCGGGCGCCAGCGGTGGTTGGAGTCCGCCGACTCGCCGGTCGGGTAGTAGTTGATGTCGATGACCCGGTCGAGGAAGCCCACTACCAGCCGCACCACCTCGCCGAGCCGCTCGAAGTCGAACCCCGCCGGTGCGCTGCCGTTGGCGGCGGCTGAGGCAGAGGAGGAGGCGGCGGCGCTCGGCACGAAGGCGCCGAGGTTGACCGAGCCCAGGTTGCACACCGCGGTCTCCTCCGCGCTGGTCACCTCGATGATCTCGGTGCACAGGTTGGACAGGTGCACCACCCGGTCGCGGGCGTTGGCCCCGCCGACCGGTCCCGGGCCGGTCTGGTTGCACTTGGCGTTGGAGGCGTCCTTGAACGTCATCCAGCCGTTGCCGGTCTCGGCCAGGGTACGCATCATCCGGGTGTAGAGCTGGCGGGCCGAGACCTGCGTCTCGAAGCGCCCCTCGGCCTCGGCCTGCTCGTAGATGGCCCGGAACTCCTCGCCGTAGGTGTCGGTCAGCTCGGGCACCTTCTTGGGGTCGAACAGGCTCCACTGCCAGTCCTTCTCCACCCGCTCCATGAACAGGTCCGGCACCCAGTTGGCGAGGTTGATGTTGTGGGTGCGCCGGGCGTGGTCGCCGGTGTTGTCGCGCAGCTCCAGGAACTGCTCGATGTCGGCGTGCCAGGTCTCGAGGTAGACGCAGGCCGCCCCCTTGCGCCGGCCGCCCTGATTGACGGCAGCGACCGACGAGTCGAGGGTCTTGAGCCAGGGGACGATGCCGTTGGACAGGCCGTTGGTCCCCCGGATCAGCGATCCCTTGGAGCGGATCCGGTGCCAGCCGACGCCGATGCCCCCCGCATACTTGGAGAGCCGGGCGATGTCGGTGTAGCGCCGGTAGATGCCCTCCAGTGAGTCGGTGGGGGAGTCGAGCAGGTAGCAGCTCGACATCTGGGGATGCATGGTGCCCGAGTTGAACAGCGTCGGGCTCGACGGCAGGTAGGCCAGCGACGAGATCAGGTCGTAGAAGCGGATGGCCTCTTCGGGGTCGGTGCTCAATCCGCAGGCCACCCGGAGCATGAAGTATTGCGGGGTCTCGATCACCCGGCGGGTGTCGGGGTGGCGCAGCAGGTAGCGGTCGTACACGGTGCGCAGGCCGAAGAACTCGAAGTTGCGGTCGCGGCCGGAATCGACCGCCGCGTTGAGGCCGGGGGAGTGGGCCCGCACGAACTCGGCGGTCTCGTCGCCGATCAGCCCGAGGCGGTGGCCGGTCTCCATGGCCTCGGAGAACCACGGGATGTTCTGGTTGCGGACCTCCTTGTCGATGTAGGTGGCCAGCATTCGGGCTGCGAGCTTCGAGTAGTTGGGCTCCTCCACGATGAGCCCGGCCGCGGTGCGGATGCTCAGCTCGTCGAGCTCGCGGCTGGTGGCCCCGTCGGCGAGGGCGGCGATGGTGCGGGTGCTGACGGTCAGGGGGTCGACTCCGAGCAGGCCCTCGGCCGCCCGGGCCACCGCGTTGACGATCTTGTTCACGTCGACCGGCTCGAGGCTGCCGTTGCGCTTGCGGACTCGCATGGTGGTGGGCACCGACGCTGCCGGGGGCGCCTCGGCCACGGAGGTCAGCCGGTCCTGGGTCATTGTCACGTCGGGTGCCTCCTGTCGCTGGTGGTCGGCGGATCCCCGCCAGCTGTGGACCCCGCTCAAGACCGGCCACAACTCCGGACCATGAATTACAGCACCGTAACTACACGCGTGTCAAATCGCTTTGGCGTCACCCCCGCTGAACAGGACTTCTTCGGGCCGGTGGGCGACTGGGAGCGGGTGCGGGCGGGGAAGGTCCGTCGAGTCGGCCTGGCTCGCTCACCTGCCCGCTCGGCCTCTAGCGTGGCGCGGATGGAGATTCTCGATGTGGATCTGGTGGCATTCGAGCACGGCGGAAGCGACCGGCGGGCCGCAGTGGTCGACGGGGTGATGCGCAGCCTGGCCACCGGCTTCGTGTACGTGGCCCACGACCTCGGCGCGGGCGTTATCGACGAGGCCTACGGGCAGCTCGAGGCCTTCTTCGCCCTGCCGCAGGAGCGCAAGGACCGCTACATCGTGGCCGGCGCCCACGGCCAGACCGGCTACACGCCGATGATGGTGGAGACGGCCGCCGTCTCCGACGTCCCCGACCTCAAGGAGATGCTCAACTGGGGCGAGCCCGCCCCGCCGGGACATCCGCTGCGTCAGCGCTACCCCCACCGCTACGGGCCGCCCACCCTGCCCGAGGACGACCAGCCCGGCGTCACCGAGTTGCTGCTCGCCTTCCACGCCTCCGTGCTCGACATTCAGCGCCGGGTGCTGCGGGTGATCGCGGTCGGGCTGGGAATCCACGAGGAGTTCTTCGACGTCATGCTCGAGCACGGCGCCACCCTCACCCGGGCCATCCACTACCCGGCGATGGACACCGCCCCCGGCGACGGCTTCATGTGGGCCGCCGAGCACGGCGACATCAACCTCATCACCATGCTGCCTCGGGCCACCGCGCCCGGCTTGCAGGTGCGCACCGCCGCCGGCTGGGTGGACGCGGTGCCGCCGGATGGCAGCGCCATCATCAACACCGGCATGATGCTCGAGCACCTCACCAACGGCGTGATCGGAGCGGGCATCCACCGGGTGGCAGCGTCCGAGGGCCAGACCGGCGACCGCTACTCGGTGGTGCAGTTCGCCCATCCTACGCCCTGGACGATCCTGTCGCCGCTGCCCACCTGCGTGACCGACGAGCACCCCCTGAGGTTTCCCACCATCACCTCGGCCGATGCCCTAGACAAGGTGATCTGGGAAATAAACCTAGTAGAAGACGGCCGCCGCCTCGAAGGCCCCTAGCCAAAGCCGGCGCTCAGCAGCCCGTCGCAGCTCTCATCGTCTCGCACGCTTCCTCCAGCCTTGCGTCGCTGAGCTGGGTCACGCGTCGCCTGAAGGCGCTTCGAGGCACGGTAAGGATGGTGTCGAAGTTGACCACGCTGTCGGACGGAACACCGTCGTGGCGTGCCGTGAGCGGCAGTTCGGAGACCAGACCTCGGCGTGTGCGTGTCAGCGTCGCGACGACCACCGAGTCGATGTGATCCGCAACCGGATCACGTGTCAATACCAACACGGGCCTGTCGCCGTCCGGCACTGCCGCGAACCAGACTTCACCCCGACGCATCTGCCCAGTCGGACCAATCCTCAGGAGGCAGCCAACTTTGGATGGACAGGATCGACAGTTCGTCGGGCTGTAGCGGCATCGCCTCGTAGATCTCCGCGTCGCGCTCCGCTCCGAGGGAGTTGAGGTAGCGGCGCAGCGCCTCCCGGATCATGTGCGAGACCGAGACTCCCAACGCGTCGGCCTCTTCCCGCACCCGGCTGGCTTCAGCTTCCGCCATCCGGCAAGTCAACATCGTCACACAAGCACCCTACGGCGTATGACTACCCCGGGCAAGAGTCCGAGGGCCGCGGGCGGATTAGCGGTGGCGGGTTGTGTCGCCGGGGTTGCGGGGCTTGGTTGCGCTGGGGGTTAGGTCGCAGCGGGCCACCTGGCCGTCGATGGCTACCTCGTGGCTGACTAGGCCAGCCAGCCAGCGGCTGGTGGCGGTGGACTTCGCCTCGTCGGCGGACACGGTTACTTGCAGGTCGGTGGCCAGCACCTGCTCGGCCACGTAGTCGCGCCAGTGCTCTATGGCGGCGGCCTGCTCGGGCGACGACAGCGCCAGCGATGCCTGGATGCGGTCGGTCACCACGTAGCCGTCGAGGCGGCGGCAGTCCTGGATCGCCCGAACCGCATCTCTGGCCCAGCCCTCGGCCTCCAGTTCGGGCGTGACGTCGGTGTCGAGCACCACCACCGCATCGCCGGACTGCAATCCGGCTGCGGCGCCGCCCTTGGACGCCTCCACCGCCAGCTCGAAGCTGCCCTCCTCCAACACATGGCCCGCCGCCGTGACGGTGCCGCCGGCGTTGCGGGTCCAGTCGCCGGCGCGGGCCGCGGCGAACACCTCCTGCACCGAGCGGCCCAGCCGCGGCCCCAGCACCGCTCCGTTGGGCCGCAGCACCAGCGACGCGTGGGCCTCGAGGTCGTCGGTCAGCACCACCGACTTGACGTTGATCTCGTCGGCCAGCAGCTCGGCCAGCGGCCCGAGATCCTCCGCGCCCTCGCCGGCCACGGTGGCCCGCGCCAGCGGCAGGCGCACCCGCAGCCCGGCCTCCTCGCGCACCCGCAGCGCGGCCGAGGCCGCGTCCCGGAGGCGCTCCATCCGGGCCACCAGCGCTTCGTCGGCGGGCAGGCCCTCGGCGTCGGGGTCGGGCCAGTCGGCCAGATGCACCGACGCGCCGCCGGTGAGCCCGCCGTGGATCTCCTCGGCGACCATGGGCAGGAACGGCGCAGCCACCCGGGTGAGGGTGGTCAGCACTGCATAGAGCGTGTCGAAGGCGGCGGAGTCGGTGTCGGCGCCGCCCGCGTTCCAGAACCGGTCCCGGCTCCGGCGGATATACCAGTTGTTGAGCGCGTCGATGAAAGCAGAGATCTCGGCCGCGCCGCCGGGCAGGTCGTAGGCATCCATCCGCTCGGTCACCCGCTGCACCAGCGTGCGGGTCCTCGCCAGGATGTAGCGGTCGAGCACGTCGCCGCTGTCGGTGCGGGGCCCGGCGGTGTAGCCCTCGGCGTTGGCGTACATGGTGAAGAACGAATAGGCGTTCCAGATCGGCAGCAGGACCCCGCGGGTCACGTCGTCGATCCCGTCGTCGCTGATGCGCAGGTCGCCGCCCCGCACGATGTTGGCCGACATCAGGTACCAGCGCAGGGCGTCGGCGCCCTGGTGCTCGAAGATGTCGGTGGGCTCGGTGTAGTTGCGCAGTTTCTTCGACAGCTTGGCGCCGTCGGCGGCCAGCAGGATGCCGTGGCAGATCACGTTGGAGAACGCCGGCCGGTCGAACAGCGCCCCGGCCAGCACATGCAGGGTGTAGAACCAGCCCCGAGTCTGGTTGATGTACTCCACGATGAAGTCGGCCGGGAAGTGGCTCTCGAACCACTCGGCGTTCTCGAAGGGGTAATGGACCTGGGCGAAGGGCATGGAGCCCGACTCGAACCAGCAGTCGAGCACCTCGGGCACCCGCCGCATCACCGATCGGCCGGTGGGGTCGTCGGGGTTGGGCCGGGTGAGGGCGTCGATGAAGGGCCGGTGCAGATCGTCGGGACGCACCCCGAAGTCGCGCTCGAGCTCGTCGAGCGAGCCGTACACGTCGATGCGGGGATAGGCGGGATCGTCGCTGCGCCACACCGGGATGGGCGAGCCCCAGAACCGGTTGCGGCTGATCGACCAGTCCCGGGCCCCCTCCAGCCACATGCCGAAACGGCCGTCGCGCACATGGTCGGGCACCCAGTTGATCTGCTGATTCAGCTCCAGGAGCCGGTCGCGGACTGCGGTGACCCGCACGTACCAGCTGTTGATGGCCCGGTAGATGATGGGGGTGTCGGTGCGCCAGCAGTACGGATAGTTGTGCTCGTAGCTGTCGTGGCGCACGACCCGGCCCTCGGCCTTGAGGCGGCGGATGATCCCGGCGTTGGCCTCGAACACGTTGGTGCCGGCCCAGTCCGACACCGGCTCGGTGAACCGCCCCCGGTCGTCGACGGGCACCGCGCCGGCGATGGCGATCCCGTTGGCCTCGCAGGTCTCTTGGTCCTCGGCCCCGAAGCCGGGGGCCATGTGGACTATTCCGGTGCCCTCGGCGGTGTCGACGAAGTCGGCGGCCAGCACCCGGAAGGCCTCGCGGCGGTGGGCGAAGAAGTCGAACAGCGGGGTGTAGCTGCGCCCGACCAGCCGCTCGCCCGCGACGGTGCCCACCCGGCGGGCGCCGGCCAGCTGGGCCTCGTAGGCGGCTGCGGCCGCCTCGGCCAGCACGTAGTGGACCCCGCCCTCCTCCATCACGGCATAGTCGATGTTTGGCCCTACCGCCACCGCCAGGTTCGACGGCAGCGTCCACGGCGTGGTGGTCCAGGCCAGCAGCCGCGTCGGCGCCGGATCGCCGGGTTCGGGCGCCAGATCGAAGGCGACGGTGACGGCCGGATCCTGGCGGGGCCGGGTGGCGTCGTCGAGGCGGATCTCGAAGTTGGACAGCGGCGTCTCCGCGCCCCATGAGTACGGCATCACCCGGTAGGCCTCGTACACCAGGCCCTTGCGGTGCAGCTGGGCGAAGGCCCACATCACCGACTCCATGTAGGGAAGGTCCATGGTCTTGTAGTCGTTGCCGAAATCGACCCAGCGGGCCTGGCGGGTGACGGCGTCCTCCCACTGCTGGGTGTAGCGCACCACCGACTGGCGGCAGTGCCGGTTGAACTCGGCGATGCCGAACGACTCGACGGCCGCCCGACCCGACACGCCCAGCTCGCGCTCGGTCTCCATCTCGGCCGGCAGCCCGTGGCAGTCCCAGCCGAAGCGCCGGTCCACCCGGTTGCCCCGCATGGTCTGGTAGCGGGGCACTACGTCCTTCACGTAGCCGGTCAGGAGGTGGCCGTGGTGGGGCAGGCCGTTGGCGAAGGGCGGGCCGTCATAGAACACCCAGTCCCTGGCCGCGGGCCTCGCCTCGACCGACTGCTCGAAGGTTCCCTCGGCTTTCCAGCGGGCGAGGATTCGGCGCTCTAGGGCTGGGAAGTCGGGGCTGCCGACCTTGGGATACGGCTGGTTGCCGCCCTCTTTCATGGGCGGTGAGGCTACCGGCGCGCCCTGGGCTGTTCCGGCCTGCGCGCCCTGGGCTGTTCGTCCCGGCCTGCGGGTCCTGTCGTCGGGTCTGGACGACCGGACGGGCTTCGCCCTATCCCCGGTCGTCCAGACCCGCCGCCACCCACCGGCCTTGCCGGTCGGCTGCCACGGCTGGCGGTCGTCCGCTGCGGCCGGTGACACTCAGAGGCCGAGCGGATAGACCCCGCCCCGCTTGCGGTTCCGGCAGTGCGCATAGCGAGGCCGTGGCCCGAGCGGCCCGTGAGCGCAGCGAACAAGAGCGGGAATGACACCGCTGCCATCCGAGAGGCTTGCCATCAATCCGCGCATGCTCTTGGGTTCCAAGATGTGACAAGATTGGAGCTTGTTGCTGGATTGGCTTATGTTTTCTCGGCCAATCTTTGGGTTGTAGTTGGTGCCGGTTGCGCCGACTATGCAGAGTGCGGGAGCGCGCCGACGAGCTTCCGCAGGGGGATCCGGCTCTTGACAGCGAGCGCCGAGTGGACTTTCGACCGGTACCGCCGGGGGGGCACACCGCTTCCCGAGCCCAACCTGGCCTGGAACACCTACGGGGCCGGCATCGAGAGCATCG
This sequence comes from Candidatus Aldehydirespirator sp., assembly GCA_965221215.1. GTDB lineage: Bacteria > Actinomycetota > Acidimicrobiia > Acidimicrobiales > Aldehydirespiratoraceae > Aldehydirespirator. The sequence goes on from OZ244872.1 coordinate 284,454, forward strand.
GCCGCGGCGGTCGTCCCGAGCCGGCCGAGATTCCCCGCCCTCGTGCCGACCAGATGCTGGTGCGCGTCGATGCGGTCGGTCTGTGCTTCTCGGATGTGAAGCTCATCCGACTGGGCGGCGACCACCCCAAGCTCTACGGCCGCGATCTCGCCACCGATCCGATCCGGCTCGGCCATGAGGCCACCGTCACCGTGATCGAGGTCGGCGACGACCTCGCATCGACCTACCGTCCCGGCGACCGGCTGGCGATCCAGCCCGACATCTATGTGAATGGCCGCAGCACCGCCTACGGCTACACCATCGCCGGCGGGCTGATCCAGTACCACCTCATCGGCCCCGAGATCCTTGCCGCCGACGACGGCGCCTACGTCATAGGCGTCGACGACGGGCTCGGCTATGCCGCCGCGGCGCTGTCGGAGCCCTGGGCCTGCGTGGAGGCCGCCTATACCCAGCGCCGCCGCCTGCAGCCCCTCGACGGCGGCACCGTCTGGATCGTCGGTCATACCGCCGACACGCGCCGCTACGGGTTCGGCGCGTCGCTGCGGGGCGCGGCGCGGATCGTGCTCACCGACCTGTCGGCCGGTGTCTCCGCCCAGGTGAGGGGGGCGGCCGGGCCTCGCACGGAGGTGACGGTGGACGACGGGGTGAGCCCGGCCGGCTATAGCGCCCTCGCCGACGAGCAGACCGGCGGCCGGGGCTTCGACGACATCATCGTTCTCGATCCCGCCTCCGGCGAGCAGGTGACCGAGGCGGCCCGGTGCATCGCCTTCCGGGGCACTCTCAACCTGGTCGGCGAGCGCCCCCTCGACGGCCGCTCCAGCATCGACTTCGGCCGGCTGCACTACGACTACACCGCCTACGTCGGCACCCGCGGCCCCGATGTGGCCGCGGCCTACGGCGAGGCGCGCAACCGCTGTGACCTGCGCCCCGGCGGCGTGGCCGTGTTCGTGGGGGCGGGCGGGCCAATGGGCCAGATGCATGTGCAGCGCGCCATCGAGAAATCCAACGGACCGTCGGTGATCGTCGGCGTCGATCCCGACCGCGAGCGCTTGCAGGTGTTGGAGGCTTCGCTGGCCGCCCTGGCCGAGCGGGCCGGCCGCCGATTGGTGCTGATCAATCCCGAGGCGTCCGACGCCAGCGTCGAAGACCATGTAGACCGCCTCACCGGCGGCGTCGGCGCCGACGATGTGGTGGTCACCGTGCCGGTGGCGGAGGTAATGGCCGACGCGGCCCGCCTGATGGGACCCGACGGGATGCTCGTGTTCTTCGCCGGCGTGGCCAACGGCACGATGGGTCCCCTCGACATGAGCCGGGTATATCTGGGCAACGCCCAGTACACGGGCACGTCGGGCTCCTCCATCGACGACCAGGCGCTGGTGCTGGCCAAGGCGGTGGAGGGCACCCTGTCACCGGACCTGAACCTGGCCGCGGTCGGCGGGATCGAGGCCGGCCGCGACGGCATGCAGGCGGTCCTCGAGGGCCGCTTCGCGGGCAAGGTCGTCATCTTCCCCCAAGTCTCGGGGATGCCGCTGCTCGGACTCGACGAACTGGCCGAGCAGCATCCCCACATCGGCGAGGCGCTGGGGGAGCGGGGCCAGTGGACCCGCGAGGCCGAGCGGCGCCTGATCGAGAGCCACGCCGCGGCGGTCGACCGGTGATCGCCACCCTCACCTCGACCGGCGGCCGCAGAACGCCCGGCGATACGGATCATGCCGCGGCGGTCGACCGGTGATCGCAACCCTCACCCCCAATCCGAGCCTTGACCGCACCCTGTCGGTCGAGCGGCTGGAGCCCGGCGGGGTGATGCGAGCCTCGAGGGTTCGGGTCGAATGCTCGGGCAAGGGCGTGAACGTGGCCCGAGCGCTCGGCCGCAACCAGCAGGCGGCCCGAGCGGTGTTCCCCGCCAACGCCGATGATGCCGCCGTGTTCGTCTCGTCGCTGGCCGCCGACGGCGCCGCCGCGCTCCCCGTCCCGGCGCGAGGGACCATCCGATCCTGCTTCACGCTGGTGGAGCCGGACGGAACGGCCACCCAGATCAACGAGCCGGGTCCTGAGATGAGCGCGTCTGAGGCCGACGAGTTGGTGTCGCAGGCCGCGGCTGCCTCGGCCGACTCCGACTGGATGGTGGCCAGCGGCAGCCTGCCTCCGGGCGCGCCCGACGACCTGTATGCCCGGCTGGCTGCGATGCTCCCCGATGCCGGTGCCAGGCTGGCGGTTGACACCAGCGGCGCCGCGCTGGACGCCCTGGTCGGCGCGGCCTGTGCGGTGGTCAAGCCCAACCTGGCGGAACTGGCCGCCGTAATCGGCAGCAGCCTCAGCACCGTCGCCGATGTGATCGACGCGGCCGACAAGTTCCGCCGCAGCGGCTGGCGCTCAGTTCTCGTGAGCCTGGGACGCGACGGCGCGGTCCTGGTGGCCGACGAAGTGTGCTGCGGGACGGTGGCCGGTGTCGAGGTGCGCAACACGGTGGGCGCCGGCGACGCGCTGTTGGCCGGCTTCGTGTCGGCCGGAGGCCGGGGTGCGGCCGCGTTGGCCGAGGGCCTCGCCTGGGCCAGCGCGGCGATCAGATCAACCGACACGCTGGGGCAGGCGGTCACCGACCGCGACCGCCGGACCGTGCAACTGAGCGCCGATCGGTGCCCCGACCGCCGCGTGGGAGCGCCCGCATGACCGAGCGGAGCCAACCGGCGGGCCGTGCGCGGGCAGGTTCCCGGCCGACCGCCGCGTGGGAGCGTCCGTATGACGGAGGGGGAGTAGGCATGAGGGTGGGAGCGTTCGCATGACCGAGGCCTTTCCGCTGCGCATCTCGGCCATGTTCCGAGAGGGGTGGGCGGGCTACCGGCGCAACATCGGCCCGTTGACGGTGGGGGCGCTGGCCACCTTCGCGGTGTACGGCGTGTTCCGCGTGCTGGCGCAGCAGGCCCTCAACGACGGCCAGGAGATCGCCTCGGTCGCGCTCGATCTGGTGGGGCTGGTGCTGGCCGGCACCGTCGCGGTGCCGTGGTACTCCTACGCGCTCGACGCCGCCCGCTCCAGACCCACGGACCTGGGCGCACCCTGGCGCGACGGCGCCCTGTTCTCGGCCCAGTTCGTGTGCTCCTTCTGGTTCTGGGCCGCCTTCATGCTCGGACTGCGCTACCTGTTCGGCATCCCGTCGATCCTCGCGGTGCTCTTCTACGGCCTGCACGGCTACGTGGTCGCCGACCGGGTCGCCAAGGGGGGTCTGCGGGCGCTGGGCACGAGCGTCCGCCTGGGCCACAAGCGCCGGGTGGCGCTGTTCGCGATCCTGGCGCTGTGCATCGTGTTCAACCTGATGGCGGCGCTCCCCCTCTCCTACGGCGCCTCGCCGCTTCCGATCGCGGTCAGCGTGGCCGCCTTCACGGTGACGGCCAGCATCACCCTGGTGTCGGGCGCCTGCCTCTACGACGCCCTGTACGAACGCCTGGAGGACCAGTGACTAGCAGTGACCCCAAGAGCAGTGGCGACCCGCCAGCCGTGACCGAGCGCGCCGAGTTGCGCATCGCGGCCACGCCCGCATCGGCTGGCGTGGCGCTCGGCCCTGCGGTGGTGATCGACCAGCAAGAGGTGGCGGTGATCGACCGCGCCGACCCGCAGGCCGCGTTCGCGGCGGCGGCGGACGCGGCCGGCCAACAGCTCGAATCGCGGTGCGAAGCGGCTCGAGCGGCGGGACGGGCCGAGGCGGGGGACGTTCTCGAAGCTCAGGCGCTCATGGCCCGCGACCCGATGCTGGCCGAGTCGGTCGGCGCCGCCCTCGCCGACGGCATGAGCCTCGATGCCGCCCTGACCCGGGCTGACGACGACATCAGCAGCCTCTTCGCCTCGATCGACGATCCCTACATGGCCCAGCGGGCCCAGGATGTGGGCGAGGTGGTGGACCGGATTCGCAGGCATCTCGCCGGCGCCGACTCCCGCGACTCGCAGATCGAGGCGCCGTCGGTGCTGGTGGCCAAGTCGCTGACCGCGGCCGACACCGCGGTGCTCGATCCCGGGCTGGTTCTGGGGTTCGTCACCGAGACCGGCGGCCCTACCAGCCATGTCGCCATCATCGCCCGGTCGCTGGGCGTGGCCGCGGTGGTGGGGGCCGAGGGTTTGGCCGCCCGGGTCGGCGCCGGAGAGGCGGTGGCTCTCGACGGGTCCACCGGCGAGGTGGTGGTGCGCCCGACCGCGAGCACCGCCGCGGACTTCGCCGCCCGCCGGGAAGCAGTCGAGGCGGAGGCGGAGGCGGCCGAGCGCTTCCGGGGCGTGGGCGTCGCCTTCGGGGGACGGCCGGTCAGGGTGCAGGCCAACGTCGGCTCACAGGCAGACGTCGAGCGCGCCCTCGAAGCCGAGGCCGACGGCATCGGACTGCTTCGCACCGAGTTCCTGTTCCTCGACCGCACCGAGGCGCCCAGCGAGCAGGAGCAAGTCGACTTCTACTCCCACGCCGCCTCGTCGTTCACCGAGCCGGTGGTGGTGCGCACCTTCGACATCGGCGGCGACAAGCCGGCCCCCTACCTCGCCGTCGAAGCGGAGGACAACCCGTTCCTCGGCGTGCGCGGCGCCCGGCTCTACAGCCGCTGCGGTGACGTGTTCGACACCCAGGTGCGGGCCATCCTGCGGGCCGCGGTGGCAGGCGACGTGCAGATGATGCTCCCGATGGTCTCCACCGTCGAGGAGATCGTCGAGCTGCGGGGCCGGATAGAGCAGACCGCGCGGAGCCTCGCAGCCGAGGGGGTGCCCCATCGGCTGCCGCCGGTGGGGGTGATGGTCGAGGTTCCGTCGATCGCGCTCACCGCCGACGCGGCGGCGGCCCATGTGGACTTCTTCTCCATCGGCACCAACGACCTGACCCAGTACGCCATGGCCGCCGACCGCACCAACGGCGCGCTCGACAGCCTCCAGGATGCGCTCCACCCGGCGGTGCTGGCGTTGTGCGAGCGCACCGTGGCCGCGGCCCGCCGCGGCGGTGTTGGCGTCTCGGTGTGCGGTCTGGTCGCGGCCGACCCGCTGGGTGCGGCGGTGCTCACCGCCATGGGGGTGGACAAGCTCTCGGTCAGCGCCCGGTCCGTCAACCTCATCAAGCAGGTGGTCGACTCGCTCGACCGCCTCGACGCTGAGGCCATGGCTGCCGAGGCGTTGGCCGCTTCCGGTGCCCAAGCGGTTCGAGGCATCGTCGCCGCCGCCCTGGAGCGCCCATGACGGCCGGACTCGACACCCGCGTGCTGCGGATCACCCGCTGGCTCCTCGAGCAGGAGCAGCCCCGCAGCACCGCCTCGGTGGCCGCCGACCTCGGGCTGAGCGAGCGGGTGGTCCGCTATCGCCTCGACCACATCGACCGCTATCTGCGCTCCTGCGGCGCCGAACTGGTGCGCAAGCGCGGCCTGGGCCTGGTGGTGGACGGGCCGCCCGACATCCGCCGGCGGATCACCGCCGACCTGCCGCCGCTGTCGGATGCGCCCAGGGTCTACGCCCCCGAGGAGCGGGTGCGCATCCTGCTGGCTGCACTGCTGTGGTCGGCGCCCACGGTGGTGTCGCTGGAGGACCTCCACCTCGAGCTCGAGGTGTCGAAGACTTCGGCCCGGCGCGATCTTCGGGCCGGGGAGCCGTGGCTGGAGCGCAACGGCGTCCCGCTGGTGCGCCGGCCCGGCCGGGGAATATCGGTGGCCGGACCCGAGCGCCGCATCCGCCAGGTCATCGTGCAGCTCATCCTCGAAGCCATCCCCGAGGAGGTGCTGCTGTTGCAGCTGGCCGCCGACCCGGCCGCCCGCTCAGCCGCCAACGTGCGGGTGCCGGTGGGCCTGCGTGAGCGGATCTTCACCCTGCCGCTGCGCGACACGGCTGAGATCGTGCGGTCGAGCGCGCTGGGCCAGACCCTCATGTCGGGTCGCAGCGACGTGGTGTTCGCGCTGTTCCTGGCGGTGTCGGTGGCCAGGATCCGCGATGGGCACACCGTGGCGGTCGAGGCCGGCCTGCACCGCTCGGTCATGGACCACCCCATCGCCGAGAGCGTGGCCGGCATCGTGCCGGGGCTGGAGAAGCTGGTGGGCGCCTTCCTGCCCGCCCCCGAGATGGCCGCGGTCACCGAGTACCTGCTCGGCCTCGACGCGCTCGACACGGTGCAGTCGGACTCGGCCGCCATCAGCGCCGACCTGCTCGACCGGATCATGGGTTTCGCGGGCGAGCACCTGCACGCCGCGCTGGCCGACGACCTGGAGCTCAGGCGGGGCCTGGCGTCGCACCTCGAGCGTCTCAGCGTGCGCCTGCGCTACGGCCTGCCCGTCCACAACCCGCTGCTTCCCGAGGTGCGGGCCCGCTATCCCGACGTGTACGCCGCCGCGGCCGACATCGGCACGCTGGTCGAGTCGGCCATGCAGGTGCCGATCGTCGAGGACGAGATCGGCTTCATCACCATGTACATCTCCGGCGCGATGGAAAGGGCCCGCCTGCGGCCGAGGCGCCGGGCCCTGATCGTGTGTCCCAGCGGGATGGCCACGGTGTGGGTGTTGGTGTCGCGGATCCAGGCCGAGTTCCCAGAGCTGGACCTGGTGGAGGTGCTGTCGGAGCGGGGCTACGAGGAGCTGCAGCACGGCGACTTCGACCTGGTGATCTCCACCGTGCCGCTGGTCGAGCACGAGGTTCCGGTGGTGGTGGTCAGCCCGCTGCTGTCGGCATCCGACGTGGGCCGGCTCTCCCGCCACGCCTAGCAACTGGTGCCCTGGTGAAATCGGCCCCGCGGCGCGTCGGAATGTCGTATTGGGGTGCCGCGGTATTGGCAGTAGTGGCGACGGCCGAACCGGTGGAAGCTTGATGGTCACCCGACGCTAGGAGGACCCGCGCATGCTACAGCGTGTTCAACGTTTCGGCGGCTTCCTCTCCAGCATGGTCATACCGAATATCGGTGCGTTCATCGCCTGGGGATTCATAACCGCCCTGTTCATCCCACCCGGCTGGCTGGAGAAGACCGGCCTGGACTGGGACTGGGACACGATCACCGGCAACACGGTCGGACCGATGATCAAGTACCTGCTGCCCCTGCTTGTCGCCTACACCGGCGGCAAGCTGATCCACGGCCACCGGGGCGGCGTCCTCGGGGCGGTGGCGGTGATGGGAGTCATCGGCGGCGCCTCGTTCGAGCTGGCCGAGGGCGCCGTGATCGGCGATCCGCCCCAGTTCCTCGGGGCCATGGTCGTCGGCCCGCTCGCCGGATGGGTGATGCGCGAGCTCGACAAGTGGCTGGAGGACAAGCGCCCCGCCGGCTTCGAGATGCTGATCAACAACTTCTCGCAGGGCATCGCCGGCCTGGTGCTGGCCATGTTCGGCTACGTCATCATCGGACCCATCATGTCGTGGCTGGCCGAGCGCTTCGGCGACATGGTGGAGGGCCTCAGCGACGCCGGGCTGCTGCCGCTGATGGACCTGCCCATCGAGGTCGGCAAGGTGCTGTTCCTCAACAACGCCATCAACCACGGCGTGCTCACCCCGCTCGGGGCCACCGACGTCACCGAGACCGGCCGGTCGATCTACTACATGCTCGAGTCGAATCCGGGACCGGGCCTGGGTCTGCTGCTGGCCTACTGGTTCGCGGGCAAGGGCCTGGCCAAGCTGTCGGCGCCGGGCGCCATCATCATCCACTTCCTGGGCGGCATCCACGAGGTCTACTTCCCCTACGTGCTGATGAACCCCGTGATGATCGCGGCCATGTGGGCCGGCGGGATCACCGCCGACATCGTGTTCGTGATCTTCGATGCGGGCCTCACCGGGCCTCCGTCGCCGGGAAGCATCTTCGCCTACTTCACGTTCACACCGAGCGACGGAGCCGCGGCAGCCGGGGTCTACCTGGGCATGGCCGCGGGGGCGGCGGCCGCCTTCGTGGTGGGAGCGATCCTGCTGCGGCTGTTCCCGGTGAGGGAGATGGACGACGCCGATGACGACGACACCTCGCTGGGAGATGCCATGGAGGGCGTCCCCCTGGCGTGACCGGCACGGCACGAAGTTGCGTTGTCCCCCAATGGCGCAACTTGATGAGGTCGGAGCGGTGGGGAGGCCTCCACCGCTCCGGCCCCCGTCGGTTCCCGCATGGCTACCGTGGTGCGGCCGGGCGGGACGCGACATTCGACGCGACGATCAACGGAGGATGATGTGACCGAGCGAGTCACTAAGGCGGCCGACGAGGTGAAGCTCATCGTCTTCGCCTGCGAGGCGGGCATGGGCAGCAGCCTGATGGGCGCCAACCAGCTCAAGCGGATGGTGAAGAAGGCGAAGCTCGACATCGCCGTCGTGCACAACCCGGTGGGTCAGCTCAGCGACGACGCCGATGTGGTGGTCGTCCACAAGGGGCTCGCCAAGCAGGCCCAGCAGAAGGCGCCCGGTGCGGCCATCGTGCCGTTCACCCTGTTTGTGAACGATCCGGCGGTCAAGCAGCTGGTCGCTTCGCTCGCCTCGGGCGACCCCATCGTCTCGAAGTTGTGAGCGCGGTTGCCGACGACGGCCTCGGGGGCGTCCTGACGCCGGCTGACATCGTGCTCGGCTGTCGGGCCGACTCCCGCGACGAGGCCATCGAGTTCTCCGGCAGCCTGCTCGTGGCCCGAGGCTCGGTGTCGGCCGAGTACGTCGAGGGCATGAAGCAGCGCGAGGAGGTGGTCTCGACCTACCTGGGCAACGGGGTCGCCCTGCCCCACGGGGTGCTGGAGAGCAAGGACCACATCCGCTCCACTGGGATCGTGGTGTCGCAATACCCCGACGGGGTGGACTGGGGGCCGGGAACGGCCCATCTCGTGGTCGGCCTCGCCGCGGTGGGCGACGACCACGTGCAGGTTCTGTCGCGGCTCGCCGAGGTGCTCCAGGACGAGGATCTCTGCGGCGCGCTGGCCCAGTCCGACGACGCCGCCTTCGTCTACGAGCGCTTGACCGCGCCGCCGTCCGACGACTGAGACGCACTGGAGCGGCGGGTGTATCGGGAGCTGGAGATCACCAACAGCCACGGGCTGCACGCCCGGCCCGCCGCCGAGCTGGTGGCGCGGATCGCCTCGTTCGATGCGGGCGTCGAGATCGAGGTGGGCGCCAAGAAGGCCAACGCAGCCAGCATCATGAGCCTGCTGGCTTTGGGCGCCAGTCCCGGCAACACGGCTCGCATCACATCTGACGGTCCCGATGCCGAGGCCGCCCTCGACGCGGTGGTGGCCGTGCTCACCGAGGACGGCTGATGGCCCGCCTCGATCACGACGGGCTGGCTGCGGCGGTGGCCGCGGCCGTCGATGCCGAGCCCGACGCCTCGGGGGTGGCCGACCTCGTGGCCGAGCGGGGCTACATCGTGGTGGCGGCCGAGATCGGCGATCTCAAGGCCGCCTTCAAGCGGGCCAAGAAGATCGACGGCTACCGCTGGGTGGCCATCAACCGCGAGGACCTGTTCGGCGCCAATCCGCTGTCGATCGGGTCCAAGGTCGGCATCCTCGACGCCGAGGGCCGAGTCCTCAAGAACGCCGACTCACCCCGCAAGAAGGTCTGACACTTCTCGCAACCGGCGTAGATCTAGTCCTCGTCGGCAGCCTCGTCCCCAACGGTGTCCTCGTCAGAGGTCTCGGCCTCTGCGGCGTCGTCGGCGGTGGCGTCGTCGGCGGTGTCCTCTTCGGGAGTCTCCCCCGCCGGTGACTGCTGGTCCTCCTCGGGCGCGTCGTCGGTGCCTTCGGCTGGGGCATCGCCGGTCTCGTTGGCGGTGTCCTCGGCCGCTTCGGCGCTGGCGTCGGTGCTGGCGTCGTCGTTCTCAGCGGCATCTTGTGAGGCGTCGGTATCGCCGTCGCGGAGCTTCTGCAGGGCTTCGACCGCCTCGCGGTACTTCGTCTCGGCGGTGGCCGTCTCCGCGGCGGGGGCCTTGCGGTCGTGCAGCTTGCGCACCGCCGCGGCCGCCTCGTCCTTGGCCTTCTCCGCCTTGCGCAGAGCCCGCTCGTGGGCCTGCTGCTCGCGGTCGGCGATCAGGTAGGTGTTGTAGAGAGTCAGGGCCGCGGCGGTCTCGCCGTCGAGGGGTTTGCGGTGCGGGGTCTTGGTCACGCTGTCGGGCATCTGCAGTCCAGGAGAATTGAGCCGGTTCGGCACGGCTCGGCGCGCTTGCACCTCACCGGGGTTGCGAACGTACTACGGTATCTGACGGTCGACATCCGGGAGGAGTCCTGCATGGTGGAGATGGGCGAGCAGATCATCGTCTTGGACGAGGTCTACAAGATTTTCGGGCCGCAGCCCCGGGGCCGGGCCTTCGAATTGGCCCGGTCGGGGATGGACAAGAACAGGGTGCAGGCCGAGACCGGCCACGTCGTGGGTCTCGACAATGTGTCGTTCTCGGTCAACAAGGGCGAGCTCTTCGTGGTCATGGGTCTGTCGGGGTCGGGCAAGTCCACCGCGCTGCGCACCGTCAACAAGCTCCACGACATCACCTACGGCACGGTGGTGGTCGACGGCATCGACGTGCAGGAGCTCGAGGGCTCGGAACTGCAGGCCTTCCGCCGCCAGTACATGGGCATGGTGTTCCAGCACTTCGCGCTGTTCCCGCACCGCAAGGTGATCGACAACGTGAGCTACGGCCTGAAGGTGCAGGGGGCGGAGAAGCAGGCCCGCGAGGACGCGGCGATGAGGGCGCTGTCGCTGGTGGGGCTGGGCCGCTACGCCCAGAACTTCCCCTCGGAGCTGTCCGGCGGCATGCAGCAGCGGGTCGGGTTGGCCCGGGGCCTCGCCTCCGATCCCGACATCCTGCTGATGGACGAGGCCTTCAGCGCGCTCGATCCGTTGATCCGCCGCCAGATGCAGGACGAGATGATGGAGATCCAGGGCGAGCTCCACAAGACGATCCTGTTCATCACCCACGACCTCAACGAGGCGCTGCGCATCGGTGACCGGGTGTGCATCATGAAGGACGGCGCAGTGGTGCAGATCGGCACCCCCGAGGAGATCCTCACCAAGCCCGCCACCGGGTACGTGGCCGAGTTCGTGCAGGACGTCGATCAAGGCAGGGTCATCCAGGTCCACGAGATCATGCAGCAGCCCAGACCGATCTCCGACGGCGCCACTCTGGCCGCGGCCCTCGACCGCATCGGCGGGCGCTCCGGCGCCTTCGTGGTCGACGAGGCGGGGGCGCCCGTCAACCTGCTCACCGCCGACGACGGGATCAGGGCGGCCAAGATGGGCACCACCGAGCTTGCCCCGGCCCTGCGCACCGACTACGAGCGCTGCGGCCCGGAGGACTGCCTCAACACCGTGTACGCCGCGGCCGGCCGCGGTCTGCCCATCGCGGTCTGTGACGAGTCGGGCAAGCTCGTCGGCAATCTTGATCCACGCCACATCATGGAAGAGATGGGCCGAGTCGAGCACCTCATCGACGACTTCGAGAGAGAGGTGTTCATGTGAGCGTGCTGGCCCAGTCCGATGCCGGGGTCGAGGCGGCCGACATAGGCATCACGGACAACCGCGTTCTCGATGAGTTCCTCGTGCCGTTCGGCAGCTGGGTGGAGCAGGCGGTCGACTGGATCTCCGACAATCTCGGCTGGCTGATGTCGATCATCGAGTGGCCGTTCAGGACTCTGAACAACCTGCTGGTGGACGACGTTCTGCAGCCCATCACCTGGGTCGGGGTGGTGGCGGCCTTCTTCGTGGTCGGCCTGCTGGTGCGCAACCTGAAGGTGGCGGTGTTCTCGGCCGCGGCCATCGCGACGTGCGGGTTCCTTGGCGACGACTTCTGGCGACCGACCATCGAGACCATCAGCTTCGTGATCGTCGCGGTTCTGGCCTGCGTCGTGATCGGGCTGCCCCTGGGGGTGGCCTGCGGGCGGTCGGACGCCGTGTGGCAGGTGGTGAGGCCGATCTTGGACGGCATGCAGGTGATCCACGCCTTCGTCTACATGATCCCGTTCATCGGCCTCTTCGGCATCGGCAACGTGGGGGCCACCATCGTGACGATGGCCTTTGCCATCCCGCCGCTGGTGCGCCTCACCAATCTCGGCATCCGGCAAGTGCCCTCCGACGTGGTGGAGGCGAGCCGGGCCTACGGCGCGCCCGAGTGGAGGGTCCTCTTCGACGTGCAGCTTCCCCTGGCCCGAACGGCCATCATGACGGGGATCAACCAGACGCTGCTGCTGGCCGTCTCGATGCTCGGCATCGCGGCGATCATGGGCGCGCAGGGTCTCGGCGGGCTGTTGTTTGCGGCCATCAGCCGGCAGGCCGTGGCTGCCTCCGCGCCGGCCGGGCTCGCCTTCTACCTGGTGGCAGTGGTGTTCGACCGCATCTCGCAGCCCGAGGGTTCGGGATCGGGCGGCCTGTTCACCCGCATCCGGCGGGCCTGGGCCCATCGCCGCGACCCCGAGGAGCTCATGCCCGACGAGGAGTCGAGCGTCGACGAGGGCGCCGAGGCCGGGCCCAGCGACCTGGGCACCTGGGCGCCCCTCACGAGCGCGGAGCACAAGCCGATGCTGGTGGCGGCCATCGGCGGCGCGGTGGCCGCGGTGTCGGTGCTGCTCACATGGACCACAGACTCCGGCTACCTGAGCGCCTACGGGCGCAGAAGCGACGAGAGTCTGATCGGCGAGTCGTTCAACGGCCTGTCGGCCTCGGGCGGCTCGTGGTTCGGGTACCTGGTGCTCGTGTTGGGATTGTTCGTAGTGGCCGCCGCGGTCAGCACCCGGCTCCGGCCCGGCCAGGGCCCGCGCGGGCTCACCAGCGACGGGGCGGTGATCGCCTCGCTGGCACTGCTGGTGCTGATGGTTTCGTACCTGCTGGCATCGCCGTCTGAGCTCTCTGCCAGCTCGGGCCTCGCGGTCGGGCCGTGGATCGCCCTGGTCGGAGCGCTGATCGCAGCCGCCGGCTCGGTGGCGTGGATACGCCGCTCGCCACATGTCGCCGCCCGCCCCCTGTCCAGCCGGGTCAGGCTGGGCGCGGTCATCGGCGCCGTGTTCACCGTGCTCGTGCTGGGAGTGGCCGCACTGTCGGTGTGGAGCTTCGACGAGCGGGCCGAGGTTGTGATCACGCCGGAGGCCCAGGCCCAGCTCGACGAGCTGGCCGCGCGGGCCGAAGCCAATCCCGAGGACGCCGGCGTCATCGCCGCCGAGCTGGCTCAGCTCAGCGAGGAGCTGGAAGCCGAGTTCCGCATCATCATCGACGGGATCAGCGGCGAGGGGGCCGGGCTGGGCATATGGGTCTTCTTGGCCGGGCTGGTGTCGCTGGCCGCGGCACTCCCCGCCGCGGGCGTGTTGGGCCGCGACGAGCATCGACAATGGCGCTGGAGCGCCATCTCCGCCGGAATCGGCGCGGGGGCGGCCTGTGTGGGGTTCGCCTGGATCTTCACCCACGTCCGCTCCGCCGATCCCGACTATGTGGCCGGTATCGGCGCCTTCCTGGCCCTGGCGGGCGGTCTGGTGCCGGTGGCTGCCGCGGCCACCGTTCTGAAGGAGTTCGGCCGGGCCAAGGTGTACGCCGATGAACCCGCCGCTCTCGCAGAGGAGGCTCAGCTGTGACCTTGCTGGCTCAACAGAGCGGCGGCGAGACCGCCAACCCGGGCTTCTTCAGCGACGAGCTGCTCAACGAGTTCGAGATCCCCGTCGGGGCCTGGGCCGACCAGGCCGTCGACTGGATCGCGGTCCGTCTCGAGGGGCTGCTCCAGGTGGTGGAGTGGCCCTTCGCCACGCTGATCGGCTTCCTGGTGGACGACATATTGGAGCCGCTCTCGTGGCTCTGGGTCGTGCTCGCCTTCTTCGCCATCGGCACGCTGTTGCGCGGCGTGAAGGTCGGCGCCTTCTCGGCCCTCGGCCTCACCCTGTGCGCCTTACTGGGAGTCGACTTCTGGCTGCAGACGGTCCGCACGATCGGCTACATCGGCGTGGCCGTGCTGCTCTGCGCGGCCATCGGGCTGCCGCTGGGCGTGGCCTGCGGGCGCGTCGACGGGGTCTGGCGGGTGGTCAGACCCCTGCTCGACGGCATGCAGGTCATCCACTCGTTCGTGTACATGCTGCCGTTCATCTTCTTCTGGGGCACGGGAGTGGTGTCGGCCACCATGGTGACCATGGTGTTCGCGCTGCCGCCTTTGGTGCGACTCACCAACCTGGGCATCCGCCAAGTGCGCGAGGACGTGGTGGAGGCGAGTCGGGCCTACGGTGCCCCGGAGTGGCGGGTGCTCTTCGACGTGCAGCTTCCCCTGGCCCGCTCCGCCATCGCCACCGGGCTCAACCAGACGCTGCTGCTGTCCATATCGATGCTCGGGATCGCGGCCATCATGGGAGCGGGCGGCCTCGGGCAGCTCCTGCTCAAGGCCATCACCGCTCAGAGCGTGTCGAAGGGTGCGGCCAGCGGTCTGGCCTTCTTCGTGGTGGCGGTCGTGCTGGACCGGATCTCGCAGCCCGCGTCGGCTGGATCGACCAGCCTGCTGAGGCGGATGAGGCTCGCCTGGTCGCATCGCCGCGATCCTGAGCAGTTGCTCGACAGCACCGAGGACGAGCCGGCCTCGGAGCCGACCCGAGCTGCGGAGGGGTTCGCTCCGGTCGCCGCGGCCGAGAAGCCCGGAATGATCCTGGCCGCGGTCGGCGGTCTGCTCGCCACCGTCTCGGTGTTCTTCGTGTGGACAACCGACGCGGGCTTCCTGAGCGCCTACGGCCGCCGGATCGACGAGCGCCTCCCAGGGGAGTCGTTCAGCGGCCTGTCGGCCTCGGGCGGCTCCTGGTTCGGCTTCCTTGCGCTGGCCCTCGGCCTGTGGCTGCTGGCCGCGGTGGCGACGGCCTGGCTCGCGCCCGGCCGGGGACCCCGGTACTTCACCACCGACGGCGCGCTCATCGCGTCGCTGGCTCTGCTGGTGATGATGCTCTGCTACCTGCTGGCGTCGCCGTCGGACCGCTCCACGCCGAGCACCGGGCTCGGAGTCTGGATCGCGCTGTTGGGCGGCGCGGTCGCCACCGTCGGCGCGCTCATGTGGATCCGCAGGGCCCCGCACTCGCCGCTTCACCCGCTCAGCGCCAAGATCGGCTGGGGCCGGGTGATCGGGGGCACGGTAGCTGCGGTCGTGATCCTCATCGGCATGTTCTCGACCTGGTCCTTCGATCGCCGATCCGATCAGGTCAGGACCGATGACACCCTGGCCCGGATCGAGGAACTGCGGCAGAAGGCGGTCGAGAACCCGGCGGACGCCGGTCCCATCTCCGCCGAGATCTCGGCGCTGACCGCCCAAATGAGCATCACCCAGCTGGCGGTAACCGACGGAGTCAGCAGCGAGGGGACGCGGCTCGGGCTCTGGACGCTGTTGGCCGGGCTGGCGGGTTTGGCCACCGTGCTGCCCGCGGCGGGAGTCAGGGGCCGAGACGAGCACCGACAATGGTGCTGGAGCACAACGACGGCCGGCATCGGCGCGGGCGTGGTCTGCGCCTCCGCCGGCTGGATCGCAGTCCATGTCCGCAGCGCCGATCCCAACTATCTCAGCGGTGTCGGCTCGTTCCTGACGCTTCTCGGCGGCCTGCTGCTGGTCGGCACTGCGGCGGGGATCCTCGCGGAGTTCCGCCGTTCGAAGGTCTACGCCGAGGTGTAGCTCCGGGGTACCGGGGCCTCATTCCGCGTCTCCGGCCATCGGCAGGGTGGTCAGCCCGTCCGTGGTGATGTAGCCTTGTCGCCCGCGTGTCGGGCCGACTTCGGCGCGTGGCAACACAACCACCCCAGGAGGGAATTCACTCATGAAGATCAAGAAGCAGGCGGCACTCTGGCTTGCGGTGCTTGCGGCGCTCGCGCTGGTCGCCGCGGCGTGCGGCGACGACGATGACGACGCCGGCACGACGGCCGCACCGGCCACAACGGCGGCGCCCGCGGCCGATGACGAGCCGATGGCCGATGAGCCGATGGCTGATGATGAGCCGATGGCCGATGAGCCGATGGCCGATGAGCCGATGGCCGATGAGCCGATGGATGCGATGTCGATGACGCCGGGTGAGGGCACATCGATCACCATGGCCAGGGCCAGCTGGACTACCGGGTACGTCCAGGCGCAGATCTACAAGCAGCTGCTCGAGGAGCTCGGCTATGAGGTGAGCGATCCCGACGAGTTGGAGCTCGACCCGTCGCTGGCCTACCTGTCCATGGCTCAGGGCGACGTCGACTTCTGGGTCAACAGCTGGTATCCGGGCCATGTGACGTGGCACCTTCCCGAGATGCCCGACGGCTCTCTGGTCGGCGATCACCTCACCATCGTCGGCAATGAGATCGCGGCCGGCGGCCTCCAGGGCATCCTTATCACCAAGTCGTTCGCCGACGAGCACGGAGTGACCCACTTCGATCAGCTCAACGACGATCCCGACATCCTGGCCGCCTTCGACGCAGCCGACCAGAACCCCGGTGACGGACTGGTGCAGGTGTACGGCTGTCCCGACAGCTGGACCTGCGACGATGTGCTCGACGCTCAGATCACCTTCTCGGGCTGGGACAACGTCAGCCAGGTCAAGGCCGGCTACGACGCCATGTTTGCCGAGGCGGTTGCCAAGGTCGAAGCGGGTGAGCCCGCCATCGTCTACACCTGGACCCCGAGCGCTTACATCACCCAGCTGCGCCCAGGCGACAACGTCTACTGGCTGGCCGTCAATGAGGTGATTGACGACTCCAACCCCAATGGTGTTGAGGGCGGCGAGGGCCTCGACCAGCGGCCCGGCCAAGCCAACATCGGTGCAGAGTCCTGCCCGGCTGCCGCCGGCGCAGACACCTGCCAGCTGGGATGGATCGCGGCCAACATCCAGGCCACGGCCAACACCGAGTGGTTGAACGCCAACCCCTACGCGGCGGAGCTGCTGTGCGCGGTTGAGCTGTCGGTCATCGACGTGTCCCTGGCCAACGTCGAGCAGGATGCTGCCGGAGACGGCGCCACCGAGGACTTCATCGCGGGTCTCGCGGGCAACTGGATCGCCGCCAATCGCGGCGTCGTCGACGGATGGCTCGATCGGGCGCGCAACGCCCCGATGACGCCTTCCTGCGACGGCACGGACATCCCGCTGCAACTCCAATAGGCGCTTAGCGTTCGGAGCCTGCACGGCTCCGACAAGACGAACCGTCGAGGGCGGGGCTCAGGCCCCGCCCTCGCCGCGCTCCTGCGGCGGCGCGGTCTCGCGGGTTGGTCTACCCGTGGGCGCGCGCAGACTGGTGAGAGTCCGTCGCGTCTCAGAGGTGTCATCCCGCTCTTGTTCGCTTCGCTCACGGGCCGCCCAAACCCAGTGCCGCAGCCCACGGCCTCGTCTGTCTGGGCTGGAGTCGCTCGCCTGTTCGCTCGGCCTCTAGGTCCGCTCGGCCGCTGGCGGTGGCAGAATTCGCGTCGTGGGCACCGCTCGGCATCGGCCGAAGATCGGGGCGGCTCGGGTGGCGCCGCCGGAATGGCTGCTCGACCACGGCGACCGCAACATGCACGCACTGGGTCCTGGCCCCGAACTGGAGGCGGAGTGGACCGCCGCGGGGCTGCGGCTGCCCGATCGCAGTGCTGTCCGCCGCTACCGGCTGGAGCGGGTGCGGGCGCAGCTGCGGGCCGCGGGCTGCGACGCGGCTCTGCTGTACGACCCGCTCAACGTCCGCTACGCCACCGACACCACCAATATGTCGATCTGGACCATGCACAACGCGGTGCGCTACGCCTTCGTGGCTGCCGACGGCCCGGTGGTGCTGTTCGAGTTCTCCAAGGGCGAGTTCCTCGACACCCATTCCGAGGCGGTGGACGAGATCCGGCCGGGGATCTCGTACATCTACTTCTACGCCGGGGACCGGGCCGTCGAGATCGCCCAGCAGTGGGCGGGCGAGATCGCCGGGCTGCTCGACGAGCACGGCCGGGGCGACCGCCGGCTCGCCGTCGACCGGCTCGACCTGATCGGGGTGAGGGCCCTGGAGGGCTGCGGCGTCGACCTGGTGGACGCCGACGAGCTGATGGAGGAGGCCCGAGTCGTCAAGTGCGCCGACGAGATCGCGGCCATGCGCTGCGCCGTGCATGCCTGCGAGGCCGCCATCGGTGAGATGCGGGCCGCTTTCGAGCCCGGCGCCACCGAGATGGGCCTGTGGTCGGTGCTGCAGGCCGGCAACTTCGTGCGCTACGGCGAGTGGATCGAGACCCGGCTGCTGGCTTCGGGGCCGCGCACCAACCCGTGGTATCAGGAGGCCAGCAGCCGCCGGGTGCGGGCCGGGGAGCTGATGGGGTTCGACACCGACATGGTCTGCGCCTACGGCGCCTGCGTGGACATCTCCCGCACCTGGCTGTGCGGCGACGGGCGCCCCACTCCGGCCCAGCACGACGTGTGGTCGCTGGCCGCCGAGCAGATCGAGCGCAACATCGAGCTGCACCAGCCGGGGGCCGCGGTGCGCGACATCGTGGATCGGGCGTGGTACCCGTCGCTGGAGGACTACAACTGCTACACGGTGCTCTCACACGGCGCGGGCCTCTGCGACGAGTACCCGTCGGTGTTCACCCGCGAGCGCTGGCGGCATCAGGGCTACGACGCCGTGCTGGAGCCGGGCACGGTGATGTGCGTCGAGGCCTTTGTGGGCGCCAAGTCGGGCGGCGAGGGGGTCAAGCTCGAAGAGCAGATCCTCATAACCGACACCGGCAACGAGCGCCTCTCCACCTATCCGCTCGACCTGGTGTAGACCGGCAGCGAGATGAGCGAGACAGAGCATCCAGGAGACCACACCGAGATCACCCGACGGCTCAACGACGTGTACGGCAAGGTCGACTCGCGCCTCGATCGCGGACTGACCGCTGCTCAGTCCGAGGCCCCGCGCGAGGAGTGATAAACCGTGCCGGCCGTGCCACCGGTGTCGGCGCGCGGCGAGATCCGGTGGGGCTAGGTTGCCGGATCGTGACTGGTTCGCAGTCGGGTTGCCGGCCGAGCGTCGGCTTCGTGGGGCTGGGCACTATGGGCGGCCCGATGTGTCGGCGGCTCCTGCAGGCGGGCTACCCGGTGACCGCCTACGACGCCGATGGCGATGCGCTGGCGGCGGCGGTGGAGGCCGGGGCTGCGGGCGCGGAGTCGGCTCGCGTCTGTGCCCGCGGCGCTGATCTGTTCATGACCTCGCTGCCCGGACCGGCACAGGTGGAGGCGGTCATGGCCGGGGCCGGCGGCGCGCTGAGTGCTCTGCGTCCGGGGTCGGTGTGGGTGGACCTCACCACCAACAGCCGGGAGCTGGTGCTGGAGTTGGCTGCGGCTGCGCCCGACGGCGCGGCGGTGGTCGACTCGCCGGTGACGGGAGCGGTTGACGGCGCTCGACGGGGTGAGCTCACCCTGTTCGTCGGCGGCGAGCCGGAGCCGGTGGCTGTGGCCCGGCGGGTGCTGGAGCATCTGGGAACTGTCGTCGAGTGCGGACCGCTCGGTGCCGGCAACGTGGTCAAGCTGGTCACCAATCAGCTGTGGTTCGCGGCGGCCGCCGCGCTGGGGGAGGGCTTCGCGGTCGGCATGGCCAACGGGGTGGAACTGCGCACGCTGTGGGAGGCCGTCTGCAACAGCGTCGGTGACAGCTTCGTCGCCCGCCACGACGCTCCCAGCATCTTCGCGGGCCACTACGACCCGTCGTTTCCCCTCGCGCTGTGCGTCAAGGACCTCGGTTTGCTGGCTGACCTCGAGTCGAGCGTGGACGCCGACCTTCCCGTCACCGCTGCAGCCCGCAGCGCCTTCGAGCGGGCCGCCGCCCGCTACGGCCTCGACGCGGGCGAGATGTGCGTCACCCGTCGCATCGAGGATGATGCTGGAATGTCCATGCGCCTGGCAGGCGACTGGACCCCCCACTGGGAGAAGTGATGCAGCCCACCGCTTCGACTCGATCCTCGTCGTTGAGCGATCTCCGCCAGGGCAGCGCCGAGCGCGACCCGCATCTGCGAGCGCCCCACCCAGCCGGGGCCGTGCACCAGACAGCATCTGTGGAGTTGGCGGAACTTGTCGATCTGCGGGTCTTTCCGATCCAGGATCCGGCCTGTGGCGGATATGCCGCGGCCGTGGATGCGGCCCGAGCCGGGTTGCGCGCCGAGGGCTGCGCCGTGCTGGGCGGCTTCGTGCGGCCCGAGGCGGTGGCGAGGCTCAACGACGAGATCGGCGAGCGCAAGCACGCCACCCACTATTCGACCCAGGTGATCAACCCCTACTTCCACACCGCGTTGAACCCCGACTATCCGGCCGACCATCCGGTCAACACCTTCATCGAGCGCTCCAGCGGCTTCATTCCGGGCGACGCCTGGGAGCGGGGCTGCGCCACCGATGTGCTGTTCAGAGCGCCGGAGGTGGCCCGGTTCATCGCCGACTGCCTGGAGATCGAGGCCCTGTACTGCTACGACGATCCGCTGGCCGGGCTCACCTCCAACATCTGCGATCCGGGCCAGCAGTTCACCTGGCACTTCGACACCAACGACTTCGCGGTGACGGTGCTGGTGCAGCCGGCCGACGACGGTGGAATGTTCGAGTATGTGCCCCAGATCCGCTCAGCCACCGACGAGGGCTTCGACGCCATCGCCGCGGTGCTGGCCGGCGGCCGGGAGCGGGTGCGCACCCTGGAGCTGCGGCCGGGCGACCTGCAGATCTTCCGTGGCCGCCACTCGCTGCACCGGGTCACCAGGGTGGGGGCCCGATCCCGGCCACGCCACGCCGCCATCTTCGCCTACACCCTGGAGCCGGGCGTGATCGGCCGGGTCGAGCGCACCCGCCAACTCTTCGGCCGAGTGCTCCCCGAGCACGAGAAGGCCGAGCGCCAAAGAGTCCGCTCCGACCCCCTCCTCGACTGACCCGGATGGCGAACCAGAGACTACGTAACCTATGTCACCATTTCTATGTATGATCTGCCCATGAAGGCTGTGACCATCACGATGCCTGAGAAGCTCAATGCGCAGGCGGCAGCGGAAGCGCGGCGGCTGGGGATCTCCAAGTCCGAGCTGATCCGACGGGGGCTGGCGAAGATCCTGCCCGAACAGTCCATCGAAGCGAACGATGATCCATGGCTCGCAATGGCTAGCTTTGGTCCTGTCGGCGTGAGCGTCGAACCAGGCGAGATCGACGAGATCGTCTACGGACATTGAAGTTTGCCGACACGAGCTGGTGGGTGGCCTTGGCCTTGCCTTCAGACACGCGCCATCGCGACGCGCTGAAGATGCGCATGCTTGTCCATGGGAGTGAGCAGGTTCTCACCACGAATCTCATCGTGGGCGAGACATGGACTCTGCTGAGGCGCAAGGCGGGCCATATGTACGCGGTCGGTTTCATCGACCGCTCAGAATTGCTTGTCTCTGAGGGCAAGCTCGTGGTGCATGCGGTCACGGGTGACGAGGAGTCGAGGGCATGGCGCTGGCTTCGTCGCCACGACGAGCGGTTCTACTCCTTCGTGGATGCCACGAGCTTCGAGGTGATGCGGGCTCGCCGGTTGCGCGAGGCCTTGGCTTTCGATAATGACTTCGCAGCGGCCGGATTCGTTGAGGTCCGGCCCTGAAGTCCACCGCGGTATCACTACGGCGTCACCGCAGGCCGTAGCGCTTGACGTTCGTGTAGGAGCCGGACGGCTCGGTCCTGACGAGTGCTATCTCATGGACCGCGAACGATGCCTCCAGCGCTGGCCGGTAGCCGCTCGGAGGGCTGCCCTTGAAGCGAGCCACGGTGAGATGGCCGGTGAAGGACCGTTTCGGCGCCGGCTGGCCTATGTGTTTGGTCGCCTCGGTCACCGCTGCGGCCAGGTCGTCTAGCCCCAGGACTGGGAGCATCAGCACGCCTTGGCCCAGACGTTTGGCGCGTGGCCCCAGCGTTGCCTGGGCCGCGGCCAGGTCGGCCGCGGCCAGCGCGGCCGCAGCTTCGGCTTCGTTGCACTGGCCCAGGAACCGCAGGGTGACGTGCAGGGTGGCGTCTCATCGCCGGTGTAATAGCAGCAGGGGCGTAGGTTCCTTCGAGAACCTCAACTCAAGAAGGAGACCTACGCCCGTGCCTGCACGAGTATCGCCCACAGAAGCTGTCCGCGCCGAGATCGACGAGTTGTTCGGCTCGGGCCGCGACATCGCCGAGGTGCTCGAGGAGGTGATGCGCCTGTCGGCGCGGCTCGTGTTGCAGCAGGTCCTCGAGGACGAGGTCACCTCCTGGCTGGGCCGGGGCTGGAACTCCCGCGCCGGCGGCGGGCGGGCCGGGCAGCGCAACGGCTACGGCGAGGTGACGGTCAAGACCACCGCGGGGCCCCTGGCGCTGAAGCGCCCGAAGCTGCGCAACACCACCGAGGCGTTCGCGTCGCAGTTGCTGGGCAAGGGCGTGGTGCGCAGCGAGCCGTTGGAGGCGCTGGTGATCTCGGCGTGGGTGCGGGGCCTGTCAGACCGCGACATCGAGGCCCTGTTGGCGGAGGCGCTGGGACCGGAGGCCGCCTTGTCGAGGTCCACCGCGTCGCGGATCTGCGCGCGGCTGCGCGACGAGTTCGACACGTTCCGCAGCTCAGACCTCTCCGATATCGAGCTGGATTACCTGTTCGTTGACGGCAGCCACTTCAAGATGCACGGCGGGTCGCGCGCTGAGCCGGTGCTGGTCGCCTACGGCATCACCACCCTCGGGCGGCCGGTGCTGCTGGCCGTGGAGCCCGGCGGCGACGAGTCCTATGACGCCTGGGCCGGGTTCCTCGACGACCTCGCCGAACGGGGGCTGCGGTCCCCGCTGCTGGTCGTCTCAGACGGCGCGGCAGGCCTGATCGGCGCCGTCGAGCAGAAGATGCCGCAGTCGCTGCGCCAGCGGTGCCTCATCCACCGCGCCCGCAATGTCTTGGCCAAGGTCCCCGCCGGTCGCCGCGACGAACTCAAGGCCGCGTTCTGGGCGATCTTCGACCTCGACGACGACATCGAGCCCGGCCAGGAAGCGGTGAGCGCAGCACAAGCCGGCATCGACGGCTTCGCCCGCCGCTACCAGCGCGAGTTCCCCGCCGCCGTGCGCTGCCTGCTCGCAGACCGCCAAGCGCTCACCGCGCACCTGCGGCTCCCCGCCGCACACTGGCGCAGGATCCGCCACACCAACCTGATCGAGCGCACCTTCGGCGAGACCCGCCGACGAGTCAAAGTCATCGGCCGGCTCCCCGGCGAAACGTCCTGCCTCACACTGGTCTGGGCCGTGCTCGACCGGGCCTCAAACGGCTGGCGAGGCCTCACCTACACACCCGCCATCGCCCGAGCCCTCACCGAGCTGCGCCACCAACTCCACCAACCCGCCCACACCAACACCGACCAGCCCGACCACACCGTCACACGCGCCGCCTAACATGACCACCGGAACCTGCGCCCCAACCGCTATTACACCCAATCTGGGACGCCACCGACGTGCAGGCGCTCCGGTGCGGTCCAGCGCAGGCCGTTCACCTCGGGCCGCGGCATGGCGACCAGGTCTCGCAGCACATCGGTGGGTGGCCAGACAGCAACGAACAGCCGCGGCATGCTCCGAGGGTACGGTCCAAGCTGAGCTGGGCGGGTTTGCTCTCTTCGCAATCTCGACATGCGGGAGATCGGCGGCCAGACTCGCGGGGTGATGTCGTTGTGACGGTGCTGCTGGGATTGCTGGCCGCGCTGTCGGTGGGGACATCGGACTTCCTGGGCGGTCTGGCCAGCCGGCGAGTCGACCCGGTGGTGGTGACCGCGGCCTCGAGTCTGGTGGGCTTCCTGCTGGCGTGCGTGGCTGCGCTGGCCGTCGAGGGTGAGGCGAACCGGGCTGATCTGGCGTGGGGGGCGGTGGGCGGCGTGGTCCTGGCGGCCGGTCTAGTGGTGCTGTACGCGGGATACGCCCGCGCCCGGGTCGGCATCGCGGCACCGGTGGCCGGTGTGGGCGCGGCCGCGCTGCCGGTGATCGCGTCGTCCGTGTTCGGCGATGACGCCCTGTCGCCTGCCGCGACCGCGGGGGTTCTGCTCGGGCTGCTGGCCATCGGGCTGGTCAGCATCGGCCGTTCGGACCAGCGCGGCACGGTCGGGTCCAGTGTGCTCTACGGGCTGGGCGGCGCGGCCGGGATTGGGATGCTGCTGCTTTGCCTGGCCTACACATCCGACGACAGCGGCCTGTGGCCCATCGTGGCCGCACGCGCCTCCGGATTCGCCGTGCTCACGGCGACCATCGTGGCCAAGAGGTTCGCCCTGGCGGAGGCTCGTGGCCTCTGGCGGCAAGGATCTGGCACCACCGGGAAGCGAGATCGCTGGCATGTCGCCCCGACGGAGGCTCGTGAAGTCGGGCCGCAAGCTGCGAGCTGGCGACGAGCTCGGCCCCATCGACTAGCCGCCCTGGCAGAGGCTCGTGGCGTCTGGCTGCAAGTGATCGGCATTGCGGCGCTGATCACGGCTGGCAATGCGCTGTTCCTGGCCGCAACCCGGGTGGGATCCACATCGGTGGCAGCCGTCCTGACATCGATGTTCTCCGCAGCAACGGTGTTCTGGGCATGGCTGGTGTTCCGCGAGAGGCTGCGCAGGGTCCAAATACTGGGACTCGGGATCGCGCTGGTAGCCGTAGCACTAATCGCCAGCAGTTGAGACCCTGCCCGCGCAACCCGTGCGCCAGGGCAATGGGTGCCGGACAACACTGAATCAACTTGAGAATTGCTGATGATTGTCATACTCCCTTGGCATAGTGTGTTCATGCTTGCAAAGGCGACGCGACGGGTGCGGGAGGGCTTGGCTGAGTTGATCCGGGCTGTCAACGATGCAGGGACCTCTACAGCAGATGCTCGGGCAGTCTTGGAGGAGTCAAAGGCGTTCGGGGCGCAGGTGGCGGTGCTGCAGGCCGACGCCGCGGCGCTGGTGGCGGCGCGAGATCGGCGCTCGACACGTTGACCTCACATGGCAGCATCCATGTAGGGGTCCCCGCTGGAGAGGGCGCTGACGGTGCTCCGAGTGACGCTGCCAGTGCTGGCTTGGCGGTCAAGAGGTGCGGGTGCCGGGGCCGGCCATCGGCTGACATCACGATCGTGCAGCATCTCAGCGCTGACGGCACGGCGGCCTTCGCGGAGATTGCCGGAGGGGCCGTGATCCCTCCGAGCATCCTCGAGGAGCACTTCTGCAACGCGCGGATCACGGGCGCGGTCTTCGGCAGTGAGGGCGTACCGTTGTGGCACGGCCACACCAAGCGCCGGGCCACCAAGGCCCAGATGGCGGCGCTGAGGGCCCGCTACGGAGCTTGCGGGGGTTGCGGCGCGGATGTGTGGATCTGCGATGGCCACCACAGACAACCGGTGTCACAGGGCGGACGCACCGACATCGACAACCTGATGCTGTTGTGCTGGTCCTGCCATCAGAAGGTGCACCGCCACGGCTGGCGTGAAGTGCCCGACGGTCGGGGCCTCTACACCATCGCACCACCGGAGCGGATCCGCTACGGACCCGCCCGCGCCCCCGACTTGCCACCAGCCCACGGCCCGCCGGATGGCCGTCCGACCGGACCGCCTACCAAGAAGTCGGTCCGCCGCACGCCTGAGGCTAGAGCGGGTCCAGACCGCACCTCATCCGACCACACTGAGCCGCTGTTCATGGTCGAGAGCTAGAGCGTGCGCGGGCGAGCTAGTTGGCGAGGTCCGTGTCGACTATGGCGGGGGTGATGGCTAGGACCTGCTCTATGTGGCTGGCCAGGGAGAAGAGTTGCTGCTCTCCGTGGGGTCGCCCTATCAGCTGGATTCCCACCGGTAGGCCGGTGTTGGTTTGGCCGCAGGGGAGGGTGATGACCGGCAGGGTGGTGGCGCTCACGGCTGCGGCGATCGACAGCCAGCGGTAGTACTCGTTCACGGGGCGCCCGGCCCGGTGGCCGACGTAGCGCTCCTCCACTTCGAAGGGCAGCACGCTGGCCGCCGGGCAGATCAGCAACTCGTAGCTGCTCATGAAATCGGCGGCGAGCTCGAAGATGCGGCCCTGAGCCGCGGTCGCCTCTCGGACGGCGCCGCCGTCGAGGGCTAGGCCCCGCTCGATATTCCACACCAGTTCGGGCTTCAGCACGTCGCGGGCTTCGGGGAGTTCGGGGCCCAGAAGGGTGGCGTACATGAGGGCCCGGGGGACGTCGAAGGCTGCCTCGGCGTCGGACAGATCGGGATGGTCGGCCACGACTTCGATGCCGTCCCCTTCCAGCGCGTGAATCGCCCGGTTGCATACCCCGGCGACCTCTGGAGCGGTCTCGGCGACGCCCAGATCGACGCTGTAGGCCACCCGAGCCGGCGCGGTCGGCGCGGCGGCGGCGCGGCGGAACGACCTCTGCGGCGGCGGCTTGCCGAGCCCGGCGCGGGGGCTCTCGCCCACCATGGCATCGGCCATCAGGGCGAGATCGCCGACATCGCGGGCCATCGGTCCCTGCTGGGAGTGCACTCCGAACGGCATCACCGTCGGCCCGTGGGCAATACGGCCCGGCGAGGGGCGCAGGCTCGCAACCCCGCAGAAGCTGGCGGGGGTGCGCAGCGATCCGGCCAGGTCCGAACCGTGGGCCAGCCAGGCCATGCCGGTGGCCAGGGCCGCGGCCGCGCCGCCCGAGGAGCCGCCCGCGGTGAGGCGCAGGTCGTGCGGGTTGCGGGTGGCGCCGAACACGTCGTTGAACGTGTTGCCGCCCGCGCCGAACTCGGGGGTGTTCGACTTTGCGTACACCACCGCGGCCTGGGCTTCGAGTGTCTCGACGAGCACGTCGGAACGATCCGGCACGAAGTGCTCTCGCAGCCGCGACCCGGAGGTGGTCCGCACCCCGGCCACAGGCGTCAGGTCCTTGATGGGAACGGGCAGCCCGGCCAGCACGCCGCGCTCGGCCAACGGCACCTCCATGAGCCGGTCGGCGTGAGCCCGGGCCCGGTCGAAGCAGCGGGTCGGCAACGCGTTGACCACAGGGTCGACGGCCTCGACCCGATCCTGCACCGCGTCGAGCGCGTCGTGGGGGCTGAGATCGCCCGATGCCAGCCGAGCGACCACCTCGCGTGCGCTGAGGCGGATCAGATCGTCGGCCATCAGGGATCCTGCTCCACGGGCGGGCCATCGCCCACAGGTTGTGGACGGCCGGCTCGGCGGGCTGCGAGATCGCCCACTGGCAGCTCCCAAGGCACCGGCTCGCTCAGCCGTGGACCGACATCGAGGAGTTGAGGTTGACCTCCCGGTTGCGGCTGAACGTGCCCAGGTCGATGGGCAGGCCGGTGTAGCGGCCCTCCACCACCAGCGGGTCGGCGTCGTGGTCGTGGCCGGACTCGACCGCCTCGATGAGCTCGGCCATGCAGTGCCCGGCCACCCCGGCGTTCTTGAACTGGTTGCCGCTGGTGCCGATGGCCACGTAGAAGCCGTCCAGGTCGGTGCGGTCGTAGATCGGGATCCAGTCGTCGCTCACGTCGTAGAGGTCCACCACGCCCTTGCGCTCATGGGGCACGCCCACCGACGGCAGCCGCCGGTTGAGCCGCAGCACCTGCGCCTCCCACTGCTCGCCGCTGAGCCGCCCGTCGTAGTCGTCGGGGTCGACCCAGTCCTGGGGGTCGCAGCGGGGGTCGGTGCTGCCCACCAGGATGTGGTTGCCGGTCTCGGGCCGGAAGTAGATGCCGTTGTCGTCATCGGCGATGTTGAAGCCGTCGCGCTCGTAGTCGAAGCTGCCCGGCCCCGGCGCATGGTGCACCTCGTGGCGCAGCGCCCGAGTCTTGATGTTCATCGAGTCGTACACCCCGGCCATCTCGTTGATCCGATGCGAGTGGGGACCGGCCACATTCACCACCACCGGCGCGGCCACCGAGGTGCCGTCGTCGAGGGTCACGCCCGTCACCCGCCCGCGGCCGGCGCCGACCGCGGTCACCGCCGTCGCGAAGCGGAACTCGGCGCCGGCCGACTCGGCGGCCCGCTGCAGGTTGTGGGTGGTCAGCTGCGGGTCGCTCACGTAGCCCGCTTCGGGGGTGAACACCGCGCCGGGCAGATCCTCGGTGGCGTCGTCCCAGAAGCCGGGATCGTCGGGGCGCTTGGGGGGGCCGAAGATGCCGGGGTCGAGGATGGGCATGCGCTCCCGCAGCTCGGTCGTCGACCAGTCCTCGTAGGCCACCCCGACGGCATCGAAGTGGGGCAGCACCTTCAGGTAGTGGCCGCCGGGATCCTTCAGCGTCGCCATCCCGCACTGCCTGTAGTCGATGAGGCCGAGCTCGTCGCCGGCTTGCAGGTAGTCGGCCCAATCCAGCCAGTACTGGAGCCCCTCGTAGGCCATGGCCACGCCGGTGAACGTCGAGTAGGTGAAGCGCACGATGGCGCACGAGTTGACGGTGGAGCCGAATCCCGCTGCGGGCAGCTTGTCCACGCACAGGGTGCGCCGGCCCCGCCGGGCCAATTCGAAGGCAGTGGCTGCGCCGATCACGCCCGCGCCGATGACCACCGCGTCGAAGCTGCCGCCGCCCCGGCCGGCTGCGCCCTTTGGGACCGACTTGTGGGACTCGTTACCCGGATTCTCCGACGGACCGGGGTTGCGGGGGGCGACGGCTCCCTCAGATGCCACGGTGGCGCTCGCTGCGCATGTCGAAGGCGACCTTCACGCCGCCGCGCCGGCCCGCCTCGGCGGCGTGGCCCAGCGCATCGGCGTAGCGGTCGAGCGGATACAGGGCCGACACGAGCCGGTCGAGGGCCATCTTGCCGGCCAGTTCCATGGCCAGATCGAAGCTGGTGGTGAGCCGGCCGTCGGCGCGGACCTCGGTGCCGTAGGCGTAGCAGCCCGCAAGCTCGACCTCGCGATGCCACAGGCCGGTCAGCTCCACGGTCACCGTGGCCGGCATGCCCAGCATCAGCACCCGGCCCCGGGGCCGGCACAGCGACAGTGCCTCGGCCATCGAGGCCGACGAGCCCACCGCATCGATCACCACGTCGGCGCCGCCCGAGAGGTGGTCGCCGACCAGGAACGAGCCCGTGGCCCGTCGCACCGCCCGCTTCAGCTCGTCGGGCTCGACAGCCGAGTCGGCCCCGAACTCGAGCGCCAGCGCCCGCTGAGTCGAGTACCGGGCGCCGACCAGGATCGAGGCGGGCTCGGTGAAGTTGCGCAGCGCGGCCACCGCCACCAGGCCCATGGTCCCGGCGCCGACCACGGCCACGGTGTCGCCCGGCTGCGCGCTCAAGCGCAGCGCGGCGTGCACGCCTCCCGCGGCCGGCTCGATCATCACCGCCAGTTCGTCGCTCATCCAGTCGGGCACCTCGTGGAGCTGCGATTCGTGGGCCACCAGCTCCGTCGACCAGCCCCCTCCGGTGGAGCGACAGAAGCCGGTCTGCAGCCCCGGCTTGAGATGGCCGCTCATCAGGTGCCGGTAGTCGTCGCCGTCGCCCGGTGCCGCCCCCGGATAGGGCAGGTCGAAGCCCCGCGCCGCATGGCCCAGTACCGGCTCCACGATCACCCGTCGACCGTCGGCGGTGTCGGCCACGATCTCGTGGCCGGGCACGAACGGGAACGACACGTAGTCCTCGAAGTAGCGCGACGACTGTCCGTCGATGGTGGCCAGGTCAGAGCCGCAGATGCCGCAGAGCCTCGGGTAGATGCGCTGCCACCCCTCGCCCGGCAGCTCGGGCGGGTCATCATTGACGAGCTTGAGCGGCCCCCAGGTCGCTCCGGCACCGGGCCGCAGCCGCGATGCGAGGGCGGCGGCCGCGTAGCGGGCCTCCTGGCGCGAGAAGCGCAGCGCCTTCACGAGCACGGAGCGTAGCGAGAATACGGTCAGCGACGCTCCACTCGGCGGGCTCGGCACGACACGGCTGATCAGAATTTCAAATATTTCTGAACATTGTGAGTTGTTATTATCATATCACACTGCCATGATGCTGCGGCTAACACATGAAACAGCACGAGAAAGGTCGTGTTGACAACTACAAGGAGGAATGTCATGGCTGGCGACATGCTGGTGATGTCCAAATCGCAGATGGAACAGCTCGCGGTGATCTTCGCCCGGCAGAAGGAGACGGCCGAGGGGGTGATCAGCGCAATCGGGTCCGGCATCGAGGGCACCACCTGGCAGGGGGCCAGAGCCGACCGGTTCCGGCAGCTCTGGGAGACGGAGTTCCGCCCCAACCTGCGGGCGCTGTGCGACGCCCTTGGCGAGCATTCGACGTTCATAACTGCGGAGCTCCACGCCGGGGTCAGCGCGCTCGACACCGTCTAGCCGCGGCTCTGGCCCGGCCGGGCGCAACAGAGAACGCGACAGCGAAGCGGAATACCGGTGCGGATCCGGCACCGACTCAACGGCGTCGAGCGGATCGTGGAGATCGATCCCCGCCTCGACGGCTACACGGTGTCGGATCTCGCCGCGGCGCTCAGCGGCGAACCGGAGCAGACCGGCGACCGCAGCCGGCGCGGCTTGATCATCGACGGGTGCTGGCACAGTCCCAAGACTCTGCTGCCATCGGTCCCGATCTGGGAGGGGGCGCTGCTTGAGGCCGCTCCCACAGGCGAGCAGCCCTCCTCCCAGTCACCACCCGGCCAGAACCGTCAACAGAGCAGTCGGCAGAACCGCCGGAGCGCGCTGGTTGTGACCGCCGGGCTGCGAGCCGGCACCCGTCTCGCTTTGCCCGCCTCCGACGACTGGGTGATCGGACGTTCACCCGATTGCGATCTGGTGATCGGTGACCCCACCGTCTCCCGGCGACACGCTCGTGTGAGCGGGACCGGCAGGCGACCGGCGGTCAGCGACCTCGGATCTCGCAACGGCACGATCGTGGCCGGGAGCGCCGTGACCGCTCCGACTCGGGTTCCGCTGCGAGCCACCGTGCGTCTCGGCGCCACCGGCCTGCAGTGGCGGACCCAGCCCGACGATGCCCCCGCAGCGGTGCGAGCCGGACTCGGCGCGGCGGCGGGGCGCATCCCCTTCAATCGCCCTCCCCGCCGTCGGCCGCCGACGGCTCCCGCCGCGCTGCGCATTCCCGCGGAGCCTCCGGCCCGACCCGATCATGAGCCCCTGTCGTGGGCTGGGATCTTCCTGCCCGCCGCGGCCGGGCTCGTGCTGGCCGTGGTCTGGAGCCCGTTCATGGCCGTGTTCGCGGCCCTCGGCCCGTTGATCACCGTGGGCACTTGGCTGGAGCGGCGGCGGCGGGCCGCCCGCTCCCATCGGCGGGCCTGTGTCGAGGTGGCTCAGCGGGTGGAGAGCTTCGTCGCCGCGCTGCCCGCCGAGCGAGCCGCTGAGCGGCGTCGGCGCGTCGCCCTCGTGCCGGACCTGGCCGAACTGGTCCGCCGGGCCGAGACGCCGTCGCAGCGCTGCTGGGAGCGTCGCCGCGGCGACCCCGACGCCATGCGGCTCGGCGTTGGCACCGCAGAAGTGCCCTATTCGCCGCCGCTGGAGGTGGACGGGGGATCGGAGGCTGCGCCGGACGCGCTTGCAGCCCTGCACCGGATCGAACCCCTGGCCGATGTGCCGGTGGCGGTGTCGCTGCAGCCCGGCGAGGTGTTGGGCATCGTCGGCCCAGCGGCGCCGGCCCGAGCTGTGGCCCGCAGCCTCGTCTTGCAGGCCGCGGTGCTTCATGGCCCGGCCGATCTGGCCGTTGCGGGCCTGGCGCCGGGCCTCGCGGCGGAGTGGTCGTGGATGGGCTGGCTGCCCCACACCATCGACAGCGGGGGTGAACCCGGCGCACTGGTGGCCACAGAGTCCGCCTCCATGGCACCGGCCGTGGAAGCGGCCGCGGCGAGCAGTTCCGAGCGAACGCTGCTGGCCGTGATCGACGGAACCGAGACGCTCACCGGCCGCTCCGCGCCGGGCCGGGTGCTTCTCGGCCTCGCGGAGTGCGCCGGGATCGTGATCTCCCGCGACGTCTGCGACCTGCCGTCGAGCTGCACCACCATTGTGGACATCGATCATGCCGCCGGCCGATTGAAGCTGGTGGATCCCCGATCCTCAGCGGCGATGGGTCCGCTGGTGGCTTGGGGCGTCACCGTCGCAACCGCCACCGGGGCCTCGGCCCGCCTGGCTCGGCTCGACGATCCCGAGTTGCGGGCGGCCTCGGCCAGCCTCCCCGACTCGATGTCGCTGCTGGACCTCATCGGCGGAGAACCGACGCCGCAGACGGTCGAGAGTCGCTGGGCCGCGGCCCGGGGCACCGACGAACTGCGGGCGCCCATCGGCGCCGCCGCCGACGGACCCCTCGTGCTCGACCTGGTGGCCGACGGCCCGCACCTGCTGATCGGAGGCACAACCGGCTCGGGCAAGTCCGAACTGCTGCGGTCGATGGTGGCCGCGCTGGCCCTGTCGGCGGACCCCGATCACCTGGCCTTCGTCCTCATCGACTACAAGGGCGGCGCCGCCTTCGACCGCTGCTCGGAGATGCCCCATGTGGCTGGCATGGTCACCGATCTCGACGACCGCCTGGCCGAGCGGGCGCTGGTGTGCCTGGAGGCCGAGCTGCGCCACCGCGAGGAGCGCCTCCGAGCTGCGGGCGCCGAGAACCTGGCCGCCTTCCGGGCCCGAGCCGGCTCCGCGGGCGGCGACCGGTTGCCCCGGCTGGTGGTGGTGGTGGACGAGTTCGCCACGCTGGCCGCCGAGTTGCCCGAGTTCCTCCAATCGTTGGTCGGCATCGCGCAGCGGGGTCGCAGCCTCGGCGTGCACATGGTGTTGGCCACCCAGCGGCCGGCCGGGGTGGTGACCGACGACATCAGAGCCAACACATCGTGCCGCATCGCCCTGCGGGTGACCGACCGCCACGACTCCAACGACGTGATCGATGCGCCCGACGCGGCCCGCATCCCCCGCCAGCGCCCCGGCCGGGCCATGGCCCGCTTCGGGCCGGGCGAGCTGGTCGCCTTCCAGTCGGCGCTGGTGACCGGCAGCACGCCCCGAAGCTCGACCGGCCTGCGGGTCGGACCGGTCGGGGCGCGTGCCGTGCGGACTTGCGAGGGCCGGCCCAGCGATCTCGACTCGGTGGTGGAAGCCGTCCGAGCCGCCCACCACAACCTCGGGGGCGCCGCGCCCCGCTCGCCGTGGCCCGCGCCCCTCCCCGACGAGATCGCCGCCGAGCGCCTGGCTGAGACGGTCAGGCCGGCGGAGGCCGCGGCCTGGATGGCCGATGACCCCGCCCGTCAGCGGCAGTTCCCCGGCGGATGGCAGCCGTCCGACGGCCACCTGGCGGTCATCGGCGGCCCCGGGTCGGGCACGACCACCACCCTGGCTGCGGTCGCCCTCGATCTCTGCCGCACCCACACCCCCGACGAACTGCACGTCTACGGCATCGACCTCGACGCGGGCTCGCTGTCAGCGCTCGGCCCCCTTCCCCACGTCGGTGCGGTCGCCGCTCCCACCGAGGGCGACCGGCGAACCCGCCTGTTGCGGCTTCTCGACGACGAGGTCGCCGCCCGCCGGGCAACAGGCCGCTCACAGCGCCCTGAGGTAGTGCTGCTGGTGGATGATCTCGCCGGACTGGTCCGCGCCCACGACCCGGTGCGCGAGCCGGAGCCCCACGACCGGTTCGCCCGCATCTGGGGAGACGGCCCCGCGGTGGGGGTGCGAGTGGCGGTCAGCATCGGCCGGGCCGCCGACCTGCCGCCGGATCTCGCCGCCTCCGCCGGGATGGTTCTGGTCCACGCCACCTCCGACGCCAGCGACGGCCTGCGCTTCGGACTCAAGCAGCCCACCGCCCATCTCGTCGCAGGCCGGGCGGTAAGGGCCGGCGACGGCCTGGAGGTCCACGTCGCCCGCCCCTCCGGCGGCGACCTGGCCGCAGCCGCCGCGGCACTGGCGGCCGAGTCCCCTCCCGCAGAGTGCGGGCCGGCTCGGATCGGGTCGCTGCCCCAGCAGATCCGCCTGGAGGACCTGCCCGCCGGTGGCCAGCTTGAGGACCGGCGCATCCGCATCCTCTTCGCCGTCAGCGACCTCAATCTCGAACCGGCCGGGATCACCCTCCACGACGGCGAGCACGCCCTGGTGCTGGGACCGCCCCGCACCGGGCGCACCGCTGCCCTGGCCGCCATCGGCGCCGCCGCCCGGGCCGCCGGAGCCGAGGTGGTGGTCGTGGCCGACCGGCCCGGCGAGCTGTCGGCTCTGCTCGGACTTGATCCTGTGGCCCCCGAATCGCTCGGCGAGGCCGACGACCAGGCGGTGCGCCGCCTGCTGCTGGTGGATGACGCCGACCGGATCGGCGACCCCGCCGGGCTGCTGGCCGCAATCGCAGCCGCCACTGAGGGCCGCAGCCATCTGGTAGCAGCAACGACGGCCGACCGGCTCCGCTCGTGCTATGGCACCTGGCTTCACGAGATGCGGTCGTGCCGCACCGGGGTGCTGTTCAGGCCCGGCCCCCTCGATGCCGACCTGCTCGGCGCGGCCGTGTCCGCCCGGCTGGTCCCTCCGCCTCTGCCGGGGCGCGGCCTCGTGATCGCCGACGGAGCCGCAGAGGTCATGCAGGTGGCCCTGGCCGCTCGGGCCGCGGCCTCGCCCGTATGAACCGGATTCGCTCACCTATTCGCTCGGCCTCTAAGTTCCGACCGTGCCGGTTGATCTGCAGGTCCGCGGGGTCGAGATCGGGCATTGGACTGATCCGGTGGCCCGCACCGGCTGCACTGTG
This sequence comes from Candidatus Aldehydirespirator sp., assembly GCA_965221215.1. GTDB lineage: Bacteria > Actinomycetota > Acidimicrobiia > Acidimicrobiales > Aldehydirespiratoraceae > Aldehydirespirator. The sequence goes on from OZ244872.1 coordinate 318,895, forward strand.
ATCGTGCTGCCGCCCGGCACCACCGCCTCCGGCGAGGTGCGAGGCGGCGCCCCGGCCACCCGCGATTTCGCGCTGCTGGCGCCGGAGCGGCTGGTCGAATGCGTGGACGCGATCGTGCTCACCGGCGGTTCCGCCTTCGGCCTGGCCGCAGCCGACGGGGTCATGGAGGTTCTCGAGGCCGAGGGACGGGGGTTCGACACACCGCACGGCCCGGTGCCCATCGTGGTGGCCATGGCCCTCTACGACCTCGGCGCGGGCGACTCGGCCGTCCGCCCCGGCGCTGCCGCTGGTCGGCATGCGGCCACCAGCCGCGCCGCAACCTCTGAGACGGGCGCGGTGGGCACTGGCGCCGGCGCCACGGTGTCCAAGTGGCTCGGCCCACAGCACGCCGAACCGGGCGGACTGGGCATCGCCTCGGTGCGCCTCGGCGAGCTGGTGGTCACCGCGGTGGTGGCTCTCAACGCCGCGGGCAGCCCTCCGCCCGAGGCGCAGCAGATACTCGAACAGGTCGCGGCCGGCGCATTCGAGCAGTGGGTGGGCCGGACGAGCCCGTTCACCAACACGACCCTGTGCGCCGTCGTCACCAACGCCGCGCTGGCCAAGCTCGACTGCTTCTGGGTGGCCCAGGGCGGCCACGACGGACTGGCCCGCACTCTGGTTCCAGCCCACACCCGCAGCGACGGCGACGCGGTGGTGGCCGCAGCCACCGGCGAGGTTCCCGCCGATGCCGATGATGTGAGGCTCCTGGCGGTGGCCGCGGTGGCCGAGGCTGTGGGCAACGCCGCCGCAAGTACGATTGAGGGGTGAGACCACCCCGACGGCCGTCGCGATGATTGCCTGCAGCACGGCTGCCGCCGATGAGACGAGAGCGGCCGGCGGGGCTGTGGCGGCAGTGGCAGAAACCGGCGATGTGGTGGTGCTCGTAGGGGACCTCGGCGCGGGCAAGACCGCCTTCGTGCAGGGTTTCGCGGCCGCTCTGGGCGTGACTGCCGCCGTCACCAGCCCCACCTTCACGCTGGCCAACCGCTACCAGGGCCGCCTGGTGGTCAACCATCTCGACGTATACCGCTTCGACGGCCCTGCAGAGGTGGTCGATCTGGCTCTGCCCGAACTGCTCGATGACGGGGTGACCCTGGTCGAGTGGGGTGACACCATCACTGCGGACCTGCCCGCTGACCGGTTGTCGGTGACGATCTCCTTCGGTGACGGCCCAGACGACCGGCGCCTCGAGCTCGAGTGCGTAGGCGAGTCCTGGCGGTTCCGCAGCCATCGACTGAGCGACGCCCTGCAACCCTGGTCGGTGCTGTGTTGATTCTCGGCATCGAATCGGCCACCGGGCGCGTCGGCTGCGCCGTTGGAGGCCACGACGGCGTGCTGGCGTCAGTGCAGGCCACCCGGGAGCGGCGCCACGCCGAGTTGCTCGCCCCCCAGATTCAGGTTGCCTGCGACAACGCGGGGATCTCGCTGCGAGACCTGGCCGCGGTTGCCGTGGACATCGGCCCCGGCCTGTACACCGGGCTGCGGGTGGGGGTGGCCACGGCGGTCACCATCGCCCATGCGCTCAGCGTCCCGATGGTGCCCGCCGCCAGCCTCGACCTCGTGGCCCATCGCTTGCGGCACTGCGGACGCGCCGTCGCGGTCGTGATCGACGCCCGCCGCGGCGAGGTTTTCCACGCCCGCTACCGCTGCGTGCCCGGCGGGGTGCAGCGCATCAGCGAGCCTGCGGTCGGTAGCCCGGACCACGTCGTGTCGCAGATCATGGCCGAGGGCGGCGAGACTCTGGTCGTGGGCGACGGGGCGGTCCGCTACCGCGAGAGGTTCGATCCGATGCGGGAGGCGTATGTGGCTGACCGGGGCTTCGCCCATCCGTCGGCCGAGTCTCTGGTGCTGCTCGCCCACGCCCAAGCGCTGCGCGAGGAGTTCGTGCGTCCTGAAGCGGTCCAGCCGCTCTACCTGCGCCGCCCCGATGCCGAGCCCAACCTGCGGGCGGGCGGGCCGTGACCGGGTTTGGGCCGGCCTCGGCCACCACCGCCATCTTGGGCATCGAGACCTCCTGCGACGAGACCGCGGCGGCGGTGGTGGCCGGCGGACAGCAGGTGCTGTCGTCGGTGGTGTCGAGCCAGGTCGATCTGCATGCCCGCTACGGCGGCGTCGTCCCCGAGGTGGCCGGGCGGGCCCATGTCGAGCGGATGGTGCCGGTGGTGTCGCAGGCTTTGGTGGAGTCGGCTCTGGACGACTCCGACATCGCCGCGGTGGCGGCCACCGTCGGTCCCGGCCTGGTGGGGGCGCTGCTGGTGGGAGTGTCGGCGGCCAAGGCCCTGGCCCTGGTGTGGGACGTGCCCTTCGTGGCCGTCAACCACTTGGAGGCTCACCTCCACGCGGCCTTCCTCGACGAGCCGAGCCTGGAGCTGCCCGTGGTGGTGGTCCTGGTGTCGGGCGGCCACACCATGCTGGTGCTGATGGAGGACCGCCTGCGCTACCGGGTGCTGGGGGCAACCGTCGACGATGCCGCCGGCGAGGCCTTCGACAAGGTGGCCCGCTACATGGGGCTCGGCTATCCCGGCGGACCGGTGATCGACCGGCTGAGCGTGCAGGGCGCCCCCGACGCCATCGCCTTCCCCCGGGCCATGCTGCACGACGGCTGGAACTTCTCCTTCAGCGGCCTCAAGACCTCGGTCATCAACCATCTCAGGCGCAACCCGGACTCCACCGCCGAGGACGTGGCCGCGTCGTTCCAGGAGGCCGTGGCCGACGTGCTGGTGGCCAAGGCCCGCCGGGCCGCGGCCGCCCACCACGCCAAGGGCCTGTGCCTGGCCGGCGGGGTAGCGGCCAACAGCCGGCTGCGGGAGATGGCCCTCGACGCCTGCACCGCCGACGGGCTGGCCGCCTACCTGCCGAGCCGGGCCATGTGCACCGACAACGCGGCCATGGTGGCCGCGGCGGGCTGGTGGCGATTGCAGGCCGACGGACCCTCCCCGCTCACCGTGGGGGCGGACCCCTCGCTGGGCCTGCCGGAGAGCTGAGCCGGGCGCAGCCGGCGCCGTCCGAAACAGGCCGGCTCGCGCGTTGTTGCGCCCGGCGGCGGCCCCTATCGTTGGCACTCGTCACGGGAGAGTGCCAACACCCGTGTCGCGGCCGAGCGCAAACGGCCGCAAGGAACAATCCAACCATCCCAAGGAGTCCGGGAGGACACATGAACCTGCAGCCACTTGACGACCGCATCGTTGTGCGGCCCGGCGACGCCGAGGAGACCACCGCCAGTGGTCTCGTCATTCCCGACACCGCCAAAGAGAAGCCCCAGCAGGGCGAGGTTCTGGCGGTCGGCCCCGGTCGCCGGTCCGACGACAGCGGCGAGCTCATCCCCATGGACGTCGGGGTGGGCGACACCGTCGTCTATTCCAAGTACGGCGGCACCGAGATCACCGTCGAAGGCGAAGATCTGCTCATCCTCAACGCCCGCGACGTGCTGGCCAAGGTCGGCTGAGGTCGCCGATGCCCAAGATCCTCAAGTTTGACGAAGAGGCCCGCCGGGGCCTTGAGACGGGCGTGAACAAGCTCGCCGACGCGGTCAAGGTCACCCTCGGCCCCAAGGGCCGCAACGTGGTCCTCGACAAGAAGTTCGGCGCGCCCACCATCACCAACGACGGCGTGTCGATCGCCCGCGAGGTGGAGCTCGACGACCAGTTCGAGAACATGGGCGCCCAGCTCGTGAAGGAAGTCGCCACCAAGACCAACGACATCGCCGGCGACGGCACCACCACCGCCACCGTTCTGGCCCAGGCCCTGATCCGCGAGGGGCTGCGCAACGTCGCGGCCGGCGCCAACCCGATGGGCCTCAAGCGGGGCATGGAGGCGGCCGTGGCCGCCGCGGTGGACTCGCTGGCCGACCAGGCCGTGCCGGTTTCGACCGACAAGGAGAAGGTGCAGTCGGTGGCCTCGATCTCCGCCGCCGACAGCGCGGTGGGCGAGACGCTGGCCGAGGCCTTCGACAAGGTCGGCAAGGACGGCGTGATCACCGTCGAGGAGAGCAACACGTTCGGCATGGACCTCGACTTCGTCGAGGGCATGCAGTTCGACAAGGGCTACCTGTCGCCGTACTTCGTGACCGACCCCGAGCGCCAGGAAGCCGTGCTCGAGGAGCCCTACGTGCTGCTCAACCAGGGCAAGATCAGCGCCGTGTCGGACCTGCTGCCGGTGCTCGAGAAGGTCATGCAGACGGGCAAGCCGCTGCTGATCATCGCCGAGGACGTCGAGGGCGAGGCGCTGGCCACGCTGGTGGTCAACAAGATCCGCGGCACGTTCAACTCTGCGGCCGTGAAGGCGCCCGGCTTCGGCGAGCGCCGCAAGGCGATGCTGCAGGACATGGCCATCCTCACCGGCGGCCAGGTCGTGGCCGAGGAGGTCGGCTTGAAGCTCGACTCGGTGGACCTGTCGCTGATGGGCTCGGCCCGCAAGGTGGTCATCACCAAGGACGACACCACCATCGTGGAAGGCGCCGGCGACTCCTCCGATGTGGAGGGCCGCGTCAATCAGATCAAGGCCGAGATCGAGAACACCGACTCGGACTGGGACCGCGAGAAGCTGCAGGAGCGGCTGGCCAAGCTGGCCGGCGGCGTGGCGGTGGTGCAGGTCGGGGCGGCCACCGAGGTGGAGCTCAAGGAGACCAAGCACCGCATCGAGGACGCCATCTCGGCCACTAGGGCCGCCATCGACGAGGGCATCGTCGCCGGCGGAGGCACCGCGCTGCTGCGCAGCCGGGCCGCGGTGGCCGCGGTTGCGGCCGACCTTGACGGCGACGAGGCCACCGGTGCCCGCATCATCGGCGAGGCCCTGTCGGCGCCGACCCGGCTGATCGCCGAGAACGCCGGCCATGAGGGCGCCATCGTGGTGCGCGAGGTCGAGGCGGCCTCCGGCTCCGACGGCTTCGACGCGGCGGCTGGCGAGGTCGTCGACCTCATCGCCGCCGGCGTGATCGACCCGGTGAAGGTGACCCGGGCCGCGCTGCAGAACGCGGCGTCGATCGCCGGGCTGATGCTCACCACCGAGGTGCTCGTGGCCGACAAGCCCGAAGAGAAGCCCCCGCCCGGTCCCCCCGGCGGCGGCGGAATGGACGGCATGGGAGGCATGGGCGGCATGATGTAGCCGTTCGCCCCCGCGAACCCCCCCCCCAACGCGTCGGGCGCCGGTAGCCTCAGCGGATGGATCGGCCCGCCCCGGACCCTCGCAAGCTGTTGGACCACTGGGAGGAGTGGGAGCGGGGCGACACCCCGCCGGGCCGGGTGATGAGCGACCTCAAGACCGGTGGCCTGCGGGATCTCCTCCAAGGCTTGGCCGCCGCTGCTGAAGAGTCCTGACCGACCTGACCGCACCGACCGCGGCGCTGTCGGCCCCGGCCGGAAGGGGCGGATCCCAGCACATTCCCCGCCCCGCCAATGCCCGGCTGGGCGGGCCGGCGCCGTGGGCCGCGCTTGCCGATTCCCGGCGCTGCCCCAGCCTGGAGCGGGTGCTGCAGGCGGTCGCCGCCACCGTTCCCGACCTCGTCGACTCGCCGGGGTCGGCATCGTCCGCGGTGCTGGTGCTGCTGTACGAGCACCGCGGCGAGCCCTGGGTGGTGCTCACCCGCCGCGCCGGGCACCTCCGCCATCACGCGGGCGAGGTCTCGTTTCCGGGCGGGCGACGCGAACCGGGTGATGCCGACCTGTGGGCCACCGCGCTGCGGGAGGCGGCCGAGGAGATCGGGCTCGACCCCCGCAGCGTGGCGCCGATCGGCCGGCTCGACAGCTTCGTGACCGTCGGTTCCCGCTCGCTGGTGTGCCCCTACGTGGCCACCGTCGAGGCGCGCCCCGAGCTGGTGCCCGACCCGGCCGAGGTCGAGCAGATCCTCGACGTGGCGCTGGCGGATCTGACCGACCCCGAAGCCTGGCGCGAGGAGATTTGGCCGCGGGACGAGGCCCCCGGCGGCGAGCGCGCCATAACCTTCTTCGAGTTGCCGGGCGACACCGTGTGGGGCGCGACGGCCGCCGTGCTGCGACGGCTGCTGGCGGTCGCCACTGCGGGAGTCGGCGCCGGGTAGGCTCCTGCGGTGCCCGGCTTCCGGCGCCCTGAACTGTTGGTCTTGAGACTCATGAGCGAACCTGTACGGATGTTGCAGAGCGGTGGCTGAGATCGAGATCGGGCTGGGCAAGTCCGGTCGGCGCGCCTACCGGCTCGACGAGATCGCCATCGTCCCCAGCCGGCGCACCCGCGACCTCACCGACGTGGACATCTCCTGGCAGATAGACGCCTACCGGTTCGACATCCCGGTGCTGGCCGCCTCCACCGACAGCGTGACCAGCCCCGCCACCGCGGTGCGGATGGGCGAGCTCGGCGGGCTGGGGGTGCTCGACCTCGAGGGCATCTGGACCCGCTGCGCCGACCCTGCCGCGGAGTTGGCCGAGCTGGCCGCCGCGCCGCTGGATGCAGCCGCGGCCCGCCTGCGGGAGCTCTACGCCCGGCCGGTGCAGCCCGAGCTGGTGGCCGCCCGCCTCTCGGAGATCGCGGCCGCCGGGGTGCGCACCGCCGGCCGGGTCCGGCCCCAGCGGGCCGAGGAGCTCGCTCCCCACGCCATCGCCGCCGACGTCAACCTGCTGTTCATCTCGGGCACGATCGTCTCGGCCGAGCACGTCTCCTCCGCGGGCGACCCGCTCAACCTCAAGACGTTCATCCGGCGCATGCAGACGCCGGTGGTGGTCGGCGGCTGTGTGAGCTATCAGGCTGCCCTGCACCTGATGCGCACCGGCGCGGCCGGCGTGCTGGTCGGCGCCGGCTCGGGACATGTGGGCACCACCCGCCATGTGCTCGGGCTCGACGCGCCCCAGGCCACCGCCATCGCCGATGCCCGAGCCGCCCGGATGCGCCACCTCGACGAGACCGGCGTGTACTGCCATGTGATCGCCGACGGGACGATGCGCACCGCGGGCGACATCGCCAAGGCCATCGTGTGCGGCGCCGACTCGGCCATGGTCGGCCTGCCGCTGGCCTCCGCCTCCGACTCGCCGTGCCCGGGCCGGCACTGGGACCTCTCCACCGGCCACCCGACCCTGCCCCGGGGGCGCATCACCGAGGTGGAGCCGCGAGGCACCCTCGCGGAGATCCTCCACGGTCCCGCCTTCGGCCCCGACGGCACCACCAACCTGATGGGCGGGCTGCGGACCTCGATGGCCAAGTGCGGCTACACCGACGTGAAGGACTTCCAGAGGGCCGCAGCCGTCGCCGTCTCGTCGTGAAGTCCGGCGTGCATCCGTCGCTCACCTATTCGCTCGGCCTCTTGGCGTGACGGGCGCCTTCGACACCGTTCTGGTGGTCGACTTCGGAGCGCAGTATTCGCAGCTGATCGCCCGGCGGGTGCGCGAGTGCGAGGTGTACAGCGAGATCGTGCCCGCCACGATCACCGCGGCCGAGATCGCGGTCCTCCGGCCCGCCGGAGTGATCCTCAGCGGCGGCCCGGCCTCGGTGCACGTCGAGGGCGCACCCGGCCTCGATCCCGCCGTCTACAGCCTGGGCGTGCCGATCCTGGGAATCTGCTACGGGGCTCAGCTCATCGCCGAGCAGCTGGGCGGCTCGGTCGGGCGCAGCGAGCGGGGCGAGTACGGCCGGGCTGAGATGACGCTGACCGGTGACGGCGGCGTGCTGCTGGCGGCCCTGCCGTCGCCGCTGCCGGTGTGGATGAGCCACTTCGACGCCATCGCCGAGCCGCCGCCGGGGGCCGCCGTCACCGCGTCCACTGCCGCATCGCCGGTGGCCGCCTTCGAGGACCCCGACCGGGGCCTCTACGGAGTGCAGTTCCATCCCGAGGTGGAACACACCCCCCACGGCCGCGAGATGATGGAGCGCTTCCTGCGCCGGGCCTGCCGTGCCGAACCGAACTGGTCGATGCACTCGATCATCGACGCCGCGGTGGCCTCCGTCCGCGACCAGATCGGCGACGGCCGGGCAATCTGCGGGCTCTCGGGCGGGGTGGACTCGGCGGTGGCGGCCGCGCTGGTGCACACCGCGGTCGGCGACCGGCTCACCTGCGTGCTGGTCGACACCGGCCTGCTGCGAAGGGGAGAGGCCGACGAGGTGGAGGAGGCCTTCGGGCGCCACTTCGGCGCAGACCTGGTCCGCCTCGACGCGGCCGGCGAGTTCTTCGCTGCGCTGGAGGGGGTCACCGAGCCCGAGGCCAAGCGCAAGGCGGTGGGCGAGCAGTTCATCCGAGCCTTCGAGCGGGCCCGCAGCCGGGTTCCCGACGCCGGATTCCTGGTGCAGGGCACGCTGTACCCCGACGTGATCGAGTCGGGCGCCACCGCTCATTCGTCCACCATCAAGAGCCATCACAACGTGGGAGGCCTGCCCGAGGACCTCGACTTCGAGCTGGTCGAGCCGCTGCGGTCGCTGTTCAAGGACGAGGTGCGGTCGGTGGGCGCCGAGCTGGGCCTGCCGCCGGAGATCGTGAACCGTCAGCCCTTCCCCGGACCGGGCCTGGCGGTGCGCATCATCGGGGAGGTAACCCCGGAGGCGGCCTGCACCCTCCGCCACGCCGATGCCATCGTGCGCGAGGAGTTGCGCCGCGCCGGCCTGGAGAATGAGATCTGGCAGTCGTTCGCGGTGCTGCCCGACATCCGCACCGTGGGCGTGATGGGCGACGAGCGCACCTACGGTCGCCCGGTGGTGATCCGGGCCGTCACCAGCTCCGACGCCATGACCGCCGACTGGGCCCGCCTGCCCCACGAGGTGCTCGATGCCATGAGCAGCCGGATCATCGCCGAGGTCGACGGAGTGAACCGGGTGGCCTACGACATAACGTCCAAGCCTCCCGCCACGATCGAATGGGAGTGACCCACTTGAGGTTGCGCACGACGAGCGATGTCTGGTAGCTTGCTGCTATTCCTCCCCGTCTTCCCGGCTCGCCGGGAATGACGGGGCTTTATTTTGGTTAGGTTCGTGCTGTGACACGGGTAGCGGTATTCGTCGACTATCAGAACGTGTACCACTGCGCCCGAAAGGCCTTTGGCGATCCCTCGACCGATCCGCCCACGTTCGGCCACGTGCGACCCCACCGGCTCGCTCTGCTGCTCAAGCAACTAGGCGAGGAGGTGGACTCGGAACGCCAACTATGCGCTGTAACCGTGTATCGCGGACAGCCGGGGCCCAAGAGCCACGCGAACCTTCAGTCTGCCTTCGCCCACCAGGTCTCGGCATGGCGGAAACTGCCGTTGACGACTGTCAAGACTCGACTGCTCCGATATCAGCCAACGGCCTATTCCTTTGGCAAACCGTCGCAGTGGCGAGCTGAGGAGAAGGGCATCGACGTCCTGCTCGCTCTTGATGTAGCGATTGGTGCCCGAGATGACCAGTACGACGTGGCGGTGGTTGTATCGGCCGACACGGACCTATCGCCCGCGATCGAGGTCGCGCTGGAGGCTGGCAAGCGCGTTGAGACCGCGACTTGGTTCAGCCGGGCTCTTCGTGTCAAGCCCTTGGCTGTCGGAGGCAAGCGGATATGGAATCACTGGTTGGATCGACAACGCTTCGAATACGTCCGCGACGACACCGATTACCTGCGCCGATCTATATCTGACACTTCGGAGGAGTAGTGCGTGAGTCGAAAGGGCCCGTGACATTGCTGAAGTGCGTGGCTGACCCGGCTAACGGCCGGTGAGGCGCTCGACTACGGGGGCCATCTCTATCGCGGCGCTGCCCGCCAGCGAGATGTAGGAGATCCCCCAGCGCTCCCGCCAGCCTTCGATGCGGGCCGCGCACTCGTCGACGGTGCCCACGAGGGCATGCGGTGAGCCCAGAGCCTGCTCGGCGGTGATCCCGAAGGCCGGCACCGCGGCCGAGGCCAGGCCGTGGGCGTCGTCAGTGATCACGGCCAGATGCACCCGGGTCTGCAGTTCGATGGCGCCGAAGCGGTCCCCGGCGGCCTCGCGCACCGCGGCCAGCTTGGCGTCGGTGGCGGCCGCGGTGGCGGTGGGGCCGGCGTGCTCGTCGATAGCGCCCGAGTGCAGGCTGGGATTTATCCCCACGATGTCGGCCCGCCGCCCGGCCAGTGCCAGCATCCGGTGGCCGCCACCGGCCACCAGCAGCCGGGACGGGGCTGCTGGACGGGCTTCGGCCAGGATTCGAGCCCCCGGATGCGGTAGTGGCGGCCCTTGAAGTCGAAGGGATCGTCGGCGAAACAGCCCTCCAGCACTGAGATCGCCTCGTCGAGGCGCTCGATGCGCACGCCGGGACGGTCGAAGCCGATCCCGGCCTGCTCGTAGTCGGAGGCCATCCAGCCCGCGCCGATACCGAACTCAAGCCGCCCGCCCGAGATCACGTCGAGCGAGGCCAGCTCCTTGGCCAGCACGGCCGGGTGGCGGTAGTCGTTGGCCAGCACCAGGGTGCCCACCTTCAGCGACTTGGTGGCCAGCGCCGCCGCGGTGAGAGCCACCAGCGGTCCGTGCCGGGCGTCGAAATGGTCGGTCATCGCCACCGAGGAGTACCCGGCGTCCTCGGCCCACCGGACTCGCCGCGCGATCTCGGCGGCATCGTCGAGCCCGTCGAGGCTGAACCCGAACCGAAACGGACGGCTCAAGGGGGCGCGCAATCCAGCGCAGACATCGGCCGCACGCTACCGGCCTAGCCCGATCCCCAGACGGAACAATATTCCAGTCAAGCCGCTTCCATTGGAACAAGCCCCCATTGAGGGCCCGGCTATTCCAGCAACTCGAACGACTCGCCTAGACATTGGAGCCTATTCTAATATTCAACCATATGCTGGAATAAGCTCGGATTTTCGGCTACTGCTATTCCGATCTCTGGAATGAGCTCACTAAATCGCCACTTTTGTTCTAGCATTCAGCTATTCAGTAGAATAATAGTCTAAAGCTGGACTTGATATTCCAGCGAACGGAAAGATGAGCACAGATGGCAGGCACGCGCGCCGGGCAGTTCCGGCGGCAGTTGACCGGGTACGAGGCGTTCGTGCCCAAGCCGCTGCCCCCCGATCCGCCGCTGCGGTGGGACACTGATCTGCTTGGGCTGCTGTCGGATGCCACCGCCGCGGTGGGCCGACTCGATGGGATGGCGGGGACCCTGCCGAACCCCGATCTGTTTGTGGCGTCGTATGTTCGCCGCGAGGCGGTGCTCAGCTCCCAGATCGAGGGCACCCAGTCGAGTCTCGACGATGTGCTGGCCCACGAGGTGGAGGCCAGAGTGGCTCCGCCGCCTGACGATCTCGCCGAGACGGTCAACTATGTGCGGGCCATGGGCCTGGGGCTGCGCCTTCTCGACGAGTTGCCGCTGTCGGGCCGCCTGATCCGCAGGGTTCACGGCGAGCTGATGGAGGGTGTGCGGGGCCAGGAGCGTGATCCGGGCGAGTTCCGCAGGACCCAGAATTGGATCGGCGCCGCGGGTTGCACCCTGGAGTCTGCGACGTTCGTGCCGCCGACGCCGGAAGACCTTCCTGCCGCGATCCGAGCCCTCGAGGTCTACCTCAACGACAGCGGCGACCCTCCGCTGGTGCTCGCAGCCCTGGCCCACGCCCAGTTCGAGACCATACACCCGTTCCTGGACGGCAACGGCCGGGTGGGACGACTCCTCATCGCGTTGCTGCTGGTGCAGCGGCGGGTGCTGGCCCGACCGCTGCTGTACTTGAGCCTGTTCCTGAAACAGAACCGCAGCGAGTACTACGACCGCCTCGACGGCATCCGCACCCGGGGCGACTGGGAGGGCTGGCTCAGGTTCTTCCTGACCGGCGTGAAGTCCACGGCGAATGACGCGGTGCGGGTGGCGGCCGAGTTGACGGCGCTCACGGATGAGCACCGCCGCATCGCTGCCGACCAGAACCTGGGGCGCTATGGCTGGCCGCTGATCGATCTGCTGGCTCAGCAGCCCGTCGTCACCATCAAGTACGCCACGGCGCGGCTCGCTTCGACGCCTTCGACGGTCGGGCGCCTGCTCGAGGAGCTGGTCTCGCTGGGCATCGTCGACGAGGTCACGGGTCGAAGGCGCAATCGCGTCTACCGCTATTCGCCGTTCCTGGACGTCCTCGCCGACGATGCGGGGATCGCATAGGGCGCATTGGAGTCGGCGGCAGGGCTCTCCGGTGGTGTCGGGTGGTGGCAGTAGGGTGAGCGGCGATGGCCGAATCGGTGATTCTGGAGGGTCTGAACCCGGCTCAATACGAGGCGGTCACCCATGTCGGCGGGCCGCTTCTAGTGGTGGCCGGGGCCGGATCGGGCAAGACCAGGGTGCTCACCCACCGCATTGCGCACCTGATCGAGGAGCACGGCGTGTCGCCGTTCGAGATCCTGGCCATCACCTTCACCAACAAGGCGGCCGGCGAGATGCGCCACCGCGTCGGCGGCCTGGTTGGCCCGGTGGCCGAGAGCATGTGGGTGTCGACGTTCCATGCCGCCTGTGTGCGCATCCTGCGCCGCGACGCCGCCTACATCGACTATCCCAGCCACTTCACCATCTACGACCAGGGCGACGCGGTGCGCCTGTGCGGCTACGTGCTGCGTGACCTGAACCTCGACCCCAAGCGGTTCCCGCCCCGATCGATCCACGCCGCCATCTCCGCGGCCAAGAACGACAACATCGGCGCGGCCGCCTACGCCGAGCGGGCCTCCAACATCTACGAGCGGCGCATCGCCGAGGTGTTCGACCGCTACCAGCGCCGCCTGGCCTCGGCCGCGGCCATGGACTTCGACGATCTGCTGCTGCGCACCGTCGAGCTGTTCAGGAGCAGCCCGGAGGTGCTGGACCGCTGGCGGCAGCGCTTCGCCCATGTGCTGGTGGACGAGTACCAGGACACCAACCCGGTGCAGAACGAGCTGGTGATCCGCCTGGGCGCCGAGAGCCGCCAGGTGACCGCGGTGGGCGACGCCGACCAGTCGATCTACGCCTTCCGCGGCGCCGACATCCGCAACATCCTCGAGTTTGAGCGGGCCTTCGACGATGTCCGCATCGTGGTGCTGGAGCAGAACTACCGCAGCACCCAGAACATCCTCGACGCCGCCAACGCCGTCATCGTCAACAACGCCGGACGCAAGCCCAAGGATCTGTGGACCGACCGGGGATCGGGACCCGGCATTGTCCGCTACCACGCCGACGATGAGGAGGACGAGGCCCGCTACGTGGTCAGCGAGATCGTGCGCCGCCGCGAGTCCGAGCACATGGGCCTGTCCGAGATGGCTGTCTTCTACCGCACCAACGCCCAGTCCCGGGCGGTGGAGGAGCAGCTGGTGAAAGCGGAGATCCCCTACCGGCTGGTGGGCGGCACCCGCTTCTACGACCGCCGGGAGGTGCGCGACGCCATGGCCTACGTCAAGGCGGTCGCCAATCCCGGCGACGAGGTGAGCGTTAAGCGGGCGCTGGGCGTGCCCAAGCGGGGGGTGGGCGCCACCTCGGTGGCCAAGATCGACGCCTGCGCGGCGCGGCACGGCCTCACCTTCTACGAGGCCCTCGGCCGCTGCTCCGAGGCGGGCGTCACCGGGCGGGCCTCGGCTGGCGTGGGACAGTTCCGCGCCCTGATCGACGACGTGGCCTCGCTGCGGGCTACGCCGGCCGCCGTGCTGCAGGAACTCCTGGAGCGCTCCGGCTATCTGGACGAGCTGCGCTCGGAGAAGTCGGTCGAGGCCGATGGCCGCCTGGAGAACCTGGCCGAGCTGGTGGGAGCGGCCGGCGAGCACGACACCGTCGACCAGTTCCTGGAGGCGGTGGCGCTGGTGGCCGACACCGACGACTTGGCCGACGCTGACGACTCCGCGGTCACGCTCATGACCCTGCACTCGGCCAAGGGGCTGGAGTATCCCGACGTGTACATGATCGGCATGGAGGACGGGGTGTTCCCCCACATTCGGGCCCTGGGCGAGCCCCACGAACTGGAGGAGGAGCGCCGGCTGGCCTACGTCGGGATCACCCGGGCCATGCGCCAGCTCACCCTCACCCACGCCTGGAGCCGCCTGCTGTATGGCAGCCGGCAGTACAACCCGCCGAGCCGGTTCATCAAGGAGATCCCCGCCGAGCTGGTGCAGGCCGCCGTCGGCGCCCGGGCGGTGCGCAGCCGCCACTACCGCCGCGCCCGGCGCGAGCACAGTCTCGACCGGCGGTCGTCCCACCGCGACGAGATCGTGGAGCGGGCCATCGACGCCGGCCGGCGCCCCGCGCCTGCGCAGTCCGGCGCTGATCGCCTGGGACTGCGAGTGGGCGACGATGTGCGCCACACCCAGTGGGGCGAGGGCGTGATCCTCAACATCGAGGGCAGCGGCGACGACGCGCAGGCCTCGGTGCGCTTCCCCAGCGTCGGCCAGAAGCAGCTGCTGCTCTCGTGGGCCCCCCTGGAGAAGATCTGAGGCCAGAGGCCAAGAGGCCGACTGGCCGGATCAGGCGTCGTGGAGGGCGATCCTCAGGCGCTTGTTGGCCTTGCCCTTCGACTCGGTCTTGACCACCTCGAAGCGGCCCACCCCGCCGGTGGACCGCAGATGGGTGCCCCCGTCGGCCTGCTTGTCGAGCCCGACGATGTCGACCACCCGGATCTCCTGCACCGACTCGGGGATGAGGTTGACCTTTGTGCGGATCAGATCCTCGTCGGCCAGGGCCTCGGCCCGGGGCAAGAACGAGATCTCGATGGGGCGGTCGGCGGCGATCTCGGCGTTGACCAGTTCGGTGACCTGCTTGGCGAAGCCCTCCGGCAGGGGGTCGAACTCGAAGTCCATGCGGGCCGACAGCGGGGCTATGTTGCCGCCGGTCACCGACACGCCCCAGGTGTTGTAGATCACCCCGCACAGGATGTGCAGCGCGGTGTGGGTGCGCATCAGGGCGTGGCGGCGCTCCCAGTCGAGCTCCCCCCGCACCGGCGTGCCGGCTGGCGGGGTCTCGCCGTCGAGGGTGTGCCACACCACGTCGTGGCCTCGCACGTCGGTGACCGCCGCCTCGCCGCCGGCGAAGCTGAGCGTGCCGGTGTCGTGGGGCTGGCCGCCGCTGGTGGCGTAGAAGGCGGTGGCGTCGAGGGCCGCCCGGTCGCCGTCGACCGCAACGACGGTTGCGTCGAAGGCCCGGCACTGGGCGTCGCGCAGAAATATCCGGTCGGTGGGGTTCACGTCAGCCATACGGTCCTCCAGTGTGAGCGTCTTCAGTGTGAGCGTTACGACGGGTTGATGTCTACCCGGACGTCGCCGTCTACTACGGCCACGTCGAAGTGGCGCAGGCCGGTGCCGGCCGCGTCCACGATGTCTTCGGGGTCGCAGGTGTTGACGAACTCGGCCCGCTCGGCCCGCCACTGGAAGAAGCAGTCCCGACTCTGGCCGGATCGTCGGGCCTCGAAGGCGAGCCAGCCCGACTCGGGGTCGTCGCCGAGGTGCTGCAGGATGATGTCGAGCTCGCCGTCGGCCACGTCGCCGAACAGGATCGGTCCCCGGTCGGCGATCTCGGCGCTGATCCGGCCGGTCTCCATGTCGCGGAAGTCGCGGTCGCCGAGGCGGATCTCCACATCGGTGCCGCCTCGGGTGAGCAGCAGCACCCCCAGCACCAGTCCCAGCGCCACCGCCACCCCGGCCAGGCCCACCACCACCACGGTGCGCAGGTCGGGTCGGGAGCCGTGGGAAACGGGCATATCGCTATCGCCTCACTCTGCCCGACTCGGGCAGGGCTGGGATCGCAGCTGCGGTGAACGGGCAGAGGGCATCGCGGCCTAGTATCGCCGCTCGTGGATCTGTTCGAGCATCAGGGCAAGGAGCTGTTCGCCCGGTACGGGCTGCCGGTGCCGGTGGGCGAAGCCGCCTTCTCGGCCGACGATGCCGTGGCCGCGGCCCAGAGGCTCGGGCTGCCGGTGGTGGTGAAGGCCCAGGTCCACACCGGCGGACGGGGCAAGGCCGGGGGAGTGAAGCTCGCCGCCGACATCGACGAGGTGCGCCGACACGCCGAAGACATCCTGGGGCTCGACATCTCGGGCCACACCGTGCGCCGCCTGTGGATCGAGCAGGCGTCCGACATCGCCGAGGAGTACTACGCCAGCTTCACCCTCGACCGGTCGGCCCGCCAGCACTTGGGGATGCTGTCGGCCGAGGGCGGCGTGGAGATCGAGGCGGTGGCCGCCCGCGACCCCGAGGCCATCGCCCGCATCCACATCGATCCGGTGGACGGGCTGTCGGCTGAGCAGTGCCGCCAGTGGGTGCGGGCCGCCCGCATCTCCGGCACGGCTGCCGACGCGGTGGGTGACGTGCTGGCGGCGCTGTACCGCGCCTACGTGGACGCCGACGCCGATCTGGTGGAGGTGAACCCGCTCATCGTGACCTCCGGCGGCGAGGTGGTGCTGCTCGACTCCAAGGTCACCCTCGACGCCAACAGCACGTTCCGCCACCACCACTACGCCGCCTTCGACGCCACCCAGACCCGCGACGAGCGCGAGCGGGCCGCTCGCGCCAAAGGGCTGCAATACGTGGGACTCGACGGCTCGGTGGGGGTGATCGCCAACGGCGCGGGCCTGGCTATGAGCACCGTCGACGTGGTCAACCAGGTGGGGGGTCGCCCCGCCAACTTCCTCGACATCGGCGGCGGTGCCAACGCCGAGGTCATGGCCGGGGCGCTGGAGGTGATCAACAACGATCCCGCGGTGCGGGCCATCCTGATCAACATCTTCGGGGGCATCACGCGGGGCGAAGAGATCGCGGTCGGCATCATCGGGGCCACCGGGCGCGTCGCCATCGACTCGCCCATCGTGATCCGCCTCGACGGCACCAACGCGGCCGAGGGCCGCGAGCTGCTTGAGCCCCACCTGAGCGATGCGTTGATGATGGAGCCCACCATGCTCGACGCGGCCCGCCGGGCGGTGGAGCTGGCCGGCACCGGTGCTGGCGGGGTGCAGCCGTGAGATCTGTTTCCCTCGATTTCGGCTGCCGGGCGGTCGAGTCGGCTGGCGCCGGCGCTGGCGGGATACAGCCGTGAGCATCTTCGTGGACGAGAGCACCCGGGTGGTGTACCAGGGGCTGACCGGCTCGCAGGGCCGCTACTACGGCCTGCTCAACCGCGACTACGGCACCCAGGTGGTGGCCGGCACCAATCCCCGCAAGGCCGGCACCGACGTGGACGGCGTGCCCGTCTTCGCCACCGTCGCCGAGGCCGCGGCGGCCACCGGCGCCACCGTGAGCTGCGTGTTCATACCCGCGCCGGGAGTGCCCGAGGCGATACTGGAGGCGGCCGACGCTCAGATGGAGCTGGTGGTGGTCATCACCGAGGGGGTGCCCGCCCACGACGAGGCCCTCGTGTTCAACAAGCTGAGGCGCGACCATCCCGGCGTGCGCCTGCTCGGACCCAACTGTCCCGGCATCATCAGCCCCGGCAAGTGCAACATCGGCATCACCGCCGGGCACATCGCCCTGTCGGGCGGACCGGTGGGGATCGTCAGCCGCTCGGGCACGCTCACCTATCAGGCGCTCTACGAGCTCAAGCAGCAGCAGATCGGCGTCACCACCTGCGTCGGCATCGGCGGCGACCCGGTGCCCGGCACCACCTTCGTCGACTGCCTGGCCGCCTTCGAGGCCGACCCCGAGACGCGGGCGGTGATGATGATCGGCGAGATCGGCGGATCGGCCGAGGAGGAGGCCGCCGAGTTCATCGCCGACCACATGACCAAGCCGGTGGCCGCCTACGTGGCCGGGGTCACTGCGCCGCCGGGCAAGAAGATGGGCCACGCCGGCGCCATCGTGTCGGGCGGCAAGGGCACCGCCGCCGCCAAGATGGAGGCGCTGTCCGAGGCGGGAGCCCGGGTGGGCCAGAATCCCACCGAGGCCGGCCAGCTGATGGTGGACATAGTCGCCGCCCTGTGAATAACCGAAATGTGGATCGATTAGCCGTTGGTGAGGCGGTTGACTGCCGCTCCTGCGGCAGGGTTGGGCTCTAATGGGTGCATCGCCGCGGGCGCTGATCTCCGTCTACGACAAGGCGGGCGTGGTCGAGTTGGCCGCGGGCCTCGTCGAGTTGGGGTGGGAGCTGATCGCCAGTGCGGGCTCGGCCCGGCTGATCGCGGCCGCGGGCCTGCCCGTTGCCGATGCAGCCGACCACACCGGTTCGCCACCGATGTTGGGGCACCGGGTGGTGACTCTGCATCCCCGCATTCACGGCGGGATCCTGGCCGACCGCGACGATCCTGCCCACCGGGCCGATCTGGAGGCCAACGGCATCGACCCGATCGATCTGGTGGTGGTGAACCTGTACCCATTCGGGGCGTCGCCAGGAATCGAGACGATCGACATAGGCGGTCCGACCATGGTGCGGGCCGCGGCCAAGAACCACGCCCATGTGGCCGTGGTGGTGGATCCGGCCGACTACCGACCCGTGCTGAACGAACTCCGCTGCGAGACGCGACTAGCGGCGTCCACCCGCCTGCGGCTGGCTCGCAAGGCGTTCGCCCACAGCGCGGCGTACGAGGCCGCCATCGCCGACTGGTTCGACGCGCGGGACGAGTCCGGTGTGCGTGGCGGAGAGCTGTCCGACGAGCCCGGCCCCGATGCCGACGACGGGTCTGGCCTGCATGGTGGAGGCGTGCCGGTCGGGGCGGGCCCCGATGCCGGCGACGAGTCGGTCGGGGCGGCCCTGCCGCCGGTGATTCGCTTGGACCTTGAGCGGGCCGAGGTGCTGCGATACGGCGAGAACCCCCATCAGCAGGGCGCCCGATACCGGGTCCGCGGCACAACCGGGTTCTTCGACGGCGTCGTCCAGCACGGCGGGCCGGTGCTGAGCTATCTGAACCTGATGGACGCTGCCGCCGCGTGGCGCCTGGCCCACGACCTGGGCGATCAGCCCGCGGCGGTGATCGTCAAGCACGCCAACCCGTGCGGAGTGTCCGCGGCCGATGACCTGTCCACCGCCTACTCCCGAGCCTTCGACTGCGACCCGCGCAGCGCCTTCGGCGGCGTGGTGGCCGTCAACACGGTGATCGACGAGGCCACCGCCGCTGCCGTGGTGGCCGCGGCCCAGGCCGACGTGGTGATCGCCCCCGGTTACGCCAGCGGGGTGATCGAGCGGTTGGCTGCCCGCCGGGCCAACACCCGCCTGCTGGAGGCGCCCAGGGATCCTTCCGGTGAAGTCGGCTGGGAGTTGCGAAGCCTCGGCGGCTCGGGCGATTTCCTGGTGCAGTCTCGGTGCCGGCACCAGTCCGACCCGGCTGACTGGCAGGTGGTCACCGCCCGGCAGCCCACCGAAGCGGAGCGGGCCGACGCGGTGTTCGCCTGGCGGGTGTGCGCCCACACCAGTTCCAACGCGGTGGTGCTAGCTCATGACGGCACCGCCTGGGGCATCGGCGCGGGCCAGCAGAACCGGGTCGAGGCGGGCCGGATCGCTGCGACCAAGGCCGCGGGCCGGGCCGCGGGCGGCGCCTGCGCCAGCGACGGCTTCTACCCGTTTCCAGACGGCATCGCGGCCGCGGCCGAAGCAGGTGCCGCGGTGGTCGTCCAGCCCGGCGGCTCAGTCAACGATGCCGCGGTCATTGCCGCCGCCGACGAACACAACATCGCCATGCTGTTCACCGGCGAGCGCCAATTCCGCCACTGACCGCCGACGAGCGGGCTATAGGGGTTTGCGGGCCAGGAAACAGTAGAGCGGGGTGAAGATCCCTGACTTGCCTCCGGCGACGTAGGCGCTGGCGGTCTGATCCAGCATCTTGATTACGTCGGCGGAGCCTTTCGGGAAGATTCTCAGCAACTCGGCCAGCCTGGATCCTGCGATGGCCGCCTTGCGGCCGAGCGGCACCCCGATCATCGAATTGCCCAACGTCGGTCTCCAGGTCTCCAGAGGCTGAAACCACGGCGTGGCCGCACCGTTCGGTGAGGCGCCCCGATCCGTCCCCTCGATGAGCTCGAATCCCGCCGCTGCGAGCGCCCGGTCCACCTCGCCGGTGGTGGCGATGTCTTGCAGCGCGATGCCGTGCATCAAGTCCCGCTTCATGGCCAGATGCCGATCGTTGCCGGGGTCGAACCGTTCCGTCATGCAGAACTCCTGACCCCAGAAGAGGGCTCCCGGTTTGAGCACCCGGTAGATCTCGGCGAACGCGCCCGCCTTGTCGGGCGCATGGATGGTTGATTCGATGGCGTAGCCGCGGTCGAAGGCACCGTCCGCAACATCGGCCATGTCCATGAAGCTGCAAACCAGGTAGTCGACCATGGGGTCGAGCCCCGCCTCGGCGTTCAACGACCTGGTCAGGTCCATCTGGACCTCATTGATGTTGACCCCGACCACCCTCACGCCAGCTTCTGAGACGACCCGTCGCATCGGTCCGCCGATCCCGCAGCCGACGTCCACCACCGTCATGCCGGAGCGCAGTTCCAGCTTGTCGATCATCAGCCGCTGGTGGCGGATCTTGGAGTTGTTCACGCTCTCGCCGGGCGACAGCGGCGCGAAGTGCAGCGACTCGCCCCAACCCCACACCATCAGATCGTTGCAAATCTCGTAGTACTCCCTGACGGTCTCGGTGTGGTCGTAGCCCGTCGCGCCGCTGTCACGGGCCGAAGCCCGGTCGAGCCAGCCGTCGAAGCGCCGCATCCGACGGTCGACTCCACCGCCGACCCGGTCCGCGGCCCGCAGCCCGGCGAAGACTCGTGACAGCTTGTTCATTGGCGGCACCCTACCGGTGGGACTCCGCGGGCCGAGGCCGAGAGGGGCGCTGCTACGGTGGCGCTCCATGAACCGCGTCCTCGGCAGGTTCAGTCGGTTCATCACGGTTCGCCCGTACGTCACGATCCTCGTTCTGCTCGTCGTCACCGTTGTTCTGGCCGCGGGGGCGACCCGGCGCGTGCCGCCGATCGAAGGGGCCTCGGTGGCGTTCTTGCCGCCGGGCAGCGCCATCGCCACCGCGGTCTCCGAACTCGACGAGTTCTTCGGCGAGTCCAGCGATGTCAATGTCGTCACACTCGTCTTCCGCGGCGACGCATTCACTCCCGGCGGACTCCAGCAGATGGACGCCCTCATCGGTGCCATTGCCGGCGATCCGAGCGTGATCCCGCTGCTGGCGCCGGCGGACCCGATCATCGCGCCCTCGTCACTGATCGGGGTCGCGACCGGTGTCGACATCGGCTCGATCACCCAGGCAGAGATCGACGAGGTCTCCAGCGTCGGTGAGATCGGCGGGGCGCTCGAAGCCATGTCGGGGACCGACGCCGACGGCACACCGGTGGCGATCGCCACCGTCCGCCTGAAGAACACCGACGACACCGCGGTGGCGGAGCGGACGATCAGCGACCTGGCCGGCGCCTCGGCCGGCGTGCTGCAAGTGAGCAGCCTGTCGCCCGCCATCATCGAGGACGAGTACACCGAGGCCATCGAGACCGGCATGGCGCCGCTGGTCGGCCTGGCCCTGCTGCTGATCGCGGCGCTGATCGTGGTGTTCCTGCGAACGCTGTCGGATCTGCTGCTCACGCTCACCGGCCTGGTCTTCTCGCTGGTCTGGATCGTCGGGGCGGAGGGCTGGCTCGGACCCGACGGACTCGGCTGGATCGGTCCGCCCAGCTCGCTCACCACGATGGTGCCGATCATTGTGATCAGCCTCACGGTGGACTATGCGATCCAGGCCGTCTCGCACTACCGCGAGCATCGGGCCGATGGCGAGCCGGTCCTGGAGGCGGTCCGCAATGGCCTGCGCAACGTCGCCGCCCCCCTGACCCTGGCGGCCGCCACCACCATCGCCAGCTTCCTGGCCACCCTGTTCTCTCCGATAGACGTGATCGGCGATTTCGGCATCGTGGCCGGGCTGGGGGTGGGGTTGAGCCTGATCGTCATGCTGACGCTGGTCCCGGCCGGACGGACCATCGTCGACCGGCGGCGGGAGGCGCGAGGCAAGTTGCGTCCGCCCCGCTCGGTGTCGAGCGCGCTGCCCGGAATCGAGCCGGTGGCCAGGGCTCTCGGCGCCAGCGTGGCCCGCCGGCCGGCCCCGTACCTCATTGCCGTGCTCGGCGTGACCGTCGCGCTCGGATTCGCGGCCACCGGGCTCCACTCCGAGTTCAGCATCCGCGACATCCTGCCCCGAGACGGCAGCGTGATGAACGACTTGGAGTCCCTCGACGCCGCCGTCGGAGGGTCGACGGAACTGGCCAGCGTGCTGGTGAGAGCCGAGGCTGCCGAGGCCCGCACGCTGCTGAACGTTCAGGACCTGTCCGCCGCCTTCGCCGACGAGCAGCGCCGCCCGCGGGCCGCGGCGGGACCGCTGGAAGCGTCGTACGTGTCGCTGGCGCACGACTGGACCCACGACAGCGGCGAGCCCGGCGACAAGTACGACCCCGCGCTGGCGGAGCTGTTCGCAGAGGCCTCCGCCGGGGTGCAGCTCGATCCGGCCGGGATGCAGGAGTTCCTGGAGCGGCTCGAAGCCAAGGATCCGGCCACGGCCAACGTCCTGGTCAACGATCCCGGCGGCGTCGACGCCATCTTGTTGCAGTTCCCGACCTACACCGACGATCCCGGCGCCACCGCCGTGCTCCAGGATGAGATCGAGGCGCTCTGGGCCGGTGACGACGGTGCCATCACCGCCACCTCGATGAGCATCCTGTCGGTCACCGTCACCGAACAGATCACGTCGCGCCAGACCGAGGCGATCACCTCCACCGTGGCCGTCGCTCTGGGCATCCTGATCCTCTTCTTCTGGGTGACGCTGCGCCGGCCGATGCTGGGGGTGATCGCGGTCGGACCCATCGTGCTGGTTCTCATCTGGATTCTCGGCACCATGGCCCTGCTGGGCATTCCCTACGGGCTGATCACCTCGATCATCACCGCGCTCTCGATCGGGATCGGCGTGGATTACACCATCCATGTGATCCACCGCTACCGAGAGGAGTTCGCCCGGGTCCGCAATCCCGAGCAGGCCGCGGTCCGCACGCTCGCCACCACCGGCTCGGCCCTGCTGGGCTCCGCCCTCACGACTGCGCTCGGGTTCGGGGTGCTGGTGTTCTCCCCGCTGGCGGGGACCCAGCAGTTCGGCGTCACCGCGGCCATCTCCATCGCCTACTCGCTGCTCGTGTCCATCCTGGTGGTGCCGCCCGCGATGACCGTGTGGGGCGCCTACGAGAACATGCGCTTGCGTGCAACGGTGCAGAGGCTCTGGGACGACCTCGATGTGGTAGTCGAGGACCGGGACCAGCGCTCGCTCTAAGAGGGCAGGTCGCGCCTGCGCTCGGAGATGTGGAACTTCAGCTTCTTGTTCGGCGACATCGACGGGAACGGGCTGATCCTCAGCTTGTAGTTCTTGGGGGCGATCTCGAACGTGAAGTGGTGCGCCATCAACAGCAGGTTGACGGCCAGGTACATCTCCGTCAGCCGGGCGCCGAGACAGGTGTGCGTGCCCAAGCCGTAGGGCGAGTATCCGGTGCCGACATGCTCTTTGCGGGGCTCCGCATAGCGGTCGATGTCGAACCTGAACGGGTCGGGAAAGATGTCGGCCATGTAGTGCGTTGCCGTCTGGGCAATGAAGACACGCCTGCCCTCGGGCAGCCGATAGCCCTCCACGTCGCAGGCGTTCATCACGTTGCGGACCGACAGCGGGACGATCGGGTAGAGACGCAAACACTCCATGATGAACCTGCGAGTTACATCCGTGGACGGCCCGGTGAGCGTCTCGCCGTCCGGGTCGCCGCCCGCGAACACCGAGTCGGCCTCGGCCCGGATCTTGTCGTAGAACTCCGGCTGCGACACCATGGCGAACGCGGCGAAGCTGAGCTGGTCGCCGACGTACATGCTGGCGATCAGCGGCGCCGACAGCACGAACCGAAGATTCGACTCCGGCAGGAACTGCTGGTCGTTGTTGTGCATGGTCAGCAACTCGTCGGCCAGATCCCGGGGACAGCCGACCCGCTGGGCGGGGGTATGGACGTTGAGCACCCGGTCCATCACCTCGTCGATTTTTTTCGCGCGGCGCCTCATGGCCGGGGTCTTCAGCATGAACTTGGGCAGGGTTCGGCCGACGTGGGTCTTGAGGGCCCGGTCCTTGAACTTGTGCATGTCGTCGACGATGTCTTGGGAGTCGATGCCGACAAACAGCGGCGACATGGCGGCGTTGACCAGCTTCCGGCACATCCCCACCGCACGGCGCGTCTCCCCGACATTCCAGGTCGCCATGTCGCGGCGGGCGCGGCCGAGGAACTCGTCCAGCCGGTCCTCCAGCCGGTTGCGCGCGTACGCGGGCTGAATGAACTTTCGATACCGGAAGTGGTCGGCGCCGTCGAGGGCGGGCAGCAGCCCGACCCCGCCGTAGACCTTCTCGAAGTCCTCCAGATAGTCCCTGGCTCTCAGGTGCATGCGGCCTTGACGGTGTACCCACTGGTTCGTGTCCGGCCCGGCCAGGCAGATCATGTTCTGAGCCACCGGCGGCCGTATCTCGAACACCGGGCCGAACTCTTGGTGCAGTTCGGCGAAGAATGCCGGCAGGTTGCCCGAACGGATCTGTTTGCTGTGCAGCAGCCTCCGCAGCGGGACGACCGGAATCGGCTTGGTCAGAGCGGTCGGCCTGAACAGCCGCCCGGCGATGTTCTGTGCGACCGCAGCGGCGATGGCGCGCCCGATCAGGTCCATCTTGAGGATGGCCCCGACGCGCTCGGTGGCCTCCTCGTCGAGTTCGAAGATGAGCCGCAGAACGTCGCAGGTGTCGATCAAACAGATGATGATTATGTCTCTCGGGTCCGGGATCTCGTTGTTGAAGATGGCCCGGCCGATGCGGGTCTTGACATGCTCGACGGCCGTGCCCTCCTCGGATTCCTGGTGCAGCTCCATCCTCCAGGCCGACCCGGCCAGCGACCAGAAGTCGCCGTCATGATGGTGGAGGATCCTCAGGTCGACCAGCCGGTCGAGAGTCATGTCGATGATCGATTCTGCCTGGGGGGCGAGCCGCTCGATCCAGTACTGGGCGTTGTGCTGAACGGGCTCGGCCGCGATCTCTTCGAGAACGGGATCGAGCGCCCGATCGCCGGTCGCGGTCGCATCCAAAAGGATCAGGGAGTCCATGTCGGTATCGATGCGAGACATGAGCGACAGCTCGGCCAGTGCCGCGCCGACGACGGCGCAGTTCAGATTCCAGCCGGGTACCTGACGAAAGTAGCCGCTCTCCTCGTTGAGGAGGGCCAGGACCAGCTCGTCGATCAAGCTCAACATCCCGGTCCTCGCACCGCTTCGGCCCTGGATCATGTTCCCGCCAAGCCGGGCCAGACGACGATGTGCACGAGATCGATGCTCACATTGTCTCGGGCGTGGATCATGGACCCTGCTGTCGTTGGGTCATGGGCGAATCGTACAGGCTCGCTACTTTCGGGAATGGAGGCGGGTTCAGCGGCGGCGGTTCCGGCGGCGGGCCAGGCGGTCCTCGGTGACTGGCGTCGCGGCCCGAGGCGCCGACTCGGGCGGGGGCTCGTCGCCCCGCAGCACAGCCGCGATCTTGGCGGTGTGGGCCGGGGTGCTGCCGCAGCAGCTGCCGATCACGGCCGCGCCCGCGGCCCGAGCCCGGTGGGCGTGGGCGGCCAGCACTTCGGGGGTGCCGTCGTAGACCAGCGCGTCGCCGCTCCACACCGGCACTCCCGCGTTGGGCTTGGAGATCACCGGCGTATCCGCACATGCGGCCGCAATCGCGGCCGCGGCGGCCTCGGTGTCGGCGATGTTGTTGCCGCAGTTGGCGCCCACCGCGGCCAGGCCCAGCCCGCCGAGCCGCTCGGCCAGCTCTGTGCCGTTCACGCCCATCATGGTTCGGCCCGCGGTGTCGAAGCTCATGGTGGCGGCCACGGGAAGGTCACAGGCCGAGCGGGCCCCCCGCACCGCCGCCTCCACCTCGTCGAGGTCGCTCATGGTCTCCACCCACAGCAGATCGGCGCCGCCCGCGGCCAGGCCCTCGGCCTGCTCGGCGAAGGCGGCCTCGCACTCGGCGTCCGACATGTTGCCCAGCGGTGCCAGCAGCGAGCCGGTCGGTCCCATCGAGCCCGCCACCAGCGCCGGTCGGCCCGCTCGCTCGGCTTCTGCGTCGGCCTCGATGCGGGCGTTGCGGGCCGCGGCCTCGTTGAGTTCCGCCACCCTGTCCTGCAGGTCGTGCAGTGCCAGGCGGAAGCGGGTTCCCCCGAAGCTATTGGTCACCACCAGGTCGGCGCCGGCCTGGAGGTAGGCCCGGTGGACGGCTCGCACCTGCTCGGCGTGGTGGACGTTCCAGGCCTCGGGCGCATCGCCGGCGGTGAGGCCCGCCGCGAAGAGCTGGGTGCCCATGGCCCCGTCGGCCACCAGGTGTCCCTTGGCGGCCAGCAGCTCTGCGATGGTGACGGTCACATCGCCACGGTAGCGTCCGGACCCCTTCGGCCTCTGCGAGTTCTGAATCCCGGTTCCCGACCCGGCACGGTGGCCAGCTAGGTTGAGCGGCCGTGCGGTTCGGTGTGTTTTATGAGCTACAGATGCCCCGGCCCTGGGCTGAGGACTCCGAGCAGCGGCTATTGGCCGAGGCCATCGAGCAGGTCGAAGTGGCCGACGAGGTCGGCATCGATGTGGCCTGGGCGGTCGAGCACCACTTCCTGGAGGAGTACTCGCACTGCTCGGCCCCCGAGGTGTTCCTGTCGGCCTGCGCGGCCCGCACCAGCCGCATCCGGCTGGGCCACGGCATCCGCCAGGCGCCGCCGGCCTACAACCACCCGGCCCGCACCGCCGAGTGCGTCGCCACCCTCGACCTGATCTCGGGGGGCCGGGTCGAGCTGGGCATCGGCGAGGGCGCCACCCGCCTGGAACTGGGCGGGTTCGGCATCTCCGCCAAGCAGAAGCGGGCCATGAGCCTCGAGGCGGGCGAGCAGATCGCCAACATGATGGCCATGTCGCCCTACCCGGGCTTCGAGGGCGAGTTCTTCTCGATGCCGTGCCGCGACGTGATCCCCAAACCGGTGCAGAAGCCCCACCCGCCGATGTGGATCGCCTGCACCAACCGCACCACCATCGAGCTGGCCGCCCGCTGCGGCCTGGGCGCGCTGGCCTTCGCCTTCGTCGACCCGGCCGAGGCCCGCCACTGGGCCGAGGTGTACTACGACATCATCCGCAGCGACGAGTGCGTGCCCCTCGGCCACAGCGTCAACGCCAACATCGCGGTGGTCACCGGCTTCTCGCTGCACTCCGAGCGGGCCGAGGCCATCCGGCGGGGCTTCGACGGGTTCCACTTCTTCGCCTACGCGCTGAGCCAGCTGGTGGTGCACCACACCATCCCCGGTCACAGCGACATCTGGGACCGCTACGAGGCCCAGCGGGGTTCGGCCCTCGAGGACGCGGTGGCCGCGGCGCGCCAGGCGGGCAACGACTACGCCGACACCATCGGCACCCCCGCCGACGCGGTCCGCTGGCTCAAGCAGGCCGAGGCGGCCGGTATCGACCATGTGATCTTCCTGCAGCAGGGCGGAAAGAACCGCCACTCCGACATCTGCGACAGCCTGCGCCTGTTCGGGTCGGACGTGCTGGGCGAGTTTGCGGCTGGCCGCCCCGAGCGCGAGGCGGCCAAGGCCGACGAGCTGGCACCCTACATCGACAAGGCCCTGGCCCGCAAGGAGTGGATGCGCCCCCTAGAGCGCCACGAAGTGCCAATAGTGGAGGCTTCCGTAGCCCAAGCCACCGTCCCCGCCAGCCCCATCAGCTGACCACCTCCGACAACACAGCCCACGGCATCGCAGGTCTGAAGTGGCTCGCCTACTCGCTCGATCCCTGACGGAGGGCGTCGCAGGTCTGATCAGTTCGAGGCGGCCTGTACTAGCCAGGTGAAGGCGGGGTCGGTGTCTCGGGAGTCGAGCAGTTCGGGGTGCCACTGGACGCCGATCCAGGGCTGGTTGCGGGCCTCGATGGCCTCTATGGCTCCGTCGTCGCTGCGGCCGGTGATCTCGTAGCCGTCGGCGAGGCGGTCGATGGTCTGGTGGTGCAGCGAGTTGACCTCAATCGACGGGCCGTACAGCGACTCGGCCAGCGAACCCTCGACCAGTTCGACGCTGTGGAGGCGGGTGTTGGGCTGGTCGAAGCCGGCATGGGCGGCCACATGCTGGTGGAGGGTTCCGCCGCCGTGGACGTTGAACACCTGGATGCCCCGGCAGATGCCCAGCACCGGCGCCCCCGATCGGGCCGCGCCGTCGAGCAGGGCCATCTCGAAGGCGTCACGGGCCGGTTCCGGGGTGTACAGGTCGGCTTGGGGCACCTGCCCGTAGCGCTGCGGCTCGATGTCGGCGCCGCCGGTGAGCACCAGCCCGTCCAAACGCTCGGCGTAGTCGGACGGGTCGGCGCTGGTCGGCAGATACACCGGCAGCCCGCCCGCCGCCAGCACCCCCCGGGCGTAGTCGCAGAAGTACAGATCCACATCGCAGGCCTGAAGCGAGCGGGGCTTCAGGTCGATCTCGCCTGCGGTGCGGGTCCTCCCCGAGATGCCGATCAGCGGTGCCGTCGCCACAGCCGAGAGTGTACGTTCCGAGCGTGTCCAACAGCCGCGGGTGCCTCTGGATGCAGGCGGAGCGCCGCACCCGAGGTCGCGTGTACGTTCCGAGCGTGTCCGACCGCCGTAGGGGCCAACCGTTCGAGCGTGACGCCGACGTGGATGGCCGCTCCGGCGCCCCCGTCGGTGGGGACCGGCCGCTGACCGGTGGCGAGCAGGGCCAAGGCGGTGCTGTGGATGTGGACGGGCCGCTGGCGTGGCGCGAGCGGGGCCAGGGCGACGCGGTGGTGTTCCTTCACGGCCTCGGAGGCTCGCGCACCTCATGGGCGCCGCAGCTTGAAGATTTGAGCGCCACGTTCCGATGCATCGCTTGGGACATGCCCGGCTACGGCGTCTCGGCCCCGGTGGCACCCCTCACCTTCGCAGCCATTGCCGACGCGGTGGCCCGGCTGCTCGACTCAGCCGGTGTGGAGCGGGCCCATCTGGTGGGGGAGTCGTTCGGCGGCATGCACGCCCTGCATACCGCCCTGCGTCACCCCGATCGGGTCGGACGGCTGGTGTTGGCCAACACCAGCGGTGCCTTCGGACTCGACGGCACCGACCCCGACGCCTGGCGAGCCGCCCGGCTCGCGCCCTTGGACGCGGGCCTGACGTCGGCCGACATCGCCGAGGATGTGCTCACCTCGATCGCCGGCCCCGGCCTCAGTACCAAAATGCTGGCCATGCGGACGGCCGGCTTCGCCCGCATCCCGACCGCGGGCCTGCGGGCCGCGGTCGAGTGTCTGCCTGACCACAACGTCGTTGACCGCCTGGCCGAGATCTGCTCGCCTGCCCTCGTGATAGCCGGAGAGCTGGACGCCGAGACCCCGGTGGCCTACGCTCGCATCCTCGCCGACGGACTGAAGAACGCGGAACTAGTGGTCCTAGACGGCATAGGCCACCTAGCCGTCTCGGAAGATCCCGAGGCAGTCAATCAGCGAGTGCGCGCCTTCTTCACGCGACCTGAAAGGGCCTGAACCGGGTCGGGGTGAGCGGTGAGGCCGGGGGGTGGCACGGGGGCAAGCAATGACGGCGCTCGCGCCGCCAGGGCGCGCCCGTGACAGGACCCGCCGGCCGTAGGGCTAAGAGGCCGAGCGAATAGGTGAGCGAATCCGGCCCCATACGGGCGAGGCCGTGGCCCGAGCGGCCCGTGAGCGCAGCGAACAAGAGCGGGAAAGACCCCGCTTCGGCGCGACTGGCTCTCACCTATTGGCGCGCCCTCTAAGCCAGGACCTCCGGCTGGAGAGCCAAGAGTTCGGCCCGGAGAGCCAGCGTTAGGCTCGCAGGCCGTGACCGCCCTCATCTATACGCCGGAGCGGCTTGAGCTTGTTGAGCGCATGGCGGCGCTGGGCCCGGGCTTCGCGGCTCGGGCCGAGGCCCACGACCGCGACGCGGCGTTTCCGACCCAGAACTGGGCCGAGCTGCGCGATGCCGGCCTGCTCGGCCTGTGCATCCCCGTCGCCGACGGGGGGCTCGGCGGCGACTTCGTGGCCTACGCCCTCGTGGCCGAGGAGCTGGGACGGCACTGTGCCACCACCGCGCTGACCTTCAACATGCACACCGCCACCACTCTCCTCGTCGGCCAGATCGCCGACGACCTCGACCTCGACGCAGCCGAGCGGGCGCTGCTGGCCGAGCGCCGGGCCGAGCTGCGACGCGGCATCGTCAGCGACGGCGCCATCCACAGCCAGCCGTTCTCGGAGGGTGCGGCAGCGGGCGCCACCGCGGGCTACTCCACCCGGGCCGTTCCCGTCGCCGGCGGCTACCGGGTGACGGGCCGAAAGATCTTCGCCTCGCTGTCGGGCGCGGCACACATCCACAACGTGGTCTGCCTGGTGCCCGGCGACGACAGGATCCGCTTCATGGGCGTGCCCGCCGACGCGCCCGGCGCCACCATCGAGGGGCAGTGGGATCCGCTGGGCATGCGGGGCACCGACTCCCGCACGCTGGTGCTCGACGAGGCGGCCGTGCCCGAGGGCAACGAATGGTTGCCGCCGGGTGCCTTCGATCAGGCCGCCACCCGCTGGCCCTACTTCTACATGACGCTGTCGTTCGCCTATCTCGGTCTCATGCGGGGCGTCCTCGACGCCACCGCCGCCTATCTGCGAGACGGCGGCGCCCGGCGGGACCATCCCATCAAGCAGCAGGGCTGGGCCCAGATGAACCTGACCTACGACCGGGCCCAGGCGCTCACCCACCGGGTGCTGGCCGAGTGCGGCGTCGATCCGAGCCCCGATCAGGTGCGGCGGGCGTGGTCGTCGGTGGTCACGGTGA
Organism: Candidatus Aldehydirespirator sp.; assembly: GCA_965221215.1. GTDB lineage: Bacteria > Actinomycetota > Acidimicrobiia > Acidimicrobiales > Aldehydirespiratoraceae > Aldehydirespirator. Next base: position 349,604 of record OZ244872.1, read on the forward strand.
TGGAGGGCGCCCCCGCGGTGGCGTCGCTGGCGCTGCGGGTGTGCGGCGGACGCAGCATGCTGCGCCCCTCGTATTTGGAGCAGGCCTACCGCGACGCCCGCTGCGGGGCTGCCATGCTGCCGTGGAGCGTCGAGGTGTGCCTGGAGCGCCTGGGCCGCACCGGACTCTACCCCGAACAGGACGAATCCCCGGCCTGAGGCCGAGCTTGTGAGGCTGTGGCCCGAGCGGCCCGTGAGCGCAGCGAACAAGAGCGGGAATGCCTGACCCCATGCGGGCTTGCTGCCGGGCCGGTGTGATTGCGGCCGCGGCGCGGGCTACCTTTCGGGGCCGAACGTTCACCGCGGGAGCTGCTATGAGCGACTGGGACCGGATACGGGTGCTGTGGCCCGATCACCTGGGGCTGGCCCGGGGCAAGTACTTGCCGGCCCGGCTGGCCCACCGGGGCACCGGCCACTGTGTGTGCGTGTTCGCGCTGGGCTATGACCGCAGCCTCGTTCCCGCCCCCGGCGCCTACCTGACCGACGGGCTGCCCGACACCCAGGTCAGCTTCGATCCCGACGACATACAGCAGGGCTGGGACGACGAAGCCACCGGCGTGGTGATCGGAGACCTGTGGATGCACGGCGAGGCGCTGCCGGTGTCGCCCCGCGAGGCGCTGCGCCGGGCGGTGGCCGACTGGGAGGCTCTCGGCTACACCCCCAAGGTCGGCATCGAACTGGAGGCCTACGTGTTCAGCGGCGGCCTCGAGGATCCCCGCCCCTACGAGACGCCGCGCTCCATGGTCTACGGCACCGGGATCGGTTCTGATCCTCACGGCGTGATCACCAAGCTGGTGCGCCGGGCCGAGGCGTGCGCCATCGCGGTGGAGTCGGTCAACGCCGAGTTCGACGAGGGCCAGTTCGAGCTCACCCTCGAATACGGCGACGCCATGTGGGCCGCCGACAATGCCTTCCTGTTCCGCCTGCTGGCCCGTGAGTCGGTGCTGGGTGCCACCGATGCCGCGGGTCGGCCCCTGGGCCTGGATCTGACCTTCCTGGGCAAGCCATTTCCTGGTGTCTCCGGCACCGGCGTCCACGTCAACTTCTCGCTGGCCGACGCGCAGAGCAACAACGCCATGTCCGACGAGGCCGGCGACCAAGGCATGTCCGATCTGGCCCGAAGCTGCATGGGCGGGCTCCTGCATCACCACCGGGGCATGACCGCGCTGGCCGCGCCCACCGTGAACGCCTACCGGCGCCTGCGCCCGGGCGATCTGAACGGGTACTGGGCCAACTGGGGGGTGGAGCACCGCTGCGCCGGCAACCGCGTGCCCCGCGGCGCCGGAGCCCACATGCGCATCGAGAGCCGCATCGGCGACGGCGCGGCCAACCTCCACACCCTGGTGGCCATCGTGCTGCAGGCGGCCCGCCTCGGCTTTGTCGGCGGGCTGGAGTGCCCCGAGCCCCTGACCGGCGACGGCTTCGACGAGGTCGACACCGATGTCCACTGCGCCCACAGCCTGAGCGCGGCCCTCGACGACATGGAGGCCGACGAGGCCCTGTGCGAGGCCGTCGGCTCAGAGCTGTGCGCCAACTTCGTGTACAACAAGCGAGCCGAGTGGGACCGCTACACCGCCGAGGCGGGCGACGCTGCCGTGGACGACTGGGACGCCATCGACGGCACCGAGCCCCTAACCGAGTGGGAACTCAAGCAGTACCTGCCCTACCACTGAACGCCGCGGCGCGACGACCGGCCCGCATCTGGGGTGGCTCGCTCAGGAGTCGGCCACCTCGTCGAGGAACCAGTCCAGCAGGGCGGCGCACTGTCGGGCGTTGCGCACCTCGTTGCTGCGCATCTGCGCGAGGAGCCGAGCCGGGTCGATGCCGTGTTCGTTGACGTAGTCTTCGCTCGCTCCAGACAGGAACCCCTCAAGGTGTTGGTAGGTCACCTCGGGATGGAACTGGGTGCCCACGCTGCGTTCACAGCGGAACAGCTGCACGGCGTTGTCGTTGACGGCGAGCACCTGCGCATCCGCAGGCACCTTGCAGCGGTCGTGGTGCCATTGGAACCACGGCCCCGGCCCTACCGGGTTGACCGATTCCTCGTGCTCGAAGATCTCGTACCAGCCGATCTCGGTCACCGGGGCGCGCTCCACCGATCCGCCGAGCGCGGTGGCCAACAGTTGGGCGCCGAAGCAGATTCCGAGTATCGGCGTGCCGCGCTCATGGGCGGCCCGCACCATGTCGATCTCTTCGAAGATCCAGCTGTCGATCTCGTCGGTGGCGGTGAGCGAGCGGACCGAGCCCATGGGCACCACCACGTCGTAGCCGGCCAGGTCGGGGAACGCCGCGGCGTCGTTGGGGCGGTCGAAGTCGGCGGTGACCTGATGTTCGTGCACCTCGTAGCCGCGCTCGGCGAGAAGCGTGTGCACCAGCGCACCTCCTCCGAGGGGCTCGTGCGCGATCACCAGGGCTCGGGGCCGGCCGGTGCTCACAGGGCGTGCACCGTCTCGGGCCTCGATCCCGGCACTGCCACTCGGCTCACAGGTCGAACCATACGTGGGCCTGGCCGGTGCCCGACACCGACTCGTACTGGCCGAACTGGGTGCCCCGAGCCGTGCAGGCCGGGCCGCCCAGCGCCCCCACCATGATCAGGTAGTGGCCGAAGTAGCCCTCGGGGGCGTGGCGGGAGTATTCGGGCAGGAAGTCGAGGATGGCGGCGTGGTCGCCGGCGGCCATCGAGGCCAGCACCCGGCGGTCGGCGGCGGCGGCCTCGGGGGTGCGGATGTGGAGGTCGGGGTCGGCGCCCTCGTGGTCGCGGAACTGGCGCAGCGGCCAGAACCGGTGGCTGAGCCCGCCGCTGGCCAGGATCACCACCCGCCGGTCAAGCTTCGACACGGTCTCGGCCAAAAGCTCGCCGGCCAGCAGGAAGTCGGCGGGCTCCGCCGTCTGGCACACGCCCATCGACACCCAGCGCTCGTCGCCCTGCAGGAAGCCGAGCAGGTTGACGGTGGGGTAGTGCACCGGCAGGTGGGGGTCGTCGGTGGCGGTCACCCAGGTGTCGTCGCGGCCCGCGGCGATGGACTCGAAGGCGCGGGCCAGTTCGGGGTCGCCGGGCATGTCGTAGGGCATGGCGCACATGCCCCGGGGCAGTTCGTCGGAGGTGAACAGGCCCCGGCGGCGCTCATGGGCGGTCACGACATGCTCGACGGTGGTGAACCAGTGGGTGTCGACCACCACCACGGTGTCGGCCGCGGCGGGCGCCAGTCGCTCGGCCCGCAGCGCGTGCAGGCCCGCGAACAGGGTGGTGTCCTCGCCGCCGTTGAGGGCTCGGCGCTCGTGTTCGGGCATCACCAGCGGCGGCACATGCGACACCACCGCCGCTCCCACTATCAACCCCATCGGCAGGCCTCCGGGCGTACGGGCATCAGGCCACCACCCGCACGGGCAGGTGCTTGATGCCGGCGATGAAGTTGGAGCGCAGGTAGTCGGGCTCGCCGTCGGGCTCGAGCCGGTCGACCCGCTTCATGAGCTCCTCGAACACCAGCCGGGCCTCCATCCGGGCCAGCCACGCTCCCAGGCACAGGTGTGGGCCGTTGCGCCCGAAGGCCATGTGGTCGTTGGGGTCGCGGGCCAGATCGAAGCGCCAGGGCTGGGGGAACCCGGCGTCGTCGTGGTTGGCGGAGCAGAACCAGATCACCACCTTGTCGCCCGCGGCGATGCTCTTGCCGCCGATGGCGGCGGGCCGGGCCGCGGTGCGGCGGAAGTGCATAGTCACCGCGCTGGTTCGCAGGATCTCCTCCACCGCGGTGGTGGTGAGCGTCGGGTCGGCCCGCCAGGCCCGCCACAGCCCGGGGTGCTGCATCATGGTGCGCAGTCCGTGGGTCATCGTGTAGCGGGTGGTGTCGTTGCCGGCCGCGATGAGCAGCAGGAAGAAGTTCTTGAACTCCAGGTCGCTGAGGGGTTCGCCGTCGCGGGTGGGGGCCAGCAACTGGGTGATCACGTCGTGGCGGGGGCAGGCTCGGCGCTGCGCCGCCTGGTGCTCGGCGTACTCGAACACCTCCGCCGCGGCGGGGCTGCGGAACGGCATCAGCCGGAACTCCTCGGTGTCGGCCGTGTCGATCACGTGGGTGGTGAACTCGGGGTCGCTGTTGCCCAGGAAGGCGTCGCCCCACTCGACCAGCTGGTGGCCGTCGGCGTCGCTGGTGCCCAGCAGCCGGCCCAGCATCCGCATGGGCAGCTTGGCCGCCACCTCGGTCACGAAGTCGAAGGCGTCGGCGGCGAGGGCCTCGTCGAGCACCTCGGCGGCCAGGGCTCGGATGGAGTCCTCGTAGGACTCGACGGTGCGCCGGGTGAAGCCCCGGTTCACCAGGCGCCGCAGCCGGGTGTGCTCGGGCGGGTCGAGCTCCATCATCGTGCGGCGGGCCTCGAGCTCGTCGTCGTCCATCTCCTCGAGGCGGATGCCCTTGGTGGACGTGAACGTGTCGACGTCGCGGCTCACGGTCAGGGCGTCGTGGTAGCGGGTGATCGACCAGAACCCGGCGCCGTCGACTTCGGGGGTCCAGTGGACCGGATCCTCGCGGCGCAGCCTGGTGAAGGTGGCGTGGGGCACCCCGGAGGTGAACGAGTCGTGCGACGCCAAGTCGGCGTCGTCGTCGCCGTGGTCGGCCAGGTAGTCGTCGACGTAGCTGGCTGGGGTCACGGGTGGTCGCCGTGGTCGTTGATGTGGCTGGCGGTGTTCACGAGTCGTCGCTGTGGTCGCCGTGGTCGTTGGAGTAGGCGGCGGTGTTCACGCTGGCTCGGCTCTGGGGTTGGGGGCGGCCCACAGGGTGGTGCCGGCGGCCATGGACATGCCGACCTGGCGGTAGTAGCCGCCGATCATCTCGACCGGTTGCAGGCGGTGGAGCTCCTCGGTGGGGCACTCGGGCAGCACCAGCTCGGCAGCGCCCGCGTACACCGGGCCGAGGTCGGCGTCGTAGCCCCGCATGGTGACCAGCTCGTCGAGTGAGTCGCTGCCGTCGGCCTCCATGGCCGGCATCTGGCGGCTGTGCAGCATCGGATAACTGTTGACGAAGCCGGGCGACTCGGCGGTGCCACCGATGGTGAACCGGGCCTCGGCGATGCGCCGCCCCCAAGTGCTGAGGGTGGCGCCGAAGCGGCCCCCCGCCTCCAGGCGCGGCCCGGCCCGACCCACCGTCACCGGGCGGGTCATGGCGATCTCGCTCATCTTCTTGGGGTAGCCCTGGAAGTGGCCCCGGGCCATGGCGAAGTCCTTGTCCACCCAGATGTAGGCGGCCCGGCTGTAGGTGGAGCCCCGGAACTGGCAGCGCACCACCGCGAACACCTCCCGGTACTGGGCCCGCACCGGATCGAGCAGCTCCTCGAAGTCGTCGCCGCAGCTCTGCCATTCGGCCCAGATCATGGCCACCGCGCCGGGGTCCTCGTTGGCGGGCTCGAGCGGGTCGGGCAGCAGCTCGGCCACCCGGTCGGGGTCGGTGCGGTACTCCACCGTGAGCATGTCGCCGGAGTAGTGCCACGGCGGCGCCGGCACGATGCCCGCGGACCCGGTCGGCGTCCTCGGATACATGAACCCCTGAAGCTCAACCACGCCGAGACCCTATTCGTTTGGCCCCGAACGATCAACCGTCAAGCCGCGGCTCGCCCTGTTCGTTCGGCCTCTTGGCCGCGGCGACGATCACCCGGCGCAGCAACTCGGCCAGCTCTTGCTTCTCGGCGGGTGTGAGTGCGCTCACCATCTGACCCTCGTAGTGGTTGAAGCGGGGAAAGAGCTTCTCGATGGTTGCGACGCCCGCATCGGTGAGGGCCACGGTCACCCGCCGGCGGTCGGCCTCCACCGGGCGGCGCTCCACGAAGCCCCGCTTCTCCAGCGTCTTGACCACGCCGGTGAGGGTTCCCTTGGACAGGTCGCACTCGTCGGCGAGGTCCGCGGTCTGCATCTCGCCCCACACCCACAGCACCCACAGCGTGGTGAAGCCGCCCCAGGAGAGGCCGAGCTCCGACAGCACGCCCTGCTCGGCCCGGCGGCGCACCGCGGTGGCGGCCCGGTAGATGTTGGATACGGCCAGCATCGAGTCGAAGTCGAGAGGCCGGTCGCCGAGGCGCTCCTCGATGAGGCGCTCGGCATCGAGCAGCCGGGGAGCAGGCGCGGATCGCTTCCGATCGTCTCGCGGAGCGATGTTGTCACTCGGGTCGGCCTGGTTGCTCATTGCCGGCGTCTCGATTCGTTCGCTACCGAACCGACCGCAGGCTAGACCGTCGCACGAAACGCTGGCGGCGGGGCTGAACTTGGTGGCCGCGTCGTCGGATCGGGCCTGCGCCACGAAGTCCCGCGCGAAACGCTGGCGGCAGGGCTCGGATAGGGTGCCGCGATGCTTGAGGTGTCTGGGATCACCACCCGCTACGGATCGATCTCGGCGCTGCGCCGGGTGAGCCTGCACGTTGGAGCCAACGAGATCGTCGGGCTCATCGGACCCAACGGCGCGGGCAAGACAACCCTGCTCAACACCGTGGCGGGGCTGTTGCGCCCGGCCGAGGGGGAGGTGCGCCTCGACGGCAGGCCCGTGACCGGCGACAGCCCCGATCGGATACTCAAGGCTGGGCTGTCCCTCGTGCCGGAGCGGCGCAGGCTGTTCGCCGAGATGACGGTAGTCGAGAATCTGCGGGTGGGGGGCGTGACCGTTCCGGCCGACGAGCGGGCCGAGCGGCTCGACGAGATGGTGGAACTGTTCCCCGTGCTCAAGGACAAGTGGTCTACCGCGGCCGGGTTGCTGTCGGGCGGCGAGGCCCAGCAGCTCGCCATCGCCCGGGCTCTCATGAGCAATCCTCGCATCCTGTTGATGGACGAGCCGTCGCTGGGTCTGGCGCCGGTGCTGGTCGACTTCGTGTTTGAGCTGGTGGTCCGGCTGCGGGCTGAGGGTCGCACCATGCTGGTGGTGGAGCAGAACGCCACCCGGCTGCTGGAGGTGGCCGACCGCGCCTACGTGCTGAGGACCGGCGAGATCGCAGCCGAGGGCGCCGCCTCAGACCTGCTCGGGCGCGACGACCTCTTCGACACCTTCGTGGGAGCAGCCCGAGACTCCCAGAGCGAGCGCGGATAGGTGCGGGACCAGTCGCGTCGCAGCGGTGTCATTCCCGCTCTTGTTCGCTGCGCTCACGGGCCGCCCAAACCCCGACAGCACAGCCCACGGCCTCGCCCATGCGGGCCGGGTCAAGCGCCTAGCCGCTCGGCCTCTGGGAATCCTTGGCGGCCGTGACCGAGTATCGGCGCATTCTGCTGGACGGGTATCCGGTGCTGACCCGTCGCGACGGCGACGAGTTGGTGGCCCCAGACGGGCGGCGGGTGGCCGCGGCCGATGCGGTGCACCTGCCGCCGTGCGAGCCGACCAAGATCATCTGCGTCCACCTCAACTACGCCAGCCGGGTGGCCGAGTTCATGACCAGGCTGCCGCCCGCCCCGACCTACTTCCACAAGCCGATCACCGCGCTGAGCACCCACGGCGCCGACGTGGTGCGGCCCGAGCCGTGCCGGTGGCTGAACTATGAGGGCGAGATCGGCATCGTCATCGGTCGCACCTGCCGCAACGTGGCGCCGGCCGACGCGGGCCACTGCATCGCGGGCTACACGGTGGCCAACGACTACGGCCTGCACGACTTCCGCGACACCGACGCTGGCTCGATGCTGCGGGTCAAGGGCAGCGACACCCTGTGCCCGGTCGGTCCGGCGCTGGTGACTGGCTGGGACTTCGGCGGCAAGCAGATACGCACCCTGGTCAACGGCGAGGTCCGCCAAAACGGCAACACCGACGAGATGGAGTGGGACATGCACTACCTGGTGGCCGACCTGGCCCGCACCATCACGCTGGTGCCCGGCGACCTGGTGCTGTCGGGCACGCCGGCCGGGTCCCGCCCGGTGGCGCCCGGCGATGTGGTGACGGTCGAGGTGGAGGGCCTGGGCGCCCTGACCAACACCATCGTCACCGGCCCCGAGCCGGTGCGCGCTGACGTCGGCGCGCAGCCGTCGGACAGCGAGGAGGTCGTGTCCACCGCCATGGGCGGCGATTGGGAGCACCGAGGCAAGCGAGCCCCCAGAGGCCCCGGCGCCAGCCACTACAAGTCAACCCTGGACAAGGACGAGTGAGGCCACGCGGCGGGTCACCGTCGAAGAGCGAGCGCAACATTGGCGAGAGTCCGTCGCGGCGCAGTTGGGTCATTCCCGCTCTTGTTCGCTGCTCACGGGTTGCTCGGGCCAGTCAAGGGCGGCGATGACTGAGTCGGACCGGGTCGATGTTGGCGGAGTGGGGGTCAGTGTTGACCATTTGATCGGTGGTCGGCGGGTCTCGTCGCTGCGCACTTTCGAGTGTCGTTCGCCGCTGGATTGGCAGCACAAGCTGGCTGATGTGGCCCGCGGTGATGCGGCCATCGCCGAGCAGGCGGTGGGGGCGGCTGTCGACGGTTTCCGCGAGTGGAGCGGGATGCCGGTGGGCGAGCGGGCTGCCGCGCTGCGCCGACTGGCCGATCTGATCGAGGCTCGCAACGACGACATCGCCCTGGTCGAGACCCTCGACATGGGCTTCCTGCACCGCTCCATGCGCCAGCGGCTGGTAGCCAGGGGCGCGCTCAACTTCCGCTTCTATGCGGATATGGCCGAGGCCCACGACGAGCCCCGCTGGCCGGCTCGGGGCACCGCCCACACCGTGCAGCGCATGCCGGCCGGCCCCGCGGTGGTGATCACGCCGTGGAACGCGCCGTTCATGCTGGCCACCTGGAAAGTGGCTCCCTCGCTGGCCGCAGGCAACAGCGTGGTGCTCAAGCCCGCCGAGTGGTCGCCGCTGTCGGCGTCGCTGCTGGCCGATCTCACGCTGGAGGCGGGGCTGCCGCCCGGCGCCTTCAACCTCGTGCAGGGCCTCGGCGCCGAGGTCGGGGCGGCCCTCACCGCCGATCCGCGGGTGCGGCGCATCAGCTTCACCGGCTCACCGGAGACAGCCCGCCGCATCGGCGCGGCCGCGGCGGCCAACATCGTGCCGTTCACCGCCGAGTTGGGCGGCAAGGGTCCGCTCATGGTGTTCGCCGACTGCGACCTCGAAGCAGCCGCCGATCAGGCCGCGGCCCAGTACGAGGACTCGGGTCAGGTGTGCCTGGCCGGCACTCGCCTGCTGGTGGAGGCAAAGATCCGAGCCGAGTTCACCGAGGCCCTGCGGGTTCGCACCGCGGCCCATGTGCTGGGCGACAGCCGCGACGACGCCACCACCGTCGCCCCGATGGTCCACCCCGACCATCTGGCCCGAGTCGAGGACTTCGTGGATCGGGCCCGGGCCGCGGGCGACACCGTGGTGTGGGGCGGCCGGCGCCGCCAGGGCTCCCTCCACTATGAGCCCACCCTGATCGAGCCCGCCTCCAACCACTCCGAGATCGTCCAGCGCGAGGTGTTCGGACCGGTGCTCACCATTCAGACGTTCACCACCGAGGCCGAGGCGGTCGAGCTGGCCAACTCCACCCGCTACGGCCTGTCGGCCATCGTCTACACAGGATCGGCGGCGCGAGCCGAGCGGGTGGGCCAAGCGGTGCGGGCCGGGATCGTGTGGACCAACACCTTCCTGGTGCGCGACCTGGCCGCCCCCTTCGGCGGCTGCGGCCTGTCCGGCATAGGCCGAGAGGGCGGAGACCACGCCCTGGACTTCCACAGCGACCTGAAGACTCTGATAGTCGCCGACAACACCACTATGAGGCCGAGCGAATAGGTGAGCGAATCGACCCACACGGGCGAGGCGGTTGATCGGCAAATGAGCAGGGCTCCAGTCCCTGGCGCTGCGACGTAGAACAATTGCGTATTGCCCCCAGGCTTCTCGCGGCGGGGCGTTGTCACTCCCGCTCTTGTTCGCTGCGCTCACGGGCCGCTCGGGCCACGGCCTCGCTATGCGCTCTGCGGGATCCGCAAGGGGACGGGTCTATCCGCTCGGCCTCGTAGCCTGTGGATGTGGGCGCTGGGTCGTCCCTGAGGGTCAGGACCGATATCCGGGTGGAGGGCATGACCTGCGGCGCGTGCGCCGCCCGGGTGGAGACCGCGCTCGGAGCCGCCGGCGGCGTGCTCGACGCCCGTGTCAACTTTGCGTCGAGTCGGGCGACGGTCCTCCACGACGGCACGATCGACGATGCAGCCTTGCGCCTGGCGGTCGAGCGGGCCGGCTACTCGGCGCCGGTCGAAGCCGACGACGACGGCGAGGCCGAGCGTCGCCGCATCATGGGCCTGCGACGCCGGCTGGCCGTCGCGCTGGCGGCTGGGGTGCCGGTTGTGGCTGTGTCGATGGTGCCGCCGCTGCGCTTCGACGGTTGGCGCTGGGCTGCGCTGGTTGCGTCCGCCGTGGTGATATTCGGCTCGGGCTGGGGGTTTCATCGGGCCGCGGCCCGCAATCTTCGCCATCGGGCCGCCACCATGGACACCCTGGTGTCGCTGGGCACCGGCGCGGCCTGGGCTTGGTCGGCAGTGGTGCTGGCAGCCGGAATCGACGGCGGCCACGTCTACTTCGAGACGGGCACAGTGATCGTTGCCTTGGTGGTGCTGGGCAAGTGGCTGGAGGCCCGGGCCACCCGCCGCTCGGGCGAGGCGGTGCGAGCGCTGGCCCGCCTGGGCGCCGCCACCGCCCGGCTGGCCGACGGCACCGAGATCCCTGCTGGCGACCTGACCGTGGGCATGAGGTTCATCGTGCGGCCCGGCGAGCGGATCGCCACCGACGGCGTTGTTGTGAGCGGCGCCTCCGCAGTGGACATGTCGATGGTGACCGGCGAGCCGGTCCCGGTGGAGGTGGCCGCGGGCGACGAGGTGATCGGTGCCACCGTCAACGCCGACGGCACCCTGGAGGTGGAGGCTGCCCGGGTGGGGGCCGACACCGCGCTGGCCCAGATCGTGCGCCTAGTCGACGAGGCCCAGGGGGGTCGGGCCGCGGTCCAGCGCTTAGCCGACCGGGTGGCCGCGGTGTTTGTGCCCGCGGTGATCGTGGTGGCCGCGGCCACCCTGGGCGTGTGGTTGCTGGCCGGCGGCGCCGCCTCGGAAGCGTTCACCGCCGCGGTGGCGGTGCTGATCATCTCGTGCCCCTGCGCGCTGGGGCTGGCCACCCCGCTGGCGGTGATGGTGGGCACGGGCCGAGGCGCCCAGCTCGGGGTGATCATCAAGGGCGCCGAGGTGCTCGAAGACACCCGCCGCGTCGATGCGGTGGTGCTCGACAAGACCGGCACCGTCACCGAGGGCCGCCTAGAGGTGGTCGACGCCGCGGCTGCGCCCGGTATGGACCCGGCGGCCATGGGCCTGCTGGCCGGGGCTCTGGAGTCGCGCTCGGAGCATCCGGTGGGCGCGGCCATCGCCCGGCGCTGGCCGTCGTCTCGCACCGTCACCGACTTCTTGAACCGTCCCGGCACCGGCGTCACCGGCAGGGTGGACGGGGCCGAGGTGCGGGTCGGCAGGCGCCCGCTGTTCGACTCGGTGCCCGCCGAGCTCGGCGACGCCATAGCCGCCGCCGAGGCCCGAGGCCACACCGCGGTGCTGGCGGGCCGCGGCCCGGCCGCCGAGGCGGTCATCGCGCTGGCCGACACAGTGAAGCCCACCTCCCGGCAGGCGGTGCAGGAGCTGCGGTCCATGGGCCTGGAGGTGTCGCTGATAACCGGCGACAATCGCCGCACCGCGGCCGCGGTGGGCGACGCCATCGGCGTGCACGACGTCACCGCCGAAGTGCTCCCCGGCGACAAGGCCGAGGCGGTGGCGAGGCTCCAGGCTGAGGGCAAGCGGGTGGCCATGGTGGGCGACGGCATCAACGACGCCCCCGCGCTGGCCCAGGCCGATCTCGGCATCGCGGTCGGCACCGGCACCGATGTGGCCATGGAGGCCTCCGACCTCACCATCGTCGGCGGCGACCTGCGAGCGGTCCCCGATGCCATAGCCCTGTCTCGCCGCACCCTGGCCACCATCAAGGTCAACCTGTTCTGGGCCTTCGCCTACAACGTGGCCGCTATCCCCCTGGCCGCCACCGGCATCCTCAACCCCATGGCCGCCGCCGCCGCCATGGGAGCCTCCTCGCTGTTCGTAGTAACCAACAGCCTCCGCCTAAGAACCTTCAGCTCCCTGAGATCCTGACCAATCAGCCGGGCCGACCTCGACTCAATCGAGTAGTCTCGTTCACACCGCGAGGTTCTGACTTGCGTCTTGGCTTGCTTGGAGAAAATCTGTGGGCGGTCTCATCGTCGATCTGCTTGACCCGGCCGAGTGCATTCGGTCGGCGTTCTGATGCTGCGCTATGCCACCGACAGCTAGAGAGGCGATCCGGATCGTCGAGCGCGACGGCTGGCACCTGGTGAGCACGCGCGGCAGTCACCGCCAGTTCCGCCACCCAGCGAAGCCTGGGAAGGTGACGATCCCCGGCAGCCTGGGTAAGCCGCTGAACGCGGGAACCTGGTCGCGTATCCTTCGACAGGCAGGTTTGAAGTAGACACGACACGAGGAGCATGATCCATGAAGCTGACATATGCGGTCGTCTTTGAGAAGGCACCCGGCAACTGGGCCGCGTATGCGCCGGACGTACCTGGATGCGGCAGCGTCGGCGATACCTGGGAGGAGATGCTTGAGATGATCGATGAAGCCCTTACGTTCCATCTTGAGAGCATCTTGGAAGACGGCGAGCCACTGCCGGAGCCCAAGATGTCGATCGGCGAGGCGATCGCGTATCACGTTGAAGCGACATCGGACGACGCCATGGCGCAGTGGCGTGAGTCCTACGACTTCCCGCCGACGGTCGCCACGAGGTTCGAGTTTGTGGAGATCGAGGTCCGCGTCCCCGAGCCTGCAACAGCGGTCCGCGAGGTGGTCCCCGCAGGTTGAGTACGGTCCCGGAACTACCAGAGATCGTTCACCCGATCGGCTCCGCTCAGTGCCCTACGGGCTGCTGGCCCGTCGTCGGCAACGGCCACATGGAGGCTCTATGGCCCGCATGACTCCTAGTGAGGCGTTTGTTGAGACGCTGGTGGCCCATGGCGTCGACACTGTGTTCGGGATCATGGGCAGCGCCTTCATGGACGCCATGGACATCTTCGAGCCGGCCGGGATCGAGCTGGTTCCGGTGGTGCACGAGCAGGGCGCGGCCCATATGGCTGACGGGTTCGCGCGGGTGTCGGGCCGCCACGGGGTGGTGATCGGCCAGAACGGGCCGGGCGTCTCCAACTGTGTGACCGCCATCGCGGCGGCGTTCTGGGCTCACAGCCCGGTGGTGATCGTCACCCCCGAGGCCGGGACCATGGGCATGGGGCTCGGCGGCTTCCAGGAGGCCAACCAGCTGCCCATGTTCGAGGAGTTCACCAAGTATCAGGGCCACGTCAACAACGAGCACCGCATGGCCGAGCTCACCGCCCGCTGCTTCGACCGGGCCACCTCCGAGATGGGCCCCACCCAGCTCAACATCCCTCGCGACCGCTTCTACGGCGATGTCGACACCCGCATCCCGCCGCCCCAGCGCCTCGACCGGGGTCCCGGCGGCGACCGCACCCTCGATGAGGCCGCCTTGCTGCTGGCCGCAGCGGCCTTTCCGGTGATGATCGCCGGCGGCGGCGTGGTGATGGGCGACGCCTTGGCCGAGACGGTGGCCCTGGCCGAGCGCCTCGGCTGCCCGGTGGTGAACAGCTACCTCCACAACGACTCGTTCCCCGCCTCGCACCCGCAGTGGTGCGGTCCGCTGGGCTATCAGGGCTCCAAGGCGGCCATGCGGCTCATCTCCAAAGCCGACGTTGTGCTGGCCCTCGGCACCCGGCTGGGCCCCTTCGGCACCCTGCCCCAGCACGGGCTCGACTACTGGCCCACCGACGCCAAAGTCATCCAGGTGGACGCCGACTCCAAGATGCTGGGACTGGTCAAGCCCATCGACGTGGGCATCTGCGGCGACGCGGCGGCGGCCGCGGCCGCGCTGGTCGCTCGCCTGGCCGACCGGGACCTGGCCTGCGACGCCACCCGCGGCCCTCGGGCGGCCGAGACCGCCCGCCAGAAGGCGGCGTGGGAGGCCGAGCTCGACGACTGGACCGAGGAGACCGACGACTTCAGCGTGGACATGATCAAGCAGGCCGCGGCCGAGCCCGACGACTGGATGCACCCCCGCGGTGTGCTGCGCGAGCTCGAGAAGGCCATGCCGCCGCGGGTGATGGTGTCGACCGACATCGGCAACATCAACTCGGTGGCCAACAGTTACCTGCGCTTCCACGAGCCCCGGTCGTTCTTCGCGGCCATGAGCTGGGGCAACTGCGGCTACGCCCTGCCCACCATCATCGGGGCCAAGAAGGCCGCCCCCGGTCGCCCCGCGGTGGCCTACGCCGGCGACGGGGCATGGGCCATGAGCATGGTCGAGACCATGACCGCGGTGCGCCACCACATCCCGGTCACCGCGGTGGTGTTCCACAACCGCCAGTGGGGTGCCGAGAAGAAGAACCAGGTCGACTTCTACGGGCGGCGCTTCGTGGCCGGCGAGCTCGACGGCGGCGAGGACTGGTCGGAGGTGGCCCGGGCCATGGGCGCCGACGGTGTGCGGGTCCGCCGCCTGGAGGAGGTTGGCCCGGCGCTGGAGGCGGCCATCGACGCCCAGATGAACGGAGACCGCACCACCGTGATCGAGGTCATGTGCACCCGGGAGCTGGGCGACCCGTTCCGCAAGGACGCCCTGAGCCGCCCCGTCCGCCACCTGGAGAAGTACCAGGACTACACCTGAGGCCGAGCCCGCTCTGGCCGGGGTTAGCCGGCGGGCACCTCCAGCATCCAGCCGATCAGGATCAGGTCGGGATCTCGGAGGCTCCGGCCGTCGGCCTGGGTCTGGCCTGCGTTCAGCTCGTAGATCTCCGGCCAGCGGAAGCCCGACCCGAGAAGCTTGGCCGCGATCCGCCAGAGGCTGTCGCCGCGCCGGACCCTGACCGTCACCGTCTCGGGCGCCATCTCGGTGGTGATGCGGTCGTCGCCGCCCTCGGGGTAGTCGGCGGCGGTGATGGTGCCGTCCAAGTCCTCTGAGATGTAGTTGGCCAGGGCCTGCTGGTAGGTGACCCCCAGCGACGTGAAGTCGATGTCGGACAGCGGGTAGCAGTCGCCGCCGTTGGCCAGGAAATCGATGGTGGCCAGCACCACCGCGTCACCGGGCACCAACTCGCCGTCGCGCACGATTGCCGTGCCGTCGTCAAGGGTCACGCCGCGGATTCTCGACCCGGGTTCGCCGGCTAGCGAGCAGTCGCCGGCCCGGTCGGTCACACGGGCCGCCGCCGCCGGGTCGTAGGCGAAGGTGAAGCCCGAGACCTGCGGGAACTGGCCCCCAGCGCCGGGGATCCGGTCCACGGCCTGCTCCAGCAGCACATGGAACGTCTCACGAGAGACCTCGCCCACCACCACGAAGTTGCGGAACGGGGCGATGTCCCAAGTGTCGCCCTCGGTGATGGGCCCGGCCGGGATCACCGCATCGTTGCGGATCCCACCCCCGTTCTGGATGGCAACACCCGGCCGGGGAGTGCCGAAGTGGTCGGCCAGGTTGGTGGCGGTGGCCCGCAGCGCGTCGGCGTGCAGGTTGCCCTGGTTGCTGGAGCCGGTGCGCACGCTGGCCCGGCGGCCGTCGAGGTCGACTTCGCTGGTGCCGATCACAGCGGCGTCGCTCTCGGCCACGGCCGCGGTCAGCGGCTCGACCACACTCGACTGGACGCCCGCGTCGGGGGTCAGGTCGAAGCTGACCCCAGCCGAGTGGCCCGTGTGGTTCACGATGCCGCCGTCGGCGTCGAAGGTGACGGTCAGCGCACCGATGCAGCGGTAGCCGCCGGGAGCGGTGATCACCGGCACGTCGTTGCCGGTCGCGTCGGCCACCAGCATCGGGTAGGGGCCGGCCGGCTCCTCGTCGGGCATGCAGGTGTCGCCCTCGTTGCGCAGCAGGTCGTCGCCGCCGCCCGCGATCACCACATCCACACCGGTGAGGTTGGCCACCAGCGTGACCTCCTCCGACACCCCCTGAAGGTGACTGACCAGGATGATCTTGTTGACCCCGGCCGCGGTGAGCGACTCAACCTCGGCCTGCACCGCGCTCAGCACGTCGGAGATCGCCACGTTGCGCGGCGACGAGATGTTGGGGAGCAGGGGAGTGATCGCGCCGATCACACCGATCTGCTGCCCGCCGGCCCTTATCGTTGTGCTGCCGGCCAGCACGCCGCGGTCGACCAGCGCCTGAAGGACCGGCTCGCCGGAGAAGTCGGCGTTGGCCGACAGGAACGGCACGGCCGGGTCGAACCCCTCGATGAAGCGGGCCGTCACCGCGGGGCCCAGGTCGAAGTCGTGGTTGCCGAGGGCCATGGCGTCGTACAGGCCGCTGAGGGCGATGGAGTCGTAGAGCGCTCCCTCTCGGGTCAGCGAGACGTTCAGCTCCTGGGAGGCCAGGAAGTTGTCGCCCGAGGTGAGGGTGATCACGCCCGACCGGGACTCGGCTGCGTCGGCCTGCATCTGCTTCAACCGCGCCGCGAAGCGGGCCACGCCCGGATAGCCGGAGTCCTCGTCGGGCAGCAGCTTCGACTCGCCGTCGTTGTTGTGCAGGATGGTGAGCGAGAAAGTGTTGGCGCTGATCGGCTCCGGCGTCGGCTGCGCACCGGCCGGCACCGACAGCACCGCGGTTGCGGCGATGAGTGCCAGCGTGGCGACCGCGTGAAGAGACTTCCGGGGAGTCGGGATCGTCACGAGTGCCTCCTTGGGGCGCGATGGGCGGCAGGAACCTAGCACCACTGCCGATGGCGTGCATGAGTCCCGCCCAGCAGCGCGCCGCCGCTGTGCCTCTAGCGTCGTGCCGTCAGCCGGCTGAGCCGGTCGGCCACCATCTGGTCGCCGACGCGGGTTGTCACACAGCGACCGGTGGGTGCAGTTGCGCAGCCGCCCGTGCGAAGTGCCAACGAACGGTTGGTCGTGTCTACCATTGCGGCTCATGACTGGTGAGAGACGCAGGGCCCTGGTAACCGGGGCCGGGTCCGGCATCGGTGCGGCGTGCGTCGACCGGCTGCTGGCCCAAGGCTGCCGAGTGACCGCGGTGGACCTGAACGCCGGCGACATGGCCGCTCGAGCCCGCGAGCTGGAGGCCGTCCACGAAGTCGATGTCACCGACGCCGCCGCGGTGCGGGCCATCGACGGCATCGACCGGATGGACATCGTGGTGCAGTCCGCGGGCATCGTCGGACCCAACGTGCCCATGCTGGAGACGCCGCTCGACGGCTGGCAGCAAACCCTCAACGTCAACGTCACCGGGATCTTCAACGTTATGCAGGCCACGGTGGGCTCTATGGTGGAGCGGGGCTGGGGCCGGGTCGTCAACATCGCCAGCATCGCCGGCAAGGAGGGCAACCCGAGTCTGAGCTCCTACTCGGCCAGCAAGGGCGCGGTGATCGCCCTCACCAAGTCGGTGGCCAAGGAGCTGGCCACCACCGGTGTGCTGGTCAACTCGATCGCGCCGGCGGTGATCGCCACCCCTATGAACACCGAAACCGTCCCGGAGATCCTCGAGTACATGCTGGCGAAGATTCCGATGGGCCGGCTGGGCGAGACAAGCGAGGTGGCCGCGCTGGTGGGCTGGCTGTGCTCGGATGAGTGCTCGTTCAGCACCGGCGCCTGCTACGACATCTCCGGCGGAAGGGCGACCTACTGATGGCCGGCCACCAATTCAGCACTGGAGCCTGCTACGGCATCTCCGGGGGAAGGGCGACCTACTGATGGCCGAGCGATTTCTTGTGACCGGGGCCGACGGGTGCATCGGTGCCTGGACGGTGCGCCTGCTGCTCGACGAGGGCGCCGAGGTGACCACCTTCGACCTGGCCGCCAACGACAACCGGCACCGGCTGGTGGCCGAGGGCGCCGCCCTCGACTTCCGCCGGGTTGAGGGCAACATCGTCGACCGGGCCGCGGTGGTCGAGGCCATGGCCGGCGTGGACCGGGTGATCCACCTGGCCGCGCTGCAGGTGCCGTTCTGCAAGGCCGATCCCAGCGGCGGCGCGGCGGTGAACGTGCAGGGCACGGTGAACGTGTTCGAGGCGGCGGTGGAGCACGGCATCTCCACGGTGGCCTACGCCTCCAGCGCCGCCATCTTCGGGCCGGTGGACCTGTATCCCGAGCCGATGCTGGGGCCCGACGCGCTCCCCGCTCCGGCCACGCTGTACGGCGCCTACAAGGTGGCCAACGAGCTGACCGCGGCGGTTTATGCAGCCGACCACGGGCTGACCGCGGTGGGGCTGCGCCCCTTCACCGTGTATGGAGCGGGCCGCGATCAGGGGGTGACGTCGGGGCCCACCGCCGCCATCTACAGCGCGGTGCGGGGCGAGCCGTACACGGTGGGGTACGGGGGCGTCACCGACTTCCACTACGCGCCCGACGTGGCGCGAGCGTTCATAGCCGCCGCCAGGGTCGAACTGGACGCGCCGAGGGCCCCGGCGGTGAACCTCAGGGGCCATGTGACATCGGTGGACGACTTCATCGACCGGGTCCGCCGCATCACCGGTTTCAGCGAGCTAGGCGCCGGCACCGAGCCGCTGCCCTTCGCCCACGCCCTGTCGACCGAGGGCCTGGAGGAACTGCTAGGCCATGTCGAGCCCACCCCCCTGGACGAAGCCATAGCAGAGACAGCCCGAATAGTTGCCGCTGATCAGCAGTAGCGGGTTCGACAGCCCGGTCTGGGCTGTGTGGGCAGTGCAGTCGGGTTTGTCGGAGTCGTTGATTCTGGCAGGGTGTTCGCGGTTGGCGGGGCTCGTCGGCTTTGCCTGACCAATGGAAGGAGCCCGCGAGAGCGCCTGTCTCTAATTCTCCTTGCAAAAAGGAGAAATCAGGGTAGATTCTCCTTTTCAAAAGGAGAAATATGGAGGATCTACACGGGGCGGTTCAGCTGCTGTGGCGCGTGTTTCGCGACCAGGCCGAGCCGCGGTTGCGGCAGGGATCGCCGGTCCCGCGTCGTGTGTCGGGGCTGGTTCACTTTGCCGACAAGGCGACCGCGGTGATCGGAATGCGCCGGGCGGGCAAGACCACGTTCATGCAGCAGGTGAGGGCCGAGCAGGCAGCTGCGGGGATGCCGGAGCGGCTGCTGCCGATGCTCACACTCGAAGACGAGCGCCTGGCCGGATTGGAGGCAGCGTCGCTGGGCGAGTTCATCGACGACTACACCGACCGGCAGCTGGCTGCCGGTTCCGACGAGCCGGTGGCGTGGTTCCTGGACGAGATACAGGCCGTGCCCGGATGGGAGCGGCTCGTCCGTCGCATGCTGGACTCGGGCGCCGCGCAGGTGTATGTGTCGGGCTCGTCGGCCGCGCTGCTGTCGCGAGAGGTCGCCACCGCGCTGCGAGGGCGGGCCTGGCCGGTGCTCATCTTCCCATTCGGGTTCGACGAGGCGCTCCTGCACTCGGGCGAGCCCGTGTCCGGCGATCCTGCGGCCACAGGCCGGGTGCAGCGGGCCAAGATCGAAGCAGCGTTCGACCGCTGGCTGATCAGCGGAGGCTTCCCCGAGGCCCAGGGACTGGGCGACTCGCTGCGGGCGCAGCTGCTGCGCGACTACGTCGATGTAGCCGTGTTCCGCGACGTCATCGACCGCCATCGGGTCAGCAATGTGGCGGGCCTGCGATGGATGTCGCGGCACCTGCTCGCCAATGCCGGGTCGCTGTTCAGCGTCGAGAAGTTTCACCGGGCCATCCGCTCTCAGGGCATCGCCATGGCCCGCGACACTGTCCACCAATACTTGGCCCACCTCGAGGACTGCTTCCTGGTGCGCACAGTTTGGATGGAGTCCCGCTCCGAGCGCCAGCGGATGGTGAACCCTCGCAAGGCCTACCCCGTGGACACCGGGCTGATCGGCGTGTTCGACCGTTCCGGGGAGGCCAACAGAGGCCACGCGCTGGAGACCGCCGTGCTCATCGAGTTGGAGCGGCGCCGTTGTGAGGCGACCTATGTGCGTACCCGTGAGGGCCACGAGGTGGACTTCCTGGCCCGAGCCGCAGACGGCGCAACCGAGCTGATCCAAGTGTGCGACGACGCGTCCAACGCCAGAACTGCGGCCCGAGAGCTGCGGGCCCTCGTCGAGGCGGGCCGCATGTTCCCGTCGGCCACCAAGCGGCTGTTGACCGGGACTCGCCGCGGCCTGCCTGCCCAGTGGCCCGCCGACGTTCAAGCTCAGCCCGCCTACGAATGGATCCTCGCGGCGGCGGTGGGTTGATGAGGGGTCGAGTGGGCTTGGGCGTGGTGCAGTGGTGGCGGCGTGGCACGCTATGGCGGTGACCGCTTCCGTCGATCCCGACACTTCGCAGCCCGGTACTGCTACCGAGCGGGTGTTCAGCACTTCGGTGGTGGTGTCGGGAGTGCGCTGCTTCCTGGCCTATGTGCTGTTTCCGTGGCTGCTGCCCGCGGCCGGGATCGCCTCGGGGGTGGGGTCGGGCCTTGGGCTGGCCATCGGGGCGGTGGCCATCGTGTTCAACGTGCTCAGCATCCGGCGCTTCCAGCGGACCGCGCACCGCTACCGATGGCCGATCACCGCGCTCAACGCGGGGATCATCGTGCTGCTGGCGGTGTTGATGGTGATCGATCTCAACGGCCTCCGCGGCTGATCCCTGCCTCTCGGCTGGCAAGTAGACTCGGCCGGGCCGTGACTGCGATCCCAGACTTCTCGCGGGTCGAGCTGCGCGACGGCGACGCGGCGGACCGCCCGCTTGCAGTCCCCACGGACAGCCCGGCGTTCCAGACGCCCGAGGGCATCGGCTTGCCGCCGCTGGCCGGCCCCGACGACCTCGACGGCGCCGACTTCGTGGGCAGCTTTCCGGGTCTGCCGCCGTTCGTGCGGGGGCCGTATCCCACCATGTACGTCACTCGGCCCTGGACCATCCGCCAGTATGCGGGTTTCTCCACCGCCGAGGAGTCCAACGCCTTCTATCGCCGCAACCTGGCCGCGGGCCAGCGGGGCCTCTCGGTCGCCTTCGATCTGCCCACCCACCGCGGCTACGACTCCGACAACCCGAGAGTGGCCGGCGATGTGGGCATGGCCGGGGTGGCCATCGATTCGATCCTCGACATGCGGGTCCTCTTCGACGGCATTCCGCTGGACCAGATGACGGTGTCGATGACCATGAACGGCGCGGTGCTGCCGGTGCTGGCCCTCTACGTGGTGGCCGCCTCCGAGCAGGGCGTCAAGCCAGAGCAGCTAGCCGGGACCATCCAGAACGACGTCCTCAAAGAGTTCATGGTCCGCAACACGTTCATCTACCCGCCGGCGCCGTCGATGCGGATAGTGGCCGACATCATCGCCCACACCGCCGAGCGGATGCCCCGGTTCAACTCGGTGTCGGTCTCCGGCTACCACATGCAGGAGGCGGGCGCCACCCTCGACATCGAGCTGGCCTACACCCTCGCCGACGGCCTGGAATACGTTCGGGCCGGGCTCGCCGCCGGGCTCGACATCGACGAGTTCGCCCCCCGGCTCAGCTTCTTCTGGTGCGTGGGCATGAACTTCTTCATGGAGGTGGCCAAGCTGCGAGCCGCCCGGCTGCTGTGGACCCGGCTCATGAGCCGGTTCGAGCCCCAAGACCCCCGCTCGCTGTGTTTGCGGGCCCACTGCCAGACCAGCGGCTGGAGCCTCACCGCCCAGGATCCCCACAACAACGTGGTCCGCACCTGCATCGAGGCCATGGCCGCCACCCACGGCCACACCCAGTCGTTGCACACCAACGCATTCGACGAGGCGCTGGCCCTGCCGTCGGACTTCTCCGCTGGCATCGCCCGCGACACGCAGCTCTTCCTGCAGCACGAGTCGGGCATCACCCGCACCGTCGACCCGTGGGGCGGCAGCTACCACGTCGAGCGGCTCACCAAGCGGCTGGCCGAGCGGGCCTGGGGCCACATCTGCGAAGTGGAGGAGCTGGGCGGCATGGCCGCGGCCATCTCCGCCGGCCTTCCCAAGCTCCGCATCGAGGAGGCCGCGGCCCGCACCCAGGCCCGCATCGACTCGGGCCGCCAGGCTGTGGTCGGCGTGAACCGCTACCGCGTCGACGGCGGCGCGGGCGCGCCGGTGGAGGTCCGCCGCATCGACAACGCCGAGGTCCGCCGTCGCCAGATTGCCCGGCTCGAGCGGCTGCGGGCCGAGCGGGACGAGGCGCCGTTGCGGGCCGCCCTGGAGGCGCTCGCGGGCGCGGCTCGCAGCGGTCGGGGCAACCTGCTGGCGCTGTCGATCAACGCCGCCCGGGCCTGCGCCACCGTCGGGGAGATCAGCGATGCTCTCGAAACCGTCTACGGTCGTCATGTGGCCGAGATCAGAGCAGTGGAGGGCGTGTACCGCGCCGAGGCCCGATCAGCAGGCGGCGACTCGGACGGTCGGGACTTGGGCATAGACGCGGTGCGGGCCCGGGTGGACGAGTTCGCCGACCGACGCGGTCGCCGCCCCCGGATCCTGGTGGCCAAGGTGGGCCAGGACGGCCACGACCGGGGCCAGAAGGTGATCGCCACCGCCTTCGCCGATCTCGGATTCGATGTGGACGTGGGGCCGCTGTTCGCCACCCCCGCTGAGGTGGCCCGCCAAGCGGTCGAGGCCGACGTGCATGTGGTGGGGGTGTCGACGCTGGCCGCCGGCCATCTCACGCTGGTGCCCCAGCTTCGCGCCGAACTAGCCGGGCTGGGCCGAGACGACATCGCCATCGTGGTGGGCGGGGTCGTTCCCGCCGCCGACATCGACGAGTTGCTGGCCGCCGGCGCACTGGCGGTCTACCCGCCCGGCACCGTCATATCCGAGGCTGCCGCCGACCTTCTGGAACACCTCTAGGCATGGACGACCTGGTCGCTGGCGTGCGGGCGGGCGACCGCACCGCAGTGGGCCGGGCCATAACCCTGGTGGAATCGACCCGGCCCGACGACCGCAGTCGCGCCCAGGAGCTGCTCACGCTACTGCTGCCCCATGCGGGCGGGGCCCATCGGGTGGGCATCAGCGGGGTGCCCGGCTCGGGCAAGTCCACGCTGATCGACGCCCTGGGCACCCGGCTCACCCGCGCCGGGCATCGGGTGGGCGTGCTGGCCGTTGATCCCTCCAGCATGGTCACGGGCGGATCGATCCTGGGCGACAAGACCCGCATGGCTGCGCTGGCCGCCGACGACAGCGCCTTCATCCGGCCGTCGCCGTCGGCGGGCACGCTCGGCGGCGTGACCAGCACCACCCCCAACGCCATCACGGTGCTGGAGGCGGCCGGCTACGACGTGGTGCTGGTGGAGACGGTGGGCGTGGGCCAGTCGGAGTCGGCCGTGCACGCCTCGGTCGACTGCCTCTGCGTGCTGGCCCTGGCC
Organism: Candidatus Aldehydirespirator sp.; assembly: GCA_965221215.1. Classification (GTDB taxonomy): domain Bacteria; phylum Actinomycetota; class Acidimicrobiia; order Acidimicrobiales; family Aldehydirespiratoraceae; genus Aldehydirespirator. Next base: position 372,920 of record OZ244872.1, read on the forward strand.
GGCGCGGGCGACGAGTTGCAGGCGGTCAAGCGGGGCTTGCTGGAGCTGGCCGACGTGCTGGTGGTGAACAAGGCCGACGGCGACAACGAGCGGGCGGCCCGGCTGGCCGCCGCCGAGTTCCGCCGAGCCCTGCCGCTGTTGGCCCCGACCAGCGACGAAGGTCCGGTCCCCGTGTTGACGGTCTCAGCCGCAACCGGAGCAGGAGTGGACGAGCTGTGGGACTGCATTTGCGACCACCGTCTCACCCTTGAAGCTTCGGGCACTCTGGCCCACCGAAGGGCCCAGGGCCGCCTGGCCTGGATGCGGCTGCTGCTGGAGCGCCGCCTGCTGGAGCAGTTCGAGTCACAGCCCGGCCTGACCGACCGCCGAGCAGAGTTGGAGAAAGCCGTACAGCAAGCGCAACTAACCCCAGAAGCCGCCGTCAACCAACTCCTGCCAAGTCCCCTGAGCTGAGGTTCCGGCAGCTCAAGCCGGGGGAGCACTGACCCCAAGAAGACTGGGTCGCCGAGTTGTGTCTCGAGGGCGGGGTGCTCAGGCGAAGCCGAATGCGGGCGGGAAGGCGATCACCACCGCAGCCAGCCAGATTGCGTATACGGGGGCGTAGGCGGTCTGCCAGCGCTCCAGCGCCGAGAATGGGCGGCGGCCCCGCCAGAAGTCGATGTAAAGCCAGGCGGCGCCGGCCAGGTTGACGAGCAGCACCAGGTTCTCGCCGAGGGCCGCGATCCGGTTGGGGCTGGCGCCGAAGTCCGAGAGGCGCCCCACGATGGCGCCCAGCACCAGCAGGTCGACCAGCAGAGCGGTCAGCACCAGCAGCATCTGGAGCAGGTCGAACGGGCCGCGGGGAGCGTCGCGGTCTCGGGCGGCCACCGCATAGATGACCAGGGCCAGCACCACCGCCAGCATTATGTCGAAGGTGATCAACACGTCGCGGTCGACGTCGATGCCTCTGCCGGTGAGAACCATGGCCGCGAGGAACGTGGCCAGCAGCGCGGCGAACAGCGGCGTGAACAGCCACGTCAGCACGGGGGCGATCCTCTCGAGGACGCCCTGGCGCGACTCGGCCAGCCATGCGGCCACCACCACCGCCCCGGCCGCTCCGCAAGGCACCAGCCACAGTCCGATGAACTCGCCGGCGTCGATGTCGATGGCGTAGAAGATCCCCGCCGCCGACCCTGCGAACACCCCGCCGCCCAATGCGATCAGCCCGTAGTAGATGACCCATTCGCCGGTGAAGCGCACGAACTCCATGCGCTTGGTGTGGGATCGCCAGTCGCCGGAGCCGTGGGAAAGTCCAACGACCAGCCAAAGCAACAGGGGCAGATGCAGCACGGCCAGTATCTCGGTGTGGGCGGTGTCGCGTCCCCCGTCGAAGGGGTAGGAGTTGATGACGACGGCAGGCACGGCGAACGCGGCGGCCACCACGGCGAGGGTGGGAGCGCCGAGCCGACGCTTCCAGGCGAAGTAGCCGGCCAGGAAGGGCAGCACCAGCAGGCCGACGTTGCGAGCGTAGAACGCGCCGTCGCCGTCGAGCCGCTGTCCGAAGATCTCCGGCACTTTGACGGCGGCGGCCGCGGCGCAGGCCAGCGCACCCACGACCACGAACTCCCGGCGGGCCTCGGGGCTGGCGAGCCCCGAAGCCAATCCCAGCCGCGACCAGTACCCCTCCGACTGCGGTGCCGCGGCTTCGGTTGCCGTGTCGGGCTGGCCCGATCCGGCTATGCGATGCGGATCGGGTCCACTCGGTTGATTCCGTCCAAGCAGTCGAAGCCGGTGTCCGTGGTGACGATTTGCGTGGTTCCCAGCCGCTGCATAACCGCGGCGTGGACCAGGTCCCGGGCGCTGACCACGGGATAGGAGCCGGCCAGGTGCGCCGCGGCAACAACGTCGTCGGCGAGTACGGGTTCGATCCGGCCTCGCATCAGCTCCGCGAAGGCCAACACCACCTCCTTGCCCAGTTTCCAGCGCCCCAGGGCCAGGTAGCGGTGCAGCAACTCCTGGAGAACCTCAGAGTCGGTCACAAACCGGTGCGGATCTTGAGCCACCTCACGGAGAATCCGAGCGCACGGATCCTTGTAGCGGTGCTCGCCGCCGGCTGCGTAGATGGGAACGTTGGCATCAATGAAGACCGCCGGGCTCATGGGCCGCCTCCAATTCGCGGGACAGGGTCTCCGGGTCGGGCGGCACTTCGACGTTCAACGCGATCAACTGTTCAACTGCTGCCTCGCGGCGTGTTCGCTGGATGTCCTCGTAGGCCCCGTCGATGAGCCTGCGCACCACATCGGATATGGCCTCGTCGCTCTCTTGAGCCAGCTCTTCGAGCCGCCGCCGATGTTCGACGTCCAGCCGCACATCCAGCCGAGCCATCGCACCTCCCTGTACGGGTAAATCTGTACGGAGCAAAGGGTACGGCAAGGTGGGGAGTCTCGTCAACCCGCAGCCCCGCTCGTTCCAAGAGGCAGGTCGGCGTTCACCGGGCTCATGTTGTGGCGAGGTCCGGGTCGTCGTGGAGCGAGCGCACGTACTCGGCGTGCTCATCACGGGTGAGCAAGTCGCCGAGTAGCCGCCGCGCCTCGCCGCTCGGTGTTGTCACCACCGCGAATCCCAGGTCCAAGACATCGACGGGTCCACCGGCGTCGAGTTCCCAACGGTGGCGTACCGCCGTGGGAAGCGACATTTGTCCCGACGACGACACGAGATATTGCTCCGGGGAGTTTGAGAAGCGGCAGTTCAGCGCCGGTGAGTTGGCGGCTATCAGGAGGACGCGCCGCCGGTCACCACGGCTGGGCGAGCCCAAGGCAGAGGCCCGGACTTGAGGCGAACGAGGCTGCTGCGGATGTGCGGTTGCGATGTGAGGCCGTTGGAGGTTCTGATCGGGCATCATGTAGGTGTGAATGTGATGACCCTGAACCGGCGGGTGTACTCCCTTGCCGACGCGGCCGAGATTCTGCGGGTCAGCCCGAGCACGCTGGAGTGGTGGCTGGAGGGCGGCCAGCGCGGAGGACGCGCCTATCCGCCAGTGATCCGGAGCGAGCCGACCGGTGATCGCAGCCTCACTTGGGCCGAATTCGTTGAAGCTGGCCTGCTGCGCCAGTACCGGCGGGATCTCGGCGTGCGGCTTCACGAGATCAGGGCGTTCGTCGCCTCGCTCAGGTTGGAGTTGGGAGTAGAGCACCCGCTGGCCCACGCTGGTCCGTGGGTCGGCGAAGGCCCGCGCCTGTTGATGCGCTTCCAGGAGCAGTGCAGTCTGCCGGCCGACCTGTGGCTCATTGCTCGTGTGACGGGCCAACTCGTGCTGCTGCCAGCCGCGGACTCGTTTGTGCGCCGTGTCGAGTGGGATGGTGATCTGCCGGCGGCGTGGCGACCGCACGACGACGCCGGCTCACCAGTGCGTTGTCGTCCGGGACGGCGCTTCGGCCGACCGGCTATCGGCGGTGTCAGCACTGCCGCGATTGCCGAGCATGTGGACGGCGGCGAGTTCGAGGACGACGTAGCCGACCAGTTCGGGCTCACGCTGGAGGACATTCGCTGGGCGGTGGCTTATGAGACGTCCCGAACCGCGCCTCTCGCCGCGTGAAGCAAGCCACCGTTCGCTACTACTTCGATGCCGACATCCTGGGACTCGGCAAGGTCGTGGCCGGGCTGCCTAGGACTTCAAGTCCGTGGTCGGCGGCGCACATCGCCAGCGACTGATCGAAGGTAGCCAGCGCGCGGGCACCTAGGTGCAAGGCGGTGTCGAGCACGATCACGTCGGGCAGTCGAAGCCTGGTTGCAGCCCGCAGCTGAGCCCAGCGCATCGGGGCATTCTGATCGACGTCGGCCACCTCGAAAGAAGCCCGAAGCGCGACGGCTGCCTCCTTGAGAACTCCGAGCCTTGCAGGTGCCACCAGACACTCGGCGAGGGTCATGGGGTGCAGTACCGCCGCCTCGTCGCCCATTTCGCGAACCGTGGCCACCGCCTGCAGGTGGTGGCCATCGCCAAGATCCCGCAGCGCAACGACCCAACTCGTGTCGACCACGATCACGCGGGCCAGTCCTCGGCTCGGTCATAGAGGTTTGAGGAGCCGGGCAACGAGCCGATCAGACTCTCGCGGATCTGGGCACGAGTCGACGGCGAGCGGCCGCCTCGGAACCAATCCAGCATGACCAGACGGATGAGCCTGGCCCTGGGCACGTCGGGCCATCTCCGTGCCGCCTCGTCGAGTATCTCGGTGATTTCGTCGGTTTCTGTTACAGCGTGGCGGGTGCGAGTCGTCGGCATGGCGCAAGTGTAGCACTAGGTGCCACACCATTGAGGGCGACCGATGGTCTCAGGTTCAACAGCAACCCAGACTTCGATGCCGAGAGCCACAATTGCGGGACTCTATGCTTTGGGCGAACAAGCGTTGTGGGCGGGGCTGAATGGTGCCGAGACGGGGACGAAGCGCGGACGGGGGCGATGTGGTCAGCGAGGCTGACTACTGGGTCGAGCGGGTCAGGTCGATCCGGCGCTTCACCCGGCGTGACGCCGATATCCGGGCTCCGTACAAGCCGCTGCTGCTTCTCTGGATGATCGGCCGGGTCGCTGGCGGGCAGTCTGCTGAAGTGTCGTTCAAGGATGCAGAACTCGACTTGAAGCTGTTGATGCACAGGCACCGCTTGGGCCGGACGGCGCGTGTGTCCAATCCGTTCGTCTATCTCGGTTCCAGCCCGGAACTGTGGAGGGTGGAGGACTCGAGCGGCAACAGCGTGGCCAAGATGCCGCAGGCCATCAAAGAGAGCCCTTCGTTCCTGCGCGAGGAGGCGGTGGGTGCGCTCAACCCTGAGTTCGAGTTCGCCCTGCACGATGCCGCAGTGCGTACGGCAGTGGTGAACGCGCTGCTGCAGATGGAGTTTCCCGAGACCCAGCACGAGGAGATCCTGAGGGATGTGAACCTCGGTCATGTGGTGGCGGTGGCGCAGGCCGCCCGCGATCCGAAGTTCAAGAGCACGGTGCTTCGGGCCTACGAGGATCGGTGCTCGTTCTGTGGCTATGACCTGCGCCTCGGCGGCTCGCCGGTAGGGATCGACGCTGCCCATGTGCAGATGCGCACCAAGGGCGGACCCGACCGCATCGAGAACGGCCTCGCGCTCTGCGTGCAGCACCACCGACTGTTCGATGCTGGAGCGCTCGGCCTCGACGGGGATCATCGGATCCTGGTGAGCGAGCACCTGAACCTGAGCGACCAAGAATCGGCGGCCCGCATCAAGAGCCTGCTCGGGGAGCGGATCCGCTCGCCGCTGCGTCGCTACCGCTTGCCCGCCCCCTCTCACATCGACTGGCACACCAAGAATCTCTTCAAGCACCCAGCCCGCTGACTTGGGTATGCCCAGGCCGTCCCGCACTGCAAGCGGGTCCTGGTGCTAGCAACACCCATAGCATCAATCGAATGGGGACGACGAGAACCACCTTCACATTGGATGAGGCTCTGGCCGAGCAAGCGCGGCGACTCGACGTCAATGTCACCGCTGCCGCTCGAGAAGGCGTCGCGGCTGCGGTCAAGCGGGCCATGGGCGAAGCGGATCGTACGGTCTACCAGCGATTTCCGGAGCAGCCCGACAGCTTCTGGGACGAGGCGGAGGCCTGGGGCGCCCCATGAATCGGGGCGAGCGCCCTCGGCTGCTGATCTGCCGCCGCAGCAGGCAGCTTGCGGCGCTCAATGTGTTGACATGGCATTGACTGTCATCTAGTCTGCCGCCAGCCTCGCTGCTGGGCATGTGCGGCAGACCAACCGAATCTGTGACAAGATCGACGACTTCAAGGTGGAACTAACTGGGCTGATTGCAGCCCAGGACGCGAGGATTGATCAGCTCGATTTGAAGTTGACTGCGCTGGTCGAGGCCCAGGACGCCAAGATCGACGAGACCAACTTGAGGCTGACCGCGCTGATTGCGGCCCTGAACAAGGCGGAGGAGGTCGATGCCGCTGTCGAAGGCAGGCTCCTGACTCCCGCCGATGATTCCGTTCCTTGATGCGTTCGATCGACGCAGGGTCAGTGGGCGAGCAGTGCACTGATTGTTTCAGGGCGGTGGCGCAGGGTTTCGACGAGCTGGTCGAAGGTCATCTCCTTGCGGTTCAGCAGGGGTTGCAGGCGGTCCTCGACGGTGTTGGCACAGGTCAGGTAGTGGACCCGAACTGGCTTGGTCTGCCCGATCCGCACCACCCGGTCGACCGCTTGAGAGTTGGTTGACGGGTTCCACCAGCGGTTCACGAAGATCACTCGGTTGGCTTCGGTGAGGGTCAGGCCCTCACTGGCGACCCGGGTGGAGGCCAGCAGCGCCCAGCAGTCCGACTGCGTCTTGAACCGCTCGACCGATCGCTTGCGGTTGTCGAGCGACTGTTCGCCGGTCAGCACGGCGGCAATGTTGCCGTGCCTTGCCGTGAGCCGTTGCTGCAGTTGCCGCAGTGGATCGAGCATGTACGAGAAGACCACGGTCTTGCATCCTTCCGCCATCGCGGTCTCGACGAGTTCGACGGTCCTGTCGATCTTCGAGCTCTCACCAGACTCGGGATCCATATCGCATATGGACCGCAGCGTGTTGAACAGCGCCAGGTAGCTCTCTTCGGAGCGCCGACCGACCGAGGCGAGGGCGCGGTTGTAGGCCTCTCGTTGCGCGGGATGGAGGTCGACCGTCTCGATGTGCTCGGCCGCAGCCGGGATCTCCGGCAGCACCGATTCCTTGGTGCGGCGCAGCAGGTAGGGACGGACCCGGGCTCGCAGCGTGTTGATCCCGTGACGGTGGTCGTCGATGGCGAAGCGTCGGGGTTCCAGCAGCGACAGCAGGCAGGCGAGATCCTGAGCATCTCGCTCCACCGGGGTGCCGGTGAGTGCCCACAGGCGCGGCGCGGCAATACGTCGCATGGCTTGATGGGCTAGCGACTCGGCCTTGCGAAGCCGGTGCGCCTCGTCGGCAACGATCAGGTCGGGCGGCTGGCCCTCCAGGTTGTCCCAGAGGCCGCGAAGATCCTCGTAACTGGCGAGGAGCAGGTGCGCCCGCGCCACCGCGCCCCGCCAATGAGCGGGTGTGAAGGAGCGCTTGGTGAACTCCAACCGGTGAGTGATCAACTCGGGGGCCCACTTATCCGCTTCGGCGAGCCAGTTCGCGAGCAGCGTCCGGGGCGCGATAATGAGGCACGACTCGATTCGGCCGTAGCGGTACAGGCGCCGAACGGCGGCGATGACCTGGATGGTCTTGCCCAGCCCCATGTCGTCGGCGAGGATCGCCTTGTCGTGTCGCAGCAGCCAGGCGACGCCCTGCCGCTGGAAGGAATAGAGGTCGTCCTTGACCCCTGGTGGCAGGAGAAGGGGCAGTACCCGCCGTAACCGCCGATCACAGGAGCGTTCAAAGCCGGGCCGGGGGTCGAACTTCCACGACAAGCCCTCTGGGTCCGCACGCGCCAACTGTCGGGCAACCGCAGAATTGTTTGCGACGAGCCAGTCTGCCGCCGCGCGTTCGCGCTTGGAGGAGCGACGCTCGATCCGAAGAATAAATTGGCTGCCAGCTACGTCAGCCGCGACACGCCCCGCGATGGACATGGCGTTCATGGACCAGCCGTCGGTACCGCTGAACCCCGGATCGTCACCGGACGGGCCATATCGAGCAACCGCTCAGCGAGACGTACGAACGGTCCTCAGTTCACTATCCCGTCCTCGATCTCTCGCCACATCTCGTCTACGTCGCCCGCAGCGTCTAGAGGAAGACGGCCCTGCCATGTATCCCGCAGTCCTGAAGGCCCTGAGACCTCTTCCTCTGGCAGCTTGTCAAGCCCGAGCTGCCATCGAACGACTCTCTCAGCCACGCGCATTCGCGGCTTGCGGTCCTCGTTGACAATTCGCCAGTTCCCGTCGTCTCCCGACTGCACCAGAAGCAGGTGGCGCCACGGCGGGCGGTGCGCGTTCCATACGATCCTGCTCAGGGGACTGAGAGCTTGACAAGCGTGGTCTGCCGTCAGACCCGATGTCTCGTCGGCATTGCTTGCAAGCGCTCCGTCCAGAAGTTCCTGAGCGAGATGTACAAGCAGTTCCTGACCGATGGGCCAGAACAGGACATTGTCCTCTCCGGGCTCGTCTGATACCTGCGGATTGTGGACACGCATGCGGCTTGGATCTTTGCGGAGGACCGGCAGCGCGTCGATAATGGCATTCCAGCGGCTGAAGAGTTCTTCTGCGAGAGCGTCGATCTCATCCTCATCAGGACGGAAGCGCCTGTACTCGCGGAACTTCTCGAAGGTCTTGCCCCAACCGTCGTTGCGCCGTTGAGGCGTATTCAGCAGCGCGCAATTCAGTTCGTACAGAGTCTCGAGGCTGGTCCAATGATTCGATCCGGGACCTATATTCTTGCCAGCCTGCATCTTGATTCTGCTAGACGCGAACTGATCGCCAGCAGATTTGAAGAAGTCGTGCTCAGATACAAGTCGTCGAGTGATGATGGCAAGTGCATCGTCTTCATCCATGACGATGCTGTCGAATTGCGACATCGGCTTGGCGTAGCGGTTCAGATGTCCAAAAAGACGACGGTAGCGTATCAGGAAGTCCTCGTATTCTTCAAGTTGGTTGGGTGTCACGAGGATGACAGAGATCTCTTCGCTCCAAAATTCCTCCGGGGCGTTGTTCACCGTAGGGTTCTCAACTAGTTCTCGAATCGCAGAAAGTCGATGCTGACCGTCAAGAGCGTAGTATTTCTCCTCGTCATTGAATGTGAGCACACCAAAGGAATTGGCGAGCTTTCTGTCGCTGGCAATTATGTTGAACTCCTTGGCCTCCATCACTACCGGGTGCCATTGGGGTTCACCTCCGAGAACTGCGACCACTATCGATGAGAAGAACCGGTCGTTCTGTTTGGCGAGATAGCTGGTGATCTGCTTCTTGGCGCGTGATTCGTTCAACTGCCGTTGGATGGCTTTGGAGAGCAGGGTGGCCTCATGGATCTCACTGGCGAATTTGACATTCTTTGAGAGTTCTCTCATGGACATTCTCACCATGTAGTACTCCCAACGTCCCATTTGCGCCCTTATGGCGGGGTATAGTTGCATCAGATTCCTCCGATCGGGTTGGCTGTGGCTATTGGCCGACCGAGTGGGCCTCTGCCAGGCGGGCAGTGATCGGTCGTGCGTGCGGGATGTTGCGGTTTGCTGGAGGGGAGAGAGCATTCACCAACGCCTCTTCCACGTTGCTCAGCCAAACGTCAGGTTCGTCAGCGGCTGTGGGTGGAACGACTGCGAAGGCATAGCGAAGATCTCCGAAGGTCCGTCGCGAGATCTTGATGAGTGGATTGCTCGGCGACTCGGATGCATGCTGCATGAAGCGTCGCCTCAAGCTGTTGGACCGTCCGACGTAGATGACATTGGAGATGCCATCCGGCAGTCGGTAATGCACGGAAACATGTTTGCTGTCAGTCATCAGCAGGTAGATGCCTGCTGTGGTCGGGACGGAGTCTTGGTCGAGCTTGCGCAGCCTCATAGATCGCCACGTCACACGCGAGAGAAGTTCGGCTAGCCGTGTCCAGTCACTTTCGCTTAGCGACCAGCCTTCGAGGCGGGTCACGATTCGAATACCTCGCGACGATCGTGGCTCTGGTCCTGTTCTCTGGAGTCGGTGGTTTCGGGAGCCGCGGTCCGAAATGACCCATGAAGCGGATCGGCTGTACGAACTCCCCCGAAGGGTTGGCAGGTGCCCGTCTGCGGAGCCTGCCAACTTGGCGAGGGGTGGAGATGCGCTGTGGCAGTCGTTGAACGCGAGACGTCGCCGCTGTGGGCGAACTCTACGGCACCGGGACCGTGGATGATCAGGCTCATGGTGGCCCCGTCGTGGGCTTGAAGGCTTGCGAGGGCTTGGCTGAGGCGGCCGATTTCGGGGCCGTGCATGGAGGTCTTGCGCCAGATGATGGAGATGTTCTGGCATCCCGCTGGTGATCGCACTGCCGCGCTGGACCGGCCGCCGAATTGGCAGCCGAGCGCGGCGGCGATCTCTGGGGGCACGCCGTGGAGGCTGTAGCCGTCGAGGTGCCGTGAGGCGACCTCGAAGGTCCAGTACGGCCTGCCTTCGCGGTCGCGGCCGCTGACTACATCGTCAAGGTGACCGATTTGGATGTCGGCTTCGGCCGCTTCTGCCACCCATCCGTGCTCCACTCGGAAGGCGGGGGTGTTCAGGTAGGCCCACACGCTTGTTTCACTGACGCCGAAGAGGCGGGGGAGCTCGTCGAGCACGCGGTTCAGCCGGGTCGAGCCGCCGTCCTCGTTGATGCGCTGGACGATCTCGGCTGGTATTCCCTCGTAGACATCGTCGATCCAGTCGCGCAGACCCCAACGGTGCTTGTCGGCGCGGGCCACCGAGTCGATGTTCGACAGCGCGCCCGCGACCTGTTGTTCGGTCAGGCTGGATTCTTCAGCGATTTGCGCCTTGGTTGCCGATGTGCCGATCTTCAACAGAGCGGCCTTGACGCGGGCTCGAGCGGTGACTCGCGGCACAATGTGATCGGACAGGAAGTGCCATCCGATCCAGCCAACAAGGGCGGTCCAGTGGTCGTGCAACTCGGGATCGAGCCTTCCGCGCAATTCGTCGGCATCAATCAGGCCGGCATCGTCGAGGAGGGTTCCGGCGCCGTCCTTGAGGGTCTCGGCCGCATGGGCGGCTGCTCCGTTTAGGCAGATGCCGTTGCGACACTCGTAATCGAGCCGGGCGAATAAGAGGCGGCGAGCGGCCTCCAGAGCCAGCGGCTCGTCCGGGGATTCGGGCAGGAGAGCCACGACCTGGTTCTCGATCTCCGTCTCGGTGGTCACCGGGCCGAGACGTTGCGCCGCCACCAGCGCCAGGAGTCCGAGGGTCGGGCCGCAGGTGCCGGCGAGTTGCGCTCTGGCCTTTCGGTCGAGCTGCCGCATCCGCTCGCGCGACAGGCCAGCCGTAGCAGCAAGCTGTTCGAGCGTCTTCGGTTCGCTGGCGACCGCACGCTCGACTGCGACGAGTCGCTGCACCTCAGGCATGCTCTCCAAGCACGCTTGAACGGAGCTGACCGCTCGGCCCGACAGTGATGAGTCGGGTGCTTCCAGGGGAGCCTCGTCCAGAGCGGCATCGGCCCCTGCCGCCGCTACCAGGTCCGATAGATCGAGCCTGAGCAGGTCGCCGAGTGTGGAGGCCCCGCGGAACTCCTGGGCAGCTGCGGCGATGAGATTCCAAGCATCGGCGTGGGGCGCCGACGGCTCCCCCTGGCCATCGGGCCGCGGCTGCTCGGTCGCCTTGGCGGAATCGAGGCCCTGCGACAAGTCCCTGCCGGGGTGGATGCCGTGTAGGGCCGCGACCTCAAGCACGCACATCAGATCCAAAAGCGACGTGATTCCGAAATTAGGCAATCGCATCAACATTCCAACGGTGCCCCCCGAGCCGGCGGAGTGTCCGCGCCGGAGGCAGTTGCGAGTGCGGATCTTGAGCGGCAGGTCGTCGAGTTGCTGGGGTTCGACTCCGGCATCCAGGACTTGAAGATGCTCGGGCGGCATGAGCGCCTGAGCGAGGTTGCGGAGCGCCCAACTCGCGTCCGTCTCGAGGGGGCCTCCGTAGAAGTCCCAGAAGCGCTCAAGGTCGCGGACCCGCTGGACTCTGGGGTAGACCTTCGTGAACCCCTGCGGCAACCGCTCCTCTCCGTGCGTCGTGAGGTACCAGGTGGGCAGCAACGGGGTCGGTGCCCGGCCCCAAGGTGCCGGAGCGTCCCAATCAACCGAGGGCGGGTCAGAGGTTCGGGCCGGAGCGGGGCTGGTCATGGGGCGCAGACTGTGCAGGGTTCGGTGTCGTCTTCTTCGTTGAAGGCGTCGGCTAGGGCTTCTATCAATGGGAGGTTGGCCCTGGTCTTGGTAGTGCGGGACAGGGCGGCCTCGTGGCGCTCGAGGATCTCCTCGCGGCGGTTGCGCAGCTGCACCAGGGTCTCGCCGCCGGACCAGGTGTACTGGCGGCCTCGCATGGCTCGGTCGCCGAAGTCGGCGTCGCCGTCCACGCCCGCGTCCTGGAGAACCTTCTGCTCGATGGCCACTGCCCGCTCGAACAACTCCGGGTGGCGCTCCGACAGGCCGATCCACTCGGCCTTGCGCTGGTAGAAGCAGAAATAGCAGCCTGAGCGGGTCCGCCACTCGTAGTAGGCGGGCAGGCCGATCCCGGCGTCTTCGAGGATCCGCAACACCCCGGCATGGTCCACCCCGTCCTCCACGAACGGGAACCGAGTGTTGATGTTGGGCTTCGTCGAGACGTAGCCCTTGCGGTTCGACTCGTCGGAGCGGATCGCCACGTACGACACCGCCGCCTCGTCGCCGATCCACTCCTCGATCGGCTTGATCTTCATGTTCTTGGTGCACCAGCGCATCTGCGGCGACGGCAGCGCACCCCGGAACACCTCGAACCAGTGGTCGAAGCCCCGTGTGGCGTTCAGCCGCACGATCGGGCGGCCCAGGATCACCTCCAGGCGAGTCAAGTACTCGTAGGTCTCGGGCAGCTCCGCGCCGGTGTCGCAGAAGAAGTACTCCATTTGCGGCGCCCTATCCCGCATGTAGACGGCCAGCGCGCTGGAGTCCTTGCCGCCGGAGATCCCGCAGATATGGCGCACCGCAGCCCCAGACTCAGCCATCGGCGGCCTTCCCGAGGACCGCGGCCACCCCGGTTGCTGATGAGATGGCCGCGGCCGGCTCGCCCGAGGGCAGCAGGCGCTCGCTCAGCAGCGCTAGAAGGCTCTGCTCGGCTTGCAGGTCCGAGCCGGTTATCGACGCGGTGGCGGCCAGGGCATCGTCGAGGGCGGCCTCCAACGCGGCGCGTCGGCGGGCGTCTACGCCGACCATGCGGATGTACTCGGTGCCGTCGGGGCGGGTGATCGTCACCCGCAGCGGGTCGAAGGGGCCGCCGCCGTCGGCGCGCCGGTCAAAATGCAGCGCCACCAGCCGGTGGAACGCGGCCAGGCGCTCGGGCAGCTCCCGGTCGAACCGGCCCCGATCCTCGTCGGTCCACTCCGCGGGCGCCTTGCGGGCCACGACGGTGGCCACCGCCGAGATCCAGGCGAGGTCGTCCTCGGCGCTGTCGTTGGCCAAGGCCAGCACGAAGGCGCGAACCTCGGGGTCGAGCACCTCGCCGTCCAGCGTCGCCGCCTGACCCGACACCGCGGCCCGGCTGCGGACCCCGCAGGCATCGAGCAGCCGCGCCAGCAGATCCTCCAGCATCCGCTCGAGGCACGACTCCAGCTCGTCGAGCGCCCCTCCGGCCGCCGAGGCGAAAGCGGTGGCCGGCTCGCAGTCCGGCGCGTCGGCGCCAACGGCTGCGAACCCGAGCGCCTCGGGCAGCGACTCGAACAGCAGCTGGTCGGGCTCCACCGCGGTGGTCAGGGCGTTGCGCACCGCCCGCGCGCCGGCCGACAGGCGCCGGGTGCGGCGGGTGTGGTTGTCCAGCCGGCTGATGCGCGTCACCAGGCTGCTCACCACCGCCAACACATTCGACACCCGCTGGGAGCGGCCACCGGTGCGGGCGGTGATCCCGAGCCGTTCCGCCAGTGCCTCGACCACCGTCAGCCGTCCGCCGCTGGTGTTGGCGAAGTGCTTGACGTCGAAATGGGCCGGATTGCGGACCATCCGCTCGGAGACTTCCGGCGACAGCACCGGCGTGAACGTGCCGTGCTCGTAGATGGCGACCTCGTCGCGGAACGCCAGCAGTCCAGCGGTGATGAACACCGGCACCACCGCGGCCTTCATCCCCACCGGCGGCGACTGCAGGCAGTCACCCACATGGGCGAGGTTGATCCGCTCGCCGGTGGAGCGCCCGAACTCATCTGCGAGGATCCTCCACGCCGGTTGGAGGCCCGCATCCGACGGCGGGCCGAAAGGCTTCTCCCCGCGCCGATGCAAACCGGTTCGCAGCAGGAACGACCGGTACATGGCCGTCTCGGGGCCGTGCCCCTCGAAACCCAAGTCATCGAGGCCGGAATCGCCCCGCTCGATCATGGCCTCGAGCAGCAGGCGCCGCGCCTTGGCCCCCTGCGACGTCAGCTCGCTGCGGTTGAGCATCTCGTTGCCGACCGGCGGCGAATGGCTGTACACGAGGTCGGCCGCGACCGACACCGGCGAGCTTCCCCGCCCCGGACTCAGCTCGACATACTCTCCGGACTTCGGGCCGTTCAACAGCACCCACCGGCACTCCTGAGAGCCGAACGTCTCGCAAAGCGCCTGATCCAGGACGCCGCGGGCCTGCGACAGCCGTTCGCTGAGCTCGCGCTGCGCCACCCGATCACCGGCGACCACAGGATCGTCGAGCAACGATGCCAGCGCCGCCACCTCGCGCCCGGCCTCGTCCAGCGCAGCCACATCGCGGGGGATCGCAGCCACCACCGGCTTGGCGCCCGGACCCGCGGACTCCGTCGTATGGTCGCCAACCGATGCCAGCGCGGGAAGCTCCGCCTCCGAGGCCGCCACCAGCAGCACCGTGCCGTCGTAGGCGGACGGCGCGGCCAGCGGTGCAACTTCTTCACCGGCCGCCGCATAGCGCCGCTGGAACACCCGCAGCGTGTCGAACGTGGCGCTGTGGCGAGCGGCCACCAACGGCGTCGGCTGCTCGATCTCGGCCAGGATCTCCACCAGCGGACGCTGGCTCATGCGCTGGCGAGCCGCGTCGAGGCGCACGCCCATGTCCACGTCGGACCCGTGCCAGACCCGATACTCGTCGGCGAAGTCCCGGTAGGTGACGATCCCGGCCCGCTGGAGATCCGCCAACGCCGCATCGACGCGGTGCCCCGCAAGCCCCAACAGACGCCGCGACGCCCGAACCGTGCCCGACGTGGACACCAGGTTCAACAGCGCCACCGACTTGGCGGTGCGAGCCTGAGCGGCGCTGAGACCGTGAGCGTCGCGCAGGCGGGTGGCGATCTCGCTCCACCGGCTCGACTGGCGCGGCGAGGCGATGCTCAACGATCCGCTGCCCACGAAGAAGTCGTAGACCGCTTCGAGTCCCAGCGACGGCAGTGGGCCGCGGGACGCCAGCTTCGTGGAGTCCAAGAAGGCGACCACCCCCGACGGGTGCGCTCCGGCCAGGAACGAGAACAGGGTGCGCTCGTGCTGGCCGTGCCGGTTGCACAGCTCTGGCAGCACCAGCGCCGTCAGCGGATGAAGCGGATAGCACGAAGCGACCACCGCGGGATCGGCGAGCTCGGCCACCCCCAGCGCCGCCATCTCGGATGCGAGGGGCTTGGCCCAGCGGTCGATGCGAGCGCGCAGCGCGCTGTCGGTGACGTCGAACACCGTGCCGATCAGAGCGCGGGCCTGCGCCGCCGACTCCACGAAGGACACGTCCTCGAAGCGCCCCTGAACCTTCGACCACTCGCGTCGCTGCACGCTGTCGAGACCGCTCAGGCAATCATCGAACGACAGATGCTGCAGAGTCACCATGAAGATCGGCAGCCCCGCCCCCTGGCCCGCCTCGGCGAGCTGCTGCAGCAGGTAGGGATCGGCGTCGCTGCCGTCGCGGATCGCTTCGAGGTTCTTGCCGAACTCGTCGATCACCAACAGCAGCGGCGACTCCGCCGCGATCCGACGGGCGGTAGCCACGAGGCTCGACGGCGACAAGCCCGAGGAGTGCTCCCCGCGGTTGGTGCCGTCGATCAGCTCAGAGTCGTCGACACCCTGATCTGGCGGGGGGGGGGGGTGCGCTTTCGCGGCGGGCTGCTGAGGCGAGGGCCCGCTCGACGGTGCGGGTCAGCGGCTCGCGCCGCGCGGTCACGAATCCCCGTGCGAAGCCGCGCTCGGCGGTGCCGTAGCGCCGGTGGGCGCGCTCGATCTGCTCGGCTGCTTCGGGCGCCGTAGCCGCGATGAGCTTGAGGGCTCGGTCGCGCACCTCGCATGCGCCTCCGAAAGCGGCATCTAGCAGCAGAGCCAGAGACGATTTGCCCGACCCGTAGGGGCCCGTCACCGACCATGCTCCGCCCGCGGCACCGAGCGCGGCGGCAGCGGCAACACGCTCGACCATGTCGGTGGCCCGCGTCGTCAACACGTAGCCGTCGAGCGGCTCGGGGCGAGCGCGGTCGCGTTCGAGATTCGCCGAACGGGCGAAGCGGCCCCTGACCGCGATTGCGTCCGAGAGGACCGTCATCGGGCCGCGGATCCCTGCGGCGCGCAGTGCGCGCTCCGCAACGGCACGCGCCACGACGCGGCGGCACGGCAGTGCAGGGTCGGCACTCTCATCAGGCCGCGGCCTCGCTTACGGGGCGCGCCCCGACCGCGAGCGGGTTGTCGTCCACGGCATCGCCGTGGCAGCCCGAGCACAGCGTTGCGGCCACCGAGCCGTAGTAGGCGTCGAGCACGTTGTTGGCGAGCAATGCCGGCTCGTCGCTCCAGGCCAACTGCCACGCACCGGCCGGGGAGACTAGGCGCAACCCTGCGGTCCGCTCGGCCGCGGGCTGAAGAATGGCCAGAAGCTCGTGTTCGTTGAGCTTGAAGGCCCGGCCGGGCGAGCCGGGCTCGTGGGCGAGACGGCTGAGCGCCACCGTGCGGGCTCCGATGCCGACGCGGTCGGCCCAGTCGAGCACGGCATGCACCGCGATCTCCGACGGCAGCGTCGGCTTGGACCCCAGCGCGAAGCGGTGCAGGCCCGTGGCGGGGGAGCGGCCCAGAAGGTTGAGTTCCCGCATGGGGCAGTCCAGCAGGTCGTCGACGGCCACCCGGCGGGACTCCTCGACGGGCGCATAGGTGCGCAGCAGCGCGCTCACGTCCTTGCGCACCGACGACTCGTTCGGCACCGGCCAATCCGCGGCGGCCTCGAGCTGTGCCAGGACCGACTCCGTCAAGTCGCTCTCGGCGAACTCGACCGCGCCGAACTCGTTGAAGGCGAGCCAGAAGACCGGTAGCTGCGAGGGAGGAGCCAGCAGCAGCCAGTGCAGCAGCCACAGCGTGCCCGGGTCCTCCATATAGGGGTCCCAGCCCCCCTCGCCGAACAGGGCGCGGCCCCGGCGGGTGGGCACGAATGTCGGTGCCCGGCGGTTGGACGAACGCGGATCCTTGGCGATGATCTTGGCTGCGAAGCCCCAGAAGCGGATGGCGCGGACCATGTTCTTGCCCACCCCGAGCACGACCGGAGCGTCGGGCCGCTTGAATACTCCCGGATCTTGCGCCGCCACCGCGTAGGCCTTGCGGAACCACCCAAAGCGGGGGTGGAAGGTCTCGTGCCGGGCGAAGGAGCGGACGGCCGCGTCGGACAGCCTCACAGCCCGGCTCCGCCGAGTTCTCCGGCCCCCCGAGATCTTCCCGCTGCGCTGAGTTTTCCGGCTCGGATGAGCATGGCGGAGACGCTACATCACGGGTGTGACAGCGGCCTGGGTCCCTCGGTGCTCGCGCCCCCACACAGGGCGGTTCGGCTCAAACGAGGGAGCGGACTCGCTCGACTGCGGCGGCGGCGCTCTGCACGGCCGTGTCGACCTCGGCCTCGGTGGTGAAGCGGCCGAGGCTGAAGCGCACCGACTCGAAAGCGGCCTCATGGGACAGGCCCATGGCCAGCAGGACCGCCGACGGCTCGATCGACCCTGTGCTGCAGGCACTGCCGATGGAGACCGCGACCGGATCCATGTTGGCCATCACCGCCTCGGCGTCGGCGCCCGCAAACCGCAGGTTGGCCGTGTTGGGCAGCCGCCTCGCGGTGTCGCCGTTCTGGCTCACACGCTCGACCCGGGCCTCGAGTTCCGCCACCAGACGGTCGCGCAGAACCCCCACCCGGGCCGATTCGGACTCCCGCTCGTCCAGCGCCAGGCGGGCCGCGGCGCCCAAGCCGACGATGCCGGCCACGTTGAGCGACCCCGAGCGCAGGCCCCGCTCGTGGCCGCCGCCGTGCAGCAGCGGCTCCAGCCGCCCCAGCGCCTGACGCGTGCCGACCAGCGCCCCCGTCCCGCCGGGCCCGCAGATCTTGTGCCCGCTCATCGACACCAGATCGACCCCCGCCGCGGCCATGTCGAACGGCAGCCGCCCCACCAGCTGCGTGGCGTCGCAGTGCAGCAGCGCCCCGGCGGAATGCACCCGCTCAGCGATCTCGGCCATCGGGTTGAGCACGCCCGTCTCGCTGTTGGCCGCCATGACCGACACAACCGACACGTCTTCGCCGACCAGATGCTCCACCGCGGCCGGCTCCACGAAACCTCCTGTGGTCACCTCGATCACGTCGAGCTTCACCAGGCCGCGCTCGGCCAGCCATCGAGCCGGGCGCGCCACCGAAGCGTGCTCCACCGCCGACACCAGCATCCGCCGCCTGCCCTCGACGGCACCCTCGGCCGCGCCTCGCAGAACCAGGTTGTTGGCCTCGGTCGCGCCCGACGTGAACACCACCCCCGACGCCCGTCCACCCACCAGGGCGGCCACCTGCCCGCGGGCATCGTCCACTACAGCAGCCTGACGCCTCCCGAAACGATGCACCGATGAGGCGTTGCCGACCGAGCCGGTCAGAATCGGCATCATCGCCTCGGCCACCCGCGGATCGAGCGGCGCTGAGGCGTTGTAGTCGAGATAGACCTCGTTCACCTCGTCCCGCCCGTGTGTTCCGGCACCACCGCCGACGCTACTGCGGTTGTCGGGGTGAGGCGTGGAGGATCGAGCAGGGTGTTGCTGACATTGGATTTGATCGCTCTATCGCAAATTTCAGTTGACATCTGTAGTTCTGATGCGATACGGTCGTTGTCCTTCTGCCCGTCGGCCCCAGGGCTGACAGGCGGACTCGGAGCAGCCCTCGCGGTCGCCCCCAGCCGATCACCCCCGAACGGACGGAGGTCCCGTGATGGTCGCAACCCAAGCACAGCGCGCCGCGCTATACAACCGCCTGGTGGACTCGATGGGCGATGAAGCCGCAGACACCCTGATGGATCAGCTCCCGCCCGGCGGGTGGGACCAGATGGCCACCAAGGACGATCTGGCCGGGCTCGAGCAGCGCTTCGGAGCAGCCCTCGCGGTGTTCGCCGCGGAGACCAAGGCCGACTTCGCCGAGTTGAGGGCCGAGTTGAGGGCCGAGCTAGCCGAGTTGAAGGTGGCCATGCATGAGGGCTTCGCCCAGGCCGCCAAGGAGCGGGCCGAGATCATCAGGAGCCAGGCCAGGCAGCTCTACGTAGTCGTCACGACCATCGTCGCGGCCACCGTCTCGATCTGGATAGCCCTCTTCACCAGCGCTGGCGCCGGGTAAACCGGGCTAGTCGCGGGCCGGTTCCTCTACAGGATCCAGATCCAGCGGGGCGGGCAGCGAGTCGAGGTCGACGAAGAGGCCCGAAGACGGGCTCTCGCTAGCCAGGGCGTCGGCAGCAAGCAGCACCGCCGCCGCCGAATAGGTGGTGCGCTCCTGATCGGGATAGCTCACATTGGCGGGAAAGGCCCACCCGGTGAGGTAGCTGCCGTCGGGCTCGCGCCGACGCTGGGCCCATTCGAACAGCTTCAGGGCCGCAGCCCGGTCGCCGACCGCCAGATAGGCCATGGCGCATTCGCAGGTCTCCGCGGTGGTCACCCAGTCCTGATTGCTCACGCAGAGCACGCCCTCGCCCTCATGGACAAAGGCCCTGCGCCCCGTAGCCAGCCGGCTCCGGGCCTCGAACCCGGTGAGCACCCCGGTGAGCACCGGGTAGTACCAGTCCATGGCGAAGCGGTCCTTGGGGGCGAACGCCTCATGGCCGAAGCGGCGGATGGTGTGGACCAGCCGGGCCAGGGCCAACTCCCAGCTGGGACGCTGCCGGCCCACCGCATCCGCCACGGCCAGGCCGCACCGCAGGGCGTGGCTGATCGACGACGACCCGGCGAGCAGGGCGAAGGGCCACGGAGTGCCGTCGGCGTGGCGGGCCCACAGGATCTCGCCCCGGGCCGTCTGCAGGCCGAGCACGAAGTCGAGGGCCCGCTGCACCACCGGCCACATCTCGGCGGTGAACCCCGAGTCGCCGAAGCACAGCCAGTGATGCCACACGCCGGTGGCTATGTAGGCGATGGTGTTGGCGTCGAGCTTGTCCTGATCGACGCCGTCGGCGGAGTAGTACTGGTGCCAGGACCCGTCGGACCGCTGGATGCGGGCCAGCCAGCGGTAGGCGGCCTCGGCCTCCCGTCGGCGCCCGGCCACCGCCAGCGCCATAGCGGCCTCGATGTGGTTCCAGGGATCGGCGACCCCGCCGTCGAAGCGCGGGATCATGCCGCTGGGAAGCTGGCTGGCCGCGATCGTGGCCGCGGTGCGGTCGGCGTCGGCCCCCGACAGCAGTCCCGCCACCGACGGCGCGCCGCACCGATCAGGCGGCACGGGACGACTCCATCGAAGCGTTCACCCGAGCGGCAGCCAGCACCGGCTCGGGCTTGTCGGCGTACACGACGAGGCTCTTGCCCAGCAGCGGGTTGAGCAGGCGCTCCGCGGCGGCGGTCACGACCGGCCGCGCGGTGATGTCCCATTCGAGCAGGCGGTGGTAGGCGCCGACCAGCCGGCTCTCGTCCACCTCGCGGCCAGGTCCCACCGCGCACCGCAGCCACCAGTAGGGCGTGTGCAGGGCGTGGGCCCGATGCCGAGCACCGGGCTGAAGGCCGGCGTCGGCCAGCTTGCGCCGCACGTCGCTCAGCCGGTAGATGCGCACATGGCCGCCGGGGACCGCGGGGGCGTGGTAGTCGCTCGACAGCTTCCAGCACACCGTCTCCGACAGCCACGCCGGCACGGTCACCGCCAGGCGTCCGCCGGGGCGCAGCACCCGGGCCAACTCGGCGAAGGCCGACTCGTCGTCGGCGACGTGCTCGAGCACCTCCGACGCGATCACCCGGTCGAAGGAGTGGTCGTCGAACGGCAACTCGACCGCGTCGCCCTGCACCGCTGCGGCCATCACCGACTCGGCCACCTCGCCCTCGGCCGCCAGCAGCCGGGCCAGGTTGCGGACCTGCTCCACCTCGGGGCGGGCCAGGTCGCAGGCCACCACCTCACCGCCCCGCTTGAGCGCCTCATAGGAGTGGCGCCCGAAGCCGCAGCCCAAATCCAGCAGGCGCTCGCCGGCCCGCAGGTCGAGGCGGTCGTAGTCGACGGTGAGCATCAGCGGCTCGCCCTGCCCGTGCCGGCGCGGCCCGCCCGCAGGTCGAGGCGGTCGTAGTCGACGGTGAGCATCAGCCCAAATCCGCCGAGGCGGTCACCCGCGACCTCGCCATGCGGGCCGACTCCTCCAGCACGGCCCGGTACTGCTCCACGGTGCGCTCCGCGGTGTGGCGCCAAGACCATTGGCTGACCACCCGCCGACGGCCGGCCCGCCCCACCCGGTCCCGGCCTTCGGGATCGTCGAGCGCGTCACCGAGCACGGCGGCCAGGGCCCCGGCGTCGCCGGGCTCGGTCAACAAGCACGTCTCGCCGTGAGTGCCGGCCACCTCGGGCAGCGCGCCGCCGGTGGTGGCCACCAGCGGCACCCCGCACGACATGGCCTCGATGGCCGGCAGCGAGAACCCCTCGTACAGCGAGGGCACCACGGCCAGTTCGGCCTCGGCGTACAGCTCCACGATGCGGCGGTCCGACACCCCCGACACGAACGTCACCGCGTCGGCCAGACCCAGCTCGGAGATGGCCCGGCTGGCTGCGGAGCCGCTCTTGGCCCTGCCGATGATGGTCAGGTCCACCTGGCGCTCGGTGCGCAGCTTGGCCACCGCCTCCAGCAGGAAGCTGAGCCCCTTCATGGCCACGTCGGCGCTGGCGGTGGTGATCAGCCGGCCCGGAACTCGGGCGATCTCGGGCATCGGCGCGAACATCTCCGGGTCGACGCCCACCGGCACCACGTGGATGCGCTCCGGCGCCACCCCGTGGTCTGCGGCGATGTCGCGCTTGGACGACTCCGACACGGTCAGCACCCTGGGCAGCCGCTTGGCCACCTGGGTCTGCATCTTGGTGAACGCATACCAGCGGCGCTTGCCGATCTGGTCGCGCCGTGTGCGGGCGTGGGCCAGCTCCAGGCGGCGGTCCACGGTGATCGGATGGTGGATCGTCTCCAGCAGCGGCCAGCCCTGCCGGTGCAGCGCCAAGATTCCCCAGCCGAGGGTCTGGTTGTCGTGCACCAGGTCGAAGTGCGCCCGGCGGGTGCGCAGGTGGCGCCAGGCCCGCAGGCTGAAGGCCATGGGCTCGCTGAAGTTGCCGGTCACGAACGAGACGTGCTCGGCGATGTCGATCCAGTCGTTCAGCTCCCAGGCGCGGGGTTTGCGCATGGGATGGGGCGGGGCCCAGATGTCGAGTCCGCCCAGCTTCACCAGCGGGACCCGCTCGTCGAGCTCGGGATAGGGGGGCCCGCCCAGCACCACCACCCGGTGGCCCAGATCGGTGAGCGCGGCCGACAGCCGGCTGACATACACGCCCTGCCCGCCGACATGGGGCTTGCCCCGATACGACAGCATCGCCACCCGCAGAGGCGCATCTGGGTCTGCCCGCTGGAGGACATCCGGGCCTGCGGGAGCGTCCGGGCCGACTCGCAGGCGTGCATCCGAGACGACTGGCTGGGGCGCATCCGCCTGGTGGGGTTCGGTCATCGACTGCGCCTATCCGCCCGGCCTCTGGATCTGGTCAGCACCCGGCCGAGGCCGAGCGCCAGCGAGAGCGTCAGCACCGAGGCGACAGCCACAGGCCATACCCCCAACCGGACCGCGAGCGTATCGCCCCAGCGCAGCTCAACCGTCGTCTGGACCACCCTGCTCTCGGAGACGCCGGTGCGCTCGATCACGTCGCCCTCCGGCGTGATGATCGCCGAGAATCCGGTGGGCGCGGCCTGGACCACCCACCGGTCGGTCTCGATGGCCCTCAGCCGGCTGGACGCGATCTGCTGGGACTGCACCACCGTCAGCCAGTAGCTGGAGCCGTTGGTGGGGTTGAGCAGCATCCGGCCGCCGCCGTCGCCCACCGCGCTGCGGGCTCGGTGCTCGAAGAAGATCTCCCAGGAGATGGCCACCCCCAGCGGACCCAGCGGCGTGTCGAGCGCGGCGGCCTCGTCGGAGGATCCGGGCCTCACATCCCGGGCGGGCAGCTCGTCGCTGAAGCGCTCGGCGGTGGAGCGCAGCGGCACGTACTCGCCGAAGGGCACGAGCCTGACCTTGTCGTAGGTGTCGATCGGGGTGCCGGACGGGTCGTAGGCGACTGCATAGTTGCGGTTGGCCTCTCGGTCGGCGGTGCGCTCGAAGAATCCGACCACTAGCACCGCGTCGAGCTCGCGGGCCAGATCCGACAGCGCGCTCCGGGCCTCGCTGTCGGTGAGCAGCTCCTGGTCGCAGCGGGCCGGCGTGACTGCGGCATCCGCACTGGGATGGACCACATCCTCGGGCCACACCACCAGATCCACCGGCTGAGACACCTGCTGGCGGGTGGTATGGAGGTGGCGCTCGAACACGGCGCGCTGCTCGCACACGTCGGCTCGGGTGTTCTGGGGTCCGCCGCCCTGCACCGCGGCCACGATGATCCCGGCGTCGTCGTCGGGGACGCCCTCGATGTTGATCGGCTCGGAGCCGGGAGCGACGAACGCTGCCAGCCAGGCCGCCATCACCAGGGCCGCCCCCACCGCCGCCGGCCGCAGGCGGGCAGCCAGGATGGCGGCCAGGGTGACCCCGCCCACCGCGGCGAGCGCGGTCAGCAGCAGCGGTCCGCCGATCCGGGCAGCGGGCCCGAGCGGGCTGGACACCTGGGCCATGGCCATCGTCGCCAGCGGCACCCCGCCGAAGGGCCAGCTCCATCTCAGCAGCTCGGCCAGTGCCAGCGCGGCCGGGAAAGCGACCTGACGGCGGTGGTCGGACGGCACCGCCGCTCCGGCCGCGGCGTGCATGGCCGCGAACCCGATCAGCGCCACCGGCCAGCCGATCAGCGTCAAGTCCGCCATCCAGACCGTGGCCGGGCCCAGCCAGGCGACGCTCACCAGCGCCGACAGCCCCGCCCGGCGCCAGTGGCCGGCCTCGGCCAGCAGCTCGACCCAGAGCGCCATCCCGACGATGCCCAGGGGCCAGAAGCCCCACGGCGGCAGCGAGGCGGCCAGCAGCAGCCCGGCTGCGACAGCCCGGATCCAGGGCCTGCCAAAGCTCAGCACCGCTGCACTCCCGCGTTCCGCCGCCACCGGACTTGATCCCTCGTCTGAGTGGCGGTCACTCGTCGGCGAGCCCGAGGGGCAGGAGCCGATGCACGCCCTCCACCGGTCCGACGCCTCGTATCTGCACGGTGACGTCGCCGACGTTGGCCACCCAGTCGGGTAGATCGCGATCATCGGTGACGCTGTACATCTCGCCGGGCGGGGCGGCGGCGCACAGCTTGGCGGCCAGGTTCACCGGCTCGCCCACGTAGTCGTCGCCCTCGAAGAGCAGGGCCTCACCGGTGGCCGAGCCCACCCGGATCTGCACGCCCCGGCTGGCGAAGTAGTGGATGAGGTGGGCGCCGAGCGCCAGCGCGGCGGCGGCGCTGGTGGACACCAGCATGACCCCGTCGCCCAGCCACTTCGCCACCCTCACCCCCCGCTTGGCGGCCACGCTTCGGGTGACTCGGCGAAACTCTCCCAGCATCGCCACCGCCTGATGGGGTCCGTGGGTGCGGGTGTAGCCGGTGAAGCCGCACAGGTCGGCGAAGCAGAACGTGCGGGTCACGCTGAGATGGCTGTCACCCTCGGGCAGGTCGTCGGGATGGACGGTGACCAGGGGCGCGCTGGCCTCGGCCCACTCCCGGGCCGGGCCGGTGTCGGGGGCGACGAGCGGCGCCAGCACCGGCGAGTCGTCGGGGTTGTGCGGGTTCACAGGCTGTCCGTCCACCACCGCGAGGGTGTCGTCGATGGCTGCCGCCGCGTCGTCGAGTCGAGGGGGCTCACAGGCCGTTCGTCTAGCACAGCACTGCCGAGGCCGCCTGTTGCCCGCTGCCGATGCAGGCGGGCAGGCCCACGCCGGCGAAGGCGGCACCGGCGGCGGCGAGTCCCGGCGCTTCTCCGGCCAGGCAGTCGTGTACTGCGGCCATGCGCTGAAGGTGGCCGGGACGGTACTGGGGCAGGCCGCGGCGCCAGGGCGCCACCCGGGCCTCGAAGCGGCCCGCGGACGCGTCGGCTTCCGAGATCATCCCGGTTGTGGCCAGCTCACCGGCGAGGGCGGCGACCAGCTCGTCACCGTCGAGGTCCAGCCAGCGCCGGTCGTCGGTCCGCCCGGCCGACACCCTCAGCACGGCCAGATCCTCATGGTGGTAGTGCCGCCACTTGGCACCGGCCCAGGAGCAGGCGGTGGTGAGCAGCCCCTGGTCGCGGGGAACCAGATAGCCGCGGCCGTCGAGCGGGCGGGCCAGACGGTCCTGCGGCACCGCCAAGACGGCCAGCGCCACGTCGGCGTACTCGATCTCGCCGAGGATTCCGGCCGCCTCAAGCGCCAGGGGCTCGAGCAGGCGAGCCGACTCCCAGGCGGGGCAGGTCAAGATCACCCCGTCGGCATCAAGCGAGCCGTGCGGGGTAGCCACCCTCCAGCGGCCAGCTGCGCCCGAGGTGGTCGGGGCTACCGACTGAGCCGGGGCAGACAGCTTCACCGCGTCGCCCAATTCGGCGGCGAGGGCGTCGATCATGCGGGCCACGCCTCCCCGCACACTCAAGAACACCGGCGCGGGCGACTCCGGATCGTCGCCGCGGCCCTGTCGGGCGGCGGTCTGCTGCAAGGCCGGGCCGAGCGGTCCTGAGCGGCGGACGGCCTCGTACAGGGACGGCGCACAGGCCTCGATGCTCATCTGGTCGGCCGATCCGGCGTTGATGCCGCCCAGCAGGGGGTCGACGAGGCGCTCGAACACTTCGCCGCCGACGAGTGGGCGCAGCGCCTCGCCCACCGAGGCGTCGCCCGGCAGCGGGTCGGCGTCGAGGGTCAGGCCGCGGGCCAGCGCGTCGGCACCCCCGTTCGACACGATGCCGGTGCCCCGCACCGCGTCGGCCGTCCACGGGACTCCGAGCACCGAGCGGTCCGGCAGCGGACGCAGGCGCCCGTCCACCCACACGAAGGCGCCGCGGGCGGCGGGCTCGACCAGGTCGCTGCCGAGGCCGAGCCGCCGGCACAGCTCGGCTGCGGCGGGGTCGCGGGCCACGAAGCCGTCGGGCCCCGAGTCGACGGTGAGGCCGCCGACCACCGTGCTGTCGATCTTCCCGCCGAGCCGGTCGCCGGACTCCAGCACGACTGCCTCGATACCGGCGTGCTGAAGCTCGTACGCGGCGGCCAGCCCGGAGATCCCACCGCCGACCACCGCTACCCGGCCGGTCACACCCATGTCAAGACCGTCCCCAAGCGGGCAGCAACGCGGCGGAGCCCTCTGCACCCGCTGCGCTGGACATGCTCATTCGGTGGCGACTGGCAGGAACGCGCCGGGGTCGGCGTCGGTCACTCGCATCGGACTCGGCCCTCGTCGTGCACCACCTGCACCACTCGGGCCAGCACGTCGGGGTCGCTGGCGGGCAGTACCCCGTGGCCCAGGTTGAAGATGAAGCCGGGGTCGTCGCCGTTGGCGGCCAGCACGGCCCGGGCCCCGTCGCAGGCGGCTGACTCCCCGGCCAGCACCAGCGCGGGATCGAGGTTCCCCTGCAGCGCCCGGCCCGGCCCGATCCGTCGGCGGGCCGCGTCGAGCCGCACCCGGAAGTCCACCCCCACCACCTCCGCTCCGCAGGCCCCCATCTGGTCGAGGAGCTCGCCGGTGCCCACCCCGAAATGGATCCTCGGCACCCCGGCCGCGCCCACCGCCTCCAGCACCCGGGCGGAGTGGGGGGCGACGCTGCGCCGGTACTGGTCGGGCGACAGCGCCCCCGCCCAGCTGTCGAACAGCTGCACCGCGGCCGCTCCCGCCTCCACCTGGGCCAGCAGCGAGGCGATGGCGAGATCGGCTAGGCGGTCCATGAGATCGTGCCACAGCGCCTCGTCGCCGACCATCAGGGCCTTGGTCCGCTCGTGGTGGCGCGACGGGCCTCCCTCCACCAGATACGAGGCCACCGTGAACGGGGCCCCGGCGAAGCCGATGAGCGGCACGTCGAGCATCTCGACGGCGCGGCGGACGGTCTCGATCACATAGGGTGTGTCCGAGGCGGGATCGAGGAGGCGCAGCCGCTGCAGGTCGCGGCGGGCCTCGAAGCGGTGCTCGACCACCGGCCCGGTGCCCGGCACGACGTCCACCCCGAAGCCGACGGCGTGGGCCGGCACCACGATGTCGCTGAACAGGATGGCTGCGTCCACTCCGTAGCGGCGCACCGGCTGCAGGGTGATCTCGGCGGCCCGGTCGGGGTCGGCTATGGCGTCGAG
Organism: Candidatus Aldehydirespirator sp.; assembly: GCA_965221215.1. Classification (GTDB taxonomy): domain Bacteria; phylum Actinomycetota; class Acidimicrobiia; order Acidimicrobiales; family Aldehydirespiratoraceae; genus Aldehydirespirator. Next base: position 400,164 of record OZ244872.1, read on the forward strand.
TATCGAGCCGTCGCCCCGCACGGCCCGGTACTCGGGAAGCGACCGGCCGGCCTGGCGCATGAACCACACCGGAACCCGCTCATGGGGCTGGCCGCGGCAGGCCCGCACGAAGTCGCTGTCGTCGAAGCGGCGGCTGCTCATCGGGTCAAGTCGGCGCCCGCGGCCGAACAGCAGGCCTCTCAGCCCGCGGCCCGGCGCAGCAGGTCGCCGACGCGTCGGTGGGGGCCGTCGGCCAGGACGCTGCGGACGGCACGCTCGGCCGCGGCGACGACCTCGGCTCTCCAGGCCCGCCCGGGATCGCTGCCGTCGGCCTCTTCGGCCGCATCGCGGCCGGCGTCTACCAGTTCCACCCCGTCGGCGTCGGGGGCCAACACCAGCACCGCGATGCCCCGGCGGCGCAGTCCCTCGACCTCGTCGCGGAGCTTGTCGTCGACCCACTGGCGCCGCGCCGCCCGCATGGCCCGCCCGTCGTTCCAGGCCAGATCAAGCGCCTCCGACCACCAGGCCCGATCTGGGGCCTCGCTGGGCGCCTCGCCCAGTCCGACCCCGGCTCGGGCGCTGGTCCAGGCCTCCGAAAGGGCGCCGCGGACCTTCGACCAACCGGGGGTGCCGCTCATCGGCGACGACACCACCACCAAGTCGAAGGCGGGCGGCCCCATCAGGTCGGCGTTGGTGTAGGAGTGCAGGCCCCCGTCGATGTAGCGCTGCCCGTCCACGGTGACCGGCTCGAACAGGGCTGGCACCGCGCAGCTGGCCCGCACCGCCTCCGCCGCGGTGGCGTGCAGGTCGTCGCGGCCGAAGACCATGCGCTGGCCGTCGGTCAGCCGCACCACCGGCACCCAGAAGCGGGCCTCGGGCCACGGCTCGGGGTGCAGCTCGGCCATCCGCTGCGCAAGGGCCTCGGTGGTGCGGGTGCCCCTGGGCAACAGTCCAACCGCGGCGTGCAGGGGCCGGGCCTGCCACGGCGGCAGCAGGGATCTCGCCACCAGCGTCGGCGATTGCGGACCCTGCTCGCTCCAGTCGCGCTCGCGCCGGCCCTCGCGGTAGGGGGTGACCACCCGGTCGATGATGGCCTGCCCCTCGTCGCTCACCGGGTCGCCGCGCCGGTGGGCGCAAAGATCGGCGGGCGGGATCCCGGCCCGCAGGCAGAGGCCGGAGATGGCTCCCGCCGACGTGCCCAGGATCAGCTCGGCGCAGCGGGCGTCCCAGCCGGTGACGTCCTGCAGGGCCCCGACTGCGCCGGCATGCCAGGCCTCCGCGGCGGCGCCACCGGCGCTGAGCACCAACCCCACCGAGAGCCGGCCCGCGTCGTCGGCCTCCCCCCCGGCGGCGGCATCCCCATTCGAGTCCATGCGCCAACGATAAGAGGCCGAGCGGTCAAGCGCGCGGTAGCATCGACAGTTCCCCCGAATGCTGGTTCTGCCCCATCCTGAGCGGATCCGGCAAACCAAACCCCGCCGGGGTCCAGCCTTTGACCAGCCGCCATCCCGACCTCGAAGCAGAGCAGGCCTACTTCGATCTGGCCCATGCCTGCCTCGACTCGGCTCGGGAGCGGGCGGCCATGGCCACGTCGGTGTTCCGCACCGGCCGGGGCGGCACCACCCAGGCTCGGTTCGAGCGTGAGGCCATGCTGGAGGCCGCCCTGGCCCGGCTGACCAAGCTCAACATCGGGGACCGGTCGCTGGTGTTCGGTCGCATCGACCCGGCGGGAACCGGTGAGCGGTTCTATATCGGGCGGGTGGGCCTGTGGGACGCCGACCACGACCCGATCCTGGTGGACTGGCGGGCGCCGGTGGCCGAGCCCTTCTACCGGGCCACCGGCCGCGAGCCGCTGGGGCTGGAGCGCCGCCGGCACTTCGCCTCCCGGGCCAGCACCCTGCTGGGCATCGAGGACGAGTTCTTCGGCGACAAGGCCGCCATCGGCCTCGACCTCGCCGACCGCGACTTCGACGGCGACGACCGCGCTGCCGCCGATGGCCAGGGCCGTGTGTCGAGCACTCTGATCGCCTCGCTGGAGGCGGCCCGCACCGGCCGGCTCAGCGACATCGTGGCCACCATCCAGGGCGAGCAGGACCGGGTGATCCGCGCCGACATGCCGGGGGTTCTGGTGGTGCAGGGCGGTCCCGGCACCGGCAAGACGGTGGTGGCGCTGCACCGGGCCGCCTACCTGCTGTACACCCACCGCTTCCCCCTGGAGAGCCAGGGCGTGTTGGTGGTCGGCCCGAACCGGCTGTTCCTCGCCTACATCGAGCAGGTGCTGCCGTCGCTGGGGGAGGCCGGAGTCGAGCAGGCCGTGCTGGCCGACCTGCTCAGCCCCGCGGCCCGGGTGGCGGGCCTCGACAGCGAGGCGGTCGGCCGGATCAAGGGCGACCCCCGCATGGCCGCAGTGGTGCGCCGGGCGGTGCGAGACCGCCGCCGAGGGCTGCGCCACGACCTGACCGTCGGCTACGACCTGCAGCGGTTGAGGCTCACCGTGGAGCAGTCGGCCGCGATCGTGGCCGAGGCGTCCCGCAGGGTCCGCAAGCACAACGCCGGGCGCAGGCTGGTGGAGGAGGCGTTCTTCGCCGCGCTGGCCGCCAGCGGGCGCGGAGGCGCCGACCCGGCCGCGGTGCGCGCCAGCGTCGCCGACCGGATCGAGGTGCGCGAGGCGCTGGAGTGGATGTGGCCGGTGCTCACCCCCGCCCATCTGGTGAACGACCTGTACGGGTCGAGGGCCCTGCTGCGCTCCGCGGCCGGTGGTCGGCTCAGCGACGACGAGGCGGAGCTGCTGCACCGGCCCCGGGCCCAGCACGCCTCTGAGGTGACGTGGTCGTTCCAGGATGTGCCGGTGCTCGACGAGGCTCGGGCGCTGCTGGGATACCGGCCCGGTCACCGCGAGGAGGATGCGGTGCTGACCTACGGCCACATCGTGGTGGACGAGGCCCAAGACCTGTCGCCAATGGAGCTTCGCATGATCGCCCGTCGCAGTCTCAACGGCTCGATGACGGTGGTGGGTGACATCGCGCAGGCCACCGGATCCTGGGCCCACGACGGCTGGGAGTCGGTGCTGGAGGGCCTGCCCGACCGCCGCCCGGCCCGGCGGGTGGAGCTCACCCTGGGCTACCGGATCCCTGCGCCGGCCATGGAACTGGCCAACCGGGTGCTGCCCTTCGCCGCGCCCGGAGCGGTGCCCCCCTCCACGGTGAGGACCGCCGGCGACGAGCCCCGGATCGTGGCGGCGCAAGGCGGTGGCCCGGACGGGCTGGGCGAGTCTCTGGCCAGGGTGATCGCCGAAGAGCAGGACGAGGTGGGCGAGGGCAACGTGGCCGTGATCGTGCCCGACTCGCTCCACGAGCCCCTCCGGGCCGAGTTGAGGGACCGGTCGGTCGTGTTCGGCGGGCCGGGCCGGGCCGGGCTCGAGCAGCGGGTGACGCTGGTGCCGGTTCGCCTGGTGAAGGGGCTGGAGGTGGATGCCGCGGTGGTGGTGGAGCCGGCTCGCATAGTGGCCGAGGAGTGCCAGGGGATCCGCTCGCTGTATGTGGCCCTCACTCGAGCCACCCGCCGGGTGACGGTGGTGCATGCCGAGCCGCTGCCCGCCGTGCTGGAGCGGCCCCACACGCGTCCAGCCATTCGTGAGGCTTCCTCAGGCTGAACGCGTCAGGACCACTGGGGTTGACGTGGTGAGGGCTACCGGCACTAGGGTATAAGGCATGCTTGATAGCGCAGCTGTAGCTGCGCCGTCCGCCCCGGCATCGCGGCCGGTTTCCTCGGCCCGGCGGGGCCGCAGCATCCTGGTGGACGAGGTGAGCGTGGCGCTGGGCGGTGCGCCGGTGCTGCGCAGCACGTCCCTGGTGGCCGCGCCGGGCCGGACGCTGGCCCTTCTCGGTCCGAGCGGATGCGGCAAAACGACCCTGCTGCGGGTGCTGTCGGGGTTGCAGCGGCTCGACTCGGGCCGGGTGGTGCTGGGCGGAGAGCTGATGGCCGGCCCAGCCGAGTCCAAGAACGGCGAGCCGACCCGCAACGGCGCCTCGCCGCCGCGGGTGCATGTGGCCGCCGACAAGCGGGGCGTGGGCATGGTGTTCCAGGACTGGTCGCTGTTCCCCCATCTGACCGTGGCCGCCAACGTGGCGTTCGGGCTGCCCCGCTCGCAGCGGCCCCGCAGCCGGATCCTGCCCCGGCCCGCGTCTCGCCGGGTGCGCGACCTGCTGGACATGGTGGGCATCGCCGAGCTGGCCGACCGGCTGCCCGGCTCGCTGTCGGGCGGCCAGCAGCAGCGGGTGGCGCTGGCCCGGGCCCTGGCCCCCCAGCCGACGGTGCTGCTGCTCGACGAGCCCTTCTCGAGCCTCGACACCACCCTGAGGGTGGAGGTGCGGGCCGAGGTGGCCGCCCTGCTGCGGGAGCTGGAGGTGACCTGCGTGTTCGTCACCCACGACCAGGACGAGGCTTTCGTGCTCGGCGACGAGGTGGCGGTGATGCGCGACGGCGCCGTCATCCAGCAGGCCACCCCCGCGGTGCTCTACGAGCAGCCCGCCGACCGCTGGCTGGCCGGTTTCGTGGGCGAGGCCGACACGGTCTCGGGCAAAGCCGAGGGCGACATCGCCTACACCGCGATGGGCCCCATGAAGCTCCAGTCGCCCCTCCAAGGCGAGGTGGACGTGCTGCTTCGGCCCGAGGAGCTGGCCCTGACCGAGGGTGGCCCGGCCACCGTCGATCACATCGAGTTCTTCGGACACGACACCCTGTACTACGTCCGCGACCCCGAAGGTGCCGTGTTGCGCTGTCGGGCCACCGGAGCGCCCCGGTTCGGTATAGGCACCAACGTAGACATCAGCCACAGCGGAGAGCGCACCGTAGCCTTCCGGCGAGGCGCGTCCGGCTAGCAGGGAGGCGCGGTCGCGGCTACTAGGTCGGCGAGCATGCGGCGCATCTCCAGGGTTATGCGGTCGGCCTTGGAGTGGTACTCCAGGGCTGGCACCAGCGGAACCGCCTTGGTGCCGATGCGCTGCAGCAGGGCGCTGTCCTCGGCTGCCACCGCCTCCTGGAAGGCCACCGCCTCGGCGATGGCGCCGGGCTCGTCTTCGATGTCGTTGCGGTAGTCGGTGCAGTAGAGCCGGGTGGTGGCCGCATCCACCGGCTGATGGCAGAAGCTGATGGTCAGCACCGCGCCCTCCTCTGGGTAGCCGATGCGCAGGTACACGTGGTGGGGAGCTGTGAACACATACAGCAGGTCGCGCTCCACCACCCGGTAGTCGCCGTCGGCGCCCATCGAGTCGGCCAGCGCCTTGGTGAAATGGCGGTGGTGGGCGGTGAACCGCCAGCCGTCGCGCTCCAGGGCGTAGTCGCGCACCAGCTTGTCGTCCTCGTCGCCGAACGTGTCGAGATGCACGAACGGCAGATGGCACAAGTCGAGGAAGTTGTCGGCCATCTGGGCCGCCCCCGCGTTCCAGTCCGATGCCGGCAGCGGGCAGTTGACGAAACTGGCGTCGTCGTGCTCGGGCACCTCGGGCAGCGGCGCGATGGGGTCCTCCGGCGCCAGCCACACCAAGTCCAGCGCCTCGGTCACGCCGGCTGCGGCGGTGGCACAGGCCCGGGCCGGTATGGGCAGGTCTGGATCGACGGCCGGTATTTCCACGCAGGTGCCGTCGGCGGCGAAGCGCAAACCGTGGTAGGCGCAGCGCAGCGTGTCGCCCACGATGGTTCCCGCGCTGAGCGGCGAGAAGCGGTGCGGGCACGGATCCCGCAGCGCGGCCAACTCGCCTCCCAGGCGCACCAGGCACCAGCGCTCGCCCAGCAGCTCCACGGCCACGGGCTGCTCGTCGCCGACCTCCGTGCTGCGGGCCACCGGATGCCAGCAGCGGCGCAGCGCCGGATGCTCATTGTCGATCCAGGTCGTGTCCCAAGAAGCGTCCATCGGTGTCCCCCCGTCTAGTAGTCCGCCGGTCGCAAGAGATTCATATGGCTAGCACCTCGCTAGTCGCCGGGTCCGAAGGCCGGGGTTATCTGGGCCAGGCGCTCTACCGGGGTCGGCTGGGCCGTCTCGTAGTCGTGGACGTCGGTCAGCACCCCGGCGTAGCGGTCGTAGAAGGCCTGGCGCTCGGGCAGGTTCTCATGGAGGCGCCGCTGCAGGTCGCGTGACCTTGCGTTCATGGCGGCCTCGTCCACGCGGGTCGAGCGGCCCTCGCGCACCATGACCTCCCCGTCGACGATCACGGTGTGCACCGACTGGCCGTGCTCGGCCAGCACCAGGCTCGTGATCAGGCCCTCGGCGTGCACCGGCACATGGCGCTCGGTGTCGAGCAGCACGATGTCGGCCGCGCTGCCTGGTTGCAGCGAGCCCAGCGGCCGACCCAGCGCGGCGGCCCCGCCCCGCAGGCCCATCTGCCAGATGGCGGGGGCCTGCGGCCAGCGCCGATGCGATCCGTGCAGGGTTTGCAGCAGGGTGGCGAACTTCATGGCCTCGAACATGTTCTGGTTGTCGTTGGAGGCCGCGCCGTCGGCGCCCAGCGCCACACTGACTCCGCCCTCCAGCAGGTCGGTCACCGGCAGGATCCCGGACCCGCACCGCAGGTTCGACACCGGGTTGTGCACGATGGTGGCGCCGCAGCGGCGCACCGCGGCGTACTCGTCGGGGTCCATCCACACGCAGTGGGCCAGGCTCGCCCCCGCCCGCAGCACCCCTAGATCCTCCAGGTACGACACGCTGGAGCGGCCGTAGCGCTCGAGGTTGGCAGCGATCTGGGTCTTGGTCTCCAGCACATGGGTGTGGAACCCGGCGCCGCGCTGGAGGGCCAGGCCGGCCAGACCCTCCATCAGTTCGTGGCTGCAGCGCTGCGGGGCCGACGGTCCCACCATCGGGATGAGCCTGCGGTGGCGACCCTGCCAGCGGTCGAAGAACCCGTTCATCGACTCGACCAGCCCCTGCGGGTCGAACGGTTCGCCCAGCGGCGCCGGCTTGGGCTCAGACGCCCCCGCGAACGACATCGTGTCGAAGATGTCGAGATCGCCGATCATGGGGGCCAGCCCGACCCGCATCCCGGCATCGGCGTAGGCGCTCATGACCGCCTCCGAGTAGTTCTCGAAGTCCCACGGCGGCACCCAGCCGTGGTCGAGCACCGCGGTGCATCCCGATTCGAGCATCTCCAGCGCGCCGGCCATGGCCAGCGTGTAGCGGTCGTCGGCACCAATGGGGGGCTTGCCGAACACGGCCCACATCAGCCACAGATCCAGCGGCAGGTTGGGGGTGGTTCCCCGGTCGAGGTTCTGGCTGGAGTGGGTGTGTGCATTGATCAGGCCGGGCATGGCCACCATTGCTTCGGCGTCGATCACTCGGGCCGATCCGGGCCGCAGTCCGGGGCCGACCTCAGTGATCGTGCCTTCGCAGGCGCGGATGTCGGCCACCCGCAGGGGACCGTCGGCATCGAGGATCGTCGCCCCCCGCACCAGCAGCTCAGAGGCGCTCATCGGCTGCGGCGCCAGGGCTGCTCGCGCCTCACGGCTGGCTCGTGGTCCGCGGGGCCGCGATCTCGGTCCAGGGCACTCCTCGGCCGGGCCGCGTCCCACTGTCGGAGCGGCCGCCTTCGAGCGCCTCGACGAAGCGGGCCAGTTCGGCATCGTCGATCGACAGCTTGTGCTCGGCGGCCGGGTAGGCGCCGCCGGCCACGTCGGCGCAGTACTCGCGGTAGGCGGCTACCCGCTCGGTGTGGAGGCGCTCATACTCGGCCGCGAAATCGCGGTATGTCTTGGAGTGCCGCGGGTAGTGCCCGGTGTTGGAACCGAGGATGTCCATGCTGAAGAGGTACTGGGCGTCGCATCCGGCCCCCGACCCCATCGAGATCATGAACAGCGATGAGCGCTGCGAGATGGCCGCCGCCACCGGCTCGGGCACGAGCTCGATCTCGGCTGCGAAGGCGCCGGCGTCCTCCAGCGCCCGAGCCTGCCGCCACACCCGCAGCGCGCTCTCGGCCGTCTTGGCGGTGGCCCGGTAGCCGCCGTACCAGGTGCGGTGGGTGGGGATGAAGCCGATGTGTCCAACCACGGCCAGGCCCTCGGCCGCGAGCCGGGCCACGGTGTCGAGCGAGGCCGCGCAGTACACCGCGTCGGCGCCGTCGCGGTAGGCGGCCATGGCGGTGCGCAGGTACTCCTCGGCAGTGGCGTGGACCCCGTAGGCCAGCGCGGCGATGATGAACACGCTCGGCGCTGCCTGGCGCGCCTCGGGGCCCATTAGATCGTCGGGCAGGCACAGCATGTCGAGGCCGGCCTCCTCGGCGGCGCGCGCCTCCTCTAGCGACAGCACGAACACATCAGCGAGTTGTCGGCGCCCCTTGCCGGCCAGCAGGTCGGCGACGGTCGGCCTCGCCCGCTCCACCCCATCAGAGAACCACAACACGCCAACCCGATCAAACACAGAGCCAGCTGGAGCGCCAGCCCCGCCTCCGCAGTAGCTGCCCTCGGCTCGTGGTGTGCTGATTCGCTAGGGTCAGGTGTCGTGGTGCGCGGTTCTCTTGGTGAACGCGGCGTCGGGACCGGGCTGCGGTTGCCGGTGCTGGCGCTGGGGACCGCTCCGCTGGCCTCGATCTTCTGGGGCAACGACGCCGACACCGCGGTGCGGACCGCCGGGCGGGCCCTGGAACTCGGCGTCCGGTTCTTCGACACCGCCCCCTTCTACGGGCTGGGCGAGGCCGAGCGCCGACTGGGCCGGGCTCTGGCCGCCGCGGGCGGCGAGCGGCCGGTCCTCGCCACCAAGGCCGGCCGGCTGCTGACCGCTCAGCCCAACGGGACCGTCGACGTCTGCTTCGACTTCAGCTACGACGCGGCCCGGAGGTCGCTGGAGTCGAGCCTGGAGCGCCTCGGAGTGGACCGGGTCGACATCGTGCACGTCCACGACCCCGACGACCACATCGACGAGGCCACCGAGGGCACCTATAGAGCCCTGGCCACGCTGCGGGACGAGGGCGTGATCGGGGCGGTGTCGCTGGGCACCAACACGGTGGCCACCGCGGCCGCCTTCCTGGAGCGGGTCGATCTCGACTGCATGCTGGTGGCGGGCCGCTACACTCTGCTCGACCGGTCGGCCGCCGAGTTGATCGAGGCCTGCGCCCAGCGAGGGGTGGCCTACCTCGCCGCGGGCGTGTTCAACAGCGGGGTGCTGGCCCGGCCCCAGGCGGGCGCCTGGTACGACTACGGCCCGGCCACCGACGCCACCGTGGCCCGGGCGTCGGCCATCGAGAAGGCTTGCGAGCGCCACGGAACCTCGCTGCAGGCCGCCGCGCTGAACTTTCCGCTCACCAATCCCGGGGTCGCCTCCGTGGTGGTCGGGATGGCCGCCCCGTCCGAGGTGGACGAGAACCTGGCCCACCTGGGCGCCCCGGTCCCCGACGACCTGTGGCACGACTTGGAAGCGATGGAGGGAGCGTCATGAGCATTGACAGCCGACCAACACGGGAGGACGTGCAGCATGAGAATTGAGAGCGTGCTGACCTCGAATGGGTGCGCCCTGAGCACTGATCGCCGACCGACACGAAGGGGCGAGCCATGAGAATCGAGAGCGTGCGGGCCGTGCTGGCCGGCTACCGCAAGATCGACCCCGACATGGAGCGCAGCTTCGCGCTGGTGCGAGTCGAGACCGACGACGGAACCGTCGGCTGGGGCGAGTCGTCCACCAACTGGGGGCACTCGTACCCGACGGTGTTTCGGGCCGCGGTGGACGATGTGTGCGCCCGGCACTTGGAGGGCCGCGACCCGCTGGCCATCCGCGACCGGGTGGCCGACCTGCGGGTGGCACTCGACGGCTACCTCGGCTGGGAGGGCCTGTCGAGCCAGACCGTCGGGGCGGTGGAGATCGCCCTGTGGGACATCGCGGGCAAGGCTCTCGGCGCCCCCGTCCACCGGCTGCTGGGAGGCAGCGCCTACCCGATCCCGCTGTACGGCACCGGCACCACCATGTTCGAGCAGAGCCCGCAGTGGCACGCCCACTACTTCGATCAGTGCATCGACCTGGGATTCGCCGGGGTGAAGGTGCGGCTGGGCCGGACCATCGACGGCGACGCCGAGGCGGTGGCCACGGTGCGCGGCCACATCGGTCCCGACCTGTTGATGGGCGTCGACTCGTACTGGTTCCACGATCCCGACTCGGCCATCGAGCTGAGCCGCCGGATCGCCCCCCACCGCATCCACTTCTTCGAGGAGCCGGTCCCCCAGTACCAGATCGAGGGCCTCGAGCGGCTCCAGCGCAACTCGCCGATCCGGGTGGCGGTGGGGGAGCGGGTCTACTCGCCGCGCATGTACGCCGAGTTGGCCCGGCGCGACGCGGCCCGGGTGTTCGAGCCCGACGCCTCGCTCACCGGGGGGATCCTGAGCTGTCTGGAGATCGCCGACATCGCAGCCCGGTCCTCGATAGAGGTGATCCCCCATGTGGGCGGACCGACGGTGGTTGGGCTGGCCGCCAACCTGCACTGGGCCACCGCCGCCCGGGTGCGGCTGTGCGAGTACGACATCGACCCCCACCAGCCCATGATCACCGACCTCGGCCACAATCCGGGCCTGGCGCTAACCGACCTGGGAGGCGGCCACATCACCGCGCCCACCGGCCCAGGCCTAGGGGTGGAGGTGGACGAGGAGAAGCTGGCCGCCCACCCCTACCGGGAGGGAGACACCTACGCCGAGCTGTTCCCCGAGCACGAGTCAGGCCGAACAGCCGCCAGCACCTGACCGCGGCGGTGAGAGTCGGGTCACCGGTCAACAGGGGGAGGCGCCAGCTCTCCCTGCCAGAGGCGCCGGGCGAAGTCGGTGGCGCCGATGATGTCGATGCCGTCGTCGGTGCGGCGGGGGTGGCGCTCGAGGCAGACCACGACCCGCCGGACGGTGCCGGGATGCTCCTGCGCCAGCGTGCGGAGGCCCCTCAGATGATCGCTGGTGATCCTGGTGCTGGCTTTTGCCTCGACCGCCAGCCGCATGTCGCCCACAATGAAGTCCACTTCGATGCCGCTGGGAAGCCGCCAGTAGGTGAGCTGCTCGTCCAGATCGCAGTAGGAGACGAAGGCGGACAGTTCGTGGAATACCCAGTTCTCGAACGCCTTGCCGTACCGGGCCGAGCCGCGCTCCAGCTCGCCTCGGCGGGCCAGGCGGTTGACCACGCCGACATCCTCGAAGTAGAGCTTGGGCGCCCCCGCAAGGCGGCGTTTCGCCCTGCGCTGCCAGCGGGGCAGCCAGCGGGCGAGCAGCGTGTCGGTGAGGATGCCGAAATACGCCTTGGCCGTGGGCCCCGAGACGCCGCACTCGCGGGCGATGTTCGAGAAGTTGACCGGGTCGCCGTCGCTCAGTGCAGCAGTGTCGAGGAAGTCCGAGAAGGCCGGCAGGTTCCGCACGAAGCCCTCCGCCGCGACCTCCTCGCGCAGATAGTCGGCGATGTAGGCGTCGAGCAGGCGCCGGGGCCGGCCGGACTCGTACATCCTGGGCAGGAAGCCGTGGTTGAGGGCCCGGTCGAGGTCGAAGTCCTCGCCGATCTCTCCGGCCGTCAGCCCTCGCAGCTCATGGCGGAGGGCCCGCCCGCCCAGCAGGTTGGCGGCGCCGCGGCGCACCTTGCGCGCGCTCGACCCGCACAGCGCGAAGCTCAGCCCGCGGTTCTCGATCAGCCAGTGCACCTCGTCGAGCAAAGCGGGAACTTTCTGGACCTCGTCGATCACCACCTGCCGGGACCGGTCCGGCCCGGTGGCCTCAAGCTCCTCGCGCAGCAACTCGGGACGGGCGACGTACCGGCGGAACTCGTCGGCTTTGAGCAGGTCGACCCACACGCCGTCGGGGTAACGCTGCCTCAGCAGCGTGCTCTTGCCCGCCTGCCGCGGCCCCCACAGGAAGAACGTCTCGGTTCCGGGCTCCGGCAACGAAAGCAGCCGCTGAAACATGAACTTTAGATTATCATGACAATCTAAAGGACCACTTCGCAGTAGCCGGTCAGGGTGCGATGAGGGGGAAGATCGCCCGGTGGCGACAGCACCCGGTAGAACTGGCTGGGACTGGCCTGGCCGCGCCCGATGGCCGCGTGCAGCCGCTCGCACCAGCCGCGGTCCAGCAGGCCGGGGACCACCACCGCTCTCCGCTCAGCCACAATCCGGGCCTGGCGCTCACCGACCTGGGAGGCGGCCACATCACCGCGCCCACCGGCCCCGGCCTAGGGGTGGAGGTGGACGAGGAGAAGTTGGCTGCCCACCCCTACCCGGGAGGGCGACGCCTACGCCGAGCTGTTCCCCGAGCACGAGTCAGGCCGAACCGCCGCCAGCACCTGACCGCGGGGAGACGAGCCATTCGACGACGGGGGTGAGAGTCGGGTCATCCGTCAGCTGTCAATGCCTCAGTAGGCGCACCAGGCGTACTTGGACGGGCTATCGCAGGGATCCATCAACACACCCCAGCACTCGCGTTCGCCGAACAGCTGCGCGTGGTCGGTTAGGTTCTGCTTGATGGATGCGGAAGCCGCCGAGGGTCGTGACCTGGCTCGGGTGCATCTGGCGTGCGGGCGCATTGCTGGCTTGGCCCGAGCGATTGGTGACGCTCACCGCTTCGGCGTGCGAGAAGGACCCCACGACAGGCTCTGGGAGCGCGCGTACCATCTTGAGGCTGTACGCGTCTATGGCAAGTCGCTGCCTGCCCCTTACCAGCGTGACATAGCGTCGCTGTTCCACCACAGCATCGAGACCATGGCCGAGCAGACGGTCCCGGCGAGGCTCGCCGAGGACTGGACAATAGTCGCTGGCTACATGGGTTGCGCTGCGGCGGCAATCATGGAGTGGCTCGCGTCCGCTCCGGCCAAGCTGCTGGATCGCGGGGCCGCGAGGGAGTCCGACATCGAGGATCACACCCCTTCGATTGTTCGTTTCGATCACTTGGCCGAGCTGTGCTCGCGCGCGGGTGTCTGCCGTCTTGAGGAGGCCGCCGTAGCCGTTCAGTGCCATGTGGGCGCGCCATCAGCCCGGGCGCTGGACGATGCCCAGCGTCGGCTGCTCCAACGGGTGGCGTCGGGCGCGCCGATCGTCGACTTGGCCGAGGAACTCGGCTACTCGCGCAGTTCGATGTACCGTGAGATGTCCAAGCTGTGGAGGGCCCTCGGCGTGTCAGACCGCGCCCACGCGATCCGCAGAGCCGCCGAAGAGGGCCTGCTCGACTGATGGCTCGGGAGAGGTCGCAGGTCGTCAGAGAGATCCCCAACCAGAGCACTAGAAAGAGGCGACAGATGGACAGATGCCGAGCTGTGCGCACGGGCGCCTATGGACTATCGATGCAAGCAGTGCGGCAGCATCGCGCCGCAGCAACTCGACGTATTCTCGTTCTTCGAGGCTCAAGTACTTGGCATCGTCGGCTGCGAAGACTTGATCTGCGGATGTCTGCGTGTGGCCGGGACACGTCTTGGAGTGGCGGTTCGCGCGGCCCACACCGGGAGTGACGACCACTACATCGCCGTCGGTCACTGGTTCGTGGTCGCCGGTCTGGATCGACCTGGTGCTGGGGTTGTATCGAGTGGTGTTCCTTGCCAGTGTCAGGACCTCAGGCACCAAGTACGAGTCGTACGCACCAGGCGATCCCCCGTAAGTCCGTGATACAAGGAACGCGCACGGAGGTTCGATCAACAAGAAGCCGATCCAATAGTAGTCGGGCCCTGCCGCGTCGTCGGGATGATCGTACATTCCCACGAACGGGTCATTTGCGGGGTGCATGGGCGGTGCCTCTGGCTCGCGTGATGCAGGCTCCGGCGCCGCAGTGCTCTCGGACATGGCTTGGGAAGGCGTGTGGACGGGGTCGTCCTCTTGGGAGCAGCTCGGCGCTGCCAGCACGGCGACAGTCCAACAGAGCGCCACGATCCGTCTCAAGGGAGTACTGTTCACGGGACTAGGATGGCGACCAGCGCCGCGGTGGTTGTTGTTGCCGCGAGCCATCGCGCAAGCGGGTGCCGCTGTCGGGCTGTGGTGTTGTTGGTGTGGGTCATGTCTTCCCCCGGCTGGTCGGGCCGCAGCGCGGCCTGATTGCTGTGTGGATCACAGCCTTGGCGGCGGGGTATGGGACATGTGTGCCAAGTTGTGGGACAACTGTGCCAGATTGTTCGCGCGCCGTATGGACGCAATGGCCGGTCAGGGTGCGATGAGGGGGAAGGTCTCTCCGGCTACTTGGTCGCCGGTGGTTAGGCCGTGGGGGAGCTTGCTCCAGAAGACTGCGGCCTGCTCGCCGAGGTCGAGGTAGCGGGTGTCGGGGTGGGCGTAGCGCACTGACAGGCGCCGGAAGGGCCGGTCGGCCACCTCGCGGATGCCGGTGGCGTGCAGCATCCTCGAGTCGATGGCCACCGCATCGCCGGCTTGCAGATCCCAGGTGGTGACCGGGAACCGCTCTGGATCGGCGTCCACGTCTGGCACCGGCGCCAACTCGGAGGCGCCGCCGATGGTGTCGATCGACGACGAGAACTCGATCGGCGCGTAGGTCGTGCCGGTGGCGTGGGAGCCCTCCACCACCCGCAGCGCGGCGTCGGCGGCCACGTCATCGAGGGTCACCCAGATGGTGACGAAGGGCCGGTCGAGGTTGTAGTAGGGGTGGTCCTGGTGCCAGGGGCTGCGCGACACCGCGCCGGGCTCCGAGCAGAACCACTGGTCCTCGATCAGCACCGCGGCGTCGGCGCCGCACAGCTCCGCGCCCAGCGCGGGCAGGTTCGAGGCCTGGGTCGCTTCGGCGATGTCGGCATCGTCGAACCAGCGGAACAGGTCGCTGTCCACCTTGGGCTCGCCCGGCGGCGACAGCACCCCGTAGAACTGGCTGGGGCTGGTCTGGCCCCGCTCGATGGCCGCGTGCAGCCGCTCGCACCAGCCTCGGTCCAGCAGACCGGGGACCACCACCGCCCCCCGCTCGGCGAACGCCGCCCGGCGCTCAGCGCTGGCCGCGGGGTCGAACTCAGCGGGCACGGGTCTGCACCGGGTCGGTCTCGCCACCCCGTTCGTTGGCGGGACACGGCATCGTGTCAGCGGGCACGGGTCTGCGCCGGGTTGGCCATCAGGCGGGCGTAGTGGGCCAGGTAGCGCCGCTGGGGCGCCTCGGAGGTGATCGGGCCGCTGACCGTGCCCGCCTCGGCGTCGCCCGCATCGTCGGGGAGGCCCCGGCTCATGTCGATCCACTCCATCTCCGGCACCCCCAGGCCCCGCTGCACCCGCTCGAACATATCGAGATCGTCGGGGGTGCCGAAGTTCACGAAGTCCTCGTCCACCCGCAGGCGCAGCAGGTCGATCTCCGGCGGCGCACCGGGCGCCGAGGTGAGCCAGAGCTGCAGCCGGGTGCGGTCAACCGCCACCGGCTCCACCACCAGGAGCTGGTTGCCGACGAAGATCAGGTTGGGGAACAGCGACAGGTTGAGCATGCTGCCGGTGGCCAGGTCGAGCAGTTCGCCGGCGCCGGCATCGGTGAGCTTCGACTCCAGCGGCTCCCGGAACGGCACATCGCGCATCGTGGCCCACGGCCCCTGGGGGATGCCGGGACGCTGGTCCACCACCATGTGGCCGTTGCGCAGCGCCTTCGACACCATAGGCGTGGAGCCCGGGTCGCGGGCCAGCACCGTCTCGGTGTCGACCAACTCGCCCAGCGTGTTGTAGGAGTGGTGGGCGAAGGTGGCGTGCAGGCCGTCGGCCGCGTTGTCCCACGACAGCTTCCAGTTGCCGGCGAACTCCAAGAGCTGCGGCGATCCCATCGGTGCCAGCTCTCCGCCGGGATGGCGGTCGATGATGGTGTCTAGCGCCGCGCGGGCCTCGCCCAGCCATGCCTCCAGCGGCTCGGGGTCGGCGTTGAGGGTGGCGAACACGAACCCCCGGTAGCCGGCCGCCTCGAGCCGGCCCAGCGACAGCTCGGCGTAGTCCTCGGCCGGGTGGTCGGCGGGGAAGGGGATGGCCACCAGTCGGCCCTCGGGTGTGTAGGTCCAGCCGTGGTAGGGGCACACGAAGCGCTTGGCGCAGCCCCGGGCCTCGCCCGCCACCACCGTCCCCCGGTGGGCGCAGCGGTTCAGCAGCACGTTCACCGCGCCGTCGCGGCCCCGGGTCATCAGCACCGGCCGCAGACCCAGCGTGGTGGTGCGGTAGTCGCCCGCCGCGGGGATCTCGCTCTCGTGGCCCACGTAGCACCACGACGCGGCGAACACCCGGGTCATCTCGGCGGTGAAGATCTGCGGGTCGGTGTAGAGGCGGCGGTGGACGCGGTGGGGCTGCACCAACTGGTCGTAGTCGATGGCGGTCAAGTCGATCCCTCTCCGTTGCCGAAGCTGTCATAGCGTGCCGCTTGGGGCGCCTGACCGGTCACAGCCAGCAGTTTGGGTTTGCTTGACCGGTCACCGCTCGAGGCTCGGATTGCCTGACCGGTCATAGCAGGAAGCTCGGGTTGCGCACGCCGGTGCCGAGGGCGGCCACGACGAGGATCTTGGTGCGGCGCCGCAGATCATCGCCGATCAGTTCGTGGACCTGATAACCGGCCAGCTGTTGGCGGCGGCCGTGGCGGTGCTCCTCGATCAGCAGGCTCGACCGAGCCACCAGTCCGCCACCGGGTGCGGTCCAGGCCTCGACCCCACCGACCACCCGAGCGGTGAGCGACGGCGGCTGCTGGCCCCAGGCGGCCGGGTCCCGGCGCCATTCGACCCGCTCGGCCAGCCGGCGCCGGTCGTCCAGCAGCAGCGACTGGTCTCGGCCGGGATGCGCCGGCGCCGACAGCGGCACCCACAGCACCGCGTCGTCGGTCCAGCCCCCTAGCCACTCCTCGAAGCGGCCGGCGTCCAGCAGCCGGGCCTCGTGCAGCAGGGCCGACGCGGCCGCGGCCGACAGGTCCGGGTCGCAGCGGGGCCGGTCGCCCATCGTGTCCAGCAGTGTGGCCAGCTCGTCGTAGCGGGCCAGCACCGCGGCCGATTCCGAATCGACCGCTACCTCGGGGGCCTCGGTCATCGTGCCATTCCCGGTGCCATGCGCTCGAGGGTGCGAAGCTCGAACGCGGCCACCAGCGAGTAGCCGATCACGGCCACGATGGTAAGCACCGCCACCGACACCCACAGGATCTTGAAGTCGTTGCGGGTGAAGGCGGTCACCATCACCGCCCCGATCCCGTCGCCGGTGGCCAGCCACTCGGCCACGGTGGCGCCCAGCAGCGAGGTGGGCACCGCGATGCGGGCCGAGGCCAGCAGCGCCGGCACCGACGTCGGCAGGTAGGCGTTGCGCACGTTGGCCGCGGCGGCGGCGTCGTAGGACTTGAGCACGTCGAGGATCCCCTCCGGTGTGCGGGTCATGGCCGTGTAGCAGTTGACCAGCGTCGGGAAGAACGACATCACGGCCACGATGGCGGTGGTGGTCAGCAGGCCCCGCCCCACGAACAGGATGATCACCGGCGTGGTGACGATGATCGGGATCGACCGCAGCGCCACCGCCATCGGCATGAGGGCCCGCTCCAGCCACGGGACCAGGATGAACACGAGCGCGGTCGCCAGCGCGCCGACCAGACCGACCACGTAGCCCAGCGAAGTCGTCCACAGCGTGGTGCCCAGCGCTCCGAAGATGATCGAGCGGGTCTCGGCCGCCTCGGGGACCGAGAACATCTCGGCCCACACGTCGAAGGGCGTCTTGGCGAAGAACGGCTCGATCCCGAACACCCACAAGAACGCGTACCAGAACACGAACACCACCGCGATGGGGGCCGCCAGCCCGCCCAGCCGGTTGAGCAGGCCGGGCTCGGTGCGGGCCACCGGCACCGCGCCCACGTCCAACGCGGGCGACCAAGGGCACAGGAACCGGCCCAATGCTCCGATGGCCAGGTATCCGCCGGTGGCCACGATGGTGGACAGCACCGCGATCACCCAGATCCGGTCGGTCTGCAGCGCCCCCAGGGCCCTGACCGTGAGAATCCCCAGGCCCCGGTGCGCGCCGGTGAACTCGCCCACCACCGCGCCGAGGAAGGCGGCCGGCGCGGCGATCTGCAACCCGGCGAACAGCGCCGGGACCGACGCCCGGACCCGGACGTTGCGGAAGGCCGTCAGCCGCCCCCGGCCGTAGGAGCGGATCACGTCGAGGGCGCTGCCCGGCGCCAGGTCGAAGCCCAACAGCGCGGCCACGTAGGTGGTGAACACCACGGCCAGCGCCGACAGCGCGATGGGGGTGGCGTTGCCCGGTCCGGTGATCAGCCGCAGGATCGGGGCTATCGCGATGAACGGCAGGCAGAAGACGGTCAGCACCACCGCGCCGATGCTGCGCCGCAGCCACGGCACCAGCGTCGACGTCACCGCCAGCGCCGTGGCGGCCAGGTTCCCCCACAGGAACCCCCAGGCCGCCGTCTTGGTCGAGTGCCACAGATTGCGCAGATAGAGGCCTCGGAACTCGAAGAACTCCGCCACCACCGCGGTGGGCGGCGACAGCCGGTACGAGCCCGCGTACACCGTGCGGGCCAGCAGCTCCCACAGCAACAGCACCCCGATCCCGACCGCCGTGCTCAGCACGCGGGGCGGCACCCGGTCGAGCCGGCTGCCGGTGGCCGGGCGGGTCGGCGCGGCGGCCGCGGTGTCGGCAGCGGCGCTCAACCGGGGTCCGTGTCGAGTTGTGCGACCTGTCCGTCGGAGCCGTCCGTGTCGAGTTGCACGACTTGTCCCTCGGAGCGGTGCAGGCTGGCTGAGACCGCCTCCACCTCGGCGTGGAACCGGTCGGTGAGCAGCAGCTCCCGGGTGCGGGGCCGCTCGAAGCCGATGGTGTGGCGGGCCACCACCCGGCCCGGCCGGGGCGACATGACCAGCACCTCGTCGGCCACATACACCGCCTCGGGGATGGAGTGGGTGACCAGGATGGTGGTGGTGCCCCGCGCCGTCCAGATCCGCTGAAGCTCGTCGTTGAGCTGCTGGCGGGTCAAGGCGTCGAGGGCGCCGAAGGGCTCGTCGAGCAGCAGCAGGTCCGGGTCGGTGACCAGCGACCGGGCGATGGCCACCCGCTGGCGCATGCCGCCCGAAAGCTGCGAGGGCCGGGCCTTCTCGAATTCCTGCAAGCCGACCAGTTCGACCAGCTCGTCGACCGCCTTGGTGTCGTGGCGCCGGCCGACCAGCTCCAGCGCCAGCCGGATATTGGTCGAGACCGTCCGCCACGGCAGCAGCGACGGATCCTGGAAAGCCACCCCGATGCGCTGGCCCCGGCGCATCTCGTCGGGCGACGAGCCGCCGGAGTCGATGGTGCCCTCGTCGGGGGTGTCCAGCCCGGCCACCAGGCGCAGCGCGGTGGACTTGCCGCAGCCCGACGGCCCGATCAGCGCAGTGAAGCCGCCCGCGGGCACATGCATGTCGAAGCCGCGCAGCGCGACAACCTCGCCGTCGCCCAGGGCGAAGGTGCGCCCGACCCCGACGACATCAACCGGCGCGCCTCGCCGGTCCATCACCCGAGTGGTCTAGAGATGGTTGCGACTCTGCGGCGAACGCTACGTCACGACAGGACGGGACCGTCGGCGTAGATCTCGGCGAGCAGCGAGCGGTCCCAGAAGTCCTCGCTGACGTTCACGCCGAGCGCCTTGAGGACCCGGATGTTGTCGGCCACGGACTGGTCGGTCCACCACAGGAAGCCGCTGGCGTCGGTCACGTCGCTGAACATCAGCTTGGTGAACTCGTGGGCCTTGATCGTCTCGGTCTCGAGGTCCATGCCCGCGTCGGGGAACCGGTCTACGGTCACCTGCGCGGCCGTGTCGGGGTCGGCCTTGTGGTCCTGCCAGCCCAGGATCTCGCCCCGCAACAGCGACTTCACCGTCTCGCGGTTGGTGGCCAGGGTCTCCTCGGTGACGATGTAGGTCTGGCTGTGGACCGCGTAGCCGAAGTCGGCGAACAGCATGGTGGTGTTGTCGATCCCGGCCACGGTCATGGCCACCGGCAGGTCGACCAGCCAGCACAGCAGGCAGTCCACCTCGCCGTTGACCAGCGGGGCCGGGTCGTAGTCGGCCTGGATGACCTCGATGGCGTTGACGTCGACCCCGTTGAGCGACGACAGCAGCTCGAGGTCGAGCTGGTTGTTGAAAGCCATGCCGAGCTTGCGGCCCTCCAGATCCTTGGGCTCGTTGACCGGGTTGCTGGTCAGCGAGGCGATCACGAAGGGGTTGCGCTGCATGGCCACGCCCACGACCTTGAGCGGCGCGCCGTCGGCCCAGGCCTGGCCCGCGAAGTTGGCGGCCGATATGCCCATGATCGACTGGCCCGCGATGACCGAGGTGTCGGGCGACACGCCCGGTCCGCCCGGCACCAGCGTCACGTCGAGGCCGTTGGCGGCGTAGTGGCCGTTGGCGTCGGCCAGGTAGGAGCCGCCGAATTGCACCGAGTCGAACCAGCTCAGGTGGAAGTTCGCCGCGGTCAGCGGGGCGGCGGGCACCGGATCGGAGCTCGAGCAGGCGCTGATGAGGCTGCTGCCGCCCAGCAGCAGCCCGGCGCCGGCGGCGGTTCCCCCCAGGAATGTACGTCTGGAGAATTGGTTGGCGGTCATTTGGTCCCCCTGTTCGGCACACAGCCGTCGACGGTGAGCCCGCGACGGCTCATGCGCTCATTCGATCCCGGCAAAGTAACACGCGCGAACGGGCGCGCCCAAACGCGCGGCCCGGCCGCGTCGCGGTTGCCTGAGAGCGAGCGGATCGCCGTGGCTGGGCGAGGTCAGTCGGCCGCTGAGACGAGGATGCGCGACGTGGCGTAGTCGCTGAGGCCCACCGCTCCGCCCTCGACGTCGAGGGTGAACGTGCCGTCGGGTGAGCGGGCCGTGACCGTGCCCGCCGAGCCCGGCGTCACCTTGGCCTCCTCCAGGAACTCGAGCATTCCGGGCTGGAACTCCAGCTCCTCGGGGATGCGCTGCACCGTGAACCGGCGGCCCACATCGAGGGTGTCGAGGGCGACCATGTCGGGGGCCTCGTAGGCCGAGCCGGGGATGGGGTTGCCGTGGGGGCAGGTGGTGGGCTCCTCGAGCACCCGGGTCATGGCCTTCTCGACCGACGGGGAGATGATGTGCTCCCACTTGCCCGCCTCCTGGTGGGCCTCGGCCCACGACAGCCCCAGGATCTCGGTGAGGAAGCACTCGGCTAGGCGGTGGCGGCGCACCACCGTCTCGGCCAGTGAGTGCCCCTTGGCGGTGAGCTCGATGGTGCCGCGGCCCTCCTCGACGAGGCCCTCGGCCTGCATCCGCCGGATCATCTCCGACACTGCGGGGCGGGAGATCTCCAGGCGGTCGGCGATGCGGGCCTGGATCACGTCGAGGTCGTCCTCGGCCAGCTCGAAGATGGTCTCGCAGTACTCCTCGAAGGCCGGATGCCACTCGGGCGACTCGTAAGCGGTCGACTCGGCCGCAGTCGAGGTCATGGCCGCCACCCTAGAGCAAGGGCGCGTTCATGGCTAGCGCCCCGCCGTCAAGCGCCGCCCAGCTCTGAGATCGTCGACGCGAAGGCAGCGGTGCCGGCGCTCACCCAAGAGGCCGAGCGAACGGTGAGCGATTCCGGCCCAAACGGGCGAGGCCGTGGGCAGTGTTGCCGGGGTTTGGGCGACCCGTGAGCGCAGCGAACAAGAGCGGGAATGGCCCCGCTGCGACGCGACTGGCTCTCACCCTTTTGCGCGCCCTCTGCAGCCGGCACCGGCAGCTGAACTGCCAGCGGTCGTGTCGCTGCCGCCCCGGTGCGGCGATGCTGGCTACGGTGGCGCCGTGGCAGCCGACACCGATCCGCTGGCGGCGTTCTCGGCGCCGACCCGGGCCTGGTTCACGGCCGCGTTCAGCGCCCCGACCGCACCCCAGGTCGAGGGCTGGCCCCCGATCGCGGCAGGCCGCCACACGCTGGTGTGCGCTCCCACCGGCACCGGCAAGACCCTGGCCGCCTTCCTGTGGGCCATCGACCGGCTCATGTCCGCCGACGGCGCCCCGCCCACCGGCGGTGCCCCGCTCGCCGGCGACACCCAGGTGCTGTACGTGTCACCGCTGCGGGCGCTGGCGGTGGACGTGGAGAAGAACCTGCGAGCGCCGCTGCACGGGATCCGCTTGGCCGCTGAGCGGCTCGGTTCGGCGGTGCCGGTTCCCGACGTGGGGGTGCGCACCGGCGACACTTCGGCCGATGAGCGCCGCAAGCTGGTGCGGCACCCGCCCCACATTCTGATCACCACCCCCGAGTCGCTGTTCTTGATGCTCACCAGCCGGGCCCGGGAGACTCTCACCGGGGTGCGCCATGTGATCATCGACGAGATCCATGCGGTGGCCGCCGGCAAGCGGGGCGCCCATCTGATTGTGTCGCTGGAGCGACTCGAGGAGCTGTGCGAGCACTCGCCGCAGCGCATCGCATTGTCGGCCACCCAGCGGCCCCTCGACGAGATCGCCCGCTTCCTGGGCGGCTTCGAGGCCGGTCCCGACGGCTCGCCGGCGCCTCGCCCCGTCGCCGTGGTGGACGCCGGCGCCCGCAAGGAGCTCGACGTGGAGGTGGTGGTGCCGGTGGCCGACATGGCCTCGCTGGGCGAGACGGTCGAGCCGCCGGCATCGGCGGGCGCGGCGGCCGGGCCGCAGCGGCGCAGCATCTGGCCCGCCATCCATCCTCGCCTGCTCGATCTAGTGCAGTCGCACCGGTCCACGCTGATCTTCGCCAACGCCCGGCGGCTGGCCGAGCGCCTCGCCGCCCGACTCAACGAACTGCACCTAGAGGCCGAAGCTCAGGAGGGCTCTGGAGCCGACGGGCCGCACCCGGTCGATCCGAGATCGTCGGGGACGGACGGGCCGCGGCGTGTGGCCGAGTCGGTGGAGGGTGTGCTGCGAGCGGCGCCGCCGGTGGCGCTGGGCGTCGAGCAGGCCGGGGTCGGGCCGGCCGAAGGGGTCGAGCTGGTCAAAGCCCACCACGGCTCGCTGTCGCGGCCCCGGCGCCTGCTCATCGAGGACGAGCTGAAGCGGGGCGACCTGCGGGGTCTGGTGGCCACCTCCACGCTGGAGCTCGGCATCGACATGGGCGCGGTGGATCTCGTGGTGCAGGTGGCCTCGCCGGGGTCGGTGGCCTCGGGGTTGCAGCGGATCGGGCGGGCCGGGCACCGCGTCGGCGAGCCCAGCCGGGGCCGCATCTTCCCCAAGCACCGCGCCGACCTGCTGGAGGCGGCTGCGGTGGTGGAGCGCATGCACGCCGGCGAGGTGGAGCACACCCGCTACCTGCGCAACCCGCTCGATGTGGCCGCCCAGCAGATCGTGGCCATGTGCGCCATGGACGACTGGCCCCTGGAGCGGCTGGCCGCGGTGCTGCGCCGCGCCGCGAGCTTCGCCGAGCTGTCCGACGAGGTGCTGCACAGCGTGCTCGAGCTGCTGTCGGGCACCTACCCGGCCGAGGAGTTCTCCGAGCTGAGGCCCCGGGTGGTGTGGGACCGGGCGAGCGGCGTGCTGCGGGGCCGGGCCGGATCCCAGCGGCTGGCGGTCACCAACGCGGGCACCATCCCCGATAGGGGACTGTTCGGCGTGTTCCTGCCCGACGGCACCAGGGTGGGCGAGCTCGACGAGGAGATGGTGTACGAGAGCCGGGTGGGCGAGACGTTCCTGCTGGGGGCGAGCACCTGGCGCATCACCGACATCACCTTCGAGCGGGTGGTGGTGACCCCCGCGCCGGGCGAGCTGGGCAAGATGCCGTTCTGGCACGGCGACGGGCCGGGCCGGCCCATCGAGCTGGGCCGGGCGGTGGGCGCCCTGGTGCGGGAGCTGCGCTCCGGCGGCGCTGCCACCGCCGAGGCTCGGCTGCGCGAGCGCTGCGGCCTCGATGAGACCGCCTCGGCCAATCTGCTCGCCTACCTCGACGACCAGGCCGAGGCCACCGGCGCGGTGCCAGATGATCGCACCGTGGTGGTGGAGCGGTTCCGCGACGAGATCGGCGACTGGCGGGTGTGCGTGCTCACCCCGTTCGGCGCCCAGGTTCACGCCCCCTGGGGGGTGGCGCTGCAGGCCCGTCTGAGCGAGGTCTGGGGGGTGGACGTGGACTTGATGTGGGGCGACGACGGCATCGTGATGCGCTTGCCCGAGGCGGTCGACGAGCTGCCGGTGGACGACCTGTTGTTCGATCCCGACGAGGTTCGCGATCTGGTGGCGGGCCGGCTGCCGGAGACTTCGATGTTCGCCTCCCGGTTCCGGGAGTGCGCGGCCCGGGCGCTGCTGCTGCCCCGACGGCGGCCCGACCAGCGCACACCGCTGTGGCAGCAGCGCCAGCGGGCGGCCGACCTGCTGTCGGTGGCGGCCAAGTACCCGTCGTTCCCGATCCTGTTGGAGACCACCCGCGAGTGCCTCAACGACGTGTTCGACCTGCCCGCCCTGGTGGAGCTGATGGCCGATCTGCGCAGCCGCCGGGTGCGGGTGGTGGCGGTGGACACCGCCGGCGCGTCGCCGTTCGCCCAGTCGCTGCTGTTCTCGTGGATAGCGGTCCACATGTATGAGGGCGACGCCCCCCTGGCCGAGCGCCGGGCCGCGGCGCTGGCGCTGGATCGCGACCTGCTGCGCGACCTGCTGGGCGTCGAGGAGCTGCGGGAGCTGCTCGACGCCGGGGTGATCGCCGACGTCGAGCTGGAGCTGCAGCGGCTGGTGGCCGGAGGCCAGGCCCGCGACGCCGACGAGGTCCACGACCTGCTGCGGGTGCTGGGGCCGCTGACGCCCGACGAGGTGGCGGCTCGGACCGTTTCCCCGGCTCTGCGATCATCGACTCCAGGCGCTGTGACGTCGCCTTCCGACGAGGCAGTGGCCCGACCCGCGCCTGCGGACGAGCGGGTGTCGGGGTGGCTGCGGACCCTGGTGGAGCAGCGCCGGGCCATAGAGGTGCGCCTGGCCGGGCGCGACGTGGTAGCCGACGCAGCCGACGCAGCCCGGCTGCGAGACGCGGTAGGCACCGCGTTGCCGGTGGGGCTGGCGGCCTGCGACACCGAGCCGGTGGACGACCCTCTCGGCGATTTGTGCGTCCGCTACGCCCGCACCCACGGCCCGTTCGTGGCCCGCGACGTTGCCCGCTGGCTGGGGGTGGGCGAGGCGCCGGTGGCGGCCCGGCTGGGGTCGCTGGTGGCCGAGGGCCGGCTGCTGCGGGGCGAGTTCCGGCCCGGCGGCGCCGACCGGGAGTTCTGCGATGCCGAGGTTCTCCGTCGGATCCGCCGCCGCTGTCTGGCCGCGCTGCGCCAGGAGGTGGAGCCGGTGCCGCCCGAGGCGCTGGCCCGGTTCCTGCCCCAGTGGCAGGGGATCGGCGCCCGCCGCCGGGGGACGGACGCCCTGGCCGACGTGGTGGCACAGCTCCAGGGCGCGCCGGTGGCGGCGTCGGTGCTGGAGGCCGACGTGCTGGCCGGCCGGATGGCGAGCTACAAGCCGGCCGACTTGGACCAGCTCTGCACCTCCGGCGAGATCGTCTGGGTCGGCGCCGGTGCGGTGGGCGCGGTCGACGGCCGGGTGCGCCTGGCCTTCCGAGATCAGGCCGCCCTGCTCGTCCCCGCCGCCGAGCCGTGCGAGGGGCCGGTCCACGATGCGCTGCGCACCCGTCTGAGCGACTCCGGAGCGTCGTTCTGGCCCGACCTGGTAGCCGCCGCCCAGGCCGCGTCGGCGCCCTACGACACCGAGACGGTGCTGGCCGCGCTGTGGGATCTGGTCTGGTCGGGCGAGGTCACCAACGACTCCCTAGCCCCCCTGAGAGCCCGCATAGCCGGCCGCCGGCCAGTCGGGACAGCTTCAAGATCGAGCATCGGAGGCTCGGGCGGCGCAGGCTTGAGGTGGGGTGGTGCAGATTCGCGGTCGGACATCGCCGGCTCAGCATCGGGAGGTACAGGCTCGCGGTCAGGCGGGCCGGGCCGCCGGCCGTCGGCAGCAGGCCGATCCCGAAGGGGCCGTCTGCGGCCGGGTGGGCTCAGCGCCACAGGCCCGCCGTCGGCCGCGGGTCGCTGGTCATTGGTAGCACCGTTGTTGACCCCCCAGCCCGTAGCCACAGAATCGTCGCTGGCCCGAGCCCACCAACTGCTCGACCGCTACGGCGTGGTAACCCGCGAGACCGCGCTGGGCGAGGGCGCCGAGGGCGGCTTCGCGGGGGTTTATCCCGTGCTCAAGGCGCTGGAGGACCGGGGCGAGGTCCGCCGCGGCTACTTCGTGGCCGGGCTGGGCGCGGCCCAGTTCGCCCTGCCGGGCGCAGTCGACCGCCTGCGAGGCGCACGAGAGCCCGAGCCCGACACGGCACCGGTGGTGCTGGCCGCCACCGACCCGGCCCAGCCCTACGGCGCGGCGCTGGCCTGGCCCGATTCGCCAGGCCGCCCGGCCCGAACCGCAGGCGCCCACCTAGTGATGACCGACGGCACCCCCGCGGTGCTACTCGAGCGAGGCGGCCGCTCCCTGACAACCTTCGCCGCGGCAGAGTCAACCGACACCTGGATAGAGGCGATAGTCGGCCTAGTCAAAGACGGCCGCCTCAGAAAGCTGGAAATAGCCAAAGCCAACGGCCACCCCATCCGAGAGACCCCCTGGGCCGCCCGCCTAGAAGCAGCAGGCTTCACCCCCGCCTACAAGGGAATGCTCTACCGCCCCTAGACCGCGGGCCGGGCCGGGCCGTTGTGGTTGGCGGGTTGCTCGCCACGCCGCCACTGGTCGAGCGCAACCACCAACGTTCGTTCGACCCACGGCCGGAAGCGGCGCTGAACTGATTCCGGAGGTTCCATATGGTTGATCTGGAAGACTTCGTCGCACATGGGCTCCAACTCGACAACCTGCAATCGCTCTCGTGTCTGGTCGTAGACGTCCTCGTATTCGTCGGGAGTCTCAGGTTGCCGGCGATAGAAGCACATGGACACTCCGACAAGCCCGCGGAAATCTTTGCCGATCCCGTGGAAGGACGCCAGAATCTCTGAGCGGCCGTTCTCGGTGTCGAAAGCCAGGCGCACCCACTCGTGATGGGCCCTCACGTTCGCGAAGTAGTCAAGATGCCGCGCGGTCCTGAACACCTGTTGACGATTCCACGCACGCCGCCGCGGATCGTCATCGGTTCCATAGTCACACCAGACACGCCGGTCCTCGGAGATGCCCAGACGTTCGCCCAATTGGACGGCTAGCTCCTCGAAGCGGCTCTTGCAAAGCTGCCACGCATCCTCGGCGGTGGCGATGGCTTGCCCGAGATCGGCCCGAATCGGGCCAGGCTCAACGTTGAACATGTCGCCGATCATGTCGAGCACCTGGCCTACGTGGAGGTGCTCGCGTCTGATCTCCTCGGTGATGCCGACGGCCTGCACGAACCGGTCTCGCTGAAGTTCGGCGATCAATCGGATGAGCGGCCCCAGGTCTCCGTCATTTGCAGAGTCGAGTGTGTCGATGTAGCGGGACCGGTCGTAGCGGGTCACGACCAGCGGGAACCATCCAGCACGGATCAGCACGAGGGAGGCGATTGCTCGGGCGATCCGGCCGTTGCCGTCCTGGAACGGATGGATCTGCACGAATCGGTGGTGCAGCCAGGCTGCATTCACATCGGGCGCCTCTCGGGCGGCCGTGTGCCTCTCGTGCATCTCGATCAGGCGGTCCATCTCCGAGTCGACTTGCTCGGGCGGGCAGTACTCGTGCACCTTGCCGTCGGGACGCGTCGGATTGTTGGGCCGGACTTTGAACTGTCCGTGCCTCAGCTCAACCTCCCGCCTTCTGCCGAACATGTCGATCCCGGGCGCATAGCGCTGCTTGCGGGTCATGAACTGGTGGAGCTGCTTGATGAAGGACACCGACACCGGACGCAGCTCGGTGACGGCGTCGAACAGCCAGTCGACGACCTCGGCGTGGTCCCCGATGATTCCCGCCACCTGCTCGGGGGCCTGGTCGGTGGAATCGCTCGCGATGAGGGCGGCGTCGATGCCGTGCTCGATCAGAAGCCGGGTGGTGCCGCGGTCCAGTGTGTACAAGCGCTCGATTACGCCCGTCTCGATCGCCCACTCCCGCTTCAGGCGCTCGTTGAAGTCGTCCACCTGGCGGGGGTCGAGCGTGCCGCGGACTTGATCCCATGTTCGGGCCAGCGCGGGCAGCTCCTCGCTGGCCGCGGCGCGGTCGGCATCGGTCAGGTCGGTGATCGGCAGCCAGCGGTGGCCCACTTCGACTTCGCTCATCCTCAGCACGGTACCCCTCCCGGCTGGTGTACCTGTGCATCCCACCGGGACCGGGAGCCTCGGGCCCGATTGCGGCGGCGGCATCGTCGGAGGGGCCGCTGGTCCGATTTCGGTTGGCGTGGAGTTGTTTGCCAGACTGAGCCGCCGTCGCAGACGCGGGAGTGTCTTGGTGCAGCATCAGGAGTTGTCGAGACTGCTTCAGCGGGGCGACTTTGACGCGCTGTTTCGCCGGATGGGTTGGGACAATCCCGAGCAGCGCCAGCCGGTGGATGTGGCCGAGAGTCGGCTGCGCCCGGCGCCGGTGGCCGACAAGCGGGGCGTCACCGCTTGGAGGGTGGACTGCCCCGACCGGCTGCCGGCGCGTTCGGAGCAGCATCGGGTGGTGCGCCAGCTGAAGCGGCTCAGCCGCGACCAGCTCGTGGTGTTCACCGCCCCGGACCGGCATCTTTGGCTGTGGCCCGAGCAGCGCCCGAGCGGTGTCGGATACCGGCTCGTGGATCACGAGTATGGCGTGCACGCCCCCACCGACGCGCTGCTTCAGAGGCTCGCCCAGGCGTCGTTCAGCATCACGGAGGAGAACCGGCTGACCTCCAGCGCGGTGTTGACCAGGGTGCGCCGCTCGTTCAACGCCGACAAGGTGACCAAGGCCTTCTACCGGCAGTTCCAGCAGCACCACAAGAACTTCGCGATGAAGGTGGAGGGCATACCGGCGGGCAGGAATCGCCGCTGGTATGCGTCGGTGCTGCTGAACCGGCTCATGTTCCTCTACTTCATCCAGCGCAAGGGGTTCTTGGACGGCGACCAGCACTATCTCCGCACCCGGCTGGAGATGGTGCGCGAGCATTGCGGCGCCGACGAGTTCTACGCCTTCTTCCAGCGGTTCCTGCTGCCGCTGTTCCATACCGGGCTCGGGCGGCCCGCCGGTGAGCGCGCCTACGACGAGGACAGCATCAAGGAGATCATCGGCTCGGTGCCGTATGTGAACGGCGGCATCTTCGAGCCCCACGAGTTGGAGCAGGCCCACCACATCAAGATCCTCGACGAGGCCTTCGAGTCGCTGTTCGACTTCTTCGACGAGTGGCGCTGGCATCTCGACGAGCGGCCGGCCGCCGACGGCAAAGAGATCAACCCCGACGTGCTGGGCTACATATTCGAGCAGTACATCAACTTCACCGACGCCGGCCAGAAGGAGAAGGGCGCCTACTACACCAAGCCCGACGTGACCGGCTACATGGCCGAGTCGTCGATCCTGCCCGCGGTGGCCGACCGGCTCGTGGCGGCGGGTCTCGACGATCCGGCGGTGCTGCTCGCGGGCTCGGGCGACGCCTACATGCGCGACAGCCTCGGCCACGGCATCGACCGCGAGGCGGTGGCACGCGGCGACGATGTCGCGCTGTCTCCGCCGGGGGGGGGGTCCCTGGCCGTGGCAGAGGCGCAGCGGCGACCCGGCCGAGTATGTGGACCTGCCCGACCCGGGCGACGACCTGGCCCTGCCGGGGGAGCGCTGGTGCGATGTGGTGCATCGCCGCGACCGCTACGTGCGCCAGGTCGGGCTGCTGTCGGATGCGGGCCGTGACTGGAGCATCAACGACGCCATAACCGAGAACCTCGATCTGGCGGAGCTGCTGCGCGACTACCTGAGCCAGCTCGCCAGTGCACAGGAGTGCAACCAGGCGTTCGAGGTGCTGCGCTCGCTGACGGTGTGCGATCCCACCGTCGGCTCGGGGGCGTTCCTGTTCGCCGCGCTCGATGTGCTGCAGCCGCTCTACGAGGAAGTGCTAGCCCGCGGCTCAGAACTCGAGGCAGAGGGCAAGCCGGGGCCGGCCTTGCTCGCCGAAGCGGCCGAGCATCACAGCGCCAAGCACTGGATCGTCAAGACGATCTGTCTGCGCAATCTGTTCGGGGTCGACCTGATGCGCGAGGCGCCCGAGATCGCCAAGCTGCGGCTGTTCTTGAAGCTCGCTGCACAGATCGCCAGCGTGGAGCACCTCGAGCCGCTGCCCGACCTCGACTTCAACATCAAGTGCGGCAACCTGCTGGTGGGCATCGCCGACGCCCGCGACGCCCGCGAGCGCCTCGGGGAGGGCCGCCTCGACCTGGGAGGCGAGATCGCTGAGATCGAGGCGGTGGCGAAAGAGGTGGCCGCTGCCTACGACGGTTTCGTCGATGCTCAGCAGGAAGCAGCCGGAGCGGACCTCGCCGACACCAAGGCGCAGCTCGCATCCCAGTTCGACTCGGCCCGAGCCCGCTGCAACGAACTGCTGCACAGCCGTCGAGGCACCTGCTCCTACGAGAAGTGGATCGACGCACATCAGCCGTTCCACTGGTTCGTGGAGTTCCCCAGCGTGTGGCGCAACGGCGGCTTCGACGTGGTGATCGGCAACCCGCCCTACATCAAGACCAGCCTCGTAACCGACTACACCTGGACCGGCTACAAGACCCAGAAGTGCCCAGACCTCTACGCAGTCTGCATGGAGCGAGCTTCAACCCTACTGAATGAGCACGGTCGCTTCGCCATGATAGTAATGCATTCCCTCTGCTTCAGCTGGAAGTTCGAGAGCCTGCGTGAAGTCATGCCCGTGCTGCATGACACGATTTGGGTCTCCTCGTTCGCTAAGCGTCCTGACCTCCTGTTCGCTGGGTCTGCCGATGTCCGAAACTCCATAGTCATTGCACAGCGATCATCCTCCACGCCCCCTCAAGTGCTGACGACTCGATGCAATAGATGGTTGTCCGAGACAAGGGATCGGCTATTCGGAAGCCTGGAGTATGTGACTCCACAGGAATCCGCTCTTCGTTGCGGCTCGACTCATCAATGGCCATTCGGAGATCCGGCTGTAATGATGGCGTTCCATCACCTCGTTCAGAACTGCCAGCCCGTCTCTTCATCAGTCTTGTCCAAACGCTCCAGTTCGCACATTGGCTTCAAAACGGTTGCACAATACTTCCTGAGCGTGTTCACCGCGGAACCGCCCACCGTCGATCCTCGGACCGGCGTTCCAGCAACGACGAAGAGTAAGCGCTCAGGGCACCTCCACTTCGCAATGGCTCAGCAGCGAGACCTAGCCTTGCTGGCTCTTGCTGGCCGATGGGCCTACCTGTGGTGGATGACTTATGGCGACGAGTTCGATGTCACCCGCAGCACGCTTGCAGCGTTTCCGGGTGACATCGAACGGCTGTGCAACCGCACATCGGGTGACATGGAACTCGTGATTCTATCGGAGCTGTCAACAACCCTTCAGGGCGAGATGCCCAAGCATCTCGCTTGGCAGACGAACGCGGGAGTCAAGGTGGGTCGTTACAACATGTTGAAGCTGCGCCACATCACCGACAGGGCCGACTGGATTCTGGCCAAGATGTGGGGCATCGAGGACGCGTTCGAGGCTGCCGGGAACCTGCGCGACCGCATGGTCTTCGGCAACAAGGAGTAGCGGTGTGCCGTTGATTCTTGACAATATTGAGCTTGGTACTGAGCGGGAGCTTCTGGCGACGCTGGGGTCGTCGTATCGGCTGGATGCGGCTATCGGCTATTTCAACCTTCGGGGCTGGAAGCTGCTGGCCGAGGCGGTGGACGCGCTGCCGGAGCGGCCCGGTGGGCCGAAGGCCCGGATCCTGGTCGGGATACACGAAGCGCCCACCGACGAGATGCGCCGGCTGGCCCGGATGCGTGAGCCCGACCCCACCGACAACCGCACCGCGGCCCGGTTGAAGGATGAGACGGTCACCGAATATCGCAGCCAACTGCAGATCGGCCTGCCCACCGAGGGCGACGAGACCGCGCTTCGGGCGCTGCTTCGCCAGATCACCTCCGGCGACGTGCAGGTGCGGGTGCACACCGCTCACCGGCTCCACGCCAAGCTCTACCTCTGCCACCGCGACGACACCGCCGCCCCCAGAGTCGGCTACGTCGGGTCGTCCAACTTGACGGTGGCCGGACTGCGCGAGCAGGGCGAACTGAACGTCGACGTGGTCGACGGCGACGCCACCGACAAGCTGCACCGCTGGTTCGAGGACCGCTGGAACGCCCCCTTCACCGTCGACGCCATGCCCGAGCTGGCCGAGTCGCTGCAGGAGTCGTGGGCCTCGGAGGATCAGCTCGACCCGTACCTCGTGTATCTGAAGATGGCCTACCACCTGAGCAAAGAGGCCCGCGAGGGACTGATCGAGTACGGCCTGCCCGCCTCGATGCAGGGCGAACTGCTGGACTTCCAGGCCGCGGCGGTGAAGATCGCGGCCCGGATCGTGATGCAGAAGGGCGGGGCCATGATCGGCGACGTGGTCGGGCTGGGCAAGACCCTCGTCGGCACCGCGGTGGCCCGACTGCTGCAGGAGGAGCAGGGCTTCGAGACGCTGGTGGTGTGCCCCAAGAACCTCACCGAGATGTGGGAGTCGTACCTGCACACCTACGAGGTGAGGGGCAAAGTCGAGTCGCTGTCGATGGTGCACAAGACCCTGCCCGACGCCCGCCGCTACCGGCTGGTGATCATCGACGAGGCCCACAACCTCCGAAGCGACAAGCGCCGCGACCACGGCGTTCTCCGCCGCTACATCGCCGAGAACGAGTCCAGGACGCTGCTGCTCACCGCCACGCCCTACAACAAGCAGTTCGGCGACCTCGCCTCCCAGCTCTCGCTGTTCATCCGGCCCGACACCGACCTGGGCCTGCGCCCGCAGCGGGCCATCGCCGAGGTCGGCGCCGCCGATTTCGAGCTGGCCTGCAACGGGCTGACCTCCACGCTCGGCGCCTTCAAGCGCTCAGAGCACCTCGCCGACTGGCAGGCGCTGATGTCGCAGTATCTGGTGCGCCGGACCCGCCGCTTCGTGGAGGACAACTACGCGCAGGCCGACGAGGAGGGGCGCCGCTACCTGGAGTTCGGCACCGGCAAGCGGTTCTACTTCCCGCGGCGGGTTGCGAAGCCGCTGGACCGGACCCTCACCGAAGACGACCCGGCCCATGCCATGGCCTCCGACGACACGCTCGACTCGATCCGCGACCTGCTGCTGCCCCGCTACCGGCTCGGCGACTACATCGACGCCGGATTCGAGCCGTCGGATCCGGCACAGCGCCAGTTGGCGGACGACCTGGCGAACTCGGCCCGAGGCAACCTGGTCGGATTCACTCGAGTGACGATGTTCAAGCGGCTGTCGTCATCGGGGCCGGCGTTCATCGCGACGCTGCGTCGGCATCGTCTCCGGAACCTGGTGGCCGCGCACGCGCTCGACCGCGGCCTGTCTGTGCCCATCGGTTCAGTCGACAACGCTCTGTGGGCAGCCGAGGCAGACGAAGATCCCGAGGATGGCGAAGGCGCGGAACTGTTCAACGCCGACTCCGACACCGCCGCCGTGGCCTACGACAAACTGCAGGCCAAGAACCCCAAGTCGATTCGCTGGGCGCCCAGCCGCATGTTCGGCAATGACTTGGCCGACGACCTGCGCCACGACGCGGAGGTCATCACCGAGATGCTCGACCGCTTCGGTGCCTGGGACGCCGTGCGCGACGGCAAGATCGCGGCGCTCGAGGGCCTGCTCACCGACCGCTACCCCGACCACAAGGTGCTCATCTTCACCGAGGCGGCCGACACCGCCCGCTACGTGTGGGAGGAACTGCTGCGCCGCGGCGTCGAGGCCGTCGGGGTGGTCACCGGCGACTCCGAGAACCCGACCGCGCTGGCCCAGCGGTTCTCGCCGGGGTCCAACCGCCTCGGCGCCGACAGCGCCCCCGCGACCGACGAACTGCGGGTGCTGGTGTCCACCGACGTGCTCTCGGAGGGCCAGAACCTCCAGGACGCTCACATCATCGTCAACTACGACCTGCCGTGGGCCATCGTCAAGCTCGTGCAGCGGGCCGGGCGGGTGGACCGCATCGGCCAGAACTCGCCCGAAGTGCTGGTCTACTCGCTGATGCCGTCCCAGTCCGTCGAAGACGAGATCAACCTTCGGGGCCGCATCCGCGAGCGCTTGGGCGAGAACGCCCGACTGCTCGGCTCCGACGAGGCGTTCTTCGGCGACCCCAGCGAACGCCAGACCATCTCAGGCGTCTACGACGAGTCGTCCTCCCACGGACTGGCCGGCCCCGGCGCCGAGGAAGTCGACCCGGTGTCGATGGCCTATGAGATCTGGCGGCACGCGAGCGACAACCATCCTGATCTCGCACAGCGTGCGGCGGCGCTGCCCAACATCGTGTACTCGACCAAGCACACCGCCGACGACGATCCCGGCACCGGACTGCTGGTCCACACCCAGACCGCGGCGGGCCTCGACGCGTTCGCGTTCGTGGAGCCCGGCGGCCAAGCCCGCCAGGTCACCCCTCAGGAAGCCCTGAGGCTCGCCGAATGCGAACCCGACACCCCGTCGGTGCCGCGCCTCGACGACCACCACGACCTCACCGCCGCCGCGCTCGGAGGGCCGCTGCGAACCCCCGCCGGACGCGCCACCGGGGCCCTGCAAGGAGTCCGGGGCCGAGTGTGGCGAAGGCTGCACGAGCGTATGGACAGCCTCGCCGACAACCTGCTGTTCACCAAGGCCGACCTCGCAGCAGCCCACGACGCCATCAACGAACGGCCGCTCTACGAATCGGCCACCCACCGCCTGGCCAAAGCCGTCCGCGAGCGCAGCGCCGAAGACCTCGCCGCCCTCGTGGTGGACCTCCACAAAGACGATCGCCTTTGCGTGCGCCCCACCCCCGACGCCGCCGACAACGAACCTGCCATCGTCTGCACCATGGGCCTGCGGGCTGACGGCTGACCCTGCGGGCAGTGGCGGCTGTCTATGGGGACGGCGGCTACTCGTGGGAGATGGCTTCTAGGATGTTCATTCTTCCGGCTCGGCGGGCCGGGAACACTGCTGCTAGCAGGCCCAGGGCCGCGGAGAGGACCACATAGAACGCCAGCGAGGCGACCGGGATGTCGATGTCGCTGACGAACGAGTCCGGCAGAGCCACCGTGGCGGCCACTCCGGCCACCACCCCCACGCACACTCCGAGCACCGCGCCGAAGGTGGCCACTATGGCGGCCTCCCAGCGCACCGCCCTGCGCAGCTGGCGGCGAGTCATTCCCACCGCCCGCAGCAGGCCGATCTCGCGGGTGCGCTCGAACACCGACAGCGCCAGCGTGATGGCGATTCCGGCGAAGGCGATGATCAGCGAGAGGCCCAGGAACACGGTGATCACCACCAGCAGCGAGTCGAGTTGGGACTGCTGGCTCTCGCGGAACTCGGCCCGGTTCTCGGCCTGCACCGTCGGGTAGGTCTCCAGCACCGTGTCGATGGCGGTGCGGCTGGCAGCCAGCAACTGCTGGCGGGCCGCCTCGTCGGGCTGGTCGGACAGGCCGGCCACGGTGGCGCTGGCGAACACGAAGGCGGAGCGGTTGAAATGCCGGTCCCACACCGCTGAGTCGATCACCCAGTTGCCGTAGATGCGGGCGTCGCCGTACACCGCGGCCACCGTCAGCGTCTCGGTCTCGTTGTCGGGGAACGTCATCTCCAGCGTGTCGCCCGCCGTCACCCCGAGGTCGCGGGCCGGATCGACGTGCAGCGCCATCGACGTGCTCGAGTCCCCCGCCGCCATGGATCCGGCCCTCAGGTCGGCGCCGAAGTGGCTGTCCATGGTGTCCATGTCGCCTGACAGCACATCCTTGGTGGAGCCGTCCACCCGCACCGCGCCGAAAGCCCAACGGAACCCGACCACGCTGTCGAGCTCGTCGAGCGCGGCCAAGTCGTCCACCACCTGCACCGAGAAGCCGTCGTTGGGGTTGAAGCCCCCCGAGCGGCCGGTGATGAAATAGTCGGCCTCGACGCTGCTCTCGAGGGTGCGCACGAACGACCGGGTGAGCGAGGCGCCCACCACCGCGGCCAGCGCCACCAGCGCCAGGCCGATCATCAACGCGCCCGCGGTGGAGGCGGTGCGCCTCGGGTTGCGGGCTGCGTTGTCTCGGGCCAGCCGCCCCGGCACCCGCATCAGCGCAGCCACCGGCCGGCCCAGCACCCGGGCCGCGAAGGCGGCGAAGGCCGGGCTCACGATATTGATGCCCACGAAGGCCAGCAGGGCGCCCCCTCCGGCCAGCACCAGCGTCACCGCGGTGGCGAAGCCCCCGAACAGCGCCAGCGCCACCAGCACCACCCCCACCCCCAGCGTGGCGCTGCCGCCGATGAGGCGACGGCGCAGGCCCGTGGAGGCGAGCAGGTACTCGGGCTGCAGCGCGGCGATGGGCGCCACCCGTCGGGTCCGCAGAGCCGGGCTCAGCGACGCGGCCACCGACACGCCCACCCCCACTGCGGCGGCTAGTGCGATGGTGCGCAGCCGCACGTCGAGCGGCCCCTGGGGCAGCTCGAAGCCGCCGGCGCGCAGCACCACCATCAGCAGCCGGCTCAGCCCGATGCCGCCCACCGTGCCCGCGGCGGTGGCCAGCGCCCCCACCAGCACAGACTCGGCCAGCACCGACTTCACCAGCTGTGCGGGCGTGGCCCCGATCGAGCGCCACAGGCCGAGCTCGCGCACCCGCTGGCCGATGGTGATCTGGAACACGTTGTTGATAATGAACGCGCTCACGAACAGCGCGATGAAGGCGAACACCGACAACACCGTGCTGAAGATGCTGAGAACCTCGTCGAAGTCGGCCTGCTGCTCGTCGGCGGCGGCCTGCTGGGTGATCACCTCGTAGTCGTCGTCGAGCAGGGCCTCCAGATCAGCCTTGACGGTGGCGGGGCTGGCCCCCGGCGCCACCACCACTCCCACCTCGAGCACCTCGTCGTCGAATCCCAGGAACTGCTGCGCGGTGTCGAGCTCGAAGGCGGTCATGGTCTGGCCCAGGCCGTTGTGCTCGTCGGGAGAGCCGAAGTTGAACGTGCCGACCAGCTCGAAGGCCCGCACCTCGGTGGGCCCGTTGATGGAGTACACGCCGCCGATGCGAAGTCCGTTGTCGCCCACCGTGGCTACGTCGGCGGCGAATTCACCGTCGGCGGTCGGCTCGCGGCCCTCGACCAGGAAGAAGGAGCTGTCGTCGAAGTTGAACCCCAGCGCGGGAGCGCCCTGGGGCACGATGGCTTCGCCGGCGTCGTCGACGATCACCACGTTGAACGCGGCCACCCCCGGATAGACCCGGTACACGCCCTCGGCCGACTCGATAGCCGGCACCAGCGAGTCGGGCACCGTGGGCCGGTCGAAGTCGGAGCCGAACTCCTGGGCCGCCCGCACCGTGAGGTCGGTGCCGGCGGTCACGTCCTCGGCCAGGTCGCCGAAGGTGGCCCGCAGGCTGTCGGTGAGGGTGAACACCGCCACCACGAAGGCCACGCCGAGCACCACCGGCAGCGTGGTCAGCGCGAAGCGGATCTTGCGCTGAGCGATGTTGCGCCAGGCCAGCTTGAACATCGTCGACGACCGTTAGTCGCCGGCGATGGCGTCGAGAACGTTCATGCGCGCCGCCCGGTACGACGGGAACACTGCGGCCAGCAGCCCGAAGGCCACCGCCAACGCCAGCAGTCCCACCATCTGCGCGGTGGGCACCGACACCCGGTCCATGATCTCGTCGGGGATGGCAACGGCAAGGGCCACCCCGAAGGCCAGCCCCAGCACCACGCCCACGATGGCGCCGTAGAGGGCGATGGCGGCGGCCTCCCAGCGGATCGTGCGGCGCAGCTGGCGCCGGGTCATGCCCACCGCCCGCAGCAGGCCGATCTCGCGGGTGCGCTCGAACACCGACAGGGTGAGGGTGTTGACGATCCCCACCAGCGCCACCACCAGAGCGAACAGCAGGAACACGTTGACCAGCGCCAGCACGGTGTTGAGGTCCGACTCGGCGCTCTGCTGGAACTGCTGGCGGTCCTCCAGGTTGGCCTGGGGGTAGGCGGCCAGGGTGTCGGCGATCAGGCCCCGCGACGTGTCGGCGTCGGAGTCGGCGGCGGTGACCGCGACCCAGTCGGTGAAGGCGTCGGCGCCGGCCGTGGTCTGATGAAGCTCCCGGTCGAGCAGCCATTCGCCCCAGAACGGCTGCTGCGTCTCGGCGAAGGTGGCGCCCACGGCCACCGTGAGCGACTCGCCGCTGACGAAGGTGACGCTCACCTCGTCGCCCGCCACCAGGCCCAGCTCGTCGGCGGTGTCGTTGTGCACCCAGAGCGCCGCACCCGGATCAGCAACGGCGGGATCGAGGTTGGCGACCGCTGTGACCGCGGCCAAGTCGGTCACGGTGACGAAGGTCTCCTCCACCCACTGCGGGCCGCCCGGGCCCGCTCCGGTGATCTGCATCAACTCGGCGTCGAGGCCGACGACGGTGCCCGCACCCGCGTCGCGCAAGTCGGTGGCCACCGTCTCGGGCACCCCCGAGATCGAGTCGACGCTGATGATGTAGTCGGCCGCCACCGAGTCGGTGAGGTTGTCGGAGAACGTGTCCTTCAGCGACTCGCCCAGCACCAGCACCATGGCCACCAGCGCCAGGCCGATGGTGAGCGCCACTGCGGTGGCTGCGGTGCGGCGGGGGCTGCGGGCTGCGTTGTCTCGGGCCAGCCGGCCCGGCGTGCGCAACAGCCGGGGCAGCGGACGGGCCAACGCCGCCACCACCGGCCCCGCGATCAGCGGGCTGAGCACAGCCACCGCCACGAACACCACCGCCGCGCCCGCGCCCAGCGACACCAGCTGCGCGGTGGTCGAGTCGAAGTCGGCGAACAGGCCCCGGCCCATCAGCACCAGCCCGGCTGCGGCCAGCACGGCGCCCGCGGCCAGCCGCCAACGCCGCAAATGGCCGCCATCGTCGCCGGCCTGCAGGCCCGTCACCGGCGATACCCGGGAGGCCTTGACCGCGGGCACCAGCGACGCCACCACGGTGAAGCCGACTCCCACCGCGAAGGCCCACACCACAGTTCGGGGCCGCAGCGGCAGAGGTCCGTCGGGCAGCGAAGCCCCGAAGGCGCCGAACAACGCCTCCAGTCCCAGCGCGCCCAGCATTCCGAGCCCCAGACCGATCACCGACGCGGCCAGGCCAATCAGCAGCGACTCGATCAGCACTGAGCGTCGCACCTGCCGGGGAGTGGCGCCCAGCGCCCGCAGCAGCGAGAGCTCGCGTACTCGCTGCCCCAGCACGATGTTGAAGGTGTTGGAGATGATGAACGCGCTCACGAACAGCACAATGAAGGCGAAGACCAGCAGGAACGTCTGGAACGGCCCGATGAAGGTCTCGAAGGCGTCGCCGAACTCCTCGGCCGCCTCGTCGGCGGTGATCACCTCGGTGCCCGCGGGCAAGACCGCGGCGATGCGGTCCCTGACCGTGGGTATGTCGGCGCCGGGGTCGGCTCTCACCACGATCTCGTTGAACAATCCGTCGAAGCCCAGCACCTCCTGGGCGGTGGCGGTGTCGAACACCGAGAACACCGCACCCACGCCAGCGTTCTCGGGGAAGCCGAACTGCATCGTGCCGGTGAGGGTGAAGGTGCGGGGTCCGGTGGGGGTGACCACCTGGTAGCTGCGGCCCAGCTCGAAGTCGTAGTCGGCGAAGGTCACCACGTCCATGGCGAACTCCGAGAGCCCCCGGGGCCAGGCGCCGCTGATCAGGAAGTATTGCGAGAGCGCCTCGTCGTCGGCCCAGCTGGTGCCGGCGATCGGCCCGCCCAGCGTGGAGGGCGTCTCGCCTTGGCCGTCCACCGGGACCACGCCGTCCACGAAGAAGCCGCCCTCGGCCGCGTCCACCCCCTCGACGGAGCGGATGTCGTCAAGGAGGCTCTCGGGCACCGGGGCGGGGGTGGCCTCGGTCACATCGCCGAACGGCAGGGTGCCCCGCACGGTGAAGTCGTTGCCGGTGTTGATGTCGGCTGCGAGGTCGTCGAAGGTGGAGCGCAGCGAGTCGGCGGTCACGAAGGCGGCCACCACAAAGGCGACCCCCACCACGATGGCCGCCGCGGTGAAGGCGAAGCGCAGCTTGTGGGCCAGAACCGACTTGAGGGCCAGGCGCAGCATCGGCGTCTATTTCGGGATCGGGCTGAGGCGGAGCCGGCGGGGCGCGGGCTCAGGCACCGAGGCGGGTCATGTGGTCCCGGATGGTGGCCGGCGTGGGTTCGAGCAGCTCGTCCACGATCTTGCCGTCCACCAGGAACACCACCCGGTCGGCGTAGGAGGCGGCCACCGGGTCGTGGGTGACCATGACGATGGTCTGGCCCATCTCGGTGACCGCGTTGCGCATGAAGCCCAGGATCTCGCCCGCGGTGTTGGAGTCGACGTTGCCGGTGGGCTCATCGGCGAAGATTATCTGGGGCTTGCCGGCCAGCGCTCGGGCCACCGCCACCCGCTGCTGCTGGCCGCCGGACAGCTCGCTGGGGCGGTGCTTCACCCGGTCGGCGAGCCCGGTGGCCCCCACCACCTCGTCGATCCAGGCGGCGTCGCCCTTGGCCCCGGCCAGGTCCATGGGCAGGGTCACGTTCTCGATGGCGGTGAGGGTGGGCACCAGGTTGTAGGCCTGGAACACGAAGCCCACATGATCGCGGCGCAGCAGGGTGAGATCCTTCTCCGACAGCGAGGTGAGGTCGGTGTCGCCGATGATGACCTGGCCCGAGGTGACGGTGTCGAGCCCGGCCATGCAGTGCATCAGCGTGGACTTGCCCGACCCCGACGGGCCCATGATGGCAGTGAAGCGGCCCTGCTCGAAGTCAACGTCGATGGCGTCGAGGGCCCGGACCTCGGTGTCGCCGGAGCCGTAGATCTTGGTGGCGGCCACGGCGCGGGCGGCTGTGGTGAGGGTCGGGGCGGGGGAGGAAGTCACAGGTTCTCCTGAACTGTCGAGGTTTCTTGGTTGGCGAAGAGGTTCCGGTGGACTCTATGAGCGAGCCCGGCCTCCCCAACCGGGGGACATCCCCCACTTGGCCCGGACTGCCACGAGGCGAACCGCCTCCGCCGGTCTATGCCGGCGCTTCGATGGCTGCTTTGAGCTGGGCCAGGAAGCGGGCGCTGGCGCCGCCGTCGATGATGCGATGGTCGAAGGTGGCCGAGATGGTCATGGTCGGCGCCTCGACCGGCTGTCCGCCGATCAATCGCACTACCGGGCGGGCCATGCCGAAGGCGGCGATCATGCTGGTGCCCGACGGCAGCATCGGCGTGCCGGCCAGAATCCCGAGGGCGCCCACGTTGTTGACGGTGGCGGTGGCTCCGGTGAGCTCGTCGGGGGTTGCGGTGCGGTTGCGGGCTGCGGCGGCCAGTCGCAGGATCTCGGCTGACAGGTCGGCCACGGCGAGGGAATCGGCGGACCGCACCACCGGCACCATCAGGCCGTCGGGGGTGTCGACGGCCACGCCGATGTCGTAGTGGTCGAAGTACTCGATCTCATCGCCGTCGAGTCTGGCGCTCATGATCGGGTGGTCGCGCAGCACCGGTACCAGCCGCGCCACCAGCAGGGCGTCGAGGGGCACCCGCGAGCCGGTGGCGGCGGGCTCGGCGGCTCGGGCCTCCAGCAGCTTGGTGGCGTCGGCGTCAACCATCGACGTGAACTGCGGGACCTGCATCGATGCCGCCATGTGGCGGGCGATGGAGCGGCGGGTGGTCGACAGCCGCTCGCGCCTTCGGGTTCCGCCTGACGGTGCAGCGGGTGTGGCCGCGGTGGCTTCGATGTCGGCGACGGTGATGGTTCCGCCGGCGCCGGTGCCGGGCACCGTGGCCAGGTCGATGCCCCGCTGACGGGCCAGCTTGCGAGCCTTGGGCAGAGCCTTGGCCCCCTCCGATGCCGCCGGTCCCGGCGGGGCGGGCGCCGCGGCCTGATCTGCGGTCGCGATCTGATCCTGGGCCCGGGCCGGAGGCTGTGCGTCAGCCGTAGGGGTGTCTTTTTCGGCTGGAATCTCCTCGCCCGGCTCTCCAACCACGATGAGGGTCGCCCCCACCGCGATCACATCGCCGGGCTCGCCGCCCAGGGCCAGCACCGTGCCCCGGTAGGGGGTGGTCATCTCCACCACCGACTTGTCGGTCTCGACCGAGCAGATGGCCTGGTCGAGCTC
Source organism: Candidatus Aldehydirespirator sp. (assembly GCA_965221215.1). Taxonomy (GTDB): domain Bacteria; phylum Actinomycetota; class Acidimicrobiia; order Acidimicrobiales; family Aldehydirespiratoraceae; genus Aldehydirespirator. Next base: position 442,186 of record OZ244872.1, read on the forward strand.
GACGGTGTCGCCCACGCCGACCAGCCACTCCACGATCTCGCCCTCGACCATGGTGTCGCCCACCGCCGGCAGCCTGAAAGCGCGCGCCATCGTCAGTCGGCGAGGGCTCGGCGGATTCCGGCGGCTATGCGGTCGGCGGTGATCATGGAGTAGCGCTCAAGCTGGGCCGGACCCCAGAACACGTCCATGTGGGCCACCCTCACCGGCGGCGCCTCCAGCGAATAGAGGCCGTGCTCGCTGACCGCGGCCAGAATCTCGGCCCCGAAACCGCCGGTGGTGTGGGCCTCATGGGCCACCACCAGCCGTCCCGTGCGCTCCACGCTGTGCAGCACGGTCTCCCGATCCCACGGATACAGGGTCCGCAGGTCGATCACCTCCGCCGACACGCCGTCTGCGGCCAGCGCCTCGGCGGCCTCCAGCGCCCGACGCACCGGCGGACCCCACGACACCACCGTCACGTCGGTGCCGTCGCGCAACACCCGGGCCCGCCCGAATCCGATCTGGTAGGGCTCGACCGGCACGTCCTGCTTGAGGCCCCGGTACAGCGAGATGGGCTCCAGGAACACCACCGGGTCGTCGCTGCACAGCGCCGACTCCATCAGGCCCTTGGCGTCGTAGGGGTTGGAGGGATACACCACCACCAGGCCGGGGGCGTGGGCGAGGAACGACTCGGGGGAGTCGGTGTGGAACTCGAGGTTGTCGAGGTTGGTGCCCACCGGCAGCCGGGCCACCACCGGCGCGGTCAGACGGCCCCGGTAGCGCCAGCGGATGCGGGCCGCATGGCCGATGAGCTGATCGAAGGCCGGGTACATGAAGCCGGCGAACTCGATCTCGGCCACCGGCCTCAGCCCGGCCATGGCCATGCCCACCGCGGCGCCCATGATGCCGGTCTCGCACAGCGGGGTGTCGATCACCCGGTCGGCGCCGAAGCGCTCGAGCATGCCCTCGGTGATGCGGAACACCCCGCCCTCCACAGCCACATCCTCTCCCAGGATCACCAGCGACGAATCCCGCTCGAAGGCCGAGTGCAGGGTCAGCTTGAGGGCCTCGGTCATGTCGAGCCGCCGGGTCTCGCCGGTGGGCGCCGGGTCGGGCTCGACCGCCCACCGCTCGTCTGCGCCCAGTGCGGCGGCGGGCTCGCCGGTGTCGTGCTGCTCGCGGTGCAGCTGCTCGGCGAGCGAATCCGGCGTCCGGGCGAACAGCTGCCGGGGCGAGTAGTCGCGGCCCACCGCAGGCCGGGCCTCGAGTTCCTCGACGAAGGTCTCCAGGTCGGCCGAGACCCGAGCCCGCATGGCGTCTTCCTGGTCGGGCGCCCACAGGCCCTTGTTCACCAGCAGGGTCCGCATCCGGGTGATCGGATCCCGCTCGCGCCACCGGGCCTCCTCGTCGGTGGTGCGGTACACCGGGGTCCCGTCGTAGGTGGAGTGGGGGGCGAACCGGTAGGTGAGCATCTCTATGAGGGTCGGACCCTCGCCCGCGGCGGCCCGCTCGACCGCCTCGCGGGCGGTCTGGTACATGGCCAGCGGGTCCATGCCGTCCACCAGCTTCCCGGCGAATCCGTACCCCTCGGCCTTGACGGCCAGAGTGGCCGCCGCGGTCTGCTTGTCGATGGTGGTGGACTGGGCCACCTGGTTGTTCTGGCACAGGAACACGGTGGGGGTGTTCCACACGCCGGCGAAGTTCATGGCCGCGTGGAAGTCGGACTCCGAGGTGGCCCCGTCGCCGAACACCACCATGGCCACCGTGTCTCGGCCCTGAAGCCGCTCGGCGTACCCGAAGCCCACCGCGTGGGGCAGATGGGTGCCGATGGTGGCGTTGAGCTTGGTGACCCGGTAGCGGTTGACGTCCCAGAGATCGTCGTCGTCGGGCACGCCCATCCACATCCCCAGCGCGGCCATGGGGCTCATGCCCCGGGCCAGCCACATGCCCAGCTCCCGGTAGGCGGTGAAGAGCCAGTCGGTCTCGCGCAGGGCCAGCGCCGCGCCTGCATGGGCCTCCTGGCCGCTCACTTGGTAGTAGGCCGGCATGCGGCCCTGGCGCTGGAGGTTGAGGAGCTTCTCGTCTGCCATCCGGGTGGTGAGAAGCAGGCGGAGCATCTCGACCAGCTGGCCGTCATCGAGATCAGGGACCGGCCCCACCAGCTCTCCCGTCGGATCCAGGATCTGCCGCATCCTCATGCTCCTACTAGCCGGCCGCTCGGGCCGAGGCCTCTGTGCTCCGCCATCGGCGACACTCTAGGGTAGGAAACGCTTGTGTATCACGCCGTACGCCTGTGATTCCATATCTGAACCCTTATGGCAGTGTGAGTTTCGATTACCGACCACAGCTCGCGGGGGTGGTGGCCAGTGATCTTCGCCCACCCGCTGGCCTCTAAGCTGCGGCCATGAGCACCACAGACACAGCCCGTGAGGCCACGGCCGCGACCTTCGACGTGAGCGGAAGCACTGTGGTTGTCACCGGGGGAACGGCGGGAATCGGCCTGGCGGTAGCGGCCCACCTAGTCGACTGCGGCGCCAGGGTGCTGATCTCTGGGCGCCGCGCCGAGGGCCGCGACATTGCAGCCGGAATCGGGGCCGCGTTCGTGCCCATGGATGTCGCCGACGAGTCGTCGGTGGCCGAGGGGTTCGAAGCAGTGGCCGGACACTTCCAAACGCTCGACGCGCTGATCCTCAACGCCGGCATCGACGAGCACCACGGCGAGGTTGAAGACCTGAACATGGATGTGTTCGAGCGGGTGATCGACGTCAACACGCTGGGAGTGGTACGAACCCTCCGCCACGGGATCGGCTTGGTGCGCGACGGGGGCTCGGTCATCGTTACCAGCTCGCCGGCCGGCTCGGTGGCGGCGCCGGGCATGGCCGCCTACGCCGCCTCCAAGGCCGCCCTCGATCATTTGGTGCGGGTGTGGGCCCTGGAGCTGGGACCCCGCCATGTCCGGGTCAATGCGGTGCTGCCCGGCCTCGTCGAGAGTGAGATGTCGTCGGAGTCGGCGCCCGACCTGGAGCTGATCAGGCGCATGACCGCCAACGGCGTTTACCGCAGGGCGCAGGAGCTGGCGCCGGTGTTCCATTTCCTGGTCAGCGACGCCAGCGCAACCCTGACCGGCTCCCTGGTCGGCTGTCACGACGGCATCCCCCTCGGCTACAGCCACGAGGTAATGGCCCGCCTGGCCGCCGACTTGCCCGATCCCTCCGAGGGCGAGGCCGCGCCGTGAAGGGAGCGCTGGATGGGCGGGTTGCGCTGGTGACTGGGGCCGGTCGCGCCGGCGGGATGGGCGCGGCCACGGCGCGGCGGCTGGCTGAGGCCGGTGCCGACGTGGTGGTCACCGACTTGGCCCGCGACCGTCCCGAACTGCGCCAGGATGAGACTCACGGCTTGGGCGACGATCTGGTCGCGTTGGAGGCGCTGGCCGCGGAGTTGCGCGACCGGTATGGGGTCAGGAGCTTTGCCGCTCCGCTGGACGTGACCGAGCAGGCCCAGGCTGCCGCCGTGGTCGAGCGCACCGTGGGGGAGTTGGGGTCGCTGGACATACTGTTCAACAACGCGGGGGCCACCACCGGGGTGGGCCGCTTCGTCGACCTGACCGAGGAGCAGTGGAACCTTTCGTGGCAGGTCAACGTCATGGGCTCGCGGCGGATGGCGCTGCTGGCGCTACCCCCGATGACCGCTGCGGGCCGGGGGGTGATCATCAACAACGTGTCGATCGGCGGGTTGGTGTCGGATCCCGGCTACGGGGCCTACAACGTCACCAAGTTCGGTCTGGTGGCCATGACCAAGCTCATCGCCAAAGAGCACGGCCCCGACGGGATCCGCTGTGTGGGCGTGTGCCCCGGCCCCATCGACACCCAGATGGCGGTGGCCAACCGCAGACTGGTGGCCGACCTGGCCGGCGTGACCGACGACGCCGCCGGCGAGATGCTGGCCTCGGAGGTGCCGCTGGGCCGGTGGGGCACCGCCGATGAGGTGGCCCAGCTGGTGGTGTTCCTGGCCTCGCCGGCCGCCTCCTACATCAACGGCGCCCTGATCCCCATCGACGGCGGAGTCCTGCCCTAACCCGCGGGTCGCGCCCCCCTAACCGGCGGGTTGCGGGGCTTGGGCGAGGCCGGCGGTCATCGACTCCTTGACTTCCACCAGGTACACGAAGGCCTCCACCTGGCGCACGCCGTCGACAGCCCGGACCCGGTCGAGCAGCTCGGCCAGGTGGGCCTCGTCGGTGTAGCTGGCCTCGGCGATCACGTCGAAGCGGCCCAGCACCACCGCCACCAGGGTGATGTCGGCCATGGCCGCGATGGTCTCGGCGGCCGGCGCTGCCGGGCCGTCGACCTCGATCATGAGGCCGGCGTAGCCCTGCACCCCGAGCACACCGGGGCTCACGATGGTCTGGACGTTCACCACCCCCGCAGCTATGAGGGCCAGCACCCGCTCCCGGGTGGCCGCGTGGGACATGCCGGCCGCGTCGGCCATCTCCGCGAAAGTGGCCCGGCCGTTGGCGGCCAAGCGCTCGAGGAGCTTGATGTCGGTGGCGTCGACAGCCCGACGGCGGGCGCCGAGCCGGACCGGGTCGCGGCTCGTCTGCGACCAGTCCTGCTTGACGTAGGCCACCAGTGAGCAGGCGTCGATGCCCCGCACTTGGGGGTTGCGCCGGGCCTGTTCGATGGCGGCGCTCAGGTGCTGGGCATCTGCGGCCCGGAACTCCACGAACAGGCCGCGGGTGCCGGCGAGGATCAGCACGAAGGCGGCTTCGTCCATCTCGGCCAGCCGCCGAGCGGCCGGCGCGACCGGACCCTGCACATCGATCAGGCAGTAGGCGAACTCGCCGTATCCGAGGGCGCGGGGGTCGATGCGCCCAAGAATGTGGATGACGCCGCTGTCGATCAGCCGGATGACTCGGGCCTTCACCGCCGCCTGCGACATGCCGATACGCCGGGCCAGGGCTGCGTAGCTGGCCCGACCGTCGGCCACCAGGCTGTCGATCAAGGCCCGGTCTGTGTCGTCCAAGTCCACCACGGCATCATGATCGTATGCGGCGATGCCGTGGGGTTCTAGGCCGCGGGCGTCGCGCATGCCTAGGAAGCGCAGGCTGCTGGCCCGGTTCGGCACCGAATCCGTGGCAGAGTCATTGCCGCGCAATATAACTATTGCTCCAAGCGCAAACTTGCCAACATATGTAGTATCCGACTATCAACACACAGACGCGTGCTCGAGCCGCGAAGGAGGATCACACCATGAGTACCAAGTCCAACTGGAGGGTGCTGGCCGCAGTCCTGCTTGCTTTCGCCCTGGTGGCGGCCGCCTGCGGCGATGACGAAGACGACGCCCCCGCCGTGGCTGAGCCCGCACCGGCCGCGCCCGCCGAAGAGCCGGCGGACGAGCCCATGGATGATCATGAAGACCATGCTGACGACGACCATGCTGATGACGACCATGCTGATCATGACGACGACCATGCTGATGACGATCATGCCGACCACGAGGACGACGACCATGCCGACGAGGCCATGGACGATTCCGATGCAGCGATGGCCGACGAGTCGATGGCGCCGGTCAAGGTCGGGCTGATCGCCCAGGTCGAGGAGCTCATGGCGTTCCCCGAGGTGCCCGCAGTGGCCCAGGCCTACGTCGACTACTTCAACGCCGAGCACGGCGGCGCCAACGGCCATCCGATCGAGCTGGTGGTGTGCGGCGCCGGCGACGCGGTGGAGTCCCACATCGCCTGCGCCAACGAGTTCGTGAACGCCGACGACGTCCATGTGGTGATCAACGGCGGCTTCCTGTCCAACAGCATCGTCTCGGGCACCATCCTGGCCGAGGCCGGAGTGGCCAACCTGGGGCTGGGCAACGACTTCATCGACTACCTCACCCCCAACCTCTACAACTTCGATCCCGGCCTGCCCGGCCTGGCCCAGGTGTTCTTCGTGTTCGCCTCGCAGCGCCGCGACGTGTCGACCATGTCGCTGTTCCTGGCCGACGACCCGGCCATCGCGCCGTTCGAGCCGGCCCTGTACGCCATCGGCGAGAGCAACGGCATCACCATCAACGAGACCATCCCTCTGGGATTCGAGCCCGACCTGACCGGGCCGGTCTCCGCCGCCAACACCGACAACGACGGCTGGCTGTTCGTGCTGGCCGACGGCGCCCAGTGCACCGCGGCCGCGGCCGGCGCCGAGGCGGTCGGCTACGACGGCTTTATCTTCGGCAACGACCTCTGCTTGAGCCAGGACGTGGTGGAGTCGGGCGCGGTGGACGGCTGGTCCGGTCCGATCGTGTCCACCGCTCCCACCGTCGACGGCGGCGCCGAGATCGACGAGATCAACCGGGTGCTCGACACCTACGGCGGCGCCGGAGTGCAGACCGCGGGCCTGGCCGGCTGGACGCTGGCCCAAGTCTTCATCGCCCGGGACCTGCTGATCGAGGGCGGCGGCGCCGACGCCACCGACGAGTCGGTGCTCGCCGCGCTCAGCACCTACTCCCGCGGCGACATTCCCGGCTATCCCGAGGTGAGCTGTCCCGGCCCCGATCCGTGGCTCGGAGCGTGCAACACCTCGCCGCTGATGGTCACGATCGCCGACGGGCAGATGACTGCTCCCGACGGGTTCACCTTCCTGGACTTCTCGGAACTCAACTTCCTGCTGGGCTGACCGCGCACGCCCCTTGACCCCGAGTCCAGCCGGGCCCCGCAGAAGGGCCCGGCTAGGCTCGTGTCAGCAGGGGGCCTTGTGATCGCCAGACTGTCTCCAGCCGAGCGGGTCAGCGCGGCCGCACTCGGCGCAGTCGCGCTCGCCTGGATCATCGGCGCCGTGCTGCGCCGGGAGCTGTTCTTCGACCCGGTGCTGTTCGGCCTCGGCTCCGGCGCCATCATCGCCGCGCTGGCCATCGGGCTGGTGGTGGCCTTCCGGGCCTCCGGCGTGATCAACTTCGGGCACGGCGCCATCGCCACCTACGTGACCTACGTGTACGTGTCGCTGGTGGGCACCGGCCAGTACCCGGTGCCGCCGCTGCCCAACCCGCTGGCGCCGATCGAGGGCCTCGCCGGGATCGAGATCGTCGACTTCCCGACCTTCATCAGCCTGGGCGATTCGATGGGCAAGGCGCCGGCGCTGCTGATCGCGCTGGCCACCGCCGCCGTCCTCGGGCTCATCGCCCATTTCGCTATCTTCCGGCCGCTGCGCTACGCCCCGGTGCTGGCCAAGGTGGTGGCGTCGGTGGGCATCATGCTGTTCCTGCAGGCCGCGGTGGTGCTGCGCTTCGGCGCCCGGGCCAAGGCCACCGAGCCGATCTTCCCCAACGACCCGGTGGAGATCCTGGGCACCCGCGTCGGCCAGGACCGCCTCTGGGTGCTGGGCACCGTCATCGTCATCACCGCCGGGCTGTGGCTGCTGTTCCGCTACACCCGCTTCGGGATCGCCACCCGGGCCGGAGCCGAGAACGAGCGGTTCACCACGCTGCTGGGCTTCAACGCCGACTTCGGGGCCGGGGTCAGCTGGGTGATGGCCTCGGTGCTGGCCGGACTGGTGGGCATCCTGGTGGCGCCCATCACCGGGGTCACCCCGAACTTCTTCACCGTGCTGCTGATCTCGTCGCTGGGCGCGGCGCTCATCGGCCGGATGTCGTCGTTCGTGATCGCCGCGGCCGCCGGCCTGATGCTGGGCATCGTCGACCAGGAACTGTTCCGCCTGGAGCTGGAGTGGGACTGGATTCCCGACATCGGCATCCGCAGGGCGCTCCCGTTCGTGGTGATCGCGCTGGCCATGGTGGCCCGGGGCGAGTCGCTGCCGTCGCGGGGCGCGCTCACGGTGGAGCGGCTGCCCGAGGCCTACGTGGCCCGCATCACCCGGGGCCGGATGGTGGGGTACGGGGCACTGCTGGCGGTGGCGTTCTGGTTGACCGTGTTGGCGCCGTTCCAGTACCGCGCCGGCATGCAGAACTCCATGATCGGGGTGATCCTGGCCCTGTCGCTGGTGGTGGTGACCGGCTACGTGGGCCAGATCTCGCTGATGCAGATGGCGCTGGCCGGGATCGGCGCCTTCTCGGTGGCGTCTTTCGGCACTCAGGCCGGAATGCCGCTGCCGGTGGCGCTTCCGCTGGCGGTGGCATGCGGCGTCGGGTTCGGCCTGATCGCCGCCATCCCGTCGCTGCGCACCCGCGGTGCCAGCCTGGCCATCGTCACCCTGGCCAGCGGACTGGCCATGGGCGAGATCTTCTTCTCGCGCCCCGGATGGTTCGGACTCGACCGCGGCGTCAAGACCACCGAACCTCCGTCACTGTTCGGCGTCGAGTTCGGCCCCAACAGCGACTTCATCTTCGGCGACGGCAAGATCCCCACCGGCGGGTACGGGCTGTTCCTGCTGGCGGTGGGCGCGCTGTGCTGCATCTCGGTGATGCGGCTGCGGCGGTCGCGCCTGGGCGAGCAGATGCTGGCGGTGCGGGCCAACGAGCGGGCCGCGGCCGCGGCCGGGGTGAACGTGGCCGCCATCAAGCTGTCGGCGTTCGCCATATCGAGCTTCTTCGCCGCTCTGGGCGGTGCGCTCATCGCCTTCAATCTGGGCACCTACGGCACCGACACGTTCGGGATCTTCGCCTCGCTGACCGTGCTCGCCTTCGCCTATCTCGGGGGCATCAGCACCGTCGGCGGGGCCATCACCGCCGGCACGCTGTTCTCCGAGGGCATCGGCATCGTGGTCACCAACGAGTGGGTGATCGATGTGGGCCCCTACACCGCCTATGTGGCCGGGTTCTTCCTGATCGGCACCGCGGTCTACAACAACGAGGGCATCGACGGCTTCCAGCGCAGACAGTTCCACCAGCTGGGCCGGTGGCTGAGCCGCCGATTCGGCCGCGGACCGGCGGCATCGGACGGGTCTGCCGGTGCCGCACCACTGGCGACACCCGATGGGTCTGCGGCTGCGGTGTCGGGCGCATCCGGCGAACGGACGGAGGCTGGCGATGGGTGACCCGGTTCTCGCCACCCGCAGCCTCAGCGTTCGCTTCGGCGGACTGCTGGCCGTGGATGACGTGTCGCTGGAATGTCGCCGCGGTCGCCTCACCGGGCTGATCGGCCCCAACGGCGCGGGCAAGACCACCTTCATCGACGCGGTCACCGGGTTCCTGCCCAACAACTCGCGAGGGTCGGTGCTGCTCGAGGGCGAGGAGGTGTTCGGACGCTCGCCCCATGTGCTGTCCCACGCCGGACTCACCCGCACCTGGCAGACGCTGGAGCTCTTCGACGACATCACGGTGCGCTCCAACCTCGACGTGGCCAGCCGCCGCCTGACGATGGGTGCCGCGCTGCTCGACTACTGGCGTCCCCGCCAGCGCGCCGGGCGTGTCGACGAGGTGCTGGACCTGCTCAATCTGGGCGGCATCGCCGAGCGCCAGCCCCGCGAGCTGTCGCAGGGTCAGCGCAAGCTGGTGGGCGTGGGCCGGGCCCTGGTGGCAGAGTCGTCCAAGATCCTGCTGCTGGATGAGCCCGCGGCCGGCCTCGACAAGGCCGAGACCGAGTGGTTCGGCGCCCAACTGCGGCATCTGGTCGATCAGGGCTACACCATGGTGCTGGTCGATCACGACATGGGGCTGGTGCTCAACGTGTGCGACTACATCCACATGCTGGTGTTCGGCCAGCTGACCGCCTCGGGCACCCCCGACGAGATGCGCAACAACCCCGAGGTGATCGCGGCCTACCTGGGCCACAGCGGGGCCGAGCCGTGAGCCGGTTCGTGTCCTGTGGAGCACCGCGCTCGCCTCGGCAGCGGGTGTGGGTGACGGGCCGAGCCGTGAGCCGCAGGCCAGTACGGGGGGTGAGAGCCGGGCCATGAGCGAGCGTCTGTTGACCATCGAGAACCTCCACACCGGCTACGACGGTGTGGCTGTGGTGCGGGGCCTGAGCCTGCACGTCGACGCGGGCGAGGTGGTGGCCCTGCTCGGACCCAACGGCGCGGGCAAGACCACCACGCTGATGACGATCTCGGGCATGGGCCAGATCCTGGCTGGCTCGGTGACCGTCATGGGCCGGCCGGTGCCCCGGCTGCGCCAGGCCCACCGGGTGGCCCGCTGGGGCGTGATCCACGTGCCCGAGAACCGGGGCCTGCTGTACCAGCTGACCGTGCGCGAGAACCTCCAGTTGGCCAAGACCAGCGGCAAGGTCGACATCGACCGGGCGGTGGACTTCTTCGGTGCCCTCGGCCCGTTGCTGAACCGTCGGGCTGGCCTGCTCAGCGGCGGCGAGCAGCAGATGCTGGCCCTGGCTCGGGCCATCGTGGCCGAGCCCAAGCTGATGATGGTCGACGAGATGAGCCTGGGCTTGGCCCCGGTCATCTACGAGGAGCTGATGCCGGTGGTGCGCCGCATCGCCGATGAGACCGGCGCCGGGGTGCTGCTGGTGGAACAGCACGTCGACCTGGCCCTGGAGGTGGCCGACCGGGGCTACGTGCTCAATCACGGCGACCTGGTGATGCAGGGAGCCGCATCCGATCTGTTGGCCGACCGGGCCCTGCTCGATGCCAGCTACCTGGGCGTCGAATCGCTGGAGGACTGAACGCAGTGCCCGACAAGACCAACACCGTGCTGACCATCCCCGAGCCCCGCACCGCCGCGCTGGCCGCCAAGCCCTACCCGGTGGCCGGTCCGGGGTTCGTGATCGTCGAGGTGGCGGTGGCGCCGGTCTGCAACGAGGGCCGCATCTACCGCGACCACCAGTTCGAGTGGCACGACAGCCCCGAGCATCTCGGCCACGAGGGGGTCGGCACCATCGTGGAGACTCAGCCGGGATCGCGGTTCGGCATCGGCGACCGGGTGATCATCTACCAGGGCAATGCCTGCGGTGAGTGCTTTGTGTGCATCCAGGGCCTGTCGCCCACCCACTGCCTGGGCATCCCCTACGAGTCCTATGAGGAGGGGATGGCCCCCCAGGACATCGAAGCCGGCCTGCTCGGCATCGAGAAGGTCAACGGCAGCGACTCGGGCGGCTTCGCCATGGTGGAGTACCGGCTGGCGCCCGAGCACATGATCCAGCTGATCCCCGACGAACTGTCGTTCCATCACGCCGCGGCGGCCAACTGCCTGCTGGGCTGCACTTACACCGCGGCCGAGGAGGCCGGGGTGCGGGCCGGCGACGTGGTGCTGGTCGGCGCGGTGGGCTTCATCGGCCTGGGCGCGGTGGTGAACGCCCTGTATCGGGGGGCCACGGTGGTAGTGCTGGGCCGGCACCCGTACCGCATGGAGCTGTGCCGCCGGTTGGGGGTGCAGCACATCATCGATCCCGACGACGGCGACTGGCTCCAGCAGATCCACGCCCTCACCGGCGGCCGGCACGGCGCCGATGTGGCCTTCGAGTGCGCCGGCGCGCCCTACTACCTCGACCGATGCATGGCCGGCCTGCGCCGCTACGGCACGCTGTACTCGCTGGGCCACGACGAGGGCTCGGTGCTCTACTCGCTGAGCATCCTCAACGACCTGGTGGAGCGCCACATCAACTGGACCGGCGGCCACGACGTGCGCTTCCGCGACCGCGACGGCCTGCTGAGCATGCTGTGCGACCCGCAAGTACAGGACTGGATCGACACCATCGTCACCCACACCTATCCCATGAGCGGGGCCGCCGAAGCGTTCGAGACTGCCCTCAGCAAGAACTGCGGCAAGATCTACCTCCTCCCCCAGGAGTGAGTGCCCGTTGTCGTTGGGTGTAGACGCCTCCGCCTCTGACAGCGCAATCCGCTGCGCCCGCTTCCGGAGGTTCGGCCCGTCGGGCCGCTATCTCAATCGGCGAACATCTCTCGGGCTACCGCTAGGACTCTTGACATTGCAGACGGCGACAGGCGCCCGAGCCTTCGAACCAGCCGAGTCCTGTCGACGGCTCGGATCTGATCGACGACGACATGTCCGTTGGTTCCGTCGAAGGTACATCCGACCCGGAACGGGTAGGGGTGGCTGCCTGTGGTCATCGGCGCAACCAGGCAGCTGCTCCAATGCTCGTTGAGTTCGTCGGGGGACACCACCAGCACCGGTCGGGTCTTGCGGATCTCCGAACCGATGGTCGGATCCAGCACGCACAGGTGCAACTCGCCGCGGGCCGGTGTCGTCACGCTTGATCCTCGGCGGGTTCCCAGTCCCATTCAGCGTCATCGAATCGCGTCTGCGGCCACAGATCGCCGTCGGTGTCGTCACCTCGCTCGCTGCCCGCCCGTGCCGCATCGGACCAGCCAGACCTCACGGCGGCCCGCGGCTCGACGATCAGGCCACCCTCGACGATCCGAAGGGTCACCAGCTCTTCGAGCCCGGCTTGCTCCAACAGCGCCTTGGGCAGGCGAATTCCTCTCGAGTTGCCAACCTTCACCAGCTTTGCGTCCATCACTGCCTCCCAGCAGAGACCAATAGCGTAATCACATTGTAATCACGTCTCGCCCGTTCCGCTGGCGGCAGCGCGTGAGTGGATTGATCCTGCGGTATTGCGGCTGTCCCGGTCGCCGGATACTCGATTTATCCGAGTGTTTTCTACTCGGAAACACCGAGGGTGCGTTCGGTCAGGAAGCGGTTGAGGACGTTTCGGGTGATCTGGTCGACCTGCCGGTCACCTACCGCCAGGGCGTGGCACCACTCGGTGGTTCCCGCGCAGAAGACCTCGCCTGCGCCCTTGGACATGGCGGTGATGACCGCGCTGCCGTAGCGGATCCGGTCGCGGGTTTCCGGTGTGTCTTCTGCGAAGAGGGCTTCGGCTGCGAAGGCCAGGTCGCCGTCGGCGATGGAGATCAGGTTCCCGGCCTGGCCGTGGTCCTCCTCCTCGAGCGTCACCGGGGTGAGGGCCAGGATCTCCAGGCCTTCGGGGGTGTCGTCCTCGCCGGTGGGATAGGGGAGGCCTCGATGGAACGTGTAGGCCACGCCGTCGGTCTCGTAGCCCACGAGCGGCACGCCGCCGCCCAGCACGTCGCCGTAGTACACGTCGGCGCCGGCGAAGGCCCAGTGGCCGGGCCGGTACACGATGAATCCGCCCGCTCCCCGGGGCGACAGGCCCGCCATGCGGGAGTACACCCCCCGCAGGCCGTTGGCGCCGAAGGTGGTGACCGGGGGCCGGTCGATGTAGTGGGCCTCGAAGGCGCCGGTGCGCCGGTCGATGTCGAGGCTGTGGCGCTCGGGGTCGGCGTGGGCTGCGTACTTGTGGCACACCTGGGTGCTCAGATCGTCCTCGATGCGCACCTGCCACACGATGTTGCCGCCGAGGCGGGCGTAGCGGCCGCCCCGCTCGATGAACCGGTCGAGCACGGCGCGGCCCGCGGCCGTCCAGTACTCGTCGTGTCCAGTGGTGACCGCCGCCTGGTAGGAGTCGAGCACCGTGGGGTCGCGGTCGAGATCCCATTGCGACAGCAGCTCGGGCTCGTATCCGTTGGCCTCCAGCCAGCGGAACGTCAAGGCGTCGTAGCGGGCCCAGCCCGCCGCCACCGTCCACACCGAGTAGCCGTTGGCGATGGCCCAGTCCGCGGCCGGCACCCCCACCGCCGCGCCCGCCGCGGGCGGCGGCTGGGCGATGCGGGGCGCTCCCACCGGAGTGCGGATCAGGCCTCGCGACCAGGGCCGCTGGAAGCTGAGCCGGGGCTTGAAGCTCTTCTCGCGCACCTCCAGCGGGTTGGCGGTGTGGTCGACGTACTCGTCGGAGAAGTAGCCGCAGCCCCCGCCCCAGTCGTTGTACTCCTGCCAGGTGTAGGTGGCCGCCACCATGGCCAGCTTCGAGCGTTGCCCCGGCACCTCGGGCCGCAGCACGAAGAAGGCGTCCTGGGTGACCTGGTGACCGTCCCGCTGGCCCCGCAGCACCACGATGTAGCCGCCCGAGGCCCAGTCCGCCGGAATCTCGAAGGACGCGGCCCGGGGCCAGCCGCACCCGGAGGCGACCACATCGTCGGGAACCGGATGATGAGCACCGGCGAGGCCGCCCTGCTCGTGCACCTTGGTGAACGAGTGGCCGTCGCGCCACACCTCGAAGCCCCACTGCGGCGCAGTGGTGGAAACATGCAGTCCCACCGTGTTGCCGGGGGCGTAGCTGGGCCGGTCGGTGTAGCCCCAGATCTCCAGCGCCTCGGGGTCGTCGCTGGGGCCGTCGGCGCTGATGCGCTCCAGCCAGGTGAGCCACTGCCCCGCCGAAGCCCCCCTCTCAACAGTCACTGCGGCAACGGTAGCCTCAGTCCGACGTCCCGAGGGCGCCTGTTGCCCCTTCTTTTCTGTAGTAACATTAATGGTTAGAGTTGAGTTCGACCAAACGAAGCGTGATCTGACGCTCGAAGACCGCGGCCTCGACATGGCCAGGGCTGCCGAGGTGTTCAGTGGCGCCACCCTGACAGTTGAGGACGACCGCCGGGACTATGGAGAGAAGCGCTACATCACCGTTGGACGACTCGACGACACGATGGTGATTCTCGTGTGGACACCCCGTGGAGAGGCTTGCCGGATCATCAGCATGAGGAGGGCGAATGAGCGAGAACGGCGTCTCTATGGCGCAAGAGTCTGATCCAGACTCGGCACCCGACCTGTCCGTCGGCCTGTGGCCGGAGAAGTTCGCCAGAGCGCCCGTTCGACGAGGCCGACCGCCGCTGGCACGGCCGAAGATCTCGACCACCATTCGGCTGTCTCAGGATGTGCTCGACCACTTCCGCGCTGGCGGCCGCGGCTGGCAGACACGGATCGACGAGGCTCTGCGCGACTGGATCGCTCGGTATGACGCGGCCTGATCATGGGTCGGACTCGCGTGCCTATTCGCTCGGCTTCTAGGGCAGCACCATTACTTTGCACTGGTTGGTCGGGGTTCGCAGTGCTTCGAAAACCGCCGGCAGGTCGTCGAGTTCGATGCGGTGGGAGATCATCGGGGCGGGGTCTATTCGTCCGGCCGCGATCATCTCCAGGATGAACTGGTTCTCGGCCTTGGTGTAGACGCGGGCGGTGCGGATGACGGGTTCCTTGTAGTAGGCGAGCAGGTGATCGAAGGAGTCGGGCTCCATGCACACCCCGCCGGTCACCACCGTCCCCTGGGGCCGGACCGCGGCGATAGCGGCGTTTAGCATGCCGGGCCGTCCCACCGCCTCGATCACTGAGTCGGGCTCGGCGCCGGTCAACTCGGCGAATCGCTCCGCAACGTCGGGTCCGGCGCCGGCGTCGATGTTGTCGGTGGCTCCGAGGCGCAGGGCCAGCTCGCGGCGGTGCTCGATCCGCTCGGACACCACCACCCGGCGGGCGCCGAAGAACCGGGCCCAGATGGCAGCGGCCAGCCCGATGGGGCCGGCCCCCATGATCAGCACCCGGTCGCCGATGTCGAGTGAGGCCTGGCGGACGCAGAGCAGCCCGGTGGCCAGCGGCTCGCACAGTGCGGCCACTTCCATTTCTATGCCGTCGGGCACGGCCAGCAGGTCCGACAGCGACACCGTCAGGTACTCGGCGTAGGCGCCGTCGGGCTCGTCGGGGCCCAGCGCGCCGAAGGTGACCTGGTTCGGGCATTCCTCGGGGCGGTCGAGGCAGCAGTGGGGACAGCGCCCGCATGACCCGATCGGTATCACGAAGACCCGGTCGCCCACGGTCCAGTCACCGACCGGTTCCGGACCGATCTCGGCGATCTCGCCGGTGACCTCGTGGCCCAGCACCGCGCCCCGGCGGGCCAGGTCGCCCTCGGGGGTGGTGGCGTGCAGGTCGGAGCCGCACACCCCGCAGGCCGACACCTTGATCACGGCCTGGCCGGGGCCGGGTCGGGGATCGGGCACCTCGGCAATGCGCAGCGGCAGGCCGGGAGCGTCGTAGACGGCGGCCCTCAATTGCCTCGGCCCTTCATCCGGGCCACGGTAAGGCACGAATCACCCCTCCGCGGCATCACCGCCGGGCTGCGCTGCCAGTCGTCCACCCAATGATTGGCGCAGCGGCCCCGGCGGTGGGCGTCAACCATCAGGTCGGCCGGCACTGGGCTCATCAGCTCGATGTGGGTGCCGTCGGCGTCGTAGAGCCAGGCGATGGTGGTGTCGTACTCGGGGTAGTAGGCCGGCTCGCTCAGCGGCTCCACGCCCCGGCCCACGGCCCGCTGCCAGGTGCCGGCCACATCGCCGGTGGTGAAGCAGATGTGGTCGTAGCAGCTTCCCCGCCGCTCGAACACCGGGCCGTCGATGGCGTCGAAGGTGCCGCCGATGATCTCCAGGCTGAACTCGTGGCCCGCCGCGTCGAAGAACGGGTCGCTGAGCATCACGAACCCCTGCGTACCGCTGCCGGGAAGGGGGGCGGTGAAGTCGTAGGTCTTGACCAGCCCGAAATGCTCGACCCAGAAGGCCTCGGCCCGGGCCAGGTCCGAGGTCACGAAGCACACATGGTGCAGGGCCAGTTCGCTGCGGGGGCCCCGATCAAGCCTCGGCACGGCTGCATCGCGGTGCTCGACCAAGTCGATCATCAGCCCCTCGGGCGACCACACCCCCGCGGCCACGGCCAGGGTCACCCCGTCGATAACGAACGGCTCCGGCGCCCACGCCGACGGCACCCCCGCAGCCATGAGCCGGGCGTAGGCGGCCTCCACATCGTCGCACGCCAGCGCCACCCGCTCGATGCTCCAGGGCTGGCGGGTCAAGTATTCCTCCGACTCGGCCAGCAGGGGCGGCCCCTGGAACTCGAGCAGCACGTCGGTTCCCGCGCCGCCGTAAGCCAAATCGTGCGAGCCGCGCCGATAGGCCCGCTCGGTCAGCTCGCAGCCCAGGGCCCGGTAGACGCCGAAGCTGTAGTCCACGTCGGGGGTCAAGAAGCCCACATGGTCGAACCGAAACTCCATCACCGGATCCTCAGCCTGCCGCAGCAGGCTCGCCCGAGAGTGCCAGTTGACGAAGCTGCCGTCGGGCGGCGTGATGGGCGAGGTCGACTCGGCCCCTACTGGTCGCCATCAGAGTCGTCGAGGTGACGCATCTCTCGCGCGTTCATCTTGGCAACGGTCTTGGATGGATTGCAGAAGGCCAGCAATGCACATCAAGGCGTTGCAGAGATGGGCTGGTACTCGGGGCCGGAGAGGGGCTCGTAGTTGTCGGGCCACGGCGCGAGCAGCCGGCACAGCAGGCGCATGTGCGGTGGTGTAGTGGCGGGGTTGACGTGTTCGGCCGTCACCTCGATCCCCGCGCCCAAACTGCGCAGTTCATGGACCATCTCTACGAGACAGTCGGGAACGTAGCCGACCGGCTTGCCGGTCCGAGTGTTCAGCAGGACGGCTCGAGCATTGACCGGGTTGCCCGGTTCGTCCTCGAGTTCCAGCAGATCGCCGGCCTCCATACCGTCGACGGTTCGCGATGCGCCCTCGATGTGGCGGATGCCGCGGGCGAAGAACCGTGCGGAGAGTTCGTCCTCCGGCGTGCGCTGCGGGTGGCCGAACAACTCCAAGCGGTCGGTGGCGCGCCACCCTTCGCTGCGGATCAGCACCTCGAACGGGTCGGTGTCGACTTCGAGACCGAGCCTCTTTACGTAGTCGGGGTAGTCGGGCCGTCGCCTCGGCATCTGCCGGTTGCGGAACACCGCGAACAGACGGTCGCTCTCGTAGACACCGTGCAGGTCATTGAGGCCGGGGATGCCCTGGAAGTCCTCGAACCCTTCGGCCGCTTTCAGGTACACGAAGCGGTACGACTCACCGTCGAGCCCGGTCTGGCGCGTAAGTACGCCGACGGGCTGGATCAGTCCGTCGGGGTTGCGCCAAGTGGCATAGAGGCGGCGCTCGCCGTTCTCGGACATGGGCTTCACCGTACGCAGGGAGTGTGACGCCGACACTAATCGTGGCCGTCGAGCAGCCGTCGGCAATTCCGTCGCAGGACTCGCACCGCAAACTCTCGCGCGGTTTGCGACATTCGATCCTCAGGGATCAGCCATACCGGCTCGACGATCCGGTCGATTTCGCTGCAACGATCCATCCAGAGGCTGCGGGAGTCCGCCCTCAGCATTTCGATGGCCTGAATGGCGATAGTGATCGGGTGCGGCCTTCCCGCGAAGTGCGTCTTGGCACGGTCCGCGTACGCCTCCGGGGTGTAGCCGCCGTCGCGTGTCGTTAGGCGGGCCCTTCGCTGCTCGTCAGCCAACTGGAACCCGAGGCACGACGCATGGTCGAAGGTCGGGGAGAGGAAGCGGTGACCCGCTCGATCCAGAACCGCCCAGTTCTCTTCGTGTCGATCTGTGTTCCCCACCACGGCATCCAGGACCAGGTAGCCGGCAAACACGTCCCAGGCCGTCAGACCAGCGGCCACCCCATCGGGTGCATGAACCTCGGTCAGCGCTTCGCGGATGGTCGCCGGGGTGTAGGAGCTCCGGTCTCGCCCCGTTACAGGCTCGACAAGAAGCTGGTTGCCTGGGATCAGTACCGCCTTCGCATCGCCGCCTTGGGCGTCAGCAAGCACCGACCTGCTGATCACGCCCAGCGCGCGCTTTTCGTTTGGTCGGGAGGTGGCCAGTTCCGTGCGAGCAGCGGGCAGGCCGAGCCGTTCGGCCACACCGTTGGCGACTCGCTCAGACCAGTCGTCACCCTTCCAGTAGAACGTGCCATCATTCGCCGTGCTGTACGTAGCGTCCTTCATGAGCCAGCGCTCGTCCGTTTCGGGGTGTCGCAGCCAGCGCTTCGGCTTCGTTCCGAGCACCTCGTCACCGACGATGCGCCAGTCCGTGACGTCGATGTCCTCGTAGATCGGCGTCGCGGCTTGCTCGACACTCTCGGGCATGGGCGCCACCGTACGCCCGGGGAGAGCTCGTCGTCGTCGGCTCCAAGAGGGCGCGCAAATAGGTGAGAGCCAGTCGCGCCGCAGCGGGGTCTTTCCCGCTCTTGTTCGCTGCGCTCACGGGCCGCTCGGGCCACGGCCTCGCCCGTATGGGGCCGGATTCGCTCACCTATTCGCTCGGCCTCTAACCGGAGAAGTCGGCTCTGAGGGTTTCGATGTGTAGGCCGACGCTCTCGACGATCTGTGTGAACGAGTCCCAGTGGGCGGGCAGGATCTCGACCGGTTCGGTCGAGGCCATGGCTCGCCAGCCTCGCTCGCCGGGCAGGAAGATCTCGTCCACTCCGGGGCGGCGCTTGGCCCCCTTCACCGCCTCGACCAGCCGGTCGGACTTGTGGCCTGCCTCGTCGGCGGGCATCCAGTGGGACGGGTCGATCACGATCACGCAGGCCCCGCCGGTGAGGGCCTCGTCGCGAGGCTCCAGCCAGTACGACGGCGGTCCCGCGATCTCGGGGCTGAGGCGGGCGCCGGGGTTGATGAGCCCGGCCAGCATCTCGGTGAACAGGTTGAAGGCGTACAGCCGGGGCGTGCCGAACACCGACGGCGCCTCGCAGTCGGAGATCCGGCCGTACTCCTGCATCTGCTTGAAGTAGGGGGCCGGGTCGTCGGTCAGCTCGCCGGTGTCGGGGTCTACCAGAAACGGCCCCGGCAGCCGCCGCCGCTGGAAGTAGGCCTCGCTGAGGTTGCCGTCGTGGACCTCGATGGCCTGGATGTCGCTGACGATGGGCGGGTGCTCGCCGCCGGGGGAGGCCGCCGCGAACGGCGCGCCCGACAGCACGTTCTGCATCCCGCCCCAGGGCGACACCAGCGGCAGGCTGTTGTTGGTGGCCATGGCCATCATCTTTTCGGCCGCCGCCATCCTCACGTAGGTGCCGAAGGCGCCGGCGTCGTTGAAGTCCCGCACGAAGGCGACGGCTATGGCGTGCTCCCGGGCCTTGTCGATGGCGGCGGCAGTGGCCATGGTGAGCGCCCACTGGCCCGACGAGCGGCGGGCGTCGATCACCAGCCAGGTCGGCCCCTCGTCCACCACCTCGGGCACCGCGGTCACGTCCATGGTGCCGGTGCGGGCCAGCAGCACCGGGATCTCGAACACCCCCATGCCCTGGGTGAGCTTGCCGTTGCGATCCCCGTCGGACACGCAGCGGGCCACCGCCTCGGCGTGCTCGGCCGAGAACCCCAGTTCGCCCAGCACCCGGCGGTAGCAGTGCTCCAGAAAGTCCGGGTCCTCTCGCCGCATGTCTCCGGCGCGGCAGGCGTCAGGCTCGTTCATGTCGGCTCGGACTCGCTCGGCCCGACCCCCGGTGATTGGCGCGCCCGACCGATCGGCTCGTTCATGTTGACTCTTCGCATGTCGGCTCCCGTAGTCGCGGCCCGTCTCACTACTGTAGAAACCTCAACGATGACTGAGAAGACGAAGGCACTGGCCTTGCGGGTCGATTCCAAGTCTCACTACTGCGCAGACCTTGCCGATGGCTGAGATCGGGCGGCTGGCGGCGGACTGCACCACCGACGACATCGTCGAGGCCAACGAGCGCGACGGGGGCGTGATCGTCGACGGCTGGCTGGGGCCCGACCTGCTGGCCCGCTTCAATGCCGAACTGGAGCCGTGGCTGGATGCCCACCGCGGCACCGACTCCGGCTCCGACGCTTCCGACGAGTTCCTGGGACGGCGCACCCGGCGGCTCCAGGGGCTGTGCGCCAAGGCGCCGAGCTTCACCGAGATCATGCTGGACGAGCGCCTGCTGGGCTTCGCCGAGGCGGTGGTGGGACCGATCAGCCCGACGGTGATCCTCAACGACGGCGAGGTGATCGACATCGGCCCCGGCGAGTCGGCCCAGCCCTTCCACCGCGACGACGACGCCTGGAACTTCGCCCGCCCGTCGGCGCCGATGATCGTCAACACCATTGCCGCGCTGGTCGACATCACCCCCGAGATGGGGGGCACGCTGGTGGTGCCCGGCAGCCACCGCTGGGAACCCTGCCGTGACCCGGCGCCGAGTGAGGTGGCCGCCTGCTCGCTGCCGGCCGGCTCGGCCCTGTTCTTCCGGGGCGACACGCTGCACGCCGGCGGGGCCAACCGCACCCGCGACCGCCGCCGCCGGGCCCTGTCCACCGGCTACTGCTGCGGCTGGCTGAGGCCGGTGGAGAACAGCTACACCAACGTCCCGCCCCAGGTGGCCCAGACCCTGCCCCGGCGGGCTCAGGAACTTCTGGGCTACGCCCTCTACGACGCCTCGGCGGCAGGCGGCGGCTACCTCGGCTATCACGACATGGGCGACCCCATGCGCCTAATGGAGGATTGAATCCCGCCCGACGACGAAGAGCGTGCCCTCGCTACAACTCGTCGATGGATTCTTTGGATGAGCCGATTGACATGAACTCGATGATGGTGCCGAAGGGGTCGCGGCAGTACACCGCCTCGCCGCCGTGGTCGAAGCGCAGCGGGTCGCCCGTCCTGGCGCCGCCCAACTCGACCAGCCGGTCGAGGGCGGCGGCCACGTCGTCCACTTCGATGGCCAGATGGCGCAGCCCCAACTCGTGGGCGCCGCGCTCGGCGGGGTCGTCACCGACCCGGGCGGGGGAGTGGTACTGCCACAGCTCCAGGTAGCTGCTCGATCCCCGCAGCATCGCGCCGTCGGCTGAGGATCCGGCCAGTCCCACCGCGCTGTCGGCGCCGGGGTCGGGGGCTCGCCACCGGTCCCGGCCGATGACCTCCATGTCCAACAGCGCGCCGTAGAAGGCGATGGCCGCGTCGAGGTCGCGAACCACCAGCCCCGCGTGGTGGATCCCCCTGATGTTCACGCCGCCAGGCGCTCGCGCACCTGCACGAGGTTGCCGCTGGGCTCGCGCAGGTAGCCGGTGCGGACGCCGATGCGGTCGTCGTGGGCGGGGGCGGCCACCTCACCGAAGCCGGCGGCCAGCGCGTCGCTCCAAGCGGCGTCCACATCGCCGGCCTGGTAGAGCACGGTGGATATCGCCGGTCCGTGGCGCTCCATCAGGGCGTGCTCGGCCTCGGTGCTGGGGGTGGCCAGCACGTTGACGCATTGGCGGCCCTGGTAGGTGTGGTCGGCCAGGTACACGAGACCGTCGTTGCCGCTGCGGGCGTCGAGGATGATCCGCTGGCCCAGAACGTCGGTGTACCACTCGACCTGGCTGTCCAGGTCCCGGCAGAGCTGCACCACGCCCAGGGTCTGCAGACCGGGATGGCCCACCGGGCGGAACTCCACGTCGGGGGTCTTGAACTCGCCGGGGTACGACATGATCTCCACCCAGCGGCCCTCGGGGTCGATGGCCACGAAGCCGTGGTAGGTGTCGCCGAACTCTTCATAGGGCATGGCCACCTCCGCGCCGTTGGACTGGAGATGGTCGACGGTGTCGTAGGCGCTGGGCACAATCCAGCAGATGTGGTTGATGCCCGAGCCGTGCTCGGCGAACCAGCGGCGCTCGTACTCGAACTGGTACGGCGGCGACTCGAGCTGCATCTGGAAGGGGCCGCCGCAGGCCAGGAAGGTGTAGTCCACGCCGCCCTCGCCGGTGTGGTGCAGGTCGGCCACACCCTCCCAGTAGTAGGCCGGGATGGCGTGATACCAGCGCAGCCAGTTCCACATGGCGTCGCGGGGCTGCTTCTCGAAGATGCACAGATGGTGGAGCTGGTAGGCGGGAACGGTCATCGGCGTCTCCGGCTGCGGTCGCGGCTGGTGCGAGCGCCCACGATAGGAGGCAACCGGCCACCGGGCCCGATCCGGCCAACTGGAGGCCCTGCGATCCGGCCAGACTCGTCGGGAGGTCGAGCGATCCGACCCTGCCCGTTGATGAGGCATCGCAGCCGTATGCTGCCGCGGTGCCCATAGTCGAGACGCAGGGGTTGACCCAGCGCTTCCGCTCCACCATCGCCCTCGATGGTCTCGACCTGCAGATGCAGCCCGGCGTGACCGGGCTCGTCGGCGCCAACGGCGCGGGCAAGACCACGCTGCTCAACGCCATGCTCGGGCTGCGGGCGCCCACATCGGGATCGCTCACCGTGCTGGGCTTCGACCCGCAGACGGCCGGCCATCGGCTCCGGGCCATGGTCGGCTTCGCTCCCGAGCGCAATGTGTTGCCCGACGAGATGCGCGCCGTCGACTTCGTGCGGCACCTGTCGGAGGTTCAGGGCCTGCCCCGCAGCGAGGCCCGCAACCGGGCGTCCGACACCCTGTGGCTGGTGGGGCTGGGCGAGGAGCGCCTCCGGCCCCTGGGCACCATGTCCACCGGCCAGCGCCAGCGGGTGAAGCTGGCCCAGGCCATCGCCTCGGATCCCAGGCTGGTGCTGCTCGACGAGCCCACCGACGGCCTCGATCCGGTGCAGCGCAGCGAGATGCTGACCCTCATCGGCCAGATCAGCCGGGACTTCTCGATCGACGTGGTGCTGTCGTCGCATCAGCTGGAAGAGGTCGAGCGGGTATGCGACAACGTGGTGGCCCTCGATGCGGGCCGTCTGGTGGCCTGCGGACCGATCAGCGAACTGGTCGGAGCGGGCGACGGGATCACCCTCGAGTTGGTGGAGGTGGCCGAACCGGCCGGGTCGGTCGATGCGGTGGAGGCCGCACTGCGCGCCGGCGGCCTCGATGTGCGGCGCCACGACGCCACGCTGGCGCTTCGAGGCGCAGAGTTCGAGGCGCTGTGCGACCGGGCCCGCGACGAGGTGGCGGCCGCCGGGGCCCGCATCCGCCGTCTCGATACCCGTCGGCGCACGCTTGAGGACCTCTTCGAGGACGGCGCCCGATGAGCGACCCCGGCCCGTCCGGCCCGGCTGCCGAGGGCACGGCCGCCTCTGGAGCCACAGCCGACGCGGCCCAGATCATCGACCGGGGCTACCGGTCCTACGACGGTCCCCGTACCGGCCTGCCGGGCGCGGTGCGCTCCGTGGTCCGCTACTCGGTGCGCCACACCCTGGGACTGGGGCGTCCGGCCCGCCACAAGATCCTGCCCTGGCTGGCGGTAGTGATCGCGCTGGTGCCCGCGGTGGTGTTCGTGGGTCTGGCGGTGGTGCTCAACGTCGATCTGATCACCGATGAGATCCTGCCCGACTACCACCAGTACTACGGCTTCATCACCACCGCGCTGTTCTTCTACTGCGGCATCGTGGTGCCCGACATCCTGGTCTCGGACCGTCGCAGCGGGATGCTGCAGCTCTACCTGTCCACCCCGCTTCGGCGGTGGAGCTATCTCACCTCCAAGGCGCTGGCGGTGGCGCTCACCCTGGCCGTGCTCACCATCGGCCCAGTCTTGTTTCTATTGGTGGCCTACACCATCGAGGGCTCGGGTCCCGACGGGCTCGTCGAATGGCTCAAGATCTTCGTGCAGATCATGGTGGCCGGCGCAGCCATCTCGGCCGCGTTCACTGCGGCCAGCCTGGCCGCGGCCAGCCTCACCGACCGCCGGGCCTTCGCCTCGATCGGCGTGGTCCTGCTGCTGTGGGGCAGCGGATTCGTGACCCTGGCGCTGGTGGAGGGGGCCGACATGAGCGCCAACCTCTACGCCTTCGACCTCGGAGGGATCTCCGACGAGCTCAAGAACCGGATCTACGGCGTCGAGGGAATCGATTCCCTCGGAGACGACGGCTCCGGGCCGGACGAGGGCTTCGGGAGCGACGATGACTTCAACCCCGGGGCGGGGCGCGAGCAGCTCTCGACGCTGTTCGTGGCCGCCGCCAACCTGGCCTGGGTGGTGGCGGGCTCGGCCGTGGTGTGGTGGCGCTACCGGCGGCTGGCGCAGAGCCGATGACCGCACCCCTGCCCCCGCCATCCGCGCCCCCCGCGCCCGTGTCTGCCCCTGTGCCTGCGCCGCCCGACGGATCGGCCATGGTTCATGTCAGTGGCGTGTCCAAGGTATTCGGAGACGTGGTGGCGGTGTCGGACGTGACCTTCTCGGTGCGGGCCGGGGTCACTGCTCTGCTGGGGCCCAACGGCGCGGGCAAGTCCACCCTGTTCAGGGTGATGTGCGGGCTGACCCCGCCCACCAAGGGCACCGTCACCGTCCTGGGCTGCGATGCCCGCCGCGACCGCGATGTGCGGGGCCGCATCGGCCTCGTCCCCCAGCAGGACGGCCTGTTCGACCGGCTCAGCGCCCTCGGGTTCGTGACGGTGGCGGCGGCCACCGAGGCCGTCGGCGAGCCCGAGCGGGCCGCCCGGCGGGCGCTGGGGGTGGTGGACCTCGACGCCGACGACTCCCGGCCGGTGGCGGGGTTCTCCAAGGGCATGCGCCAGCGGGTGAAGCTGGCCGCGGCGCTGGTTCACGACCCCGAGGTGCTGATCCTCGACGAGCCCCTCACCGGGCTCGACCCGGTGCAGCGGCGCCGCATGATCGAGCTGTTCCACGGACTGGGCGACGAGGGCCGCTGCGTGCTGGTGTCGAGCCATGTGCTCGAGGAGGTGGCCCGTCTCGGCTCGCGGATCCTGGTGATCGCCCAGGGGCGCCTGGCCGCCACCGGCGACTACCGGGAGCTGCGCGAGCTGATGGACGACCGCCCCCACCGGATCCGCATCGCCGTCGATCGGCCCCGGCAGTTCGCGGCCGCCCTGGTGGAGTCGGGCACCGCGGTGGGGGTGAGCGTCGGCCGGGACTCGCTGGTGGTGGACACCCTCGACGTGGACCGCCTGGGCCGCGAGGTGGCGCCGCTGGCCCAGCGGCTGGCGGTTCGGCTGTCGAGGGTCGCCCCCCTCGACGAGGACCTCGAATCGGTGTTCCGCTACCTGGTGGAGAAGCGATGACCGCCGGTCCCCGCCGCCACACTCGGCGCTCGCAGTGTCTCTTGTCGGTCGGGTACTCCGGGGAGCAGCGATGACCGCCTCTACCGTCGGCCATGCTTTGCATTCTCAGTGGCTCTTGTCGGTCGGGTGCGGCGGGGGCAAGCGATGAGCCGGCATGTGCCCCGCCTGCGGGCCGCGGTGCTGACCTACCGGGTGCTGGTCCGCCAGGTTCTCACGCCGGGCCGGCTGGCCGCGCTGGGCGCCCTCGGCGCGCTGATGATCCTGGTGGGCTGGCTGGTCGGGGTGGCCGCTGGCGACCGTGAGAGCGATGCCACCCAGCTGCTGCGCGACGGCGCCAGCTACGCCGACGGTTTCGGGCTGATAATCATCGTGCCCATAGTGGCGCTGGTGTTCGGCTCGTCGGTGCTGGGCGAGACCCGCGAGGACGGCACCCTGGTGTACCTGTGGCTGCGCCCCATGAACCGGGGGCCAGTGGTGGCTGGCGCCGCCGCGGCCGCGGCCACCGCCGCACTGCCCCTCACGGTGGTTCCGACCGTGCTGGGCGGGTGGTTGGCCGCCGGCCGGGTCGCCGGATCGGTGGATCTGGCCTGGGGTGCGGCGGCGGCCGCTGGACTGGGCACGGCCGCCTACTCGTCGCTGTTCGTGCTGGTCGGGCTGCTGGTCCGCAAGCCGATCATGTGGGGTATCGGCTACGTGCTGCTGTGGGAGGGCCTGGCCGTGGGTCTGGGCGACTTCGCGGCCCGCCTGTCGCTGCGGGGCTACACCCGCTCGGTGCTGAGTGAGGTGGGCGGCATCGACTACGGCTTCGACGCCCACACCACCGCCACCGCGCTGATAGTCCTGGCCGCAGTGTCGGCGGCCGGCCTGGCCCTGGCCGCAGTAAGGCTGAACCGCCTAGACGTAGCCTGAGCCCCAGGCCCGGGGTCACGGCTGCCGGCGCTGTGGTTAAGGGGCCGAGCGAATAGGCGAGTGATTCGGGGCCCATACCGGCGAGGTCGTGGCCCGAGCGGCCCGTGAGCGGGAAGGCATTCGAGGCGTCGATCACATTGTGTCCACACTGTGGCTCCGACCTGCCCGATCACGCTTCACATCATGACTGTCATACCCCTATGAGATACTGCGTGCATGTTGATTGAGGCTGCTCGACGGGCCGAAGAGGCCGCCAGGGAGATGCTTGCTGCCGTGAATGGCGGGGCTGCGGGTGCCGGTGAGTTGCGTGAGGCGCTGGCGGTGTCGAGGTCGTTCATGGCGGCTGGCTCGGCGTTCCAGGCGGCAGCGGCAGCGGTGATCGCCAAGGCCGAGCGTCACGGCGACGGCGGCACTCAGGTGCTGGCCGACGCAGCTGGGCTGTCGCGCCACGAAGCGCGGAGCCAGGTCAAGACGGCTGAGACGCTGCGGTCTGCGCCCGCGGTGCTGGAGGCGGTCGAGTCGGGTCGGGTGTCGCAGGCCAACGCCCGGCGGTTGGCCGAGGCAGTCGACAAGATCGGTGCCGGCAATGTGGCTTCTGACGGCGCTCTGTTGGAGAAGGCCCAGTCCATGCGCCCGGAGCAGTTCGCGGTGCAGGCCCGGCGCTGGGTAATCGACCGCGACGGCGACGGCGGCGCGTCCGAGCACGCCCGCCAGCGGGCCCGCCGCCGTGTGCGGCTTTGGGACTCCGATGACGGGATGGTGCATCTGCGGGGCGAGTTCGACGCGGTCGCTGGTCGGCGGATCGCCAACCGGTTGCGCGAACAGGCCCGCAGACTCTTCGACGCCGACAAGCAGGCCGTCAAGGCTGGCTCCGACTCGACGAGGCGCAGCTTCGATCAGTGCATGGCCGACTCGTTGGATCACCTCACCGCCGGCGGCGGTTCGGCGGGGCAGAGCGCAGGCAAGCCGTTCGCGGACATCTGTGTGGTCGCCCACCTCGATGAGAACGCGGGCGCGCTGGTGGCCGAGACTCCTGAGGGTCACCGGCTGCCCGCGACAGTGCTTGAGGAGCTTGCCTGCAACGCGAAGTTCACCGGGGTGCTCTATGACCGCGATGGCAAACCGATCTGGCGGGCCCGGTCGGTGCGCTCGGCCACCGACGCGCAGCGCCAGATCCTGTTCGCCCGCCACGGCGGCTGCTTCCACTGCGGCGCACACCCCGGGCTGTGCCAGATCCATCACATCAAGCCGTTCTCAGAAGGCGGATCCACCAAGATCTCCAACATGGTCCCAGTGTGTTGGGACTGTCACAACCTCATCCACCACCACCGCTGGCAGATCTGCAAGCACCCCGACGGTGATCACACCCTGCACCCGCCCGAGCAGATCACGCACGGCCCCGCACATGCCCCCGACCGGCAACCCCCGGTGTACGGTCAGGCCCGCGGCGGTCCCGCACACTCTCCTGACATGTCAACGTTGACGAGGCTGGCCCGCGACGGTCCTGCACACCCCGCAGATGAGTCAACGCTGTTCGGGTCTGAGCTTGAGCGGCTTACGGTAGGGGTTGGCTGACGGCGGCGGGGGTCGTCGCTGGCAGGAGCGCCGGGTGCTCGCACGTTGTTCGGGTTTGAGCTTGAGCGTCCCTCGGCTAGCGGCCGGTGAAGGTGGCTTTGCCCGGGCCCTTCTCCAGGAAGCTGGCCACGCCGATGCGGGTGTCGTCGGTGGTGAAGCAGTCGCCGAAATGCTCGGCCTCTCGGGCCACCGCGTCGGCCAGCGACAGGGGCAGTCCGTCCATCACCGCCTGCTTGGCCATGCGCAGCGCCGCCGGGCCGGCCGCATAGCCCGCGGCCATCTCGACGGCCGCGTCGTAGGTGGCCTCGGCGGGGTGGATGGCCGACACCAGGCCGATGGCCAGAGCCTCCTCGGGGTAAACGTTGCGGCCGGTGTAGATGATCTCCTTGGCCTTGGTGACGCCGACGAGCCGGGGCAGGCGCTGGGTGCCGCCGCCGCCGGGGATGAGGCCGAGCAGGATCTCGGGCTGGCCGAAGGTGGCGTCGGCAGCGGCCACTCTGAAGTCGGTGGCCATGGCCAGCTCCATGCCGCCGCCGAGGGCGTAGCCGTTCACGGCCGACACCGTGATCTGGGGCATGTTCTCGATGGCCAGGAACGCGTCGTTGACCTGGCCCGACAGCGCCGCGGCCCCGGCCGGGTCGAGGCCGTCGAAGCCGCCGATGTCGGCGCCGGCCGCGAAGATCTTCGGGCCGCCCCACACCACCGCCGCCCGCACATCGCCGTCGGCCGCGATGGTGTTGGCCGCCTCGGTCAGCTCGGCCAGCACGGGGGCGTTGATGGCGTTCATCTTGGGCCGGTCGATGCGGATGGTGGCCACCCCCCCGCCGATCTCAACTCGAACCAACTCGCTCATGGTTGTCTCCTCTCGCGGGGCCGCGACCCTACCGGTATCGTCGGCCCGGCATCGAGAGGAGAACCGTGACCCCTTCCCCTGACAGCATTCTGCTCACTGACCGGGTGGCGTTGGTGAGCGGCGCGGCACGCGGCATCGGGGCGGCCACGGCGGTGGCCTTGGCCCGCTTTGGAGCCGATGTGGCCGTCTTCGACAAGGATCCAGCGCAGCTGGCCGAGGTGGTCGGGCAGGTGGGGGCGGCGGGGCGCCGCTGCGTGTCGGCTGGGCTCGACGCTCGCGACGACGACGCGGTGGCCGCCTTCATGCAGCGCACCCGCGACGAGCTTGGCGCCATCGACGTGCTGGTCAACAACGCGGGTGGGACCTTCGCCGCTCGCTTCGACGACACCACGCCCAAGGGGGAGCACACCCTGGTCCGCGAGAACTTCTCGACTGTCACCAACTGCGTGCGCCACGGGATCCCGCTGATGTCCGACGGCGGGGCCATCATCAACGTCACCTCGGTCGAGGCCCACCACGCCGCCCCCATGTTCGGGGTGTACGCAGCCATGAAGGCGGCGGTGGAGCAGCTCACCAAGACCTTGGCCGTGGAGTACGGGCGCCGGGGCATCCGGGTGAACTGCGTGGCGCCCGACATGATGCCCACCCCCGGCGACACTGCACTCGCCGAGCAGTCCGGCGCGCTCATGGAGGGCCTGCATCCCACCCCGCTTCGCCGCAAGGGCCACCCGGACGAATGCGCGTCGGTGATCGTGTTCCTGGCCTCCGACATGGCCAGCTTCGTGACCGGGGAGACCATCCTCGTGGACGGCGGCACGGTGGCCGCAGGCCCCTGGAAGAGCCGCCTCGACGGCTCCTTCGGCCTCTAGATCGAATCGATGTTGATGACGCCCTCGGGGGCCAGTATGCGCGTCATTTCCGTATGAGTGTGGGTCCGGGGTCAGGTGACGACGTTGGGGCGGGGAAGGTTCTGCGCGTTACACAGGGAGTAGTAAGCAGCCAGCACGCCGGTTCGGACCGACGGGATCACATCGCCCAGAGCCAGTCCAGCTCAGAGAAGGCGAGCGCCCGACTGAAGTTCTCGATGTTGTCGCGGACGTTGAGTACCAGGCACCGGTCGTTGCCGCCGTTCTTTGGTCCGCGGAGACCTCGTCCGACCATCTGAAAGTAGAGATTCGGGCTGTAGACCGGTCGGGCAACGATGATGGCTCGCGTCCGCGGCGCGTCGAAGCCCTCTCGGAACACCGCAAAGTTGACCAGAGCCTGGATCTTGCCCTCGCGGAACTGCTCCACCACGCGGCGCCGGGTGGCATGCTCCGTCTCCCCGCTTACCGCGCGTGCGGTAATGCCCTTCCGGTTGAGCAACGCGGAGACGGTCTGGGCGTGCTCTACCGACGTGGCGAACACGAGGGTGGGCCAGTCGGGTTTGATGTGGATGTCGAAGGCGTTGATGATGCGTTGTGTTCGCTCGGCGTCCCGGGCGATCCGCTCCTCTGCGCTTCGCGGGAGCCAGCCCGCGCTCGGCGTCGTAACGGACGCCCCTTCTCCTCGCGCGAATCGCCGCATCTGGCTGAGTTCGTCGGCACTTAGCTCAAACGTCGCGCCGTCGATGAGTTCATGGTCGGCCAGTGCGAGCACCTTGGTGCGTTGGAGTTCCTCTATGACGGCCTGCGGGTCGTCATGGCTGAACGCCCCGGCGTCGAGGCGGTTGCTGCCGTAGCGACTGACCAGCCTCGCCGTCTCGGTCTCGTCGTGCCCTCGGTAAGGAGTAGCCGTCAGGCCGAGAAGAAGCGGTTCGTCCTGCCGCGTGCGGAACGTCAATCCCAGTTCCCGGAATACAGTTGTCGAGGTCGGAGCGATCGACCGGTGCGCCTCGTCGAATACCACAAGCCGGAACCCCTTTAGGAAGTCGTATCCCGGCGACGAGAGCCTGCTGTAGGCGGTCTGAATAGAGGCCACCACGACGTGCAACTTGCGCGTCTGCAGCGGCCGAGGCTGGCCGCGCCACATGCGGGAGATGCGGAGCTGCGTGGTGCGGCTGCCGATGCTGGCCCATACTTGGCGCCAGGCTTCCACCGCCTGTTCGCAGAGTTCGTCGCGGTCCGCTATCCACAGCACGCCGTCGTCGAAGCCGTCGTCACGGATGGCTTCGACTATCGCTTGCACCGCCACGCGGGTCTTTCCTGATCCTGTGGGCATGCTGATCATCCCGCGCCGGGATCCGGTCGCCGAGGGGTCGGCCTGCATTAGTCGGCGAACGTTCTCCACAACTGTTCGCTGGTATTCGTGCAGGTCATGCAGCTCCCACGGACCGTCGACAACTTCGAACGGCGGACGCGGTCTGCTCCGTTCTCCCGCCCATTCTTCCGCGAACCCGAGGGATCGCACGAAGTCAACGGCCCGAGCAGACCCGGCCCACTTGGAAGGGGGCTTCAGAAGCGCCAGTCGGTGCCGGAACTGCCTTAGTGCATCGGTGTGGTAGGTCGCGATCGCTGCCTCAGCAATGTCGGCTCCTGTGAGCTGTTCCCGATTGTCAGCTTCGAGGGCGTCCAGCAGGGATGGCGGCAGTCCGGCACGCAGGCCGCTCTCGCCCACGGCAGCCAGTAGGCGGCCGGCATCCGTGGTGTGCTGCCGCACACAGGCGCGACGCTCTTCGACCTCGGACGGGGTAGTACCGCTCGTAATGTCCTTGATCACCGACTCACTCAGGTCGAGATCGAGTGCTTGCACCACTCGTCGAAGGCCGCTGAGCCCGTTCTCGTCTGAAGCAGCCGCGAGGTATACGTCGTCGCCGTTGAGGAGGCACGCTCGGTCTTCATGCCCCACCCGGATGCGCTCGCAGCGGACAAGCTGGAGCGATTCAGTGTCGCCGCGCATGTAGTCCTGCAGACCGGGCCACACGTCTATCAACGGAACCGGATCATGCACGCCGAAGAACTCCGGCGCCGGGTCAGCAAGGCCGAAGGCGCTCTTGATGCGGTCGGCCTTCGGATGGCGCAATAGGCAGAGGAGCGCATCGGTGTTGCGCGGAGGATCACCGAGAGCATCGGCGAACGCGACGATGCTCTCGGCGGTCCTGATGCGCCCTTGTTCGCGGATCACTTGAACGGCGAGCGACTTGAAGTCTTGCTCGGGATACCACTCTCTGTTGCTCCCGGTGTGCCACATCGTCAGCGGCGCGTAGCACTCGTCGTGTGACAGCAGGGCGTCGGTGTAGAGCGCTCGGCCTTCATCCGAGAGGGCTGTGAGCACGTTGAGCGGTCCGAGTCCGCGGCTTGACGTAAAGCTCAGATATCCGTATCGAGGCGTGAACGGGAGGTCGTCGCGTGATCGATAGTGCTGTTCGCACTCGTCCTCATGACGTCTGTACGACGGCTCCAACGAAAGGTCTCGCCCGCCTCGTGGTTGCTCGACCACTCCCAGATGTTTGAGTAGCGCCTCATCGGGTCCGTGGAAGTTCATGGCGACGGTCGCGTCGTCGTCTCGACTGCCGTCTTCAGGCACGATGGAGTCCGGCCGCAGCACAGAGTGCGGCGCCGCCCAGGACCCCGATCGTGTGAGCACTCGAACCTTTCCGAGCCGTCCAGCGCGCGCCCGATTTGGGGGCCCTCTGATGGCTCCCAGCGCTTCTTCCACCTCCAGACGCCGCGAAGCAATCCAGAATGTCCGCCAATCCTCGTCGGAGGGACTGCATCCAGGTCGCAGGGCTCGGTCAGCGAGCATTCTGAAGCCGGTCTCGGCCGTCTGCTCCCGAAGCCCCAGTTTGCTGAGGGCCGCAAGCGCATGGCTGTCCGCCGCCAGTGCCGGGTGCACGCAGGACCAAGGGTCGATTGTGCTGCCAATTGTCGGAGACTCGTAGGGCAGGAAGAGGCTCGCGGGATCGGGGAGTCTCCAAGCGCCGTTCGCCGTCAGCACAATGTTGCCGAGGTCCTCGGGCTTGAGTCTTGAAATGTCCAGGAGTGCCGCAATTCGCACGGCGACGCTCGATGCTTGCACCTGGCCAGGCGAGTGGGGATCTGTCACAACTAGCGCTTCAAGCCACGCTCTTGCTGTCGCTCGCGGCGCCTCGCGATGCGGAGTTGCGGGGTCGGACTCGAACAGCGCGTTGACTCGCGCGATCCTGTTGCGGGTCAGTGCCTCGTGATGGAGCCAGTCCGTTGGTCGGGCATCGTGCGACGCCCACAGGTCGAGAGCCTCCGCTGTCTGGCGGGGGTTCGACGCGAGCGGCGAGGGGGCGTATGCGATCTCATTCGCACGCTTGAGCCGTCCGTCCTGATCGGGGAGGATGGCACGCCCGTGGATCGTCGAGTAGAGATGGCGCCGGAGCCGGTCGGCATGGAGAGAATCGCCAGCCTCGTGGCGGCGCGGCAGAGCATCCAGGTGTCGGCCAGGGTCGGCGCAGGTTGCCAACTGTGACAGAGCCTCCGCGATCAACTCGGCTGCGGCGTGCATCAGCTCTTCGTTGAAGGGGCCAGTGAGGAGGTTCTGCCGGTCCACGTTGGTCTTCCAGGGCGCGTTCAGGATGCCGGCCACAAGGCTCTGCGTTTCGGTCGGAAAATAGGTCCAGAAGGTTCCCGGCTGGTCGAGCCGCTCCAGCGGCGCAGCCCACCAGAGCTTCACGTCGTCCCGCGACTCCCCGTGCCTGCGGTCGGCGGCGGCGTCAGGCGAGAGTTGGACGTGCTTGTCAAAGAGCTTCCACGCACTCTCGGTTCTGTCGTCGCGCAGGAGCCACTCGTCGTCGAGTTCGGACAGCTCCAGGCCACGGTCGAGCACTCGCGAGCCGTCAGTGATCCTGAGTCGCCTGACATGCTTGACGAACAGGAGAAACTCGGCCGGAAACGACTTCAGCTGGGCGTGAAGATCCTCGTATGCGCCGGGCTTGAGCGGCAATCGGATGATGTTGGAGGCCCAGGACATCAGTTCGCGCCCGGCTTCGTCGTCGAGGCACTCCGCGGGATCGATCGGATCGGCGACCCGCAGCACGGGGTACAGCGGGACGTCCGGGACGACCTGGCTGATGCGCTCGTCTGAGCGGTTCCTGTCGAAGCGGAACGATCCGCTGCGGCTGAGGAACTCCGGCGAGTCGCTGACGCCGAGCAGCGACTTGAATCCCAGACCGAACGTTCCGATCTGGCTGGTGGCTCGCTTGGGCGACATGTGCGAGAACATCAGCGCCCTCACGCCGTCCTCGTCGATAGGGCCGCCGTCGTCGGCGCAGTAGAGGCAGTCGTTGGCCAGCCAGACCTCGATGCGGCCGCCGCGCGGTGCCGGGGGACTGCACGCCCCGTCACCGGCCGAGAAGGCTGGCGCGAGCGCATCGGCGCCGTTCTGCACCAACTCGTAGAGCTGGCGGTGCTGGTAGCCGCCGCTGGCGGTGTCAGCCTCGAGGTTGGCGTGTTCGGTGACAAGGTTCGGCTGCGCGCGATAGGAGTCGAGAGTGCGCTGCGACTCCTCAGCGATGTAGCGGCCCAGCTCTTCGTGCGGACTGGCCCAGTCCGTCAGCGGTGACATGAAGTCGTGACGCTATCCGGCCGCACTGGCGCGGTCGAGATGTCCACACGGCGACCTTCCATCCATGAGAGATCCGACGGTGAACCTGCGGGCCGCGCCCGAGCGGTTGATGAGGGCGGCAGCCCCTCTTCGGGCAGTCCCTTTACGTGACGACGTTGGGTCGGGGCAGGCCCTGGGCCTCGCACATGGCGTAGTAGGCGACCAGCACGCCCGGCCCGTCGGTTATCGACTCCACGTTGCCGTCAGCGTCGAGGTTCAGGTTCACACCGTGTATCTGGAACCAGACATCGGTCGGCTCGGTGTTGTCATCATGCCTGGTGAGGGTCTGGACGCTGCCGGGCCGGCTCGAACAGGAACGACCCGGCCCGGTTCACCTCCGGGTACTCGGCGTACTTCCAGGCGCCGGTGAGGGTGGGCGTACACCGGGCCGGTGTGACGATGGGTCTGGATCACCACGCCGGGGCGAACCGGTTGCGCACGATCCACAGGCCCTCGTCGTCGCGCACCATCAGCACTTTGAGCTCGATGCCGCCCCCGGCGTCCGCCCACGGGAGCTCGTCCTCGCCCCGGTGAATGGTCGTGGGTGCGTCCATAGCGGTGACGGACATGTCGTTCCCTCCTGGCTGTGTCAGCCGGACTTGTCTTGTTGGCGCAGGAAGCGCTCGAACTCGGCGCCTAGGTCGTCGGGGCTGGGGACGCTGCGCTTGGCGCGGGCGTCGGCCCGGGCCTCCAGCCGCCTCACGTAGGCCACCACGTCGTCGTCGGAGTTCATGGCGTCGTTGACTCGCTGCTCCCACTCCTCGGCGGCCTCGTCGAGCTCGGCCCAGCCGGTGGGCAGCCCGGTCACCCGCTCGAAGCGCTCCAGCAGGGCCCTGGCCCCCTTGGGGTTCGGAGCGCCCGAGACGTAGTGGGGCACCGCCACCCGCAGCGACACCGCCGGCACGCCGAGCCGCTCGAAGCGCTCGTGGAGCACGCCCACGATGCCGGTCGGACCCTCGTAGGACGGTCGGCCCAGTCCCCAGGCCGCGGCCAGGCCGGCGTCGGTGGAGGAACCGGCCACCTCGAAGGGGCGGGTGTGGGGTATGTCGGCGATGTGGGCGCCCACCGTCACCAGCGCGGCCGCTCCGCTTCGGGTGGCCAACTCGGCGATCACCTCGGCGTAGGCGCGCCACTTGAGCTGCGGCTCCGCGCCCACCACTATCACCAGGTCGTGGGGGGCCTCGGGCGGGCGCAGCACGTGCACGTCATTGGACGGCCAGACGATGTCGCGCCGGCCGTCGCGCAGGCGAACGGTGGGCCGCTGCTCGCCGAAGTTGAAGAACTCCTCGGGGTCGATGCTCGCCACTCGGACCGAGTCGCTGCGCTCGCTCAGCCATTCGAGGGCACCGGTCGCGGCCCCGCCCACATCGAACCAGCCCTGGTAGGCGGTCACCAGGATCGGCGACCGCAGATCGGGCAGCGCCGCCTCCCAGACCAGGTAGTCCATCCCCCAAGCATGGCGCGGTTCGCCCCCCGAACGCACGCCCAGCCGCCCGCCACGCCCGGCGCATCGGTCGACTCCCGCTCATGTTCGCTGCGCTCGGTGGCCGCCCCAACCTCAACAACACAGCCCACGGACTCGCATGCTCGGCCTCTCGTGGGTTGAACATCGGCTCGGTGGCGGCTAGCGTTGCCCGCCGTGACTGCCTTCGCCGACCTCCTGCTTCTCGTGTAGGCGGGCGCCACATATCGGTGCTCGCCGAATCCCCTCGTGCCGCCGGCCGGGGGGATTCGTGCTTGTTGGGGCCGCTGCGGCCCCGTCTCCACATCCGCCGACCAAGGACAAGACGATGACTACGCCCCAGGCCATGCCGTTCACCAAGTACCAGCCCTACGGTGCGGTCGAGCTTGCCGATCGCACCTGGCCCGACCGCCGGATCACCAAGGCGCCGCTGTGGTGCTCGGTCGATCTGCGCGACGGCAACCAGGCCCTCGTCGATCCGATGGACATCGGCCGCAAGCAGCGCATGTACGACCACCTAGTCGACATGGGCTTCAAGGAGATCGAGGTGGGCTTCCCCGCCGCCTCCCAGCCCGACTTCGACTTCTGCCGCCGCCTGATCGAAGAGGATCTGATACCCGACGACGTCACCATCCAGGTGCTCACCCAGGCCCGCGACGAGCAGATCGAGCGCACCTTCGACGCGGTCGCCGGGGCGCCCCGGGCCATCGTGCACCTCTACAACTCCACCTCGGCCACCCAGCGCCGGGTGGTGTTTCGCACCGACCCCGCCGGCATCGTCGCCATCGCCGTCAACGGCGCCGAGCAGTGCATGCGGGGCCTCGACCGCGGCGATGCCGACGGTATCCGCTTCGAATACTCCCCCGAGAGCTACACCGGCACCGAGCCGGACTTCGCGGTGGAGGTGTGCGAGGCGGTCATGGACGTGATCGGACCCACCCCCGACTGGCCGCTGATCCTCAACCTGCCCGCCACCGTGGAGATGTCGTCGGCCAACCTCTACGGCGACATGATCGAGCGGTTCCACCGCGACATCCGCGACCGCGACGCCATCGTGCTGTCGCTGCACCCCCACAACGACCGGGGCACCGCAGTGGCCGCGGCCGAGTTCGGGATCATGGCCGGCGCCGACCGGGTGGAGGGCACCCTGTTCGGCAACGGCGAGCGCACCGGCAACGTGGACGTGGTGACCATCGCCCTCAACCTGTTCACCCAGGGCGTCGACCCCGAGCTTGACATCAGCGACATCACCGAGGCCCGCCGGGTGTTCGAGTACGCCAACCGGATGGCCGTCCCCGAGCGTCACCCCTACGTGGGCGACCTCGTGTACACCGCCTTCTCGGGCAGCCATCAGGACGCCATCAAGAAGGGCATGGCCGCCCTCTACGACGTGGCCCCGGGCGAGCCGCTGACGGGCCAGTACGACACCTGGGACGTCCCCTACCTGCCCATCGACCCCCGCCACCTGGGCCGCAGCTACGAGGCGGTGGTGCGGGTCAACAGCCAGTCCGGCAAGGGCGGCGTGGCCTACGTGCTGTTCCACGAATACGGGCTCGACTTGCCCCGGGGCCTGCAGGTGGACTTCTCCAAGCAGATCCAGACCGTCACCGAGGACACCGGCACCGAGATCACCTCCTATGAGATCCACCGCCGGTTCATGTCGTCGTACGTGGAGCCGGAGCGGCCCTGGGTGGAGCTGATCGGCCATCGGGCCACCACCGACACCATCGGAGAGTCGAGGACCGACCTCGAGGCCCGGCTGCGCGTCGACGGCGCCGAGCGCACCATTGCAGGCACCGGGAACGGCCCGATCGACGCCTTCGTGACCGCCCTGCAGGACAACGGGCTGTTCGCGGGAAAGATCCACGACTACTACGAGCACGCCATCGGCACCGGCAGCGACGCTACCGCGGCCGCCTACGTGGAGGTCGAGACCGGCGACCGCTACACCACCTGGGGCGTGGGCCTGCACGAGTCGATCGTGTCGGCCTCGCTGCGGGCCGTGGTCAGCACCGTCAACCGCATGCACGCCAGCGGAGTGCTCTGAGGCACCGGCACCCCCTTGGCGGCGAAGTGGACAGCCTGGGACCGTGGTCTTCTCGCTGATCCGCTTCAACCTTGTGTCGCCCGATCCGGCCGATGCCGAGGCCATGAGCGACCGCTACCGGGCCGCATTGGAGATCGCCCGCTACGCGGACAGCCGCGGCTTCAACGCGGTGTCGTTGGAGGAGCACCACAGCAGCCCCGTGGCCTGGTGCCCCACGCCGCTGGTCAATGCGGCCATGATCCTGTCGAGCACCGACAACCTGACGGTCACCATCTCGGCCCTGCTGCTGCCGCTGCACGACCCGATCCGCGCCGCCGAGGACATCGCGGTGATCGACCTGGTCAGCCGGGGCCGGCTGGTGATCGTTGCCGGCCTCGGCTACCGGCCGGTGGAGTACGCGGCGATGGGCAAGGAATGGAAGCGCCGCGGCAGGCTCCTCGACGAGGCGCTGGAGGCGATGCTCACCGCCTGGAGGGGCGAGCCGTTCGAGCACAACGGCGAGACCGTGCAGGTGCTGCCCATGCCCTTCACCCGGCCCCACCCCATGTTGCTGGTGGGCGGCTCGTCGCCCGCCGCGGCCCGCCGGGCGGCCCGGCTCGGTCTGGGAATGCAGCTCCCCGGCCCGTTCGCCGACATCGAGGCCCTGTACCACGCCGAGTGCGAGCGCCACGGCACCGAGGGCTTCTGCATCGCCCCCGACAACGTGGTCATGCTCCACGTCGCTACCGATCCCGACCGG
The DNA here is from genome assembly GCA_965221215.1 of Candidatus Aldehydirespirator sp. Taxonomy (GTDB): domain Bacteria; phylum Actinomycetota; class Acidimicrobiia; order Acidimicrobiales; family Aldehydirespiratoraceae; genus Aldehydirespirator. Next base: position 480,810 of record OZ244872.1, read on the forward strand.
GTTTGGGCCGAGCACGGCGAGTGCTTCATGCTGGAGGCCATGACCTACAAGGCCTGGCAGCCGCCGGGGCAGACCTCGGCCGTCTGCTCTGAGGCCACCACCGTCGAGGAGCTTCGAGCCGAGGGCGTCTACCGGGTGCTCACCCCGACCGAGGCGGTCGAGGCAGCCCGCAGCACCGGCACGCTGGCCCTGCACCCTCTGGTGGGCGGCATGCCCATCGACGAGGCCTGGTCGAGCGTGCAGCTAACCGCCGAGCAAGTGCTGCCCGCTCTGGCAGACTCTTGACGCCGTTTGGCCCGTGAGCGAAGCGAACAAGAGCAGGAAATGACTAGACAGGAGATTCCTATGGACTATCGCAACTTGATCTATGAGCGTGACGAGCGCTATGTGACGATCACGCTCAACCGGCCCGAGCGGCGCAACTGCCTGTCGTCTGAGCTGCTGGGCGAACTGGAGCACGCGCTGCGGACCACCGGTGCCGATGGCGAAGTGTCCGGCGTGGTGCTGGCCGCCAACGGCCCGGTGTTCTCCTCCGGCCACGACCTGGCCGAGATGGCCGAGATGGGCGAGCCCGAGCTTCAGGAGCTGTTCACCCTGTGCACCTCGGCCATGCTGGCCATGGCCGAGATTCCGCAGGTGGTGGTGGCCAAGGTGCACGCCCTGGCCACCGCGGCCGGCGCCCAGATGGCCGCCAGCGCCGACTTGATCGTGGCCAGCACCGAGGCGGGGTTCGCCACGCCCGGCGGCAAGGGCGGGCTGTTCTGCCACACGCCGCTGGTGGCGGTGGCCCGTCCCCTGGGCCGCAAGCGGGCCGTGGAGCTGGCCCTCACCGGCGACACCATCGACGCGGCCACCGCGCTGGACTGGGGGCTCGTGAACCGGGTGGCGCCTCCTGAGGAGCTGGACGAGGCCACCGCCGATCTGCTGGGCCGGGCCACCCGGGGCAGCCGCTACGCCAAGGGCATCGGCAAGCAGACGCTCTACGCCCAGATGGACCTGCCCGTGGCCGAGGCCTACAAGCTGGCCATCGACGTGATGGCGTCGCGGGCGGCCCGGGGCGACGGGGCCGAGTGGCCCAAGGCCTTCATCGAGAAGCGCCGCCCCGTCTGGACCCACACCGGCTAGCCGCCTAGAGGCCGAGCGAATAGGCGCGCCCTCTTCGCGCCGGGGCGGGATCAGCGCCCGTCCACTGACCAGTGCCAGGGCTCGCTGGGGAGGTTCTTGAGCCCGAAGCTGGGAGCTAGGCGCTGCAGGGCCTGGAACACCGCGCTGCTGCGGCTGGTGATGAGCCGGCCGTTGTTGGTGAGGTCGATGGCCAGGCCCCGCTCGTGGTTGCTGCGGCCCGGACGAGCCGTCGGGGGCCGACAAGTGCTCGACGGCTGGCTCCAGATGGCCCACTCCGACGTGCCGCAGTGCGACCGCCGCAGGTTGATCTGCTCCTGGGCCGTCCGGTATCCCCAGCCGCCCAGGTTGAAGCCCTCCGCATCCATGGCCGCCACCAGTCCCTCGACCGCGTCGGCGATCTGCACATGAACCTCGAAGCCGCGCACCCACACCAGCGGCAGGTCCGGGTCGGTCGGATCCACCGACTCTGACAGCTCTCGGCCCTCGGCTTCCGCCTCCTCGGCTGCGAGGCGGGCCGCCTCGGCTCTGCGCCGCTCCTCCTCCGCCCGGCGGCGGGCCTCCTCCTCGGCCCGTTGACGGGCCAGGGCGTCCGCTATGGCGCGCTCGGCCGCCTCGATCTCGGCGGCCAGATTGGCGTCGAGCTGACGGATCGTCTGAACCTCGTACAGCCGCCGCTCGACCCGCTCGGCCGCCGCGGCCGACAGCGCGGCCTCCCGGTCGACCGCCCTCTGCAGGTCGTCGAGCAACAGCTCGGCTTCTCGGCGGTAGCCCTCGGCCTCGTCGGCCGCTTCGAGGGCTAGGAGCCGCCAGCGCTCCAGCTCCTCGCCCAGCCGGCGCAACTCGTCGATGTCGTCGATGCGGCTGCCGGTGGCGAACCCGGTGAGAGCCTCCTCGCGGGCGTTCTGCCACGGGTCGGAGCCCAGCACGCTGAACGTTCCCGTAGGCGCCTGGAACGACACGTAGGAGTTGATCAGGGCGGTCCGCAGGCCGTCCTGGGTGGCCTGCAGCTCGGCCTCGAGGTCGGCGATCCTGGCCTCGGCCTTCGCCACGTCGTCCTCTGCGTCGGCCACGGCCCGCTCGGCTTGGTGTAGAGCCGATTGCTGGGCGTCCACCTCCAGCTGGACCGCCTCCAGGGCCCGGATCAGATCCTCGGCCTCGGCGTTGGCCGCGTCGAGGCTCTCAGTGGCGGCGTCGGCCGCCTCCTTGAGCGCCTGGCGCTCGGCCTCGGTGTCCCTGACGTCTTGGCGGCTCTGCTCGATGATCTCGGTGTCGGTCTGCGCGCCGGCCGGGCCGGCCAGCGTCGCCGCCAACAGCAGCACGGTGACTGCCAGCGCCCGTCGGCGACGGGCCGAGGGTGAGCAGCGGCAGGGGGAACTGATGGTCATGGGGTTGTCGCCCGCCCGCCAAGAACGCTGCACAAGCTATCAGTAACGGCCCCGCCGCAAAGCCACCGGCAGGCCGTCAGCGCTGCCGGCCCTCAGGGCCGGTGGGGGATCGGCATGGACGCGCTGGGCGGCAGCGTGGTGTCGATGTCGGGGGGCGGCGCGTTCCACTCCGGGTACTTGCGCACCGCGTTGGCCCGGTACTTCTCGGTGGAATGGCCCCGGTCACCGTCGAACTCGGGGATCACCTGGTCGCCGAAGATCTCGATCATCTCGAGGATCTCCTCGTACTCGAAACCCTCGTTGGGCAGGCCGAACACCAACTGGTCGGTGCCCACCGCCGCGTACGACCTCTCCAGTTGCTCGCACACCTCCTCGGGCGTGCCGCACAGCATGTAGCCCGCGTCGATGGCGAAGTCGAGGGCGGCCTCGTCGGGAAGGCCCATGGGCGGCTCGGGCCAGGTCGGCGCTCCCGCGCGCTTGGGGATGGTGTCGTGGTAGAGGCACACCATCGAGTACAGGTAGCCCCGGCCGCTCATCAGGGCAATCTCCCGGGCCCGGTCCCGGTCCTCGAGGCAGATCAGCGCGTTGGTCATCATCACGTTGTCGTTCAGATACGAGCCGTGGGGCTCTGAGCACGCCGCCACCGCCTCCTTGTAGCTGTCGATGCGGCCCTTGAGCGCCGGGGCGGGCTCGAAGTTGAAGGCGATGGCCCCGATGCCCATCTGGCCGGCGGTGGCGAAGGTGGCCAGGTTGCCACAGGCCACCCACAGCGGCGGATGGGTGCCGTTGTAGGGCTTGGGCACGACGTTGTGGTTGGGCGGCACCGCGAAGTGCTCGCCCACATACGAGTAGTCGCGCTGGGCCCACATGCGGGGAATCTCGTCGATGACCTCGCGCCACATGGCCTTGGTCTCAGAGGTCGAAGTGCCGTTGAAGGTGGCGACCTCGTGGCTGCCGGCGCCGCGGCCGGTGCCGAACTCGAAGCGGCCCTCGCAGAAGTGGTCGAGCATGGCCGCCCGCTCGGCGATGCGCACCGGGTGCTCCTTGGTGGTGGGCAGGCTGGTGATGGCCGTGCCCAGGTGGATGTATTCGGTCTGGGCCGCGACCCAGGCGATCATCACCTCGGGCGCCGACAGGTGGCTGTACTCGGTGAGGCAGTGGTGCTCCCCGAACCAGGCGAACTTCCAGTTGTGCTTGTCGGCGAGGATCGGGTACGACGCCTCGCGCATCAACATGAGGTGCTCGTCCTCGCAGATGTGCGCCGAGGGGCCGGGCAGGTAGCCGTTCTGGAAGATCCCGAACTCCATGAACCCTCCCCGAGCTCTGCAGGCGGTCGCGGCTACCGGGTTGAGGCTAACCGACAGCCAGCGCGGCCTGAAGCTCCGGTTAGGGTCGGCGCGGTGAGCCGTTGGTGGGAGATCGGCGGAGCGGCCCAGGCCGACGTCTACGACGACCGGTGGCGGCGCATGCAGGCCCGGGGCGAGTGGGTCCACGGCGAGGCCGATCTGGTCTGCTGGTTCGAGCCCGCCTCGGTGATGGACGCGGGCTGCGGCACGGGACGGGTTGCCATCGAGCTCGACCGCCGCGGCATCGACGTGGTCGGCGTCGACTCCGACCCGAGGATGCTCGACGAGGCGCGCAGCAAGGCGCCCCATGTGCAGTGGGTGCTGGGCGACCTCCGCGATGTGGACCTCCGTGATGTGGAACTGCGCGAGGACACGGATCGACTCGCCTCCTCCGACGCGGCGATCTCCGGGGGCGGGTTCGATCTGATCGTGATGGCGGGCAACGTGATGGTCTTCGTGGAGGTCGGCACCGAGGCCGCGGTCGTGGCCAACATGGCCCGGCACCTGGCTCCGGGCGGTCGGCTCGTGTCGGGCTTCACCCTGGGGCTGAGCCCGCTCACCTTCGCCGACTACGACACCTTCGCCGACGACGCCGGGCTGATACTGGAGCACCGCTGGACCACCTGGGACCGCCAGCCCTTCGACGGCGGCAGCTACGCGGTCACGGTGCACCGCCGTTCTTCGGCTGTGTGAGGCCCGCTGCCGATCACGCCCCGGCCGCGAACTTTCAGTGCGCCGAGGACGGCTTCGACGGTGTGAGGCCCGCTGCCGCTCACGCTCCGGCGGCGAAGTTCAGCGCGCCACCGACGGCCTCGACGGTGATCGGTGACCGCCCGAGCGGCTCGCCGTCGCCGACGAGGTCCATGGGCTCGCCCTCGACGGTGATGGTGCGGCCCCGCAGCATCTCGACGTGCTTGTGGCCCACATGGCCCCCTGTGAAGACCTTGGGCAGCAGGCGCAGCATGGTGGCCCGGCCCGCCGTGCCCACCACGCACACGTCGAGCAGCCCGTCGGCCGGGTCGGCGTCGGGGCATATGGCCATGCCGCCGCCGAACGTCGGTGTGTTGGCGATGGTGAACAGGGCGCTGCGGTATTCCGAGCGTTTGCCGTCCACGGTCACGGCCAGCTCGCTGTAGCGCAGACCGGGAATGGTCAGCAGGGTCGCCACCGTGTAGCGGCTCGGGCCCGGCGGGAAGCGCAGCCGATCGGTCCGCTCGTTGACGTCCACGGTGAACCCGCCGGTCAAGTTGAGCGCCATCCATCGGTTGCGATCAGTGCGGATCGCGTCTACGGGCCGGGGCGGGCCCAGGGCTCTGGCCGCCGCCTGCTCGACGCTGAGGCCGAACAGCCCGAACGCTCGTGCGAAGTCGTTGCCGGTTCCCGCGGGCACCAGTCCCAGCACTGCGTCGGTGCCGGCTGCGCCCTGAAGTGCGAGGTGCAGGGTACCGTCTCCGCCCACTGCGATGAGCCTCTGCGCGCCTGCGGCCACCGCGGCCCGGGCCGCATCGGCGGTCTCGGCTGCGGTGGCGCCGCTGATGTCGACCGGTGTGTGGCCGTGCTCTTCGATGACCCGGCGAACCCTCGGGGCGGCTGCCGCGGCCCGGCCCCTGCCGCCGGTCGGGCTAACCAGCAGATGCACCTCGCCCATGCGAACCGGTCTACCAGCGCTTTCGAACCGCTGCCGTGGCCCGGAGTCCGGCAAGGACCTCCCGGTACATCTCATTGCTCATAGTGTTGCTTCGCTGCTGGCGTGGAGCTACGGTCGCGCCATGAACTCTGTGACTGTTGCTGAGCTTGCCGCAATCATCGCGGCGGTGTTGGGTCCGACGCTGGCCTTTGTGGTCGCGTCCATGCGCTATTCGCACCTGGAGGCGGTGAAGACCCGGGAGTTGATCTCTGATTCCGAGAGGTCGACCCGGAAGTTGATCTCCGATTTGGAGAGGGCGACCCGGGAGGTGATCTCGGCCTTCGAGCGTGAAATTCGTCGCGACATGACTGACACTCGTGAGCGTCTGGCCCGCATCGAAGGCCACTTCGGCATCGCGGCTCCTCCGCCCCATGAACAGTCCGATGAAGCGACCGGCGAGGGGGCGGACCCCGGCTGACCCGCCCTTTCAGCGGTCTTCGGCGCGCCGGGCTGTCGCTTCTACGGCAAGCCATGACCCGGCCCCTCCGACCACGATGGCGCCCAGCACCCACAGCCAACCGCCCAGCGACGGGGCGTCGAGCTGGAAGAACTCGCGGAGGATCGGCAGAGCCATGGCGGCGCCGTAGCAGGCGGCCATGGAGGCGGCCAGCCCCACCTTCCAGGGCCGCAGGGGCCGGCTGATGAGCAGCAGGATCACCAGGCCGATGCCCAGCAGCGTCATGGTGGCCGATGTGCGGGCCTCGTCGAGGGTCACCCCGTCGAGGCGGCGAGCGATCTCGTACAGGGCGAACGTCACCGCCGCAGCCACCGTGCCCGCCGGCAGCGAGAAGCGCAGCACGCGGCGCAGGAAGCCGGGCTTGACCAGGCGGTGGTTGGGGGCGAGGGCGAGGAAGAAGCCGGGCACTCCCACCGAGAACGTTCCGATCAGGGTGAGGTGCCGGGGCAGGAACGGGAACGGCGAGCCGGCTGCGCCGATCAACACGGTGAGCAGCACCGCGTAGGCCGCCTTGGTGATGAACAGGTTGGCCACACGCTCGATGTTGTTGATCACCCGGCGCCCCTCGGCCAGTACCCGGGGCAGGGTGGCGAAGCGATTGTCGAGCAGCACCAGCTGGGCCACCGCCCGCGCCGCGGAGGAGCCGGTGCCCATGGCGATGCCCATGTCGGCGTCCTTGAGGGCGAGCACGTCGTTCACGCCGTCGCCGGTCATGGCCACGGTGCGCCCCCGAGACTGCAGGGCATGGACCATGGCCCGCTTCTGGTGGGGGTCGACCCGCCCGAACACGGTGTTCGATTCGAGGACTCTGGCCAGCGCCTCGCCGTCTTCGGGCAGCTCGCGGGCATCGACAACCCTGCCCGCAGATGGGCTGGCGTCCGCGGCCCCGCCGGGGGATGGGCTCACAGTTTCGACTCGGCTCCCGGCCTGGAGCGCCGTGTCGGCGGTGATGCCGGCTCGGTGGGCGACCGCGGCCACGGTGGCGGGATGGTCGCCGGATATGACCTTCAAGTCCACGCCCTGCTCGCGGAAGTAGGCGAAGATCTCGCGGGCGTCGGAGCGGATGGTGTCGCCGAGATGCACCAGCGCGATTGGCTCCCGGCCCTGGGGCAGTTGCCGGTCGGACCGGTCTGAGATGCTCGACGCGGTTGGAGTGCTCGGGGCGCTGGCCTCCGGCGCGCTCGAGCGGGTCAGCACCAGCACCCTGGTCCCCTCGGCGGAGGCGGCCTCGGCTCGGGCCCGAGCGGCCCGATCGGCGGTGCCCGGACCCAGCAGCACCTCGGGCGCGCCCAACCAATACGTGCCCCGACCCTCGAAGCTGGCCGAGGCCCATTTCCGGGCTGACGAGAACGGCACGCTGTGGTTCAGCCTCCACGACTCGGGCCCGGCGCCGACCGCCTGCGAGATGGCTTGCAGGGTGGCGTTGGGGGCGGGGTCGGCCGCAGCCAGCGCGGCCAGCGCCTCGGTCGCCTCGGCCTCGGTGGCCGGTCCCAGCGGCTCGGCTTGGCCGAAGGAGATCTCGCCGGTGGTGATCGTTCCCGTCTTGTCGAGGCACAGCGTGTCCACCCGGGCCAGCAGCTCCACCGATGCCAGCTCACGGGCCAGGGCCCGGCGGCGGGCCAGCGCGATCACGCCGGTGATGAAGGCCAGGCTGGTCAGCAGCACCAAGCCGTCGGGCACCATCGCCACCGCGGCCGCCACCGTGCCCCGCAGCGCCTCCTGCCAGCGGTCCTCGGTGGCGAGCAGCCTGGCCATCAGCAGCAGCGCGGCCAGCGGGATGATCCACGTCAGGCGGCGCAGGATGATGTTGACCCCGCCCTTGAGCTCGCTGCCAGCCAGTTTGAACCGGCGGGCCTCCTCGGCGAGGCGCGCCGCGTAGGAGTCGGCGCCGACGGCGGTGGCCCGGTACCAGCCCGCGCCCGCGTTCACGAAGGACCCCGACATCACCCCGTCTCCGGGGGCCTTGTTCACCGGGTCGCTCTCGCCGGTCAGCAGCGACTCGTCGATCTCCAGGCCCCGAGCCGCCACCACCTCGCCGTCCACCACCACCTGGTCGCCGGGTTGCAACTCCAGGATGTCGTCGGCCACCACCGCGCCGGTGTCCACCGGCTGGGTCTGGCCGTCGCGCACCACCCGGGCCTTGGGCGCCGACAGCACCGCCAGCCGGTGCAGCGTGCGGCGGGCATTGAGCTCCTGGGCGATGCCGATGACGCTGTTGGACACCACCACTCCGGCGAACAGCGCATCGGCGGGGAATCCGGCCACCATGATGAGCACGAACATCGAGCCGATGATGGCGTTGACCGGGGTGAGCACGTTGTTGCGCACGATCTGTCCCACCGTGCGAACCGGGGCGTCGGGAACGTCGTTGGTGCGGCCCTCGAGCCTGCGCTGCTCCACCTCGGCGGCGCTGAGGCCGCGGGGCGCTCCGGCTGCATCGACAGAGGCGGGGACTGGGTCGGGGTCAGGCACCTGAACCGATCACACCCGCTCGACCCGCTTGAAGGCCTCGCCGTATGGCAGCCCGGCCCTGCGTCCGGCGCTCCGGCACTTCTCGATCACCCGATCCCGGAAAGCGGCCGCCTCGGCGCCGTCGTCTGCGGCGCTGATGCGGTGGGTGCTCTCGAACTGGCTCTCGTGGGCCAGCAGGGCCCGCACTTTGGCCTCGATCTGCGCCTCGCCCACCCCCTCGACGTGATCGGGGGCCTCGCATTCGAACAGCAGCAGCTCGTCGGGCCGGTGGCGGCCGACGCCGTGCTCACCGAAGAAGTGCGGGTCGCGGGCGGCGACCACCGCGTCCATGCACAGGAACCCGGCGGCTCGATGGTCGGGGTGCAGGCGCCAGCGCTTGAACGGGTCGTGGCCCAGCACCACCTCGGGGCGCAGCTCCCGGATGATCTTGGCCATCGCGCCGCGCAGGGCCATGGTCACCTCCAGCTCCCCGTCGATCTCCCCGAGGAAGCGCACCTCGCCGACAGCGCCCAGCCGGCGGGCGGCCTCGGCCTGCTCTGACTGCCGACGGGCGATGAGGGCGGCGATGTCGGCGTCGGGGTCCCAGGTTCCCTTGGAGCCGTCGGTGCACACCAGCAGGCTCACCTCGCAGCCGGCCTCGGCCCATTTGGCCAGCGTCGCCCCGCAGCCGAACTCGATGTCGTCGGGATGGGCGCCGATGGCGAGCGCCCGGGCCGGGCTGGCCACATCGACGGTGGTCACGGCGCGCCCGCCGCGGGGTGTGGGCGGCGCCGCATGGACGGGCCGAGCGTGGCCGTCGCGGGATGGGCTGACGGTGGTGATGCCGCCGCGGGGTGTGGGCGGCGCCGCATGGACGGGCCGGGAAGGGGCGCGCTCACGGGATCGGCGCCAGCCGGTCGAGGCCCAGCGCGAGGCGCTCGGGGGCGGGCAGGGCCAGCAGGTCCTCGGGATGGTCGATGTCTGTAGCCAGGGCGGCGTCGTCCACCACGGTCACGGCCAGCCCCAGCCGGCCGGCCTCGTCCACATGGCGCCGGAACGAGCCCGGTCCGTAGGCGAAGCGGAACCCGCAGGCGGTGGGTACGCAAAGCACGTTCGACCCGTCGCGCCGCCGGTCGGGAACAATCACCAGCCCGTCGCCCACCGCAGGTCGCAGCGAGCGGGCCAGCGCCAGATCGGCGTGGGCCACCACCGCTCGCTCCACGCCCGCCGCCGCCAGCCGGTTCACGGTCACCGAGACCGCGTGGGACAGGCCGGGTCGGCCCGCCGGCGCGACCTCGGCCCCCACCTCCGACGCCCATGCCGCCACCTCGGCGTCGTCGGTGGCGACATGAACCGGCAGTCCGTCGGCGGCGGCCACCACCCGGCTCGCCATCAGGCGCATCAGGTCGCGGCAACCCCGCTCGCCCAGCATCGGCGCCAGCCGCGACAGGGCGCCCTCGAACGAGCGAACCGGCACTATCACTGCCGTGGCCGGGTTGTCGGGAACAGGCAGCAGCGCCACGGGGTGCCTCCGGGCATTCCGGGTGAGGGTGGGGCGAGTCTAGGGTTGCGGCTGTGAAGGTCCGGGTTGCGGTGGTGGGCGGCGGATCCTGGGGCACGACCGTCGCCCATCTCTGCGCCCACAACTCGCCCACCGTGCTCTACGCCCGCGACCCCGCCATCGCCGACGCGGTGAACTCGGCTGCAGAGAACCCTCGCTACCTGCCCGGTCGGGCGCTGCACCCCGATCTGCGGGCCACATCCGACATCGGCGAGGCGGTCGCCGGGGCGGACGCGGTGGTGATGGGCGTGCCGTCGCACGGCTTCCGGGGCACCCTGGGCCTGCTGCGGCCGCACTTGGGCGACGGCACGCCGATCGTGTCGCTCACCAAGGGCCTCGAAGGCGGCAGCCGCAAGCGGATGACCGAGGTGGTGGCCGATGAGCTTCCCGGACATCCGGCCGGGGTTCTGACCGGACCCAACCTGGCCAAGGAGATCCTCGCCGGCCACGCCGCGGCTGCGGTGCTGGCCATGGCGTCGGCCGATGTGTCGCTGCAGGAGATCTTCTGCGCGGGCGACTTCCGGGTGTACACCAACACCGACGTGGTGGGGGCCGAGATCGCCGGTGCCACCAAGAACGTGATCGCGCTGGCGGCCGGCATCGCCGACGGGCTAGAGGCCGGCGACAACACCCGGGCCGCGCTCATAACTCGGGGGCTGGCCGAGGTGACCCGCCTGGGGATGGCTCTCGGCGGTGATCCGCTCACCTTCGCGGGCCTGGCCGGGATCGGCGACATTGTGGCCACCTGCGTCAGCCCCCAGAGCCGCAACCGTCATGTGGGCGAGCGGCTGGGCCGGGGCGAGGCCATCGGCGAGATCGTGGCGTCGATGGATCAGGTGGCCGAGGGCGTGAAGTCCACGCCGGTGGTGGCCGCGCTGGCCCGCTCGCTGGGGGTGGACATGCCCATCACCGAGCAGGTGCGAGCTGTGATCGAGGACGGCCGCCCCGCCGCCGCGGCCTACCGGTCGCTGCTGGACCGCCCCCCAACCAGCGAAACCCACCGGTAGCTCCGTGATGCTGGAAGCGCGGATCGCCATCGCCACCTATTCGGTGCGGCCCCGGGGCGGGGCGGTCCACAGCGTGGAGCTGGCCGAGGCCCTGGCCGCGGCGGGCGTGAACACGACCCTCGTCGCTCTGGGCGACCCGGCCCAGGGGTTCTTCCGGTCCACCGATGTGCCCGTGCACATCGTCGAGGCCCCGGCTCGGGCCGGAACCCTCACCGAGCGAGTGTTCTCGCACATCGAGGCCCTGATATCGGGGCTGGCCGAGCTGGCCGGCCGCTTCGACATCGTGCATACCCAGGACTGCATCTCGGCGCGGGCCGCGGCCCGGGTGCGTGACCGCGGCGGCGGATTTCGCCTGTTCCGCACCGTTCACCACATCGACGATTTCACCACCCCGGCGCTGATCGAGTGCCAGGACGCAGCCATCACCGAACCCGATCGGGTGCTGGTGGTGAGCGAGCCGTGGAGGCGCCGCCTGCTCGACGACTACGGCGTGGCGGCCTCGGTGGTCACCAACGGTGTGCGGGTCGAGCGGTTCGCAGGCGCGGCACCGTCGCCGGAGCTGCGGGCAAGCATCAACGCCGTCGACCGCCACCTGTTCCTGACCGTGGGCGGTATCGAGCCTCGCAAGGGCTCGCGCTATCTGGTCGAGGCGCTGGGCCTGTTGAAGGCCATGCCCGGCCCGCGGCCCATGCTGGCCGTGGTGGGCGGCCACTCCTTTCAGGACTACCGGGCCTACCGTGACGAGGTGCTGGCGTCGCTGGGCGACCACGGCCTGCGCCTCGGTGACGATGTGGTGCTGGTGGGCACGGTGCCCGACGAGGAGCTGCCCGGCTGGTTCGCAGCCGCCGACAGCTTCGTGTTCCCTTCGATCAGCGAGGGCTGGGGCCTCGTCATCCTGGAGGCCATGGCCGCCGGGCTGCCGGTGGTCGCCTCCGACATCGAGGTCTTCGGCCAGTTCCTGACCCACGACGTCGACGCGGTGATGACCGAGGCGGCCAATCCCTCCTCACTGGCGGCCGGCATGGCCCGAGTGCGGGACGACCCCGAACTGGCGCAGCGGCTGCGGGTCGCCGGGGCGGCTACCGCCAACCGCTACTCGTGGACCAGCACCGCCCAATGCCACATCGATCTCTACGCCGAGGCCTGACCTGCGGCGACTCCCACAGCAACGCCGTTGGGGCCGTCGCCCACAAGCCCCCGATTCGCCGGGCCGAGTGGGGTCACGCAGTCAGGCTTGCAGCCAGGTCGTGGTGGACCAGCGCGGGGTCGCGGTTCACCAGGGCGGCGGCGGCCAGCGCGGCCCGGGCGTTGGTCTCGGCCACGATGCAGCCCGCCTCGCGCATGATCGACCGCTGCTGCTCGAAGCCCTGGGGATCGCGGTCGGTCCCCAGCACATAGGCCACCACCGCCGCGCCCGACGCCACAATCTCCGCGGCGGCGGGAGCGAGCATGGACGCCGGGTCCCGATGGGCGCCGTCGCCGATGACCACATCGAGCAGCACGGCCGCCACGGTGGGATCCGACGCATGGTCGTGCAGCACTTCGAGCCGGGCCTCGGGATCGATCATCGGGTGGGGACGGCCCACGGTGTACTCCTCCTCCCCCATGTCGAGGCAGACATGGGCGCCAGCGGGTGCAGGCAGCGCCCAGCCGGCCTCCAGCGGCGTGTTGGAGAACACCGGGCCGATGTGGCGGCTGACGATGGTCATCGCCTCATAGGCCAGCGTTCCCCCGCTGAACAGTCCTACCAGCCGCCGCCGTTGCCCTTCGAGCGAGGCGCAGAGCCGGGCCACCTCGGCGTCGATGGATCCGACCGGGTCGCGGCCCGAGCAGCCGAGGCGGGCCAGGGCCTCCACCACGCCCTGCTCGAGCGTGTTGCACACCGCCACTCCCGGGGCGGTGGCCACGGGTCGCTCCAGCCCGATCAGCGCAGCCACGACCGGCTTGCGCCGCGGTCGGCCCAGCAGGCGCTCGGCCACCGCCGGCGCGGGCGGCTTCGACACCAGCAGCGTCAACTCGGTTCCGCCATGGTGGTCGAGAGCCTCCAGGGCGGCTTCGCACATCAGCCCCCCGACCGGCTCGGAGAGGTCTCGGCCTCCCACCCCGATCACATGGGTGACGCCCGATCCCCAGCGGTCGAGCAGGGCCATAGTCTCCTGGGCGCCGGTGCCCGCCGCGGCCACCACCCCCACCGGCCCCGGCGCCACCCGGTTGGAGAATCCGAGTCCCACCCCGCCCAGCGCGGCCGTGCCCGCACCCGGCCCCATCACCAGCCGGCCCAGCGAGCAGGCCCGCCGCTTGAGCTCGATCTCGTCGGCCAGGGGCACGTTGTCGCTGAACAGCAGCACGTCGAGGCCGCGGGTCAGGGCCTTGTGGGCCTCCAAGGCCGCGTACGGACCGGGAACGGAGACGATGGCGACGTTGGCGTCCGGCGCCTCGGCCAGAGCGTTGTCGAGGCTGGCCGGACGCGGCCCGCCCGCCGCCGCGCCGGCATCGTCGGCAGGACCGGCCGCCTCGAACAGCACCCGCCGCCCCTCCTGCAGCGCCGCGGCCAACTGCTCGCCGGCTCCGGTGTCGTCGGATGCGCTGTCGCCGTTCGCATGGTCGTCGGATGCGCTGTCGCCGTTCGCATGGTCGTCGGATGCGCTGTCGCCGTTCGCATGGTCGTCGGATGCGCTGTCGCCGTTCGCATGGTCGTCGGATGCGCTGTCGCCGTTCGCATGGTCGTCGGATGCGCTGTCGCCGTTCGCATGGTCGTCGGATGCGCTGTCGCCGTTCGCATGGTCGTCGGATGCTCTGTCGCCGTTCGCATGGTCGTCGGATGCGCTGTCGCCGTTCGCATGGTCGTCGGATGCTCTGTCTGCGGTCGGGTCGCCGGCCACCGCGCCGTCGGATGCCCGGACGGCCAGCACCAGGTCATTTGCCGACGCGCTGCCCAGACCCTGCGTCAGCCCCTCTGCGGCCAGGACGTCAAGGTTGGCGGGAGTGGCCATCAGCGCCCAGGCCCAGTCCACACCGGGCGTCTCGCGCATGGCCCGCGAGGCCTCCAGCAGGCGCACGCTGTCCACGTAGCAGTCGGCGATGACCTCGGTTCTGATCATGCCCGGTCCGCCACGATCCGCGTGCCGCGGGGGCCCTCGATCACGCCGGCCGGCTCATCGAGAGTGGCGTACACGAGTTCGGGCGTGGTGATGACCGAGATCCGCCCCGGCGCCCCCACAGCCTCGACGCCGGTCTCGGCCTCGGGCTCCACGCGGTCGCTTGCAGCCGGTGCCGCTGCCTCCACGAACTCGATGGCGGCCTCGACCTTGGGTCCCATGCTGCCAGCGGGGAACTGGCCGTCGGCGAGGTGTCGCCGGGCGACCGAAGCGGTCATATCGGCCACCGACCGCTCGGCGGGGGTCCCGTAATCGAGGCACACCGCGGCCACGCCGGTCACCATAATCAGCGCCCGAGCGTCCAAGAAGTCGGCGATCCGCTCCGCCACGTAGTCCTTGTCGATCACGGCGTCGACGCCCCGGTAGGCACCGCCGGCCGAGCGCGCCACCGGAATGCCGCCCCCTCCGCCGGCCACGACGATGTGGCCGAGGGCCACCAGAGCCGAGATGGCTTCGGCCTCGACCGGCACTATCGGCCTCGGCGACGGAACCACCCGCCGGTAGCCCCGCCCCGAATCCTCGGCCATGGTCCAGCCCCGCCCCGACTCCAGGGCCGCGGCCTCGGCCCGGTCGAAGAACGGGCCGATGGGCTTGGTGGGCTGCGAGAGGGCGGGGTCGTCGGGGTCGATCTCGATGTGGGTGACGATGGACACCGCCCCCGCCATGTCGCGCCGGCACACCTCGTGGAGCGCCAGGCAGATGAGGCTTCCCAGCTGACCCTGGGTCATGGCGCTCAGCGTGAACAGGGGCAGGGCGGGAACGAGGTCGGTCGAGCCCTCGTGCTGGATGGCCAGGTTGCCCACCTGGGGACCGTTGCCGTGCACGATCACCACGTTCCAGCCCTTGCGGATCAGCGAGCGAACCGAGTGGGCCATGGCCAAGGCGTTGTCGTACTGCTCCTCGAGGGTGCCGCGCTGGTCCTCGCGAATGAGTGCGTTGCCTCCGAGTGCCAGAATCGCGGTCTCGGCCAAGGCTCGCTCCTCTCGCCAGACCCGCCGGATCCGAACGGAGCCGCAAGCCTGCCGATAGCAGAACCGACTTTCTTATAGTAGATGAAGGGCAATGGGCCATGCCATGCAGGCGACTGGGAGCAGATGACATGCCCAACGCTCCAAGCCGCGCAGACTCTGCCGCGGTGTCGGGTGGCCGCGGGGATGCAGACCCTGCTGCGGTGTCGGATGGCCGCGGGGACACAGACCCCACTGCGGTGCTGGCCGCCTATTGGAACGAGAGTGAGCGCCTCCTCTACCCGACGGCCACCACCAACCCCGACGCCTACCAGTCGGCGGTGAAGCTGGTCCGTGCCGTGGCCGATGCGCTGGCCTCCGTCTCCGACCTCGCCGTGCTGGCCGATCGCTGGGAGCACCGGTTAGACATCCTGGATGAGGCGGCGAAGGCGGCTGGTGTGCCGGTCGCCCACGGCCTGGCGGAGGCGACCGCGGGTTGCGGGTTCGCGGTCCGCCGCCGCGAGCTGCTGGCCGAGCGGGCCGAGCGCTGGCGCCGCCAGAGCATCGCCGCGGCCCGCGAGGCGGGCCGAGTGTGGGCGGTGATCCACGAGCAGGGCGACCTGGGCGCCGGTCTGGCCGATCCGTACCAGTGCATGGAACTGCACCTGCCCACGGGCCTGGCCGTGGTGAGCATGGTCGAGCCCGACCCGTCGACCATGACCCCCCTCTACGTGGTGACGGTGACCGAGACGGGCGAGTCCGCCGGCGCCTCCGAGGTTGACGCGACCCGCTTCGAGGATCTGGAGACGGCCGACCCGGCGCGGTTCGAGGACAACCGGCAGACCATGCGAGACCGCGTCGAGGCGTCCGGAGCCTGAGCCGGTCCCTGGCCACAACCCGGTGCCGTGTCGAGGCGGTTGACGCTTGTGGCAGTCCACTGCTCCAACTCGGCACCGCTGGTCGAGTCGTGGCGAGGCGGCTGGAGCCCTACCAGAGCCCGGTGATGGGCTCGCGCCTGAGGTCGAACACTTCGCGGCGCTCATCCCGGTGCTGCACCGTGAGCAACCCGCGGTTGGTAACGGTGCCCGCAGCCGCGGCCGCGAGTCCGGCCGAGCGGAACAGGTCCACGCACTGCTCGGGACGGTCGGTGGTGAGCCAGAACGCGTAGGTCGCGAAGCAGGTCAACCAGCGGTCCAGGCTGACTCCGGCCGGTAAGGGCAGCTTGTCCAAGTCGATGTCGGCTCCGAGCCTTCCGGGCTCGAGGAGCATGGCCAGCGAGCCGATCGAGCCGGCCATGCTCACGTCCTTGGCGGCCGACGCCAGATCGTCGCGGGCGGCACGGGCCAGCAGGCGCACGTCGGCGGCCAGACGAGGTCCGCGGGTGCCGATGCTGGTGAAGAAGTCGAAGTCGGCTCGCATGCGGCCGTCGACGCAGCATGCGAACACCAGGTGCTGGCCGGCACGGACCCGGCTCACTGACAGCACCCGTTCGACGTCGCCCACCGCGAAGGCCGACAGCGCCGGCTCGCCCTCGTGCTCGGTGATGTGCCCGCCCACGATGGGCACGTCGTAGAGGCGGGCCGCCTCGGCCATGCCTCCCAGCGCCTCGGCCGCCACGCTCCCAGCTGCGACCACCGTGTTGACGATGGCTCTGGGGACCGCCCCCATGGCGGCCAGGTCGTTGACGTTGGCCAGCACGGCGGCGATGCCCGCCGCCCGAGGATCGGAGGCCACGAACGCCGGATGCATCGCCTCGCCGCAGACCACGACGGAGCCTCCGGCGGGCACCTCCACGACCGCGCCGTCGTCGCCGGGCCCGGTCACCGGATCGGAGACTTCGACGGCGCGGCGAACGGCCCCGATGGCGCCCTTGGCTCGCAAGCCCGCGTGGTCCCTCACCGCGGCCACCAACTCGTCCAGCAAGAACGAATCCGGTGATGATGCTTCCGGTGTTGCCGTCTCCGGGGTGGCTGCCTCTCTCGACGGCCGCTGCGCCGGTTCCGTTCCCTTCGGGCCGGTCGTCTCCCGCGATGTGGGCACGGCCGCACGGTACAGCCGCGGCGCGGTCTCGGTCCGTCGCGTCGCAGCGGGGTCGTTCCAGTTCTTGTTCGCAGCGCTCTCGGGCCGCCCAAACCCCGGCAACACAGCCCACGGCCTCGCCCGTACGGGCCCGACTCGCTCGCCTGCCCGCTCGGCGGATGCATCGGCACTCGTAGAGTTAGTGCGGTTCGATGAGACGGCTGCCTGCATGTTCGACCTAGACCCCGCCTCACCCAACATCATGCCGTCGCGCTACCGGCAGGTGTCGGTGGCCTCGGTGCCGAGCCTGGCGGCCGATGACCTCGTGGCCCGCTTCGGTGGACGGGAGGCGTACTGCCGGACCAGATTCGTGGTGGCCCGACACCAGGCCGACCCGGAGCGCTGCGCGCTGGTGGAACTGGCCCGCAACGGCAGCGACGACCTGTTCTCGCCCGCGGCCGCCGTTCGGGTGCTGGCGGGCGCGGAGGAGTGTGCCTACCTGCGCGACGACGGTGCCGATCCCGCAATCGCCTCCCACCTGGCTCGGGTGGCTCGCCGCCGCCCGGACCGGCGCTGCATCGTGGTGGAGGGCCGGTACCGCCATGTCAGCTTCCTGCTCAACCCCCAGCCGGTGCCGGTCACGGTGGTGGACGTGGTGCCGCCCGAGCCGTCCAAGCTCGCCGATCAGGTGGCCAGGGTGCTGGACTCGGCCGAGGATCTGCCGCCCATCGCGGTGAGCGAGCGCATCGTCGACAGCCGCTCGCTGGTGACGGCGCCGGTGCCCGACGCGCTGATCGTTCCCTGCCGGGGCGGCGGGGTGGAGATCGAGGGCGTGGCGGTGGCGCACCTCGACGAGCGGCCGGCCGCGACGGCAGGCTCGGCCCTGCTCGGCTGCCGGCGCTCCCAGCAGATCCACCGCTGGTTCTACGGCGCCGAGGCGGACCGGACCATCGACTGGTGCCCCCGCGGCCTGATCGGCGCCGACCGGGGCCTCGACGGTCTGGTGCTGAGCCGCTGCTGTCTGCGAGAGGAGGGACTTGAGCGCCCCGAAGGCTTGCAGCAAGCAGGAACAACCGTGATGGTGCCGTGGGGAGCCACCCTCGCTGAGGTTCACCAGGCTCTCCGATTGCTAGCTGGTATCATGGAGGACCAGTGAGGCAAGGCTGATGGACGCGCACCTGATCGACTCGGCGGTCTACGGACACGGGTGGTCCACCCCGGAGTCGCTGGCGATCTTCTCCGAGCGGGCCCGCCTGACGCGCTGGGTGGACGTGCTCAAGGCTCTCGCTGCTGCCCAGGCCGACCTGGACATCATTCCCGAGGCCTCGGCCCGGGCCATCGACGGACTTGACACCGCCAGCCTCGACCCGGCCGCGCTCGGCGCCGAGACCCGGCGGACCTCGCACTCCACCATCGGGCTGGTGCGCGAGCTTCAGGCCCGCCTGCCCGAGCATGCCCGCGAGCATGTCTACTACGGGGCCACCGTGCAGGACGTCTCCGACAACGCTGCCGCCCTGGAGATGCGGGCCGTCGGAGCCATCGTGTGGCGCGACCTGCGGGCGGTGGAGGGCTCGCTGATCGAGTTGGCGGCGCGCCACCGCGACACGCCCATGCTGGGCCGCACCCACGGTCAGCCCGGAGCGCCGATCACGTTCGGGTTCAAGGCCGCGTCGTGGGCCGACGAGACCGCCCGGCACCTCCAGCGCTGGCGCCAGAGCCGCCCCCGGCTGGTGGTGGGCCAGCTGGCCGGCGCAGTCGGGGTGCTGGGCTTCTACGGCGAGGTGGGCCCCGAGCTGCGCCGCCGCTTCTGCGAGCGGCTCGGGCTGAGCGAGCCGACCATCTCATGGCTCACCGCCCGGGACCGCATTGCCGAGTTCGCCAACAACGCCTCCATGGCCGCGGCCACCATGGCCCGCATCGCCAACGAGGTCTACAACCTCCAGCGACGCGAGATCTCCGAGCTGGCCGAGGGCGCCTCGGGCGACACGATGGGCAGCATCACCATGCCCCACAAGCGCAACCCCGAGGGCAGCGAGCAGATGGTCACCCTGGCCCGGCTGGTGCGCTCGGCCGCCGGGGTGCTGACCGAGACCATGGTCGGCGACCACGAGCGCGACGGCAGAACCTGGAAGACCGAATGGGTGATGCTGCCTGAGCTGTGCCACTACCTGCTGGCCCAGCTCAGCATGGCCCGAAACCTGGCCGCGGGTATCGAGGTGGACGCCGACGCCATGGCGGCCAACCTTGAGACCATGGGCGACTTCGGATCCCAGGAGCTGCTCAAGCGGCTGTCACCGAGGCTGGGCAAGCATCGGGCCAATGACGAGCTGCAACTCGCCTACCGGCGGGCCCGCGAGCAGGGCCTGACCCTGGTCGAGAGCCTCGCCGGCATCGCCGAGCCGGAGGAGCTCGAGGGGCTGGACCGGCCCGAGACCGGCTCGGCCCCGGCGATGGTCGACGCAGTCGTGGCATCGGCTGTGACCCGGCGCCAGGAAGAGCCCGAGGACTGGGCTTGAGGCCGAGCGAATGGGCGAGAACCGCGGTGTTGCAGTCTTGGCATCGATCGACGGTGGCTGGCAGACTCGCCCGACGCCGGACCCGCGGCAGCGGTCGGGCCGATCGGGTCAGGCCGTGGGAGGCGAGGCGATGAGACGCAACGGTTCGTTCTGGAGGCCGCGCGCTGCGATGCTTGCCCTGGCCGTCGTGGCGCTGATGGCCGCGGCGTGCGGCGAAGCCGAGGATTCCGCTCCGGCCGTCCCCGAGCCCGCGGCACAGCCTGAACCGGCTCCCGAGCCCTCACCTGAGCCGGCCCCCGAGCCGGAGTCGGAGCCCGAACCAGCGCCCGAGCCTGAGCCCGACTTGGCGGCGGAGCGGTGCCAGCGCAACCGCGACGCCGGCACGGTCACCTTCGTCACCGGCTTCGACTTCGCGGCTGCGGCCGGGATCGTCGAGGCCATCGTCGCCGATGCTCAGGGCTACTTCGACGAGCTCTGCATCGACTTCGAGCTGCAGCCCGGGTTCGGTCCGGCCAACGCAGCGCTGGTGATGGAGGGCAAGGCCCAGTTCGGCACGTCGGGGTCGTTCGCCGAGGTGGTCACCAACAATGTCGCCGGCGAGGGTGATCTGGTGGCGGTGATCCACTGGGGCCGCACCGCCATCCAGGCGCTGGTGCTGCCGGAGGGAAGCCCCATCGACGACTTCGCCGACCTGTGCGGAAGCCTCATCGGAATCAAGGGCGACCTGCCCCATTCGATTCAGGCCGCGGTGGCCCTGTCGGGCATCGACCGGGGCTGCTTCGAGGAGGTGCTGCTCGACGGCTTCGACCCGGTGGCCCACCTCGAGCTCGGCATCGACGCGCTGCCCGTCTACAAGTCGAACGAGCCCAACACCCTCACCAACAGCGGTGTGGCCTTCACCATGCTGGATCCGCTCGACTTCGACGTGCCCTCCAGCTTCGGCGTCGTCTTCACCAGGCAGTCGCTCATCGACGAGCACCCAGAGTTGGCGGCCGATGTGGTGAGAGCCCTGATCCGCGGCCAGGCCTTCGCCGCGGCCAACCCCGACCTGGCCGTGGAGCAGGCGTTCGAGCTGATCGAGGCCGCCGGCAACCCGCTGTATTTCGCCATGGAGTCGGAGCGCTACCGCTGGGGCGTGGAGTCCGCACTGATCGCCGACCTCGCGGCAGCCGGTGCGGGGGTGGGCATCCCCGACCTCGACCTGTTCGAAGCTGAGATAGAGGCGCTGGTCCACGCCGGTGTGTACGAGACGACGCCCGACTGGCGCCCCATGGCGAACGCCGACATCGCCGAGAGCGTCTACGACGGCGCCACCCTCATCTGGCCCGGACCCTGACTCCCCGGTGAGCGCGCCCGCCGTCAGCTTCGAGGCGGTGTCGAAGTGGTTCAGACCCAAGGGCAGCCTCGTCCACGCCCTGTCGAAGGTCAGCCTCGACGTGCAGCCGTCGGAGTTTGTGAGCCTCATCGGACCGTCGGGCTGCGGCAAGTCCACCATGCTGCGCCTGGCCGGGGGGCTGCTCGAGCCTGACCGGGGCACGGTGGCCGTCAACAGCCAGACGCCGGCCGAGGCCCGCCGCCAGAAGCGCTACGGCTTCGTGCCGCAGCATCCGGCGCTGCTGCCGTGGCGGACGGTGCGCCGCAACGTGTCGCTGCTCTCCGACGTCAACCGCCGCGCCGGCCGCGGCGCCATGTCCGAAGACGACCAGCTCGCCATGCTCGACGGAATCGGGCTGACGCCGTTCCTCGACTCGCTGCCGAGGGAGCTGAGCGGCGGCTTGCAGCAGCGGGTGAGCATCGCCCGGGCGTTCGCGCTGGGGGCGCCGGTGCTGATGATGGACGAGCCGTTCTCGGCTCTCGACGAGATCACCCGAGCCGACATGCGCTACCTGCTGCTCGAGGCGTGGGAGCGGATCGGCAGCACGGTGCTGTTCGTGACCCACTCGATTCCCGAGGCGGTGGTGCTGTCTGACCGGGTGGCGGTCCTCAGCGGCCGGCCGGGGCGCATCACTGCGGTCGTGGATGTGCCGTTGGGCAGGCCGCGCCACGCCGAGGTGGAGGACAGCGACGACTATCACCGCGTCCTGGCCGAGGTCCGGGCCGCGCTGAGGCAAGGCTGGTCGAACTGATGGCCGGCCGCGCCGGGGTGCCGCAGGATGTCGAGCAGCCGCCCGACGCGCCGCGCCGGCCGCTGCGCCGGGCCCTGCTGCTGGCTGCGCCCTTCGCCGGTCTGCCCGCCTTCTTCGTGGGCTGGGAGCTGTACGTGCGGATCCGCGACCTGCGGCCCCTCACTCTGCCGCGGCCCTCCGACGTGATTCGCCATGTGGCCGAGAACCCCGGCTTCTACGCCCAGAACGGCTGGGTCACGGTGCAGGAGGCCTTCTGGGGGTTCGTGCTGGCGTTCCTGGTCGCCCTCGTCGTCGCCACCGCCATGGCCCACTCGCAGTTCATGGAGCGGGCCACGCTGCCGGTGATTGTGCTGGTGCAGTCGACGCCGGTGGCGGTGCTGGTGCCGATCTTCCTGCTGTGGTTCGGGTTCTCGCCCTGGCCGAAGATCCTGACCGCCATGTTGTTCGCCTGGGTTCCCTTCGTCGCCAACGCGCTCATCGGGCTGCGCTCGATCGACGAGGACACCCACGAGCTGCTGCGGTCGGTGAACGCCGGCCGCTGGGAGGTCTACTGGCGGCTGCGGTTCCCGCACTCGCTGCCCTACCTGTTTGCCGCGGGCCGGATCTGCGTGGGTCTGGCGCTGGTGGGGGCGGTCATCGGCGAGTTCTTCAATTCACGCGACGGCTTGGGGAACGCGGCCCGGGTGGCCCAGTCCCGGCTGCTGGTCGAACAGCTCTGGGGCAGCGTCTTCGTGCTGGCCTTCATCGGCGTGGCCTTCGTCCTGCTGCTCATCGCGGCAGAGAAGCGGGTGCTGCGCTGGCATGCCTCCCAGAGGGCCGACCACCGCGGCGTCTGACGGCACCGGCGCAACCGATTGGGCTTCGCACCAACTTGTGCTGGCGCATATAGTCGGACCGCCCGAACGGTCCGCCGACGGGGAGGCTCCTATGGACGGCATTCATGACATGGGGGGAATGCACGGTTGGGGCACCGTCTCCATCGACCCCGACGAGCCGGTGTTCCGCGAGCAGTGGCACGGCCGGGCCTTCGCCATGGGGGCCATGTCGATGGGCCTGTCGGGCACCAACCTCGACGCCTTTCGCCACGGCCTGGAGCGCCTGCACCCCTACGAGTACCTCGCCGACGGCTACTACGGGCGCTGGCTGTCGTGCGCCGAGACGCTGCTGGTGGACAGCGGCGTGATCCCGCCCGGCGCGGTGGAGGCCCGAGCCCGCAACCTGATGGGGGAGTCGGTGGACGAGCCGGCCGACGTCGCAGAGAACAAGCCCTCCTACGAGCGGGGCGGCGCAGGCTCGCTGCGCGAGATCGACGACGAGCCCGCCTTCTCGCCCGGCGACCGGGTGCGGGCCAAGGACTTGCACACCCGCGGCCACACCCGCATGCCGGGATACATCCGCGGCCGGGCCGGCACCGTCTGCGCCCGGCGCCCCGCCGCGCTGCTGCCCGACACCAACGCCCACTTCCAAGGCGAGAACCCCCAGCACGTCTACACGGTGGAGTTCGACTCCGCCGAACTGTGGGGCCCCGGCGCGGAGGCGGCTGCGCTGCGCATCGACCTGTTCGAGAGCTACCTGGAGGCGACCTAGATGGCTGATTCCACCATGACTGCCGACCGGCTCCCGCCCGCGGTGCGGGCCGAGGCGCTGGAGTCGCTGCTGACCGAGCGGGGCCTGGTCAAGTCCGAGGTGCTCGACGGCTTCATCAACCGCTTCGTCAACGATGTCGGCCCCATGAACGGCGCCAAGGTGGTGGCCAAGGCCTGGACCGACGACGACTACCGCGCCCTGCTGCTCGCCGACGGCACCGGCGCCATCAAGGAACTGGGCTTCGCCGGACCCCAGGGCGAGCACATCGTCGTGGTCGAGAACTCCGACGACGTGCACAACGTGGTGGTGTGCACGCTGTGCTCGTGCTACCCGTGGCCGGTGTTGGGCCTGCCGCCGGAGTGGTACAAGGACCCGGCCTACCGCAGCCGCATGGTGCGCGAGCCCCGCAGGCTGCTCAGCGAGATGGGCCTCGACCTCGACGACGAGGTGGAGGTGCGGGTGTGGGACTCCAGCGCCGAGAACCGCTACCTGGTTCTGCCCCAGCGTCCCGAGGGCACCGAAAGCCTCTCCGAGGAGGAGCTGGCCGCGCTGGTGACCCGCGACGCCATGGTGGGAGTGGCCAAGGTCAGCGCAGCCTGAGAGCAAGGCGCCGGTGGCCCTCACTCTTGATGTCGAGGGTCCGGCCGCGCCGCCGCGGCTCAACGGCGAGCTGGTGTTCGAGGAGCCGTGGGAGGGTCGCAGCTTCGCCATGGCCGCGGCCCTGGCCGACGGCGGCGTGTTCACCTGGGACGAGTTCCGCGACCATCTGATTGCGGCCATCGACCGCTGGGAGTCGGCCCCGGTGGGCGAGTACCGGTACTACGAGCGCTGGCAGGAGGCCCTCGAGTCCGTGGTTGAGCAGTGCAACATCGTGGTCCGTCCCGAGGTGGACGAGTTGGCCGCGGCCTATGCGGCCCGCCCGCCGGGTCACGACCACGACCACCATCATCACGGTCCCTAGCGCGGACACGGCGCAGGCCCCTACCCGGTGGTAATAATGGCGCGGTGTCGCTGGCCGAACTCATCATCGACCTTCAGTTCAAGGGTCTGAGGATCAACACCGCCTTCGAGCGCAGGCCGGGCGGGGCCGGCCCCTCCGACGCGGGCATGGTCTGGATCGAGGGCACTGCGGTGACGGTCCCGGTGGACGCCTCCTTCGTGGCCGACTCGCCCTATTCGCTGGAGCCCGAGGATCTCGGGTTCGGCATCTACGCCGACGGGATCCGCCTGGCCGGCGCCGCCCCGGCCGACCGGCCCCGCTTCTACGGTCTCACCACCGACGACGGCGTGCCGTACTGGCATCTGGCCCTGATGCACCTCGACTCGCTGGCCAGCACCGTGTTGCAGACCTGCGCCTACTGGGGCAACGAGGACCAGTGCCACTTCTGCGGTATCGGCGTGTCGCTGGCGTCGGGCAGCACGGTGCTGGTGAAGCGGCCCGAGCAGTTGGCCGAGGTGGCCGCCGCGGCCAAGGAACTCGACGGCGCGGTGGACATCACCCTCACCACCGGCTCCACCTACGGCCGCGACAAGGGCGCCCTCTACGTGGCCCGCTGCGGGGAGGCCATGAAGGCGTCGTCGGGGCTGCCGGTGGAGGTGCAGTTCGAGCCGCCCGACGATCTCAGCGTGATCGACGCGGTGGCCGACCGGGGCATCGACTCGGTGGGCATCCACGTCGAGACCTTCGACCCGGCGGTGCTGGAGCGGGTGGCACCGCCCAAGCACCGCACCGGCATCGAGCGGTACTTCGAGACGTGGGAGTACGCGGTGGAGCGCTTTGGCGAGGGCCAGGTGTCCACCTATGTGATCCTGGGCATGGGGGAGGACCCCGACCTGATCACCGAGGGCTGCCGCCGGGCCGCCGACATCGGCGTGTACCCCTTCATCGTGCCGCTGCGGCCCGTGCCCGGCTCTCTCATGGGCGACTGGCTGCCTCCTTCCTCGGGCTACGTGGAGGATGTGGCCCGCAAGGTGGCGCCCTATCTGGTGGAGCGGGGACTCACCGCCGATGTGGTGGCGGCGGGCTGTGCCCGCTGTCAGGCCTGCTCGCCGGTGGGGGCGATGGAGCGGGAGCTGCAGGCACCCGACAGCCGGAACCTGATTCCGGTGCGAGCGATGGGCTGACCGCGTGGCGGGCATGGATGCGACCGGCTGCCCGGAGCGGTGTGAGCGCTCCGATGGGACGGGCTGACTGCGGTGGGGTCGTCGCAGCGGATCGTGTGCTGGCGGGCCGTGACCCCGGCCGCCAAGAGCTGGCACCTGAGCATCCGCCACCGCATCTTCGTCGAGGAGCAGCGGGTGATCCCCTTTACCGACGTGGACGACTGGGACAGCGACCCCGACACCGTCCACGTTCTGGCGGGCCGGGGATCGGCCGCAGTGGGCACGGTGCGCCTGTACCGCACCGACACCCTCGGCCGCTGGAAGGGCGACCGCCTGGCCGTGCTACCCGGCCACCGGGCCGGCATCGCAGGCATGCGGCTGGTGCGGTTCGCGGTGTCCACCGCGGCGGCGGCAGGCGGCGACGTGATGGACGCCTTCGTCCAACTCCAGAACGTGAACTTCTTCGAGCGGCTCGGCTGGGAGCACAACGGACCGCCCGCCGACTACTTCGGTCTGCCCCACCAGCCCATGACCTTCGATCTGTCGCGTGCCGACAGCCTGACCGAGAGCGAGATCCCCGACGACGCCTGCCTGCGCCTCCCCGCGGCCCGGCCCGCTCCCAGCGCCCTGCTCGCCGCAGTGTCCTGAACCCCATGGAGACCCTCATGGAACTGCCTGAGCGGGTCGAGGTCGTCAACATCGGGCTGGAGCGCTTCGAGACCGCGGTCCGCGATCAGGGCGCGCCCGCGGTGGGGGTGGACTGGCGCATCCCCGCCGGCGGCGACGCCGAGGCGGTGGCCTCGCTGGCCCGGCTGCTGGGCCCGGCCTCGGATCGGGTCGACGCGGCCAACGCCGAGGTGGTCAGCCGGTTGGACCGGGGCGTGCCGATGCTGCTGGGCGTGGAGACCGCGGGCTCGGTGATCGGCGGCCTGGAGGCTCCGACGATCCTGCACTGCGGGCCGCGGATCGCCTGGACCGACATGTGCGACCCGTTGCGCCGCTCGGTGCGGGCCGCGGTGGTGGCCGAGGGTTGGGCCCCGGACCGCGACCGCGCCGATGGCCTGCTGAACGCGGGCGAGATCAGGCTGGAGCCCGCCAACGAGCATGTTGCTGTGGTTCCCATGGCCACCGCCATCGGACCGAGTTCTCCGGTATATGTGGTCGCGGTCGAGGCCGGCGGCACCACCGCCTTTTCGAGCCTCAACCAGGGGTCGGGGGCGGTCGCCTGGTTCGGGGTCGACGCTGACGAGGCCATTGAGCGCCTCCGCTTCCTGCGCGATGCGCTCGCCCCCGCTTTGGCTCGAGCCATCGACGCGGCCGGCCCCATCGATGTGTTCTCGCTGGCCGCTCAGGGCATCGCCATGGGCGACGACGTGCACATGCGGGTCCAGGCCAGCACCAACCTGCTGCTGCGCGACCTGCTGCCGCATCTGGTCCGGGCCGGCACCGACAGGATCGGCGAGGCGGCCGACTTCTTGAGCACCAACCACCTGATGTTCCTCAACATCGCCATGTCCGGCGCCCGGGCCCTCACCGAGTGGGCCGGCGCGGTGGCCGACTCCAGCATCGTCACCACCATGGCCCGCAACGGCACCACCTACGGCATCCGCACCGCCGGCGACGACGAGTGGCACATCGCGGCGGCGCCGCCAGTGCAGGACGCCCTCTACTACCCCGGCCAGGGCCCCGAGACGAGCGCCCCCGACATCGGCGACAGCGCAGTGCTGGAACTGGTGGGTCTAGGCGGCGCGGCGGCGGCCAACTCGCCCGCGGTGGCCGGCTTCCTTGGGGGCAGGATGGCCGACGCGGCCGCGGTCACCGCGGCCATGGGCCGGATCTGCGCCGGCGCCAGCACCCGGCTCCGCCTGCCCGTGCTAGACAACGCCGGCACCCCGCTGGGAGTCGACGTCCGAAGAGTGGTCGAGAGTTCGATAACACCGGCGGTGAACACCGGCATAGTCCACGCCTCCGACGGCTCGGGCCAGGTGGGCGCCGGCGTGGCCCGAGCCCCCATCGAGTGCTTCCGCCAAGCCCTCCTAGCCCTCGACCGCCACCTGTCCAAAGACGGACAAACTGTCTGCTAGACGCCAGACATTCTGTACTCCAGATAGCGGGCAATCTGTATCCCAATAGCCAGACAGCAGGGTCGGTGATGCGCCAAACCGACATCGGGAGGTGCGCAAAACCGACATCGAGTGATGCGCCAAATCGACATCGGCAGCTGTGCAAAATCGACATCGACTACTGCGTATGCGTAGTATGCGACGGTGGACCGGTACCTTGGCCGCCTAGTCGATCCATGGATCACCGAGGTTTTGGCCTCTGCCCCGGCGGTGCTGATCACCGGTGCACGAGCTTCGGGCAAGACCACCACCGCGCTGCGCCACGCCGCCAGCGTCGTGCGGCTAGACAACGAGCGCGAGGCCCTCCCCTTTGAGGCCGACCCCGACTCGGCGCTGCGCGACCGGCATGAGCCGGTGCTGCTCGACGAGTGGCAGGCGTGCCCCGGAGTGCTCGGTGCCGTCAAGCGGGCAGTGGACACCCAGCGGCGGGCGGGGCGGTTCATATTGACAGGTTCGGTCCGCTCCGACGCTGATCCAGCTTTGTGGCCCGGCACGGGCCGTCTCATCAGAATCGCGATGCACCCCCTGACCGTGCGCGAGCAACTCTCGACACCCCCGCGCCCGCTCCTGCCCGCCCTGCTGGCCGCTGAGCCGCTGTCTCTGCCGAGCGATCCTCCCGACTTGCGCGGCTATGTCGAGATCGCCCTGCGCGGTGGCTTCCCCGAGCCGGCCATCGAGTTGGCCGGCGGTGTCAGGGCGAGATGGTTTGAGAACTATGTCGATCAGTTGCTCATCCATGAGCGCGCCGCCGGCCGCAGCCACGGCGACCCCGTGCGGCTGGCCGAGTTCTTCCAGGCCTATGCGCTGAACTCGGCGGTCATCGTGAGCGATGCGACTCTGTACCAGGCCGCAGGCCTGGACAGGCGCACCGCGCTTGCGTACACGACCTTGCTCAGCGATCTCGGCGTGGTCGCCGAACTCCCGGCCTGGAGCAGCAATCGCCTCAAGCGCCTGGCCCGAGGGCCGAAGCGGTATGTTGCCGACACCGGTCTGTGGGGCTCGGCCGTCGGCGCCGATGCTGACCTTGCGATGAGCGACGGCAATCTACTGGGCCGGCTGATCGACACGTTCGTGGCGAACCAGCTGCTCGCCGAGAGCGCCGTGGACCCAGTGCGTCCCCGGCTGTACCACCTGCGCGACCGCGATGGTCGCCACGAGGTCGACTTGATTGCGGATCTGGGAGCACGAGGCATCATCGGACTTGAGATCAAGGCGCACAGCGCGCCCAGACCCGCCCATGCCCGCCATCTGGCTTGGCTTCGCGACCAACTTGGCGAGAAGTTCAGAGCGGGAGCTGTGCTGCACACCGGCCCTGCCCAATTCCGGCTCGGCGATCGTCTAGAGGCGATCCCAATCTGCGCCCTTTGGGGCTAGTGGCCTGAGAGGCCGAGCCGAATAGGCGAGCGATTCCGGCCCATGCGGGCGAGGCCGTGGCCCGAGCGGCCCGTGCGCGCAGCGAACAAGAGCGGGAAAGGTCCCGCTGCGACGTGACTGGCTCTCACCTATTTGCGCGCCCTCTGAGTGGGGAACTCGTTGTAGGGACTTGGCATGCCCGTATATGGGCGCATCAATGATCCATATATGGGACAAGGGGGGACTTGATGTGGGGCTGGCTGGTGGCGGGGGTTCTGGTCGCGGGCGACCGAGAGGGGTACAATGCCGGGGCTTGGTCGGGCCTGGTTTGGCCTGACAGGCCCGGCGTGAAGGACTGAGGCCAGAAAGGGTCGCTGATGTCGGCGAGTTTCCTGAGGCGAGAGTTGGTGCAGGCCGAGCCGGTCGCGTCGCGCGTGGGTGCAAGATCGCTCCCCCCCCCCCCCGAGTGTCGGGTAGGCGGGTCGCCTAGTGCGGCGTCGGGCAGTGCGGCGTCTGGTTGCTGCGTTGGCGGCGTTGTTGGTGGGGTCGGTGCTTTCGGTGGCGCCGGTGCCGTTGTTGTCGGATTCGGGGTTGCTGCCGGCGCCGGCTGAGGCTGGGGCGCAGCAGGTCACCTCGCAGGCGGTTCTGCATCGCAGCACGATTGTTGAGGGCCAGACCCGGGCCTTTGAGATCTCGAGGATTCCCACCCGGCCCGAGTACTACCTGCACGCCAGCGTCGCCGGCTCCTTCAGCGCCGAGGCCTCAGACGTCACGATCACCACCAACAACCTGCTCGGCCAGGCGCTGACCGTCACGCCCGACGCCGACGGCCCGCGGGCGTACCCGGATGCGGTGTACAGGAAGATCCGCTTCGAGGTGGCCGCGAACTCCGACAGCGACGGCGCGGGCGACGAGACCTTCGGCGTGCGCCTCTGCACCACCGCTGACTGCACCGGCGGCGCCGTGCTCGGCGAGTGGACGGTCACGATCACGGAGCCGGCGGCGGACACCAACATCAGCGGCGCGACGGGTGCGACGGTCACTGTCCTCGGCGGCAGCCGGCTGACGATGATGGAGACCAGCGAGAACGACGACCCGCGCGACAAGCAGGCCAAGCTGCGCATCACGCTGGATTCATCCCCGACGCAGGACATCGTCCTCCTCGCGCGGACGAGCGCAAGGGTCAGGACCGGGATGGACGCTGAGGGCCAGCCCACCACGAGGTGGACCGCCCGCGGCGTCGGCCCCAAGTCACCGGATGGACCCATCCATGATGTCGAGGTGGCGCGCTGGAGTTCGGGGGCGTCGGGCGCGGATCTCACGAAGGAGGCGGTGTTCTTCGCCAATGACAACGTCGCGGACGCCGCGGGCGGCGCGCACACCGGGGTCTTCACGTTCCGTCTACTGATTCTGGACGCTAGGTATTCCGACAGTTCCGAGGGCAACGGCAACTCCTACTCCGGCGTGACCATCCCGAACGTGCCTTTCTCGGTGATCGACGACGAGCCGACGCGGGTCCGTGTGTTGCCCGCCAGTCCTGCGGACGACGAGGCGACCGAGGGCGACTCGAGCGACACGGCCAGGTTCCGCGTGCGGATTGAACGCGCGCTGGCCGGCTCGGAAGAAGTGAACGTCCCGCTGCGGTTCATCGGCGCGACGCTGGGCACGGAGTTCACGATCGCGCTCGACGGCACGCCGACGGGCGCGACCCTCAACGCCAACACGGGCGTGGTGACCTTCAGCGGAGCGGGCGCGCAGGAGGCGACGGTCGTGGTCACGGCGGCGTCTGACGACGGCAACAGCGTCGCCGAGACGCTGCGGGTGAACATCCCGCAGTACTCGGACCCGTGGCGTGAGCGCTACATCGACACGAACCTCGCCGGCGGCGCGTGTGCGGGCGTCGCCTGCTCCAACTACGACAGGAACGAGGGCGCGCAGCGCGGCTACGGGATGACCCTCGTCGAGGCCGCGGCGGGCCTGTCGGTCATCGACCCGGGCGACGGCCGCTTAGAAGAGGGCGGCACGTACAGGTACCAGGTTCGGCTGAACACTGCGCCCAGTGCGAGTGTGACTGTGGCGATTTCGGCCTCGCCGGCGGGGAAGGTGCGCTTCGATGCGGGCCAAACCCAGCCGCAACCGACCACGACGCTGACGTTCACAACCGGCGCTTGGCAGATCCCGTTGCCCGTCATTGTCCACGGATCTCCTGCGGCAGGTAACGACGAGGTCGACGAGCCGGACGCGCAGGTCACTTTGACCCATGACCTCAGCAGCAGCGACAGCGCCTACAACGCGGTGGCCGACGTCGTCCACACGCTCACGTACCTGGACGACGATCCGACGGACGTCAGCATGAGCGGCGCGGGCGTGCGAGCGTCGCCGTCCGACAGCAACATCTCGGAGGTGATGCTGGAGGGCGACGCCACCCGCGTCGACCGGTCGCTGACGATCTCGCTCAGCCGCCCGCTGGAAGCGGGCGAGTACGCGCGCATCCCGCTGATCCTGCAGGCGGAGGGGCACTCCACCGCCGACGGCGAGTGCGACACCAGCGGGGATGGGGCTCCGGAAGAGGCCCTGGAACATTGCGCCATTGTCGAGGGGCTGCGCGGGCCGCGCATCAGCGCCAACGTGGCCTGGCCGCCGCGCCACAACGACTTCGTGATGACGGCCACCGGCACGGGCGTCTCGCTTGTCGGCGTCGAGCGCTTCACGCCCAACTACCGCGGCTACCGCGTCCTCGAGTTCCGCGGCGCGGGCGCGCGGACCGCCACGTTCGCGCTGCACGCCCGCGACGGCTTCGACGACGGCGAGGGCTTCGACGAGCAGATCTCGGTGGGCTTCCTCACTGAAGCCGAGATCGACGTGCTGTGGACCGGGAATTTCGACTCGGGCATCCAGCTGGAGACAGAGGACCAGGAGGCCTGGTTCGGCATCGATGATGACGACCCGTCGGAGGCAGACGGCACTCCAGTGCCTGCTGACTGGTCGTTGTTGCCAAGCGGGCTCACGCCCGGAGACCAGTTCCGCCTGATCTACGTGACCAACGCGACCACGAACGCCACCAGCAGCGACCTCTCCACCTACGACGCGTTCGTCCGCGCGGAGATCACCGGAACCGGCCTCAAGGCGGGCGGCGTCGACGACCTCAAGCCGCACGCCTCCATGTTCAAGGTGATCGGGCAGAACGGAGACACCGAGGCCCGCGACCATGCGGAGTTCAACCCAAACGACTCAGACCACCCCAACGTCCCCATCTACTGGGTGGGCGGCGCCAAGGTGGCCGACGACAACGCCGACTTCACCGACGGCACCTGGGACGACGAGGCCAACCCGCGCACCGCCGATGGTGTCATGGTCAGCCCGAGCGCCAACGGCTACTGGACCGGCACACTGCGACACGGCGGTCAGACAGGCTCCTGTCTTGAAACGGCCAGTGGCGTTATAAGCACCAGTGACGCTTGGCTCGGGGCACCGATTCGCTTTGGTACCTTCAACGCAAGCAGTCGTGGGGACGTGACGATCGGCAAGCTGAACGAGGACAGCGGCAACCCCCCGGTGTCCAACCCATTGGGACCCGCTCCTCGGGATACAGCTTGTGCAAGGGATGACGGCTATGCCCACGACCGCACAGTCATGCGCCCGATGTACGCCCTCTCGGGCGTGTTCGTCGTGGAAGCGATGCCCGGCGTCACGATCGAGAACGCCTCCGCGGCCGAGGGCGCCGCCATCACCTTCACCGTCACCCTGCCCGACGGCTACACCAACTCGACCGGCGTGAACGTCCCCTACACCCTCGCCGACGGGCGCGGCGTCTCCGGCGACCCCGCCTACCACGTCGCCACCAGCGCCGACTACACGAACACCGCCGGCAGCGTCACCATCCCCGCCAACAACTCCAGCGCCACGTTCAGCGTCCAGACTGCCCAGGACTCCACCCACGAGAGCGACCACTACTTCACCGTCACCCTCGGCACCCCCACGAGCACGGGCACCGCGCCGCCGCTGGACGCCTTCAACGCCAGCGCCGTCGGCACGATCACCGACGCCGCCGACAGGCCCACGTTCCAGTTCAACCCGGCGACGGTCAGCGCCTCGGAGACGGGCGGCGCGGCGACGCTGACGGTGACGAGGACGGGGGCGACGCTGGTGCCGTCGTCGGTGACGTGGACGACCGCCGACGGCACCGGCGCGGGCGCCGCGACGCACCCCGGCGACTACACCTCGGCCACGGGGACGGTGCAGTTCGCGCCCAACGTCGCATCACAGACGATCTCCGTCGCCATCACGGCGGACAGCGTCAGCGAGAGCGCGGAGACGTTCACGGTGCGGCTCAGCAACCCCGTTGAGGCCAGGCTCGGCAGCGCCGCCAGGGCCACCGTGACCGTGACTGATGCGGACACTGCGCCGCCGCCGACGGTGGACGTGACGATCTCCGCCTCCGACGGCGACAGCGATGGCAACCCCGTCGAGGGCGGCAGCGGCGCGGCGGGCTACAAGACGATCACGATCACGCTGAGCCGCGCGCTGGCCTCCGGCCAGTGGATGCAGGTGCCGCTGACCGTGCAGGGCGCGACGGTCACGGATGACTACACCTTCAGGCTGCAGCCGTCGTCGCAGCCGGGCGTGACCCTGCTGAGGGACGGAACGCAGACCCCGAGTGTGCAGTTCGCCAACGGCGCGCAGACGGCGACGCTGCGCCTCACGCCCGTGCAGAACAACAGGCGCTCGCAGCCTGCCGTCTCGATCAGCGCGGGAACCCCTGTTGTCAACGGCGTCACGATCGGCGAGGTCACCGGCGGGCCGATCGTCTTTTTCATCGTGGACGACGAGTCGGGCGCCATCGAGGTGCCGGCGGCGTTCGGGCTCGCGCCGTCGGGTTTGGGCGCGGGCGACCGCTTCCGCCTGATCTTCATCACCTCGGAGCAGCGCACGGCGGAGTCGGCGGACATCGACGACTACAACAGGTGGGTGCAGGGGGTTGTGGCGCGCGGCGGTCACGCGGATCTGTTGCCGTATGGGGGTCTGGTGACGGTGATCGGCTCGACCGCGGCGGTGGACGCGCGGGTGAACACGGGCATGTGGGATCCGGACGCGAACTCGGGCAGCGGCGGCTGGGCGGACGGCTCGGCGAGCGCGAGCGACTCTGGGGTCGCCGTCTATTGGCTCGCGGCGCCGCCCAGCGAACAGGTGGCGAGCAACTACTGGGATTTCTATGACGAGGGCGGGTGGAGCGGAGGGACCGAGGGCGGAGGCAATCACTCGACTGTGGACAGGACCGAGTCGGGGGCGCTCAGGACGGCGGGGGGAAGTATCTGGACCGGCTCACTCCACACTGGGCTCAAGGCAGACGCTCAAGAGTTGGGGGCTTCCAGTGTGAGGGTCGGCAATGCCAACCCGGCGGGCACCAACCCTTTGGATGACGGCTCTGTCGTCTCAAGCACTGGCACGCACCCCATGTTCGCCATCTCGCCGGTGTTCGAGCAGCAGGCGCCGGTGATTCCGGTGGTTTCGTTCAATGCGGCGACCTACAACATCGATGAGGACCATGCGCATGGCGGCGTCATCATCGCCGTGGATGCCAGCGTGGCGCCGACCGTCGATCTGACCGTCAATCTGTCGTCGGCGGACGGCACCGCTACCGCCGGCGAGGACTACACCGCCCCCCCGGCGACCTTCACCTTGCCTTCGGGGCAGACGAGGCGCCAGTTCACCGTGAGGTTCATCGACGACAGCGTTGACGAGGGGGATGAGACGTTCACGTTGACACTGGGCGCCGCGTCCGACGGCAGCTACACGCTGGGCTCGCCGTCGTCGACGACGGTGACCATCGTCGACGACGACGAGCCGCCGGTGACGGTGACGATGTCCGCGTCGGACGGCGACGCGGACGGCAACGCGGTGGAGAACGGCGCGGGCACGACCGGGTACCGGACGATCACGGTCGCGCTGGGCCGGGCGTTGACGGGCGCGGAGACGGTGACGGTGCCGCTGACGGTGGTGGGCGCGACGGTCGCGGACGACTACACCTTTGATCTGCAGCCGGGGACGCAGACGGGCGTGACGCTGTTGAACTCGGGCGCGACCCACACGGCGCAGGACCCGGCGCTGCGGTTCGTGTCCGGCGGCACCTCGGCGACGCTGCGGCTGCGGCCGGTCAACGACAGCGACCGCGAGCAGCCCTACGCGGTCGTCGCGTACGGGACGGGCAGCCGCGCGCCCTCGGGCGTCAACGTGGCGCTGGGCGATGTGACCGGCGGGCCGGTCGGGATCGTGCTGGTGGATGATGAGACGGGCGATGTCGAGGTGCCGTCGTCGTGGGGGCTGGTGCCGTCGGGCATAGGGCCGGGCGACGATTTCCGGCTGCTGTTCCGCACCTCGTCGGGGCGCGACGCCACCTCGGGGGACATCGCCGTCTACGACGCCTTCGTGCGCGGGGTGCTGGCGGCGGGCGGCCACGCGGACGTCTTGCCCTACGCGGGCTTCTTCAAGGTGTTCGCGAGCACGCGCAGCTCCAGCGGCAGCACGGGCGCGACGGCGCGCTTCCACAATGGACTGGTCACGACCGGGGAACACAACGACCACCACGATCAGGCGGGCGACGTGTGGGCGGACGGGTCGGCGCGGAGCACGCGCAACACGGCGCGAACGCGCATCTATTGGCTCAACGGCCCGATCCTCGCCAACAACTACGCAGACTTGTGTGACCTCAACTGGACGAGCACCCCCGGCATCAGCAACGGCTTCGACCGTGCCGACCCGCGCAGCGAGGACGGCACGCAAAACAACCCCGACAGCCCCGGCCAGGCGCAACAGCCGTGGACGGGTTCGGGCAACGCCTGCGAGGCGTGGAACCATCCGCTGGGAGCCGCCACGGTCTCGCGCGGCGCTGTCGACAGCGCCGGCAGCCTCTGGCACGAAGCGGCGGCGGCGAACACGCAGACGCGGCCCATGTATGGCCTGTCGCCGGTCTTCACGGTGGAGGGGGCGACGGCGGAGCTGAGCGTCTCGGCGAGCGGGACGGTGACCGAGGGCGCCACGCTGACGGTCACGGTGACGCTGAGCAGGAACGCGGACGCGAACCTGTCGGTTCCTGTGCGGATGCGCACGAGCGGCGCGCCCACCGCGTCGTCGGCGGACTTCACGCTGTCCAACGGCGGCAGCGTCGCCATCACGAGCGGGACCAGCAGCGGCACGCTCACCTTCACGGCGGTCGACGACGACATCGACGAGGACGCGGAGACGCTGGTGCTGGAGTTCGGGGCGCTGCCCGCGGGCGTCGTCGCGGGCACGGCGGACAGCGTCGCGATCACGATCAGCGACGACGACACGGCCGGGGTCACGGTCGCGCAGTCGGGCGGGAACACGGCCGTCGCCGAGGACGGCGGCACGGACACGTACACGGTGGAGCTGGACTCGCAGCCGCTGACAAGCGTGGTGATCACCGCCACGGCGCCGGCGGGCACGCAGGTCAGCAACGACGGCGGCACGTCGTGGGGTTCGACGGCGACGCTCACGTTCACGACGGGCAACTGGAACACGGCGCAGACGGTGACGGTGCGCGGCGTGAACGACGACGTCGACAACGCCAACGACCGCCGCGACGTGACGATCACCCAGGCGGTCACGACGGGCGACACGAACGGCAAGTACACCACCAGCACCGCGGTGGCGGACGTGTCCGTGCGGGTCAACGACGACGACACCGCGGCGGTGACGGTCGCCGGCGGCCCGTTGACGGTGAACGAGGATCAGAGCGACACGGGGACCTACACGGTCGCGCTGGCGACGCAGCCCATCGCCAACGTGACGGTCACGGCCACGGCGCCGGCGGGGGCGCAGGTCAGCGACGACGGCGGCTCGACGTGGGGGGCGTCGGTGGAGCTCGAGTTCACGTCGGGCACGTCGGGCAACTGGGGCACGGCGCAGACGGTGACGGTGCGCGGCGCCCAGGACATCATCGACAACCCCGGCGACGAGCGCAGCGTCACGATCACGCACGCGATCACCTCGGGCAACGGCGACGGCTCGCGCTACACGCCATCGACGCCGAGCATCGACGGCGTGGCGGTGACGGTCACCGACGACGATGCCGCGCCGAGTATCATCCGCCTGGGAGTGGACACTTCGACCGTTGGGGAGGGGGCCGGCGCGACGACGGTCACGGTCACCGCGACGGTGGTGGGAGCGACCCGCTTCGGCGTCGCACAGGAGGTGGATGTGACGGTCGCTCCGACCGCCGACCTGTTAGGTGTCAATTTCGTGGACATGGCGGCGGTGAGCCCGTTCACGATCACCATCGGTGCGGGGGCGACGTCGGCCACGGGGATGTTCACGCTCACGCCCGACGACGACATCGTCGACGAGACTGACAACACCGTCATGGTGACCGGCAGCGCCACGGGCGACAGCACGCTTCGCTTTGTCCAGGCGAACATCGCGCTGACCGACGACGATGCCACGCCGACGAGCGTCATCTTGAGCGTGAACCCGACGTCGGTCACCGAGAACGGCGGCGCGCGCAGCATCGCGGTCACGGCGACGGTGGGCGGCGGAACGACCTTCGGCACCGTCAAGACGGTGGCGGTCAGCGTCGCCGGGCACAACGCGGAGGGCCGGGTCAATTTCACGGCGGCCGGCTTCAACATCACGATCAATGCCGAAGCCGCCTCAGGATCGGGCAGCTTCACGCTCACGCCGACGAACAACAGCTGGGACGAGATGGACGGCGCGGCGGCGCTCAGCGGGACGCTGCCCGGTGTGACGGTCACCGGCGCGAGCGTGACCATCAGCGACGACGACGCGGCGCCGTCGGGGGTGGCGCTGAGCGTGAACACCGCGTCGATCGCGGAGGGAGCGGGCGCGACGGCGGTCACGGTCACGGCGACGGTGCAGGGCGCGACGCGCTACGGCTCGGCCAGGACGGTGACGGTGTCGCAGGCGGGTTCCGGCGGGGCCAACGTGGTCGACTACACGGCGACGGCTCCGGGGGCGATCACGATCGCGGCCGGCGCGGCGTCCAGCACCACCTCGTTCACGCTCACCCCGACCGACGACGCGACGGACGAGTTCAACGAGACGGTGACGGTGTCGGGGAGCGGAGCGGGCATCGCCAGCTTCTCGTCGTCGTCGATCACGCTGACCGACGACGACGACACGACGGTCGCGATCAGCGCGCCGCCAGGCGGCATCGCCGAGAACGGCGGCACGAAGGACGTGACGCTGACGCTGAGCCGCGCGCTGACGGGCGCGGAGACGGTGACCGTGCCCCTCGACGTGGTCGGCGCGACGGCGGGGACCGACTACACGGTCGCGCTTGAGCCGTCCACGCAGACGGGGGTGGCGCTCTCGCAGAGCGGCCCGGACAGCGCGCAGGCGCCGAAGGTGACGCTTGGGAGCGGCGCGTCGGCGGCCGTGCTGCGCTTCACCGCGGTGGACGACGCGCTGCGCCAGCAGCCCTATCTGGTGGTCCGCTACGGCACGGGCGGACGCGCCCCGAGCGGGACCGGCGTGGACCTCGCGGCGCCTGCGGGCGGGCCGGTCGGGTTCGTGCTGACCGACGACGAGACGGGCGACATCGGGGTGCTGCCCAGCTGGGGGCTGCTGCCGGCCCAGACGGCGACGAGCCGGGCGGACTTCCGCCTCGTGTTCGTGACCTCGACCCGGCGCGACGCCTCGTCGGGCGACATCGCCGACTACGACCACTTCATCCGCCTGCACCTGGCGCAGGGGCACCCCGGCATCGTCCCCTACGCCGGGTTCTTCACGGCTCTGGGCTCCACCTCGACGGTGGCGCTGCAGGACCACGCCGCGGTGACCGGCTCCGCTTCGATGGCCTTCTTCTGGCTGGGGGAGACGGCCACGAGCGGCGAGCGGCGGCTGGCGGCGAGCAACGACACCTTCAGGGCCGAATGGTTCACCGGATCGACCCCCTCGCAGCAGTCGGTGCCCCGCGACGAGTCCGGGACGCTGGTCTCCCCGGCCGCCGACGGCTACTTCACGGGCTCCACCGCCGCGGGCGCGCGATCCGGCAATCCGCTCGGCGCGGCCAGCGTCACCGTCGGCTACCTCAACGACTCGGGCGCCGGACGCGCCCCGCTGGGCAGCGCCCAGACAGCGTCCGGCACCGCGACGCGCAGCTTCTACGGGCTCTCCCCGGTCTTCAGCTACGTCGGCGACCCGGCGATCACCATCACCTCGCAGACGAACACCGTCACCGAGGGCACCGCGATCACCTTCACCATCGAGGCCGACCCGGCGCCGGCCGCGGACCTGCCCGTCAACCTGGTGGTGAGCGACGACGCGCACGTCCTTTCGCCCGCCGCGACGGGCATCAAGAACGGCGCCGTCACCATCTTGGCGAACACGACGTCGGTGACCTACACCGTGAACACGGTGGACGACTCCACCGACGAGCCCGACACCGCCGCGGGCGCAGCGATCGCCGTCGGCGACAACTACGCCCTGGGCACTCCGAGCATCGCGACCGTGACGGTCCAAGACAACGACGCGATGACCGTGACCGTCGCCGGCGGCGGCGGCACGGTGAACGAGGGAGCCAGCACCGACTACACCGTCGACCCCGGGCGCGGCCTCGACTCGGGCGAGACCGTCACGATCCACTTCGCGCCCGCGGGCACCGCGACCCGGGGCACCGACTACGCCATCACCTGCCACGGCGCGGGCGCGACCTGCGCCGGGCTGGCCGGGACCGCGCCGACGCTGACGATCCGAGGCGGCAGCGGCGCGCGCCGGGCGACGATCCGCATCAGCGCCCGCACCGACTCGATCCACCCCGAGAGCGGCGAGACGGCCGGGATCAGCCTGCGCTCCGGGCACACGAGCACCGGCTCGGGCGGCCCCTTCTCGGTGAGCGGCACCCCGACGACGTTCACGATCGCCAGCGTCGCGCCCGCCGCGATCACCGCCAGCTTCGGCGCCGCCGCCTACAGCGGGACAGAGGCGGCCGGGAGCCGCACGGTCACGATCCCGGTCAACCTCTCCGCCGCCGCGCCGTCGGGCGGGCTGAGCATCGCCTACGCCGCGCACAGCTCCAGCACCGCCGCCTCCGCCGACTACGGCATCAGCCCCGCCGCCAGCGTGAGCATCGCCCAGGGAGCCACCTCCGCCAGCATCACCGTGACCATCACCGACGACGCGCTCCACGAAGGCTCCGAAACCATCGTCCTCGACATCAGCGGCGGCGCGGGCTACAGCCCCGGCACGACCGCGCGCACGACCGTCACGATCACCGACGACGACCCCGCGCCCACAACCGTCGCGTTGAGCGTCGACGACACGTCCGTGGGCGAAGGCGACGGCGCCACCACGATCACCGTCACCGCGACGGTCGGCGGGACCACCCGCTGGGGCGCCGCGCAGACCGTCGCCGTGTCCGTCGCCGGCTCCGGCGGCCAGGGCGTCGTCGGCTTCACCGCGCAGCCCGCCACCTTCAACGTCGCCATCGCCGCCGGCGCCGGCACCGGCACCGGCACCTTCACGCTCACCCCCACCGACAACAACACCGTCGAGAACGACGAGACGGTCACGGTGTCGGGAACGCTGGGCGGCGTCACCGTCAGCGCCGCCACCATCACCCTGACCGACGACGACGACACCGCCCCCGCGGCGGCGGTGACGGTCACCATGTCCGCCTCCGGCGGCGACTCCGACGGCAACGCCGTCGAGGCAGCCAGCGGAGCCACCGGCTACCGCACTATCACGGTCACACTGGGGCGGGCGCTGACCGGCGCGGAGACCGTCACGGTGCCGCTGACCGTCGTGGGAGCGACGGTGGCGACGGACTACGCGTTCGGGCTGCGGCCGTCGCAGCAGGCGGGCGTGACGCTGCTGACGTCGAACCCGCACAGCGCGCAGGATCCGGCGCTGCGCCTCGCGGCGGGCGCGTCCGCCGCGACGCTGCGGCTGACCCCGGTCAACAACAGCGCCCGCACCCAGCCCTACGTCGTCATCGCCTACGGAACCGGGAGCCGCACACCGGCCGCGGGCGGCGGAGCGACGCTCGGCGCGGTCACCGGCGGCCCCGTCGGCGTCGTGCTCGTCGACGACGAGTCGGGCGACGTCACGGTGCCGGCCGGCTGGGCGCTCAAGCCCTCGGCGCTGGTCGCGGGCGACGACTTCCGGCTGCTGTTCCGCTCCTCGACGAGCCGCGACGCCACGTCGACCGACATCGCCGACTACGACGCCTTCATCCGCGGCGCGCTGGCGACGGGCGGGCACGCCGACGTCGTGGCCTACGCGGGGTTCTTCCAGGCGTTCGCCTCGACGCGCAGCTCGGCGGGCTCGACGGGCACGACGGCGCGGGTGCACACCGCCATGGCGGCGGAGCACACCCAGCACGTGCCCTCAGGCGGGTGGACGGACGGCTCCGCGGCCGGAAGCGTCGGAGACGCCAGCGTGGGCACGCCCATCTACTGGCTCAACGGCGACATCGTCGCCAACAACTACGCCGACCTGTGCGACCAGGCGCTGAGCAGCGGCAGCGGCGTCACCACGGGCTGGGACCTCGCCGACCCGCGCAGCGAGGACGGCGCCCCCAACAACCCGAACAGCCCCGGCCAGGCCCAGCAGGCGTGGACCGGCACCGGCAACGCCTGCGAGGCCTACGACTACCCGCTGGGCAACAGCCCCAACGTCTCGCGCGCCGCCTCGCACGAGACGACGTGGGCGTTCATGCACCAGGCCCACAGCCCCCGCACCCAGCAGCGGCCCCTCTACGGCATGTCGCCGGTCTTCAAGGTGGCGGGCACGGCCGCGACGCCGGTGGCGGACTTCGCCGCGGCGGCGTCGACCGTGGGCGAGGCCTCCGCGACGACGAACATCCGCCTCAACCTGAGCCCCGCGCCCGCTGCCGGCATCACCGTGAGATACACGCTGTCGGGGACGGCGACGCGCGGCAGCGACTACACCATCAGCGGCGTGACGAGCAACAGCGCCACGGTGAGCGTCAGCGGCGGCGCGACGTTCGTGAACATCCCCGTCGCCATCGTCGACGACAGCGCGCAGGAGAGCGCCGAGACCATCGTGTTGACGCTGAACCCGGGCACGGGCTACAGCGTGGGCACGACCAACGCCGTCCACACCCGCACCATCACCGACAACGACACCACAAACCCCCCGCCGCCGCCGCCGACGCCGATCGCGAGCTTCGCGGCGGCCGCATCGACCGTCGGCGAGGCCTCGGGGACGACGAGCCTCGCAGTGAACTTCAGCCCCGCGCCCTCGGGCGCCATCACCCTGCGCTACGAGCTCACGGGCACCGCCGCGCTCGGCGCGGACTACACCATCAGCGGAGGATCCGGCACCAGCCGCACGCTCAGCGTCAACGCCGGCGCCACGTCGGTGAACATCCCCATCGCCATCATCAACGACAACACACAAGAAACCAACGAAACCATCATCGTCACGCTGCTCAGCAGCACGCAGTACGCACGCAACGAGCCGCTCATCCACACCCGCACCATCACCGACAACGACGCCACCAACCCGCCCCCGCCGGGCCCGCCCCCCGGACCGCCGCCCGGACCCCCGCCCGGGCCTCCCCCCGGACCGCCTCCGGGACCGCCGCCCGGACCGCCGCCTCCGGGGCCGCCCGGCCCGCCGGGCCCGCCGCCGCAGGACGAGGACGAGCCCGAGCCGGGGCCGGTGTTGGCGCCCGAGGCGTTCGACGACTTCGACGAGGTCTCCGACGCCCTTCGAGGCGAGATGGACCACGCCCACGCGATGGGCTGGCTCAACGGGGTCGGCTGCGACGACGCGATGCTGTGCCCCCGCGGCGCGATGCCCCGCTGGCAGGTCGCGGTGATGATCGTGCGCGCCGTCGACCGCGCCGAACCCGACCCCGTCACCAGAACCCGCTTCACCGACGTGGACCCCGCCATGTGGTGGGCCGCCCACGTCCAGCGCCTCTCCCGGCTGCGGATCACCCACGGCTGCGCCGCAGGCCGGTTCTGCCCCCACCAGCCCATCAACCGAGCCGAGGCCGCCTCCCTGCTCGCGCGCGCCCACCAGCTCACCGCCCCCGACCCCGCCGCCTTCACAGACATCGACCCCGGCGACGTCCACGCCGAAGCCGTCGCCGCGCTGCACCGCTACGGCGTCACCTACGGCTGCGACGCCGCCCGCAACCGCTACTGCCCCTACCAGCCCCTCACCCGCGAGCAGGCCGCCAGCCTGCTCGTGCGCGCCCAGCGCATCCCCACCGGACCCCAAGGCACAAAAACCCCGCCCGAGACGCCGACACTCACCGTCACAGCAGGCCCCCCAATCACCGAGGGCCAAGCCGCCATATTCCTCATCACCGCCCAACCGGCGCCCGACTGGACCACAGCCGTGCGCTACACGCTAACCCAGACCGGAGGCGACGCCGCCGCCGCCTCAACCGGCGCCAAGACCGTCCACATCCGCCGCGCCCGCACCCTGGTGCGC
Organism: Candidatus Aldehydirespirator sp.; assembly: GCA_965221215.1. GTDB lineage: Bacteria > Actinomycetota > Acidimicrobiia > Acidimicrobiales > Aldehydirespiratoraceae > Aldehydirespirator. Next base: position 524,206 of record OZ244872.1, read on the forward strand.
ATCGGCACCCACAACGACGACACCGACGAACCCGACACCGAGCTGACCCTCACCCTCCAACCAGCCGGCGGCTACCAAACCACCCACCCCCAAACAGCCACAACAACCATCACCGACAACGACTAGTGTTCTGAGTGGCCAAGAGGCCGAGCGACACTAGGCCGGTCTGAGGGCGGTCCACACGGCCTTTGCCGGGTGTTTGGCGGGGTTGCGCCAGCGGTGCTCGTGGTCGGTGCGGAAATGGATCGAGTCGCCCTTGCGAAGCTGGAAGGCCTGGCCGGAGACGTCCACGTCCAGCCGCCCCGACAGCAGGTGGATCAACTCTTCGCCCGCGTGGCGCAGCGGAGACTCGCCGCTGTCGGCGCCGGGCGCGACCTCGGCGATGGCGGTGGCCACGAAGTACTGGCCGTAGGGGCCGGAGATCCCCTCCAGGGTGAGACCCTCGTGGGGGGTGTAGATCGAGCGGCGCCCGGCGGCGGGGGTGAACACCACGTAGGGCGGCGACTCCAGCTCCTCGTCCACGAAGTACGAGACGGGCTGTTCCAGGGCTGCGGCCAGCTTCAGCAGGGTGGTGATGGTGGGCACCATGGTTCCCTGCTCCACCTTGTGGATGGCCGCGGTCGACACGTCTGAGCGGTCGGCGAGCTGCTGCAGCGACAGGTTCCACTGCTGGCGCAGGTGGCGGATCTTGGGCCCGATCGAGTTCACGACCGCGCTCAGCGTCTCGCCGCTCGCCCCGCCGGGCCGCTCGACTGCACCCTCCGTCACCTCATGCCCCCGTCACCTCATGTCCCTGTCACCGGGCGCGCAGCATAGACGACCCTTTCGCTTGTGATCCGGCGGTGTCGTATAGTTCACGGCCACGTGAGCTCTGCGACCCTTACCGTGTCGGCCCGGTGGCTGGGCGCCTACCGCTGCGACGTGACCTCCGGCGACTTCACGATCCCGGTGGACGAGCCCGAGCGGCACGGCGGCACCAACCAGGGCCCGCAGCCCACCGAGCTGCTGCTGGGCGCGCTGTCGTCGTGCTTCACCTTGGCGGTGGCCCACTCGGCCGGCAAGCGGGGCATCGAGCTGACCCACCTGAGCGTGGAGGTGACCGGCACCTACGACGGCCCCAGCTTCTCGGCCCTAGACATCCGGGTCGATGTGGGCTGCGACGAAGCGGTGAAGGACCGGCTGCTGGAGGCCGCATCCCGCGTCTGCTACGTGTCCAACACCATTCGCAACGCTCCCGAGATGTCGGTGCGGGCCATTTGAGGGCCGGGTGCGGCTTGACACTCGCACGGGCTCGCACATAGGTTCCGATACGCAGTTGTCTCATCCGACACGTCGGGTGTTGCCGAGTCACAGCCGGGAGGTCTTGGTGGCGAGAGGGTCACGATGCGCATAGCGGTGATCGGCGGGGGCGCCGCTGGGCTGGGTGCGGCGGGTGCGGCCAAGGCGGTCGACCCGAGCGCCGAGGTGGTGGTCTACACCGCCGACACCGACGTGGCCTACAGCCCGTGCGGCATCCCCTACGTGCACGGCAAGGAGATCGACTCGTTCGACCGGCTCTTTTTGGCCACCAAGGAGCAGTACGTCGCCACCGGCATCGACGTCCACTACGAGACCACGGTGGAGTCGATCGACCCGAAGGCTCGCACTCTCACCGTCGCGGGCGAGGGCGTGGCGTCCTATGACCGGCTCATCATCGGGTCGGGATGGAACTACGCCTCGGTGGACGTTCCCGGCAACGATCTCGACGGCATCTACGAGGTCAAGTACATCCGCGAGGCCATGGAGTGGGACAAGCGGCTCGACTCCTGCACCTCGGCGGTGGTGGTGGACGCCGGTCTGGTGGCCATGGAGATGGTGGCGGCCCTGTGCCACCGGGGGATCAAGTGCACCGTTGTCGATCCCGCTCCGTGGCCCATGGCCGACGTGTTGGACCCCGACATCGTCGAGCCGGTGCGCCAGGCCTGGGAGGACGCCGGCGTCGACATGCAGTGGGGCAACCGGGTCACTGCGTTCGCCGGCGACAAGACGGTGAGCCGGGTCGAGACCGAGCAGGACCCCATCGGTGCCGACATCGTGATCGTCGGCACCCACAAGGTGCCCAACAACCCGCTGGCCGCCGCGGCCGGCCTCGAGCTGGGCTCCACCGGCGGCCTGATCGTCGACTCTCGGATGCAGACCTCGGATCCCAACATCTACGCCGCGGGGGACTGCACCGAGATCCCCCACGGAGTCTCCAACATCCCCATCCAGGGGCTGACTGGCTCCCACGCCTACTCCCAGGGCAAGACGGCCGGCACCAACGCCGCCGGCGGCACCCGCCACTACCGGCCCGTGTTCGTGCCGTGGGGGCTGCTGGCGGGGGAGTGGATGATCGGCGGGGTGTCGTTCGGCGAGACGCTGGCCACTGCGCTGGGCATCCAGCACGTCGTGGGCAAGGCCCAGGGCATCACCCGGGCCCGCTACTACCCCGGCGTCAAGCCGATCACGGTGAAGCTGCTGGCCGAGCCGGGGTCGCTGCGGCTCATCGGGGCCCAGATGATCGGCGGCGAGGGGATCAAGGAGCGGGCCGACTTTTTGGCCATGGCGGTGCGGGTGGGCCTCACCGTCGAGGAGCTGGCCACCATGGAGAACGTGTACTCGCCCGCCATCGGCGCCCTCAACGAGCCGATCTCGGTGGCTGCCCAGAACCTTATGGTCGGGCTGTAAGGCGCTCATGGGATTCGCTCAGTGGCTGCGCTCCAGCTCGGAGCACTATCTGGCCATCGACGCCCAGCGGCGGGTCGGCGCCCGCTACGGCGCCCGACCGCCGGAGAAGGCCCGCGGCGCTCGGGAGATCTTCTGGCGCCATGTGTTCACTCCGGCCTATCGCCTGTTGCCCTGGGGCGTTCGGCGCCGAGCCATCGCGGCCCTGCCGGGGTCGCACCGCCGGCAGTGGCCCGTCCGCTCCGGCCGGCCCCAGGGACCGGCGATCTGAAACCCAGACCAATGACAACAACAAGGAGGCAACCATGCCCAAGACAGTGACCATCCCGCCGCCCCAGGAAGGCGACGTGATGCACAACATCGAGGAGAAGATCTTCCCCGACTACAAGGCCGAGGAGGGCGACCAGGCCTACGTGTTCATGCACACGGTGCCCTTCGAGGGCTCTGTCGGCCTGGTGAACATGCTCACCGCCACCCGCCTGCAGCGCAAGGGCTTCAAGCTGACGTTCATCCTGTACGGCCCGGCCGTGCTGATGGCCAACGCCGCCCGGGGCTACCCGGCGGTGGGCCAGGAGGGCTTCCCCGGCAACCTCGGCTACAACCGCCAGCTCCAGACCCTCATCAACGAGGGCGCCACCGTCTACTGCTGCCGCTTCGCCATGGGCGCGCTGTACGGCATGCGCGAGGACGACGTGATGGAGGGCGTGACCCCGTTCAACCCGCTCGACGTCTTGGACGCCAACATCCAGGCCTGGCGCGACAAGGCCCTGGTCCTCTCCACCTGGACCCTCTAGATCGCTAGCCCGGCGCGGCTACGGTCGCGCCGATGGTCACTGTTGCTCCGACCGCGACGCCGCTTCGCCGCGCCCTGCGGGGCCGGGCGCCGGGACTGCGGGCGGAGCGGGCCCTGTGGGACTCCGGCGCCGTGGTGGTGGCCGGCGTCGACGAGGTGGGCCGCGGCTCCTGGGCCGGGCCGCTCACGGTGGCGGCCGTGGTCGCTGATCCCGACCGGCGCATCTACAAGGTGCGCGACTCCAAGATGCTCACCGCGGCCGAGCGGGACACCCTGCACGACCGGATAACGGCCTGGGCCCGGGCGGTCTCGGTCGGCCACGCCAGCGTGGATGAGTGCACCGAGCTGGGCATGGCCGACGCTCAGCGTCTCGCCGCCCAGCGGGCCCTCAACGGGCTGGACCTGGAAGTCGACCACGTTCTGGTGGACGGAACCTGGGACTTCCTGACCCCTCGCCCCGACAAGGATCATCCCGCCCCAGCCGATGCCGACAGGGACCGCGATGGAGGTTCTGAGGCCTGCGGTGGTGCACCGGCGGTGACAACCATCGTGCGGGGCGACGCGTCGAGCCTGTCGATAGCAGCTGCGTCGGTGGTGGCCAAGGTCACCCGCGACCGCCTGATGGTCGCCGCCGCCGAGCGCTATCCGGCCTACTGGTTCGCGTCCAACAAGGGCTACCCCTGCCCGCGCCACAAGGCCGCGCTGGCCGCCTGGGGTCCGTGCGCCATCCACCGCCGCCGATGGGTGTTCATGGACGACCTGCGCTGGACCGGCGTCCCCCGAGTGTTGCCGCCACCACAGGACGCCCACCCGCAGCTGTTCGACACGTCGGCGGCAGGCGGGCGGCTGTAGCCTGCAAGTCGCCATGGGCCAGCCCGTCACCTTCCTGCGCACCTCGTCGCCCCGCCCCGGACTGGTCCGATTCGAGCTGAACCGGACCCTCACCGGCATGGGCCACGAGCGCTACCGGGCCGGCGCCGAGATCATCGGCGACCGTCCCTGCGACGAGCTGGCCCGCCGGATGTTGGACACCGGCAAGCTGTCGTCGGTGCACATGCACGGCTCGGTGATCACCGCCGAGCTGGTCGCCGGCGACGATTCAGGCCTGGGCGAGGTGATCGCCAGCCTCTACACCTACTACGTAGATGGCGTGGAGATCCCCAGCGACGAAGACCTAATAGCCATGGTCGAAGCCTGAGACCTGTCACACGCCCCCAGTAGCGTCAAATACCTGACTGTTCGTAACGCAGGTGTTACGTTCGGTCACGGTGATGAATGATCTTCTCAAAGACCTCGACCAGGCTCGACAGACGGCGGGTGTGTCGAAGGCCGAGTTGGCTCGGCTGGCCGACACGCAGCCCGCTGCGGTGCGTCGGCTGCTGAGCGGCAACGGCCACAATCCGCAGCTTTCGACGATCGAGCGCCTTGCCGACGTGCTGGGCCACGAGATACGGGTGGTGCCCAAGCCGCGGGACGGGCGCGGCTCGCGCGACAGTGTCAATGGAGTCGCGAGCGACGCGGCGGGCGACTTGAGGCAACTCGCCGGCCGCCCGTTCAGCACGCTGCTCGCCGATCCGCCGTGGCGATTCCTGAACCGCACCGGCAAGGTGGCCCCCGAGCACCGGCGGCTCTCGCGCTACGACACGATGACGACGGCGGAGATCCGGACCTTGCCGGTGCCTGAGATCGTGTCGGAGCGGTCCCACCTCTACCTCTGGGTGCCCAACGCCCTGATCGCCGATGGACTCGCGGTGATGGAGTCTTGGGGGTTCTCCTACAAGTCGAACCTGGTGTGGGCCAAGCGCCGCAAGGACGGCGGGCCCGACGGGCGCGGCGTGGGCTTCTACTTCCGCAACGTGACCGAGATCATCCTCTTCGGCGTGCGGGGCAAGATGCGGACGCTGCCGCCGGGACGCCGGCAGGTGAACATCATCGAGACCCGCAAGCGGGAGCATTCGCGCAAGCCCGACGAGCAATACGACATCATCGAGGCATGCTCGCCCGGACCGTACCTGGAGTTGTTCGCCCGCTACTCGCGCCCGGGCTGGACATCGTGGGGGCTGGAAGCCGACGACAAGGTGGAGCCGAGGGCCAAGCTCTACGCCCCCTACAGCTGAGCCACGGGCGCGCTACTGGTCGGCGAGGGGCGGCATCATGGCCAGCGCCTCAGCGCGAAGAGCGTCGTAGACCGGCTTGGCGTCGCCCCACTTCGGGTAGTCGTCCCGCCACGACTCCTTGAGCGCATCAGCCTCATCCAGTTTCGCCCTGATTCTGCGGGCGAGCGCTATGCCGTCGATCCGGTCCGGCTCGATGCCGATCAGAAGCAGCGGGCACTCGCCTCCGCCGCCCAGGTTCACGCGGGGCACGAGCTTGCCCCAGTGAGTTGATGAAGAGCCGTACTTGAAACCGTCATCCTTGCTGCGGATCACGCCCGAGATGAGACTCTGCAGGTCTGGCCCGCGGGTGATGATCACTCCGACCGCGATGGCCCCCTCATGGTGCAGAGCCTGGAAGTTGATCAGGTCGCGGTCGAAGAAGGGATCCTTGTTGTTCCACTCCATCTCGACCGCCACGCCGGGGAACGGCCGCGCCGCCGAGCCCTTGCCGAACATGTCGATCTCATGGCCTCGCACCTTCGACACCGGCTCGGTCTGGCCGTCGAACCCGATGGCCTTCTCGATGGTGATGTTCTCCTTGCCCCAGATCCTGCGTTCGGCCTGCGAGTTGCCGTTGCCGGTCTCGTCGAGCATGTTCCCGAGCGACTCGTCGAAGCGCCTCACGAACACGGTTCGGCCCCCGCCGCCGGTGCGGAGTTCGTCCAGCGTCGGACGGAAGTCCTCGAGCGCCACCTGCAAGTCGTCGAAGCGGTCGCGGAAGGCCTCCTGCAAGATGATGTCCGCGTAACGCGTGACCCCGTACCGATAACCGCTGGGCAACCCCATAATCGTCGGTGCCCGAACCTGCCCGGCCAGGTCCAGCACCTCGTCCGCAGCCTGCATCTGCCCCACCGGCAAGACGCTACCCGTACCGCCCCGCCGGCCCGCGCCGCCGTTGTCGCGGCGGCGGTTGGCCTGACGTGCGATCGGCCAGTCTCCCGGAGCCAGTCAGACGGGTTCAACGCTTGGCTTGGTGACATCAAGGACGATCACGGAGATCTTGCGGGCCTCGTCGGGGGTCAACTGCTGCATGAGTCGCTGCCGCAGGGCTTCGGGCGATTCGGGCCGCTGACCGTCGGGCGGCCTCTTCGTATCGCTGGCACCGAACCACAGCACCAAGTAGATGCCGAATCCCGATGTCGTCGGATCGCTTGTGTACTGAGCGATGAGCTGCTTGCGTAGCGCGTGCCACAGGTCTGGGTGCGAGTTCTTCTTGATCTCTATGGGCACGTTGAACCCGTCGGCTCGGACGCTGATGTCGGCCCGAGTATCAGCGGCGTAGCGGCCCTCGGGTATCGCTTCGACAGAAGGGGGCAGGCGGTCTCCGAACATCGTGAGCAGCGCATCTCGGCAGGAATCCTCGTGCTTGGGCTGAGTCGGAGGGTGCTCTCTGTCGTCGGCCCAGAACTGTCGCCACGGGTTACTGTTGTCGCCGCGCAGCTGCTTGGAGATCTCCTCGATTCGGTCTGCAAGCAGCGCCGCCAGGTCAGCGGCGTTGGCAGGCTCACCGTCATCCAGCGTGCGTTGGAGTTGGTCGATGCTGGGGTGGCGGTACAAGGCGTCGCGGTTGACGACGCGCTGGCGTTCTTGCGCCCCGGTTAGCCAGTCTCGCCAACGGCCTAGCCGTGGGTCATCCGCCATCTCAGCGAGGGCCCGGTGCACATCGTCTCCAGGAACGGTGCCGAGTTGATTGATGAGATGACCGATCAAGTCCGAGGTGTCCATGCCTAGCGAAACGAATCCAGACTCCCAGTAAGCCGGAGGGAATGCAGGCCCGAGCATCTCGATCACGTGGCGCAGCGCCTCGGGGTCTCGCAGTTCGACCAGTAGCGAGCGGCCAGTGTCGTGGGGGCGCGAGAGTCGACGCAGGAACTCGGCGAGGTGTCTGAGCCGTCTCTCGTTCACGCTGACGTACTCGCTGAGTTCGCTCATGTCAGGGTTTGGTGCCAGCAGGGCCTGGATGGACAGCCAGCGGACTCGCTGCGCGACTGCGAGGCTCTTCAAGGACAGCTTTTTGGCAGAGAGTTCGAGGATCGGTGCCTTGTCGGGGTGCTGCACTGCTCGGGACAGCAAGTCGTCGAGCAGATCCATCTGCTCGGTCGTTGCCCGCAGCGGGATCGCGTCAATCAACCGCAGCCTGGCGCCATGCACCAAGTCGCGGCGATCGGGAAGTGAATTGAGCGTGTTGAGGCAGACGGTGGCCCGATCGCCGCGGCGGATGGACGGGACCGCGCAGTGGCAGAGTACATCCAACACCAGCCCCGGATCCTGCTCAAACCACTCGAAGTGCCAGCGGCCTGGGGTGATGTCCGTACCGACGCAGAAGCGGATGGCAAGAGCCTCGCGCTTGCGGTTGTCGTCGATCTGATCCAGTTGAGATGAGTTCTCGTCTTCGAGCAGGTGAAGGCTCGCCAAGACGGGATACGCCATCCACGAACGCTTCGATTGACCATGGAGGGTCATGGTCTCGGCGACGCTGGGAACGTCGTCTCGGGAGATAGCGCCCCGGATCGCGGCTATGACGGGTTCGAGTAGTTCCTCGTGTCCGCCAATGAACTCATGCAGGCGTTGCTGCGGCGTCGCGTTCCGGTCGAGATCCATGAACATACCGAGATGCACCTGCGCCAGGGTGTCGAGGTCTGGAGCGGCGAAGCTGTTGTCGAGCAGGTCGTCGAGATGAGCGCGGAGGCCTTCAGCCCAGCTGTCTTGCAGCTGTCGCTCTTCCTCGGCCCGTTGTGCCTCTAGAGCTTCCATCTCCTGCTGCCGATCATCTTCTTCGGCACGGAGTCGGGCGCTGCGTTCGCAGAGTTCGTCCAGGCGATGGGCCAGCGGACTCGTGCCGATCCGCTCGCGCATGACGTCGAGTGTCAACCCCTTGCCGGTAGTCGGATCGTCCCGACTCCGGAATGCCTCCTCAAGGAGATGGCCCGCAACCGCTGGCTCGCTGTCCGCGAGCAACACAGCCTGCTTGAGGCACCGCCATCCAAAGTCAGCAGGTTGTCGGCTGAAGCGCAGAGCGTCACATGACAGATAGTGAAGGTAGCTCTCGGATCCGCTCGTGACACTCTCACGCAACCATGCGAGGAACAGATGTTCCTGAACGTCGGGACGCTGTTCCAGCCATTCGCGAACGAGATGAGCCCCGCCCTCTCGCCGATAGCCCGCGCGGCCAGTCTCTGCAGCGACGCTCAGCCACCTGAAGAGTCTCTCGAACTCGAGCGTGTCCCCAAACGCTTCTAGGCCGCGGGCCAGGAGAGAGACGGGCAAGTCGTCAAGAAGCGAGTTTCGGAGCACCGGGACAAAGCGCTCGGACTCTCGGCAAAGAGCATCAAGCAACTCCGCGACCTGCTCATCAGAGGACCGCTTCAGAATGCGGCGCTTCCAGAACATCAGATTGCTGCCGATCACCCGTGGGTTGCCGGGAGGTACAAGATAATGCCACAGCCTTGCGGGAGGCAGCAGCCGGGGATAGAGGTGCCGCAACAGGCTTCCGCGCATCTGGTCGTCTGGATCGGTGAGCACGCCGTCGTGGATGGCATCGAGGAGCCCGATGAGCATCTGAGCGCTCTGTGCATCTTGGGGCGCGAGGTGGATCAGCGCGTTGAGGGCACGCGTCTTGGCGGCATCCGATGTCGCTGGATCGTTCAAGACCGTTTGCAACGTCGACAGCAGAGCACCGAGCGATGGCTTCTGGGCATCCTCGATCCTGGCGAGCACCTCGAGAACGAACGCGGCAGCCCGGTTCTGGTGGGCCTCATCCAGCGGTTGCTTCAGGAGACTCTGTATCGCTTCCACCGTGTCCGCTGAGGCGAGCGACCGGAATGCCCACGCGGTGCCGTCTCCGAACCCCTCCATTCTTCCGTCGTAGTACTCATGGCCGAACAGCGGCCCCTCGGTGGCGAATGAGACGAGCGACATCAGGAGCCGTTTCTTGTCCTCGGTGTGGAACCCTGCGATGTCGCCATAGAGACCGACGCCTACAGGGTCGGCCTCTATGAGTTCTTGTCGCGCCTCAGCCGAATGGGCTGCAAGCCAGGCGGAGAGTCCCCGCAACGGTGTGACCACACGGCCGTCGCCCGGACTCGCCATCAGGGCCACGATCCGGCTTGCGGGCAGCCCTTGATCCACCAGCGTTGCGAGCCAGCGGCCGGCCAGGAACTCCGCCTCTTGTCGATGGCGTGGCTTGAACTCGCCCTCACCGACGGCTACGAACAGCCTCGATAGTGCCCCCCTGTGCAGGTCATGGGCCTGGGGCGTGACATCGCGCAGGAGGACGAAGCCCGGTTGGGGTGCTGCCGTGCGCCCGGCCGGAAGAAGCCGATACCCCTCGAAACCCCCTAGCAAGAGCAATGCGCTGAGGCGACCGGCGGCGTCCATGATTGCATCAGCGTCGTGTGGAGCCCCGGCTGCCCAGTGCTCGTTGTTGTGCTCGGATGCCATGTGCTTGCAGGCCGACTCGAATGTCCCCAGCCGGCTGTTTGGCCAGGAGCCTGCGTGATCCACCGCGGCGAGAAGCAGTTTTAGCGCCTGTGGGTTGCGGAGCATGCCGCCCAGACCCCGCTTCCTGGCCTCGCTTTCGAAGGCTCTCGCCGTGGTCTCATCGACCTGTTGAGCTACTAACTCTCGTATGTTCTGATCACTGAGCGGGTTGAGCAGCAGCACGGTGATGCGGGAATCGGGTGCGACTGTCTCCAGGCTTCGCCGATCATTTGGCCCGAGCCAGTCCGCTTCCCGGCATGAGAGCCGGAAGTTTGGGCGCCCCAACTTCTCGATCCGGGCGCGGATCTCATCAAGCGGACTCCGAGCATCCGTCGAATCGGCTCGCATCTCGTCCAGACCGTCTATGAACAGGGTCGTGTCCCGCCATTCTGGGTGGGAGTCCAAGTCCAGCCTTATGAAGTCTCGTGCCGTCACGTACGCCGCGTCAGGTTCCAGGTCGTCACACTCGGTGTGGAACTCCGTGGTCTTGCCCGAGCCGGGGTCACCCAGCAATACGTAGGCCGGAGCTGACCGGTACGCGCTGAGCGGCCTGGGATCAACTTCTTGAACGTGAAGGCGTGCGCCGGACGTGAGTTCGGTGCAGGTGCGCGTCACCTGATGTTGAGCGCTGTCGGCGTCACCCCTGTCCGCTTCGAGGTGGGTGGCAGAGCCCTGAACGGTCGTCGCTGCGCTCATGGGTGATCGATCCAATGGTCGGCGGGTACCGACAGGAACTCGTCGAGCGGCACGCCCGATGGTCCGACCACGAACGCGCTGCGAGGACTGAAGCGCTTCTCGAACTCGGCCAGCCCCGAGGGGATCCTGGGGGATGGGCCGCTCTTGACCTCTATCCCGACAGTGTGGGGCCCTCGTCTGAGCACGAAGTCCACCTCGAAGTGTCTGTCGCGCCAGTACCCGACGGTGGTGGTCGGTGATGCCGTGTTCACGAGGTGCGCTCCCACGGCGCTCTCGACGAGCCGACCCCAATACGAGCGGTCGCTGCGTGCTTCGTCGAACGAGTACCCGGATGGGACCGTCATCAGAGCCGTGTTCAAGACGTTCAGCTTCGGAGTGGACGCCTTTGCCGACACGAGGCGCTCGGTGTGCTTGCTCAATCCAGTCAGCAGCCCCGCTTCCGACAACAACGTCAGGTAGCGCACCAGCGTGGTGGCGTTGCCGGCCTCCTGGAGCTGGCCGAGCATCTTGTTGTAGGACAGCACCTGCCCAGAGCACAGCGCGCCGAGATCGAACAGTCGCCTGAGCAGAGCGGGCTTGTCCACGCGGGTCATGGAGAGCACGTCGCGCTCAATGTTGGGCTCGATCAGCGCCTCCTTGATGTAGGTGACCCACCGCTGCGGGTCGTGAAGGTAGGAGGCCGCGCCCGGGTAGCCGCCGAAGTAGATGTACTGGTCCAAGCTGTAGCCGAACGCCTCCGACATCTCCAGGTACGACCAGTGCCTGAACCGGATCGGCTCGAAACGCCCGGCGAGGCTCTCGTTGAGCCCTGCCTGCATCAACAGCGGCGCCGATCCCAAGATGACGACATGCAGTGGGCACCCGCTGGCTCGATCCGCGTCCCAGAGCCCCTTGACCACCGCAGACCAGTCGGGGATCGCTTGGATTTCGTCGAGCGCGAGCACGAAGCCGCGGCTCGAGGCCCAAGCCCGTTGGCGGCTCTCAGACCAGACCCCGATGAGCCATTCGGCATCTCGCCGAGATCTCGATGCCTCGGCCGCAACGCGATTCGCTGGTTGGCGGGGCCCAGTGTGCGGCGAAAGCGACGGCGCGAAGTCACGGTCGGCAGCACCGCGGTCAAGCCGGCCGGGGGGCTCGGGTACCTCGGGGAGATCAGGCTGGTCGATCGCCACGAGCCAGTGCTCGTGTGGGATGATCCCCAACGCCTGGCGGACGGCTGTCGTCTTGCCGGATTGGCGAGGTCCGAAAATTGCGATCAGCCTCTCCGGCGGCTCCGACAGTCGACTTGTCAGAGTCTCGACCTGGGAGCGCTGGAACGTCGCTGGACCCTTCATCCTGACCACTGTAACGCTACTGAACAGATTTGTTCAATAGCGTTATTCGACCTGTTGGAGGTGGCACCTGGGCTGGGGGTGGGCGTGTTGGTTGTTGGTGGGCGATAATGCTGTGCTTCGTTGATGATCTCCTAGGAAGGACACCTCCCCAATGGTCAACCCGATTGCTGATGGCTACCCGCGAGTCTCTACCTACCTTTGCGTCGATGACGCGGCTGCGGCCATCGACTTCTACACCAGCGTTCTCGGGTTCAGCGAGAGTCGCCGCATGGTCTTCGGCGGCCAGGTGGGCTATTGCGAGCTGCGGCTCGGCGACTCGCTGATCATGCTGTCGGACGAGTGGCCCGAGATGGACGTGGTGGGGCCCAAGACGCTGGGCGGGACGCCGTTCTCGATGATCGTCAACGTCGAGGACTGCGACGCCACCTTCGCGGCCGCGCTGGCCGCCGGGGCCACCGAGCTGAGGCTCCCCGAGGACCAGTTCTACGGCGACCGGGCCGGTCAGTTCATCGACCCGTGGGGCCATCGCTGGAGCGTGAACACCCACATCGAGGACGTTGACGACGAAGAGCTCAACCGCCGCGCCGCCGCCATGATGGGCGGCGATGACGCCTAGAGGCCGAGCGAATAGGCGAGCGGATCCGGCCCATACGGGCGAGGCCGTGGCCCGAGCGGCCCGTGAGCGCAGCGAACAAGAGCGGGAAAGACCCCGCTGCGACGCGACGAGCTTGCACCTACCCGCGCACTCTCTCAGCGCCGAAAGCGAGCGGCCCTGCTCCGCGACCCCGGGGTTCTTGAACCTGTGAGCGCACATCGGCAGTCGCTGGCCGTGCTCGATGTGGAGGGCGTGCTCACCCCCGAGGTCTGGATCGCGGTGGCCGAGCGCACCGGCATCGACTTCCTGCGCCGCACCACCCGCGACGAGCCCGACTACGACGTGCTGATGACCGGCAGGATCGAGGCGCTCGACGCGGCCGGCGTCACCATGACCACCATCATGGAGGTGGTCGAGGGCCTGGTTCCGCTGCCTGGCGCGCTCGACTTTTTGCGCGAGCTCCGGTCGCGCCTGCCGGTGGTGCTGTTGTCGGACACCTTCGAGCAGTTCGGACGGCCCCTTATGGCTCAGCTCGACTGGCCCGTGCTGCTGTGCCACACGCTGGTGGTGGAGGGCGACCGCCTGGCCGGCTACCGGCTGCGGATGCCCGACCAGAAGGCCAGAGCCGTCGAGGCCTTCGGTTCGCTCAACTATCGGGTGGCCGCGGTGGGCGACTCCTACAACGACGTGACCATGCTGGCCGCAGCCGACGCCGGCGTGCTGTTCAGGGCGCCGTCCAACGTGCGGGCCGAGCACCCCCAGTACCCGAGCTGCACCGCCTACGACGACCTCCTGGACCTGCTGACGCCGTAAGAGCGTGCGCGGGTAGGTGCAAGCTCGTCGCGTCGCAGAGGGGTCATTCCCGCTCTTGTTCGCTGCGCTCACGGGCCGCTCGGGCCACGGCCTCGCCCGTATGGGCAGGATTCGCTCACCTATTCGCTCGGCCTCTGATTCTGAATTTTTTACAAAAAATATTGCATACGTCCGGCAGGTGGGCTACGGTCCGCGCCGAGCGCTCTCAGGCCCCGCCTGAATTCGTTCGCTACCGAACGGTTGGTGTGCTACGGTCCGCCGCCATCGTCTCAGGAGGAGGTAACCCCCCATGAAGTTCAAGTCAGTGATCGCACTCGTAGCGATCCTGGGCCTAATCGCCGCCAGCTGCGGTGACGATGACGAGCCCGCAGCCCCCGACACCAGCGCGGCCGATGCCGCCGCTGCGGCCGCAGAGGCCGAGGCTGAAGCGGCTGCCGCCGATGCCGCCGCGGCCGAAGCTGAGGCTGCGGAGGCCGAGGCTGCCGCCGCGGAAGCGGCTGCGGAGGCTGATGCTGCCGCCACCCGGGCCGCGGAGGCCGAGGCCGCCCTAGCGGCGGCAATGGAAGAGGCCGAGGGCGCGGTCGATCCCGACATGGTGGCCGAGCTCGAAGCCCAGCTGGAAGCGGCCGAGGCTGAGGCTGCCGCCGCAGCGGCAGAGGCTGCGGAAGCTGCTGCGGCTGCTGCCGCGGCCGAGGAGGCCATGGCCGGACCCGAGCCCATGGTCCAAGCCGTCGACATCAGGGCCGCACTCAACGCCGACCTCGACAACTGCGGACCGGCGCCCGACGGCGACCCGATCCGGGTCGGCATGGCCATGGACTTCAGCGACGTGGTCGGCTTCGTCGACATCCCCGGCTCCAAGCTGGTGCCCCACTTCGCCAACCTGATCAACTGCATCGGCGGCGTCAACGGATCGCCGGTCGAGGTGCGGGTCGAGGACGTCGGCGGAGACGCCACCACCGCCGGAGTGGCCGCCAACGCACTGCTCGACTGGGGGGCTCACTTCCTCATCGGCCCGCCCTTCGCCGACTTCACCCTGCCCATCCTGCAGGCCACCGGGGGCCAAGTGCCGGTGTTCGTGGCCGCCTCCACCGAGCCCACGCTCTCCGACATCGAGAACAACTCGTTCCTGGTGACCTTCGACGACCGGGGCCAGTCCACCGCCGCGGCCGAGTGGGCCCTCGACCAGGGCATCAACCGAGCCTTCGTGTTCACCCAGCCCGGCCCCTACACCGGCTACAACCCCGACGTGTTCAAGGAGGTCTTCGAGGCCGGCGGCGGCGAGATCGTCGCCGAGCACACCTACGAGTGGTTCGTCGACACCGACTTCTCGGCCCAGGTGGCCGATCTGGCCGAGGTACTCCAGAACAACGAGGCCTTCTTCTCGGCCGCGCTCGGCTTCCAGGTCACCGCGCTGAGGGGCCAGCTCGAGGGCGCCGGGTTCGACAACATCACCTACATCGGCACCGACGCGCTCGACGCCACTGGCATCGCCTTCGAGGCCAACAACGAGGGCATCGTGCACACGCCCCACATCAACGTCGAGCCGGGCGGGCTCAACGACCGCCTGCTCCAGGGCTACTCCGCCGCCAACGACGGCGAGGTGCTCGAGAGCCAGGGCTTCATGGGCCTCTACGTCGATTCGCTGCTGCTGGGCATCCAGGGCATCGCCAACTGCGGCTGCACCGATTCGGCCCAGATCGGCGACGCGGTGGCCCAGATCCAGGGCTTCGAGGGCTTCAGCGGCACGATCAGCTACGTCGGCACCACCGGCACCCCCCCCAAGTCGGTTCCGATCAAGCGGATCGTCAACGGCCAGGACATCCTCATCGAGATGAGGTGACGGCCCACCGACCAACCATTCCCCCCGGAAACGGCCGCTGACCGAGACCGAGATCGAGCCATGGCGCGTGCAGTGTCTCGGTGCGGGCCGTCCGAAATGAGCCCATCCGTCGGGGCCGGTGAGTTCATCGGCCCCGACGGAGCTCACCGGAGCTCGCCATGACCGACCTTGTGCAGAACGTGATCGACGGGCTGGGCCGGGGCAGCATCTACGCACTGCTGGCGCTGGGCGTGGCCGTGGTGTTCGGAGTGATGCACCTGCTGAACTTCGCCCACGGGGAACTGATCACCGTGAGCGGCTACGCCGCCTACGCCGCGTTCAGCAACGGCTGGTCGTGGTACCTGGTGGCCCCGCTGATCGTGGTGGTGTCGGTGGTCGCCAACGTCGTCATCGAGCGGATCGCCTTCAGCCGGGTGCGGGGCTCGTCGGAGTTCACCCAGCTGCTCACCTCCTTCGGCATCCACTTCTTGGTGTCGGCCATCTTCTTGATGTACATCGGGGCCCGGGTTCAGACCTTTGCCGAGCCCAGCTGGATCGCCGACACCTATTCGCTGGGGCCGCTGCGGGTGGAGGTCTTCGACACGGTGGTCATCATCGTGACCGTCGTCACCCTGGCCCTCACCGCGGCCGTTCTGCAGCGCACCATGTTCGGGCTGTCGCTGCGGGCCGCGGCCGACGACTTCGATGCGGCCCGACTGATGGGCGTCAACTCCGACCGGGTGATCCGCGGCGCCTTCGCCCTGTCGGGGGCGCTGGCCGGCATCGCCGGGATCTTCTGGCTGATGCGGTCCGGCCACACCTCGCCGTCGTCGGGCATCAGCCCGATGCTCAGCGGCGTGCTGGCTGCGCTCATCGGCGGGCTCGGAAGCCTGCGGGGCGCGGTGATCGGGGGACTGGCGCTGGGCATGGCCGAGGTGATGCTGCGCACCTGGCTGCCCGGAACAGCCGCCGCGCTCACCCAGGGGGTGGTGTTCACCCTGATCGCGCTGCTGTTCATCTTCCGCCCCGGCGGCATCGTCAACGTGGCCCACGCAGAGCGGGTGTGATGTCTTCGGCGGGCGGATGGGCGCGCAAGCGGCGGCGCGAGGCCGGCCTGCTGTTCTGTGACCCGCGGCGCGACGTCGCCTTCCCGCTGGCGGGCGGGGCCGTGCTGTTCGCGGCCTTCGTGGGCTCGGGGCTGCTGTACACGGCGGTGGTGGAGGGCGCCGCGGCCGAGAAGCTGATCACCGCCATGCTCATCGACGCTGTCATGGTGATCGGGATCCAGATCTACGTCGGCAACACCGGGGTGTTCTCCTTCGGCCATGTCGGCTTCGGCGCAGTGGCCGGTTACACCTTCGCCCTGTTCGCCATCGCCCCCGACGACAAGCTCACCCGCATACCGGATGCTCCCTGGGGACTGGTTGACGTGCATCTGTCGCCGGCCGCCGCGACCGCGGTGGCGGTCGGCATCACGCTGGTGGTGGCGCTGGTGGTCGGGATTGGGCTGGGACGCTCCGGGGCTAGGTCGGGCTCGGTGGCGGCCACGGTCATAACCCTGGCCCTGCTGTTCTTCACCCACGAGGTCGCCACCAGCTGGAACGACCTCACCGGCGGCGAGCGAGCCGGGCTGACCTTCGGGATCGGCGACACCCTCCAGACCCGCACACCGATCTACATCGTGCTGCTCGCCTCGATCATCGCGGCCCTGCTGTTCGCTCGCAGCAGCGTCGGACGGCTCAGCCATGCCGCCCGCGAGGACAACCTGGCCGCTCGGGCCATGGGCATCGACCCGGTGGTGCAGCAGACGCTGGCCCTGCTGCTGTCGGTGGCGGTGGTGTCGGTGGCCGCCTCGCTGCGGGTCTACGAGATCGGCAGCCTGTTGCCCGAGTTCTTCTTCTTCAACTACACGCTGCTCACCCTGGTGATGCTCATCGTGGGCGGCCGCAACGGCGTGACCGGCGCCCTGCTGGGGGTGGCGGTCATCACCGCAGTCCGCGAGACCGCCCGGCGCATGGGCTCCGACGGCTACGAGGTGTTCGGGATCGGGCTCGACGGCAATCTCGACTGGGTGTTCAGAGAGGGGCTGCCCACGGTGCTGCTCGGCCTGGCCATGGTCGGGTTCATGATCTGGCGGCCCAACGGGGTGCTGGGCGACTGGGAGATCGACGCCTGGCTGTCGCGCCGCCTCGTCCGCCGCCAGCCTCCCGCCCCCGCCGCTGAGGCGCCCGTGCCCGATGCCGTCGATCTGCGGGCCGGCGGCGTGTCGGTGGAGTTCGGCGGCTTCCGCGCCCTCGACGACGCCACCGTCGAGGTCTCCAACCGCGAGATCGTGGGGCTGATCGGCCCCAACGGCGCCGGCAAGACGACCCTGGTGAACGTCATCACCGGCATCGTGAAGCCCACCGCCGGCGAGGTGAGCCTGGGCGACCTGGGCTTGACCTCGGCGCCGTCGCACGAGATCGCCCGGGCCGGGCTGGTTAGGACGTTCCAGAATCTCAGGCTGTTCACCTCGCTCACCGTCCGCGAGAACGTGGAGGTGGCCGCGCTGGTGGCCGCCGTCCACCGCAACGGCGGCGACCGGGCCAGCATCGACGCCATCGTGGCCGGTGCCGGTCTGTGGGATCAGCGGGACCGCCGGGCTGGCCAGCTCGACTACGGCAACTCCCGACGCCTGGAGCTGGCCCGGGCCGCGGCGGCCGCCCCCGCCTTCCTGCTGCTCGACGAGCCGACCAGCGGCATGAGCGACGCCGAGTCGCTGGCGATGGTCGACAGCGTCCGGCGCATGGCCGCGGCGGTGGGGGCCGGGGTGCTGGTCATCGACCACGACCTCAACTTCATCACCGGGATCTGCGACCGGGTCTACTGCCTGGACCAGGGCCGGATGATCGCGCTCGGCACACCCGACGAGGTGCAGGCCGACGCCGCAGTCCAAGCCGCCTATCTCGGCAGCGCCGCCTCCAACGGCGCGGGGACGCCATGAGCGCCGTCTATCCGACCGCTGGGGGTGCTGGCACGGACGTTGCGTGTCTGCCTGCGGAGGATCCGTCATGAGCGCCGTCTATCCGAGTGCTGATACGGGGCGGCGCCGGCGGGCCAGCCTTGCCGATGAGGCCGTGACCTACATGCGAGACCTGATCCTGGCCGGGGCGCTCAAGCCCGGCGCCAAGATCGACCAGGACGCCATCGGCGAGGCGCTCGGCGTGAGCCGCAGCCCGGTGCGGGAGGCGCTGGTGATCCTCGGGCGCGAGGGTCTGGTGGAAGTCACCCCCCGCCGGGGCGCGTCGGTGGCCGACCTGTCGCCCGACGACATCATCGACCACTACGAGCTGTTCGGGGTGGTGGCGGGCCGGGCGGCGGCCATGGCCGCGGTGTCGCTCAAGGACGACGAGATCGCCGAGCTGGCCGCCATCCACGAGCGTTTCGAGCACGACCGCGGCGAGGACCTCTCCGCGTTGAACAACGCCTTCCATCGGGTGATCAACTCCGCCGCGCCCCGCCGCACCAGGTGGCTGCTGCAGCTGCTGTTCCGCTCGGTGCCGTCGCGCTACTACGAGTTCATCGAGGGCTGGGACGCGCAGGCCGTCGGACATCACGCCGCCATCCTCGAGGCCATCGCGGCCCGCGACGCCGACGGTGCCCGCCGGGCCATGGAGGAGCACCTCCACCAGAGCGGACTGGCGGCCGCCGAGCTGCTGCAGCGCCGCGGCTACTGGGACCGGGAGCCCGCGCCGTGACCGCCGCCGGAACCGCCCCCCACGCTGTGGCCGAGGCCGACGATTTCGACCTGATTCGCAGCGAGGTTCGGCGCCTGTGCGACAAGTACGGCAACGCCTACTGGCGCGGCCTTGAGCCCGACCGCTACCCCGCGGAGTTCGTGGCCGACCTCACCGAGCACGGCTGGCTTGCCGCACTGATCCCAGAAGAGTACGGCGGCGGGGGCCTGAGCCTGGCCGGCGCCTCGGTGATCCTGGAGGAGATCTCGGCCAGCGGCGGCAACCCCGCCGCCTGCCACGCCCAGATGTACGTGATGGGAACCCTGCTGCGGCACGGTTCTGCGGCCCAGAAGCAGCGCTACCTGCCCAAGATCGCCGACGGCCGGCTGCGCCTGCAGGCCTTCGGGGTGACCGAGCCGGCCGCCGGATCGGAGACCACCGCCATCCGCACCCGGGCCGAGCGCGACGGCGACGTCTGGCGGATCAACGGCCAGAAGATCTGGACGTCGCGGGCCCTGCATTCGGACCTGATGCTGCTGCTGGCCAGGACCGCGCCCGCCGGGGATCACGCCGAGCGCGCCGCGGGCCTGTCGGTGTTCATCCTGAGGCTGCGGGGCCGCGACGGCGAGCTGGTGCCGGGGCTGACCATCAACCCGATCCCCACCATGATGAACCACAACACCACCGAGGTGTTCTTCGACGACGTGGTGGTCGAGGCGGACTGCCTGGTCGGAACCGAGGGCAGGGGCTTCTCGCACATCCTCGACGGGATGAACGCCGAGCGGATCCTGATCGCGGCCGAGTGCATCGGCGACGGCCGCTTCTTCCTCGACCGGGCCACCGACTACGCCCGCCAGCGCGAGGTGTTCGGCCGCCCCATCGGCCAGAACCAGGGCGTGCAGTTCCCGCTGGCCAAGGCCTACGCCAACCTCCAGGCCGCCGACCTCATGCGCTGGAAGGCGGCCGACCTGTTCGACCGGGGCGAGCGGTGCGGCGCGGAGGCCAACATGGCCAAGATGCTGGCCTCAGAGGCGTCGTGGGAGGCCGGCAACGCCGCGCTGAACACCCACGGCGGGTTCGGCTTCGCGGTCGAGTACGACATCGAGCGCAAGCTGCGCGAGACCCGCCTGTACCAGGTGGCGCCGGTCAACAACAACCTCGTGCTCGCCTTCATCGCCCAGAAGTGCCTGGGCCTGCCCAAGAGCTACTGACGCCAGGGGATGCTGTGAGAGCCGTCGTCCTCGATGAGTTCAACACCGCTCTGCGCTTCGCCCGCGACCACCCCGAGCCCGATGCGGCAGGTGCAGTGATCGACGTGACCGCCTGCGGGGTCTGCCACTCCGACCTGCATGTCGTGGAGGGTGTGATTCGTAGCCCGCTGCCGCTGGTGCTCGGCCACGAGGTCACCGGCGTGCATCCGAGGCTGGGCCCGGTCATGGTGTACGCGCCGTGGGGCTGCCGCGCCTGCGAGCTCTGCGACGAGGGCGTCGAGATGATCTGCGTCGACGCAGCCGAGGCGGGCATCTACTCCGACGGCGGCTACGCCGAGAAGATGCGGGTTCCCGACACCGGCTACCTGGCCCCCATCGGCGACCTTGATCCCGTCGTGAGCGCCCCCCTGGCCTGCGGGGGCCTCACCGCCTACCGGGCCGTCACCCAGGGCCTCGACGCCCTGCGCCGCCCGGGCCGTCGCCGCCGGGCGCTGGTGATCGGCGCGGGCGGGCTCGGCCAGTACGCCCTTCGCTATCTGCGGCTGCTGACCGACGCCACCGTCGGCGCTCTCGACCTGTCCGCAGCCAAGCGGGCCACCGCACTCCAGCGGGGCGCCGATTGCGCCTACGGACCGGGCGACGAGCTGCCCCCGTTCGACTTCGTGATCGACTTCATCGGCAGCGAGGCCACCCTGGGCGCGGCCGCGGGCGCGGTGGCCCGACGTGGCCTGGTGGCCGTGGTCGGCCTGTGGGGCGGACGCATCCCGTTCGGCTTCGGCGCAGTGCCCCACGAGGCCCATTTCATGACCAGCGTGTGGGGCAGCCGAGCCCAGCTCGACGAACTGCTGGCGCTGGCCGGGCGGGAGCCGTCGGTGCTCAACCCGGTGGAGACCCTGCCGCTGGAGCACGCCCAGACCGCCCACGACCGGCTCCGAGCCGGCAAGGTCACCGGGCGGGTGGTGCTGACCGTTGCCTGACCCCGAGAGCGAACGTCCGACCCGTCCATCCGAGAGATCGACCAAACCAAGGAGCATCGAATGACCGACGTTGCAGCCGCCCGCAGTTTCGCCGAGCAGTGCGCCGCCGCCGGAGTGCACACCGTGGAGGTGGCCACCCCCGACACCCAGGGGCATCTGCGGGGCAAGCGGGTGCCCGTGGACCGCTTCTTCGCCACGGTGGCCGCCGCGGGCGTGGCCATCGCCGATGCCATCTTCGTGATGGACGCCCAGGACGACCTGACCGACAACCCCTACATCAACATGGACACCGGCTATCTCGACTGCAAGCTGATGCCCGATCTGTCCACCGGGCGCATCCTCGCTCACCGCCCCGGCTACGCCATCGTGTTCACCGAGGTGGCCGACGAGCACGGCGGCCCCCATCCGCTGGGGCCGCGCCGGGTGCTGGCCCGCCAGATCGAGCGCTGCCGCAGCCTCGGATACGAGCCGGTGGCGGCCACCGAGCTCGAGTTCTACCTGTGCCACCCTGACTGGAGCCCGGTGCAGAACCACATCAAGTACTCGTCGCTGACCGACGCGGTGGACCTCGAGGACGCCATCTCGGACATGCGGGCCGGGCTGCTCGGCGCCGGGCTCGACGTGGAGTCCTCCAACGCCGAGTACGGGCCGGGCCAGATGGAGGTCAACATCGCCTACGGCGACGCCATGGACGTGGCCGACGAGACCGTGCTGTTCAAGAGCATCGTCAAGCAGGTGGCCCACGCCCACGGGCTGAGCGCCACCTTCATGCCCAAGCTGTGGGCCGGACAGACCGGCTCGGGGATGCACGTCCACACCAGCCTCAACGCCGACGGCGCCAACGCCTTCGCCGACTCCGACGGCGCCCCCAACGAGCTGATGGCCAGGTGGCTCGGGGGCCTGATCACCCATGCCGAGAGCCTCAGCCTGTTGGGCTCGCCCACCGACAACGGGGCCAAGCGGGTCAGGCCCTACACCTTCGCGCCCACCCACGTGCACTGGGGTCTCGACAACCGCACGGTGATGGCCCGCTGCATCACCGAGGCCGGATCGCCGGCCAACCGGGTGGAATTCCGCTCCGCGGGCGCCGACGCCAACCCCCATCTGATGATCGCCGGGGTGCTGGCCGCGGGCTGCGACGGGCTCGAGCGGGGCCTTGAGCCGCCGCCGATGAGCGAGGGCGACCTGTACACCAACCCCGGCGACTGCGCTCCGCTGCCGGCCACGCTGGCCGATGCCATCGCGGCCTTTGAGGGCAGCGCCCTGGCCGCCGCCCTGGGGGAGGAGTTCTCCACCAACTATCTGTGCACCGCCAACCACGAGCTGGCCCTGGCCGCCGAGAACTCGCCCGACCCCGAAGACGTCAACGACTGGGAGCGGTCCCGCTTCGCGGCGCACTGCTGAGTTGTGAGCCCGACCGCCGCCCCTGCGCCGCCATTGGCCCCCGAGATCGCCGATCCGCGGCTCTACCTCGACGGCATCCCCCACGAGCGGTTCGCTGAGATCCGGGCGATGCCGGGCCTGGGGTGGCACCCCTACGGCGACAGCGGGTTCTGGGCGGTGACCCGCCACGCCGACGTGAGGGAAGTGTCGCGCCATCCGGCGGTGTTCTCGTCGGCCATCGGCCACACCAACCTGTGGGACCTGGAGGCCGACGCCCTGGAGGCCCGGCGCTCGCTGATCGACACCGACGCCCCCGACCACACCCGCCTGAGGCGCATGGTGGCGGGGGCGTTCACCCCCAAGAACATCCGCCGCTGGACCGACACGGTGCGCGAGATCACCGTCGAGCTGCTCGACGAGTTCGTGGCCCGAGGCGGCGGCGACTGGGTCGAGCTGGTGGCCGCCCCGCTGCCGATCCGGGTGATTCTGACCATGCTGGGAGTGCCCGTCGCCGACGCCGACTACCTGGTGGAGCTGTCCAACTACCTGGTGGAGGGCACCGGCGACGCCCAGTCCATCCCGCCCGACGCCTTCGGCAACACCACCGAGCTGCGGCTGTTGCCGTTCAACAGCCCGGCCAGCCACGCCCTGTTCGAGTACGGCGAGGACATCCGGGCCAAGCGCCGGGCCGAGCCCCGCGACGATCTCGTGACCCACCTGGTGCGGGCCGAGGCCGACGGCGGTCGCATCTCCCGCCACGAGTACCGCCACCTGTTCCACCTGCTGGTGTTCGCCGGCAACGAGACCACCCGCACCGCCATCAGCCACGGCGCCATGGCCCTGGCCGCCAGCCGCGACCAGTGGCAGCGGGTGCTCGATGATCCGGTGCTGGTGGAGTCGGCCACCGAGGAGGTCATCCGCTGGGCCACCCCGATCCTGCACATGCGCCGCACCGCGGCCCGCGACTGCGAACTGGCTGGAACCCCGATCGCGGCGGGCGACAAGGTGGTGATGTGGTACGCGTCGGCCAACCGAGACGAGGCCGCCTTCGCCGACCCGTTCCGCTTCGACGCAGGCCGCGCCGACGGCGAGCATTTCGCTTTCGGCGGAGGCGGGCCGCACCTGTGCCTGGGAGCGTTCCTGGCCCGCCTGGAGGTGTCGGTGCTGCTGGAGGAGATGGCCGCCCGGCGCCTGGTTCTCGAGCAGGTGGGCGAGCCGGTCCGAGCCGCGTCGAACTTCGTCCACGGCGTGCTGTCGGTGGACATGGCCCCAGCCGGGGGGCCGCGGTGAGCGTCGAGGATGTGCGGGTGGCAGTCGACTCGCAGCGCTGCATCGGCGGGGGCCAGTGCGAGATGCTGGAGCCCGAGGTGTTCCTGGTCGACGACGACGAGGCGATCTCGTCGGTCATCGGGCCGGGGGTGCTGCCCCGAGCGAGGGCCGAGGTGGTGGTGCACCGCTGTCCGAGCGCGGCCGTCTCCATCGTCGGACCCGACCACTGACCGCGAGGAGGGCTGGGTGCAGATCTACGACAACTGGATCGACGGAGGCTATGCGGCGCCCGCCGCCGGCCTCCGCATGACCACGTCCAACCCCTACACCGGGGAGGTGTGGGCCGAGGTGGCCGACGACCCCGACGCGGTGGGCGCGGCGGCGGCCGCGGCCCGTCGGGCTTTCGAGTCCGGGCCGTGGGCGGAGATGCCCGCCGTGGAGCGGGCTCGGCTGATGCGGCGCCTCGGCGAGATCCTCACCCGGGACGCCGACGAACTGGCCGCCGCCGAGACCCGCGACAACGGCAAGATCATCCGGGAGACCTCGGCGCAGGCCCACAGCCTCCAGAGCTACTACGACTTCTTCGCCGGCTTGGCCGACAAGATCGTCGGTGAGCAGATCCCCGGCCCGTCGCCCAACTTTCTCGTCTACACCGAGAGGGTGCCTGTCGGGGTGGTGGGCGCCGTCGTTCCCTGGAACTCGCCGCTGCTGCTGCTCACCTGGAAGCTGGCGCCGCTGCTGGCCGCGGGCTGCACCGCGGTGGTGAAGCCGTCGGAGCTCACCCCGGTCACCTCGCTGCTGCTGGCCGAGCGGGCCGCCGAGGCGGGATTCCCGCCGGGGGTGATCAACGTGGTCACCGGCGGTCCGGCGGTGGGGGCCGCGCTGACCTCCCACCCCGGCATCGACAAGATCACCTTCACCGGCGGCGGCGACACCGCCCGCCACGTGGCCCGGGCTGCGGCCGCCAACCTGGTTCCCACCGTGCTGGAGCTGGGCGGCAAGTCGCCCCAGATCATCTTCGACGACGCCGACCGCGAGGCTGCGGCCAACGGCCTGCTGGCCGGCATCTTCGCGGCCAGCGGACAGACCTGCGTGGCCGGGTCGCGGGCCTACGTGCAGCGGGGCATGGCCGCGGAGGTGGTGGAGCGGATCGTGGCCCGGGCCGGCGAGCTGGTGCTGGGCGACCCGTCCGACCCGGCCACCGAGATGGGCCCGGCCGCGTCGGACGCCCAGCGCGACCGCATCCTGGCCATGATCGAACAGGCCCGCTGCGACGGGGCGGTGGTCGCGGCCGGAGGGATGGTCGATCCCGTGCTCGGCGGACGCTTCGTGCGCCCCACCGTGATCACCGGCGCCGACAACGACACGGCCATCGTGCGCAACGAGGTGTTCGGCCCGGTGCTGGCCATGATGACCTTCGACGACGAGGACGAGGCGGTCAGGCTGGCCAATGATTCCGACTACGGGCTGGCCGCCGGGGTGTGGACCCTCGACGTGCGTCGGGCGCTGCGGATGTCGCGGGCGCTGCACGCCGGCACGGTGTGGGTCAACACCTATCGCACCGTCAGCTACACCGCGCCCTTCGGCGGGTTCAAGCAGTCCGGCTACGGCAAGGACAACGGCCGCGAGGCCCTCGACGGCTACCTGCAGACCAAGACGGTGTGGGTGGAGCTGACCGGCGCCACCCGCGACCCGTTCGTGCTGGGGTGACAGAGGCCGAGCGGTGATGACAGAGCGGGTGCTCGCGGTGGAGCGGCTGTCGGCGCCGGTGGACCTGTCGGATCCGGCCACCTTCGCGCACGGCATCCCGCAGGCAGCCTTCGCCGAGATGCGCAGTCGGCCCACGCTGAGCTGGACCCCGCCCCGCGGCGGCGACCGCACCGGGTTCTGGTCGGTCACCCGGCATGAGCCGCTGTCGGAGGTGTCGCGCCACACCGAGGTGTATTCCTCGGCGGTGGGCCACATCCAGATCTACGACATCGACTCCGACGCCCTGTCGGCCCGGGCGTCGATGATCGACCTCGACCCGCCGGTGCACACCCGGCTGCGGCGCCTGGTGAGCTCGGCCTTCACGCCCCGCCATGTGCAGTCCTACGAGGCGGCGGTGCGGGCCCGGATCGGGGCCCGCCTCGACACGCTGGCCGCGGCCGGCGGCGGCGACTGGGTGGAGGCGTTGGCCGCACCCATCCCCATCGGGGTGATCTGCGACATCATGGGCGTGCCCGAGTCGGACCACGACTACATGATCGAGCTGACCGACCATCTGGTGGCGGGCACCTCCAGCCGGCCGCTGGAGCCCACCGCCTACGGCAACACCACCGAGCTGCGGCTGCTGCCGTTCAACAGCCCGGCCGCCCACGGCATCAACGAGTACGCCCGCACCCTCGGCGAGCGGCGCCGGACCGAGCCCGCCGACGATCTGGTCACCAAGCTCATCGAGGCCGAGGTCGACGGCGAGCGGCTCAGCGATGCCGAGTTCACCAACTTCTTCCGGCTGATGGTGTTCGCCGGCAACGAGACCACCAGGGCCTCCATGGCCCATCTGGCCCTGCATCTGGTGGAGTTCGCCGAGGAGTTCGAGCGGGTCCGTCGCGATCCGTCGCTGACGGCCCAGGCCGCCGAGGAGGTGATCCGGTACTCGTCGCCGATCCTGTACTTCCGGCGTACGGTCACCCGAGACACTGTGCTGCAAGACACCCCTCTGCACGCTGGAGACAAGGTGGTGATGTGGTACGCCGCCGCCAACTTCGACTCCGAAGTGTTCGACGATCCCCTGCGATTCGACGTGTCGCGGCCCCTGCGGCCACCCAATGTGGCCTTCGGCGGCGGCGGCGCCCACTTCTGTCTGGGCGCGCCGCTGGCCCGCCTGGAGGTGGCCATCCTCATCGAGGAGATCCTTCAACGAGGACTGCGCCTGGAGATCGCAAGCGACCCCGTGTACGTCGACTCCAACTTTGTGAACGGCATAGAGCACCTGGAAGTAGCACTGCGATGACGGTGCGGGGGCTGCCGGAGCTGGGACCGGTGCAGGGGTCGTCGGCTAGCGCCGAGACTTGGCGGCAAGGCTGGGCTGAGTACCTGCACTACCGGGGCGACCCGGTGGCGGTGATGTCGCAGGCCGGCGCCGCCGACGACAGTTTCGTGATGGGGCCGGTGTTCGCCGCGCTGTACCGGACCCTCGCCGGCGCTCCGAGCCGCTCGCCGCTGCTGTCCGCCGATGCGGGCCGGGCGGACGCGAGAGCCGCAGGCGCCCCCCGCCGCGAGCGAGCCCACGTGCAGGCCCTAGAACGGCTGCTTGCGGGCGAGTTCACCGCAGCCGCAGACGCCTGGGGCGAGATCGCAGTGACCGACGGAGACTTCGCGGCGCTGCGCTTCGCCCACGACATCCACCTGCATGTCGGCGATGCCGCCCGCCGTCTGGCCTTGAGCACCCGAGCCGTTGAAGCCTGGCAGGGCCGCACCGGGTGGGGATTCGTGGCCGGCCAGCACGCCTTCGCGCTCGAAGAGGTCGGCCGTTACGTCGAGGCCGCGGAGCTGGGTCGGGCCGCCCTGAGCCTCGATCCCGACGACCTGTGGACTCGCCATGCGCTGGCCCATGTGTACGAGTCCACCCACGACACCGCCGCGTCGCTCGACCTGCTGCAGGGCTCGGTCGAGCGGTGGAGCGTCCAGGATCTGCTCGCCACCCACATCTGGTGGCACCTGGCGCTGCGCCTGCTCGTCTCGGGCGACACCGCCGCGGCACTGGAGATCTTCGACGAGCGGGTGCCGCACGCCACCACCGCCTTCACGCTGTGTGACCAGGCTTCGCTGCTGTGGCACCTGGAACTGGCCGGATGCTGTGTCGGCGACCGCTGGGAGGCTCTGGCCGACGGGTGGGACGCGGTCGAGGAGCGCCACACCTGCGCCTTCCTCGACGTTCACGCCGCCTTGGTGTTCGCCCGAGTGAGCGACCATCGGGGCGCCAGCCGCTGGTTCGATGCGCTCGCGGCCCGCCCGTCGCAGCGCAGCGAGAACGACGGCACCTTCGATCGGGTGGTCAAGCCGCTGGCCGAAGCCCTGCGCCGCCATTTCTCGGGCGACGCCGCCAGCCTGGCCCGCACCGTCGATGAACTGGGCGCCTCGATCAGCCGAGTCGGTGGCAGCGTCCTTCAGCGGAACCTGGTGACCCTCACCCGCCCCACCGCGGAGGTTCCCTCGTGAGCCCCGCCATGGCGAATCGCCACTCAATGCCGCGCCAACTGTTCAAGAGCGAAGCCGGATGATCTGGTCAACCGTCATGGCGAATCGCCATTCGATGCCGCGCCGGAGGTGATGGGGTGGGCTGGGAACTGACATCGGAACAGCTGGCGGTGCAACAGCGGGCCCGGAGGCTGACCCGTGAGGTGATCGCGCCTCGGGCGGCCGAGGTGGATCGCAGCGAGCAGTATCCGTGGGACAACGTCGAAGCCCTGCAGCAGGCCGGGTTCACCGGGATGACCGTACCCGAGGCCTACGGCGGGCCAGGCCGGTCGCTGCTCGAAGCGGTGCTGGTGGTGGAGGAGATGGCCAAGGTGTGCGGGGTCACCGGCCGCATCGCGGTGGAAGCCAACATGGGGGCGCTGTCGGCGGTGATGGCCTACGGCAGCGACGCCCAGCGCCACAAGGTGGCAGAGCTGGTGCTCGCCGGCGACAAGCCCGCCATCTGCATCACCGAGCCCGGCGCCGGCAGTGCCGCGTCGGAGATGACCACCCGGGCCGACCGCCGCGGCGACGGTTTCGTGCTCAACGGCACCAAGCACTGGATCACCGGCGGCGGGGTCTCACGCACCCATCTCGTGTTCGCCCGGGTATTCGACGAGCACGGCAACGACGAGGGCATCGGTGCCTTCCTGGCCTTCCGCGGCGAGACGCCCGGGCTCGAGATCGGCGCCCGCGAGCCGACGATGGGGCTGCGGGGCCTGCCCGAGACGGTGGTCGGCTTCAACAACATGGCGATCACCGCCGCCATGGCGGTTCAGCCGCCGTCGGGGCTGCGCCGCGGCTTCGCCGACCTGATGAACGCCTACAACACCCAGCGGGTGGGGGCGGCCACGGTAGCGCTCGGCCTGGCTGCGGGCGCCTACGAGCTTGCGTTGGAGTTCGTGCAGAAACGCGAGCAGTTCGGGAGACCCATCGCCGAGTTCCAGGGCTTGCAGTGGATGCTGGCCGACATGTCGGTGAAGCTGGAAGCGGCCCGCAGCCTGATCTACCGGGCCGCAGCCTCTCAGGGACCCGCAGGCAGCCCGTTCCCCGATCCGACCCTCGCCGCCCAGGCCAAGATCTTCACCTCCGAGGCGGCCATCGCGGTGGTGAGCGACGCGCTGCAAGCCCACGGTGCGGCCGGCTACAGCCGCAACAATCCGCTGGAGCGGATCTACCGCGACGTGCGCATGTTCACCATCGGCGGCGGCACGGCCCAGATCCTGCGCACGGTGGTGGCGTCGCGGATCCTCGACATGAAGCTCCCCCAGACCCGCGGCGGCTACCTCCCGAAGGACCCGGCCCCGTGACCGCGCCGCTGGAGGGCGTGATCGTGGTCGCCCTGGAGGTGGCGGTGGCCGCCCCGTTCGCCACCCGCCAGCTCGCCGACCTTGGCGCCCGAGTCCTCAAGGTGGAGCGCCCCGGCGAGGGCGACTTCGCCCGCCACTACGACTCGGCCATGGACGGCACCTCTGCCTTCTTCGTGTGGGCCAACCGGGGCAAGCAGAGCATCGAGCTGGACTTGAAGGATCCTGGCGACCGTGGCGCCTTCGACCGGCTGGTGGCCGGCGCCGACGTGTTCGTGCAGAACCTGTCGCCCGCCGCGGCCCGCCGGGCCGGGATCTTGGCCGACCAGCTCCGTGATCGCCGCCCCGGCCTGATCGCCTGCGACGTCTCCGGCTACGGTCTGGGCGGTCCCCGCACCGACGACAAGGCCTACGATCTGGCCGTGCAGGCCGAGGGCGGGGCGGTGGCCCTCACCGGCACCGCCGAGCAGGCCTGCAAGGTCGGCTTCTCGGTGGCCGACATCTCGGCGGCCATGTACGCCTTCTCGTCGATTTTGGCCGCGCTCTACCGGCGGCAGGCCACCGGCGAGGGCGCCTCCATCGAGGTGTCGATGCTGGAGTGCGTGGCCGAGTGGACCGCCGCGCCGACCTACGCGGCGGCGGGCACAGGCTCGGTGCCGCCGAGGTCCGGGCACCGTCACACCATGATCGCCCCCTACGGCATGTATCCGATGAGCAACGGCGAGCTGGTCATGGTGGCGGTGCAGAGCAACCGGGACTGGGCCGACTTCGCCACCCATGTGCTGCAGGACCCGGCCCTGATCGCCGATCCCCGCTTCGCCGACAACTCCGACCGCATCGCCAACATCGACGCACTGGAGGCCATCCTCGCCGCGGTGTTCGCATCGGTGCCGTACGAGGATCTGATGGTGCGCCTGCGGGCCGGCCGGGTGGCCCACAGCTTCGTGCGTGATCCGCTTGCGCTGTGGCGCCACGACCAGCTCAGGGCCCGCGACCGCTTCATGGAGGTCGCCACCCCCACCGGGAAAGCCGAGATGTACAAGCCCCCCTTCAACCTCAGCGACACCGCGCCGCCCAACGCCGCCGTCCCGGCGCTGGGCGAGCACGACGAAGACCTGATCGCCGAGCTAGAAGCCCGAGCCGCCACCCGTCAGGCGACCCTCTAATCGCCATCGGGGCGCCATCGCGCCACTATTCGTCCGCGGGCCATTCGAAGCATCAACCCAGCAGGGGTCTCAGGCGGCGGCGTTGTAGTGGGGGTTGTTCCAGACGATCAGTGAGGCCCAGCTGTCCACGGCCGGATCGGTGATGTAGTCGGCGATCACGCCGCGGGCCTCAAAGCCGTTGGCGAGCTGCATGGTGAGGGTGGCGTCGTACAGCTCGCCCGCCGCGACCTTGTCCACGTAGTCGGCCGCCGACATGTCGTGCTTGTGGTCGGCGTAGCCGGGGATGATGCCTCCGGCCACGATGCCGGCGAGGTTGAGGTCGCGGCAGATCTGCTTGCGCATGTCGTAGAGGCGCCGGCCGATGCCCCGGCGCCGGTAGTCGGGCAGCACCGCGATGCTGGTGCCGTAGTACCAGGCGCCGTCGGGCACGTGGCCGGTGCCGCCATCGACCCCGACCAGGTCGCGGATCGAGTGCTGGGTGTGGCTGAAGTCGAAGTGCACCCGCACGCCGAGGCCCATGGCCACCGGCACATCTCCGTCGAGCACCACCACGCCGCCCTCGGGGAACTCTCGGGCCAGAGCCAGCAGCTCGTCGGCCCAGTAGAGATCGTCCCGGTCGGCGGTCGGGAACGAGGAATGCTCGATGTGCTCCATGGCCTCGGCCCACTCGGGGCGGATATTGGTGTAGGTCAACTCGCCCACGGCTGATCAGGCCCGGACGGACGCCAGCGCGAAGTGCTGGTAGTCGTTCTCTGCGGGCTGGCCCCAGCAGGCCCAGAAGTCGCCGGTGCGGGGCCGCATGATCACCGCGCCGCTCGACTCCACCCGGTAGGGGTCGTCGGGCCAGCGGCAGATGGCGGTGGGCTCGCGGGTGACCTCCATCAGCCGCTCCACCGGCTCGTCGCCGTCGCCGGCCAGCAGTTCGGCGGCCAGTTCGAGGCGCTGGCGCGAGTTGGCCATCAGCTCGGGGTTCCTCTCGCCCTCGAACGGCAGGGCGGCGGGATCGGTCACATGGTTGGTGTGTACCAGCGGCTCGGCCTCTAGGGTCTGCACCGGCCGGGCCGAACCCATGGCCTCCACGCTGAAGCCCTGGCCCTCGGCGTCGAGGATCAGATAGTTGTGGGCGCCGGCGAGGTTGGCGCTCAGCAGCACGTCCAGCGCCTCGGCCGCGGTTGCCTTCGTCAGCATCTCGCGGATGACGGTCGGCCAGGTCACCCCGAAGCGCCCGTCGTTGCCGGTGAGGTTGTTGATCCCCACGCACACACCGGCTTCGTTCATGCCGATCTGGCCCAGGCAGCCCACGGTGGTGAACACCAGCGCGCCGGGCCCGTCGTCGGGGCGCAGGCGGGCCAGCACCACGTAGTCGGTGGCGGTGTCGTGCATGTCCCAGGTCTGGCCCAGCAGCCCCGCGCCCTGCGCCCACCCGTCGGGCACCACGAAGGCGGTGCAGTCGTCCTCGGTCGCCGCGGCGGGATGCGGCCCCCCGGCAACGGCTCGCACCGTGTCGACGAAGTCGGTGAACCCGCCCACCACCACCGCCTCGGCACCGGTGATGCCCGCCGCGGCCGCCATGGCCAGCATCTCGGCGTGCAGCCGGGGCGAGAACGCCTCATGGGCGCCCAGGCAGGCCTCGGCCAGCTCCAGCACCGCCCCCCGCTCCAGCGGCCCCCCGCTCCAGAGCCCCTCGGCCACCAGATCCACCCGGTCGGCGGCGTAGCGGCGGATCTCGGCTGCGTGGGCTCTCCCGTGGGCGTCGCCCATGGCCTCGGGCGATCCGGCCAGGTCGAGTTGCCGGATCGGCGACCGTCGCATGCCCGCAACCTATCCCGCGGGCGTGCAGCGGCGACTCCAAGATCGAGCGCAGCTGGGTGAGAGCCCGCTGCGTCGCCGCGGGGCCACTCCCGCCTGTTCTTGTGGCGGACGGGGCCGCACGCGGCGGGCGTACAGTACCGGAATGTCCTCCACCCCGGCCGCCGATGCCCGCTACCGCCAGCGGTCGATGTGGCTCGACGCCTATCCGGGCTCGCTCGCGCCCCGCCCGGCCCTCGGCGGCGACACCGATGTCGACGTGGCCATCGTCGGCGGCGGCTACACCGGCCTGTGGACCGCCTACTACCTGCTCGGCCTCGACCCGACACTGCGGGTGGCGGTGATCGAGCGCGACGTGTGCGGCTTCGGGGCGTCCGGGCGCAACGGCGGCTGGGTGGTGGGTGAGCTGGCCGCGGGTATCGAGAAGTACGCCGCCCTCGCCGACCTGCCCGCGTCGCTGCGTCTGGCCCGGGCCGTGTTCGACAGCGTCGACGAGATCGGCCGGGTGGCCGCGGCCGAGGGCATCGAATGCGGCTATCACAAGGGCGGCGTGATCCGGCTGGCCCGCAACGCCCCCCAGGCCGAGCGCCAGGTCGCCGAGGTGGCCCACCATCATGAGCTCGGACTCACCGCCGACGAGGTGCGGCTGCTGAGCGCGGTGGAGGCCAGCCAACATGCCAACGCCACCGGGGTGCTCGGTGGCGTTTTCTACGCCCCCTGCGCCGCCCACGACCCGGCTCGGCTGGTGCGGGGCCTGGCCGAGGCGGTGGAGCGGCGCGGCGCGACGATCTACGAGCAGACCGCGGCGGTCGCCATCGGGTCGGGCCGGGTGCTCACCGACCGGGGCACGGTGCGGGCCGAGGTGGTGGTGAGGGCCACCGAGGCCTACACCCGGGATCTGCGGGGCCGGCGCCGCCAGCTGCTGCCGGTTTACTCGCTGATGATCGGCACCGAGCCGCTGCCGCAGTCGGTGTTCGACGAGATCGGCCTCGCCGACCGTCCGACCTTCGCGGATGACCGCTACATGGTGATCTACGGCCAGCGCACCGACGACAACCGCATCGCCTTCGGCGGTAGGGGCGTGCCCTACCTGTACGGGTCGCGGATCAGCCCCGCGATCGAGCGCCATCACCGCTCCCACGACCGCATCCGGGCCACGCTGGTGGACCTGTTCCCCGCCCTGTCGCAGGCGCGCATCACTCATCGGTGGGGCGGCGTGCTCGGCGTGACCCGCAACTGGACCCCGTTCGTGCATTTCGACCGGGCCGCGGGCACTGCCGGCGCGGGCGGCTACGTGGGCGAGGGAGTGGCGCCGTCGAACCTGGCCGGCCGCACCCTGGCCGACTTGATCACCGGAACCGGCTCCGAGCGGGTCGACCTGCCCTGGGTGGGGGTGCGCCACCGCCGCTGGGAGCCCGAGCCGCTGCGCTGGCTGGGAGTGCGGGTCAGCCGCTGGATCCTGGCCGCGGCCGACACCTACGAGTACCGCACCAACCGCGAGGCGAGAGCCGCGGTGTACCTGGCCCGCAAACTCCGCAACGACTGACGGCTGGCCTCTAGCCGAGTTCTACTGCTCGACGACGGCGGGCAGCGTCAACACTTGGTAGACCTCTTCGGCGTTGAGGCACTCGAAGAGTCTGGCGGCCTCGTCGCCGAGTTGAGCGAGTTCGCTCTCTTCGAGCTGGTCTATGTCGAGGGTGCCGAACCCGAGAGCCAGAACGTGCGGGCTGTCCGCGACGAGGGAGGCCATGCACACCCCAGCCTCCTCACGCAGCCCTTCGACCCTCGATGTGGTGAACGCGGCAAACAGTGCGGTCTTGCTCTCCAGCGTGAGGCAGTCGAGAAGGGACGCCGCGGGCGCGAAGGCTTCGGTGACGGTCGCGGTTCGGAACGTCTCGAACAGTTCCTCGCCGACCCTTTCTCGCACGCACGCAACCTCCTCCACGGGGATCATCCCAACGATGTCGTCCCCGGTGAAGGTGTCGTCTTGGTCCAGCCTCGTCGTGAGTTTGACGAGCACGTCCACCTGGTTTGTCACGCTGAGACAGTCGAACATCAGCTTGTTGGAGTCGAACAGGGCCTCGGTATCGATCTCCTCGAGTGCCGGCCGCAGCAACTCGAACCTGACCCGAATGACTTCGGGGTTCTCTCGCCCTACGGCGATGCTGCACTGGCGCGCCTCGGCATCGGTTCTCTCGTGGTGGGAGTCGACCAGCACCAGGCCAAGGAGCACAACGTTGTCGTCCGTCAGGCAAGTCAGGAACGACCCGGCGCCTGAAGCCCCGACCTCCCCCACGAGCCTCCGCATGGGGAGGTCCAGCATGGCCACGTAGAGCTGCTCGCCGATCTCGGCTCGGAGGCAGTCCCTCTCGGGTTGAGAGACCCGCGCCATAAGGTCGCGGCCAGTGGTGGTATCGGTGATGAACAAGTCCTCCAGCGAGCCGTCCGACTCCACCAGCGGGGCTGGCGCGCTCTCGCTTGGTGTCGTCTCGGCTGGCTGCGTCGTGGCCGGTGCCTCGGTTGTGGCCGGTGCCTGTGTCGTTGCCGGTGCCTGCGTGGTCGCTGGTGCCTGGGTTGTGGCGGGCACCTGGGTTGTGGCCGGTGCCTGTGTCGTGGCCGGTGCTTGCGTGGTCGCTGGTGCCTGGGTCGTCGCCGGCTCCTGTGTCGCGGTTGCAGGAGACCCGGCCTCATCGTCGGCCCCACAAGCGCTGGCGATCACGGCAATCGTCACTGCCACGATGGTGGTGGCGAGTCGCTTCCGGTTCGGTGTCGTACTCATTGTGTGAATCCCCCTGGTCTTCGGCGACTCGGCAACGCCCGCGGCGTTGTTGCGCGGAGACTTGAACGCGGAGCATAGTTGTTGAGCGCAGGTCCGGGTCCGGCTAGGGCATAATCTTCGGCCATGACCACCAACGCCGACTTGGCCGAGCGGTATGCGGCCGCGCTGCCCAGCTTCCTGCACCTGCTCCACCACGAGCCGGTCTCCATCGACCGGGGCGAGGGCAGCTACGTGTTCGACGTCGAGGGCAACCGCTACCTCGACTTCTTCGGCGGGGTGCTCACCACCATGATCGGCCACGCCGAGCCCAGCGTGGTGGCCGCGGTGCAGGAGCAGGCGGCCAAAGTGATGCACACCTCCACGCTGTATCTGAGCGAGCCCATGATCGCCTTCGCCGAGGACGTGGCCCGAGTGTCGGGGATCGACGACGCCCGGGTGTTCTTCGTGCCGTCGGGCAGCGAGGCCAACGACGCCGCCCTGCTGCTGGCCACCGCCTACCGCGGCTCCAACCAGATCCTGGCCATGCGCAACAGCTACCACGGGCGGACCTTCTCGGCGCAGGCGGTCACCGCCCAGCGCAGCTGGTCGTCCACCAGCCACACCGGACTCAACGTCACCTATGTGCACGGCGGCTACCGGCTCCGGAGCCCGTTCCGCCACCTCGACGACGACGCCTACACCACGGCGTGCGTCGACGATCTGGTGCAGCTCCTCGACATGACCACCGCCGGCGACGTGGCCGCCATGATCGCCGAGCCCATCCAGGGCGTGGGCGGGTTCGCCATGCCCCCCGACGGCTTCTTCGGGGCCATGGGCAAGGTGCTGTCGTCGCACAACATCCTGTTCATCTCCGACGAGGTGCAGACCGGCTGGGGCCGCACCGGCGAGCACTTCTGGGGCTACGAGGCCCACGGGATCGTGCCCGACATGCTCACCTTCGCCAAGGGCGTCGGCAACGGCATCACCCTGGCCGGCGTGGTGGCCCGGGCCGAGATCTTCGATGCGGTCAAAGCCCTCCAGTTCTCCACCTTCGGGGGCAACCCGCTGTCGGCCGCGGCCGGGCGGGCCACCCTGCGCCGGGTGCTCCACGACGACCTGCAGGGCAACGCCAAGGCGATGGGCCGGCGGCTGGCCGACGCGCTGGCGCCCGCGGTGGAGCGCTACGACTGGGTGGCCGAGTTGCGGGGCCGGGGCCTCATGCAGGCCATGGAGTTCGTGCATCCCGGCTCTATCGAGCCCGACGCGGCCCGGGCCGCGGCGGTGCTGGAGGGGTGCCGCGACCGGGGGCTGCTGGTCGGCAAGGGCGGCCTCTACGGCAACGTGGTGCGGGTGACTCCCATGCTCAACGTCACCGCAGAGGAGATCGACGAGGGCGCCGAAGCTCTAGTGGGAGCGCTGGCCGCGGCCGACGCCTGAGCGTTCGGCTCAAGACGGGGAGAGGTGGGCGGTGGCGCCCCGGCCCAGCGCTCGCAGGAAGACTCCGGCTCGGGGCTTGGGATAGAAGAAGCTGGACTTGGGGGGCATCTTGCTGCCCTCGTCGGCCACCGACAGCAGCTCGTCCACCGACAGCGGATACATCACGAAGCCGATGCGGTCGGCGGCGTCGCAGCGACTGATCAGCTCGTCGAGGCCGGCGGTGTCGGGCACGTAGTCGACGCTGCCGGCAGCCGCCAGTTCCTCGGCGCCGAGCACCGGGTCCAGCACCCGCCGGCGGAGCCGGTCGACGTCGAGCGCGTCGAGGGCGCCCGCCTCCGAGTCCGGCGGGGGCAGCGTCAGCCGGTGCCATGCCCCCGCTGCGTAGACACCCACCTCGCCCCGGTTCCGGGGCCGTGCGTCCTCCGCGTCGGCCACCCGCTCGAGTTCGCCGCCCATGTAGCTGGCCCGCGACCGCAGCGCCCACAGGCAGTCCTCGTGGCTGTCGTGGACCTTGTCGGACACCACCCGGTGGTAGGCCTCCACATGGAGCTGGCTGTGGGGGAACACCGCGGCCAGTGTGCGGGTGAGGGCGGGATTGTCCGGATCCTGGGCCAGGGCCCGCCGTGCTGCGGCCGAGCGGTGGTGCCCGTCGGTCACGTACAGCACCTTGTCGGCGACGGCCTCCAGCAGCCAGTCGGTCATCTGGGCCGGAACGGTCCAGATCTGGTGGCGGACCAGGTGTGAGCCGAACTCCAGCTCGGGCGGGGCGGATCCGGCGATGTCGTCCAGCAGGGTTGCGTACTCCGAGTCGGCCCACGCTCGCACCGTCATGGCCACCGGATGCGACGTGGCGCCCACCCCCAGCAGATGCGAAGTCAGCAACTCGGTGCGGTCCTCCCGCACGCCCTCATGGATGCGGATGCGGCCGTCGTCGAAGCCGTCTACCGCCACCGCGCAGATCATGCCGGTCTGCGAGCCCCGGGCGTGGCTCAGGCGGTACAGGTACAGGGCGCGCCGGCGCGTCGGGGCGAACACCTCGGCGTCGAGCAGGCGGGTGAGGGCCGCTGCGCCCAGGGTGACGAGCCGGTCGATGGACAGGCTCTCGTCGTCGAGCACGTCCTCGCTGCTGCGGGTGACGTTGACGTAGCTGTACGGATTCTCCCGCACGATCGAGCGGCGCTGGCCCGCAGTGAGGTTGTCGTAGGCGCGGCTGATCACTCGGTCGGCCCACTCGGGCTTCACGAGCCAGCCCGCGAAGGGCGCCAGCAGCGGCGCCGACGCGCTCATCGGGCCGACCGGGTGAGCCGAATTCTCGTCGCGTGTGGATCAGGCATCGAGCACCGATACGCCGATCACGTCGGGAAGGGCTCGGACCGCTTCGAGCCGGGCCTCGCTGATGTCTCCGGCCACGTCGATGGTGGCCGCCGCCGCCACTGAGCCCGCGAATATCAGGTTGCTCATGTTGGCCACGTTGAGGTTCCCGCCCCGCAGCTCCTCCAGGACCGAGGCCAGCACCCCGACCCGGTCGTAGTGGCGCACACTGAGCGTGGCCGTGCGGTTGGGGGCTTGCTCAAGGTTCACGCAGTTGGCGACGGAACCGGTGCGGAACTCCTCGATCACCTCCACGGTGCCCTCGGCCACCGCCTCCTGGGCCTGCCGGGTCGAGGCGCCGATGTGATGGGTGGCGACCACCTTGGGGTGGCGGGCCAGGGCGGAGTCGATCGTCCCGGCGCCCGAGGCGGGCTCGTCGGCGAACACGTCGATGCCGGCTCGCATGTCGGTCGAGTCGAGCGCGGCGATCAGGGCCTGCTCGTCCACGACCTCGCCTCTGGCGGTATTGATCAGCACCGCGTCGGGCCTCATGGCGGCCAGGAAGGCGGCGTCGACCATGCCCGCGGTGCGGTCGCCGCCGGGAACGTGCAGCGACACAATGTCGGAGGCGGCCAGCACCGCGGCCCGGTCCGGCAGGGTCTGCACGCCGATCTCGCCCATGCGCCGACGCACCGGTTTGTCTCGGGGCTTGTCCTCGGTGACGACTCGCAGGCCGCAGGCCGCGGCCCGCTCGGCCACCTCCAGGCCGATGGCGCCCATGCCGATGATCCCGAGGGTGGCGCCGTGCAGGCCGCGGGCCTTGCTGTAGGCCTTCTTGTTCCACTGTCCGGCCCGCACGTCGACGGCGGCGGCGGCGATGTGGCGGTCGATGGCGAACATCAGGCCCAGCGTCAGCTCGGCCACCGCGATGGCGTTGCGGCCGGGGACGTTGCACACGAACACGCCGAGCTCGGCGGCTCGGGCGCAGTCGATGGTGTTGGTCCCGGCGCCGGCTCGCACCACCAGGCCGAGTTGGTCGCCGGCCTCGATGGTGGCGGCCGTCACCCGGGTGCTGCGCACCACGAGCACGTCGAAGCCGGCGATGTGGTCGGGCAGGTCTTCGGCGGTGAGGGAGGGTTGGAGGGTGCAGGTGTCGCCGCCGTCGCGCAGTCGCTGCACTGCGGAGTCGGACAGGCCGTCGGCGAACAGGACTCTCATGCGGCTACCACCTCGGGGTTCGGGAGCGGCGATAATACGGGGCCCGAACCGCAATTGGAACAGTTCCGTATGCTGGAACGCTCATCGTAGGCCGGTGGGGTCTAGCCTGTCACGAGGCTTCTGCCGACTGGTCCGGCGGGGTTGTTTGCTGGCAGCAGGAGGACAGATGACCGAGCAGTTCGAGTTGACCGCGGGCGGCGCCGTGTTGATGGACGGCAACCGGCTCCGCGACGAGATCGTAGCCGAGCTCAACGCCGAGATCACCGCCGCGGGCTCTCCGCCGGTGTGTTTGGCCACGGTGCTGGTTGGGGACGACAAGCCCAGCCGCATCTATGTTCGCAACAAGCAGCGCAAGGCCACCGAGGCCGCCATGGAGTCCCGGCACGTCGAGCTCGGCGCCGACGCCACCCAGTCGGAGGTGGAGGAGGCGGTCGGGGGCCTGGCCGCCGATCCGGGCGTGCACGGCATCTTGGTGCAGCTGCCGCTGCCGGAGGGGCTCGACGCCGACGCGGTGCTGGACCTGATCCCGCCGGAGAAGGATGTGGACGGGCTGACGCCGAGGTCGATGGGCCGGCTGGTGAGGGGTCAGCGGGGTCATGTGCCCTGCACGCCGCTGGGGGTGATGCGCCTGCTGGACCGCTACGGCGTGGCGGTGTCGGGCAAGAGCGCGGTGGTGATCGGCCGCTCCACCCTGGTGGGGCTGCCGCAGGTGCTGCTGCTGGGTCGCAAGGGGGTGGACGCCACCCCGACGCTGGCCCACAGCCGCACTCCGGAGCTGCAGGAGGTGTGCCGGCAGGCCGACATCATCGTGGCCGCGGCGGGCATGGCCCGGCTGGTGACCGCCGATTTCGTGCGGCCGGGCGCGGCCGTGATCGACGTGGGAATCTCGCGCACGGCCGACGGCATCGTGGGCGATGTGGACTTCGAGTCGGTGCAGGAGGTGGCCGGCGCGGTGACGCCGATGCCGGGCGGCACGGGCCCGATGACGATCGCCTGCCTGCTCCAGAACACCCTTGCCGCAGCCCGAATGCTGGGCGCCTTCCCGAACTAGGGCTCCCCCGCTAGGCGACGTCGAGGTGACGGCGGATGGCCCAGTTGAACAGGTCCCAGCCGTAGCCGCCGTACACGATGTCGTCTCGGGAGGCCCGGGCGGCCTCGGCTGAGATGGGCACCCCGCGGCGGGCCTTCATCTGGATCTCGGCCACCCGTTCCATCATCACGAACCAGCCGACGGCGTCGGCGGGGCTGGCGCCGACGGTGAGCAGGCCGTGGTTGGCCAGGATCGCGGCACGGCAGTCTCCGAGGGCGACGGCGATGCGCTTGCCACCGTCGCAGGAGAGGATCTGGACCTCCTCGTCGTCGAAGAGGGCGTGGTCCTCGAAGAACAGGGTCGCTTCCTGGGTGGTGGGCTCGATCATGCGCCGCTCGGCCGCGAACGGGGTGCCCCAGGCCGTGTGGGTGTGGGCGGCCGCGGCGACATCGGGCCGGGCCTCGTGGATCGGGTAGTGGATGTAGTAGGCGGTGACGTTGATGTCGGCGGGTCGGCCCTCTTGGTCGACGGCACGGCCGTCGGGCGCCACCAGCACCATGTCGGAGGGCTGGGCCCGCTCGAAGGGAACCCGGTTGCGCAGCAGCCACATGTGGTCGGGCTGCTCAGTGTCGCGGCAGGTGATGTGGCCGTCGCCCAGCTCCCCCCAACGCAGCGCGGCGAACAGCCGGTACGAGGCAGCAAGATCGTCCAGCAGCCGAGCCCGCTCCGCCACAGGATCAGCCAAAACCGGCTCAACCACCGGCCACCCCTTATCGGCGCTGGTCACGACGCACATTCTGCCACCATCCCCCGACGCATTGCCCTATCGTCCAACGCTTGTGAGCGCCAGTCGGCAGTTGCTCCGGGTGGCTGCTCAGGCGGTGAGCGTGCGGGGCAGCAGCATGTCCGGAGTCTCCTCGTCGGTGTCGCCGTTGTCCCTGTGGCCG
This sequence comes from Candidatus Aldehydirespirator sp., assembly GCA_965221215.1. Classification (GTDB taxonomy): domain Bacteria; phylum Actinomycetota; class Acidimicrobiia; order Acidimicrobiales; family Aldehydirespiratoraceae; genus Aldehydirespirator. Next base: position 565,357 of record OZ244872.1, read on the forward strand.
GTCACCGGCCTGACGGAGTCCTCCACCGGCGATAGCTCGGGGACCCGCTTGAGTTCGGAGACCACGTTCAGGCTCTCGAAGCGGCGCGCTTGGGGCATGACCCGGCCCTCGAGAGAGCCCACGCCCTTGTTGTAGGCGGCCAGTGCCCTGCCGAGGCCCGTCCCCATGTCGTCCATGTGCTCCGCGAAGACCCGCAGCCGGTCGTAGAGGTCCTTGCCGAGGTCGGCGATCTTCTGGGCGTTGTGCTGCATGTCCTGCTGCTGCCAGGCCAGTGCCACCGTCCGCAGGAAGGCAAGCAGCAGCCCCGGTGTGGCGATGAGCACCCTGTGCTCCTGCCAGGTCTGCTCCCAAAGGGTGGGCTGCACCTTCATGGCCGCGTCGAGGATCGGGTCGGCGGGCACGAACATCAGCACGAAGTCGGGCGACCCGGCCACGACATCGGCGTAGTCCCGCTCGCTCAGGCTCTTGGCGTGCCTTGATATGGCGGAGGCGTGGCTGGAGAGCAAGGTCCGCTTCTCGGCTTCGTCGGTGGCCTCGTGGGCTCTGAGGTAGTTGTCCAGCGGGGCCTTGGCGTCGATTACGACCTTGAGGCCTCCGGGCACGCTCACGACCGCATCGGGCCGCACGACGCGGCCGGCCACCGGCACCGAGTGCTGGGGGTAGTAGTCGATGTGCTTGTTCAACCCGGCCAACTCCAGGATGTTGCCCAACTCCTGCTCGGCCCACTGGCCTCGGATGTTGGGCGACCTGAGCGCTTCGCTGAGACTGCTGGCCACTTTCTGCAGCGAGGCCACCTGGCTGGTTAGCCCCTCGTAGGCACCGACACGCCGTTTCTCGATGTCGGCGGCGTGCTCACCGAGCTTCTCGAGGCTCTCGCGGATGGGGGCCACCATGGCGTCGATGGCCTCCTTGCGCTTCTCGAGGTCGGCCGCGCTGAGCTGCTGCTGGCCGTCGAACTGTTCCTTGGCCTGCTTGAGCAGAGCCTCGGAGTTCTCCTTCAGAACGCCTGCGGCGAGTCCTCTAAATTGATTATCGAGATCCGAGCGGGCCTTGTCCAGCTCCTCAACTCGGGCCTCGTGGGCCGCCGTGACCGCTGCCAACTCGGTCTGGGCCGACACCAAGCTCTCGCGCGCCGAGTCGCGCTCCCGGCGGGCTGAGTCGCGCTCGTCGCGGACCTGTGCCACCTCCCGCTCTCGCTCTTGGAGCTGCACGCTCAATCTGGCCATGTCACTGGATGAGTAGGCCGCTGCTGATGGGCGCCTGCTCCGCACGATCACCACCGCGGCAGCGGCGATGAACAGGGCTGAGACAAGCAGGACGACTGCTGTTGGTTCCATGAGCGAGAAAGTACTGCCCCCCTGTGACACCGCAGGGTGATACCCCGCGACCCTCGGCCGGGGCCTCCCATCGATAAGCAAGTCTCTGTATCATTGACTTTATCGTTAGTAGCAAAATACAAGGATAGGAGGATGGCCCCGATGGGTGCTTGGCCTGCTGCGCAGTCGAAGATCGTGACAGTTCCCAACGAACTGTGGCGGAACTGGGACGAAGAGTCCACGCCGACCATCGAGGTCGCCCAGACCGTACCGCCCGAGATTGCCAGCATCTCGGTGCCGGCTGTGGATGATACGTCGGCGGGTGCGATCGTGGCCGCCCAAGAGGCGACGGCGCAGTTGCACGCCCGCAGCGGCCAGGCGTCGGGAGTGCTCGGACACCTCAGCGCGGTGCTGATCCACGCCGACGCGGTGGCTTCGTCACAAATCGAGCACATCACGACTTCCTCTGAGCAACTAGCCGTCAAGCTCGCAGACCTCAGCGACGACGACACCGGCCGCTACCCCACCGACACCGAGCTGGTGGCGGCTAATGTTGCGGCCGCACTGTCGGCGCACCGAAGCCACGACCCCGTGTCGGCGGACTGGTTCCATCGCCTGCACCGTGAGTTGCTCGCAGCCGATCCGGAGATCGAGCCGCGCCACCGAGGCGCTTGGCGTGACGGCGCGGTGTGGATCGGGCGTAATCGGGCCGTGGCGGATTTCGAAGGGCCGCCCCATGGGCAGGTTCCGGCGCTGATGGACGACCTGGTCCGGTTTGCCCGGCGGGTCGACGTGCACCCGGTCCTGCATGCGGCCATCGCCCACGCCCAATTCGTGACGATTCACCCCTATGTCGACGGCAACGGACGCATCGGAAGGCTGTTGATTCACAAGCTGCTGCCAGCCGGGCCGGCCCCGGTGCCGGTCGCTCACGGGCTGCTGTCGGATCCGTCGAGGTATGTGGCGGGACTGACCAGCTACCGCTCGGGGGAACTTGATGCCTGGGTGGGCATATTCGCCGACGCAATCACGGTGGCTGCGGCTACTGCGTCGCGACTCGTGGAGCGTCTGGATTCCCTGCGGAGCGACTATCAGTGCCGGGTGCGCACCCGCCGGGGCTCGAGTGTTCCGCAGGTCATCGACATGCTGTTGGACAATCCCGCGGTTACTGCGCAGTCGATCGAGGAGGATCTAGGCGTGACGTCGGCCCGCGCCGGACAGATCCTCCATCGCTTAGCCGATGCCGGGATCCTGCACTCCAGCCCCCACAAGGCCGGACGCTCAAGGGTATGGATCGCCCCCGAGGTCATCGACGCGGTCGATGTGATCAACGCCACGACTCCTCGGCGTCCGCTGCCTGAAGCCGTGGCAACCGACCCGCACACCTGACCCTCCGATCGACTTCGATGTCGGGGTATGGCCCTGGACCATGAGCGTCGGAGTTGTAGCGAAAGTAGCGTCGGAATTGTAGTGCAGTCACCTGCGATGGCTGGCTGACCACACCGGAGGGGGTTAGCTGGGGTGGGATTGCTGCCAGGTTACGGTGGCGGCTACTTGGTTGAAGGTGAAGACGTGCAGGCCGGTCACGCCCAGGTCTTCCAGGGACGGGCTTAGGGCGGTGAGGATGTGGTCGGGGTCGTAGTTCGGTGAGGTCATCAGCTTCATGACTGCGGCCCGGTTCTTGCGCAGGTACCGCAGCGACGGCCCCACTCCCAGGCGGGCGCCCATCGATAGCAGCTTGGCTCGGTCCACCACCCCCGAGATCCCCAGATGCACCGGCAGCGTCAGGCCCGCGGCCCGCTCGCCTCGCAGCCAGTTCGCGATGCGGTCGGGGTCGAAGCACATCTGGGTGCTGCAGTAGCCCTCCACGCCGGCGTCGGCCAGCAGGGTCTGCTTGGCGTGCAGGGCCTCGTGCAGCACTCCGTCGGAGATCAGCGGATGGCCGTGCGGGTAGGCGGTCACGCCGATGGCGCTCAGCCCGTGGTCGCACTCCAGCATGTCCCGCAGGAAGGCCGACGCCTCGCTGTAGGCGCCCGGCGCCTCGACGTCGCCGCCGACCAGGAACATGGTCGACACCCCCGCCGACCGGAACCAGCCCGCCAGTTCCGCCACTCGGGCCCGGTCGGGCGCCAGCCGGGCCGAGATGTGCGGGACAGCCTCGTAGCCCGCCTCCAGCAGCCGCTCGGTGATCTCGCAGGTGGCGTCCTGGCCAGAGGGCTGGGCCCGCTCGAAGGGAACCCGGTTGCCTCAAAGGGAACCCGGTTGCGCAGCAGCCACATGTGGTCGCGCCGCTCGGTGTCGCGGCAGGTGATGTGGCCGTAGCCCAGTTCCCCTCACTGCTGGGCGGCGAACAGCCGCTAGGAGGCAGCAAGATCATCCAGCAGCCGAGCCTGCTCCGCGACAGGATCAGCCAACACCGGCTCAACGACCGGCCAGTCGCTCTCAGCCAGCCTGTCAGGCGATGTCACTACCCCGTCTTGTCACTGTTGCCAGCTGCTTGCGCCGGTCGGTTCAGGCGCTGAGCGCCTCGGGCCTCGTATCTGGGACGGCCGGGTCTAGCTTGGTCAACCGCCGGATATTGGTCCCTACGCGCTTGGGCTGCACAAGCTCTTCAGTGGTCGGGGCTGCACCCAACTCGGTGAGCGTCGTGGCTCGATTGAGCATCGTGGTCTCCAGAGTGCCGAGGCTGTCGTTTACGCATTTGCAGCCGTCCGGAGACTATTGTCGACCCTAGCGACGCGCTTCGCGTAACTCTCCGGGAATCCAGGGCGGTTCACGGCTCGGTCATGACAGTGTCTCAAGGCGGGCCGCGTCGTGGGCTTCCCATTCGCGGTCCCAGCGTTCACGCGCCCGCCCCCTTGCCCTCTCGGTCTTGAACTTGTTCACTTCCTGCCGCAAGTCTTCCGCACGGAAGGTGTTGCAGTCGTCACAGATCAGCCGGTCGCCGTCGTTGTTGAACAGGTAGAGCCGTTCGATGGCTCCGCACTGCATGCACGGTCCGTGGGGCGGCTCGTACAGCTCCGACTGGAGATCTCTCAGCGCCTTACGTTCGCGTAGGTACTCAGCGGTGCCGCGCCGTCGCCAATCCACCGGAAGCGACACGAGCGATACGCCAGTCACCTCGCGGTCTCGCAGCGCCATTTGTTCGCGTAGGTACTCAGCGGTGCCGCGCCGTTGCCAGTAGTACGAACGTCGCTCTCAACGGAGTCGAGTACGGGGCCGCGTCGGAATTGTAGCAAAAGTAGCGTCGTAATTGTAGTGTAACTAGCGTCGCTACTGTAGTGTTCTGGCATGGAGTATCTCCCGCGGGTAGTCGACACGGAACTCGATGCGCTCGCTGAAGCACCAGCCGTGTCAATCGAAGGTGCCCGCGGCGTAGGGAAGACCGTGACCGCGGCGCGGCGAGCACAAACCGTGCACCGACTGGATGATCCAGGTCAAATGGAGGTGATCGGCAGCAATCCGCATCGAGTGATTGACGGCGATCCGCCGGTGCTCATTGACGAGTGGCAGCGGCTGCCGGTCTCGTGGGATCTGGTGCGACGCGCCGTGGACGCCGATCCTCAGCCGGGACGCTTCCTCCTAACCGGATCAACGACGCCCGCAGAGACACCCACCCACACTGGAGCCGGCCGCATCATTACCATGCAGATGCGGCCGCTGTCTGTCGCTGAACGTAGGCTTGCCACTCCCACAGTCAGTCTTGATGACCTACTTGCGGGCGACCGCCTCCGCCTTGAGGGGGCAGCAGATGTAGGTGTGGAGCAGTACACCGACGAGATCGTCAGATCGGGTTTCCCGGGGATCCGGCCGTGGCCAGACCGAGTCCGGCGCGGCCTGCTTGACGGCTACATCGACCAAGTCCTCAACCACGACATCCATCAGTTCGGTCACACGTTCCGTGATGGCGGATCGTTGCGAAGATGGATGACCGCCTACGCGGCTGCGGTGTCTACGCCCGCCTCGTTTGAGAAGATTCGCGATGCCGCGTCGGCGGGCGAAGCTGACAAGCCGGCGCGCACGACCACGATCCCATATCGGTCCGCTCTCGAAGGTCTGCGACTGATCGAGGAGGTTCCTGCGTGGCTACCCACTCTGAACCGGTTGAGACGTCTGGCATCGGCGCCCGTACATCAGCTGGTGGACCCGGCGCTCGCGGCTCGGCTACTAGGCGTTGGCACCGAGGCGCTACTCGCCGGAGTCGACGGATGGGAGGGCGACGGGACGCTGCTCGGAGCGCTGTTCGAGTCGCTCATGACTCTGTCCGTGCGGGTATACGCGCAGGCTTGCGAGGCGCGGGTGCACCACCTGCGCACTCAGGGCGGCGAGCACGAGGTCGATCTGATCGTCGAGCGCGCCGACGGGGCTGTTGTGGCGCTGGAAATTAAGTTGAAGGCGGTCGTCGGAGACGGAGACGTTCGTCATCTGCGCTGGCTGGGCGATCAGATCGGTCCTCGGATGCTGGATGCCGTGGTGCTGTCTACAGGCCGACAGGCCTACCGAAGATCAGACGGGATCGGAGTGATCCCCGCGGTGCTGCTCGGCCCCTGATCCCGATGTAGTCGCATCACGAAGCGAACACCCACCCAAGGAATCGCAGCGTGGAGCGCCGCCTTGGGGCCCCATACTGCCAATTGCCGGTGCGGCGGGCCGGAGGGGGTTAGCTGGGGTGGGATTGCTGCCAGGTTACGGTGGCGGCTACTTGGTTGAAGGTGAAGACGTGCAGGCCGGTCACGCCCAGGTCTTCCAGGGACGGGCTTAGGGCGGTGAGGATGTGGTCGGGGTCGTAGTTCGGTGAGGTCATCAGCTTCATGACTGCGGCCCGGTTCTTGCGCAGGTACCGCAGCGACGGCCCCACTCCCAGGCGGGCGCCCATCGATAGCAGCTTGGCTCGGTCCACCACCCCCGAGATCCCCAGATGCACCGGCAGCGTCAGGCCCGCGGCCCGCTCGCCTCGCAGCCAGTTCGCGATGCGGTCGGGGTCGAAGCACATCTGGGTGCTGCAGTAGCCCTCCACGCCGGCGTCGGCCAGCAGGGTCTGCTTGGCGTGCAGGGCCTCGTGCAGTACCTCGTCCGCGATCAGCGGATGGCCGTGCGGGTAGGCGGTCACGCCGATGGTGCTAAGCCCGTGGTCGCACTCCAGCATGTCCCGCAGGAAGGCCGACGCCTCGCTGTAGGCGCCCGGCGCCTCGACGTCGCCGCCGACCAGGAACATGGTCGACACCCCCGCCGACCGGAACCAGCTCGCCAGTTCCGCCACTCGGGCCCGGTCGGGCGCCAGCCGGGCCGAGATGTGCGGGATGGCTTCGTGGCCCGCCTCCAGCAGCCGCTCGGTGATCTCGCAGGTGGCATCCTGGCCCTTGGCCGGCGACGCCGTCACCGAAACTCGGGCACCGGCCGGGAGGGCCTCGATCGCCGCGTCGAGGCTCTTGAGCGGGATCACCTCGAAGGTCAAGTCCCGCACCAGGGCCAGCCGGCACTGTCGGGCGGCGACGGCCTCAACCGTCTGCGGGGCGCGCCGCAGCTTGGGCAGCATCAGCACTGGGCCTGCAGCTCGCCTGCGGCCGGTCGGCGGGTCAGCTCAGGCCGACGATGTTGCCGTCGGCGTCGATGTCGATCCCCTTCGCGGCCGGCACTCGGCCCAGGCCCGGCATGGTCCGCATGTCGCCGCAGATCGGGTACACGAACCCGGCGCCCACCGACGCCCGCACCTCGCGCACCGGCAGCGTCCATCCGGTCGGCGCGCCCTTGAGGGTCGGATCCGACGAGATCGACAGGTGGGTCTTGGCGATGCACACCGGCAAGTTCCCGAATCCGGCCTCGGTGTAGGTGGCCAGCTGCTTGTTGGCCGTGCTGGAGTACTCCACCCCGTCGGCGCCGTATACCCGGGTGGCCACCGTCTCGATCTTCGACTTCAGCGAAGCGTCGTCGGGGTACAGCACCGCGAATTCGCTGGGCTCCTCGGCTGCTTCGGCCACCGCTTCGGCCAGCGCGGTCGCGCCCCGGCCGCCGTCGGCGAAGTGGGTGGTGACCGCCGAGCGGGCATCGTACTCGGCCGCGATCTCGCCGATGGCAGCGATGTCGGCCGCGTGGTCCTCGGGGAACACGTTGATGGCCACCACCGGGGTGCAGCCGTGGATCCGCATGTTCTCGAGCTGCTTGCGCAGGTTGTCGCCGCCGGCGTGGACCTCGTCGGGGTTCTCGGCCAGCAGCGCCTCCGGCAGCGGCCGGCCGGCCACGATCCGGTGCTTGCCCGAGTGGGCCTTCAGGCCCCGCACGGTGGCCACCAGCACCGCCGCGTCGGGCGCGATCCCCGAGTAGCGGCACTTGATGTTGAAGAACCGCTCGGCGCCCATGTCGGCGCCGAAGCCGGCCTCGGTGAGCAGGAACTCCGACGTGCGGATCCCCACCTGGTCGGCCACGATCGAGGAGTTGCCGGTGGCGATGTTGCCGAACGGCCCGGTGTGCACCAGCGCGGGCGTGTTCTCCAGCGTCTGCATCAGGTTGGGCTTGATGGCCTCGCGCAGGATCACCGCCATCGATCCGGCCGCCCCGATCTCCTCGGCGGTCACCGGGGTGCCGGCGGAGGTGTAGCCCACCACGATGCGGCCCAGCCGGGCCCGCAGGTCGTGCAGGCCGGTGCACAGCGCCAGCGCGGCCATCACCTCCGAGGCGGCGGTGATGTCGAAGCCCGACTCGCGGGGCACGCCGTCGAGCCGCCCGCCCAGCCCGAGCGTGATGTTGCGCAGCGCCCGGTCGTTCACGTCGAGCACCCGGCGCCAGGTGATGTTGTGGATGTCGAGCCCGGCCTCGTTGCCGTGGTACAGGTGGGCGTCGACCATGGCCGAGCACAGGTTGTGGGCCGCGGTCACCGCATGCATGTCGCCGGTCAGATGGAGGTTGAACAACTCCATCGGCACTACCTGGCTGTGGCCGCCGCCGGCCGCGCCGCCCTTGATCCCGAAGGTGGGGCCCATCGACGGCTGGCGGATGGCGATGGTGGCGCTGCGCCCGATGTGCTGGAAGGCCTGGCCCAGTCCGACGGTGGTGGTGGTCTTGCCCTCGCCCAGCGGGGTCGGGGTGATGGCCGACACCACCACGTAGCGGGCCCTCCGCCGCCCGGCGTCGGCCATGGCCTCGACCGCGTCGAGGCTCACTTTGGCCGCGCCGGCTCCGTAGGGCTCGAGCATCTCGGCCGGTATCCCGGCGTCGGCGGCGATCTCTCCGAGAGGCTTCAGGCTGGCCTGGGAGGCGATCTCCAGATCGGACGGAAACGGCATCGTTGCCCTTCCTTTCGCAGCGGTCGGGCGCGGTGCCGGGTGGTTGGCACGGCGCCGAGCCCGAGGGTAGCTTGTCGTTCCGTATCGCGGAACGATTCCGCATTACAGAACAGATGTGGCGCCTGCCCGAAGCAGACGCCGCAGCCTATGAGCACCTGACCCGGTCGGCACGGCAGCAGGAGGATTGGTTGTGAGCGAGTTCCCCGCCAGCGCCAAGTGCGTGGTGATAGGGGCCGGCATCGTCGGCAACTGTCTCGTAGGCCACTTGACCAAGCTCGGCTGGAGCGACCTGGTGCTGATCGACAAGGGGCCGCTGCCCAACCCGGGCGGATCCACCGGCCACGCATCGAACTTCATCTTCCCGGTGGACCACAACAAGGAGATGTGCCTGCTCGGGGTGCAGAGCGCCAACCAGTACCGCGACCTCGGCCTGTCGGTCGACTCCGGCGGCATCGAGGTGGCCCGCACCCCCGAGCGGATGGACGAGCTGCAGAGGCGCATGACCTCGGCCGCCGCCTGGGGGGTCGAGGCTCAGCTGCTCACGCCCGCCGAGGTGGCCGAACTGGTGCCGTTCGTCAACACCGACGTGATTCTCGGCGGCTTCTACTGCCCCACGGTGTCGGTGGTGGACTCGCTGGAGACCGGCACCGTGATGCGCCGCCTCGCTGTCGATGCCGGCTGCCGGGTGCTGGCCAACACCGAGGTGCTCGACATCGGAACCGAGCCCGGCCCCAACCCCGGCGACCGAACCGTCACCTCGGTGGTCACCAGCGCAGGCACCATCGAGACCGAGTACGTGGTGATCGCCTGCGGGGTGTGGTCCAACCGGCTGGCCAACATGGCCGGCGCCCACATACCGCTCGTCCCGGCCGTGCACCAGATGGCCGATGTCGGCCCCATGGACATCCTGGCCGCCACCGGCAACGAGATCGGCTACCCGATCGTGCGCGACATGGACACGTTCTGCTACGAGCGCCAGACCGCCGGCTCGATGGAGGTGGGCTCCTACGCCCACCGCCCCATCTTCCACCACCCCGACGACATCCCCTCCAACGAGGAGGCCGCGCTCTCGCCCACCGAGATGCCGTTCACCCCCGACGACTTCGACCCCCAGATGGAGCAGGCCATCGAGTTGATGGACATGCTGGGCGACGCCGAGATCAAGTACGCCATCAACGGCCTGCTGTCGCTCACCCCCGACGCCATGCCGTGCCTGGGCGAGGTCCCCGAGGTCCGGAACCTGTGGTCGGCCGCCGCGGTGTGGGTGAAGGAGGGGCCGGGCATGGCCCAGGTGGTGGCCGAGTGGATGACCTTCGGCTATCCCCGGGTGATCGACGTGCACGGCGCCGACATCGCTCGCTTCTACCCCGAGGAGCGCCCCGACACCCACATCTGGGACCGCGCCGCCGAGCACTTCAACAAGACCTACGGCATCGTGCACCCCGCCGAGCAGTGGGAGAGCCGCCGCAACCTGCGGGTCGGGCCCTACTTCTCCCGCCAGCAGGACCTCGGCGCCTTCTTCTTCCAGGCCCGAACCTGGGAGCGGCCCCAATGGTTCGAGTCCAACGCCGACCTGGTGGAGCGCTACGGCCTGGGCGAGCGCGAGGTCGAGTGGGACAACCGCTGGTGGAGCCCGATCACCAACGCCGAGCACCTCAACCTGCGCGACAACTGCGGACTGGTGGATCTGAGCGCCTTCCAGATCTTCGAGCTGACCGGGCCGGGTGCGGTGGCCTACGCCGACCGCCTGGCGGTCAACAAGATTGATGTGGCGGTGGGTCGGTCGATCTATACGCCGTGGCTCACCCCCGACGGCGGCTTCCACTCCGACCTGACCATGATGCGCATGGCCGACGAGCGGGTGCGGATCGTGACCGGCGTGTTCGACGGCGGGCGCGACGAGTTCTGGACCCGCCGCCACATGCCTGCCGACGGGTCGGTGAGCTTCGCCAACATCACCCACGAGATCACCACCCTCGGGCTGTGGGGACCCAACGCCGCGGCGGTGCTGGGCGGGCTCTGCGATGCCGACTTGAGCCAGGCCGGATCGCCCTACGGCTCGCTGGTTGACGTTTCACTCGACTGCGGTACCGGGCGACCGGTGGAGGCCACCCTGTTCCGCATCTCCTATGTGGGCGACTCCGGCTGGGAGATCTATCTGCGCTGGGACGACGGCCCCTCGGTGTGGGACGCCCTGATGCGGGTCGGCGCCGACTACGGGCTGCGGCCCACCGGCGGCGGCGTGTACGGCACCTCCGGGCGCATCGAGAAGGGCTATCGCCTGATGGGCGCCGAGCTGGAGAGCGAGTACAACCCGCTGGAGGCCGGCCTGGCCCGGCCCCGGGTGAAGGAGGCCGACTTCATCGGCAAGGAGGCCTACCTGGCCGCCCGAGCGGCGGGCGAGCCCGAGGTGCAGATGTGCGTGCTCGCCGTGGAGGACCTGCACGATAGCCGGGGCCGCAAGCGCTACATGCAGGGCGGCAACGAGCCCATCCTCACCGCGGCCGGAGAGCGCATCGTCGACTCCCACGGGCGGGTGTCGAGGGTCACCACCGCCGGCCCCGGTCCCTCGGTGGGCAAGCACCTGCTGATGGCCTACCTGCCGTCGGAGCTTTCTGCGGCCGGCACCGAGCTTCAGGTCATGTACATGAACGAGCGGTTCCCGGTGCGGGTGGCCGGCACCGGCGCGGTGTTCGACCCCGACGACATCCGCATGAAGTCCTAGCGCTCGGGGAACGCTTACGCCTGTCATGCGGATCCTCTGCTGTGTGAAGCGGGTGCCGGCCCCTGGCGCCAAGATCAACGTCACCGTCGACGGCCTGGCTGTCGATGCCGCCCACCTGGGCTTCACCACCAGCCCCCACGAGGAGTGCGGCGTGGAGGAGGCGGTGCAGATCACGGAGCGAACCGGCGGCGAGGTCACCGTGCTCACCCTCGGTGTGGCCGAGGCCGCCGAGCAGCTGCGCTACGCCGCGTCGGTGGGCGCCCACCACGGCGTGCTGATCCAGACCGATGGGGCGGCCTGGGATCCCCAGCGAACCGCCCGGGCTCTGACCGCGGCCATCGAGTCGCTGGAGGCCGACGGCGGCGCCTTCGACCTGATCCTGTTCGGCAATGAGTCGGCCGACTCCGGCGGCTTCCAGGTGGGGGTGCGGGTGGCGTTCGCGCTGGACCGTCCCATCGTCAACGGCATCAAGGGCATCGAGGTGGACGGCGCGGTGGTGCGGGCCCGCCGCGAGATCGACGGCGGCTTCGAGGTCTACGAGCTCGGCCTGCCCGCCGCGCTCGGGGTGAAGGAGGGCATCAACCTGCCCCGCTACCCGACCATGAGAGGACGGCTGGCATCGAAGAAGCTGCAGGTCACCACCCTCGAGCTCGACGCCGAAGTCGGTGGCCAGGGGTTGGTCCGGCTGCGCCGCCCGACCGAGACGGTGTCGCAGACGGTGATCCTCGGTGACGGCCCCGACGCCGCCCCCGCCGCCGTCGACGTGCTCGAAGAACTGGGAGTGCTGTGATGCTGCTGGTGGTGCTCGAGCACGACCGGGGCGCCCTGGGCGAGCCCGCCCGGGAGGCGCTCACCTTCGGGCGGACGTTGGCCGCCAAGCTGAGTGTCGGGATGCACGCGGCGGTGATCGGCGCCTGTGAAGCTGGGCCGGACCAGGCTGCGGCCGAGGCCGGCGGCCATGGCGCGGTGCGGGTGTACACCGCGGCCCACGAGGTGCTGAGCGACTTCGGTCCCGAGGCGTGGGGCGAGTCGATCGCACAGCTCGTCGGCGCGCTCGAACCCGCCGCGGTGCTGGCCTGCGGCAGCGAGCGGGGCAACGAGGTGATGGCCCAGGCCGCGGCCCGCCTCGACTGCCCGTTCGTCGCCAACTGCACCGACATCACCCCGCCCGCTAGCGGCGGCGGTGAGTGGACCATGACCCGCATCCAGTGGGGAGGGTCGCTGCTGGAGGACGCCACCCTTGCCGCGCCCGGCGCCGCGCTGCTCACCTGCGGTCTGCACAGCGTGGCTGCCGCGCCGGTCGAGCCCGCCCCCGCCGGCCTCCCCGAGATTCAGGCCGTGGCGGTGGAACTCGACGCCGAGCTGGCCCGCACCGTGGTCAAGGACCGGGTAGTGCTGGAGGCGGGCGTCACCCTGCCCACCGCGCCGGTGGTGGTGGGCGGCGGACGGGGCGTCGGCTCCGCCGAGGGGTTCGCCCCGCTGGAGGAACTGGCCGAACTGCTGGGCGGCCGGGTCGGCTGCAGCCGGGCCGTCACCAACAACGGCTGGCGACCCCACTCCGACCAGGTCGGCCAGACCGGCACCCGCATCGCTCCGGAGATCTACATCGCCTCGGGCATCTCCGGGGCTATCCAGCACTGGGTGGGCGCCATGGGCTCCAAGCACATCCTGGCCGTCAACATCGATCCCGAGGCCAACATGGTGGTGAAGGCCAACTGGGCTGTGATCGGCGACCTTCACCAGGTGATCCCGGCGATCTCGGCCGAGATACGCCGCCGCCGCGACCGGCCGTGATCGGCCCGTAGGGTGACAGCGTGACCGTTCAGTCGATCAAGCGGTCGTTCGCCCTGCTGCGGGCGTTGGCGCTGGGCCCGGTGGGCGTCACCGAGTTGGCCGAGCGGGTCGACCTGCCCAAGAGCACGGTGGCCCGCCTGCTGGCCTCGCTCGAGGATGAGCAGGCCGTCGAGCAGACCGAGGCCGGCGGCGAGTACCGGCTGGGCACAGGCCTGATCGACCTGGCCGGATCGGCGCCCCGGGGTCGCAACCTGGTGGCCGCGGCCCGGCCCCACCTGCTGGAACTGGCCGAGAGCCTCGACGAGGTAGCCGGGCTGGCGATCATCGACGGCAGGCAGGTCTACTACCTCGACCAGACCGAGTCGTCGTCCAACATCCAGGTGCGGGACTGGACCGGCGAGCACGCCCCGCTGCACGCCGTGCCCTCGGGCCTGGTGATCCTCGCCCACCAGCGCCCCGACTTCATCAACCGGTACCTGGCCGCGCCGCTGGTGCAGTGCACGCCGTGGACCATGACCGACCCCGACGAGCTCCGCGACCGCCTCGAGCAGATTCGCAGCATCGGATACGCCTGGGTGTATGAGGAGTTCGCCGAGGAGCTCAACTCGGTGGCCGCGCCGGTGTTCGAGAGCGGGGGCAGCGTGGAGGCGGCCCTGCACGTCCACGGGCCGGCGTACCGCTTCCCCGATCCCGACGACACCCACGACCTCGGCATGGCGGTGATCGAGGCGGCCGGTCGCCTCTCCCTGCAACTATCGGACTGAGTCGGCCAGTAGGGCTGCCACCTCGGCGGCGGCGTCGCCGATCCCGACCCGCCTGGTGTCGCCGGTGGCCCGCGCCGTCAGCTCGACCTCGCCGTCGGCTGCGGCCCGGCCCGCGGTGATCCGCCACGGGATGCCGATCAGCTCCGCGTCGGCAAACTTCACCCCGGCCCGGGCGTCGCGGTCGTCGAGCAGCACCTCCACCTCCCGCGCCTGCAGCTCGCGATACACCTGCTCGGCCGCGGCCACAGCGCGATCGTCGCGCATGCTGGCCACCGTGATCACCGCCCCGTAGGGTGCCACCGCCGCCGGCCAGACGAGGCCCCGGTCGTCGTGGTGCACCTCGGCCACCGCGGCCATGGCCCGGCCGATGCCGATGCCGTAGGAGCCCATGGTGATGGGGCGCTCCACCCCGTCGGCGTCCAGCACGGAAGCCCCCATGGCCTCGGCATAGCGGCGGCCCAGCTTGAAGATGTGGCCGGTCTCGATGCAGCGCACCACCTCCAGGGGCTGGCCGCATTTCACGCACGGCTCCCCGGCCGACACCTCCCGCAGGTCGAGCCATTCGTCCACCGAGATGTCGCGGTCTATGTCCACGCCGGAGTAGTGCCAGTCGTCGGTGTTGGCGCCGGTGGCCAGGTTGTAGCGACCCCGCAGGGCGTGGTCGGCCACGATCCGCAGGCTCTCAACGCCCACCGCGCCCAGCGAGCCGGGATGGGCGCCGAGACGCTCGAGGGTCTCGGCCGGCTCAGCCGGGCGGATGTCGGCGGCCCCGGTTCCGTCGGCCAGCTTCTGCAGGTTGAGTTGGTGGTCGCCCCGCACCAGGGCCAGCGTCATGGCGCCGTCGAGCACCATGACCATGGTCTTGATCTGGCGGTGGGCGGGCGCGCCGCCCTCGACCGTCTCCAGCGCGGCGATAGTGCGCACACCGGGGGTCGGGAAGCGCGCCAGTTCGCCGCGGGCCTCGCCGTCGTCGACCGGCGCCAGTTTCGAGGTGGCCCGCTCCACGTTGGCCGCGTAGCTGCCGTCGACGCAGCGAGCGATGTCGTCCTCGCCCGCGGGGGACGGCACCATGAACTCGACCGACCCGGTGCCGCCCATCATCCCCGACGACGCCTGCACCGCGATGGCGTCGAGCGACAGCCGCTCGAAGATCCGCAGGTAGGCCGCCCGGTGGGTCTCGAAGGCGTGGTCGAGCCCGGCGTCGTCGAGGTCGAAGGAGTAGCTGTCCTTCATGGCGAACTCCCGCACCCGCAGCAGGCCCGACTTGGGCCGGGGCTCGTCGCGGAACTTCCACTGGATCTGATACCAGATCTGCGGCAGTGTCCGGTAAGACGTGATCTCCCTGGCGATCTCGGTGAACACCTCCTCATGAGTCATGCCCAGCGCCAGGTCGGCCTCCTTGCGATCCTGGAGCCGGAACATCTCGGGGCCCACCGATTCCCAGCGCCCCGAGCGCTGCCAGATCGAGGCCGGATGCATGGCCGGCAGCAGGAACTCCTGCGCGCCGATCTCCTCCATGCCCTGCCGCACGATGTTCTCAACCTTGTCGTGGACTCGCAGCCCCAGCGGCAGCAGCGAGTAGTGCCCGGCGTGGAGTTGGCGGATGAACCCGCCCCGCACCAGCAGCTTGTGGCTGGCCGCCTCGGCGTCGGCGGGCGCGTCGCGCAGCGTCGGCACGAACATCCTCGACCATCTCATAGAGCGCCCACCGTAGCCACTGGCGCACCCTCGGACGCGCCCAATCGGGCAGTCCGCCGACGAAGCCTGGGCGTGCCGACAGCGGTAGGGTTGCCGAGGTGAACCCCAACCCTGCCACCGCCGTCCCGCGGCGCAAGAAGTCCTACGAGAACCGGCTGCCCCGGCTGACCACTCCGATGGTTCGAGACAACGGGCGGCTGCGCCACGCCACCTGGGACGAGGCCCTCGACCGGGCCGCCGACGGCTTCCGGGCCGTGCTCGACCGCTGCGGACCCGAAGGCTTCGGCATGTTCAGCTGCTCCAAGGCCACCAACGAGATGAACTACGCCGCCCAGAAGTTCATCCGCACCGCCATCGGGTCGAACAACATCGACTCCTGCAACCGAACTTGACACGCACCCTCCGTCGTCGGTCTGGCGACAGTGTTCGGAGCGGGAGGCGGCACCTCGTCCTACACCGAGGTCGAGCACGCCGATGTGATCCTGCTGTGGGGCTCCAACGCCCGTGAGGCCCACCCGATCTTCTTCCACCACGTCCTGCGGGGCATCGCCAACGGCGCCCGCATGTACGCCATCGACCCCCGGCGCACATCGTCGGCCAAGTTCGCCGACCGCTGGCTGGGCCTGTCGGTGGGCACCGACATCGCGCTGGCCAACGCCATGGGGCGCGAGATCATCTCGGCCGGCCTGCACAACGCCGACTTCATCGCCCACTCGACTGAGGGCTTCGAGGCCTACAAGACCCACGTCGAGTCCTACACCCTCGACTGGGCGGCCGAGGCCACCGGCGTGCCCGCCGAGGCCATCCGCGACATGGCCCACGCCTACGCCACCGCCCCCACCGCCCAGATCCTGTGGACCTTGGGCATCACCGAGCACCACAACGCGGTGGACAATGTGGTGTCGCTGTGCAACCTGGCCCTGCTCACCGGTCATGTCGGCCGCTGGGGCTCGGGCCTGTGCCCGCTGCGGGGCCAGAACAACGTGCAGGGCGGCGGCGACATGGGCGCCATCCCCAACAAGTTCCCCGGCTTCCAGGACGTGGCCGACGACGGGGTGCGGGCCAAGTTCGAGGCCGTCTACGGCACCGAGCTCAACGGCGTGCCCGGCAAGCACCTCACGCTGATGTTCGAGGCCATGGAGGCCGGCGAGCTGCGGGCCTGCTACGTGATCGGCGAGAATCCGGCCGACTCCGAGGCCGACGTGGAGCACGCCCGCAAGCTGCTGGCCGGGCTCGACATCCTGGTGGTGCAGGACATCTTCATGACCCGCACCGCCGAGATGGCCGACGTGGTGCTGCCCGCCTCGGTGGCGTGGGCCGAGTCCGACGGCACGGTCACCTCCAGCGAGCGGCGGGTGCAGCGGGTCCGCCCCGCGGTGCCGCCGCCGGGCCAGGCCCGCCACGACATCGACATCATCGGCGAGCTGGCCCGCCGCCTCGGCGTCGATTGGGGCCACCCCAGTTCTCAGGAGCTTTGGGACGAGATGCGGGCTCTGTCGCCCATGCACACCGGCATGTCGTGGGAGCGCCTGGAGGCCTCCGGCGGGATCCAGTGGCCCTGCCCCAGCGACGACCATCCCGGTTCGGAGTTTCTCCACGGCTGGCTTTGGGCCGACGACCTGGAGGGCCGCGACCCGGTGCCGTTCAGCATCACCCACCACGCCCCGCCCGCCGAGAAGCTCAGCGACGAGTTCCCGCTGCGGCTCACCACCGGCCGGGCGCTCGACTCCTACAACACCGGGGTGCAGTCGGGCGGCTACGCCTCGCCCATCCGCTACGGCGACGCCATCGATGTCAACCCGGTCGACGCGGCCGCGCTGGGCGTGGCCGACGGTGAGCGGGTGAGGGTCAGCTCGCCCCGGGGCTCGGTGGAGATGGACGTGCGGCTGCAGCCCGACATTCCCACCGGCCTCACCTTCACCACCTTCCACTTCCCCGAGCTGGTGGACGCCAACGTGTTGACCAACGACGAGTGGGATCGCCGCTCGGGAACGGCAGAATTCAAGGCGGCCGCCATCCGCATCTCCAAGCTCGAACCGGAGCCCGCCCCCGCCTAATGCACGACTGCCATTTAGCGCATGACTGACATCTATCTGGGCGCGGACCGCGCTACCGAGCCGGAGATGGCCGCGGTCGATGCCGCGCTGCGGGCCGGGGGCGTCGACCCGGTGGTGCAGCCCGAGACCGAGAGGCTGTACACGTCGGGACGGGCCCGGCGGCGGGAGCGGCGCCACTTCCTGCTGCCCGCGCTGCACGCCCTGCAGAACACGTCCGGCTGGGTCAGCCCCGGCGGGATCAACTATGTGGCCGCGGTGCTCGACGTTCCCCCCGCCGAGGCCTTCGGGGTGGCTACCTTCTACGACCTGTTCCGCACCGAGCCCCCCTCACACGACGGCGACACCTTCCATGTGTGCGTCGACGCGGCCTGCCAGATCGCGGGCTACGACGACCTGGTCGCCTCGGTGAGGGCGGCGGGCGGCCATGTGCATCTGGGGCCGTGCCTGGGCCAGTGCGAGCGGGCCCCGGCGGTGTTCGTGCAGGGATCCGGGGGCCGACCCGACTATGTGCCCGCCGACGACGACGGATTCGAGCTGCCCCAGGCCGGCGATCCGTCGCTGCGCCTGCTGCGCCGCATCGGCACCGCCGACCCTGACTCGCTGGATTCCTATCTCGCCCACGGCGGCTATGTGGCCCTGCGCCGGGCCGGCGAGATGGGCGCCGAGGCGGTGTTGGAGGCGGTGGCCGCCTCGGGGCTGTCGGGCCGGGGCGGGGCCGCCTTCCCGACCGGCGTCAAGTGGCGGGCCGTGGCCACCGAGGCGGGGCGGCCCAAGCATGTGGTGGCCAACTGCGACGAGTCCGAGCCGGGCACGTTCAAGGACCGCATCGTCATGGAGCACGACCCGTTCGCGGTGATCGAGGCCATGACCATCGCTGGTCTGGCCACCGGCGCAGCCAACGGCTGGATCTACATCCGGGGCGAGTACCCGCAGGCCACAGCCCGCCTGCATGGCGCTATCGAAGCGGCCCGGGCCGAGGGGCTGCTCGGCCCGAACGCGGCCGGCACCGGCCACGACTTCGATATCGCCATCTGGCGGGGGGCGGGCGCCTACATCTGCGGCGAGGAGACCGCGCTGTTCAACTCGCTGGAGGGGTTCCGGGGCGAGCCCCGCAACAAGCCGCCGTTCCCCACCACCCACGGCCTGTTCGGCGAACCCACCGCCATCAACAATCCCGAGACCCTGCTCAACGTCCTCGACATCATCACCGAAGGCCCCGACGCCTACCGGCAGCGGGGGACCGAGCGGTCGCCGGGCACCAAGCTGCTGTGCGTATCGGGCAAGGTCGGGCGCCCCGGCCTCTACGAGGTGCCGTTCGGCACCACGCTGGGCGACCTGCTCGACCTCGCGGGCGGGGTGGACGGCAACGGCGAGCTTCAGGCGGTGCTGATGGGCGGCGCGGCCGGGTCGTTCGTCGGACCCGATTCGCTGGGCCTGCCCCTCACGCTGGAGGACACCCGGGCTGCGGGCACCACCCTCGGCTCCGGGGTGGTGATGGTGTTCGACACGTCGGCGGACATGACCGCCGTGGTGGTGCGCATCGCCGAGTTCTTCCGCGACGAGTCGTGCGGGCAGTGCGTGCCGTGCCGGGTCGGGGCGGTGCGCCAGCACGAGACGCTGGTGCAGATGCAGAAGCGGGGCTCGCTGTCAGCCGACCGTCGGGCGCTGATCGACGACATGGCCGAGGCCATGGTGGACGCCTCCATCTGCGGCCTGGGCCACACCGCCGCCTCAGCCGTGCGCTCCGCGCTGAACCTGGGCCTGGTCCGGGAGGCGCCAGCGGCGTGAGGAACCCTGGCCTCGTGACGGGCACAGCGGATCCGGTAGGGTCGTCGGTCGCGTGATTGCACTGCAACGACGTTCGAGCCCGCTGTGACTGCCACGACGATCACCGAGACGGCGGTGAGCCTGCGCATCGACGGCCGGCCGGTGGAGGTGGCCGAGGGCTCCACCATCCACGCGGCCTGCGTCGAGGCCGGCATCGACACCCCCACGCTGTGCTGGGCCGAGAACCTCACTCCGGTCAATGTGTGCCGAGTGTGCGTGGTGGAGATGGAGGGGTCGCGGGCCCTGGTGCCGTCGTGCTCGCGGCCGGTGGAGGACGGCATGGTCATTGAGACCGACACCCCCCGGGTCCGCCACAGCCGCAAGATGGTGCTCGAGTTCTTGGGATCGGGCGTCGATCTGAGCCAGGCCGACGACCTGCACCGCTGGATGGAGGCCTACGGCGCCGACCCCGACCGCTACGGCGCCGACGACCACCCGGTGGAGCGGGTCGATGAGCCGGTCAAGGTCCAGGACGAGCTCTACATCCGCGACTACTCCAAGTGCGTGCTGTGCTACAAGTGCGTGGAGGCCTGCGGCGACGACGCCCAGCACACCTTCGCCATCGCGGTGGCCGGTCGGGGCTTCGACGCCCGCATCTCCACCGAGTTCGACGTGACGCTGCCCGACTCGGCCTGTGTCTACTGCGGCAACTGCGTGGGGGTGTGCCCTACCGGCGCCCTCCAGTTCAAGACCGAGTACGACCTGCGCCAAGTGGGGGAGTGGCGCCCCGACGATCAGTCCGTCACCCGCACGGTGTGCTCCTACTGCGGCGTGGGCTGCAACCTCGACCTGCATGTGCAGGACGAGCGGATCGTGAAGGTCACCTCACCCGCCGACCATTCGGTCACCAGCGGCCACCTCTGCATCAAGGGCCGCTTCGGCTGGCAATACGTCCACGGCGAATAGCCCGGCAACTGAAGTTCCAGACTCGCCACTCATCCACAAGCTTTTACAGTATTTCTCATGCATAGTCGCAGTTGCTTTGCACAAGCCGTAGGATGCGAGAGCCGGAGCGTCTCCCCTGCCACGTCAGTGGAAAGCCTTCAACCAGGGGGAGGCGCTCCGGCACCTACATGTCGCACTATAGCGTCGAAACGCTCTCATGCGAGGAGTTCAAAGAATGGCATCATCGCCTGATCCCATCGTCTTGGAGGCTGCGGCCGAGCGGCTGCGGACCGCGACGGCCGACAGCGTGCCCTGCGAGCCGGTGCGGGGCCTGCTGGGTGCCTCCGCCGGACCCGAGGTCGGGTATGCGGTGCAGCAGCTCAACACCGATCACTGGCTCGCCGCCGGTCGGCGGATTAGCGGGCACAAGGTGGGTCTGACCAACCCGGTCGTGCAGCAGCAGCTAGGCATGGACGAGCCCATCTGGGGCCTCCTGTACGCGGATGTGTGCCGCACCGACGGCGACGACATCGGCGGTGCCGGTCTGATGCAGCCGCGGGTCGAGGTCGAGGTGGCGGTGGTGTTGGGCGCCGACCTGGACAAGGGCACCCACACTGTGGCCGATGTGATCAGTGCCGCCGCCTACGTGCTGCCTGCGCTGGAGATTGTCGACAGCCGCATGGCCTGGGACATCACCAGCGCCGACATGATCGCCGACAACGCCGGGTCCGGCCTCTACGTGCTAGGCACCCGCCCGGTGCCGCTGACGGCCGTGGATCTGCGCCGGGTGGAGATGCAGCTGACGATCAACGGCTCCGACGCGGCCACCGGCAGCGGCGAGGCCTGCCTGGACAACCCGCTGAACGCAGTCCTGTGGCTGGCCGACGCCCTGTGCAAGTACGGCACTCCGCTACAAGCCGGCGAATGCATCATGACCGGCTCCCTCTGCGGAATGCTGCCCCTGAGCCCCGGCGACCAGATCCACGCCGACATAGAACACCTAGGCCCCATCACAGCGCACCTATCCACAACCTGACCCCCCGAAGGGCGGCGCGACCACGGGTGCCGCCGGCTGCGTGGCCTCTCAGTAGAGCTGGTTGCGGTTGGCTTCGTCTTCGTCGGCGTCGATCGCTTTGGCGTTGGCGCCTGCGATCTGGTCGGCCAGGACCTGGCCGTAGGTGGGATAGCTGGCGCGGTCGATCTGGACTTCGGGATCCCAGAGCCGGGACCGGAGCAGGGCCCGGCCGCAGTGCAGGAAGGCGTCGGTGATCGTGATCTTCAGGCCCGACAGCGGGGCCCGGCCGCCCACTGACAGCGGCGCCAGCAGCTGCTCGTCGGAGGTGATCTCGGCGGTGCCGCACACTCGAAGCGTCTCGTTCATGCCCGGCACGAAGAACAGCAGCCCCACAACCGGGTGGTTGATGATGTTCTGCAGCGAGTCGACCTGGTTGTTGCCGGGACGGTCGGGAATGAGCAGCGTGCGATCGTCGAGGATCTTGACGAATCCGGGCGGGTCGCCTCGTGGCGAGGCGTCGGCCCGGCCGTTGGTGCCGGTGGTGCTGAGCACGCAGAACGGCGACATCTCGATGAAGTTGCGGCAATGGACGTCCAGATGGTCGAGCACCTTCTGGGCCGCGCGCGGCCTCGGCGCCCGATAGACCGTCCGCAACTTTGCTCGGTTGGTGACTGCGGTGTCGGGTTCGGTGACAGACATGGGCCAGCCTCCCGTCGGTTCTGCCGCGACCGCTATAGCTGGCCGAAGGCTACACCCTCACTCATCCTCGGTGAGAGGACCGACGCTGGGGCGAGGGCCGCGCCGCGTCCACAAGGCGATCTTGTTTGGGGCCTTGTATAGTGGTGCCGTGTCGAATGCTGGTGATCTCAGAGTGTCGTCTCGGGGCCAGATGAGCCTGCCTGCGGCCGCTCGACGACGCTGGGGATTGGCGGACGGGGGAGAGATTGCCTATCTCGACCTGGGTGATCTGGTCGTCATAGTCCCCGGACGGGTCGAGGACTTGCGTCGTGAACTCCTGGATTCCGTTTCTGACGAGGACTGGGCCGCCGCCCGGGCAGGGTTCGGCGATCCAGATCTGGCCACCGAGTGACACAGATCATTGATGATCAGCTGTTGGGCGAGCTGCTGCGAGGCGGTCAGCCGCCGCGGCCGACCGAGGCCGTCTACACCACGGGCTACTGGTATGTGCGCCTGTGCCAAGCCGTGCTCGGTGCCTCTGCGCGCACCGGAGCACTGTCACGGCCGTTCGCCGGGCAGGCGCCGAGCATCCGGGCGCAGGCGATCCGAAGGCTGCTGGCCCTGCCCGATGAGATCGGACTGGTCAGTCTCAGGACTCTGGGCCCGGTGATTGCCCGCCACCGGAACCGCCATCGTCTCAACGCATTGGGAAGCGAAGTGCTCGCGGCCGCCGCCCATCTCGGAGCGGACGTGTTCTTGTCGGTGCCGTCGCCGCGCCTCGAAGACACCCTGCGGGCAGAGGGCCTCCAAGTTGAAGTAGTCGAGCCTGACCCCCTTTGCTGACTCTCACGGCGCGATTCGGGGGTTGCGGTTGCGGAGTTCTTCTAGGTGCTGGCAGCCGAGTTGGTGCATGACGGTGGTTAGCTGCTGGGCGAACATCGTGGCCACGAACTGGGCGCCTTCTGATCCAAGTGCGCACAGGCCGTACATGAAGGCCCGGCCCGCCAGGGTGAAGTCGGCGCCGAGGGCCAGCGCTCGGGCTATGTCGAGGCCGCTGCGCACGCCGCCGTCGAACAGCACCGGCACCCTGCCGTCTATGCGCTCCACGATGGGGGGCAGGGAGTCGACGGCCGCGGGTGCGGCGTCTAGCTGGCGCCCGCCGTGGTTGGACACCACCACTGCGTCGGCGCCGCTGTCGATGCAGCGCTCGGCGTCGTCGGGGTGCAGGATCCCCTTGACTGCCACCGGGCCGGGCCACAGCTCGCACGTCTCGGCCAGGTAGTCCCACGACAGGGTGCCGCCCAGGCTGGCCCCCACGAAGCCGGCCAGCTCTCGCAGCGTGGCCCGGTCCACGTAGCGCTCCAGGGTGTTGAAGCGGGGCAGGCCGTTGCGCAGCAGCCCGAGAGTCCATGCCGGCCTCAGCGCGGCCTGGGCGACATGGCGGGGAGTGATCTTCGGCGGCATCGACACCCGCTGACGAGTCTGGCGCTCGCGGCGGGCCCGGGCGGGCACGTCGGCGGTCACCACCAGCACCCGGAAGCCGGCCCGGTGCGCCCGCTCGAGCAGGTCGGCCCGCACTCCGAGGTCGCGCGGCGGGTAGAGCTGGAACCAGCCCATGTCGCCGGCGCGGGGTCCCACATCGGCCACGTCGGCGGTGTTGACGGTGCTGGCCGCGTAGGGGATCCGGCACCGGGCCGCCGTCTCGGCCAGGGCGATGTCGGCCCCCGGCCAGATCAGCCCGGTGAGGCCCACCGGAGCGATCCCCACCGGCAGCGAGCAGCGGATTCCGAACAACTCGGTGCTGATGTCGGGCTCGAGGGCGCCCTTGAGGAACTGCGGCGTCAGCAGCACCTGTTGGAGGCGCTCGGTATTGCGGGCGCTGGTCCGCTCGTCGCCCTCGCCGCTGTCGAGGTATTCCCAGGCAAAGCGGGGGGTGCGCCGCCGGGCCCGTCGGCGAAGGTCGTCGACGCTCTGGTACCGGACCGAAGGGTCAGTCACGGCTCATCTCGGAATGGGCAGCAAGGCCCGCTCCAGGCAGGCCCCGTTCCGAACCGAGGGATCAGCCACGCGTAGGGCCCAGCGCGGCCTCGAACAGGCTCAGCGTCTTGGTCCAGGCCCGCTCGGCGCCGGTCTGGCTGTAGTTGGGCGAACCCGGCCAGGTGTAGCCGTGGTCGGCGCCGGGGTGGATGTCGATCACCACCCGCTCGCCCAGCGCCGACACCGCCTCGATGAACGGCTCCATGCTGGCCACCGTCATCATCTGGTCGGCCTCGCCGAAGCCGACGTACAGCGAGCCGGCCAGCTCGCTCGCGCTGAGATGCGGCGAGTCGGCTGCGCCGTCCACCAGGAACGACGGATGCCACATCGACCCGGCCACGAACTGCTCGGGCAGTCTCATCATCGTGCGGAACACAGCCCGCGCCCCCAGACAGAAGCCGATGCAGGCGGCTTGGCCCATGGTGGCGGCGCCCCGGTCGGCGGACACCGCGCCCAGCGCGGCGTCGAGGTCTCGCTGGATGCCGTCGTCGGTGAGTGCGGCCATGTAGCCGCTGAGGCGATCCTGGCCGCCGGGGTCGTCGGCAACCTCGCTGGGGCCGTAGCCGATCAGGGCGCCGTGGCGGTGGTAGAGGTCGGGGATGATCACGTCGTAACCGTGCCCGGCCAGGCGGCGGGCATAGGCCCGCATGGCGTCGCGGATCCCGTAGCGGTCCTGGAACAGCACCACCAGCGGGTGCGGGCCGCCCGCCGCGGGCCGCGCCCGGGGCACCGCCAGCGGCGCTGCGTCGCTGTCGGTCAGAAGGATCGATTCGTGGACTTCGATGCTGCTCATGGCGGGTCAAGCTACCGGAGCAGCCCACACTGGCGACAAAGCGCCGCGGGCGGGTGCCAGAGCCGTCGGGGGCGTGATCTACCATGGCCGGCCGTGGCCGACCCCTCGCCTGAGACCGGGCTGCTAGACGGCTATCGGCCGGTCGACGCATTCGACGAGGCGTTTGATGCCGACGGGTCGGCGCGCCACGGCTACCGGCACATCGTTGAGCGCTTCTCGGGTCTGGACGCGGCCGAGCTGAAGCGGCTTCAGCGGCTGGTCAACGAGGAGTTCCGGCGCCAGGGGATCACCTTCACCGTGTACAGCGAGGAGGAGGGAACCGAGCGGATCTGGCCCATGGACCTCTTCCCCCGGCTGATCGCCGCGGCCGAGTGGGACGAGCTCGCCCGCGGCCTGGGCCAGAGGATCGAGGCCCTCAACCTGTTCCTGGCCGACGTGTACGTCGGCGGTGGCGAGGCGCTCTCCGACGGAGTGGTGCCCCGCTGGCTGGTGGTGTCATCCGGCGGGTTCGAGCGCAACGCGATGGGCATCCGGATGCCCCACGGCACCCACTGCTGCATCGCCGGCATCGACGTGGTGCGAGGCGCCGACGGCCGCTACCGGGTGCTCGAGGACAACCTGCGCAACCCCAGCGGGATCTCCTACGTGGTCGAGAACCGGGCCGCCATGGCCAAGGTGTGCAACTGGCTGTTCTACGACCATCCCGTGGAGCCCGCCAACCATTACGGCCAGATGCTGCGGTCCACGCTCGAGTCGATGGCCCCTGCCGCCGCCGATGCCCCCCAGGTGGTGGTGCTCACGCCGGGCATCTTCAACTCCGCCTACTTCGAGCACGCCTTCCTGGCCCGGTCTATGGGGGTGGAGCTGGTGGAGGGCCGCGACCTGGTAGTTGACGGCCACCGGGTCTACGCCCGCACCATCGAGGGGCTCGTCGAGGTGAACGTCATCTACCGGCGCATCGACGACGACTTCCTCGACCCCGTCTCGTTCCGGGCCGACTCCACGCTGGGCGTGCCCGGACTGCTCGGTGCGCTGCGGGCGGGCACGGTGACCGTGTGCAACGCGCTCGGCAACGGCGTCGCCGACGACAAGGCGGTGTACCCCTACGTGCCCGACCTGATCCGCTACTACCTCGGCGCTGAGCCGATCATCGACAACGTGGCCACCTACCGGATGTGGGACCCAGACCATCGCCGCGAGGCGCTGAGCCGGCTCGACGAGCTGGTGGTCAAGCCGGTCGGTGCCTCGGGCGGCTACGGCGTGCTGATCGGCCCGCACGCCACCGCCGACGAGCTCGAAGAGGCCAAGGCGAAGATCGAGGCCGAGCCCCGGGAGTGGATCGTGCAGGAGCTGGTGGCGCTGTCGACGCTGCCGTCGTTCGCGGAGGAGCGACTCGAGCCCCGCCACCTCGACCTGCGCCCGTTCGTGCTGACCGGGGCGCAGACCCAGGTGTTCCCCGGCGGGCTGACCCGGGTGGCCATGCGGCGGGGGTCGCTGATCGTCAACTCGTCGCAGGGCGGCGGATCAAAGGACACCTGGGTGCTCAAGCCCGAGCTGGCCGCTGTGGGACACGCTGAGGGGGAGCTTCGATGATCCTGGCCCGTTGCGCCCGTGAGGGGCGCGCATGATTCTGGCCCGTCATGCCGAGGGGGAGCTTCGATGATCCTGGCCCGCCATGCCGACGCGTTGCTGTGGGCGGGCCGCTACCTGGAGCGGGCCGAGAACACCGCCCGCTGCCTGACCTATGCAGCCGACTCGATCATTCAGCTTCGCTCCGACGAGGCCCGCTTCGACGGCGAGAAGCTGGTGCGCACCCTCGGCCTCGAATCGGAGCTGGCCGAGGCGGGCTCGCTGGAGAGCAGCCCCCAGTTGGTGGCGTTCCTGCTGTCGGACCGCGACAATGCGGGCTCGCTGGTGTCGTCGGTCGTGGCGCTGCGCGAGAACCTGCGCTCGGTGCGGGACCGCATCCCCATCGAGTTGTGGGAGGAGGCCAACGGCCTGTACCTGCGGTTCCCGTTCCTCGGCCACGCCCAGGCCGAGTCCCGCGGCCTGCACGAGGTGCTGCTGATGGTGCGCCGGGCCTGCCTGGCCATGTCCGGTGTGCTCAACGAGGGCATGAGGCGCGATGAGGGCCACGCCTTCGTGGTGATCGGGCGGATGCTGGAGCGGGCGACATTCACGGTGGCGCTGCTGCGGTCGGACCTGCCCGGCGCCGGCAATGGGGCCGATGCCGTCCGCATGCTGCGCCTCACCAGCTCGCTGCAGGCCTACCACCGCCAGCGGCGCCGCGATCCCGACCCCTTCGACGTGATGCAGTATCTGATGCACGCGCCGGATCTGCCCCGCTCGGTGCTGTCGTGCGTCGGACGGGCCGAGGAGTGCCTCAAGGGGCTGGGATCGGTGGGCCCGGCCCTGACCCGATCGCGCCGGCGGGCCGGGGTGCTGCGAGTCCGCCTTGAGCTGGGCGAGACCGTCGAGGGGATGGAGGCCGAACCGGCCCAGACGCTGGACGCACTGGCCGAGGAGTTCGACGACCTGGCCCTCGAGGTCCAGTCCGGCCTGGTGCCGCCGCTGGAGATGACCGCGGTGCGCTCCCAGTACGTCCGCCCCGGCGCCATGGGCGTGGCTGCGGGCGTGTGGCCGGCCGGAACACGGGACCGGCCGCGGTGAGGCTCGACATCCAGTATCGGATCCACTTCCGGTACTCCGAGGCGGTCACCGAGTCGCAGAACGAGGTCCGGGTGCGCCCCCGCGACGACGACCGCCAGCGGCTCCTGTCATTCCTGCTGACGCCGCGGCCCGCGGTTGCGGTGCTGCACGCCGTCGACTACTGGGGCACCGCGGTGTCCCACATCGGGGTGCGAACCACGCACGACGAGCTCGAGCTGGTGGCCGAGGCTTCGGTGGTGACCGCGGCCCGGGCCGCCCCCGCCGACGCGGCACCGATGGAGGCGCTGGCGTCGGACGCCTTCCGGTCGGAGCATTTCGAGATGCTGGCGCCGTCTCAGCATGTGCAGCCCAGCGCCGCGGTGGTCCAGCGGGCCGAGGCTGCGGCGGCGGGCGCGACCAGCGTGACCGGTGCGGTGGCTGCGGTGGTGGACGAGGTGCGGCGGGTGCTCGACTACTCGCCGGGATCAACCGATATCGGCGTGTCGCTCGACGAGCTGGTGGCCGGAGGCGTCGGAGTGTGTCAGGATTTCGCCCACCTGACCATCGGAATGCTGCGATCGGTCCAGATCCCGGCCCGGTACGTGTCGGGCTACCTGTTCGCGGCCGACGAGACGGAGTCGGCCGACTCGCTTGTCGAGGGCGGTGGTCCGGTGAGCGTGCAGACGCATGCCTGGGTGGAGGCGGCCGTGCCCGGCTCGGGCTGGTGGGCGCTGGATCCGACCAACGGCGGCCCGGTGGGGGAGCGTCATGTGGTGATCGGCTGCGGGCGCGACTACCGCGACGTGTCGCCGGTGAGGGGCGCGTTCATGGGCGCCGCCACCGCCGAAGTGGACGCCGAGGTCGTGATCGGCGAGCGGATCGGCCCACAACGGCCCGCGACGGTTGCCGCTTCCGCTCCGGTTGCCGCGCCCGCGGACGCCGGTTGGCACTACCAGCAGGGTCAGCAACAGCAGTAGCGAACGTGTGCTGCGGTGCCCGTCGCTCGGTGGCCGCGGTTCACGATGAGTGCGCCGTTGCGCCGCCTCGGGCCCATAGCTGACAGGCCAGCGCGATCGAGCTGTAGGCGAAGTAGGCGATGCCGATCGGCATGACCGAGCCGTCGATGGCCCGATCGGTGAACGAGGCCAGCAGCGAGCCCAGCATCCAGGTGCTGGCCCCCAGCACCGACGCGGCGGTGCCCGCCATGGCTCCCATCGGCTCCAGCGCCAGGCTCATCGCGGTCGGGAAGACCGCCACATGAACGGCGTTGCAGAGGCTGAACAGCACCAGCCACACCATGAAGGACGGCCGGCCGGCACCCGCCACCGTGACCGCGAACAATCCGAGCGAGGATGCTGCGAAACTGCCGCTGGCCCCGAGCGCCAGCTGGCGGGCGTTCACGCGGCGCAGCAGCCGGTTGCTGGTCAAGGCCACCGCGGCCGCGATCAGCGCCGAGACGGTGAAGTACGGGACGAACCACCCGGAGCGGTCGTACACATCGGCGAATATCAGCTCGGTGCTGCCCAAATAAGACAGGAACGCCCCGAAGCCGAAGGTGACCATGAGGGTGTAGCCGAGCGAGACGCGGTTCGAGATCACCGAGCGAAAGCCCCTCAGCACCGGCCGCAGCTGCAGCGACCGCCGGTGGGCGGGGTCGAGGGTCTCGTCGAGTCGCAGCGACCACGTCACCGCCGCCATAGAGGTGAATACGCCGAAAGCCATCACCCAACGCCATGAGCCGACTACCACCAGCACCTTGCCCAGCACCGGGGCGACGATCGGCGCGACGAAGAACACTGTCTGGACGAGGGTCATCACCCGGGCCATGGCCGTGCCGGCGAAGCGGTCTCGCACGATGGTCTGCGTCAAGATCCGCGGTCCGGCGGCGGCAACGCCCCACACGAACCGGGCGCCATAGAGAACAGCCAGCGTGGGGGCCAGCGCCGCCGCCAGCGCCGCCGCCGCATAGAGCAGCAGGCTTCCGGCCAGCACCGGCTTGCGGCCCACTGCGTCGGCGATGGGTCCGTAGAACAGGTGCCCCACCCCCGCGCCCATCACGTACAGGGTCACGGTGAGCGACAGCCGGGTGGAGTCGTCGTCGAGACCGAACGCGGGGCGCATCTGCTCGAAGGCGGGCAGCATGATGTCGATCGCCAACGCAGTCAGGCCCGTCAACAGCCCCAACAGCAGCACGAACTCCCGCTCGCCCATGCGGCTCATCGGGACGTGCCGTCTTGAGTCCAAAGCTGTTCGGGCGTGCTCACGGCGGCGAGTCTGCCTCACCCCCAGCCCGCAACCCTCCGCGGCTAGAGGCGGACCGGGCGCGGATACCGTTGGGCCGTGCGCCAGCTGATCACCGAAGCGCTGATCGTCACCGGCGAGCGCGGGTCTGAGCCCTGCGTTGGCGACGTGCTGATCGACGGCGACCGCATCGTTCACATGGGGCAGGTGCCGCCCAGTGCAGCCGCGGGTGCGGAGCGCACCATCGACGCCGCCGGCCGGGTGCTCGCCCCCGGCTTCGTCGACACCCACAACCACGGCGCCCTCGCTGGAACCCGAGTCGGCAAGAGCGGCATCCCGGTCAGCTGCGAGATGGCGGTGCGGGGCGGGGTCACCAAGCGGATCTGCGGCGTGGACGGGCTGTCGCCAGCGCCGGTGGCCAACGATCAGCGGGCCGAGTACGCCGCACAGCTCGCCCCCCTCGACGGCACCGCGGGCCCCGCCGGCGACCCCGACGGCGACGACCCCGCCGGGGGTCTCGACTGGCCGTGGTCGACGATGGAGGGGTTCCTGGCCTGGCACCGGGGCCGCTCCGTCACCGACCTGGGGATGCACCTGGGCCACAGCGCGGTGCGGCGCACGGTCATGGGCAACCTCGACCGCACCGCCGACGACGCCCAGATCAGGGCCATGGCCGCGGTCGTGCGCCGGGAGGCGCACTGGTGTCTGGGGCTGTCCACCGGGCTGGTGTACAACCCGGCCGTCTACTCCGACCAGCGCGAGATCACCGCCCTGGTACGGGCGTTCAATGAGGTCAAGCCGGGCGCGCTCTATCCGCACCTGCGCTCGGAGAGCGACGACATCGTCGAGGCCCTAGAAGAGGTGGTCACCGCCGCGGTCGACGGCGGCGGCGGCTACTGCAGCGAGCACTCCAAGATCGCGGGGCGCCGCAACTGGGACCGCTTCGGCGAGGTGGCGGCCCGGCTCGACGACGCCTCCGGCTCGGTGCCCACCATGGGCAACATGTACCCCTACACCGCGGGCAGCACCACTGCCGACGCACTGTTTCCGCCCGAGGTGCGCTCGGGCACCCGGGCCGAGTTCCTGGCCCGGTTGACCGATGACCGGGTGCGTGAGTTCGCCTTCGAGAAGATCTACGGCGACGGCGCAGGCTGGGACAACTTCGTGGCCTTCTGCGGCGGCTTGGAGGGCATCCAGATCGCCGGGGTGCTCGAGGGCGTAGGCGACGAGTTCCTGGGCAAGCGCTTCTCCGACGTGGTGCTGGCCGCCGGAGTGACCGACATGGCCTCGATCGAGGCCCACGACGCGGTGTGCGACTTCTTCCTGCACAACCGGGGCGAGGTGTCGATCATCAGCCACTACGGCAACGAAGCCACCGTGGAGCGGTTCTTCCGCCGCCCGGACATGGCGCTGTGCACCGACGGGCTGATGCCGGGGCCGGGCCAGAAGCCGCACCCCCGGTCTCTGGGCGCCTTCCCCAAAGCGCTGCGGATGGCTCGGGAGCTGGGCATCCCGGTGGCCGAGATCGTGCACCGGCTGGCGGTGCTGCCGTGCGACTTCATGGGGCTGGCGAGCCCGGTACTGTGCGAGGGCGCCGACGCCTCGCTGGTGCTGATCGACTGGGATCGCGTCACCGAGCGCAACAGCTATGAGGATCCGCTGGCGCCGCCAGCGGGCATCGACGCCACCTGGATCCACGGCGACCTGGTGCAACACGAGGGCCGCATCCACCCGCCCGCCACCTTCGCCGGCCGCCACCTACAAACCGCCCCCTGACCCGTCGGCGTCTCTCCTCACCCAGTCACTCAAGGTTGTATTGTCCACAAGTTTGCTATTCTCAGATTCATTGAATGCAAAGTTTGGTCTTGATACCTTTTGGAGGCACCACCATGGATTCAGCACTCGTCGCAACCGTCGTCGGAGTTCTCGGAGCAGGCTTCCTGGGAATGCTCGGCTACTTCCTGCAGGCACTGCGGTCCGACATCGGAACTCTCGGCAGCCGCCTTGGTCGGGTGGAGAAGTTGCTGACTCGCGTCGAGGCCACACTGGCTGAGCACGGTCGCCTGCTTGAGCGGATGGCCGACCACGGAGAACGCATAGCCGCCCTTGAGGGTCAACGAAGCGATGCCTGACCCGTCGAAGGATGGTCAGTCGGGCTGGTTGATTAGGTGGGTCGCCGCGTTGTCGAAGTGCTCGAACATGGCGGCTCGAATCTCGGCCGGCAAGGGTTGGCCGTCAGCGATGGTGGTCTTGTCGAGCGAGGCGGTCATGTGGGCCATCCAGGCTTCGCGCTCGGCTGAGCCGATGGCGAACGGGAGATGCCGCATGCGCAGGCGGGGGTGGCCGCGCTCGTCGCTGTAGCGCGGCGGCCCGCCCCAATACTGGGACAGGAACTCTGCCAGCCGTCGGCGCGACGGCCCCAGGTCGCGCGGGTACATGGGCCGCAGCAACTCGTCGTCCTCGACCGCGTCGTAGAACCGGTCGACCAGATCGTCGAAGAACGGCTGGCCCCCCACGGCCTCATACACCGTCGGCGGCGCCTGCATGGCCTCGCGCAGCGATCCCTTCAGGTTCACTCCCGCGGAGAAACTGTCGTCGGACTCGTCACTTTCAGCCTCAGCCGCGTCGTCGTGGACGCTGCCAGAATCTCCGTGGGCCTCGGCGGACTCGTCGCGGCGAGCGCCGGTCTCGGCGGTCACAGCCGCGTCATCTCCCGGAACTGCGACGGGTCGTAGGGGGCGCCGCAACGGTCGAGGGCGGCCCGCCACGACGGGCTGTTGAGCAGGCCCCAGCGCAGGAACCTCAGCAGGGCGGTCGCGCCCGCCCGCCCGCCGGGCCGGGCCTTGAGACCGAGCAGGTCGGTCAGCTCGGGTGGCATGGTGCTGATGGCGCCCTGCATCAACAGCCCGTACCCCAGCCGCTGGCGGAAAGGCAGGGGCGGCTGGCGCAGGAAGTCCACCGCGGCCCTCAGCCCGGGGCTGGGCGCCAGCGCCGGATGGGTGCGTACCCAGGCGTGCAGCCCGGCCGCAGTCGACGGCAGGGGAGAGGCTCCGAGCATGGCCCCCACCTGGGACTGCTCGACCACGAACCGGTCGGCCTCGGCCTCGGTGAGGCCCGGCCCGAACTCCAGGTACGACACTAGGAACGACTCGGTGAGGGTGTTGTGTACCCAGGCGGCCAGATCGGGCATGGCCGCGTCGTAGGCCCGCCCCCGGTGCGACGTTCCGCTCACGCCCCGATGGGCGGCCCGCACGCGCTCAACCGCCTCGTCAACTTCGGGCATGGCCCCGAAGGTCGCCGCAGTCACGTAGAAGGCGGTGCGGTTCAGGCGGCCCATGGGATCGTCGCGGTAGCGGCTGTGGTGGTCGACGCCGGCGGCCGCCTCGGGATGGGCGGCCTGGATCAGCAGCGCCCGGATGGCCCCCACGAACACGCTCACGTCGCCGATCACCCTCCAGCTCACCGAGTCCGGTCCGCACAGCCCGGCATCGCCGGGATAGTCGGCGGTGTGCTGCAGCGGCATCTCGCCGTGGGAGAACAGCCCGCCCACCGAGGCCCCCAGTCGGACCCGGTAGCGATCCACCAAGCGCGAACGTCGCTGGGCCTCTGAACTCATCCCCGCACGCTACTGCCGCAGTTGTGGCGCGGGTTCACCCCTTGGCCGGACCGGGCGTATCCGGGACAGGCCCTGCGCTCGGCCTCGATGTCCGAAACATCTAGGCTCCGGTGATGACCTCTGACACCGCTCGCCGGCCGAGGATCGTGCTGGACTGCGATCCGGGCCTCGACGATGCCATCGCCATCCTCACCGCCGCCCACCACGGCGACCTGGTCGGGATCACCACCGTCAACGGCAACGTGGGAATCGAGCACACCACCCACAACGCTCTGATAACCGCACAGGTGGCCGATCTCGACGTTGAGGTGCATCGGGGCGCGGCCCGTCCGCTGATCGCGCCCACCATGGACGCGGCCCGCATCCACGGCACCACCGGCCTCGGCGACGTGGCCCTGCCGCAGCTGCGGCGCTCGGCCGCCTCCGACGACGCTGTCGCCTTCCTGTGCGACACCGCCCGCTCGGTCGACGACCTGCATCTCGTGGCGGTGGGGCCTCTGACCAACGTGGCGCTGGCGCTGCGGCGCGACCCCGACCTGCGCAGCCGCCTGGGGGGCCTAACGATCATGGGCGGGGCCGCCCACGGCGGGAACGTCACCTCGGTGGCCGAGTTCAACGTCTGGGCCGATCCCGAGGCCGCAGCCATCGTCTTCAGAGAGGCGGCCCCGCTGACGATGGTGGGCCTCGACGTCACCCACAAGGTTCTGCTGGGCGACCGGGAGGTGGCCCGGATGCGCTCAGCCGGCACGCCGGTGTCGAGCTTCGCCGCCGATTTGCTGCAGTACGCCGTCGACCGGTGCCGCGAATACGGCCTGGAGGCGGCCCCGGTGCACGACGCCACCGCCGTCATCGCGGTCACCCATCCCCACCTGTTCGGCCGGTCGAGCCATCCGGTGGCGGTGGAGCTGCACGGCGAGCACACCAGGGGCATGACCGTCACCGACGTGCGCCCCCCGGCCGCCCTAGCCGCCGGCCCGACCCCGCCCGCCCACGAAGTCGTATGGGACGCCGACGCCCAAGCTGCAATAGACCTGATAGTGCAAGCAGTAGTCAACACCTAACGGGCGAGCTCTCGCTTACCCGCTCGGCCTCTAGCCCGAAGGACGGGTCGACTTGCCCCCGTGTACTGACGGCTCCTCACACCACTGCGAGCGCAGAACGGCCAACGGGATGAGCACATCGGCGGGCAGTCCGAGCACCTCGCACAGCATCGCCTCATCGAGTTCTTGACGGACCGTGTCGCGGTAGGCCTCGTTGGCCGGCAGCAGTGTCTGCAGCTTGAATCGTTCGAACACATCGCCGGCTGTGGTCAGCTGCTGGCTTGTGAGCTTGCGGGGATCGACCGCAACCAGGTCGCCGAGCCTGGTGATGGTCATGTTGGCCCGGCCCTGCTGCTGGCGGCTTGCCTCGAACCAGAACCCGATCAGGCCGAGCGTGGTGTTCATCCACAGCGCCACGGCCTCCTCCCAAGCCGGGTCCTCCAGCGCGAACGAGGGCCACGCCCGCCCTCCGATGCACGGCTCGGCGGTTACGCAAGCCGCCAGAGCTTGACTGTTGATCTGGAAGTCCAGGTTGAAGTGCAGCCGCGTGGAGGTCGCCCACACCTTCAGCTCCCTCTCCTCCATGCCAACTCGGACTCGCCCCTGGGTGTCGGGTCGGACCTCGATCTGCGACTCCCGACCCGAGCCCGCGTCGTGGGCCCACAGCACCGGGTACGAGGGCGTGTGGCCCTCCATCAGCGGTTTGATGTCAAACGGGCCTCGGTGGGCGCCGGTCACCCTGTCGGTGCCGCTGATGTCTCGGTGTACTGGGCCAGGCGCGCCCGCCTCTGCCAGCCGGGCCACAGCAACAGGCAGGTCCCCGGCCCGTGACAGTCTCGGGCGGCATCGGCTCAACGCTTGGCCGCAGGCGGCTACCTCAGGCTCGGACACGGCGGCCAGCCCTCCACTGGAGATGGTGCCCGGCAGCACGCAACCGGCGCGGGTGTCGCCGACATCGATGGGATCCGGTCCCTCCGATTCCTCGCGGCCTTCGACCGATCGGGCCACCTGCACTGCCTCGGTGATGCTCGCCGGTCGCCTGGTCAGGCTGATCCAATCCACCGGCGAGCCTTCGGTCGCAGCCACGGTTGCCGCGCGCTTGACCGCCACCAGCGCGACCTCGGCCATGCCGGTGTCGGCCGAGAACGCTCGGGCCGTGCTGCCGTGGGTCGCAATGGACGTCACGGAGACATCGCGATAGTGGCTGTCGAGCAGCCGGCGCAAACCTTCCCAAGAACTGCCGGAGATAGCGGCGAATGGCAGGATGAGCGCCAGCACTCCGCCGGGCCGCAGCTTGGCGTGGGCAAGATCCACGAAGTTGGAGGCCAAGCCGGCGTTGCCGTGGCCGGCACGGGCCGAGCTGTTGGCCGGAGTCAGTTCGGAGAGGCGAGCAGACATGGCCCGCTGATCGTCGTCGGTGGTGCCGAACCCCGCGAACGAGGGCACCGGCACGCCCGCGGCCTGGGCGGTCTCGTGATTGGTGGGACGCGTGAAGGGAGGATTCATGATGCACAGATCGAGGGTGCCATCACCGACGTTGCAGGCTGCGAGTTCATCGTCGGGCTCGTCGTCTTCCAACCGGCCTGCCAGCCGGGCGCCCGGCCGTCCCAGCAGCGACAGGGTGCCAGCATCGCCGAGCAGTTCCAGCGAACCCACGGCCACTCGACCGTCGTGGGTGCGGCCGAAGGGGAGCACATGTATGCCGCATTTCCCGAAGCCGACGGCCGGGTGCGAGGCGCAGAGCATCGTGGTGGTCAAGTGCGCGGCGGCGGGCATTATGTCGGCGCCGATGAGGGCCTCCTGCATCATGTAGGCGTGGATGGCCGCGTCGTCGCGGCCGGACCGGCGCACCCGGGCCGCGACGCGGCGGTACACCGCCGACAGCAGGGCCCCGGTTCCACAGGCCAGGTCGGCAAGCCTCAGATCGGTGACCGCCACCCCATCGGACCAGTCGACTTGGTCGTCGAGGCGGGCCACGGCCAACTCGGCCAGCAGGGCCGCAGATTCTGGCAGCGTGTAGAAGGTGGCCAGAAACTTGCGGTCGGCGATCAACCGCCCGAACATCTGCCCGGCAAGGTCTTGCACCTCGACCGCGCCCGCCGCAGCCAGGTTGGAAGCGGCCAGGGCCAGCCGGTCGCACAGCTGCTCGGCACGAGTCTGTTCGATCGGCACCAGCAGGCGCCGCGCGATGTCGAACACCGGCCAATAGTTGACCTCCAGGATGCGGTCCCAGGAATCGAGCACAGCCGACTTGAGCAGGTGCCGACGATCGCCGGAAACAGCCGCGGTCTGTTCGATGGTCGGTGTGCCATGGCTCGACGCCACCGCAATCTGGAACAGGAAGGCGTTGACGATGATGGATGCTGCCATCCGCATCGTCTGCTCGCCTGACTCCTGATGGAGGCATTGGGCCACATGGTGTTGGGTGGTGCTGCCTATCGAGGCGATCAGGGATGCCCCCTCCTCGACCGCGTACTGGAGACGGTCGGCCGCCTCATCGATGCGGCGGGGCGAGACCGCCAGAGTCTCGACCGTGCCGGCCAGGTCCGCGAGGCTGCCCGTGATCCACCCCTCGGACGGATACCTGACATTGTCGGGCCCCTCGCGCCACAC
The DNA here is from genome assembly GCA_965221215.1 of Candidatus Aldehydirespirator sp. Classification (GTDB taxonomy): domain Bacteria; phylum Actinomycetota; class Acidimicrobiia; order Acidimicrobiales; family Aldehydirespiratoraceae; genus Aldehydirespirator. Next base: position 602,385 of record OZ244872.1, read on the forward strand.
ACACCACGCCAAGTCGTCGCAGGCGATCAGCTCCTCGAGCAGCCGGGTCTCGGGGACGTCCCGCAACCACCGTGGATAGCGCAGCGCCACCGCGGTCTCGATGGGTCTGAGCCGGTGGCGGGTCTCGGCGCCGACCCGGCCCAGGGCGTCGTCCTCCAGGCTGCGGGCGGGGAAGAACTCGGCCTCGATCACCAGCGGGGCCGCTGCGGGCACGCCGACCACGATGTCGGGCTGTTTGCCCTTCAGCCCTGTCAACAGCCCCGTTGCTTGCGAGACCAATGCCCCGTCCTCGGCCCAGCGCGGGTGCATGTTCCTGAGTGCCTGGGCGACGTAGGTGTTGACGGTGGGCTCAGTAGTAGCCATGAGTTGGACTGTACCGGACCTCTATGACAGCACATGACATTTCCTGCGTCACAGCCCACGGCCTCGCCCGTATGGGACGGAATCGCCCGCCTACTCGCTCGGCCTCTAGGCAAATGCTCTAGCTGGGGCGGTGGACTTGGGCTAGCCAGTGGTCGTCGATCTCGATGGGGCACAGCGACCAGCAGGCCGACAGCAGCCAGCCCAGCACCTCGCGGTGGGAGGCAGCCGCGGCGGGCTGCACGACGATGCCGTTCTTGGCGTGATCCTGGAGCTTGCGCCAGCCCGCGGGCAGCGGCGCCCCGGCATCGGCGAGGCGGTCCAGCGCCTTGGGGCCCGCGCCGTGCTCGATGCCCACTGTCGGCTGCGGGGTCCAGGTCGCCATCGGCACCGCCGGGCCCCGGCCCGAGAACCAGCGCGCCAGCGGGGAGGGCGTCGGCAGGCGCTCGAGCTGGTCGTCGCGCAGGCCGGGGCCGATGTTGATCCATCCCAGACCGTCGCCCCGAGCCGCGAGTTCGTCCATCGCGCCCACCACGGGCGAAACATCGTCCGAGCCGAAGTCGATCGTCTCGCTGCTGAACGAGCCCACGACTCCGAACCGTACCGCGGCGCATCCCGTCGCCTGGGCCACCAGAGCGCGCACTGCGCCAAGCCGGGGGTTGGCGATGAGTCAGATGACCGACGATTGGGACGAGGCCCGTGCTCGTCATCTCGACTCGGCGACAGGACCCGCCGCTGGGATGAGTATCGTCAGGGCATGGACGACCGGCAGTGGGGGTTCCGCACCAGGGCGCTGCATGCGGGAGCCCCGCCCGATCCCGCTACCGGCGCCCGGGCGGTGCCCATCTACCAGTCCACCAGCTTCGTGTTCGAGGACACCGCCGACGCGGCCGACCTGTTCGCCCTGCAGAAGTACGGCACCATCTACACCCGCATCTCCAACCCGACCAGCGCCGCTTTCGAGGAGCGCATGGCCAGCCTCGAGGGGGGCATCGGGGCGGTGGCCGCCGCCAGCGGCCAGGCCGCTGAGTTTCTCACCGTCACCGCGCTGGCCTCCGCCGGCGACCACATCGTGGCCGCGGCCGGGCTCTACGGGGGCACCCACACGCTGCTGGATGTGACCCTGCGGCGCCTCGGCATCGACACCACCTTCGTGGACGGCACGGATCCCGACGCCTTCGCCGCGGCAGTGCGCGACGACACGAAGCTGCTGTACACCGAGATCATCGCCAATCCCTCCGGGGCGGTGGCCGACCTCGCCGCGCTGGCTGACGTGGCCCAGGCCCACCGGCTCCCGCTGGCGGTCGACTCGACCTTCGCCACGCCGTACCTGTGCCGCCCGCTGGACCACGGCGCCGACATCGTCTTGCACTCGGCCACCAAGTTCCTGGGCGGGCACGGCACCTCCATCGGCGGTGTGATCATCGAGGCGGGCCGCTTCGACTGGGGCTCGGGCCGCTTCGACCACATGACCGAGCGGGTGCCCAGCTACAACGAGCTGCGCTGGTGGGACAACTTCGGCGAGTACGCCTTCTGCACCAAGGTGCGGGCCGAGCAGCTGCGCGACACCGGCGCCTGCCTGTCGCCGTTCAACGCCTTCCTGCTGCTGCAGGGCACCGAGACGCTGCCGCTGCGCATGGACGCCCATGTGTCCAACGCCCGGGCCGTGGCCGAGTGGCTCGACGCCGACGACCGGGTGGCCTGGGTGCTGTGGGCGGGCCTGAGGGGCCATCCCCAGCACCACCTGGCCCGCCGCTACCTGCCCAAGGGTCCCGGCGCGGTCTTCACCTTCGGCGTGGTGGGCGGTCGGGCCGCCGGCGCCCGCTTCATCGAGTCGCTACAGATGGTGTCGCACTTGGCCAACGTGGGCGACGCCAAGACGCTGGTGATCCACCCGGCCTCCACCACCCATCAGCAGCTCTCCGACGCCGACCTGGACGCCGGGGGAGTGTCACCGGACATGGTGCGCATCTCGGTGGGACTCGAGGACGTCGAAGACATCATCTGGGATCTCGACCAAGCCCTTACCGCAGCCACGAAAGACCGCTCCAATGGCTGAGCAGGCCTGTCGCGTCGCAGCGGGGTCATTCCCGCTCTCGTTCGCTGCGCTCACGGGCCGCCCAAACCCCAGCGTCACAGCCCACGGCCTCGCAAGCTCGGCCTCTGGAAAGGATTCCGCCAATGGCTGAGGCTGAGCATCCGCCGGTGGAGGGCTGGACTCCGCCCACTGCCCGGCAGCGGCAGCGCATCCTCGACCGGTCGCGCACCGTGGCGGTGGTGGGCGCCTCGGCCAACCCGGCCCGGGCCAGCTACTTCGTGCTCACCTACCTGCTGTCGTCGTCCACCGACTACGAGGTGTATCCCGTGAACCCCCGGGCCGCGGGCCGCGAGATCCTCGGCCGCCCGGTGTTTCCGTCTCTGGCGGACCTGCCGGTCACCCCCGACATCGTCGACGTGTTCCGCCGCAGCGAGGACCTGCCCGCCGTCGCCGACGAGGCCATCGCGGCGGGGGCGCCGGTGTTCTGGGCCCAGCTCGGGCTGTGGAGCCCCGAGGCGGCCCAACGGTGCGCGGCGGCCGGCCTCGACACAGTGATGGACCGCTGCCTGAAGATCGAGCACGCCCGCTTCCACGGCGGCCTCCACCTGGCCGGATTCGACACCGGAGTCATCTCCTCGCGCCGGGCGCTCCATCGTTGCCGAGAGCCAGAGTCTCGCTAAACTCGCCCCTTCTCACCGGGCCGAGCGGGCATCCGATGAGAACGGGAGGGCGTACATGGCACGAACGGTAACTTCCGCCATTGTTCAGGTGGCATGGACCGGCGACAAGGAGTCGATGATCGAGCTCCACGAGAAGTATGTGGCGGAGGCGGCCTCTGCCGGCGCCAGGGTCATGTGCTTCCAGGAGCTGTTCTACGGCCCCTACTTCTGCCAGGTTCAAGACACCGAGTTCTACTCCTACGCCGAAGCCATCCCCGACGGTCCCACCACCAAGCGCTTCTGCGAACTGGCGGCCAAGCACGAGATGGTGCTGGTGCTGCCCATGTACGAGCGGGAGAAGGCCGGCTTCCTGTACAACACGGCCGCGGTGATCGACGCCGACGGCGCCTATCTGGGCAAGTACCGCAAGACTCACATACCGCAGGTCAAGGGATTCTGGGAGAAGTTCTACTTCCGTCCCGGCAACCTCGGCTACCCGGTGTTCGAGACCGCGGTAGGCACGGTCGGCGTGTACATCTGCTACGACCGCCACTTCCCCGAGGGCTGGCGCGCCCTCGGACTGGCCGGAGCGGAGATCGTGTTCAACCCGTCGGCCACCAGCCGCGGGCTCTCGGCCTACCTCTGGCAGCTCGAGCAGACCTCGTCAGCGGTGGCCAATATGTACTTCGTCGGGGCCATCAACCGGGTGGGGATCGAGCCGCTGGGCGACAACGACTTCTACGGCACCTCCTACTTCGCCAACCCGAGAGGGCAGTTCGTCGAGGGCACCGCGTCGGACCAGACCGAGGAGCTGGTGGTGCGCGACCTCGACCTCGACCTGATCGATGAGGTCCGAGCGCAGTGGGCCTTCTACCGGGACCGCCGCCCCGACCTCTACGACCCGCTGACCGCCCCCTGAGCAGTGCAACAGACCCATCACCGCGGTGTGGACGCAGTGAACCCGCTGTGAGGCGCACAACTACATCAAGTTCGGCACAGACGACGACACCAAGGAGACGAGGATGACCACGTTGATCAAGGGAGGCACCGTCGTTTCTGCGACCGGCGCGGACCCGGCCGAGGTGCTCATCGACGGCGAGCACATCGCCGCGGTCCTGCACCCCGGGAGCAACATCGCGGCCACGGCCGAGCAGGGGGCGGAGGTCGTCGACGCCACCGGCAGGCTGGTGGTGCCCGGCGGCGTCGACGTGCACACCCACATGGAACTGCCCTTCGGGGGCACGTTCGCCTCCGACACCTTCGAAACGGGCACCCGAGCCGCGGCCTGGGGCGGCACCACCACCATCGTGGACTTCGCGGTGCAGAAGACCGGCGAGAACGTCAGGGAGTGCCTCGACTCCTGGATGGCCAAGGCCGAGGGAAACTGCGCGGTCGACTACGGCTTCCACATGGTCATCGGCGGCGTCGACAACGACTCCCTCAAGGAGATGGATCTGCTGGTCAACGAGGGCATCACCAGCTTCAAGCTGTTCATGGCCTACCCAGGCGTGTTCCTGGCCGACGACGGCCAGATCCTGCGGGCCATGCAGCAGGCCGCGGGCAACGGCGGGCTGATCATGATGCATGCCGAGAACGGCTTGGCCATCGACGTGCTGGCCGAGCAGGCATTCGAGCGGGGCGAGATCAGCCCGGTCACCCACGGCTACGTGCGCCGCAAGGAGCTGGAATCCGAGGCCACCCACCGGGCCATCCAGCTGGCCAAGGTGGGGGCGGCCCCGCTGTACATCGTCCACCTGTCGGCCTCCGAGGCCCTCGAGCAGGTGGCCATGGCCCGCGATGCCGGCATGAACGTGTTCGCGGAGACCTGCCCCCAGTACCTGCACTTCAGCCTGGAGGAGCATCTGGGCCGTCCCGGCTTCGAGGGGGCCGCCTACGTGTGCTCCACCCCGCTGCGGTCCCGGGCCGAGGGCCACCAGGACGACCTGTGGAGGGGGCTGCGCACCAACGACTTGGCCGTGGTGTCCACCGACCACTGCCCGTTCTGCATGAAGGAGCAGAAGGAGTTGGGCCTCAACGACTTCCGGGCCATCCCCAACGGCATCGGCGGCGTCGAGCACCGCATGGACATGATCTACCAGGGCGTGGTGACCGGCGAGATCGGCCTGGCCCGCTGGGTGGAGCTTTGCGCCACCACTCCGGCTCGAATGATGGGCCTGTACCCCCGCAAGGGGATCATCGCCGCCGGCTCCGATGCCGACATCGTGATCTACGACCCCAACCGGCAGTGGACCATCAGCGTCGACAACCACCACATGAACATGGACCACTCCGCCTACGAGGGCACCCAGGTCACCGGCCACGTCGACACCGTGTTCTCGCGGGGCCGAAAGGTCATCGACAACGGCCAGTACCTGGGTCGGGCCGGCGACGGCCAATACCTGCCGAGGGGCCTGAGCCAGTACCTGCAGTAGCCGCAGGCGCCAGCCCGGACCCTCGCCACCCGACAAGACGGGAGACCCCCCACATGGAAACCATCCACCATTTCGTTGACGGAGCGTCCCTGGCCTGCGAGTCCGGCCGGACCCATCCGGTCTTCAACCCGGCTACCGGCGAGCAGGCCGCGGCCGTCGGGCTGGCCGGCGTCACCGAGGTCGACGCCGCGGTTGCCTCGGCCCGGGCCGCGTTTGAGGACTGGCGCCAGACGTCGCTGGCGGCCCGCACCAAGCTCATGCACGCCTTCCGCAACCTGGTGGAGGCCAACGCCGATGAGATCGCGGCCCGCCTGACCGCCGAGCACGGCAAGGTGCGCTCCGACGCGTTGGGCGAGGTGGCCCGCGGTCTGGAGAACATCGAGTACGCCTGCGGCCTGGCCGAGATGCTCAAGGGCAGCTTCAACTCGCAGGCGTCCAGCGGTGTGGACGTGTACACCGTGCGCCAGCCGTTGGGTGTGGTGGCCGGAATCACGCCGTTCAACTTCCCGGCCATGGTGCCGCTGTGGATGTTCCCCAATGCGGTGGCCTGCGGCAATACCTTCGTGCTCAAGCCCTCCGAGCGCGATCCTTCCGCGCCGCGGCTGGTGGCCGAGCTGTTCTTCGAGGCGGGGTTCCCGCCGGGGGTGCTCAATGTGGTCAACGGCGACAAGGCAGCCGTCGATCGGCTGCTGACCCACCCCGATGTGGCTGCGGTCAGCTTCGTCGGGTCCACCCCGATAGCCCGCTACGTCTACGAGACGGGCACCTCCGCCGGCAAGCGGGTGCAGGCTCTGGGAGGCGCCAAGAACCACATGGTCGTGCTGCCCGACGCCGACATAGACTTGGCTGCCGACGCGGCCGTATCCGCGGCCTACGGCTCGGCCGGCGAGCGCTGCATGGCCGTGTCGGTGGTGGTGGCCGTGGGCGATGTCGGCGACGCACTGGTGGACGCCATCAGGGTGCGCACCGACAAGCTGCGGGTCGGCCCCGGCGACGACCCCGAGTCCGAGATGGGCCCGCTGATCACTCGCGAGCACCGCGACCGCGTGGCCGGCTACGTCGGCGTCGGCGCCGGCGAGGGCGCCACCGTGGTGGTGGACGGCCGGGAGGCCGTGTTCAACAACGACGGCTTCTTCCTCGGCGTGTCGCTGCTCGACCACGTGACCCCCGAAATGTCGGTGTACCGCGACGAGATCTTCGGCCCCGTGCTCTGTGTGGTTCGCTCCGACAGCTACCACGCCGCGGTGGAGTTGATCGAGCAGAATCCGTGGGGCAACGGTGCGGCCATCTTCACCCGCGACGGTGGAGCAGCCCGCCAGTTCCAGCTCGACGCCGACGCCGGCATGGTCGGGGTCAACGTCCCCATCCCCGTGCCCGTCGGCTACCACTCCTTCGGCGGTTGGAAGAACTCGCTGTTCGGCGACACCCACATGTACGGACCCGAGGGCATCCACTTCTTCACCAAGGCCAAGGCCGTCACCGCCCGCTGGCCCGACCCGGCTGACAGCACCGTCGACTTGGGCTTTCCCCGCAACCGGTAAGCGCTGCGGGCCATGGACTTCGGAGTCGTCCTCCAGACCGACCCGCCGGCCTGGCGGGTGGTGGACCTGGCCCAGAAGGCCGAGACCTACGGGTTCTCCCACGGCTGGACCTTCGACAGCCATGTGCTGTGGCAGGAGCCGTTCGTCATCTACAGCCAGATGCTGTCGGCCACGAACCGCATGATCATCGGGCCGATGGTCACCAACCCAGGCACCCGCAACTGGACGGTCACCGCGTCGCTGTTTGCCACCCTCAACGACATGTTCGGCGACCGCACCGTGTGCGGCATCGGCCGGGGCGACTCCGCCATGCGGGTGCTGGGCCACACGCCCACCAGCCTGGCCACCCTCGGCGAGTCGATGAAGGTCATCAAGGGCCTCGTCGAGGGCCGAGAGGTCGACTACAACGGCACCCGCCAGCAGTTCCCGTGGTCGGCGGGCGGCCGGCTAGACATCTTGATGGCCGCCTACGGACCGCGGGCCCTGCAGCTCTGCGGCGAGCAGGCCGACGGGTTCATCCTGCAGCTCGCCGATCCTCAGATCACCGAGTGGACCATCGCGGCCGTACGCAAGGCTGCGGCCGAGGCGGGACGTGATCCCGATGAGCTGTACATGTGCGTGGCCGCGCCGGCCTATGTGGGAGAGGATCTGGCCCACCAGCGCGACCAGGTCCGCTGGTTCGGCGGCATGGTCGGCAACCATGTGGCCGACCTGGTGGACCGCTACGGCGACACCGGCGCCGGCGTGCCCCAGGCCCTCACCGACTACATCGCCGGCCGGGAGGGCTACGACTACTCCGAGCACGGCAAGGCGGGCAACGTGCACACCGACTTCGTGCCCGACGAGGTGATCGACCGCTTCTGCATCCTCGGCGACGCCGACCACCACATCGCCCGCCTACAGGAGTTGCGCGACTTGGGTGTCGACCAGTTCGCCATCTATCTGATGCACGATTCCAAGGACGAGACGCTGAACGCCTACGGCCAGCGGATCATCCCGGCGCTCAGGAAGTGATTCCCAGCGGCCGAGCGTGTCGGCGTCAATGAAGTCCGAGTCTGGGCCGCCCGTTGAAGCCATGATCGATTCGGTCAGTCCAGCCTCCAATGCGGAGGTCGACGATCCGATCGTCTTCGAGCAGATACTGCGCCAGCAAGCCTCCCGCGAGCAGCGGCGGGACCGGATGCGCAGGACCGGCCGGCAGGTGGTGGTGCTGGCCGTCTTCGTCTGCCTGCTGGGGGTGGCGTACAGCCTGTACAAGGTGGTGGGCACGTCCATCGACGACGCCCAGTCCGGCTGGCCGGTCATCGGCTCGATTCTGCCCGAGTCCGACGACCTGAAGATGCCCCCGCTGCCCGACATCATCTCGGGGATCTTCGAGGAGCCGAGGGGCACCAACGAGCCCTTCTGGTCGATCGTCGGCAAGGAGGCCGCCTTCACCCTGCGGGAGGCAGCCGTGGGATTCGCCATCGGCGTGGTAGTGGGCCTCAGTATCGCCATCGTGCTCACTACATCCGGGCGCTTGGAGCGGGCTCTGGTACCCCACGTGATCGCCAGCCAGACCATCCCGCTCATCGCCATCGCGCCCATCATCGTGATCTGGGGCCGCAAGAGCTTCGACTTCCTGCCCTTCGAGTGGCAGGACTGGATGTCGGTGTCGATAATCGCCACCTACCTGACGTTCTTCCCCGTCACGATCAACGGCCTGCGGGGCCTGCAATCACCCCGGCCCGAGAACCTCGAGCTGATGGACTCCTACGCGGCCCGCTGGGTCCAGACCCTGTGGCGCCTGCGGCTGCCGGCCTCGCTGCCGTACCTGTTCGCGGCGTTCAAGATAGCGGCCACCGCCAGCGTGGTGGGAGCCATCGTGGGAGAGATCTCCGCCGGGGTCAAGGGAGGCCTGGGCCGCCGGGTGCTGCTGGAGGCTCAGCGCTACACCACCGGCCCGGAGCGCCTCTATGTGGCGGTGCTGGGCGCGGCCGCTCTGGGGATCTTCGTGTTCGCGGTGATCTCGACGATCGAGTACGGACTGGTTGGCCGCAAGGGTCGGGAGACCGTGACATGAGCGAAGCAGGCCCCGACATGAACGACCAGGCCCCGGCCGTCGAGATCAGCGGCGCGTCCAAGATCTTCAATCCCGGGCGCCACAACGAGGTGAAGGCCCTCGAAGATATCGACCTTCACATCGACCAGGGCGACTTCGTCACCCTCATCGGCCCCTCGGGCTGCGGAAAGAGCACGCTGCTGCGCCTCATCGCGGCGCTCGTCGATGCCAGCGACGGCACCGTCCTCGTCAACGGCAAGACCGCCGACGCGGCCCGCCTCGACCGGGACTATTCGATGGTGTTCCAGCGGGCGGGCCTGTTCGACTGGCGCAACGTCTCGCGCAACATCGAGCTGCCGCTCGAGCTGATGGGCTGGAAGGCAGCCGACCGGCGCCGCCGGTCGGCTGAGATGCTCGAACTGGTCAAACTCACCGAGTTCGCCCGCCATCACCCCGCCGAGCTCTCCGGCGGCATGCAGCAGCGCATCGCCATAGCCCGGGCCATGTCGTTCCACCCGCAGCTGCTGCTGATGGACGAACCGTTCGGCGCGCTCGACGAGATGACCCGCGAGCACATGCAGAACGAGCTCCTGCGCATCTGGTCGGAGACCCAGATAACCGTCGTGTTCGTTACCCACTCCATACCCGAGGCGGTGTTCCTGTCCACCAAGGTGGCGGTCATGTCGCCCCGCCCGGGGAGGATCGCGGCCGTGATCCACAACGATCTGGGCCCGCGAACCGACGCCACCCGGGACGATCCCGCCTTCTTCAGCAACGTCACCGCAGTGCGCGACGCGCTGCGGGGAGGTCACTAGCGGTGACTGCGGCGAGGGCGCTGCTGCGCTCCTGGCTGCCGCCGGTGGTGGCTGCGGCGGTCATCTTCGGCGGCTGGGAGGCGGTCCTGGCGGTACTGCGACCCGACGGCTTCGTGCTGCCGCCACCCTCGGAAATCGGGAGCGCGGTCGCGGAGAACTTCGACGCCATCATCACCGCCACCGGAGTGACCGGCTTCATCATCGTCACCGGTCTGCTCGCCGGAGTGGTGGTGGGAGCGGCGTTCGCTCTGCTGGTCACCGCCTCCCGGGCTGCCGACGAGACGCTCACTCCACTGGCGGTGGCCGTCAATGCGGTTCCGATCATCGCGCTGGCCCCGATCTTCAACGCCTGGTTCGGGCTCCTGTCGCCCCGCTCCAACCAGGCCGTGGTGGTGGTGCTGGTGTTCTTCCCGATCTTCATCAACACGGCCCGGGGCCTGACCCAGGTGGAGCCGAGCCAGATCGAGCTGATGGAGTCCTACGGGGCCGGCAAGTGGCGGATCATGCGGGAGGTACGCATCCCCAACGCCATGCCGTTCTTCTTCACCGCGCTGAAACTGGCCACTTCGCTGGCCGTGATCGCTGCCATCGTGGCCGAGTACTTCGGTGGCCGCCAGGACGCCCTGGGCAACCTCATCACCAACTCGGCCGGACTGACCCGCTACGACGACGCCTGGGCCGCGGTGCTGGCCGGCTCGTTGGTGGGAATCGGCCTCTACGCGCTCGCAGTCCTTGTCGAGCGCATCGTCATGCCCTGGTACTTCGTGGCCAGGAGGTCGGCGTGACGCGCGCAACTGAGTCTCGTCAGAGATAACCCACACCGGGAGGGAAACCATGAAAACCAAGAAAACGTTGATCCGCCTATTGGTGCCGCTTCTGGCCTTAGGCCTGATCGCCGCCGCCTGTGGCGACGACGAGGAGCCGGCCGCTCCGGACACCAGCGCGGCGGACGCCGCGGCCGCCGCCGCCGAGGCCGACGCAGCCGCCGCGCAGGCTGAGGCCGACGCGGCCGCGGCCGAGGCCGAGGCGGCTGCCGCCAGGGCAGCCGAGGCTGAGGCGGCGCTCGCGGAGGCCATGGCTGAGGCCGAGGGGGCGATAGACCCCGAGGTCGTCGCCGCGCTCGAGGCCGAGCTGGAATCGGCAGCCGCCGAGGCAGCCGCGGCCCAGTCCGAGGCCGAAGCAGCCGCGGCTGCTCAGGCAGACGCCGAAGAAGCTGCCGCCGCCGCCGAGGCGGCCGCGGCGGAGGCCATGGCCGAGCCCGAGCCCGCGCCGCCGGTCGACGTCACCCTGCAGCTGCAATGGTTCACCCAGTCGCAGTTCGCGGGCTACTACGCGGCCGTGGCCACCGGCATCTACGAGGACTACGGACTCAACGTGGAGATCCTCGAGGGCGGCGTGGAGATCGTGCCCGCCTCGGTCCTGGACTCGGGTGCCGCCGACTTCGCGGTGTCCTGGGTGCCTCGTGGCCTGGTGCCACGCGAGGAGGGCGCCAACATCACCAACATCGCCCAGGTGTTCCAGCGCAGCGCCACCCTCCAGGTGGCCTTCGCCGACTCCGGCATCTCCACGGTGGCCGACCTGGAGGGCCGCACCGTCGGCAACTGGGGCTTCGGCAACGAGTTCGAGCTACTGGCCGGCCTCCGCCGGAACGGGCTCGACCCGGCATCCGATGTTCAGCTGGTCCAGCAGAACTTCGACATGCTGGCGCTGATCAGCGGCGAGATCGACGCCGCCCAGGCCATGATCTACAACGAGTACGCCCAGGTGCTCGAGACGGAGAACCCCGCCACCGGCGAGCTGTACCAGCCCGAGGACCTCAACATCATCAACTGGAATGATGTGGGCACGGCCATGCTCCAGGATGCTCTGTGGGCCGACGCCGACCGGCTGGACGACGACCCCGCCTACCACGAGACCGCGGTCAAGTTCGTCGAGGCGTCGCTCAAGGGGTGGATCTACTGCCGCGACAACCCCGAGGCGTGCGTGGACATCGTCCTCGACAACGCGCCCACTCTGGGCCGGTCGCACCAGACCTGGCAGCTCAACGAGATCAACGCCCTGATCTGGCCGTCGCCGCAGGGCGTGGGCGTGATGGACAAGGACCTGTGGGACCAGACCGTCGCGGTGGCCACCAGCGAGGGAATCCTCGCCTCGGCCCCCGACGATGACGCCTACCGCCCCGAGATCGCCTGGGAGGCGGTCACCAACCTGCGCAACGCCGGAGTCGACGTGATCGGCAACGGCTGGCAGCGCGTGCCCGTCACCCTGCTACCCGGCGGCGAGTAGCCCCTCGCTGCACATCCGGTTCGGGCTGGCGGCGGCGTTCAGTTCGCCGCCGGCCCCGACCGCGCCAACACGACCGCGCCAACGCGGCCGCTAGCGAATAGCCTGCGGGCGCTGTGTATTCCTCTCTTGGCCGGTGGTGCTACCGGCATCCGTGGCGGGTTCTCACTGCCTGGCTCCTGGTTCTGGTGGTCGCGGTGGCCGCCGCGGGCAGCCTCGGCGCGTCCTACGGCGGCGCTCCCGCCGCCCCCGACGCCGAGAGCACCCGAGGCGCCGACATCCTCGACGAGCACTTCGGACGGATCGGCTCGCGGATCGGCGGCCGGATCGTGTTTCGGGCCGAACGGGGCGTGAACGACCCGGCGGTGCGCTCGGCCATGTCCGAGCTGTTCAACCGCGTCTCAGCCATCGAGGGAGTCGTCGTCGCCTCGCCCTACCACGCTGACGGCGCGCGCCGCATCGCCGAGGACGGGATCATCGCCTTCGCCGACGTCAACACCGAAGCAGACGTCGCCGCCAACGAGGCTTCCGACATTGGCGTCGAGATCGACCACCTCATCGACGCCGCCGGGCTCCGGTCGATGGACGGCATGCAGGTAGAGGTGGGCGGGGCCTGGCTGGCCGAGCAAGAGCCGCCCGAGTCCGAGGCCATCGGGCTGGCCTTCGCTGTGTTCGTGCTGATCCTGGCGGTGGGCTCGGTGGTGGCCATGGGCCTGACCGTGGCCTCGGCGCTGGCCGGGGTGGCTGTCGGGGCGACCGGCGTCGTGATGCTGAGCAACGTGATGGACGTGCCCGAGTTCGCTCCCACCATCGGGCTGATGATCGGCATCGGGGTGGGCATCGACTACGCCCTGTTCATCATCACCCGCTATCGGGAGTGGGTGGGCCGCGGCCTGAGCTCCGAGGACGCGGCCGCGGCCGCGCTCGACTCGGCGGGCCGGGCGGTGATCTTCGCCGGCGCCACCGTGGTGGTGTCGCTGTTGGGCCTGCTGCTCATCGGGCTGCCCTTCGTGTCCGGGCTGGGCCTGGCCGCGGCCATCACCGTGGCCCTGGTGATGGTCGGGTCGGTAACGCTGCTGCCGGCGTTCATCGGCCTGCTGGGCGAGCGGATCACCACCACCCGCCTCCGGGGCGTGCTGGCCGCCTCGCTGATCGGGGTTGCGCTGCTTGGATTCGGCACCGGCCTCAGGCCCCTGCTGGTGGGCCTGCCCGCAGCCGCGGTGGTGCTGGTGGCCGGGTCGTTCAGATTCTCGTCCAACCCGCTGCGACGGCCGATACGGCCGCGGGAGGCCAAGCCGCGGCGCGAGACCGGCTGGTACCGGCTCAGCCGGGTGGTGCAGTCCCGGCCCTGGCTGTTCGCCATCGGCGGCACGGCCGTGCTGGTGGTGTTGGCCGCTCCCGTACTGGGTCTGCGCCTGGGCTTCTCTGATGAGGGCAACTTCGCGCCGGACACCACCACCCGCCGGGCCTACGACCTGATATCGGAGGGTTTCGGGCCGGGCGCCAACGGACAGCTGATCGTTGTGGCCGAGGTTTCGCCCGCTGACGGCGACATCGAAGCGATTGTGTCGCTGTCGGAGGCCTTGAACCGCACGCAGGGAGTGGCCTTCGCATCCATGCCGCTCGCCAACGAAACCCTTGACGCCATGCTGATACGGGTGCAGCCGACCACTGGTCCCCAGGAGGCGGCCACCGAGGACCTGGTGCATCGGATTCGCGGCGAGGTCATTCCGCAGACTCTTGGCGGCACCGGACTGGAGGCTCTGGTTGCGGGCCAAGTGGCCTTCAACATCGACTTTTCCGATTACCTGGCCGGCCGCATCCTGATCTTCTTCGCCGCGGTGCTCGGGGCCTCGTTCCTGCTGCTGATGGCGGTGTTCCGGTCGCTGGTGGTGCCGCTCAAGGCCGTGATCATGAACATGCTGTCGATCGGGGCGGCCTACGGGGTGTCGGTGGCCGTGTTCCAGTGGGGGTGGACGGCCGACATCACCGGAATCGAGCCCGCGCCCATCGAGCCGTTCATCCCGATGATGCTGTTCGCCATCTTGTTCGGGCTGTCGATGGACTACGAGGTGTTCCTGCTGTCTCGCATGAAGGAGGAGTACGAGCGCACCGGCGACGCGGTGAACTCGGTGGCCGACGGGCTGGCCGCCACTGCCCGGGTGATCACCGCGGCCGCGGCCATCATGGTGGTGGTGTTCGGCAGCTTCGTGCTGGAGGACAACCGGGTCATCAAGCTCTTCGGCATGGGGCTGGCCACTGCCATCGCCATCGACGCCACCCTGGTACGGATGCTGATCGTGCCCTCCACCATGGAACTGCTGGGGGCCCGCAACTGGTGGCTGCCCCGCTGGCTCGACCGCCTAGTCCCCAACCTGCGAGTCGAAGGCGCCCTGCCCGAGCCTGCTGATCACCAAACGGCAGCCGGGTCGTAGTCGAGGACCTCTCTCATGCGGGCCATGAGCGGCCCGAACGAGTCCGACCGCTGGGTGCGCCGATCCTGGTCGCCGCCAACGAACTCGCCCGCAGCGGAGGGGCCGAACCGCTCCTCGATGGCTCGGGCCAGGGGCTCGAACAGTTCGGCGGTCGAGCCTGCGGTCATCCCGGCGGCGATGGCCGACGCCTCCCCGGCGGTCGCCTCGCACAGGCCCGGCACCATGTCGGCGATGGTCTTCAGGGCCTCGATGATCCGGCGGCGGGCTTCGGGGGCGTCCAGGAGCTTGTCCAGCAGGGCGTCGGCATGGCGCCGGTGGAACGCCTCCTCTCGCCGCGCCCGGCGGGCGATGGACGCCAGCTTGGGCAGCGCCGAGTCGCTCACCTGTTCCCAGCGCAGCTCCTCGAAGGCGTCGTAGATCCAGTGCCGCACCAGGGCCTCGGCCCATCCGCCGGTGGTGTACTCCACCAGATGGCAGCTCCGGTAGTCGCGACTGGGCCGCCCGAAGGCCAGCTTGTCGACCGCGGCGTCGGTGGGTTCGATCCCGTCGAGCTCGAGCACCAGCTCGTAGAGCAGCGCGGCGTGTCCGAGCTCGTCCTGGCCGATGCTGGAGAAGGCGAGGTCCTCCTCCAGGAACGGGGCCACCCCGATCCATTCGGTGTGCTGTTGGCCCATCAAGTGCTCGTCATCGGCAAAGGCCAGCAGGAACTCCCTGATCGCTGTTTGCTCGCTCACTGCTCTTGCCATCCCGAGCGATGTCGAGAACGAGCGACTCGCAGGCATCGCACAGCCGACTGCCGTTGAGGTCTGATCGGGGAGTACGGCAGGCAGCGTGCGGCCGACACCGGGTGCGGTCTCATCCGGGCACACGGCAGGCAGCGTGCGGCCAGCAACGGATGCGGTCTCATCCGGGCACACGGCAGGCAGCGTGCGGCCAGCAACGGATGCGGTCTCACTCGGGCGCCTCGCGGGATGCCTTGCGGCGGGCGGCCACAGCCGCGCCGTCGTGGTGGCGGTGGGGCTTGTCGGCGTTGGGCGCCACGAAGCCGTCGTCGGCGACGATCACATGGTCGCGGCGCACCACCCAGAGGCGGTCTCCCTCGGCCCGGCGCAGATAGCCCTCGCGGGCCAACACCAGCGCCAACTCGTCGGTGGCCGCCTCCAGCGCTCCAACGTGGCGGAACTCGTCGCGCCCGTCCGTCTTGACGAACACCTCGTATACGTCCACGCTCAACCCTCGCCGTTGCCGGGCCCACCGGCCGCAGGTTGATCGTCGTCTGACCGCTCCCTGGGCAGGCCAGTGGCAGCGCAAGCTCCACGGTTGGCTGCGGCACCGCTGCCGGCCGTCGATCCGTTGGAGAGGGCGGCTCTCACCCAGGCGGTGCGCTGCCAGTTGTCGGCGGCCTCGCCGATGCGCCGGGCCGAGTCGGGGCCTCCCTGGGCCAGGGTGCGCTGCAGCGGCGCCCAGTCGATGGGCCCCACGTCCCAGCGTCGGGTCTCGTCATCCCAGCGCAGGTCGGGGGCGGGAACGCCGAACCCGTAGCCCTGGAGCATGGGAACGAACTTCTGCACCCACCGGTCGCGCAGCACCTCGTTGCGTTCCGACTTGATGTGCCAGCGCAGGAGCGGGTCGTCGGGTTTGGAGTCGGGGCCGAACAGTTGCAGCGCCGGCCAGAACCACCGGTCGAGCGACTCCTGGAACATCTGGCGCTGGCGGGCCGTGCCCTCGGCGATGCGCATCATGCGGTCCTCGCCCAGGCGCATGTGGAAGCCCTCCTCGGCGATGATGCGCCGCAGGATGCGCTTGTACGGGCCGTAGGAGCAGTTCTTGAACACGGCCTGCTGGCTGATCAGCGCGGCTGCGTCCACCAGGAAGGCGATGGCCACCTGGTCGCCCCAGGTGACGGCCCGATAGTGGAACACGTTGTGGAATCGGCTGCGGCCCGCGAACAGGTCTTCCAGCATCTCGGTACGGGTCTTGACGCCCAGGTCGGCGGCCACCATGTACAGCAGGTGACCGTGGCCGATCTCGTCCTGGGTCTTGGCCAGCACCGCCATCTTGTGGCGCAGCCCGGGGGTCTTGGGGATCCAGTCCCGCTCGGTGAGACCACCCATCAGCTCGCTGTTGGCGTGCATCTCGATGAAGGCGAACACCGCTTGGCGGTAGGGGTCGGGCATGTCGTCGTCGGCCTCCACCAGGCCGCCGCCGTCGAGGAAGGACTCGAAGTCCTCCATAGTGGCCCAAGACCTAGCCATGGCCCACCCTCGCTAGCTCTCGGGTTCGGGACCGGGCATCAGTGCCCTGCGGCAGGGTGCCGTCGCCGCGCTGCACGACCGCAGCATAGATGCGCCTAGTCGTCGTCGATGATGGTGAGGGTGTGGGTGAGGGGGCCGCCGAGGATGTAGCCCTCGCCGTCGATGATCGTCAGGATCAAGGTCTCGTCGGCCTCCGGGGAGTGGTCGTCGGTGATCCGGATCGGGATCGTGAAGCGCGTCACGAACGGCGGCAGGTTCACCGTGCCGCTCAACCGCAGATAGTCGGAACCTGCCGCGGCGGAGCCGGTCACTGTGTAGTTGAACGTGATCTCGGACTCGGGCAGCGGGTCCAAGCCGATGGCCACGTTGACGAGTCCATCGAACTCGGAAGCAGTCGAGGAGCTTCGCTCGAACGACGCGGCCGGCAGATCCTCATCGACAGTCGGAGGATCGACAATCGGCGGAGGCTCCACAATCGGCGGTGGCTCGACAATCGGCGGCTTGACGGTGGTGGTCGTCGGCGGCTTGACGGTGGTCGTCGTCGGCTCGACGGTCGTAGGCTCAACCGGCGTCGGGGGCGGCTTGACAGTCGGGCCGTTGCCCTTGACCGCCACCTTGGCGCCGTTGTCGGTGTGGCCGATGCGGTACCCGTCGCCCCGGAGAAGCCAGACGTTCACCGGCGTGTCGCCGGCGTATCGGGGGGCTCTGTGCGTCGGCACGACGAAGTCTGCCGAGGGCTCGCCGGCGCCGACGGTGACCGCCCCGTACTTGAGGCCCTGTCGCTCCGAGGCCACGAACCCGCTCCAGCCGACCAGCAGGTTGATCGAAGTGTCGCGCAGCGGGGCCGGGTCCAAGCGGATCGTGAAGCTGGCGACCTCGCCGGCCTCGATGGCACCGCCGGAGGTGATGGCGGCCGTGGGAGGGGGCGCCACCTTGAACACCGGCGACAGCCCGAAAAGGCTGCGGGCGGAGTCTGAGGGCAGCATCCGGCCGCCGCTCAGGGGCGCGCTCTGGTGCAGGAAGCCGACCCCGGCCAGACCGCCATCGCCGCCGAGCACGCCGGTCCAATACCCGTCGGCCTCGACGCCGGCGAGGGTTCCGTGCTCGGTGCGGGGCCGCGGTAGGGCGTAGCGGATCCAGTCGTCGAGGAACTGGGCGTAGCTGCCCGCCACACGGTCGTGGGTGGCGTTGTGTCCGCCGAGCCAGTAGAGGTGCATGTACTCGGCGGGATCGATGCCGTTGTGGGCAGTCATTGCCACGGTCGGCGTGCCGCCCAGCACCTTGAAGAATCCGGCGTACGGCACGATGTCGGGATGGCCCCGCGCCGCGAGGCGCCGGACGAACTCGTCGTAGTCGGCGATCTCGCTGGAAGCGGCGTCACGCTTGGCGCTGGTGGCGAAGAGCAGTCGGAACTCCATGCCGGGGGCCCGGTAGGTCGGCCTCAGGCTCCAGTCGTGGGGCACCACGATGTCGCCGGTCTCGTCGTCGGTGATGGCGAAGCTGATCGGACCGCCCTCGGGTGCGGCGACGTCCACACCCTCAGCCTCGACCGCGGCGCCGTGGGCGATGGTCACCCACGGCTGGGTCCGCATCGAGTTGTCCACCGGATCGAAGCGCAGAACAGCCGACGACGCTCCCGCCTCGAAGCGAACCGCCGGCGCTTGAGCGCTGAAGGCGCCGTCGGAGAGCAGGGTCGCGCCCGGATGGGCGCCGTGCAGTCCGAGCGTGTAGTCGGCGGCGGCGGTGGCGCCGGTCACCCGGATCGGCACGGTGACGGTCTCGCCGTCGGTGAGGCTGCGGCTCAGCGCCACCGTGATGTCCTTGGTGCCGGCGGCCTCGTCCACATCCGACGGCAGGGCCGACATCGTGATCTTGACCGGGCCGGGCTGAAGCTTCTTCGAGTCGGACTCAACGGTGAACACAGGCGACATGACGTAGTAGCGGTGCCCGAAGCGGAGGTTGCGCGACCGGTTGTCGGTCTCCTCCACCGTGCCGAAGCTCAACGGGTCGAGCCCGTCTCGGTGGTTGGCCCACGCAGCCCGCACAAAGCGCTTGCCGTCGCTGTCCGGGCCGTTGCCGAGTGGACCGTCGGCATCGGCGGCGCCCGCGGTGGTGGAGCCGGTCCATACCCGGATCCAGCCTGGGAGCTTGACGCCGTCCTCGGCGGTGGAATCGCCGGAGTAGTTGTCCCACTCGCCGTCGTAGAGGTCGGCGTAGTCGTCGGCCACCTTGGTGCCGCGCAGCCAGTACACCGGATGTCCGGGGCCGTCGCCGGCCGGATTGGTGCCGGTGTTGTCGCGAGCGTCGACGGCGCTGGTGCTGCCCAGCACCCGCATCAATCCGGCATAGGGCCTGAGCGCAGCCAGGCCGCGGCGCGCCACGAGACCCTGAGCCATGCGGTTGTATGAGCCGATGTCGGCCGAGCTCGGCTCGGTGCCCCGCGAGGTGACGAGCAGCAGCCGGAACGTGTCGCCCGGAGCGACGCCGGCAGGTGTCAGCGGCGAGTCCAGCGGCACGGTGAGCGGGCCGGTCTCGTCGTCGATGATGGGAAGGACTGCGGGCCGGCGGGCGGGATCGACGGCGACGGGATCCTTGTCGCCGTGGGGGGCGCGGTCGCCCCACCCGAACGCCAGCCACACGACGGGCTGCGTCCGGCGACTGTTGTCCACGCCGGTGAAGCGCAGCACGGCCCGCCGGGCGCCGACGGAGAACCACAGCTCCGGGTTCCGTGTCTCGCGGCGACCTCCGTTGCTGCCCCGCACCACCTCGGTGGCCAGTACCGCCCCCGTGTCCGACGACGAATGCAGTTCCATGGAGAAGTCGCGGCCGGGCACCGCGCCGCGCAGCGTCAGCGGAACGGTGACCTTGCCGCCGTAGGTGGGCGCACGGTCGAGCGTGACGATCACGTCGGCAGTGCCCCCGTTCTCGGCGAAGCCGCCCGACGGCGACGACATCGTGACCATGATCGGCGCGGTGTCGGCCCGGGCCCCGGCCGGCGGAGCAAGCACCACCAGCGCGGCGACCACGAAAGCCACCACTAGGGTCGAGCCAAGCCGCATTACACGGCGTTTGGGCGGGGGCGCCGATGCGGCAGTCCTCCGACCGGTCCTCGGGGCACGTCCGATCCGCAGCACACGACGTGCATGCGCAGGGTCGCGCCAGTCCAGCAAAGTTTCAATAGCAAACAACATGGCCGGGGAGACTAGAGCCGCCCGACCACAACCCAACCCCGCCCCGAGGATTTCTCGGAGGCCGAGCAAGCGGCGACCGCGAAAGGGCGCCCATCGCGGTCGAGGCTCTTGGCCCAAAGCGGGCAGCGCTACTGGTCTTGGGCAGGCGGGCTCCTGACCCAGTACGAGCGACTGCTGAACAACTGTCTTACAGGCAAGAAGGCTAGTTGGAACATATGGGTTGATGCGACAGTGATTGTGATGTAGTTTCCTCGGTCATGCCTCGCTGCCGGGCTGAGCGGCGGCCATCCACGCAAGACGACAGCGCCAGACTCATGCGCTGCCAGACCGAGTGAGGCGCCATGACCGCATCCATCCCCCCGGCAAGGCTTCGACCCCAGCCACACGACGGCCCGATGACAGATCCCCGACCAGCGCCGACCGAGCCCGCCCCGGCCGCTCACGACGCGGCGGCGAAGCCGAGCGCTTGGTCCCGGCTCGCCGAGAACCCGCTGCCGTCCATCCTCGCCGCGGTCATAGTCGTGTTGCTGGGCTACAACCTCACCGTCACCAACGACCGGATCAGCGACACCAACGACAGAATCTCCCGCCTCGAAGACAGGATGGATGCCAGATTCGCCGCCCAGGAAGCCAAGATCGCCGCCCTCGACGCCAAGATCGATGCCAAGTTCGGTGAACTGGACGCCAAGATCGACGACTTGAACTTGAAGCTGACCGCTCTGATCGTGGCCCTCGAAACCTCCGGCGCCATCGACGGGATCGTCGAGGTTCAAGTCACGGCGACCCAACCGGCGGACTACGTCCCAACGCCGTGACGGGGAGCAGCGACTCGCTGCCGGAGCACCCGTAGCCGCAACCCGAGCCGGGTCATCGCCAACTTGGCCATCACTCATCACCGTGCTCCTCATACGGTGGAACGCCCCGCCGCTCTGGACGACTCGCACTCGGGCGCCGTGGAGGGCCGGACAATTGTCCGGCGTGACCGTGGGATCAGATCACAGAGTGACATGAAGTCGTGAGACTCGGTTGGCAGTGGAGTTTGGATCCTGCCGCGCCAAACGAAGTTGTCACACCGCCGCGCCATAATCGGACTAAATGGCTCAGGCGGCTTGCCTGGGCTCTCGATGAGAGGAGGCCTTTGTGGCTGAACTAACGATTGAGGCACTCACGGAGGCCGTGTCGGGAGGGGCTGTTGCCCTGCGCTCGATCATGCGGCTGCAGCCTGCGGACGGGCCGGGGGGAAAGGTGTTTCCGCCGACTTACGCAGTTACAGCTGAGAACAAGTATGCGGTTGAGGATCGGCAGGTCGGCGACCGGGTGGCGACTACCGTGCTGCTCGACTCGGTTGCGTCTCAGGCCAACCGGGCCGAGTTGGCTCTCCTCGACGGCTGGGAGGAGGGCGAACTGCGCTTCCCGGTGCCGTACGTTGACTTCACCGGCGATCCGGATCTGAACGACTTGGGCCGGATCACGGTACTGGAGGCACCCCACCGGCTGGCCGACGCGATCTTCAGGGACAGCCTGCTCGACGACACGCTCTTCCGTCTGAGCGACATCGGTCGGGCGATAACCGAGGCGCGTCCCGGCAATGCCACAGACTTGTTCCGCTATGCGCCGACCGCGTTGCTGTTCGGCCAGTGGGACTCGACTGGACCAAAGGGGGGCCTGGGGTCGAAGTTTCAGCGAGCCTTTGTCTCGGAGATCGTCGGACTGGACGCCCAGGTTGGCCGCAAGGTGGGGAGTCGAATCGATCCTTTGCAGATTGAGCGCAACGCTGCTGTGGTCTACGAGCACGCCGATCCCGAACAGCGCTGGACGCTAGATCCCGGCGAAGCAGTACAGGACAAGGGCAAGCCGAAGCCGGTAGGCGATGGCCGGCCTTCGGAGATCAATCATGGCAATATCGCCCCCTCGATCGACTCGCAAGCGGGCGGCGTGACCATCTCTGAGGCCCGCCAGACCACAGTGCTGTCGCTGGCCGCACTCCGACGCTTGCGTTTTGCGGGCCACGGGAGGGAGGCTCTAGCGGCGGCCCGCACCGCTGTCGCGGCGCTGGGAGTCGCTGCCGTCGCCTATGGCTACGAGGCCGATCACGATCTGCGGTCCCGGTGCCTGCTTGTGCCTGAGCATCCCCCCGTGCTGGAGATCCTCGGTCGAGATGGTGCTGAACCGGCGACAGTCAGCGTGAGCCGCGAGTCAGCCAGGCGCATCCTGGTTGAGGCGTCCGCGCAGGCCACACGGACGGGCATCGGCTGGGCTGAGGACGAGATCGCGCTGAAGCCGGCCCCGAAACTGCTCGAACTATTGCGGCGCAGCCGTGATGTGTCGGCGCGCGAGCCCGTCGGGGAATAGTCGATGACCGCCATCGAAGTAAGATTTCTTACTGGCAGATACACCGCGACCGCGCACCATGATCGCCAAGAGCCCGAATGGCCGCCACACGGTGCCCGCCTGTACTCCGCCATGGTTGCTGCTTGGGCGGAGGCGGAGGCTCCTGACGCGGCAGAGCGCGCCGCGCTCGAATGGATGGAGGCACAGCCTCCTCCGCGCATAACCGCTCCTGATGCTGTGCCGCGGCGTGTCGTGAGTCATTTCGTTCCCGTCAACGACGCCAGCGTGATTGTCCAAGGTCAATACCAGCGCCGAGCGAGAGACATAGCAGACCTCTTGGCTCAGTTCGAGGTGGACCTTGACACGTCGCGGGGGAACCCTACGAAGAAGGCCGAGCGGCTGCACGACAAGGTTGCAAAGAGGCGAGATGTCGACGCGCTGGTGGGAAGTGCTGGCAATACGAGCGTTGCATCGGCTCGCCAGCTGCTGCCAGGCGGGCGCGTCAAGAAGGAGAGGTACTTCCCGTCCGTCACGCTGGTGGACTCGCCCGACAATCTCGAGGATGTTTTCCCGGCCCCGAAGGAGGCGCCGCCAGTCGTGTATGCGTGGGATGGTCCCCCTCCACCGGACACAGCAATTGCTCTGGACGGTCTGCTCGCTCGCGTCACCAGGCTGGGGCACTCTTCGTCTCTGGTGTCGTGTCGACTGCGTCGTGAGGCACCCAGCGCGACTCTCATACCAGGCGAAGGGGAGCGAATGCTGCGCTGGGTGCGGCCCGGCCAATTGGCCGCGCTGGAGGAAGAGTACGCCCGTCATCGGGCCATCCGGCCCCGCAACCTTCCGTTCCGAGGTGTTCGGTATCGCGACGCAGTACTCGACGAGAGAGGCCCGGACGATCTGCCGCGGGCCCTGACGGCCGGCGACTGGATTGTCTTCGAGTTGGAGCCGCCCTCCCGGCATATGCCGATGACACGGACTGTCGAACTCGCCCGGGTACTGCGCGAAGCGGTCCTCAGCCATGTGCCCGACCCTCTGCCCGAGGGAGTCAGCGGTCACCTGCACGACGGCAGCCCCACGACTCTGCCGCACATCGGCTTCCTGGCATTGCCGAACGTCGGCTATGAGCGCTCGGACGGTCGGATCATGGGCCTGGCCGTTGTTGTTCCACACGATCTCGACGAGGCAGCACGTAATGCCACTCTTCGTGGTATCGGCTTATGGGAGCAGGAGCGTGATGGCAGGCCGCTGCAACTGCGCATGGGACGAAACGGCACGGTCGAGATGAGGAGGAGGCAGCCACCGTTCAACCTCGTCAGCCTGCGCCAGCCCGTGTGGGCGCGGCCGTCACGATGGTGGGCTTCAGCCATGCCGATGGCGCTTCCAACACATCCGGGAAACCTCCGGCGGGGGACGCCCGGGGCGCGAGCGAAGGCGTGGGCACGCGCTGAGGAGGCCGTGGCCAAGTCCTGTGAGCATGTCGGCTTGCCGCAGCCTGCTCAGGTCCGGGTGTCGTTGGAATCGCACCTCGTCGGGGCTCGTCCGTCCCGCGACTACCCCGTCTTCAGGCAGGGCCGACGTGGCAGCTCAGGGGTGGTTCGGCAACTCGTTCATGCAGTGGTCGCATTCGATGAGGAGGTGCGTGGTCCGCTCATGCTCGGGAGCGGGCGCTTTGTGGGCTTGGGCCTCATGCGGCCCCTGGCCGATGCCGCTGACAGCAGCCTGAGGCGACGGTGAGTCATGAGTGATCTCACCGTTGCCGACTTCGATGCCTACTTTGAGGCCGTTCACGATCACCCGCCCTATCCATGGCAGAGCCGTCTCACCCGGCAGGTGCTCGAAGGCGACGGATGGCCAGACGTGATCGACTTGCCCACCGGAGTCGGCAAGACGGCCGTGCTCGATACCGCGATCTTCGCGCTGGCGGTCCGGCCCACCATCTCGCCGCGCCGGATCGTGTTTGTCATCGACCGGCGCATCGTTGTGGATCAGGTGTATGCGCGCGCCCAGCTCATCCGGGACAAGATCTCGGCGGCCACGGGCGGCGTTCTGTCCGACGTTCGCGGTCTGTTGGGCGAACTGACCGACGCTGAAGAGCCTTTGGGAGTTGCAGCCCTTCGCGGTGGCATCCCAATCGACGGCGAGTGGGCCAGTCGGCCCGAACAGCCGTGGGTAATGGTGTCCACCGTCGACCAGTTCGGCTCCCGTCTGCTGTTTCGGGGCTACGGGGTAAGCGACCGAATGCGTCCAGTGCATGCAGGACTCGCTGGCAACGACTGCCTTGTGATCCTCGACGAGGTGCATCTCAGTTCGGCCTTCGCTGCGACGCTGCGGGACGCCTGTTCCGACGGTGATGTGCCCTTGATGCGCGCGGTCGGCGGCACCCTCCCGCGGCGCTTCAAGGTGGTGGAAATGTCTGCCACTCCGACGAGTCACACAGGTCGGCGATTCAAGTTGCATGGGGCCGACCTCGACGTATCGCCGAGGCTCAAGCGGATCGCGGATGCCGCGAAGAGGGCGGAGCTGGTCAAGATCGGCGGCACTCGTCCTCCTCACGAATCGGTGCCCAAGCGAGTTCTAGAAGTCATCAAGCAGGATCTGCGGGACTACGAGACCAGCGTGGGAGTGATCGTCAACCGTGTCCGAACCGCTCGCGATACTCACGACGTGCTGCGCGCGGCCGGTCCGAAGCTCGGCTTCAATGTCCACTTGGTGACGGGTCGTATGCGCCCCATCGACAGAGAGCATGTGTTGAAGGCGGTTGGCGACAGCGTGAATCCGGATCGCGAGTTGGTGCCAGGGCAGCGCACTGTGGTGGTGGCCACTCAGGCAATCGAGGTCGGGGCCGACTTCAGCTTCGACGCGCTGATCAGCGAGGCGGCACCTCTCGACAGCTTGTCGCAGCGGCTTGGGCGGCTTGACCGGCGTGGAACGCTGGCCGACTCCCGCGCTGAGCCGGCTCGCTGCTGGATTCTGGGCGTCGAGTCGGCCATGAATCCGAAGCGGCCCGATCCGGTGTACGGCCACGCCACTCGACACGCATGGGAGATGCTTGAGTCCGTCGCTGAGGACGGGAGGATCGATGTCGGGCCTGGCAGCGGCCTCCTGGCCGAAGCGGGCGCATACGCCTTGGCCCCGAAGTCCGAAGCGCCGTTGCTGCTTCCCACCCACATCGACGTGTGGTCGCAGACCAACCCGCGGCCCGTTGCGGATCCGGAGATCGGCGAATTCCTGCACGGCAAGGAGCGCCAGCAGGAGCCTGACGTGTCGGTTGTGTGGCGCTGGGATCGCTCGGAGCAAGCCTTGCGGTACGTCCCGCCCCGGGCCGCTGAGTCCCTGCCCGTTCCGATCGTCGCCGTGAAGAGTTGGCTTCGAGGCGCCGCAGAAGCACTCGTGGCCGACACCGCTTCGGCACTCATGGAAGACGGGGCTACAAGCTTGGCGCCAACTCAGCGTGGCTCCGACACGGCCAGGCCGAGGCTCGACGGCGTGGTTCGTTGGATGCGGCGCGAGGATCGGCCCGCGGAGGTACTGGAACGAGCCGATGACATCAGACCAGGAGACGTGATCATCGTTGATCCGATGCTCGGCGGCTTGCGCAACTACAACTGGGATCCGGGGTTCCGGCCAAGTGCCAAAGCCGACGATGCCGAGGAGGGCCGACCGCTCCCACCCGTGGAAGACATGGGTGATGCCGCTCAGTTTGTGCACGGCATGCGAGAAGCAGGCTCAGCCCGCGGTGTGCGTGCGACGCTTCGGCTCGATCCGCGCCTCCTGGGGCAGTTGCGGATTGAAGGCGTGCGGATTCCGAATCCTCAGGATGAGCAGGACGCCTTGTCGAGTAGTGACATCACCGCTTGGCTCACAGAGGTTCAAGCTCTTCAGACCGGGATCCCTGACTGGCTGAAGCCGGTCATTGAGCATCTCGCCACGCGCGGCTGCCGGATCGAGACTGTTGAGTCCCACGACGATGAGGTGCCTGACTACTACGTGCTCGTCGAGCGCTCCGTCGATCCGAGGATTCTGGATGAGTCTGAACACGCGGCATCGCTCACGGGAACGAAGACGATCCTGCGGAAACACCTTGAAGGGGTGGGAGCCAGGGTTGCCGACTATGGCCGACGGCTGGGGCTGGCCGAGGAGCTCGTCTCAGATCTGCGACTAGCTGGGGAGTTGCACGACCTCGGAAAGGTCGACCGCCGATTCCAGGCCCAACTCCACGGCCACGATCCGGTGCGCATTGCCGCTTCCGACGAGCCGCTGGCCAAGTCACTGCCTGGTGCCAGAACTTCAAGGGGGGCATGGCCTCCGGTCCGCCACGAGTTCAGCAGTGTTGCGCTCGTGTGCAGCAATGCGTCGGTCCTCGCGAATGCCCACGATCCGGACTTGGTTTTGCATCTCGTGGGAACCCATCACGGCTTCGGGAGGCCGTTGCCGCAGATCAGGAATGACGATCAGCCACAGCAGCTTGGAGTTGCGGGGTGGTTCGGCGACGACGGGTTCCGGCTCTGTGGTGCTGATCGGCAGGAGGCGCCCATCGTTGGGGATGCCACACGCGGTGTGTCCATGCGCGTTGCGTCAGACCTTGCCGATACGCCGCTGGCCCTCGAGATGGCCGACCGGTTCTGGCGACTGCAGGAGCGTTACGGTCATCATGGACTCGCCTGGCTCGAAGCCATCCTCCGGTTGGCCGACCACCAGCAGAGCGCGGAGGAGGCACGACGTGACTGATGCTCTCGCCGCAGTGCTGCGGGGCTTGCCGGGCGACAACCCCATGGGGTTGCTGGCAGCGCTGGGCGTCCAGGCCGCCATGGCTGAGCGGGGTGATGATTGCGAACTGCATTGGACTGACGAGCCGATTCCCCATGCGGTTGTGAGCCCTCGACGAGATCTCGCCGAGATCGCAGCGGCGGTCCGAATGCTCGCCGAGACTTGGCTCATGGGCTGGGAGCAGGATGGGGTGCGGGGCGGAGCGTTGGATCAGACAGTCGATCTGTCGTTGAAGCTGAAGCCACCAGAGATACGCGAGTACCTGAGCAGAGCGAGAGCGTCCGGCGCGGTGGGAGTCCTGGCGCCGTGCCTCCTGGCGGAGGGCAGCCTGGACAACGGTCGAAAGGCCAAACCGTCCGACCTCTATTTCACGGCGGGTCAGCAGAAGTTCATCCCCACGGTTCGCAAGATTCTCGGCGAGGCAACCGAAGAAGAGATCGTTGACGATATGACGTCGCCGTGGAGCTACCACAGCAAGCGCGCATCGTTGATGTGGGATTCCGTGGATGACCGGCGACATGCCTACAGCGCGGCGGATCCCACGTCGTCGCAGAATCCCAAGCGAACGAATCCCGGCGCGGAGGCACTCGCTGTCCTGGGATTGAGCAGGTATCCGTGCTTTGCTGCGCCAAACAGGACCCTCACGCAGGGATGCTCCGGCACCTGGAAGCGAGGCAACTTCGTCTGGCCGTTGTGGACGGTACCGGCCACCGCCGCGGCTGTGCGGTCCCTGCTGGCCCAAGTAGCAGCGCCCAGCGGCGAGCACGTCAGGCGCGGCGAATGGTATCGAGCCTGGGGCATCAGCCGAATAATGCAGTCACAGATCTGGCGTAGCTCCCAGGGAGGTTACGGAACCTTCGGACCGCCTCGCGTAGTCTGGCAGCGTGATTGATGCCTGCGTGCTGACGGCGTGGGACGGTGCGGCGGCCGTTAACAGATGGCTCAGGACGTGACGGACGTCCCCGAGTTGGTCCCGGCTCGGATGATCAACGAGTTTGAGTACTGCCCTCGGCTCTTCTACCTGGAATGGGTGCAATCCCGCTTTCAACACAACCAGGACACGATGGAGGGACTCTACGTCCATCGTGTTGTCGATGCGGGCGGGGGCAGGATGGGCGAAGCCGACGATCCTCCGTTCCGGAAAGCGAAGTCTGTCGAACTGAGTTCGCGGCGGCTCGGTCTGATCGCCAAGGCCGACATCATCGAGCAGAGGGACGGAGCGGTTTTGCCGGTCGAGGTGAAGCGCGGACGGCCCCCAAAGCACGGCCCGGCGTGGATGCCGGAGAAGGTCCAGCTATGCACTATCGGCCTGTTGCTGCGTGATAACGGCTACGAATGCCAGGAGGGCCAGATCTACTTCGTAGAGACGCGAAAGAGGGCCACGATTCCGCTCGACGACGCTCTGGTGGCGCACACGCTCCAGCTGATTGAGCAGCTTCGCAAGGTTGCCGCCGAGGCCGACGCTCCGCCACCCCTCGTAGACAGCCCAAAATGCCCGAGATGCTCGCTTGTCGGGATCTGCCTGCCGGATGAGACCAACCTCCACACAGGACGCGCGACCCGCTCGCCTCGTCGCCTCACTCCGCGCGATTCGGCTGCGAGGCCGCTGTACGTGACCGAGCAGGGCGCTCGGGTCGGCATCCGGTCTGGACGCGTCGTCGTGACCAAGGATCGCGAGGAACTACAACAGGTTCGCCTCATCGATGTCTCGCAGGTTGCTCTGCATGGCAACGTTCAGGTGAGCAGCCAGATGATGCGGGCCGCCTTCCGTGAGGAGATACCGGTTTGCTGGTTCTCGTACGGAGGGTGGTTCCAGGGCATCGCGGAAGGGCTTCCGTCCAAGCACGTCGAACTGCGCCGACGGCAGGTTGCAATTGCTGCGCAGGCCGGACTGCCGATTGCCCAGTCCATGATCGAAGGCAAGTTGCGCAATTCTCGGACCTTCCTGATGCGCAACGCTCGGTCAGACGTCAAGCCCGTCATCGAACAACTGAAGTCGCTCGCTGAGTCAGTCGGGCACAGTCAGTCCGTCGAAAGCCTGCTGGGCATGGAGGGCACGGGCGCGCGGCTGTACTTTTCGAAGTTCTCTTCGATGATCCGCGAACAAGGCATAGGAGACTTCGATTTCACCGGACGCAACCGGAGACCCCCGAGGGATCCGGTCAACTGCTTGCTCTCATATGCATACGCACTGCTGACCAAGGATCTGACGGCGGTGGCCATTGCGGTCGGCTTCGACCCGTATCTGGGCGTGTTCCATCGGCCACGCTTCGGTCGGCCGGCACTTGCGCTCGACCTTGCGGAGGAGTTTCGGCCACTGGTCGCTGAGTCGGTCGTCATCAACGCCATCAACAATGGGGAGGTAGGTGCCAGTGACTTTCTGATCCGAGCGGGAGGTGTTTCGCTCACGCAGGACGGCCGGCGATCGGTCCTGGCTGCCTACGAGCGAAGACTCGACACCGAGGTCACCCATCCCACCTACGGATACCGGATCACGTATCGGCGTGTATTCGAGGTTCAGGCTCGCGTGCTGGCGGCTCGCTTGCTGGGAGAGATTCCCGATTACATCCCATTCATGACGAGGTAAGTGCTGTGGCATCGGGGAGAACGCGGTACATCGTGAGCTACGACATCAGCGACGCCAAGCGTCTCAGGCATGTTCACAAGACTGTCAAGCGCTTCGGGTGGCATATGCAGTACAGTGTGTTCATATGCGACTTGGATGAGGTTGAGATGCTCATACTCAAGCGTGAAGTAGGGGAGATCATCCACCACGGCGAAGACTCCGTAGCGTTCATCAACCTCGGTCCTCCCGCCCACCGAGGCCGCGACTGCTTCAGTTTCATGGGGATCCGGACTGAGTTGCCGACATCAGGACCCACGATCATCTGATGCGAGCGCTAGGGTAGGACCACAAGCCTAGGGGACCGCTCGTAGCCTTGCATCGCATGGCAAACTGCACCTTGACAACAGGATTTAATACTCTCGAAATCCAAGCTTCTCGCAACCGCTCGCAACCGCCCGCGAACACCGAGTTCAGAGGTGCCAAATCAAGCGAGCGGTCAGGCCGGACAATTGTCCGGCCCCTCATTGAAGCACTGCGAGGATGAGGCAGTGGGGAACGGAGGTCTGCCCCGTCAGGCCGGACAATTGTCCGGCCCCTCATTGAAGCGACCGGCCCACATAATGGAGAGTCGTAGTCAGCACGGTCAGGCCGGACAATTGTCCGGCCCCTCATTGAAGCGCGTGAAGGGTGCACCATTGGAGGCTGATAACTCATGTCAGGCCGGACAATTGTCCGGCCCCTCATTGAAGCTTGTGAATATGTTTCTATGTCAGGGATCACACCAGGAAGTCAGGCCGGACAATTGTCCGGCCCCTCATTGAAGCACAACAGAATCCACCGGTAGGTGACTAGCCGCTACTCGCGTCAGGCCGGACAATTGTCCGGCCCCTCATTGAAGCTCGCATCAGCTTGGGCTTTCGACCGGGCGGCTTGCTCAGGTCAGGCCGGACAATTGTCCGGCCCCTCATTGAAGCAACACTGCGGTGAGGTTGACCTCCAGGTCGCCGGAGGGGTCAGGCCGGACAATTGTCCGGCCCCTCATTGAAGCGCCAAATGCGCTGTATGCCTTCATCATCATGATTGCTGTCAGGCCGGACAATTGTCCGGCCCCTCATTGAAGCGAAGGCGAAGCCTTTCCGCTCGCAATGGCACGCTGTACTCGTCAGGCCGGACAATTGTCCGGCCCCTCATTGAAGCGCGGGTGCATTCGCATCTGCCCTATAAATGGAGACAGGTCAGGCCGGACAATTGTCCGGCCCCTCATTGAAGCGGTACGCGTGCCGTTGGCCTTGCTTGGAGCGCCCGTGTCAGGCCGGACAATTGTCCGGCCCCTCATTGAAGCCTGTTCACCGCGGCGACGGCCACGTCGTGGAGCGTGGTCAGGCCGGACAATTGTCCGGCCCCTCATTGAAGCGCCACCCCGGCCATGTCTCCCCCCACCCAACCCGCCGGTCAGGCCGGACAATTGTCCGGCCCCTCATTGAAGCAGCGCTGCCGTCCGGGGCGATGGCGACGATCTCGATGACGTCAGGCCGGACAATTGTCCGGCCCCTCATTGAAGCCAGCACGACCCCGAGAGGGTGCTGGCCACCACCGTCGGTCAGGCCGGACAATTGTCCGGCCCCTCATTGAAGCCCGGGCAAAGCCCCGGTGACTTCTTCACCGGTGGCGGGTCAGGCCGGACAATTGTCCGGCCCCTCATTGAAGCACAGACCCGTACCGGATGTGGTACGGTGGTGTCATGACGTCAGGCCGGACAATTGTCCGGCCCCTCATTGAAGCATCGGCAGCATTGTAAGCTTGAGTCTGCACGTTGTAGTCAGGCCGGACAATTGTCCGGCCCCTCATTGAAGCGACAATCTCATGAGGGATCAATCGAAGGTCAGTTCGGGTCAGGCCGGACAATTGTCCGGCCCCTCATTGAAGCGCGTTCCTGGGCGCCGAATACCGCACATGGACCTTCAGGTCAGGCCGGACAATTGTCCGGCCCCTCATTGAAGCGTCTTGACGTGGCCGGGCGGGCCGTGGCGGTTCTTGGTCAGGCCGGACAATTGTCCGGCCCCTCATTGAAGCTGACGCGACGCGATCCGGTGCGCCGCCGCCGACGCCGGTCAGGCCGGACAATTGTCCGGCCCCTCATTGAAGCTGACGCGACGCGATCCGGTGCGCCGCCGCCGACGCCGTCAGGCCGGACAATTGTCCGGCCCCTC
This sequence comes from Candidatus Aldehydirespirator sp., assembly GCA_965221215.1. Taxonomy (GTDB): domain Bacteria; phylum Actinomycetota; class Acidimicrobiia; order Acidimicrobiales; family Aldehydirespiratoraceae; genus Aldehydirespirator. The sequence goes on from OZ244872.1 coordinate 634,309, forward strand.
ATTGAAGCATCTTCCGTAGTCGACCGTGAAGGGGCGCAGCAGCGTCAGGCCGGACAATTGTCCGGCCCCTCATTGAAGCTCACGGAACACATCCGGCAGCGTATTCCATTGGACTGTCAGGCCGGACAATTGTCCGGCCCCTCATTGAAGCCAGCGTTCGGCGATAGCGGGCGAGCTCTCGGCTGTCGAGTCAGGCCGGACAATTGTCCGGCCCCTCATTGAAGCCCCGGAGTCGATCCCGGCCGCGGCGGCCGCTGAGCCGATCGTCAGGCCGGACAATTGTCCGGCCCCTCATTGAAGCTGGCACGAGAACGCCGTCTACCGCGTCGACCGGTCCACGTCAGGCCGGACAATTGTCCGGCCCCTCATTGAAGCTCAGGGTGGCGGATTCTGCGGGATGAGCGAAGCCCCCGGTCAGGCCGGACAATTGTCCGGCCCCTCATTGAAGCAGGGCGGCGGTGATCGCGAACCTCGACCGGTGGGCCGCGTCAGGCCGGACAATTGTCCGGCCCCTCATTGAAGCGGGCTGGAACCCGTACCCTCCAGCGACTGCCGTAGCACGTCAGGCCGGACAATTGTCCGGCCCCTCATTGAAGCCCGGCGGGGAGGTGGCCTGCAACCCACCCGCAGACACAGTCAGGCCGGACAATTGTCCGGCCCCTCATTGAAGCCCTCCTCCTCCGGCGGTGTGCGCTTGAACCTCCACGGGTCAGGCCGGACAATTGTCCGGCCCCTCATTGAAGCCTCATGTGGTGGTACGCGCTGGACGAGAGCGGCAGGTGTCAGGCCGGACAATTGTCCGGCCCCTCATTGAAGCTGGAGCAGGTGAACAACGGGCTTCGCCGCGGCGATCTCGTCAGGCCGGACAATTGTCCGGCCCCTCATTGAAGCGGAAGAAATCCGAAATAAATCGTCCGTTCGGGTTGCGTCAGGCCGGACAATTGTCCGGCCCCTCATTGAAGCCTTCGAGAAATGGAGGGTGGGAAGCACTTGCTGGTGCTGGTCAGGCCGGACAATTGTCCGGCCCCTCATTGAAGCCTGCCCGCCGGCTATCGGGGCCGCCCCGCCAACATCCTGGTCAGGCCGGACAATTGTCCGGCCCCTCATTGAAGCCGGTGTCAGCGGGCCGCTGTGGGGGTCCGGGGCAGGGGTGTCAGGCCGGACAATTGTCCGGCCCCTCATTGAAGCCGGATAGGCGGACCGGGTACGGGCAATAACGCGCACAGGTCAGGCCGGACAATTGTCCGGCCCCTCATTGAAGCAGGAGGGCTCGTGACCGACGCCACACACTGGGACCTGGTCAGGCCGGACAATTGTCCGGCCCCTCATTGAAGCCCGATGCCGTACGGTGCTCACATCCACTACGTTCCGGGTCAGGCCGGACAATTGTCCGGCCCCTCATTGAAGCGCGATGATCTCCTGCGTCACCGGCAGCAGGCCCTCCTGGTCAGGCCGGACAATTGTCCGGCCCCTCATTGAAGCCTGTCGGTCGGCCCCCGACGGGTCTGGCCACCAGGGTCAGGCCGGACAATTGTGGCTCTTCGCGTTTTAGGTGGGAGTGAGGGTGGGGAGCAGTGTCCAGTTGGGTTTGCCGGCGTAGAGCAGGGCGCGGATTCTGTAGTTGGCGAAGTTGGTGAACCCGAACGCGGCTCGTTTGACGCGTTTGACGAGGTTGTTGGCGGCTTCGGTGGGGGCGTTGGTGACTCGGGCGGCGTGCCAGTTGGAGATCTGGGTGCGCCAGGTGGAGACGGTGCGGCCCAGCCGGTTGATCTCCTCGGGCAGGCCGGGGTCCTGGAGGTCCTGCGCGAGCTGTTCGACGGTGGCGGCGCCGGTGTCGTGGTCGTCGATGTCATAGATCGAGCGCAGGGTCTCTTTGGCGTGCCAGGCGTCGCGGACCTCGCCGTAGGGGTCTCCGGCGTCGAGCAGGCCCCGCAGCCGGACCCGGCCGGCGTCGGTGACGCGCTCGGACGCGGAGACGAGCAGCTTGCGGGCCCGGTAGAGAGGGCCGTGTCTGCGGCCGCGGTGGCCCAGTGTCTGGTTCTGGACCCTGCGGCGCACTTCGTCGAGAGCGTCGTTGGCGAGCTTCACGACGTGGAACGGGTCCGCGACCTGGCAGGCGTGGGGCACCGCGGCGCCGAACGCTGAGCGGTAGGGGCCTGAGAGGTCAAGCACCGCCCAGCGAACGGCGGCGAGCCACGCCGCGGGTCTCCCCAGCAGCCACCGTGCGGGCGCGTCGGCGCTGCGGCCTGGCACTATGTCGAGAAGCTGGCCCCGCCCGACGTCGACGATGCTGGTCGCCCAGTGCTTGGCCCGGTAGCGGCCCCGTCGCCACATCAGGTGCTCGTCGAGGCCCAGCGCCTCGACATCTGAGATCCGCTCGGTATCAGCCTCAAGCAGCGCCGAGCCCCAGCGCTGCACCGCGTTGTTGACCGGATGCCACGAGCAGCCCAGATCGCCCGCGGCGTCGTCGAGGGCGCGGCCCTCACCCGCCTGCTGTGTCGCCCAGCGCCCCGCCCGGGCTGTCAACTTCTCCCGCGGCGGCGCGATCTCGGGATCCTGCTCGCTGACATATCGCACTTCGCAGCCCTCCTCAAGGCAGCGCCACACCCGCTTGTGCCACACCAGCCGAGCGGGCCTGCCGAACGCCGGGAGGTCCACCAACTCCACCCGCCGCTGCCCGTGGGACCACAGCGAACCGCCACAGCCCCCACAGGCCGGTCTCGGCGCCCGCAGGCGGACATGCACCCTCAGCGGCTCGCCGTGTTCGTCGTCAACGCCGAGCACCTCCACATCGCCCAGTCCCACCAACAGCTCACACATGCGCGTAGGGTCAACTTCCACAGGGATCCTCCAGGTTCTCGGCTGCTTGGACAGCGCCGATTCTGGGGGATCCCTCGCGTTCAGCCGCGGATACCTGCTGCCGCTACTCCCATCTCAAACGCGGAGAGCCACAATTGTCCGGCCCCTCATTGAAGACCGGTGAACGCCGACGGTGGATGGTTTGCCGGCGGGTGGTCAGGCCGGACAATTGTCCGGCCCCTCATTGAAGCCAGCTTGGCGGTCGCGCCTGTCGATGAGTGGTGATCGAGTCACACCCGCCAGCCGGCAACGGGTTCAGTCCCACCATACGTGGATGAATAACTGGAACATATGGGTTGACGCGACAGGGATTGTGATGTAGTTTCCTCGGCCACGCCTCGCTGCCGGGCTGAGCGGCGGCCATCCACGCAAGACGACAGCGCCAGACTCATGCGCTGCCAGACCGAGTGAGGCGCCATGACCGCACCCCTCCCACCTGCAAGGCTCCATCCCCAGCCTCATGACGGCCCGATGACTGATCCCCGACCAGCAGCAACTGAGCCCGCCCCGGTCGTTCGCGACGCGGCGGCGAAGCCGAGCGCTTGGTCGCGGCTCGCCGAGAACCCGCTGCCGTCCATCCTCGCCGCGGTCATAGTCGTGTTGCTGGGCTACAACCTCACCGTCACCAACGATCGGATCAGCGACACCAACGACAGGATCAGCGACACCAACGACAGAATCTCCCGCCTCGAAGACAGGATGGAGGCCAGATTCGCCGCCCAAGAAGCCAAGATCGACGCCCTCGACGCCAAGATCGACGCCCTTGATGACAAGGTCGATGCCAAGTTCGGTGAACTGGATGCCAAGATCGACGACTTGAACTTGAAGCTGACCGCTCTGATCGTGGCCCTCGAAACCTCCGGCGCCATCGACGGGATCGTCGAGATTCAAGTCACGGCGACCCAGCCGACGGACTACATGTCTGTGGCCAACGAAGGCTGGGGACCATAGTACCCAGCAAGTGTCACAGGACCGGCGGGACAGTTGCCCGGTCCACCATTCGCTCAATGAAGGCGGGGGCGGCGCCCCCGCAATCGCTGTTCGTCGCGTTGCGCAAGAGCGATTCCAGCGCTGGCTCAACCCGAACGCATCGGCGTTCGATGCCGCTGAGGACTACACGCCCCCCATGGCCAAGTCGAAGATGTCGAGATCTCGGTGGCAGACAGCGCGCGCCGAAGCCGGGTGGCCGAGAGGCGGCCGCCACGAGGAGCTGTCGGCTCGGCTGGTCAAGGAGTGGCTGGAATCAGGGCCTCATGACCTCAACAGCGACGAGCAAGACCTGCTCGTGCATCTCGTAGTGAGCCATCATGGCTACGGACGACCTCTGGTCGTCCCAGTGGCGGACGGCACACCCGACACGGTCCGGTGGACCCTCGCGGACGGCACCAACTTGCACGCGTCGTCGGATCTGTCCCAGCCCGACTGGCTCCAGCCCGGACGCTTCAATCGCCTGAACGACCAGTACGGGCCGTGGGGGCTGGCCCTGCTCGAAGCACTCGTGCGACAGGCCGACCACGAAGTGTCGGCTGCGACGGAGGTGCAGTGATGAACGGGATCGAATGCCCGGGACTGCCCGCGGACTGGCTCAACTCGTGGCTGGCGTCAATCGGGCTGCTCGTGCTCGAACCGCGACTGCGGCTGAGTTGGACACCGGAGCGGAGCCCGATCGCCGTCTTCAGCGCCGAAGGCACCGACGATCCGCTGGAACTGGCCGTGCAAGCATGGCCGCAAACCAACCGCCTCAAATGTATGCCGATCGCGCGGCACCTCAAGGAACTGCCAGAAATGGAACGCACCGTGCCCCTCGGAGTGTTCAAACAAAGGGCGGAGTACGCCCGCAGCCACACCGATTCTTGGACCCTTTCGTCATGCATCACCGATCTAGAGGTAGAACGTCCGGCCAATACTGTGAGCCACGCCTATCTCGATCCGACCGCTCCGAGGGGCACCACGCTCCACGACAGACTTGTGAGCTGCTTCCACCACGTTGAGTCACCCCAACTGGCCGTTCCTGCCACACTTCAGGGCTACGGGAGGCGCGTGAAGGCCAACGGCCTCGGATTCGACGCCAGTCGGATCGCGGGACTCGCAGACTCGTCGAAGACCTATGTCGATCCGGTGATCGAGGTTCTCGCGTTCTTCGGCTTGCGGCTGCTGCCCATGCGCGGCGAGGGCCTCGATGTCGGCAAGTCGGGGGCGCGACATCGATTTGCGGCGCGCCAGCGCTGCTGGAGCCTCGACCGCGGCCAGTCGTCTCGTGCCCAGCGTATGACTTGGCCAGCATGGACGCCTGCGCTCGACCTCGCGGGGGTTGACGCGCTCATCGATGTCTGGGCCGGCCTTCATGAGCGACAAGCCCGAGGGCAGAGAACGTCCCACGCGGAACTGTCCCGGCTGGGTGTACATGCAGCATGGGAGACGCGTGCCTACATCGGGCGAGGAAGCTCCGACGCCACCAAGGGATTCATGTCCACGAGGGTGAAGCTTGGTGCCGGTGGCGTCCCAGATTGGGTGTAATAGCGGTTGGGGCGCAGGTTCCGGTGGTCATGTTAGGCGGCGCGTGTGACGGTGTGGTCGGGCTGGTCGGTGTTGGTGTGGGCGGGTTGGTGGAGTTGGTGGCGCAGCTCGGTGAGGGCTCGGGCGATGGCGGGTGTGTAGGTGAGGCCTCGCCAGCCGTTTGAGGCCCGGTCGAGCACGGCCCAGACCAGTGTGAGGCAGGACGCTTCGCCGGGGAGCCGGCCGATGACTTTGACTCGTCGGCGGGTCTCGCCGAAGGTGCGCTCGATCAGGTTGGTGTGGCGGATCCTGCGCCAGTGTGCGGCGGGGAGCCGCAGGTGCGCGGTGAGCGCTTGGCGGTCTGCGAGCAGGCAGCGCACGGCGGCGGGGAACTCGCGCTGGTAGCGGCGGGCGAAGCCGTCGATGCCGGCTTGTGCTGCGCTCACCGCTTCCTGGCCGGGCTCGATGTCGTCGTCGAGGTCGAAGATCGCCCAGAACGCGGCCTTGAGTTCGTCGCGGCGACCGGCGGGGACCTTGGCCAAGACATTGCGGGCGCGGTGGATGAGGCACCGCTGGCGCAGCGACTGCGGCATCTTCTGCTCGACGGCGCCGATCAGGCCTGCCGCGCCGTCTGAGACGACCAGCAGCGGGGACCGCAGCCCCCGTTCGGCGAGGTCGTCGAGGAACCCGGCCCAGGCGTCATAGGACTCGTCGCCGCCGGGCTCCACGGCCAGCAGCACCGGCCGCCCGAGGGTGGTGATGCCGTAGGCGACCAGCACCGGCTCAGCGCGCGACCCGCCGTGCATCTTGAAGTGGCTGCCGTCAACGAACAGGTAATCCAGCTCGATATCGGAGAGGTCTGAGCTGCGGAACGTGTCGAACTCGTCGCGCAGCCGCGCGCAGATCCGCGACGCGGTGGACCTCGACAAGGCGGCCTCCGGTCCCAGCGCCTCCGCCAACAGGGCCTCGATGTCGCGGTCTGACAGGCCCCGCACCCACGCCGAGATCACCAGCGCCTCCAACGGCTCGCTGCGCACCACGCCCTTGCCCAGCAACTGCGACGCGAACGCCTCGGTGGTGTTGCGCAGCTTCGGGCGCTTCAGCGCCAGGGGCCCCGCGGTGGTCTTGACCGTCACCTCGCCGTAGCCGTTGCGCTGCCCGGCCCGCCCGCCGCCGGCGCGGGAGTTCCAGCCCCGGCCCAGCCAGGAGGTGACCTCGTCCTCGAGGACCTGCTGCAACACGAGCCGCGCCGACAGGCGCATCACCTCCTCGAGCACCTCGGCGATGTCGCGGCCCGAGCCGAACAACTCGTCGATCTCGGCGCGGACAGCTTCTGTGGGCGATACTCGTGCAGGCACGGGCGTAGGTCTCCTTCTTGAGTTGAGGTTCTCGAAGGAACCTACGCCCCTGCTGCTATTACACCGGCGATGAGACGCCACCCTTGGTGCCAGACAGCACTGAGATCGTGGTGCCGATCTCTGCGGTCGAGCACTACGAGTACTGCGCGAGGCAGTGTGCGCTGATCCATGTGGACGGCGTCTGGAGCGACAACCGGCACACCGTTAGGGGCAAGCACGGCCACCGCCGAGTCGACTCCGGCGCCCACCGCCAAGAACGCGGACGGCTTGTGCTGCGATCTATCCCTCTGTGGTCGGAGGTCCACGGACTCTCTGGCCGAGCCGACGCCGTGGAGGTGTCGGGGGAAGCCGTCCGGCCTATCGAGTACAAGGCAGGCACCAGGCACGGGCGGGCGGCCGACCTCCAGGTCTGCGCGCAGGCCCTGTGCCTCGAGGAGATGCTCGGGCTCGAGGTGCCCTGCGGCTACGTCTGGTACGGAGCCACCCGCCAACGCAGCCGGGTCGACTTCACTGAGAGCCTGCGAGCCGACGTGCTGGCAGTCGTCGAGGCGATCAGGGCGCAGATGGCGTCGGGAAGACTCCCGGCCGCGCCCAACGACGCCCGCTGCCCCGAGTGCCAGCTCCGGCACCATTGCCTGCCCGAGGTCAGCGACGGCCGGGACCGAGTCACCCGATTCCTGCGGCGAGAAGTGTTCGGGTGCGCTACCTGAACACCGTCTACGTGCGCGACCACAAGGCGCGGATCGGGCACCGGCGGGGCTCGCTCATGGTGAAGCAGGAGTCGGGCACGACCCGGATACCACTGGCCGCGATCGACTCTGTGGTGCTGCTCGGCTCCGGGCAGGTCACGTCCGACGCACTGGGGGCGTGCGTGAAGCGAGGCGTGCGGGTGGCGTCACTGCAGCGCAGCGGCGCGCTGCGGTTCGTCGTCGGCGGACCCATGTCTGGCAATGTCCATCTGCGCATGGCCCAGCACGCTGCCGTCGTCAGCGCGGAGCACTCGCTGGCCATCGCCCAAGCGGTCGTGGCCGCGAAGTTGCAGAGCAGCCGCACGATGCTGCTCCGATGGTCCCGCGACGCCAAGAGCCCCAGCCGCCGGCAAAGGCTGCAACGGCGCGCGGAAATGGTCACAGAACGCATCGCACGAGTCCCCGGTACCGGTTCCGGCGATCACCTTCGAGGCCTGGAAGGCGATGCGGCCAGGATCTACTTCGGAGGGCTCGGCCAGCACCTCGACGACATCGGCATTCCCTTCAGCCATCGCACGCGCCGCCCGCCGCGGGATCCCGTGAACGCCCTGATGAGCTACTGCTACGGCCTGCTCACCGCCGAACTCGTCGGTTCGATCAACGCCGTCGGGCTCGACCACCAACTGGGCTTCTTGCACAGACCCCGGGCGGGACGCCCATCTCTGGCACTGGATCTGGCTGAGGAGTTTCGCCCGCTCACAGACCGGTTCGCCGTCGCTCTGCTCAAGCGTCGCCAGCTGGTCGCACAGGACTTCGTGAGAACTCCAGGCGGTGCCGTCTATCTGTCCGATGAAGGCCGCGAAACCGTGATCAAGTCCTGGGAATCACACAAGGAGACACCGTTCCCACACAGAATCCTGCGTCGGCCGGTGGAGCGATGGGCGCTGCCGACCGTACAGGCGACGCTGCTGGCGCGCCACTTGCGAGGCGACCTTCGTCTCTACCCTCCCTTCATCACGGTGGTGTCTCATCGCCGGTGTAATAGCAGCAGGGGCGTAGGTTCCTTCTAGAACCTCAACTCAAGAAGGAGACCTACGCCCGTGCCTGCACGAGTATCGCCCACAGAATCTGTCCGCGCCGAGATCGACGAGTTGTTCGGCTCGGGACGCGACATCGCCGAGGTGCTCGAGGAGGTGATGCGCCTGTCGGCTCGGCTTGTGTTGCAGCAGGTCCTCGAGGACGAGGTCACGGCCTGGCTGGGCCGCGAGTGGAACTCGCGTGTCGAGGGCGGGCGCGCCGGCCAGCGCAACGGCTACAGCGACCTGACGGTCAAGACCACCGCCGGGCCCGTGGCGCTGCGCCGCCCGAAGCTGCGCAACACCGCCGAGGCGTTCGCGTCGCAGCTGCTGGGCAGGGGCGTGGTGCGCACCGAGCCGCTGGAGGCGCTGGTGATCTCGGCGTGGGTGCGGGGCCTGTCAGACCGCGACATCGAGGCCCTGTTGGCGGAGGCGCTGGGACCGGAGGCCGCTTTGTCGAAGTCCACCGCCAGCCGGATCTGCGCCCGGCTGCGTGAGGAGTTCGACACGTTCCGCAGCTCAGACCTCTGCGGCGTCGAGTTGGACTACCTGTTCTTGGACGGGTCGCACTTCAAGATGCACGGCGGGTCGCGCGCTGAGCCGGTGCTGGTCGCCTACGGCATCACCACCCTCGGCCGGCCGGTGCTGTTGGCCGTGGAGCCCGGCGGCGACGAGTCCTATGACGCCTGGGCCGGGTTCCTCGACGATCTCACCGACCGGGGGCTGCGGCCGCCGCTGCTGGTCGTCTCAGACGGCGCGGCGGGCCTCATCGGCGCCGTCGAGACCAAGATGGCCTCCTCGCTGCGGCAGCGGTGCCTCATCCACCGCTGCCGCAACGTGTTGGCCAAAGTCCCCGCCGGGCGCCGAGACGAGCTCAAGGCCGCGTTCTGGGCGATCTTCGACCTGCCCGACGGCACCGAACCCGGCCAGGGGGCCGTGAACGCGGCACAAGCCAGCATCGACGGCTTCGCCCGCCGCTACCAAAGCGAGTTCCCCGCCGCCGTGAAGTGCCTGCTCACCGACCGGGCCGCGCTCACCGCGCACCTGCGGTTCCCGACCGAGCACCACCGCAGGATCCGCCACACCAACCTCATAGAGCGCACCTTCGGCGAGACCCGCCGACGAGTCAAAGTCATCGGCCGGCTCCCCGGCGAAGCGTCCTGCCTCACACTGGTCTGGGCCGTGCTCGACCGGGCCTCAAACGGCTGGCGCGGACTCACCTACACACCCGCCATCGCCCGAGCGCTCACCGAGCTGCGCCACCAACTCCACCAACCCGCCCGCACCAACACCGACCAGCCCGACCACACCGTCACACGCGCCGCCTAACATGACCACCGGAACCTGCGCCCCAACCGCTATTACACCCAATCTGGGACGCCACCCTTCATCACGCCATAGGCAGTCGGAGAGCCGATGGACATTCTGGTGGCCTACGACATCGGCGACACGCAGGGAGCGGGTGCCAAGAGACTCCGAGAAGTGCACGACCTGTGCTGTGCGTACGGCAGCCGCGTCCAGCTCTCAGTGTTCGAGTGCAGGCTCTCCCCGGCACGATACGCGAGCCTGAGGAGCGGAATCGAAAGCATCATCGACCCCAAACAGGATTGTGTCCATATCTACCACTTTGCAAGGCTGATCTCGGAATCCAAGACCGTTCTCGGAAGACGCCATCCACGCGAAGTCGGTGATGTTTGGCTGGTCTGAGATGAGATCTGCTGTACTCAGTGCTATAGCTTGAATATATGGGTTGACGCGACAGTGATTGTGATGTAGTTTCCTCGGCCACGCCTCGCTGCCGGGCTGAGCGGCGGCCATCCACGCAAGACGACAGCGCCAGACTCATGCGCTGCCAGACCGAGTGAGGCGCCATGACCGCATCCATCCCCCCGGCAAGGCTTCGACCCCAGCCACACGACGGCCCGATGACTGACCCCCGACCAGCACCGACCCAGCCCGCCCCGGCCGCTCGCGACGCGGCGGCGAAGCCGAGCGCTTGGGCCCGGCTCGCCGAGAACCCGCTGCCGTCCATCCTCGCCGCGGTCATAGTCGTGCTGCTGGGCTACAACCTCACCGTCACCAACGACCGGATCAGCGACACCAACGACAGGATCAGCGACACCAACGACCGGATTTCCCGACTCGAAGACAGGATGGACGCCAGATTCGCCGCACAAGAAGCCAAGATCGACGCCCTCGACGCCAAGATCGACGCGAAGATTGGTGAGCTGGACGCCAAGATCGACGCGAAGATTGGTGAGCTGGACGCCAAGATTGATGCCCTTGATGACAAGGTCGATGAGAAGGTCGGCGAACTGGACGCCAAGATCGACGGGCTCGATGACAAGATCGACGACTTGAACTTGAAGCTGACCGCTCTGATCGTGGCCCTCGAGACCTCCGGCACCATCGACGGAGTCGCGGCCGAGATTCAAACTACGACAGCCCAGCCGGCGGACTACGTCGCGATGCCGTGACGAGGAGCAGCGACTCGCCGTCCGAGCGCCCGTATCCCTAGCCGGGTGGTCACCGGCTCATAGTCAGTTCTCACACCAGGGGCCATCAGCGCCTCCAGCTTCTGCGCCAGCGATCCGTTGAGGGGACGGCTACTGTCGAGGCTGTGGCCGGGGGCTCTTGGGCATCGTCGCCCGCTACCCGCAAGTCGATGCAGGGCAACCGGAGCCGAGACACCAAGCCCGAACTGGCCGTGCGCTCTGCGGTACACCGGCGCGGCATCCGCTTCCGGGTTGCGGTCCGGCCCCAGCCGGAGTTGCCCCGCACCGCCGATCTGGTGCTCCGCAAGACCAGGATCGCGGTGTTCGTGGACGGGTGCTATTGGCACGGCTGCCCCGAGCACCACACCCAGCCCGCCACCAACGCCGAATACTGGGCCGACAAGATCGCCGGCAACGTCACCAGGGACGCCGAGACCACCGACTATCTGGAGCAGGCTGGATGGACCGTCCTGCGGTTCTGGGAGCATGAGGATCCCGAAGCCGTGGCCGACCGGGTGCAGGAGTCGGTCCAGGCCGCTCTACGAGACCAGCAATCCGGCCCCGGGGGGTTCGCCGATTAGATCTGCGTCAAGCAATCACGGGCCACTCACGCCGTTGGCCTCGGCTGGCGGCTTCGCAGGGTGGGACGGATTCGCTCGCCCAATGGCGCGGCCTCTAACCGAGCGGGGTGGTGAACAGGTCGTGGGCGCACTCGCCCGACGATGTGCAGGTCAGGATCTCGGCGCCGTCGGCAGTGCAGGCCAGGGTGTGCTCGAACTGGGCGGTGCGACGGCCGTCGACGGTGACCGCGGTCCAGCCGTCGTCCCAGATTGCCGCCTCGGGCGAGCCCAGCGTGAGCATCGGCTCGATGGTGAATGTCGTTCCCTCAGCGATAGCCGTCGAATGGCGGCGGTCGTAGTAGTGGGGCACCTGCAGCCCGCTGTGGAACTCCGTGCCCACGCCGTGGCCGATGAACTCCCGCACCACGCCGAGGCTGTGCTTGAAGGCGTGATTCTGGATGGCCCGCCCGATATCGGACACGGCCGCACCGGCCCTCACCGCCCCGATCCCTTCGTACAGCGCGGTGCGGGTCTCAGCCACGAGACGCCGGGAGTGCTCGTCCACCTCGTCGATCATCAAGGTCACCGACGTGTCGCCGTGGACGCCCTCGCGGTACACGGTCACGTCGATGTTGACGATGTCGCCGGGCGCCAGCCGCCGCGAGTCGGGGATCCCGTGGCAGATCACCTCGTTCACGGATGTGCACACCGACTTCGGGAAGCCCCGATAGCCCAGCGGGCTCGGGTAGGCCCCCGCGGCCAGCGCCGCATCGTGCACGAACCGGTCGAGGGCGTCGGTTGTTATCCCCACCCGAACCTGCTCGCAGGCCGCGATCAGCACCTCGGCCGCCAGCGCCCCGGTGCGGCGCATGGCGTCCAACTCGGCCGGCGTCCGCACCAGCGATGATGACGGCGCAGGGGGCTCCCCGCCGGGCCGAGATGCGTAGGGCGGGCGTTCGATGCTGGCTGGAACGCCGCGGCGGGAGCTGACCAGCCCCGGACTCACCGGCGGATGCGACACCGGGATGCGGCCTGTGCCCACCCCGGCCGCGACCCTCCGCTTGCGTTTCGCCATTGCTGCACAGGCTAGAGGCCCCGAACGCACCGGCCTGCGGCGAGAGCCGGGCTGGACATTCCGGCGGCGCATGGTGGTGGCTAGAGGCCCCGAACGCACCGGCCTGCGGCGAGAGTGCCTGCTGGGTGTCTCGTCTCGTGCAGTGCTCGCATCGGCGCAGATACCGAATCGGCGCCTCAGCGGATTGTTCGGCCTCTGGGGTTCAGTTTGAGCGGTTGCGGGCTCGCTGCAGAAAGATCGCCATCTGGGCCCGCGATGTGGGCTGGTTGGGGCAGAACTGCCGCGGGTCGGCCGAACAGCCCTGGGTGATTCCCGCCTCGGCCAGCGCGTCGATGTGGGCGACGTGGCCGCTGTTCTCGGTGTCGACGAACCCCGCAGAGCCAGCCCGCTCAAGCTGGAATGCCCTGGTCAGGAAGCTTGCCATCTGCGCCCGGGTGACCGGCTGGTCGGGACAGTACCGCAGCGGTTCCGTCCCGCATCCCCGGGTGACGCCGAGATCGGCCAGACGGTCGGCGTGGGCGGCCCACCACTGGCCGGCATCCACATCGGCGAACCGTGACGCGCTGATCGGCTCGGGATCTTGGCCGTCGAGGACCCGAACCAGCCACACCGCCATCAACCATCGCGGGATCGGTTCGCCGCTACAGAACAGGCCGGGAGCGCACTCGGTGCCGTCGAGCACGCCGTCGGCGGCCAGCGCAGCCACCGCCTCGGCCAGCTCGCCGTCGGTCTGGACATCGGCGGGCAGGACGCCGGGCAGCCCCGCGGCGGCCACCCGGCGGGCCACCGCAGTCGCATGGGCGCAGCCCGACAGGTCCACTTCGACGTCGGGCTCGATTCCCCCGGCGGCACTGTTGCCGTTCGGGCCGAACCACCTGAACACTGTCACCTGGGTGCCGCCTAGCAGGGTGCCGTCACGCGACTGGACTGCCCGGCTGATCTGGCCGGTGTTCTTGCCGAAGGTCGTCATGCCCACGACGGTGGCCCGGCCGTGGTCGCGCAGGGCCAGTGTCAGCACCTCCGACGCCGACGCCGACGATCCGTCCACCGCCACCGCCACCTGTAGCCGCACCGGTTCGGGGAAATCTCCGTGCCCGCTGACGAGGTGGCGGATGGTGTCGAGTCTTGACTCTTCGCGGATCACAACCTGCCGATCGTTGAGAAACATGCTGGCGATATTGACTACGGTGTGCAGGTAGCCACCGGGATTGCCCTGCAGGTCGATCACGAGCGTCTCAGCGCCCGAGTCGAGCAGGGCTTCGAGCTCCTCGGAGAGGCGACGATCGGTGCTGGTGCTGAAGGCGCCGATCCGCAGGTAGCCGATTGTGCCCGCCACCGTCCTTCCGGCCACCGTCGGGGAATGCACCGGTGCGGCATCCATTCTGAAGGATCGCAGCCCGCCGGCTCGTTCGACCACGACCGGCACCAGGCTGCCCGGCTCGAAGGCGGGCAGCCCTCCCAAGCCGCAGCCCGAGCCCGACGGGACGAAGCCGCTCAGGCTCACGACTACGTCGTCGGGTCGAATGCCGGCCTCCTCGGCAGGGCTGCCCGGAAACACCTCCGACACCACCAGCCGGCACGTATCGGACAGCTGGTCGCAGCCGACGGTGCCGTTCAACAGGCCCAGTCGGATGCCGATGCCCGAGAACGGCCGGCCGCGGTCGAGGCTGGCGAGCCGCTCCTCGTACTGCGCGGGCGTCATCAGATAGGTGTAGGGATCCTCCAGGGAAGCGAACATCGCGCTGGTGGCGGCCCAGACCGCGGCCGCGGTGTCGGCTGTGGCGTCGATCGCCGCGCAGACCGCCTCGAACGCGGGCGAGGGCAGGGCGCAGGTCGGGGCCGCTTCCGGGCCGCGCCCCGTCAGCCCGGCCTCCCGCACTCCCGTGGCCGCAGACCGCGCCAGATCCTCGTCGACCAATTCGTCGACATAATCGTCGTTGAGGATCTGGTAGCTCTGGCAAAGCAGTTCGAAGGCTGCCGGCGCGTCGTCGCAGCCGACCCAGGCGGCCGGCGAGTCGGCCCCGGACGAGGACTCGACCCCGGTCGAGGACTCGGCGCCATCGTCCTGCGCCACCGCGGCCGCGGGCCATGCCACCAGCGCGGCCAAAGCCGTCGCCGCCACTCGGACCGAGCTGGCGCCGATCACCGGTTGAACCGGCCGAGGACTGCAGCGGTTGACATCACCCGGTCGCGGTGGCCGAGATGGTTCTCCACCGAGCCCAGCAGATCATCGGGGATGCAATAGCAGTGGCCATGCCGCCGAGACACTACCGGTCCGCTCGGCGTTCGCTGCGCTCGTGTGCTGCGGCTCGACGCTCCGGCATCACCCCTTCGAGCACATGGTCCCGGGCCGACCAGGAGGCCGAGCGAATAGATCGACCCCGCTGGCAATCCAGGCAGGGCGCGGAGCGAGGCCGTGGCCCGAGCGGCCCGTGAGCGCAGCGAACAAGAGCGGGAATGACCCCGCTGCGGCGCGAGAGGCTTGCCATCAATCCGCGCACTCTCTAGGCCCGAGGCGCCCGACTGCGCTGCTCGACGCTCCCGTACTGCCACTTTCTGCGACCACGGGACGCCTCTCCGTGCCCAGCAAGCGGGAGGTTGTCTGACTCGCCATTAGCCTGCGGCCCCATGGCGGCCAGCGGCGGAACCAAGGCGATCCTCGCCGCCCTGTTCGCCAACCTCGGACTGGCCATTGCCAAGTTCGCGGGCTTCGCTGTCACCGGGGCCTCGTCGATGCTGGCCGAAGCCATCCACAGCGTGGCCGACACCAGCAATCAGGCTCTGCTGCTGATGGGCGGGCGCCTGGCCCGCCGCGATGCCACCGCCCAACATTCCTTCGGCTACGGCCGCGAGCGCTACTTCTGGTCGTTCGTGGTGGCGCTGGTGCTGTTCACGGTCGGGTCGCTGTACGCCCTCTACGAAGGGGTCGAGAAGATCCGCCACCCCCACGACATCGACTTCCCGGCGGTGGCCTTCGCGGTGCTCGGCGTGGGCATCGTGCTGGAGAGCTTCTCGATGCGCACCGCGGTGATCGAGTCCAACCGGGTGCGGGGCAACGCCTCGTGGGTCAGCTTCGTGCGCCGCTCCCGCCATCCGGAGCTGCCGGTGGTGCTGCTCGAAGACCTGGGGGCGCTGCTCGGTCTGATGCTGGCCCTGGGGGCGCTGATGATCGCGGTGGTCTTCGACGCGCCGGTGTGGGACGGCATCGGAACGCTGTCGATCGGGGTGCTGCTCGGATTGATCGCGGTCGTGCTGGCGGTGGAGATGCGCAGCCTGCTGCTGGGCGAGTCGGCCACCGCGGCCGACGACGGCGCCATCCGCCGGGCCATCGAATCGACCGAGGGTGTGGCCGGCCTGATCCACCTGCGCACCCAGCACATCGGCCCCGAGGAGCTGCTGGTGGGAGCCAAGGTGTCGTTCGAGGCGTCGTACACCACCGCCGAGTTGGTCGACGCGATCAACCGCGTCGAGGAGCGCACCCGGACCGCGGTGCCCATTGCCCGCATCATGTACGTGGAGCCCGACCTCCCCGCAGCCTCGTGATCACCGCGGTGCGCACCGTCACTGTCGGCGCCGGGCCCGCGGGTGACGTTCGCCGCCGCACCGTCGCCGATGGACGCCACCGTCTGATGAGGACCCACCCTGGCGCAGTGGCCGACATGGTGAGCGACGTGGTTGCTGCGGCCGGCCCGACCTCCGGACGCGGATGACCCGATCTTCGATTCTGGGACACACCGCCCCAGATGCCGCAGCCGGCCCGACCCCCCGACGCCGATGACCCGATTGCGGGCGCTGGCCGCCATCGATGTGGGCACCAACTCGGTGCACATGGTGATCGCTCGGCCGGTGCCTGGCGGCTCGCCCGAGATCCTGGCCCGCGAGCGGGTGCCGGTGCGCCTCGGCACCGGCGGCGACGACATGCGGCTGCTGATGCCCGACGCTGTCGACAGGGCGGTGGCCGCGTTGGCGGAGTTCCGCCACATCGCCGACGCTCACGAGGCCGAAGTGGTCGCGGTGGCCACCAGCGCGGTGCGCGAGGCCGACAACCAGAGCCAGTTCCTGCGTCGGGTGCACGACGACGCCCGCATCACGGTGGAGATCATCTCGGGCATGGAGGAGGCCCGGCTGATCCATCTGGGCGCCATGAGCGCGGTGCCCATCGCGGGCCGGCCCCACCTCGTGATCGACATCGGCGGCGGCTCCACCGAGCTGATCGTCGGCGATCACGCCCCCGCGACGCTGGCCCGCAGCCTCAAACTGGGCCACATTCGCCTCACCGACCGCTTCTTCGCCGGCGGCGTGATCGCCGACGGCGCGGTCAAGGCCTGCCGCCGCCACATCAAGTCGTTCGTGGCCCACGCGGCCGGGGAGGCTCGCGACATCGGCTTCGAGGTGGCGGTGGGCTGTTCGGGGACCATCGCGGCGGTGGCGGCGCTCTGCGCGGCCCGGCGCGGCGAGACGCTGCGCACCGTCGCCAACGCCACCATCGAGCGGGCCGACCTCAACGAGGTGGTGGCCGACCTGACATCGCGGCCCACGCCCGGCGACCGGGCCGATGTTGGGGGCCTCGACCCCGCCCGCCGAGACGTGATCGTGGCCGGGGCCATCCTGCTGCGGCAGATGTTCAAGGCGCTCGGCATCGACTCGCTGGTGGTATCGACCGGTGCGCTGCGCGAGGGGCTGCTGCTCGACCGCTTCAACCGCCGGGATCGCTCCCGAGACGACGGCCTCCACCACCTCGGCGACCTCAGGCGCTCGGGGGTGCTGGCCCTGGCCCGCAGCTACCACGAAGACCTGATCCACGCCGAGCACGCCACCGACCTGGCGCTGGAGCTATTCGACGAGACCGAGGCGGCCCACGGCCTGACCATCGCCGACAGCGAGCTGCTGGAGGCCGCCGGGCTGCTCCACAACATCGGACGCTTCGTGGCCAACTCCTCGCACCACAAGCACTCCTACTATCTGATACGCCACAGTGAGCGCCTGGCCGGCTTCAGCGAGAACGAGTTGGAGCTGATCGCTCTGACGGCTCGCTACCACCGCAAGAGCCGGCCGGTGTCGTCGCACCGCGAGTACATGGCGCTCAGCAAGCCCGACCGCCGCCGGGTGCGGGTGCTGGCCGGGCTGCTGCGGGTGGGGATCGCACTGGACCGCACCTACCGCCGGGCCGTGGAGCGGGTTCATGCCTGCGTCGATGACGGGGTGGTGCTCATCGACGTGGAGACCGCCGCGGGCGCCGACGCCGACATCGAGCTGTTCACCGCCCGCCGCAGCTCGACCCTGCTGGCCGAGGCCCTCCGGCGCACCGTCGAGTTCCGGGTGGCGGAGGCCCGGCGCCTCAAACACCCCGCCTTCGGGCCAACTTCGGCCTGAGCCGACTGCCGTCCTGGTCGGCGAGGCCAGACGCCTCTACCGCCGCATTCGGCCCGGGTTCGGGGTGAGAACGGGGCGACTGCCTGATCAGGAGTGGGGCGCGATCACCGATTCCCCGAAGGCGGCCAAGCCCTCGGCCGTGTTGCGGTAGTAGGCGGTGGCGGGAACCATCAGCCGGTGGACCCCCCACGACTCGGCCTCCTGGACCGCCGCTGCGGGGTCGTCGCCCAACAGCCCCGAATGCACCGCCGACATCTCCAGGTCGGCCCGATCGCGGCCGCAGGCAGCAGCCGCCTGTCGGGCCACCTCAAGCAGGTGGGCCGCGTTGTCTCCGGCCACGAAGAGCCCGTCGCCGATCCGCCCGGCCCGGCGGGCCGCGGCCTCGCTGTGGCCCCCGATGTGGATCGGGATCCGCCCTGCCGGCGGCTTGGGGTTGGAGCTGGCCCGGCGGAACGACACGAACTCGCCGTCGAAGGTCACGTCGTCTTCGGCCCACACCCGGCGCATGACCTCCATGTACTCCTCGGTGCGGGGGCCTCTGCGCTCCCACGGCACGCCCAGCGCGTCGAACTCCTCTCGCAGCCAGCCGATACCCACCCCGAGCGTCACCCGGCCCTCCGAAAGCACGTCGAGGGTTGCTGCCTCCTTGGCGAAGGTGAGTGGATGACGCTCGGGCAGCAGCGAGATGCCGGTGGCCAGCCTGATGCTGGAGGTGACGGCGGCCGCGTAGGCGAGCCAGACCAGCGGGTCCGGGATGGGGTTGTGGCCCGAGCCGGGCATCTTGCCGCTGGGCGCATACGGGTAGACGGACTCGTAGCCCTCGGGATAGAGGATGTGCTCTACCGTCCACAGCGAGTCGAACCCGGCCGCCTCGGCCGCCTGGGCCAACCGGGCCGCACCCCTGCCCTTGGTGAACGTGCCCGTGTTGGCGAAAGCAATGCCGAACTTCATCCGTGCTCCTCGCGGTGTGGCGAAACCGGTGCGGACTCTACGAGTGGACGTTCAGAACGCGACCGCGCCGTTGGACACCGGAGGCGGTGCTTCAGAATCGGGCGGACTCTACGAGTGGACGCTCAGAACGCGACCACGCCGTTGGACACCGCCGGGGCGCCGTCGAGGGTGACGGTGCAGTTGCGCATGGGCAGGTCGAAATGGCCCAGGGTGTGTCGTCCGGCGGTCTCGTTGGCCCCGGTGGAGTACAGGAAGTTGCCCGCGAAGGCCCGCAGCTCGGTCCCGTTGAACTGGGTGCGGTCGTACATGGTCATGGCGTCCCAGCGGGCCAGGGGGTTCATGCCCCACCCGACGTGGGAAACGGCGTAGGCGTCGGGGTCGTCCCAGGCCTCGAGGTAGCTGGCGGTGAGGGCGGCGTCGACGCCGTTGCCGGAGATGTCGGTGATGTAGTCGTCGGTGATGCTCATCCGCACCGGGGTGGCCAGGTAGCGCTTGAAGGTCAGGTTCACGTCGCCGACGTCGAGCACCAGCGTGCCGTTGACCGTGGCCGCGGCCGGGAAGCACAGGCACAGGCCGCCGGGCCAGTGGGCGATGGTGCCCGGACCGTCGGTGCATCCCCAGCTTGCGGCCGCGGGGGCCTGAGACACGTCGATGGTCAAGTCGGTGCCGGCCGCGGAGCTGACCCGCATCTCTGAGGCTTGCGCCAGCATGGCCGCGCCCTGCTGCACCCGGGCCTTGAGCGCCGGGTCGGGGACGAGGCGCTCGAGAATCTCGGGATGCTCGTTGGACACCATCAGCACCCGGGCGCCGCCGCCGAGGATCGAGCCCAGCTCGGGGGCGTGCAGCAAGCCCTCCACGGTGCAGTCGGCCACGAACGACGACGCGGCCAGCGCGGCCACCGCCGGTTGCAGGCCGTCGATGGCGTCGGACGCCCCGGTGGAGCGCACCGGCACCACCACCTTCTGGTGAGGCGTGGTCAGGCGCAGATGGAAGACCCGCGCTCCGAGACGCTGCAGGGCCAAGTCGGCGAGCTGCACGTTGACCGGGCGGCTCTGCGACTCCGACAGCACCACGGCGGTTTCGCCCTCGGTCACCCCGCAGAGGCGGAACGTCCGCGCGAAAGCCTCGATCCATTTGCCCTCGACCTGCTCTACCAGCATCGGAGGCCCCTCACCGTTCGAAGGGTCCCTCAGGCCTGGTACTGCACGCCGGGGAGCACGCAGAGCATCTCATACACGAGATCGGCGGCGATGTGGGCGGTCATCCCCGAGGTGTCGTAGATGGGGGCCACCTCCACCATGTCGCAGCCGACGAGGTCGAGGCCCCGGCAGCCGCGGACGATCTCCAGAGCCTGGGGGGTGGTGAGCCCGCCGATCTCGGGGGTGCCGGTGCCGGGAGCGAACGAAGGGTCGAGGCCGTCGATGTCGAAGCTCAGGTACACCGGACCGCTTCCGACCTGCTCGCGCACTTCTTCCATCAGCGGGGCCAGCGAGCGGTGCCAGCACTCCTCGATCTGCACCACCCGGAATCCCTGCCGGCGCGACCAGTCGAAGTCGTCGGCCTCGTAGCCGGTGGCCCGCATCCCGATCTGCGCCACCCGCCCGCAGTCGAGCAGACCCTCTTCCACCGCCCGGCGGAACGGGGTGCCGTGGGCGATGCGCTCGCCGAACATCTCGTCGTTGATGTCGGTGTGGGCGTCCACGTGCACCAGCCCGACCGGCCCGTGGCGGGCCCGCATGGCCCTCAGAATGGGCAGCACGATGGTGTGGTCGCCGCCGAGGGCCACAGTGACCACGCCGTGGGACAGCAGCTCGGCGAAGTGGGCCTCGATGCGGGCCACCGAGTCGAGCAGGTTGTAGGGGTTGGTGGCCACGTCGCCGGTGTCGTCGATGCGCAGGCTGTCGAACGGCGCGGCCCGGGTGGCCATGTTGTAGGGGCGGATCAGCACCGACTCGTCGCGGATGCCTCGGGGTCCGAAGCGGGCGCCGGGACGGTTGGACGTGCCGATATCGAGCGGCACTCCCACGATGGCCGCATCGAGCTCACCGGGATGCGAGCGTCCCGGCAGCCTCATGAAGGTGGCGATCCCCGCGAAGCGGGGCATCTCGTTGCCCCCCAGCGGCTGCGGATTGCCGGTCATTTCGCTCACACTATTGCCGCAGCGACGGGGCAATACGGTCGACGATCTCGTCGAGCACCGTCGCGGATGTGCCGAAGTTGAGGCGCACATGGCCCTCGCCGTTGGTGCCGAAGTCGGCGCCCTCCGAAACGGCTGTGCCGGCCTGCCGCAGCAGCCGGGCCGCGGGTGCGTCGCCCAGGTCGCAGGCCGAGGTGTCCAGCCACGCCAGGAAGGTGGAGTCGGGCCGATGGAACCGCACCGCCGGCGCCTCCGCAGCCAGCCGGGCGGCCAGTTGGTCGCGCCGGTCGGTCAGGTAGGCGACCAGCCCGTCGGTCCAGGCGGCGCCGTGGGTCCAGGCCGCCACGGTGGCGTCGATTCCGGTGCGGGCCGCGTGGCCGAGCAGCAGCGGCGGATGGGCGCTGCGCACCCGCCGCCGCAGGCCGCGGTCGGCGTAGGCCGTCACCGCGCAGCGCAGCCCAGATATGGAGAACGTCTTGGCCGGGGAGGTGACGGTCACCACCCGCTCGGCCGCTCCGGGGATCGACAGCATGGGGACGAACCGCGACGATGCGTCGCGGTGCACAACGTCGGCGTGGATCTCGTCGGACACCACGTAGAAGTCGTAGGCGTGGGCCAGTTCCACGATCCGCTCCAGCACCGCCCGCCCGGCCACCCAGCCGGTGGGGTTGTGAGGGTGGCACCACAGCAGCACCCGGGCGCTCCGCTCGCGCCGGACCAGGGCCTCGAGGTCGTCTGGGTCGAGCGTCCAGCCGAGGCCGGCGTCGTAGCGCATCAGCCATTCGAGCTGGGGGCGTCGGGCGGTGGGGCAGATCTGCAAGAAGATGTGGTAGATCGGCGGGGTCAGGATCACCCCGGCGCCGGGCTCGGCCAGCGCGGTGACCGCCGCGGTCACTCCTTGCAGCACGTCCACACAGGTATGCACCAGGTCGGGGTCGGGGCTCCAGCCGTAGCGCGCCGCCGACCAGCGGGCGAACGCCGCGCCCACGTCGTCCTCCAAGTCGTGGTAGCCGAAGTCGCCGCGGTCGATGGTGGACTGCATGGCGTCGGTCACCGCCGCCGGGGGCCGGAAGTCGTGTTCGGCTATCCACGCCGGCAGGGCGCCGGGGCCGTGTCTGGTCCACTTGGCGTTGCGGTTGCCCCGCTTGAGCCCAGCATCGAAGCAGGCGTCGAAGTCCCCACCGGGCGCGCCCGGCGTTGGTGCAGTCACACCTCCGCCTCTAGTGGGTCGATCCGGTGTTGACGATGGGGGTGGTCTGCTGCTCGCTGGTGAGGACCACCAGCAGGTTGGCCACCATCGAGGCCTTGGCCTGCTCGTCGAGGTCGACCACCGAGCGCTGGGCCAGCAATTCGAGGGCGTCCTCCACCATGCCGACCGCGCCCTCCACGATGGTGCGCCGGGCGGCCACCACCGCGGCGGCCTGCTGGCGCCGCAGCATGGCCTCGGCGATCTCGGTGGCGTAGGCCAGATGGTTCAGCCGGGTCTCGATCACTTCCACCCCGGCCCGGTCGAGGCGGTCCTGCACCTCGGCGTGGAGCGTGGCCGCCACGGTGTCGGGATCGGAGCGCAGCGACACCCGGTCGCCCTCGAAGTCGTCGTAGGGGTACTGGGTGCCGAGATGGCGGATGGCGGTCTCGCTCTGTACGTGGACGAAGTCCTCGAAGTCGTCCACCTCGAACACCGCGGCCGCAGTGTCGACCACCCGCCACACCACCACCGCGGAGATCTCGATGGGGTTGCCCTCGGCGTCGTTGACCTTGGAGACGCTGGTGGTGAAGTTGTGCACCCGCAGCGACACCTTGCGAGACTCCATGCGGGTGAACGGGTTGGCCAGATGCCAGCCCGGCGACTCCACCGTGCCCTTGTAGCGGCCGAACAGGATCAGCACCAGGGCCTCGTTGGGCTGCACCAGGTACTGGCCGGGCCAGGAGAAGGCGAAGGTGATCGCGCCTACCGGGATGAGGAACACCAGCGGCCACGCCACTGCGATCACGCCGACGATCCCGGTGCCAAGCACGATTAGGCCGAGCAGCGCGATCACTGCGCCCAGCAGGCCCGGCTTGGTGCGGGCGGGGCGGGCCCTCACCGTGTGCTCGGCCGCACTGGCGGAATCAGAGGGGGAGGTCTCGGTCATGTCCGCCATCTTGTCACCCGGATGTGACACTGGCTACTTGCAGTGCCCACGGCCCACACCGACACCTTGCCGCGCCAACAGCTGATCCACACCCGTCGGCTCGGCCTATGGACGAATAGTTCCAATGCCGCGCTGCGAGACGCTTGGGAGCAATCCGCGCATGCTCATAGCCCAAGGGGTGGTGACCTCCACCGGGGGTTGGGGAGTATGATTGCGGGTTGGGTCGGGCCTGGCTTGGCTCGGCCCTAGCAGACACGACGTGAAGGACTGAGGCTAGGGGGCACTGATGGCGGTGAGCGTCCTGAGGCGAGCGCTGGTGCAGGCCATGCTGCTCGCGTCGCGCGTCGGTGCGCATTTCGCTCCCCCCCCCCCCCCCCCTCGGATGTCAGCTAGGGCGGGGCTGCCTGCTGTCGGGCGGGTCGCCTAGTGCGGCATCGGGCGGTGCGGCTACTGATTGTTGCGGTGTCGGCGGCGCTGGTGGGGTCGGTGCTGTCGGTGGCGCCGGTGCCGTTGTTGTCGGATCCAGGGGGGTTGCTGGGTCCGGCCGAGGCTGAGGCGCAGCAGGTCGCCTCGCAGGCGGTTCTGCATCGCGACACGATTGTCGAGGGCCAGACCCGCGTTTTCCAGATCAGCAACGTCGCGACGCGGCCGGAGTACTACCTGCACGCCAGCGTGGCGGGCTCCTTCAGCGCCGAGGCGGGCGACGTCGC
The DNA here is from genome assembly GCA_965221215.1 of Candidatus Aldehydirespirator sp. GTDB lineage: Bacteria > Actinomycetota > Acidimicrobiia > Acidimicrobiales > Aldehydirespiratoraceae > Aldehydirespirator. Next base: position 658,223 of record OZ244872.1, read on the forward strand.
GATCACCACCAACAACCTGCGCGGCCAGGCGCTGAGCGTCACCCCCGACGCCGACGGCCCGCGCGCCTACCCCGACAGCGTCTACAGGCGCATCCGCTTCGAGGTGACGGCGAACAGCGACTCTGACGGCGCCGGCGACGAGACCTTCGGCGTACGCCTCTGCACCACCGCTGACTGTTCGGGTGGCACGGTGTTGGGTGAGTGGACGGTGACGATCACGGAGCCTCAGGCGGACACGACCCTCTCCGGCACGGGCGCGACGGTCACCATCCCCGGCGCCAGCGCGGTGTCCGTCATGGAGGTCTCCGCCAACGGCGACGGACGCGACCGCCGCGCCACGTTCAGCATCAACATCATGACCGCGCCCACGACGGACGTCGTCGTTGTCGCCTACACCGAAACGGGTGTGGCGACGAGTGCGACCGCCATGCGTCCCTTTGCGCGGATTAACAGTTCGCTCTCCCCCGACTACCCGCCCCACGGTGAAGCAGGCCACAACAATGTGCGGGCCGAGTACCTCGTTGGCTACTGGGCATCGGGCACAACGGGCCCCCAGGATTTCACCGTCATTTCCACCGACAACGCTGTCGACAGCCCGGGCGGGACGATCACGGGCAACCTCAAGTTCCGCGTCCTTCAGGGCAACGCGTCCAATGGCAACAATTTCACCGACGCCACTTCCGGCAACGCCGCCGTCTACAGCAACATCGCCATCCCGGACCTGCCCGTCATCGTCACCAACGACGATGAGCCGACTCGCGTCCGCTTGCTCCCTACTGCGCCTGCCGACAACGAAGCCACCGAGGGCAACACGGACAAGGCCACGGTCCTGGTCAAGCTCGACCGCGCGCTGGTCGCGGGCGAGGAGGTCACGGCGCTGCTGACCTTCATCGGCGCAGACCTGGGCACGAACTTCACTCTTGCCGCGCAAAGCGGGCAGACCGGCGTCACCTACGCCGACTCCGACGACGCAACGAAGGGGCTCGTCACCCTCGCCGGCGCGGGCGTGCAGGAGGGCGTGATCGAGGTCACCGCGCTCTCCGACAGCGACGATGACAGTCAAACGCTGCAGATCGGGATGCCGCCGTTCGACCAGCCCTGGCGCGCCAATTTCCACCGCTCGAACCTCGCCGGCGGGGTCTGCGCCGCGCACGGCTGCCCCGGCCGCCCCCAGGGCGACCCCGGCCAGCGCTTCCAGTCCGTCACCCTCGCCGAGGCGGTGCCCGGCCTCACGATCATCGAGAACGAAGACCCCGAGTTGCGCGTGGTCACGGAGGGCAAGGATTACAGCTACACCCTTCAGTTGAACACGGCGCCGTCGAACGCCGTCACCGTCACCACCACGATCGCATCAGGCGGATCGGTGCAGGCCGGCGGCACTCTCACGTTCAACAGCGGCAACCATGCGATGCCGCAAACGGTGACGGTGCGCCCCACGGGCAACAGCACGGACGAGCCGCGGCGGACGCTGACCGTGACCCACGCCTTCAGCGGCGACACCACCTATGCCGGCCTGCCCAACGTCACCCACGAGGTGAACGTGCTGGACGACGATGCCACCACGGTCACGATGGCTGGCGCGGGCGTGCGCGACCCGGGCAACTCGTCCACCAGTGGGAACATCTCGCGCATCATGGTCGAGGGTGACGCCGCGCGCGTCGACCGCACCCTCACCATCTCGCTGAGCCGTGCCCTGGTGGATGGCGAGTATGTTCGCGTGCCCCTCCGCGTCGAGGCCGTGGCCAATGGCAACGCCCCGGCACTGGAAGCGGATCCGCCGGACAGCGAAGACGGCGATCCTGCTCTGCCGCGTGATCTTGACCCTCGCCGCACCACCGTGGAGAGCGTCCGCGGGCCGCGCGCGAGCGCGAACGTCGCCTGGCCGCCGATCCACAACGATGTCGTCATGACCGCCACCGGCACCGGCGTGACCTATGAGCACTCCAACCGCTACACGCCGAATCACATCGGCTTCCGCTACATCGAGTTCCGGGGCACCGGCGCGCAGACCGCCACGATCGTCGTCCATGCCCGCGAGGGTTTCGACGACGGCGAGCACTATGACGAGGCCTTCGCCATCACCTTTCCCGACAATTTCCGCGTGTTCGACGAGGACACGGACCAGCCGCTGAGCAGAGCCCCTGTCGACAGCAACCTGGGCGGCGGCATCGCGGCCTCCCCGGTCGACGGTGAAGCGTGGTTCGGCATCACCGACGATGAGGAGCCTGAGACAGTCGGCCATGAAGTCGCCCTGGACTGGGCGTTCATCCCCAGTGGACTGAACGCCCCGGGCGACCAGTTCCGCCTGATCTACGTGACGAGTCAGGAAACGGCCGCAACGAGCGGTGACATCTCCACGTATGACGCCTTTGTGCGCGCCGAGATAACAGGGAACGACCTGGTGAACGGGGGAGTCACCGCCATGGTCCCCTACGCCGACTCCTTCAGGGTCGTAGGCGAGGCCGCGGCACTTGCATACGATCACGCGCGGTTCGACAATGACAACAGTGAGCACCCGAACGTCCCCATCTACTGGGTCGGCGGCAGCAAGGTCGCTGACGACAACGCCGACTTCACCGATAACACCTGGGATGACGAAGCGAATCCGCGCCATGCCGACGGAACAGCGGCCACCATTGACTCGGACGGCTACTGGACCGGGACTGGCTATACAGGGAGACTGCGGGATTATGGCGGCTTTTGGACTTGCAGTTGGGGCTCCCAAGGCTACCCAGAATATCCACACTTGGGCGGATCGAGAGTCTCTGTCGGATACCTGAACGCGAACGATCGATATCATTTCAATCCGCTGGGACCTGAGCCGTTCAGCGGCGAAAACCCCGGACAGGGCTTTTGTCATTCCTTCCCCAGCAGCCAAATGCGCCCCATGTACGCACTCTCCGGCCTGTTCACGGTTGTGGGCGAGGTGAGCATCGAGGGAGGGGAGGCGACCGAGGGCAACTCGATCACCTTCACAGTGTCTCGCCCGGTCGCGGAGACATCAGCGACAACCGTGACGTACACTCTCAGCAACGGACGCGGCATCACCGGAGACCCCGCCTACAGCATCGCCACCGGCGCGGCGGGCGGCTCCGGCGCTGACTACACCAACGACTACACAGGCGCCGGCAGTGTCACCATCGCCGCGAATCAGAAGTCTGCCACCTTCACCGTCCCCACCACTCAGGACAGCACCTACGAGGGTGACCACTATTTCACCGTGCAGCTCACCGGCGCCGGATCGCAAAGTGTCGATGTTCGCAAGGCCAGCGCCGTCGGCACGATCACCGACGCCGCGGACAGGCCCTCCTTGCAGTTCAGCCCGGCTGCGGTCAGCGCTTCGGAGTCGGGGGGCGCGGCGGAGCTGACGGTGACGAGGACGGGGGCGACGCTGGTGCCGTCGTCGGTGGCGTGGACGACGGCGGACGGGACGGGCGCGGGCGGGGCGTCGCATCCGGGTGATTACACGTCGGCGACGGGGACGGTGCAGTTCGCCGCGAGCGAGGCGTCGAAGACGTTCACCGTCGCTATCACGGCGGACGGTGTGAGCGAGAGCGCGGAGACGTTCACGGTCGTGCTCAGCGACCCGGTCGACGCGACGCTGGGCGGCGCGTCGACGGCGACGGTCACGGTGACCGACACCGACACGGGACCGCCACCGACCGTCGACGTCACGATCTCCGCCTCTGCTGCGGTCGCGGTCGAGGGCGCGGCCGGCCCCAGGCTCACGGTGACTGTCAGCCGCGCGCTGGCGCAGGGCCAGTCGGTGACGGTGCCGCTGTCGTTCAAGGGCGCGACCGTGGCCGATGACTACGGTTTGGTTGATTCGACAACGGCGCCGGGGGTTTCGCTCGTCGATTCGGGCGGAACGCACACGCGTCAGAACCCGGCGGTGCAGTTCGCGGGGAGCGGGACGTCGGCGGAGTTGAGGATCAACTTCCGCGAGAACAGTACACGCACTCAGCCCTACCTCGTCGTTGACTATGGGACGGCGGACCTCGCGCCGAGCGGCAGCGGGGTGACGGTGGGTGCGCTCGCGGGCGGGCCCATCGGCGTCGTGCTGCAGGACAATGAGACCGGCGACGTCGAGGTGCCGGCGGATTGGCCGCTTGCGCCGTCGGGTTTGAGCGCGGGCGACGACTTCCGGCTGCTGTTTCGCACCTCGGCGGCGCGCGACGCGACATCGTCGGACATCGCCGACTATGACGCGTTCGTGCGCAACGTGCTGGCGACGGGCGGCCACGCGGACGTCTTGCCCTATGCGGGCTTTTTCAAGGTGTTCGGCTCGACGCGCAGCAGTTCGGGCTCGGCGGGCACGACGGCGCGCGTGCACAACGCCATGGCGGCGGAACACACCGGCCACGTGCCCTCGAACGGATGGACCGACGGCTCGGCGGCGTCGAGCGTCGGCAGCACCACCGTCGGGGTGCCTGTCTATTGGCTGGGCGGCGCGATCTTGGCCAACAACTATGCCGACATGTGCGATTTGGGCTGGTCGGGGTCCGGCAGCGGCGTCAGGAGCGGCTTTGATGCTGACGACCCCCGCAGCGAGGACGGGGAGCGCAACGTCCCGCCGGGGACGACCAACTATCGGCCCTATTCGCCCTGGACGGGCACGGGCAACGCCTGCGAGGCATTCAACCACCCCCTGGGGGCCGCCACGGTGTCTCACGGGTCCGCCGACAGCGGCGGCGGGCAGACGCTGCTGCACCAGGCCGCCGCGGCCAACACGCAGCAGCGGCCGCTGTTCGGGTTGTCGCCGGTGTTCAAGGTGGCGGCGCAGGCGGCGCTGCCGCAGCTGGGGTTCACAGGCGCTGCGTTCCGGTCTGACGAGGACGACGGCACGGTCTCGGTGACCGTGAATGCCGATCCGGCGCCGAGCGCCAACCTCGCGGTGACTTACACGGTCGCGGACTCGTCGAGCGGGCAGCCGGGACTCGAGGCGACGAGCGGATCGGACTTCACCGCGCCCTCGGGCTCGTTCACCATCGACGCCGGCGCGACGAGCGGCACGATCGACATCATGATCACCGACGACAGCGTCTTTGAGAAGAATGAGAGTTTCCGGCTGGTGCTCACTGCGTCGTCTGGCTACACCGTAGACCTGCCAATGAGCAACGCAATCGTCACCATCCACGACAACGATCGCGCCGATCTCACGCTCGGGCAGGCGTCGTACACGGCGTTGGAGAGCGCCGGCGCCGTCGCGGTCACCGTCAACTTGAGCGCGGCCGCGCCCGACGCGGTGAACGTCAGGCTCGCCTTGGCCGACGGCACGGCGACGGGCTCCAGCGGCGGCGCCGGCGCCGACTTCGACAGCGACGCGCTGACGGCGACGATCGCGGCCGGGGCAGACACCGCAACGTTCAGCATCCCGATCACCGGCGACGGCGCAGCCGAGCCCGACGAGACGTTCACCGCGACGCTCCAAAAGGGCAGCGGCGGCGTGACCGCGAACACGGACCTTGGCGACCCGCGCGCCGCCACCATCACCATCGCGGACGACGACCACGCGCAGGGGCTGCTGTTCGCCCCGCCGGCCGCCACCGGCCTGACGCTGGACGAGGGCGCCACGGCCACCTACACCGTCCGCCCGGCGACCGCGCCGACGGGCACGGTGACGGTGACGATCACCGGCGCGGGCTCCGGCATCACCGTCGACACCGACCCCTCGATGGCGAGCGACCAGAACACGCTGACGTTCACGACGTCTGACTGGTACATCGCGCAAGAGGTCACCGTCACCGCGGGCCAGGACCTGAACGCCGCCAACGAGACGGTCACGCTCACCCACGCGCCGACCGGCGGCGGCTATTCGTCGAGCCACAACGCCGACTTCGCCGTCACCGCGGACGACGACGAGACGGCGGTGCCGGTGACCGTGACGATGTCCGCCTCCGACGGCGACTCAGACGGCAACGCGGTGGAGAACGGCGCGGGCACGACCGGCTACCGGACGATCACGGTCGCGCTGGGCCGGGCGCTGACCGGCGCGGAGACGGTGACGGTGCCGCTGACGGTGGTGGGCGCGACGGTCGCGGACGACTACACCTTTGATCTGCAGCCGGGGACGCAGACGGGCGTGACGCTGTTGAACTCGGGCGCGACCCACACGGCGCAGGACCCGGCGCTGCGGTTCGTGTCCGGCGGCACCTCGGCGACGCTGCGGCTGCGGCCGGTCAACGACAGCGACCGCGAGCAGCCCTACGCGGTCGTCGCGTACGGGACGGGCAGCCGCGCGCCCTCGGGCGTCAACGTGGCGCTGGGCGATGTGACCGGCGGGCCGGTCGGGATCGTGCTGGTGGATGATGAGACGGGCGATGTCGAGGTGCCGTCGTCGTGGGGGCTGGTGCCGTCGGGCGTAGGGCCGGGCGACGATTTCCGGCTGCTGTTCCGCACCTCGTCGGGGCGCGACGCCACCTCGGGGGACATCGCCGTCTACGACGCCTTCGTTCGCGGGGTGCTGGCGGCGGGCGGCCACGCGGACGTCTTGCCCTACGCGGGCTTCTTCAAGGTGTTCGCGAGCACGCGCAGCTCCAGCGGCAGCACGGGCGCGACGGCGCGCTTCCACAATGGACTGGTCACGACCGGGGAACACAACGACCACCACGATCAGGCGGGCGACGTGTGGGCGGACGGGTCGGCGCGGAGCACGCGCAACACGGCGCGAACGCGCATCTATTGGCTCAACGGCCCGATCCTCGCCAACAACTACGCAGACTTGTGTGACCTCAACTGGACGAGCACCCCCGGCATCAGCAACGGCTTCGACCGTGCCGACCCGCGCAGCGAGGACGGCACGCAAAACAACCCCGACAGCCCCGGCCAGGCGCAACAGCCGTGGACGGGTTCGGGCAACGCCTGCGAGGCGTGGAACCATCCGCTGGGAGCCAGCACGGTCTCGCACGGCGCTGTCGACAGCGCCGGCAGCCTCTGGCACGACGCGGCGGCGGCGAACACGCAGACGCGGCCCATGTACGGCCTGTCGCCGGTCTTCACCGTGGAGGGGGCGACGGCGGAGCTGAGCGTCTCGGCGAGCGGGACGGTGACCGAGGGCTCCACGCTGACGGTCACGGTGACGCTGAGCAAGAACGCGGACGCGAACCTGTCGGTTCCGGTGCGGATGCGCACGAGCGGCAGCCCGACGGCGTCGGCTGGGGATTTCTCGCTGTCTGGCGGCGGCAGCGTCGCCATCGCGGGCGGCTCCAGCAGCGGGACGCTGACCTTCACCGCGGTCGACGACGACATCGACGAGGACGCGGAGACGCTGGTGCTGGAGTTCGGGGCGCTGCCGGCGGGCGTCGTCGCGGGCTCGGCGGACAGCGTCGCGATCACGATCAACGACAACGACACGGCCGGGGTCACCGTCGCGCAGTCGGGCGGCACGACGGTCGTCGCCGAGAACGGCGGCACGGACACCTACACGGTGGCGCTGAACACGCAGCCGCTGACGAACGTGGAGGTCACGCTCACGAGCGGGGCGGCGTCGGCGGCGCTGCTGAGTGGGGGCGGGCAGACGAATCAGGGCACGCTGACGCTGACGTTCACGACGGGCAACTGGAACACGGCCCAGACGGTGACGGTGCGCGGCGTGAACGACGACATCGACAACGCCAACGACCGCCGCGACGTGACGATCACCCAGGCGGTGACGCAGGGCGACACGAACGGCAAGTACACCACCAGCACCAACGTGGCGAACGTGAGCGTGCGCGTCGACGACGACGACACCGCGGCGGTGACGGTCGTCGGCGGCCCGTTGACGGTCAACGAGGACCAGAGCGACACCGACGACTACACGGTCGCGCTGGCCACGCAGCCCATCGCCAACATCACGGTCACGGCCACGGCGCCGGCGGGCACGCGGGTCAGCGACGACGGCGGCTCGACGTGGGGCTCGTCGGTGGATCTGGTGTTCACGTCGGGCACGTCGGGGAACTGGGCCACGGCCCAGACCGTGACGGTGCGCGGCCACCAGGACGTCATCGACAACCCCGGCGATGAGCGCTCCGGCACGATCACCAACGCGATCACCTCGGGCAACGGCGACGGCGTCCGTTACACGCCATCGACGCCGACCATCGCCGGCGTGGCGGTGACGGTCACCGATGACGACGATCCGCCGACGGCGATCACGCTGAGCGTGGACGACGATTTCGTCCGGGAGAGCGACGGCGCGACGGCGATCACGGTCACGGCGACGGTGCAGGGCGCGACCCGCTTCGGAGTCGCCAAGGCGGTCGCGGTGACGGCCACCCCGCTCGCCGACAGGACCGGCTTCAACTATGTGGACATGGCGGCGGTGAGCGCGTTCACGATCACCATCGGCGCCGGGGCGCAGTCGGCTGAGGGGATGTTCACGCTCACGCCCGACGACGACATCGTCGACGAGGTGACCAACCTGGTCGCGGTGGCCGGCAGCATCGGCGGCGACACCGCGACGACGATCAACCCGGACGAGATCGTGCTGCAAGACGACGACGCCGCGCCGACGGCGGTCTCTTTGAGCGTCAACCCGACGGCGGTCAGCGAGAACGGCGGCGCTCGGAGTATCGCGGTGACTGCGACGGTGCAGGGCTCGACCCGGTTCGGGACAGACAAGACGGTGGCGGTGTCGGTGGCGGGCCACAACGCGGCGGGCGCGGTGGGGTTCACCCAGGTGTCGACGTTCAATGTGGTGATCTCCGCGGAGCAGCAGACGTCGTCGGGCAGCGACAGTTTCACGCTGACTCCCGACAACAACATCTGGAACGAACAGGACGGCTCGGCGGTGCTCAGCGGCACGTTGTCGGGGGTGACGGTCAACGGTGCGAGCGTGACGTTGACCAACGACGACGCCGAGCCGCCGGGGGTGACCCTGTCGGTGAGCGACGAGATGATCGGCGAGGCCGACGGGGCTCAGACGATAACGGTGACCGCGACGGTGAACGGCGCTACCCGCTACGGCACGGCGCGCACGGTGAACGTGAGCGTGACGGGTTCGGGCAACGCGGATGCGGTGGACTTCACGGCTTCGGCGCCGATGGCGATCATGCTGGCGCCGGGTGACCGCACCGCAACGACGACGTTCACGCTGACGCCGACCGCCGACAGTGTGGACGAGTTCGACGAGACGGTCACGGTGTCGGGCACGGGAGCGGACATCGCGGCGTTCACCGATGCGTCGATCACGCTGACCGACGACGACGCGACCACGCTGACGATGACTGCGCCCGCGGGTGCGGTGGCTGAGAGCGGCGGCACCACCGACGTGACGCTGACCTTGTCACGGGCTTTGGTGGCGGGCGAGTCGGTGACGGTGCCGCTGGATGTGGTGGGAGCGGCGGCTGGGTCCGATTACGCGCTGGGGTTGCAGCCGTCGTCGCAGACCGGTGTGGCGCTGTCTGTATCGGGCTCTGACAGCGTCCAGGCGCCCAAGGTGACTTTGGGCACTGGCGCTGAGACCGCGGTGCTGCGGTTCACCGCGGTTGACGACAGCACCCGCACGCAGCCCTATGTGCTGGTGCGCTACGGCGCCGGGGCGCGGGCGCCGTCGGGCGCGGGCGTGGATTTCGCGGCGCCGGCGGATGGGCCGGTGGGCTGGGTGATCACCGACAACGAGACCGGCGACATTGTGGTGCCGCAGTCTTGGGCGCTGTCGCCCAGCGGTGTGCAGAATCAGGGCGAGCCGAGGTTCCGGCTGGTGTTCGTGTCGTCGGCCAAACGCGACGCCTCGTCGGGAGACATCGCCGAATATGACGCGTTCATCCGCGGTCTGCTCGCGCAGGGGCACACTGCGGTTGTTCCCTATGCGGGGTTCTTCACCGTTGTGGGGTCCACCTCGGGCGTGCATCTGAGGGACCACGCGAACGTGGCGGGATCTGCGGCGATGCCGTTCTATTGGCTGGGCGAGACCGGAGACACCACCAAGCGGGTCGCGGTGGACAACAGCCAGTTCCGCGGCGAGTGGATCGACACCGAGACGCCGTCTTCGCAGAGCGTGCCCCGCAACGAGTCCGGCACCGTGGTGTCGGTCGACAGCAACGGCTATTTCACCGGATCCACCGCCGCGGGGGCGCGGTCGGCCAATCCGCTGGGCTCGACGAACGTCACGGTCGGCTATCTCAACGACAGCGGCAGCGGCCGGGCGCCGCTGGGCAGCACCCAGACGGCCGCCAACACCGCCACGCGCAGCTTCTACGGGTTGTCGCCGGTGTTCGTGCGGGCCAGCGACCCTGTCGTCTCGGTGACCACATCGCAGACGTCGGTGGCTGAGGGCACCGCTTTGAGCTTCACCGTGAGCGCCGACCCCGCGCCGCCCAACGCGATAACAGTGCGGTTGTGGGTCTCGCAGAACTCCGGGCGCGACATGGTGCCCGTCGTCGGGGAGCAGATGGTGGCGTTCGCGGCGGGCGACACCTCCAAGACGCTCACGGTGGCCACTGCCGGCGACAACAGCGACGAGGCCGACGCCGAGGTATCGGCGAGGGTGTTGAACAACGCCGGCTACACGGTGAGCGCCACCGCCGCCGAGGCGTCGGTGACAGTCACCGACAACGACGCCATGACCGTGTCGGTGTCTGGCGGCGGCGCAAGCGTGAGCGAGGGATCGAGCCGCGACTACACCGTCGATCCGGGCCGCAGCCTGTTGTCGGGCGAGACGGTCACGGTGAACTTCGCCCCCGCGGGCAGCGCCACCCGGGGCTCGGACTACACGATCACCTGCCACGGCACAGGCGTGACCTGCGCCGGCCTGGGCGGGACTGCACCGAGCCTGACCATCACCGGCGGCAGCGGCGTGCGCAACGCCACCATCCGCATCAACGCCCAGACCGACACGATCCACCCCGAGTCGGGAGAGACCGCCGGGATCAGCCTGCGCTCCGGGCACACCAGCACCGGCTCGGGCGGCCCCTTCTCGGTGAGCGGCTCACCGTCGACGTTCACCATTGCGAGCACCGCCCCCGCCGCGATCACCGCCAGCTTCGGCGCCGCCGCCTACAGCGGCGGAGAGGCGGCCGGGAACCGCACGGTCACGATCCCGGTGAACCTGTCCGCCGCGGCGCCGTCGGGCGGGCTGAGCATCGCCTACGCCGCGCACAGCTCGGGCACGGCCGCCTCCGCCGACTACGGCGTCAGCCCGGCAAGCAGCGTGAGCATCGCCGCGGGGGCCACCTCCGCCAGCATCACGGTGACCATCACCGACGACGCGCTCCACGAAGGCTCGGAAACCATCGTCGTCGACATCAGCGGCGGCTCCGGCTACAGCCCCGGCGCGACCGCGCGCACGACCGTCACGATCACCGACGACGACCCCGCGCCCACAACCGTCGCGTTGAGCGTCGACGACACGTCCGTGGGCGAAGGCGACGGCGCCACCACGATCACCGTCACCGCGACGGTCGGCGGGACCACGCGCTGGGGCGCCGCGCAGACCGTCGCCGCGTCCGTCGCCGGCTCCGGCGGCCAGGGCGTCGTCGGCTTCACCGCGCAGCCCGCCACCTTCAACATCGCCATCGCCGCCGGCGCGCAGACCGGCACCGGCATGTTCACGCTCACCCCCACCGACAACGGCGTCGACGAGAACGACGAGACGGTCACGGTCTCGGGCACGCACGGCGGCGCCACCGTCAGCTCCGCCACCATCACCCTGACCGACGACGACACCGCCCCGGCGACGCCGGTGACCGTCACCATGTCCGCCTCCGGCGGCGACGCCGACGGCAACGCCGTCGAGGCAGCGAGCGGAGCGACGGGCTACCGCACGATCACCATCACGCTGGGGCGGGCGCTGACCGGCGCGGAGACGGTCACCGTGCCGCTCACCGTGCAGGGCGCAACCGCGGCGACGGACTACACCCTCGCGCTGCAGCCGTCGCAGCAGGCGGGGGTGACGCTGCTGACGTCGAATCCGCACAGCGCGCAGGATCCGGCGCTGCGCCTCGCGGCGGGCGCGTCGAGCGCGACGCTGCGGCTGACGCCGGTCAACAACGGCGCCCGCACCCAGCCCTACGTCGTCATCGCCTACGGAACCGGCAGCCGCACACCAGCGGGCACTGGCGTGACGCTGGGGACGGTCTCCGGCGGCCCCGTCGGCGTCGTGCTGGTGGACGACGAGATGGGCGACGTCACGGTGCCGGCCGGCTGGGCGCTCAAGCCCTCGGCGCTGGTCGCGGGCGACGACTTCCGGCTGCTGTTCCGCTCCTCGACGACGCGCGACGCCACGTCGGCCGACATCGCCGACTACGACGCCTTCATCCGCGACGTCGCGGCAACGATGGGGCACGCCGACGTCGTCCCCTACGCGGGGTTCTTCCAGGTGTTCGCCTCGACGCGCAGCTCTGCGGGCACAACGGGCACGACGGCGCGGGTGCACACTGCCATGGCCGCGGAGCACACCCAGCATGTGCCCTCGGGCGGGTGGACGGACGGCTCCGCGGCCGGAAGCGTCGGAGACGCCGCGGTGGGCACGCCCATCTACTGGCTCAACGGCGACATCCTCGCCAACAACTACGCCGACCTGTGCGACCAGGCGCTGCGCAGCGGCAGCGGCGTCACGACGGGCTGGGACCTCGCCGACCCGCGCAGCGAGGACGGCACCCCCAGCAACCCGAACAGCCCCGGCCAGGCCCAGCAGGCGTGGACGGGCACCGGCAACGCCTGCGAGGCCTACGACTACCCGCTGGGCAACAGCCCCAACGTCTCGCGCGCCGCCTCGCACGAGACGACCTGGGCGTTCATGCACCAGGCCCACAGCCCCCGCACCCAGCAGCGCCCCCTCTACGGCCTGTCGCCGGTGTTCAAAGTCGCCGGCGCCGCCCCCCCGCCGCCGCCGCCGACGCCGGTCGCGTCGTTTCATGCGGCCTCGTCCACCGTGGGGGAAGGTTCCGGCACCCGCAACCTCCGGCTGGATCTCAACCCGGCGCCCGCCGCGGGCATCACCGTCAACTACACGCTCTCCGGGACGGCGACGCGCGGCAGCGACTACACAATCAGCGGCGTCACCTCCAACAACGGCACCGTCTCGGTCTCAGCCAACCAGAGCATCGTGAACATCCCCGTCGCCGTCACCAACGACAACACCGTGGAAAGCTCTGAGACGATTGTTGTGACCCTCAACACCGGCTCGGGATACACCCTCACCGGCGCTGCCCACCGCGTGCACACCCGCACCATCACCGACAACGACACCACAAACCCCCCGCCGCCGCCGCCGCCGACGCCGATCGCGAGCTTCGCGGCGGCGGCGTCGACCGTGGGCGAGGCGTCGGGGACGACGAACCTCGCAGTGAACTTCAGCCCCGTGCCCTCGGGCGCCATCACCCTCAAATACGAGCTCACGGGCACCGCCGCGCTCGGCGCGGACTACACCATCAGCGGAGGATCCGGCACCAGCCGCACGCTGAGCGTCAACGCCGGGGCGACGTCGGCGACCATCCCCATCGCCATCATCAACGACAACACACAAGAAACCAACGAAACCATCGTCGTGACGCTGCTCAGCAGCACCCAATACGCCCGCAACGAACCGCTCATCCACACCCGCACCATCACCGACAACGACACCACCAACCCGCCCCCGCCCGGCCCGCCCCCCGGACCCCCGCCCGGACCGCCGCCCGGGCCTCCCCCCGGACCGCCGCCTCCGGGGCCGCCCGGCCCGCCGGGCCCGCCGCCGCAGGACGAGCCCGAGCCGGGGCCGGTGTTGGCGCCCGAGGCGTTCGACGACCTCGACGAGGTCTCAGACGCCCTTCGCGCCGAGATGGGCCACGCCCACGCGATGGGCTGGCTCAACGGGGTCGGCTGCAACACCGCGATGCTGTGCCCCGGTGACGCGATGCCCCGCTGGCAGGTGGCGGTGATGATCGTGCGCGCCGTCGACCGCGCCGAACCCGCACCCGTCACCAGAACCCGCTTCACCGACGTGGACCCCGCCATGTGGTGGGCCGCCCACGTCCAGCGCCTCTCCCAGCTCCGGATCACCCACGGCTGCGCCGCAGGCCGATACTGCCCCCACCAGCCCATCAACCGAGCCGAGGCCGCCTCCCTGCTCGCGCGCGCCCACCAGCTCACCGCCCCCGACCCCGTCGCCTTCACAGACCTCGACCCCGGCGACGTCCACGCCGAAGCGGTCGCCGCGCTGCACCGCTACGGCGTCACCTACGGCTGCGACGCCGCCCGCAACCGCTACTGCCCCTACCAGCCCCTCACCCGCGAGCAGGCCGCCAGCCTGCTCGTGCGCGCCCAGCGCATCCCCACCGGACCCCAAGGCACAAAAACCCCGCCCGAGACGCCGACGCTCACCGTCACAGCAGGCCCCCCAGTCGCCGAGGGCCAAGCGGCCGTCTTCCTCATCACCGCCCAACCGGCGCCCGACTGGACCATAGCGGTGCGCTACACGCTCACCCAAAACGGAGGCGACGCAGCCGCCGCCTCAACCGGCGCCAAAACCGTCCAGATCCGCCGCGCCCGCACCCTGGTGCGCATCGGCACCGACAACGACGACATCGACGAACCCGACACCGATCTGACCCTCACCCTCCAACCATCCGGCGGCTACCAAATCGCCGCCCCCGAATCAGCCACAACAACCATCACCGACAACGACTAGACGGTTAGAGGCCGAGCGGATAGACCCGTCCTCATCGGGGTTCCCGCAACGCGCACAGCGAGGCCGTGGCCCGTGAGCGGAGCGAACAAGAGCGGGAGTGACAACGCCGCGACACGAGACGCTTGAGAACAATCCGCGCATACTCTTAGCCGACTTCTCACCGTCGCCTACCTAAGGAGCCGAATCTCATGGATCACCACGCCTTCCTCCATGGCTTCGCCCCTCCGGCCAAGCCGGAGGCCGAGATGGTCAACATCGTGCGGGCGCAGGGGTCCACCCTCTACGACGACGAGGGGAACTCCTACATCGACGGATTGGGCAGCCTCTGGTATTGCCAGATCGGCCACTCCCGTCCCGAGATGGCCGACGCGGTGGCCGCGCAGATGCGCGAGCTGGCCGCCTTCAACACCTTCGACCCGTTCACCAATCCGCCCGCAGCCCGAGCGGCCGAGATGATCGTGGAGCGCTCGCCTCTGACCGACGGCCGGGTGTTCTTGGGCTGCTCGGGCTCCGAGGCCGTCGACACCGCCTTGAAGCTGGCCCGCCTCTATGCCCAGCGCAACGGCGAGCCCGACCGCCAGGTGGTGATCACCCGCACCAACGGCTACCACGGCACCAACTTCGGCGGCACCTCGGCCCAGGGCATCGCCCTCAACCGGGAGGGCTGGGGCGATCTGGTGCCCCACTTCGTGGAGGTGCCCCACGACGACATCGAGGCGATGGCCACCGTATTCGCCAGGCACGGCGAGCGGGTGGCCGCGGTGATCACCGAGCCGGTGCAGGGCGCGGGCGGGGTGTTCCCGCCGCCGGAGGGCTACCTGGCCGGGGTCCGCCGCTTGTGCGACCAGCACGGCGCCCTGATGATCCTCGACGAGGTGATCTGCGGATTCGGCCGCACCGGCGAATGGTTCGGCGCCCAGACCTTCGGGGTCACCCCCGACCTGATGACCTTCGCCAAGGGGGTGACGTCGGGCTACATGCCCCTCAGCGGCGTGATCGTCAGCCGGCGGGTGTGCGAGAACTTCGAGGAGCCCGGGTTCCTGCTGCGCACCGGCTACACCTACTCGGGCCATCCCACCGTGGCCGCGGCCGCGGTCAAGAACCTTGAGATCATCACCGACGAGGGCCTCGTGGAGCGGGCCCGCCATGTGGGCGCCAAGCTCACCGAGGGACTGGCCGCCCTGGCGGCCGACGGACTCATCGAGTCGCACCGCGGCACCGGGGCGGTGCAGGCCGCGGTGCTGGACCGCCCGCCGATGGATGTGCGCAGTGACATGCTGCGCCGCGGCGTGATCGTGCGCCCCCTCAACGACGGGCTGGCCATGTGCCCGCCCCTGGTGATCACCGACGAAGAGATAGGCCGGATCATCGACACAATGGCCGAGTCACTGCGCGCCGTCACCTGAGGTATCCACCTGAGCCTCGAAGAGGGCACGCCGCCACCCGACAATCTGTACACCAGAACCCAAACAATCTGTATAACAAAACTCTGACAATCTGTATAACGTCAGCGCCTCAATCTGTATAATCCGTTCGGATTCTCGACGGGCCGCTCAAGGCTGCCGCCGGATAGGAACCGAAATGGCTGCTGACCAAGACCTCGACGACCCCAGTGCCTTTTTGACTGCCGAGGGCTACATGCCCAGAGTCGTCGACCGCGAGATGCAGCGCGGCCTCGAGGCCGCCGGCTGGGTCGTGATCGAGGGTCCCAGGGCCTGCGGCAAGACTTGGACGGGTCTTCGCTTCGCCCGCAGCGCGGTCCGGCTCGACACCGACGCCGAAGCCCGCACCATGTCGGCAGCTCAGCCGGAGGTGTTGCTGCGGGGTCCGACGCCCCGACTGATCGACGAGTGGCAGGTCCTTCCGAGCGTGTGGAACCACATCCGCCATGCTTGCGACAGCACCCGACAGCGCGGCCTCTTTGTGCTGGCCGGTTCATCGCAGCCCGCCGATGACGCAACCCGGCACACAGGCGCCGGCCGCGTGCGTCGCATTCAGATGCGCCCCATGTGCCTGTTCGAGTCGGGAGACTCCAGCGCCGAGATATCTCTGTTGGGGCTGCTCGACGGTGCCGAGTGCAGTGCCGGGCGCACAGACCGCGGGCTCGACGAGGTGGCCGAGTTGCTCTGTCGGGGCGGGTGGCCCGGACAGCTGGATCTGCCGCTGCCGGAGGTTCAACAGAACCTTCGGGACTATCTCGGCGAGGTCGCCCGCACCGATGTCGGTCGGCTCGATGGCAGGCCCGCGCACAACCCCATCGGCGTGGAGCGGCTGTTGCGGTCGCTGTCGCGCAACACCGCCTCCGAGGCGAACCACTCCACGCTGGCCGCCGACGTCGCGCCCGAGTCGCTGCACCGACACAGCGTGCGGGAGTACCTCGAATCGCTGCGGCGCCTCTTCGTGCTGGAGGAGCAGCCTGCGTGGCCGGTTCGCTTGCGATCTCGGGCCGCGTTGCGCAAGTCGCCCAAGCTCCACCTGGCCGATCCCTCGCTGGCGGCGGCAGCATTGGGCGCGACTCCGGCGACGCTGCTCAAAGACGCTTCGACGCTGGGCCTGTTGTTCGAGTCGCTGGTGGTGCGGGATCTGCGAGTGTTGTCGCAGCCGCACAACGGACGGGTCTGGCACATCCGCGACGCCGCCGGGCACGAGGCCGACGCGGTTGTTGAATGTCCCGACGGGCGACGCTTGATCGTGGAGGTCAAACTCGGCGGTGGTGAGGCCGTCGAGACTGCGGCGACCTCGCTCAAGCGCCTGGCGGACCGCCTCGACACCACTCACTGGCACAATCCAGCGCAGCTGGCCGTGATCACCGCCACCGGCTACGGCTACACCCGCAAAGACGGCGTCCACGTAGTCCCCCTAACAGCACTAGGCCCATAACCCCAGCTGCTACCGATTAGATCACACCAGGTGGGCTCTGGGTGGCGGAGTGGGGCTAGGGGTTGCGGTGTTTCATTAGGGCTATGTCTTGGGGTGGGACTCCGGTTATCCAGATGCCCTCTAGGCGCTCCACGTAGCGTACGAAGCGGTACTTGTCCTCGATGCCGTCGGTTCGGCGGGGGCGGACGTGGGAGTGGCCGGGCCGGGTGCGCACGTTGATGAAGCTGCACACGTTGCGGGAGAAGGCCAGGTCGATCTCGGCGTCCAACTCGTCCTCGGCGGTCACGTCCACGGTGTAGGGCACTCCGCATCCGGCCGCGATGGCGGCCAGGTCGACCCGGCCCGCGGTGGCGGTGGGGCGACGGCCCTGGCCGCTCCAGCCGATCGACTCGTACACGCCGTTGTCCACCACGAACACCACCAGGTTGTCGGGCTGCTGCTCGCCCATGGCCACCAGCTGTCCCAACTCCATCAGCACCGACCCGTCGCCGTCGAGGCACACGATCCTGCGGTGGGGGAGCGCCAGTGCCAAGCCCAGCGCCATGCCGATCACGTCGCCCATCTGGCCGAGGTGGGCGCTTCGGTGGTGCTCCTCGGTGTGGTGGGCCCACTCGAACGACACCGCCCCGATATAGGTGGACATCACCAGGCAGTCCTCCGGCAGCCTTGCGGCCAGCCGGCCCAGCCACTCGTAGCGGTCCAGAGCCACCCTCAGTCCTCCCCGACGGCGTGCTGGACCGCCCGCCGCTGGCCGTGGCTGGTGTGCTCGGTCACCGTCCATCCTTCCTGACGGCTCGCTGGACCGCCCGCCGCCGGCCGTGGCTGTTGGGCTCGGCCACGCTCAGTCCTCCCAGACGCAGTCGCCGGAGACGAGCACGGCTGCGGGGTGGAGCTGGGCTTCGGAGATCCGCTTGGCCCGCACTATCGACTTGGACAGATCCTCTACGTGGCGCACTACCAGGTACTTGATCCGCAGCGCCTCCAGCAGCGGCTCGGCCACGATTCCGTGGGGGATGCCCCAGTGCTCGGTCTCGCCCACGTCGCCCCGATACGAGCACAGCAGCGTGACCGGCACGCCGGTGCCCAGCGAGATGCGGGCGATGTACTCCGAGGCCACCCTCAGCCCGCTGTTCTCCATGATCAGTGCGGGCTTTCTGCCGCCCAGCCACGCCCCGGCGCAGATCGAGAACCCCACCCCCTCGTTGCACACCGGCACGTAGCGGATGTCGGGGTCGAGCTCGACCCGCTCGTGCAGCGGCCGCTGCCAGCCGTCGGGCAGCCCCGACACGAAGTCGATGCCCGCGGCCCGCAGCCCCTCGTGGGCGGCGTCGAGCGCGACCGCGGTCATGGCCACGGCGTCACCCAGGGGTGCCTGCGTTCCGGCGGCCGGGGCCTCGACAGGTCGAGGGCGGCGGTCATGGCCATGGCATCACCCGCCCGCCGAGTAGCGGTTGCCCGCTGGCGAAGCGATGTGCACCGGCGGGTAGATCCCCACCCGCAGGGTCAGCAGCCGCAGCCAGAACCCGCCCTCCACTAGCAATCCGCAGCACACCACCACCAGAGCGTCGCGAGGACCGGTTGCAGCCGCTCCCACCAGCGCCAGAACCGCCGGCGCCGCGGTACCGGCCCCCACCACCAGACCAACGAACAGGCGCCGGTAGCAGCCCCGCAGGAGCCGGTCGAGGCTCTCCCGCTTGCCCGGCGCATCGGTGCGGGTCAACAGATGCACCACCGTCGCGACCAGCAGCGCGCCACACAGGACGGCCAGCAGCACCATCTGGCCGGCGCTGACCGGCTTGCCCGCCAACACCTCGATCATCGCCACCGCCGCCACCGACATGGCCGCCGACGACAGCAGGAACTGCACCGGCACCGCAACCGAATTCCAGTAGGGGATGGAGCGGGGTCGGGCCAAGACCGCGCCCGCGTAGGTCATCACCACCACCGCCGCCGCCCCGGCGACGATCTCCAGGGCCAAGCCGGCGCCGTCGCGGCCGTGGGGGTCCCAACCAAGTCCCGAGAACGGCTCGGCGCCGCCGATGCTCACCGCGGGCAGAACCAGCAGTCCGGCAACGGTCAAGAAGATGAGATCGGACCAGGCCCCCCAGCTGATCCAGCTGGTGCGGACGTTGGCGAAGGCCCGCCAGAACTGCAGGGGCCGGCCCAGATCAACCACCAGGATGGCCCCGCCGACCGCTATCGCCGCGAAGCTGACCACGTCGACGGTGGGGATCCCCAGCAGAGCGCCCAGACCCTCGGTCAGGTTCAGGATCCGCCCGGCCAGGAAGACTCCCCCGCCCAGACCCATCAGCGTGAACCACACCGCATGGTTGACGTCCCACACCCGCTGGGTGCGGGCCTCCAGGCTGAACTGGTCCATGAACACGTTCTGGCCGCCCGGCGCGCCCATGGCAGTCACACAAGCCCCACATACTGCGTGCTCGGACGGGTCTCGGCGTCGGGCCGCAGAACCTCGCCGGGCCCGCGCTCGGCCAGATAGCGGCTCACGTTGCTGTCGGGGTCGTCGAGATCGCCGAAAATCCGGCACTCGGCCGGGCAGGTGACCACACAGGCCGGGGTGGCCAGCGGATGCACCCCCACCTCCAGCCCGTTCTCGAGGCCGAAGTCGATCTTGTGGGCGCAGTAGGTGCACTTCGACACCGCGCCGCGCACATGGCGCTGGTGGGCGTAGGCCTCGGGCACCGACGGCTCGGGCACCTCCGGCGCGCCTGACGCGCCGGGCACCGACACCGTGCCCCGGTCCTCGAAGAAGTGCAGCGCCCCGTAGGGGCAGGCCGTCATGCACGCCCGCGAGCCGATGCACACCTCCTCGTCGGCCATCACGATGCCGTCGTCTCGGCGCCGCAGCGCCCCCGACGGGCAGGCGGTCACGCACGGCGCGTCCTCGCAGTGGTTGCACAGCACCGGCAGATAGTTGAGGGTGGCGTCGGGGAACTCGCCGGACTCCCATTCGAGCACGGGCGCGTACCAGGCGTCGAGCGGCGACTGGTTCTCGGTCTTGCAGGCCACGGTGCAGGCCTGGCAGCCGACGCAGCGGTCCGCGTCGATGACCATTCCCCAGCGGGTCATCGCCGCCGCCCGCCCGCCGCCCCCGCCACCGGCCGCACATCGGCTGCGATGGCACAGTCCAGCGCGCCCGACACGAAGTCGATGTGCTCGACGTCGATGTTGAGCAGGGCGTTGAAGTTGACCTCGTCGCTGCTGCTCCCCGAGCTCCAGCCGCCCCCGCAGCCCTGCGTGGCCAGCACCTCGGGGTGGACCAGCTGGGTTACCCGGGCGGTGGCCGTCTGCCTGCGGCCGCCCGAGGTCTCGATCTCGACCAGATCGCCGTGGGATATGCCCCGCGCCGCCGCGGTCTTGGGGTTGATCCACACCGATCTCAGGTCGTTGTGGCGGTTCGACAGCGTCGACAGGATCGAGTTCTTGTGGGTGTGCGACAGCGCATGGTTGGGGACCTTCATGTTGGTCACGAACAGGTCGTGGGGGGCGGTGCGCTCATAGGCCGGCCCCGGCTTCCAGTCCGGCAGCGGCTGATAGTCGTCGGTCTCCCACCCAATGCCGAGCGCCTCGACGGTTCGCTCGAGGTCGGCCTTGGTGTCGATCATGAACTCGCAGTACACCTGCGCCCGGGCATCGAAGAAGGGCCGGGGATACTTCTGCTCGACCGTTTTGGCGTCGGTCCAGAGCCCGTCGGCGAGATGCCAGTCGAGGCCCTTGTCGTCGCCGAGGGTGTTGCGCAGCCAGCGGTCGCAGATCTCGAAGTACGAGTAGTGGCCGTCGGCTTCGAGTCGGTAGGGCTCGCGCATCTTGGCGATCTTGTTGAACGCCTCGTTGAAGTGCGACAGCCGCCCGGCTCGGCGCAGCAGCTCCAGATAGATCTGCATGGCGTCCACATACGGCTCGCCGGGCACCGGACCCTCGATGCACGATGGCACCACCGGCTTGGCGCCATAGGCCGCGTGGGGCGATTCGCCCGAGGCGAGATGCTGGTAGACGAGCGGGGTGAGCCGCTCCAGGTAGTGAACGTCGGGCAGCACGATGTCGGCCATGAGGGTGGTCTCCTCGAACCGGCGGCTGATGGCGGCCACGAACGGGATCCTCTTGATGAACCGCTCCACGATCTCGGGCGGCCCGGAGGTCTTCATCATGTTGGACGAGAAGTTGATCATCATCGACGGGAACGGCGGCGCCCCGAAGAGCTCGGGCTGCTCGGAGTTGAGCAGCGAGAAGACGGTGCCGTAGGGGGCGCACGGCAGCAGCTCCCACATCTCGGTGGTGCGGGGCGCACCGGTCGGGCGCGGCGGGTAAAGGCCCCCCACCCGGCCGCCGCCGATGAACCCCTGCGAGATCAGCCCGTCGGCGGTGGCGTTCGACGTGTACTCGAGGTTCTCGACCTTGCCGATCAGCCCCCACGGGTCGCCGAGCAGCCCGCCGGGCACGTCGATTCCGCCGATCAGGGTGGGCAGCAAGATGATGGCCAGGCCGTTGAGCATCGAATGCTTGTGGGCCGACAGCCCCCGGTACCAGGCGACGGTGGCGGGTCGGTAGGGCAGCTCCACGCCGTCGATGGTGATGGTCTGCCCGATGCAGGCCGCCTCGCCGAACTCCTTGGCCAGACGGCGCACCGTCGCGGCGGGCACGGTGGTGATCGACTCCACATACTCCGGCGTGTAGGCCCGCACATGGTCGGCGAGGATCTCGAAGCTGGGGCGGACCTCGACGCCGTCCACCTCGAAGGCGCCCCGCAGCGCAGCGCCGGCCGTGCCCGCATCGAAGGGCTGGGCGCCGTTGGTCTCGTCCCACACCAGCGGCTTGTCGCCCTCAGGGTCGCGCGCGTAGCGGCCGTCGGGCCCCACGAGGTAGGCGGCGTTGGTGGAGTTCTTGAGGAAGTCCCGGTCGTAGATGCCCAGTTCGTTGATGAGCTGATCGACCATGCCCAGGATCAGAGCGGCATCGGTGCCGGGGCGGATCGGGATCCACTCGTCGGCCACCGCGGCGGCCGAGGAGCACACCGGGTCTATCGACACCAGCTTGACGTCGTCTCGGCGCACCGACAGCTCGTGGGTGGCGTGCATCGTGTCGTAGTGCACGACCGAGCCGAACTGGGCGCCGAAGTTCAGGATGTAGCGGCTGTAGCTGGGGTCGGGGTTGCTCTCGAAGGCGTTCTGGTTCATGTACAGGATGCCGTGCACGTTGTTGCCGCAGAAGATGGCCGCCGACCAGGTGGAGTAGCCGGGCATCCCCAGCCCCGTGACCCAGGCGGCGGCCAGCGCGCCCCGCAAGTGGTAGATGTCGAAGCTGGTGTAGAGGATCTTCTCGGGGTCGTCGGCGATGGTGTCGCGCAGTTGGGCGGCGATCTCGTCGAGGGCCTCGTCCCAGCTGATCGGCACCCACTTGGGATCGATGCCCACCCCCTTGTCGGGGTTGGTGCGCCGCAGCGGGGTGGTGATGCGGTTCGGGTCGGCGAGGCCCTCGAACCCGGCGTCGCCCTTGGCGCAGGTGCGCCCGCCGTTGTGGGGATTGTCGGGGTCGCCGAGGATCTTGTCGACGGTGCCGTCGTCGTTGACGTGGGCCAGGATCCCGCAGCGGTTCATGCATATCGTGCAGGCGCTGCGAACCCAGCCATCGCCTTGGGCAGTGCCGGACCGTGAGCCGAGAACCGTCTCCATCCGCATCCTCCCCGCTAGCCGGTGCCAGTCGCGCTGGCCAGTACCGGCCCGGCTCGCTGCGACCTGTTGCGGCGCCAGTCTCGCGCGGGCCGACAGCGCACGCAGAACCGGCTACCTTCACCCCGCAGGAGGTATCCCATGGACACACACGCCGAATCCGGGGCCGCCACGGCCATTGTCAACGCCGTCGTCTACTGCTGCGATGGGGCCTTTCGCAGCTTCAATCCCGGCACGGTGGTCTTCTGCGACGGCGTGATCGCCGCCGTCGGGGCGGACGGCGAGGTCACCGTCCCCGAGTCGGCGACGGTTATCGACGCCGGAGGCCGTCTGGCGGTGCTGCCGGGCCTGATCGACGCCCACAGCCACTCCAGCCTGCTCAAGGGCTACTCCGAGAACGCCCAGCTCATCGACTGGCTGCCCGAGTACCAGCGGGAGCACCAGGTGCTCACCCCCGAAGACGCCTACTTCGGGTACCTGGTCACCTACATGGAGTCGCTCAAAGGCGGCACCACCACCGTGATGGACATGTACCGCTTCGGCCAGCGGGGCGCTCAGGCCGCCACCGAACTGGGGATGCGGGCCCACCTCGTGCCCTACGCCGCCGATCATCCCACCAAGCACTTCTTCGAGACGCTCGAGACCAGCGAGCAGCTGATCCGCGACTGCCACGGCGCCGATGAGGGCCGCATCCGGGCCTGGGTCGGGCTCGAGCACATCACCTACTGCTCCGAGGCGATGTTCGAGGCCGCCCGAGAGCTCGCCGACCGCTACGGGGTCAACATCCACACCCACACCAGCGAGCAGGTCGAGGAGGTGGAGGTGGTGGTCGAGCTGTTCGGCGACCGCCCGGTGAAGGTGTTCGCGCAGCGGGGGATTCTGCGGCCCGGGTCGGTGCTGGCCCACTGCGTGTGGCTCGACGACGCCGAGATCGAGGTGCTGGCCGATACTGGCACCGGCGTGGCCCACTGCCCGGTGAGCAACATGAAGCTGGCGAGCGGCCCGGCGCCGCTGGCGCGCTTCCGGGAGGCCGGGGTGACGGCTGCGCTGGGCTCCGACGGGGGCGTCTCCAACAACTCGGTGAGCATGTGGGAGTGCATGAAGACCGGGTCGCTGCTGCAGAAGGTGACCTGCCTCGACGCCACCGCGGTGAGCGCGGCCGAGGCGCTGCGCATGGCGACCATCGAGGGCGCCCGCCTGTTGGGGATCGACCGCGAGGTCGGCTCGATCGAGGTCGGCAAACACGCCGATGTGATCACCGTCGACTTGTGGCAGCCCCACCTGATGCCGCTGGCGCTGGCCGAGGGGCACGACCCGATCCTGTGGAACCTGGTGTTTGCGGGCCGAGCCAGCGACGTGCGCGATGTGTGGGTGCAGGGTCGGCGCTGCCTGGACGACGGCGAGATTTGTCGCATCGACGAGTCGCAGGCGCTGGCCGAGGTCCACGAGCGAACCGTGGACCTGCTCCAACGCCGCAAGTCCGCGTCCGCCATCCCAATGGTCGCCGACTAGCCCTGTGAGAAATCGCACCCTAGAGGCGTGAGAAATTGTCCCCTGGAGCCGTGAGAAATTGTGCTCTAGAAGGCTGACAATCTGTATAAAAGCCTAGCTCGCAGGCTGTTTTGGCCGGGACGAGCTTCAGGTGTTCAGACGTGGTGTGAGCGAGGGGATGGCTGGGTTTTGGGGGCGTTGCACTCGGGGCGGGCGAAGCAGCCTGCTATGTGGTCGTTCACCAGGCCCATGGACTGCATGAAGGCGTAGACGGTGGTGGGCCCCACGAAGGTCCAGCCTCTGCGTTTGAGGTCCTTGGCCAGAGCAGTGGACTCGGGGCTGAATGCCCGTAGTGATTCCTTGTCGGTTGGCGGTGCTGGAGCGGCGGGCGGTGCCCAACTCCAGATGTAGGCCGCCAGGGAGTCGTATTCCTCGATCACCTCCAGGGCTCGGCGGGCGTTGTTGACGGCTGAGACGATCTTGCCGCGGTGGCGCACGATGCTGGCGTCGCCCAGCAGCCGCTCGATGTCTTGCGGCCCGAAGGCGGCCACGGCCGCGATGTCGAAGCCGCAGAAGGCCGCCCGGAAGTTGTCGCGCTTGCGCAGGATCGTCAGCCACGACAGTCCGGACTGGAACCCCTCCAGGCACAGCTTCTCGAACAGCCGGTTGTCGTCGTCCACCGGGCGTCCCCATTCGGTGTCGTGGTAGGCCAGGTAGCCCTCGTCGTCGCCGGGCCACCAGCACCGCACCCGGCCGTCGGCTCCGCGCAGCGTCGCCGCGCTCACAGGGCGTCGAATGCGGCGAAACCCAGGCTCGTCATCGGCCGCCCCTCATGATCTGCGGATCGGGCGGCCACTCTATGGGGCCGAGGGTAGATGGGGAGCGCCGCCTGTCCGGGCGGCCTCTAGAGTGTTCGCCCGTGCAGCCCCGTGCGCTGGTGGGCGAGTTCATCGGAACGGCCTTCCTGCTGGCCGGGGTGGTCGGCTCGGGCATCATGGCCGAGCGCCTCAGCGACGATGTCGGCGTGGTGCTGCTGGCCAACTCAGTTGCCACCGCCGGCGTGCTGCTGGTCATCATCTACATGTTCGGACCCGTCTCGGGCGCACACTTCAACCCGGTGGTGACCCTGGCAGAGGCCGTGCTCGGCGACCGGCGGTGGGCCGAGGTGCCCGGATACATTGCGGCGCAGGTGGCGGGCGGAGTGTGCGGAACGATGCTCGCCAACCTCATGTTCGACCTCGACGCCGTCAACTTCTCCACCAAGGCCCGCACCGGCTCGCATCTGTGGCTGGCCGAGGTGGTGGCCACCTACGGGCTGGTGCTGGTGGTGTTCATGCTGGTGCGCAGCGGTCGTCTGAGGCTGGTGGCGGGTGCGGTGGCGGCCTATATCGGGGCGGCCTACTGGTTCACGGCCTCCACCTCCTTCGCCAATCCTGCGGTAACCGTCGCCCGCACCCTGTCCGACACGTTCACCGGCATCGAGCCGGCCTCGGCGCCCATGTTCGTGGTGATGCAGCTGGTCGGCGCCGCCCTCGCCGCGCTGACGGTGCGGCTTCTGTATCCGCCAGTCGGCGCGTAGCGAGACCGACAGCGGCCCCGTGGGGACTTCGGGTGCCCACCCTTTGCGGTGCATCTTCTAGCCTCCGCCTCGATGGCATGGTCTCGCAGCGTTCGCGTTCTTGTCGGTGCTGCTTGGCGACGGGCGAACCGGACAGCAGCCAGCGCCTCGCCTTCTGTTCTGGTTCGTGTGGGCACCGCCGCGGTCGCGATGGTGCTGGTGGCGTGCGGTGGCGGGGAATCGGAGGTGATCGAGTCGGAGTTGACCGACCCGGCTGCCGCGGTGGCCGCATCGGGTCCTCCCAACACCGTCGATGTGGTGCAGTCGGCCTCGGCGCCTGACGAGACCGGGGGCGACGGCAACTCCGACGAGTCCGGCGGGCTGGGGCCCATCGATCCGCTGGACATTCCCGGCGAGATCATCAGCGAGTACTCGCTGGCCGACGGTGACTGCTTCAACCGGTTCGAGGGCTTGCAGGCCGGGCGGCGGCTGGCCATCACCGCCCGGGTCGGCTGCGACGAGCCTCACTGGGCCGAGGTGTACCACACCTTCGACTTGGACGCCCCCCACCCGACCGTCTTCCCCGGCGACGACGCGGTGCGGGGTTTCGCTCTGAGGGTGTGCTATGAGCAGTTCGACGCCTTCGTCGGGGAGATCTACGAGTTGTCCGAATACGAGATCGGCGTGTTCACGCCCAACCGCACCAACTTCGAGCACGATGTGGCCCGCTACCGCGGCGTCCATTGCTTCCTGCACCACGCCGACGGCGAGCTTGTGTCGGGCACCGCGGCGGGCACGGCCCGATGACGCCGTCCTCTGATCCCGTCCTGGAGCGGCGGCGACGGCTGGCCCGCCTGGCCCGCACCGGACGCAGGGCGGGCTATTCGCTGTACGGCGTGTCGCTGCTCGCTTTCGCAACCGGCTTCGCGACCGGGTTCACCAGCGCGCCCGCCACCATCGCCGCGGTCACCCTGGTGGCAGGCTCGGTGTTGCTGCTGCCGGCGATCATCATCGGCTACGGCGTCAGCGCAGCCGACCGAGCCGACCGCGAAGACGACTGGTAGCGGGGTCGAGCGCTCGGTCCTACGCGGGGGCGGGACGGTGCCTGACCGCGGAGGAGACCTCGATGGCAATTGGGGTTTCGCCGCGGGGTTCGCCGTCCACCGCGGCAACGCCGTCGGCTATGAGGCTGAATCCGTCATCGGCCGGAGCCCAGAGCACGACCACGTCCGGTCGAGCAATCGCGTTGGCCGCCACGCCCCGACCGACCACCGCCCGGATCACCCCCTCGTCGTCGATGGCGACCTTGACGTGAATGACCCTGGTCCGCCCGTCGTCATCCACAGTCAACACAAAGGCCGTAGGTCCATGCCCGGCCGCAACCGAAGCAAGATCCTGCGGCGCAACAGCAACACTCACCGCTCAGACGCTACCCGCCAAGCCGAATTGAACCTATTGGCCCTCCTCAGCAAAGTGCTATTTCATTATGTTCCAATAATATTGCGTTATGGAGATTCACTCGGCTTCCTACAAGCACGGCATTTCGCGCGAGGCCATCGAACATGCATTTCGCCATCCGCTCGTGATAGTCGATCTGGATCCTGAGGACGACCCGCGACGTGTCCTGACCATCGGCCCTGATCAGTCCGGCAGCCTGGTTGAAGTTGTGAGCCTGACCCTTGAATACGGTAGCCTCGTGATCCACGCGATGAGGCTCCGCCCCTCCTACCAACGGTTCCTACAACACTGGGGCGATCAGGCATGACCGATGTAGTACCAAAGGCAACGTACCGCACCCCTTCGGGGGGTGTGCTCTCGGATGCCGATATTGAGGGCATCGCCGAAGAGGTCGAGACCACCGATCTCGACCCCGCTAGAGCCAAGGTTCTCTACCCGACGAAGTCACGTCGGGTGGGGCATAAGGCGGGCATCAGGTCGCCTCGGGAGCCGTAGCGGACTTCGGTTGCTCCTACGAAGTGGGCCAGTTCGTCCAGGTGGTGGCGGAGCCGGTCGGCTAGGTCGGGCTGGTTGATGTTGGGTTCGGCGTGGGCGGCTCGGACTTGCAGCGTGTTGGCGGCCCGGTCGGTCTTGAGGTCTAGGCGGGCTGCGAGCTGCTCGCCGTCGAGCACCGGCAGGACGTAGTAGCCGTAGACCCGCTTGGACGCCGGGACGTAGATCTCTATCCGGTAGCTGAAGTTCCACAACCGTTCGGCCCGGTCGCGGTTCCATACGATCGGGTCGAACGGTGACAGCACCGTCAACCCGTCCACCGAGCGGGGAAGCCGGGCCGACGGGTGCAGGTAGGCGGGTTCGGACCAGCCTTCCACCGCCACCGTCTCGAGCCGGCCCTGCTCGGCCACTTCCCGCAGGCGGGCCCTGCCCTCGCGCACCGGCAGGCGGTAGTAGTCGATCAAGTCCGTTGCCGTGCCCACGCCGAGGGCCTCGCCGGAGCGGACCAGCAGCTCGCGCTGGGCCTCCTCGGCGCTCGGGGTGGGTCGGGCCAGCACCTCGGCGGGCACGATCCGCTCCAGCAGGTCGAACTCCTTGGTGAAGTTGCCCCGCCGCCGGATCCCCACCGCACCGATCCGGAACAGCCAGTCCAGTGCGACGGATCCCAGCGACCGGCCTCCCCACCATTCGCCCTCTCGGCGGCGAGGGTCGGCCAGCTCGCCCGCGGTCAGCGGGCGCTGCTTCACCTGGGCCAGTACCTCGGCCACGTAGCTCGACTCGCGCCGGGCCAGCTCCACCAGGTTGCTCCAGGTCTCTCCCTGTTCGGCGCGCTGTTTCTGCCAGCGCAGCAGCGGCTCGTCGCCCACCGGCAGCAGCGACGCCTCATGGGCCCAGGCCTCGAACCACTCGTCGTCGCGGTAGGCGATCCGGTCGATCAGCGCTGCCTCGTAGTCGCCCAGCCGGGAGAACGGCGGCAGGTACTGGGTGCGGATGACCACCGGCACCGAGTCGAGCTGCAGCAGCTTGATCCGGCCCATCACCCGGCGCAGATGGCGGCGGTCCACCCGACCCGCAGGCGCTGGATCGGCGAAGCCCTGGGCCGCCAGCGCCACCCGGCGGGCCTGCGAGATCGACAGCTCGCGTCCGGTCATCCCGCCGCGGGGTGCCTCGGCCGGCTCACACCACCAGGGTGATCATGCGGCCGGGCACGTAGATCTGCTTGCGCAGCTCGCGGCCGTTCACATGAGCGGCCACGTTGGGCTCGGACACCGCCGCCGCCACCGCCGCCGCCTCGTCGGCGTCGGCGGAGATCGTCACCCGGCCCCGCAGCTTGCCGTTCACCTGCACCGGTACCTCTACCGTGTCGGTCACCAGCAGGGCCTCCTCCGCGGCCGGGAAGTCGGCCTGCGTGACCGAGCCGGCGTCGTTGCCGTGCAGGCGGTGCCACAGCTCCTCGGCGAAGTGCGGCACCAGCGGGGCCAGCATTCGCACCAGCACTTCGGCCACCTCGCGGGGCGCGCCCGTGCGCCGCCGGGTGAGCTCGTTGTTCAGCTCGGTCAGCTTGGCGATGGCGGTGTTGAACCGCATGCCCTCCATGTCGGAGCGCACCCCGTCGATGGTGCGGTGCAGCAGCCGGAGCAGTTCGTCGTCGGGCGCTTCGTCGCTCACCCGCAGCTCGCCGGTGACCTCGTCCACCAGGTTGCGCCACACCCGCTGCAGCACCCGCTGCGAGCCCACCACCGAGCGGGTCTCCCAGGGCCGGTCCTGGTCGATGGGACCCATGAACATCTCGTAGAGGCGCAGGGTGTCGGCCCCGTAGGAGGCGTACATGTCGTCGGGCGTGACCGAGTTCTTGAGCGACTTGCCCATCTTGCCCAGTTCGCGGGCCACCGGCTCGCCGCGGTGCTCGAAACCGGTCTCCAGCGAGCCGTCCACCTCCTCCGCGGGCACGTACACTCCACGGGAGTCCTTGAAGGCGTAGGCCTGGATGTAGCCCTGGTTGATGAGGCGCTTGAACGGCTCCGGTCCACTCACATGGCCCAGGTCGTAGAGCACCTTGTGCCAGAACCGGGCATACAGCAGGTGCAGCACGGCATGCTCGACCCCGCCGACATACAGATCGACGCCGCCCACCCCGCCCGGCTCGGGATCGCCCATCCAGTAGCGCTCCACCTCGGGGTCTACTAGACATTCATTGTTGCTGGGGTCGAGGTAGCGCAGGTAGTACCAGCACGACCCGGCCCACTGAGGCATCGTGTTGAGTTCCCGGCGGTAGCTGCGGGGGCCGTCGCCGAGGTCGAGGACTGCCTCCGTCCAGTCGCTCACCCGGCCCAGCGGCGGCTCCGGATCGGAGTCGCGGGCCAGCGCACGCGGCGCCCAGTCGGTCAGCTCGGGCAACTCCAGCGGCAGCATCGCCTCGGGCAGGGCAACCGGGCCGTGCTCGTCGAACACCACCGGTATCGGCTCGCCCCAGTAGCGCTGCCGGCTGAAGTTCCAGTCGCGCAGCCGATAGTTGACCGTGGCCCGGCCGTAGCCCGAGGCGGCCAGCCGCTGGAGGATCAGCGCCTTGGACGCGGCCACGTCGAGTCCGTCGAGGAAGCCCGAGTTGATCGACGCGCCGTCGCCCGTGTACGCCTGATCGCACGGATGGTCATCGGGCGGCTGGACGGTGCGGATCACTCCCAGGCCGTAGGCCTCGGCGAACTCGCGGTCTCGCTGGTCCTCGCCGGGCACGCCCATCACCGCGCCGGTGCCGTAGCCCATCAGCACGTAGTCGGCCACGAAGATCGGCACTCGGGTCTGAGCGAAGGGCACGGTCGCGTCCCGGCCGATGTGCACCCCCGTCTTGGAGTCGCTGCGGACCCTGTCGCTCTTGGCAGCGGCCCGGGCCCGGTAGGCGCTGACCGCTTGGCGCGGCGTGGCCGACCCGCCGGTCCAGGCATCGGCGACGCCGGCGGGCCATTCGTCGGCGACCAGCTCGTCGACCAGCGGATGCTCGGGGGCCAGCACCATGTAGGTCGTGCCGAAGAGGGTGTCGGGCCGGGTGGTGAACACCTCGATGCCCGCGGCGCGGTCCACCGCGTCGAACGTGATCAGAGCGCCCGTCGAGCGGCCGATCCAGTTGCGCTGCATGGTCTTGACCGATTCGGGCCAGTCGAGCAGATCGAGATCTTCCAGCAGGCGGTCGCCATAGGCGGTGATGCGCATCATCCACTGCTTGAGCGGACGTCTGAACACCTCGTGGTTGCCCCGCTCGGAGCGCCCCTCGTTGGTGACCTCCTCGTTGGCGAGCACCGTGCCCAGCGCCGGGCACCAGTTGACCGGAGAGTCGGCCACGTAGGCGAGGCGGTGGCTGTCGATCGCCTCCCGGCGCTCGGCCTCGCTGAGATCGCCCCAGGATCGTCCGTCGGGCCCCGTCCGCTCGCCCGCGGCGAACTCCGCCGCCAACTCGGCGACCGGCCTGGCCCGGCGGGCCTGCGGATCGAACCACGAGTTGAAGATCTGCAAGAAGATCCACTGCGTCCAGCGGTAGTAGTCGATGTCGGTGGTGGCGACGCCGCGGCGCTTGTCGTGACTCAACCCGAGCCGGTCGAGCTGGCGGCGCATGTTGGCGATGTTGGCCTCGGTGTTGATGCGGGGGTGCTGGCCGGTCTGGCGGGCATGCTCCTCGGCGGGGAGCCCGAACGCGTCGAATCCCATCGTGTAGAGCACGTCGGCGCCACACATCCGCCGGAAGCGGACGTACACGTCGGTGGCGATGTAGCCGAGCGGATGCCCGACGTGCAGCCCCGACCCCGACGGGTAGGGGAACATGTCCATCACGAACAGCTTCTTGGACCGCTCGGACCGATCACCGGCGGCGTCATGCACCTCGTAGATCCGGCGGGCCTCCCAATCGCTCTGCCAGCGGCTCTCGATGGCCGCGGCCATCGCCGCGTCGTAGCGATGCTCGGGAGTGTCGGAGGCGGAGGCCCGAGAGGTTGTCGGTGGGTCGGCCTCTTCCGCCGCAGACGACGCCGAAGTCTCGGCTGATCCCAGGGTCTGCTCAGACATGGCGCCCAAGGCTACGGCTCGCTCGGCGCACGACCACGAAACCGCGGCCGCGACCGCCCGAGTCGCCTTCCGCCCCTGCCGTCCGGCAAGCGCCACCCCGGGCGAGGCGCGGCGCCGCACGGTGCGCGTTGTCGGCGCAACATGTGCTAGAGTCCGCGTTCCGTATACCGGAACGGGTCCACAGTGCGGAACCGGCGTGTGGCTGGCCCCGCTCGACGGGACCTCCGATCACACTGGAGAGCGGGATGACCGACACCGCTGCTGATCGACCCGACACCGTCGACGACGACATCGACTTGGCGAGCCTCGACGACGAGGAGCTCACCGCCCAGATGCACGACGATCTGTATGACGGGTTGGCCGACGAGATAGCCGAGGGCACCCACATCCTGCTCGGCCGGGGATGGTCCGCCGACAAGGTGCTCAACGACGCGCTCGTCGAGGGCATGCGCATCGTTGGCATCGACTTCCGCGACGGGATCCTCTTCGTGCCCGAGGTCCTGCTGGCCGCCAACGCCATGAAGGCGGGCATGGCCATCCTGCGGCCGCTGCTGGCCGAGACCGGCGCCGAGCCGGTGGGCAGCGTGGTGATCGGAACGGTGAAGGGCGACATCCACGACATCGGCAAGAACCTGGTGGCCATGATGCTCGAGGGGGCCGGCTTCGAGGTGTTCGACCTCGGCATCAACACCGACGCCGAGGAGTTCCTGGCCGCCCTCGACGAGCACCAGCCCGACATCTTGGGCATGTCGGCGCTGCTCACCACCACCATGCCCTACATGAAGGTCGTGATCGACACTCTCACCGAGAAGGGCATACGCGACAACTTCATCATCCTGGTCGGCGGAGCGCCCCTCAACGAGGAGTTCGGATCGGCCATCGGCGCCGACGCGTACTGCCGTGACGCCGCCATCGCGGCCGAGACGGCCAAGAGCCTCGTAGCGGCCCGCCGGGTCGCCCGATGACGGCCGACGAGTGACACCGCCGCAGACCGACAGCCCCTCGCCTCCCCACACGGCCGAGCCTGAGCGAAAGGGCGTTCTGGTCATCGGCTGCGGAGCGCTGGTGCGCGAGCTGCGGGCCGTGGCCGCCCTCAATGGCCAATGCCATCTCGATGTGGAGTGCCTGCCCGCGATCCTGCACAACCGCCCCGAGCAGATCCCCGACGCCGTCCGCTCAAGGGTGCGGGCCGCCAAGGCCCGCGGCGGCCACCGCACCATCCTGGTGGGCTACATGGACTGCGGCACGGGCGGGATGCTCGACCGGGTGTGCGCCGAGGAGGGCGTGGAGCGGCTGCCCGGCGCCCACTGCTACGAGCTCTACGCCGGTGCCGACGCCTTCGACGCCCTGCACGAGGCCGAGCCGGGCACCTTCTATCTCACCGACTATCTGGTGCGGCACTTCGACCGCCTGATCATGCAGGGCCTGGGCATCTCGCAGCATCCGCAGCTCCTCGAGATGTACTTCGGCAACTACACCCGGGTGGTGCACCTGGCTCAGACCGACGACGACCGCCTGGCCCTCGCGGCCCGGCAGGCCGCCGATCGCCTCGGCCTGCGCTGTGAGCGCATCTTCACCGGCATCGGCGGGCTCGAGGCCCGCATCGTCGAATTGGCTGGACTCGGGACGGCGGCGTGAGCCCTCCGGCGGTGCGCCGCGTCCTCGGCGCGGGGCCGGCGTGAGCCCGCCGGCGGGCCGCAGCGGGCGCAGGCGGCGCAGCGACGGCAACAGCCTGGTGCTGATCAGCTGGCGCGACATCCCCGCCCAGGTGAACGGCGGCTCGGGCGCGGACCGGGTTCAGCGCATCCTGCCCCGTCGCTTCCAGCGCGCCATCGACCGGGCGGCCATGGTGGCGGGCAAGACCGAGGCCTCGCAGTACGTCGGCGAGTGGCGCCGCACCACGATGCCCGCCGGTGCCGACGACCCCGAGGCGGCGGCGATAGCGGTCGCAGCATCGCTGGAGGAGGCCTTCCCGCGCGAGCGCCTCGACGAGTTCGTCGCCACCGGCGGATGGAACCCCGACGCCGAAGGCCAAGGCGCGCTGTGACCGACACCGTCGTCAGTTCGGCCACCAAGGAGGTGGTGATCGGGTTCAACCGCCCGTTTGTGATGATCGGCGAGCGCATCAACCCCACCGGGCGGCGCCTGCTGGCCGAGGAGATGCGCGACGGCGATTTCAGCCGGGTCGAGGCCGACGCACTGGCCCAGACCACCGCCGGCGCCCACATGCTCGACGTCAATGCGGGCATTCCCCTCGCCGACGAGCCGGCTCTGCTGGCGCAGGCCGTGAAGCTGGTGCAGAGCGTGACCGACGTGCCCCTGTCCATCGACTCCTCGATCGTGGAGGCCCTGGAGGCCGGCATCGCGGTGTACGAGGGCAAGCCGCTCATCAACTCCGTCACCGGCGAGGAGGAGGTGCTGGAGCGGGTGCTGCCCCTGGTGGCGCGCCACGGCGCCGCGGTGGTGGCCATCTCCAACGACGAGACCGGCATAAGCGAGGATCCCGATGTCCGCTTCGAGGTGGCCCGCAAGATCGTGAACCGGGCCGCCGACCACGGAATCCCGGCCTGCGACGTGGTGGTAGACCCCCTGGTGATGCCGATAGGCGCCATGGGCACGGCCGGTCGGCAGGTGTTCCAGCTGGTGCGCCGCCTGAGCGCCGAGTTGGGGGTCAACACCACCTGTGGGGCCAGCAACGTCAGCTTCGGCCTGCCCGCCCGCCACATGATCACCGGCACCTTCCTGTCGATGGCCATGGGGGCCGGGCTGACATCGGCCATCATGAACCCAATGCATCCCGAGGTGAAGAACGCGGTGATGGCCGCCGACGTCCTGGCCGGGAACGATCGCGACTGCGCCGCGTGGATCGCGGAGCACCGAGACCCCGAAACGGTCGGCTTGAGACGGCGGGGCGGACGTCGCCGAAGCGCCTGAGAGCATGCCCGCCGTGCCCTCGCCCCGAGCCTGATATGCACCAGAGCGCGTGCGCCGTGTTCGACCCGTGGCCGCAACCGCGCCGCCTGTCACCGCCGCCTGGCTGACCATGCACGACATGCACAGCGTGGTGTTCAACCCCTCGGGGATACGGGCCTCGGTGGCCGCGGGCGCGACCGTGCTCGACGCGGCCCGAGCGGGCGGGGTCGACCTCGACTCGGTGTGCGGCGGGCGCGGCCTGTGCGGACGCTGCCAGGTCTCGCCCACCGACGCGGGCGTCCTGTCGGACCCCGGCCCGACCGAGCTCCGCTACCGGGGACGGCGCCCCCTGGCCGAGGGCTGCCGGCTGGGCTGTCAGGCCCTGGTGCTGGACAACGCGGTCATCGACGTTCCGCCAGCCAGCCAGATTCACCGACCGGTCGTGCGCAAATCGATCAACCTCGACGAGGTGGTCATCCATCCGGTGGTCACCCTGCACTATGTGGAGCTTCCCGAAGTCGTGCTGGGCTTCGAGGCCGCCGAGCTCGACCTGGTGGCCGAGGCCCTGGCCTCCGACTGGGGACTGGACGACGTGGAGTTCCCGGTGTCGGTGCTGGCCGGGCTGTCGCCGGCCATAGCGGCCGGGGACCGGTCGGTCACGGTGGTGGTGCATGACCGCCACACCGTCCTCGATGTGCGCCCCGGCTACTCCGACGAGGCCTGGGGGGTGGCCGTCGATGTCGGCTCGACCACCATCGCCGGCTACCTGCTCGAGCTCTCCTCGGGCGAAGTGGCCGCCGCCTCGGGTCAGATGAACCCGCAGATCCGCTTCGGCGAGGACCTCATGAGCCGGGTGTCCTACGTGATGATGAACCCCGGCGGCGACGCCGAGCTCACCGAGGCGGCGCGCGGCGCGGTGGACGAGCTGGTGGGCGAGCTCTGCGCCACCTCCGGCATCGACCGCGCCAGGGTCCATGACCTGGTGGTAGTGGGCAACCCAATCATGCACCACCTGGTATTGGGCCTGGACCCCACGCCGCTGGGAGCGGCCCCGTTCACGCTCACCACCGCCGCCGCGGTGCGGGGACGGGCCGCCGACATCGGCGTGGATCTGCGCAATGCCGCCTGTTACGTGGGGCCGTGCATCGCCGGCCATGTGGGCGCCGACGCGGCCGCCGCCGCCCTGGCCGAGGGCCCCCACCGAGCGCCGGAGCCCATGCTGGTGGTGGACGTGGGCACCAACGCCGAGATCGTGCTGGGCGACGGCCACCGGGTGCTGGCCGCGTCGAGCCCGACCGGCCCGGCCTTCGAGGGCGCCCAGATCAGCTGCGGCCAGCGAGCCGCCCCCGGCGCGGTGGAGCGGGTCCGCATCGACCCCGACACCTGGGAGCCCAGGTTCAAGGTGATCGGCTGCGACCTCTGGTCCGACGAGCCCGGATTCGCCGAGGAGCTGGACCGGGCCGGACTCCAAGTGTCGGGGCTGTGCGGCTCGGGCATCATCGAGGTGATCGCGGAGATGTTCCTGGCCGGCATCACCGACCGCCACGGCGTGATCACCTCGCAGCAGAGCCGGTCGCCCCGCATCGTGGCCGACGGCCGCACCTTCAGCTACCTGATGCAGGACGAGCCGATCCGGCTGGCCGTCACCCAGAACGACGTACGGGCCATACAGCTGGCCAAGGCCGCCCTGCGGGCCGGCATCGACCTGCTGCGCGAGCACGCCGACATCGGCGAGGTGCCCGACATACGGCTGGCCGGAGCGTTCGGCGCCCACATAGACCCGGTGCGGGCCATGGTGCTGGGCCTCGTTCCCGACACCCCCGCGGGCGGGGTACGGGCGGCCGGCAACGCCGCGGGGGTAGGGGCGGTGCGGATGCTGCTGTCGGGCGAGCAGCGCACCGAGATCGAGCAGATGGTGCGGTCGGTGGTCAAGATCGAGACGGCCACAGAGTCCCGCTTCCAGGAGCTGTTCGTGGCCGCCATGGCCTTCCCCCACGAGACCGCTCCAACCCCCCACCTGGCCGAGGCGATTGATCTGCCGCAGGCGGACCCATCCGAGCCCGAGCAGAACCGTCGCCGTCGCCGCAGACCCCGCCCCGCGGCGTGAGAGCGGGCAGCATGCACCGAGAGGACGCGCAAATGGATGGGAGCCGGTCGCGTCGCGGCGGGGCCATTCCCGCTCTTGTTCGCTGCGCTCACGGGCCGCTCGGGCCACGGCCTCGCCCGTATGGGGCGGACTCGCTCACCTATTCGCTCGGCCTCCGAGGCCACCAATCTGGAACATCTGCACCATGAGAGAGGCACCATGAGCGAAGCAACCCGACGCCGAGGCGGCGGACGAGCGGGCCGCCGGGCGGCGCGGGAGGCCCCGGCGGTGGCCGCGCCGTACCTGATCCGCCGCCTGCCGCCGGTGGACATAGTCGACGAAGAGGGACTCGAGCAGATCGAGCGCAACGCCGAGACCATCCTTTCGGAGGTCGGCATCGCCTTCCAGGACTATCCCGAGGCCCTGGAGCTCTGGCGCGGCGCCGGGGCCGACATCGACGGCGAACTGGTGAAGTTCCCGCCTGGCCTGTGCCGCCAGATCGTGGCGGACAGCGCCCCCGCCGTCTACACCCAGCACGCCCGCAACCCGGCCCGCAGCGTGAAGGTCGGCGGCGACGCCACCGTGTTCGCCCCCAACTACGGGTCGCCCTTCGTGATGGACCTCGACCGGGGCCGCCGCTACGCCACGCTGGAGGACTTCTGCAACGTGGTGAAGCTCGCCTACGCCCTGCCCCAGCTGCACCACAGCGGGGGCACGGTGTGCGAGCCGGTGGACGTGCCAGTGAACAAGCGCCATCTCGACATGGTGTACGCCCACTTGCGCTACAGCGACAAGCCGTTCATGGGCTCGGTCACCGCGGCCGAGCGGGCCGCCGACTCCGTCGAGATGGCCCGCATCGCCTTCGGCGGCGACCTCGCCGACCGCACGGTGATGACCTCGCTGATCAACGCCTCGTCGCCGATGCGCTGGGACGCCACCATGCTGGGCGCGGCCACGGCCTACGCCCGGGCCAACCAGGCCTGCATCATCAGCCCCTTCATCCTGGCCGGGGCGATGTCACCGGTGACGGTGGCCGGCCTGGCCGCCCAAGCCCTGGCCGAGGCGCTGTCGGGCATGGCCTACCTGCAACTGGTGCGGCCCGGCGCGCCGGTGGTGTTCGGCACGTTCGCCTCGTCGATGTCGATGGCCACCGGGGCGCCCACCTTCGGCACGCCCGAGGCCGGCCAGGCCATCTACGTGATGGCCTCGCTGGCCCGCCGGGTGGGGGTGCCGTTCCGCTCGGGCGGCCAGTTCACGTCGTCGAAGCTCCCCGACGCGCAGGCCGCCTACGAGTCGGCCCACACCCTGCTGCCCACCATGGCGGCCGGGGTGAACTTCGTGCTGCACGCCGCGGGCTGGCAGGAGGGCGGCCTGGCGCTGGGCTACGAGAAGCTCATCCTCGACGCCGACCAGCTCGGCGCCATGGAGGTTCTGGCCCGGGGGGTGGACACCAGCGACAACGGGCAGGCGATGGAGGCGTTCCGCAGCAACGCCCACGGCGACCACTTCCTGGGCAACCAGCACACTCTGGCCAACTTCGAGACCGCCTTCTGGCGCTCCGACATCTCCGACGCGGCCAGCTACGAGCAGTGGACCGAGGAGGGCTCGCTCTCAGCGGCCCAACGGGCCAACGCCCGCTGGAAGCAGCTGCTGGCCGACTACGAGCCCCCCGGCATCGACGACGCGGTCGATGCCGAACTGCGCGACTACATGGCCCGCCGCAAAGCGGAGATGCCCGACGAGATCGGCTGACAGCGCAACTTGCGACTGCGTGGCTGGCGCGAGCCGGAGATGTGCGGCGAGATCGGCTGACAGCGCAACTTGCGACTGCGTGGCTGGCGCGAGCCGGAGATGTGCGGCGAGATCGGCTGACCGGGCGGCGGGCGCCGGGTGTGTCAGCTGGCGATCGATACGTCCTCGAGCTGGGGGCGGTCGGGCAGGCGCAGGCCGATGAGCTCGCCCGCGGCGTGCAGCTCGAAATGCCACACGTCGAGGTCGTCGGGGCTGCTCTGGCGCAGCGAGGTGACTGAGTGCCAGATGGCGAGCCGGGCCGCGTGGGCGGTCGATTCGGGAGACTCCGCCGCCCGCGACACCGCCGCGTATCCCGCCGCGATGCCCGCATAGACGTCGCTGTGGACGGCCACCGATGCCGCGGCCCACTCGGCCAGAGCCCGAAGGGCGCGGGGCCGCGAGCGGTTGACCGGGTCGTCGAACACCGCCACCACCCATGAATGCCAAGCCGATGAGCCTCTCTCCGCCATCTGTCTCTCCCTTCAGAAGTCCACCGGGGAGGTTAGTAGGCCGCCGCAGCGCTTCGCGCCGCGAATCAGGCGCCCATGGGCTCCGCCGCTATGCCCGCGCTCGCACTTGGGCGCGGGTCAGCCGATGACGGCCCAGTCGTAGATGTCGTAGTAGCCGCCGTACACGCTCGACACGTAGGCGCCCGGTCCGTCCAGCACCTCGGGATCCCAGGCCAGCAGGTTGGGCAGCATGTACAGCGGGATCCAGGGAACGTCGTCGGCCAGCAGCGCCCCGAGCTCGTGCACCAGTTCCAGGCGCGCCGCCTCGTCGAGCTCGGCGTCGATGGCGAAGGACAGCTCGCTGGCCCGCTCGCTGGCGTAGGCGGTGAAGTTCTGGCCGCTGAAGCCGTTGGCCTCGCTGGGGATGCCGTCGATGTCGTAGAGGGCCGAGACGGACGGATCGGGATCGGTGCCGTTGGCGTAGAGCGCCAGCGGACCGAAGTCCATCACCGGCAGGCGGTTCTGGAACAGCTCGCCCGCGCTGTAGTTGATGATCTCGAAGCCGATCCCGAACGGCTCGGTCATCTCGGTCACCAGGGCCTGGATGTCCTCGCGGCGCTGGTTGCCGGCCACCGTGTTCCAATGCAGCACCAGCTCGACCCCCTCGGCGTTCACCCACCGGCCCTCGGGATCGGGGCGGGTCCAGCCCTCGGCGGTGAGCAGCCGCTCGACTGCGGCCATGTCCTGGCTGTAGCGGGTGAAGTGATCGCCGCACCATTGCCCGAAGGCCGGGTTCCAGCCCGCGCACTGGAGCACCTCGGGGTCGTCGATGATGGGCCCCAGCGCCACATCGGCGATCCGCTCGCGGTTGAGCGCGTGGGCCAGCGCTTGGCGGACGCTGGTGGTGATCTCGAATCTCCGGTCCGGCGCGGCCTGGTTGATCCAGAGGCCCTCCATGAACGTGCCCTCGCCCGACACGAGGGCCAGCGGCGGGCCGAGGCGCTCCTTGGCGCCGGCAAAGGGCTGGGGCGAGGCGGCCATGACCTCGCCCGTCTGAAGGGCTGCCACCGTGGCATCGGTGTCCTCGCGGGGCACCATCACCACCCGGTCGACCAGCGGCATCCTCTCGGCTGCCCAGTAGTTGTCGTTGGGGACCAGGATGTGCTGCTCCTGGCTCCACGACTCCTGTAGCCAGGGTCCGCCCGAGACGGGGATCGAGTCGTTCCAGTGGCCCGCGATGTCGGTCTCGCCCTCGAATGCGTGAGCCGGCAGGATGCGCCCGAAGAGTTGGCGCCACGGCGCATAGGGCTTCGAGAACGTGACGACGGCGGTGTGCGGATCGTCGTGGCCCACATCGGTGATGAGGTCGTAGCCGATGGTGTTGAGCGAGCCCTCGGTGTCGAGCCTGGCCCGCCAGGAGAACCACACGTCGCCGCTGGTGATGGGGGTGCCGTCGCTCCAGCGGGCGTCGGGGTCGAGGCTGTAGGTGACGGTGAATCCGCCATCGGGTCGAGTCTCGACGGTAGGGGCCCCGACGAGCAGGGGCGACGGCTTGAGGTTGTTGCCCTGGTCGTACTCCATGAGCGTTGGCACCAGATGGACGAGCACCGACGAGGAGAGCCAGCTGGAGTTGGCGCACGAGGTGAGCGGGTTGAGGCACTCGGGCCACTGCTCCACCGCCAACACGATCTCACCGCCGCCCGGCTCGGCAACCGTGTCGGCTGCGACCGCTGACTCGGCGGCACCGCTGTCGTCCACAGTCTCGGAGTCGGTCGAAGCACTGCACGCCGCCGCGGCGACCAGCGCGGTCATCAGCAGCAAGGCCTTCGGCAACACAGCCCATGGCCTCGCTTCGCGCTGTGCGAAATGGCCCACGTATCGCTCCCGTTCGCTCGGCCTCGGGCACATTAGCCCCGGCGGGGGCGGCGCAGGAGGTTGGCCGCCATGGCGGAGGCTCGGGCCGGCCAGGGGTCGAATCGGCCCTGCTCGGCGACGGGCGGCGCCGGTCTGGTGAGGATGCGGCTCACCACGTAGAGCGCGATGACGGCGTGGCACACGATCAGAACCCAGAAATAGGCCGGCGGTGCGATGGCCGCCATCAGGAGCCCGCCTGCCGTCGGGCCGATCACGGCCCCGATCCCGCTGACCCGCACCAGCGAGGCGCTGGCCCCGGTGAGCTGGGCGGGCGAGACGCTGTCGGCGGTGGTGGCCACCGCCAGCGAATACAGCGGGAAGGTGGCGCCGCCGTGGATGAACATCAGCAGCAGCGACAGCGCCGATCCCACCGGAACCATCAGGTGCAGCCCCGCCGAGCCGGCCGCGGCGACGGCCACCACCGCGATCACATAGCGGCGAGGCACCCGATCGGAGGCGCTGCCGATGAGCCACTGGAACACCACCGACCCCACCATCGATGACGCCACGAACAGCGAGACCCGGGTGTTGGACAGGCCCTCGGAGGCGGCGTAGACCGCGCCGAGGCCCATCAGGCAGCCTTGCGAGACGCCCACCCAGAACGCGGTCAGCAGCCCCAGCGGCACGATCTTGACCAGCTCGCGCAGCGATATCGGCTCGGGCAGCACCAGCGGCGGCGCGGTGGACGCCGACAGCGCCACCGGCACCAGCGCGAACGAGATCAGCGCGGACGACACCACGAACAGCTTGAAGCCGCCGGGGTCGGCGAGGTTGAGCATGAGCTGGCCCGCCCCGATCCCGCCCATGGTCACGATCATGTAGCGCGACAGCATCCGGCCCCGGGTGGCGTTGGTGGCCATGTCGTTGAGCCACGACTCGACCGTCACCAGGATCCCGGCCAGGCACAGCCCGTAGGCGAGCCTCAGCAGCGTCCACGACGCCGGATGGACCCAGACCACATGCAGGATGGCGGCGGCCGAGCCCACCGACGACAGGGCTGCGAACACCCGGATGTGGCCGACCGAGGCGATGAAGTGCTCGGCCGCCCTGGTCCCGAACAGGAAGCCCAGGAAGTAGCCCGCCATCACCACGCCGGTCACGGCCAGTCCGAAGCCCTCCGACTCTGCCCGCACCCCCAGCACGACGCGCAACAGCCCGTTGCAGCTCATCACCAGGGCCACGCCGACCAGCAGCGACCGCACTGCGCCGAAGCTGTCGTCACGCGGCTCGATCCAGGGTCCGCCCGTGAGTCCTTCGTCGCCGGATTCGGGCCGCACCACCGCGCCGGAGGCCACGACGGGATCGTAGTTGCGGAGCCGACCGCCAGTTGGCAGCTCGCTCGTGACTTTCGTCACATGGCGCGGGGTGGGTTGGCTGAATCCCGACAAGACCGGTAGGGTTTAGCCCCAGCGGCCCGTGAGCGAAGCGAACAAGAGCGGGGATCACGGCCCGAGCGGCCGGGCAGGACAGGAGAGAT
This sequence comes from Candidatus Aldehydirespirator sp., assembly GCA_965221215.1. Classification (GTDB taxonomy): domain Bacteria; phylum Actinomycetota; class Acidimicrobiia; order Acidimicrobiales; family Aldehydirespiratoraceae; genus Aldehydirespirator. The sequence continues at coordinate 701,062 of OZ244872.1, forward strand.
TCACGATGGCGAGCTTCAGAGAGCTGTTGGCGCAGGCCAAGTCCCAGATCAGCGAGGTCGACACCGCGGCCGGCGAGGATCTGCTGGCCGAGGGCTGGACCCTGCTCGACGTGCGCGAGCCCGACGAGTACGAGCAGGGCGCCATCGCCGGTTCGGTGCACATCCCCAGGGGCCAGCTCGAGTCCAGCATCGAGAACCGGATCGCCGACCGGTCCACGAAGGTGGTGGCCATGTGCGCGGGCGGGGTTCGCTCCGCCTTCGCGGCCGTGACCCTCGCCGAGATGAGCTACAGCGACGTGGTGTCCATGGACGGCGGCTTCAACAAGTGGAAGGACGAGGGCCGGGCCTGGGAGCGTCCCCGCACCCTGTCGCCCGAGCAGCGCAACCGCTACCAGCGCCACCTGCTGGTGCCCGAAGTGGGCGAGGAGGGCCAGATCAAGCTGCTCGACGCCAAAGTTCTGCTGCTCGGTGCGGGCGGACTCGGATCCCCCGCCGCGCTGTACCTGGCCGCGGCCGGGGTGGGCACCATCGGCATCATCGACATGGACGTCGTGGACGAGTCCAACCTCCAGCGCCAGGTCCTGCACAACATCGACCGGGTGGGCGACCGCAAGGTCGACTCGGCCAAGAAGACCCTCACCGCGCTGAACCCCGACGTGAACGTGGTCACCTACGACACCCGGCTCGGCGCCGACAACGTGCTGGAGATCCTCGACGGCTACGACGTGGTCGTGGACGGGGCCGACAACTTCCCAAGCCGCTACCTGCTCAACGACGCCTCGGTCAAGCTCGGCATACCGGTGGTGCACGGGTCGATCTTCCGCTTCGAGGGCCAGGTCACGGTGTTCGATCCCCGCAACGGGCCCACCTACCGAGACATGCTGCCCGAGCCGCCCCCGCCGGAGATGGCGCCGAGCTGCGCCGAGGCCGGGGTGCTGGGCGTGCTGCCCGGCATCGTCGGCAGCGTGCAGGCCCTAGAGGCCATGAAGCTGATCCTGGGAGTGGGCGACTCGCTGCGGGGCCGCCTGGTGGCCTTCGACGCGCTGGAGATGAGCTTCCGCGAGTTCAGGCTGCGGCCCGATCCCGCCAACGAGGTCACCTACGACAACCGCGACCGCATTCAGGTCGCCGAACTCGACGGCCTCTGCATGCCCACCCTCACTTAGCGAGCCACTGCCGGCTCCTAGACTCCGGGAGTTGATTCCCGGAAGGACTGAGCTATCGGACAGCTGCTGAACAATCTCCGGGGGCGGCTGCTGCCTCTGGGCACCTCCTGGATTCTCTGGGGGCTGGTCTTCAACGGGCTCACCACCTACGGGTACCTGGCGGTGGCCCAGCGCGCCCTCGGCGACGACGGCTACGGCAGCCTGGCCGTGCTGTGGGCGCTGGTCAACATCGGCGGATTCGGCCTGTTCCAGCCCCTCGAGCAGGAGGTGGCCCGGGCCACCGCCGAGCGGGCCAGCCGGGGAGTGGGCAGCGGGCCGGTGCTGCGCCGGGCCGCGGTGCTGGGCGCGGCGCAGTTCGCTTTGGTGACCGCGGGCCTGGCAGTGGCCTGGCCGCTGGGGCTCGACGCCCTGCTCGACGGCCGGGCAGAGCTGCTGGCGGCCCTGCTGGCCGCGTTGGGCGCGTTCGCCGGAGCCCAGCTCGTGCGGGGCATCCTCGGCGGACGGCACCTGTTCGACCGCTACGCCTGGTACTTCGTGGTCGAGGGCGGCGCCCGCATGGCGGTGGCGATGGCGCTGGCCGTCGTCGGGGTGGCCGCAGTGGGCGCCTACGGGCTGGCCATCGCCGTTGCGCTGGTTGCGGCGACGCTGGCGGCAGCCGGCCGCGACCGTTCGTTCGTGCAGCCCGGCCCGCCCGCCTCCTACCGCGAGCTCACGCCCGCGCTGGGCTTCCTGCTGGTGGCCGCGGTCGGCGAGGCCTTCATCCTCAACGTCGGGCCGGTGGCGCTCGACGTCGTGGCCGGCGACGAGCTGGGCGCCGACGCGGCCGGCGTGTTCCTCAACGGCATGCTCATCGCCCGCATCCCGCTGTTCTTCTTCCAGGCGGTGAAGGCCAGCCTGCTGCCCACCCTGGCCACCCTGGCCGGCCGGGGCGACCTCGTCGGGTTCCGCAACATGCAGCTCAAGATCACGGCCGCGGTGGCCGCGGCGGCTCTGGCCACCACGGCCGTGTCGGCGGTGGTCGGTCCGGCGGTGGTGCGGGCCGTGTTCGGCGACGAGCTGGGTCGCAGCGACATGGCGCTGCTGGCCGCCAGCGGGGGAGGGCTGATGCTGATGCTGTCGCTGGCGCTGGGACTGGTGGCGCTGGACCACACCCGCTTGGCCGTGGTCGGATGGGTCGCCGGGATCGCAGCCTTCGCGGTGGTGGTCGGCTTCGACTTCGAGCCGTTCCTGCGGGTGGAGCTGGCCCTGCTGGCCGCGGTTGCGGCCGGCTCGGTGGTGGCGGGCGGGCTGCTGCGCCACCAATACGCAGCCCACGCCCGCACCGACTCAGCGTGAAGCCCCCCAGCCCGACCGACCTACAACCTTCAACAGCTCCAGACCATGCAACCCGTCGGGTCAACGGGGATCGATTGGTGCTGTGCCCTTGAGTTTCAGGAGCAGCCTTCGTCCTAGCTTCAGGCATGGGTAGCCCAGGCGGGCGGCGGTCGGGGAGCTGAACACCAGCCGGTTGATCCGGTTGAAGATGCCCCGGCTGTCTGCTAGCAGCGCCAGCACGTTGACCGCCTCGTGGCCGACGTAGTAGCGCCCGCCTATCTCGGCGACCATGCCCTGGTCGAGGTCGTGGGGCAGGTTGCGAACCGCCTCCACGACCGGCCCGCCCCCGCGGGCATCGACGAGGGTGAGTTCGGTGACCGACTCCCTCAGCCGCAAGAACTGGGCGTAGTTGCGGCACAACGGGCACTCGCCGTCATAGATGAGCCGAACTTGATCAACCTGTTGGCTGGTTCTCACCGCTGGCGCCGCTGCGGCTCGGTGATCCCGGCGAAGGCGAGGTCGCATCCGTCGCGGACCTCGTCGGCCTGCTTGAGGAAGTAGGCGTCCTTGGCCGGCCAGGTGTGACCCTCGTCGTGGCGCACGAGCATGTAGCCCATTCCGTGGGTCCGGTATGTGCCCCGGCGATCCGACTTCGACACGTCCTCGATCAGGGCGCGGTCCACGCTGGCCGGGATCTCCCGCCATCCGAGCAGCGAGTCGAGGTCGTGGCGGGCGATCATCAGCGCGCCGCCGGCGATGCTCGCCGAGCGGCGCTCGGCCCGGTTGCGGAACCGGTGGACGGTCCGGTCCGAGTTGGCCAGGTACACGTACTCGGCCGCCTTCCCGACCAGAGCGGCCCCGGAATACTCGTGGGCCAGCACCAGATCCCACAGATGCTCAGGGCCGTAGAAGTCGTCGTCGTCGAATTTCGTGAGCAGGGTGCCGGTCGATTCGGCCACCGCGGCGTTGAGCACCGCCCCCAGCGGCCTCTCCGCCGCCACGGGCACTGCGGTGGCCGCCAGATCGACAGACTCGAGCAGTTCGTCGATCTCTCCGGCGTCGAAACCCTCGCCGTGCATGGCCAGCACCAGCTCGACCCGGGGGTACTTCTGGGAGGCCACCGCCTCAACGGCCGCAGACACGCGATGAGGTCGCCGTGTGGCCAGCAGCACCGACACCAGCGGCACCGGCGGGCCGGCGCGCCCGCCGGAGGCGAGGACCTGGCGGGCTCGGGCTCGCAGCGAGTGGTCCCGCAGAGCGCAGCGGCGCATGGCGATGCTCAACGCCTCCCGCTCATGGGGATCGGCGGTGGCAACCCGGTCGTCGATCATGAGCGAGTAGAGGTCCGGCCCCAGATAGCGGCCCAACTCAGGATCGGGCTCGGTTACCCGGACCACCATGCCGGTAGCCGTCATCGCTGCCAGCCTGCCCGCCCGGGCGACCACGTCAGCGTGGCAGTCGGCTGAATCGTCGACGTGATGGGCACGACCCAGCCGCTTGAGCCGGAGCGGATCCAGGCCCCGGCGCAGCACCGCACTCGTAGTGGTGCCCGAGGAGCGGTGGGCAGCGGGCCAGTCTTGAGGGTTGAAGCTCTCGGCGTCGAAAGCGGGCACCGAGGCCGACGGGTCCATCTCGGAGAGAACCACCACGGTGTCCACCGGCACGCCGCGACCGTGGTCGGGCGTGTCGGCCACGACTGCCTGAGTCTGCGAGCTGATCGTCCTTTCCACGTCGGCGGCGGAGCCGAACACGGCTGTGGCGACCGGCCCGACGGTCGCCATCTTCGGCCCGAGCCGGTAGCGGGCCTGCGTCCGGAAGCGCAGTCTGACATCCACCTCGCCGAGGCGCTTTCTGGCGATCACCCCGACACTGTCTGCGGCCCACCGGCAGAACTCCCTGGCATCGTCGCGGCTGCGGATCCTCGACGCCTCCCTCTGGACGGATCTGCCGACCCCCAGCACCCTCCTGATGTTGCGGCTTCCGAAGTGCCGGAGCCGGCGCAGCCGCCGCGTCGTGCGGCGGATGAACCAGCGCGCCGCGCGGATGGCGCGGGCGGGCGACAGCCGGGCCGTGTCGGCGGCAACCGGCGCCAGGTCGTCCATGTCCAAGTCGTCGGGATCGAGCGGCGTTACCGCCTCACACTGGGCGGGTGATACCCCCCTGCGAGCGGCGCGGTGCAGAACCCACGCTCTCACGATGCTCACGCCCGCCTGGGGGTTCACCGGATTGGTGGAAGCGGCGGCGTCGTCGCCCAGCTGCCGGCGCAAACGGCCGATGGCGTCGGGACCCACAGTCGCATCGCCCGGCATCGTGATGTGGAACGAGGCCGCACAGAAGGCCTCGACCGCGGCGCCCGCCCCCCCGAAGCAGACCCGGTGGTCGCCGGCCAGCAGCCGCCGCAGCTTCTCGTGGTCCGCCGATCGGGTGGCATCCTCCCCGGGCGGCTCCTCGATCCAGACCACCAGGTCGTGAACCTCGTTGGCGAGGATCTGCTCGACGGTCTCGATCTGCGCCACGTCGCCGGATCCGGTCGCTCGCAGGGTCACCACGTACTGCGGCACGGTGAAGCTGCGGCCCCCGATGGCCCGCCTGAACCCCTGGTGAGCGATGAGCTGAGAGATCTTGGCCCGCTGCAATTCCAGGCTGGCGGACTCGGCCGCGCTGGGCGCGGCCCCCTCGCCCTGGTGCCAGCACATGGCGTCTCGGGCCGGTACCAGCAGCCCGCCCATGGTGTAGGCGCGGTAGCCGAACTCGGTGTCCTCGGTGCCCCACTGGGTGAAGCTCTCGTCGTACCCGCCCACGGTCTCGTAGAACTCCGCCGAGACCCCCAGGTTCCCTCCCGTCACCACTCTGAAGATGTCGTCGGTGGAGGTGAGGTTGTTGGTGCGCCTCATGTGGAACTCGATCCACTCGGGCCGCCGCGCCGGGCGTCCGACCAAGAGGTCCTCCAGTGAGCCGGACCGGCCCCGCACATCGTCGGCGCCGATCCCGGCCACGTCCACATGGGCCCTGAAGCCGAGCGTGAGCACATCGCTGGCGGCGTGGTGCCAGCGGGCATGTTCCGACAGCCAGCCCGCCTCCGGCATCATGTCGCAGTCGAGGAACACGAGGATCGGATGCGACGCGGCGCGCGCCCCGGTGTTGCGGGCCCGGGCCAGCCCGAAACCGAGGTCCTCCTGATGCACCACCCGTATGGACAGCGGGCTGCCGGCCGGAGCCTCCAGCGGCAGGCGCGATCCGTCGTCAACGATCACAACCTCGAACAGCTCCCGCGGATAGTCCTGGCCCTCGAGGGCGGCCAGCGTCAACTCCAGCGCCTCGGGCGCCTCGTAGTAGGTGACGACCACGCTGATCCGCAGCGTCGGGCGGAACGTCTCCGGCGGCTCGACGGCCAGCGAGGCCCATTGGTTTCCGCCGACATCGGCCGGGAGCGGCGTGCTGCTCATTCGACCATCATCGCGCCGTCGCGTGCCCTCGACGCGCTGCCTTCGGCGACTGGGGCGGTCCGGCGGGCTCCGTGCCCGCATGCGGGTGTGCAGCCGGGGCAGGCTTGAGCGCCGCGGCCATCAACAGCACCCAGCTGTAGGAGAACCACAGAACGAAGCTCTCCGTGATGTTCTCCATCAGCAGGAAGGCTACGAGCGCGGCCCACATCCAGGTGTCGGCATTCGGACGGCGCCACAGGGCCAGCCCGGCGTTGCGTGCGGCCGGAATCACAATGGCCGCGAAGGGCACCACGCCCAGCAGGCCCAGGCCCAGGGCCACCTCAACCAGGCTGTTGTGGGCGCTGCCTCGCCGCAGCAGCACATGCTGGGTCAGTTCCTCGATGTCCCAGAAGGTGAAGAACCCGTAGCCGGCCAGCGGCCTCTCGGAGATCCGGTCCCAGACCAGGCTCCAGATGGTGCGGCGCTGGCTGAGGGTGGGCACGTTCCACACCGCGGCCAGGCAGGCCGCGGCGGCCACCGTGCTCGCTGCGGCTGCGGCCGCGGTGACCTTGGCGGCGTAACTCCTGCCCCGGCGTTGCGCAACCCGGTGGTGGAGCAGGGGAAGGCCCGATACCACCAGAGCGGCGACGAGCGATACCCAGGCGGTGCGGCCGCCCGCGCCGATCAGGGCTGCCGCTGACCCCAGCGCCAGCCCGACTGCCGCGGCCCGAAGAGGGCGCGCAAATGGGTGAGAGCCTGTTTCGTCACGGCGGGGTATTCCCCGCTCTTGTTCGCTGCGCTCACGGGCCGCTCGGGCCACGGCCTCGCCCGTATGGGCCGGAATCGCCCGCCTATTCGCTCGGCCTCTAAGGATGCGGCGGGGTTCCAGGGCGAAGCGGATCCCGGCCAGCACACCGATGGCGGCCAGCGGGGCCAGCGAGTTGCGGTTGGTGTAGGTGCCCTTCCAGTAGTCATTCGCATCCAGACCGAGGTCGGGCCGAAGCGTGACGAGCAGGAGGCTGGCGGCGACCGCGGCCGCGGCCGTCAGTCCGACCGTCGCGGCGGCCTCGTCGTCGTCGAGCCGCGCTATCGCCCAAGCCAGCAGAGCCATGCCGACGTAGAGGGCCGAGCGCCACCCGGTGGCGGCCGGATCCACGCTCCACAGCGTGGAAGCCAGGGCGGCGAGCGTGAACCAGGCGACCGCAGCGGCGGCGATCGGATCGGTGGTCTTGAGCGATCGGCGCCGTGCCCCCAGCACGTTCCATGCGGCCAGCGCGGCGCCGGCGACCGCCGCCGCGGCGAGGAACGGCCACACCGCCAGGTCCTCCCAGCGGCCGGTGCGGTCCAGCACGCTCTTGGAGAACAGCAGCACGGGGCCGTTGGTGAACACCAGCAGGGCCACCGACGCGACCGTCACTTTGGCGTTCCTGTACGTGTTCACCGGAGCCGTTCGATGAGATCGAGCCAACCGCAGCATTATGGCGCTGTGCTGCCCAGCACCGGCAAGATTCTAGGATCGTGGCGGTGAGCGACCCGGACCAGCGCCTCTACGACCTCACGCGCCCCCCGTCGGCGGCGGCGTATCTCTCCGAGGCTTGGCGTCGCAGGGAGTTCGCCATCCTGGTTCCCGCCCAGGATCTCCGGGCCCAGAACATGGGCACCGTCCTGGGGCAGCTCTGGCACCTGGTGAATCCCGCCCTGCTGGTCGGCGTGTACTTTTTGATTTTCGGAGTAGTGATCGACACCAGCCGCGGGGTCGAGAACTTCCTGGGTTTCTTGATCGTCGGCGTGGTCCTGTTCCATCTCACCCAGCGCGTCGTGCAGGACTCGGCCGTCTGCATCAGCCGAAACCTGGGCCTGATCCGGTCGGTCCAGTTTCCCCGAGTGCTTCTGCCGGCTGCGACCGTCAACGGCCAGACCGTCGCCTTCGCGCCCGCGCTGGTGCTGGCCATGGCCGCCGTGGTCGCCACCGGCGAACGTCCGACGATGAGGTGGCTGGTGCTGCCCGCGGTGCTCGCCGCGCAGTTCGCCTTCAACTTCGGAGCGGCCCTGCTGGTGGCCCGGATCGGGGCGTCGCTGTCCGACCTGCAGCAACTGCTGCCCCACCTGTTCAGACTGCTGTTCTACGCCTCAGGAGTGATATTCAGCGTGGAGGCGTTCGTGACCAGTCCGGGCTGGAGACGGGCCTTCGCCCTGAACCCGATCTACGACGTGATCACCTGCGCCCGCTGGTGCCTGGTGGGGGAGTCGGTCGACGGCTGGGTGGTGGTCGGCCTGCTGGCATGGTGCATCGCTCTGCCCGTGATCGGCTTCGCGGCCTTCCACCGGTCCGAGCAGCGGCTGGGAGCGTGACGGCGATGGATCCGGCCGTCACCGTGCGGGTGCGCGACGCCCACGTCTACTACCGGGTCTACGAGGATCCCGTTCCGGGGCTGAAGCAGATCTTCGCCCAGGGCCGGGCTCGCCGAAAGTACCGCACGATCCGCGCCCTGAGGGGGGTCAGCCTGGATCTGCACGAGTCGGAGACCCTGGGGTTGATCGGGGCCAACGGCGCGGGCAAGACCACGCTGCTGTCGGCGATGACGGGGCTGCTGCCGCTGGAGTCGGGTTCGATCCTCGGCCGCTGCCGGCCGTCGCTGCTGGGAGTGTCCTCGGCCTTGCGCCCGGCCTTGTCGGGCCGGCGCAACATTCTCATCGGCGGGCTGGCGCTGGGCTTCACCAGGGCCGAGATCGAGAGCCGCGTCGATGAGATCGTCGACTTCTCGGGACTGCGCGACGCCATCGACCGGCCCATGCGGACGTATTCCTCAGGGATGCGGGCCCGGCTCCATTTCGCCATCGCCACCGCTCGAATCCCCGAAATCCTGCTGATCGATGAAGCCCTCGCGGTGGGAGACGAGGACTTTCGACACCGCAGCGCCCAGCGCATCGACGAAATCACGTCCGCAGCCGGCTCGGTGGTGCTGGGGACTCACGTCATGGCCGAGATCGAGCACCACTGCGACCGGGTCGCGTGGCTCGACGACGGCGTGCTCAAGGCAGTCGGCGATCCGGGCGAGGTCGTGGCCGCCTACCTGGCTTCGACCTCCCGCTGATCGGACGGGCCGCGGCGGCGGGTGCGGCCCGCCAGGAAACCCGCCCCCCAGCTGATGTGCATCACCGCGAAGGCGGCCGCGGCCCGGACCCGGTCTCTCTGCGAACCGTGCAGGCGGGCGGCGGCTGCTGCACAGGCCGCGGCGTAGACCGCCGGCAGGGCCGCGCCCCGGCCGCGGCCCAACGCCAACTCGAGCGCGGAGACGGCCAGCCCGGCCACCAGTGCGGGGGCGGCGAGTTGGCGGGCGCGCAGCGACCGGGGATTGCGCAGCAGCATGGTGCGCTTCCAGGCGCCGTAGGAGAAGTACTGGCGGGTCAGGCCCCGGTAGTCCGAGCGGGGCACGTAGTCGACTACCAGGGTCGGGTCGAGCCACACGGTGTGGCCGCGGGAGCGCAGGCGCCAGTTGAGCTCGTAGTCCTGGTTGCGGCCCAGGGTCTCGTCGAAGCCGCCCACCGATTCCAGGGCGGCGCGGTCGAACACTCCGAGGTACACAGTGTCGGCCGGTCCGCCGTGGCGGCCCCGTCGGAAGGCGGCGGGACCGCCCCCGAACGGTGATCGGACCGCGGCCGCGATGGGCCCCGGTCCGATTGGGTGCTGCACCCCGCCCACGTTGGCCGCCCCGGTTCGAGCCAGGGTGGCGACAGCGCGCTCCAGGTAGTCGGGCGCCAGCCGCGACTGGGCGTCCACCCGGGCCACCACCGCGCCCGCCGATGCCGCCACCGCAAGGTTGAGGCCCGCCGCGGCCGTCCCCGCCGGATTCGGGACCAGCAGCAACGGCAGCTCGATCTCTGAGCCGGCGACCGCCTGCTCGGTGCCGTCGCGGCTGGGCGCCACCGCCACCGTCACGTCGATCGGCCCGCGGTAGGTCTGGGCTGCGACGGCGGCGAGGCACTCACCGATCAGCTCGGCGCAATCCCGAGCCGGCACCACCACCGAGACGTGCGGCAGCCCAGCGGGGGCAGTTCCCGGACTATTCACGGGAAGGCTGTCGGAGGTGTCCACGGGAGGGCAGTGCCGGGGCTGTTCACGGGAAGGCTGTCGGGGGTGTTCACCGGCCTGAGCGGCGGGCCATTACTACGAGGCTCTTCACCATGATCTCCCAGTCGAGCAGCGGAGACCAGTTCACAACGTATTGCAGATCGTGGCCCAGCTTGTAGGCGGCGTCGGTCTGGTAGTGGCCCTGGGTCTGGGCCAGGCCGGTGATGCCCGGCGGGATGTCGTGGCGGCGGCCGTATCCGGCGATCTCGGACTCGAGCCGGGCCACCAGCTCGGGCCGCTCGGCCCGGGGCCCCACCAGCGACATCTCGCCCACCAGCACATTCCAGAGCTGCGGCAGCTCGTCGAGCCGGGTCCGGCGCAGCCACGCCAGGCCACCGATCACTCTCGGATCGTCGGCTACAGCCAGCTCCGGTCCGGCCCGCTCCGCCCCCGGCGTCATGGTCCGGAACTTCACCATCACGAAGGGCCGACCCGCCATGCCCACCCGCTCCTGTCGGTAGAGAACCCCCGCACCGGCCCGCAGCCGCACGCACACCGCCACCGCCAGCGTCACCGGGACGGCCACCGGGGCCAGCACCAGCAGGTACACCAGATCGAGCAGGCGCTTGAACCGCAGCCGGCAGGCGGGCAGGGCATGGGCTCGCAGCGCCACGAAGGGCATCCCGCCGATCTGGCGGGTCCGCTGGAGTCCCAGCAGGGTGTCCGACGGCGCGATCCGCCGGTAGACGCCCACCCGGCGCCGCTCCAGCTCGGCCAGCGGCCCCGGATACATGGCGTCGAGCGACTGGCTCGACAGCAGCAGCAGATCAGTGGCCTCGGCCCGGTCGACCTCGGCCACGATGTCGGCCGGTGTGTCGGACTGCCCGGCGATCTCCACCTCGGGCTCGGCGTCGAGCAGGTGGCGCCGGGCGGAGGCCACCTCGGCGCCGCTTCCCAGCAGCAGCACCCGGCACCGCCCGAGGCGGCGGGACCGCAGGCGCCGGGCCAGCCAGCGGTTGAACGACACGGCCAGGCTGGCGGCTGCGGCCAGGATCACCAGGTTGGCCCGGGGCATCAGATAGCGGCCGCTGAGCAGCGACACGGTGGCGTCGGCCCCCACCGCCAGCAGTGTCAGCATCGTGGCCCGCGGCAGCCGGGGCGCCGGGCCGAGCCGCTGCTCGTACTCGTAGAGGCCGCCGAAGTAGTAGACGGCCATGTGCAGGGCCGTCGCCACCGCGAACCCCGCCGCGTAGTGCGACAGCGGATAGGTCGGCCAGTCGAGCCCGAACCGCGCCGTGGTGATGGCTGCCATCAGCCCGAGGAGTGCGGCCGCGTCGGCCAGGTACAGGTAGCGAAACCCCAGCCTCGGGGCTGGTCCGCCGGCCGTCACGGCGATCGCATCAGCGGCGGCAGCACCACATCGGCGTCGAGCGCTCCCGGCGTCCCGGCCAGGTTCCACATCAGCATGGCCATCCGGGCCCGGTCCACGCTGTCGCCGGGCCCGAAGCTGGCCGGACCGTCGCCGGGCGGCGCGAAGTCGTCGCCCACCCAGAGGCGGTGCTCCACCAGCCAGCGGGCGGCCTCCAGGTAGAAGTCGTTGATCCCGATGTCGGTGAACGGTACGGGGTGGTTGCTGTAGGTGTTGCCCGCGAAGCGCCACAGGAAGGCGGCCAGGTGCGATGCAATCAGCGGATCGTCGGGGCAGAACCGCGCCTCGGTGCTGCTGCATCCCCTGGTGATGCCCCGGTTCACCATCCATCCCACCGCCTGGTCGTAGTAGCTCTCGGGCTCGACGTCGTCGAAGCTGGCCGCTCCGTCGGTCGACTGCGGCTCGCCCGCGAAGCGCCACAGGAACGTGGCGAACTGGGCCCGGGTGAGCGAGCGATCCGGCGAGAACGTGGTCGCCGTCGTGCCCTGGGTGATCTCGCTCTCGAGCATCCACAGCACCGCCTCGGCGTAGGGGTCGTTCCAGGCCACATCGGTGAACGGAAGGGTGTGGACGGTGGGGCCGTCGCCGGTGTGGGAGCCCAGCAGGGCGAGCTTGGTGGACAGCATGGGACGGCAGTCGGGCGTGGCGCGGCAGCCCCGCACCAGGGCCCAGTAGAAGCGATAGCCGTACGGCTCGCCGTCCTCGTTGCGGACCTCCAGCGTGCGCTCGGTGCCCACCAGGGTCACCAGAGCGTCGTCGATGCGGCCCGACGGTCCCGGTCCCACGATGTAGATCTCAACGATGTCGCCCACGTCCATGTCGGCGAACGGGTAGTCCTCGAGCCACCCCTTGATCTGATCGGCGGTGTAGGTGCGCTGCCAGCTGAAGTTGGGATTCTGGGGGCCGCCGTTGCTGTCGGGAGCGATGTCGTAGGGGTCCGGCTGGGCCTGCAGGTACGACAGGGCCTCGCGCCGGGGCTCCTCGTTGGCCGCGGTGTGGCCGCCGTTGGAGGAGCTGTAGTAGCCGACGATCACACGGGGGCCGCTGCCGTCGGCGGGCTGGTAGGTGAGCACGGTGTCGTCGGTGGCGTCCACCTGGCTGGCCCAGGCGTCGTGGCCCGGATCCCGCTGGTAGTCCCAGGCCTTGTACTCCTGGTCGCGGGTCGACGTGTAGAGATCGAACGGCGCCGACCAGTTGGCCCGCTCCTCCATGATGGCCACCGCGTAGCTGCGAGCCGCCACCGCCTGGGCCTTGAGAGCGTCCGCCGGCCAGCTGTGGGGCACCTCGTCGAGGCCGTAGAGGTACTGCTGCATGGTCATGTCGCCGATCACCAGGCAGTACTGGTTGGCGGAGGCGCTGCCGCAGTTGGACACGCCGCTGGCCGCGGGGGTGAGCTGGAACTGCCCGTGGGCGTAGCGCTCGGTGCCGTTGCTGGTGCCGGAGACCCCGACGACCTCGCCGTCGTTGAAGCTCACCGTCAGCACCGTTCCGCTGCAGAAGCCCCGGCACCAGTCGATGTTGCTGGAGTTGATGTGCCAGCCGCCGTCGCCGCGGCGCACGGTGAGCGTGTTGACGGTGGTGTCCAGGAAGCGGCCGTCCATCGACACGGTCAGCAGTCCCGAGGGCCTGAACACCGTCTTGTTGTGCACGGCGATGCGCACGTCCACGTCGTCGGGCACCAGGGCGGGATCGGTTCGCAGCGTGGTGCCGGGGTAGTAGAAGGCGAGTATGTCCTCGTAGCTCTGGCCGGCCTCGGCCCGCCCCAGCGCGCCGAACTGGCTCAAGCCGGTTCCGTGCCCCCAGCCTCCGCCGATGAAGGTGAACTCGCTGTCGGAGGGGCCGTGGGGATGGGCTGCGGCCGGCGCGGCCAGCCCGGCGGCGAGGACGGCAGCAGCCAACAACAGGGCTGCGAGCGAACGAATGGAATGGGGGGTCATGAACCACCGTCTTCTGCCGACGCCCGCCGGGGCGCGAGGCTAGCGCCTGCCCGCGGCCCCGGCGTGGACCGTCGCGAGTGTCAGGCGATGACTGCGATGGTGTCGCCCGCGCCCACCGAGTCGCCGACTTCCACCCTGATCTCGGAGATGGTTCCCGAGCGGCCCGCGGCGATGTTGTTCTCCATCTTCATGGCCTCGAGCACGGCCACCGGCTGGCCGGCGGACACCTCGTCGCCCACCTCGACCAGCAGCTTGATGATCGTGCCCTGCATCGGCACCGCCACCTCGGCCGCGCCGCCGCCGAGGCTCGACAGCCCCCGGGCCCGCCGACGGGCCGCGCTCGGCTGCTCATCGCCGTCGGCCTGCGGTGCCCACAGGGCCACGCGGAAGCGCTTGCCGTCCACCTCGGCCTCGATCTCATGGCGCACCCCGGATGCGGATGCACCGGCGCCGGGGGCGGGCGGCGATTCGGGCAGCGACGCGAAGTCGAGCCGCTCCTCCACCCAGCGGGTGGAGTGGGCCGCGGCGGCGAAGTCCGCGTGGGCCAGGATGGCTTGCGCCGCGGCGATGGTGGTGGCCACGCCGCCCACCCGGGTCTCGGCCAGGGCTCGCTGGGCCCGGCCGATGGCCACGTCGCGGTCGCGGCCCCACACCACCAGCTTGCCGATGAGGTTGTCGTAGTGGGGGCTCACCGTGTCGCCGGCCTCGTAGCCGCCGTCCCAGCGGGTGGCGTAACCCTGGGCGGGCCTCAGCTCATCTATGGGGCCGGGGCAGGGCAGGAAGGCGCCCCCGGCCGGGTCCTCGGCGTTGACCCGCACCTCGATGGAGCAGCCGTCGATGGCGACGTCGGCCTGGGTCAGCGCCAGCGGCTCGCCGGCCGCCACCCGAAGCTGCTGCTCCACCAGATCGATGCCGGTGACCATCTCGGTGACAGGGTGCTCGACCTGCAGCCTGGTGTTCATCTCCAGGTAGTAGAACGCTCCGTCGGCGTAGAGGAACTCGACGGTGCCCGCGTTGACGTAGCCGCAGCCTGCCGCCACCGCCACCGCGGCCTCGCCCATGGCCGCCAGCACTCCGGGATCAATGGCCGGCGCGGGCGCCTCCTCGATGAGCTTCTGGTGGCGGCGCTGGGCCGAGCAGTCGCGGGTGCCGAGGTGGATGCAGCTGCCGTGGGCGTCAGCGAGCACCTGCACCTCCACATGGCGGGCCGCGTCGAAGTAGCGCTCCATGTAGAGCTCGTCGCGCCCGAAGTAGGCGAGCGCCTCGCGTCGGGCCGACTCGACCGCGCCGGCGGCCTCCGCCGCGGCTCTCACCACCTTCATGCCCCGGCCCCCGCCCCCGTAGGCGGCCTTGACGGCCACGGGCCAGCCGTGGGCCGCGCCGAAAGCCTCGACCTCCGCCGGACCGTTGATCGGCTCGGCCGTGCCGGGAACCGGTTCCACCCCGGCTCGAACGGCCGCCTCCCGGGCGGAGATCTTGTCGCCCATCACCTCGATCGCTTCCGGCGGCGGCCCGATGAAGGCCACGCCGTCGGCGGTGACGGCCCGGGCGAAGTCGGCGTTCTCGCTGAAGAAGCCGTAGCCGGGGTGGACCGCGTCGGCGCCGCTGCGCTCGATGGCGGCCACGATGGCGTCGGTGCGCAGATAGCTCTCCGCCGCGGTCTCGCCGCCCAGCGAGTAGGCCTCATCGGCCAGCCGCACATGCATGGCGCCGCGGTCGGTGTCGGAGTAGACGGCGGCTGCGGTGATGCCCAAATCCCGGCAGGCCCGGATCACGCGCACCGCGATCTCGCCCCGGTTGGCCACCAGCACCTTGGAGAACATTCCTGCATTGGATAGCTGAGCGCGGTCCGAATTGCACTGCGGCGTCATTGTGGCAGCAGCCTCGAAGCGGAGATGACCAGGAAGTCGCCGTGGGCGGCCAGCGGGTCGCTCACCGCTCCCTCGGGGAAGAAGTCGGGCACCCGATCGGCTTTGAGAACCACCACATCTGACGGGTCCAAGTCGTCGAGGAGGTCCTCGTTGAGGCGGATTACCCGCATGTCGAGGTAGTACGAGACCCAGGTGGCGCTGGTCACCGGAGGCACCGACCACGCCAGCTCCGTACCCGGCAGGCTTCCTGCTCGCTCCAGCGCGGTTCCCGCGTCGGCGGGGTCGGTGATGTAGCGCTGTCGTGTCGAGCCGCTCACCACTGCAATCAGCGTCGCCGCCATCACCGCGGCCGCGACCACGGCCGGCAGGGGGCGCCAGCGGCGGGGGATGAGCCGGCGGACTGCGTCGGCGAGAGCCGCGAAGCCGATGGTCACCGGGGCCAGCCACGGGAAGTTCCACAGCCGGTGCACCCAGGCGCCCTGCTGAACCCCGAAGGTGAGCGCAGCCGCCACCGCCAGCGTTATGGCGGCCGGCGCCCGGGTGCGCCGGTCGATCAGCCCGGCCAACAGGCACGGCACCAGCAGGATTCGCAGCCACACCGGCACGAGCAGCTCCTCGGAGGCGAAGCGCCATTGCCGCGACAGGAACTCGCCGAAGGTGAAGGTCGCGCCGGTGCTTCCCGCCTCGTTGCTGGTGCGGATGGATACCTGGTTGGCGAGATCCTCGACTCCGGCGCCGTTGAGCATCCAGAGCGCGGTGATCCCGGCTCCGAGCGCGGCGCCCGCGACGACCGCGACGAGCAGCCGCTGCCGGCTGGCCGACAGCCACCTCACGGCCAGCCGCCGCGGCTGTGCTGCTGGCGCTGCGACGCTTGGCTCCGCTGCGACGCTTGGCTCCGCTGCGACGCTTGGCTCAGCGCCGATGCTTGGCTCCGCACCGACGTCATTCCCGCTCTTGTTCGCTGCGCTCACGGGCTGCTCAGGCCACGGCCTCGCCCGCATGGGCGGGACTCGTTCGCCTACCCGCCCGGCCTCTGAGAGCGACTCGCCGTCGTCGCGGTGCCCGGCGGCCAGCATCCACAGCACTACGAGCGCCATGGCTGCTATCGCGATCCACGATTGCGTCGCGGCCAGCGCGGCGAGTCCGGCCACCATCAGCGTGTCCCGTCGGCGCACCTGCGTGCGGTGCATCGCCCACGAAACCGCGGCGATGGCGGCCAGCAGCAGCGAGAAGCTCACGCTGATCCGCGCGTACACGTAGTAGAAGCCGGTGCTCGCCATGGCCGCCACCGCCAGCAGCGTCGGGCCCCAGCCAAGGCCGCGGCCGCGCAGCAGCGACGCCATGAACACCACCGTGGCGGTGCCCACCAGCAGGCCGGGCACCCGCAGCGCGGCGGCGCTGTCTCCGAGCACGCCCGTCGACACCACCGACATGAGCACCTGCAGGGGCGGATGGTGGGCGTAGTTGACCGCGACGGGGGGCGGGTCGGCTCGGGGCGCCACGTCGTACACCGGCCTGACGTAGGGCTCGATCACCGCGCCGAAGCCTGAGTCCACCGCGCCCAGTTCCCAGAAGTTGCGGGCCTGAAGGCCGAAGATGCCCAATATGCGGCCGTCGTCGCTGTTGCCGAGCGGCAGTCCCATATCGGGCAGCCACACCGCCACCAGGGCAGCCGCGATCAGGGCCACAACCGTCCATCCCGACCACAGGCGGGCTGCCACCGATCCGAGAGCCGCCCTCAACGCGGACACTCCCCGGCGTGCATCGGGCCACCCTAGCTTTGCTGCTGTCGCTCTAGGATGTGGCCCGTGAGCGCCTCTGACGGCTGCCTATCGGTGGTGATGCCCTGCTACAACGAGGTCGCCACCATCGACGAGATCGTCTCCAGGGTGCTGGCCAGCCGCTTCACCGGCGAGCTGATCGTGGTGGACGACGCTTCCACCGACGGAACCCGCCTGCGCCTGTCCCAATGCGACGATCCGCGGGTTCGGGTATTGCTGCAGCCCGAGAACCGGGGCAAGGGCGCGGCGGTGAGGCGGGGCTTCGCCGAGGCCAGCCGAGAGTTCGTGGTGATCCAGGACGCCGACCTCGAGTACGACCCCGCCGACTGGGCCGCGCTGCTGGCGCCGCTGGCGCGCGGCGACGCCGATGTGGTGTACGGAACCCGCATGCAGGAGGGCTCGTCGTGCCGGGTGCCGTACTTCTGGCACATGATCTGCAACCGGATGCTGACGCTGCTGTCGAACATGCTCACCGGCGTGTGCCTGACCGATGTGGCGACCTGCTACAAGGCGTTCCGCCTCGAGGTGGTGCGGTCGCTCGAGTTGCGCGAGAACCGCTTCGGGATCGACACCGAGATCACCGCCAAGGTGGCCGCCGGAGGCTGGCGCATCTGGGAGACCGGCGTCTCCTATACGAGCAGGAACTATGCCGAGGGCAAGAAGATCACCTGGAAGGACGGCATCGCTGCCTTCGTGTGCATCGTCCGCTACGGAATCTCCGTGCGAGTCCGGCCATTGATCAAGTCGGCGCGCTCTTTGAGGACTTCGAGAATCTCCTGAGACGGGCTCGACTGCGGCAGCTTCGGGGCCCGTCGGAAGCGTTCGGGGTCGGCCAGGAAGGCTGCTGTTGTTGCGGGGTCGTAGCGGCTCAGCACGACATTCTCGCCTAGGCCGTCGACCCGGTCGGTTCGGTCTCGCCACAGCAGCACCGGCACCCCCAGCAGCGCGCACTCCTCCTGGATGGAGCCTCCGTCGGTGATGGCGAACGGCGCCTGTGCGAGCGCTCGCACAAACTCGGCGTAACCGGCCATCGGCACCAACTGCGCGCCGGAGGCCTCTAGGTCGGCTTGATCGGCGGAGCTGAGCGCCCGTCGGGTGGGCTCGTGGACGTACCAGCTCACCGGGGCGGTCCGGGCCAGCCGCACAATCGTGCGCACCAGCGCCTGTCGGCGGCGGCGCCGGTGCAGGTTCTCCACCCGGTGCATGGTCACCACCACCGGGTATGGCGAGCCAACGTCTCCCGAGGTGTCGGGAGCGGCCGGCGTGTCCGCTGGGCCCGGCTCCAGGGCCGCTCGGAGCGCATCGCTGATCGTGTTGGACGATCCGGTGATGATCCGCCCCTTGACGCCGCGCCTGCGCAGATCTTCGGCAGCGGCGGCGTCGGGCGCGAAGAGCAGGTCGGCGAGCCGGTCGACCGCCACCCGGATGATCTCCTCGGGAAAGGGGTGCAGCCACCGGTGGGTGCGGAGGCCCGCCTCGACGTGGGCCAGCGCCAGCCCGGCCCGCTTCGCCATGAGCGCGCCCAGCAGCGTGGTCGGCGTGTCGCCGTGAACCACGCAGATGCCCGGATGCCCGCCGAAGACGGTCTGCTTGAGTCGCCGGGTCCGAGCCAGCTTGCGGCTCAGTCCCGCCGCCCACCACAGGGCGGCCAGCACCGAGTCGACGCTGCGCCTGCCGCCCATCGAGTGGTCGGGCGTCCGCAAGCCCAGTTCCTGGCGGAACGACGCCGACCGGTCGGCGTGCTGTCCGGAGTCGATCAGCCGATAGGGGAGGCGGGCCGACTCCATGCGCCACAGCAGCGGCGCCAGCTTGATGTACTCGGCCTGGGTGCCGATGAAGACGTGGATCAAGGCGCCGCTCCGTCCGAACGCGGCACCGGTCCGGCTTCGGCCTTGGTGCGCCTCGCGGCGAGGAGTTCAGCGACGGCGGCGGCCAGCAGGTCGCGCAGCAGCAGCACCAGCCTGAAGCCGAAGATCAAGATGCCCAGCGCCAGGGGATCGGCCGCGCCGAGCAGCGACGGGACGGTCACCTCCACCACCCCGATTCCCTGCGGCGCGATCACAGAGAGGAGCCGCATGCCTCCCCAAGTAAGAACGAAGGCGCCGGCGAGGCGGGCCGTTCCGAAGCCGTCGGCAGCCTCGAAGGCCCGCATGTACAGGCAGAACACCGTCGCGGCCCCAGTCCAGTAAAGGGCCGTCGCCGCAATCATGTGCAGATAGCCCGGCCACCTGAACCCGCTTACCGGCGCCAGGCTGTCGAGCCCGCGGCGCCGGGCCATCGCGGCCACCACCCGTCCCGCCACTGACGGCGAGGCGGCGATGATCACCCCGACCGCGCACAGCAGCGGGATGGCCAGGCCGCCGGGCAGCCCGCCGCCCCAGCCGAGCAGCACCAGTCCGTAGGCCACCGACACGGCCAGGCTCACCGCCATCTCGAGCGCGGCGGTGACGGCGAGTGGTCCGGCCGCGACGCCGCGGCGCTGCATCAGAGCCACCCGGCTGACCACGAACGTGACCATCAGCGGCACGTATCTCGCCGGCAGGGAGCGGGCCGCGGTCTCGACCAGGTCGCGCCAGCGGGGGCGCTGGCCGAGCAGGTGCAGGCTCACGAGCCAGAAGTAGGCGCTGAGCGCAATCAGCCCGAACCCGGTCACGAACGATGCCGCCACCAGCACATGACGTGCGCCCGCCAGGTCTCCGAGAAGGTCGGACACTTCCTGGCGGCGCGCTGCCACCAGCACGGGCACGGCGGCGGCGAGCACGGCGAGGTATGCGATTCTCAGCCATCTCAGCAGGCGGCGCAGCCACGGGCGGGCTGTCACCGGGCCGGCAGTCCACCGCCCGCGGCGAGCGGAGCCAGCCGTGGCCGAGTCAGCGGCCGAGGGATCGACGGGGCTCATTCGAGCGGCTCGCGCATCTGGCTCAATGGATTTACGCGACTCATCTCATTCCAGGCGACGGGTCGAACGGCTGAGGCAACTGGCTCGACGCGGCGTCAACGGCTCAGAGCGAGCGCAATTTCGCTCGGCCTCTCACTGGATCAGCTCGAGCAGGTCGTCGAGCGCGGCGTAGTTGACCTTCAGGCGGTCTTGCAGCACGCCTCGGGCCTCGGCCGTGAGGTGCGATCGGTCCTGGGCCTCGTTCGCCGCGTCGATCAGCGTGCGGGGCTCGAAGCGCCCCGCGTCGAGCGGCGCCAGATCGACCAGCGAGGCCCAGCCCCCGCCCTCGGCGGCGAGCGATTCCATTTTCGGAGAGTAGTCCAGCACCACCGCCGGCTGATCGTTGAGCAGGGCGGCGACCGCGCCGTGATAGCGCATGGTCACCACCAGATGGCTTCGGGCCACCTCGGCCAGCACGTTGTCGACGTCGAGTGCGACCAGTTCGGCTTCGGTGCTCATCTGTTGTTGCAGTGCCGTGAGCATGGCGGCGTCCTGGCTCGGCTGAAGGGGCAGCAGCCGCAGCGTCATGCCGCTGTGCTCGGCCAGCGCGTCGAGCGATCGCGCCAGTTGATCCGTCCAGGGCTGCCAAGACGTGCGGGTCTTGGCCGCGGCGGTGCGGATGCCTCGGCGATTCGGGGGGCGCAGGATCACGCCGATCGTGTCGCCGCGGTCGCGGGGTGAGTCCGTCGGCGGCGCCGGGCGCGGGCTCGGAGATCGGGCGAGGGTCGCCTGGCTCGAAACGAGTCCGGCGTGTCCGGCGAGCACCGGGTCGGCGCCGACGGCCACATCGGGCACGCCCCAGTGGCGCAGGCGCTGCCCCGAGGCGGCGTCTCTCGTCACGACGCGGCAGGCCCGGCGCAGCTCCGACACCGCCAAGCGCCGGCCGCCGGCGCCTCCGACGTGTCCCGCTCCCAGGCCGATGGCCGCAACTGCGGCCTGCTCCCGGCCGGCAGCCGACGGCGGCGACGCCGAACGCCGGTAGGCGCGCGGGCGCGACATGTGGAACCAGATGTTCCAGGGCGACGTCTCCGACTGCACCACGCCCCCGGAGAGGATCATGGCCTGCGCCCCGCGCAGCGACCGTCGCAGTGCCGGGCTCTCCAGGGGCGAGCGGTGAGCTGCCGCGTCGATGCCATGGACGGTGGCCGTCCGCTCGGGATCGATCGACACCGCCACCGGCTTCGCCCCCCGGGCCCGCAGGGCGGCGGCCATGCATCTCAGGATCATCTCATCGCCCAGGTTGTCCGACCCGTACCAACCGGCCAGGGCGATCCTCAGGGCCATAGCGGCGGCACCGGTGTGATCGAGGCTGACCCGCCCCGAGCTTGCTGCGTCGGCTCTCGTCCCAAACGGTGGGCTCGTCGGGGCACCGTGATCGCCGCCGATCCGTTCAGGGCGGCTGGAAGATCGTCTGAGAGCATGGGTGGCTCTGCCTAGCCGATCGCGGCTCGGATCACACAGAATGTCCGCTGTGATGTCCTCGGCGGGATCGGCCGATCCTCTCGCACGGTCGGCGCGTCGGCAACTGCCGCTGAGCTGCGAGGCGGCTCGCCGGGCGGGTCTGGGCGAGCTGCTCCACACCGCCGCCACCGCGTCCACCAACGACGACCTGGTTGGCGGGGCCCGGCGCGGGGAGCGGTGGCCGGCGATTCTGGCAGCCGACCACCAGACGGCGGGAAGGGGTCGTCTGGGGCGCCGCTGGTCCGATGCCGCCGCGGGTCCCCACCGCGGCGAGGCCTCACTGCTGGTCAGCTTCCGGCTGGTGGCGCCAGCATCGGGGCACCCAGAGAACGAGCGGGTAGGCGAGCGGCTCCAGCCTGCAGACTGTGTGGCCGCGGTCGCGGCCGCTGCTCTTGGTGCGGTGGCTCAGGCCCTGCCCGCGGGAGGCGCGGCGGTGCGGTCCAAGTGGCCCAACGACCTGCTGATCGAGTCCGACGAGGTCTCCGGGAAGCTGGCCGGGATGCTGTCGGAACTGGTCGACGGCGATCCGCCGGTGGTGGTGGTGGGTCTCGGTCTGAACCTGGCCGAGGCGCCCTCCGAGCCCGGAGCGGTCTCGCTGGCTCAGGTCGCAGGCGTGGCTACCCGCGACGAGCTGTTGGCCCGGATCATCGACGAACTGCCCCGCGGCCTCGCCGACCCCCGCAAGGCCCGGGCCGACCTCAGGGCCGCGTCGGCCACGCTGGGGCGGACGGTCAGGGTGCAGCGCACCGACGGCACCGCAGTGGTGGGCACGGCCGTTGATATCGACGCGGCAGGACGCCTGATCGTGGCCGGCGACGGCGGCGAGGTGCTGATCGACACCGGCGACGTGTTCCACCTGCGCTAGCCCCTCAACACAAGCCTCAGAGCGACGGGGGACCGGCGTTACGCTTGCCCTCCGTGCCGGACCGACCCTCAACGCCGTCGAAGTCGCGGCTCAGGCGCACTTGGCCGCAGCGGCTGGTGATCGTGGCCAGCCTCGTGGTGATCGTCGCCGCGGTGGCGTCGGCGGAGACCGTCAATTACGTCGACGAGGTCTGGGAGGAGTACCAGCCGGTGCAGTTCCCCGAGACCGTCCAGTACGGCCGCGAGCTGCTGCGCCCCGACACCGAGCCGGGCGAGCCCGTCAATTTCCTGGTGGTCGGCACCGACAGCAGCATCGACGTCCGCCCGGACGCCGACGCCGACGGCGGGGTCGGCGGGCGGGCCCTGGCCGACGTGATCATGCTGATTCGCCTCGACCCCGCTGCGAAGTCGGCGTGGGTGCTGTCGATCCCGCGGGATCTGTGGGCCGAGATCCCCGGCGCGCAGGACCACAAGATCAACTCTGCCCTGCTCATCGGCGGCGCCCCGCTGCTGGTGGAGACGGTCCGATCCATGTTCGGTGTGGAGATCAACCACTACATCGAGATGGACTTCACCGGGTTCGAGCAGGTGGTGGACTCGCTGGGAGGGGTGCCGGTCTGGTTCCCCCACCCGGCCCGCGACCCCAAGTCTGACCTGAACATTGAGACTCCGGGCTGCCATGTTCTCACCGGCGAGCAGGCCCTGCAGTATGTGCGCAGCCGCACCTACACCGAGCTCATCGACGGGCGGTGGCGCATCACCGGCGGCAACGACTTCACCCGGATCGCCCGCCAGCAGGACTTCTTGGTGCTGGCCCTCGATCGGGCCATCAGCCGCGGGGCCAGGAACCCGACCACCATTGTCAGCATGATCGACGCGGGGGCCGCCTTCGTGGCTTTCGACCAGGACTTGACCCTGGGCGAGCTGGTGTCGCTGGCCCAGGACTTCTCGGACTTCAACCCCGAGAACCTGCAGCGCCAGAGCCTGGAGGTGTACACGCTGTTCTGGCCCGACGGCCGCTACAAGGGCGAGGCGGCCTACCAGCGGGCCAACGAGAGCGTCCTCGACGTGTTCCGGGGAGTGGCGGATGCGACCAGCCCCTCGGAGGTTTCGTTGCGGGTGGCGGGGTTCAACCAGTTCAAACGCACCGACGCGGTTGCGGCGCTCACCGGTGAGGGCTTCGAGGTGGTGGAGTCGCTCAGCGCCGGGGCTATTCCCGAGACCGTCGTGCTGCACGGCCCCGACGACGCCGAGGCCGCCCTGACGGTGGCCCGCTACCTCGATCCGGTGCCCTACGTGGTGGAGGACGACGATGTCGCCGGAGTGACGGTGGTGCTCGGCGCCGACTACCGGGGGGTGCTGTTCCTGGCCCAGCAGCCCCTGAGCGTGGTGCGCGACCAGGTGGAGGGCCGGGGCTTTCCCGAGGTCCTGCCCGACCCGGCATCGGGCTTCGCACCGGCTGCGGCCCCTGCGGCAGCGCAACAGGGATCGGCCGGTGTGGGCGCGTCGGCCGAGGGCCGGATGGAACCCGCAGTCTTCGTTGTGGCCCAGCCGGCCGAGGACGATCCAGAGCCGGTCTCCATCCTGGGGCGCCCACCCCCCGGCGAGTCCTGTGGCTGACCCCGACCGGCCCGACATGGCCAACTCAGGTTCGGCCCTGCCAGAGAGCCCTTTGGCTGACCGCGAGGGGCCGGCGATGCGTCCCGACGTTGATGGCGAGGTGGCTGACAGCGAAGGGCGGGACACGGTCCCCGGTGCCGCGGTGGCGGTAGTTGGGGCCGGCTACGTGGGCCTCACCACTGCGGCGTGCCTGGCCCACCTGGGCCACCGCGTGGTGTGTACCGACATCGACGAGCCTCGGATCACCGCACTGCAGCGCGGGGAGGTGCCCATCCGCGAGCCGGGGCTGGATGAGCTGGTCGCCGCCGGGCTCGACTCGGGCCGGCTCGCTTTCACCGGCAGCTCCGCCGAGGCGGCCTCGGGCGCCGACTTCGTCTTCTTGTGCGTGCCCACTCCGACCGGCCCCGACGGCGGCGCCGACCTCAGCTTCCTGGAAGCCGCTATCAACGAGATAGGCGAGAGTCTGCGGCCCGCCGCGGTGGTGGTGAACAAGTCCACCGCCCCTCCGGGCACCGCCCGCTTCCTGGAGCGGGTGCTGACCCTAGGACGAAATGACGTGGCGGTGGTGTCCAATCCCGAGTTTCTGCGGCAGGGCTCCGCCGTCGGCGACTTCCTCAACCCCGACCGGGTGGTGGTGGGCGCCGCCGACACTGCCGCGGCCGAGCGGGTCGCCGAGCTCTACGCCGGCATCGACGCACCCGTGCTGATCACCGATGCGGCCTCGGCCGAGACGGTCAAGTACGCGGCCAATGCCTTTCTGTCGATGAAGCTGACGTACGCCAACGCGGTGGCCGCGCTGTGCGAAACGGTGGGCGCCGACGTGAGCGACGTGCTGTCGGGAATGGGCCAGGACCGGCGCATCGGCCGCGACTACCTGAGGCCCGGACCGGGATGGGGCGGCTCGTGCCTCCCCAAGGACACCCGGGCCCTGATCGGCGCGGCGGCGGAGGCCGGCTACGACTTCGCGCTGCTGCGCGGCGTGGTGGAGGCCAACGAGGCCCAGTTCGCCCGGATCGTCGACAAGGTCGCGTCCAGGGTGGCGCTGCCGGGAGCCCGCATCGCGCTGCTCGGTCTGGCCTTCAAGGCCGGAACCGACGATCTGCGCTGCTCGCCGGCGGTGGAGATCGCCCGGAGGCTGGTCGCAGCTGGGGCGGAGGTGCGAGCCTACGATCCGGCCGTCGGTGCCGCCGAGGCCGGCATCACCGTGGCCGCCGACGCCTACGAGGCCTGCGAGGGCGCGGCGGCGCTGGTGGTGGCCACCGAGTGGGACGAGTTCAAGCATCTCGACTTCGACCGGGTGGCACAGCTCATGGCCGAACGCCACGTAATCGACGCCCGCAACCTGTTGGACCGCGACCAACTCGAGCGCCAAGGCTTCACCTACACCGGCATAGGCCGGTGAGCGCACCGACAGTCCGCTCAAGCGGTCCTGGCATCGTGAGCACCGGGGATTTGCGGGGCGGCGATAGCGTGGCGGGCCGTGGCCAAGGCTAGTTCGTCGAAGAAGGTCCAGCGGGCCGCCCGGGCGGCGGCTTCGTCGAAGGGGGGGCGCGAGCGGCGCGAGATCGGCTTTCCGCTGGCGCTGGCGGTGGTGGTGATCCTCGGGGTGGCCCTGGTGGTGTTCGCCCGGTCGTCGCGCACGCCGGCGGCGTCGCCGCGGGTGGGCAACGACCACTGGCACTCGGCCTACGGCGTCTACGACTGCGACCGGTTCCTTCCCGCCTTCACCAGCGCCGCCGATCCCGACGGCATCCATTCCCACCAGGACGGCGTGGTCCACATCCACCCGTGGAACAGCTCAGCCGCCGGCGATCAGGCCAACCTCGACGTGTTCTTCGAGGCCATGGGGGCCAGGGTCACCGACGACGAGATCAGCGGTCCCGGCATCGGCGTGCTGGAGGCCGGCTCGGACTGCAACGGCGAGCCGACCGTGATCCGGGCGGTGCGCTTCTCCCGGATCGATCCCGACGCCCTCGCCGATGCCGCCGGCGATCCGGTCAGCACGCTCACCGAGCTCTACGAGGCGACCGACACCTACAGCGACGACTTCGGCGACGTGCGCCTGCTCGGCGACCTGGAGGCGTTCACGTTCGCCCGCGTCCCGGTCGGCGCCGATGTCCCGCCGCCGCCCGAGGACCGGCTCCAGACCGCCCTGGGGGCCTCGGCCGGAAATCTGCTCTCCACCGGGCCCGAGACCGACCTCGACCCGACCGACGCCCCGCCTGAAGAATAAGAGCGAGGCGGGGGCGGCTCCGGGTGCAGGCGATCCTGCTGGTCGGGGGCTTCGGCACCCGGCTGCGGCCGCTGACGCTCACCACCCCCAAGCAGATGCTGCCGGTGCTGCACCGGCCCATGATCGAGCATGTCGTGTCGGCGCTGGCCCGCCACGGGGTCGACCGGGTGGTGCTGGCCCTGGGCTACGGCGACGAGGCGTTCCGGGCCGCCTATCCCGACGGCCGCTGCGCGGGGGTGGAGCTGTGCTGCGCAGTGGAGTCCGAGCCGCTCGACACCGCCGGCGCGATCCGCTTCGCCCACACCGCCGCCGGCATGGACGATTCGGCGGACCCGTTCCTGGTGGCCAACGGCGACGTGATCACCGACCTCGATGTGGGCGAGATGCTGCGCCTGCACCGCACGGCCCGCGCCGAGGCCACCGTCCACCTGATCGAGGTGGACGACCCGTCGCGCTACGGCGTGGTGGTGAGCGACCCCGACGGGCGGGTCGGCGCCTTCGTGGAGAAACCGCCGCCGCCCGCGCCGAGCCGCTGGATCAACGCAGGCACCTACCTGATGGAGCCGTCGGTGATCGGGCGGATCGACGCCGGGCGCCGGGTCTCGGTGGAGCGGGAGGTCTTCCCGGCCATGGCCGCCGCCGGCACGCTGTGGGCGCTCAGGCACAACACCTATTGGATCGACGCCGGCACTCCCGAGACTTATCTGCAGGCCCAGCTCGACCTGCTCGACGGCCGGCGGGGTCCGGCGCCGGCCGGGGTGTCGCCCGAGGCGGTGCTGGGGGCGGGGGCGGTGATCGAGCGCAGCGTGGTGATGGCCGGCGCTGCCGTGGGGGAGGACTCGGTGGTGAGGGGCTCCGCCGTCGGCGCCGACGCGGTGATCGAGGCGGGAGCGCAGGTGCTGGACTCGGTGGTGGGGCGGGCCGCCACGGTCGGACGGGGCGCCCGGGTGACGAACCGAACCCTGGTGGGCGAGGGCGCCGCAGTGGCCCCTGGGCAGGCCCTGTCCGGTGCCAGGGTTCCCGAGGCGGCCTGATGGCCACGCTCGTCACCGGCGGCGCCGGATACGTCGGCAGCCACACGGTGGCAGCGCTGCGCGAGGCCGGCCGCGAGGTGGTGATCCTCGACGACTTCTCCAACGCCCACCCCCGCACCGTCGACGCGCTCGGGGCCATCGTCGGCCGGCGACCCGCGGTGGTGGAGGGCGACGCCGGCGATCGGGCCGTCCTCGAAGCGGTGTTCGGCGAGCATCGGGTCGACTCGGTGGTGCATCTCGCCGCCCGCAAGAGCGTGGCCGAGTCGGTCGCCGACCCGCTCGGCTACTACCGCAGCAACCTCGGCTCGGTGATCGAGCTGGCCGCTGCGGCGCTCAGGCGGGGGGTAGAGCGGCTCGTGTTCAGCTCCTCCGCGGCGGTCTACGGGACACCGGCCGCGACGCCGGTCTCGGAGGACTCGCCGACCGTCCCGGAGAGTCCCTACGGCGAGACCAAGCTGATGGGCGAGCGCATCCTGGCCCACGCCGCGGCGGCGTCGGAGCTGACCGCGGTGATGCTGCGATACTTCAATCCGGTGGGCGCCCACCCCTCGGGGCTGATCGGGGAGGACCCGTCGGGTGAGCCGTCCAATCTCGTGCCCCGGATCATGCAGGTCGCCGCCGGCCGTCGAGACCGGCTGGAAGTGTTCGGCGCCGACTACGCCACCGCCGACGGCACCGCGGTGCGCGACTACGTGCATGTCATGGACCTGGCCGAGGGCCATGTGGCCGCCCTCGACGCCGACATCTCCCCAGCCCGCAGCCGGGTCTACAACCTGGGCGCCGGCTCGGGTGCCACCGTGCTGCAGGTTCTGGCCGCTGCCGCCGAGGCGACCGGCCGCCCGATCCCTCATGAGTTGGCCGAACGACGACCAGGCGACGTCGAGGCCACCTGGGCCGACTGCACCCGAGCCAGAACTGAACTCGGCTGGCAAGCCCGCAGAAGCCTGCACGAGATGCTGGCCGACCACTGGCGCTTCGCCCGCTCGCATCAGGGGGCCAGTGGTGCGTCGTGAGCACAACTGCGGAACGCGGCAGTCATCGTGCCCTTGAACGGGTTGCGCCGCCAGACCAGCGGTGGACCCGTAGTTGAACGCGTGCAGTGGGTCGGATAGGGTCGCCCTCGCGCCTGCAGCCGTCGGAGCTGCTGCATCATGTCTGATCTGATCCCCTCGGGAGGTTGGAGCCACAATGACGCAACACCAGGTCGGCTTTAGCGGCGAGTTTGCAAGCGGTTGTAGCCCCGCCGGTGGTCCGGCCGCCGGCGGCGCCGGGCTCTTCCGCGCGCGGGGGGGGGGGGGGCGATTGCCGCCCTGCCACGGCGCCGTCTCGGCGAGTGTCTGGTGGTTGTGGCCTTGCTGGCTGCGTTCGGTTGCGGCGGCGGAGGCAGTGGCAGCGCGACCGTAGCGGCCCCCACCGCCCAGATACCGGCTGAGGAAGCCCCTTCCACCACCAGTGCTGAGCCCGTAGCCGCGCCGACCGAAGAGGCTGAGCCGGGCGATGCAGGGGCATACGACGAGAGCGACGCGCTCGTTGCCGCGCCTGAGACCACGCTGCCCGAGCCGAGTCCTGAGATCACGCTGCCCGAGCCGAGTCCTGAGATCACGCTGCCCGAGCCGAGTCCTGAGACCACGCTGCCCGAGCCGAGCGCAGAGGATGAGGTCGCAGGCTCGGAATCCGCAGAGGCGACGACTGAAGCCCCGGGGGCCGACGACGGCGCAACCGACGAGATGCCCTCCGACTCGGTGGTGCTCGTCCAGCAGGAGGACCTGACCGGCCCGCCCGGCCCGAAGGGCGATACCGGACCACCAGGCCCGCGTGGCCCCGCGGGGGCAACCGGTCCCGAGGGACCGGCGGGCGAGCAGGGCGACACTGGCCCCACAGGACCCGCGGGCGAGCAGGGCGACACCGGTCCTGGGGGACCGCCCGGCCCGAAGGGCGATACCGGCCCGCCGGGTCCGCCCGGACCGCGCGGTTTCAGCGGCGGCGGCGGTGGAGCAACCGGCCCGCCGGGCCCACCAGGCAGCGCAGGCCCGCCTGGCCCGCCTGGCTCAACGGGTCCGTCGGGCGGCGCTGGTCCGCCCGGTCCGCAGGGTCCGCCGGGTCCGCAGGGCGGCGACGGCAGCGCTGGTCCGCCCGGTCCGGCCGGCACTTCAGTTCAGGGTCCGCCCGGTCCGGCCGGCCCTCCCGGTCCGCCTGGTCCGCAAGGTACGTCCGGATCGGCTGAGGGTCCGCCCGGTCCGCCGGGTCCGCAGGGCGGCGACGGCAGCGCTGGTCCGCCCGGTCCGCCTGGTCCGTCCGGCAATTCAGTTCAGGGTCCGCCCGGTCCGCCCGGTCCGGCCGGCGCTTCAGTTCAGGGTCCGCCCGGTCCGCCCGGCCCTCCCGGTCCGCCGGGTCCGCAAGGGGGTGGCGGTCCGCCTGGTCCGGGAGGACCGATAGGTGGTTCAGGGCCGCCGGGTCCGCCGGGTCCGCAAGGGGATGGCGGTCCGCCTGGTCCGCCGGGTCCGAGGGGTCCGCAGGGTGCTGACGGCAGCAGTGGTCCGCCGGGTTCGTTGGGTCCGCCTGGTCCGCCGGGTCCTACAGGTCCGCCGGGCCCCCCCGGTCCCGCTGGATCATCATTGTTCAACCACCTCGGGAACATTCCGGGCATGCCGTTCTTGGCGGCACCACAAGTCCCTCATGGACCGCTGGAGATCTTCTTCGGCGAGGATCCCCCCGCTGAGTCCGAGCAATTGGTCGATGGGATGGTGCACATCACCAAGTCGGAGTCTGGATGCAGGCTGTACGAGTACGCCCTGGGCGCATGGGTGGCGCGATTCTCCTTCGCATGCACCGACTGACACGCCGAGGCGGGCCCGATGCGGCTGCGCACAACGCAGCACGACGCAAGCGGCTTGCCCTGATCATCGGGGCGGCGTTCTCGTTCGCGGCGCTGCTGGTCGCCGGTGCCCACTACGACCCGAGCACGGTGGTGGCCCAGACCTCCGACACCGGCCCAGCTGGACCGAAGGGCCCGGTCGGCGAGACCGGAGACCGTGGACCCGCCGGGCCGAGCGGGCTCCGTGGACCCCAGGGGCCCGCCGGCCCGGACGGCGAGGCCGGCGGCCCCGGACCGAAAGGCCCCGACGGCGAGGCCGGACCGAGGGGCCCGGTCGGCGAGACCGGAGACCGTGGACCCGCCGGGCCGCGGGGCAAGCCTGGCAGTTCCTCGCAAGGATCGGGCCCGCCCGGCCCCGAGGGTCCTGCAGGACCGCCCGGACCGCAGGGGCCGCGCGGGGCCGCGGGCTCGACCAGCTCACAGCAGGGTCCGCCGGGTCCGCCGGGGCCGCAGGGCGCAGTGGGATCTGCCGGTCCTCCCGGCCCTCGGGGTGCCGACAGTTCGCTGGGTCCGCCGGGTCCGCCTGGGCCGCTGGGTCCGCCCGGCCCGAAAGGACCGCCGGGGCCACAGACGGGCCCGCCTGGGCCGCCGGGTCCGCCGGGGCCGCAGGGCGCAGTGGGTTCTGCCGGTCCTCCCGGCCCTCGGGGTGCCGACAGTTCGCTGGGTCCGCCGGGTCCGCCTGGGCCGCTGGGTCCGCCCGGCCCGCCGGGATCACCGAGTGGCCCTCCGGGCCTGCCCGGTCCGCCGGGACCGCTGGGCCCAGAGGGTCAGCAGGGGCCACCCGGCCCTCCTGGGCCGACCAGTTCGCAGCAGGGGCCGCCCGGCCCTCCTGGGCCGACCAGTTCGCAGCAGGGGCCGCCCGGCCCGCCCGGCCCGCCGGGCGCCGAGGGCGCTGACAACCTCACGCGCGGACCGTCCGGGGCGCCGGGTCCGCCCGGCCCGCTGGGTCCGCCCGGCCCGCCGGGACTGCCCGGTCCGCCCGCATCCCTCTTCGATTTCAGCGCTCCGCCGCCGGCAGGCCCATTCGTGCAGTCCTCAGCGCGGCCCTACAGCGTCCACGACGTTCGGGTGGGCAGCGACGATCCGCCAATGGACGCCTCACGCATCGGAGCGTTCTACTTCGCGGTCACCGGTTCGGGCGCCGACGGCATCTGCAAGATGTACCAGTACACCGGCTCGTCGTGGGCGCGCCGAGGCGCCTTCGACTGCGAGATACTCAACGCCCCGGCCGACCAGCCTCGACGCCCAGGAGCCACGCTGCTCGAGTCATCCTGAGGCGGGTCACGCCCCGGTGCTGGCATCGGGATTGGGTCCGTGCGCCTCGATGCCGACATAGTGCGCAGCGTCGGGGCATCGAGCGCGCCCTGGTACCCGGTATTAGAGCCGGGCTGCGGCGTGGCAGGCGTGGCGGCGGTGCTCGGCGGCGATGCCTTCGCAGAAGTCTCGCAGTTCGTCGGCGTCGTTGAAGATGCGCGGCGCGTCCCGCAGCACCATCCTCCAGCAGGCCTCAGCCACCTGCGCCTCGTCCTCCGCGTCGGCGATTGTGCACAACTCCGCTGAGAACGGCGCGTTGGCCGGCTCGGTGAACCGGCTCAGCGCAGCCCCCCAAAAGCACTGGGCGACGTACTCGACGGTGGGGGCCAGCCTGCACTTCGACGCGGCCTCGGCCGGATCGTCGCGGTGGATCGAGCCCAGGTCGCGGCCCATCGACGCGAAGCACGCCATCCGCGAGTTCACGGCCGCCTCCGCGCAGACCGCAGCCACCGAGTCGGCCTTCCAGCCGAAGTAGAAGAGGTTGCTGGTCTGCCAGAAGTAGCAGCCCGGCCAGTAGCGCTCCACCAGCACGTTGCACGGGAAGTGCGGGTCGGTGGCGCTGATGTACTCGGTGGTGTGGCCCATCAGCCCGGAGAGCCCGCCCACCCCGTTCTCCATGTACACCCCGCCGTAGCAGGAGTCCCGGTTGACGGTGTCGGCCAGCAGATCGCACAGCGCCAGCGCCTCCGGGAGCTCGTAGGTGGTCCACGCCAGCAGGCCGTGGCCCACCCCGTGCAGGCACTGGTGGGTGAGAAACGGGTTGTCGGATGAGCAGACCGCAGCCACGTCGGAGGCCAGGCGCGAGGTGCCCCGCTGCGCGAACAGCGATTCGAGTGTGCCGTGGAGGGCGCCCGCGTGGCAGTCGTGGCCGACCAGGGCGAACGCGGCCGCGCCGAAGTGCTCCCAGGAGACGTGGCCCACTGTGTGGGCGGCGTCGTGGCAGTCGCGCCCGGTGTCGATCTCGGCCGTCTTGAGCGCCACCACCGCGGCTGTCGGACCGTGGGCCAGCACGAACCGCTCCAGCGCTTCCTCGTCATCCATCAGAGCCTCGCCGTCGACGTCGTCCGGCGCCGGCGCGAACTCGGGCGCGGCGGCCCGCAGGCTCAGCGGTTCCAGGGCCGCCTCGGGGCCGCCGGTGGACACCACCAGGCCGGTCTGGTTGGCTTCGATGTGGTTGTGGTAGCGCCAGTAGCCGTTCTTGTCGAAGGTGTGCGACCAGCTCTCGCCGGGCCAGATCACCCCCAGCGGGTCGAAGTCGGGGAGTATCTCGTGGGTGGGATGGATGTTGGAGGCAGGCCACACCGGATCGTCGGAGGCGTTGACGAACGTCACCGTGTCGCCGGTGAGGATGTCGATGCGCTCAGGCACGAACAACCCCTCTGAGGTGTAGGTCACCGTCCACGTCTCAGGCGCCCCGGCCCCGTGGGTGTGCACCAACCCGTCGGAATGCACATGCACCTCCCCCGTGCGATCCGCCGGCGATGGCGGTGCGGCCTCAGCCTCCGCTGAGGCGGCGTCCTCCGGCGGATCGGTTGCGGCCGCGTTGTCTGGCGGGGCGGTTGCGGCGGCGCTCTCCGGCGGCGAGGACTCGGCATGAGCCTCTGATGCAGCCGAAGGGTCCGTGGCGGCGTCGTGGTGGTGGTCGTGGCTGGGCTCGATGACCGCCGCGTCCGATGAGTGATCGCCGCTCCCCGCGATGACCGCCTCCAGGGCCGCTTCGATCTCGGGGTGGCTGTGGGTGCCGTCATCCGGGCCGGATCCCGAGGGTGAGCCACTGCAGGCGGCCAGCAGGAGCGCGAGACCGGCCAAGCCGCTGAGCCATGATCCAGGACCAATGCCCAATGTCACTGGGGGTAGATTACTGGCCCGTGGATGAGGAGGCTCAGGAGCCGGGTCCCAACGGCGAGCCGAGGCGCTTCAGCGAGCGGGTGGCCGGGGCGAGGCTCTCGCTGCTGGTGTTGGGCTTGGCCGCGCTGGCGGGCTGGTTGCTGGTGCTGGTATTGGTGCTCGGTGACGACGGCGATGACGGCGGCGA
Organism: Candidatus Aldehydirespirator sp.; assembly: GCA_965221215.1. GTDB lineage: Bacteria > Actinomycetota > Acidimicrobiia > Acidimicrobiales > Aldehydirespiratoraceae > Aldehydirespirator. Next base: position 734,431 of record OZ244872.1, read on the forward strand.
CATGGCTGCGAACGCCGCGCCCGTTTACGACGGCGAAGCCGAGGACTTTCATGCTCACACCGTCACCTACTCGCACACCCACACCCACGCGGACGGCGCCACCCACACCGATGCCCACACCCACGAATATCGGTACGAGCACAGCCACGCCGCCGACGAGTCCGACGTCGGGGGTCATAGTCACGCGGTCGATGTGCCTGACGCCGAGGGTCATAGCCACGCCACCGGAGAGCCGGACCCTGAGGGTCACAGCCACGCCGCCGACGAGTCCGACTCCGCTGGTCGCAGCCATGCGGTCGACGAGTCCGGTGCCGAGGCCTCCGACACTGCCGTCGCCGACCTCTCCGAGCGCACCGGTGAGGTGCATGAGCATTCCGACGGGTTGGTGCACACCCACGGGGCCGGGGCGCCCGAGGCGTGGACGGTGACCTACACCTCAGAGGGGTTGTTTGTGCCTGAGCGCATCGACATCCTCACCGGCGACACGGTGGTGTTCGTCAACGCCTCCGACGATCCGGTGTGGCCTGCCTCCAACATCCATCCCACCCACGAGATCCTCCCCGACTTCGACCCGCTGGGGGTGATCTGGCCCGGCGAGAGCTGGTCGCACACCTTCGACAAGAACGGCTACTGGCGCTACCACAACCACATCGAAGCCAACCAGACCGGCCTGGTGGTGTCCACCGGCGGCCCCGAGCAGGCCCTGGAACCGCTGCTGGCCGACATGGGGGAGCCGGTGTTCCAACCGGTGCCGGCCGGCGCGGGCGGCGAGGCGCTCTTCGACGACGCCGAGCATTTGCGGGAGTTCGTGGAGCTGTACGGGCCGGCCGCCGCGGTGGTGGCGCTCAAGGCGGTGGAGTTGGACACCGGCCGCTACTGCCACGACGCCGCCCACGACGTCGGGCGCCTGGCCTATGAGATCTTCGGCCCGATCTCGTTCGCCATATCGGGCCACGAGTGCCAGGCAGGTGCGCTGCACGGGTCTACCGAGGCCATGTTCGCGGCGCGGGGCACGTCGCGGCTCGCCGAGGACGTGGCTGCGCTGTGCTCGAGCGCAGACAACCGGTTCGTGCGCCACCAGTGCTACCACGGCGTGGGCCACGGGCTCATGGCCTGGACCACCTATGAGATCCACGAGGCGCTGGAGTTGTGCGACGTGATCGAGCGGGCCTACGACGCTTCGTCGTGCTATTCGGGGGTGTTCATGGAGAACGTCGTGGGCGGGCTCTCGGGCGTGATGGGCCACGAGACCGAGTACCTGCGAGACGACGACCCCCACTTCCCCTGCGACGTGATCGCCTCTCAGTACCGCGCCGACTGCTACTACTACCAGACCTCGCACATGTGGAGGGTCTTCGGCGGCGACATGTCGCAGATCGCGGCGGTGTGCGCCAGCCTCGACGGCCGGGCCCGGGATCTGTGCTTCTCCTCCTACGGTCGCGACGTGGGCAACCAGACCCGCGGCGACCCCGCCGGGGCCATCGAGCTGTGCGGCCACGCCCCGGCGGGCGAGGACCGGGTGGAGTGCATCTCCGGATCGGCCCAGGACCGTTTCTGGGAGGTCACCGGCGCCGACGAGGCCATCTCGTTGTGCTCGATGCTCACCGACCCCGCCGAGGCCGAGTCCTGCTGGTGGACGATCATCGACCGGGCCGGCGACGTGTTCGTCGACGAGCCAGGCCGCCGTAGCTTCTGCAACCGCCTACCCGAACCCCGCCAACAAACCTGCCTGGCAGAAATAGTCGCCTAACCCCCAAGGCGACGGGGGAATCTGGAGGCGGTTAGCGGAATAGGTCGTCGGCGGGGGGGCGGACTATCTCCTCTCGTACTGAGCCGGTGCGGAACCAGGCTTCGTCCAGGCCTCTGACTATGGCTGCGGGGATGCCTTTGGACTTGCCCATCACCAGGTCGGCGGCGGCCGCGATCTCGTCGACCAGCGCCACCTCGGTCACCTTCAGATCGCGGCCCAGCGCGTCGGTGGTGCCCCGCAGGTCCACCACTGCGGCGATGCCGGCGCAGCCGATGGCGGTGTCGGTCACGCCCCGGCGCCAGGGACGGCCGAACGTGTCGGACACCACCACCGCCGCCTCCACGCCGGCCAGCGCCCTGATGCGGTCGCGGATGCGCCGGGCCGAGCGGTCCGAGTCCACCGGCAGCAGGGCCGCGTACCCCTCGTCGACGTTGCTCAGATCGACCCCGGCGTTGGCGCACACGAAGCCGTGGACGGTCTCGGAGATCACCAGATCCCCGCGGCGGCGCAGAACCCGCACCGACTCCGCCTCCACCAGCGGCTTGTGGCTGGTGGGATCGTCGGGATCCACGGCTGCCAGCCGGCCCTCGGCCTTCGACACCGCCTTCTGGGTGACCACCACACAGTCGCGGTCGCGCGGATTGTCGGGTCCGGCTGCGGCGACGATCAGCGCGGCCAGGTCGTCGCCGGGCCGGATCTCGCCGATCCCCTCGACGCTCAGGATCTCCAGGCTCACTGCCCCTCCAGGTTCGCGGGGCGGGTGCCGAGATCAGCTCCGGACCCCGCAAAGTTGGAGGTGCTGGCCGCGACGGCTCGGGTGCGGAATCCGCTGAAGTTCTGGCTCACTGCGACACCGCGGCCACGGTGCGGCGGGCCAGCTCGGCGGCGGCCTCGGGCGACGACATGATGGTGGGGGCCACCACCGGCCGCACCCCGGCCGCGGCCACCGCGGGGGCCAACTCGGCGTCGGCCTCGTCGATCACCAGCGCGGCGGCCACATCCCGGTAGCGCCGGGCCACGCCCACCACGCTCGCCTCCTCGCCGAGCTCGCGCAGCATCCGGTCGGCGGGACCCTTGAGGGCCGAGCCCGCCACGATGGGCGACACGGCCACGTTGCGCTCCCGCCGGGCCGCCAGCGCCTCGGTCACGCCGCCCACGGCCAGCACCGGGCCGATCGACACCACCGGATTGGACGGCGCGATCACCACCGCGTCGGCGGCGGCCACCGCCTCCAGCACTCCCGGCGCGGGCCGCGCCTCGTCCACCCCGGCGAAGCGCACCCCGGAGATGGCCACTCCGTGGGCCAGGCGCACGAAATACTCCTGGAAGCCGATCTCGTCCCCCGAGGCCAGCTGCACCCGGGTCTCGATGGGCTGGTCGCTCACCGGCAGCACTCGGCACCCCAGGCCCCGGGCCGCGGCCAGGCGGGCGGTCACGTCGCTGAGGGTCAGGCCGTCGCGGAGCCCGGTGGTGCGGAACAGGTGGGTGCCGAGGTCGCGGTCGCCGAGGTTGAACCAGGCGTCGAGGCCCAGCGCCCGCATCTCGTTCAGCGCGTTCCAGGTCTCATCGGCCAGGCCCCAGCCCCGCTTGGCGTCGATCGCGCCCGACAGGGTGTAGATGACGGTGTCGATGTCGGGGCTGACGTGCAGCCCGTGCAGCACCACGTCGTCGGCGACGTTCACCACCGCGGTCACCTCGGCGGCCGGCGTCACCCGCAGCTGTCCGGCCAGATAGCGGGCCGCGCCCACCCCGCCGGCGATGACGGTGATCATCGGCTCGCGCCCGTGCTGCCGTCTGTCGCGGTGATCATCGGCTCGCGTCCGTGCCGCCGGCTTGCGCGGTGATCATCGGCTCAGCTTGGTGTGCCGGCTTGCAGCAGAGCCATGTCGGCGTCGACCATCAGCGCTACCAGCTCCGTGAACGATGTCTTCGGGCGCCATCCGAAGGCCGCGGCCGCCTTGGACGAGTCGGCCACCAGCAAGTCGACCTCGGCCGGGCGCATGAACCGCTCGTCGCTGACGACATGGTTGCGATAGTCCAGCCCCACACACTCGAAGGCCAGCTCGCACAGCGACCGAACCGAATGGGTCTGGCCCGTGCCGATCACGTAGTCGCTGGGCTCGTCCTGCTGGAGCATGGCCCACATCGCCTCCACGTAGTCGACCGCGTAGCCCCAGTCCCGCTCGGCCTCGAGGTTGCCGAGGGCCAGCTCGTCGGCCAGGCCGAGCTTGATCCGGGCCGCGCCGTGGGTGATCTTGCGGGTCACGAACTCCATGCCCCGGCGCGGGCTCTCGTGGTTGAAGAGGATCCCCGAGGTGGCGTGCAGCCCGTAAGACTCCCGATAGTTGACGGTGATCCAGTGCCCGTAGACCTTGGCCACCCCGTAGGGGCTGCGGGGATGCAGCGGCGTCCGCTCGCTCTGGGGAACCTCCTGAGCCTGCCCGAACATCTCCGACGAGCTGGCCTGATAGAAGCGGATGTCGCCGTCCACCAGCCGGATGGCGTCGAGGATGCGGGTCACCCCCAGCGCGGTGGTCTCGCCGGTGAGCACTGGCTGGCTGAACGAGGTCTGCACGAAAGACTGGGCGGCCAGGTTGTACACCTCGTCGGGCCGGTAGGTCCGCAGGATCTCGATCATCGAGACCTGATCGAGCAGGTCGCCGGTGACGATGCGGACCCGGTCCTGGATGTGGGCGATGCGCTGGTAGTTGACGGTGCTGGAGCGGCGCACCATGCCGACCACCTCGTAGCCCTTGTCGAGCAGCAGCTCGGCCAGGTACGAGCCGTCCTGGCCGGTGATGCCGGTGATCAGGGCGCGCCGGGCCATGGCGCTACTGGCTATCGCCTCGACCCGGCAGTTCCGACCCCGCCGGTTCCTGCGCTGCCGCGGCAGTAGGGTGATTCGACCCCGGCGGTTCCGACACGGCCGCGGCCGACGGGACCGCGGGCCCAGCCGTCCGGCGCCGCCAGTAGTCGAGCAGGTCGTCGAGGGTCTGCTCCAGCGGAATCTCGGGGCGCCAGCCGGTGGCGTCGTGCAGCTTCGACGGGTCGCCGGTGAGCTCGGGCACGTCCATCGGGCGCAACAGATCGCCGTCGGTGGCGAGATGCATCGGGTGCCGGGCCTTCGCGATCAGGGCCTCGGCCAGCTCAGAGACGCTGCGGGCGCCGCCGCGGCAGACGTTGTAGGCCTCGCCCGCGGCGCCGTGCTCGGCCAGCAGCCGGTAGGCCCGCACCACGTCGCGCACGTCGGTGAAGTCGCGGCGGGCGTGCAGGTTGCCGACCGGCACCGACCGGTCGCCGCTGCGCTCGTTGGCCGCGATCCGCGCCGCCAGCGCGGCCGCCGCGAAGCGGTCGCTCTGGCCGGGGCCGAGATGGTTGAAGGCCCTGGCCCGGATCACGTCGAGCCCTCGGCCCAGCCCGAACTGCACGCACACCATCTCGGCTGCGGCCTTGCTGGCCCCGTAGGGAGTGACCGGGCCCATGGCCACCGTCTCGGCGACGGGGAGGCCGGAGGGCTCGACCCGCCCGTACACCTCCGCGCTGCTGACCACCAGCACCCGGCCGGCGTCGGCCCGCCGAGCCGCCTCCAGAACGTTGGACGTGCCCTCCACGTTGACCCGCAGGGTGGTGGCCGGATCGAGGAAGCTGGCCCGCACGTCGGCCTGGGCGGCCAGGTGGTACACGACGTCGGGGCGTCCGCCGGCGAAATCGGCCTCCAGGGCATCGGGATCGGTGATCTTGGCCTCGCTGATCGCCACCTCGTCGCCGGCCGCGGCGAGGTGCGCCACGAGATGACGGCCCACGAAGCCGGTGCCACCAGTGACGAGAGCCCGCATTCGCGCACCCTAACGGGTCACAGTTGGCACGTTCGTGGCAGGAGCGGCCATTAGCCTCGGCTGATCGACCCCTCGGCCAGTATCGACGCCCCGGTCAATAGCGACGCATCCGCGAAGAGCGCTGCGCCCGCCCCGACGGTGCTGGCCGTGGTGGTGGCCCACGAGCCCGGCGACTGGTTCGCCGAGACGCTCGAATCGCTGTCGTTGCAGGACTACGAGCACCTGAGCACCGTCGTGGTGGACGCAGCCGGCTCCGGGATCGGCCCGCAGGTGACGGAGGTCATCGCCGATGCGGTCGTGATCGAGGCCGCCGGCGCCTCCGGCTTCTCGCAGGCGGCCAACGCGGTGCTCGACGCGGGCACCGACGCTGACTATCTGCTGGTGTGCCACGACGATGTGGCGCTGGCCCCCGACGCGGTCGCCACCCTCGTGGCCGAGGCGCTGAGAAGCAACGCCGGGATAGTCGGCCCCAAGCTCGTCGCCTGGGATCGGCCCGAGATCATCCAGCACGTCGGCTACGACGTGGACCGCTTCGGCGTGGCCGCCGATCGGGTCGGCGCCGACGACCTCGACCAGGAGCAGCACGACGGCGTGAGCGACGTGTTCGCCCTGCCCTCGGCGGTGCTTCTCGTCCGCCGGGACCTGTTCGTGCGCCTCGGCGGCTTCGACGCGGGCATGACCTTCCGGGGCGAGGACGTCGATCTGTGCTGGCGGGCCCAGATGGCTGGGGCTCGGGTGATGTTCGTCGGCGGCGCGGTGGCCCGACACCGCGAGGCCCTCGTGTCGCGCCGCGGGGTTGACGACTCCAAGCTCACCGAGACCCGCCACGCGCTGCGGGCCATGCTGGTCAACCACGGCCGCATCTCGCTCACCCTGCTGGTGCCGGTGGCGCTGCTGATGGCGCTGGCCGAGGTGGTGCTGGCCGTCTTCACCGCCCACTTCGGCCGGGCCCGCGATGTGGTCTCGGCCTGGACCTGGAACATCTCCCGGCTCGATGTGGTGGTCCAGCGGCGCAAGGCCAACGCCCAGGTGCGACAGGTGCGCCAAGCCGACGTCACCGCGCTGCAGTACTTCGGCAGCGTCCGCGTGCTGTCGTCGCTGCGCCGCAGGGCCAGCGGGCAGGCCGGGCCGGAGCCCCCCGGTCTGCTCGGCGCCGGCCGGGGCGTGCTCGGGGGTCTGCGCACGGGAACCACCCGGATGGCCTGGATCACCTGGATCTTGGTGCTCGGGTTCGTGCTGTTCGGATCGCGTCGGCTGCTGACGTCGGGCGTGCCCGCGGTCGGGGACTTCGTGGCGCTGCCCGACACCGGCGCCGACCTGCTGAGGGCCTGGTGGAGCGGCTGGAGCGAGCGCAACGCCGGGGCACCCTCGTCCAATCTGGGAATCCTGGTGTACCTGGGCCTGGCGGGCGGGATCCTCGGCAGCATGGCCCTGGTACGCACCCTGGCCGTTGTTGCGCTGATCGTTGTCGGGCTGGCCGGCGCCTACCGGCTGCTGGCTGCCACCGGCTCGCGCCGGGCCCAGGCGGCCACGCTGGTCGCCTACCTGCTGGTTCCGCTGGTGCCGGCGTCGATGGCGGGCGGGTCGCTGCCCGGCCTCGTCGGCTACGCCGCCGCGCCGTGGATGCTCAAGGGGTTGCTGCGGGCGTCGCGGGCCGCGCCGTTCCGCCAGGATGCCGGGGGGCTGGGGGGCCGGCGCTTCGCGGACCGGATCTTTGTGTACGTGTCGCTGGGAGCGGCCGCGGGGGCCGCCGCGCTGGTGGTTCCGGCCGCGGCCGGTCTGGTGGTGCTGCTGGCCGCGGGCCTGGTGGCCGGCAGCCTGCTGGCGGGACGGCCCGCGGGGGTACCCCGCCTTGTGGCCGCCACCGTGCTGTGCGTGCCGACGGCCGCCTTCCTGGCCTTCCCGACGGTGGTGGACGTGGCCGCGTCGGGCCCGGACTGGGCCTTCGTCGCCGACGGGCGCGACGGCTCGGCCGGGGTGGTCTCATTCGGCGAGATCCTGCGCTTCGCGACCGCCGGCTACGACCCGCCCGCACTGGTCTGGCTGTTCGCGGTCCCGATGGCGGTCCCGCTGCTGCTCGGGCGGGGATGGCGCCTGGAGCAGTCGGTGCGACTGTGGATGGTGGCAGTGGTGGCATGGGCGGCCGCGCTGGCCGCCGAGCGGGGGATGCTGCCCTTCGGGCTCGGCGACCTGCAGCTGCTGCTGGCGCCCGCCGCGGTAGCGGTGGCCGGACTGTGCGGCCTGGCGGTGCTGTCCATCGAGCACGACCTGCGATTCAGCCACTTCGGCTGGCGGCAGGCGCTGGTGCCGGTGACGGCGCTGGCGTCGCTGCTGGTGGCGGTGGGCGGCATCGGCTCGCTGGAGGACGGGCGGTGGGGTCTGGTCGGCGGCGACCACCACGCCGCGCTGCGCTTCGAGGCCCCGGTCCTGGAGGGCGCCTACCGGGTGCTGTGGATCGGAGCGCCCGAGTTCCTGGCTGTGGAGGGGCACAGCCTCGCTCCCGGCGTGGCCTGGGCTGCCACCACCGGCGACTCGGTGACGCTGCCCGATCGTGCCGTGCCGTTCGATCCGGGCCGCGCCGATCTGTTCGAGTCGGTGATCGACGAGATCGAACAGGGCCGCACCGCGAGGGGCGGACGGCTGCTGGCCGGACTGGGGGTTCGCTACGTGGTGCTGCTGCATCGGCTGGCGCCCGCACCGTTCTCGGCTGAATCCGATGCCCGGCCGGTGCCGGCCGAGCTGGCGGAGGCCATGCGCGACCAGCTCGACCTCGAGTTGGTGGAGGGCACCAACAGTGCGGCCGACATGTTCGTGAACACGGCCTGGGTGCCGATGCGGGCCCTCTATGCACCCGGGTTCGACGAACCGATCGAAAACTTCGCCGACCTCGAGTCCCGCCCGCTGACGCCGGGCGCCTCGCTGTTCTCGGGGGACGGTCCGCCGTGGCGGGCGCGAATTCCCGACGGTGCGGAGATCCTGGTCAGCCACTCGCCGCGGCCGGGCTGGGAGCTGAGCGTCGGCGGCGAGCCCGTGCCCCGGCGCGAGGCGCTGTCATGGACGAGGGTCTACCGGCCCCCCTCGGGCGGCGACGTGGAGCTGTCCTACACGGCGCCCTGGTGGCGCCGCGGCGGCCAGCTGGTCGGCGCAGCCGCGCCCTTCGTGCTGGGGCTGGCGTGGCTGCGCCGCCGGACGGAGGCGCCTTGATGCGGCTGACCCGGGTGCTTGCCATCGCCGCCATCGCCGGCCTGCTGGGGGCGGGGGTGCTCCTCGACCTGGCCGACCGCCCACAGGCGGACTCGGCCGAGCGGCACACGTCGGCTCTGGCCGCGGTGACCGCGGCGGTCACCACCTGGTTCTGCCCCGGCGGCAGCGGGCCGTCGGGGATCGCCGAGTTGACGGTCCAGATCACCAACGGCTCCGATGATCGGCGAAGCGTCACTGCGAGCGTGCTGCCGGGCCGGTCCGCGTCCGAGCCCTCCGGTGGGTCGACCATGTTGGAGCCGGCGGTGATCCCGATGCTCGTCGAGCCCCGTGACCGTGTGCTGCTCCGGCCCGCAGAAGTGCTGATGCAGACGGCAACGTCGGAGTCCGCAACCTCCGGCTCGCAGTGGGCTGGCGTGACGGTGGAAGCCGAGGGTTCCGACCTGATCGTGGAGCAGATCCTCACCGGAGCACAGGGCGGGGTGGGGCGCTCCCCCTGCCTCACCCGGGTGGCCGACACCTGGACCGTCTCCAACGGCGCCACCCGCTCGGCGGTGGAGGGCGAGCGCTTCGTGGTGATGCTCCTCAACCCGTTCCCCGACGCCGCGGTGGCCGACATCGAGCTGGTGGCCGACGTGGGCCGCGACTCGATCGACGGGCTGGTCATTCCGGCTCAACGGGTGGTGGCGGTGGACGTGACCAACGAGGTCACAGTGGCGGCCACGGTGGCGGCCTTCATCAACGTCGTCTCCGGCCGGGTGGCTGCGTCGTGGATCCAGATCGCCGACGGCCCCCTCGCGGGCCAGGGCACCCGGACCGCCCCCGCCGTCGTCGGCGCGGCCGATCAGTGGCATCTTCCCGTGGCCGCGGTCGGCGCCGGCCGCCGAGATGTGGTGGCCGTGTCGAACCCGTCGCCCGACGAGGTCGCCGAGGTGGATCTGGAGATCATCGCCGAGGACCCGGCGGCTGAGGTGAGCCCCATCGAGGTCACCGTCCGCCCGGGCCGGACCGTGCTGGTGGACCTGTCCGAGCAGGGGCGCCTCGAAGGCATCGGCGCATTCAGCGTGGTGGTCCGCTCCCTGGCGGCCGTGCCGGTGACCGCCTCGATCATCAGCGCCTCCTCGACGGCCGATCCCGCGGGCGCGGCCGGCGCAGCAGCAGCCACAGCCGACTCGACCGCGGCCGGCGGCGCCGACAGCGCCTCGCGCCGCTGGATCGTGCCCGCCGAAGTGCCCGTCTCCGACGGCGGCGACGGCTCGGGCGGTGCAGCCGGGGCCCTGGTGATCGTCAACCCGTCGGCGGAGGGAATCGCCGCGGTCAACGTGAGCGTCGACGGCGAGCCGGTCTGCTCCACCGAGATCGGACCGGGCCGCAACCGCCGGCTGTCGCTGGCCTGGCTGGCCTCGCGGGCCGAGGACCGCTGCCCGGTGGAGGCGGACTCGTCGCTGCTTTCGGTCGATTCGGAGCGCTACGCGGCGGGGTTCCTGGTGGAGGTGGACTCTTCGGCGCCGGTGGTGGTGGGCCGCGAGCTGCTGGGGCTCACTTCGCGCTCGGCTGCGCTGGGCGTAGCTGTCGAAGAGCCGGTGCCGCTCAGCGCGCTCCGCTAACCGGGGTCGCTTCGTCGGGGTCGGGCTGTGGAGATGTGTCGCGGGACACTGCGATCAGGCGGTCGACCTCCTCGCCGCTGATGGTCTCGTGCTCGAGCAGGGCCCTGGCCACCAGGTCGAGCCCGTGGCGGTACTCGGTGAGGGTCTGCACGCACCGCTCCTGCTGCTCTCGCAGGATGCGCTCGGTCTCCTTGTCGATCGCCCGGGCGGTCTCGTCGCTGTAGTCGCGGGTCTGCACCAGATCCTCGCCCAGGAACACCTGGTTCTGCGATCCCCAGGCCATGGGGCCGAGCTCGGTGGACATGCCCCACTCCCGCACCATCGACCGCGCCAGCGCGGTGGCCCGCATCAGGTCGTCGGCCGCGCCGGTGCTGCCGATCCCGAACACCAGCTCCTCGGCGATGCGACCGCCGAACATCACCACCAGGCGGTCGAGGATGTAGTCAGAGCGGTAGATGTGGCGATCCTCCTCGGGCAGCTGCATGGTCACGCCCAGCGCCATCCCGCTGGGGATGATGGTCACCTTGTGCAGCGGGTCGGCCGTCGGCAGCACCGCCGCGCACACCGCGTGGCCCGCCTCGTGGTAGGCGATGGCCTCCTTCTCGTCGTCGGTGAGGGCCAGCGACTCGCGCTTTTGGCCCATGATCACCCGGTCGCGGGCCATCTCGACATGCTGGGCCGCGATCTCCTCGCAGCCGTCGCGCACCGCATACAGGGCGGCCTCGTTGATCAGGTTGGACAGGTCGGCGCCGCTCATCCCCGGCGTGCCCCGAGCCACCACGTTCAGATCCAGATCCTCGGCGGTGCGCTTGCCCTTGATGTGCACCTCGAGGATGGCGTGGCGGTCCGACAGCTCCGGCAGCGGCACCACCACCTGGCGGTCGAAGCGTCCCGGCCGCAGCAGGGCGGGGTCGAGGATGTCGGGCCGGTTGGTGGCGGCCATCATCACGATCCCCTCGGACCCCTCGAACCCGTCCATCTCAGACAGCATCTGGTTGAGGGTCTGCTCGCGCTCGTCGTGGCCTCCGCCGAGGCCGGCGCCCCGCTTGCGGCCGATCGAGTCGACCTCGTCGATGAAGATGATGGCCTTGCCCATCTTGCGGGCCGACTGGAACAGGTCGCGCACCCGGCTGGCGCCCACCCCCACGAACATCTCCATGAAGTCCGAGCCGGTCACCGACAGGAACGGCACACCGGCCTCGCCCGCCACCGCCTTGGCGATCAGCGTCTTGCCCGTGCCCGGCGGGCCCACCAGCAGCACGCCCTTGGGCACCCGGGCCCCGATCTCGGCGAAGCGCTCCGGCGTCTTGAGGAAGTCGACGATCTCGGTGATCTCCTGCTTGACGCCCTCGTAGCCGGCCACGTCGTCGAAGGTGGTGCCGGGCCGCTCGGTGGTATAGGTCTTGGCCCGGCTCCGGCCGATCGACATGATGCTGCCCATCTGGCCCTGGGCCCGGCGCTGCATCCACCAGAAGAACAGGATGAGCAGCCCGATGGGCAACAGCAGCGGCAGGATCGACAGGAAGAAGTTCGTCTCGGGGGTCGGCCAGCGGAACTCACCGACGTGCTCGTTGATCAGCGCAGTGTCGGCGTCGGGCAGCGGCAGCGGACCGTTGGAGGTGTACTCGGTGCCGTCGGCCGCGGTGGCCTCGATGTTGCCGTTGTTGTTGTTGTAGGTGCCCTCGACGATGGCGCCCTCGGTGACTTTGGCCAGGAAGTCCGGGTAGGAGATCTCGTTGCCGGAGTCGTCGGGGAGCATGGTGGTGGCCACGAACACGGCGATGACCGCTCCGATCATCAGCCACACCACCAGGCGCGAGCGCCGCTGCGACTCCGGAGCGGGCCGAGGCGGCGACGGCGACCGGGACCGCTTGTTGCCCTCGGGCGCGTGAGGCGGGGGCGGAGGGGGCGGCGGCGCGCTGTCTGCCACGAACCGCAGGCTAGTCGGGTGCGTGCCTAGAGCGTCCGCGGGTGGGCAAGAGCCTGTCGCGTCGCGGCGGGGCCGTTCCCGCTCTTGTTCGCTGCGCTCACGGGCCGCTCGGGCCACGGCCTCGCCCGTATGGGCTGGCTTCGCTCGCCGTCCGCTCGGCCTCTAGGTCCACGCGGCCCGCGGGTTAGCCTCAGCGACGATGATGCCGGCTGCGACTCGGCTGAAGTGGGCGTTGGTCGGCTGGACCCTGGGGTTCTTGGGGAGCCTGGTGGCCGCGGTGGCGGTGGTGACCGCGCAGGGGGTGGACCCCGAGGAGTTGACGCTGGGCGCGCTGTTCCTGCTGCAGATTCCCCTGTGGCTCGGGCTGCTCGGCACTCCGCTGCTGGCCCGGGCGCGGGGCCTGAGCTGGTCCGAGCAGATGGCTTGGCGAATGCGGCCGGTCGATGCGCCGCTGGGGATCGCCGTCGGGGTGCTGTTGCAGCTGGTGCTGCTCCCGCTGCTCTACCTGCCGATCCTCGAGGTGTTCGACGACCTCGATGTGGAGGGGCCGGCCAGAGATCTGGTCGGGCTGGCCGAGGCGCCGGTGGAGGTTGCCGCGCTGGTGCTCATGACCGTGGTCGCCGCGCCCCTCACCGAGGAGGTCTTCTTCCGGGGCCTGCTCCATGGTGCGCTGCGCGACCGGTTCGGGCCGATCGGCGCGGTGGCGCTCTCCTCGCTCGCCTTCGCCGCGGTCCACTTCCAGGTGGTGCAGTTCCCGGCGCTGCTCGTGATCGGGATCGCCCACAGCCTGCTGGTGCTGGCCACCGGCCGCATCGGCGCAGCCCTGTGGTCGCACCTCGCCTTCAACGCGGTCACCGTCATTGCGTTGACGGCCTGATGCGGCGCGCCCGCTCCTGAGCGTGGGCGCGGAGTGCCGGGCGCGGATTGTTGGCAAGCCTCGGACGCGGCAGCATCGATCTATCCGGTTGGCCTCTTACGCTGTTCGCCCATGTTGAGCGGTCGCCGCCGGGGGCTGGTCTCCGTTGCGGTGGTGGTCGTCGCGGTCGTCGGGTTCACCGTCGCCAACCTGCGGCCCTGGCTCTGGTTCACCGACACCACGCCCACCGGGGGCGACCTCGGGGCCCATGTGTGGGCGCCCGCCTATCTGCGCGACGTGCTTCTCGGCGAGCTGAGGCTCACCGGGTGGACCCACGACTGGTACGCGGGCTTCCCCGCCTTCACCTTCTACATGGTTCTGCCGTCGCTGCTGGTGGTGCTGGTCGACGGCGGCCTGGCTATTCGCATCTCCGTGTTCGCCTATCTCGCGGTGGTGCTGGCGGCGGGCGCGGCCGCGATGGCGGTCATGGGCCGGACGGCACTCCCCGCCGGCCGGCGCTGGGCCATTGCCCTGGGGGTGGCCGGAGTCTTCGGCGCGGCCAAGCTGCTCATCGACGACCCCGAGGCCGACCGCGCCCTGGCCGCCCTGCTGCTGCCCGCAGCCGCGGCCTGGTGGGCCTGGCACGCCCTGAGCGGCAGACCGCGGTGGCGGGGGGCAGCGGCGGTGGCTGCAGCTGTCGCTTTGGTTTGGGCGGTCCCCATGCCCTATGGCGTCGCTCTGAAGCTGGTGACGATCTCTGGCGTGGTGGCGCTGCCGGTGGCGGTTTGGGCGATGGCCCGCCTCGGCGGGGTCGGGGTCGAGGGCCAGGCGCTGGCTGCCTCGGCCACCCTGCTGTTCCTGTTCGACCGCTCGTTCAACATCTACGGCGGCAACCTCATGTCGACGATGGCGGGCGAGTTCGCCTACTCGCTGGGCTTGGCCGGCGCAGTGATGTTCATCGGCGTGGCGGCGAGGGGCATGACGTCGAACCGCCTCTGGGTGTTGGGCGGGGCGCTGCTGGCCCTCACCGGGCTGATGCATCTATTCGGTGCCTTCTTCGCGCTGGCCGCAGTGGCGGCGCTGCTGCTGGTACTGCCGTGGCGCGTCGGGGCCTGGCTCGACCGGATCGTGTGGACCGCCTTCGCCGGAGTGCTTGCCGCCGCGCTCAGCGCGTGGTGGGTGTGGCCGTTCTGGTGGAACCGGGGCCTGCTCAACGACATGGGCTGGGGCAAGGAGCGCCGCTACCTGTCGGCGCTGTGGTCGCGCAGCTCCTTCGACTACAGCTTCCTCACCAATCATCCGCCGCTGCAGCTGTTCGTGGTGCTGGCGCTGGCCGGCGCGGCGCTGCTGTTCTTCAGGCGGGCGCGGCTGCCGATGGCGCTGGCGCTGACCGGGTTGATGGTGGCGGCAGTGTTCGTGGTCCTGCCCGAGGGGCGCCTCTGGAACGTGCGGATCCTGCCCTTCTACTACCTCGCCGTGTACCTGACGGCCGCCTTCGGGCTGGGCGAGGCCATCGGCATGGGACGCGAGGCCGTCAACCGTCGCCAGGCGGCGCGGGCCGGACGAGCCGGCGCCGACGCACAAGCCGAACAACCCGGAGCTGAGCAAGTCGATCACCCCGAAGCCGAGCGCGCCCCGAACGCTGAACCAGTCGGGCCGCGCGAGGATCGATTGGCCGGCGCTGCCGCCGACGTGAGCGGGGGTGACGAACAGGCTGGACCCGCCGAGCAAGTCGAAGAAGAAGAGGGTGCCGCCGCGGCGCCGCGGCGATCCTCGCGCCGGTGGCCGCCGACGGGCTCGATTGTGGCCGGCGGTGCGGTGGCGCTGCTGGTCGCCTCAGTGATGGTGATGGTGGGGCTGCCGCTGCGGTCGCTTCCCGGCGGGCAGCTCGGCGACGACGGCGTCTACCGCTGGGGGCCGTTCAGTTCCAGCGAGTCCAACCTCGGCTCGTACTGGGTCGAGTACAACTTCGAGGGCTACGAGGGCAGGGGACCCACCGCAGACGGCGGCGGCAGCACCGAATACTGGGACCTGGTCGACACCATGGACCGGATCGGCGAGACCCACGGCTGCGGTCCGGCCCTGTGGGAATACGAGGCCGGGAGGCTCGGATCGTACGGAACGCCGATGGCGCCCATGCTGCTGCCCCACTGGACCGACCGGTGCATCGCCTCGCTTGAGGGCCTCTACTTCGAGGCGTCGGCCACCGTCCCGTACCATTTCCTGATGCAGTCGGAGTTGTCGTCGGCCCCGTCGCGGGCCCAGCGGGATCTGCCCTACTCGGGACTCGACATCGCCAGAGGCGTCGAGCACATGCGGCTCATGGGGGTCCGCTACTACATGGCGTTCTCCTCCGACGCGGTGAGCGGGGCCAGAGCCTCTTCTGAGCTCACTGAGATCGCCTCCACGCCGCTAGGTCCGTGGGTGGTGTTCGAGGTGTCCGACAGCGCGCCGGTGGCAGGCCTGCCCACGCTTCCGGTGGTGGTCGACAGCCTCGACGACTCCAGCGACGCTTGGCTGGAATCGTCGGTGGCCGCCTTCCTCGCGGCCGACGGCGACCGGCTCGTGCTGGTTGCCGACGGTCCAGCCAGCTGGCCGCGCCTGGTTCTGCCCGACCCTCGCGACGAGCCCGACGGCGCCAATCTGAGCCGGGAGCAGGTGATGCGCCGGCTGTCGTCGACGGCGGGCGAGACCGCGCCCGTGGTCGGGATCGAACCGGCGCGGGTCGCCTCGGTGGTCCGCGACGACCATTCGATCTCGTTCTCGGTGGACCGGGTGGGCTCGCCGGTGCTGGTGCGGACCTCGTACTTTCCGAACTGGTCGGTTTCAGGGGCGCGGGGCCCCTACCGGGCCACGCCCAACTTCATGGTGGTCGTGCCGACCAGCACCGAGGTCCGCCTCACCTACGGCCGCAGCCCGGTGGAGTGGATCTCGCTGGTGGTAACCCTGATCGGCCTGGCCGCGGTGGCATGGCTGGCGCTGCGTGCCGCCCCAACGCGGGTGCCGCAAGCCGGAGTTGAGTCCGTCGAGGCGCCGGGCGAGTCTGGGGATTCAGGCGAAACCGAAAGGTCGGGGCAGACCGAGGACGGGCCGGCACGCCGCCGATCCGAGACCGGAGTCGAGTCCGTTGAGGTGCCGGGCGAGCCTCTGGATCCAGGAGAAGCCGAGGGGCCGGGTCAGCCTGACGAACCGGGGGAGTGCGCCGCTCCGTGAGGTTCTCGGTGATCGTGCCCGCCTACCGGGAGGTTGGCCGCATCGGCGACACCGTGGCCGCGCTGCGGTCCGCGCTGGCGCGGCTCGAAGCCGACGGCGGCGCCGAGATCGTGGTGGTCGACGACGGCTCCGGCGACGGCACTGCGGCCGCGGCTCGGGACGCGGGCGCCGACACAGTGGTGGAATTGGGGGCCAACCGGGGCAAGGGAGCGGCGGTAAGGGCCGGGATGAGGGCCGCGGCAGGCACGGTGGTGGCCTTCACCGATGCCGACCTCGCCTACTCGCCCAGCCAGTTGGTGGGACTGCTCGAGGTGGTGGAGCGGGGCGCCGACATGGCGGTCGGCGACCGCGGCCACCCCGACTCGGTGGCGGTGACCGCCCCTTCCGGGTGGCGGAGGGCGGCAAGCCTGGCCGTCGGCCTGCTGCGTGGGCTGCTCGGGTTCGGCCGGGGCCGCGACACCCAGTGCGGCCTCAAGGCATTCTCGGTGCGGGCTGCGCAAGCGGTGCTGGAGGCGTCGGTGATCGACCGGTTCGCTTTCGACATAGAGGTGCTGTTGTTGGCCGACCGTCTCGGTCTGGCGGTGCGCCGGGTGCCGGTCGAGGTGGTCAACAACGACGACTCGTCGGTCCGCGCCTTCTCCGATGGCTGGCATCTGGTGCTCGACATGGCCCGCATCCGGGCCCGGGCCCTGCTGGGCCGCTACCCCGCTCGCCCATCCGCTCGGCCTCTTGGCGGGTAGACAGCCGTGGCTGATCTCGACGCCATCTTCAAGGCCTACGACATTCGCGGCATCGTGGGCGCCGAGATCGACGCCGCGGCGTGCTTCGCCATCGGCTCGGCCTTCGGCGCCCACGGGCGCGACCAGGGCTCGGCCCGCATCGTGGTGGGCCGCGACATGCGCCCCGACGGCGCGGAGCTGTCCGAGGCCTTCTGCCGGGGTGCCACCACAGCCGGCGCCGATGTGGTGGACATCGGCCTGTGCGCCACCGAGATGGTGTACTTCGCCTCCGGGCTGTTCGACGTCGGCGGCGCCATGTTCACCGCGTCTCACAACCCGGTCGGCTACAACGGCATCAAGCTCTGCGGTCCCGGAGCGTCGCCGATCGGCGCGGGCACGGGACTGGAGCACATCAAGGCCCGGGCCCTGGCCGGATCGGTCCGAGCCGCCACTGCCGGCACCGTCGCCCGTCGCGACATCCTCGACCGCTACGTGGACCATGTCCTCTCGTTCGTGAGTCCCGAGGCGCTGCAACCGCTTCGGTTGGCGGTGGACACCGCCAACGGCATGGGCGGTCTCGTGGTCCCCGCGGTGTTCGAGAACCTGCCCTTCGAGGTGGACTATCTGCATCCCGAGTTGGACGGAACGTTCCCCAACCACCCCGCCGACCCGCTCCGGGCCGAGAATCTGCGCGATGTGCAGGCCAAAGTCGCCGCCGCGGGGGCCGACATCGGCCTGGCCTTCGACGGCGACGCCGACCGGGTGTTCGCGGTGGACGAGCGGTCCCGGCCGCTGTCGGGCTCGCTGACGGCGGCGCTCATCGCCTCGGTGATGCTCAAGCGCGAGCCCGGCTCAACGGTGGTGCGCAACGTGATCTGCTCGCGGGCCCTCGACGAGGTTGTGGCCGAGCGGGGGGGCCGGACGGTGCGGACCCGGGTGGGGCACTCGTTCATGAAGCAGGCAATGGCCTCCAGCGGCGCAGTGTTCGGGGGCGAGCACTCCGGCCACTACTACTTCCGCGACAATTACGGTGCCGACAGCTCCATGATCGCGGCGCTGATCGTGTTGGAGGCGCTCAGCGGCCGCGACGGCGGCCTCAGCGATCTGGTGGCCCCGCTGGACCGCTACGCGGCGTCGGGCGAGATCAACACCGAGGTTCCCGACCCGAGCGCGGCCATCGAGCGGGTGGCGGGCGCGTTCGCCGGCTGTGAGCAGGACCGCCTCGACGGCCTGTCCGTCGATTGCGGCCGATGGTGGTTCAACCTCAGGCCGTCCAACACCGAGCCCCTGCTGCGCCTGAACCTGGAATCGGACGACCCGGCCGACATCGACGCCAGAGTGGCTGAGGTTCTGGGCCTGTTCAGTCCCTAACCTCTGGGAGTGGTCTGCCTGGAGCACGTACTGGAGGAGGTGGCTGCGTGACACTTGATGCCCGCCTGCTGGAGATTCTCGCCTGCCCTAGCGACAAGGGCCCGCTGCTGTACTTCGCCGACGAGGAGAGCCTGTACAACCCTCGGCTGCGTTTGCGCTACCGGGTGGACGACGGGATCCCGGTAATGCTGGCCGACGAGGCCGAATCAACCGACGACGCCGAGCACGAGCGCCTGACGGCCAAAGCGGAGGCCGACGGGATCGGCCCCACGTTCGCTCCTGCAGGCTGACCGCGAGCGCGGGTTATGGGCACCGACGAACCATTTGGACCAAACGGTCGACCGCGCCGCCGATCGAGCGCGACAGCGGGCCATGGCCTCTGACGACCTGTTCGAGGCGCTTCGCCACCTGCCCGACCAGGTGCGCGACGCCGCGGTGGCCGCCGCCGAGGTGGAGGGCCTGCCCAGCGGTGGCGAGATCACCGAAGTGGTGATCGTGGGGAGCGGCAGCGGCGGAGTGGCCGGCGACGTGGCGGAGTCGGTAGCCCAGCTCCAGGGCTCGGTGCCGGTGCTGGCCACCGGCGGCATCAGCCCGGCCTGGCTGTCGGAGTCGTCGCTGGTGGTGGCGGTCTCGCAATCCGGCGACGACCAGCCGACGGTGGCCGCAGCCCGCGTCGCCGCGGCCGGCGATGCCCGGATGGTGGCCGTCACCTCCGGCGGAGAGTTGAGCGCCCTGTGCGCCGACCGGGGTGTGCCCGTGGCCCGGGTCGACCCTTCCGCCGGTCCGGCCTCCGGCCTGGGGGTGGTGATCGTGCCGGTGCTAGTGCTGTTGGAGCGCGTCGGCGTGGTCGACGGCATGAACAGCCTCATCTCCGAGGGCGCGGCTCAGATCGAGGCCCGTCGCAGGCTCATCGACGCCGATCCCGGTCCGGTGCAGGCCCTGGCCGAGGCCGTGGCCGACCGGATGGCGGTGGTCTGCGGGGCCGGGGGAGTGGGCAAGCACGCCGCCCGGCGCTGGGTCAATCGCCTCGACCGGATCGGCGGGGTGCCGTCGGTGCGCCGAAACCTTCCCGCCGACGAGGCCGAGGCCGCGTCCTGGGCCACCCTGGCCCGCCGGATCCCCGCCGGTGTGGCCACCGTCGTGCTGCGCCACGACTTCGAGCCGCCGGGGCTCGGCGCCCGCATCGACCTGCTCGGCGCCGCGGCAACCACGGTGTGCGAGGTCTGGGCCGCCGGCGACGGACCTCTCGCCCAACTGCTCGACTTGGTGCTGATCGGCGACGCGGTGGCCGAATTGGCCGCCCACCGATAGAGACATGCGCGTCGCCGATCTTTCTCTGGCGCCGCGGGGCCGGGCCGAGATCCGGCTGGCCGAGCACGAGATGCCCGGACTGATGGCGCTGCGGGGTCGCTACACCGACGACCAGCCCCTGGCCGGGGCCCGGATCGCCGGGTCGCTGCACATGACGGTCCAGACCGCGGTGCTCATCGAGACGCTGACCGCGCTGGGTGCCCAGGTCCGGTGGGCCAGCTGCAACATCTTCTCCACCCAGGACCATGCCGCCGCCGCGGTGGCGGTCGGCCCCGGCGGCACCGTCGACGAGCCCCAAGGCGTGCCGGTGTTCGCCTGGAAGGGCGAGACCCTGGAGGAGTACTGGTGGGCCACCGAGCAGATCCTGAGATGGCCCGACGGCGCCGGGCCGAACCTGATCCTCGACGACGGCGGCGACGCCACCCTGCTGGTCCACAAGGGCCTCGAGTACGAGCGGGTCGGCGAGGTGCCCGCCGCCGGCGACAACGACTCCGAGGAGTGGATGGCCGTGCTCGACCGGCTGCGGCGCATCGCGGCGGACGACCGCGGGTTCTTCGCCCGGATCGTGCCGTCGGTCCGGGGAGTGTCGGAGGAGACCACCACCGGCGTGATGCGGCTGCACCAGATGCTGGCGCGGGGCGAGCTGCTGTTCCCGGCGGTGAACGTGAACGACTCGGTCACCAAGTCCAAGTTTGACAACTACTACGGATGCCGCCACTCGCTGATCGACGGCATCAACCGGGCCACCGACGTGATGATCGGCGGCAAGGTGGCGGTGGTGTGCGGCTTCGGCGACGTCGGCAAGGGCTGCGCGGCCGCGCTGCGGGGCCAGGGGGCCAGGGTGATCGTCACCGAGATCGACCCCATCTGCGCCCTGCAGGCCGCCATGGAGGGCTACGAGGTCAACACCCTCGAGGCGGTGATCGGCATCGGAGACATCTTCGTCACCGCCACCGGCAACGCGGGCGTGATCAGCGCCGGCCACATGGCCCGCATGAAGCACCAGGCGGTGGTGGGCAACATCGGCCACTTCGACAACGAGGTGGACGTGGCCGGGCTGAACCGGATGTCGGACGTGCGGCGGGTGAACATCAAGCCCCAGGTCGACGAGTACGTGTTCGGCGACGGCCACTCGGTGATCCTGCTGTCGGAGGGCCGCCTGCTCAACCTCGGCAACGCCACCGGCCATCCCAGCTTCGTGATGTCGTGCAGCTTCACCAACCAGGTGCTGGCCCAGATGGACCTGCACGCCAACGGCGCCGACATGCCCATCGCGGTGACCACCCTGCCCCGCCGCCTCGACGAGGAGGTGGCCCGATTGCACCTAGAGGCATTGGGAGTGCGCCTCACCAGGCTCACCCCCCAGCAGGCCGACTACATCGGCGTGGACCCCGAAGGCCCCTACAAACCCGACCACTACCGCTACTGACCCAACGAGCGCCGCCCCGCCGGGCCACAACCCAGAACGACCGAGGAATCAAGAACTCTACCATCATCGGGGACACCGCCACCATCGCCGACGCTGCGGTGGCTCCGGTGGTTGTCTCGTAGGACCATCGGGACGTGAGGAGTCAACCGATACGTGGGATGGCCGTGTGAGTAGGGAAGCTCCGACTGGAGCGAACTGGATTGTGTACGTCGATGGGTTGAATTTCTATGCGGCGGTACGCGACCGCCCGGAAACGAAGTGGATCGACTTCAGAGCCTTGGCTGACCGTCTCGTCCCCAGCGGCGGCGGCGTGAGCAAGGTGAAGTACTTCACGTCTCAGATCTCGGCGAAGGCCTCAGAGGACCCGGACGCGCCGCGGCGCCAGCGTGTGCTCATCAGGGCGGTCCGGGCGACCGGCGTCGAAGTGCTGGAGGGCAAGTTCAAGGTTCCCGACGGTTGGCGGGCAATCTCATCGAGGGGGAACTGGAAGGACCGGTTTCGTCCGCCGTTACCGTCAGGGTTGCTCAACGGCTACTGCGCCCACTTCGCGACTCACCTGTCGCGGCCGTGGAAGGCTCTTGTCGAGCTACCGCAGGAGAAGTTCACGGATGTCGCGATCGCAACGCATCTGCTGCGCGACTACTACCGGGGTGCTTGTGGCTGTGCGCTCGTCGTGTCGAACGACTCGGATCTTCGCCCCGCGATCGAAGCTGCTGTCGAAGATGGGCACCATGTCGGCGTGTTCAGTCCAATGGGGACGGTCTCGCGTGATTTGGCGAGGGTTGCATCATGGGCGAAGTCAATTCGTCCCGAGCTGTTCCTGCAGTGCCAGATGCCCGATGAGGTCCGGGTGCCGGGGTCACCTCGGACTCTGAGCCGACCAGCGTCGTGGAAATGACAGGGGCCCCTCGCAAGGAGGGGCCCCGGGTCCTGAGCGGCGAAGCACTCAGGGTGTTATGTCCTGATCATATTGGCAGGGTGTGACGAGCACATGGTCGATACCTGCTTGCCCCGTCGGGTCCGGTGCGGCAACGAGACTCCATCACTATCCCGCCACCTCGACACCATGGAGGCCGTCCGTGTCGCCACGAGGAGTGTGAAGCCACCAGGGCTCCCTCAATAGTCAGGCTCCCGCAGCTCGGCGTAGCCCGCCTCGGCCTCCAGGGAGCGGCGGCGCCAGAGTCCGCCCAGCCACACGGCGAAGATCGTTAGCACGAAGGGGATCATCAGGACGAATTCCCGCGGCACCCGTTCCGTGATGTTGATCTGCGACTGGATGCCGATGGCGTCGGCGAACCCGAAGAACAACCCGGCGAATGCTGCGCCGATGGGATGCCAGGCCCCGAAGATCACCGCTACGAAAGCGATGAACCCTCGACCGTTGGTCATGTTCTCGGTGAAGTTGTGCAGCGCCCCGACCGACAATTCCGCGCCGCCCAGAGCGCACAGCGCTCCGGCGATCAGCAGCGCCTGGAGCCTCATGATTGACGGATTAACACCGGCGGTGCGGGCTGCGAACGGGTACTCGCCCGCCGCGGCGAGGCGCAGCCCGAAACGGCTCCGCCGCAGCACGACCCATGCGGCCAGCACTATCAGCGGTGTGATCCACACCAGGATCGAGTGCTCCGAGACGATGACGCCCGGACCCGACGTGATCCCGCTCACGGGTCGGGGCAGCACCGCGTCGGTGAACAGGGAGCCGCGCCGGTCGAAGATGGCTCCCAGCGCGAAAGCGGTGCCCCCGAGGCCGATGGACGTGAGCCCCAGCCCGGCGATGATGACGTTGCCGCCGAGGGGCCCGATCACCCACCAGTACACCGCGGAGAGGGCCATGCACACGCCGATGGCTGCGAGGATCCCGAGCTCCACCGATCCGGTGGCCTCGGCGACCGCCACGGTTGTGAATGCACCGGTGATCATCAGCCCCTCGAGTCCCAGGTGGAAGATCCCGGCCCGGAAGGCGAAGACGCCTGCCGTTGCGACCAGCACGAGTGGGGCGGCCGAGCGAAGGGTGGTGGCCAGGATCTGTTCCATCAGCCTGTCGGAGCCTCAGAGGCGGGTCCTGGCCGGCGCAGGCGCACCGCCCGGAACTTGACGGTCACCAGGAAGGCCACCATGCCGTGCAGCAGCACCAGGGCGGGCGGCGGGAGGTCCGTCACGATCGGCAGGAAGAGGATGGCCGACTGCAAGCCGCCGAAGAAGACTGCGGCCACGACCGTGCCTCCGACGCTGAGCAGGCCGACGAGCGCCACGACGACGGCCGTGAAGCCAACCTCAGGTGAGAAGCCTGTGACCAGCCGCCCCGCCGGGCCGTAGAGCTCGACCGCGCCGGCGAGGCCGGCCAGCGCCCCGGACAGTGCGAAGTTGACGAGGCCCACTCGGCGCACGTCGACTCCCTGCCACCGGGCCATCGTTGGGTTCCGGCCCACCAGGGTCATGGCCAGCCCGAATCGCGTGCGCTCCAGCAGCAGCCAGACCAGCACGGCCACGCCGCCGACCAGCAGCAGGACGGTGGCTGAGACGCCGGAACTGTCGGTGATGCGGAACGCTTCGGGAATGCGCTCGCTGGCCGCCGTCTGGCCGGTGCCCGACGGGTTGCGCAAGGGTCCGGCGGTCAGGTACTGGAGCACCAGCGCGCCGATGAAGCTCATCATCAGCGTGGTCAGCACCTCGTCGGTGCCGAAGCGGACCCGCAGGTAGCCGGGGAGCAGCGACCAGGCCATTCCGGCGACGACGGCCGCCAGCGTCCCGCACAGGACCACCAGCGGCACAGGACCCCCGCGCCAGCCCAGCGTTACAACCAGGGCCGAGCAGGCGCCCACGTAGAACTGCCCCTGCCCGCCGATGTTGAAGAACCCCGCCCGGAAGCCGATCACCACGCCCAGGCCGATCAGCAGAAGTGGGATCGCCCACCGGATCGATGAGGTCGCCGCGCCCGTCGCGGTCATCGACCCCTGGATGACGCCGGAGAAGACGTCGCCCACTCGGTAGCCGCTGCCCCACAGGATCAGCGCGGTCAGCAGGAACGAGACACCGACGAGCAGGATGGTGGACGCCACCCGTTGCAGCCCGCCGGTCACCGTCGTGCCCCCGTCATGGCGTCCCCCACAGCGCGCCGGTCGTAGGGGGCTTCGAAACCGGCCACGATGCGCCCGCCGTAGATCACGAGCACGCGGTCGGAGAGCTCGAACAGCTCGTCGAGGTCGGACGACACCAGCAGGACGCCCGCCCCCGCGTCCCGCAGTCCTCGCAGGGAGCGACGCACGAAGCTAGTGGCCGAGAAGTCCAGGCCGCGGGTGGGCTGCGCGGCCACGAGCACCTGCAGTCCGGAGGCCAGCTCACGCGACAGGATCAGGCGCTGCACGTTGCCGCCGGAGAGGCTCTCGGCTGGTTGGGTGACCGCGTCGTAGCGGACCCTCCATTGGTCCATCTCGGTGGCTGCCTTCCGCTTGTACTGGCGCAGGGAGATCAGCGGGAGTCGTCGACGGCGCCGTCCGATGAGGCGTAGCGCCGACTGGTTCAACCAGAGAGGTGCACGGCGGCTGATCCCCTCGCTGTTGCGGTCGAAGGGCACCAGGCGCAGCCCTCGCAGCCGTCTCCGGGCGGGAGGAGCGCGGGTCACGTCGGTTCCGCCCAGGAACACAGAGCCCTCGGTCACGGCGTTCAGGCCGGCGATGACCGAGACGAGACTCCGCTGCCCGTTGCCCTCCACCCCGGCGATGCCCACTATCTCGCGGGCTTCGACGCTGAGGTCGATGCTGCCCAGACCGGGCTCGAAGGCCGATGCCCGGCTTGAGACCCGCGCCAGCTCCAGCAGCGTCTGCTGCTCTGCGCCTGGAGCTGCCTCCACGCCCACGGCGCGGTCCGCGTGAGACGCGGGTCCGACGATGGCGTCGCTGAGCCGTCCCTGGGACACCTCGGACATCTCGTTCGGACCCAGGACCAGCTCGCCGTCGCGCAGCACGCTCACCGTGTCGGCCACCGCAGCCACCTCCCGCAGCTTGTGCAACACGACGAGGATCGTGACCCCGTCTTCGCGAAGGCGTCGCAGGCGCTCGAACAGCGCGTCGATGGCGGCCGGTGTAAGCAGGGCGGTGGGCTCGTCCAGCATCAGAATCCGCGCGTCGGCCGCCATTGCCCGCACGATCTCCAAGGACTGGCGGGTCTCGACGGGGAGATCCCGGATGCGGGTCGACAGCACAGCCTCACCGCCGATCTCGGCCACATCGTCCCGCCAGCGCCGGTGCAGTTCGTTCCGCCGGTAGAGCGGACGACCTCCCGGTCGAGCGGCGGTCAACTCCAGAGCCTCTGCGACCGTGAAGGACGGTGGCAATGAGAAGTGTTGGTGCACCATCGCGAGTCCTGCGGCTCGTGCGGCGCGCACGTCGCCGGGAGGGATCTCGCGGCCTGCGACGTGCACATCGCCCGTGTCCGGGGCCTGGAGGCCTCCCAGCACCTTCGCCAGGGTGGTCTTGCCCGCCCCGTTCTGGCCGACCAGGGCGTGGATCCGCCCCGGGGCGAGATCGAGGCTGACCCGGTGAAGAGCCCGAACGCTGCCGAAGGACACTCCGAGCGATCGGCAGCGGACCGCCGGGACTCCGGCCGATGCCGGACTGCTCGGCACCGTCATCGGTGCGAGATTATCGGTCTCAGAGTTCGGGATCGAAGGGAACCTCGAGAGACCCGTCCTTGATCTGCGAGCGGGCGGCATCGATCTCGGCGAGAGTGGCGTTGATGATCTCCACCATCTCCGCCGGGCCGTTGGCCAGGAACTCGGGGTTGACCACCAGGTCCACCCCGCCCTCGGCCACCCCGGCGCCGACGTAACCGGGCGTGTAGTCGTCGCTCAGGGCGTGCCCGACCTGGGCGTGGAGGAGCTCAGCCCAGTAGAGCAGGACTCCTCCGATCACGGCCGGGCTGTCGAAGTAGTTCACCGAGCCGCCGATCACGTAGCCGCCCTTCTCCTCGGCGGCCTGGATGACGCCGAGGTCGGTGGCCGCCGCGTCGGTCATGATGATGTCCACGCCGCCGTCGTACAGCGCCGCGCCGAGTTCCCGGCCCTTGGCGGGATCCTCGAAGGAGTCGGCGAAGGCGGCCTCTCCCGTGATGGCGGGGTTCTTGGACTGGGCCGCGGCCACGAAGGCGTTGTAGTCGGCGTTCAGCGGCGGGATCGACACGCCGCCCACGAATCCGACTTTGCCGGTGGTGTTCAGCGCGCCGGCCAGGATGCCGGCCAGATAGGTGCCCTTGTAGTAGTCGAATCCGATGGAGACGAGGTTGTCGACGCCTCCCTCGAAGCCGAAGATGTGGATCCACCGGGTGTCGGGGAAGTCCGGGGCTACCGCGACGACGGCGTCCTGCATGGGCGGGAAGGTCACCGCCACGATGTCGGTGCCCTGGTTGGCCAGGTTGCGGAGGGTGGTCTCGAAGGTCGACGGATCGGTCGCCTCGATGAACGTGATGTCCGCGCCGTAGTCCTGCTCCACCATCTCGAGGCCTCGCACAAGGTCGTCGATCGGCCCCAGGTCGCCCGCCTTCTGGTTCGCTACGAGGGCGACCGACAGCGCCTCGGCTGGTTCGGGCTCCTCAGCGGGTGCCGGCTCTTCCACCGGTTCGGGCTCTTCGGCGGGCTCGGGCTCCTCGGCCGGCGCCGGTTCCTCGGCCGGCTCGGGATCGACCGCGGCGGTGGACGGTGCCTCGGTCGGTGAGGGCTCCGGCGCGGCGGTGTCCCCGTCGTCGTCGGCTCCGCAGGCGGCACCCAGAAGGGCGCCGGTCAGCAGAATGGCTGAGAGAATGCGTCGGCTTCGCATGGGAGTCCTCCCTGCTTGTGAGTTCAGTAAAATATAGATCTTCAATAAATAGAAGTCAATCGCAACTGTGGGCGGTTCGCCGCCCGGGTCTGCGGCGACGGCTCAGCGGCCCTCCCAGCGCGGGGCGCGCTTCTCGCTGAAGGCGCGGACTCCCTCCTCGCCGTCGGACGATGCCAGCACCTCCATCAGGGCCGGGAGGTTCGCCATGCGCGCGTCGGCCGCGGTCATGTGGGCGGTGCGGCGGACGATCTGCTTGATGGCCCGCAGCGACAGCGGCGCGCACGCCAGCAGGTTCTCCAGCCAGCGGTCGGTGGCGGCGTCAAGTTCGGAGGCGGGCACGACCTCGTTCAGCAGGCCCAGCGCGAGCGCCTCGGCCGCGCTGAACCGCCTGCCCGTCAGCAGGACCTCCATGGCCCACTTGGCCGGTAGCTGCCGGGCCAGCGACACGATTCCCCCGTCGAGCGGCAGGCGGCCGAGCCGGGGCTCCACGAAGCCCAGGACGGCGTCCTCCGACGCCACGGCCAGGTCGCATCCCACCACCAGCTCCAGGCCGCCTCCGAGGGCGTAGCCGTTGACTCGGGCCAGCACCGGCACATCCAGGGAGTCGCGCAGCGTCAGGTGGCCGAAGCCGTGCCTGCGGGCGTGCAGCCAGTAGTCGAGGCCGGTGGGGCCCTCGGCCCGCATGTCGTCGCCGGCGCAGAATGCCCGGTCGCCGGCACCGGTGAGCACCACGACCCGCACCGAGCGGTCCGCCTCGATGGCCTCCCAGGCCCGCCTCAGCTCGTCCTGGTGGGACTGGTCGATGGCGTTCAGCCGCTCGGGGCGGTTGATCGTCACCCTGGCGACATGGTCGCTGACGACCAGATCGATGCTCACGCCATTACCCCGGCCGCGGTCAGCGCGCCGATGCGCTCGGGCGCGATCCCGTAGTCCGCCAGCGCCTCGGCCGCGCCCGCGCCCGGCGCCGGCGGTGGGCGGTGCACCGGAGCCGGCGCGTCGGGCAGGTGTACCGGCGACGCCACCGACCGCAGCGGGGCGCGGCCCGGGCGGGGCATCTCCACGATCATGGACGCCGTGTGCGGGTCCTTCAGCGCTTCGCCGAGGGTTCGTACCGGCGCGCATAGCACGTCCTGCGCCTCCAGCCGCTCGATCACCTCTGTTGAAGTGAACCCGCCGATCGCCGCGGCGATCAGGGCCTGGAGGCGGGGACGGTTGGCGGCCTGGTCGGCCATGGTGGCGAAGGCGGGGTCGGCCGAGAGGTCCTCGAGGTCCAGCGCCTCGCAGATGTCTCGCAGCGGGTTCGGCTTGAACGCCCCAACCAGCACGACCTCGCCGTCGGCCGCGGCGAAAGTGCCCACGAGGGGCATTCGCGCCCAGTTGAGGGCGTCGCGGCCCATCAGCGCCATGGTGGCCTCCAGGAGCTGCATGGCAAGGAGCGAGTCGTAGAGCGAGACCTCCACCCTCTGGCCCCGTCCGGTCCGGGTCCGCTGGAGCAGTGCCATCAGGATCCCCTGCACCATGTGCATGCCCGCGGTGTAGTCGGCCAGCGAGACGGGGTATATGGCGGTCGGGTGGTCCGGATCGGCCTTGTGTGACATCGCCCCGGTCAGGGCCTGGGCGAGTATGTCCTGGCCGCCCTTGCGGGCGTAGACCCCGCCGGTGCCGAATCCGGTGCCCTGGGCGTAGACGATGCCGGGATTGATCCCCGAGAGGCGCTCGTAGCCCAGGCCCAGCCGCTCCATCACCTCCGGCCGGTAGTTGTTGACCACCACGTCGGCCGCGGCGACGAGATCGTCGATCAGGGTCAGACCCCGGGGGTCGCGGACATCGACGACGATGCTGCGCTTGTTGCGGTTCACGGCACCGAATGCCGGGTGCTCGGCACCGTCGGGGTCGTCGAGCGCCTGGCGGAAGATGTCGCCGCTGCCGGGGCGTTCGATCTTCAGCACGTCGGCGCCGTGGTCGGCCAGTAGCTGGGTGGCGACCGGGCCCATCAGGATCTGCGAGAAGTCCAGGACTCTGATCCCGGCCAGCGGTTGGGGAGCGGGACCGCTCACGAGGCTGCCGCCAGTGTGCTGTCGGCCGGGCGCGCCCGCGGCGACGGGATGTCGCCCGGGTCGGCGCCCTGGCGGCGCAGGCGCCGCTGCACTGCGGCCACGTCTGCTTTGCGGACGGTGACGCCGGAGTCCAGGGCCTCGACCGCGGCCGTGCCCGCCGCCTCGCCCATCGACATGCAGGGCGGTATCTCCCTGGACAGCTTCTGGGCCTCGGAAGTCACCGAATAGTGCCGACCGGCCACGAGCAGCTGCTCCACGTGCTGCGGCAGCAGCGCCCGGTACGGGGTGTAGTAGCCGCGGCCGCGGGCCACGCTGTCGGCGAAGTGCACGCGGTCCACCACGTCGTCCTTGGTCACGACGTACTCGCCCTCGATGAGGCGCGACTGCCGCACCCCGATCTGGGGCGCCACATCGATCACCACCGCGTTCTCGAAACCCGGATAGTGCTCGCGCACATAATCCAGGAGGCCGGCGATGCGCTGGCGCCCCTCGCGGTCGGCGGCGGTGAGATCCTCGACGCTCAACCCGTCGTAGCCGCTCATGTGCGGGCAGTTGCACCAAACCACGCCGGGCAGGGGCGTCTTCAGCCACCACTGGGCCCAGGAGCCGCCGAGGATGCGCCGAGCGGCGCGGTTCACTTTGTGGCACTCGGCGGGCTCGGAGTGCTCGAAGCGCTCGGCCGCTTCGGTGTCGATGTTCCCGAGACGGAAGACGGTGGTCACCATGTAGGAGCCCTCCACGAAGGGCGCGCCGGCACTGGCAGCCACGTCGGCGTCGCCGCTGGCATCGATCACGACATCGCCCAGAACGGCCTGGGGGCCGCTCTTGGTCTCGCAGACCACGCCTCTGATGGTGTCGCCCTCCATGACCGGCGTCGAGTACCAGGAATGGAGCCGGACATCGACCCCGGCTTCCGCCACGAGGTCGTTGGAGACCCGCTTCCAGCCGTCGGGATCGAAGGCCACGGCGTAGACGATGGACTTCCTGGGTCCCTTGGCGTAGAGGTCGAACAAGCCCCAGCGGGACCAGCGACGCCACATCTCGTCGCTGAGGATGCGGTCGCCGGGGGGCGGGTAGACGGCCAGTCCGAGCGCGTGCAGGCGCTCCACCATCTCCTGGGCGATGCCGCGCACGGTGATCTCGGTCGCGCCGTCGGCGAAGTCGTCGAGTACCAGGACCATCCCTCCCGCGGCCAGGCCGCCCAGGTAGGCGTAGCGCTCCAGGAGGGTGACGCTCGCGCCTTGGCGCGCCGCCGAGACCGCTGCGGCCAGGCCCGCCGGCCCGCCCCCCACCACGACCACGTCGCTCCGGGTCGCCACGGGGGCTTCGACGGCCGGTCGGATGACGGGGGTGTCCATTGCCGCTCGGCCCCTCAGAAGCTCGGCGGGGTCACCACCCACAGCGACACCGAGGTGACCTCACCGGGGTTCTCGTACCAGTGAGGGATCGTGGAACTGTAGGAGATCGAGTCGCCGGCCCTCAGCACGTAGTGGGCGCCGCCGACGTTCACGGCGTGGGTTCCCTCCAGGACGATTCCGAACTCCTCGCCCTCGTGCACGAACGGCGTGTCCTTGGTGGAGTACCCCGGTTCGGTGACGATCCGGATCGCCTCCAGGGCGCTGTCGAGCCGGGGGGTGAGCATCTCGGCCAGTACGAGTTCCTTGTCGCCCAGATTGAGGCGGCGGCGCTCCTCGCGCCGGACCACCGGCGAGGACATCTGTTCGCCGGCCACGAGCCGCGCCACCGGGATGCCGAGGGCGTGGGATACTTGCACGAGGGTGTTGAACGAGGGGTTGCCCTGTCCCCGCTCCACCTGCGAGAGCAGTCCGGCACTGACCCCCGAGGCTGAGGCGAGCTGCTCCAGGGTCCACTCCCGGAGCTTGCGCAGCCGCTTGATCTCCCTGCCGACCGTCTCCACGGTGAGTGGCGGCCGGTCCGCGCGGCCAAGTCTGGTCTCGACAGCGGGCGCGTGCCATGTCGACGTGTCGTTGTGCGATGTTGAGTGCGAGTGAATCACCTTCACCAATTTACTGACCACCCAAAGTACGACCTGTTTTCACTACAATATAGTATTTCAATATGATGACGCAGCGGCGGCAGTCGGATGCTGTGATTGTCGGCGCGGGTGCCTCCGGCGCGGTCGCGGCCGCTCGCCTGGCCGCCGCCGGTTTCGAGGTGGTCTGTCTCGAACAGGGCGACTGGACGGGTCCGGCGGACTATATGAGCGACCGGCCGGAGGCCGAACTGGCGTGGGTCGAGCGCTGGAGCCCCGATCCGAACGTCCGCCGGGGACCGGCCGACTATCCGCTGACCGGCGACGCCGACGTGCGCCCGGTCATGTACAACGGCGTCGGCGGGGGACTGGTCCAGTGGGCGGCCATGTGGCAGCCGCTGCTCGCGTCGGACTTCAGGGTGCGGACCCTCGACGGCGTCTCCGACGACTGGCCGATCGGCTGGTCCGATCTAGCCGGGCCGTACGGTCGGGTGGCCCGGGAGATGTCGGTGTCGGGCCTGGGTGGCGACCCGGCCCTGCCGGAGTTGGACCCCTACCCCAACCCGCCCATCCCGATCGGCAGGATCGGGTTGGCCGCCGCCCGGGGCATGGACCACCTCGGCTGGCACTGGTGGCCCGGCGCCAATGCCATCGCATCGCGCCGCCACCGCTCGCTTCAGGCCTGCCAGCGGCGCGGCACCTGCATGCTGGGCTGCCCCGAGAACGCCAAGGCCACCCCGTCGCTCACCCACTGGCCGGCGGCGCTGGCCGCGGGCGCCCGGCTGGTGACGGGCGCCCGGGTGGCGCAGATTCCCCTCGACGAGCGAGGCCGGGCGCGGGGGGCGGTCTATGTGGACCGCGACGGGGTCGAGCGGCTGGAGCCGGCGCAGGTGGTGATCCTGGCCGCCAACGCCGTGGGAACGGCCCGGCTGCTGTTGCTGTCGGCGTCGCCGCGGTTCCCGGACGGCCTGGCCAACTCCTCGGGACTGGTGGGGCGCCGACTCATGCAGCACCCCTACCGGACGGTGGCGGCCGTGTGTGAGGATCCTCTCGACAGCTGGCAGGGTCCTTGGGGTCAGAGCATCTACTCGCTGGAGTTCGCCGAGACCCATCCCGACCGCGACTTTGTACGAGGCGCGAAGTGGATGGTCATGCCCCACGGCGGGCCGATGTTCGCGGTGGCGGAGTACCAGGAGGCGCACCGCCACGAGGGCTTCGAGACCTTGTGGGGTCCGTCCTTCCACCGGGCGGCCGCCGAGGTGTTCGGCCACGCCTTCACCTGGGGCATTCAGGCGGAGGACCTGCCCGAGGACCACAACCGGGTGGTCCTCGATCCGGCGGTGTGCGACTCCTCGGGCCTGCCGGCGGCGCAGATCGAGTACACCGTGTCGGACAACACCCGGAGGATGCTCGACTTCAACGTGGCCCGCGCCGTCGAGGCAGCCGAGGCCGCGGGGGCGGTGTCCACCTATACGCGCGACATCTGGCCCACCGGTATCGGCCATGTCCTGGGCACCACCCGGATGGGCGACGATCCGCAGGGCTCGGTGGTGGACCGCTGGTGCCGCGCCCACGACGTGGCCAACCTCTACATGATCGACGGCGGCGTGTTCGTGACCGGCGGGTCGGCCAACCCGACGGCCACGATCATGGCCAACGCGCGCCGTGTCGTCGATCACATGATCGAGGCGCGGGCTTCACAGCAGGTGCCGGCATGAGCGGTCCCGCGCCGACGCCGGACCAGCGCCTGACGCTGGCGCGGTTGGCCGACGTCCTCGTGGCAGAGGGACTGGGCATGCCGGCCGCGTCGGCGGTCGGCGTGGCCGACGGGCTGCTGGACCGATGCCTCGACGCCGCTCCGGCGCTGGCCGAGCCGCTGCTGGCCCTGCTCGACGACGCGCCCGACGACGATCTCGAAGCCTTCGTGCGAGGGCTGGCGGCGCGGCGCCCCGACGACTTCGCCATCCTGACCACGACCGTTGTTGGTGCCTACTACCTCAGCGCCGAGGTGCGCCGGCTGATCGGCTACCCCGGCCAGCAGCCCAGCGCACTGTCGGCGGCGGCCGAGCCCGAGTACCTTGAAATGCTGGAGCGGGTCTACGACCGGCACCCCGGCTATCGGGAGTGTCCGTGACCTACGTGATCGGCCCCAGTTGCATCGATGTCAAGGATGCCGCCTGCATCGCCGAATGCCCGGTGGATTGCATCTACACGGGTGGCCGGATGCTGTACATCCATCCCGACGAATGCATCGACTGCGGGGCCTGCGAGCCGGTCTGCCCGGTCGAGGCGATCTATCCCGAGGCGTTCCTCCCAGCCGAGTACCAAGCATTCGCGGAGGTGAACGCGTCCTTCTTCGAGATCAGCGGGCTGCATTCGCCTGGTGGCGCGGCCCGCGTCGAGGCAGTCGAGGCAGACCACCCCGTCGTGACGGGGTGGTCTCGGCAATCGCCTTCCTAAGAGGGCGCGAAAATAGGTGAGAGCCGGTCGCGTCGCAGCGGGGTCATTCCCGCTCTTGTTCGCTGCGCTCACGGGCTGCTCGGGCCACGGCCTCGCCCGCGTGGGCCGGAATTGCTCACCTATTCGCTCGGCCTCTAAAACAACCGCTGGAGGACGGGGTGGCGTGCCTTGGCGCCGTGTGGACCGTCCACTGCGGGCTCCCAGAGACTGACGCGCGGGCAGTGACGTAGTCCGCTGCCGCCGGTACCGTGGGGCCGCGAGTCGGCCGAAGGGAGTACACATGGCGGTGGATCGCGGGTGCTGGGCGGCCCCTGACGCGCTCAGCGGGGCCGATGCAGCAGCCTTCGCCAGGCGAGTCGAAGATCTCGGCTACTCCCAGCTCTGGGTGAACGAGACGTTCGGGCGCGACCCCTTCGCGCTGGCCGCCCATCTCGGAGCGGTCACCTCCACGCTTCCGCTGGCCGCCGGCATCGCCAACGTCTACAACCGGCATGCGGGCGTGATGAAGCAGGGGGCGTACACCGTCGCGGAGCAGACCGGCGGCCGGTTCACGCTGGGCCTCGGCGTGTCGAGCCCGGTGATCGTGAGCAAGATCCGCGGCATCCCCTACGACAAGCCGCTGTCGTTCATGCGGTCCTACCTCGACGCCATGGATCAGGCCCGCTACACCGCGGTGCCTCCCCCCGATGAGGTGCCGGTGGTGTTGGCCGCCCTCGGCCCCCGGATGCTCGAACTCGCCGCCGAGCGCACCGCCGGCGCCCACCCGTACAACACGACACCGGAGCACACCGCCTTCGCCCGCTCGGTGATGGGTCCCGACCCCCAGCTCTGCGTGGAGCAGAAGGTGATGCTCACCACCGATGCCGAACAGGCCCGGACCACCGGCGGCAAAGTCATGAAGTTCTACACCCGGGCGCCCGGCTACCGGGCCTGCTGGAAACGGCTCGGCTTCGACGATGGCGACATCGACGGGCTCTCGGACCGCTTCGTGGACGCCATGGTGGCCTGGGGCGGCGTCGACGCCATCGAGCGCCGCCTGGCCGAGCACGCCGACGCCGGGGCCACCCAGGTCTGCATCCAGGTGCTGCACCCCTCCGCCGGCTCCGCCGCCATCGACTACGACGCGCTGGCCGCCCTGGCCCCCTGAGAAGCCGAACTCTGGGGCGGCACAAGCCGTGGACCGCGCTGTTCAGTCGTTGGGTGATCTTGAAATATTTCATTGTTTGTCGTGAAACTCAATGGCTAGCGTCTCGGCGTGCCGGAGGTGCGAATCGAGGGCGTGGATGCGCTGTGGGCGGGCTGGCGCCACGAGGGCGATGCGGCGGATTTGGTGCGTGCCCTCAAGTACGGCCGGGTCACCGCCGCGGTGACGCCGATCGCCGACCGGATGGCTCTGGTCTTGGCCGAGGCGCGGGACGGCGCGGCGCGGGCTGGCGCGGTGCGCGAAGGTGAGACGAGGAGCGACGAGACGTGGGCCGAGGAAGCGCAGCGCGCGGGGCTGCTCACCTGGGTTCCGTGCAGCCCGACCCGTCGTCGCCAGCGGGGCTTCGATCCCGCCGAGTTGCTGGCCCGGGCCCTGGCCCGCCGGCTGCGGATCCGGGCCCGCCGCCTGTTGCAGCGGCTCGACGACGAGCCCCAGACGGCCCGCACCTTGCACGGGCGCCTGGCCGGCCCCAGGCTGGCGCCCACCCGCCGAGCACTCGCGGCGGGCCGCAGGCGTCGGGCCGGGCCGGTCCTGGTGGTCGACGACGTGTGCACCACCGGCTCGACGCTGCGGGCCGCAGCCGCCGCGCTCCGCGCCGGCGGTGCCGCAGCAGTAGTGGCTGCGGTGGCCACAGTGGCGCCCGCGGCGTCGGACGGCACCTCTACCATTGGGGCGCACCTGAGCTCACACCACTAGAGGCCGAGCCGAAAGAAGCACGCCATGAGGACTTACATGAGGTCGAGCGAGGCCGTGGCCCGAGCGGCCCGTGAGCGCAGCGAACAAGAGCGGGACACCTAAAGAGGTTGGACGTGGAGATATCGATCAGCAGCCGCCACACCGCCGTCACCCCCGGCCTCGAGAACGTCGTGCGGGCCAAGATCGGCGGGCTCGACCGCTACCTCGACGATCTCGACACCGCCGAGGTCCACTTCGACGAGGCCCGCAATCCCCGCATCGTCGACCGCGAGACCTGCGAGGTGACGCTCACCGGTCACGGCCACCGCCTGCGCTGCAAGGTCAACGCCCCCGACGCCTTCACCGCGGTGGATTTGGCCGAGGCCAAGCTTGAGCGCCAGATCCGCAAGCTGCGCACCCGGCTCCGCAACCGCCACCGCGGCCGCGGCGACACGATCCGCACCGGCGCCGCAGCCGAGCCTCAGCCCGCCGCCGAGGCCCAAGATGGCTGGAATCCCCCCGAGGACGAAGAGCTCGAGCCGGAGCTGCAGATCGTCAAGACCAAGCGCTTCCATCTCGGCCCGCTCACCCCCGAGGAGGCCGCCTTGAAGATGGACCTGATGGGGCACGGGTTCTTCTTCTTCATCAACTCGGCCACCGGCCGCTCCGCCGTCGTGTACCGCCGCGACGACGGGGCGGTGGGCCTCATCGACGAAGCCGGGTAGGGGTCCGGGCCGTGTCGCTGCTCAGGCGGGTCCTGCGCTCCGGCGAGGGGCGCAAGCTCAGGGAGCTTCAGGCCCTCGTCCCCGACATCAACGCCCTCGAGCCCGAGCTTCAGCGGCTCGACGACGACGCCCTGAGGGCCCGCACCGGCGAGTTCCGCGGCCGTCTCGAGCGCGGCGAGTCGCCCGACGACCTGCTGCTGGAAGCCTTCGCGGTGGTGCGCGAGGCCGCAGTGAGGGTGCTGGGCCAGCGCCACTACGACGTGCAGCTCGTGGGCGGCGCCGCCCTGCACTGGGGCGCGGTGGCCGAGATGCGCACCGGCGAGGGCAAGACCCTCACGTCCACCCTGCCCGTCTACCTCACCGGGCTCACCGGGCACGGCGTGCATGTGGTGACGGTCAACGACTATCTGGCCTCGCGCGACGCCGAGTGGATGGGCCAGCTCTACCAGTGGCTCGGCCTCACCGTGGGGCTGATCGTTCCCGGCAACCGCGGCTGGGAGCACAAGCGCAGCCAGTACGCCTGCGACGTGACCTACGGCACCAACAACGAGCTCGGCTTCGACTACCTGCGCGACAACATGGCTATGGCCCGCGCCGAGCAGGTGCAGCGCGGCCACCACTACTGCATTGTCGACGAGATCGACTCGATCCTCATCGACGAGGCCCGCACCCCGCTGATCATCAGCGGCCAGGTGGCCGACGCGGCCCAGCTCTACGTCCGCTTCGCGGCCATCGCCCGGGGCCTGCAGCGCGACGTCCACTACGAGGTCGACGAGGAGAAGCGCTCGGTGGCCCCCCTCGAGGACGGCGTGCACGCGGTCGAGCGGGCACTGGGCATCGAGAACCTCTACGACATGGTGGCCCAGAACCTGGTGCACCAGCTCCAGGCCGCGCTGCGGGCCAAGGAGCTCTACCGGCGCGACCGCGACTACATAGTGGAGCACAACCAGGTGAAGATCGTCGACGAGTTCACCGGACGGGTGCTCGACGGGCGGCGCTGGTCCGACGGGCTGCACCAGGCTGTGGAGGCCAAGGAGGGGGTGGCCATCAAGGAGGAGAACCAGACGCTGGCCACCATCACCCTGCAGAACTACTACCGCATGTACGAGCGCCTCGCCGGCATGACCGGCACGGCCGAGACCGAGGCCAGCGAGTTCGCCTCCACCTACAACCTGCACGTCGTGTCGGTGCCCACCCACCGCCCCACCGTGCGCGCCGACCGGGGCGATCTGATCTACAAGTCCGAGGACGCCAAGTTCACCGCCTGCGTCGACGACATCATCGAGCGCAACGGGCGGGGCCAGCCGGTGCTGGTGGGCACCGTGTCGGTGGAGAAATCCGAGAAGCTGTCTCGGCTGCTCGACAAGCAGGGCGTGGCCCACGAGGTGCTCAACGCCAAGCAGCACCACCGCGAGGCCGAGATCGTGACCCAGGCGGGCCGGCTCGGCGCGGTGACGGTGGCCACCAACATGGCCGGGCGCGGCGTGGACATCCTGCTCGGCGGCAACCCCGAGGGCCTGGCCCGCCGCGACCTGCGGGGCGAGGGCCTCGACCCCGACACCCCCGAGGGCGAGCGCCGCCTGACCGAGCTGACCGCCAAGCACCAGGCCGCCACCGACGCCGAGCGCGACGAGGTGCTCGACCTCGGCGGCCTGTACGTGCTCGGCACCGAGCGCCACGAGAGCCGCCGCATCGACAACCAGCTCCGGGGCCGCTCCGGGCGCCAGGGCGATCCCGGCGAGAGCCGCTTCTACCTGTCGCTGGAGGACGAGCTGATGAGCCGCTTCGCCACCGGCGCCATGAACTGGGTGATGGACAAGGCGCTGCCCGAGGACGTGCCCATCGAGGCGGGCATGGTCACCAAGGCCATCGAGCGGGCCCAGAACACCGTCGAGCAGCGCAACGCCGAGACCCGCAAGAACGTGCTCAAGTACGACGAGGTGATGAACGAGCAGCGCAAGGTCGTGTACCGGCGCCGCTCCCAGATCCTCGACGGATCGGACCTGCGGGCCGAGGCGCTGGAGCACCTCGAGACCGCGGTCGGCGCGGCCGTCGGCGAGCACTGCGCCTCCGAGCTTCCCGAGGAGTGGGACCGCGAGGCGCTGGCCACCGACCTGTCGGGGCTGTGGCCCGGCGGCCTGGAGGCGGACCGGCTGGAGGCGGTCGCCGCCCACGACGAGATGTACGGGGTGGTCAACCGGGCCGCCCTCGACCACTACGGCGAGCGCGAGCAGGAGCTCGGCGCGGATGTGATGCGCCAGGTGGAGCGCCAGGTGATGCTGCGCCTGATCGACCAGCGGTGGCGGTCGCACCTGCACGAGATGGATCTGCTGCGCGAGGGCATCCACCTGCGGGCCATGGGCCAGAAGGACCCGGCCACCGAGTGGCAGCGCGAGGGCTTCGACATGTTCGGGCAGATGATGGACGCCATCGGCCTGGACTTCGTGCGCTATGTGATGCACGTCCAGCTCGCCGAGCCCGCACCCGCCGACGCCCAGCGACTGGTGGGGGTGACCGCCAACAAGAGCGAGGCCGAGCCGGCCCTGGTCGGCGCGGGGGCCCCGGCTGCGGCCGCGTCGGCGGGCGCGGGCTCGTCGGGCCGGGCCCGCACGCCGCCTGCGCCCAACCGGCCCGTGAACCGGGTTCCGGTGGTGAAGAGCGAGCTCGAGAAGGTCGGACGCAACCAGCCGTGCCCCTGCGGCAGCGGCAAGAAGTACAAGATCTGCCACGGCCGCCCCGGCGCGGCCTAAACGGGCGTGCAGGACTTCGGCGACGAGCTGCGCCGGCTGCGGGGCCGTCTCGACGAGGCTGCGGCCTATCTCCGCATCGAGGCGCTGCGGGCCCGGCTGCCGCAGCTCGAGGCCGAGTCGTCGCGCCCCGATCTGTGGGAGGTGCCAGAGCGGGCCCGGGCCGTCACCTCCGAGCTGGCCTCGATCAGCGACGACCTGTCGCGCTTCGACCGCCTGGCCGCCGACATCTCCGACGCCGAGACCCTCAACCAGCTGGCGGTGGAGGAGGGCGACGCCTCTGAGGAGGCCGAGATCGCCGGGCTGGTCGCCGACATCGCGGCCCGCTTCGACGAGCTCGAGCTGCGCTCGCTGTTCACCGGCGAATTCGACGAGCGCGACGCGGTCTGCCAGATCAAGTCGGGCGAGGGCGGCACCGACTCGCAGGACTGGGCCGAGATGCTGCTGCGGATGTACCGCCGCTGGGCCGAGCGCCGCGGTTTCGAGCTGGAGGTGACCGCCATATCGGAGGGCACCGAGGCCGGCTACTCCAGCGTGGACTTCCTGCTGCGGGGCCGCTGCGCCTACGGCTGGATGCGCTCCGAGCACGGCGTGCACCGCCTGGTGCGGATCTCGCCGTTCAACAACGAGGGCAAGCGCCAGACCGCCTTCACCGCGGTGGACGTGGCCCCCTTCTTCGAGGAGGTCTCCGACGAGGTGACCATCGACGAGAAGGACCTGCGGGTCGACACCTACCGCTCGTCGGGAGCGGGCGGCCAGCACGTCAACGTCACCGACTCGGCGGTGCGGGTCACCCATGTGCCCACCGGCCTGGTGACCAGCTGCCAGAACGAGCGCAGCCAGCACCAGAACAAGGAGCGGGCCATGCAGATGCTGGCCGCCAAGCTGCTCAGCCTGGAGCGCAAGCGGCTCGCCGATGAGATCGCCGGCATCAAGGGTGAGCAGCAGAAGGTGGGCTTCGGCAGCCAGATCCGCAGCTACGTGATGCAGCCCTACCAGATGGTGCGCGACCAGCGCACCCGCTTCGAGACCGGCAACATCGACGGGGTGCTCGGCGGCGACCTCGACCCGTTCATGGAGTCGTGGCTGCGCTGGAGCCGGGCCGAGGGTGCCGCGGGCCACTCGGAGGGGGCTGATACTGTCGCCCCGCCGCCGGTCGCGGGAGGCGCCGCCCGATGATCAAGATGGAGAAGGTCACCAAGGTGTTCAAGGGCGACGTGGTGGCCCTGCGCGACGTGACCATCGACATCGGCAAGGGAGAGTTCGTGTTCCTGGTGGGGCCGTCGGGCTCGGGCAAGTCCACGTTCATCCGGCTGCTCAACCGCGAGGACGTTCCCGAGCACGGCCGGATCTTCGTGGCCGGCCGCGACATCGGCGGGCTCAGCGGCTGGCGGGTTCCCTATCTGCGGCGCAACATCGGCTACGTGTTCCAGGACTACAAGCTCCTCCAGAAGAAGACGGTGGCCGAGAACGTCGCCTTCGCCCTGGAGGTGATCGGCAAGGGCCCGCAGGTGATCAACCGGCAGGTGCCCGCCATCTTGGAGCTGGTCGGGCTGTCTCGCAAGATGGACCGCTTCCCCCACGAGCTGTCGGGCGGGGAGCAGCAGCGGGTGTCGATCGCCCGGGCCTTCGTCAACCGGCCGCTGATCCTGTTGGCCGACGAGCCCACCGGCAACCTCGACCCCAACACGTCGGTGGGCATCATGCGCCTGCTGGAGCGCATCAACGAGATCGGCACCACCGTGGTGATGGCCACCCACGACTCCAGCATCGTCGACAGCATGCGCCAGCGGGTGGTGGAGCTCGACCGGGGAATGGTCGTGCGAGACCAGGCCCGAGGCGTCTACGAGTAGCCGAGCCCGATGTTCAGCTTCCCGCATCCCTGCGCCCCCCCGGCGATGTTCGCGCCCGTCGCCCGCCGCCAGTAGCACCCGATGTTCAGTTTTCGGTACGCGCTGCGCGAGACGGGCCAGAACCTGTGGCGCAACATCCTGCTGGCGGTGGCCACCGTGGTCACGGTGGGGGTGTCGCTGGCCATGTTCGGCGGCTTCATGCTGTTCCAGGTGGCGGTCGACAGCGCCACCGCCCGCTGGCAGGACGGGGTGGAGTTCATCGTCTGGATGAACGCCGACACCGGCACCGACGAGGACGCCGGCGTCCGCAACCAGCTCGACGAGAGCCCCGGCGTGCAGCACTGGGAGTACGCCGACCGCCAGGCGTCCTACGAGGAGTTCCAGGAGTTTTTCGAGGACACGCCCGAGGTGCTCGACATCTTCACCGCCGAGGGCGTGCCCCCCTATTTCCGGGTGGTGCCGGTGGATCCCGATCCCGACGTGGTGGAGGAGCTCGGCAGCCAGTTCAAGGGCAAGCCGGGGGTTCGCACCGTCACCTTCGCCGGGGATGTGATCCGCGATGTGCAGAATCTGTCCAACCGGGCGGGGCGGGTGCTGTTCATCGGCTCGATCGTGCTGCTCGCCGCCTCGACCCTGCTGATCCTCAACACGCTGGCGGTGGCCATCAGCAATCGGCGCACCGAGATCGAGATCATGCGCCTGGTGGGGGCCACCAAGTGGTTCATCCGCATTCCGTTCATGCTCGAGAGCCTGGTGCAGGGCCTGCTGGGGGCGCTGGTGGCCATGATCAGCAACGCCCTGCTGCGCAACTATGTGATCGACCAGTTCAGCGACGCCGACGGCCTGCAGCTGCTGGCCGGTTTCAAAGTAGACGACGCCGCCATGCTGCAAGTCAACCTGCTGGTGGTGGCGGTGGCCGTGGGCGTGGCCGTGGTCGGGTCAGTCCTAGCCGTAGCCATGCACCTCAACGAATAGTCTCAGCCAATCGAGGCGGAGGCCCGACCGCCGAACTAGCTCGGCCCGCTAGCGCAGGGTGTCGAGGGGGGCGGTGTAGTCGAGGTTGAGGGCTTCGGCCACGGCGGGCTCGGTTATGCGGCCGCGACGGACGCTCAGGCCGTCCTGGAGGCCCCGGTCGGCGGCGATGGCCTGCACCACGCCCTGGTCGGCCAGCTTGATCACGTAGGGCAGGGTGGCGTTGTTGAGGGCCTGGGTAGACGTGCGGGGCACCGCTCCGGGCATGTTGGCCACGCAGTAGTGGACCACGTCGTCGACCGTGTAGGTGGGCTCGGCGTGGGTGGTGGGCCGGGAGGTCTCGGCGCAGCCGCCCTGGTCGATGGCCACGTCGACGATCACCGTGCCCGGACGCATCACCTTCACCATCTGCCGGGTGATCAGCCGGGGCGCCCTGGCGCCGGGCAGCAGCACCGCCCCGATCACCAGATCGGCGGTGTACACCGCCTGCGTCAGCCGGGTCGGGCTGGAGTACAGGGTGCGCAGCGCCGGGCCGAAGCGGGCGGCCAGCGACTCGAGCACGGCCATGTCGCGGTCGAGCACGGTCACATCGGCGCCCAGCCCCAGCGCCATCTCCACCGCGTTGGCGCCGACCACGCCGCCGCCGATCACCGTGACCGGGGCGGCGGCCACGCCCGGAACCCCTCCCAGCAGCACCCCCCGCCCCCCGGCGGATGCCTCCAGGCAGCGGGCGCCGGCCTGAATGGCCAGACGGCCCGCCACCTGGGACATGGGGGCCAGCAGGGGGAGGCGGCCCCTCGGATCGGTGACCGACTCGTAGGCGATGGCGGTGGCGCCGCTGGCGAGCAGGTCGCAGGCCTGGTCGGGGTCGGGAGCGAGATGCAGGTAGGTGAACAGGGTGTGGTCGGCCCGCAACCGGGCCCGCTCCGGCGCCTGGGGCTCCTTGACCTTCACGATCAACTCGCCCGCCTCGAAGACATCCTCGGCGGCGGGCACCACCACCGCGCCGCGGTCCTTGTACTCGTCGTCGTCGAACCCGGCGCCCGCGCCGGCGCCCTGCTCCACGTACACCTCGTGGCCGCGGTCGGTGATCTCGCGGACGCTGTCGGGGGTCAGCCCGACCCGGCGCTCCTCGCTCTTGATCTCAGTGGGCACTCCGATGCGCATGTTGGACCCCTCCAGCCTGCGAGTGACAACCAGTGAAACAATACACGCGCTGGCAAGACTAAGTTTGAGCAATATTGCCTCTGTATAAGCTCATCGCGCTCAATACTTGCACAGAACTGGCTCATGCGCGCAAAATATGGTTATGGACCTGGACTCGATCGATCGCCTCATCCTCAACGAGCTCCAGCTCGACGGGCGGGTCTCCCACTCCGAGCTGGCCGAGCGGGTGGGCCTGTCCACCTCGGCCTGCCACCGGCGGGTGCGCCGCCTCGAGGCCGACGGCGTGATCTCCGGCTACGTGATGATCCTCGACACCGAGGCCATCGGCAGAGACCTCGACGTGTTCGTCGAGGTGTCGCTGGTGAGCCAGAGCGAAGAGTCGCTGAACCGCTTCGAGGACGAGGTGCGCAACGTTCCCGAGGTGATGTCGTGCCACCTGGTGGCGGGCGACGCCGACTACCTGGTGCACCTGGCGGTGCAGGACCACCGCGACTTCGAGCGCATCCACAACCAGCACCTGTCGCGGCTCGCGGGCGTGGCCCGGCTGCGCTCCAACTTCGCCATCCGCACCGTCTACCAAACCACCCGCCACCTGCTTTAGAGGCCGAGCGAATAGGTGAGCGAATCCGGTTCATACGGGCGAGGCCGTGGGCTGTGATGCCGGGGTTTGGGCGGCTCGTGAGCGCAGCGAACAAGAGCGGGAAAGACACCCTTGCGACGCAACAGACTCTCACCTATTTGTGCTCGCTCGTAGCGGCCGGGCGGCCCGTGAGCCAAGGGCTGAGCGGACGGCGCCGAAGCGGGGGTCTCAGAAGTCGGTGACGACGGCCACTCCGGCCGCTCCGAAGCCGGCCATGGTCTCGAAGGCCTCGGGCAGGTCGTCGAGCGTCATGGTCCGGCTCACCAGCAGGCTGAGATCGATGCCGGCGCGCTCGATCAGGTCCATCAGGGCCGGGTATTGGCTCGCCGACATCCCCTTGGTCCCGATCACCTCCAGTTCCTTGGCGATCACCGTGGCCAGGGGAAGCGCGGTGGATCGAGCCGACAGCAGCCCGGCCTGGACGTGGCGGCCCTGCTTGCGCAGGCTGCGCACTGAGTTGGCGGCCACCTCGGGGTTGCCCAGCGCGTCGACCGACACATGGGCGCCCCCGCCGGTGGCGTCTCGCACCGCGGCCACGGCGGCCCGGGCGTTGTCGGGGTCGGCGGCCACGGTGGCGGCCGCTCCCATGGCCGACGCCAGCGCCAGGGCCCGGTCCTCGATGTCGACGGCCACGACTTGGGCGCCGACGGCCGCTCCGATCAGCACCATCGACAACCCCAGCCCGCCGCATCCGTGCACGGCCAGCCACTCGCCGGGCGACAGGCGGGCCCGCTCGACCAGCGCCCGATAGGCGGTGATCATCCGGCATCCCAGGATCGAGCCGTGCTCGAAGGAGAGGTCTTGGGGCAGCGCCGCCAGGTTCACGTCGGCGTGGGGGATGGCGCAGTAGCGGGCGAAGGAGCCCCAGTGGGTGAAGCCGGGCTGGTAGTAGTTGTCGCAGATCTGCTCGTTGCCGGTGTGGCACTGCTCGCAGTCGCCGCACCCGCAGCAGAACGGCGCGGTCACCCGGTCTCCCGGCGCCCAGCGAGAAGCGCCCGGCCCGGCCTCGGCCACCACGCCAGCCAGTTCGTGGCCGGGCACATGCGGCAGACCCAAGTCCGGGTCGTGGCCATGCCAGGCGAACAGGTCGCTGCGGCACAGCCCCGACGCTCGAATCTCGATCACCACCCCGTCGGGGGGCACGGCCGGATCGGGCAGATCCTCTACCGTGATCGGCCCGTTGAACTCCCGGAAGATCGCACCGCGCACGCCGCAACCGTACAACGTGACCGGCGCGGGGTGCTCACGCCGCTATGCAGGCTCCCCCCGGTTGGCGGGCGCGATTCGGGTGCCGGGCCCGCGGCCCGGCACCCGAATCTATGGTCTGAGACTGCGGCGGCTCAGCCGCGGGCGGC
The DNA here is from genome assembly GCA_965221215.1 of Candidatus Aldehydirespirator sp. Classification (GTDB taxonomy): domain Bacteria; phylum Actinomycetota; class Acidimicrobiia; order Acidimicrobiales; family Aldehydirespiratoraceae; genus Aldehydirespirator. The sequence goes on from OZ244872.1 coordinate 779,312, forward strand.
GGTGAGCCAGATGTCGACCAGGGCGCGGTTGTCGGCGATCCAGGCGGCCGCGTCGGCCTTGGCGTCGGGGTTCGCCTTGGCGTTCTGGGCGGCGATGTCGGACAGCGGGATCTGCACCTGCTCGAGCAGGCGCCGGATGTCGGCCCTGTCGTCGAGGAAGCTGCTGTTGGCCACGGCCCGGATGCTGTTGACCGGCCATCCGAGGTTGCAGGGATTGCCTGCACAGCCGCCGAGGCCCCGCACCTCGGTGCTGCCCTCGTCGTCCTCGAGGGCGGGCGACTCCAGCCACACCACCGCGTCGCCGGGCGGCAGCGCCTCGTAGGTCCAGTTGGGCGTCCAGGCATAGAACAGCACCGGCTCGCCGGCCGCCACCCTGTCCTGCACGTCCTGCATCAGATCGCCGTAGGAGCCCGACACCTGCTCCACGTTGGCGCCCCAGCCCAGCTCGGCGATGTGGTTGTCGATCACGGTGGCGCAGCCCCAGCCGTCGTTGCAGCCGATCAGGTCGGCGAGGCCGTCGCCGTCGCGGTCGAACACCGCGGCCACCGACGAGTCGGTCAGCTGGCTCATCGAGGTGATGCCCATGCCGTCCGCGGTGGCCTTGTCGATCATGTACCCCTGGAGCGCCCCGGACTGCACCTGGAACCCGACCGCTTCGATGTCGCGGTCATAGGACAGTCCGGCGGCCGTCTCAGCCTCGAGGTAGATGTCGTGGGTGGGGAACCAGCCGTTGACCCACAGGTCGTACTGGCCGCTGTCCAGCGCCGGATAGAAGGCGTTGGGGTTGAGCGTGTGATCGGCCGGATCCGACACGGTGTAGCCGAGCTCGCCGATCAGCTGAGCGTAGATCTCGGCCTGCATGTAGCCGCTGGACCAGTCGGCCCGGGCCATGGTCACCGTGTTGTCGTCCTCGTCGCCGCTGAAGATCACCACCAGGGCCACCACCACTAGAGCGGCCACCAGTGCGACCAGGGCGACGGTGTTGCGCTGTTGCTTTCTCATTGCAAGTCTCCTCGCTTCCCGGTTCTGGCCGTCACGAGGCCGGGCCCTTGACGAGCCGGTCCTTCACTTGTTCGATCAGCCCGCTGTGCTGGGAGCGGAAGATCTGCTCGTCGTAGTGGCTCTCGAGCAGGTCGAGCTCCTCGCTGAAGGCCTTCTTCATGCTCCAGCACATGATCAGCAGGATCACTGCGAACGGCAGTCCGATCGACACCGCCGCGGTCTGCAGAGCGCTGAGCCCGCCGCCGATCAGCAGGGCGATGGCCACCAGGCCCTCCATCAGCGCCCAGAACACCCGCTGGGGCTTGGGGGAGTCGAGCTTGCCGCCCGAGGTCAGGTGGTCGACCACCAGCGAGCCGGAGTCCGATGAGGTCACGAAGAACGACACCAGCAGCAGCACGCCGATGAACGACACCAGCCCGGTGAGCGGGAACGACTCGAGCATCTCGAACAGGGCGGTGGCCACGTTCTCGTTGACTGCGGTGGCCATGTCGCGGGCCCCCGAGATCTGCAGGTCGATGGCCGAGCCCCCGAACACCGACATCCACAGGAAGCACAGGATCGAGGGCAGGAAGATCACGCCCACGAGCAGCTCGCGCACCGAGCGGCCCTTGGAGATCCGGGCGATGAACATGCCCACGAACGGCGACCACGAGATCCACCATCCCCAGTAGAAGATGGTCCACCACGCCTGCCACTGGGTGTCGCTGAAGGCTGCGTTCCAGAACGCGAACTCCGGCAGCACCTGCACGTAGTAGCCGAGGCTCTGGGTGTACAGCGACAGGATGAACAGCGTCGGCCCCACCAGCAGCACGAACACCAGGAAGGCGCCGGCCAGCCAGATGTTGAGCTCGCTGAGCCGCTTGACCCCCGCATCGAGGCCCGCCACCACCGAGATGGTGGCCAGTGCGGTGATGATGAGGATCAGAACGATCTGGAATCCGGTGCCTTCGGGCAGCCCGAACAGCTTGTTCAGGCCGGCCGCAGCCTGCTGGGCGCCGAAGCCGAGCGAGGTGGCCAGGCCGAACAGGGTGGCGATCACGGTGAGGATGTCGATGGCGTTGCCCCACGGTCCGTAGATCCTTGGGCCGAGGAGCGGGTAGAAGATCGAGCGGAACGTCAGCGGCAGCCCCCGGTTGTAGGCGAAGAAGCCCAGCGCCAGCGCCACCAGCCCGTAGAGGGCCCAGCCGTGGATCCCCCAGTGCAGGTAGGTGGTGGCCAAAGCGGCCTTGCCGGCGTCTGCGCTGCCGGGCTCAACGTCGAACAGCGGGGCCGGCGACGTCAGGTGGAAGATCGGCTCGGCGACCCCCCAGAACATCAGCCCGATGCCCAGACCGGCCGACAGCAGCATCGCGTACCACGACGGCGTCGAGAACTCCGGTCGGGCGAAGGGACCGCCCAGCTTGATCTTCCCGTATCTGGTGAAGGCGAAGTACAGCGCCACCAGCACGAAGATGTTGAAGTCGAGGATGTAGAACCAGCCCAGCTTCTCGTTGATGAAGTCGAGAATCGAGCTGAACACGTCCTGGGTGCCGTCGACGAAGATCGACAGGCCGATGAACACGGCCAGGAATCCGGCCGACCAGAACGTGACCTGGGGGTGGATGTCGAACCCCGCCTTGACGATGTTGCGGTCGCCGGGCTCGCGGTCGGCCACCTCGGGGTAGAAGTCGATGTCGGGATCGATCTGCATGCCCTCGAACGGCTTGCGGTTGTGGATCGCCTCCTCGCGGAGTCGCTCCTCTTCCTCCTCCCAGTCGTGGAGGGCCAGGGTGGCCTCGGTCAGGTCTATGTCGGTGTCGTCGGGGCTTCGGTGGATCCGAGGATCCCCCGACCCCGTGTCGTCGGCGGCCATGTGGTCCCCCTTGCTGGTCGCTTTCGGTTGGGCTTCGTCAACGCCCCGAGAGGCTCGGAGCGCTCCAAGCTGGGCGAGACACTAGTTGAAACCGATTCCACGCGCCATTTCTCGGCCGTTGGGGGTCGGGACTACTGTGGACCGCGGATGCAGAGACTGCGCCGATTCTCCCTGGCCGCCTTTTTTGGCCTGCTTGTTGCCCTGGCCGCGGTTTGGGCGCTTCCGGCTTCGGCCTCGGCGCAGGACGAGCCCGACGAGGTGCCCCGGGTTCGGCTGGCCCGGGCCACCTGGGACACCGGCTGGTTCCAGGCCGAGGTGTACCGGCTGCTGCTGGAGCGGCTCGGCTACCGGGTGGACGGCCCGGTGACCATGGACAACGCGGAGTTCTACGAGTCGGTGGCCGCGGGCTCCGTCGACATGTGGGCCAACGGCTGGTTCCCGCTGCACGACTCTCTGGTGGCAGCGTCGGAGTCGGTCGAGGTGGTCGGAACGCAGGTCGACGCCGGCGCCCTCCAGGGCTATTTCGTCGATGCCGCCACTGCCGCCGAGCACGGAGTGTTCAACCTTGGCGATCTCGCCGACCCGGCGGTGGCCGGCCTCTTCGATCACGACGGCGACGGTCGGGCCGATCTGGTGGGCTGCAACGTCGGATGGTCGTGCGCGGCGACCATCGACCACCATCTGGAGGCCTACGGCTTGGGTGCCACGGTGGAGCATGTGCAGGGCGACTACTCGCCGTTGATCACCGAGGTGATCGACCGCTTCCGGGCCGGACAGCCCGTGATCTATTTCAGCTGGACTCCCAATTGGACGGTGGGCGAACTGGTGCCCGGACGCGACGTGGTGTGGCTGGAGACGCCGTTCCCGTCGCTGCCCGCCGATCAGGCCTCGGCGCTCGATCAGACCGCCATCGCGGGGATCGCCGGCTGCGCCAACGACCCCTGCCAGACCGGGTGGCCCCCCAACGACATCCGGGCCGTGGCCAACTCTGACTTCTTGGCCGCCAACCCCTCGGTGCGGACCCTGCTGGAGCAGGTGGTGATTCCCCAGCGCGACATATCGGCGCAGAACGCGCTGATGGTCACCACCGGCGGCGACCCGGCCGACATCCGCCGCCACGCCGCCGAGTGGGTGGCGTCCAACGCCGGGCTGGTCGACCGGTGGATCACCTCAGCCGACCCCGACGCGGTCGGCCTCGGCACCGCCGCGACCGACGAGATCGAGGGCGCCGGGGCACTGCGGGTGGCGGCCCGGGCCCTGCCCCCCTTCGTGATCTACGAGAACGGCGCCTACAGCGGCTTCGAGGTGGAGCTGGTGCGGCTGGTGGCGGCCCGGCTCGGGACCGCTGCGGAGATCTACGCGGTCGACACTGTGGCCAAGCAGGTCGACGACATCGACCGGGGCGTGGCCCAGGTCGGACTCGGCGGGGTGGCCATCACCGAGTCGCGGGAGGCCATCGTCGACTTCTCGCTGCCAGTGCTCGACTCGGGCCTGGCCATCCTGGTGCGCAACGACTCGTCGCGGGGCATCGCACAACGCATCGTCACGTTCATGGGCGCGGTGGCGGCGTCGGACCTGCCGTGGCTGCTGGTCGTGTTCGGGGTGGCGGTGCTGGTCGCCGCCCACCTGATCTGGTGGCTGGAGCGCCGCCACAACCCCGACTTCGCCACCCCCTACCGCCGCGGCATCTGGGACTCGTTCTACTGGTCGGTGGTCACCATGAGCACCGTCGGCTATGGCGACAAGGTGGCCCGCGGCACCAAGGGCCGGGCGATCGCGCTGGTGTGGATCGCGCTCGGGACGCTGGTGTTCGCCAGCTTCACCGCGGCGATCTCCTCGTCGCTGGCCGTCACCGAGCTCCGCTCGGAGATCTCGGGTCCGGCGGACTTGGGCGGCCGCCGGGTGGCGACGGTGACCCACTCGTCGGGGGAGACCTACCTGCCGTCCATCGGGGTGGGCCCGGTGCTGGTGGACGACGTGGAGGACGCCTATCCGCTGCTGTTGGACGGCGACGTGGATGCGGTCGTGTTCGACGCTCCCGTGCTGCAGTCCCATGTGGCCCGGGAGGGCGCGGGCGAGGTGGCCACGGTGGGGTCCGACTTCCAGCGGGTGCAGTACGGCTTGATGCTGAGCGAGGACGACGCCGAGCTGCAAGAGAGCATCGACCTCGCCCTGCTCGACCTGATCGAGAGCGGCGTCTACCAGCAGTTACACGACGCCTGGTTCGGCGCCCAGTCCTAGCCCGCGGCCCTGGGGGGCGACCTGCTTGGGCCGCGCCGCGCTTGAGCGGCGGTCTTGCGGCGTGAGTTCGGCACCCAGTCGCGACCCGCGGCCCGCCGGGCTCGGCGGTTAGCCGAACGTGCCGGTGAAGGTGCCGGTTATGGCGGCGCCGCCGGTGGCGCCTGCGCTCGACAGCTTCAAGGTGCCCTCGGTGAACGGCGAGAAGCTGTCGGGCGCCGCCTCGCCCGGCGGGATCGACCACACGCCGCCCGCGATGAGGTCGGCGCCGATCGACAGCTCGGCGCCAGCGTGCAGCAGGCCCATGTCCAGCACCAGCGTCATGCCGTTGAGGGCGCCCTCGTCGTCGAGCGACAGCACCGCGATGGAGGCGCCCTTGTCGGCCTGGGGCAGCAGGGCCAGTTCCTCGGTGTCGGCACGCCCCGCGAGGACGGCCACGCCCTCAACCGGCACGGGCGACCCGTTCAGCACCAGCGTGTCGGTCATCCCCTGCTCCAGCGGGTTGACGCTGGCGTTGGTGCCCCAGGCCGTCTCGAAGGCGACCTCGAGGGTTCCCGCCCCGGCCGAGTCCGGCCGCGCAGACGCCGGTTCGGGCCAGTCGGGCGGCTCGGGAGTGAGGTCGGCGAGGATCTCGCCCCGGCGCTTCAGGATGAACTTGCGCACCCGCTCGGTGTCGGCCGCCGCGGCCTTCCGGTCGTCGGCCAGGGCGTGCTGCGCCACGATGGCGGCCATCTCGTCCACCGCGGCCAGCAGGGCGTCTTCGTCCCAAGCGGTGTCGAGGATGTGTTTGAGCCGGTCGGCGTAGGCGGCCCGCCAGTCGGGATGGTTGTACAGGCGGTTCGCGATGGCGGCCAGGGCCAGCACCGACGGGGGAGGCTCGGCGATGTCGTCGAAGGGATTGGGGTCGTCGCGCAGATGGAAGGTGTCGTCGGGGCCCCACGGGATGAACACGAACCGGCCGCCGGGCTCGCGGTAGAACCAGTAGTTGTTGCGGTCGCCGGCGTAGCCGTCCCAGTGGCCGATCAACACCTCGGTGGCCCAGAACGACAGGAACCGGTCGAGGTCCACGATCTCGTCCAGCGCCTCCAGGCCGGCATCGGACCCCTCCAGCAGGGCGGCCACCACCGCGTCGATGTCGGACCAGTCGTCTTCGTCCTCGTTGGTCTTCTTCTCGATGGTGCCCCGGTAGATCGGCGTGAAGTCGCTGACGTTGCCCTCGTAGACGTTGCCGTCGTTGTCGTCGAAATGGCGGGCCAGGAACGGCTTCTTGATCTCCTCGACGTGCACGTACAGCCCCAGCGCGGCGCCGTTCACGGTGACGGTGGCGAAGTTGCAGCGAGAGGCTGGGTTGCCGGCCGCGGCGAAGACCCGGTACGACAGGCAGGTGTTGACCATCGACGGGTCTTGCACGCTGTTGTTGAGCGTCATCCGCTTCATGACCCCGCCGAGGAGCTGGTCGTCCACGTACTTGTCGAAGCGGAGCTTGAGGGAGGGCTTGGTGTCGCTCTGGGAGCCGACGAACCCCTTCTTGCGCACCCCGACTTCGGTGTGGGTCTCGCCGTCGACGGTGACCGTGGCCGGGAACCAGGTGTAGATGCTGGCGAAGGGCCGGGAGAGCCCGAACTCCTCGATCTCGGCGAACACGTCCTCCAGGGTGCGGGTCTGGTGGCGAATCGTGTCCCAGTCGGCAACCGGGATGTCGATGCTGATGTCCATCACCCGGTCAAGATCGAAGTAGGCATCACTGGGATCGGCCTCGGCAGAGTCGGTGGGCTCTGCCGGATCGGCCGCGGTCGTCGGCTCGGAAGCAGTGTCGGAGGGCTCGGGCGCCTGTTCGCTGGAGCCGGAATCGCCGCCGTCTGCTGCGGACTCGGTCGCGGCGGCGGAGCCGGGCGCAGGCTCTGTCGGTGCCGTCTCGGTGATGCGTGCCTCAGCGGTCGGATCAGCAGAGGAGTCGGCGACGCCAGCCCCACTTCCGCAGGCTGCCGCAAGGATCGCAATGGCCACCAGTACTGTGGTCAGCAGCCATCGCACAGCCGAAGGATAGGGAGACGCCCGCCCGCCGCGTCCGCCACAGGAGTTGCTTGCATGAGCGCTCTCGCTATGGGTGGTGTACTGTCCCGCGGTCCGCGCCGGTCCCCGACGATTGGGGGTGCAGGATGTTGCCTGCCCAGTTCGATTACATGGTCGCCTCCTCGGTGGAGGAGGCGGTCGCCGCCAAGTCGGAGGGGGGTGACGAGGCCCGGTTCCTGGCCGGGGGGCAGAGCCTGCTGCCGATGATGAAGCTCCGGTTCGCCACGCCCGGCCAGCTGATCGACATCAACCGGATCGCCGGCCTCGACGCCATCGAGCGCCGCAACGGCCACCTGCATGTGGGCGCGCTGGTCCGCCACGCCGACATCGCCGCCTCCGACGAGGTGTCCGGCGCGGTCGCCTCGGCCGCTCCGTGGATCGCCGACCCGCTGGTGCGCAACCTCGGCACCATGTGCGGGTCGGTCGCCCACTGCGACCCCGAGGGCGACTGGAACACGGTGCTGCTGGCCACCGGCGCCGAAGTGGTGGCGGTGGGGCCGTCGGGCTCGCGGACCATCGCCATCGGCGACTTCGTGGAGGACTTCTTCACCAACTCCCTAGCCGATGACGAGATGGTGACCGGCCTGCGCATCCCGGTCGCTTCAGGCCGCTCCGGCGGCTCCTACCAGAAGCTGGAGCGCAAGGTGGGCGACTATGCCACCGTCGGGGTGGCCGCCCACCTCGAACTGACCGCCGACGGCACCATCGCCGCAGCCGGCGTGGCCATGACGTCGGTGGCGCCCATCAACCGCAAGGCTCCCGGCGCCGAGGCGCTGCTGGTGGGCAACGCACCCAGCGACGAGCTGTTCGCCGAGGCCGCCGCGGCCGCGGCCGCGGCCGCCGACCCCCGCGACGACGTGCGGGGCTCGGCCCGCTGGAAGCGCCAGGTGGTGGCCGCGTTCACCCGCCGGGCCCTCGCCGCCGCAGCCGAGCAGGCCCAGAGCTGAGGAGCCCGACCGTGCCGATCACGCCACACCCAACCTGCCCCGCAACCCGCCGCTGAGAGGGACACCAATGGAGATCACTGTCAACATCAACGGAACCGACCACACCGCCGACGTCGAGCCTCGGCGGCTGCTGGTCGACCACATCCGCACCGGCGCCGGGCTGACCGGCACCCACATCGGCTGCGACACCACCAGCTGCGGGGTCTGCACCGTGCTGGTGGACGGCACCCCGGTGAAGTCGTGCACCATGCTGGCGGTGCAGGCCGACGGCCGGCAGGTCACCACCGTCGAGGGCCTCAAGACCGCCGACGGTCTGCACCCCGTCCAGCAGGCGTTCAGCGACGAGCACGGCCTGCAGTGCGGCTTCTGCACCCCGGCCATGATGCTGGTGGGAGCGGCCCTCATCGAAGACAACCCGGCGCCGACCGACGACGAGGTCCGCTGGGCCATCTCGGGGAACCTGTGCCGCTGCACCGGCTACATGAACATCGTCAAGGCCATCCAGGCCGCAGCCGCGGCGGCGTCGTCCAACGGCTCCGACGGCTAGGAGGTATCGAGCAATGACTGACACAACGACGACGCCTCCCGAGATCGGAGGCATCGGCCACAGCGTCAAGCGGGTGGAGGACGCCCGCCTGATCGAGGGCCAGGGCAACTTCCTCGACGACATCGCCCTGCCCGGGATGCTGCACATGGCGCTGGTGCGCTCTCCGGTGGCCCACGCCCGCATCAACGGCATCGACACCGAGGCGGCCACCGCGGTGGACGGCGTGCTGGCGGTGGTGACCGGTGATCTGATGGACCAGCACGGGCTGGCCTGGATGCCGACCCTGTCGGGCGACACCCAGGCCGTGCTGGCCACCGACAAGGTCCGCTACCAGGGCCAGGAGGTGGCCGCGGTCATCGCCACCGACCCCTACGCGGCCGCCGACGGGGCCGAGTTGGTCGACGTGGACTACGAGATGCTCGACGCCATCACCACGCCCCAGCAGTCCCTCGCCGAGGGCGCCGAGCTGATCCGCGACGAGAAGGAGGGCCAGACCGACAACCTGGCCTACACCTGGGAGACCGGCGACGAGGCCGCCACCGAGGCCGCCTTCGCCGGCGCCGACCGGGTGGTGTCGCTCACCACCCACTACCCGCGCTCGCATCCCTCGCCGCTGGAGACCTGCGGGATTGTGGCCGACGTCAACTCGGTGACCGGCCAGGCCACCATCTACATGACGTCGCAGGCCCCCCACGCCCACCGCACGCTGTTCGCGCTGGTGGCCGGGCTGCCCGAGCAGAACATCCGCATCGTCAGCCCCGACATCGGCGGCGGCTTCGGCAACAAGGTGCCCATCTACCCCGGATACGTGGTGGCCACCGCGGCCAGCCTGCTGATCGGCCAGCCCGTCAAGTGGGTGGAGACCCGCACCGGCAACCTGATCTCCACCGGGTTCGGGCGCGACTACTACATGACCGGCGAGCTGGCCCTCAGCCACGACGGACGGATCCAGGCCATGCGGGTGGACATGCTGTCGGATCAGGGCGCCTTCTACTCCGACGCCCAGCCCTCCAACTACCGGGCCGGGCTGTTTCATGTGTGCACCGGCAGCTACGACTTTCCCAACGCGCACATCAAGTGCCGGGGCGCCTTCACCAACAAGGCGCCGGGCGGGGTGGCCTACCGCTGCTCGTTCCGCATCACCGAGGCGTCGTACCTGATCGAGCGGCTGATGCAGAACGCGGCCTACGAGCTGGGCATCGACCCGGCCGAGATGAGGCTGAAGAACTTCATCCAGCCCGAGCAGTTCCCCTACGAGACGGCCACCGGGTTCGTGTACGACTCCGGCGACTACCCGACCGCGCTGCGCAAGGCGCTCGACGAGGCCGGCTACGACGAGCTGCGGGCCGAGCAGGCCGCGGCCCGGGAGGAGGGCCGGCTGGTGGGGATCGGCATCGCCCACTTCACCGAGGCGGTGGGGGCTGGCCCGGCCCACACCTACGACATCGCCGGGCTGAAGATGATCGACTCGGCCGAGCTGCGGGTCCATCCCACCGGCAAGGCCATCCTCAAGCTCGGGGTGAAGACCCAGGGCCAGGGCCACGAGACGACCTTCGCCCAGATCGTGGCCGAAGAGACCGGCATCCCCTCCGCCGACATCAAGGTGATCCACGGCGACACCGACGACACCCCCTACGGACTGGGCACCTACGCGTCTCGCTCCACCCCGGTGGGCGGCGCGGCCACCGCCATGGTGGCCCGCAAGATCGCCGACAAGGCCCGCCACATCGCCGCCCACCTGCTCGAGGCCGCGCCCGAGGACATCGAGCGAGAGGCCGACAAGTATTTCGTGGCCGGCTCGCCCGACCAGTCGGTGTCGATCCAGGATGCCGCCTTCGCGGCCTACACCAACCTGCCAGAGGGCATGGAGTACGGCCTCGAGGACGTCACCTACTACAACCCGCCCAACCTCACCTTCCCCTACGGGTCGTACGTGGTGGTGGTGGACGTGGACCCCGACACCGGGGTGTGGAAGGTGCGCCGCATGGTGGCCCTCGACGACTGCGGGGTGCGCATCAACCCCATGATCGTGGAGGGCCAGATCCACGGCGGGCTCACCGAGGGGTTCGCCATGTCGTCGATGCAGTGGATCACTTTCGACGACGACGGCAACTGCATCGGATCGAACTTCATGGACTACCTGATCCCCACCGCCTGGGAGACCCCCCGCTTCGAGCTGCTGGAGACGGTCACCCCGTCGCCGCACCATCCGATCGGGGCCAAGGGCATCGGCGAGTCGGCCACCGTCGGCTCGCCCGCCGCCTTCGTCAACGCAGTGGTCGACGCGCTGGCCCACCTGGGGGTCCGCAACATCGACATGCCAGTCCTCCCAGACCGAGTATGGGAGGCCATAGAAGCCGCCACAGCCTGACTGCCGGCCGGACTCGGCCGGTATCAGTTCTAGAATCCATCGGGTATCCAGCAGCGATCGCGAGGAGCCGCGGTGCCATGGACGTGTCGGTGCTGGGCGAGGCAGTGGAGCTTTCTGAGCAGCGGGTGCCTTACGTGCTGGCCACGGTGGTGTGGCGGCGGGGGCCGTCGTCGGGACGGCAGGGCTCCAAGGCGGTGGTGCTGGCCGACGGGACGGTGCGGGGCTGGCTGGGCGGTGCCTGTGCGGAGCCTTCGGTGGTGCGCCATGCCCGCCAGTGCCTGGAGACCGGCGAGCCGCTGTTGCTCTTGCTGGGCCAGCCCGACGAGCTCGACGGGCGCCCTGATGATCACCGGCGCTCGATAGCCATGGCCTGTGAGTCCGAGGGCGCCCTGGAGGTGTACCTGGAGCCGCACCGGCCCGAGCCCCAGGTGGTGGTGGTGGGCCGCTCGCCGGCGGTGGACGCGCTGGCCGAGACAGCGCTGGCGCTGGGGTGGCGGGCCACCGTCGTCGACGACGGCGGGCAGCCCGACGAGCATGTCCGCCCCGAGATCGTGCGCACCAAGCTCGACCTGTCGGATCTCGGCATCGACGGCGCCACCGCGGTGGTGGTGGCCACCCAGGGTCACTACGACGATCTCGCCCTGGAGGTCGCGCTCGCACACGACGCCGGATACGTCGGCCTGGTCGCCTCGCCGAAACGGGCCGCGGCCGTTCTGGAGCACCTCCACGGCAGAGGCGCCGACCCCGCCGAGACGGCACGGATCCACGCTCCCGCCGGACTCGACCTCGGCGCAGTGGCCAACGCCGAGATCGCGGTGGCGGTGATGGCCGATCTGGTCGCCAGGCGAGCCCGCGGCGAACTCGCCGCGGACGGGGCCCAGCCGGTGCCGCCGCGGGCCGAGGCCGTCGATCCCGTGTGCGGGATGACGGTGCTCATCGACGACGCCAAGTACCACACGGTCCACGACGGCGACGACTACTGGTTCTGCGCCCCAGGCTGCCTGCAGGCCTTCTCCGCCGCCCCGCAGGCCTTCCCTACGTGAGGCGACCGGCAGGAGCACCCGATGACTGCTATCCCACCTCCCTGCGGACGGTTCCGGGTAGTCGCAAGACGGGGAGACGAGTGGTGGGGCATCCGGATCCGAGAGCTCGACTGGGTGTTTTCTCAGGCCCGTCGTCTTGATGACGTGGCCGACACGGCTCGCGATGCGATTGCCGCCTACTACGAAGTATCACCCGGTGAGGTGGGCGAGGTGGTCGTCGACGAGGTTATTGCTGCGGGCGCAGTCGCCTGACCTGAGGCTTGGCTGCCGATCCGAGTGATCCATACCGGGCCAATACCCTTGTCCCGGTGGCCGTAGCGTGGCCCGGTGACTGCTGACCCTGCGGGCGACCGGCGGGCGGTCGGGTGGCTGCTGGCGGGCGTCGGAATGCTCTCCGTGTCTACCGACTCGCTGTGGGTGCGGCTCTCCGGCGCCGAGGCCCTCGACGTCGCCTTCTTGGTGTCTTGCTGCGCCCTGGTCGTGCACTCGACCATCGGTCGGCTGGTCGACCGCCGTCCCGCGCTGGGGTCGCTGCGCCAGCACCGCCTGCCGCTGGTCGGGGTGGCCGCTCTCGCCGCGGTGAGCCAGCTCTGCTTCATCACCGCCATCACCCAGACCCGGGTTGCCAACGTGGTGGCCATCGTGGCCTCGGCGCCGCTGCTGGGCGCGCTCAGCGCCCGCGTCTTCCTCAAGGAGCCGATCACCCGCCGGGTGATGGCGGCGGTGGCGGTGACCATGGCTGGCATGGCGCTCATCGTGGGCGACTCGCTGGGCGAGCCCACCCTGGGGGGCGACTTCCTGGCGCTGCTGGCGGTGGCAGGCTTCGCGGGCAACATGACGATCTGGCGCCGCTACCCCGAGCTCAGCCGGCGGGCCGGTCTGTCGGCCAGCGCCCTGATCGTGATGGCGGCCACCAGCTTCGTGGCGTCGCCGCTGTCGCTGGACGCCGGCGCCTACCTGTCCATCGCGGCCATGGGGCTGTGCTTCAACCCGCTGGGCCGGCTCGCCAACTCGACCGCCCTGCGGTTCGCCCCGGTGTCGGAGGTGTCGCTGTTCGCCCCCACCGAGACCGTGGCCGGCACGGTGTGGGCCGCGCTGTTCCTGTCGGAGCTGCCCACCGCCGCCACAGTGATGGGCGGGGTAGTGGTGATCGCCGGAGTCTTCTACGGCACCGTCGCCTCAGGCCGCTCCAACTCCTGAGGAGCACTCAACAGGCCAGCGCAACTCGCAGCGCGGTGCACGCCTCGGCTAGGCGATCAGGTCCCAGCACGCAGATCCGGTCGGTGAGCAGGGCCTTGGGCACCACCCTGAGATTGTCGAAGCTGGCCGCACATTCGGCGGGCATTCCGTCGTCGGGGCCGAGCCGCAGCTCGGTGGGAATGTTGCGGACCGTTCGGCTCACAGGCGCCGCAACGACCTTGTTCAGCACGCCGATGGCTGCCGGCCGGGTCATGATGAGAAACGGGCGGCGCCCGACATTCTCGAACTCGCCCCACCAGACTTCGCCGCGGTTGTGCTCGTTCACCAGGGCTCCTCCTCGACGGCCTCGCGCATCGAGGCAGTCGCAGCTCGGTCCTCGGCCTCAGTCGGTGGATGGCGGGTGTACCCATCGATCACCGCCCGGTCGATCCGGCGCTGGTGTTCGGCCTCGATGATCAACTCGATCGCGGCCCGGATGGCCGCAGCCCGAGATCGGTAGGAGCCGCTTGCCACCAAGACGTCTAGCTCGGCGAGAAGGGAGTCGGACAGGCGCAGCGGGATCTGTTTCGTATGCATTGCGTTTAAAGTAGCAGAAATAAGATTCATTTTGAGATGTCCATGGGCGCGTAGCCTTGGGGTGGTGAGGGTGCTGGTGCAGCGGGCTGCTTGGGCCAGAGTGCGGGTGGACGGGCAGGTTGTGGGCGAGATCGGTCCGGGGCTGTGCTGCCTGGTGGGGGTGACTCATGGTGACGATTCCGCCGCCGCGCTCAAGCTGGCCGACAAGCTGTGGCATCTGCGCATATTCGCCGACGACAACGGCCACATGAACCGCTCCGCGGCCGACACCGGCGCCGAGGTGCTGGTGGTCAGCCAGTTCACCCTCTACGGCGACGCCCGCAAGGGCCGGCGACCGTCGTTCGTGGCCGCAGCCCCGCCCGATGACGCCGTTCGGCTGATCGACGAACTCGTGTCCGAGTTGCGGCGCCTGGGCGCCGCGGTCGCCACTGGATCATTCGGGGCGAACATGGCGGTGGAGCTCACCAACGACGGCCCGGTCACCCTGATGCTGGAGGTGTGACCCTCCGACGGCGGCGTGAATGCGGGTAGCGGCGCGGCGACAATATCCTGCGGCTGTGAGCGAGGGACCGGCTGTCGGCGACGAGCAGGCTGCGGCGGAAGATTCGGAGGCCGGCGATGCCGAGGTGCGCGACAGCCTTCCCGACGATCTCGACGCGGCCGGATATGTGGGGCCGTACCTGTTCCCCAACAACAGCAGGCGCCGCATCGCCGGCTCGCTCTACCTGCTGATCGGCGCAGCCTCGATTGTGATGGCCGCGGTGGCCGGCAGCGATGCCGTGCTCGTCAACGGCGGCTTCGTGGTGGGCGGCGTCGCCCTCATCGGGTTCGGCCTGTACTGCATTCAGGCGGGATGGGATCTCGCCGTGGATGAGAACGACGCCCTGGTGGCGGCCACCCGGGAGGTGGGCTTCCCGGTGGGACACGCTTCGGCCCAACTCGGGTGGCGGGGCCTGCGAAGCCGTCCGACGTGGCGCATCCTGCTGTACTCGAACCAGGCGCCCCCCGACCGCCGCGGCCTGGTGCTGGTGGACGGCGTGGACGGCGAGATCATGGGATGCTTCGTGGAGGACAACCCCGAGGACTGGACCGGCCTCGACGCCTGAGGGGCGCCGCGGCGGGCGATCAGAGATTCTGAAGATGGTCCGGGACGGGCCGGCCGAGCGCCTCGTAGTCGCTGGGCCAGTTGGGCGACATCAGATGCCACTGCTCGGGCGCAGCCCTGATCAGGTCTTCCAGCGCGGCGGCGTAGTCCTGCACCACCCGTTGCGTGTCGCGGCGGATGCCCGCCGAGCGGCTGGTGTCGATGGGAGTCCCGGCGATGGCGTGGCGGGTCCGGCCCCGCCAGTACACCGCGGCGGGGATGAGGGGCGCGCCGGTGCGCAGCGCCAGCAGGGCAGGGCCGGCCGGAAGCCGGGTCCGCTCCCCGAAGAACTCCACCGCCACTCCGCTGCCGGCCACGTCGCGATCGGCGAGCAGGCACACCACATCGCCCCGCTTGATGGCCGCGGCCAGGCGCCCGCCCGCGTCGGGCCCCAGCGGGATTATGTCCATCCCCAGCCGCTGCCGGAACGACACGAACCACTCGAAGACCTCCGGGGGTTCCAGCGGCTCCACCACCGCGGTGACCTTCATCCTGGGGATCAGCGCCAGCCACCAGGCTGCCCACTCCCAGGTGCCGAGGTGCGGCATCACCAGGATCGGGCCGGTGCCGGAGCGGACGGCCCGCTCGATGGCGTCGACGCCCTCGTGGCCGAAGCCCGCGTCTATCGTCGCCGCGTCCAGCGACGGCAGCCGGAAGCTCTCCAGGTAGTAGCGGGCGTACCAGTCGAAGGTGGTCGCCACCCGGCGCGCCGCCTCGCGCCGCCCCAGCGGCCGGCCCAGCGCCCTCTCGAGGTTGCGCCGCACCAGCAGCCGCCGGTCGCGGCTCGCGGCCGCCACCGCGGCTCCTCCTGCCAGCGCCGCGGCCCGGGCGAGCGGCGCGGGGGCGCGGCGAGCGAAAAACTCAGCGGCCCGGTAAGCCGACGCCGACGGCATCTATCGGTCGGCCGAATTCAGGCGGCGTCGGTCGGGGGGCGGTTGCGCATCCGTGTAGCCACCCGGCCCCGCGGGCGAGTGGTGCGGGTCCGGCGGAAACTGCGGCGGGAGCGGGGTCGCACCGGCCGCCCCTCCGACGCCTGCCTCCACACCTTCACGAAGCGCTGCACCGCGGTGACCGCGGTGAGGGTGGCCATCAACCACAGGGTCCACACCAGCAGCTCGCTGAAGAGCAGGCCGAAGGCGAGCACCACAAAGCGCTCGGCCCGCTCCATGATTCCACCCTTGGCCTCGTATCCCAGAGACTCGGCCTTGGCCCGCTGGTACGACACCAGCATGGCCAGGCTCATCACCGCCACTGGCAGCATCATGATGTGTCCGGGCTCGGTGTCGGCCAGATACCAGGCGATGCCGCCGAACAGCAGGGCGTCGGTGAGCCGGTCCGACACCGAGTCGAAGAAGGCGCCCCGCTGCGAAGACGTGCCCGACGCCTTGGCCACCGCGCCGTCGAGGGCATCGGGAATCCCCGCCAGTATCAGCAGCAGGAAGCCGACTCGCAGGTAGCCGGCGGCGATGGCCACGGCCGCGCCGCTGGCCATGACGATGCCGGTGACGGTGACCATGTCGGCGGTCACCCCGGTGCGGCGCAGCGACACCCCGATCGGCGTGAGGCCCCGGTCCACCGCCTCACGCCAGTTGCCGTCGAACATTCACCCGCTCCCGGTTGGACTCAGCAAGCACGCTACCACCGTGCCGCTCGCGCTCAGGCCGATGGGTGCCTCGGCCGCTTGGGCCGTTGGGACGGCGTGGTGGACAGAGCGATCCGCTCGTAGCGCTCCAGGTACTGCTCGGCCAGACCCGACATCGAGAAGGTCTCGGCCCGCCGGTGACCCTCGGCCACCAGCCTCGTCGACTCCGAGGGGTCGGACAGCACGCGGCGCAGGGCGGCGGCCAGCGCGGCGGAGTCGCCCGGCGGAACCAGCAGAGCGTCGGTGCCGGGCCGGGCCGCGTTGCGGTAGCCGGGCAGGTCGCTGGCCACCACCGCCGTGCCGGCCGCCATCGCCTCCAGCAGCACGATCCCGAACGACTCGCCCCGCAGCGACGGCGCGCAGAACACGTCGGCACCCTTGAGCCGGGCGATCTTCTCGCTGTCGGTGACGGTCCCGAGCCACTCGATGCGGGGATCGGCGGCCCAGCGGGCCTGCTGCGCGGCCGTCTCGGAACCGGAGCCCGCGATCTGCAACCTCACGTCGGCGGGCAGCAGGCGCAGCGCGTCGAGCAGCACGCCCAGTCCCTTGCGGGGCTCGTGGCGGCCCACGAACAGGATCACCGGACCGGCGGCCCGGGCTGGCTCGGCGGCCCGGTACGGTGCCAGCTCCACACCGTTGTAGAGCAGGTCGTAGCTTCCGCCGAGGGCGTTGCGGGCCATGTCGCGGGCGTCGGGCGAGACCGCCACCCGGTGGTCGAGGCGCCCGGCGAGGAAGCGGGTGGCCCGAGGCAGCAGGTCGTAGGCCAGCGACCCCCCCGCGGCGTGGAAGGTCCCGATCAGGGGAGCGGGCCGCACCAGCAGGGCGGTCATGGTCGGGCCCGGCGCCAGCGGCTCGTGGAGGTGGATGACGTCGAACGACTCGTCGCGCATGGCCCGGATGGCCCTCAGCTGACAGGAGGGGTCGGGGGCCACCGGGGCTATGGATCCGTTGGCGATGGTGGGCAGGCTGTTGCCGAGCGGCGTGACGTTGGGATCCGGGGGCGGGCCGTCGCACGGTCCGAGCACCCGGGTGGGATGGCCGCTGCGGTTCAGCGCCCGGGCCAGCCCGAGCACCTGCATCTGCACACCGCCGGGCACGGTGAGGCTGTACGGGCAGATGATTCCGATCCGCACTGCTGCGGAAGGCTAGAGCCTTCAGAGGCCGAGCGGATAGTCTCGTCGCCCTTGAAGCACTCTCCCGCAGCCCTTGTAGCGGTGCCCGCGTCCGCCGTGCTGGTCGTGGTGTGGGCCGTGCTCGCGGTGGCCGGCCTTTCGCCGCTGGTGGCTGTCGCCCCGGCTGTGGCCGCGGGCTCAGCGGTGGCGGCGCTGCTGCACTGGCGGGCGCCCCAGACGGCGCTGCAGGCCCTCGGGGCCCGTCCGCTGGACAAGGGCGACAATCCCCGGCTGGACAATCTGCTCGACGGCCTGTGCACCACCCACGGCTTCCACCCGCCCGAGGTCCATCTGGTCGAGAGCCCGGCCGTCAACGCCGCCGCGGTCGGGCTGGGGGGGCCGACGGCCCATCTGGTGGTGACCAGCGGTGCCCTGTCGAGCCTCGGCCGGTTGGAGCTCGAAGCGGTAGTAGCCCGCCAGCTCTGCGCCATTGGGCGCGGCGTCGCCTTCCCCACGGTGCTGGCCAGCGTCTCCAGGCTTCCCGGCGCCGCGCCGGTGACGGCCGGGGCCGCCGCTCGGGTGAGCGGGTTCGACACCGTCTCGGACCTCGATGTGGAAGCGGCCCGCCTCACCAGCTTTCCTCCGGCTTTGGCGTCGGCTCTGCGCGGGTCCGTCGAGGGGCCTGGCTTGAACACCGCTCGGGCCGTCGCCCACCTGTGGATGGTGGCGCCGCAGCAAGACTCCTCAGCGGCAAGACCCGGATCTTCGACACTGCAACGGATCGCTGCCCTGGAAGAGATCTGATGGCCGCGAGCCGAGCGGCCGAAGGCCGAGCGCTCGGACTCGTCAGCTTCTTGGCTGCCGCGGCGATGCTGATCGCGGCGTGCGGCGGCGGCGCGCCGTCGACGGATCCGCCGATCACCGGTGCGACTGATTCCCCCTCCACCTCGGCCGAAGCCGACGATCAGGCTCGTGATCAGAGCGACGCCGATGCCGGGTCGATGTCCAGCTCCACCGAGGACGCGGCTTCGGGGGACGAGCCTGTTGCCGCGGCCGACGAGCCTTCTGACGCCGGGGCTGCTGAGAACGGATTGTCCGTTGGGGTGGAAGGATCCGATGCGGGCCCGCCGGATGATGCAGCCGCGGGGGTTGGACCCGATGCGGAGCCGTCACAGCCTTCAGATACCGCGGCGGCACCGGCGGGTGAGCCTCCCGAGTTTCCGATTCCGCCGACGGACCTCGAACCGGCGCCTCTCGTGGATCCCGAGCCATTCGTGGCCGGACCGTTCGCGGCCCTGACCGGTCTGATCACCACCGACCTGAGTCTCGACCAGCGGCGCCCGCTGGCGGTGAAGATCGGCAACGGCGACCCCGAGGATCGTCCCCAGGCCGGATTGGGCGCGGCCGACATCGTCTATGAGGTGCTGGTCGAGGCGGGCAAGACCCGGCTCATGGCCGTGTTCCATTCCCAGATCCCCGACCGGATCGGGCCGGTGCGCTCGGTCCGCTCCAGCGACTTCGCCATCCTCGAGGATCTCGCCACGCCCTATCTGGTGTCCTCGGGCGCCAACAGCATCGTGCGCCGGGAGATGCGCCAGGCTGCGGCCGCGGGCACGCTCATCGACATCGGCGCCCACCAACTGGCTGCGCCGTACGGGCGCGACCGGTCACGCCGCGCTCCGCACAACCTTTACTTCCTCTACGAGAGCCTGGAGCCGTCGGAGCCTGCAACGCCGCCGGAGGCGCTGTTCGAGTACGGCTCGCCCAACCCGCCCGGCCTGCCCGACGCGGCGGGCGTGGCGGTGGCCTACCGCACCCAGTGGGGTTCGGAGGTCGCCCATGTGTGGGACAGCGTCGGCGGGGGCTGGGTGCGCATCCAGGACGGCACCGTCCACACCACCGAGACAGCCAACGGCACAGCCGAGATCGCACCGGCCAATGTGGTGGTGGTGCGCATGCCCTACGGCCGCTCCGCCGCCGACCCCATCTCGCCCCAGGCCCTGCCCTACGGCTCGGGCGAGGCGCTGGTGCTCACGTCGGGGGCGGTCCACGAGGCGCAGTGGGAGCGCACCCAGGATCGGGTCGGCTTCCGGTTCACCGACCGGTCCGGCAACCCGCTGAGCCTGTCGGCCGGCGCCACCTGGCTGCTGCTGGCCAACAACAGCGAGCGCTGGCCCATCGGGGCGACCACAGTATTGACCGAATCGCAGAGCGCGCAGCTGCTGGCCGACGCCCGCGCCGCCTCGGCATCGTAGGGTCCGGCGAGCGCCGCGAACATGAGCGGGAAACAACCTCGCCGCTGCGGCGCGTGAGGCTTGCCATCAATCCGCGCCCGCCAGTTAGCATTGCGGCCATGTCCGTCACTGCTAGCTCCGACCCGGCCACCGGCACCACCCTCGTGAAGCGGGGGCTGGCCGAGATGCTCAAAGGCGGCGTGATCATGGACGTGGTCACCGCCGAGCAGGCCCGCATCGCCGAGGACGCGGGAGCGGTCTCGGTGATGGCGCTGGAGCGGGTGCCCTCCGACATCCGGGCCCACGGCGGCGTGTCGCGGATGTCTGATCCCGAGATGGTCCAGCGGGTCCAGGCCGCGGTGAGCATCCCGGTGATGGCCAAGGCCCGCATCGGCCACTTCGCCGAGGCGCAGATCCTGCAAGCCCTGGCCGTGGACTACGTGGACGAGTCCGAGGTGCTCACCCCCGCCGACGAGGTGCATCACATCGACAAGTGGGCGTTCACCGTGCCGTTCGTGTGCGGCGCCACCAACCTGGGCGAGGCTCTGCGGCGCATCGGCGAGGGCGCCTGCATGATCCGGTCCAAGGGCGAGGCCGGAACCGGCAACATCGTGGAGGCCGTCCGGCACCTCCGCTCGATCGTGGGCGACATGCGCCGCATCGCGGCCGCCGGCGACGAGGCCGAGCTGTTCGAGTGGGCCAAGCAGCTGCAAGCCCCGCTGCCGCTGGTGCAGGAGGTGGCCAACACCGGATGGCTGCCGGTGCCGCTGTTCTGTGCGGGCGGCATCGCCACGCCGGCCGACGCCTCGCTGGTGATGCAGCTCGGCGCCGAGGCGGCCTTCGTGGGGTCGGGGATCTTCAAGAGCTCCGATCCGCCCAAAATGGCTGCGGCCATCGTGGAGGCGGTCACCCATTTCCGCGACCCGGAGATCCTGGCCAAGATCAGCGCCGGGCTGGGCGAGGCCATGGCCGGCCTCGAGACCGCCGCCCTCGCCGTCAAGATGGCTGAACGGGGTTGGTGAAGCCCCGTGTCGGCGTGCTCGCCCTTCAGGGCGGGTTCGCCGCCCACGCCGACATCCTCAGTAGCTGCGGGGCCCGAGTAGACGAGATCCGCACGGCCGAGCAGCTGGCGGCCGTCGATGCGCTGGTCATACCCGGCGGCGAGTCGACCACCATGTCGATGCTGCTGGAGCGCTCCGGGCTGCTGGAGCCCCTGGCCGAGCGGCTTGAGTCTCAGATGGCGGTGCTGGGAACCTGCGCGGGGATGATCCTGCTGGCTGGCGAGGTGGTGGACGGGCGGGCCGACCAGCATTCGCTGGGACTGGTCGACATCACGGTGCGGCGCAACGCCTACGGCGCTCAGCTCGAGAGCTTCGAGACCGACATCGCGGTGGAGGGCTTCGACACGCCCTTCCACGCGGTGTTCATCCGCGCCCCGGCCGTCGAGCGGGTCGGCGCCGGCGTGGAGGTGCTGGCCCGCCACCGGGACCGTCCGGTGCTGTGCCGGTCGGGTCCGGCCACGGTGGCCGCCTTCCATCCCGAATTGTCGGGCGACGAGAGACTCCACGCCCGCTTCCTGGCCGACTTGTAGAGGCCGAGCTTGCGAGGCCGTGGCCCGAGCGGCCCGTGAGCGCAGCGAACAAGAGCGGGAGATACACGGCTGCGACGCAACGGGCTCCCACCAACTTGCGCTCGATTTCGTAGCAGCGTCGTCCGGTCCGCCACCGGTAGCCTCTGGGGCCGTGAGCGGGCACAGCAAGTGGGCGACGATCAAGCATCGCAAGGGTGCAGCCGACGCCAAGCGGGGCAAGCTGTTCGCCAAGCTCATCAAGCAGGTCGAGGTGGCGGC
The DNA here is from genome assembly GCA_965221215.1 of Candidatus Aldehydirespirator sp. Taxonomy (GTDB): domain Bacteria; phylum Actinomycetota; class Acidimicrobiia; order Acidimicrobiales; family Aldehydirespiratoraceae; genus Aldehydirespirator. Next base: position 801,142 of record OZ244872.1, read on the forward strand.
CCGCCAGGGGGGCGGTGACCCCGACGCCAACCCGACGTTGCGGACCATGTACCAGAAGGCCCGCGAAAACTCGGTGCCGCTTGACACCATCGAGCGGGCCGTCAAGCGGGGCACCGGCGAGCTCGAGGGGGTCAGCTATGAGTCGGTCACCTACGAGGGGTATGCGCCGGGCGGGGTGGCGCTCTACATCGAGTGCCTCACCGACAACCGCAACCGCACCGGCAGCGAGGTTCGCAGCACGCTCACCCGCCACGGCGGATCGCTGGCCGAGCCGGGCTCGGTGGCCTGGCAGTTCGAGCGCAAGGGGGTGGTGCTGGTCCCGTCGGCGGCGGCCGGCGAGGACGATCTGATGATGGTGGCGCTTGACGCCGGCGCCGAGGACCTCGAGGGCGAGGGCGACATGTGGCGCATCACCACCGAGCCCGGCGACCTCAACGCGGTGCGCGACGCGCTGGCCGCGGCCGAGATCGCCTTCGAGAGTGCCGACCTCACCATGCTGCCCACCAGCAACGTGGCGGTGGCCGAGCCCGCCGTCGCCCGATCGGTGCTCAAGCTGATGGACCTGATCGACGATCTCGACGACGTGCAGGACGTGCACAGCAACTTCGACATCGGCGACGACATCATGGAGGAACTGGCCGGCTAGCGGTGTTTGATCTCTCAGCGGATCTGGACGATGCCAGCGGATCTGGACGATGCCTGCTCCTGATCCTCTTGGGCCAATTCAAGCTCGTCCTCAGTTGGTGCAGGTGGTGTTGATGTGGGCTTCGTGGATGGAGATGGTGTCGGGGTCGGTGATGAGGCCGAGCAGTTGGCTGCCGTAGGCGGTGAAGGCTGTGTTGGTGAGGGCGGCGACGAGCACACCGAAGTTGGTGATGTCGATGGTGATGGTGCAGGCGTCGTTGGCGGGTGTGAGTTGGTGGTGCCAGTCGCAGTGGCCTTGCAGGTAGCGGGTTCCAGAGGATTGTCCGGGTTGGAGTGTGAACGCGCCGGGGCCGTCGCTGGTTGGGGTGCAGGCAGTGCCGGGGTGGTGTCGGTGCACGGGTGTGACGGTTACGTGGACGGATTCTTCTGTGGATCGGTTGACCATGATGAAGGGTCCGCCCGCTGGAGGCGGCTCGCCGAGCACCACGACGGCGGGCGGCTCTTCGACCGGGGGCGGGCCGTCGGCGGGCGGGTCGTCGTTTGTGGATGGGTTGTCGTTGTCGGTGATGTTGATCCAGGCCGCGGTTTGCACTGCGGTGGTGTAGTTGGCGCCGTCGTTGAGGATGACTGCGAGCCCGCCGTCGGGTTCGTCGATGGAGTCGTCGTCTAGCGGCAGCGACACTGTGGCGGTTCCGGTGTGGGGGATCGCGACGGTTCGTGTGCCGGTGGCGACGCCGAAGTCGCCGTGCGCGATGAGCGCCAGTTCCACCGCTAGCGGCGCGGCCGGGGCGGGATCGGCGGTGAGGGTGACGGTTATCTCGTCGGCTTCGGTGGCCTCCGATCCAGATGTCAGTGTCAGCGCCACTTGCGTTAGCGGCGCTTCGTCGTCGTCGAGCACCGCCAGCGTCGCAGCCCCGGCTGTCGCGGCGATGTTGTAGCCGTCGCCGGGGTCGATGGTTGCGGTGGCGGCGCCGTCGGGTTCGTCGATGTCGTCGTCGTTGCTCGACAGTCGCAGCAGTTGGCTGCCGCTGGTGGGGATTGTGACGGTGAACTTGTTCTCCCAGACCAGGAAGTTGCCCCGCGCGGTGACGGTCACCGACACTTCCAGCGGCTCGTCCGGCGCGGGGTCGGCCGACACTGTGAACAGCAGCGTCTCGCCCTCCAGCACGTCGGGACCGGCCGTGACGCTGATCGCGGGCGCAGCGGCGGCCTGAGCTGCGTCTGCGCAAGCCGCCAAAGTCTCAAGAGACTTCCTCACCTGAGCCCAGTGCTGCGGCGCCGAGCGCTGGGCCTGCAGGTAGGTCTCCTCGACCGTCATCGGGGTCTCGCCGGTGTCCTCACCGAAGGCCGCCAACACCGCGTTGATCAACTGCACGTGATGTCGGTGGTTGTGGTACTGGTCGCGCCAGGCGGTGACGCTCTCCACCGTGGCCGTGTCGCCAGAGAGACCTGTGGCGCACTGCTCGAGCCACGGGCCGTCGTTGTCGAGGATGGTCACACTGCGAGATCCGCCCGTGACCACAACGACACGGGGCACAGCGGCGAGCGCAACCGTGAACGTCTCGTCGGGCTCGTCCACCAGATCGTCCATCACCCGGATCCGAGCCACACCCGAACCCGCCCCCGTAGGGATCACCACCGACTCGGGCGCGCGGTAATCCCGAGCCGACGCAGTGCCGTCGATGATCTTCAGCGGGATCGTCACATCCTGCGCCCGGAGGTTGCCCGTCAGCGTGGCCCGCACCTCCACAACTCCGCCCTCATGGACCGCGCCGGTCGACACGCCCAATGCAACCTCCGGCGGCGGAGGATCGTCGTCGATGATGCTCAGCCAAACCGGCTCCGGCGCCGAGACCACGCTCTCGCCCAGAAGCGAGGCCGCGATCCTGAACTTCCGCACCGGGATGTGGGCCACGGTCTGATTCGACTGGAACGTGACGCTGTCGCGGCTCACAGTGGAGCCGGCAGGAATGGTCAACTGCCTCTCGCCCGTGAGGTTTCCGTCGCCGCGCACGGCCGGCGCTGTCGGTCTTCGTGACAGGGTGAGCACTGTGTCGGTGGGTGCCGGCGAGCTGAGCGCCGCGGTGATGGTGATCGATTCGCCCTCATCGACGGTTTCTGACGACAGCACCAGCCGTGCGATGGGCGCGGGCTCGTCGTCGACGATGGTGATGGTCACCGCACCGCCGGCGAAGATGTAGCCCGTCGGCAGCGCTCCGACCGAGGCCACGATCTGCTCGTCGAGTTCCAGAAGCGTGTCGTCGATGGTCGCAAGCTGCGCAGAAGCCGAGTTCGCTCCCGCGGCGACGACGATCATGTCCAACGGCTCGTAGTCGTCGGCGGTCGCGCCCGCCCCGCTCAGCGTGATCGGCACGGCAAGGTCAACCGCCAGAGGGTCACCGCTCACCGCCGCGGTCAACACCGCCGCGCCGCCCTCGGGCACACTCGTTGAGTCGGCGCTCAGCGTGACGCGGCGAGCCGTCGACGCGGCCGATTCGTGCCCGTAGATGCTGATCTCCCAGCTGTTGAACTGCCCCTTCGCCGCCGGACAGGCGCCTGCCGACGAATCGTTCGGGTCACACGGCTCCCGATCGGCGTTCTCGGCAAAGTTCTGCACCCTCAGTTGCCAGACGCCCGCCGCCTCCATCCCCAAGAACCGAGCCGACGCGAACTGGAACGCGCCGTTCAGGCCGCACTCCGACGGGCATTCGGGGGCCTCCTGGGAGAGGATCGACTCCTGCCCCGACGGCGACACCAGCGTGAGCCGCAGATCACGCACCCTGTCGATGGCCATGTCGACATTCACGTCGATGTGCTCGATGAAGTCGATCTCCGAGGACACCTCGATCTCGTAGATCGTCTCGCCGATGGCGCCGGGCAGGTCGGCGTCCACCACCGACGAAACCGACGAGGTCTGCAACGCCGGCAGCAGCGCCCAGTCGAGTGCCGCATCCACCGCCGCGGCCGCGTTCACGACCCCGAATCCGTAGCGGTGGCTGTGGAGATAGTGCTGCGTCTGCGAGCCGTACTTGAGCCCCGCCTGCACCAGGGACGGATCCTGCGGTCGGGAGTGCCGGGCCGTGCTGGCGATGATCACCTTCACATCGCGCCAGGTCAACCTGGGATTGGCGCTGCGCACCAGAGCCGCCACCCCCGCCACCTGTGGCGACGCTGCGCTGGTGCCGCCGAAGCTGTCGGTGTAGCGGTCGTCGCTGTGCGGCGCGAGGATGCCGGGCTGGCCGGATTCTCGCGACGGCGCCGTCACCCAGACGGTCGGCCCTACCTCGGAATAGCTGACGAGGCCGCCGCGGCTGTCGACCGCGCCCACATTGATGATCCCGACATGGTTCGCCTGCTCGGCGTGGCTGCTCCAGCCCTCGGCCAGGAAGCCCCGCCCGTTGCCGGATGCAGTCACGTAGGTCTGGCCCCGTCCGCCGTATCCGCTGGTGATCCCAGCCGTCACGGCACGCTTCCAGGCGTCGCTGGTTCTGACCAGGCCGTGGTGGAGTCCGTAGCCGTAGCTGTGGTTGGACACGGCCACGACGTCTTGGTGCAGGCTCATGGCCGCGGCCCTGTACCGGTCGGTGTGGCTTCCGAGCAGGTCGAAGTTGATCAGCGTGGCTCGGGGAGCGACACCGACGCCTCCGACGCGGTTGTCACGGGCGCCGATGATGCCTGCCACATTGCTGCCGTGATAGTCGCCGTATACCGAGGTGACGTTGTGCCAGTTTGTGCTGAGGCTCTCGTCGGCGTTGTCTTTGAGGTCTTCGTGTTCAGGGTTCCATTGACTGTCGACAACCGCGACGACGACGTTCTCGCCTTTGGTGGTGTCCCAGGTGTCTGCGAGGTTGATGTCGATGGTGGGGTCGACGCCGTTGGAGCGGTAGTCGGTTGTCGAGTCGAGGTGCCACAGGCAGCCAGCGAGCTCGTCGTCGAGGCCCTTGACCTTGGCGAACCTCGAGCAGTCGAAGTCTTCGGGTTCGTAGCCCGTGGCGAGGGGTTCGAGCGGCGTGGCCCAGTTGGGGCTGACGCTGGCGGTGGCGGGCTCGGCTGTCAGCGCTTCGACGAGGCGCAGGGTCTCCGTGTCTGAGGAGGTGGCGATGTGGAAGGCGTTGTGGAGTTCGCCCAGCGGCGAGACGTGCTGTTGGGCGACGTTGTGGCGCTGGAACACCGCGGCGATCTCCGTGGCGGGCACATGGTCTTCGAAGACGACGTTGATGCCGCCTGCGAGCAGGTAGAGCTGGCCGGTGTCGGACTCGAACCAGTTGGTGGCTTTGATCTGCTGGGGGGCCTGGTAGGTGTTGTTGTCCGTGATCGGCGGCACATATGAGCGGGCGGCCATAGCGGCGAGTTCGTCGAGTTCGGCCTGTTGGGGATCGGGGGGCGAGTCCAGCAGCCGCATCGAGACTTGGCGGTCGCCGTCGCGCCACAGATAGGTGCCGTCTTGCTCAATCAGGCTGTGAAGGTCAGCCACCGACTCGACCACGAATTCCGACAGGTCCACATCGTCCAAGTCCTCGGCGGTCAGCAGCCCCTCGGCGGGGCCCAACCCGTCGTCACCCTCCGGTGCCGGTTCCTGTTTCTCTTGGTGCTTGAGCCATTTCAGGTCGATCACTTCCACCGAGACCCGAGGGCCTTCAACGCGTGGGGGGGGGGGGCGCAGCCAGCATTGTGTGGGCGATCTCGAGCCGCTCGTTGCGCCGGTTCGGATCTTCGAGCGCTGTGACCGTGACTGTCTGGGGAATCAGCCAGTCGCCGTCGGGGCCGCCCGTGAATGTGAGCGAGTTTCGGTCGAGTGCGATCTTGTCGTTCGAGTATCTGCTGACAATGCTCAACTCGACCGTGGCGCCCGACGGGCCAGGGTCGGCGGTGAGCGACACCGCATATGTGGCGGACTCTCGCTCCGTCACCGACAGTGCCTCCACGCTTACCGCGACTGCGGGCTTTGCGTCGTCGGGTACTTGCGCTGAGCTCGCAGACGGCGACAGCACCAGCGCGGGCACCAGCAGCCCGAACAGCCATGTCCGTCCCCGCATACGCCGTTACCTCACTTTGCTCCGCTGCACTGCGGATCCGTGGTCGCCGAAACGACTCCGCCTCACTGCGGGAGAGTACCGCTGCGCAGCCCGCGCGGCAAACGCCTCCTCCGGCGGCTATCCGCGTCCTTGACTGAGGCGGTCAATAGAGTCGCGCATGTGTTCGCCTCAAGCATCGATGCCGGGTTCTCGCGCCGAGGTTTAGAGGCCGAGCGAATAGGCGAGCGCATCCGGCCCATACGGGCGAGGCCGTGGGCTGTGACGCTGGGGTTTGGACGGCCAGTGAGCGCAGCGAACAAGAGCGGGGAATACCCCGCCGTGACGAAACAGGCCCTCACCTATTTGCGCGCCCTCATATGGAGGTTGGGCCGGTGCTAGTGCTGGGGATCGACCCGGGCTTGTCTCGCTGCGGCTATGCCGCGGTCCGCCGGGCCCGTCGGCCTGAGGCCGAGGCGGCCGGGGTGTTGAGCACGCCCGCCGACGCTGATCGGGCGGCTCGGCTAGCGGAGTTGCAGGCCGATGTGCGTTCGCTGATCAACGAGCTGCGCCCCGATGTGGTGGCTGTCGAGCGGGTGCTGTTCCAGCGCAACGCGGCCACGGCCATGGCCGTCGGCCAGGCTGTGGGCGTGGTGCTGGCGGAGGCGGCCGCGGCGGGCTGCGAGGTTGCGGAGTACTCGCCCAACGAGGTGAAGGAGGCGGTGGCGGGCTGGGGCGGCGCCGACAAGGCCGAGATGGCCGAGATGGTGCGGGTGCTGCTCGGGCTGAGCGAGCAGTTGCGCCCCGTCGACGCGTCCGACGCGGTGGCCGTGGCCCTGTGCCACCTGGCCCGCGCCTGGACTGCCGCGGCTGGCGGCGGGCCGCGCGGGGCGGTGGCCGTGGGCGGTGCGGGCCGATGATCGGGTCGCTGCGGGGGGTGCTGGCCGCCCGGTCGCCCGATGCCGAACTGGTGATCGAGGTGTCCGGGATCGGCTACAGGGTGCAGGCCACTCCACGCACCGCCGCGGCGGCGGGCGAGCCGGGATCGGAGGTGTTCGTCCATGTGAGCCACATCGTGCGCGAGGACGCCCAGACGCTCTACGGCTTCGCCACGCTGGACGAGCGGAGAACCTTCGAGGCGCTGATCGGCGCCCGCGGGGTGGGTCCCACCATGGCGCTGTCGATCCTGGCCGTCCATCATCCCGACGCGCTGCGCCGGGGCGTGGCCGAAGACGATGTGGACATGCTGTGCTTGGTGCCCGGCGTGGGGCCCAAGACCGCGGTGCGGATGCTGGTCGAGCTCAAGTCGCGGCTCCACCTGCCCGAGGCGGAGGCGCCTCCCGGCACCGACCCCGATCCAGCTGCGGCGGTGTCGGGACCGACCGACGACGCCCGCGGCGACGTGCGGGCCGCGCTCGACGGTTTGGGCTACGGCGCCGACGAGATCCGCCGCGTGCTGGGCGAACTCCCGGCTGGCGACGACGCCGGCAGCCTGCTGCGCGAGGCCCTGAGGCGACTAGCTGGCATTACGGCGTAGGTTGGCATCGTGTCCCGGTCTGAGATGCTGGCTTCCGGTGCCGACCCGGCGGACTCCCATGCCGCGGACTCCGATCCCGACGGGCTGTTGTCGGCTGACTCGCTGCCCGCCGAGCGGCAGGGCGAGGCCGCGCTGCGCCCCCGCACCCTCGGGGAGTTCGTGGGCCAGAGCGAGCTCAAGGGCCATCTCGACGTGCTGCTCGGCGCGGCCCGCAACCGCCGCGAGCCGGTCGATCACCTGCTGTTCGCGGGGCCGCCCGGCCTAGGCAAGACCACCCTGGCCCACATTGTGGCCACCGAGCTCGGCGCTCACCTGCAGGCCACGTCGGGCCCGGCCCTGGAGCGAGCCGGCGACCTGGCGGCCATGCTCACCAAGCTCGAGCCGGGCGATGTGCTGTTCATCGACGAGATCCACCGCCTGCCCCGACCCGTCGAAGAAGTGCTGTATCCGGCCATGGAAGACTTCCGCATCGACATTGTGCTCGGCAAGGGTCCCGCGGCCCGGTCCATCCCGCTCGACCTGGCGTCGTTCACGCTGGTCGGGGCCACCACCCGCACCGGCCTCATCACCGGCCCGCTGCGGGACCGTTTCGGGCTGGTGGCCCGGCTCGACTTCTACACCGTTGACGACCTGGTATCCATCGTCGAGCGCACCGCTCAGATACTCGGGGTACCCATCGACGCCGCCGGCGCGGCCGAGATCGCCCGCCGGGCCCGGGGCACGCCCCGGATCGCCAACCGACTGCTGCGCCAAGTGCGCGACTTCGCGCAGGTGCACCGCGACGGCGGCGTGGACGCCGGAGTGGCGGCCGACGGCCTCGCCTTCTTCGGCGTCGACGAGTTGGGGCTAGACCGGGCCACCCGGGCCGTGCTGGAGGCCCTGTGCGGCAGCTTCGGCGGCGGCCCGGTCGGGCTGTCCACTCTGGCCATCGCGGTCAGCGAGCCGACCGAGACCGTCGAGGACGTCTACGAGCCCTACCTGATACAGCGGGGCCTGCTGATGCGCACGCCGCGGGGCCGGGTGGCCACCCCCGCGGCCTGGACGCACCTCGGCTTGGAGGCGCCCCCGTCAGACCCCGAAGCCCAGCCCGGCCTGTTCCCCTGACAGCCGGCACGGGCGGTGCAGCAGATGGAAGCGGCCGCAGACCCGCCGGCTGGGCCTGAAGACCTCGACTACGACCTGCCGCCGCGCTCTATAGCTCAGGTGCCGTTGCCCGAGCGCGACAGGGCCCGGTTGCTGGTGGATGGGGACGGCGTCGTAGCGCACCGCCGGGTGAGCGATCTGCCGGAGTTGTTGGGGCCCGGCGATGTGGTCGTCGTCAACGACACGCGGGTGCTGCCCGCCCGGCTGCGGCTGCGCAGGGCTACCGGTGGCGCGGTCGAGGTGCTGTTGCTGCACGAACGCGACGACGGCGACTGGGAGGCGCTGGTGCGGCCCTCGAGGCGGCTGCGCAACGGCGAGACGGTAGTTCCCGACCCAGGCAGGACCGGAGCCGACACGGACGTGAAGGACGGCCGGGTCGGAGTTGAGATCCTCGACGACCTGGGGGAGGGGCGGCGCGTCGTGCGGGTCCACACTGACGGGCGGCCGCTGTTCGACGTGCTCGACGACATCGGCGCCGTGCCGCTGCCGCCCTACATCACTGCCGAGATCTCCGACCCCGAGCAATACCAGACCGTGTATGCCCGCAGCCCCGCCTCGGCCGCAGCTCCCACCGCCGGCCTGCACTTCACCGATGAGTTGCTGGACCGAGTGCGCGGCGCGGGCGCTGAGATCGTGGCGGTGGAACTGGCCGTCGGGCTCGACACCTTCCGGCCCATCACCGCAGACCGCATCGCTGATCACCAGATTCACACCGAGCGCTATCGTGTGCCGGCCGACGCCCAGCGGGCGCTGTCGCATGCCCGGCGGGTGGTGGCGGTGGGCACCACGGTGGTGCGCTGCCTGGAGACGTGGGCGGCCACCGGCGAGGCGTCGGGAGACAGCAGCCTGTTCATCCGCCGCCCGTACCAGTGGCGGGTCGTCGACGCGCTGCTGACCAACTTCCATCTGCCTCGCTCGACGCTGCTCTGCCTGCTCGACGCCTTCATCGGCCCCCGCTGGCGCACGCTCTACGCCGCCGCGCTCGAGCACAAGTACCGGTTCCTGTCGTTCGGCGACGCCATGCTCGTGACCCGCTCCGAGCCGGGCGGAAGGCCGTGACCGCGGCCGTCTTCGCCGTCGAGGCGGCCGACGGCGCGGCCCGCGTCGGCACGGTAACCACACCGCGGGGCAGCTTCGCCACGCCGTGCTTCATGCCGGTGGGCACCCGCGGCGCGGTCCGCCACCTCGACTCGTCGGACCTCGAAGCGCTCGGAGTGGAGGTGGTGCTGGCCAACACCTATCACCTGATGCTGCGGCCCGGCGCGGCCACCGTGGCCCAACTCGGCGGGATCGGCAGCTTCGCGGGCTGGCCCGGCCAGGTGCTCACCGACTCGGGCGGATACCAGATCTACTCGCTCGACCCGCAGGTGGACGACGACGGCGCCAGCTTCAAGTCGGTCTACGACGGCTCGGCCTGCCGGCTCACCCCCGCCGACGCGGTGGCCCAGCAGGCGCTCATCGGCGCCGACATCACCATGGTGCTCGACGTGTGCCCCTCTGCGGTGGCCGAGCCCCCGGTGCTGCGCGAGGCCGTCCGCCGCACCGCGCTGTGGGCCCGGCAGGGCCGCCACGCCTTCCTGGCCCACCCGGAAGCTCCGGCGCGCCAGTGCCAGTTCGGCATCGTGCAGGGGGGCGTCGACACCGCCCTGCGGCGCCAGTCGGCCGAGTGCACGGTGGAGGTCGGCTTCGACGGCTACGCGGTGGGCGGGCTGTCGGTGGGCGAGGAGCGGCCCCGGATGCTGGCCGCGCTCGATGCGTGCATCGAGGTGCTCCCCGGCGACCGCCCCCGCTACTTCATGGGCCTCGGCGATCCGGCAGGGATCGTGGAGTCGGTGGCCCGAGGCGTCGACATGTTTGACTGCGTGCTGCCCACCCGCCTCGGCCGCCACGGCACGGTCCTGGCCGACGCCGGGCGCTACAACCTGGCCGCGGCCCGCCACGCCGACAGCGACGAACCGCTCGATCCGGCGTTTGTTGAGAGTCCGGCCGCCCGATGGTCGCGGGGCTACCTGCGCCACCTGCTGGCCACCCACGAGCCGACCGCGGCCCGGCTCGTCACGTTGCACAACCTGGCCTGGGTGCTGCGGCTCATGGATCGGGTGCGGGCTGCGGTGCGGGCCGGAACCCTCGACGAGCTCCGCGCCGACATCGGCCGTGTCTGGCAATAACGACCCACTGCAATAGGAACACGCGCGGATTGCCCCCAAGCGTCTCGCGTCTTGGCGTTGTCACTCCCGCTCTTGTTCGCTGCGCTCACGGGCCGCTCGGGCCACGGCCTCGCTGTGCGCTCTACGGGAACCGCAAGAAAGACGGGTCTATCCGCTCGGCCTCTAGGCTCGGGGGATGGAACAGTTCCTCATCATCATCCTCATGTTCGGCGCGCTCTACTACCTGCTGCTGCGCCCCCAGCAGAAGCGGGAGAAGGCTCGCCGGGAGCTGGTGCGCTCCCTGCAGGCGGGCGACGAGGTGGTGACCAACGCCGGCATCCACGGCGTGGTGGCCGAAGTGGAGGACGCCGTGGTGTGGCTGGAGGTGGCGCCCGAAGTCGAGTTGAAGGTGTCGCGCGACGCCGTGGCCGGCCGGGTGCCCGACGCCTCGCCCGCCGACGCTGAAGAATCAGACGACGACGGCGACGACTCCGACGACGACGAGGGCTGAGTCCGAACGAGCGGGGCGCGACCCTGCGGGAGGGCTGTTGCGCCGCAAGCTCGTCTATGTGATCGGCATCGTGGCGGTCGCCGTCGCGGGCGCGGTCTACACGCTGGTGGCCGACAACGAGCCCCTGCTCGGCCTCGACTTGCAGGGCGGGGCCAGCGTGGTGCTGGAGCCGACCCGAGTCGCCACTCCCGAAGAGCTCGACGTGGCGGTGGAGATCATCCGCAACCGGGTCGACGGCCTGGGCGTGGCCGAACCGGAGATCTCCACCCAGGGCGCCAACATCCTGGTGCAGCTCCCCGGCGTCGATGAGCAGCAGCGGGCCCTCGACCTGGTGGGCCAGACGGCCGAGCTGCGGTTCCGTCCCGTGCTCAGCGCGGTGCCGGAGGACTCCCTCGACGGCGCCGACGAGGAGTTGCTGGCGAGCTTCGCGCTCACTGAGGGCGACCTGGCCGCCGACGCCGAGGTGGTGCTGCCCCAGTACGACGACGACCGCAATGTCGCCCTGCGCTATGTGCTTGGGCCCACCGCGGTGGCGGGCGACGGCCTCGAGGGCGCGGTGGCCCAGTTCCACTCTTTCATCGGCTGGCACGTCGCCCCCACGTTCAAGCCGGGCGCCGAGGGCATCGACCTGTTCAACGACGTGAGCCGCCGGTGCCACGCCCGGGGTTCCTCGTGCCCGACCGGGCAGGTGGCCATAGAGCTCGACAACGAGGTGGTCAGCGCCCCCAGCGTCCAAGCCGACAACGCCATATTCGAGCCGTTCGAGCGCGACAGCATCACCATCTCCGGGGGCTTCAGCGAGCAGCGGGCCCGCGACGTGGCCCTCGTGCTCGACTACGGCGCCCTGCCGGTGGAGCTTGAGGCCCAGCAGAGCCAGATCGTGTCGGCGTCGCTGGGAACCGACGCGCTGTCCGCCGGCGTCCTCGCCGGGATCATCGGGCTGGCGCTGGTGTCGGCCTACCTGCTGATCTACTACCGCCTGCTCGGACTGGTGGCCATCGCCAGCCTCGGCCTGTCGGGCGCCCTGCTGTGGACCATCATCGCCTGGCTGGGCGAGTCGCAGGGGCTGGCGCTGACCCTGGCCGGCGTCACCGGCCTGATCGTGGCCATCGGCGTGTCGGTGGACTCCAACGTGGTGTACTTCGAGCACCTCAAGGAGGACGTCCGCTCGGGCCGCACGCTGCGCTCCGCGGTGGACCGGGCCTTCCCGGTGGCCTTCGCCACCATCCTCAAGGCCAACTTCGCCTCGCTGATCGCCGCCGCGGTGCTGTACTTCCTGACCGTGGGCCAGGTCCGGGGCTTCGCCCTGTATCTGGGGCTGGCCACCATCCTCGACCTGCTGGCCACCTACTTCTTCATGGGTCCGCTGATCGGCCTCATGTCGCGGGCTGCGGGCCTGTACGCCCACCCGCGCCGCTTCGGGATCCCCACACCGCCCGCGCAACAGCCCGGAGCGGCGTCGTGACCGGCCGCTGCATCTCACCGGGGTCTCCGCTGTGACTGGGAGCGGTGTCGTCGTGACCGGGGCTGCGCCTCGCCGGGCCTGCGGTGGTGACCGGGGTTGTGTCTCGCTGGGGGCAACATCGTGACCGGCCGCTGGCTGGGGGGGCTGGGGTCGCTGTACCGCGGCGAGCAGCAGATCGACTTCCCGCGGCTTTGGCGGCGGGCCCTGATCGGCTCGCTGGTGGCGGTGGTGGTGAGCGTGGCCAGCTTCGGGATCCGCGGCGTCGATCTGGGCATCGAGTTCGAGGGCGGCACCTCCTGGGAGGTTCCCGCGCCGGGCGTGTCGGTGGCCGAGGCCCGCGACGCGCTGGGGGGCACCGGCGCGTCCGATGCCAAGATCCAGACGCTGGGCGGCGACACCATCAGAGTCCGCGCCGACATCGAGGGGCCGGAGGCGGTCGACAGCGTGCGCCGCGCCCTGGCCGAGCTGGCCGGCGTCACCGGCGACGATGTGAGCGTCACCACCGTCGGGCCGTCGTGGGGCGCGGAGATCACCGCCAAGGCCCGCAACGCCCTGCTCGCCTTCTTCGCGCTGATCGCCGTCTACATCGCCATCAGGCTCGAATGGAAGATGGCGGTGGGGGCCCTGGTGGCGGTCGTCCACGACATCGTGGTGTCGGTGGGCTTCTACTCGGTGTTCCAGTTCGAGATCACCCCGGCCACGGTGATCGCCTTCCTCACCATCATGGGCTACTCGCTGTACGACACCATCGTGGTGTACGACAAGGTGCGCGAGGTGGTGGGCCGGGTGTCGGCCACCGGTCGCTACACCTACACCGAGATGATGAACCTGTCGCTCAACCAGGTGCTGATGCGCTCGGTCAACACGTCGATCACGTCGGTCATCCCGGTGGCGTCGATGCTGATCATCGGCTCGTTCGTGCTGGGCGCGGTGACCCTTCAGGAGTTCGCGGTCGCGCTGGTGGTGGGCATCGTGGTGGGCACCTACTCCTCGCTGTTCGTGGCCGCCGCGGTGGTGGCCAGGATGAAGGAGCGGGAGCCGGCCTACGCCGAGATCGCCGAGCGGATCCGGCTGCGGGGCACCGGCGCAGACAGCGAGGGCACCCGCACCGTCGCCACCGACGACGCCGTGCTGGGCGAAGCGGCCGCGGCCAAGCGGTCCACCGCAGCCCGCAAGCCCGCATCGACGGCCCGGACCCCGACCGCGGCGGCGATTCCTCCCCGTCCCCGAAAGAAGAAGAAGAAGCGGTGACCGATTTCGGGGTGAGCGGCTAGGTGTCCACCGTCACCCGGGTCCTGCCCTGGAGGCGAGGATCCCGGCGGCCCGCGGCGGCCGAGATCGCCCCGCTGCTGGAGTGCTACCGGCAGCGCCACCGCGACCGGTCGCCCGACCTGATCGTGCGGGCCTTCGACACCGCGGCGGCCGCCCACGAGGGCCAGATGCGCCTTTCGGGAGAGCCCTACATCCGCCATCCGCTGGCGGTGGCCACCATCGTGGCCCGGCTCGGGCTCGACGACGTGACCATCGCCGCGTCGCTGCTGCACGACGCGGTGGAGGACACCGACGTGGCCCTGGCCGCCATCGAGGCCGACTTCGGTCCCGAGGTCACCCGCATCGTGGACGGGGTCACCAAGCTCGACCGGGTCCACTACGACACCCGCGAACAGCAGCAGGCCGCGTCGGTGCGCAAGATGATCGTGGCCATCGCCCGAGATCTGCGGGTGCTGATCATCAAGCTGGCCGACCGGCTCCACAACTTGCGCACCCTGGCGGTGCTGCCCGCCTTCAAGCAGGACTACATAGCCCGCGAGACCCTCGACGTGTACGCGCCGCTGGCCCACCGCCTGGGCATGCAGGACGTGAAGCAGCAGCTTGAGGATCTGGCCTTCGCCGCGCTGGAGCCCCGCCGCTACGCCGAGATCGACCAGATGGTGCAGCTGCGGGCCCCCGAGCGCGACATCTACCTCGAGCAGGTGCTGGGCGACGTGGAGTCGCGCCTGGCCGAGCTGGGCATCAGCGCCGAGGTCACGGGACGGCCCAAGCATCTGTGGTCGATCTACGAGAAGATGGTGGTGAAGGGCCGGTCCTTCGAGGACATCTTCGACCTGGTCGGTATCCGCGTGCTAGTGGGTTCGGTGCGGGACTGCTACGCCGCGCTCGGCTCGATCCACGCCACCTGGCGGCCGGTGCAGGGCCGCTTCAAGGACTACATCGCCATGCCCAAGTTCAATCTCTACCAGTCGCTGCACACCACGGTGGTGGGGCCGGCGGGCAAGGCCCTGGAGGTGCAGATCCGCACCCGGGCGATGCACGACCGGGCCGAGCACGGCGTGGCGGCCCACTGGGAGTACAAGGACGCGTCGCCGTCGGAGGAGATGGCCTGGCTGTCGCGCATCGTCGACTGGCAGTCCGAGACGTCGGATCCGGCCGAGTTCATGTCCAACCTCAAGATCGAGCTCGACACCGACGAGGTGTACGTGTTCACGCCGGCGGGCAAGGTGATCGAGCTGCCGGCGGGGGCCACCCCGGTGGACTTCGCCTACAGCATCCACACCGACGTGGGCCATGCCTGCGTGGGGGCCAAGGTGAACGGCCGGCTGGTGTCGCTCGACAGCCGGCTGCTGTCGGGGGATGTGGTGGAGGTGTTCACCACCCGCACCGAGGGGGCGGGGCCGAGCCGCGACTGGCTGAAGTTCGTGGCCAGCCGGCGGGCGGCCAACAAGATCAAGCAGTGGTACTCCCGCGAGCGCCGGGCCGACGCCATCGAGAACGGGCGCGACGACCTGATCCAGGCGCTGCGGCGAGAGGGCCTGCCCGCCCGGCGCCTGCTGAAGGACAAGCTGCTCGAAACCGTGGCCGAGCAGCTCAACTACAGCTCCACCGATCTGCTGTTCCTGGCCATCGGTGAGGGCCACCAGTCGGCCGCCTCGGTGGCGGGGCGCATCGCTCGGGCGCTGCAGGGCGACGACGCCGACGGTTCCGTCGACCGCGACCGCTTGCCCACCACCGCTCGGCGCCGGGGCGGGCAGCGTCGCAGCGACTCCGATGTGGGGGTGCACGTCGAGGGCCTCGACGACATCCTGATACGGCTGTCGCAGTGCTGCGCTCCGGTGCCGCCCGACGAGATCATGGGCTTCGTCACCCGGGGGCGGGGCGTGTCGGTGCACCGGGCCGACTGCGTGAACGCCATGGGTCTGGCCGAGGGCCAGACCGACCGGCTGATCGAGGTGGAGTGGGACGCCGACTTTGCCGGCAAGTTCTCGACCACCATCTCGGTGCACGCCCTGGACCGGCCCGGCCTGCTGCGAGACGTGACCGACGTGCTGGCCGAGCACCGGCTGAGCATCATCAGCGCCAAAGCCGAGACCGGCGACGACTTCATAGCCCGCATGGACTTCGAGTTCGAGCTGGCCGACCTCTCCCAGCTCGACTCGGTCCTGTCGAGCGTCCTAGCTCTAGAAGCAGTATTCGAGGCCCAAAGAGTCCTCCCCACCCGAAACCCCCCACCAATCTGAATCCACCGACTCCGCAGCACTCGCCGATGCCCATATTGCAAGCACTTGGAGTCTCAATATTCGCGCACTTGATGTCTCTATGTTTTTGCACTTGCAGCTGCCATGATTCAGCACCTGCACTAGGGGCTGGCAGCCTGTTGATCGGGCGGCGGTAGCATCGGCGGTTGTGGCTCGGCCCTTGTTTCGTGCTCCGGCGGGCACCCGCGACATCCTTGCCCCGGAGTCGGCTCGGCGGCGTCGGCTGGTGCGCGTGTTCGCGGATTTGGCCGAGCGCAGCGGCTTCGGGCTGCTGGAATCGCCGGTGTTCGAGGACGTCGGCGTGTTCCAGCGTCTGGGTGAGGCCAACGATGTGGTCACCAAGGAGCTGTTCGAGTTCTTCGACAAGGGCGAGCCGCCCCGGCATCTGGCCCTGCGCCCCGAGCTCACCGCCGGGGTGTGCCGGGCCTTCGCCGAGCACCGGCCCACGGTGCCGTGGAAGATCTGGTACTCGGGCCCGCAGTTTCGCTACGAGCGCCCCCAGGCCGGCCGCTACCGCCAGTTCGAGCAGGTCGGGGTGGAGACGCTCGGCACCGACGACCCCCACGCCGACATAGAGGTGATCGGCCTCGGGGTGCGCTTCTACGAGGCCCTCGGCATGAAGCGGGTGCGCCTGCTGGTCAACTCGCTCGGCGACCCCGAGAGCCGGCCGGCCTACGACGCCGCGCTCACCGGCTATCTCCAGAGCCGTCGGGGTGAGCTGTCCGAGCAGTCCCGCGTCACGCTGGAGCGCAACCCGCTGCGGGTGCTCGACTCCAAGCGCACACAGGACCAGCCGGTGATCGCCGAGGCGCCGCTGATGGTCGACTTCCTGTCGGGCGACTCGGCCGAGCACTTCGCCGCGGTGCGGGCCGGGCTCGACAGTCTCGGCGCGGCCTATGAGATCTCGCCCCGGCTGGTGCGGGGGCTGGACTACTACACCCGCACCACCTTCGAGTTCGCGGCCGACGCGCTCGACACCGCCCAGAACGCGGTGGGCGGCGGTGGCCGCTACGACGGGCTGGTGCAGGAGCTGGGCGGACCCCCCACACCGGGCATCGGCTTCGCGCTGGGCGTGGACCGCATCCTGCTGGCCTGCGACGCCGAGGGCGCCTTCGCCGGTGATCCCGCGCCGGTGCAGGTGTTCGTGGTGGACACCGTCGGAGGTCAGAGCGCCGCGGTTCTCTGCGACCGGCTCCGCCAGGTCGGC
The DNA here is from genome assembly GCA_965221215.1 of Candidatus Aldehydirespirator sp. Taxonomy (GTDB): domain Bacteria; phylum Actinomycetota; class Acidimicrobiia; order Acidimicrobiales; family Aldehydirespiratoraceae; genus Aldehydirespirator. The sequence goes on from OZ244872.1 coordinate 818,342, forward strand.
CTCGGCGCTGACCGGGCCTTCGACGGGCGCTCCATGAAGGCCCAGATGAAGCGGGCCGACCGCTCCGGCGCCACCGTGGCCGTGATCGTCGGCCCCGACGAGCAGGCCGACGGAACCGCCACCGTGCGCGACATGCGCCCCGGCGGCGACCAGCACACCGTCCCCACCAGCGAACTCGTCTCTGCCGTATCGCGCCTCCTAGCAGAGACGCAGCCGTGACAGCACCGGGACGCGCGCCTCACGCGACACGCAGCGGTATCGCGCCTCCCAGCAGAGACAGAGCCGTGACAGCCGAACGGCGCAGCATCGGAGGAACAACGTGACTGACATCGACGCTACGGCGATGCGCAGCGACTTGTGCGGGCGGCTTGGGCCTGATGACGCCGGACGGGCCGTGACTGTGTGCGGCTGGGTGGACCGCCGCCGCGAGCACAGCGAGCACCTCGCCTTCATCGACCTGCGCGACCACAGCGGGGTGCTGCAGTGCGTGGTGGACGGCGCACGCGACCTGCGGTCGGAGTACGTGGTGAGCATCGTCGGCACGGTGCGACTGCGGCCCGAGGGTACCGCCAACCCGGCGCTGAGCACCGGCGAGATCGAGCTGCATGACTGCTCGGTGGAGGTGCTCTCAGCGTCGGAGCCGCCGCCGTTCCCTCTCGACGAGCGCACCGATGTCGACGAGACCCTGCGCCTGAGGCACCGCTACATCGACCTGCGCAAGCCCAGGATGCAGCGCAACCTGCGGGCCCGGGCCGCGGTCAACCGGGCCATCCGCCGGGCCATGGACGCTCAGGGCTTCGTGGAGGTCGAGACCCCGATGCTGATCGCCTCCACCCCCGAGGGGGCCCGCGACTTCGTGGTGCCGTCGCGCAAGGAGCCCGGCTCGTTCTACGCCCTGCCCCAGAGCCCGCAGATCTTCAAGCAGCTCACCATGGTGGGCGGCGTGGACCGCTACTACCAGATCGCCCGCTGCCTGCGCGACGAGGACCTGCGGGCCGACCGCCAGTTCGAGTTCTCCCAGCTCGACGTGGAGGCGTCGTTCGTGGAGCGCGACGACGTGCTCGGCTTCGTGACGAAGGCTGTGGCCGAGGCCACCGTCGAGGTGACCGGCCGTGATCCCGGCGCCTTCGACCGCATCACCTGGCACGACGCCATGGAGCGCTTCGGCTCCGACAAGCCCGACACCCGCTTCGGTATGGAGCTGGTCGAGCTCACTCCGATCTTCGCCGACACCGGCGCCCGGGTGTTCCAGGCCCCATGCGTGAAGGGCATCTGCCTCAGCGGCGGGGCCGAGTCGCTGGCCCGCAGCCGTGTCGACGAGTTGGTGGCTGCCTGTCAGCGCTGGGGCGCCAAGGGTCTGGCCTGGATGCGGGTGGTGAACTCTCCCGACAGCATCGGCGCGACCCTCGACGCCGGAGTGTCGAAGTTCCTGTCCAGCGCTGAGGCCTCAGCGGTGATCGACGCGCTCGACGCCCGCCCCGGCGACATGGTGTTCCTGGTGGCCGACGAGCGCCGGCTGGTGCGCCACGTTCTGGGGCTGCTGCGCCTCGAGCTGGGCCGCCCCCCTGTCAACGACGGCAGCTTCAACTACCTGTGGGTGATCGACTTCCCGCTGTTCGAGGCCCTGACCGCAGAGGGCGACCCGATCCCGTCGCACCACCCGTTCACCATGCCCCACGACGACGACCTGCCGAGGCTCATGTCGGCCGACGGCCCGCCCGCGGGCGAGGACCTGCTCAGCATCCGCAGCCAGGCCTACGACCTGGTGCTCAACGGCTGGGAGCTCGGCTCGGGCAGCGTCAGGATCCACCGCCGCGACGTCCAGCAGCGCATCTTCGAGGTGCTGGGCATAGCCCCCGACGAGGCCCAGGATCGCTTCGGCTTCCTGCTCGACGCCTTCCGCTACGGCGCCCCGCCCCACGCCGGCTTCGCGGTGGGCCTCGACCGCCTCGCCGCGCTGCTGGTGGGCGAGGAGAACATCCGCGAGGTCATCGCCTTCCCCAAGACCCAGTCCGGCGCCGACCCCCTAACCGAGGCCCCCAGCCCCATAGCCGACACCCACCTGCAAGAACTGGGCCTGCGAGTCCTCCCCCCAGCCTGAACCTGTTGCCCCCCGGTGCCTGACGTGGTGCGTGATCCAGTTCGGGCTCACCGCCAGGCGTCGCTCATGACTTGCTCATCCGCGAGATCGATTCCGTCCAGCGTCAGGAGCCGGCGGATGTGCCGCAACCTCAGGTCGAAATCGACGACGTGTTGAAGCGCCGCGTTGACCGCCTCCGTCATCGTGGCCGCGCCGGTCATCTCGCGAACCCGTTCGAGGAGGTCGTCGTCTATGTCGACTAGGAGCTCGGTCACGTCACGCAGAGTACTGCGCATGCGGTACCTGTTGATCGTCAAAGAGACCGCTCCCGGCGCGGTTAGACCATGACCTGATCGCGTAGGGTCGTGGCCGTGGCCGGGGATCTGTTTGATGCGGCTGCGGCTGAGCGGCTGCGGGGGCGGGCGCCGCTGGCAGTCCGGCTGCGGCCCCGTAGCCTCGATGAGATCGTCGGCCAGGACCACCTGGTGGGGCCGGGGCGGCCGCTGCGGGAGCTGATCGCAGCCGACCGGCTGTCGTCGGTGATCTTGTGGGGGCCGCCGGGCACCGGCAAGACGACGCTGGCCCGGGTGGTGGCGCTCAGCACGGCCAAGGCGTTCGAGGAGCTCTCGGCGGTGACCGCCGGGGTCAAGGACGTGCGAGCCGTGATCGAGCGGGCCACCGAGCGCCTCGGGGTGCACGGCACCGGCACGATCCTGTTCCTCGACGAGGTCCATCGCTTCAACAAGGCCCAGCAGGACGCCCTGCTGCCCGCAGTGGAGGACGGCCTGATCGTGCTCATCGGCGCCACCACCGAGAACCCGCACTTCGAGGTGAACCCGCCGCTGATGTCGCGCTCGACCCTGTTCCGTCTGCACCCGCTGGACTCCGAGGCGCTGTTGGAGCTAGTGCGCCGGGGCCTGGCCGCCGAGGGCGCCACCGCTGCCGACGACGCGGTCGAGCACCTGGCGGCCCGCAGCAGCGGCGACGGTCGCCATGCCCTCACCGGCATAGAGGTGGCGGTGGCGCTAGCCGGCCGCCGGGCCGTGGCAACGGCGGACACAGGGCCCGCGATATCGGCGCCTGCGCCCAAAGCGGCGTCGGAGGCACCGGGACTGGCTCATGTCACTCTGGCCGACGCCGAGGCTGCCGCCGACGCCAAGGCGGTGCGCTACGGCCGTGACGGCCACTACGACGTGATCAGCGCCTTCATCAAGAGCATCCGCGGTTCCGACGCCGACGCCGGGCTCTACTGGCTGGCCCGGATGCTGGAGGCCGGCGAGGATCCCCGCTTCATCGCCCGGCGGCTGGTGATCCTGGCCTCTGAAGACATCGGACTGGCCGACGACACCGCGCTGCTGGTGGCCGACGCCGCGGCCCGCGCCGTCGAGTACGTCGGCCTGCCTGAGGCCCAGCTCAACCTGGCCCACGCGGTGGTGCGGCTGGCCACTGCGCCCAAGTCAAACCGGGTGACGGTCGCTCTAGGCCGGGCCGCGGCCGACGCCCGGGCCGAGGGCTCCGGCGAAGTGCCCATGCACCTGCGCGACGCCCACTACCAGGGGGCGAAGTCCCTTGGCCACGGCGACGGCTACCGATACCCCCACGACCACCCCGACGGCTGGGTAGATCAGCAGCACCGGCCCGCCGAGGTGGCCGGCAACGTCTACTACCAGCCGTCAGCCCACGGCGCCGAGGCCGAACTGGCGCGCCGTCGCCACGCCGAGATCCCCCAGCGAGACCGCGAGGCCGATCCCGCAGAACAGCGAGACCGACACTGAAGCAACAGATCGTCGTGGAACCCCAGGCGTCGTGGTGCTGTCGAGCCGGGGCTAGGAAACAGCGAGGCGTTCTACTGGCTGGCTTGTGACGTTCGCGATGAGATCGAAGTCCTTGTCGAAATGCAGGACAGTGAGCCCGGCCGTCTCGGCGATGGCGGCCACCAGCAGATCAGGCACCGATGGCGCCCGGTGATGTCCGGCCTGCACCAGAGCCCGCTGGACTTCGCCGGCGCGATCCTCAGCCCGCGGGGTCGAGTACTCGATCGGCATGGCGCCGATGGGCGGATAGTCGAATATCTGCTCGAAGTCGTCGGATGACCGAGCCGAATAGCCCACTTCCAGTCGGGTCACGGTCGAGATTCTCACCAACCCGCGCTCCACGCGGGAGACCCACTGTGCAGGATCGCTACTCGACGCCAGCCTCACCAGCGCCGAGGTGTCGATCAGCCAGGCGCTCATGACCAGGCAGCCCTGCGCACCTCCGGGTCGGCGAGGTCCGAGATCAAAGCGCAGAGGTGCTCGAGTGCCTCGACCCCGGTCCTGGTGGAATCGGCTCGGCTCTCACGGTGCAGCACTCGGCGCAGGTATTCGGCGCGCGACAGGCCGAGATGACGAGCCTTCACGTCGATTGCGGCCACAACCTCGTCGGGGACTTCTCTGATCAGCACATCGGTCATCTCGGTCCTCTCCCGATCAGCTGCCGATAGCGCACGCTATCAAAGGAAGGCGGTATTGTGGCCCTGTGAGCGCTGTGGACTTGGCCGCTGTGATCGTGGCGGTTGTTTGCCTGGCCACGGTGGTGGTGCTGACTGTGGCGGTGGTATCGCTGGTGCGGACCATGCGCGAGTTGCGGGGCGTGGTCGACGACTTGCGGGACTCGGCGCTGCCCATGGTCGATGATCTGCGCACCACTGTCACCAGGGCCGACGCCGAGTTGCACCGGGTGGACCGGGTGATCGGGCGGGCCGAGCGCATCGCCGCCACCGCCGACCACGCCAGCCGCCTCACCTACCGGGCCTTCGCCCCGCCGCTGATAAAGGGCCTGTCGCTGGTGTCGGGCGCGGGCTCGGCCGGGCGGCGCCTGCGCGACCGCCGCCGGCATCGCCGCTCGCTCGACCTGGCCGCAGCCGACACCTCGGCGTCGGAGGCCGTCGAGTCAGCTGCGGCGCAGACGTCAAGGCGGCGCGGATGATTCAGACGATTAGGAGCGTGAGATCATGAAGCGGACGTGGTGGTTCGGCACCGGTTACGTTGCCGGGCTCGGGACGGCGGCCTGGCTGCGCAGCAAGGTGCGGGAGGCCGCCGAGCGGTACACGCCCGAGAACGTGCGCAACGCGGTGGCCGACCGGTCCAAGGAGGCCGCCGAGCGGGCCCGCGAGACCGCGGTAGACGGCGCCAGGAACCTGGGCCGCGAGGCCCGGCGGATAGCCGACGACATCCGCCACGCCGTCGTCGAGGGACGCGAGGCCATGCGCGACACCGAGTCGGAGCTGCGGCGCGACGACGAGCAGCCCGAGTCCGCGCAGTGACGCCGGTCGAGCCGGCCGCCGTCGCAAGGGCCGCGCCCGTTTCGACGGCGGCGTCCGTGGCGAGGCGGTCTGGTCGATGAAGTCGCTGACCGCGGCTGAGGTTCGCAAGGCCTTCGTCGACTTCTTCGTCGAGCGGGGCCACACCCACCATCCGTCGGCCAGCCTGATCCCCCACGACCCCACGCTGCTGTTCACGGTGGCGGGAATGGTGCCGTTCAAGTCGTACTTCACCGGCGACCAGCAGGCCCCATTCCAGCGGGCGGTCACCGTGCAGAAGTGCGTGCGGGCCGGGGGCAAGCACAACGACCTCGACGAGATCGGGCGCACCTCCCGCCACCTCACCTTCTTCGAGATGCTCGGCAACTTCAGCTTCGGCGACTACTTCAAGTCCGAGGCCTGCGCCTGGGCGTGGGAGCTCGTGACCGACGTGTTCGGCCTCGACGCGGAGCGGCTCTGGGTGACGGTCCACCACAGCGACGACGAGGCCGAGGCCATCTGGCGCGACGAGGTCGGCGTGCCCGCCGAGCGGATCCAGCGGCTCGGCGACGACAACTACTGGCGCATGGCCGACGTGGGCCCGTGCGGGCCGTGCTCGGAGATCTTCTGGGACAAGGGACCCGACTACGGGCCCGGCGGCGGTCCCGCCCACGGCGGCGAGGAGCGCTACATCGAGGTCTGGAACCTGGTGTTCATGCAGTTCGAGAGCACCGCGGAGGGCACCGAGATCCCGCTGCCCAAACCGTCGATCGACACTGGTCTGGGCCTGGAGCGCACCGTGGCCGTGCTCCAGGGCGTGGACTCGGTGTGGGAGACCGACGAGTTTGTGGCCCTGCTCGACGCCGCCGGGCGGCTCTCGGGGGCGGAGCGGGGCCAGTCCGAGGCCCGCGACGTGTCGCTTCGCATCCTGGCCGACCACGCCCGATCCACGTCGCTGCTGGTCAGCGACGGCGTGTTCCCCTCCAACGAGGACCGCGGCTACGTGCTGCGGCGCATCATCCGGCGGGCCGTGCGCCACGCCTACCTGCTCGGCGTGGAGGCGCCGGTGATGGGCGGCATGGTCGACGCGGTGGTCGAGGTGATGGGCGAGGCCTACCCGGACCTGGCCCGCAACCACGGCTACGTGCGCGACGTGATCGACCGCGAGGAGCAGCGCTTCCGCCAGACGCTGCGCACCGGGCAGGCCATCCTCGACAGCCGCCTGGAGGCGCTCGAAGACGGCGAGCCGATCGACGGCGAGGTGGCCTTCCTGTTGCACGACACCTACGGCTTCCCCCTCGAGGTGACCGTGGAGATCGCAGCCGAGCGGGGCGTGGGGGTCGACACCGAGGGCTTCGCGGCGGCGATGTCGCAGCAGCAGGAGCGGGCCCGCAGCGCCCGCTCGGTGGCTGCGACCGACGACGTGGCCCCGTTCGCGGCCCTGCTCTCGGCGGCGGGGCCGACCGAGTTCTGCGGCCGGGCCGAGCTGACCGCGGTCGGGCGGGTGCTGTACGCCGGCGACGGCCGGGTGGTGCTCGACCGCACGCCGTTCTATGCCGAGAGCGGCGGCCAGATAGGCGACACCGGCGAGATCTCCTGCGAGGTCACCGGTGCCCGGGCCCGGGTGGTCGACACCGTCTACGGCGTGCCCGACCTGCACGTTCACGCGGTGGAGGCGGTCGAGGGCGAGCTGCGGGTCGGCGATGAGGTCACTGGGGCGGTGGACGCCGAGCGCAGGGCCGGCATCCGGCGCAACCACACCGCCACCCACATCCTGCACTGGGCGCTGCGGGAGGTGCTGGGCGACCACGTCAAGCAGCAGGGATCCTGGGTCGGCCCCGACCGCCTGCGCTTCGACTTCAGCCACTACGAGTCGCTCACCGCCGCACAGATCACCGCGGTAGAGGACCTGGTCAACTCCGAGGTGCTCGAGAATCAGTCGTGCCGCCATTACGAGACCACCTTCGACCACGCCCAGCAGATCGGGGCCATCGCCTTCTTCGGCGACAAGTACGGCGACATGGTGCGGGTGCTGGAGGCCGGGCGCCACTCGGTGGAGCTGTGCGGTGGCACCCATGTGCGGGCCCTGGGCGACATCGGCGCCTTCCACGTCACCTCGGAGGCGTCGATCGGCGCCAACATTCGCAGGCTGGAGGCCATCACCGGCCACGACACCCTCACCCTGCTGCGCGACCAGCAGTCGCTGATCGATGATGTGGCCCGCTCGCTGGGGGTGCCCTCGGGCGAGCTGGCCGACGGCGTGGCCAAGCGGCAGAGCGAGACGAAGGCTCTGCGCGGCGAGGTGGCCGAGTTGCGGCGCCGGGTGGCGCTGGGCCGGGCGCCGGAGCTGGCGGCGGCGGCGGTGGAGGGCGTGGTGGTGGCCCGGGTGGACGGCGTGGACCGCGACGGCCTGCGCGACCTGGCCGCCTCGATCCGCGATATCGACGGGGTAAGGGCGGTGGTGCTGGGAACGGCGCTCGCCTCGGGGGGCGCGGCGCTGGCCGCGGCCGCGGTCGAGGGCGACGGGTTCCACGCCGGCGAGCTCATCGACGACGCCAAGAAGACCATCGGCGGCGGCGGCCGGTCCGCAGCCGACCTCAGCGTGGCCGGAGGCCGCGACGCCGACCGTCTCGACCGGGCCCTCGACCAGGCCCGAGCCGCAGCCGGAATCAATTGAGGCCGAGCGGATAGGGATCGATGCACTCGCCTGCCTGCGCCGCCTGTAGCTGACATGCGGGCCCTGGGGCTCGATCTGGGCGAGCGCCGGGTCGGGGTGGCGGTGTGCGACTCGGCCGGGACGGTGGCCACTCCGGTCGAGACCCTGGTGCGCACCGGCGACCCCGCCCGCGACGGGCAGGCCATCGTCGAGCAGGTAGAGGCGTGGCAGGCCGAGATCGTGGTGGTCGGGCTGCCCATCTCGCTCGACGGTTCGGAAGGTCCGGCCGCCCGGGCGGCCCGCACCGAGACCGAGCGCCTCGGGCGTCTCCTGTCGGTGCCTGTCGTTTCCTACGATGAGCGGCTGACTACCGTCATCGCGGAGCGGAGCCTGATGGAGCAGCAGATGAAGGGACCGCAGCGTCGGGGGGTGGTCGACCAGGTGGCGGCTGCGGTGATGCTGCAGTCCTGGCTCGACGCCGGAATGCCCCGTGGCTGATAGCGCCGGGGGCGGTCGCCGCCCGTCGAAGCTGTCGAACTTCATAACCGGACGCCCCGACGCCGCCCGATCCAGTCCCGGCCCGAAGACAGCCCGCCGCGAGCCAGCCCATCCCGCCTCCGATCCGGAGACGGCCCGTCGCACAAGAGTCCGTCCAGAAGGCGTCCCGCGTCCGGAGGCTGCTGCTTCCCGGCCCGCGGCTGTCCCGCGTCCGGAGGCTGCGACCCCCCCGCCGAGTCGCTCGAAGGCTGCTGCTCGCCGCGCCAAGCCGTCCAGGAGCCCAAAGCCACCCAGACCGCCCAAGAGCCGTCGCGAGCGCCGGGCCGAGCACTCTGCTCGCCGCGCTCAGCGCGCCTACCGGCAGGCGGCGAGGCGCTCTCAGCGTTCCCACCGAAAGGCTGCCCGACGCGGCGAACCGCGGCCCGTGGCGGCTCGGGCCGGCTGGTCGACTGTTGATCAGGGCGAGATGGTGGTGGTGGAGGAGGAGCTCGGCGACGACCCCCTCGTCGATCCGGTCTACGACGCTGACGACCGCCACTGGGTGCGCTACCGGCCCTTCTGGGGCGGGTTCGCCCGCCTGGTGGTGCTGCTGGTGGTGGCGTTGCTGGCCGTCGGGTGGGTCCGGGGCCGCATCTACGGCTGGGTGGACGATCAGATCACCCCGGAGGGGCTGCCGGGCGACGCGGTGGAGCTGACCATCCCCCAGGGGGCGTCCGTCAACGAGATCGCCGGAGAGCTCCAGAGCGCCGGGGTGATCTCCAACGCCACCGTGTTCCGCTACTGGCTGCGCTGCGACGGCGAGCTGACCATCACCGGGTTCCTGGGCTGCGCCGAGGTGGTGGCGGTCGAGGCGGGCGACTACATCCTGTACGAGAACATGGACTTCGAGTCGGTGCGCACCGTGTTCGAGGCCGGGCCGCTGCCGGAGGTGTTCGAGCTGGTGAGGATTCCCGAGGGCCTCCGCTGGAGCGAGATGGCGGTGCGCCTGCAACAGGAGAATCCCGCCTTCGACTGGGAGGACCTGGAGGCGGCCTACGTGTCGCTGGTGGGCGAGGCGTCGTATCTGCCCGAGGACGCGCCGGTTCGCAGCCTCGAGGGCATGCTCTTCCCGGCCACCTACGACATCAACGCCGACGACCTCGGCGACGAGCAGGGATTCCTGCTGCGGCTCTCCGACGAGTTCGACCGCCGCTTCGCTCGCCTGCTGCAGGATCCGGGCCTGCATCCCGACATCGTCGAGCTGGGCCTGACCCCCTATGAGGTGATCATCGTGGCCAGCCTCATCGAGGAGGAGGCTCTGGTGGCCGAGGACCGAGCCAAGATCGCCCGGGTGATCTACAACCGGCTGGCCGACGGCATGCGCCTCGAGATCGACGCCACCGCCTGCTACGCCGCGGCCAAGTCGTGCGTCGACCTCACCTCGGCCGACATCCGCCGGGATTCGCCCTGGAACACTCGGGTGGCGCCGGGCCTGCCCCCCACGCCGATCTCGGCGCCGGGCGAGGCGTCGCTGATGGCCGCGCTGCAGCCGGTGGACGGAGACTGGCTGTTCTACGTCCGTACCGACGAGGCAGGGGTGCGGGGCGCCCACCATTTCCACCGCACCCTGGAGGAGCACAACGAGCAGGTCGTCATCTGCCGAGAGCTCGGCTATTGCTGATGCAGGGGCAGATTTGTTCATGTCGGAACTCGGAGGCGGGTCGGATGAGGCCGACACGGGGGAGTGCTGATGGGTGAGCGGGCGGCCGGGCGGGTGGCGGCGGTGATCGGCGATCCGGCGCGTCACTCGCGCTCGCCCGCCATCCACAACGCGGCCTTCGCCGCGACCGGCATCGATTGGGCGTTCACCGCCTTCGAGGTGCCTGCGGGCGGCGGGGCGGCGGCGCTGGATGTGATGCGGGTGCTGGGGCTGGCCGGGCTGTCGGTCACCATGCCGCTCAAGGCGGAGGCAGCCGAGGCCGCCGATGTGCGTGACGATGTGGTGCAGGTGCTCGGCGCGGCCAACTGCATCGTGCCGCTGGGCGACGGTCGGCTGCGGGCCGCCAACACCGACGCGGCCGGTTTCTTGGCCGGACTGAAAGCCGATGCCGGGATCAGTGCCGAGGGCCTCCGGGTCGCGCTGCTGGGCGCGGGCGGCGCCGCCCGGGCAGTGGCTCTGGCACTGGCCGCGGCTGGGGCGGCCGAAGTTGCCGTGATCAACCGCACCCCGGCCCGAGCGGAGGCGGCGGCAGCCGCCGCCAATGCGACCGTCAGGCCGCCCCAAGCAGCCCGAACGGGCGACGTGGACGAAGCGGGCCGCACAAGCGAGGCGGGCGAGACGGGGCAAACAGGCGGGTCGAGCGAATTGAGCGACGAATTTGGGGCTGGTCAGACAGGCCAGTCGGGCGACGTGGGTGAGACGGGTCGAATAAGTGAGACGGCCGAGTCAGGCCGGGCCGGGGTGGGCCGGGTCGGATCGCTTGACGACATCGGTGGTGCCGACCTCGTGGTCAACGCCACCTCAGTGGGCATGGGCGCGCACGCGTCGAGATCAGCCATGCCTTGCGATCCAACCTTGCTGCGACCGGGCCAGGTGGCGGTGGACTTGATCTACGAGCCGCTGGAGACGGCCTGGCTGGCCGCGCTGCGCCAGCGGGGCGTGGAGGCGCACAACGGCCTGTCGATGCTGGTCCATCAGGCTGCGGCGGCTTTCGAGCTGTGGACCGGTGTCGAAGCGCCATTAGAGGTGATGCGCCGGGCTGCCTTGCGCTGAAGTTTCGGCGGGGATTCTGACGCGTTGAGGCCGGGCTGCACCGCTTGATGCGTCAGGCCGCCTTGCGCTGAAGTTCCGGCAGGGATTGCGGACGAGCTGAGGCCGGGCGACACCGCGTTATACGCCGGGCCTCATCGCGCTGCAAGTTCCGGCAGCCGGCGCGTCGGTAGGCTCTCGGGGGTGTCGCCGCCCGCCGAGCCGGATCGTTCATCGCCTGCTCAGGTGGTGACCGTGGCGCTGGGCGAGCGCTCCTACGACGTCCATGTCGGGGCCGGGATCCGCCACCGACTCGTCTCGGTGATGCCGGACGGAGCGCGCCGGGCGGCAGTAATCACCCAGGCCGGCGTCGGCTGGACCGTCGACAGCGGCCTCGACCAGTCGGTGTTCATCGTGGCCGACGGCGAGGAGGCCAAGTCGCTGAGCGAGGTCGAGAGGCTCTGCCGGGCCATGTCGCAGGCGGGCTTCACCCGCTCCGATGTGGTCGTGGCCGTCGGCGGGGGAGTAGTCACCGACCTGGCCGGCTTCGTGGCCGCCGTCTACCACCGCGGCATGGCCTACATCTCGGTGGCCACCACCCTGCTGGCCCAGGTGGACGCGGCCATCGGGGGCAAGACCGGAGTCAACCTCCCCGAGGGCAAGAACCTCCTTGGCGCGTTCTGGCAGCCCCACGCCGTGCTGTGCGACACCGAGACGCTGTCCACGCTGCCGCCGCGGGAGCTGCGCAGCGGCTGGGGCGAGCTGGCCAAGTACCACTTCCTGACCGGCGACGACCTCGAAGCGCTCGACACCGATGACCGGATCGCCGCCGCGGTGCGCATCAAGGCCGAGGTGGTGGCGGCCGACGAGCGCGAGGGAGGCCGGCGGGCCATTCTGAACTACGGCCACACGCTGGCCCACGCCATCGAGACGGCGGGCCGCTACGACCTGCGCCACGGCGAGGCGGTGGCCGTCGGCCTCGTGTACGCGGCCGAGGTGGCTGAGCGGCTGGGCCGCATCGACTCCGAGCGGGTGGCCGCCCACCGCCGGGTGGTGTCGGGCTACGGCCTGCCGGACCGGCTGCCCGCGCGACTCGACGACGACGAAGAGCTGCTGGCGCTGTTCGGCCGCGACAAGAAGGCCGTCGACGGCGTCACCTTCGTGCTCGACTCCGCCCGCGGCCCCGAACCGGTGACAGGCGTGCCCGAAACGGTGCAGCGCGAAGCACTAGCGGCCATTCGATGAACGACCCGTCACGGTGCTCGGCGGGCAGGGCGGTGCCGTCCGTCCGACGGATGCTGGCAGCTATTCGATGAGCGGCCAGTCGCGGCCCTCGGTGCACCGGGCGGTGCCGTCCGTCCGATGGATGCTGGCAGCGCCTAGATGAGCGACGCCCCCGTGGCCAAGGCTCTTGGCAGTCTCCCGCCTTTGCGGGTGGACGGCCGGCTCGGCTGGCTTCGGGACCGGCTGGACGATGAGGGCCTTGACGCGGCCGTGATCGTCGAGCCCTCCAACGTGAGATGGCTCACCGGCTTCACCGGCTCCAACGCCACGGTCGTGGTGCTCGGCTCGGGCGAGACCCTCCTCGTCACCGACTCCCGCTACGCCGAACAGGCCCCCGCCCAACTCGCCGACGCCGGCTGCTCCCACGAGGTGGAGGTGGTGGTGGCCCGCCGAGCCGCCGACGCGGTGGCAGACAGGCTCGCGGCGGCCGGACGCCTCGGCTTGGAGGACAGTGTCGCCTGGCGCGAGCAGATCCGCTGGAGTGAGGCGCTCGACGCGGCCGTCGTGCCGCTCACCGAGGCGGTGGAGGAGCTGCGGGCGGTCAAGGACCCGGCCGAGTTGGCCCGCATCCAGGCGGCGGCGGGGATCGCGGATGAGGCGCTGGCCGAGGTCGAGCCCATGCTGCGGCCCGGCGTGAGCGAGGCTCACCTCCAGCAGGCCCTCGACGATGCCATCCGGGCCGCGGGCTCATCCGGACCCGCCTACGACACCATCGTGGCCTCGGGTCCCAACAGCGCGCTGCCCCACGCTCGGCCGACCGAGCGAGAGTTCCAGTCTGGCGATCTGGTGATCGTCGACGTGGGAGCCACGGTGGACGGCTACCGCAGCGACATGACCCGCACGTTCATCGTGGGCGACCGCGGTGAGGGCGACCCCGGCGAGCAGGCCTTCACCATGGTGGAGCTGGTGGCCCGCAGCCAGGCCGCCGGAGTCGAGGCGGTGCGTCCTGGTGTCGAGGCGGGCGACGTCGACGCGGCCTGCCGCGCCGTCATCGAGGAGGCTGGCCTGGGCGAGGCCTTCGTGCACGGCACGGGGCACGGCGTCGGACTCGACATCCACGAGCTGCCCCGGGTGGCCTCGGGGTCGGGAGCGGTGCTGGCGCCCGGCAATGTGTTGACGGTCGAGCCGGGCGTGTACCTTCCCGGAGTCGGGGGCGCCAGAGTGGAGGATCTGCTGGTCGTCACCGACGATGGATGCCGCCCTCTCACGCTCTATCCGAAGACTCCGCAGGTCTAAACCCCCCTGAATCCGTTCGCTCGCCCCCCCGCCCCCAAGGAGCCGAAGTTGCCCACCATCACCACCAACGACCTTAGGAACGGCATGACCCTCGACCTCGACGGGAACCTGTTCAGCGTCGTCGAGTTCCAGCACGTCAAGCCGGGCAAGGGCCACGCCTTCGTGCGCACCACCCTCAAGAACGCCCGCACCGGCGCGGTGGTCGACCGCACCTTCCGGGCCGGTGAGAAGGTGGAGCGGGCCACCATCGACAAGCGTGAAATGCAGCTGCTCTACCGCGAGGGTGAGAACCTGGTGTTCATGGACAACCAGTCCTACGACCAGATGACCGTGGCGCCCGAGGTCCTGGGCGACGCGGCCCGCTTCCTGGTGGAAGGCTCGGCTGCGGTGATGCTGATGCACGGCGTCGAGGTAGTGGGCACCGACCTGCCCGCGGCGGTGGAGCTGTCCATCGCCGACACGGAGCCGGGCATCCAGGGCGACCGGGTGTCGGGCGCCACCAAGCCGGCCACGCTGGAGACGGGGCTGGTGGTGCAGGTGCCGCTGTTCGTGTCGCCGGGGGAGCGGGTCAAGGTAGACACCCGCTCCGGCGTCTACATCGGCCGGGCCTAGAGGCCCGGCGGACAGGAGGGGGCGGCGCCGGTGCCGGACTCCGCCACGCCGCTTCCCGGCTTCGGCGCCCGCCGGGAGGCGCGCGAGGACGCGCTGGCCGTGCTGTATGAGGCCGAGATCGCGGGCGGCACCGCCGCGGAGGCGCTGGCCCGCCGGGGGGTGTCGCCTTCGCAGTACGCGGTGGAGCTGTCGCTGGGAGTGGACGCCGACCGCGAGCGGGTGGACGACCTGCTGGCCCGGAATCTGGTGGGCTGGCGGCTGGAGCGCCTGGCGGTGGTAGACCGGACCCTGGCCCGCATCGCAGTCTGGGAACTGGTGCACCGCGACGATGTGCCGACCGGCGTAGTGCTGTCGGAGGCGGTGGCCCTGGCCACGCAGTACTGCAGCGCCGAGTCCCCCCGGTTCCTCAACGGCGTACTGCGAGCAGTAGCCGACGAAGCCCGCCCCGACTGACCTCGCGTGCCACGGGCGGGTCGGGCCGCGGCATCGTCGATGATGTTGCGCAGAACCGCACTGCGGGTGGTGCCCTCGGCGTGGGCGCGCGACTCCAGGTACCGGGTCTGGCCCTAGCTGCTCAACTACCCCCCGCGGGCGGGCAGGGCTGATGCGGCTGCGAGATATGCGCGCGACTTGGTTGGGTTGGTGGTACCGTCGCCGGGCGACCGTGAAACGGGTCCGGTGAGGCCCGAACGGGGAGGACGCATGGCCGATCGAGAACGCCGCTTCACGGTGCCCCACACCAGCGGCACATTCAGGTCGCGCACCCAGGTGATGGGCGCCGACGACGTGGACCGGGCCGTGCGGCGCATGACCCACGAGGTGATCGAGCGCAACCATGGGACCGGCGATCTGGTAGTGATCGGCCTCCAGACCGGCGGCGTTGCCATCGCCCGTTGCATTGCCGACACCCTGGCCGAGATCGAGGGCTCGGCGGTGCCGGTCGGCAGCCTCGACGTGGCCCTGCACCGCGACGACATCGGGCTGAGGCCGGTGCTGCCGCAGGCCGAGACCCAGATCCCGGTGAACCTCGACCAGCGGGTGGTGGTGCTGGTCGATGATGTGCTGTTCACCGGCCGGACCGTGCGAGCCGCCCTCGACGCCCTGCACACCTGGGGCCGCCCCAGCGCGGTGCAGTTGGCCGTGATGGTCGACCGGGGCCACCGGGAGCTCCCCATCCGGCCCGACTACGTGGGCAAGAACCTGCCGACCAGCCGCGACGAGATGGTGGACGTGCAATCCGACGGCGTGCACATCGGGGAGCTGGTGTGATGGATGACGGGGTGCGGCGGCATCTGCTGTCGATCGCTGATCTGGACCGGGTCGACATGGAGCGCATCCTCGACCTCACCGACTCGTTCGCCGAGGTGAGCCGGCGGCGCATCCCCCGAGTGCCGGCCCTGCGGGGCAAGACCGTGGTGTGGCTGTTCTACGAGGACAGCACCCGCACCCGCCTGTCGTTCGAGGCTGCGGCCAAGCAGCTGTCGGCCGACACCGTGAACTTCTCGGTGGGGTCCTCCGCGGTGAACAAGGGCGAGTCGGTGCGAGACACGGTCCAGACCATCGAGGCCATGGGCATCGACGCCATCGTGGTGCGTCACTCGTGCGCCGGTGTGCCCCATCGGGTGGCCGACTGGATCGACGCCTCGGTGGTCAACGCCGGCGACGGCCGCCACGAGCACCCCACCCAGGCGCTGCTCGACCTGTACACCGCCCGCACCCGCCTCGGCAGCCTCGACGGCGCACGAGTGGCCATCGTGGGCGACATCGTCCACTCCCGAGTGGCCCGCTCCGATGTGCTGGCCTTCACCGCCATGGGCGCCGAGGTGACTTTGGTGGCGCCTCGACCCCTGCTGCCGTCGAGCCTCGAAGGCTGGCCGGTGACCGTCACCCACGACTTCGACTCGATCCTGGGCGACATCGACGTCTGCTATCTGCTGCGGATGCAGTTGGAGCGCGACGCCGGAGCATCGGTGCCGTCGCTGCGCGAGTTCCGGGCCGAGTACGGCCTCGACGCGGCCCGGGCCGACCGCCTCTGCGACGGCGCCCTGATCATGCATCCCGGCCCCATGAACCGCGGCGTGGAGATCGACGGAGACGTCGCCGACCGGCCCAATGCGGTGATCGCCGAGCAGGTGGCCAACGGCGTGGCCGTCCGCATGGCGGTGCTGTTCCTGCTGCTGGGCTCGGGCATGGACCTGGCCGAGGGCGAAGGAGTGATGGCGGCGTGAGCGCCAGCGTGGAGATGCACATGCGGGACGGCTCGACGCGCGCTCGGCCGGCGATGTTTGGCGGGACGGCTCGATGAGCGCCCGGCTGGCTGCGGTGCCCGCTCATGGCACTATCGCCATCAGGGGCGGCACCGTGGTGGACTCCGGCGGCAGTCGGCGCGCCGATGTGCTGGTGGGCGACGGCCGGGTGATCGCGGTCGATCCCGCCGGCGCCGCCGGCGACCGCACGCTGGACGCTTCCGGGTGCGTGGTGGCGCCGGGCCTCGTCGATCTGCACGTCCATCTGCGTCAACCCGGCCGCGAGGACGCCGAGACGGTCGAGACCGGTGCCCGGGGCGCGGCCCTAGGCGGGTTCACCGCCGTGGTGGCTATGCCCAACACCGACCCGCCCATCGACTGCGCGGCCGTGGTGCGCGAGATCCAGGACCTCAGCGCCGGGGCGTGCTGCAACGTGTACCCCACAGGGGCCATCACCGCAGGCCGCCGGGGCGAGGATCTGGTGCCCATGGCCGAGTTGGCCCGGCTGGGAGTGCGGATGTTCACCGACGACGGCGCCGGCGTGCAGGACGCTCGGGTGATGAGACGGGCCCTCGAGTACGCGGCCGGGCTCGACCACCTCACCGGCGGACGCCGGGTGGTGCTGGCCCAGCACTGTGAGGTGGACGAACTGAGTGCGGGCGGCGTCATGCACGAGGGCGAGTGGTCCGCCCGGCTGGGCTTGGGCGGCCAGCCGTCGGAGGCCGAGGAGCTGATGGTCATGCGCGACATCGCCCTGGCCCGGCTCACCGGATCGAGGGTGCATTTCCAGCACCTGTCAACGGCCGGGTCGGTGGCCATGGTGCGAGCGGCTCGGGAGGCGGGGCTGCCGGTCACGGCCGAGGCCGCGCCCCACCACTTCACTCTCACCGACGCCTGCTGCGCCGACTACGACACCGTCTTCAAGGTCCATCCACCGCTGCGAACCGACGCCGATGTGGCCGCGGTGCGCGACGGACTGGCCGACGGCGCCCTCGACGCCATCGCCACCGATCACGCGCCCCACACCAGCGCTGACAAGGAGCGGCCCTTCGACGCCGCGCCCCCCGGCATGCTCGGACTCGAAACGGCGCTGGCGGTGGCCCTCACCGAATTGGACCTGCCCATCGAGCGGATCCTGGCGCTGATGTCGTGGCAGCCCGCGGCCATCGCCGGCATAGACGACCGCCACGGACGGCCGGTGGCGCCCGCCGAGCCCGCCAACCTGTGCGTCATCGACCCCGATGCGACCTGGACGGTGTCGGGCGAGGCCATGGCCAGCCCGAGCCGCAACACCCCCTACGAGGGTCGACAGCTTCGGGGCCGGGTCCGCCACACCCTGCTGGCCTCCGAGCCGGTGGTGATCGACGCCGAGCCCCAGCGATGACAGCGGCGGCCCCTGCCCCCGCTCTGCTGGTGTTGAGCGACGGCGAGGTGTTCGAGGGAGAGGCCGCGGGCGCGCCCGCAGCGGTCGCCTCGGGCGAGGTCGTCTTCAACACGGTGATGAGCGGCTACCAGGAGGTGATCTCCGACCCGTCCTACGCGGGCCAGATCATCGCTTTCACCTATCCCCACATCGGCAATTACGGCACCGCCGCCGCCGACTCCGAGGCGGCCCGCCCCCACTGCCGGGGGGTGATCGTGCGCGACCTGGCCCGCCGCCACAGCAACTGGCGGGCCGACGACAGCCTCGACAGCTTCTTGCGCCGCCACCGCATCGGCGGCATCACCGGGATCGACACCCGCCGCCTCACCCGCCACATCCGCGACGCCGGGGCCATGCCGGGCGCCTTCGGCACCGCCGACGAGGCCACGCTCTTGGCCGCGGCCCGGGCCGAGCCCGGCACCCGCGGCGTCGATCTCGTGGGCGAGGTCACCACCGACCGGCCCTACACCGCCGGGTCGGGCCCGCGCCGGGTGGTCGCCTACGACCTGGGCATCAAGTCCACCATCTTGAGCTGCCTGGGCGAGCTGGCCACCGTCACCGTGGTGCCGGCCGACACCCCGGCCGACGAGGTGCTGGCCCGCCGCCCCGACGGAGTGTTCTTCAGCAACGGGCCGGGCGACCCCGAACAGGCCCAGCCGGCCATCGCGGCCCTGCGCCATCTGGTGGGCTCGGTCCCCGTGTTCGGGATCTGCCTCGGACACCAGCTTCTGGCCCTGGCCCTCGGCGGGCGCACCTTCAAGATGCGCTTCGGCCACCACGGGGGCAACGTGCCGGTGCGCTGCACCGCCACCGGGCGCATCGAGATCACCAGCCAGAACCACAACTACGCGGTGGAGGCCGGATCGGTGCCCGGCGTCACCGAGACCCATCACTGCCTCAACGACAGCTCCCTGGAGGGGTTCTCGGTGGGCGGCGCCGACGCCTTCGGCGTGCAGTACCATCCCGAGGCCGGTCCCGGCCCCCACGACGCCCGCCACCACTTCGCCGCCTTCGCCGAGATGATGGACCGCCGTGCCGCGGCGTGAGCGTGTGCGCGAGACCGTGACCAGCGCAGTCGTGGGGCAGCGCACACATGAGGCCAGGATCGCCGCAGCGGTCCGCGGCCCGAAATAGAGGTCACCGGCAATGCCCCGGCGTGACGACATCGGGTCGATCCTCATCATCGGCTCGGGACCCATCGTCATCGGCCAAGCCTGCGAGTTCGACTACTCCGGCACCCAGGCCTGCCGGGTGCTGCGGTCCGAGGGCTACCGGGTGATCCTGGCCAACTCCAACCCGGCCACCATCATGACCGACCCGCAGGTAGCCGACGCCACCTACGTGGAGCCCCTCGACGCCGCGGTGCTGGCCCGGATAATCGAGCGGGAGCGGCCCGACGCGCTGCTGCCCACCCTGGGCGGCCAGACCGGGCTCAACCTGGCCATGGAGCTGGTCGAAGCCGGGGTGCTCGAAGCCAACGGCACCGAGCTGATCGGCGCCGACGCGGCCGCCATCGCCACCGCCGAGGACCGTCTGCTCTTCAAGCAGGCCATGATCGAGATCGGACTCGACGTGCCCCGCTCCGGGGTCGCCCGCCACATGGACCAGGCCCGGCAGGTGATGCACGAGGTGGGCCTGCCGGTGATCGTCCGTCCCGCCTACATCCTCGGAGGCCGCGGCGCCGGCATCGCCTCCACCGCCGAAGAGTTCGAGCGGGTCGCGGCGTTCGGCCTCGAAGCCAGCCCCATCTCGGAGATCCTCATCGAGGAGTCGATCACCGGCTGGAAGGAGTTCGAGCTCGAGGTGATGCGGGACCGGGCCGACAACTGCGTGGTGGTGTGCTCCATCGAGAACCTCGACCCCATGGGGGTCCACACCGGCGACTCCATCACCGTCGCCCCCGCCCAGACGCTGAGCGACGGCGAATACCAGCAGATGCGCAACGCCGCCTTCGCGGTGCTGCGCCGGGTGGGGGTGGAGACCGGCGGGTCGAACGTGCAGTTCGCCGTCGATCCGGCCACCGGACGCCAGGTCGTGATCGAGATGAACCCCAGGGTTAGCCGGTCCTCGGCGCTGGCGTCGAAGGCCACCGGCTTCCCCATCGCCAAGATCGCGGCCCGGTTGGCGGTGGGCTACACCCTCGACGAGATCCCCAACGACATCACCGGCGTCACCCCGGCCTCGTTCGAGCCGACCCTGGACTATGTGGTCACCAAGATCCCCCGCTGGGCCTTCGAGAAGTTCCCGGTGGAGCCGGGCACCCTCGGAACGTCGATGCAGTCGGTGGGGGAGGCCATGGCCATCGGCCGCACCTTCTGCGAGTCGCTGCAGAAGGGGCTGCGCTCGCTGGAGCAGGGCCGCCTCGGGCTCAACGCCGATCCTGCCGAGGCCGCGCTCGACCGCCTCGACGACGCCGAGCTGCTGGCCGCCGCGGCCGTGCCCACCCCGGAGCGGATCTTCCAGCTCGAGGCGCTGCTGCGGCGGGGCGTGACGCTGGAGGCGGTGGCGGCGGCCACCGGCGTCGATCCGTGGTTCCTCGATCAGATGGCCCGCATCAGCGAGGAGCGGCTGGCCCTGGAGGCGACCTCGCCGGATGCAATGACCCGCCCCTGCTGGCGGCGGGCCAAGCGGCTCGGCTTCGCCGACGCCCAGCTCGCCCACCTGTGGGGCACATCCGCGGCGTCGGTGCGCGAACTCCGCGAGCGGGCCGGGGTGCGGCCCACGTTCAAGACGGTCGACACCTGCGCGGCCGAGTTCGAGGCGACCACGCCCTACCACTACTCCACCTACGAGGACGAAGACGAGATCCGCCCCGCCCGCAGGCCCCGAGTGGTGATCTGCGGATCGGGGCCGAACCGCATCGGGCAGGGCATCGAGTTCGACTACTGCTGCGTCCACGCCGGGCAGGCGCTGCGAGCCGCCGGCTACGAGACGGTGATGGTCAACTGCAACCCCGAGACCGTCTCAACCGACTACGACGCCAACGACCGGCTCTACTTCGAGCCCCTCACCACCGAGGACGTGGCCAACGTGATCGCAGCCGAGGATCCCGTCGGGGTGATCGTCTCGCTCGGGGGCCAGACGCCGCTGGCGCTGTCGGGTGAGCTGCCCGCCGAGCTGGTGCTGGGCACCCCGCCGGCCTCGATAGACCGGGCCGAGGACCGTGAGCGCTGGAACGCGCTGTGCGCCCGGCTCGGCATCCCGCAGCCGCCGGGCGGCACGGCCACCAGCGTTGACGAGGCCCTGCGGGTGGCGGCGCAGGTCGGCTATCCGGCGCTGGTGCGGCCCTCCTATGTGCTGGGCGGACGGGCCATGGCCATCGTCTACGACGACGACGAGCTGGCCGCCGCGCTCAACGAGCTGGCCGACTTCGGCGCCCTGGGCCGCGAGGGGGGTCCCGCGTCGCAGCGGCCCGTGCTGGTGGACCGCTTCCTCGAGGACGCCACCGAGGTGGACGTGGACGCGGTGCGCGACTGCACCGGCGAGGTGCAGATCGGCGCAGTGATGGAACATGTCGAGGAGGCCGGCGTCCACTCCGGCGACTCGGCCTGCACGATCCCGCCCACCACGCTGGGCGCCGATGTCGTATCGGTGATCTGCGACCACACCCGCCGCATCGCCGCCGAGTTGGACGTCAAGGGCCTGCTCAACGTGCAGTTCGCGGTCAAGCGCAACGGCTCGGGCCCGCCCGCCGCCGACGACGTGTTCGTGATCGAGGCCAATCCGCGGGCGTCGCGCACGGTGCCGTTCGTGGCCAAGGCCACCGGGGTGCCGCTGGCCATGGTGGCGGCCCGCCTGATGGTGGGGGCCACGCTGGCCGAGCTGCGGGCCGAGGGGATGCTGCCGCCGCCGTCGGCGCCCGCCGCAAACGGGGACCGCGTGGTGAACGGGGGCCCCGCGGTGGACGGAGGCCATTTGTCCAACGGGGACTACGTGGCCGTCAAGGAGGTGGTGCTGCCGTTCAACCGCTTCCCCGGCGCCGACGCCGTGCTCGGACCCGAGATGCGCTCCACCGGCGAGGTGATGGCCATCGACTCCACCCCCGGACTGGCCTTCGTGAAGGCCCAGCTGGCCGCCGGCACCCGGCTGCCCGCCGAGGGCACCGTGTTCATGTCGATGGCCGACCGCGACAAGGAGGCGGGTCTGCGGGCGGCCCGGATCCTCCACGGGCTCGGCTACCGGCTGGCGGCCACCGCGGGCACGGCCGAGTGCCTGCGCGGCGCCGGCCTGCCGGTGGCTATCGAGGTGGCCAAACTGGGCGACGCCGAGGGCCGCCACGCCGTGGACCTGATCGAGGCCGGAGAGATCCAGCTGGTGATCAACTCGCCGCGGGGCCGCGGCCCGCGCGCCGACGGCGCCCACATCCGAGCCGCGGCGGGTCGGGCCGGGCTGCCCCTGGTCACCACCGGGGCCGCGGCGCTGGCCGCCGCCGACGGCCTCAGGGACCGGCGCCACCGCAGTCCGACGGTGCGCAGCCTCCAGGAGTATCACGCCGCCCGGGCGGCGACGCCGAGCCATGGCTGACCTGACGACGAGCATCGGCGGCGTCTCGCTGCGGGCGCCGGTGATGACTGCGTCGGGCGCGTCGGGCCACGGCGCCGAACTGGCCCCCTACGGCCCGCTCGCCGAACTGGGAGCGGTGGTGGTCAAGTCGTTGAGCGACAAGCCCTGGCCGGGCAACCCGCCGCCGCGGCTGCACCCGCTGGGCGACCCGGCCGCGGGGATGATCAACAGCGTGGGGCTCCAGGGGCCGGGCACCGAGCTCTGGCTGGCCGAGGATCTGCCCGCCCTCATCGACTCCGGCGCCGCGGTGGTGGCCAGCATCTGGGGCGACACCGTCGACGCCTACCGCCGGGCGGCCGACTCGCTGGCCCCAGCCCCGCCGGAGGTGGTGGCGGTCGAGGTGAACGTGTCGTGCCCCAACACCGACGACGGCATGCGCATGTTCGCCCACTCCGCGGCCGCCACCGCCGAGGTGCTGGCCGCCACATCGGGGTGCGGGCGGCCCCGCTGGGCCAAGCTGAGCCCCAACACCCCCGAGCTGGTGGCGGTGGCTGCGGCTGCGGTGGAAGCCGGCGCTGAGGCGGTCGTGCTCACCAACACGCTGTCGGGCATGGTGATCGACGTCGACAGGCGGCGGCCCGTACTCGGGGGGCTGCGAGGCGGGGTCAGCGGCGCCGCCCTGCGCCCGGCGGCGGTGCGAGCCACCTACGACGTGCGCGAAGCTATGCCCGAGGTGCCCATCGTCGGTGTCGGCGGGATGGCCCGCGGCACTCACGCCGTGGAGATGCTGCTGGCCGGAGCGTCGGCGGTGCAGGTGGGCACGGCGATCTTCGCCGACCCTCGAGCCCCTTGGCGGGTGCTTCGCGAACTGCGGGAGTGGTGCTTGAGCGAAGGGGTGCAAGAACTGGACGAGCTGATCGGAGCGGCCCATGGATAAGACCCAGGATGGGGGCATCACCAACGGGGGCATTGCAGGCGAGAGCATCGAAGTGCGCGACCGTCTGGCGCTGGCGCTCGACGTCGATGACCTGGTGGCGGCCTCCCGCCTGGCCCGGTCGCTGGTCGGGCACTTCCGGGTGGCCAAGATCGGGCTGGAGCTCTACACCGCAGCTGGTCCCGAGGCGATAGGGGCCATGACCGACCTCGGCTACGACGTGTTCTGCGATCTCAAGCTCCACGACATCCCCAACACGGTCGCCCGGGCGGCCCGAGTGGTGGGAGAGCTGGGCGTCTCGTATCTCACCGTGCACGCGGCCGGCGGAGTGGAGATGCTGCAGGCCGGCGCCGAGGGTCTGGCCGAGGGCGCGACCGGCCCGTCCGGCGTGCTGGCCGTCACCGTGCTGACCAGCGAGGCCGAGGCCGCTGCCACCCGCGACCTGGTCGCCGAGCGCATGGAGATGGCCTTCGAGGCCGGATGTGCCGGCGTGGTGTGCGCGGCCCCCGACCTGACCGCCACCCGCCATGTCCACCCCGAGCTGCTCCGGGCCGTTCCGGGCATCCGGCTGGCCGGCGATTCGGTGGACGACCAGCGGCGGGTGGCCTCACCGGTTCAGGCGCTGGCGGCCGGCGCCGATCTGCTGGTGGTCGGCAGGCCGGTCACCCGCGCCGACGATCCCGTAGAGGCCGCCGAGCGCCTGCACCGCAGCCTCCGCCAGTAACCGGCCACAGGCGCGTGAGCGCGGCGAAGAAAAGCGGGATACAAGGTCGCCGGGGAGAGCGGATTCTTTGGTCCGGTGGCATAGTCGCGGCGGATTGGCTACTCTCCCCGCCCATGACTCAACCGTTTGCAATCTCCGACGAAGCCCGGCGCGAGGCGCTGGTCAAGGCTGCTGCCGTCCGCCGAGAGCGCGCCGAACTCCGCGGCCAGCTCAAGGCCGGCGATCTCTCGCTCGCGGGACTCCTGGAGCGCATCGACGATGACACCGTCGGCAAGATGAAGGTTCTGGCGGTTATCGAGTCTCTGCCCGGCGTGGGCAAGGTGAAGGCTCGCAGGACGATGGACGAGATCGGCATCTCTGAGAACCGCCGTCTGCGGGGTCTCGGCAACAGGCAGCGGAGCCAACTGCTCGACGCCTTCGGCTGATCCCTGCACCAGTGGCTGTTCGGTAGCCTCGCGGGGGTGAGTTCCCTCGCAGGCCGCTCGGTCGTCATCGTCTCGGGGCCGGGAGGCGTCGGCAAGGGCACCATCGTCGAGAGGCTGCTGGCCCGCGACCCGCGCCTGTGGCTGTCGCAGTCGTGGACGACGCGGCCTCCCAGGCCCGGAGAGCCCGCCGGCGCCTACCGCTTCGTCGACCGGGCTGCGTTCGAGGCCGCGGTCACCGCGGGCGGCTTCCTGGAATGGGTCGAGTTTCTCGACTACCTGCAGGGCACCCCGGTGCCGGATCCGCCCGAGGGCGCCGACGTGGTGCTCGAGATCGACGTCCGGGGCGGAAGGCAGGTCAGGGAGCTGGCCCCCGACGCGGTGCTGGTTTTCGTGGACGCCCCCAGCCCCGAGCATCAGCGCAAGCGCCTCGAGAACCGGGGCGACGACGCGGCCACGGTGGCCCGCCGCATGGCCAAGACAGCCGCTGAGCGGGCCGAGGCTGTCGAGATGGGCTACGAGATAGTGGTGAACGACGAGGTGAGCCGAGCCGTTCAAGCCATCGAGAGCCTGATCGAAGCCGACCGCAACCGCCGCCAAGCCCAGCGCTGACCCATCGTTTCCAAGAAGTTCTAGGAACACGCAACCGCGAGCGCGGGTGGTAGCGTGAGGCACCTTTCGGTTCGGCAGACCCAGCGGAGCGCGCCATGGCCCACGGCTACGACACGATGATGACCCCGGCCATCGAGGAACTCCTAGACCGCACCGAGTCCAAGTTCGTGCTCGTGACCCTGGCCTCCATGAGAAGCCGCGAGATCACCAACTATCTCGGCCAGCTCGGCGGCGGGATCGGAGCGTCGGTGCCGCCCCAGGTGATCTCCACCTCATCCAAGGCGCTGTCGATCGCCCTCGAGGAGGTCGCGGCGGGCAAGATCGAAGCGATCGAGGTGGACCCCGACGCCGAGGCAGAAGAGGGCGTCGAGGATCCGGAGATGCTGGCCCAGCAGGGCGAGGCGGCTCACCTGCAGGACGTCAGCGACCCGGAGGGCACACGGCAGACCACGACGCCATGAGCCCGGTCCAGCGCCGGTGCATCGTGCTCGGCGTCACCGGCGGCATCGCGGCCTACAAGGCGGCCGAGGTGTGCCGCCGGCTGGTCGGCGCCGGCGCCCACGTGGTGCCCGTGCTCACCGCCGCCGCGCAGCGCATGGTGGGGGCGGCCACCTTCTCGGCGCTGGCCACCGAACCGGCAGTC
This sequence comes from Candidatus Aldehydirespirator sp., assembly GCA_965221215.1. Taxonomy (GTDB): domain Bacteria; phylum Actinomycetota; class Acidimicrobiia; order Acidimicrobiales; family Aldehydirespiratoraceae; genus Aldehydirespirator. Next base: position 844,223 of record OZ244872.1, read on the forward strand.
ACGTCGCTGTGGGACGACGCCTCTTCGACGATCCCCCACACCAGCCTCGGCCAGCGGGCCGACGCGGTGGTGGTGTGCCCCGCCACGGCCCGCCTGCTGTCTGATCTGCGCACCGGCCGCTCCGGCGACATTCTCACCGCCACCCTGCTCGCCACCCGGGCGCCGGTGATCGCCGCGCCCGCCATGCACACCGAGATGTGGGAGCAGCCGTCGGTGCAGGACAATGTGGCCGTGCTGGCCGAACGCGGCGTGACCATCGTGGGCCCGGTGGAGGGCCCGCTGGCGGGCGGCGATATCGGCTCGGGGCGGATGGCCGACCCAGACGAGATCGTGGCCGCGGTGGAGGCGGTGCTCACTCCCCAGAGCCTGGCCGGCCGGCGGGTGCTGGTCACCTCCGGCGGCACCCGCGAGCCCATCGACGCGGTGCGTTTCGTCGGCAACCGCTCGTCGGGCAAGCAGGGCGCAGCACTGGCCGGCGAGGCCGCGGCCCGCGGCGCCGAAGTAGTGCTCGTAACCACCGAGCCCGCCCGGGCCCCGGCAGTGGCTCGGGTGGTGGCGGTGGGGACCGCAGCCGAGATGGCCGCCGCGGTCGAGTTGGAGGCCCCCGGCGTCGACGCAGTGGTGATGGCGGCCGCGGTGGCCGACTTCCGGCCCGCCCGCCCGGCCGGAACCAAGCTCAAGAAGGGCTCCGGGGTGCCCGCGCTGGAGTTGGAGCCCACCCGCGACATCCTGGCGGCGCTGGGCGCGGCCAAGCTGCCCGGCCAGGTGCTGGTCGGATTCGCCGCCGAGACCGAGGACCTTGAGGCCAACGCGCTCGGCAAGCTGCGCAGCAAGAACCTCGACGTGATCGTGGCCAACGACGTCTCCAAGGAGCACGTCGGCTTCGGTCACGACACCAACGAGATCGTGATGTACACCGCGGAGGGCGCACGCCACCACGTACCGCTGACCACCAAGCGGGAGGCGGCTCGGGCCGTGCTCGACAAGGTGGCCGCCCTGATGGCCGAGGCACCGGCGCCGCAGCCGTGAGCACCTGGCTGTTCAGCTCCGAGTCGGTCACCGAGGGCCATCCCGACAAGATGGCCGACCAGATCTCAGACGCCATCCTCGACGCCCTGCTCGCCAAGGACGCAGAGACCGACACCGGCGACGCCGGCGGCAGCCGGGTCGCCTGCGAGACGCTGCTCACCACCGGCCTGGCCGTGGTGGCGGGAGAGATCCGCACCGAGCACTACGTGGACATTCCCAGCATCGTGCGCTCCACGATCTGCGACGCCGGTTACGACGGCAGCGCGGTGCTCGGCGCCGACGACGACGGCAGGCCCCTCCCCGACTTCAACGGGCGCACCTGCGCGGTTATGGTCGCGGTCGGCGAGCAGTCCCCCGACATAGCCCGAGGCGTGGACCGCGGGGCCGAGCAGGGCGCGGGCGACCAGGGAATGATGTTCGGCTACGCCTGCGACGAGACCGATGTGGGAATGCCCCTGCCGATCCATCTGGCCCACCGGCTCGCCGTCCGCCATGCGGAGGTGCGCCGCATCGGCACCGTCCCCTACCTGCGTCCCGACGCCAAGACTCAGGTGACCCTGGAATATGAGGGCAGCCGTCCGGTGGCGCTGCGAACCGTGCTGGTGTCCACCCAGCACCGCGACGGGATCGACTGCGACCGGATGATCCGCCCCGACGTGAGAGAGCAGATCATCGAGCCGGTCATCGCCGAGCAGTGCCCGCAGTTCGCCGACGACGACTACGAGGTGATCGTCAACCCGACCGGCAAGTTCGTGCTGGGCGGCCCCCAGGCCGACACCGGCCTCACCGGGCGCAAGATCATCGTCGACACCTACGGCGGCATGGCCCGCCACGGCGGCGGCGCCTTCTCGGGGAAGGATCCCTCCAAGGTTGACCGCTCCGCCGCCTACGCGGCCCGCTGGGCGGCCAAGCACATCGTGGCCGCGGGGGCGGCGACTCGCTGCGAGCTTCAGGTGGCCTACGCCATCGGCGTGGCCGAGCCGCTGTCGCTGATGGTGGACACGTTCGGCACCGAGACCGTCGACCCGGCCCGCATTGCCGAGGCTGTTCGAGCTGTCTTCGATCTGCGGCCGGCGTCGATCATCGCCGACCTGCACCTCAACAACCCGATCTACGGGCCGACCGCCAGCTACGGCCACTTCGGACGGTCCGGCGACGAGAAGCTGTTCGAGGACATGGGGGCCGAGCGCCGCGACGGGCTGTTCACATGGGAGCGCACCGACCGCCTCGACGATCTGAAGTCGGCGCTCGGCCTCTGACCTCCGGCGAGCAGGGCCGCCTGTCCCTCGACGGACTGGCTGATGGATCCACCGAGGGACCGTCGGAGATCAGCCGAGACGTTCCCGGGCAGCTCGTGGTCCGGGTGCTGCCCGACGTGGTGCGCCTCGACAAGACATTCGACTATGCGGTGCCCGACGCCTGGCAGGCCGACGGGCGGGCCGAGCGGCTGCAGGTCGGCTCCATCGTGCGCATCCGGTTGGGTGGCCGACGGCTGCGGGGCTGGGTAACGGAGACTGGGGTCGATCCGCCGCCGGGCGTGGCGCTCCAACCGCTGGCCGGGCTGTCCGGCATGGGTCCACCTGCCGATGTTGTGAGCCTGGCCCGCTGGGCCGCATGGCGCTGGGCCGGTCGCACCGTGCATCTGCTGCGGGCCGCATCACCGCCCCGCGTCGTTGCGGACTCCATGCCCACGCTGAGTCCGCAGGCCGCGGTCGTGGGCGACGATTCGCCCGAGCGACTTGACAGCCTGTTTGAGCGGTCCGGTGCTGTGACCGTGTTGCGCAACCCGCCCGCCGACGACGGGCTGGCGGTGGCCCGGGCCTCGGCCCGCCGAGGTGATGCGCTGATCGTGGTGCCCGGCTTGGGCGAGGCCCGCCGCATCGCCGGCGCACTGCGGCGTGAAGGGGTGCGGGTCGCTCTCGGGTTCGACGAATGGGCCGTTGCCGCCGCGGGCGCCACTGTGGTCGGCACCCGCACTGCGGTGTGGCTGCCCATGCCCCGCCTCGCCGCAGTTGTCGTGCTCGACGAGCACTCCGAGAGCCTCCAGAGCGAGCAGGCGCCCACCTGGCACGCCCGCGAGGTGGCTTTGGAGCGGGCTCGCAGGGTCGGCGCGCCCGCGGTGCTGGTGTCGCCCGTCCCCACGCTGGAGGCCTTGGAGGCCGGCGAGTTGGTGACGCTCGACCGGGCCGCCGAGTTCGACGGCTGGCCGGCCGTCGAGGTGCTGGACCGCCGCCTCGAAGACCCGGTCCGGGGCGGGCTGTTCGCCGTGGGTCTGCGCGACCGCCTGGTCGCCGCGGGTGGCCGGGTGGCGGTGGTGCTCAACCGCAAGGGCCGCGGCCGGCTGCTGGCTTGCAAGGCCTGCGGCGAGCTGGCCCGCACCTCCGACGGCCGAGTGCCCATGCGGCTCAGAGGCCGAGCGAGTAGGCGGGCGAATCCGGCCCATACGGGCGAGGCCGTGGCCCGAGCGGCCCGTGAGCGCAGCGAACAAGAGCGGGAGACACCCCCCTTCGACGTGAAACCCTCTCATCTATCCGCGCAGCCTCTAACCGACGAGGAGCTGGTGGCCGCCGACGGCAGCGAGCGCCGCCCGGTGGTGTGCGCCGAGTGCGGATCGACCGTTCTGCGCAACCTGCGCATGGGGGTGACCCGGGCCCGTGAGGAACTGGCCGCGCTGGCTGGCGAGCCGGTGGGCGAGATCACCTCGGAGGCCGGCGCCCTGGGCTCGGAGCGGATCGTGATCGGCACCGAGGCCGTGCTGTGGCGGCTGCCGTCGGCGGCGTTGGTGGTGTTCCTGGACTTCGACCAGGAGCTTCTGGCCCCCCGCCAGCGAGCCTCCGAGCAGGCGCTGGCGCTGCTGACCCGCGGCTCACGCCTCACCGGTGGTCGATCGGGCGGGGGCCGCCTGGTGGTCCAGACCCGTCAGCCCGACCACCCGGTGATGGCAGCCGCGACCCGAGCCGATCCGTCGCTTGTGTCCGCCGCCGAGCGCGACCGCCGCCAAGCTCTGGGCCTTCCGCCCTACGGTGCCCAGGCCAGGGTCTCCGGCCCGGGCGCTCAGGCGTTCATCCAGGCGCTGCGCGATGGCGCCGGCACCGAGGTGAGCGTCCGAGGCCCGCTCAACGGGCAGTTCCTGCTGCGGTCCGGCACCCACCGGCCGTTGCTGGACCTGCTGGCCCGCACCCCGCGGCCCGCAGAGCGGCTCCGCCTGGAGATCGACCCGCTACGGGTCTGAAAGCTGCGTCCACTGCTGGCGGCGGGCTTCGTAGATGGCTATGGCGGCGGCGTTGGCCACGTTGAGCGAGCCGACCCGACCAAGTTGGGGAATGAAGCCCACCTCGTCGCATTCGTCCAGCGCCGCTGCCGACAGGCCGTGGTTCTCGTTGCCGAGGGCCAGAGCCACCGCGCCGGTGAGATCGAGCGTGTGCAGGGGCCGGGCCTGGGTGGACAGTTCCACGCCGACGATCCGGTAGCCGTCGCCTCGGGCCGCAGCCAGCGCCGAGGCGGTATCGTCGTGAACGCTCCAGGAGACGTACCGCTCGGTGCCCATGGCCGTCTTGGCCGCCTTGGGGGCGTCCGGCGAAGCCGATTCGATCAGGTACAGGTGCTCCACCCGCTCAGCGGTTGCGGTCCGCACGATGGCCCCCACGTTGAGGGGATTCTGCACCCGGTCCAGCACCAGAGCCAGGGGCGCGTGGCCGCGTCTGCGCCACTCGCGGTGCAAACGCTTCAGCCCCGTGTAGTCGAGTTGGCTCACGGCGCGGTGCCACCCCCGGCCCCCGGCCGATCAGAGTCGCTGCCTGCCGAAGCCTCTCGACTGCGCCGATCCGATGCGGCCGTGGTCTCCAGCCGACCCATGCGGGAGCCTGCGCGGCGGGGTCCCACCTCGAGGAGTCGATAGCCGGCCCTCGACACCAGCCGGGTCGCCTCGTGGCCCCGCTCAGCCAGCCAGCGGGCCAGCGAGTCGCTGCCCAGGTGGCGGTGCACCACCAGATGGGCCCGTCCGTCGGCTGTGAGCCGGTCGAGCCAGGAGGCCAGCATCTCCCGCAGGGCGGCCTTGCCGATCCGGATGGGGGGATTGCACAGGATGCGGTCGAAGCGTCGGGTGGGGCTCACCTTGTCGGGATGGGCCACGGTCACGTTGTTGGCGCCGTTCGCCTCGGCGTTGGCGGCGGTGAGGCGCAGCGCCCGCTGGTTCACGTCCACAGCCAGCACCTCGGCTGCGGGGAAGCGCAGCCCGGTGAAGCAGGCGATGGGACCCCAGCCGCAGCCCAGGTCGAGCACGCTGCGGTCGTCGGCGCCGAGCGGCGGCGCCTCCAGCAGCAGCAGCCGGGTGCCCGCATCCAGCCGATCGGGTGAGAACACCCCCGAATCGGTCGCGAAGCTCAACCTCATCCCGGCGATGTTCACCGCAATGGTGCGGGGCGCGGCCGCGGCGGCCGGTTCGGCCTCGAAGTACTGGCCGCTGGCGGGCGGCGCGGCGGGATCGGCCACGCCGCGACGGTAGCCTCAACCGTCGTGGCGCCCTACGACATACGCATCATCGGCGATCCCGTTCTGCGCCGCCGGGCCGCCGACATCACCGATGTGGACGCCACCCTGGTGCGCATCGTCGATGGCATGGTCGAGACCATGTACGCCGCCGAGGGCGTCGGTCTGGCCGCTCCCCAGATCGGGGTGCAGAAGCGCCTGTTCGTGTGGGATCTGGGCGACGGCCCTCGAACCATCGTCAACCCGCAGATCGTCGAGTCCGACGGCGAGTGGGTCTACGACGAGGGGTGTCTGTCGGTGCCGGGCCTGTCGTGGGAGATAGTCCGGCCAAAGCAGGTCCACGTCACCGGCCGCGACCTCGACGGCAACGAGGTCTCGGTCGAGGCCGACGAGATCGAGGCCCGCCTGTTCCAGCACGAGCTCGACCACCTCGACGGGACGCTGCTCATCGAGCGGCTCGACTCCGACACCCGCAAGGCCGCGCTGCGCACCCTGCGAGAGCTGGGGATCGGGTCAGGCTCGCCCCGGCTGCCGGAGCCGGCAGGCCAAGCAGCCTCAGGCGGTCTGCGCCTGCTGTGAGTCGGCGGGGCTCGGGGAGGGCTTGCCGGGCCTTCATGCCAAGCAGCCTCGGGCGGTCTGCGCCTGCTCTGAGTCGCTGGCATCAACGAAGTGTGCGCTCGACGCGATGGCGATGCGGCTGCGGGCGGTCTGCGCCTGCTGTGATAGCGATGCTGTTGCGGTAGTGGCCGTGAACATCGTCTATTTCGGCACGCCGGAGGTGGCGGTGCCGCCTCTACAGGCTCTGTGCCGGGCCGGTCACGAGGTCGTTCTCGTGGTCACCCGTCCCCCCAAGCGCCGGGGCCGCGGCGGGACGACCGCCCCCTCGCCGGTGGCGGAAGCGGCTGCCGATCTGGGCCTGGCCGTCACCTCCGATCTGTCCGAGGCTCGGCACGTCGAGGCCGATCTCGGCGTGGTCGTCGCCTACGGCGAGCACATTGGTGATGCGGTTCTCGAACGCCGGCGCACGGTGAACCTGCACTTCTCGCTGTTGCCGCGCTGGCGGGGGGCAGCACCGGTGGAGCGCGCCATGCTGGCCGGCGACACTGAGACCGGCGTCTGTCTCATGGACGTGGCCTCTGAGCTCGACGCCGGAGCGGTATACGTCAGGCGATCCACCCCTATCGGGTCGAACGAGTCGGCCGACGAGCTGCGGGCCAGGCTCTGCGAGATGGGCGTCGGACTGCTCCTGGAAGCGGTGACCGCGGGATTCGGCGATCCGGTGCCCCAGTCGGGCGAGCCGACATGGGCGCACAAGATCAGCCCGTCGGAGCTGCGGATCGACTGGACCGCCCCCGCCGAGCATGTCCTGCGGCTGGTGCGAGTAGGCGGCGCCTGGACAACCCTGCAAGATCGACGGATCAAGGTTCTCCAGGCCGAGCTCGTCGCCGAATCCGAGTCACCGCCGTATGGCACTATCAGCCTGCGGCCGTCATCCGAAGGCAGCTTCACCGCGGGCGCAATGGCCATGCGATCGGACGGCACCCCCGCGGCAGAGGCAGGCCCAGACCAGATCGCAGCGGCGGGCACAATCTCGCTGATGCAGCGGTCCCATGACGGCCCCGCGGTGCGGGTTGCCACCGGCCGAGGAATCTTGGAACTGATGACGGTGCAGTCTGAGGGCCGGGCCGCGGCGCCAGCCCGAGACTGGATAAACGGCGCTCGCATCACCGGCGGCGAGCGCTTCGACCAGTGAGCCGACCCGTTCGCGGCACGCAGTCGCGCCGAGTCTGGGGCTGTCATTGCGTGCTCGACCAGTGAGCCGCCGTGCCCGAGGCGACGAAGCATCGAGCGATCGGCAGGCGACCCGCGATGCTCGCCGGGTGGCGCTGGAGGTGCTGGTTCGGGTGGACGCTGATGGCGCCTATGCCAACGTGGCTTTGCCTGCGGCACTGGCCCGGACCCATCTGGATCAGCGAGACCGGGCCTTCGCCACGGAACTGGTGTATGGCGTCACCCGGCGGCGCCGGGCTCTCGACTGGATCCTGGACGCCTTCTTGGTGACTGCGCCGCCGGCTCCGGCGAGGGCTGCGCTGCGCATGGGCGCCTACCAGATCATCGAGCTGGGAACCCCCGCCTATGCGGCGGTGTCGGCCACGGTGTCGGCCTCGCCCCGCCGGCATCGGGCGCTGGTGAACGCGGTATTGCGCCGCGTGGCCGACTCGGGCGTGCCGGACTGGCCCGACGACACCACCAGGCTCAGCTACCCGGACTGGATCGCCGACACCCTCGCCGCCGATCTTGGCTACTCGACGGCCCTGGCCGCACTGGAGTCGATGAACGGCCCGGCCCGAGCCCACCCGCGCCCGGACGGCTACGTGCAGGACGTGAGCTCGCAACTCGTGGTGGACGCGATCGAGGTGCAACACGGCGACCTCGTGGCCGACCTGTGCGCCGCGCCCGGCGGCAAGGCCACCGCGCTGGCGGCACTCGGCGCCACCGTGATCGCCTGCGACTCGCACCGGGGCCGTATCGGGCTGCTCGACGCCAACCGGCGGGACCTCGGCGCCGATGCGGTGCTGGCCGCAGTAGCCGACGGCCGGTGCCCGCCGCTGCGGCCCGGCCGGTTCGACACGGTGCTGGTGGACGCGCCGTGCAGTGGTCTGGGCGCTTTGCGGCGCCGGCCCGACGCACGCTGGCGCATCGAGGCGGCGGCGGTGCCGCGGCTGGCCGAGCTGCAACAGGCCCTGCTCGACGCGGCGGCGACTCTGCTGCGTCCCGGAGGTCTGCTCGTCTACAGCGTCTGCACCCTCACCGCGGCCGAGACGCTCGCAGTAGCGGCCCACGTCTCCCGCAATGGCTCGTTGGAACCGCTGCCCCCTCCCGGCGAGCCGTGGCGACCGCACGGCAACGGAGCGATGCTGCTGCCCGACGCCGACCACGACGGCATGGCCCTGTTCCGCTGGCGCCGAACCTGACCTGGGGCTAGCTCGGACATGCGCAAGCCCGTCACGTCGCAGCGGGATCATTCCTGCTCTTGTTCGCTTCGCTCGCGGGCCGCTCGGGCCCGGGGCCCCGCCCGCATGGACCGGACTCGTTCGCCCACCCACTCGGCCTGTTGGGTAGGGTCGCAGCGTGAGCGAGGGACAGGGCGAGTCCGGTTTGGCGGCCAAGGTGCTCACCGTGTCCGACGGTGTGGTGGCGGGAACCCGGCAGGACCGCAGCGGCGAGGCGCTGGAGGCGTGCCTGTCGTCAGCGGGCTGGACGGTGGTCGAGCGGTCCGTCGTGGCCGACGGCGCCGAGTCGGTGAGCGGGGAGCTGCGCCGCCTGGCCGATGGCTTCCACGGACTCATCGTCACCACCGGGGGCACCGGGTTCGGGCCCCGCGACGCCACACCGGAGGGAACCAGGGCCGTGCTCGACCGCGAGGCGCCCGGCCTGGCCGAGGCCATGCGCCTGGTCAACCCGCTGGGCCGGCTGTCGAGGGGCGTGGCGGGCACAGTCGGCGCCGCGCTGGTCCTCAACACTCCCGGCTCGTCGGCGGGCTGCGTGGAGACGGTCGAGGCCGTGATCGATGTGATCGGCCACGCCGTCCGGCTCCTAGTCGACAACTACGACCCGCACCCTCATCACGAGTGAGCGGGTGGCGCCGGTAGCCTCGACCGGTCGTTGAAGGCGCTAGGACCACCGGATGCTGAAGCTAGTTCTTCCCAAGGGATCGCTCGAGAAGTCCACGCTCGAGCTGTTCGAGGCCGCCGACCTGCCGGTTCAGCGGTCCTCCGACGTGGCCTACAAGGCGTCGGTGGCCGATCCGCGCATCAGCGACGTGAGGATCCTGCGGCCTCAGGAGATCCCTACCTACGTCGCCGACGGCCTGTTCGATCTGGGCATCACCGGCCGGGACTGGGTGGAGGAGACCGGCAGCGATGTGGTGTCGCTGGGCGAGTTGAAGTATTCCAAGGCGACCTCGCTGCCCATCAGGGTGGTGCTGGCCGTGGCCGGCGACTCGCCGTGTGAGAGTGTGGCCGACCTGCCCCAGGGAGTGCGGGTGTCGACCGAGTACCCGGAGCTGACCCGGCGGTTCTTCGAGGCCGCCGGCATCGAGGCCCAGATCGCGCTGAGCTACGGCGCCACCGAGGCCAAGGTGCCCGACATCGTGGACGCGGTGGTGGAGATCACCGAGACGGGCCGGGCCCTGCGGGCGGCCGGGCTGAGGATCATCGACACTCTGCTGGTCTCCTACACCGAGCTGATCGCCAACCCTGCCGCCGCCGCCGATGCCGAGAAGCGTCACGCCATGGGCCAGGTCTTCACGCTGCTGCAGGGCGTGCTCGAGGCCCGGGGCAAGGTGCTGGTGAAGCTCAACGTCGGCCCGGACGCGCTCGACGCGGTGATCGAGATCCTGCCGGCCATGAAGGTGCCCACCGTCAACGAGCTGTTCCGGGGCGCGGGCTACGCAGTGGAGACGGTGGTGCCCCGCAGCGAGATCAACATCCTGATCCCCGCCCTGCGAGACTTGGGCGCCACCGACATAGTAGAGATGCCAATATCCAAGATCGTCCCCTAGAAGAACTGGGAGCCCGCGCCATGAATGAGCCTCCAGACGTCGGCACGTCCTCAAGGTTCCCCCGATGGGCGAACTGCGGAATCCCCCTCGCGATCGGCCCCGGCGCCGGCGCAGGCATCGGCGCCATCTTCGGCCAGTCGGGAACGGGCGCGGCCATTGGAGCGGCGATCGGCGTAGTGGCAGGAGCCTGTATCGCCGCGAGCCTCAAACGCTCAGCCAGCTAAACCGGCCCCCTCGCCCGACGGCGCGCCAAGCGAACTGTCGCCCGGTAGCAGACCCTCCCCCAAGCGCCGTCGAGATGGTCGATCGAGTGCAAGCAGACACAGGCGCGCTCGGTCGAGAGGCTCAACGGACACTCTTGATCATGCGTCGATGGGCAGGCGGATCGTGGTGGCGTTGCCGATGTGGGCGTACCGACCCGGCGTGCATGTGAGGATGATCACCTGACAGTCCCCGCTGGCGGCGGCGATGGCCGCGCCCATGCGTTCTAACCGGTCTGGGTCGCTCCATCCGAGGGCATCGTCGATGATGACCGGGGCACCGCCGTCGGGGCTGACGATGGAGGCGCAAGCGAGTCGGCAGAGCACGGCGAGTTGTTCCAGGGCGCCGGCGCTGAGTTGGTCGATCCGGAGGGTGTCACCGTCAAGCGTGCGCCGGGCGATTCTCAGGTTCTGGTCGATGTCTACGGAGAAGGACGGGTTGAACACGATGCGACCGAGTTGTTCGATGCGTTCCTTGAAGGGGGCGCTGTAACGCTGGCGGGCTTCTTGGCGGCGGTAGGAAAAGGTCTTGTGGAGCAGGAGAGCGGCTTCGGCCCTTGCCTCGGTGCGTTGGTGCTCGCGCTCGAGGTGCCGAGTCTCTCCGTCCGCTTCCTCGCGGCGAGTGTGGAGTCCTTCCTCTCCCCGTAAGGACAGCCTGATACGCAGTTCGTGCTGGTGCTGCCTGTTGGCTTGGAGGTCGTCGCTGGCGCGCTGCACCGCGTGTTGTGCGTTCTGTAGTCTCACCTTGAGAGATTCGGGGTCTGCGGCGCTCAGTTCCGCCTCGGCGTCTGCCAATGACTCGAGTGCTTCGCGTGCGTTCGCCTCGGCTTGGGCAAGTTCGGACGCGACCGTGTCGTCGGTTCGTTGGGAGCGGGCGGACGCCACAGATGCAGCCGCCTGCTGCTTGGCGTTGAGTGCCCCTTTGATCCTGCCCGCGAGGTGTGACTCTTTGCGCTGCTCTTCGTGAAGAGCGCCGGAGGCGCTCGTCGCGGCCCGGTCGCAGGTGTCGAAGACGGCGCGTTGTTCTTCGACGGCGCGCGCCCTGGCTGCTGCGACTTGCTTGGCTGTCTCGAAATCGGGCGGTAGGGGCGGGTCTTCGGGCCGCTCGATTGCGTACCTGTTGATTCGTTTAGTGAGTCTCTCGACCTTGCCTCGCAGAACATCCACGGTGAGATCGCTAAGGTCGCGAGTGATCGTCTCGAGCGCTTCGTGACGCTGCCGCTCTGCCGTCTTGCGTTGTTCGGCGGCATGTCGGGCTTCGGCCTGATCGGTGACTCCTGCGGCCGCGCACAGGCGGTGGAACTCTTGCTGAGCCCGGTGCCGCTGAGCGGCAAGGCTCTCGGAGCCGGTTCCGGCCCGTACCCGGATCTCGGCTGTGTCGGATACGACGAGCACCACGTCCTCGTCCACGACCGTGTGCTGAATCTCGCCGGCACCGAGCACGACCTCCTCGCCGTTGATGTCGATCGTGAGGTCTCGCAAGGCGGTGGTGTCGACCGAGGCGACCGCGGCTTCAGTGGTCACCACCGCAAGGTGGGCGTCCTCGATCTGCTCCAGTAGGTCGTCATCTACCTTGACCGATTCGAGCAGGGTGTCAGCCTCCCGCAGGTTCTGCTCAGCTTCCACCACCCGTTCGTGACGATCTGAGAGTTGTTTCACTTCGATCCGGTTTCGGAGGTGGTCGCGATCGTCATCGGCGCTGCGCTCCCTCCTGGGTCGACCCGTCGCGGTCCAGTAACGCTCGTACTCCTCACGGATCCGGATCCATAGATCGTCGTCCTCGTCGGCCGCGTCATTCCCGCTCGCGGCTTGGTCGAGGGCTGAGACCAACGATGGCACGTCGAAGCCTGGCAGCGACAGCTCAGCGCCCTGCTCGATCCGCAGGGCTCTCCACAGGTCGCGATCAAGAGTCTCGCCGAGGATCTCCTCTACTCGCTCATGGGCTGCTCGCCCGGTGAGCTGTTCGTGTCGGGGCGAGAGAACACTCAGGACTGTCTCGCTACGGCGCAGCCAGCGCTTGCGGTAGGTGAAGCGGCAATTGCCAGTGGACATCTCGATCTCCACTTCGGGCCCCACATCGCGCCCGACCGGCTGGGCCGACTTGACCTGTCGATGCCCGGACGAGTCCATCTTGGTGAGGAGGAGGTCGAGTCCCTCCGGTATGGAAGTCTTGCCGATCTCGTTTGGCCCTTCGATGACGGTGATCCCCTGAGTGGGGAGCTCCACCTCGCAATCGGCGACGCCCCGATAGTTGCCGAGCCTCACCCGGTGCAGCCTCACGCCGGCGCCCTTGTGAGCCGACACAGAGGTGCGGCGAGCCGGTCGGCGAAGCTCTCGGTCCGGTGCCTCATGCTGGCACCCTCGTGAGCCGGTACAGCAGCGCCAGCGCATCTTGAGCGGTCACGGCCTGCTCCCCGGACTGGGCCAGCTCGCTGAGATCCGAGAGAGCCTCACGGGCGTAGCCGGACACGCCGAAGTCGTCGAGGTCGGCGTCGTCGGGGATCACCGCCAAGGCGCCCCCACCCTGGCGGACCTCCAGGCCGCCCAGCAAGTCGGTGTAGTGATCGACTATCTGATCCAGCCGCGCCTTCTGGGCGACCGACACCTGGCCCCGGAGACTCGCTCTGGCGATGCAGCGCTCCTTGTTGACCGGAGACTCCAGCCAATCTCTCAGAGCGTCGATGTCCAAGTCAGCGCCCAGCTCCCAGTCCCGGTCCTGGAACCTCCAGATACCCACCCTGTGGCGGCCCACCTGCACACCGTCGGGGTCGAGATCGACAACCAACACGTTGCCCGGATCAATCTCATCGAAGTCAGTCGGCTCGGGCGCGCCCGAATACCAAACCCTGCCCGTTTCACCCACATCGGTCGTCGAATGACGGTCACCCAGCGCGACATAGTGGATGACGCCCGACTCGATCTTGTCTTCCAGTCGCTCAAGCGAGATATGCGCCGGGTCGTTCGACTCCGGCCACATCGCGTCCACCGCACCGTGGCCGCAGACGACGCGAAGCGCTTCGGTCGGCTCAAGGCTCTCGCAGGCTTCACCAACCAGATCGGTGAGCGGGCGCTTGTTCGGCCACGGTGCAGCGATCAATTCCACCCCGGACCGTGCCTGAACACGCCCACTGTCGTCCAGCACCGTCACATTGCTCGGGCCATGCTCTCTGAAAGTCGGCGATCTGAATATCGAAGATGCGTCCAGCGGATCATGATTCCCCGGCAGCAAGAAGAATTCGAGCGGAGCAACGGCGCGCATCTTGTCCAGGGCCCGCACAAGCACCTGCCGGTCGATGTGATTCGACTCGAACACGTCGCCGCACACCACCACGAAGTCGCAGCGCTCCTGCACGGCTAGCTCGGAGATCGTGCCGATTACTTCGACCCGGGCTGCGCTGAACCGAGCGCGGGCCTCGTCGCTCAGGTAGTACGGCATCTTGCCGAGTTGCCAGTCGGCGGTGTGGATGAACTTGACCACGCTCGGATGGTACCGATGGCCTGTGACATCCACCGTCGGGTGGCTGAGGGCGCTGCGCTACACAGCATGATCTATGAGAAATGCTGCTGAATAGGTTTCAACTGATCGACGGTTGTCATACCCCTATGGGATGATGGATGCATGTTGATGGACAAGGCGATTCGGCGGGCCGATGAGGCGCTCAGCGAGATGGTCGCGATGACCCGCAACGGGCAGGCATCGTGCGCCGAGTTGCGGCGGGGCTTGGAGGCGAGCAAGGCGCTGCGGGGCAAGCTCGACGCCTTCCAGGCCGATACGGCTTCAGTGCTGGCGATGCGGGAGAGGCACGGCGACGGCGGCACCGGAGTGCTGGCCCGAGCGGCCGGATTGTCGAAGCGGGATGCGGCCGGTCAGGTCAAGACCGCTCGGCGGCTGGCCGCGCTGCCCGAGGTGCAGCGGGCGGTGGAGGACGGACGGGTCTCGCCGGCGAACGCGCGGGTTCTGGCCCAGGCCAGCGACAAGACCAGCGCCGAGCAGGTCCGCGGTGACAGCGGGCTGTTGGAGAAGGCCGCGGTGTTGTCTCCCGAGCAGTTCTCCCAAGAGGCCGGCCGGTGGGCTGCGAAGCGCCAGGCCGACGGCGGCGAGGACGCCTACCAGAGGCAGCGGGCGCGGCGGCGGTTGAGCATCTTGGACGGCGACGACGGCATGGTGCTCCTGCGGGGCGAACTGGATCCGGTGTGCGGGGCCAAGATGCGCAGACGGCTCTTCAAAGTAGCCGAGCGGCTGCGCCGATGCGATGTAAGCAATCCCGCTGGCGAGCAGCGCACTCTGCCCCAGCGGCTGGCCGACGCCCTCGACACCCTCACCGCCGACAGCCGCGGCAAGGCCAGTGCTGGCCTTGGCAGGCCGCCAGCTGACATCACCATCGTGCAGCACCTCTCCCCGGAGGGCGACAAGGCCTTCGCAGAGATCGCGGGCGGTGGCACCATCCCGCAGACCGTGTTCGAGGAGCACATGTGCAATGCCCGCTACCGGGGCGCAGTGTTCAACAGCAAGGGCATCCCGTTGTGGCAGGGCCACGCCACCAGCAGCGTCACCGGCGCACAGAAGGCGGCTCTGACCGCCCTCTACGGGGCCTGCGGCGGCTGCGGGGCCCACCACGGACTGTGCGACGGCCATCACATCGATCCGGTCTCACGGGGCGGCCCGACCGACATCGACAACCTGATGCTGCTGTGCTGGGAGTGCCACCGCAACGTCCACCGCCACGGGTGGCGGGTCGTGCCCGACGGCCGGGGCCTCTACACCATCGAGCCGCCCGACCGGATCCGCTACGGCCCGGCGCGATCTCCCGACCCGCCAGCCGCACCGGACCCCGCGCCGCGAGCCGCCTTCGAGTCCGGGGGGAGGGTTCCCGCGGCCACAGTCCGCAGCGAGCCGGTCGGGGCTCGAGCGGGACCCTGACGGCGATGGCGGACCGTGCCGGTTGACGTTCTAGGCGTCGTCTGAGTCGCCAGGGTCGTGGTCTGGGGTGCCGCTGGCATCCGGGTCGGAGTCGGCGCTGTCGTTGGCGGGCTCGTCGGCCTCGGATGCGGCTTCGGGGGCTTGGCTCGTGTCCAGATCGACGTCTTCGTTCGGGGGGCGGTTCTTCAACTGCACGAAGGCCATGCGGAGCTGCGACAGACCTTCGCGCAGGGTGGCCTCTCCCTCGCCGAGGCGACCCTGCATTCCCTCCAGCAACGCGCCCAGGGCGTCGATGGCCACCGTGGCCTGGCTGAAGTTCGGTGGCTGGCTGGAGAGGTGCAGGGCGGCCAGCTCGTACAGGCCCATGGCGTGATTGGCGACCACCACCGAGGCGGGCACCGACTTGAGCCGCTCGCGCGACTCGGCCAGCTCCCGGATGTACTGCTCGGCCTGCTCGCGCTCCTCCGGCGACAGGCTGTCCAAATCGAAGTCCTCCGGCGCGGCGGCTGCGCTGCCGCCTGCTTGCGCTTCGGTGCCCGTGGGTGCTCGCATGCCGGGCGTCGGCCCGGTGCCGTGATCTCCGACCGGTACTTCTCCTCCAGGGGTCCACAGCGTGCTCATCCAAAACACCTCCGGCTCATGCTCGCAGACAGGCTTGGTCGCTTGTCGCGACCGGCTGCTACCCTACCGGCGTCAATCCAGCGGACATGCGCCCCGGCCGCGGCCGGGGCGTTCCGCCCGAATACGGAGGTTCCGTGCTCACGAGGAGTGAACGGCGATAGCACCGCCAGGCGAAGAGCCCAACATCAATGACCAGATCCGAGCTTCCGAGGTTCGCCTCGTCGGTGAGGACGGTCAGCAGATCGGAATCAGGACGCTTCAGGAGGCGCTGAACTTGGCCCGGGCCGCGGGACGCGACCTCGTGGAGGTTGCCGAGGCGGCCAACCCGCCCGTATGCCGCATCATGGACTACGGCAAGTTCAAGTATGAGGCGGCTCAGCGGGCCAAAGAGTCCCGGCGCAAGTCGTCCAACGTCTTGGTCAAGGAGATGAAGTACCGGCCCAAGATCGGCCGGGGCGACTTCGACACCAAGACCCGCAGAGTCGAGAAGTTCCTGGGCCAGGGCAACAAGGTCAAGGTGACCATCATGTTCCGGGGACGGGAGGTCCAGCATCCCGAGCTGGGCCGCAAGATCCTCGACGATGTGGCCGCAACCGTCGAGCATGTCGGCAAGGTGGAGTTCCAGCCCCGCCAGGACGGTCGCAACATGGTTATGGTGCTCGCTCCCGACAAGCAGGCCCAGGCCCGGCACCGCCGTAGACTCGAGGCCGAGGCCGCCATGGCGGCCACCGAGACGCCCCAGCCCGGCACCGCCGAGTAGAGCGTCGAACAGTCCGAACAGAACATCACTGGCCCATCGCCCGCATCGCAAGGCGAGCAGCCGGACCAGCCACCAACGAGGATCAAGAGCCAACCATGCCCAAGATGAAGACCCACCGGGGCGCGGCCAAGCGCTTCCGGCGCACCGGCACCGGCAAGCTCCGGCGGCGCCGCATCAACAAGAACCACATCCTCGAGAAGAAGTCCCCCAAGCGCAAGCGCCAGCTGCGGGCCCGGGCCGACGTGGCGCCGTCGGACGAGCGGATGCTGCGGGATCTGGGCGTGTAGCCCGCCCAGAGCAGCGCCCGCCCAACAGCATCAGGCAACCAGGCATGAACGCAGCCCGAAGCAGAAAGTGACACCTCGATGGCCAGAGTGAAGCGTCCCGCCCAGTCCAGGCGCCGCCGCCGGGCGGTGCTGGAGCGTGCCAGCGGCTACTACGGCAACAAGTCCCGATCGTGGCGAGCCGCCAACGAGCAGCTCATGCACTCGGGCAACTACGCGTTCCGCGACCGCAGGGCCCGCAAGAACGACTTCCGCCGGCTGTGGATCCAGCGCATCAACGCCGCCTGCCGCCAGCGGGGCACCTCCTACAGCCGCTTCATCGCCGGGTTGAAGCAGGCCGACATCGAAGTCGACCGCAAGATCCTGGCCGACCTGGCCGTGAACGACCCCAGCGCTTTCACTGCGTTGGTCAACACAGCCTCGGAGGCCTCCGCGGCTCAAGCGAGCTGACCAGATTCTCGGCGCTCGGGCCGCGCCATCGGCGGGTAGCCGAGCTGCGACGCCTGGTGCGCAAGCGGGCGCCGGGCGACCCCACTGTGGTTCTTGAGGGGCTGCGGACCCCGCGCGAGGCCCTGGCCGCGGGCATCGAGCCCACGACGGTGGCCACGACCGACCAGGCTGTCGAATCGCCTCTCGTCGCCGCCCTGCTGGACCGCCTCGCGTCGAGCGTCGAGGTGCTGGTCCTGACCGAACCGGCCTTCCAGTCGGTGGCGCCCTCGGTGAGTCCCCAGCCGGTGTTGGCCCTGACCGACAGGCCGCGGGCCGAGCTGCCTGCAGCGCTGGAACGAGACGATCTCGTACTCGTGCTCGCTGGCGTCTCCGATCCCGGCAACACCGGCACCATCATCCGCACGGCCGAGGCTTGCGGGGCGTGCTGTGTGGTCGTGGCCGGCGGCGCCGACCCGTGGGCGCCCAAGGCGGTCCGGGCCTCGGCTGGCTCGGTGCTGCGGGTGCCGGTGGTGCAGACGGCCGACGCCGTTGCCGCCCTCAGATCGCTTCGGGCCGCGGGCGCTGCCGTCGTGGTCTCCGACCCCCGAGAGGGCGAGCGCTATGACTCCGGTGTCCTAGCCGAGGCCTCAGGCCCGGTGGCCCTGGTGCTGGGGTCGGAGTCGCACGGCCTCGATCCGGCGGTCTGCGAGCAGGCTGACCGCCGGGTCCGGATCCCGATGCCGGGCAACACCGAGTCGCTGAACGTGGCCATGGCCGCCACCCTCATCGCCTTCGAGTACCGCCGCAACGGCGTCTTGTGAGCAAGCAGGCCGCCGAAAGCGCCACATCTGCTCATTCAGCGAGCGCTCCGCCGAGTAACGGCCCGTGCGCTCTAGCCTTGCTCGGGTGCTGGAGGGCTACGAGCAGGCGGCCGCCGAGGCCGAGGAGCGCCTCGCGGCCGCGGCCGACATCGGCGCCGTAGCCGACATCGAGCGCGACCTGCTGGGCCGTCGCTCGAGGTTCACCGCGGCCAAGCGCCAGCTCGGCGACCTCGACCCCGACCAGCGAGCCGAGGCCGGCCGGCGCCTCAACGCCGCCCGCGACCGAGTCGAGGCCTCCGTAGCCGCGGCTCGGGCCCGGCTCACGGCTGCGGCCCGAGCCGACCGCTACGCGGCTGAGCGGCTCGACCTCACCGAGCGGCTGCCCCAGACCGCGCCACTGCGCCGAGGCAGTCTTCATCCCGTCACCCAGGCCCGGGACCGCCTCGAGGACGTGTTCGTCGGGATGGGCTACACCGTGGCCGAGGGTCCCGAGGTGGAGAGCGCCTGGTACAACTTCGAGGCCCTCAACATCCCCGAATGGCACCCGGCCCGAGGCAGCTTCGACACGATTTTCGTGAACCTCGGCGAGCCCGAGCAGGTGATGCTGCGGTCGCACACTTCGCCGGTGCAGATCCGGGTGATGGAGAACCGCAAGCCGCCCATCTACATCGTGGCGCCGGGGCGGACCTTCCGGGCCGACACCGCCGACGCCACCCATCTGCCCGCCTTCAACCAGATCGAGGGCCTGGCCATCGATCGCAATATCACCATGGGCGACCTCGCGGGCACCATCGACGAGTTCGTGCGGGCCTTCTTCGGCACCGAGGTCAAGAGCCGGCTGCGGCCGTCGTACTTCCCGTTCACCGAGCCGTCCGCCGAGTTCGACATCTCCCGGCCCGACGGCTCATGGCTGGAGCTGGGCGGCTGCGGGATGGTCCACCCCAACGTGTTGCGCAGCTGCGGGATCGACCCCGAGCAGTGGCAGGGCTTCGCCTTCGGTTTCGGCATCGACCGGCTCGCGGTGATGCGCCACGAGATCGACGACATCCGCGAGTTCGTCAACAACGACGTCCGCTTCCTGAGCCAATTCTGATGAGCAACCGCACGAGCAACCGCGCGAGCACAAGCTCCCTACCCCTCGGCCCCCGGATCGGCCCCTGACATGAAGGTCCTCCTCTCGTGGCTGAGGGAGTTTGCTCCCGACATCGGGGGCGAGCCCGCCGCGCTCAGCGACGTGCTGAGCGCCCTGGGCCTTACGGTCGAGGAGATGACCGTCACCGGGTCGCTGCCCGACGGGGTGGTGCTGGCCCGGGTGCTGGATCTGCGCCCCCACCCCGACGCCGACCGCATCCAGCTGGTCGAGGCGGACGACGGTTCGGGCTCGACCCTGCAGGTGTGCTGCGGGGCCTTCAACATGGCCGTCGGCGATCTGGTGCCCCTGGCCCGGGTGGGAACGGTGATGCCGAGCGGGCTGGAGATAGCCCGCCGCAAGATGCGGGGCCAGCCGTCGGAGGGGATGTGCTGCTCGGCGGCCGAGCTCGAGCTGGGCGACGACGCCGACGGCATCATGATCCTCAACGACCGGGTCGCCGACGGTGCCGCTTTGGGCCTGCCGCTGGCCGAGGCCCTCGGCATGGCACCCGACGTGCTGTGGGACCTTGACGTGGGGGCCAACCGCCCCGACGCCCTGTCGGTGATGGGAGTGGCCCGCGACCTGGCCGCCGGCCTGGGCGTGGCCTTCGAGCCGCCCGACTGGTCCACCGTCGCCTCCGGCGCCCACATCACCGAGTTGGCGGCGGTGGAGATCGTCGACCCGACCCTGTGCGGACGCTTCGTGGGGCGGGTGCTGCGCAACGCCCCACAGGGTGCGTCGCCGCCGTGGCTGGCGCAGCGGCTGACTGCGCTGGGGATGCGGCCCATCAACGCGGTGGTCGACATCTCCAACTACGTGATGCTCGAGCTGGGCCAGCCCAGCCACACCTTCGACCTGGCACGGGTGGCGGGGGCCCGCATCCGGGTCCGGCGGGCCCGCCGCGGCGAGTCGATCCAGACCCTCGACGGCGTGCACCGATCCCTGGCCGAGGGCGACGGCGTGATCGCCGACGGCGACGACAACGTGATCGGCATCGCCGGGGTGATGGGCGGCGCCTCCACCGAGATCGACGCCGACACCTCCGAGGTGCTGGTCGAGATGGCGTGGTGGGATCCGCCGTCGATCTCGCGCACCGCCAAGCGGCTCAACCTGTCCAGCGAGGCTGCCACCCGCTTCCGGCGGGGCGCCGACTGGGGCTACAACGTCGAGCGCTGCATGAACCGCTTCGTGCAGCTGGCGACCGAGCTGGGCGCCGAGGTCGCCGATGGCATGATCGACGAGCGGGGCGACCTGCCCGACCGCGGCCCGCTGCGGGTGCGCCCGGCCAGGGTCAACCGCCTGCTCGGCACCGGCCTGAGCGCCGAGCAGATGGCCGATCATCTGCGCTCCATCGGCTTCGGAGCGGCCCCGGCCGGCGACGCCGCGCTGGAGGTGACCATCCCGACGTGGCGCTGGGACACCGCCACCGAGACCGACGTCGCCGAGGAGGTGGCCCGGCTCCACCGATACGAGAACATCGAGCGCACCGTGCCCACCGGCAACGAGGCCGGGGGACTGTCGGGCTATCAGCGGGACCGCCGCCTCGTGCGTGACGTGCTGGTGGGCGCCGGCTGCTCCGAGACCCAGCCCATGCCGTTCGTGGCGCCGGGGGCACTGGCCGCGGTCGGCCTGCCCGAGGACGGAATCACTCTCGCCAATCCGGTCGACGACCGTGAGTCGGTGCTGAGAACCTCCCTGCTGCCCGGCCAGTTGGCGGCGGTGGCCTACAACCAGCGCCATTTCAGCGGCGACGTGCGGCTGTTCGAGATCGGCCACGTCTACCTGCCCGCCCCCGGCGATGGGCTGCTGCCCGATGAGCGGGAGTTCCTGGCCGTGGCCCTGTCGGGCGAGGAGGCCCCGGCCGCGGTGGCCGTGTTCGACCTGCTGGCCGAGGCGCTGGCCTTGCCCGCGGCAGAGTTGCGCCAGGCATCGCCGCCGGGCCTGCATCCCACCCGATCGGCGGAGGTGGTGGTAGCCGGACGGAGCCGCGGCGCGGTGGGGGAGGTCGACCCCGAGGTGCTGGAGGCCTGCGGCGTCGCCGGCCGGGTGGCGTGGCTGCAGCTTGATCTGCAGGAGGTGCTCAACGGCCCCCGAACCCGGCGCCGCTACCGTCCGGTCAGCAAGTACCCGCCCAGCGATGTCGATCTGGCCTTCACGGTGCCCGAGGAAGTGGCCGCAGCCCAGGTGGAGCGGACTCTGCGAGCCGCGGCCGGCCCGCTGCTGGCCCGCATCGAGCTGTTCGACGCCTACCGGGGCCCCGGCGTGGCCGAAGGCTCGCGCAGCCTCGCCTACCGGCTGCGCTTCCAGGCCCCGGACCGCACCCTCACCGACGCCGACGTAGCCCAGATCCGCCAGCGCTGCATAGACGAGACAACCCGTCGCACCGGTGCCACCCTCCGATCCTGACTAACACAAATCTTCTCTTAGACATGCACATAGTTGCAAGCCAGGGTCTGACTTGCTAGTCTGGCGGGATGCACAGGGTGGCTGTTATCGGCGCGTCGGGGTTCACCGGGGCGGAGCTGCTGCGGATCTGCGCTTCCCATCCCGATCTCGACGTGGCGGTGGCCACGGGCGACTCGATGGCCGGGCGAGAGATCGCCGAGCTGTATCCGAGCCTGGCGGCGGTCTGTGGCGACAAGCGGTACGTGCCCTATGGGCCGGGCGTGGCCGCGGGCTGCGACCTGGCCTTCTGCGCGCTGCCCCACGGAGCGTCGCAGTCGGTGGCGGCCGAGCTGCGCGGTGACGTTGATCACATAGTCGACCTGGCCGCCGACTTCAGGCTCGACAACCCTGGCCTCTACCCGGTGTGGTACGGCGAAGAGCACACCGCCCCGGAGCTGCTGGACGAATTCGTGTTCGGCCTTCCCGAGCTATTCCGCGACACTCTCGGGGGTGCCGAGCTGGTGGCCGCGCCGGGCTGCTACGTGACCGCGGCCGCGCTGGCGCTGGCCCCTTTGGTGGCCGCCGGTGCGGTGGAACCGACCGGCATCATCGTCGACGCGGCCAGCGGGGTGTCGGGCGCGGGCCGGCCGCCAAAGGCGAACACCACCTTCTGCGCGGTGGACGAGGACTTCACCGCCTACGGGCTCCTCAACCACCGGCACACTCCGGAGATCGAGATGGCGGTGTCGCGCTGCGCCGGCACCGACGTGCAGTTGCTGTTCACCCCTCACCTGGCCCCCATGAACCGGGGCATCCTGGCCACCTGCTACGCCCGGCCCGCGGCAGGTACGGGCGCCGCCGGCAGCGACGAGGTCCTAGACCTGCTGGCCGACGCCTACCGCGGCGAGCCGTTCGTGGTGGTGAGCGAGCGGTCGCCGTCCACCAAGGCCACGCTGGGATCCAACAGCGTCCACCTCACCGCCCGGGCCGATCCCCGCACCGGCTGGGTGATGGTGCTCGCCGCGCTCGACAATCTGGTCAAGGGCGCCTCGGGCCAGGCCGTGCAGTGCGCCAACCTGGCGCTGGGCATCGATGAGACCGCCGGCCTGGCCGCGGCCGGCGTCTACCCGTAAGCGATGTCCGCGACCAAGACCGCGATCTCCCCGCTGGCGCCAGCGGCGTTCCCCGACATGGCGGCTGTCGGCGGTCTAAGGCTGTCCACTGCCGCGGCCGGGATCCGCTACTCGGGCCGCCACGACGTGATGCTGGCCGAACTGGCGCCCGGCACCACCGTGGCCGGCGTCTTCACCCGGTCGCTGTGCACCGCCGCGCCGGTCGATTGGTGCCGGCACGCGCTGGCCGCCGACGAGGGGCGGGGCCGGGCCATCATCGTCAACTCGGGCAACGCCAACGCCTTCACCGGCGCGGCCGGATACCGCGCCGCCGAGCACACCGCCGCGTCCGTGGCCGGAGCGCTCGACGCCCAGGCTCATGAGGTGCTGGTCGCCTCCACCGGCGTGATCGGCGAGAACCTGCCCGTCGAGCGCATCGACGCCGCGCTGCCCGAACTCGTCGCCGGCTTGTCCGCCCCTGACCGCCAGGCTTGGAAGGCGGCGGCCGATGCCATCGGCACCACTGACACGTTCCCCAAGGGCGCCTCGGCTCAGGTGGCGGGCTCGAGCGCCCATGTGGCCGGCATCGCCAAGGGCAGCGGCATGATCGCCCCCGACATGGCCACCATGCTGGCGTTCGTGTTCACCGACTTGGCCATCGACGCCGCGGCCGCTCAGGAGTGCCTGGCCGCCTCGGTGGAGCAGAGCTTCAACCGCATCACCGTCGACTCCGACACCTCCACCAGCGACACCGTCCTGCTGGCCGCTACCGGCGCGGCGCAGCACCGGGCCGATCAGCACACCGCGGCATTCCAGGACGCGCTCGACGAGGTCATGTTGGATCTGGCCCATCAGATCGTGCGCGACGGTGAGGGGGCCACCAAGTTCGTGGCCGTCACCGTCACCGGCGCGGCCGACGACGACGCAGCCCGGGCCATCGCTCGGGCGGTGGCCGACTCACCGCTGGTCAAGACGGCGCTGGCCGCCTCCGACGCCAACTGGGGCCGGATCGTGGCCGCGGTGGGCAAGGCCGGCCAGCGGGCTGATCGGGACCGGCTCAGCATCTGGATCGGCGACGAGCAGTGCGCCGGCCACGGCGTGCCTCACCCCGGCTATAGCGAGGAGCGGGCGACCGAGCACCTGCTGCGAGACGAGATCAAGCTTCGGATCGATGTCGGCGTCGGACACGGCGAAGGCACGATCTGGACCTGCGACCTGACTCACGGCTACATCGACATCAACGCGGGGTACCGGACATGAGCACCGCGCCCCGGCCTTCTCAACCGGCCATGTCGGCTGGCAGACTCGGCCTTGCCCTGGGGTACCGGACATGAGAACAGGCACGCCCAATCCCCCCGACGGGAGCGACGCCTCGCACGGCTTCGAGCCGGAGCGGCGGGCTCGGGCCCTGGTCGAGGCGCTGCCCTACATCCGGCGGTTCCGGGGCGCGGTGGTGGTCGTCAAGTACGGCGGCCACGCCATGACCGACCCCGATCTGGCTGCCTCGTTCGCCCGAGACATAGTGCTGGTGCGCTCGGTGGGGCTGCATCCGGTGGTGGTCCACGGCGGCGGCCCCCAGATCGGCGAGCACCTGCGGAGGCTGGGCAAGCAGAGCGAGTTCCGCGACGGACTGCGGGTCACCGACGCGGAGACCCTCGAAGTGGCCCGGATGGTGCTGGTGGGCAAGGTCGGGCGCGACATCGTCAGCGCCATCAACGCCGGCGGGGGAGCGGCTCTGGGGCTCTCCGGTGAGGACGGTCGCCTCGTCACCGCCGTGCCCCGCGACCCGGCTCTTGGGTTCGTCGGCGACATCGCCGAGGTCACCCCCAGCGTCATCGAGCGGCTGGTGGCCGAGGACATCATCCCGGTGGTCTCCTCGATCGGCGCCGACGCCGACGGCCAGGCCTACAACATCAACGCCGACACCATGGCCGCCGCGCTCGCCGGCGCGCTCGGCGCGGCCAAGGTCGTGTACTTGACCGACGTGGCCGGCCTGCTCGCTGATCCCGCCGACGCCTCTTCGCTGGTCCAGCGGGCCACGGTCGCCGAGGTGGACGCCATGATCTCCTCGGGCGCGGTGCAGGGCGGAATGATCCCCAAGGCCAGGGCCTGCGTCGACGCGGTGCTCGCAGGCGCGGGCTCGGCCCACATGCTCGACGGCCGGATCCGCCACGTAGTGCTGCTCGAGTTGTTCACCGACGCCGGCATAGGCACGATGATCACCGCCGGCAGCGAATCAGCCGACGACGAATCAGCCGACGACGGATCAGCCGAGAAGGCGGGGGGAGGGGAGGGCTGACCGTGACCAGAACCGCGGCGACTGGATCAACACTCGCCACTACCGCCGGCCGGCAAGTCGGGGAGGGCTGACCGTGACCAGAGCCACGCTGATGAACAACTACGGCACCCCGCCGGTGACCTTCGTGCGCGGCGACGGCGCCGAGCTGTGGGACGACCGAGGCAGCCGCTATCTCGACTTCCTGTGCGGGCTGGCGGTGACCGGGCTGGGCCACGCCCACCCGGCCGTCACCGAGGCGGTCGCCGCCCAGGCGGCCACGCTGATACATACTTCCAACCTCTTCGCCAACCAGCCGACGGCCGAGGTGGTGGAGACGCTCGACCGGCTGATCCGGTCCGGTCCCGGCGGCGACACCGAGCCGGGAAGGGTCCTGTTCCAGAACTCGGGCGCCGAGGCGGTCGAGGCCGCCCTCAAACTGGCCCGCAAGCACCAGGGCCGGGGCCGGCACCGGGTGGTGAGCGCCTACGGGTCGTTCCACGGCCGCACGCTGGCTGCGCTGGCGGCCACCGGTCAGCCCTCTAAACACGAGCCCTTCGCGCCCATGCCGGAGGGCTTCCGCCATGTGCCCTTCGACGACGTCGATGCGCTCGAGGCCGCGCTCGACCCCTCCGTGGGCGCGGTGCTGCTCGAGTCGGTGCAGGGCGAGGGCGGGGTGGTGCCCGCCGGCGACGAGTATCTGCGGGCGGTGCGGCGGGTGTGCGACGAGCGCGGCATCCTGCTGGTGATGGACGAGATCCAGACCGGTCTGGCCCGCACCGGACGATGGTTCGGCTATCAGCACGCCGGGGTGCAGCCCGACATCGTGGCGGTAGCCAAAGCGCTCGGCAACGGTGTGCCCACCGGAGCGGTCTGGGCCCGGTCCGAGCCGGCCGCCGCCTTCGGTCCCGGCGATCACGGCTCCACCTTCGCGGGCCAGCCGCTGGCGCTGGCCGCGGCCCGGGCCGTGCTCGCCGAACTGCAGGCCATGGACGCTCCCGCGGCGGCCCGGCGCCTCGGCGACGCCCTGCGGGATCAACTCAGTGCGATCGACGGTGTGGACAGCGTGCGGGGCCGAGGGCTGCTGCTAGCCGTGGAACTGTCCGATCGCGTCACCGCTCAGCGCAGCGCCAAGGACATCTCCGCAGCCTGCCTGGAACAGGGGCTGGTGGTGAACGGCGTGACCCCCACGGCGCTGCGGCTAGCCCCGCCGTTCGTGCTCTCCGACGAGCAGCTCGCCGAGGGCTGCGCCATCCTCGCCTCGGTCCTTGAAAATAGCTAAGGAGTTCAGATGCGTCACTTCCTAGACGTCGACGACTTGACGCCGAGCGAGCTCGCCCGGATCCTCAACCTGGCGAGCGACCCCGAGCCGCCCCAGGTGCTGGCCGGCCTGGGCGCGGCGCTGCTGTTCGAGAAGCCCTCGGCCCGCACCCGCAGCGCCACCGAGATGGCGGTGGTGCGCCTCGGCGGCCACCCGGTGTACATCGGCGCGGCCGAGGTCGGCCTCGACCAGCGCGAGAGCGTCGAGGACGTGACCCGCACCATGGGCTGCTACAGCGCAGTGATCGGAGCCAGGGTGTTCGCCCACAGCACGGTGGAGCGGATGGCGGCGGTGAGCGGGGTTCCGGTCGTCAACCTGCTCAGCGACCACGCCCACCCCACCCAGGCGGTGGCCGACCTGCTGACCATGCGAGACGAGATGGGCCATCTGGAGGGTCTGAAGCTGGCCTACGTCGGCGACGCCAACAACGTGGCCCGCTCGCTGGCCTACGCGGCCGGGCTGTCGGGCGTCGCCCTGCGCATCGCCAGCCCGTCGGGCTACGAGTTCAGCGAGTCGGACTTGAGGCCGATGCGCCAATGCGGCTGCGAGCCGGTCCAGGTCGACAAGCCGGTCGAGGCGGTGCGTGGCGCCGATGTCGTCTACACCGACGTGTGGGCCTCAATGGGTCAGGAGGAGGAGGCAGCCCAGCGCCGCCAGGACTTCACCGGGTTCACCGTGAACCGGAGGCTGATGACCCAGGCTGCGCCGGGCGCGGTGTTCCTGCACTGCCTGCCCGCCCACCGGGGCGAGGAGGTCGACGCCAAGGTGATCGACGGTCCCCAGAGCCGGGTGTGGCCGCAGGCCGCCAACCGGATGCACGCGGCCCGGGGCCTGCTGCTGTGGCTGATGGAACAGGCCGAGGCATGAGCAAGACCAGCCGCCGCCATCTCATCTGTCGGCTGCTCGGCGAGCACGCGGTGGCCAGCCAGCAGCAGCTCGTCGACCTGCTGGCAGCGGCGGGCGTGTCCGCCACCCGGGCCACGGTGTCGCGCGATCTCGACGGGCTGGGCGCGGTCAAGGTCCGGGTTGCGGGCGGGGGAACGGTGTACGCCATTCCCGAGCATCCCGTCGATCAGATCGCTCCCGAGGACCATCTGCGCAGGGTGATGGGCGACTGGGTGGCCGACATCGGCGCCTCGGGCAACCTGGCGGTGGTGCGGACCCCGCCCGGCTCGGCCCATGTGGTGGCCTCCGCCCTCGACCGGGCCGGTCTGGCCGAGGTGCTCGGGACGGTGGCCGGCGATGACTCGCTGATCGTGGTGGCCGCCGACGGCACGCCGGGCTCGCAGCTGGCCGACCGCCTGCGGGACCTGGCCGGCCTCGACAAGTAACCCAGAACAAGTTGACCACAGCATGACCACAACATGTCTGCGAGGCATTCGATGAGCACACCGCAAGCCGCACCGTCCGGCGCCGCGTCCGTATCCGCGCCTGTCTCCAAGGTGGTGCTGGCCTACTCGGGCGGGCTCGACACGTCGATCATCCTGCACTGGCTGCGGGAGACCCACGGGGCCACGGTGGTCACCTTCACCGCCGACATCGGCCAGAACGACGAGATCGAGCCGGCTCGGGCCAAGGCCCTGGCCATGGGCGTCGCCCCCGAAGACGTCTTCATCGAGGATCTGCGCGAGGAGTTCGCCCGCGACTTCGTGTTCCCGATGTTCCGGGCCAACGCGCTCTACGAGGGCGAGTACCTGCTGGGCACGTCCATCGCCCGGCCCCTCATCGCCAAGCGGCTGGTCGAGATCGCGGCGATGACTGGCGCCGACGCCATCAGCCACGGCGCCACCGGCAAAGGCAACGACCAGGTCCGCTTCGAGCTCGGCGCCTACGCGCTCAAGCCCGACATCACCGTTATCGCGCCCTGGCGGGAGTGGGATCTGGGCTCCCGGGAGTCGCTCATGGCCTACGCGGCCGACCACGGCATCGTCATCGAGCGCAAGCGGGGCGCCGAGTCGCCGTTCTCGATGGACGCCAACATGCTCCACATCTCCTACGAGGGCGGGCCGCTGGAGGATCCCTGGTACGAGCCCCCCGCCGAGATGTGGCTGTGGTCGGTGAGCCCGCAGGCCGCCCCCAACGAGGCGACCTACGTGGACCTGACCTTCGCGGGCGGCGACATCGTGGCCGTCGACGGCCGGCCCATGAGCCCCGGCCAGGTGCTGACCGCCCTCAACGAGCTGGGCGCGGCCAACGGAGTCGGGCGCATCGACATCGTGGAGAACCGCTACGTGGGCATGAAGAGCAGGGGCGCCTATGAGACGCCGGGCGGCACGATCATGCTGCGGGCCCACCGGGCCATCGAGTCGCTCACCCTCGACCGGGAGGTGGCCCATCTCAAGGACGAGTTGATGCCCCGCTACGCCGAGCTGATCTACAACGGCTACTGGTGGAGCCCGGAGCGCAGGATGCTGCAAACCGCTATCGACTACAGCCAGACCAGCGTGAACGGCGAGGTCCGGGTGCGGCTCTACAAGGGCAACGTGGACATCGCCGGGCGCCGCTCCGACGACTCGCTGTTCGACTACAAGACGGTGACCTTCGAGGACGACGAGGGCGCCTACGACCAGGCCGACGCCACCGGTTTCATCGCGCTGCACGCGCTGCGGCTGCGCAACCTGGCCCGCAAACAGGCCGAGAAGGCCGTGACAGGGGGTTAGCCATGGACGACTCCGCGACGCTGTGGCATGGCCGCTTCGACGGCGATCCCGCCGACGCGCTGCGGGCTGTCGGTGACAGCTTCGGATTCGATCGCCGGATGTTCCGCGAGGACATCGCGGGGTCGCGCGCCCACGCCACGATGCTGGCCTCGGTCGGGTTGATCACCGAAGACGAGCGCGACGCCATCTGCGATGCCCTCGATGTCGTCGAGTCGGAGATGGCCGAGGGACGCTTCGTTGTCGCGCCCGGCGACGAGGACATCCACACCGCGGTGGAGCGGCGGGTCACCGAACTGGCCCCGGCCGGAGCCAAGCTCCACACCGGCCGCAGCCGCAACGACCAGGTGGCCGCCGATCTGCGGCTCTGGACCCGGGCCGCGCTCGACGATGTCGCTCAAGGCGTGCTCGGGCTGCAGCGGACGCTGCTGCACCGGGCCGCCGACGCAGGCGATGCGCTGCTGCCCGGTTACACCCACCTCCAGCAGGCCCAGCCGGTGCTGCTGGCCCACCATCTGCTGGCCCACGGCTGGGCGCTGGCCCGCGACATCGAGCGGCTGGCCGAGGCCCGCCGCCGGGCCGACGTGTCGCCGCTGGGCGCGGGCGCGCTGGCCGGGTCGTCGCTGCCGCTGGATCCGGCCCAGACCGCGGCCGACCTCGGATTCGCGGCCGTGTTCGACAACAGCCTCGACGCGGTCGCCGACCGCGACTTCGTCGCCGACGCCCTCTACGCGCTGGCGGTGCTGGGGGTGCATCTGAGCCGGATGGGCGAGGAGCTGGTGATCTGGTCGTCGTCTGAGTTCGGCTTCGTCGAGCTCGACGACGCCTACGCCACCGGCTCGTCGATGATGCCCCAGAAGAAGAACCCCGATGTGGCTGAGCTGGCTCGGGCCAAGGCCGGACGTCTCATCGGGCACCTGACCGGGCTGCTGGCGACACTCAAGGGTTTGCCGCTGGCCTACGCCAAGGATCTCCAGGAGGACAAGGAGCCCCTGTTCGACGCGGTCGACACCGTCCGGCTGACGCTGGCCGCGCTCGACGGCCTGCTGTCCACCGCCCGCTTCGACACCGACTGCATGGCCGAGGCCGCCTCGTCGCCCTATGCCGCGGCCACCGACTTGGCCGAATGGCTGGTAGCACGGGGCACGCCCTTCCGGGAGGCCCACGCTGCGGTGGCCGGCCTGGTTCGGCGCTCGCTGGCGGGCGAGGGATCGCTGGCCGACCTGGTAGCCGCCGCCGACGGGTTCGGCCCAGAAGCCGCGGAACTGCTCGAGCCGGGCGCCTCGGTGACCCGTCGCGCAACCCACGGAGCAGGCGGCCCCGAGGCGGTAGCCGCCCAGATGGAGCGATTCCAGCAGCGCATCGAGTCCGACGCGGCCGATCTGGGGTGAACGCCAAGCACCACGGAAGGCACTCCCACGACCGCGATGCCTGCGTGGCGGGCCGCGCCAAGCGTCTCGGCCGGGATTTCTACGCCCGCGACGCGCTCGAGGTTGCGCCCGACCTGCTCAACAAGGTGCTGGTCGCTCCCGACGGCCGGGCCGGGCGGATCGTGGAGGCCGAGGCCTACCGGGGCGCCGACGACCCCGGCAGCCACGGATTCCGGGGCAGGACCAACCGCAACGCCACCATGTTCGGCCCGCCGGGCCGGCTCTACGTGTACTTCACCTACGGCATGCACTGGTGCGCCAACGTGGTGGCCGAGACCGACGGCGTGGCTGCGGCGGTGCTGCTGCGGGCATTGACGCCGCTGCGAGGCATTGGTGCCATGTACGCAGCCCGCGGCCCGGCCGCTCGCCGCCACCGCGACCTGTGTAGCGGCCCGGCCAAGCTAACCCAGGCCCTCGGCATAGACGGCGACCTTGACGGCGCCGATCTACCAACCGCCGACCGGAGAGTCACCATCGTCGACGACGGCCAGCCGCCCCCGCAAGGCCCCGCCGTCACCACCAGGATCGGTCTCAGCAACGGCACCGACCTGCCCTGGCGATTCCACATCGAAGGCGCCGCCGACCTCTCCCGTCGCTAGCCGAAGTTACACGTCGCCGGGGACTTGGCAGTTGTCCATGTTGTTGAGGCGGGAGAAGCCGTCCATCCGCTCGGTGTAGGTGCTGCCCTCGGTCATGTCCACCAGCAGGAAGCGCAGCTCCCGGTCATCGGTGTCGTCATCCGCGGTGCGCAGCCTGGTGGCGTGGCTGCGGCGGTCGGCCAGGTACACGTCCCAGTCGGCCAGCCAGTCGCTCAGCAGGGCCGCGTCCGTCGGCCCGTCCTCGGCAACCGGCGCCGCCAGCGAGGTCTCGATCCGCCGCCGCAGATCGGCCACCAGTATCTCGACCTCGTCGGTGGCGGTGTCCACCTGGTCGGCCCGCTCGGCCCGTGAAGCGGCCTGGCGGGCGGTGGGCACCGCCGCGATGGCGGTCTGGGCCGCCTCGCAGCGCTGGTCGGCCCACTGGACGAAGTCGCGGTCGTCGAGTCGGGCCGGGTTCTCGGTGCGAGCCCACGGCGAGAACGCCCAGGCCCAGAACACGAAGCTGCCGACTATGAACAGCCCGGCCAGCCACCGGCCTAGCCGCCGCCACCGGTCCCTCATGGGTCGGGGTTCACCCATATCTCGGCCGAGCTGCCCGGCTCCACCGCGGCGCCGGCCCCCGGCGACTGCTGCCACACCACGCCGGGATCGCCGCCGAAGCGCTCGGCCTCCTCGTCGAAGAACGGCTCGACATGCACCTCCACGCCCAGCTCGGCCGCAGCCAGCACCCCGCGCGCCTCGGCCTCGCTCAGAGCGACCACGTCGGGCACCGCGATGATCGCCGGCAGCGCGGGCGCGGCCGCCACCTCCACCGTGACCGTGATCCCGCCCCGCTGCTGCGAGAGCGCCGCGGGGGCCTGCCCGATAATCGTCCCCGCCTCGAACTCGGCGGTGGCAACCTCCACCGCGGCCAGCCCGAGCGTGAGCTCGTCCAGCTCCGCCGCCAGCAACTCGCCATCGAAGTTCCGGCCCACCAGGTCGGGGATCTCCACCGAGTCGAGTGGCGGCGGGGCGGTGGGCGGTGCGGGCGCGCTGGGCGGGGGAGGGGGCAGTGCCACGGCGGGTATGCCCTGGTGCGCGGCCAGCATGACCTCTCGCCAGATCTGGGCCGGATAGGTGCCGCCCGCCACTCTGATGTCGGTGGCCGGGGGAACCATGGGGATCTGGGCGTCGGGGAAGCCGACCCACACCGCCGCGGCCCGCTGCGGGGTGTAGCCCACGAAGGTGGCGTCGGCGTAGTTCTGGGCCGTGCCCGTCTTGCCCGCGGCCGGCCGGTCGATGGCCGCCCGGTGACCGGTTCCCTGGGTGATGGCACCCTGGAGCACCCAGTTGATCTGGTTGGCGACCGCGGAGTCGAGCACGGGCACCGAGTCGGAGACGTGGCGGTACAGGGCGGTGCCGTCGGGCCTGATGATGCTGGTCACCAGCGTCGGCTCCACCCGCCGCCCGGAGCGGGCGAAGGTGGAGAACATCGTGGCCAGCTCCACGGTGTTGACGTCCTCGGTGCCCAGCACCCCGGCGCACACCGGCGCGATGCGGCTGGGCTCCAGCCCGAGCCTCTCGGCCATGGTCACGAAGTTGGCGGGGCGGACGTCAACCATCAGCTGGGCGTACACCGTGTTGATCGAGCGCTGGGTGGCCTCTATCAGATCGGCGCTGACCGGCGCCTCGGGCTCCGAGCCCAGCCCGCCCCGGATGGTCCACAGCGGCCCGCACACGTCGGGGCGGTCGATCTCGATCTCGTCGGGGGCGTCGTAGGTCTTGGCCACGGTGTAGCCGCGGGTCAAGGCGGTGGCCAGCGCGATCGGCTTCATCGCCGATCCGGCCTGGCGGCCCTTGCCGCTGGCCAGGTTGAACTTGGCGTCGGTGTCGTCGCCGAAGAAGTCGCGTCCGCCGACCATGGCCAGCACATGGCCGTCCTCGCTGCCGCCCAGCCCCAGCACCGTCACCGCGGCGTCGGGATTGGCCCCGTTGTTGGGAAGGATCGCCTCCACCGCGGCCTCGGCGCCGGCCTGAAGGCCCAGGTCGATGGTGGTGTGGATGTCGAGGCCCCCCTCGAACAGGCGCTGGGTGCGGTACTCGCGTGTGGGCCCGAAGGCCGGATTGTCGAGGAACCACTGCTTCACGTCCTCCACGAAGTGGGCGGCCGGGTAGCGCTCCTCCAGGATCGGGATGTCCTCGATCAGCACGATCGGCTCGTTGTAGGCCCGGTCGTGCTCGTCGATGGTGATGAACCCGTTGAACAGCATCCGGTCCAGCACCAGGTTGCGGCGGCGCCGGGCGTCCTGGGGGTTGCGGTAGGGATCGAAGGCGCTGGGACGCTGTATCAGCCCGGCCAGCAGCGCGGCCTGCTCCAGGGTGAGCTCGGTCACCTTCAGGCAGGCTTCGCTGCCCCGCTCGGCCGCGGTCGCGGCCAGCTCGCAGGCGGGGGCGCCGAAGTACTGTCGGGCCGCGGCCTCGATCCCGTAGGCACCGTTGCCGAAGTACACCCAGTTCAGGTAGCGCAGCAGGATGAAGTCCTTGGTGAACGACTGCTCGAAGCGCCGAGCCATGAAGAACTCTTCGATCTTGCGGGTCAGGGTCTCCTCGGAGCGGTCGAGGAACACGTTGCCCACGTACTGCTGGGTGATGGTCGATCCGCCCTGGCTGATCCCGCCCGCGGCCACGTTGCTGCGGGCCGCCCGCAGGATGGCCTTGAGGTCGGCCCCGTCGTGCTCGTAGAAGCGCTCGTCCTCGATGGCGACCACCGCATTGCGGACCACTTCGGGGACCAGCGCGATGTCGGTCACATCGGTGCGGCGCTGCTCGCCCCTCAGCTCGGTGATGAGCACCCCGTGGCGGTCGTACACGCGCGACGACTGCGCGGTGACCAGCTCCTCCACATCGAAGCTCACATCGCGCAGCTCATAAGAGCACCCCGCCGCCAGCACCACGACCGCGACGAGCGAGGCCACAAGCGGGACCGGAGCACGGTGCATCTTTGACATTCTGCTTGCTGTCGGCCACGAAGCGGCGTCGCCTCCACTCCGATGTATCCAAGAGTCAACTAGAGGTATTGAAGTGCTGTGCATTGCTATGGTAAGCCGTTCGCTTGGAGCCGACTTGCGACAGGAGATTGTGATGGGAATGTTCAAGTGCCCCTTGAAGGTTGAGACCCTTGACGGCCGACGCTCGCTCGAGGTCGAGGCCACCGTGGACACAACAGCGGCCTATTCGGTCGTCCCCGGCGCAAAGCTGCGCGAGCTGGGAGTTGAGCCGAGAGGACTGCGCCGTTTCGTGCTTGCTGACGGAGCGACAATCGAAGGCGCATTCGGCGAGGTCCGAGCCACCGTGAACGGCGACACCGTGAACACGGTGGTGGTCTTCGGTGCAGACCGAGGGCCGGTGCTGCTCGGGGCCTACACCCTGGAGGGCCTCGGGCTGGCCGTAGACCCGGTGCGCCAGCGCCTAGTGCCCGCGGTCATGATCCTGTAGGGGGACTGCCTGGGATTCTCGGGCACAGCGTGAATGGTTATCATCGGCGTCGACGCGGTCGTCTTGACTGTGGCGTGGATGCACAAAGGCAGGTGTGCGTGAGAGGGGCCGGAGTCGTCAGTCATGGGTGACCTGTTCGACGACCTGCGGGCGCGGGGGCTGGTGCACGGACACACCGACGAGGCTGGGTTGCGGGAACTGCTCGACTCGGGGCCGGTCACGCTGTACCTCGGCATCGATCCCAGCGCCGACAGCCTGCATGTCGGGCATCTCGTCGGCGTGCTGGCGCTGCGGCGCTTCCAGCAGGCGGGCCATCGTCCGCTGGCGCTCGTCGGCGGCGCCACCGGCATGATCGGCGACCCCAGCGGACGCTCCGACGAGCGCAACCTGCTCGACGCCGACACGCTCGACGCCAACGTGTCGGCCATCTCGGCGCAGCTGCGGGGGCTGCTCGACTTCTCAGGCGACAGCGCGGCCCGCCTCGTCAACAACTTCGACTGGACCGAGTCGGTGACGCTCATCGACTTCCTGCGCGACGTGGGCAAGCACGCAACCGTCAACCAGATGGCGGCCAAGGACTCGGTGCGCAGCCGCATGGAGGGCGAGCACGGCATCTCCTACACCGAGTTCAGCTACATGCTGCTGCAGGCCTTCGACTTCTGGTGGCTGCACGAGCATCACCGCTGCCGGCTGCAGCTCGGCGGGTCCGACCAGTGGGGCAACATCACCGCCGGCATCGATCTGATCCGGCGCCGCAGCGGGGCCGTGGCCCACGGCCTGACCTGGCCGCTGATGACCCGGGCCGACGGCGCCAAGTTCGGAAAGACAGCCGACGGCACCGTGTGGCTCGATGCTGAGCGCACCCTGCCCTTCGAGCTGCACCAGTATTTCGTCAACACCGACGATGGCGACGTCGAGCGGCTGCTGCTCCAGCTCACCCTGCTGCCGCTGGCCCAGGTGGCTGAGATCATGGCCGCTCACGCCTCGGCCCCCCACGAGCGCGGCCCCCAGCGCGCCCTCGCCGATGAGGTCTGCACCCTGGTGCACGGGGCCGCGGCCACCGAGCAGGCCCGCCTCGCGGCCGAGGTGCTGTTCGGCGAGCCGGTGCTGTCGGCCGCTCGGCTCGAAGCGGTGCGGGGCATCGTGCCCGAGACCGTGATGGAAGCGTCGGCGCTGGGCAGTGAGCCGGTGGTGGACGCCCTGGTGGCCTCCGGGGTGTGCTCCTCGCGCTCCGATGCCCGCCGCACGATCACATCCGGCGCCATCCGTGTCAACGGCCAGAGGGTCGGCTCGCCCGTCGACCGCGTCGACCTAGTGGACGACCGCTATGCGCTGCTGCAGCGGGGCCGACGCCACCGCCACCTCCTGCTGGTCGACTGATCCCGTCGGCGCGGTCGCGCCCGATCGGATGCGCCAGGCTCGTCGGGCGGTTGTGTTCGGTAGTCACGGCCGGTAGTGTCTCGGGTCCACCCGGCAGGGTCCTTCGGGGCGCGGCCGGGTTTGCAGTGCCTTCGGTGCTATCGGCCCGGTTCGCCCGGTCCGCAAACGGCGTCGGCAGGAGATTGCTTCTTGAAAACGGAAGAGACGGACGCATAGCGAGTGCGGGCGTCGGCTCGGGCTGCGTGGCTCGAGGCGATGTCCGTCAAGACAACGGTCCGGCGTGCCTGCCGGACCGCCCGGCGCCTCGGCGCCGGGAGAGCCGAAAGGCCCCACCGCACCCAAGCGGAGGGGCCGGCTCTCTGAAACGCAAGGCCGCTCACGCACCCGCCTCGGCGGGGGGCAGCCGAGCAACCCGATCGATGGCCCGGCCTCGGCCGGCGCCGGAGATCTCGACGGAGAGTTTGATCCTGGCTCAGGACGAACGCTGGCGGCGTGCTTAACACATGCAAGTCGAACGAGGCAGCGGCCTTCGGGCCGTTGTCGAGTGGCGAACGGGTGAGTAACACGTGAGGAACCTGCCCCGGAGACCGGGATAACCAGGGGAAACTCTGGCTAATACCGGATGCCCCCGGATGGTCGCATGGCCAACCGAGGAAATGCTCCGGTGCTCCGGGAGGGCCTCGCGGCCTATCAGCTTGTTGGTGGGGTAACGGCCTACCAAGGCAACGACGGGTAGCTGGTCTGAGAGGACGATCAGCCACACTGGGACTGAGACACGGCCCAGACTCCTACGGGAGGCAGCAGTGGGGAATATTGCGCAATGGGCGAAAGCCTGACGCAGCAACGCCGCGTGGGGGATGAAGGCCTTCGGGTTGTAAACCCCTTTCAGCAGGGACGAAAATGACGGTACCTGCAGAAGAAGCCCCGGCCAACTACGTGCCAGCAGCCGCGGTAACACGTAGGGGGCGAGCGTTGTCCGGATTTATTGGGCGTAAAGAGCTCGTAGGCGGTTGCGTAAGTCGGATGTGAAAACTCAGGGCTCAACCCGGAGACGCCATCCGATACTGCGCTGACTAGAGTCCGGTAGGGGAGCATGGAATTCCTGGTGTAGCGGTGAAATGCGCAGATATCAGGAGGAACACCAGCGGCGAAGGCGGTGCTCTGGGCCGGAACTGACGCTGAGGAGCGAAAGCGTGGGTAGCGAACAGGATTAGATACCCTGGTAGTCCACGCCGTAAACGTTGGGCACTAGGTGTGGGGCCTACTTAACGGGTTCCGTGCCGTAGCTAACGCATTAAGTGCCCCGCCTGGGGAGTACGGCCGCAAGGCTAAAACTCAAAGGAATTGACGGGGGCCCGCACAAGCGGCGGAGCATGTTGCTTAATTCGAGGCAACGCGAAGAACCTTACCTGGGTTTGACATGCACGGAAAAGCCATAGAGATATGGTGTCCTTCGGGGCTGTGCACAGGTGGTGCATGGCTGTCGTCAGCTCGTGTCGTGAGATGTTGGGTTAAGTCCCGCAACGAGCGCAACCCTTGTCCTATATTGCCAGCACGTAACGGTGGGGACTTTTAGGAGACTGCCGGGGTCAACTCGGAGGAAGGTGGGGATGACGTCAAGTCATCATGCCCCTTATGCCCAGGGCTGCAAACATGCTACAATGGCCGGTACAAAGGGCTGCTACACCG
This sequence comes from Candidatus Aldehydirespirator sp., assembly GCA_965221215.1. Taxonomy (GTDB): domain Bacteria; phylum Actinomycetota; class Acidimicrobiia; order Acidimicrobiales; family Aldehydirespiratoraceae; genus Aldehydirespirator. The sequence goes on from OZ244872.1 coordinate 881,854, forward strand.
CGAGGTTGAGCGAATCCCATAAAGCCGGTCTCAGTTCGGATTGGAGTCTGCAACTCGACTCCATGAAGTCGGAGTCGCTAGTAATCCCGGATCAGCAATGCCGGGGTGAATACGTTCCCGGGCCTTGTACACACCGCCCGTCACACCACGAAAGTCGGCAACACCCGAAGTCAGTGGCCTAACCCCTCGGGGAAGGAGCTGCCGAAGGTGGGGTTGGCGATTGGGGTGAAGTCGTAACAAGGTAGCCGTACCGGAAGGTGCGGCTGGATCACCTCCTTTCTAAGGAGAATGATCTCAACGAGCGGCTGGCCATTCAGGCTGGTTGTCCGTTGAGTGTCTCCCAAGTTAAGGCACTCGCTGGGTTCGTCTCTTCCGTTTTGAGGAAGCGGTCATCGCACTGCTCTCCTCGGGCGCGCTGAGTCATGCGTCAACGTTCTCAACGCCCGCTGGATCGCCTCTTGAGAATTGCATAGCGAGCACGAGCATCTTTCGCGAGATGCAATGAAAATGAAACCCAAGCTACTAAGAGCCAACGGTGAATGCCTTGGCACTGACTACCGATGAAGGTCGTGAGAGGCTGCGATAAGCCGCGGGGAGCTGCCTACTAAGCTCTGATCCGCGGATGACCGAATGGGGAAACCCGGCACTCGTAATGGAGTGTCACTGCCGTCTGAACACATAGGGCGGCTAGAGGGAACCGGGTGAACTGAAACATCTAAGTAACCCGAGGAAAGAAAAGCAACAGCGACTCCCTGAGTAGCGGCGAGCGAAACGGGAAGAGCCTAAACCTTGGTGGTGGAAAGCCTGGCGGCGTTGCCACCTGGGGGTTGTGGGAACCGATTGGGAGAGCGCCAGATCTCCCGCAGAGTTACAAAGACAGTGGGTAGTGGAATCGCTCTGGAAAGGCGAGCCACAGAGGGTAATGGCCCCGTACACGAAACTCATCTGTCCTCTGATCGGATCTCCCGAGTAGCGCCGGATCCGGGAAAGCCGGCGTGAATCTGCGAGGACCACCTCGTAAGGCTAAGTATATGTCAGTGACCGATAGTGAACTAGTACCGTGAGGGAAAGGTGAAAAGCACCCCGGGAGGGGAGTGAAATAGTACCTGAAACCGTTGGTTTACAAGCAGTCAGAGTGTCGCCAGCGAGGCTTCGGCCTCGCCGGTCACGATGGCGTGCCTTTTGAAGAATGAGCCTGCGAGTTACGGTGTGTGGCAAGGTTAACCCGTGAGGGGAAGCCGGAGCGAAAGCGAGTCTGAACAGGGCGTTCAGTCGCATGCTGTAGACCCGAAGCCGAGTGATCTAGCCATGGGCAGTGTGAAGCGGGGGTAAGACCCCGTGGAGGCGCGAACCCACTTCGGTTGAAAACGGAGGGGATGACCTGTGGTTAGGGGTGAAAGGCCAATCAAACTCGGTGATAGCTGGTTCTCCGCGAAATGTATTTAGGTGCAGCGTCGCATGTTCAGCCGTGGAGGTAGAGCACTGGATGGGCTAGGGGCCCTACAAGGTTACTGACCCCAACCAAACTCCGAATGCCACGGTTCTAGAGTGCGGCAGTGAGTCCTCGGGGGATGAGCTTCGATGGACAAAAGGGAAACAGCCCAGACCGCCGGTTAAGGCCCCTAATTCTGTACTAAGTGGTAAACGATGTGGGATTGCCCAGACAGCCAGGAGGTTGGCTTAGAAGCAGCCACCCTTGAAAGAGTGCGTAACAGCTCACTGGTCGAGTGGCCCTGCGCGGACAATGTAACGGGGCTTAAGTACAGAGCCGAAACTGCGGATGTCTGTGTAAACAGGCGTGGTAGCGGAGCGTCGATCCTGGTGCGAAGCGTCGGTGTGAACCGGCGTGGACCGCGGTCGAGTGCGAATGCAGGTATGAGTAGCGAGAGAGGGGTGAGAAACCCCTCCACCGGAAGTCCAAGGGTTCCTGGGGAAGGCTAATCCTCCCAGGGTAAGTCGGGAGCTAAGGCGAGGCCGACAGGCGTAGTCGATGCACAACCGGTTGATATTCCGGTACCACCAAGTGCGCGTCCATGCAAAAGCGAGATTGCTAAGAGGATGCCTTGCGCCCCACGAAGGGGCAATAGGTCGAATCGACCCATCTCGTGGCTGCAAGCAATGCGGGGACACAGTAAGGTAGGTGAGCCCAGGCGATGGTTGTCCTGGGGTAAGCGTGTAGGAGGAGGACCAGGCAAGTCCGGGCCTCATGAACTCTGAGACGCGACGCCGAACCGCTATAGGTGAAGTCACTGATCCTATGCTGTCGAGAAAAGCCGCTAGCGAGCTCACTCGGTGCCCGTACCCCAAACCAACTCAGGTGGACAGGTAGAGAATACCAAGGTGATTGGGTGAACTATGGTTAAGGAACTCGGCAAATTGCGTCCGTAACCTCGGGAGAAGGACGACTCCAATAGGGTGACGGCCCTTAGCGGCCCGAGCTCGAGGGAGTGGCACAGACCAGGGGGAAGCGACTGTTTACTAAAAACACAGCAGCGTGCCAAGCCGCAAGGCGATGTATACGCTGTGACGCCTGCCCGGTGCTGGAAGGTTACGGGGAAAGGTTAGCCTCCGGGCGAAGCTTTGAACCTAAGCCCCAGTAAACGGCGGCCGTAACTATAACGGTCCTAAGGTAGCGAAATTCCTTGTCGGGTAAGTTCCGACCTGCACGAATGGCGTAACGACTTCCCTACTGTCTCAACCATAGACCCAGCGAAATTGAAGTACGAGTAAAGATGCTCGTTAGCTGCAGAAGGACGGAAAGACCCCGTGCACCTTTACTACAGTCTGGTATTGGTTTTTGGTATAGGTTGTGTAGGATAGGTGGGAGACGGAGAAGCGAGGGCGCCAGCCCTCGTGGAGTCAACCTTGAAATACCACCCTTCCTATGCTGGGAATCTAACCTAGGTCCGTAATCCGGATTAGGAACAGTGCCAGATGGGTAGTTTGACTGGGGCGGTCGCCTCCCAAAAGGTAACGGAGGCGCCCAAAGGTTCCCTCAGCCTGGTCGGCCATCAGGCGTTGAGTGCAATGACACAAGGGAGCTTGACTGCGAGACGTACATGTCGAGCAGGTGCGAAAGCAGGGCATAGTGATCCGGCGGTTGCGTGTGGAAGCGCCGTCGCTCAACGGATAAAAGGTACGCCGGGGATAACAGGCTCATCTTCCCCAAGAGTCCATATCGACGGGAAGGTTTGGCACCTCGATGTCGGCTCATCGCATCCTGGGGCTGAAGCAGGTCCCAAGGGTTGGGCTGTTCGCCCATTAAAGCGGTACGCGAGCTGGGTTTAGAACGTCGTGAGACAGTTCGGTCCCTATCCTCTGCAGCCGGAAGAGACTTGAGGAAAGCTGTCCCTAGTACGAGAGGACCGGGACGGACGCAGCTCTCGTGTGCCAGTTGTTCCGCCAGGAGCATGGCTGGTTGGCGACCTGCGGAAGGGATAACCGCTGAAAGCATCTAAGCGGGAAGCCTGTTTCGAGATGAGGTCTCTCACCGGGTAACCGGGTAAGGCCCGTGGCAGAACACCACGTTGATAGGCCGGAAGTGTACGCACGGTGACGTGTTCAGCTGACCGGTACTAATCGGCCGAGGGCTTGGTTCAGTTTCGCATCGAGCGCTCGGTGCTCGTGCTCGCTATGGAGTTCGTCAAGAGGCGGTCCCCAATTTAGGGGTCCGTCGGCAACGACGACAATTGACAACAGGTTTCGGTGGCGATAGCGGCGGGGTCACACCCGTTCCCATTCCGAACACGGAAGTTAAGCCCGCCAGCGCCGATGGTACTTGGGCGGAGACGCCCTGGGAGAGTAGGACGCCGCCGGATTTCGCTGATCAGAAGGCCCCGACCGCCACCGCCGGGGCCTTCTGGCATTTCTGTGCGAGGGTAGGCTCCCGCCGTGGCGGCAAGTCGCAGAAGGCGTGTGCAACTCGTGAGCGGTGGCGGGTCGGGCCGCGGCCGCTCGAGCGCATCTTCGGCGTCGCGGGCGGATTCGGTGCCCGGGCGCTCGCACAACGGCAAGGGCCCCCGACCACGACCGCGAAAGCCGCTGCCGAGCGCGCCCCGTCCGGTTGTCGATCCCCACTCAGAACTGCGGCGGGTGCTGGGGTCCGAGCGGGGCAAGGGCGCGGTGCGGCGATTCGAGGCCGCGTCCAAGGCCTTTCAGGCCGAGCGGTTCAAAGAGGCCCAGCCGCTGCTGAGCCGCCTGGCTCGAGAGGCCCCCGAGGTCGCCGACGTGCGCGAGCTGCACGGACTGGTGCTGTACCGACTGGGCCGCTTCACCGCAGCCTTGGATGAGCTCGAGGACTTCCGGGAACTGAGCGGCTCTGTTGAGCAGCATCCCGTGCTGGCCGACTGTCACCGCGCCCTGGGCCGCTGGGCCGATGTGGAGGCGCTCTGGAAGGAGCTCGGCGAGGTGTCCCCCTCGGCCGACCTCGTGACCGAGGGACGCCTGGTGGTGGCCGGCGCCAAGGCCGACCGGGGGGAGCTGCCCGCCGCCATCCGGATCCTGGAGCAGGGCTGGCGCCTGCCGCCGCGGCCCCGCAACCACCATCTGCGCCGGGCCTACGCCCTCGCCGACCTCTATGAGCGGGCCGGACGCTCGCCGCGGGCCCGGGAGCTGTTCCGCTGGGTGGAGTCCCACGACCCGCGCCTCGCCGACGTGACCCAGCGGGTGCGAGCCCTCTCCTGAGAGAGCGCGCACACTCCTGCGCGCTCGCGCGGGACGGGTCCGCGCCCGTGGATGGGTCGGGGCGCTACCGTGGCGGCAGGCGGGCGCGGGCGGCCGAGCGGGTCCGGCGGCGCACGCTCACAGGCCCCTTCACAGGCCTGATCGAGAGCTACCCGGGAGTACCTCCGTGGACATTCACACCCTGCTCGGCGACTCAGCCGAGTCGCTGCTGACTCACGAGTGCAAGACCTTCGAGCGGGAAGCGCTGACCCTGCCCGGCCCCGACTTCGTGGACCGGGTGCTGGCCGCCAGCGACCGCTCCCCCCAGGTGCTGCGCAGCATCGGCTCGCTGTTCGACCGCGGCCGGCTGGCCGGCACCGGCTACGTGTCGATCCTGCCCGTCGACCAGGGGATCGAGCACTCGGGCGCGGCGTCCTTCGCCCCCAACCCGGCCTACTTCGACCCGCTGCGCATCGTGGAGCTGGCCATCGAGGGCGGCTGCAACGCGGTGGCCTCGACCTTCGGCGTGCTCGGCCTGGCGTCGCGCCGCTACGCCCACCGCATCCCGTTCATCGTCAAGCTCAACCACAACGAGCTGCTGAGCTGCCCCGAGTCGTACGACCAGGTGATGTTCGGCTCGGTCGAGCAGGCCTGGGACCTCGGCGCGGCCGGTGTGGGGGCCACCGTCTACTTCGGATCCGAGCACGCCCGGCGCCAGATCGGCGAGGTGTCCGAGGCGTTTGCGGCGGCCCACGAACTCGGCATGTTCACGGTGCTGTGGTGCTATCTGCGCAACTCGGCTTTCAAGGTGGACGGCACCGACTATCACGCCGCCGCCGACCTGACCGGACAGGCCAACCACCTCGGGGTGACCATCGAGGCCGACATCATCAAGCAGAAGCTTCCCACCAACAACGGCGGCTACCCCGCGGTCGGCTTCGGCAAGACCCACGACTTGGTCTACGACCAGCTCACCAGCGACCATCCCATCGACCTGTGCCGCTACCAGGTGGCCAACTGCTATATGGGCCGGGTGGGGCTGATCAACAGTGGCGGGGCGTCGGCGGGCGCCGGTGACCTGGCCGAGGCGGTCGCCACCGCGGTGATCAACAAGCGGGCCGGCGGCTGCGGCCTGATCTCGGGCCGCAAGGCCTTCCAGCGCCCCATGGCCGAGGGCGTGGAGCTGCTCAACGCCATCCAGGACGTGTACCTCGACCCGTCCGTCACCATCGCCTGAACCCCAGATGCCTCAACCCAAAATGAGCCTCCCCAGAGTCGTGGGCGCGGACGGTATACAGGCTATGGTTACGCTGGCGGGCCACCGCGGGTCTAGTTCGCGGGCCGAGTTCGCTCAGCGGGTGCAAAGGAGCATCAGTGACCGAGACTGCGGCGCGGACTGAGCAGGTTCGCCGGGCCGACGGCATCGTCCTGCGGTTCGCGGGCGACTCCGGCGACGGCATGCAGCTCACCGGCGACCGGTTCACCTCGGCCAGCGCCCTGTTCGGCAACGACCTGGCCACCCTGCCCGAGTTCCCGGCCGAGATCCGGGCCCCGGCCGGCACCCTCGCCGGCGTGTCGTCGTTCCAGGTCCACATCTCCGACCACGACATCACCACCCCCGGCGACGCCCCCACCGTGCTGGTGGCCATGAACCCGGCCGCGCTGCGGTCCGATCTGCCGCTGCTGACGCCGGGCGGGACCGTCATCGTCAACTCCGATGCCTTCGGCGAGCGCAACCTCGACAAGGCCGGCTACGACTCCAACCCGCTCACCGACGGCAGCCTCGACGGCTACACGCTGGTCACCGCGCCCATGACCGATCTCACCAAGCGGGCCTGTGCCGACCTGGGCGTCAAGCCCCGCGACGCCGAGCGCTCCAAGAACTTCTTCGCCCTGGGGCTGGTGTCGTGGCTGTACTCGCGTCCCGTGGAGCCCACCGTCGACTGGATCGACGGCAAGTTCGCGGGGCGCGACACGGTCGTGGCCGCCAACAAGGCCGCCTTCGCCGCGGGCCACGCCTTCGGCGAGACCGCAGAGCTGGGCGCCAGCCGGCTCATGGTCAACCCGGCCGAGCTGGAGCCCGGCACCTACACCAACATCAACGGCAACACCGCGCTGTCGTGGGGCCTGATCGCGGCCTCCCAGCAGGCCGGCACCCCGCTGTTTCTGGGCTCCTACCCGATCACTCCGGCCAGCGACATCCTCCATGAGCTGGCCCGGCACAAGAACTTCGGGGTCCGCACCCTGCAGGCCGAGGACGAGATCGCCGCGGTGGGCGCGGCCCTCGGCGCGGCCTACGGCGGCCACATCGGCGTCACCACCACCTCGGGACCGGGCATGGCCCTCAAGGCCGAGACCGTCGGCCTGGCCGTGAGCCTGGAGGTGCCGCTGGTGGTGATCGACATCCAGCGGGGCGGTCCGTCCACCGGCCTGCCCACCAAGACCGAGGCCGCCGACCTGCTCATGGCCATGTACGGCCGCCACGGCGAGGCGCCCCTGCCCATAGTGGCGGCCCAGAGCCCCTCGGACTGCTTCTTCGCCGCCATCGAGGCGGTGCGGCTGGCGGTGGAGCACCGCACCCCGGTGATCCTGCTGTCCGACGGCTACCTGGCCAACAGCAGCGAGCCGTGGCGCATCCCCGACGTCGAGCAGCTCGACTCCATCGCGGTCAACTTCGCCTCCAAGCCGAACCACGTCAACGAAGAGGGCGAGGCCGTGTTCTGGCCCTTCCGCCGCGACGAGCGCCTGGTGCGGCCCTGGGCCATTCCGGGCACGCAGGGTCTCATGCACCGCATCGGCGGGATCGAGAAGTCCGACGGCAGCGGCAACATCAGCTACGAGCCCGACAACCATCAGGCCATGGTGCGGCTGCGGGCCGAGCGCATCGCCCTCATCGCCCATCACATCCCGCCCGCCGAGGTCGTCGGCGACTCGGACGCGGCCGTTGCCGCGGTGAGCTGGGGCTCGACGTGGGGCGCGGTCACCGGGGCCCGCCGCCGCCTCGAGTCCGCCGGCCACCGCCTGGCTCACATCCACTTGCGCCACCTGAATCCGCTGCCTGCCAACCTCGGCGAATTGCTCTCGTCGTTCGAGCGGGTCGTGGTGCCCGAGATGAACACCGGCCAGCTCTGCCGGATGCTGCGAGCCGAGTACCTGATCGACGCCAAGTCGGTGACCAAGGTGTCGGGCCAGCCCTTCACCGCGGCCGAGCTCACCGAGGCGTTCTGGACCGAGATCGCCGCCGCGGGGGACCAGCCATGACCGACGCGCCGGCCACCCGCACCGGCGCCGGCTCACGCTGCGGCCGCGCCACAGAAGGGCGTCATTTATGACCGACGCGCCGGTCACTACCCGCAAGGACTGGGCCACGGATCAAGAGGTTCGCTGGTGTCCGGGCTGCGGCGACTACTCGATCCTCACCGCGGTGCAGCTGCTGATGCCCGAGCTGGGCGTGCGGCGCGAGGACACGGTGTTCGTGTCGGGGATCGGCTGCGCGGCCCGGTTCCCCTACTACATGAACACCTACGGGCTGCACGCCATCCACGGGCGCTCGCCCGCGGTGGCCACCGGCCTGGCCATGGCCCGGGGCGACCTGCACGTGTGGGTGGTGGGCGGCGACGGCGACATGATGTCGATCGGGGGCAACCACCTGATCCACGCGCTGCGCCGCAACGTGAACCTCAACATCCTGCTGTTCAACAACCAGATCTACGGGCTCACCAAGGGGCAGTACTCGCCCACCAGCGAGCGGGGCAAGGTGACCAAGTCCACCCCCCATGGCTCGGTGGAGCAGCCCTTCAACGCGGTGTCGCTGGCGCTGGGGGCCGAGGCCTCGTTCGTGGCCCGCACCCACGACATGGACCGGGGCCACATGCAGGCGATGTTCCGCCGGGCCCACGACCATCCGGGCGCGGCGCTGGTGGAGGTCTTCCAGAACTGCAACGTGTTCAACGACGGCGCCTTCGCCGCCCTCACCAAGCGCGACGCCCGCGACTCGATGCTGATCGACCTGCGCCACGGCGAGCCGGTGCGCTTCGGGGCCGAGGGCGAGTTCGGCGTGGTGATCGACAACGGCCGGGCCCGGGTGGTGTCGGTGGCCGAGACGGGTATCGACGCCCTGGTGGTGCACGACGAGACCGACGCCGACCCGTCGGTGGCCTTCGCCCTGAGCCGCCTGGCCAACACTAACGACGTGCCCACCCCGATAGGGGTGTTCCGGGCCGTGGAGCGCTCCGAGTACGGCTCATCGGTCACCTCCCAGATCGCGGCCTCACAATCGAGCGCCGGCCCCGGCGACCTCCACAAGCTGCTGCACTCCCGCCCCACCTGGCAAGTCGCCTGACCCCATCCCCCAAGCACGGCAGGCAGCGTGTCCGCCCGCCCTAGAGGGCGCGCAAATAGGTGAGAGCCGGTCGCGTCGCAGCGGGGTCATTCCCGCTCTTGTTCGCTGCGCTCACGGGCCGCTCGGGCCACGGCCTCGCCCGTGTGGGCCGGAATTGCTCACCTATTCGCTCGGCCTCCTAGCGCAGGGCAGTCTGATGTGGGGCAGTGATCGGGTGGATTGGCCGCCTGCGGATTGACCGCTCGGGGTTAGCTGTCGGGGATGTCGTAGGTCTGGGCGGTGAGGGCGCCGTCCACTATGAGGTTGATGCCCGACACGTACTGGGCCTCATCGGAGGCGAGGTACAAGAAGGCGTGGGCGATGTCGTCCACTGTCGCCAGCCGGTTGGCGGGCACCACCGGGAAGCCCTCGCGGCGCCACTTGTCCATCAGCTCCTCGCCCACGATGTCGGTGGACTGCTGGGTGTCGGCCGGGCCGGGGCCGACCGAGTTGCAACGGATGTTGTACGGGGCGCACTCCACCGCGATGGCCTTGGTCAGCGCGTCCACGCCGGCTTTGGCCGCGCAATAGTGGGTGAAGCCCCGGCCGTGTCCCAGCGCGGCGATCGACGATGTGAACAGGATCACCCCGCCGCCGGTCTGTTTCATGGCCCGGGCCGCCCGGTTGCCCATCACGAAGTAGGCGTCGAGGTTGACCGACAGCACCCGGCGCCACTCGGAGTCGGTCATGTCGATGAACTCGGTGCTGGTCCAAGCCGCCGCGTTCGACACCATCACGTCGAGCTTCGGGTCGATGGCCAGAGCCTCCGCCACCGCGGCCGCGCAGTTCTCCATGATGCCTAGATCGGTGTTGATCAGGTGCGGCGTGGCGCCCAGTTCCTCGATCACCGGAGCGACCGCCTCCAAGCGCTCCTGGTTGTAGTCGAGCAGGTACAGGTTGGCGGCGCCCTCGGCCGCGAACAGTTCGGCGGTGCGGCGCCCGAACCCGCTGCCCGCGCCGGTCACGAACACGTTGCGTCCCTCGAATCGTCGGCTCATAGCGTCGCCCTTCTGGCCGCGGCCAATGGCCAGTCCAGCCCGCGTCCACGGTCTTGGACACTACATCCATTGCCAGAGTTGCCAGGGCGATACGTCTTCGAAGGCATTCGATCGCCGACGAGTCAGGTATCGAAGACCTCGGTGAGGGCGACCGTGAAGCCGGGCAGGACGTCGGCGCCGTCGAGGGTGTCGTCGATGGTGAGGGTTGAAATAGCTCGGCCAGGCCGGTGGATGTCGACGGTGCGGGGGTCGGGGTGGATCACCCAGACGAGGCGCACACCGTGGCTGAGCCACATGCGGGCCTTGTCGTGGATCTCGCGGCGGCTGTCGAATGGCGACTTGATCTCGACAACGAGATCGGGAGCGACCTCGGCGCAGCCCTGAATGCGGGTGCCCAGCGGCATTCTCTGCGCGGAGGTGAAGGCGATGTCCGGCTCGCGCACGGTGTCAGGATCGCGCTCGAGTCGCACACCAGAATCGGAACCCATCAATCTCCCGAGCTTGTGAGCCTTGATGAAGTTGCGCAGCTCGGCGCCCAAGTTCATCACGATCTCGCCGTGTTCAACTCCAGCAGTCATCGTCTCTACCAGCACCCCTCGTATCAATTCGCCGCGGACCGCCTCGCTGTGGAGGCGCAAGAGGTCGTCGGCTGTCAACAGTGTCATCTCAGCAGTCTTCGTTTCAGTGATCGTCATGGTCGTCCCGTCCCAATACTCGACGCCCGCCGATGCTACAGGGGCATGACCGGGCGTCAGTGGGCGGTCCAGCCTCCGTCCACGGTCAGCACGGAGCCGGTCACGTACGACGAGGCGTCGGAGGCCAGATAGATGGCCGCTCCCGCGATCTCGTGAAGCTCGCCCCAGCGCTTCATGGCCACCTCCTGGCCGATCACCCTCACGCTGTGCTCGCTGTGCTGGTGGGCCGTGTTCATCTCGGTCAGGAACGGGCCGGGGGCGATGGCGTTGACATTGACCCGGTGGGGCGCCCACTCCATGGCCAGCGCCCGAGTGAGTTGTATCACCGCACCCTTGGAGGCCGTGTAGGCGGTGCGGTCGGGTGCGGCCACCAGCCCGAACGTGGACGCCACGTTGATCACCCGGCCGTGCCCCGAGGCTTGCAGCGCCTCGGCCGCGGCCCGGCAGGCCAGCCACGGCCCGGTCACGTTCACGGCTAGCGACTGCTCGAAGTCGTGGCGGGCCAAGTCGCCGATGGCGCCCCGCACCAGGACTCCGGCGTTGTTGACCAGAATGTCGAGCCCACCGAAGCGGTCCATGACTCTGGCCACGGCTGCGTCGACGGAGTCCGTGGCGGTGTACTCCAACGCCACGGCTAGCGTGGCGCCTCCGGTGGCGGCGGCGATCTCATCCGCGGTGGCTTGCGCGTCGCCCAGCGTCCGGCTGGTCACGGCCACGCTCGCGCCCGCGTAGCTCAGGGCCTCGGCCATCACCGCGCCCAGTCCCCGTGCGCCGCCGGTCACCAGGGCGGCGCGTCCGTCCAGGCGGAACAGGTCAAGCGGATCAGATGCCGTGGGGCCTCCTAGACGTCAGCGCGCCGCGTCAGGTGCTGTGGGCCTCCTCGTAGGTGGGGCCACCGCTCTCGGCCACCCAGTAGCGGCGGGCCCAGCCGACGCCCTTCCAGGTCTTGATGTGGTCGGGCACCAGTTTGATGAGCCAGCGGGGCTGCTGCAGGGTGGACACCAGATAGGTGGGGCCGTTGGGGCCGAGGTACCGGTACGACATCTGCTCGGCGACCTGCACCCAGCGTCCCCCGATGTTGGGCTCCTCCTCCACGGTGGCGTTGCCCTCCATGTACACCTTGGGGATCTCCACCGACTGGCCCGACTCGTCGGGGTCGCTGTGGGGGGCGTCGATCACCACGCTCACCCGGCCGTCGGCCTTGATGTACTCGCACCACAGGGCCCGCTGCCGGCCGACGAAGTACAGGGCCTCGCCGTCCCACTGGTACCACACCGGCATCACGTAGGGCGACCCGTCGGGCTTGAGGGTGGCCAGCCGGGCAATGGGGTTGCCCGCCAGGAACTGCTCCATCTCCTCGGCCGTGAGGCCGCCCAGATCGCCTCGGAAACTGCTCATACCGGTCGCTCCTTTTCTCACCGACGGCGGCGAGACAGTACCATCGCCCCGATGGAAGCCACCAAGCCGGTCGATGAGGCCGAGGCGGCCAACGGCAGCAACGGCTCGGACGGCGCCGCGCTGTCGGTGCGCGACCTGGTCAAGACCTTCGAGGTGGGCGGGGGCTGGCTCGGCGGAGAGAAGGGCGAGGTGTCGGCAGTGGCCGGCGTGTCCTTCGACATCGGCTTCGGGCGGACCCTGGGTCTGGTGGGGGAGTCGGGCTGCGGCAAGTCCACCACCGCCCGCTGCATCCTGCGGCTGATCGAGCCGACCTCGGGCGAGGTGGTGCTGCAGCGCCCCATCGACGACGACACCACCGAGCGCATCGACATCATCGCCAGCAGCCGGGCCGAAGTGCGCCGGCTGCGCCGCGACATGCAGATCGTGTTCCAGGATCCCTTCGCCTCGCTCAACCCCCGCATGACCGTGGGCCAGGCCCTGCGGGAGCCCCTCAAGGTGCACACCTCGATGCCCCGAGCCGAGCAGGACGAGCGGGTGGGCGAACTGCTGCGGCTGGTCGGCCTCAATCCCCGCATCGTCGACCGCTACCCCCACGAGTTCTCCGGCGGGCAGCGCCAGCGCATCGGCGTGGCCCGGGCTCTGGCCTTCGACCCCGGCTTCCTGGTGCTGGACGAGCCCGTGTCGGCGCTGGACGTGTCGATCCAGGCCCAGGTGCTGAACCTGCTCGACGATCTGCAGCAGGAACTGGGCCTCACCTATCTGTTCATCGCCCACGACCTGGCGGTGGTGCGCCATGTGTGCGACGACATCGCGGTGATGTACCTGGGCAAGATCGTGGAGCGGACCTCAGCCGAGCGGCTCTTCGCGGAGTCGATGCACCCCTACACACATGCCTTGTTGTCGGCGGTTCCGGTGCCCGACCCGGAACTGGAGCGGGGCCGGCTGCGCATCCTGCTGGAGGGCGACGTGCCCAGCCCGCTGAACCCCCCGTCCGGCTGCCGCTTCCACACCCGCTGCCACGTCGGCCGCGACCAACAGGTGTGCCGGGCCACCGAACCGCCGCTCAACGAGGTGAGCGACGGCCACTGGGTGGCCTGCCACTTCCCAGAAGCCCGCCAAGTCGTGTAGAGGCCGAGCGACTAGGCGAGCGCGCGGTCAGAAGTTGAACAGCGACATGGCGGTGCCGCCTCGGATCATGTCCCGCTCGGCCTCGCTGATGTTGGGCAGTAGCTGGTCGATCACGCCGAGGGTCTCGGGGTAGCCGGGTTCGGTGCGGATCCAGGGCCAGTCCGAGGCCATCAGCATCCGCTCCGCCCCGAACGCGGCGTAGATGCGGTCGGTGGTCTCCTGCAGGTCCCGGTAGGGGTAGGGGGCTCCGCTGAAGGCGTAGTGGCCCGAGAAGTGGACATGAACGCTGGAGTGCTTGGCCGCCAGCGCCTCCACCACTTCCAGCCCCGGCGGGGGCGACGGCATGTCGAACTGGGGCCGCCCGTAGTCGTCCACCATCAGCTCCAGATGCATGTTGGGCAGAAACCCGAGGTGGTTGAGCACCACCTTGAGGCCGGGCAGCAGATCCAGGCAGCCGTCGAGCAGGGCCACCTGGTCGGCCGGTCCGTAGAACCAGGCCTTCATGTCGGCGTCGCGCATGGCGGCCAGCGTGGCGAACACCGCCAGCGACTCGGGGTCGGATCCAGGCTCGCCTTCCAAGCCGTAGAACCTCACGCCCTCGATGCCGGCATCGATTCTGCGCCGCAGGGTGGCCAGCGGGTCGGGGTCGCTGAAGTCGTAGACGGAGACGCCCGCGAACTTGCCGGGATGGTCGGCCAGCACCTCGGCCAGGTAGTGGTCGTGCTCGGACAGCGAGCAGTAGACGGCCCGGTCCACCCCCGCGGCGTCCATGGCCTCCAGCAGGCGCTCGGCGCTCTCTTCTCGCTCGGGCGGGGTCATGCCCTCGAAGATGGCCCTCGGATAGTCGTCGCTGAGGGCCTTGAACAGGTGCAGGTGGGCGTCCACTACGTCCATGGCGGCTGGCCTTTCTTGGTGGCGGCTAGGGGGCGGCGTCTTGGGGTGGAGAAACTTGGTGGTCGGAGTCTTGTCGGCCGGGTGCGTGCTCGGCGATCCAGGCGAGGTGGTGGGCGGTGAGGTGGCGGCGCATGTACATCACCAGCTGCTCCACCAGGTGGGGGTGCTCCTGCAGCAGGGCCGGGCCCCGCAGCACGGTGCCGGTGGAGATCCACATGTTCTGGCCCCGCAGGCTCGAATGGATGTTGCGCACGTATTCGTGGGTCAGCTCGTCGTGGGCGCCGGTGAACAGCACTCGCATGGCCGGAACCCCGCCGCCGGGTTCGCCGAGGCTGTCGCCTGGATCGTTGCCGTCGCCGGGTTCGCCGCGGCCATCGTCGGGATCGTCTCCGTCGTCGGATTGGCTGAGGCCGTTGTCGGGATCGTCGCTGTCGCTGGGTTCGTTGGGGCCGTCGCCTGCGCCGGATGGGGGTGCGGGGCTGATCACGGCATGAATGGGCGCGCCGTCGCCGGCGCCGAGATCGAAGGCGATCCGGCTGACCGCGCCATAGGCCACCAGCCCCACCGGGCCAAAAGCCCCGGTGACCTCACCGAGGGCGCCGGTGAGATCGGTGAGCGTGGCCGAGGGATCGGCCTCGCCGTCGGACAGGCCGTGGCCCCGCAGCTCCAGGCAGATCACCCGGAAACCCGCCGAGCGCACATCGGGCGCCAGCGATCCCCAAGCGTCGAGGTCTTCGCCCAAGTCGTGCACGAACAGCAGCGGAGGCCCGTCGGCGGGATGCTCGATCCCCCGCAGCACCGTCCCGTCGGCCAGCGCGATTTCGATCGGGAACGGCGGGCTCGCCACCGCGCTCGCTCCGGTCGCGTCTTGCGCGTCGGTTGCGTCTTGCGCGCCAGCCCTACCGGCCGCGCCGGTCGCGTCTTGCGCGTCGGTTGCGTCTTGCGCGCCAGCCCTACCGGCCGCGCCGGTCGCGTCCTGCGTGCCGGCCGAGTCTTGCGCGTCGCCGGGGGTCGGTGTCGGTTCGGATGATTCCATGCTGGATGCCTCGGGCTAGAACGGCTGGGGGTTGAAGCAGCGGAACCCCGCCCCGGACTCTGCCCCAGTTTCGAGAGCGGGATGATCGCTCCAGCAGCTTGCCAACGCGTGGGGGCAGCGGGGGGCGAAGCGGCATCCGGGCGGCATCAGCTGCATAGGCGGCACCAGCCCCGGAATCGGCACCAGCTCCCGGCGCTTGCCGCTCACATGGGGCAGGGCCCGCAGCAGGCCCTGGGTGTAGGGATGGCGCGGATCGGAGAACAGCTCGTCGACCGGGGCCTGCTCCACGATCTCGCCCGCGTACATCACCGCCACCCGGTCGGCGATCGACGCCACCACGGCCAGGTCGTGGGTGATCAGCAGCATCGACATGTGGCGCTCCTGCTGCTCGGCCCGGAGCCGCTCGAGGATCTGGGCCTGCACGGTCACGTCCAGCGCGGTGGTGGGCTCATCCGCGATGAGGATCTCGGGGTCGAGCACCAGGGCGGTGGCGATCATCACCCGCTGGCGCATCCCGCCCGACAGCTCGTGGGGGTACGAGTCGAAGCGCTCGGCGGGGGCGGGCAGGCCGACGGCTCGCAGGATCTCGACGCTCATGTCTCGGGCCTCGGCCTTGGTGGCGTCGCGGTGGGTGCGGATCACCTCGGTCATCACCTGGCCCACCGTGAACACCGGATCGAGCGAGGTGAGCGGATCCTGGAAGATCATCGAGATGCGTTCGGCCCGCAGGCCGCGGATCCGCCGCTCGGGCAGCTCGGTGAGGTCGGCGCCGTCGAACACGATCTCGCCGGAGGTGATCCGCACCGGCGGGGTGGGCAGCAGCCGCATGATCGACAGCGCGGTGATGGTCTTGCCGCACCCGCTCTCGCCCACCAGGCACAGCACCTCGTTGGAGTTGATGTCGAACGACACGTCGCGCACCACGTCGAAGGCGCCGTCGGGAGTGGACACCGCGGTGTGGAGGTTGCGCACCGACAGCACCGGCTGGCGCCCGGCACCGTTGGATTCGGCCTGACCGGGCACGGGTCCGGAGTTCGCGTCCGGCGCGGTTCCGGCAGTCATGGCGGGGTCGCTCATGTCCGGCGCTGGTCCAGAACTCGTGGCGGGGTCGGCGCTCATGTGCGGCGCAGTCTGGGGTTGGCCACGGTGTAGCCGACGTCGGCGAGCCAGTTGCTCAGCACCACTATGGCGATCAGCACCAGCGAGAAGAACTGGGCCACCGGATAGTCGCGCCGCAGCACCGCGTTCACCAGCACCTGGCCCAGGCCGGGCCAGCCGAAGATCGTCTCCACCACCAGCGCGTAGCCCACGATCTGGCCGATCCGCAGCCCGGCCAGCGAGATGATGGGCACCATGGCGTTGCGCAGAACGTGCTTGCCGATGATGCTCGCCTCCGACAGGCCGCCAGCTCGCAGCGTCCGCACGAAGTCCTGGCCGAGGTTCTCCAGCATGGCCGAGCGGGTCATCCGCACCGTCAGCGCGATCCCCTCCATGGCCAGCACCACCGCGGGCAGGATCAGCTGCTTGAGGCTGCAGCAGCCCGCCGAGGGCAGCCATCCCAGCGTGGACGCGAACAGCCACACCGTGAGCAGGGCCAGCCAGAAGTTGGGCACGGCCATGCCGGCCACCGAGAACGTCATCACCGACCCGTCGGTCCAACTGTTGCGCCTGACCGCGGCCAGGATGCCTAATGGCACCCCGATGGCGAACACCAGCACGAAGGCCGCCACCCCCAGGATCAGGCTGTTCTTGCCGTGCTCGGTGAGCATGGTGTAGATGTCGGCGTTGTTGGTGAGCGACTTGCCCAAGTCGAAGGTCAGCAGCCGGCCCATGTAGCGGAAGTACTGCTCGTGGACGGGGTCGTTGAGGCCCAGCAGCTCCCGAAACTCCTCGCGCTCCTCGTAGGAGGCCGACGCTGGCAGCCGGGCCGACACCGCGTCGCCGCCCGACAGCCGGATGGCGTAGAACACCGCAATCGACGACAACAACAACACGATGAGCGTGTACAGCGTGCGGGCCAGAATGCGCTTCATGGCGCGACGCCCCCGGCTGTCGTTGCCGTGCCAGCGTTGAGCGTGTACAGCGTGCGGGCCGCGATGCGTTTCATGGCGCGACGTCCCCGGCTGTCGTTGCCGTGCCAGCGTTGATCGTGTGCAGCGTGCGGGCCGCGATGCGTTTCATCGGGTGATCCCGGTGGTGGTGGCCGCGTCGGGGCTCATTGCTCGTCCACCGACTTGGCCTCGTGTCGCAGGCGGGGGTCGAACACGTCGCGCAGACCGTCGCCGATGAGGCTCACCGACAGCACCACCAACACGATGGCGATGCCGGGAATGGTCGACTCCCAGTGGTTGAGCCGCAGGAAGTTGCGACCGTCGGCCACCATCTGGCCCAGGCTCGGAGTGGGGGGCTGGGCGCCCAAGCCGATGAACGACAGGGCGGCCTCGGCGATCACGGCCACGGCCACGTAGTACGACGCCAGCACGAAGGCGGGGGCCAGGATGTTGGGGAAGATGTGGCGCCACATGATGCGCATGGCCGAGTAGCCCCCGGCCCGGGCCGCCTCCACAAACTCCCGCTGCGACAGGGCCAGCACCTCGCCGCGCACCACCCGGGCGATGGCCGCGGTGTTGACCAGCCCCACCGCCAGGATCACCGGCAACAGGCCGCCGCCCATACCGCCCACGAACAGCACGGCCAGCAGGATCAGCGGGAAGCCCCAGATGAAGTCCACGGCGCCGCCCACCGCCCGGTCGGTCCAGCCCCGCATGTAGCCGGCCACCATGCCCAGCACGATCCCGGCCGCCAGCGCCAGCAGGGTCACCCCGGCGGCCACGGTGAGGCTCACCCTGATGCCCACGAAGACTCGCACCGCCATGTCTCGGCCCAGTGCGTCGGTGCCGAAGATGTGGCCGTCGCTCAGCGGCGGCAGATGGATGTCCTGGAAGTCCTGGGTGATGTAGTCGCCGCCGGTGATCCACGGTCCGCCGAGCCCCGCGGCCAGCACCACCACCCCCAGCGCGGAGCCCAGCAGCAGCAGCCGGTTGCGGCGCATGCGGCGCAGGCTGCGGCGCAGCCGGCCGATGTGCTGGGCCTCCTCCAGCTCGAGGAGCCGGTCTTGGTAGTCGAGCCGCCGCGCCTCGACGGCCGATCCGGCGTCCTCTAGCGCGGCGGACACGGCGCCGCCGCGCTTGGATGCAGGCTCTGCGCCCTTGGACCCTCTAGCCCTCGATCCACGTGTCGTTGTAGTACGGGTAGAGGTTCCACACGAACGGCTGCCAGCCGTGCACCTTGTTGTTGTGCACGAAGGTGGCGTTCTGGTTCATGATCGGCAGGTACGGCAGCTGCTCGGCCCAGGCCAGCTGGAACTCCGACGATGCGGCCTGGGCCTCGGCCTCGGTGCCCGACTGCTGCCACGCCGCGATGGCGTCGTCGATGCGGGGCTCGACCGCGTGCGAGAAGTTGGGCACCGGGATGGTGGCCGACCATCCGAACAGGATGAGCACATCGAGGGGGATGGGCCACAGCCAGAAGAACAGCGACATCTCAACGGAGTCGCGTCCCGGCTGGCTCTGCTCGGTGAAGGCCAGGCCGCGGTCCACCACGTTGAGGTTGGCCCTCACGCCGACCTTGGCGAACTGGGCCGACACCGCGGCGGCCACGTTCTTCTGCACCGACTCGTCCTCGACCAGGTAGCGGAACTCGAAGCGGACACCGTCGCGCACCCGCACGCCGTCGTCGCCCATCACCCAGCCGGCCTCGTCGAGCTTCTGGTTGGCCAGATCCACGTCGAACTGGTTGAACTGCTCCACCGCCGGGTCGTACTGGCGGTCGGTGGTGGGGAACGGCCCGTAGGTGGCCGCGCCGTTGCCGGCCAGGATGGCGTTGACCATCCCCTCGCGGTCGAGCGAGTGCGACAGCCCCTGGCGGGTGAGCACGTCGCCGAACAGCTCGTCGTAGTCGCGGTTCATGGCCAGGTGGAAGCCCGACCACTCCGGATGGCGGATCACCGTGAGGTCCGAGTTGTTCTCCAGCCGCGAGATGTCGATGTGGGCCGGGTTGATCAGCGTGTCGATGTCGCCGTTCTCGATCTGGGTGGCCCGCTGGCCCTCCTCGGTGATGACCGTCCAGCGGATGCCGTCGAGGTAGGCCGGACCCTTGTTCTCGAAGAACGGGGTGTTCGAGCCGGGGTAGTCGGCCCAGCGGCTCACCGACACATGGCTGCCCGGCACCCACTCCTCGTGGGTGAACGGCCCGGTGCCGTCGGCGAACTCGGTGCCGTAGCTCGACTCGGGGTTGAGGGAGCCGTCGGCGTTGAGGGTGCTGTCCTTCCAGGTGTTGATGTTGAGGATGCGCCAGTAGCCGGTCTTGTGGGGGCCGAGCGCGCCGATCCACGGGTTCTTCATCTTCATGACGACGGTGTTGCCGTCGGCTTCGTAGGTGTCGACCGGAGCGGCCAGCCCGGCGATGAAGCTGTAGGCCTGCACCGAGCGGTAGAACTCGGCCACCATCTCGGCATCGACGGTGCCGCCGGAGTGCGAGAGCTTGCCATCGGGGATGTCGAAGGTGTAGGTGAGGCCGTCGTCGGAGACGGAGTAGCCCGAGGCGAACTGGGGCACGTCGGCACCCGACGGGTCGTTGGACAAGATCGCCTCGTAGATGGCGAAGAAGGCCGGGTCGTACCAGTTGGTGGTGAGCGGGTCGTGCTTGGACACGTCGCGGTTGTAGCCCTCCCGCAGGGTGCCGCCCTGGGTGGGGCCGCCGGCGTCGGCCGGCTCGGCGGGCGCCGCGGTGGTGGCCGGGGCGGTGTCGTCGTCGCTGTCGGCCGGCTCGGCGGGCGCGGCGGTGGTGGCCGGGGCGGCGGCCCCGTCGTCGCCGTCGTCTCCGCAGGCGGCCAGGATGCTGGCTGCGGCGGCCACGCCGATGCCCGACAGGCCGAGGCGCTTCATGAACGCCCGGCGGTCCAGCTGGCTGGCCTGGTACTGGTCGGCGAGGTCGGCGACCTCCGGTCCGTACTCGTCCCTAATCCATGAAGTCCCCATGGGGATCCCCCTTACTTTCCAGAGTGAACCTGCGGCCGAAACAGGTGACAGCTCCGGCCGGAACCGTGACTGTATACCAAATAGTCAGACACCGACCAATCGCAGCCGCCACCGTCGGCAGAAGACCGGCGACTGAGCAGATCAGGATCCCGTGGCGAGCCGCCCCTCTGCTACGGCCGAGGGGCGGTTGATGGGTTGAAGGGATTGTGCCGGGAAGGACTCGGTACATGAGGCTTGTGTTCGTGTCAAGTTCCGTGTATGTTCGTGCCCTCAGCGGAGAGGACCGACGAGATGGTTCCGTGAGCTTGCTCCTCTGCTGACTCGCAGAACGTGCCCCGCTTCGGCGGGGCACGGACGCGAGGGGAGGTCTGACTTGTATCTGTGCTTTGTCGATGAGTCCGGGACGCACGGCGGCAGCCCCGTGCTTGTGGTGGGCGGGATCATCGTCCACGAGGAGGATGTCTGGCACCTGCAGCAGCGCCTTGACTCGTTCCTGTTCAAGAAGCTCGATCCCCTCGGCCACGACCACACCGAGTTCGAGCTCCACGCAATCGAGCTGCGACAAGGCACGAAGCAGTGGGCAGATGTTGGGGGGAACGACCGCCGCCGGATCCTGGCGGGCGCCTACGGCGCGCTGGCCGGCTACGCCCCGGTGAATCCCGCTTTGCCGTGGCGCCTCATCGGAGCTGTCATGGAACGCGACCCTTGTGGCCAGAAGCTTCGGGCGTATGAGCTTGTGACGAAGAAGTTCGACGACTTCGTGGATCGCATGAGTCACGGCGGCCAGCAGCAACGAGGGTTGATCGTCCATGATCGCAGCAGCGTCGAAGGCGCTTTGCATGACTGGACGAATCGGTGGCGCGTCGCCAGCAGTTCATTGGGTCGTCTGAGGAATCTTGCTGATGTGCCACTGTTCGCCGATTCCCGGGCCACCAGAGCGCTTCAGGCCGCTGATCTCGTCGCCTACGCCCTGTACCGGTACTACTCGAGACCGGGCGGAACGCACGACGAGCGATACATCCGTCGCCTCTGGCCGCAATTCGACGCCGATGATGGTCGGATGCACGGCCTCATCCACGACAGTTCGTACTTCCACCGGTGCGGCTGCCCCGCCTGCACAAGCCGTAGATGAGCCGGACTCGTCAGGGGTTTGTGAGGGTGGCTTGGACTGAGGGGTAGGCGGCTCGGAACTTTGTTGCGGCGGGGTTGGACCAGTGGTCGCCGACGGGCACGGTCAGTTCGATGCGGGCCGGGTTGGAGCAGGGTTGGCCTTGGGCTACTTGCAGGGCGGTGGTGTTGTTGGTGCGTCGCAGCACGTAGGAGTACACCGTCCGGTAGCCCCGGTGGTTGCAGATCCCGGTGTCGCCGTCGTCGTGGGAGCGCTGCAGGGCGGCGATGTCGTCGATGTTGGCGGCCTCGTCCAGGCGGCTCTGGGCTGCGGCCAGCCGCTTGTGGGTGGTCTCGGTGTCGTCGTCTTCGGGATGGGGACCGGTGGCGACATGGTGGTTGGAGCGGGCTGTCGGGCCGGTGAGCGCGGTGGCGTGGATGCGGTCGCCCCGCACCTCTACCGCGGCTGCGCCCTCGTTGTCGATCATGATCAGGTTGGCCCACAGGTAGGGCCGTGCCTCGACCGCTTGGCGCACTGCGGCCACCGCCGAGTCGATGCCGGTGCCGTGGCGCAGGGCGATCTCGGTGAGCTCGTCGTAGTTGGCGTGGCCCTCCAGGGTGCGCACGTTGGAGTCGCAGCACAGCAGCCCGTGCTCGTTGGCGCCGATGGAGAACCCGGAGAACTCATCGGCGTCGGGGTCGGTGCCGGCCCAGGTGGACACGCCCCGCACCCCGAACACGCCGGGTTCGGTGACGAGCCGGTCGTCGAAGTGGACCCGGCCGAAGTCCTTGTTCTTGAACAGCAGGTAGTCGCCGTCGCCGAGTCTCAGCACTCCGGTCGTGCACATGGTGTCCCCCGTTGGCGCCGCGCTCTAGCCTCGGCCCGATGCGGGCCATGGTAATGACCGAGCGCCCCGACGGCCGCTCACGCCAGCCGCTGAGGCCTCAGGAGCTGGCCCAGCCCCAGCCGACGGGACCTTTCGATGTGGTTGTTCGGGTGGCGGCCGCCGGGGTGTGCCGCAGCGACCTGCACATTCTGATGGGGGAGCTGCCGGTGGAGGTGCCCCATGTGCTCGGACACGAGAACAGCGGCTGGGTGCACGCGGTGGGGTCGATGGTGTCCACCGTCGAGGTGGGGCAGGCCGTGCTGTGCTATCCGTTTGTCTCGGACGGGTTGAGCGGCCCCGAGCGCCGGGGCGTCGACTCGGCTGCGCCCCGCCGGCGCACACCCGGCATGGACTGCCCCGGCGGCTACGCCGAGTACCTGCTGGCAACGGAGCGGTCGCTGGTGCCGCTGCCCGACGATGCCGATCTGGCCGCCATGGCCACCCTTACCGACGCGGGACTGGCCGCCTACCGGGCCTGCCGCAAGGCCACCGCCGCTCTCGGTCCCGGCAATCTGGCGGTGGTGATGGGCATCGGCGGTCTCGGCCACCTCGCGGTGCAGATCCTGCGGGCGTTCTCCGCGGCCCGGATCCTGGCCGTCGACACCCGGCCCGAGGCCAGGGACTTGGCACTGGCCTGCGGAGCGCACGCCGCCTGCTCACCCGCCGAGTTCGGCGAGGCCGCCGGATCGCAGGCCGACGCCGTCGTCGACTTCGTGGGATCCGACGAGTCGGCCGCGGCCGCCCTGGCCAGCCTGGGCTTCGGTGGGTCGTACTTCGCGGTAGGCGTGGGCGGCTCGCTGTCGTCGCCGCTGCTGTCGCTGGTCGCCAACGAGACCCACATCGAGGGCGTCTACGTCGGCACCTACCCGGAGCTATTGGAGCTCACTGAACTGGCTCTGCGGGGAGACGTACGCCCCGTGGTCGTGCCCTACCCGCTGAGCGAAGCCAACCAAGCCCTGCAAGACCTGGCTGACGGCACCTTCGCAGGCCGAGCAGTCCTCATCCCCTGATCGCATCCCCTGGCGGGCTGGTTGCTACCAGTCGAAGATGGTGTTCAGGGGGAAGGTGAAGCCTCTGAGGACATCGTCGCCGTCGAGGGCGTCGTCGCCTCTGAGCGTCGTCACGGTCCGTTCGGCATGGTGGACATCGACGGTGCGAGTGTCCGGGTGCACGACCCATACAAGGCGCACGCCGTGGCTGATCCACATGCGGGCCTTGTCGTGAATCTCAAGGAGGCTGTCGGTGTGCGAACGGACCTCTACCACGAGGTCGGGAACGATCTCGGAGTAGCCAGGGATGTTGGCATCAAGCGACATCCTCTCGGCTGAGGTGAAGGCGATGTCCGGTGCTCGCACGGTGTCGGGGTCGCTCTCGAGCCAGACGCCCGCATTCACGGCCATCGTTCCCGATCGCCGAGGCCGTACGAAGTTACACATAAAGGCACCCAAGTCCACAACGCTCTGGCCATGGTTGAACCCGGGAAGCTCCGTCTCGTGCAACATCCCTCGAATCAGTTCACCGCGCACGCCTTCACCGTGGAGACGAAGCAGGTCGTCCGCGGTCAGCAGACCCGCCTGGGAAGTTTTCTCAGCGACAGTCTCAGAAATAGCCATCAGGCCTCCCGTCAGCCTGCAAAGCTACATGACAACAGGCGATGTTAAGAGGAACGTGCTGTAGTCGTTCGTAAAGGGGTCGCATGGCGCGGCCACGGTCCGTTGTTCGAGATCCGCGGCGGCAACGGCCGTCGTGCCGGCTGGCTGCCGCTCAGGCGGTGGGTTCCAGCCAGGCATCGGGGTGGATCACCGCGTTCATCTCGGCACCGGTGCGGGTGATGGCCTTCACCGCCACGGGACGGCCGTCGGCGGGGATGTCGAAGGGCTGCGACAGTAGCGACGTGAGGTTGGCCTCGGCGTCGGGGTCAAGGTCCTTGGCGAGGCTCTTCATCGCTGCCTTGAGACCGCTCTTGTTGCGCACGCCGTTGGGGAAGTAGGTCAGCCGGGCGATGAACGACATCGAGTCGTGGTCGGTGTCGATCATCCAGCAGTCGATGTCGGCGGTGGTGGTCTCGCGGACGGTGCCCGTGCTCGGATCGTAGGTGTCGCATCCGTTGAGCCGCACCACCAGACCGGTGCCGTCGGATGTGCGGCGAATCTCACAGTCGGGCTCTCCGAGCAGGGTGAACGTTCCGCCGTCGGTGTTCTTCGACAGTTCGGGGATCTGCAGGTCCTTGGAGCCGACCACACGATGCACTGTGCAGGTGGCGACCTTGGGTTGCACATCGGGATCGAACGCGAACCCCACCACGATCAGGTCCCCGCAGTCGGGCGTGTTCTGGCGGGCCTCGGTCGCGGCTCGCCGGACGAGTTCGGCGGTGATAGTGGCGTCGGGCGCGGCGATCATCAGCGCGGCGGCGATCTCGGTGTCGCGTCCGGGACGGGTGCATGTCACTCCGTGGGTGGCGAGGTGCGCGTCCGGCCAGCGCTCGTGGTCGATCACCTCCAGCAGGACATGGCCCGCGGAGTCACAGATCGGGGAGCGGTACAGGGCGTCGATGATGGCCCGCTCGGTGTCGGCGGCCGCAAGCCCCAGGTCACCGCTGGGTGGACCGCTGCCAGCTTCGTCCTCGGGAGAGGCGGTGCTGAAGGGCCGATATGAGTACGGCGAGTGCGACTCGACGGTGAAGGGGCTGCACAGCCGGATCCGCTTGGGCTCCTTGGTGGTTTGGTCGACGAGACGGATCACGTTGTCGGGATGGGCCAGTCGGTGTTGGGATCGGCGAGGCGCCCGGCGGAGACCTTGGGCATGGTCTTGCACTCGAACCCGGCTGCTGGGTCTGCGCCGCCGTCGGTGATCTTGTGCCACGAATAGGTGGAAGTGGCGAGGTGCTGGCGGGCCACCGCTATCGCCACCCGGCTGACGTCGATGGTGATCCAGCGCCGGCCCCATTCCTCGGCCACATCGGCAGTGACCCCGGATCCGCAAGTCGGGTCGAGCACCAAGTCGCCAGGGTCGGTGGTCATCAACATGCAACGCTCGACTACCGCGTTAGCTACTTGCACGACATAACGCTTCTTGCCTCGAATGGATGTGACTTGGGGCCAAACATTGTCGATGCGCCGTCCGGGAACCTCGTGCGAAAACTGCTTCCAACGGAGCATCCGGCCGCTGCCTGCGAGCCGCCCCGTCCATCCGAGCCAGCAGAGTCCGCACGGTTCAGGGTCCGGACACGGCGGCGTAGCCGCCGCACGCGCGCCATTGTCGTCCGGCCCGGGGGCGCACACTGGTGCGTCTCCGTTATGGACGGAGACGCGCCATTGTCGTCCGGTTCCACAGTGATAGGAGTGACCAAGATAGCGCACTTCTCTTGTGCGGCCGGTTGTCGATGAGCCCATGGAAGTCAGGTCCATACGTCGCCACAGCTTCGTGCCCTCGGGGAGTTCCCTGTCTGCATCTTGACGCTCGGCTCCAGTCAGATTGCGTGCTTGTCCGTCTTGCTCGTCCACCATCGCGGCAATTCCGAAGAAGTTTGCGACATCGCGCTGGGTCTCCAGCGGTTCGTAGATCTGATTGAATCGGCAGTGAGTCCTTTCCTTCGCGTACCACAAGAGATACGAAGCGCTCTCGGGCAATGTCCGCGCTGATGATCCACCTGTCGGGCGCCAGGTGATGGTGGCTACTCGGTTCTCGGGGCCGAATACCTCGTCTAGCACCAGTGCCAGGCGGTGGACGTTTAGGTCGCCGATCTGCACGAACAGTGAGCCGCTGTCGGTGAGGAGCTCTCGGGCCAGCACCGCTCGCTCGTGGATGCCGTCGAGGTAGGAGTGGATGCCGTTGCGGTAACTGTCCCGGAAGGCTCGCAGCGGCGCCGTGTCGCCCACCGGCACACCGTCGAGCTTCTCGGGCGTCTCCAGCTTGGTTGTGTCGGTCTGGAAGTTCGACTTGAAGTTCTGGCCATAGGGCGGGTCGAAGTAGATCATCTGCACGCGTCCGCGCAGGCCGTCCTTGGCGATAAGCGACTGCATCACCGCGGAGGAGTCGCCGTGGATCAGCCGGTTCTGCCAATGCCCCGAATGCTGGTACCACTCGAGTTCGGCGCCGTCGGCGTCCAGCCCGTCGAAATCGAGTTGCAGGCTCTCGGCTCCGCCGTTGCGGCGAAGTTGCTCCACCAGCAGCGAGGGGGCCACCTTCTCGCGGGTGTACAGCGGCGCGCCCGCGAAGTCGTGTCCCGCGTCGGCTTGCGAGTCGCCGTTCAGCCTCGAGGTAGCGCCCTGGCGGTCCCAGGCCAGCACCGGATGAACGCAGAGATCTCGGTCAAGATCCACTTCGGACCGCTCGGCGGCCAACTCATAGGCACTCGCCACCGTTTCAGGCAGACGCCTCGGTGCCGTGAATCGTTCCGGTGCCCGGTCGTCGTCGCCCATCAGCGGCGCCGTCTCAGCGGTGGGCTGGTTGGACCGCGACGCTGAAGCGTGCTCGTATGAGCGAGGCTCAGACGGTGCCGGTGAGTTCACTGCCGCCCTCCGGTGCGGTGCGCGAAGTGTGCCAGGCCTCGGGCTGAGGGCCTTCCGGCGGCGAGCGGGCGCGGCCATCTCCCGACACCGCGTGAGAAGCGTGTCGGTGGCGTTGGGGGTGTTGCTGGAGGGACGGATGAACCGCGCCCCCTCGACTGGCGCGTCATTGCCGGCTTTCCAGCAGGCCGGGATTGGGCGAGGTCTGGGCCAGATCGGCGAGGCGGCCGGGCAGGTGGTCGGCTTCGGTGATCACCTCGTAGGCCCAGCACCGCATCTCATCGGGCAGCTGCGACGTGCCTGACACCGCCGGGATCCAGTGGTCTCGGGTCCAGGCTTCCGTGGCGAGTGCCTTGTCGTCGACCACGCCCTTGCACTCGACCACCACGTTCAGCCCGTTCTTCAGCCGGGCCACGAAGTCAGGCTCGTAGAGCCTCCATGCGCCGTCGAAGTGGTAGGGGAGTGACCAGCCGAGCCCGAAGTTGCGGGCCCAGGCCGCTACCGCGGGGTGGTTGTCGAGGATTCGTGCACAGTCAAGTTCGAGACGCGAGTGGCAGGCGGCATGCGAAAGCTCGCTGTTCGCAGCCTCGTGAACATGGCGCAGCGTGGTCTCGAAGCGCACTGCCGCGGTGTCGCCCAACGGCGGGGAGCCCAGGGTGGCAATCTTGCGGGGGGGGGGTCCGGGCGCGAAACGACAGGCGGCGATCAAGTCATTGTAATGGTCGCGCTTGTTGCGGTGCCGCAGCAGCACCGAGGCCCGCTCGCAGTCGACGCCTGGATGGGCGAGCCAGTCGCCCACGGCCCGGTACGCCGACGTGAACATGATGGCGCGGCCCACCGCCCCGAGGTCGGGAACGGACTCTTCGGCGCTGGGCTGAACGGTCGAGTCAGCACTGTCGGTTAGGAGGTTGGCGATCTCGGCCGCGCATCGCATCCGGGCCGCCTTCTCACGCTGATCCTCGTCGGCCGACATCAGATGAATCTCCCCCGACACTCCGGCCACCTCCACGATCTCTGCTTCGGCGTCCGCGCTCAACCGGGCGGGCTGCACGCGTTCTGGGTCGAGCCGGAAGCCCGTTGAACCCGCCACCGTCAGATATTCGACGATTTGGGGCCAGCCGATTCTCAGCGCGGCCCGGTCCGCCACGGTGTGGACCACGGTCCGCGGCGGCGGATCGACACCACCACGCGACTCGCGTGCAGGCATGAACTCGAACGGGATGCCCAGCACTTCGGCGTACTCGGGCGACAGCAGGTCGGTCTTGCCCGGCTCCTCGCGGAACGACTGATATGACGTGCGCCGCAGCGCCCTTCCCGTCACCTGCTCGCAGAGCAGCTGCGAGGAGAAGGCACGGTAGCCCAGAATCTGGGTGACGGTTCGGGCGTCCCAGCCTTCGGTGAGCATCGACACCGACACCACACAGCGCACCTTCTCGCCGAGACGCCCCTCCTTCCCGACCGTATTGAGGGCCTCGCGCACCGCGTCGGCGGGCATCTCGTCGCCCATCCGTCGCGCCTGGTCGCGTAGCAGCTTGGCGAAGCGTGCGCTCACGGCATCGTCGTCATCGAGGCGTGAATGCACCAGCAGCGTGCGAGGCTCGGCCCGCCAGGCGGCCGGTGAGCCCTCGCTGTCGGCCACCACGTTGGAGAACTCCTCGAAGCTGCCCTCGATCAGCCGACCGTCGGGGGTGTCGCAGCCGGCGATGTGCTCGTACAGCGCCACTGCGTTGTCCACGGTGTTGGCCACCACGATCATCACCGGCGGCGTGGGCTGGCGCCCCTGTGTGCGCTCGAAGGTGCTGCGCCACTCTTGCGCCGATGCCTTCAACGCTCCGGCCAGGGGCTCGGGCAGCGCAGCGGCCGGGTGTGTGCTGCGCTTGGGGAGCTTCTTGTGGGCTACCGCGTCGTAGAGCCGCCGCCACGCCGTGCGCCCCTCGGAGGTGTCGTCGTCGACGGGCACTCGCGGCACCTTCACCAGCCCCGACTCGATGGCGTCCATCAGACCGAAGTCCGACGTGACCCATTCGAACATGGGCGACTCGCCCCGGCCGGCCTTCGCAATCCACATGGGCGTCGCCGAGAAGTCATACACCGGCGACGCCTGAGCGCCGCTGGGATCGGATTCACCGAGGGCACCCAAGTCCCGCAGCGTCCGAACCGCGTTGAACCAAACCGCGGCGATCTTGTCGGACTCCTTCTCCTCAGCGGACTGGCCCTTGGATGCGTCAGGTGGCAGGTAGCAGTGGTGGGCCTCGTCGTTGATCACCACCAGGTCGCCGTGTGCGCCCCGGGCTTGAAGCAGTCCGCCGACGATGCGACGCACCATCGCCGCTGGCGATTCGGTCTGATCGACGCGGCCCGTGCCGAGCAGCGACTTTTGAGCGCCGGTCGCCTCGCTGGGATCGCGCCGGCGGAACGCCTGGAAGTTGACGACCTCCACCCGGGCCGCGTTCAAGTCGGTCGCCAGGCTCGACGGAACCAAGCTGAGTTCCTTGTAGACGCTGTCAGGATGAGAGGGCGCAAGCACTGCCAGCCGGTCGCGGACGGTGAGACCCGGCGCCAGCACCAGAAAGCGCGACGAGTGCTGAAGATTGCGCTGCCGCCGGGTGCGCACCGCGTTGAGTGTCTGCCACGCGATCAGCATGCCCATCACCGCGGTCTTGCCGGTGCCGGTGGCCATCTTGGCGCAGTAGCGGACGATGCCGTCGTTCAGGGTTCGGGAGTGTTCCTCGATGCGACGGCGTTCGGGTGTGTCGCGGCGGGCTACCTCGCGCAGCCAGATGAGCGTCTCGATCGCTTCGCGCTGAGCGAAGAACGGCCGGAGTTGGCGGTGTGCGTCGTCGTCGGCCCAGTGTCGCAGCAGCGTGCGCGTCACCGAGGTGGTGTTGGGGTATCCGTCTTGGCGCCACTGCCTCACCCGGCGGCGGATGGCCATGACGTCCTCGTTGCCGACGATGGTCTGCATGTCCATCGAGAGCTGAGCATTCTTGTGGTCATCGGGGACGGGCCGCAGCAGCGCCGACGGGCGCCTGCCGTTCTTCGGCTCGACCCCGGCCATGGCCCGGCCCGCGCTGTCGAGCTCCCAGTGAAGGTCGGGCTCGGCATAGGGCGAGCAAAGGATCGGGTCGACGGCTGGATCGAAGCTCTGTCCCGTCACGACGGTAGAAGGGTAGTTGGCATCGGCCACTGTCGAATGACTGTCTGCGGTTAGTTGGTGATGGGTGGGGGTTGGCGGATGGGGAGGGTGATCTTGGTTGGGTGGTGGGTGTTGTGCAGGATCGTCTGGGTGGCGGGCGCGGCTGCTAGGGCGCTCTCGGTTAGGGGGGTTCCGCCGGTGTTGAGGTTGCGGTCCCATTGCGGGAAGTCCGAGCTGGAGATGTCGAGTCGCAGCCGGCTTCCGGCTGCGATGTGGGCGCCCACCGGCCCCAGGTCGATGCGCAGCTCGTACACCTCGCCCGGCGTCAGCGGCTCGGGATCGCTCAGCGAGTGGCGGTAGCGGGCCCTCAGGATGCCCTCCTGGAGGTTGACGCTGCGGCCGTCGGGATCGACCACGCACAGCCGGGCGGTGAAGTCGGTGTCGGTGGCGGTGCTGGCCGCGTGCAGCGTCACCGACACGTCTCCGAGCAGCTCGATATCGGCGCTCAGCGGCTCCGACGTGTACACGAGGATCATGCGCGACACCTCGGCCTGATGCTGGTCGGCGGGACCCATCGGCGTGATCGTGTCGAAGCAGCACGAATGGCCGCCCAGGCTGGGGATGGGCACGCCCGGGTCGTAGACGAAGACGTCGGGCGGCTCGTCGCCGGCCGGCACCCGGTCGAGGGTGCCGTCGCCGAACTTGGAGTTGGCCCGCCCCCGCGAATGGACGTGCCAGTCCTCGGCGGCGGTGTCCGACGGCGGCCAGTCGTCGAGGTCGCGCCAGCCGCCGTCGAGGGTGAACACCGTCACCGGATGGTCGAGCACGCCGGTGTCGACGCCCCGCAGCGTGTGGTCGAACCAGCGAAGCTGCCAGTCGTCGATCTCGTTGGTGCTCGGCCCGTCGCCGCTGCAGCGGCTCACCGGCGTCCACGGCATGTGCGTCCACGGACCCACCAGCAGCTTCTGGGCCCCGCGGGCCGCCTCCGTGCCCGCCGAGGCTCGCAGCCCGGTGAAGTTCTTCACCGTCCCGGTCAAGAACACGTCCCACCAGCCCCCGAAGTGCAGCGCCGGCACCTCGATGCGGCTGTAGTCGGCGTCGATGCTCCACTGCTTCCAGTAGTCGTCGTAGGTGCAGTGCTCCACCCAGTCGTAGAAGTAGGGGGCATAGCCGCCCTGCAGCGGCGGGAACTCCGACATGGGCAGCGACCAGAACCAGCCCGCGGCTCCGCCCAG
Source organism: Candidatus Aldehydirespirator sp. (assembly GCA_965221215.1). Lineage (GTDB taxonomy): Bacteria > Actinomycetota > Acidimicrobiia > Acidimicrobiales > Aldehydirespiratoraceae > Aldehydirespirator. The sequence goes on from OZ244872.1 coordinate 912,958, forward strand.
CGCCGCCCCGAGAGCATCGACCGCGGCCCGGTCCTCGGCCCGCACCGCCGAGCCCTGGGCCAGCAGGGTGGCCCAATAGCACACGAAGGCGGTGGCCAGCGCTCCGCCGTTGTAGGTCCAGCCGTCGTAGTACTGCGAGGAGGTGAAGCCCGGCGCGATGGAGCGCAGCGACGGCGGCCTCGTCACCGCGGCCAGCAGCTGGGTGGCCCCCACATATGAGAACCCGAACATGCCCACATCGCCGTTGGAGCCGGGCAGGGCTGCGGCCCACTCGACCGTGTCGTAGCCGTCGTCCATCTCGTGGGCGAACGGGTAGAAGTCCCCCTCGGAGGTGTAGCGGCCCCTGGTGTCCTGGATCACCACCATGTAGCCGTGCGACGCATACCACCCCGGGTGGGCGTTGCCGAAGGTGGAGACGTTGACCCGCTTGTCGTAGGGGCTGCGAGACAGCAGCACGGGCACGCCGTCGGGCGACGGGTCCTCGGGGCGATACACGTCGGCTCTCAGCACGGTGCCGTCGCGCATGGTGGCCGCGACGTCGCGCTCGACGGTCACCGCCATTCCGGGAAGTTTCTCGATGGTCATGTCAGGTCAGGACTCCGGGTTGTGGGCTGGAGGGTGGGGTTCGCCTGTTGGTCGAAGGGTTCTCGATTGTCGTGTCGCGGCTGCGGTGTGCCAGTATCGGCGGGTTGCGCCGTGAGCGAACGCGGCCGACTAGAGGGATGTGATTATGGGCGAATTCAAGCAGGAGCGGTACTACGAGGAGGACTCCGGCGCGGGCGGCATCCCCGCGGCCCAGGTTGCCGACTTCCTGGCCAGTGCCGACAGCACCTGGCTGCTGAAGCTGGCCCACCTCAAGGCCGACGGCTGGCCCATGGTGGTGCCGCTTTGGTACCAGTGGGACGGCGAGGCCTTCCTGGTGGTGGGCCGCAAGCGCTCCGAATGGGTGGCCGACCTGGAGCGCGATCCCCGCTGCGCGGTGTGCATCGAGGAGCTGGCCCACCCCCGCATCCGCAAGGTGCTGGCCCAGTGCACGGCCGAGATCGTGGAGGGGCCCGCGGTGGGGGAGGGCTCGCAGTGGGTGCCGGTGGCCGAGGAGATGGCCGTCCGCTACACCGGGCCGGACGGACCCGAGCAGCTCAAGATGTCGTGGGAATGGGAGCGATACCTGGTGCGGCTCGTGCCCCGCGATGGTCGCCTCGTTACCTGGCAGGGCGCCGACTGGGCGCTGCGCTACTTCGATCCCGGCCAGCGCCCCGACCTCGAAGTGAAGGCCGCGGCCCAGTGAGGACGCCCGCGGCGAGGGCCGCAGCGTTGCGCCGGTCCGAGATCCGGGTCCTGTTCGACACCGCGGCCCGCATCGGCGGCGACGTGATCCGCCTCGAGGTGGGCGAGCCCAGCTTCACCACCCCCGCCCACGTCATCGACGCCGCGGCCCGGGCCGCCCACGATGGCCACACCGCCTACGGGCCCAACGGCGGCCTGGCCAGCCTGCGCGGGCTGCTGGCCGACAAGCTGCGCCGGGTCAACGGCATCGAGGCCTCCATCGACGAGATTGTGGTCACCCCCGGCGGCATGAACGCGCTGTACTCGGTGTACCTGGCGCTGCTGGAGCCCGGAGACGAGGTGCTGCTGCCCACGCCGGGATTCCCCAACATGGACGAGACGGTCGCCTTGCTGGGGGGCAGGCCGGTGTTCTACCGGCTGGCCGCCGACGAGGGGTTCCTGCCCGACATCGACGCCTTGGAGGCGCTGGTCACCGAGCGCACCAAGATCCTGTTCGTCAATACGCCCGCCAACCCGACCGGCGCGGTCTACCCGGCGCCGCTCATGCGCGAGCTGGTGGATTTCGCCGCCCGCCACGACCTGTGGCTGCTGTGCGACGAGGTGTATGACGAGATGATCCTGTCCGATGGCTGCACCCACACCGCCGCCGCGCCCCTCGACTCCGACGGTCGGGTGATAACGGTGTGCAGCTTCTCGAAGGTCTACGCCATGACCGGCTGGCGAGTCGGCTATGCGGCTGCGCCGGCCTCGCTGGCCGATCTGCTGCGCAAGCTGCAGGAGCCGCTGGTGTCATGCCCGAGCACCATCTCTCAGAAGGCGGCCGAGGCTGCGCTCACCGGGCCCCGCGCCCCCTACGAGCAGATGCTGGCCGCCTACCGCAGTCGCCGCGAGACGGCCCTCGACGTGGCGGCCTCGGCGGGGGTGCGGGCGGTGGCGTCCGACGGCACCCTCTACATGCTGCTGGACGTGTCCGCCGCGGGCCTCGACGACTTCGACTTCGCCATGAGGCTGCTCGACTCGCATTCGGTGAGCGTGGCGCCGGGCTCGGTGTTCGGGCCCGCGGGCCGGGGCTGGGCCCGGATCTCGCTGGCGGCCGAAGAAGAGGCGATTGCCGAGGGCCTGCGCCGGCTGGCCAAGGCCCTCCACGAACACGGAGCTGAGAGATCATGAGTTCTACGCAGAAATCAGCCATGGCCGAGCGGGTGCGGGCCTACCTCGACGGGCGTGACGGCGAGGTGCTCGAGCTGGCCCGAGAGCTGATCCGCACCCCGTCTCCCAACCCTCCCGGCGACGAGCGGGCCGTGGCCGACCTGGTGATCGACAGGCTCCGGCAGTTCGGCATCGACGACATCGACCGGGTTGGCGCCGAAGAGGAGCGCCCCAACGTGCTGGCCCGTGTCAAGGGAGCGGCGCCGGGGCCGACTCTGATCCTGTCGGGCCACCTCGACACCAAGCCGGCCGGCGACATGGACGCCTGGGAGACCGACCCGTGGGATCCGGTGCTGAGCGACGGCCACCTGATCGGGCTGGGCTCCGGCGACATGAAGGCCGCCGTGGCTGGAATGATGTACGCCGCTGCCGCCCTGCACCACGCCCAGGAGGCCTGCGGAGCCGGCGGGGGATTCGCGGGCGAGCTGGTGCTGGTGTTCACCGCGGACGAGGAGGCCGGCGCCCGGTTCGGATCCAAGTGGCTGGCCGACAACGGCCACCTGAGCGCCGACGCCGCGGTGATCGGCGAGCCCAGCGGCATCACCTCCGAATGGGAGTCGGTTCACCTGGTGTCGAGGGGCGCGGCACTGTTCAAGGTGGCCATCACCGGAACGCAGATGCACTCGTCCATCTCGGACCGGCTTCCGTGCGTCAACGCCACCGTGAAGATGGCCCGCCTGATCGACCGCATGGACCGCGAGCTCAAGTCCTACCTCACCTACGACGAACATCCCCTCTGCCCCGTTGGTCCGACCGTCAACGTGGGGGTAATGGCTGAGGCCGGGGTGTTCTATGGCGTCTATCCGGGCAACGGCGAGTTCGCCTGCGACGTGCGGACCCTGCCGGGAATGACCGAGGAGTCGCTGCAGGCCGATGTGGGACGCTTCCTTGAAGACGCCATGGCCGACGATCCCGATCTGCGGGCCGAGCTGAACTGGTTCCTGACCGTCCCCCCGGTGGAGATCGACGCCGACCACCCGGTGGTGGACGCCCTCGTCGAGGCGGGCCGAGAGGTGCTGGGATTCTCTCCCGAGCTCGATGCTTTCCCCGGCGCCACCGACGCGCCCTACTTCCAGCTCACCGCGGGCATCCCCACCGTGGCCGCCTTCGGGCCGGGCATGTTGCCGCGGGCCCACAGCCCCAACGAGTACATGGACGCCGACGGAGCGGCCCTGTCGGCCGGCATCTACGCCCTGGCCGCGCTGCGCTATCTCGGCGAGGCCCCGGGTTAGGGGAGGGCTGTGGCCGTCCCGATTGCTGAGCTCTGCGAGCGCTATCGGCGCCTCAGCGTTTCGGTGGTGTGCGACGCCCTCTACGAGCTGGGCCTGCCCGAGCGGGTACTGCCCAGCGATCTGCGCCCCCTTCTGCCCGACAACCCGATGGCGGGAATCGCCTACACGCTGCGGGGTCGGGCCATCAGCCCCCCGGTGGGTTGGGACCCGGGCATCGAGCGCATCGAGTCGTACCTGCGGATGTTCGACGAGCTGACGGCGCACTCGGTGCTGGTGTCGTCCAACCCCGGCAGCGAGGTGGGCCACTTCGGCGAGCTGACCGGCAACGCGGCCCAGCAGCGGGGCTGTGCCGGAGTGGTGCTCGACGGCAACCTGCGAGACCTCGACGGCCTGCTCGACATCGGACTTCAGGTGTTTTACCGCGACCTGTCCCCGCTCAACGCCATCGGCCGCTGGGAGATGGCCGAGTCGCAGGTGCAGGTCACCATCGGGAACGTCACGGTGGTGCCGGGCGACCTGATCTTGGCCGGCCGCGACGGCGTGCTGGCCGTCGCTGGCGACGAGAAGGAGCGAGTGTTGGAGCGGGCCGAGTCGATCGACGGCGCCGAGGCGCGGGTGCGGGCCGACATGCGCGACGGCGCCTCGCCCTGGCAGGGCCTGGAGCGACATGGCCATATCTAGAGGCCGAGCGCATTGGCGAGCGAATCCGGCTCACACGGGCGAGGCCGTTGGCTGTGTTGGCGGGGTGTGGGTAGCCCGTGAACGCGGCGAACAAGAGCGGGAGATGCACCGTTGCGACAAAACGCGGTCGCTGGGATTGGAGGCAGGCTGTTGAGCTGTGAGGTGGTGGTGCCCCAGATGGGGGTGGTGGAACAGGTGCTGGTGGTGGAATGGCTTGTCGATGACGGCTCGGCGGTGGCGGCCGGCGATCCGGTGGTGGTGATCGACACCGACAAGGCCGAGACCGAGCTGGAGGCCCCGGCATCGGGCCGACTGACCGTCCTAGTGGCCGCCAGCGACGAGGACGAGGTAGCCGTCGGCACTGTCCTGGCCACCATCGCACCGCCGGGGTGAAAGGCCTGGCTTCGCCACCGATGTCGGATCTGGGCCTGAGCAAAGCGAACAAGGGCGTGTCGTCGCGAGGCGGCTGCCACCGGTGACGGGACTGCCTCAATGAGCGACATCTTCTCGTTTCAGGGTCGGGTGGCGGTGGTGACCGGCGCGGCCGGCGGGCTCGGCACCGCCATCGTCGAAGCGCTGGCCGGGGCGGGCGCCTTCGTGGTGTGCGCCGACTCGGCGGCCGAGCCCAACCGGGAGCTGGCCCGCCGCCTCGGCGCCGACCGGGCCGAGGCCGTGACCGTGGACGTGTGCGACGAGCAGTCGGTGCAGGCCCTGAGCGAGCGGGCCGCGGCGATCTCGGGCACCGTTGACGTGCTGGTCACCTGCGCAGGGATCGGCGGACGGGGCGCGGCGGCCACCTACGACGCCGATCTCTGGGACCGGGTGATCGACGTCAACTTGACCGGCCTCTTCCGCACCTGCCGGGCCGTCGGTAGCCGCATGATCGCGCAGCCCAACGGGGGCGCCGTCGTCAACATCGCCTCCGTGGTGGGGGCGGTGGGGCTGGCAGGCAGCGTCGGCTACCAGGCCTCCAAGGGCGGCGTGATTCAGCTCACCCGCACCCTGGCGGTGGAATGGGCGCCGCACGGCGTGCGGGTCAACGCGGTCTCGCCCGGCCATGTGGCCACCCCGCTGGTGCGCCGCCAATGGGAGACCGAGCCCGAGCTCAAGGACTACTTCGAGAGCCGCACCCCGCTGGGCCGGCTGGCCGAGCCCGACGATGTGGCCGGCGCGGTGCTGTTCCTCGCCTCGGGCACCGCCGCCATGGTGACCGGACAGATCATCGCCGTCGACGGCGGCTACATCGCGCAATAGGGGGTCGGCGACGCAATGGCCACTGAATCTGAGTCCTCACGCCCGGTGGGCGACCTCACCGGCGACTCGGCGAGCCAGGGCGACGCCATGGCTGCCCGATCTGAGCCCTCACGCCCGGGCGGTCACGCCCAGGTGCCGATCAGCGAGGCCGAGGCTCGAGCCATGCACGCCGACATGGTGCTGATCCGGGTGTTCGAGAGCCGGGTAGCCGAGCTGTTCGCGGCGGGCAAGCTGCCCGGCTTCGTCCACACCTACCTGGGCGAGGAGGCCATTGCCGTCGGGGTGTGCTCGCAGCTCTCACCCGACGACTACCTCACGTCCACCCACCGCGGCCACGGCCACGCCCTGGCCAAGGGAATGGACCCGGCGGCGCTGATGGCCGAGCTGTACGGCCGGGCCGACGGGGTCTGCCGGGGCCGGGGCGGCTCGATGCATGTGGCCGACTTCTCGCTGGGAATGCTGGGCGCCAACGGCATTGTCGGCGGCGGGTTCGGGATAGCGGCCGGCGCGGCGCTGGCCGCCCGCCACCGGGGCAGCGATCAGGTCGCGGTGTGCTTCTTCGGCGACGGCGGCATCAACAAGGGCACCTTCCACGAAGCGCTCAACTTCGCGTCGGTGCACCGCCTCGGCGTGGTGTACGTGTGCGAGAACAACCAGTACGCCCAGTTCACGGCCCGGCAGCGCACCACCTCGGTCGACGACTTGGCCGTGCGGGCCGGCGCCTACGCCATGGCCGGCGAGACGGTGGACGGCAACGACGTGGCCGCGGTGGCCGCCGCCGCGGCCCGGGCGGTCGAGCGGGCCCGCAACGGCGGTGGGCCGACCCTGCTCAACATGGAGACCTACCGTTTCGGCGGCCACTACGTGGGCGATGCCGAGGTCTACCGCGACGACGCCGAGGTGGAGGAGCACCGCCGCCGCGATCCGATCCAGCGCTGGGAGGCGGTCCTGGCCTCTAGGGGCTGGTTCGTCGACGATGAGCCCGCCGCAGTTTGGGAAGCCGCCGCCGCGGTGGTGGACGACGCCGAGGAATTGGCCGAGGCTGCCCCCTTCCCCGACCCGCAGACCGCCCTCGACAACGTGTTCACTCCGCCGCCGTCGATACGGGTATCGCCGCCACACCTCGACCCGACGGACGGCGGTCCTCCACGGGAATCTGCTGGCCAGAGCGGCGAAGACTCAGACGACAGTCCGCCACGAGAATCTGCGGGCGACACCGGCGAAGCTCCGGCTCGGCCCGTGCCGAGCCAGGCGGGCGAGGATGTCGGCGGCGAGACACGGCGCATGACCTTCGGGCAGGCCACCGTCGATGCCATGGCTGCGGCCATGCGCTCCGACGACCGCGTGGTCGTGCTGGGCGAGGACATCTCCTGGGGCGGCAACTTCGGCCAGTTCCGGGGCCTGGTCGACGAGTTCGGGTCGGACCGTGTGATCGACATGCCCATCTCGGAGGCGATCATCGTGGCCGCCGCGGTGGGCGCGGCCACCGCGGGGCTGCGTCCGGTGGCGTCCATGAGCTTCGTGGAGTTCACGCTGGGAGCCATGGACGAGATCGTCAACCAGGCCTCCAAGTTCCGCTACATGTTCGGCGGACAGGTTTCGGTGCCGCTGGTGCTGCGGGCCTCCGACGGGGTGCTGCGCTCCTCGGCGTCGCAGCACTCCTCCAGCCTGGAGGGCCTGTTCACCCATCTGCCCGGCCTGAAGGTGGTGGCGCCGTCCAACCCGGCCGATGCCAAGGGCCTGCTGCGCACCGCCATCGACGACCCCGACCCGGTCATCTACCTTGAGCACAAGAAGATCACCGCCCAGCGGGGCACGGTCCCTACCGGCGACCATCGGGTGCCGCTGGGCTCAGCCGCCGTCGCCCGCCCCGGCGCCGACGCAACCGTGGTGGCCTATTCGGCCATGGCGGCGAACGCGCTGACCGCGGCGGAGCAGCTAGCCGCCGACGGCATCGACGTAGAGGTGATCGACCTGCGCTCGCTGGTGCCGCTCGACATCGACACTGTGCTGGAGTCGGTGGCCCGCACCCGCCGGGCAGTAGTGGCCCACGAAGCGTGGCGCTTCGGAGGCTTCGGCGCCGAGCTGGCGGCCCAACTGCACGCCGAACTGTTCGGCGAGTTGGAGGCGCCAGTGGCCCGCATCGGCGCAGCCTCGGCGCCGATCCCGTTCAGCCCGCCACTGGAGTCCGCAGTGGTCCCAGGCCCCGAAGCAGTGTCAGCCGCAGTGCACTCCATCCTGCCCTAGCTCGTTCCCCTGACCCGGCTCGCTGCTGTCGGCCCATTGGGTGGTCATGGTTCCGAAGGCTCGGTGGAAGGCGAGCATGGTTTCTTCGCAGTGGGATCCGGGGCCGCAGTGGGGGATGCCTGCTGGGCGGAAGAAGTAGGTGCCCGGCCCGGCCGTGACCATCTTGTCGGCCTCTTGCATGACGATCTCGCCTTCTATCACGAAGCATTCTTCGTGGTACCGGTGCTGGTGCGGGCTGTGGTCGCCGTGGTTCCAGCCTCGGGCGCCGCTTAGCCACACGTCGCCGACCGGGCCTCGGCCCAGGGGCTTGATGTGGCGGCCCGGCATCTCTGGGACGGGGATCCACTCCGTCTCTGCGGCCCGGCCCGGTGCCAGCTCGGCTGGCGGACCGGCAAACGTCGGGTCGTATCGCACCGGCGCCGATGTCATCAGCAGGGCCGCGCCGTCGGCGGCGACCTGCAGCGGGGGGACGTTCCGGCCCATGGGCAGATGCACGTAGTCGCCGGCCTCCAGGGTGTGCGGTCCGGCCTCGACCGAGCCCTGGATCACGAACAGCTCCACCTCGGCGTCGAACGCGCCCCGCGCCCTCGGCCCCCAGCCTGCCCGAAGGCGCACAAGCCGGGTGCTCGAACCCTTCAGGTCGGTCGACAGGATGCGGGCCTCGAGGGCGCCGTCGATGCCGGGGATGGTCATCGATCGCACCGGCAGGGAGGCGTCGTGGATCCCGGCCAGATGGGTGATCGTGCGATCGACTAGCGCCGGATCCATTGCCTCAGCCCGGCTCGCGGCGGCAGGTCGATCCCGGCGAGTCCACGGCCCTCAGTCCGGACCCCGAGCGTGGTCGGGCGCAGCGGACACTGGACTGGCGCTCAGGCGTCGAGCACCTGGAAGCCGGCTTCGGCCAGGTCCACCACCGGCGGCAGGGTGGACCACGGGAAGTTGATCCACAGGTCGGTGCGCCTCCACACGTAGTCGCATTTGACCAGCGAGTGCGACTTCTCATACAGCACCGCCGAGCGCACCTCGGCCACCTCGTCGAGGCAGTAGTCGCGCACCAGCTTGAGGGTGTGGCCGGTGTCGGCCACGTCGTCGGCGATCAGGATGTTGGACTTGCGGTGGTCGACCAGGTCGAGTTGGGGGGGCAGCACCACCGGCACCTCCAACCGCTCGCCGACGCCGGTGTAGTACTCGCAGTTCATCACGTACACGTTCTTCACCGACAGCGCGTAGCCAAGCGACCCGGCGCAGAACAGCCCGCCCCGGGCGATGGCCAGGATCATGTCGGGCCGGTATCCGTCGTCGGCCACCATCTGGGCCAGCTCGCGGACACCGGTCCCGTAGAGCGCCCAGTCCATCTCCTCCCGCGCCGTGCTGTCGCCCATGTTTCTGCCGTCCCCTCTGGTCGTGGCCTGCGCCGTAGTTACTACTAGGTCGCGCCAACCCCCGGTGGGATGTCCTGCGAGTAGGGTGGCGGCTGGCAGATCACTCTGAGTGGCACCGGTGCCGCCCACCTCGCACCCTGGCCATGCTGGGGTGGTCAGAGTTCCCAGCTGGCGAAGGCGTCGATCATCATCTCGGCGTCGGGGCCCAGCGGATACAGGATGGGCGTGGTGCAGCCGTTCTCGATGTAGTGGCGCACCTTTGCCCGGCACTCATCAGCGGTGCCGGCCGCGCACAGCAACTGCACCACATCGTCGGGCACGAGATTCGACGCCTCCTTCACCTGCTCGAGGGTGGCGGGCCAGGTCAGCACCGACCCGACCTCGTCGAGCAGCGACTGCGACACCCCCGAGGCCTTCATGATGTGGGGCTGCTGGCCCAGATACTGGGTGATCAGCATGCGACCGCCGTCTAGAGCCTCGGTGCGCTCGGCCTCGGAATCGCCAGACGCCATCGAGCACACGATGAGCTGGGGCCGGTCGAGGTCGTCGACAGTGCGACCCACCCGGGCCGCGCCCTCGGCCAAGTGCTCCATGGCCTGGGCGTTGTACTGGGGCGACACCAGGTAGTTGAACACCACGCCGTCGGCGATCTCACCGGTGAGGGCCATCATCTTGGCTCCGGTCGCCCCGATGTAGATGGGCACGTCCTTGGGTCGGCGCTCCTGCTGCACATAGTCGAGCTCCACCCCGTCGAACTGCACGAACTCGCCGTCGAAGGTGACGCTCTGGTCGCCGAGCAGGCCGCGGCACGCCTCCACGATCTCGCGCATCGCCTTCAGCGGGCGCACCCGGCGCACTCCCACCTTCGAGGCCAGCGGCTCCCACCAGGCGCCGATGCCGAGCAGGATCCGGCCCGGGGCCAGGTCGTCGAGGGTGGAGAAGGTGGAGGCCAGCCGGGCCGGGTTGCGGGTCCAGCAGTCCACCACGCCGCTGCCGACCTTGATGGTGTCGGTCACCGCGGCGATGGCGGCCATGGGCACCACCGCGTCGCGCACCAGCCGGGAGTCGGCTTGCCACACCGCGTCGAATCCCCTGGACTCGGCGTAGCGCGACAACTCCATCGACTCGGCGAGGGTGTGGGCGTCCTGGATGTAGAGGGCTACGGGCTGGGCCATGGTGTCTCCTTCGTGGGGTGCTTCGGTCGGGTGATTCGGTCTGCGGTCCTTCGGCCTGGTTCCTGGGCTCAGGGCATTTCTTCTAGCTTGGCGAACAGTCTGGCGGCGGCTTCGGCCGCCTTGGCCCTGATCTCGTCGGCGTCCACCCTCACGGCCCGCCCGTCGCGCAGCACCGTCTCGCCGTCCACCGTTGCCTCCAGCGCCCGCACTCCGGTGGTGAAGGCCAGCGACCACGGGTCCATGCGGTCATACGACCAGACCACGGTGTCTTCGAGCGCCTCGGGGAACAGCCGCCAGCCGGCCTCCAGCCAACTCCAGGCCGTCTCGGGGGTGGCGGTCACGTCGTCGGAGCGGTGGCACACGTAGGCCAGCCGGAACTCGTCGAGCATGGCCGCGCCGATGCCGTCGGTGCCCAGCGCGACCGGGTTGGGCCGGCCCGCGGGCCGGGCGTAGCCCACCGCGTTGTTCATGTTGGAGCGGGGGTTGTGCACGATCATGCCCGGCAGGTCGCGGTCGAGGTGCACGGCGTGGATGATGAGCCAGTCGTTCCGGGCCAGCGACTCCAGCCGGGCTCCGGCGGCGGCATCGGCGGTGCCCTCGGCCACATGGATGTGGACCCCGGCGCCGTGGTCGGCGGCCAGGCCCGCGGCGGCTTCCAGCGTGTCCTCCGAGCAGGTGAAAGCGGCGTGGACCCCTACGTGGCCCCGGCCCCCGGCCCGCAGGAACCGGTCGTTCTCGACCAGCCCCGCTCGGGCGCCGTCCGGTCCGTGGCGGTCGGTTACCCCGTAGCAGCAGTCCACCCTCACGCCCACCTCGGCGCAGGCCGCCGCGATCACGTCGAGCGAGCCCTCGATGGCGTTGGGCGACTCGTGGTGGTCGACGATGGCGGTGGTGCCCGACTCCAGGGCCTCCAGCGCCCCGAGCTTGGCCGACCACTCGATGATGTCGAGGTCGAGGGCCCGGTCGAGGCGCCACCACACCAGCTCGAGGATCTCGGTGAACTCGGTCGGGGTTCGCGGCGGCGCCGGCATCCCTCGGGCCAGCGCCGAGTACAGGTGATGGTGCGCGCACACCATGCCGGGGGTGGTCCGCTCAGGGTGCGGCCCGTTGACGGCCTGCGGGGGCGCGGCACCGCTCCGGGAATCGGCGGGGCTGCCGGTCACGGCCGGGGGGTTACAGGCTGGTGCGTGTTGATGGGCAGGCGGTTGCGCCACTGGCCGTCCACCTGGCGCATGGCCTCGGCCACCGCGCCCGCGGTGGGCACCAGGCCGATCTCGCCCACGCCCTTGATGCCGTAGGGCGAGTCGGGCTGGGGCGCCTCCACCAGGATCACGTCCACCGGCGGCATGTCCTTGGGCCGGATGATGTCGAGCCCCCGGAGGGTGTCGAAGCGGGGCCGACCGTCGGCATCGCACGGGAAGTCCTCGCTCAGCGCATAGCCGAGGCCCATGTGGACGCTGCCCTCGATCTGGCCCTCGCACAGCAGCGGGTTGACGGCCCGCCCCACGTCGTGGGCGGCCACCACCTTCTCCACCTGGCCGGTCTGCGGATCGGCGATCACCATCTGGGCCGCGTAGCCGAAGGTGGAGTGGATCACCGGGTTCTCCAGGCCGTCGCTGAGCTTGTTGGTCCAGTCCACCCGGTACTCGCCCTCGTAGTCGACCCCGGTGAGGCAGCCGCCGGCCATCGCCGCCCGGCAGGCGTCGGCAACCGACCCGGCGCCCATCAGCGTTCCCCGCGAGCCGGTGGTCTGGCCCGCGCCCAGCTCTCGGCTGGTGTCGACATAGACCCTCACCTGGTCGGGCCGCACCCCGAGCTCCTCCACGGCCACCTGCAGGGCCACGGTGTGGACCCCCTGGCCCATCTCGGTCCAGCAGTGGCGCACCTCGACGATGGTGTCGGGCCCGGCCGGGGTGCCCGCCGGGTGGGCCGCGTCGGCCACGAAATGCACTGCGGCCCGGCTGATCTCCTTGAAGCCGTTGCCGAGCCCGGAGTTCTTGAGGCCCAGTCCGAGCCCCACGGCCTTGCCGGCCACCACCGCCTCGTCGTAGGCGCCCTTGATGGCCTGCAGGCACTCCATGGCGCCGAGGCTGCCGTCGTCCATGATCTGGCCCGGACCCCACACCGCGCCGGGGTGCACCGCGTTGCGGCGGCGGATCTCCCAGCCGCTGATCCCGGTCGCGTCGGCCAGCCGGTCGAGTGCCCCCTCCATGGCGAACTGGGCCTGGTTGGCGCCGAATCCCCTAAAGGCGCCGCACACGCTGTTGTTGGTGCGGGCCGCCACCGCCTCCACGTCCACCACCGGCACCACGTAGGGGCCGCAGGCGTGGCCGGCGGCGCGCTCGAGCACCTTCATCCCCACCGAGGCGTAGGGGCCGGAGTCGCCCAGCATCCGGGCTCGCAGGGCGGTGAGGCGACCCTCGGCGTCGCACCCCGCAGCCAGCTCGATGCGCACCGGATGCCGCTTGGGATGCACCAGCAGCGACTCCTCACGGGAGAAGGTCGTCTTCACGGGACGGTCCAGCAGCCACGCCGCCAGCGCGGTCTGGGTCTGGTTGGAGCAGTCCTCCTTGCCTCCGAAGGCGCCGCCGTTGGCGACCTGCTCCACCCAGACGCGGCTGTGGTCGATCCCCAGCACGGCCGCCACCTGGTCTCGGTCGTCCCACACGCCCTGGCCGCCGGAGTACACGTTGAGGCCGCGCTCGCCGTCGACCACGGTGGGAACGGCCAGCGTCGACTCGGGCTCCAGGAAGGCCTGCTCCACCCGCTGGGTCTGGAAGGTCTCGCGCACGGTGTGGGCCGACCCGGCCAGTGCCTCCTCCACATCGCCGCCACGCGTGTACGAAGACACCGACAGCACGTTGCCGTCCAGCCCCCACACTGCGTCCTCGGCGCCGTCGGCCACGGCCGCGGCCGGGTCGGTGATCGGCGCCAGCGGCTGGTAGGTCACGTCGACCAGTTCCGCGGCCCGGCGGGCCGTGTCTCGGCTGTCGGCCACCACCAGGGCCATGATGTCGCCCAGGTACGAGGTGCGGCCCCCGACCGGGATGAACACCGGCCAGTCCTTGTGGATCAGCCCGATGCGCAGGTCGCCGGGCACGTCGGCCCCGGTGAACACGGCCGCCACGCCGGGCACCGCCTCGGCCCGGCTGGTGTCGATCGACACGATGTCGGCTCGGGCGTGCTCGGCCAGATGGACCGCGCCGTGGAGCATGCCGGGCGCGGTCATGTCGTCGATGTAGAGCTTGTCGCCCAGTGCCAGGTCGGCCGACTGGTAGCGGGCAGCCCGCGATCCCACGCCCCGGGCGATCTCCACCGCGGTTCCGTCGGCGCCGATCCCGTCGGCCCCAGTGGCCAGCATCTCCACCGCGTCGAGGATCTTGAGGTAGCCGGTGCAGCGGCACAGGTGGGCGCCGAGATGGCGCGAGGCCTGGTCGCGGGTGAGGTTGGCGCCGTTGCGGTCGATCAGCGCCTTGACCCGCATGACGATGCCCGGCGTGCAGAAGCCGCACTGCACCGCGCCGGCTGCGCCGAAGGCGGCCGCGTAGCGGTGGCGCTCCTCGTCGCTGAGGCCCTCGGGGGTGACGATCTGCGCGCCCCGGGCCTTCTCGAGGGGGATCTGGCACGCCACCCGGGCCTTGCCGTTGAGCAGCACCGTGCAGCAGCCGCACTGTCCCGACGGCGAGCAGCCGTCCTTGGCCGCCACCAGGCCGAGCTCCTCCCGCAGGGCTGCCAGCAGGTGGGGGTGCTCGCCGACCCGCACCGTGGCGCCGTTGCAGACGAACTCCGTCGCCTGACCGGTGCGGTCCTGCAGGTCAGTCATGGCTGCGCTCCGACATCAAGTCCGCACAATACACACATTCAAGCCCCGATCTCACGAAAATTCTGTTGCGCTCGCTCTTGGGCCGCTCCTGGCGGCTTGTGGCGAGAGGGGAGCGCCCGGCCCGGCGCCGCCGGTCAGGCGTCCACGTTGACGGTGATGGTGTGCCAGCCCTCGGCGCCGTTGGGGGCGGGATCGACTGGCGTGGAGCCCTGGGTGACGCCGTCGCCGTCGGTGGCCCGCACCTGGATCTGGTGCCGGCCACCGGTGGGCGTCCACTCCCGGTGCCACTGCACCCAGGTCTCGTCGCCGAGGGCCTCGCCCAGCTCGCACTGCACCCAGTCCTCGTCGTCGACCCTGGCCTCGACCCGCTCGATGCCCCGGGTCGGCGCCCAGGCGATGCCGGCGATGGGTGTGGTCTGGCCGGCGGTGAGCCCGCGGCCCGCGGCGGGCACGTCGATGCGGCTCTGGGTCTTCATCGGACCCTCTTTGGACCATCCCCGCGGCACCCAGTAGCCGTCGAAGCCGTCCCAGGTGGTGAGGTGGATCTCGTCGATCCACTTCACCGCCGACACGTAGCCGTAGAGGCCGGCCACCACCAGCCGGGCCGGGAAGCCGTGGTCGGTGGGCAGAAACTCGTCGTTCATGCCGATGGCCAGGACGGCATTGCGCCCGTCGTACACCACCGGGGTGGGGAAGCCGGCCGTCCAGTCGTCCACGGAGCGCCCCACCACCTGGTCGGCGCCGGGCTGCACCCCGGCCCGGTCCAGCAGCACCGACAGCGGCACGCCGGTCCAGACCGCGTTGCCGACGAGGTTGCCGCCCACCCGGTTCGATACACACGACAGGGTAATCACATGGTCGGACAGGTCCATGGCCTGGATCTCGTCGAAGCTGATCTCGTAGGGGTTGTCGACCATGCCGGTGAACCGCAGCCGCCAGGTGGCCGGGTCGATTTGGGGCACCTGGCCGAAGGCAGTGTCGATCCGGTAGAAGTCGTCGTTGGGCGTGATGTAGGAGGCGATGCCGGCCACATCGTCGTCGAGGGTGTCGAGCGCGGCCACCTGCTCCTGCACCGACGGGCCGGCCGGCTCGGGCGCGGTGGTGCTGGTTGTTGCCTCGGCCGCCGGGGCGGATCCGGTGGTGGCAGGTTCCGGCGCCTCGGCGGCAGTGGTGGTCGGCGGGGGAGAGGTGGTGGTGGCGGCTGACCGGAGCGTGTTGGTCTCCAGGAACTGCTCGGCGGCCGACTGCCCCCGCAGCGCCCGGCCCAGGCCGACCATGGCCAGCGCGGCCGCCCCCGCGCCGGCGGCATAGGCGAAGAAGGCTCTCCGTGTCGCCGGAGCAGAGCCGGCCGGCTCAGGGTCCTCGGCAGGGCCCGACCGTTCGGAATCCACCGGCGGGGAGGCGGGACGAGGGGCGGCTCGTGCCGCGATGCGGCTGGCCAGCAGCAGGGTGGTGCCCGCGGCCAGCCCGGCCGCGATCAGGCCCACCACCCAGGATTCCGCGGCCGGGCTCAACGGGTTGCGGGCCGCGGCCCACCCGCCTAGCAGGCCGAACAGCGCGAACCCGGCCATCGTTGCCCGCGGCCGCCCCTGCGCCGCGAAGCGCCCGAGCACCCCGCCGAGCACCAGCGACCCGATGACGATGCCCACCGTCAGCAGCGTCTTCTGGCTGGCCCCGAAGTTGTCGATGCTGAACCGCACCACATCGCCGGGCGTGTAGTCGCTGAGCAGCTCGCTGACCGCCACCACCAGCGACGGGATCGACTCCGACGCGCCCTCGACGAACTCGCCGAACCCCAGGCCCACAGCCGCCCCCGCCGCTCCTGCCAGCGCCCCCATCAGCGGCGCTGCCGCGCCCCGCCGGGAGTCCGGTCGATCCTCGCTGGTCGCTTCGTCTGTCACCGCTGTCGCCTCGCCGTCTCGGTAGGGCCATTTGCTCACCGGGATCGTACGCCCTTGCTGTGACAGAGGGCGCGAGCCCGTCGGATTCACCGACAGGCAATGAGCGCGGCCAATGGGCCGGGGTGGTCCAGTTCGCAAGCGAACAGGAGCGGCAGGGCGAGACCCAGCGGCCAGCGAGAGCGGCGAGTGGGAGCGGGCACAGGAGGCCGATAGGTCATAGTGAACGGGTGTGTGTGCGCAACAAGGGGAGCGTGCTGCGCGGCGCGACGATTGGGCGCTATGGGATAGTGAGCGGATGGAGACGGAGCGGCCCTACCCATGAGGCGCCAGTGACCGGCGGCGTCGGCGAGTTGCGCCGGTGGGGCTACGACGGCCGCGTCGCTGATGCCGTCGAGCCCGGAGCGCGGGTGGCCCGGGTGGTGCAGGTGGACCGGGGTGAGTGCGACGTGGTGACCGCGCAGGGCATGGCGAGGGCCGGTTCGGACTCGGTGCGGGCCCAGGCCGAGACCGCTCCGGTCACCGGCGACTGGGTGCAGCTGGCGACCAGCCACGGATTGCTGCTGATCGACCGGGTGCTGCCCCGGCACACCGCGCTGACCCGCCGGGATCCGGCCGAGCGAGACACAGATCAGGTGCTGGCGGCCAACTTCGACGTCGTGGGCATCGTCGCCGGCCTCGACCGGCCCCTGCCCCCCGGCCGTTTCGAGCGCCTGCTGGTGATGGCACGCGACAGCGGCGCCGCCATAGCGATACTGCTCACCAAGGCTGATCGCGCCCCCGATGCGGCCTCGGCGTCGGCCACGGTGAGGGCGGTGGCCGGCGATGTCGACGTGTTGACGCTGAGCGCTTGCCGCGGCGAGGGCCTCGACGATCTCAGGTCGAGGCTCGGCGCAGGCCGCACACTGGCGCTCGTGGGTGCCAGCGGATCGGGCAAGTCAACCCTGGTGAACGCCCTGGCCGGAGCCGAGATCGCGGCCACGGCGCGGGTCCGTCCGTCCGACCGCAGAGGCCGGCACACCACCGTCGCCCGCCGTCTGCTGCTGCTGCCCGGCGACGGCGGGATGGTGCTCGACACCCCCGGAGTGCGAGCCCTCGGTCTCACCGATGCCCAGGAGGCGCTCAGCCGGGTGTTCAGCGACATAGAGGACCACAGCCGCGCCTGCCGGTTCGCGGACTGCGCCCACGGCACCGAGCCCGACTGTGCCGTCACCGCCGCGGTACAGAGCGGCGAGATGGACCCCCGCCGTGTAGAGCGCTACACCGCCCTACAAGAAGAAGTCAAGAAGCAAAGGCTCAGAGAAGAGCGCCGCCCCAGACCCCGCCGCTGACTCACCCGTATGGGCCGGAATCGCTCGCCTATTCGCTCGGCCTCTTACGCGGCAAAGACGGTGACATCCTGAGCGTAGGCGGCAAGGGCGCGCAGATCCTTTACGTCGCCGGTTACAACCGCGCCGCCCGGCTCGGCCATGGCGACAACCACTGCGTCTACGGCCGAGCCCCGCCCTGCCCGCGCCCTCAGAGCACCGGCTCGCCGCGCCAGGCTCTCGTGGGGAGCGTCGACGATCCGGCATCTCTTGAGGAAGCGATTGACCAACGCATCATTGTGCTGCCGCCCCGACAGACACTCCACGAGCACGATCGACGGCACGACGGTGGACCACGAGTCCCGGTCCAGGGCTTTGCGCAGGCTCGCTGCGGCTGTCCTTCCTCGGTGCGCGAGGTTGGTAACCGCGCCAGAGTCGAGGATCAGCACCTTCACTCGCCGGATTCCTTCATGAGGTGCTGCTCAATTGGTCGCCACCAGGCCTCGGCCCGGGCCATCTCCTCGGCCGTGGGCTCGCCGACCTCCTCGATGAGCTCTGCGAGATACCGCTCTTGTTCCCGCCTGAGTTCTTGCCTGCGCTCCTCAGAGATGAAGATGCCCTCAGGCTCGTAGTCGTCAATGTAGTCGATATCGGCCAAATCGTAGGGAGCAGGCACCTCGCCGCTGCCGGGTTCCGACACCACCGGCGAGGGACGCTCGTCGTTGGTGCTCATCTCGAGCCCGCCTTCGCTCGGGCTCAACTCGGCCCGTTCACTCGCGGGTCGCTTCTCATGCTTCAACACATTGCCATGCTTATCAGATGATCCTGACTATGCCAACCAACTTTTGCGCCGACCGAGCGGTGTCGCGAGTTCAATAGCCCATGGGGAAATATAGCGGCTGTTGTGGGCCAATTTTGGGACTGGAATAGCCCATGCGCCCACTTGCGCGTGTGGAGTGTGATGGTCGTGTTGGGCGGCGGAGGGCCTTGACGCTCAGGATCGGACGTTGACGCTTATGGTGTGCCAGCCTTCGGCGCCGTTGGGGCGGGGCCTCACCGTCTTCTCGCTCTGGGTGTAGCCGGAGCCGTCGGTGGCCCGCACCTGGATCCACTGCCGGCCGGTGGCCGAGGGGGTCCACTCGTGATGCCATTGCACCCAGCTCTCGTTGCCCACAGCCTCGCCCAGGCGGCACGGCGCCCAGTCGCCGTTGCCGATCTTCACCTCCACCCGCTGAATGCCCCTCGTGGGCGCCCAGGCGATGCCCGCCACCGCCAGCTTCTCGCCGGGCTTGACCCGGTCGCCGTCTTTGGGGACGTCGATGCGGCTCTGGGTCTTGATCGGCCCCAGCTTCGACCACCCTCTCGGCACCCAGTAGCCGTCGAAGCCGTCCCAGGTGGTGAGGTGGATCTCCTCCAGCCACTTCACCGCCGACACGTAGCCGTACAGCCCCGCCACCACGATCCGGGCCGGGAACCCGTGGCGCAGCGGCAGCGGCTCGTTGTTCATGCCGATGGCCAGGATGGCGTTGCGCCCGTCGTAGGCCGCGGTGGTGGGGAACCCGGCGGTGAAGTCGTCCACCGAGCGCCCCACGATCTGCTGGGCGCCGGGCTGGACCCCAGCCTGCTGGAGCAGCACGTTGAGGGGGATCCCGGTCCACACCGCGTTGCCGACCAGCCGCCCGCCCACGATGTTGGACACGCACGACAGGGTGATCACGTAGTCGGAGAGGCGCATGGCCCGAATGTCCTGGTAGGTGAGCTCGTAGGGGTTGTCCACCAGCCCGGTGATGCGCAGGCGCCAGTTGTCTGGATCAACCTGGGGAACGGTCAGAGCGGTGTCGATGCGGTAGAACTCGTTGGTGGGCGAGATCGGGGTGATGTAGGGCGAGATGCCCGCCACCTCGTCGTCGAGGGTGTCGAGGTGAGCCACCTGCGGATGGGGCGACGACTGCCGAGGCTTGGCTGTAGTAGTGGTTGAGGGTTGCGGGGGCTCGGTGGTGGTTGTCGTCGTGGTCGGTTCAGGCTGTGTGGTGGTGGTCGAGGGTTCGGGAGGCTGGGTGGTCGTGGTGGCGGCCGGTTCCTGAGGCGGCTGGGTGGTGGCAGGGGCCGGCTGTTCGGTAGCGGCGACGGACTCTGGTGGCTCGGTAGTGGTGGTGGCCGGTTGAGGCTGTGTGGTGGTGGTTGAGGGTTCCTCCGACTGCTGGACTGCGGACTGTTGAGTAGTGGTTGAGGGTTGCTGGGTGGTGGTAGTGGCGGGCTGAGTGGTGGTGGCGGGCTCCAGAGGCGGCAGTTCTTCGAGGCCCTCGATCTCTATGCCCTCGGGAATGTCGATCTCTAGGCCCTCGATCTCGATGCCCTTTGGAATGTCGATCTCGATGCCCTCGGGAGCCTCAATGGCGGTGTCGGCGCCCGAGGTCGTGCCGCCCGTCGCGGGCCGCCGGGCGCAGGGTCGGGATCCCTGGGCGGGAGCGTGTAGAGCTCTCGGGCCTGCTCCGCGGCCGACGGTCCCCGCAGGCCCCGGCCCAGTCCCACCAGGCTGAGAGCGGTCACCGCCGCGCCGGCTGCGTAGCCGAAGAAGGATCGGCGGGGGCCGGAACGCTCGCGCCGGCCGTCGGGATCGCCCGCCTCCGCCGGGTCGACGTGTTGCCCGTCAACCTCCACCCGTCGCGGCGCGCCAGCTGCCCGCACTGCCCGGCTCACCAGGAACATCGTGGTAGCGACGGCCAGCACGGCGGCGGCCACCGCCACCAGCCACGACGCCGCGGCCGGGCTCAGCGGGTTGCGGGCCGCGGCCCAGCCGCCCACCAGCCCGAACGCCGCGAACCCTCCCAGGGCCACGCCGCGGTCGCCCCGAACTGCGGAACGCCCCAGCAGCCCGCCAAGCACAAGTGTCAGCACCACGATCCCGGCGGTGAGCACCGTCTTTTGGCTGGCCCCGAGGTTGGCGATGCTGAAAGCCACCACATCGCCGGGCGTGTAGTCGGTGACCACCTCGCCCACCGCGATCACCAGCGATGGAATGGTCTCGCTGACGCCTGCGACCAGCTCTCCGAAGCCCAGCGCCACCCCAGCGCCCGCAGCCCCCGCGATCAGCCCGGCCAGCCCCCTCGCCTTGCCGGTCGGAACCTCGTCGGAGTGGGCCACGGCTGCGATTGTACGCGCATATTGATTCGGGTCTTTCCCGGTTGTTTCTCCTCGTCGAGGCCGCAGCCCGCGCGATTGCTGCGCCTACCTTGATCCCAGCCACTCGTCTCGCGAGATGTCCGCCTGCTTGAGGATCCGGGCGAGTTGCTCGACTCCGATGTCGCCTTCGTGGGGGTTGGGGACGCGCACTTGGTGAGCACCTTTGACCATTTATGCATGTCTGGTGCCCGCGTGCGGTCCCCCAAAGCCGAGACCCTTGAGCCGCTTGATGAACTTGCGACGCGAGATCGGAAGAAGCCGGTCACCCGCAATCAGGGTGCGATGGCACCGCTGGCAAGTTCCGGCAGGTCGTAGCCACGGGCGACTCTGAGGTTGGCCCAGTCAGTCAGCGCTGAGCGCATCTCGTCTCGTGCTTCTTGTTCGCTGCGGCCAACGGTTATGGCGCCCGGGGCCACAACACAGTCAGCGAGAAACCCCGGAGGAGAGTCGATCCTCTCCACAACGGTGCGCGTGAACGCCTCAGCGACCCACTCGTCGACTCGGGGACGGTCAACCCGAGTCGTCGACTTCTCGGCGAGCACCCCGCGGCTGTCATTCTTCTTTGAGACAGAACCGCCTGCCGAAAGGCGGTGCGTCTGGTGAATGTCATGGCCGTGTGCAGACACTCGCGATCATCCTTGAGCGGACCCGGATCTGTTGCTGTTGCAACGGTATCACAGCGAGTCCTCGCTGATGTTCGGCTGATCCCGCGCGCACGGGCTTTGGGGCTGTCTCCCGCAGGCGCACCGGCAGCGTTCGGCATGGCCGTGCCTCATCTAGCCGAGATCGGCACCACCCTCGATGGCCTCCCCGAACGTAACCGTGTAACAACTCACAGCGGGCCGTTACCCTGCCGAGCGGGCTGGGGGAAGAGCGAAAGGAGCAGCGATGGGACGCATCAGCAACACCTGGCAATTGGCCAAGATCTCGTGGGGGGTGCTGCGCAGAGACCGGGAGTTGCTGTGGATCCCGGTGCTGTCATTCCTGGTGTCGGCCGCGGTGCTGGCCGTGGTGGTGGCCCTCGTGCTGGTCACGACCTCGGTCGGCGACGGCGGCGAGGAGGCGCTCGAGCCGGCTCTGGTGGTGTTGTTCGTAGCGACGGCGCTGCTGCTGGGCGTGGTGGCGGTGTTCTTCAACGGCGCGCTGGTGGCCGGGGCCCACGAGCGCATGAGCGGGGGCGACCCCACCGTGCGCAGCGCAGTGGGCCACGCCTTCGTCCGCATCGGCGGGCTGGTGCCCTGGGCGCTGATCACCACCACGGTGGGCCTCATCATCAGGTCGCTGCGCGACCGGGCCGGCTGGCTGGGACGGGCCATGCTCAGCGTGGTGGACATGGCCTGGGAGGTGGTCACCTTCCTGGTGGTGCCCGCCATAGTGATCGACGATCTCGGCCCGATCGAGGGCTTCAAGCGGTCGGCGTCGCTGCTGCGCCGCACCTGGGGCGAGAACCTGGCCGCGAGGGTCGGGTTCGGGCTGCTGGGGCTGGTTCTGGTGGTTCCGGCCATGGTGGTGGCCGGCGTGCTGGTGGCGTCGGGATCGAGCGTGCTGGCGGTGGTGGGCATAGTGGCCGGACTTGCCTGGCTGGCGGTGGTGATGGTGGTGCTGACCGCCCTCAACGCGGTGTTTCAGACCGCGCTGTACATGTACGCCACCACCGGCGTGTTGCCCACCGGCTTCGAGCAGGCCCCACTGGCCCAAACCTTCGCCCACAAGTAGCCGGGTTTCCGGTGCCTATGGCAGGGCGGGATGGGTGCTGTAGCGCTCCCGCAGCTTGCGGCGCAGCAGCTTTCCGGTGTCGTTGTAGGGCAGTTCGTCCACGAACTCCACCCGGGCCGGCACCCGGCTTGATCGCAGCCGATCCCGCACCAGTTGCCGGAGGTCGTCGGCGGCTGGGGCGGGGGAGCGGGCCACCACGCACACCGCCACCTCCTCGCCCCACTCGCGGCTGGGCACCCCGAAGGCGGCCGCGTCGGCCACGCCGGGATGGGCCAGCAGCGCGTCCTCGATCTCGCCGGGCGACAGGTTCTCGCCGCCCCGCACAATGATGTCGTCGCTGCGCCCGTGGATCCACAGGTAGCCGGCGTCGTCGCGGTGGCCGCGGTCGCGGGTGCAGAACCAGCCGCTGTCGTCTAGCTGCGACCCTTCCCCGGCGTATTCGCCCGACACCTGCTCGCCCCGCACCCAGATCTCGCCGGCCGTGCCCGTCGGCGCCTCGGCGCCGTCGTCGCCGCGCACCGCCACCTCCACTGTCGGCAGGGGCCGCCCCGCGGAGGCGAGCCTGGCTCGCTCGTCGGGATCGTCGGAGGCGGCGCAGCGGCGGTGGTCGTCGCCGCCCAACACGCTCACCGTCGAGCAGGCCTCGGTGAGGCCGTAGGCGTGAGAGAAGCCCGCCGCCGGCAACAGCTCCAGCGCCCGCTGCACCACGGCCCGGTGCGACCTGCCGCCCCCGTAGGCCACATAGCGCACCGATTCGAGGGTCTCGTCCCGGCGGTCGAGGGTGTCGACGATGCGGGTCAGCATGGTGGGCACGAGCATGGCGTGGGTGATGCCCTCGGCTCGGACCAGGTCGATCCAGGCATCGGGATCGAACCGTGGCAGAGGCACGATCCGCCGCCCCGAGTACACCTGCGACAGTTGCGCCGCCACCGAGGCGATGTGGTAGGGCGGCACGGCCATGAGGTGAGCTTCATCCTCGCCGGCAGAAGCGAACTCCACCGTGCCCAGCACGTAGGCCACCAGGTGCCGGTGCCGCAGCATCGCAGCCTTGGGTGCGCCGGTGGTGCCGCTGGTGTAAAGCAGCACGGCTACAGCGTCGGGGTCGGTGGCCCAGTCGCCGGCTTCGGCGGGCTCGGCGCCCCCGGCAGGGTCGTCGAGCAGCGCGTCCCGCTCGATGATCTCCAGCCCGTCCACCCCGGCCAGCCGCTCGGCGCCGGAGGCGTCGGCCACCGCCAACCCGGGCCCGGCCCGCTCGGCCAGCCGGCGCAGGCGGTCGTCGGCGAGCCGGTAGTTGATCGGCACATAAGGCACGCCGGCCCAGGCCGCTCCGAACAGGGCGACGGGCAGCACCGCTCCAGGCTCGTCGCACAGCACCAGGTGCTCGGCCCCAGAGGCTCGCAGGCGACCCGCCAGCCCGGCGGCGGCATCCATCAGACCGCCGCAGGTGATCGCGTCGCCGCGGCTTCCCACCGCCACCCGCTCGGCCATGGCGCTGGCCGCCGCATCAAGCAGCGTCATGAGGTTCACCGGCGCCGCCCCAGGTGGGTGGCGAGGGTGGGGGAGTGCTGGTTCACCGGCGCGGATCACCACCATCACCTGCGCCGGAGGGGTCGACGGTCAGGCCGCGGCCTGGCGGCGGGGACGGAGACCGGCGCCACCCTCGCTTCGCCACCGCCGCCAGCGAGCGCGCAGCTCGGGTCGCCCGATCAGCAGCTCGATCACCACCGCCACGATCAATACCACCCCGGTGGCCAGGGTCAGGATGTAGAAGGGCGCGCCACCGAGGCTGAGCCCGCTGTTGATGAAGCGCAGGGTCAGGGCGCCGATGGCGATCCCGAACACCGAACCCCTTCCGCCCAGCAGGCTGACCCCGCCGATCAAAGCCGCGGTGGCCGCCGGGAGCAGCAGCGTCTCGAAGGCGGCCGGCCCCGCGCTGCCCGACTTGATGGATGTGAGCGCCCCGGTCAGCGCGGCCATCGCGCCCGACAGCGCGAAGGCCAGCACCAGCGGCCGCACCAGCGGCACACCGGCCGCGGCGGCCTCGTCGCGCCCGCCGCCGACGGCGTAGACCTCCCGCCCGAAGCGGGTGTGCACCAGCAGAAGGGCCACGGCCACGAAACAGCCTACGGTGACCAGGCTGAACGGCGAGAAGATCCAGAGCTGGCGGCGCACCGACTGGGCGACGCTCAGGTCGCCCATCACCACGGTGTTCTCGCCCGAGATCATGAAGGCCAGACCGCGCAGCCCGATCAACGTGCCCAGCGTGAACACCAGCGACTGGATCCTCAGCCGATAGATCAGGTAGCCCTGCACGCCTCCGTAGGCGGTGCCGATCAGCATGGCGACGATCACGGTGGGAACCAGCCCCAGCTCGTCCACCAGCGACACCGAGATGATTCCGGCCACGGCCGCGGCCGATCCCACCGACAGGTCGAGTTCGCCGGCGATGATGGTCACGCCGACGGCGAGAGCGGCCAGGCCCAGGAATGCGAAGCCCTCGAAGATGGTGAAGACGTTGTTGGTGGTGAAGAACCGGTCGTCGCGCCAGGAGAACACCACGAACACCGCCACGAACAGCACGAGCCGGGCCCAGGCCGTCGGCTCCACTCGCTGGATCGCCCTCATGTCAGCCGTCTCCGGGCCCGAAGCAGGGTGAAGGCGCTGACGCTGACCAGGATGGCGGCGCCGACGAGCAGGATTCGAACCCCGTAGCTGAACCCGCGCAGCACCATCAGGTTCTGCAGGCCGGCGATGAACACCGCACCCACCGCGGTTCTCGACGCCGAGCCCTCTCCTCCCTGGATGGCGGCACCGCCCACCAGGATGGCGGCGATGGAGTCGATGTCGGCGCCGTCGAACTGGTCGAGCCTTCCCTGGCCGAACTGCGATGCAGTGAAGACTCCGGCCAGGGCCGCGCCCAGCGAAGACACCGTGAACACGTAGACGGTGATCTTGCCGGGTCGAAGCCCCGAAGCCGCCGCCGCCAGCCGGTTGGCGCCCACCAGGGTCAGCTCCCGGCCGAAGCGGGTGCGGGCCAGGATCGTGGCGGCGACAACGGTGATGGCCACAAACGCCCACGTCTGGGTGGGGATTCCCAGCGGACGGGATGTGCCGATCCAGTCGGACGCGTCGGTGCCCGTCCGCACCGTCTTGTTGTCGGTCAGCCAGGCGCCGGTGCCGAACAGCACTGCGCCCACGGCCAGCGTCACCACGATCGGGTTGCCGCCGAGGGCCACCGCGCCGCCCTGAGCGGCGCCGGACGCGGCCGCGATGGCGAAGGTGACGAGCAGCGCGGCCCACACCGGCCATCCCCAGCTCATGAAGGCGGCGAAACCGATGGCCGCCATCGCCGCGGTCTGCGACACCGACAGCGAGAAGAAGCTGCCGGCGATGGTGATGCCGGTCATGGTCACTGCGATTATTCCGATGAGGGCGGCCGAGCGCACGATGCTCTGCATGTTGCGGTAGGTGACGAACTCGGGTGTGGTGAGCCATCCCACCACCGCCAGGCCCACCACCGCGCCAACCACCGCCAGCGGCACCGACGCTCGCCGCCATGACCAGTCCGGCCGCACGGCTCGGGTCTCGGTGCGGACCTCGGCGCTGGTCACCGAACGGCCTCATGGGGATGGGTGATCTCCCGGGTGAGCAGCCGCGAGTCGGTGTCGTCGCGGCGGCGGACGCTGACCTGCGCCCCCTTGAAGTAGGCGGCCACGGTGTCGGCGAGGCCCAGGATCTCCTGGCTGTCGGAGCTGGCGATGACGATGGCGGTGCCCTGATCGGCGATGGTGCGCAGGTGGCGGTAGATCTCGGCCCTGGCCCCCACGTCCACGCCGCGGGTCGGCTCGTCGATCAGCAGAACCTGCAGCGGATGCCCGGTCCATTTCCCCACCGCGATCTTCTGCTGGTTGCCGCCGCTCAGCGCGCCGGCCGCTGATCCCAGGCGTTGCCGGTCGATGGTGAAGGTCTCGGCGATCCGCTTGCTGAGCGACCGCTCGGCCCGCGGTCTCAGCCACCCGGCAGTCGTCACATGTCCGAGGCTGGGGGAGGTGAGGTTCTCGACCACGCTGCGCTGCAGGAACAAGCCGTCGCGCTTGCGGTCCGACGAGCTATAGCCGATGCCGCAGCGAATCGCGCCAGCCGGCGAGTTGGCCGCAACGGAGCGGCCGGCCACGGCCACCGTGCCCGAGACTGTGGGCTGGTGACCGGCCACTGCTCTCAGGATGTCGCTGGCGCCGCTGCCGAGTTGGCCGGCCAGCCCGACGATCTCGCCCCCGCGGACCGTGAGGCTGACCGGTTCGGTCACGTTGTCGGTCAGGAGGTTCTCGATCTCGAGCACCGGCGGCCCAGCGTCGGCGGCCCGAGGCGGGAACAGGCCCTCCAGCGAACCGCCGAGCATCATGGAGATGAGTTGGTCGAGGGTGAGGTCGCCGGTGGGGATCGGAGCGCTCGAGCGGCCATCGCGAAAAACCGTCACCCGATCGGCCAAGTCGAACACCTCATCGAGGCGATGGGTGACGTAGATGATGGAGCGGCGCTGCTCCCGCAGCGAGCGGACCACCGTCTTGACTCGCTGGATCTCTCGGTCTGCGAGCGCCGCGGTCGGCTCGTCGAAGATCACCACCCTGGCGTCGCGGGCCAGCAGGCGGGCCACTTCGATCAACTGCCGCTCCGCCACCGAGAGATGCTCGACCGGGGCGCGGGGATCCAGGCCTGCGAGACCCACC
Organism: Candidatus Aldehydirespirator sp.; assembly: GCA_965221215.1. Classification (GTDB taxonomy): domain Bacteria; phylum Actinomycetota; class Acidimicrobiia; order Acidimicrobiales; family Aldehydirespiratoraceae; genus Aldehydirespirator. The sequence continues at coordinate 940,079 of OZ244872.1, forward strand.
TGCTCCAGATAGGGCCCGGCCGCCCGGGCCAGAGCCCGCGGCGAAGTTCGCCACCCCCGTCTGGTGTCGCCCAGGAACACGTTGTCGGCCACCGACAGGCTCAGAACCAGCGACAGTTCCTGCTGGACCACGGCGATGCCGGCATGCTCGGACCCGGTGGCGCCCCCGAAATAGACCTCCTTGCCGTCTAGGCGGATCCGGCCCTCGTCGGGCGGATGCATCCCGGCCAGGACCTTGACCAGGGTGCTCTTGCCCGCGCCGTTCTCGCCGACGAGGGCCATCACCTCGCCCCGGCCGACCTCGAAGTCGGCCTTGTGCAGCGCCCGAATCGAACCGAACGTCTTCGAGAGAGCGTCGACTCGCAGGTACGGCTCAGACGAGTCCACGGCTACCCGCGCCCGCTCTCAGTCTTGCCACGCCTTTCCGGCGATCCAAGCCTCCATCCCCTCCTTGCGGGACGACTCGATGAACTCCAGGCGGGCCCCGTGCATGTCGTCGGGCGCAGTGTAGGTGGCCAATATCCGGTCCTCGGGCGTGTACTGGGTGGCCTCCTTGCCGATGCCCATTGCCCGCAAACGCTCAACTAGAGCTTCAGGGTCGTCCTCCCACAGGCCGATGTGGTGCAGCCCCTCCTGTGCCCGGCCGTAGATGCCCTCGTTGTCCTGCGACTCGAGCAGCTCGAGGTACGGGGGACCCTCGACCGACCAGGTGATCCGCAGATCGAGCGCCTCAACGATCTCGCCCTGCTCGAAGCGGTCCACATGGGCGATCTCGGGATCCTTGAATGTCAGTCCGAGCACCTGCGAGAAGCGGACCATGGCCTCTTCGATGTTCTCGACGAGGATGCCCACATGGCACAGGTCGCTGGCGGTCATGGATGCGGTCCTTTCGTGGCTGTCGCGTCAGCCCGGCGGTCCGTGGACCGGAGCGGCGGGCCGGCTCGGAACCGGCCCGCCGCCCGATCGTCGAATCAGCTGGTGACTATCGTCGCCGACCGGTCAGTACACGCAGAGTTCGGCCACGCCGAGTCCCTGCACGGTTACCGACTCGATCTCGTTGTCGTCGGTGAAGGCGGGACTGCGCACCGGCGGATTGGGAATGAAGTTGTTGAAGCTGGCCAGAGAGCCGCTGGTGAGGTACTCGTCCAGCGTGTTGATGCTGAAGACGCCCTCGAGCCGGGCCGCCTGCAAGCCGGTGGCGAACTCCTTGCCGTTCTCGAGGAACTCGAGGTTGCCGTGGCAGGTGCCCCCGACCACCATGATGTCGGCGCCGGGCGTGTAGCCCTCTTCCTCGAGAGCGTGGACCACGCCCTCGGCCAGCGCCGAGTTGTGGGCATAGACAAGGTCGATCCCGTCGCTGCGGTGAGCGGCCACGAGCTGCTTGGTGGCGTCGTAGCCCTCCGCCGGTCCGAAGCCGGCCTCGACCTCGCCCAGCACGCTGATGCCGGCCGCCTCGAGGATTGGCCGGGCCGCGCCCGTGCGGTCGATTCCGGCCTGGTATCCGGCCACGAATCCGATGATGATGGCGTTGCCGCCGTCGCTGTGGAGCTCGGCGCCGCCGGCCGACATCACATCGCGGGCCTCGACCACCAGCTCGGCCGCCACCTCGCCGTTCAGCTTGTCGTCGACGCCGGCGTAGCCGACCACGTACGACTCCGACCCCTGGAAGGGAAGCTGGTTGGTCTGGATCACCGGAACCCCGGTGTCGGCCAGGGCCTGCAACGAGGCCACGCCCGCCTCGTTGTCGGAGGGCCACCAGGCGTAGGCCACCACGCCGGAGTCGGCGGCCCCGATCTGCTGCTGCACCTGGGTGTCCTGCTCGGCCTGGTCGAAGTTGTTCTCGATGATGATCAGCTCATATCCCAGCGAGGCCGCGGTCTCCTCGGCGCCCCGACCCCATTCCGCGATGTAGGTGTTGGTGGTGGTCGGAATGAAGGCGACGATGGTGTTGCCCATCTCCTCCACCGCCTCGGTCGTGGTCGGCGCGGCGGTGGTGGCCGGCGCCGCGGTGGTGGCCGGCGCGGCCTCCGGCTCGTCGTCGTCTCCGCAGGCGACGGCCACCAGGGCCAGCGCCAAGAATGTGCCCAATATGGGCACGAGACGTCGTCTCATGATTGTTCCCCCTTGATTGAACGCCACCGGAGAGTTGGACCCCGGTGGGTGCCAGCGACGCTACTTCGGAGCGTCCGAGGCGTACAAGCTCAAGACGGCGACCCCGAAGGACTGCTGCGCAGGTGCTGGGCCACGGCCGACATGTCGTGCTCCCCGAAGCCCGCCTCGATGGCCGCGGCGATCACGCTGCGGTTCAGCTCGCCCTGCGGCAGGCTCGCGCCGACGGTGGCGGCCAGCTCCAGGGCCAGGTCCAGATCCTTGCGGGCCAACACCATCCGGAAGGCGACCGGCACCTCGCCCGGCTTGAGGAAGGCCTCCTGGCGGTAGTGCACGAACGGGGCCGCGATGGCGCTGTTGGCGAAGACCTCGTAGGCGCGGTCGCGCCCGATCCCGGCCGCCTCGGCCAGCACCAACGCCTCCGATACCGCTTGGCCCAGCCCGTACACGATCGAGTTGACGGCCAGTTTGATGGTGGCGCCCGAGCCCACCGGCCCCATGTGGTAGATCCGGGCGCTCATGGCCTCCAACACCGGCCGCACCGCTTCGACGTCGCGGGCCTCCCCGCCGGCCATGACAGTGAGGGTTCCGGCCTCGGCGAGGGCCACGCTCCCCGACACCGGGGCATCGATGAAGCTGCACCCCGCGGCGCCCACCGCAGCCGACACTGCCGCGGCCTGGCCCGGGCTGATCGTGCTCATGTCCACGCAAACGGTTCCGGCCCGAAGCGACCGGGCCATCGCGCCAGAGCCCGAATACAGGTCGAGCAGCACGTCGCCGTCGGCCACCATGGTGATCACGACGTCGGCCGCGGCGGCGAGGGCCGAGGGCGTATCCGCCACCCGGGCTCCGGTGCGAGCGGCCAGCGCCTCGGACTTGGATGCGGTGCGGTTCCACACCACCAGCGGGAACCCCGCCGCCGCCACGTTGGCCGCCATGGGCAGTCCCATGCTGCCCAGCCCGACGAAACCGACAGTGGCGCCCCGCGAAGGCCTGGTGCCGCTCGGCTGGCTGGCGCCGCTCGGCCGCCCGGCGCCCCCCTCAGTACTCGTTGGCAACTTGGAGCTCCTCGGCGGGGAACAGGGTCACAACCTTGGGCCCCTCGGCGGAGCAGACAACCATCTCCTCGATGCGGGCCGCCGAGCGGCCGTCGGAGGCCGGACAGAAGGTCTCCAGCGCGAAGTACATCCCCTCCTTGAGCTCAAACGGGTTCTTGATCGAGTTGAGCCTGCTGATCACGGGGCGCTCATGCACCGACAGCCCCACGCCGTGGCCGAACTGGAGACCGAACGCCTCCATCTCGTCGGGGAACCCGAACTCCTGGCACTCGGGCCATGACTGCGCGATCGCGTCGGTGGTGGTTCCGGGCTTCACCAGGGCGATGGCGGCGTCGATCCACTCGCGGGCCCGCTTGTAGGCGTCGCGCTGGGCCGGGGTGGCCCTCCCCACCACGAAGGTCCGGTAGTAGCAGGTGCGGTAGCCGTTGTGGGCCTGGATGATGTCGAAGTAGGCGGTGTCGCCGGGCCGGATCAGACGGTCGGAGAAGACGTGGGGATGGGGGCTGCAGCGCTCTCCCGCGATGGAGTTGATCGCCTCGACGTGCTCCGAGCCCATCTCGTAGAGCCGCTTGTTGGCCAAAGCCACGATGTCGGACTCGCGCACGCCGGGCTTGAGCGCCTCGAAGATGTCGTGGTACACGCCGTCCACCATCGCTGAGGCCTGGGTGAGCAGCATGATCTCGTCGGGGCTCTTGATCTCGCGGGCCTCGAGCATGACCTGCTGCCCGTTGCGCACGTCGACGCCGGCCTTGACCAGCTCCAGGTACATCTCCGCCTCGGCCATGTCGATGCCGAGCGGCATGTCGGCCACACCCTCGTCGCGCAGCACGTCGCAGATCTCGCCCACGGCCCGGGTGAACAGCCCCGCCTCGGGGCCGATGGATCCGGCCAAGCCCGTGTTGCCGCCCACCGAATGGCCCGGCTCCAGCCACGGCGAGTGCAGGGTGTGAACCCGGGCCGCGGAGCCGAAGTCCCAGATCCAAGGCTCGCCGGTTCGGGTGAGCAGCGCCCAGCGCTCCATCTTGTTGAAGGCCCAGTAGCCGATGTGGGTGGCGGTCAGGTAGCGGATGTTGGCGGTGTCGAACACCAGAAGCGCCCCCAGGTCCGAGCCCTCGAGCGCGGCCTTCGCCCTGTCGAGCCGGTAGCGCCGCAGCCGGTCGTAGTCCACGCGCTCTTCCCAGTCGACCGACATCACGCCCGGCGAGGGCGTGGTCGCCACCGGGAAGTCGGCGGGTTGGTTCTCAGTGCCCACTGTTGGTCCCCCTTGTGAGCCCGTCGCTCGCTATGGCGTCGAGTCGGCCGCCCATCCGCCGGTGCGACGCAATTCTGTTGCCCACGGATCGATAAGCGTCTTGATGCGTTGGGCCCTGCCATCGACCATTGGCCGCAGCCCGCCCTGCACCAGCTCGCCGAGCGGCAGGGCCACCGGCGCCACATCGCCCCATCCGCCCGGTCGGCGTCCGACCAGACGGGCCGCCTCCGCGAAGTCGGCGCCGAACACGTGGGCGTTGGTTCCCACCAGCGACACTTCTCGCAGCGTCAGCGTGCGGACGTCGACTGTGACGGGCTTCGCGCCCAGCCCGACGGCCACCACCGTGCCCCGCGGCTCCACCACGGCCAGTGCGGCCCCGAGCGCGGCAGCCACACCGGTCACCTCGTAGGCCACCGAGGCGGGCGCGTCGAGCGCCGACCGGAGCTGCGGGGCGAGTTCCTGGTCCCGGTCCACTTCCACGGTGCCCGCCGCCCCCAGTTCCTCGGCGATCGCGAGCCTCTCGGCTGCGAGGTCGGCGGCCAGCACTCGCAGCCCCATCTCCGCGGCGGCGTACACCAGGAAGGCGCCCACGCCCCCGACTCCGATGACCACGACGGGGTCGCCCGGGCGCGGCGACCCTTGGCGCAGGGCGTGCACGGCCACCGACATGGGCTGGACGAGGGCGGCGGCGTCGTCTCCGAGCCCGTGCTGGTCGACCTGCAGGCAGATCGACGCCGGCACGGTCACATACTGCGCGAGGGCGCCGTTTCGCTGGAGGCCGACGGTGTGGTACCGCTCGCAGAAGTTGGTTAGACCTCTAGTGCAGGTTGAGCATGCGCCGCACGAGATGCCGGCGCCGCTGGCCACGACTGCGCCGTCGGGGAAGCCCACGACCCCGCGTCCGCGTGCCGCCACCCGGCCGCCGAACTCGTGGCCGGGGACCATGGGCCCGAGATGGCCCGACCGCTTGTTGCGGGAGGAGATGGGGATCATGGTCGGCCCGTGGCTCCACTCCGAGGCGTCGGTTCCGCAGATGCCGGCGGAGTGGACCTCGATGAGCAGCTCGCCCGGTGCAGGGTCGGGCACTTCGAGCTTCTCGACTCGGATGTCGCGGGAGCCGTGGTACACGGCCGCCCGCATGCTCACGACGCTCCCCGCGGTCCGCCGCCCGGCGGTGGGCTGTCCGGCCCTGCCACTGCGTGGACTCCGATCAGAAGAAGACCTGCTCGCCGCCGGTGAGGTTGAGGCTGGCACCGGTCGTGTAGCAGGCGTCGTCGGAGGCGAGGAACGCAGCCATGGCGCCGATGTCGGTGGCCGTCCCGAGCCGCTTCAGGGGGATGGTCTCGATGTGCTCGGCCAGCAACTCGTCACGGTCGCGGTCCGCCGAGGCCGCGGCGGCGCCGAATCCGGTCTTGGTCATGTTGGTGAACATGGTGCCGGGGCAGATGGCGTTGACGGTGATGTTGTGCTCAGCCAGTTCCTTGGCCAGCACCTGGGTGAGCCCGACCACCGCGAACTTGGAGGCCGAGTAGATCCCCCATCCCTGCCAGGCCACCTTGCCCGTCTGCGACGCTGTGTTGATGATCCGCCCCCAGCTGTGCCGCTTCATGATGTGGGCGGCGGCACGCGAGCAGGCCAGCACGCCCCGGACGTTCACCGTGAAGACCTTCTCGTACACCTCGTCGGGGGTGTCGATGACTGCGCCTATGGGCTGGGCGACGCCGGCGTTGTTGGCCAGGATGTCAAGCCGGCCGTAGGCGTCGGCCACCGCGCGCATCTGCTCTTCGACCTGGGCCGTGTCGGTCACGTCGAGGTGTATGGCCATGGGCTGGGCCCCCGACGGCGCGGCGGGCAGCGACGCGGCCACTTCGGAGGAGTCGAGCACGTCGGCGCACACCACCGCGGCCCCCTCGTCGGCGAACCGCCGAGCGATGCCCTCGCCCAGTCCTCGGGACGCGCCGGTCACCAGTGCGATCTTGTCGTCTAGCCGACCCATTCCCGGTCCCCCTTGCTTGCAGCGAAGCGGACCGCACACTACATCACGGTGCCGATCCGGCAAATTGCCGAGCTTCGATGTGCAAATGAGGCAGCCACAAGGGTGTGAACGAGATAGTCGAGCATGTGGAAATGAGATGGTCACAGATGTGAAAACGAGATGGGGACGCCCGATTTGCGGCCTGACGGGGGGGGGGGGGGGGGGGGGGGGGCAAAACTGCGAAGAAACTAAAAATAACGAAAAAGCACTCTAAGGTATTGAGATGAACTAGAATCGGAGGAATGCCGAAACACCCCTCGGTGAATCCGTTCTCCCCCACGTTCGGTGCCACGCCCCCTCTGCTGGCGGGGCGTGACCGGATTCTCGACCGCTTCTCCGAGGCGTTGGACACCGGCCCCAACCACCCGGACTACACGCTGCTGCTCATCGGCGACGGCGGCACCGGCAAGACGGCTCTGCTCAACGTGCTCGAGGAGCAGGCCGCCGACCGCGGCTGGGCAGTGATCACCGCGGCGGCGTCGGCAGAGCCCGTGGCCAAGCGGATCACCGCCGAAGCCCTCAGGCATCTCGATCAGGCCGACGGCGACCGCGCCGAGCGCATCGGTGAGACCGAGGACCTCGCATCGTCGGAGTCGTGCTCGCCGTGCAGCCTGCTGACTGCTCTGGGCGAGCTCGGTGCGGTCATGGCCGACAGCGGCAAGGGGCTGCTGGTGACCGTCGACGAACTCCACGCCACCGATCGCGACGACGTCCGCAACATCGAGGCTGCGATCCAGATCGTCACCCGCCGCCGGCAGATGCCGGTGGCGTTCGTGGCGGCGGCGCTTCCGGTGGTGGAGGACACCCACCTCGATGACTCCCACGCGACGTTCCTCGAGCGCTGCTCCCGCTTTCGCCTGGGCCCGCTCGACCCCGATGAGACTCGGCGGGCCCTGCGAGAGCCGATCATCAAGTGCGGCAGCGCCATCGACGACGACGCGCTCGACGCGGCCGCCGACGTCACCCGCGGGCATCCGTACATGGTGCAACTCGTCGGCTTCCACTCCTGGCAGATGCGCGAAGACCCCGGCACGCCGATCAGCGTCACCCACGCCAGCGCCGGGGCCCTCGAAGCCGAGGCGGCCATGGTGGACCAGATAGCCAGGCCGATCTGGAAGCGGCTCTCTCCGATGGACCGGCGCTTCCTGGTGGCGATGCTGCCCGGCAACCCCGACTCGTCGCTGGCCGACGTGGCCACGAGGTTGGGGCGCTCGGTGCAGTACGCCCGCGTCTACCGGCGCCGGCTGGTGGCCGCGGGCGCGATCAGCCCGTCGGAGAACGGCCGGGTTCGTTTCTTGCACCAGGCGGTGCGGGTGCGGGCCGAGGCGGCCCAGAGGCAGCAGTGATGGCAGAGACAGCAGTGCTGAATGGTCGGAAGTGCTTGATGCATGCAAAGGAGGAATGGTCTTGCAGTTCTTGAGACGGCGTACAAGTGGGTGGCTCTGCGCCCTGCGGCGCGACGGCGGGCCCGACTGTTTGCAGAGCCCCCCAAACGTTCGCAGGCTGGTGGCGGTGCTGACCGTGGCGCTGGTCGCGTCGCTGCTGGCGGCGGCGCCGGTGCCGTTGTTGTCGGATGCGGGAGCGCCGCTAGCGCCGGCTGAGGCTGAGGCGCAGCAGGTCACCTCGCCGGCGGTTCTCAACAGGGTCTCGATCATCGAGGGCCAGACACGCATCTTTCGGATCTCCAACGTGACGTCGCGCCCCAGCTATTACGTGCATGCCAGCGTCGCGGGCTCCTTCAGCGCCGAGGCGAGCGACGTCACGATCACCACGGACAACCTGCGCGGCCAGGCACAGACGATCACCCCCGACACCGACGCGCCGCGCGCCTACCGAGACTCCATCCACAGCACCATCGGCTTCGAGGTCACCGCGAACGAGGACAGCGACGGCACCGGCGAAGAGACGTTCGGGGTGCGGCTGTGCACCACCGCTGACTGTCAGAGCGGCACGGTCCTCGGCGAGTGGGAGGTGGCCATCACCGAGCCCGGTTCGGACACCGTGCTCACCGGCACGGGCGCGACCGTCACCATCCCTGGCGGCAGCGCGCTCAGCGTCATGGAGGACTCCCGCAACGGCGACGGCCGCGACCGGCGCGCCACGTTCACCATCGCTCTTGACTCGGCGCCGACCGAGGACATCGTGATCGTCGGCCAGGTGGACACCACGGCTGCCAACGGAGACGGCGTTGCCACATCGATTGCGCGCATCAACGCGGCGCGCTCTCCCGACGAGGAACCGTCGACCACGGCGCGCTATGTGGCTGCCAGGTTCTCCAACATGGTCACGGTCACCGACCCCGGGAACCCGAATGCCGATCCGCCCGTGCCCCCGTCCCAGACGACTCGGGCACCGACGGCTGACGAGCTCGCCACACAGGTCAGCGTTGTCGCGTTCGACAACGCGGTCGACACCGCAGGCGGGACGCTGAGCGGCGATCTCACGTTCACCGTCTACAAGGACAACGATCGCTTCCGCGGCACCGGCGCCGACGTCGACGGGAACGGCGATCCCATTCTTGGCAACGCCGAGACGTACCCCGGCATTGTCATCCCCAGCGTGCCGATCAGGGTCACCGATGACGACGAGCCGACGAGGATCCGGCTGCTGCCCACCAGTCCCGCGGACAACACCGCGACGGAGGGCAACACCGACAAGGCCACGGTCCTGGTGAAGCTCGACCGTGCGCTGGCCGCGGGCGAGGAGGTCACCGCGACGCTGTTCTTCAGCGGCGCCACGTTGGGCACGCACTTCTCGATGGCGGCGGCGAGCGGGCAGACCGGCGTGACCTACGCCGACTCCGACGACGGAACAAAGGGGCTCGTCACCCTCACCGGTGCGGGCGTTCAGCAGGGTGTGATCGAGGTCACCGCGCTCACCGACAGCGACTCTGACAACCAGGCGCTGCAGATCGGGATGCCGCCGACTGACCAACCCTGGCAGAGGAACTATCACCGCTCGAGCCTCGCCGGCGGGGTCTGCGCCGCGCACGGCTGCCCGAACCGTCCACAGGGCGACCCCGGCCAGCGCTTCCAGTCGGTCACCCTCGCCGAGTCGGCGGCGGGCCTCACAATCATCGAGTCCGATGACCCCGACGCCCGCTGGGTGGTCGAGGGCAACGACTACAGCTACAGCGTCCGGTTGAAGGCGCAGCCGTCGATCGATGTGACCGTGGCCACATCGATCGCGTCGGGCGGATCGGTGCAGGCCGGGGCGACGCTCACGTTCACCAACAGCGACTGGGCGATGCCGCAGACGGTGACGGTGCGTCCCACCGACAACGATCTGGACGAGACGCGGCGGACGCTGACGGTGACCCACGCCTTCAGCGGCGACGCCACGTATGCCGCCCTCGCGGATGTCGCGCACGAAATCGGCGTGCTCGATGACGACCCGACCACCATCAACATGGCTGGCGCGGGCGTGAACACCGACGGAACCTCTACCAACATGTCGAAGATCATGGTGGAGGGCGACGCCAGCCGCGTTGACCGCAGCCTCACTATCGAATTGGGCCGCGCTCTGGTTGAGGACGAGTATGTGCGCGTCCCGCTGCGGGTTGAGGCCGTCGCCAACGGCAACAATCCGGAGCTCCCGGACGATCCGCCCGACCAAGACGAAGATGACGACCCGCTGCCGAGCGACCTCGACCCGCGGCGCACGGTGGTGGACAGCTTCCGCGGGCCGCGCGCCAGCGCCAATGTGGCCTGGCCGCCGTATCACAACGATGTCGTGATGACTGCCACCGGCACCGGTGTGACCTATGAGCACTCCAACCGCCACACCCCCAATCACATCGGTTTCCGCTATATCGAGTTCCGCGGCGCGGGCGCGCAGACCGCGACGATCGTGGTGCACGCCCGCGGCGGCTTCGACGACGGCGAGAGCTACGACGAGGCGTTCGCGGTCACCTTCCCCAACGACTTCTACGTCTTCGATGAGGACACCGGCCAGCCGGTCAGCAGCACGCCGGTGCAGGGCAACCTCGGCGGCGGCCTCGAAGCGCAACCGACCGGCTTGGAGGCCTGGTACGGCATCGCCGACGACGACAAGATCGCAGCGGCGCAGACCACCGAGGTGGCCAACAGCTGGTCGGCGAAGCCTCCCAGCTTGAGCGACGGCGCCGAGTTCCGGCTGCTGTATGTCACCAGCGGAACCAGAAACGCCAGCGAGGACGGCTACGCCACCTACAACAATTTTGTGCGTGCCGAGATCACCGGCAACCAGCTCACACAGGGCGGAGTGCCGGACCTGGTGCCGTACGCCACCAAATTCGCCGCGGTGATCAGCACCAACTCCTCTCAGGGCGTCCGTGGAGGCAACGCCTCCCTCAACGCCAACCTGGAAGACCCGAGCAACGACGCTGCCATCTACTGGGTGGGCGGAACCAAAGTCGCCGACAACACCGCCGACTTCCTCGACGGCACCTGGGACGACGAGGCCAACCCCACCCGCGCCGACGGCACCGCGGCCACGATCAGCACGGCCGGCTACTGGACCGGCTCGGAGGCCGACGGCCAGCGCGCCGACAGCTGCAGCGGCCTGACGGGATCTGATCGGCATCTGCGAGCGGGCGCGACCAATGTCGGCTACGGGCTGCTCAACGACAACGGACGCGGGCCGCTGGGCCAAGCCGTGGACGAGACGAGCTGCCAACCCGCGCCCAACAGCGAGCGGCGGCCGCTGTATGCGCTGTCCACCGAAGCGTTCACCATCTCCGGCGGCGCCGCCATCGAGCCCGCCGCCACCGCCGCGGAGGGCAGCGCCGTCACCTTCGCCGTCACCATCACCACAGCCGCGCCCTCCGGCGGGATCACCATCCCCTACACCCTCGCCGACGGACGCGGCTACGACAACGACCCCGCCAACATCATCGCCACCAGCACCGACTACACCGACGCCGCCAGTGGCAGCATCGTGATCGCCCAGGGCGACACGACCGGCACCATCACCGTCAACACCACACAAGACAGCACATACGAGAGCGACCACTACTTCACCGTCACCCTCGGTACGCCCACAGGCACCGACGCGCCCCAGGTGCAAGCCCTCAAGGGCACCGCCATCGGCACGATCACCGACGCCGACGACGCGCCCACCATCGAGTTCGCCCCCGCAACAGCTACAGCCGCCGAAGGCGACGGCACCGTGGATGTCACCGTCACCAAGACCGGTGCCACGCTGCTGCCCGCGTCGGTGTACTGGACCACCGCCGACGACACCGCGTCACACCCCGACGACTACACCGCCAACGCCGGCTACCTCCAATTCGCCCCCGGCGAAACATCCAAGACCATCACCATCGGCATCGTGGCGGACGGCGCCTCCGAGAGCGCCGAGACATTCAAGGTGCAACTCGACGCGCAGCAGATCGTCGACGCCCAGATCGGCAGTGCATCTGAGGCGACGGTCACGGTGAACGACGACGGGACCAGCGTCTCGGTGCCGAATGTGCAGTTCACCTCGGCGACGCAGGCGGTGACCGAGGCCGCTACCACGCTCACCGTCACGGTCGAGGCGGACGCTGCGGCGCCGGCCAACACGGATGTGGCCTTCACGGTGGGCGGCGACGCCACAGCCAGCTCGGACTACACCGCTCCCAGCAGCCCGGTCACCATCCTCGCTGGTCAACGCCGCACCACCATCAGCGTCCCGATCCTGCAGGACAGCGCAAGCGAGAGCCCCGAGACCATCGTGCTGACGCTGATCGACGGCACGGACTACAACCTCGGCTCGCAGACCACCCACACCATCACCATCAACGACGACGATTCGTCGCCGATTGTGGAGTTCGCCTCCGCCGCCTCCAAGGGCAGCGAGGGCAACTCCGCCGTGGTCACCGTCGAGGCTTCCCGCCCGGTGGCACAGAACACGGCCGTGACCTACACCAGCACCGGGGGGACGGCGACATCCGGCGACGACTACACCGCGCCCGGCGGCACCGTCACCATCCCGAGCGGCCAGAGCACCGCTGCCATCACCATTCCCCTGACCGCGGACAGCATGGACGACTCCGGCGAGACCATCGTGCTGACTCTGACCGACGGCACGGACTACGACCTCGGCTCGCAGACCACCCACACCGTCACCATCTCGGAGGTGGGGTTCATCTTCACGCAGGAGCGCGTCTTCGTGACCGAGGGCGGTTCGGCGGTGCGCTACGGCATCTCTCTCACCGACGACCCCTCCGGCCTCAATACGGCGCTGCCCGCGTGCGACTACATTCTCGGCACCGACGAGGACAATCCGGTCGACCTGCCGCGCTGCACCCCCGACCAGGATCCCGTCTTCGCCCGGGTCATCGTCACCTCGCCGGTCGCGCCCGCTCCGCCGGCGGCCAACCCCAACCCGTTCGAGGTGCTGACCAGCGGCAACGACCTGCTCCCCACGCTGCGATTCACCCGCCGCAACTTCCACATCCCGCAGTACTTCACCGTCTACCCGCTACAGGACGACGACCCCGACAGCGAGCAGAACGTGCGCATCACCCACGAGGTCCGCGGCGCTACGGACGATTCCGCCGACTTCCGCGACGACTCGCCCTATGCCACCGGCGGCAGCGTCAATGGCGTCGACACCGGCCTCGCAGTGCCCGACATGCCCGCCTACGTCTCCGACGACGACGCCGGTCACAAGGAGGGGCTGACGCTGCGACTTCTTGACAAAGACCCCGACCTCCCGATCGTCATCCAGGAGGGCAACAAGACCGGCAGGTTCAATCTGGAGTGGCGCGGCCCCACCCTGGGCGGGGATGACGAAGTGGCGGCGCGTCTGCGTATCACCGGCGGCACGTACGGCAAGGACTACATCGTCGATGCGGAGAGCACCTCTAGTCCAAGGGTCACCTTCGAGCTGCCTATCGACGACGAATCCACAATGGATGTGGACGAGTCACACGTCGAGAACGCGGAGATCATCATTCGATGGTTGGCCCCGTTCGGGCGTGTTCCTAGTGCCCAATTCAGAGTCGTGTCTCTCAGTGACGGCAAGGCGAAGAGCGGTGAACGCCACCTGGGTGTCCATCTTCTGAATGCATGGTCGCCAGACGATTCCGCCAACAAAGACAACGACACCCCCGACGGTGTCCGCTTGGAGAACGGTCCCCAGACCAAGCGCATCCATGTCCTCTCCCGTGACCGGATAGTCGTTCGACAGACCGGTACGGAGGATGGCTTGAAGTTCGAAGGTTTGGAGACCTCCGGCAGCGATGCCGAGCTCACGACCAACGGCGCGTGGGCGGCCGTTGATGAGGACGGGAGCACGGAACACAAGCTCGCATTTGAGATGAGCAGTTGTGTCTTGCCCCGTACTAGCGCCGTGGTGACCGTCAGCACGAGCGACAGCTCCAAGCTGCGCGTCCATGCCAGCGACGACATTGATGGCGTCGTCGACACGCTTACGTGGGGGCCGAACAACAACCCAGAAGGCCGCTGCGGTGAGGTTCACACCGTCAGCTTCATCGCGGATGAGGACGACGACTCCGACGACGAGGTGGTGGAGGTCTACGTCACCCTAACGAGCGGATATGGGAACGCTTACGTTGACGGCACTGTTGTGCGGACGTTCGAGGTGCGCATCACCGACGACGACGTGCCCGCAGGCGTGACGGTCTTCCCCACGGCCATTACGGTGCGCGAGGGCGCGAAGAAGGGCGCGAAAGTGGGCGAAGGCGACCCGCGTGAACGCACCAACCAGGTCGCCTTCAAACTGAACACCGACCCGGGCAGCGGCAACACGGTGCTGATCAACACCCGCGGCGGCGGAATGGCTGTCCAGAGGGACAAGAGCCAGCACCCCATGGAGTTCACCGGCGGCGAGTCCGGCACCTGGGACACATGGCAGTTTGTTGACATCACCGCGATGGACGACAATGACAACGCCGACGACGCAGAAACCGTCAAATGGAGCGTGACAGGCACAGGCGATTACGGGAGCGTGCGCGACCTCAGTGTGGAGGTCACCATCATCGACGATGATCCCGCCGTGCGCATCTCCAGGGAAACCATCACGATGGCTGAGCCCCATGTCGAGTCCAGCAGGGCGACAGGGTGGACTTATGAGGTTGTGCTCAACGTGAAGCCCCACAATGGGATCGTCCATGTTGTGCCCGCCACCGGCGATACCACGGCCGTGAGCTTCGGCAAAAATGACGATGGTCCGATCCTCACCCACAGGGGCCTGGACTTCACCCCCGAGAACTGGGACGCGCCGCAGACCGTAACCATCTTCCCGTTGGCTGACGGCGACTCCGACGACGAGACCGTCACCATCACGCACTCCATCTCCAGCCAGGTCACCCGCACCATCACGAACGAGGATGGAACACCAGCGCAAGTTGGAGCGGCGCGCAACTACCGGCGTGTGTCTGTGCCGTCTATCGAGGTGAGCGTGCTGGACTCCGACCGCGCCGAGGGGATCGTGGTCGAGCCGGATGCGTTCGTGTCAGAGGGGGGCAGCGGCGGGTTCCCTGTGCGGCTGGCCGCGCCCGATGCCGTCAGTTTGGTTGTGACGGGCACCCACAGCGGTGTCGTCGTCGACACCGATCCCAGCCTCGACGGAGAGCAGCGGACGCTGGTGTTCACTGAGGAGAACTGGTATGAGCCCCAGGCTGTCTTTTTGACGGCCGAGCAGGAGAGCGATAGCAGCGACACCGACGACGGCGTGTTCGATTTGACTTTGACCGCCTGGACCGCTGGCGCGCCCGCCGAGGTGGGTCAACCGCCGAATCCTCCGGTGCTTGCCTCGGCCTATGGGACGGCGCCGGTGCGGGTGCATGTGTACGACGACGAGTTCGCGGGCGGGTCGACGTTCACCGTGACTGGGTCGAGCACGGTTACTGAGGGTGCCGCTCCCGCCATCTTCACCGTGCAAGCAGACACCGCGTCGTCCGTCGCGGTCGATGTGACGCTGCACATCTCAGAGACCGGCGATTTCGTCGCCGGCGGCGATGAGGGAGACCAGACCGTCGCCTTCAGCGGCGGCTCCGCCGTCCAGAACCACCAGGTCCCCATCGTCGACGACAATCTGCAGGAGTCTGACGGGACGATCATTGCGGAGCTCAAGCCGGGCAGCGGCTACCGGATCGGATCGCCGTCGCGGGCGTCTGTCGGCGTCACCGACGACGGCGACACCGGCACCGCGGCGCCGGTACGCATCACGATGGCGGTGGCCGACGGCGACACGTCCACGGGCGATGTAGTTGAGGGCGCGGGCGACTCCACGGGCTACAAGACGGTCACGTTGACGCTGGATCGGGCCCTGACCAGCGGCGAGACGGTCACCGTGCCCCTGACGGTCTCGGGCGCAGCGGTGACAACGGATTACACCTTCGGCCTGCACGGCTCCGGGAACACTGGCGTCACGCTGGCCACGAGCGGGTCGTATAGCGCACAGAACCCGGCGGTGCAGTTCGCCAGCGGTGCGAGGGTCGCGACGCTGCGGTTCACGCCTGTAAACAACGACGACCGCACGCAGCCCGCGATCGATATCCGCATCGGGACGGTCGAGGCGTCGGCCGGCATCACCCACACGACGGCCGGTTCGCCCGTCGGCTTCTTGATCCGCGACGACGAGATGGGCGTGATCGAGGTGCCCCGCACCTGGGCGCTCAAGCCCTCGGGGGTGGGCGCCGGCGGGGAGTTCCGGCTGCTGTTCATCACGTCGGAGACGAGGACGGCCGAGTCGACCGACATCGAGGCATACAACGATTGGGCGCAGGGCGTGGCGGCGCGCAACGGGCATGTCTCCCTGAAGCCCTACGGCGGTTTGCTCAAGGTGGTCGGCAGCACCGAGTCGGTGAACGCCCGCGTGAACACGGGCATGTGGGATCCGAACACGAGCGGGTTCGTGGACGGCTCCACGGGCAGGTCCTCTTCTGGCGTTCGGGTCTATTGGCTGGCTCCGGCGTCAGCGGCGAAGGTGGCCGACAGCTACTTCGAGTTCTTCAGCCATCCCTGGGACGGCGGCACCCATCAGGACACTCGCGACACGCTTGAGTCCGGCATCGCGCGGGACAGCGGCAGCGCGATCTGGACCGGTTCGAACACGAACGGCACGGCTCACTCGGCGCCGCTCGGAGGCAACGCGCAGAACTGGGTGCGCACGGGCCATGCAATGACCGCGGGCGGTGCTACTACCAACTTGTCTCGAGACAGGGCCACCAAGACCGGCACCCTGCCCCTCTATGTGATGTCGCCGGTGTTCCGGGTGGAGGGCGCCGAGGCCGAGTTGAGCATCTCTGGCGGGACGGTGGCAGAGGGCGGCACGCTGACGGTGACTGTTGATCTCAGCGCGGCGGCGCCGTCGGTGCTGAACATCCCAGTGCAGATGCGCACGAGCGGCAACCCGACTGCGTCGTCAGCCGATTTCTCGCTGTCGAACAGCGGCAATGTGGCTATCGCTATGGGCGCCACATCGGGCACCCTGACGTTCACCGCTGAAGACGACATGATCGATGAGGACTCCGAGACGCTGACTCTGGAGTTCGGGACGCTGCCCGACGGCGTGATCGCGGGCACGACCTCCAGCGTCGGTGTGACGATCACCGACAACGACACTGCGGGTGTGACCGTTGCTGAGACGTCGGGCGGTACGACAGTGTCGGAGGACGGCTCGACTACGACTGACACGTACACGGTGGTGTTGGATACTGAGCCGTTGAACAATGTGGTGGTGACGGTTACTGCGCCGGCGGGGACGCAGGTCAGCACCGACAGCGGCTCGACATGGCACTCGTCGCGAAACCTCACGTTCAACCCGTCGGGGTCGGGGATCTGGTCGTCGCCGCAGACGGTGACGGTGCGCGGCCAGAACGACGACATCGACAATGCCGGCGATGAGCGCACGATCAGTGTCACGCATGCGATCACCGATGGTGACGGCAGCAAGTACACCACGTCGACGCCGAGCATCGCGGCGGTGTCGGTGACGGTGACCGACAATGACACGGCCGGAGTGACGGTGGTGCAGTCGGGAGGGAACACGGTTGTCGCTGAGAACGGCGGCACGGACACGTACACGGTGGCGTTGGACACGCAGCCGCTCTCGAACGTGGTGGTCACGCTCACGAGCGGCGCGTCGACGGCGGCGTTGTTGAGCGGGGGAGGGCAGACGAATCAGGGCACGGTGACGCTGACCTTCACGCCGACCAGTTGGGGCGCGCAGACGGTGACCGTGCGGGGCGTGAACGACGCCATCGACAACGCCAACGACCGCCGAACGGTGACGATCACCCAGTCGGTCACGACGGGCGACACGAACGGCAAGTACACCACCAGCACCAACGTGGCGAACGTGAGCGTGAGGGTCAACGACGACGGCGACACGGCGGCGGTGACTGTCACTCCGAGCGGCGGCACAACGACCGTGACCGAGGACGGCAGCGACACCGACGATTACACGGTAGTGCTGGACACGCAGCCGCTGAGCAGTGTGACGATCACGGCCACGGCGCCGGCGGGGGCGCAGGTCAGCGACGACGGCGGCACGTCGTGGGGGTCGTCGGTGGATCTGACGTTCACGTCGGGCACGTCGGGCAACTGGGGCACGGCCCAGACGGTGACCGTGCGGGGCACGCAGGACATCATTGACAATCCGGGCGACCAGCGCAGCATCACCATCACCCACGCGATCACTTCTGGCAACGGCGACGGGAGCCGCTACACGCCGTCGACGCCGTCGAAGCCGAGCGTGGCGGTGAGGGTGAACGACGACGACCCGAAGCCGACACAGATCACCTTGACCACGAACCGCAACACTGCGGTGTCGGAGGGCACGGCGTCGACCATGGTGACGGTTACCGCGACAGTGCAGGGCCCGACGCGCTTCGGCGCCGACAAGACGGTGGCGGTGAGCGTCGACGCCAGCGCCGACGTTAATGGCGGCGCCAACTATGTGGACATGACCGCGGTGGCTGATTTCAACATCACGATCCCGGCGGGCGATCGGACTGCGACAGGGATGTTCACCATCACGCCGGACAACGACATGGTGGACGAGTCCGACAACAGCATTGCGGTGACCGGCAGCGTGTCGGGGGACTCGGCGGTGACGGTGAACCCGGCGACGCCGATCATGCTGAGGGACAACGACAATGCGCCGACAGTGGTGAATCTGAGTGTGACGCCGAACTCGATCAGCGAGAACGGCGGCGCTCGGAGCATCTCGGTGACCGCGACAGTGCAGGGCTCGACCCGGTTCGGGACAGACAAGACGGTGGCGGTGTCGGTGGCGGGCCACAACGCGGCGGGCGCGGTGGGGTTCACCCAGGTGTCGACGTTCAGTGTGGTGATCTCCGCGGAGCAGCAGACGTCGTCGGGCAGCGACAGTTTCACGCTGACTCCCGACAACAACATCTGGAACGAACAGGACGGCTCGGCGGTGCTCAGCGGCACGTTGTCGGGGGTGACGGTCAACGGTGCGAGCGTGACGTTGACCAACGACGATGCCGAGCCGCCGGGGGTGACCCTGTCGGTGAGCGACGAGATGATCGGCGAGGCCGACGGGGCTCAGACGATAACGGTGACCGCGACGGTGCAGGGCGCGACGCGCTATGGCACGGCGCGCACGGTGAACGTGAGCGTGGCAGCTTCAGGCAACGCGGATGCGGTGGACTTCACCGCTTCGACGCCGATGGCGATCATGCTGGCGCCGGGTGACCGCACCGCAACGACGACGTTCACGCTGACGCCGACCGCCGACAGTGTGGACGAGTTCGACGAGACGATCACGGTGTCGGGCACGGGAGCGGACATCGCGGCGTTCACCGATGCGTCGATCACGCTGGCCGACGACGACGCGACCACCCTCACGATGACTGCGCCCGCGGGTGCGGTGGCTGAGAGCGGCGGCACCACCGACGTGACGCTGACGCTGAGCCGGGCGCTGGTGGACGGCGAGTCGGTGACGGTGCCGCTGGATGTGGTGGGAGCGGCGGCAAGATCCGATTACACGCTGGGGTTGCAGCCGTCGTCGCAGACTGGTGTGGCGCTGTCTGTATCGGGCTCTGACAGCGTCCAGGCGCCCAAGGTGACTCTGACCACCGGCGCTGAGACCGCGGTGATGCGGTTCACCGCGGTTGATGACAGCACCCGCACCCAGCCGTATGTGCTGGTGCGCTACGGCACCGGGGCCCGGGCGCCGTCGGGCGCGGGCGTGGATTTCGCGGCGCCGGCGGATGGGCCGGTGGGCTGGGTGATCACCGACAACGAGACCGGCGACATTGTGGTGCCGCAGTCTTGGGCGCTGTCGCCCAGCGGTGTGCAGAATCAGGGCGAGCCGAGGTTCCGGCTGGTGTTCGTGTCGTCGGCGAAGCGCGACGCCTCCTCCACAGACATCGCCGAATATGACGCGTTCATCCGCGGCCTGCTCGCGCAGGGGCACACTGCGGTTGTTCCCTATGCGGGGTTCTTCACCGTTGTGGGGTCCACCTCGGGCGTGCATCTGAGGGACCACGCGAACGTGGCGGGATCTGCGACGATGCCGTTCTATTGGCTGGGCGAGACCGGAGACACCACCAAGCGGGTCGCGGTGGACAACAGCCAGTTCCGCGGCGAGTGGATCGACACCGAGACGCCGTCTTCGCAGAGCGTGCCCCGCAACGAGTCCGGCGCCGTGGTGTCGGTCGACAGCAACGGCTATTTCACCGGATCCACCGCCGCGGGGGCGCGGTCGGCCAATCCGCTGGGCTCGACGAACGTCACGGTCGGCTATCTCAACGACAGCGGCAGCGGCCGGGCGCCGCTGGGCAGCGGCCAGACGGTCGCCAACACCGCCACGCGCAGCTTCTACGGGCTGTCGCCGGTGTTCGTGAGGGCCAGCGACCCTGTCGTCTCGGTGACCACATCGCAGACGTCGGTGGCTGAGGGCACCGCTTTGAGCTTCACCGTGAGCGCCGACCCCGCGCCGCCCAACGCGATAACAGTGCGGTTGTGGGTCTCGCAGAACTCCGGGCGCGACATGGTGCCCGTCGTCGGGGAGCAGATGGTGGCGTTCGCGGCGGGCGACACCTCCAAGACGCTCACGGTGGCCACTGCCGGCGACAACAGCGACGAGGCCGACGCCGAGGTGTCGGCGAGAGTGTTGAACAACGCCGGCTACACGGTGAGCGCCACCGCCGCCGAGGCGTCGGTGACAGTCACCGACAACGACGCCATGACCGTGTCGGTGTCTGGCGGCGGCGGAAGCGTGAGCGAGGGATCGAGCCGCGACTACACCGTCGATCCGGGCCGCAGCCTGTTGTCGGGTGAGACGGTGACGGTGAACTTCGCTCCGGCGGGCAGCGCCACCCGGGGCTCGGACTACACGATCACCTGCCACGGCACAGGCGTGACCTGCGCGGGCCTGGGCGGCACCACACCGAGCTTGACCATCACTGGCGGCAGCGGCGTGCGCAACGCCACCATCCGCATCAACGCCCAGAACGACATGGTGCATCCCGAGTCCGGCGAGACCGCCGGGATCAGCCTGCGCTCAGGGCATGCCAGCACAGGCTCGGGCGGCACGTTCTCGGTGAGCGGCTCACCGTCGACGTTCACCATTGCGAGCACCGCCCCCGCCGCGATCACCGCGTCGTTCGATTTGGCCGCCTACGGGGTGGGGGAGGCGGCGGGTGCCCGCTCGGTGCCGGTGACGCTCTCGCGGGTTGCGCCCTCGGGTGGGCTGGTTGTGTCCTACACCACCGGCGGAGATGCGGTCTCGGGCGACGACTACAGCGGCGCGGGCGGCACGGTGACCGTCGCGGCGGGCCAGACCTCAGCGAGCATCTCTTTCACGGTCATCGACGATGTATTGGCTGAGGGCGCTGAGACCTTGACGTTCACCCTCACCGACGGCGCGAACTACGACCTGGGGTCGCCGAGCCAGACCACGATCACGATCAACGACAACGACATCGCCCCCTCCAGCATCACTTTGGGCGTTGACGACAACAGTGTGAACGAGGCCGACGGCGCGACGACGGTCACCGTGACTGCCACCGTCAGCGGTTCGACACGCTTCGCGGAGTCCAAGACGGTGGCGGTGACGGTGGCGGGGTCGGGTGCCGCCAACACGGTGGGGTTCACTGCGAACCCGTCGATGTTCAACATCACCATCGCCGCTGGCGCGCAGACCGGGACCGGCATGTTCACGCTGACCCCCACCGACAACAGCGTCGACGAGAACAACGAGACGGTCACAGTGTCGGGAGCGCTGTCGGGGGTCACGGTGAACTCTGCGACGATCACCCTCATAGACGACGACACGACCGTGGCGACGCCGGTCACGGTCACCTTGTCGGCGCCGGCGGGCGACGTCACCGAGGGCGCTAGCGGCGCCGCCGGACGCAAGGACGTCACGATCACCCTGGGTCGAGCGCTGGCCGGCACTGAGACAATCACGGTGCCGCTGGAGGTGTTCGGCGCCACCGTCGCCACCGACTACAGCTTCGGGCTGCAGCCCGCCACCCAGGCCGGGGTGGCGCTTCTCACTTCGAACCCGTACAGCGCTCAGCATCCGGCGGTGCGCCTGTCGGCGGGAGCGTCGAGCGCGGTGCTGCGGTTCATGCCGGTGAACAACAGCGTGCGCACCCAGCCTCTTGTGACGATCAACAGGAACTCCAGTCATCAGACCACCGGTGGGGGCGGCGCGACGTTGGGGGCGGTGTCGGGCGGCCCGTTCAAGTTCTTGGTCATCGACGACGAGACCGGCGATATCACCGTGCCGAGCAGTTGGGCGCTGGCCCCGTCGGGGCTGTCGGCGGGCGACGACTTCCGGCTGCTGTTCCGCTCCTCGACGACCCGCGACGCCACATCGTCGAACATCGCGGACTACGACTTCTTTGTGCGCGACGTGGTGGCGTTGGGCGGCCATAGCGCGGCGCTGCCCTATGCGGGGTTCTTCAAGGCGTTCGCGTCGACCCGCAGCGCCTCGGGCTCGACGGGCACCACCGCCCGGGTGCACAACAACATGGCCTCGGGCCACACCGGTCACTTCAGCGGCGCGAACGACGTGTGGGCCGACGGATCCACCGTCCCCAACGCAGGCAACACGACGGGGACGCCGATCTATTGGCTAAACGGCGCCAAGCTCGCCAACAACTACGCCGACCTGTGCGACCAAGCCTTGAAGTCGGGCAGCGGGGTCACCACCGGCTGGGATCTCGACGACCCCCGCAGCGAGGACGGAAACCGCAACATTGCGGCGGGAACGAACCCCGGTCAGACCCATCAGGCATGGACCGGCACCGGCAACGCCTGCGAGGCCTACAACCACCCCCTCGGCGGCGACAACAACGGCGACGTCTCGCGTGCCGCCAGCCACGACACGACCTGGGCGTTCATGCACCAGGCCCAAAACGCTCGATCACAGCAGCGGCCCCTCTATGGCATGTCGCCAGTGTTCAAGATCGCCGGCGCATCCCCGCCGCCACCGCCTCCGCCGCCGACGCCGGTCGCGTCGTTCGCGGCGGCCTCGTCCACCGTGGGGGAGGCGTCGGGCAGTCGCAACCTCCGGTTGGATCTCAACCCGGCGCCCGCCGCGGCCATCACCGTCAACTACACGCTGTCGGGCTCGGCGGTCCGCGGCAGCGATTACACCATCGCAGGAGTCTCGTCCAACAACGGCACCGTCTCTGTCAATGCCAACCAGAGCATCGTGAACATCCCCATAGTGATCACAGACGACAACGCCGTAGAGAGTTCTGAGGCGATTGTTGTGACCCTCAACACCGGCTCGGGATACACGCTCACCGGCGCTGCCCATCGTGTGCACACCCGCACCATCACCGACAACGACACCACCCCGACCACCCCGGTCGCGTCGTTCGCGGCGGGCGCATCGACCGTCAGTGAGGCGTCGGGCACCACGAACATCCGGCTGAACCTCACCCCGGCACCCACAGTCGGTATCACCGTGAGATACACCCTGTCTGGCTCGGCGGTTCGCGGCAGCGACTACACCATCTCAGGCGTCTCCTCCAACAACGCCACTGTTGCGGTCTCGGCCAATCAGGGGTTCGTGAACATCGGTGTGCGCATCGTCGATGACAGCACCCGGGAATCCGCCGAGACCATCCGCCTGACGCTCAACACCGGCTCGGGCTACACGCTCACGGGTGCCACGAACCGGGTCCATACCCGCACGATCACCGACAACGACACCACCAGCCCACCGCCGCCTCCTCCACCGCCGCCTCCTCCACCGCCTCCGCCGCCGCCGCCTCCACCACCACCGCCTCCTCCCGCGCAGGATGAGTCGGAGACGGTTTTGGAGCCCGAGACCTTCGACGACATCGACGAGGTCCACGAGGTGCACGCCTCCGATGTGGCCCAGGCCAACGAGATGGGCTGGCTCACCGGCGTCGGCTGCGACACCGGGGCGTTCTGCGGCCGCGAGGCCATGAACCGCTGGCAGCTCGCGGTCATGATCGTGCGAGCCCTGGACGGCGCCAATCCCGACGCCGATCCCGCCGCGCCCCGCTTCCGCGACGTGTCGCCTGCGGCCTGGTGGTCGGTCCATGTGCGGCGCCTCGCCCAGCTCGGCATCACACTGGGCTGCGACGCCAGACGGTTCTGCCCCGACCGGCCGGTGACGCGCGCCGAGGCCGCGTCGCTGCTGGCACGCGCCTACGGGCTCACCACCGACGCGGAGACGAGCTTCACCGACCTCGACGAAGGCGACGTCCACGCCGATGCGGTCGCCGCGCTCTACCGCTCCGGCATCACCAACGGCTGCGACGACGGACGGTTCTGCCCCTATCAGCCCCTTACCCGCCAGCAAGCCGCCAGCCTGCTGATACGGGCCCAGAACGCCGCCCAAGAAACCGACAACGACTCCTGAGGCCGGGTGGCGCGGGGCTGCGGCGCTGCCAGACTTCCCGGCGATGCCCGAACCCCACACCATCACCATCCCCGCCGACCTGCTGCCCTCCGACGGGCGCTTCGGATCGGGTCCGTCGAAGTTCCGCCCCGAAGCGGCCCGGGCGCTGGCCGAGCGGGCGGTGGACTATCTGGGCACCAGCCACCGCCGGGCGGGCGTGCGCCGGGTGGTAGCCGAGCTGCGCACCGGGATCGCCGAGCTGCTGGGCGCGCCCGAGGGCTACGAGGTGGTGCTCGGCAACGGCGGCGCCACCGCCTTCTGGGACGCGGCCAGCTTCGGACTGATCGAGCGGCGCAGCCACCACCTGTCGCTGGGCGAGTTCAGCTCCAAGTTCGTGGCCGTGACCGCTGCCGCCCCCCACCTCGACGATCCGTCGGTTCGCACCGGCGACTTCGGGACGTGCCCGCCGCTGGAGGCGGTGGACGGCACCGACGCCTACTGCTATCCCCACAACGAGACCTCCACCGGCGTGCAGGTTCCGGTGCGCCGCCCGGAAGGCGACGACGACGCGGTGGTGCTGGTGGACGCCACCTCGGCCGCCGGGGGCCTGCGGTTCGATCCGGCTGAGTGCGACGCCTACTACTTCGCCCCCCAGAAGGCGCTGTCGAGCGACGGCGGGCTGTGGATCGCCCTGATGTCGCCCGCAGCCATCGAGCGGATCGAGCGCCTGGGGGCCTCCGGGCGCTGGACGCCCGCCTTCCTCGACTTGAGGCTGGCGGTGGACAACTCCCGCAAGGACCAGACCTACAACACCCCCGCGCTGGCCACCGTGTTCCTCACCGCCCAGCAGGTCGGCTGGATCAACGGCAACGGCGGCCTGGAATGGGCCGCGTCCCGCAGCGACCGCTCCGCGGCCATCCTCTACGGCTGGGCCGAGGCCTCCGACATCGCCTCGCCCTTCGTGGCCGACCCCGCGGTGCGCAGCCCGGTGGTGGGCACCATCGACTTCGACGACCGGGTGGACGCCGACGCCATCAGCGCGGTGCTGAGAGCCAACGGCATCGTCGACACCGAGGGCTACCGCAAGCTGGGACGCAACCAGCTCCGCATCGGCATCTTCCCCGCAGTGGACCCCGCCGACGTGGAGGCCCTAACCGCCTGCCTCGACCACATCTGCGAGCGCCTCATCGGCTAACAGCGAACTGCGTGCGCGGGGTACGCTCCCGGCCATGAGCAGAGAGCGGATATCACGGCGCGTCGGGGCCATCGCGCCTTCGGCCACCCTGGCGGTGACGGCCAAGGCCCGAGCCTTGCGGGCCGCGGGGGAGCGGGTCATCAGCTTCGGGGCGGGCGAGCCCGACTTCCCCACCCCCGACCACATCGTGGAGGCGGCCGCGGCGGCCTGCCGCGACCCCCAGCACCACAAGTACACGCCGGTGGGCGGCCTCGAGGACCTGCGCGAGGCAGTGGCGGCCAAGACCCGGCGCGACTCGGGCCTGGAGGTCGACCCGGCCGACGTGCTCATCACCAACGGCGGCAAGCACGCCGTGTACAACGCAGTGGCCGCGGTGGTGGACGCGGGCGACGAGGTGCTGCTGCCCGCCCCGTACTGGACCACCTACCCCGAGCCCATCGCCCTGTGCGGCGGGGTGACCGTGCCGGTGGAGGCCACTGCGGCCAGCGGCTTCCGGGTGAGCGTCGAGCAGCTCGAGGCGGCCCGAACCCCCCGCACCAAGGCGCTGATATTCGTGTCGCCGTCCAACCCGACTGGCGCCGTCTACCCCCGGGCCGAGATCGTCGAGATCGGCCGCTGGGCCGCCGAGCACGGCGTCTGGGTGCTCACCGACGAGATCTACGAGCATCTCACCTACGGCGGCGCCGAGCACCACTCCATGCCGGTGGCCGTGCCCGAGCTGCGCGACCGCTGCATCGTGCTCAACGGCGTGGCCAAGACCTACGCCATGACCGGCTGGCGGGTGGGCTGGATGATCGGGCCGTCCGACGCCATGGCCGCGGCCCGCAACCTGCAGAGCCACTGCACCTCCAACGTGTGCAACGTGGCCCAGGCCGCGGCGCTGGCCGCGGTGTCGGGCCCGCTCGACGCAGTGGTGGAGATGCGCGGCCACTTCGACCGCCGCCGCCGGAGGATGCACCGCCTGCTCAGCGGGATCGACGGGCTGGTGTGCCCCGAGCCCGAGGGCGCCTTCTACGCCTATCCCGACGCCGGCGGCCTGCTGGGCCGCGACTTCGGCGGCGTCCGGCCCGCCACCACCCTGGAGCTGGCCGACCTGCTGCTGGAGCGGGCCAAGGTGGCCGTCGTGCCCGGCGAGGCCTTCGGCGCGGGCGGCGGGCTGCGGCTGTCGTTCGCCCTGGGTGACGACGACCTGGCCGAGGGCGTAGGTCGGATGGTCGAACTGTTCGGTGCCTGAGGCCCGGGCACGCCGTTGAAGCCGACGGTGACCCTCGACGGGCTGTCGCCCCATCGATTGATGCTGACGTTATGACTCGGCGGGCTGTCTCGCCATCGAGTCCGAAAGATTCCGAGCGGGTAGGGATCTGTAAGCCGTGAACGGTCCGGCAGTGCTGCGGTACGGGGAGTGGCCGTCGCCTGTGGCCGCCGATTGCCTGGCGCAGGGGGCGGCCGGCATCTCCGAGGTGATCGCCGATCCGGTGCAGCCCTGGCTGCTGTGGTGGGCCGAGAGCCGCCCAGACGAGGGTGGGCGCACCGTGGTGGTGTGCCGCGACCGGCGCGGTGGCGGGCCCCAGGAGGTAACCCCGCCCGACGCCAACGTGCGCACTCTGGTCCACGAGTACGGCGGCGGCGCCTGGTGGCCCTGCGACGGGTCGCTCACCTACGCAGAGTTCACCGACCAGCGGCTCCGCCGGATCGACCGTCCCGGCGCCGAGCCGCAACTGCTCACCGCCGAGCCGCCCGAGCCCAGGGGGTGGCGCTACGCCGACGGGCGGGTCACACCAGACGGCTGCTGGAGCGTGTGCGTGCGTGAGCGCCACGACACCGGCGGCGAGCCGGCCAATGAGTTGGTGGCCGTGGCCTGCGACGGCTCGCAGCAAGTGGTTCCGCTGTGGTCGGGAGCGGACTTCGTGATGGCGCCCCGGGTGTCGCCCGACGGCTCGATGCTGGCCTGGATCTCCTGGGACCACCCCAACATGGGTTGGGACGCCACCCGGCTGCATGTCCACGAGTTCGCCGACGCCCGGCTGGGAGCGGAGCTGCTGGTGCTGGGCCGCGACGGCGACCGCAGCCTGTGCGAGCCCGGCTGGGTGGCCGGATCGCGGCCGAGGCTGCTGGTGTGCAGCGACCACGAAAACTGGTGGGGCCTCTACGAGGCAGACCTCGACGGCGGGCCGCTGCGGCCGGTGGTGACCGGCGAATTCGATGTGGCCACCCCGCCCTGGGTATTCGGAATGCAGCGCTGGGCCGCAACTGGCGCCAACGTCGCCGCGGCTCCGACCTCATCCGAGGGTCAAGTCGCGGTGGGCGAAGCTCAGACCAGATCATGCGGTGAAGTCGCGGTGGGCGAGGCTCAGACCAGATCATGCGGTGAAGTCGCGGTGGGCGAGGCTCAGGCCGGATCTGACGACCAAGTCACGGTGGCTGTGGCGGCTCAGATGGGATCGGGCGATCGGATCCTGGTCGACGGCCGGCCGGTGGCGGTGGCCGACTCGTCGGTGTCGTCGCTGACCATCGGCCGCGACGCAGACGGCGCGGCGGTGCTGGCCTACGCGGGCGCCGGCTACCGCCATGAGCCTGTGGTCGCCGCAGTGCGCATCGGCCGCGACGGCCGAGCCGACCGGCGCGCCGTGCGGCCCGCTCGGGAGCTGGGCTTCGGCGAGGGCCTGCTGATGGAGCCCGAGGCCATCACCTTCCCGACCGGCGACGGCACCGCGGTGGCCCACGCCCTGTACTACCCGCCCGCCAATCCGGCCTGCACCGGCCCGGCCGGTGAGCGGCCCCCGCTGCTGGTCACTGCCCACGGAGGACCCACCGCCGCGGCCCGCCGCCAGCTCCAACTGGGCCTGGTGTACTGGACCTCCAGAGGCATCGCGGTAGTGGACGTCGACTACCGGGGCTCCACCGGCTACGGCCGCAGCTACCGCCGGGCCCTCGATGGCGCCTGGGGGGTGGCCGATGTGGAGGACTGCGTGGCCGCGGCCCGATACCTGGCCGACCGGGGCGACGTCGACGCTGAGCGGCTGATCATCCGGGGCGGCAGCGCCGGCGGCTTCACCGTGCTGGCCGCCCTGGCCGGCCACGACACATTCGCGGCCGGGGCCAGCCGCTACGGCATCGCCGATTTGGAGGCCCTGGCCGCTGACACCCACAAGTTCGAGTCGCGCTACCTCGACCGTCTCGTCGGCCCCTACCCCGAAGCCGCAGACATCTATCGATCCCGCTCGCCCATCCATCACATCGACGGCTTCGACGCGCCCATGATCGTGTTGCAGGGCAGCGAGGACGAGATCGTGCCCCCCGCCCAGTCCGAGATGATCGTGGACGCGCTCAAGGCCAAGGGCGTGCCGGTGGCCTATCTGCTGTTCGAGGGAGAGCAGCACGGCTTCCGCCGCGCCGACAACATCGTGGCCGCCCTGGAGGCCGAGTTGGCCTTCTTCGGCCGGATCCTCGGATTCACCCCCGCCGACCCGCTCCCCGACCTGGAGATCTTCGGCCTATAGGGGTTAGGACTCGTCCTCGGTGTCGCCGTCGTCGCTGGCATCGTCGCCGTCGGCATCGCCGCTGCTGGCATCGGCTCCATCGGTGTCGGCGTCTTCGTCGACCGGCTGGCCGTTCTGGGCGGCGGTGTGAGCGATGGTGGGCCATGACGACTCGTCCATCTCGGCCTGGCGCCGACGCTTCATCACCAGTCGGCCCACACCGACCAGAGCACCGGCAACGGCGCCGAACTTGAGCAGACGGACGGCACGGGTCACTAGACGAGGCATGGGCCGAACTCTACGCCCCCGTTGTGGCGGTTGCTACAGATCCACAACCGCCAGCCGCACGAGGCTCCGCAGGTCGTGGACGTGCAGATTGGCCTTGCTGGCACCATCGAAATGGCCCCATCCCTTGAAGCCGAGAGTCCACAGGTCGTCGCCGATCACGATGCTGCGCACGATCACGTTCGGTGCGTCGGCGGGCCAGCAGATCGAGATCGACTCGTTGCTGCGAAGCAGACCCAGGCCCTGGCCCTCATCGGTGAACATGTCCATCCACGGGTCGATCGGGCATTCAAAGCCGGTCATGCCCGCCTCGTCGGGATCACAGGCCAGCACCGCGTTGTAGTCGTCGGAGATCATGTACTCCAACTCGGTCGAGAAGTTGTCCCAATCGGCGGACGGGAGATCGGCCGGGGTGAGCCGGCGGCAGTCGGTCTGTCCCGGCGCCTCGCCCTCGACGTCGTGGTCGACCCGGCCCACCTCGGTGATGGTTCCGTCGGCCACCCGCAGCACCACCGCACCGGACCACTCGTCCCACACCGTGACCGGGATGATCGCCAGCTCCTCGGGCGCCCACCACAGGAAGGCCCGATGGTCCCAGCCGATGTCGTTCCAGCCGTCGGGGGCGGTCCACACCGCCACCTCCCGGGGCGAGGACAGGTCGCTCACATCGAACAGCGACACCTTGGCCCCGGTCACCCGGCCGCTGGAATCGGTGTCTGAGCCCACCCCCAGCACCAGCGTGTCGCTGATGGGGTGCAGGTAGCTGGAGAAGCCGGGGATCTTGAGCTCGCCCAGGATCTGGGGGCTGGTCGGGTCGGAGAGGTCGATGGTGTAGAAGGGATCGATCTGGCGGAACGTCACCACGTAGCCGATGTCGCCCACGAAGCGCACCGACTGCACCTGCTCGCCCCGGCCGATGTCGCCCACGCTGCCCACCTCGGTGAGCACGTCGCCGTCGGTGCTCAGCACCCGCACCCAGCTCTCGGACTCCTCGCCCCACGGATCGCCCACCGTGGTGACGATCCGCAGGTGGCCGTTGTGCTCCGACAGCGAGAACTGGTTGCGGATCACGCCCAGAACCTCGCCCGAGGACGCATAGGCGGCCGCCTCGCCGGTGATGTCGAAGCGGTGGATGCTGGTGCGGCGCTCGCTCCAGGCTCGCCGCCAGACGTCCTCCTCGCCGTCGAACTCGTCGGAGTCGATCCAGCGGGTGGTGGCGGCGTACAGCGACTCGGTGGACGCGTAGACGGTGTCGCCGGGCGCCATCACCGCAGTGGACTGCGACGGCTCGAAGCCGCCGCCGATGGGCACGCTCAGCACGGCGGTGACCCCGAAGCCCGAGAACACCGACGGGGCGTGAACGGCCGAGCACGGCACCAACAGCGACTCCGTCAACCGGTCGGCGGACCCGAACGCGTAGTGGGGCAGCCAGTCGTCGAGGGTCGAGTTGAGCACCGCGGTCCGGTTGGCCGCCTCGGCCACGTCGTGCGCATCCTCGTTCTGGGGGAACACGAACGGGAAGTTCCGGTGGGGGTCGTAGCGCAGGATCACCCGGGCGGTGCCGCCCACGCTGCGGGCGCTGATGTAGTCGCCATCGACGCTGACGGTCTCGACGATCTCGGGGGTGTCGCCGCTCACATCGATGCGCTGGAGCACCGTCTGGCTGCCCCGGCTGCCCTCGGGCGAATATCCGTGGGAGCGGGTGATCAGCAGCAGGCTGTCGCCGTCGATGAACAGCTCCCGGCCCCAGCCCTCGGCCACCGCCACCGAGCCCAGCGCGCTGCGACCGGCTGCGTCGACCACCGTCAGCCGACCCTGCGACAGCGTGAAGATCCGGCTGCCGTCGGTCTTGACGATGTCGGCCTCGTCCACCCCGGCCTCCTGCACGTTGGTGCCCGAGAAGTCGACGCCCTCCACCAGGCTGCTGGCAGCCGTCGTCGTCGCGGTTGGTGCCGCCGCGGAGTCGTCGGCCATCGCCGCCTCTTCCATTACTTCCATATCGGCCAGCCCCTCGCGCAGGGGCATGGGGCCGAACCAGCCGCCCTCGTTGAAGCCCCACGGCCCGACCCGGGCCCCGTACTCGGTCCGCAGGTGGTCGAGCAGCGTGTCGCAGTCGTCGAAGCGCACCAGCCCGGCAGTCAGCACCACGTCGCCGGGACCGAGAGCGATGACCTCGCCGCCGGGGTCTGCGCCGTTGCCGCCGCTGCCGGTAGCGGCGCCGCTGTCGTTGCCGTTGCCGTCGGCTGACTCAGCCGGCTGGTCGGACCCGTTGGGATCAGCGGTGCCGGAGATTCCCGGATCGCCGCTCGGGCTGTCGCTGCCGCACGACGCGGCCAGAATGGCGAGGCCGGCGGCGGCGACGAGGATCTTGAAGAGGAACTCGGAGCGGATCTTGCGCATGGCATCGGGGCCTTTCTCTGGAGTGCCTTTGATGGCCGAGGGGTGAGACGCTGCCCCGACCGCTGTAGTTCCCGACTGCGCTTGGCGACCCCCGACCTGTGCGTTCGGCGGTTAGCCGGCCGCGGGCAGCCAGGGGTGCCGCCGTCGCTCGTAGTCGTCGATGGCGCCGGTGTGGCGCAGGGTCAGGCCGATGTCGTCAAGGCCCTCAAGGAACCGCTGCCGGGTGGAGGCGTCCATATCGAAGGGGGCCTCGAAGCCGACCGCGGGCGCCTCCACGGTGAGCCGCTCCACGTCGACGGTGACCTCCAGGGTGGGGTCGGCCTGCACCGCGGCCATCAACTCGGCGGCGGAGTCGGCTGAGATCTGGGCCGGGACCAGGCCGTTCTTGGTGCAGTTGTTGCGGAATATGTCGGCGAAGCGGGGGCTGATCACCGCGTCGAAGCCGTACTGCTGGATGGCCCACACCGCGTGCTCCCGTGACGAGCCGGTGCCGAAGTTGGTCCCGGCCACCAGGATGGTGGCCCCGGCATGGCTCTCGTCGTTGAGCACGAAGTCGCGGTCGTCGCGCCACTCCGAGAACAGGCCCTTCTCGAAGCCGGTGCGCGACACCTGCTTGAGCCAGTCCGACGGAATGATCTGATCGGTGTCCACGTCGCTGCGGTCGAGCGGGACCGCAGTCCCCGTCACCACCCGGGTCGCCCTCACCGCTTGTGCCTGACTGCTGGAGTAGGGGCGTCTGACAGAGTCATCACAGGTCTGCGGGGGCGGCGAAGCGACCGGCTATGGCGGTGGCCGCG
This sequence comes from Candidatus Aldehydirespirator sp., assembly GCA_965221215.1. GTDB lineage: Bacteria > Actinomycetota > Acidimicrobiia > Acidimicrobiales > Aldehydirespiratoraceae > Aldehydirespirator. Next base: position 972,484 of record OZ244872.1, read on the forward strand.
GCCACTGCGGGCGACACCAGATGGGTCCGCCCGCCCCGGCCCTGGCGGCCCTCGAAATTGCGGTTCGACGTGCTGGCCGCCCGCTCCCGGGGCGCCAGCTTGTCGGGGTTCATGGCCAGACACATCGAGCAGCCCGGCTCGCGCCAGTCGAACCCCGCGGCCCGGAACGTATCCGGCAGGCCCTCGGCCTCGGCCTGGGCCTTGACCTGGCCCGAGCCCGGCACCACCAGGGTGCGCACCCCGGCGGCCACCCGGTGCCCCTGCACCACCGCCGCCGCCGCCCTCAGATCCTCGATGCGGCTGTTGGTGCACGAGCCGATGAACACGGTGTCCACCGCCACATCGCGCATGGCTGTGGCTGGCGCCAGCCCCATGTAGTCGAGGGCCCGGGCCGCGGCCTCGCGCCTCGCCGGCTCGTCGAAGCTGTCGGGCGAGGGCACCGCGCCGTGCAGCGGCACCGACTGGGCGGGGTTGGTGCCCCAGGTCACCATGGGCGAGATGTCGGCGCCGTCGAGGGCGACCTCGATGTCGAAGGAGGCGCCGTCGTCGGTCGGCAGGGTGAGCCAGTCGGCCAGCGCCGCGTCCCACAGGTCGGCGCCGGGGGCCTGCTCGCGGCCCCGCAGATACTCGAAGGTGGTGTCGTCGGGAGCGATCAGCCCGGCCTTGGCCCCGGCCTCGATCGACATGTTGCACACCGTCATCCGACCCTCCATCGACAGGGCCTCGATCACCGGTCCCCGGTACTCGATGATCCGCCCCACACCGCCGGTGGTGCCGATGCGGCCGATGATGGCCAGGATCACGTCCTTGGCGGTGGCCTCGGGCGCCAGTTCACCCCCCACGGTGACCGCCATCGTGCCGGGCCGCATCTGGGGCAGGGTCTGGGTGGCCAGCACATGCTCCACCTCGCTGGTGCCGATGCCGAAGGCGATGGCCCCGAAGGCGCCGTGGGTGGAGGTGTGCGAGTCGCCGCACACGATGGTCATTCCCGGCTGGGTCAGCCCCTGCTCGGGCCCGATCACATGGACGATGCCCTGCTTGGCGTGACCCATCGGGTAGTTGGTGATCTGAAACTCGTCGGCGTTGCGGCGCAGCGTCTCCACCTGGGTGCGGCTCACCTCATCGGCGATCGGCTTGTGGATGTCGGCGGTGGGGACGTTGTGGTCCTCGGTGGCCACCGTGAGGTCGGGCCGGCGCACGCCCCGCCCCGACAGGCGCAGCCCGTCGAAGGCCTGCGGCGAAGTGACCTCGTGCACCAGGTGCAGGTCGATGTAGAGCAGGTCGGGCTCGCCGTCGCCGCCGGATGCCACCGTGTGGCGGTCCCAGATCTTTTCGCTGAGCGTCCGAGGCGCAGTCACAAGCCCCGATCCTAGAGCCCCACCGACGCCATCAGCCGCCCCGTCCGGTTATGACCGGCGGTGGGGGGTCGCTGGTGGCGGTGTCCCACACGATCAGGGTGGCGGCCGTGCCCAGCAGCAGAGCGCCCACCACCAGCGCGATCCGGGCCCAGCGCAATGTGCGCGGCGGCGGATCGGCCTGCACGGGTCTAGGAAACCTCTACCACGGTGACTCGCTGGGGGCCGGCGGGGGAGTCGAACTCGACGGAGTCGCCCTCGGCTGAGCCCAGCAGCGCCTCGCCCATCGGCGATCCCGGCGACACCACGGTCACATCGTCCTGGCGCTCCTCGATCACGCCCACCAGGAAGCGCTCGGGCTCGTCGTCGCCGGCGTAGAGGACGCTCACCACCGATCCCAGCACCACTCCGAAGCTGCCGTCGGCGCTGGCGTCGGCGTCGATGATCTCGGCGTTGTCCAGGATCCGGCTGAGGTGGACGATGCGGCCCTCCATCTTGGCCTGCTCCTCTTTGGCCGCGTGATAGTCGCCGTTCTCGGACAGGTCGCCCAGCTTGCGGGCGGCCTCGATCTTGTCGGCTATGTCGATGCGGCCCCGGGTGGACAGCTCCTGCAACTCGGCGCTCAGCCGGTCGTGCGCAGCCTGCGAGAGGTGGTGGGCATCGGGCACCGCAACAATCTACCGGCGGCGGGCTATGCTGCTGCCGTGGCGAACCGGCCCAGCAACATGAGTCGCATCGTAATTCCCTAGCGCGTGCCACCTTGGCGCGCGCTCTTCGACCGTCCACCCCGGTGGACGGTTTCTTTATTTCGGCACGAGATTCCAGGGAACACAAATGACACATCGAGTGGGAGTCATCGGAGGCGACGGCATCGGCCCCGAGGTGGTGGCCGAGGGCCTCAAGGTGATCGCGGCCGCGGGCGTGGAACTCCGCACCACCAGCTACGACCTCGGCGGCGACCGCTACCGGCGCGACGGCACCGTGCTCGACGACGCCACCGTGGCCGAGTGGCGGGAACTCGACGCGCTGTACATGGGCGCGGTGGGCACCCCCGGCGTGCCGCCCGGAGTGATCGAGCGGGGCCTGCTGCTGCGGATGCGCTTCGAGCTCGACCTCTATATCAACCTGAGACCCTTCATCGCGCCCGGTCACGACTTTGTGGTGATCCGGGAGAACACCGAGGGCACCTACGCGGGCGAGGGCGGCTTCATGCGGCGGGGCACGCCCCACGAGATCGCCACCCAGGGATCGGTGAACACCCGCCGCGGCGTGGAGCGCGCCGTCCGCTACGGCTTCGATCTGGCCATGACCAGGCGCAGGCATGTGACGCTGGTGCACAAGACCAACGTGCTCACCTACGCCGGCGACCTCTGGGAGCGCACCTTCAACGACGTGGCCGCGGACTATCCCGACGTGTCGACCGCCTACAACCACGTCGACGCGGCCTGCATCTACTTCGTGGACGACCCGGCCCGCTACGACGTGATCGTGACCGACAACCTCTTCGGCGACATCCTCACCGACCTCGGCGGCGCGGTGTCGGGCGGCATCGGGCTGGCTCCCACCGCCAACCTGCACCCCGGACAGGTGTCGATGTTCGAGCCGGTCCACGGCTCCGCGCCCGACATCGCCGGGACCGGACGGGCCAATCCCGTCGCGGCCGTGCTGTCGGGCGCGATGATGTTGGACCACCTCGGCGAGACCGACGCCGCCGAGCGGATCCGCAAGGCCTGCGACCGGCCCGAGTCGCTCGCAGGCGCCACCGGCGAGATCGGAGACGCCATCGTCGCCCGCCTCGCCGACCAGACCACCTGAACACGATCCACCCGAACGCACCATTCCACCTGAACACGATCCGATCCACCCGAACGCACCATCCCACCCGAACCCGGTCACACCTGAACGCACAGCCGAAGAACCCATCAAGGAAGGCGCCGCAGACATGCCCATCACCCCCAGCAAGCACATCTGGATGAACGGCGAACTCGTCGCATGGGAGGATGCCAAGATCCATGTGCTGTCGCACTCGCTGCACTACGGGACGGGAGTGTTCGAGGGCATCCGCACCTATGCCACCGACGACGGACCCGCCGTGTTCCGGCTCACCGACCACATCCAGCGGCTCCACAACTCGGCCAAGATCCTCAACATGCCGATGCCGTACTCGGTGCCCGAACTGGTGGACGCCTGCAAGCAGGTGGTGCGAGACAGCGGCCTGCCCGAGTGCTACGTGCGCCCCATCGCCTACTACGGCTACGGCGAGATCGGGCTGTCGGTGGCCGGCTGCACCACCGAGGTCGCCATCGCGGTGTGGCCCTGGGGTGCCTATCTCGGCGACGACGCCCTCACTGCGGGCGTGCGGCTGAAGATCTCGTCGTGGGCCCGCCACCACCACAACATCATGCCGCCCGCCTCCAAGACCACCGGCAACTACGCCAACTCCACGCTGGCCAAGATGGAGGCTCTGCGGGCCGGCTACGACGAGGCCATCATGCTCAACCCGGCCGGGCTGGTGTCGGAGTGCAGCGGCGAGAACATCTTCGCGGGCGCTCCCGACCGGCTGGTCACGCCGCCTCTGTCGTCGGGGGCGCTGCCCGGCATCACCCAGGACTCGGTGATCTCCATCGCCCGCGACCTCGGCATCGACGTGGTGGTCGGCGATCTGGCCCGCAGCGACCTGTACACCGCGGAGGAGATCTTCGTGTGCGGCACCGCCGCGGAGGTCAGCGCGGTCAACTCGGTCGATGACCGGTCCGTCGAGTGCCCCGGCGAGCGCACGCTGGCCATCGCCGAGGCCTACGCCGACGTGGTGCGGGGCCGCAACGACCGCTACAAGACGTGGAACGAGTACGTCAATGAGTAGCCGCCGCGGTGCGGGAGGCCGGGGGCCGTGTCGGTGAACGCGCTCGCGGGCCGGGCGGTGGAGATCTACGACACCACCCTGCGCGACGGCACCCAGCTTGAGGGCATATCGCTGACCGTCGACGACAAGCTGCGCATCGCCGAGCAGCTCGACTATCTCGGGGTGGCCTTCATCGAGGGGGGCTGGCCGGGCGCCAATCCCAAAGACGACGAGTTCTTCGAGCGGGCCCGCAGCGAGCTCGACCTCAAGGTCAGCGAACTGGTGGCGTTCGGCTCCACCCGCCGGGCCCGCGGCAGGGTCGACTCCGACGGTGTGCTGGCCCACCTGGCCTCGGCGGGAACGCCGACGGTGTGCATCGTGGGCAAGTGCTGGGACTACCACGTCACCGAGGCGCTGCAGACCACCCTCGACGAAGGGGTGGCCATGGTGGCCGACTCGGTGGAGTTCCTGGCCGCGGCGGGCAAGCGGGTGCTGTTCGACGCCGAGCACTTCTTCGACGGCTTCCGCCACAATCCCGAGTTCAGCCTGCGGGTGCTGGAGGCCGCGGCCATGGCCGGCGCCTCCACCGTGGTGCTGTGCGACACCAACGGCGGCACCCTACCCGGCGACATCTCCGAGGCGGTGGCGGCCGTGGCCAGCCATGTGGACTGCGAGGTCGGCATCCACCTGCACAACGACACCGGCTGCGGGGTGGCCAACGCGCTGGCCGCGGTGCAAGCCGGGGCGGTGCACGTGCAGGGCACCATCAACGGCTACGGGGAGCGGGTCGGCAACTGCGACCTGGTGCCCATCATCGCCAATCTGGAGCTGAAGATGGGCATGCGGGCGCTGCCCGAGGGCTGCCTGCCCCGCCTCACGTCGGTGTCGCACCATGTGGCCGAGCTGGTCAACCTGCCGATGAACCCCCAGCAGCCCTACGTGGGGGCCAGCGCCTTCGCCCACAAGGCGGGGCTGCACGCCAGCGCGCTGAGCCGCCGCCCCGACGCCTACGAGCACGTCTCGCCGGAGCTGGTCGGCAACGGCACCCGGGTGCTGGTGTCGGAGATGGCGGGCCGCTCGACGCTGGAGATGCGGGCCGCCGAGCTCGGCCTGGAGATCGACGGCCGGGTGCTGGGCGAGGTGATCGACACCCTCAAGCGCCTCGAGCACGCCGGCTACCACTTCGAGGCGGCCGACGCCTCCCTGGAGCTGCTGATGCGGGGCGCGGCCGGCTGGGAGCAGGACTACTTCAAGCTGGAGTCGTTCCGAGTGTCGATGGACCACCGCTCCGGCACCGGCGCCCGAGCCTGGAACGACGTGTCGGTGGAGGTCGACACCGAGGCCACCGTGAAGCTGTGGGCCGGCGGCGAGCGCTGCGTGGCCGTGGGGGAGGGCAACGGCCCGGTCAACGCGCTCGACACCGCGCTGCGGGCCGCACTCGACGGCCGCTATCCGGCGCTGGAGCACATCTCGCTGACCGACTACAAGGTCCGGGTGCTCGACACCCAGAAGGGAACCGGAGCGGTGACGAGAGTGCTGGTCGACTCGACCGACCGCCACCGAGTGTGGACCACCATCGGCGTGTCCGAGAACATAATCGAGGCGTCCTGGCAAGCCCTGGCCGACTCAGTCGTATACGGCCTACTACACGCCAACGACTAACCCCAGCCCCAAGCCGGGTCCTGCGAGCGGGGCAGTCAGCGGGCCGCAGCCACAACGATGTCGCCGACTCGGGACTCATCAACGTCGAACCAGAAGGCGATGGCCGAACGAGCTTCGGCCTCCACGTCCTCGAAGCGCCGGGTCTGAGCGAACACAGCCGCCAGTTCGTCGATGGCGATGCCCCACCAGCCGCCCCCCGGCGTAGCCCGAACATGAAAGGTGTCGCCAGCCACGGCCTCTGCACCCCGTGTGTCAGCTGCGGTGTCTGTCATGCCTGCCCCCCTGTTCGGGCTGCGCTCGCCGGGCTACACCCATAATCTTGGCAGCCGTTCCTTCCTGAATCTCGTTGTGCCGGGGAATCTGGATCATCTGTGAGCCGATCGCCCATATCTCATGCTTGCCCTCGCGCACCTTCACGAGAGCCAACCCTTATCTTTAGCTATTTGACGAAGACTCTTGATCAATTTCAGCTTGTCCACGAGCCGAGCATACGCAGACGAGGATAACTCCCACTCGGCAGCAGGTGGGGTGGGCTAGCATGCGAGGTCTGTGGCTGCGCCTTCTCATGTTCCTGATACGGCTCGGCCCCCTTCGATCTACCGGTCGCCGCCGAGGCGGGCTGAATCTTGGATGGCCGACCGGCCCGGCGAGGTGGTCGGCGCGGCGCCGCCGGCGGGGGCTGGACTCGGCAGTCAGGGACCCGACCAGGGCTATGCGTTGAAGCTGGCCGAGCGCTTCGCCGACCGGCTGGTGCTGGCGGCAGGCGAGCGATCCGACGATGCGCTGGCTGGCTGCGTGGCGGTGGCGCTGCGTCGGGCCTCGCTGTTCGGCCGGGCCCCGGTGGTGCACGATCTGCGCCTGGCGCTGGAATTGTTCGGGTTCTTGGACGACGCCAACGCCGATCTGGTGGCCTGGCGCCGGCCGAGGTTCGCGGGAGCGGCCGGCCATCACGGCTACCACGTCAAGCTGCACCTGGCCGACCTGGTGCCGACCGAGACTCTCCGCCTCACCCCCGACGCAGCGCGCGCCGAAGACTGGCGCTCACTCGTAGCGGTGGCTGCTGACCAGAACCTGTAAGCGCCCGAAGCGGGAGCGGCCTCTGTGGTGAGACTAGCGTTATGCCTTGACAACGACGGTTGACGCCACCTTATCGTGCCAGCCTTGGCGGGCCCGGTCCCAAGTCAGCGAAAGGTAGGCGAGCAACGAGATGAGCGACCCGATAACCGGGATGAGGTTGGGGAGCACCGGAACGGCCCACCGTCCGACGGACTTGCCCCATCCCGGAATCATACCGTTGTCGGCTCGGACGACCTTGATGCTGGTGGCCATCTTGCCCAGGGTCTGGCCCCTTAGCGCGATCATGGAGACCTCGTAGATGATTCCCACAAAGAGTATGACGATGGCAAGGACGAGTACGGTGGCCCCGGCCGCTGAGTCCTGGTCGCCACCGCTGAGCCCGATCGCTGCCACCCCAATGACCAGCAGAATGACAATGCCCACGATCATGATCAACGCATCCAAGACTCGGGCGCCCACGCGAGCGCCAATGCTGGCGAGTTCGACGGATTCGCCGGTGCCGAGGTTGGTCCAGCCGGTGGCGGCTTGTGGACCCGCGTAGGCGTCGCCGTGTGGCGGATGTGGTGGCGACCAATCCGAGTCGTCGGGCGGGGGCGGGGGCATGTAGGACATAAGCGACTCCAGTCGGCGCGGCGAACTTGAGCCGCGACGGTACCACTGCGGTGCCCTCGGAGGCGCGACCGGTCGGCTCAGGGGCCGAGCGCGGTGACGGGCACCACCGCCACGCCGTCGGGGCGGTCGTAGCAGTAGCCGCCCACCGCGGTCACCACCATGAGCTTGGCCGGCTCGCCCGCCGCGGCGACATCGACTCTGTCCCGCAGCTTCAGCAGGCTCTTGGCTGCCTGGTCTATTGCCGCGTCGCCGCCCAATTTGACCTCCGCCGCGAGCCAGTCGCCGGCCGCGGTCTCCACAATGGCGTCCACCTCCAGGCCCGTGTTGTCCCGATAGTGATAGACCCCGCCATCGAGCGCGTCGGCGTAGACCCGCAGGTCACGGACAACGAGCGACTCGAACAGCAGCCCCAGCAGTTCCAGGTCGCGCTGGAGGCGCTCGGGTCCGGAGCGCAGGGCCGCCACCGCCAGAGACGGATCGACGAAGTGCCGCTTGGCGGCTCGTCGCAGCCGCGACCGGGAGCGAAGCCGCGCCGACCACGCTGGCTGGTCCTCCAGCACGAACACCCGCTCGAGGGCGTCGAGGTAGGAGCGCACCGTGTTGCGATGCAACGGCTCCTCTCCGCCCGCGTCGGCGGCGAGAGTCTCCAAGGTGGCCTTGGTGGCGGTGTTGCGGGCCAGTGATCTGAGCATTCGCTGCAGCGCCACCATCGGGCGCCCCGTTCCGTTGGCGGCTTGCACGTCGGCGCGCTGAATCTCGTTGAGGTAGTCCCGGCAGTAGCGCTGCGCGTCGGCCAGTTCCCCTCCGGCGTTGGCGGGCCAGCCCCCGCGGCACAGCGCCGAGATCAACTCTGGGAGGCTGGTGCCGCCGGCCTGGGCCGCGACGGGCGCCGACGACATCAGGTCGCTCAGCGCTACAGCACCGTTTGAGTCGCCCGTCTCGAACAGAGTCATCGGCCGAAGCCGGATCCTGGAGACCCGCCCCGCGCCGGTGTGCCGGGTGGCATCGTCGGCGGGGACTGCCGATCCGGTGAGGATGAACCGTCCCGGTCGCCTGCCTTCGTCGCTGGCTCGGCGCATGTGGTTCCAAATCGCCGGGGCGTGCTGCCACTCATCGAGCAATCGGGGTTCGGGGCCTTCCAAGATCGCCGCCGGGTCGAGAGCGGCCAGCGCCCGTGCGTTTTCGTCGACATCGAAGCGCACTTCGCTGCGAGCCTGCTTGCGGGCGGTCTCGGTCTTGCCGACCCCACGGGCACCCTCGATCACCACCGTCGCAACCGCGCGGAGCCGAGCGGCCAATATGTCGTCCGCAATCCTGGGAATATAACCCACGAAGGGCAGGCTAACCGTGCAGATCAGCATTCTGCAACGATTTCGACCGACAGATTACAACGATCTGGTTCAGCATTCTGCAACGATTTCAACCAGCATCCTGCAATTCGTTGTCGTCGTGCCCGCAGACCACGCCCGGCAGGTCCAGACGAGCCTCAGCCCGTGATCGCCGGTTGATGCACCAGCCTTTCAACAAATGAGACATTGAAGTCGCCACATTTAATACATCAGAGTGTCTACATCTGATACATTAGCTCGGTGGTGAATGCTGTGTGGCCAATCGATTCCCGCGACGGATACCTGCCGCGCGTGGTTGACGCCGAGGTCTCTGCAGGACTCCGGGCGATGCCGGCCATCGTGCTGGAGGGGCCGCGCGCCTGTGGCAAGACCTTCACCGGGCGTCAGCATTCGCGCAGCGAGGTGATGCTCGGCTCGGACCGCAGCGCCCGGATCGCCGCCCAGGTTGAACCGGCGGAGTTGCTCGACGGCCCAGAACCTCGGCTGATCGACGAGTGGCAGCTAGCGCCGGAGATCTGGAATCAAGTTCGGGCTGCGTGCGACGAGGGTCGCCGGCCGGGCCGGTTCATTCTGACGGGCTCCGCCACCCCAGCGGACGACACCACACGCCACAGCGGCGCCGGACGGATCATGCGGATCCGCATGCGACCGATGTCGCTGTTCGAAATGGGACTCTCCACGGGCGAGGTCTCGATGGACCGCCTCTTCAGCCCGGACACCAGCTTCGCGGGCCGACCGGACCCGGGCGTCCGTGATCTCGTCGAGGCGGCGTGCCGGGGCGGGTGGCCCGGCATTGCCCATGTAGACACCGAGGCCGCGCAGGCATACGTGGCCTCGTATCTGCATGAGGTCTGTCGTGCTGACATACCGCTGCTTGACGGCCCGGACCGCGATCCGCTGGGTGTGGAGCGGCTGCTGCGCTCCCTGGCCCGGAATGTGGCGACTGAAGCTTCGCAGCGGACCCTGGCGAGCGACACCGGAGCGGATCATCCGCTCGATCCCAGGACGGTTGGGGCATACCTCGACGCCTTGCGCCGAGTGTTCGTGGTGGAGGACGTGCCTGCATGGTCTGTGACGCTGCGCTCACGCGCCCAGTTGAGGCGAGCACCGAAGCGGCACTTGGTCGACCCCTCGCTTGCGGCGTCGGCGCTCCACGCCGGCCCGCAGCGCCTGTGGAACGACCTCGCGGCCTTCGGCCTCTTGTTCGAGTCGATGGTTGTGCGGGACCTACGCGTGTATGCACAGCCGGCGCGCGGGCGAATCGCGCACTACCGCGACAGCAGCGGACTCGAGGTGGACGCGATCATCGAGCGAGGTGACGGAACCTGGGTTGCCTCGGAGATCAAGTTGGGAGGCGAGGCCGCCGTCGACGCAGCCGCAGAGTCGCTTCTGCGGCTGCGCGCAACCGTCGAGGAGCGCCATGTGGGCCCCCCGGCAAACCTGGTGGTGGTCACGGCCACGGGCTACGGCTACCGGCGTGACGATGGTGTGTTGGTGGTGCCACTAACGGCGCTGGGGCCATGAGGCCCGGCCAAAGCTGAGAGGCCGAGCGAATAGGCGAACGAATCCGGCCCATACGGGCGAGGCCGTGGCCCAAGCGGCCCGTGAGCGCAGCGAACAAGAGCGGGAAAGACCCCGCTGCGGCGCGATCGGCTCTCACCTATTTGCGCGCCCTCTGAGGCCTCGAGAGCCTGAGCAAGGCGTCGGCATCCCCACAACCCGGTCGGCTCCATGGGCCGTATGATCGGCCGGTGAGTTTGCCCAGGGTTCGGTTTGCGCCGGCGCCGACCGGGTTTCTGCATGTCGGGAGTGCCCGCACCGCGCTGTTCAACTGGCTGTTCGCTCGTCGCGGCGGCGGCGAGATGGTGCTGCGGATCGAGGACACCGATGCCTCGCTGAAGACGCAGGCCTATGTGGACGCCATTGTCGAGCCGCTGCGGTGGCTGGGCCTCGACTGGGATGGCGAGCCCGTCTTCCAGTCGGAGCGGCGAGAGTTGCACCTGGCCGCCATCGAGCGGCTCGTGGCCGACGGGCGGGCCTACTTCTGCGACCTGAGCCGGGCCGAGATCGAGCAGCGCTGCGAGGAGGCCGGGCTGCCGGTCGGCTACCACGGCTTCTCGCGCCGGCGTGACGTGTCCGATGGGCCGGGGGTGGTGGTGCGGTTCCGCTGCGGTGACGACGGGGCCACTGTCGTGAACGACATCGTGCGGGGCCGGGTGAGCTTTGACAACGAGTCGCTGGAGGACTTCGTGATCCGCCGAGGCGACGGGTCGCCCACGTTCCATCTGGCCAATGCCGTCGACGACTGCGACATGGGCATCAGCCATGTGATCCGGGGCGAGGACCTGCTCAACACCACCCCCAGGGTGCTGCTGCTGTGGGAGGCACTGGGCTTCGGCGCCCCGCCGGCCTACGCCCACCTGCCGCTGCTGGTCAACGCCAAGCGCCAGAAGCTGTCCAAGCGGCGCGACGATGTGGCCCTCGACGTCTACCGCGGGCGGGGCTACCTCTCCGAGGCCATGGTCAACTATCTCGCCCTGCTGGGCTGGGGGCCGCCCGACGAGGTGGAGATCCGCCCGCTGGACGAGATCGTCGCCCTGTTCGACCTCGAAGCGGTCAAACCCGCCCCGGCATTCTTCGACCCGGTCCGCCTAGACCACATCAACTCCACCTACATCAAGGCGCTGCCCCCCGAGCAGTTCGCCAAGGTGGCGGTTCCCTTCATGCTCCGGCCCGACGCACCCAAGCAAGCCGGGAGGCGACCCGACACCACCGCGGGCGGGGCCAGTGAGGCGGAGAAGGCTGGGAAGGGTTCCGGCATCGCCGCGGACGGGCTGAACGTGTCCGCGGAGACCGAGGAGGGTCCCGATGCCACTTCGGATGCCCGAGTGGGGGAGGTGGCGCTGAGGCTGGCGGGCGATCTGCAGGACCGGATCGACAAACTGGCCGATGTGGCGGGCTGGGTCGACTGGATCCTGTGCCGCGAGGTTGCCTACGACGAGAAGGCCTGGCACAAGGCGATGGTCAAGGGCCGGGCGGCGGCCGACGTGCTGGAGATGGTGGAGGTCCGCCTGGCTGACGACGACTTCTCATCTGCCGAGCGGCTGGAGTCGATCGTGATGGGCGTCGGCGACGAGTTGAGCGAGCGCCTCGGCGAGCGGGTGCGGTCCCAGCCCCCGGTGCGGGTGGCGCTGACCGGCCGCAGCGCGGGCCTGCCGTTGTGGGAGCCGATGCGCTTGTTGGGCAAGCACGAGACCCTGAGCCGCCTGCAAGCCGCCCGCACCCGCCTCTGACGGATGCTGGTGAAATCCATTCACGCTGTGGATGAAATCCATTCACGGTGTGAAATGAATGGCACAACTGGGGAGCCGAGCCCTATCTTGCGGGCGCTCAGCGCTGATCAAGCTCGGCGGGGGCGGATTGGCGGTGGTGACAGGTCGGGGATGGCCCGCTTGAGGTATTGGCCGAAGCGGGGCACGGTGAAGGCGGCGTAGCCGTGGTCGGTCGTGTACAGCAGGCCCTTATCGATCAGCTGCTTGCGGGTTGGTCCGCACTGCTGGGAGGTGCGCCCCAGCAGTGCCGCGACCCGTCCGGCTCGCTGCGGCTCCGATCCCAGTTGGGCCATGGCTCGCAGGTAGGCACGCTGAAGTTCGGTGGTGCGCTCCAAGCGAACTCTGAAGAAACCTGAGTCCAGCTTCTCTTGGACAATGGGCAGGGCCGCCTCGGCCGCGCCGGCGGATATCCGGCGGCCTTCGGCGACGTCCCAGACTGCCTCCCCGAACTCTTGAAGGAAGTACGGGTATCCCTCGGAGAAGTCGATGCCGCGCCGCAGTGCCTCGTCGTCGAACAACACCCCCTGTCCCGCGGCGGGTTCCCTCAATACGCGGGCCGCGTCGGCCTCGTCGAGACTGCCTATCTCGGGGAACTTGAACAGCCGCTCCGCGTAGGTCTTGGCCCGGCCGACGAGTTCGTGAACCTGGGGCAGTCCGGCTGCGGCGGCGGTTATGGGCAGCGCCCTCTGCACCGTCTTGTGCAGGGCTGCAATAAGCGCTTCCATCTGCGGGCGGGCGAGGAAGTGGATCTCGTCGAGCAGCAGCACCACGCCCGTGTTCTGGTCGCGGGCGGCCTCGCCCAGGCCGATGAGCAGATCAGTGAGGTCCGAGTCGAGTGCGCCGCTGTCGGCGTAGCCCGCTAGGGGTCCGCCCTCGAGGCCGACAGTGAGCCTGCCGTCGGGGTCCACCCCGAGGGTGAACGACTTGAGCATCCCCGCTGCCCGCCGGGTCAGCTCGCTCCAGCGGCCTCGGGCACCGATGGCGTGAAGGACTCGTCGAGCCTCGCGGGCGAGACCAGCCCGGAACTGGCTGTCGTCCCACTTGGACACTTCGACCTCGACGACATGCCAGCGCCGGTCGAGGGCGCGCTGTCGGCATTCTCCCAACAGGACCGTCTTGCCCACGCCTCGCAGCCCCACGACGATCAGCGACTGCGCGGTGCGTCCTTCGCCAAGGCGTCCCAGCAGCACGTCGAAAGTGTCGAGTTCAGCCTCGCGTCCCACGAGCACTGGTGGCTTGGCTCCCGCATTGGGCGTGTAGGGGTTGAGGTGGCGGTCCATAGGCGTACGCATATCATAACCTCGGGTTTTCAAGAGTTATAAGGGTTTATGTTTCAAACATAAACCGCAAAAAACTTTGCAAAGTTGAGCGCCGCTTCAGGCGGCACTGGCTGGCACCCTAGTTCGGGAGGTGTGGCAAAGATCTCGTCGTTGAGTGGCGAGGGGCTAGGTGCAGTCGCTGGCGGCTGAGGTCGCGGTGGTCGGGGGTAGTCTCGCTGTATGGCGTTGTCGGTCGTTGGGCGGGATGCGCCGACTCTCGCCGATGCGGCGGCGGCGGCGGATGCGCTGGTTGAGGCGGGCGTGGCCCAGGTGCTGGTGTTCGGGTCTGTGGCCAATGGGGAAGCCAAGCCGTACAGCGACATCGACCTGGTGGCAGTTTTCGACGACCTCGGCGACTATGGCGAGCGGGCTGCCCTGAGACGGACCCTGAGCGAAGCGGCTGCGGCTGCCGCGAACCGCCGGGTGGACGTTACCGTCACCGACAGGCCGGAATGGCGAAGGCGCACCCTGTCGGTGTCGGCGTCGTTCGAAGCCAATATCGCAGCCGGAGCGAGGGTTCTCGTCGACCGGCCGCCTGCAGTCGTAGTCCTCTGGGACAAGCAGATCGGGCGGCCGATGACCAATCTTGCCGAAGCGCAGGCCCGAGCGGGTGAAGCGAGCTTCCACCTGTTCGGGCTGCTGTACTTCCTGCGGCCCGGAATGGACGAGATTCTCCGGATGCCAAACATGCGGTTCGTCCGGCACCGCAAGCTTTGCTACGACTCGTCGATGGCCGTCGAGAGCCTGGCCAAGGCTCAGATCGCGCTGGGCGGGGTGTATCCCGCCCGTGAGCACCAGCTCAGCCTGCTGCTGGACCAGCTTGAGCCTGATCCGCAGCGAGCCTTCGAGGAGTTGGTGGCTCGCCATGGGCTGAATCCGGTTGAGGTGTCGATGTGGCGAGTCAAGGGGACCTATGTCGACGACAAGTGGCCGTTGGGGGAGGTCGAGGCTGACGCTGACCGGTTGGCTCCGGCGTTGGTGGCCCTCGCCTGTGAGCTCGGCGCGCTGGTGGCCGAGGCCATCACTCAGGCCGACGGCGACGCGTCCAGTCTTCGAGACGCGGTGTCACAGGTGCAGGCCGTCGTGGCGGTCACCGACATCCGCACCGGCGAGCGCCACAGCGAATAGCGCCTGCGCTTGATCCCCGATGCGCATTCGGGATCCCGACGTGCTTTCGGGCCTGTCGGCGGCAGTTCGGACCCACGGGGCATCGCCCCCTCGCGGTGGTCTCCAGTGATCGTGACTTCGGGACTACGTGACGTGAGGCTGCCCAGGCGAGCTGCCGCTTCTTGAACTCAGTCGGTACGGTTGCCGGTCCGCGGCTTGGTGTTGGCGAAGCGACCGCCGCGGTGCTTCTGCGCTTCCCCGCTGCGACTGCTAAGCGGGGAGGACGGCTGTGCGGTGCTTGTTTGTCATATGCAGGTTCTTGGGAGGTTGGCGGTGGCCTCTGTTGGTGTCGGCCGCAGCCGTGATGGTGGGTATGGCCATCCCGGCTCCTGCCGCCGGTGCTGCCCACCACTATCAGCGGCCGGTGTTTCGACCGCCTGTGGACGCGCCGATCAGCGACCCGTTCCGCGCCCCCGAGAACCCTTACGGCCCGGGCAACCGCGGCATCGAGTACGACACCGAGCCGGGCGACGTGGTGCGAGCCGCAGCCTCGGGCACCGTCAAGTTCGCGGGTCCGGTGGCCGGCGAGCTCCATGTGACCGTCGACCACGGCGGCGACCTGCTCAGCTCGTACTCGTACCTTGAGCGCATCAGCGTGCGGGTCGGCGCCGCCGTTGCCCGGGGCGCCGTGATCGGCATCGCCGGCGAGAGGCTGCACTTCGGCGTGCGGCTCAGCGGCGACTACACCGATCCCGACACCTACATCGGTGTGAGACGAGTGAGGGTGCGGCTGGTGCCGCGGTCGCGGTCTGGCTGTGGTGCTCGTACACTGCCTCGCTGGCCCTTCGGGGTCCGACGGCGTCGAGCGGCGCCGCCGAATCACTTCGCAACCCGCGCCTTCACCCGGTCGTCCAGGCGTCCGGCGCGGGCCACGCAGAACCGGGAGAACCAACAAGCATGGCTGTTGTCACCATGAAGCAACTGCTGGAGGCCGGCGTGCAGTTCGGCCACCAGACCCGCCGCTGGAATCCGAAGATGAAACGCTTCATCCACGGCGACAAGGCCGGAATCCACATCGTCGACCTGCGCCAGACCCTGGCCCACCTTGAGCGCGCCTACGTCTTCGTTCGGGATCTCGTCGCCGACGGCGGAACGGTGCTGTTCATCGGCACCAAGAAGCAGGCCCAGGACTCGGTGCAGTCGTTCTCCGAGCGCTGCGGGATGCCCTACGTGAACGAGCGCTGGCAGGGCGGCATGCTCACCAACTTCCACACCATCGCCAAGCGCATCGCCAAGATGAAGCAGTACCAGCGCATGCGCGACTCGGGCGAGTTCGAGGCCATGCCCAAGAAGGAGGCGCTGCTGCTCGACCGGGAGCTCACCAAGCTCGAGCGCAACCTGGGCGGCATCCGCGACATGGAGGAGCCTCCCGGCGCGGTGTTCATCCTCGACACCAAGAAGGAGTACATCGCGGTCACCGAGGCCCGCAAGCTGGGTGTGCCCATCGTGGCGGTGGTCGACACCAACTGCGACCCCGACCTCGTCGACTACGCCATTCCCGGCAACGACGACGCCATCCGGTCGGGGCGGCTCATGGCTCGGGTGATCTCCGACGCCGTGCTGGAGGGCCGGTTCATCCACTCCAAGCGCACCGAGGCCTCCGGCGCCGCCCGCGACGCCCTCACCGAGGCCGAGGTCGCCGAACAGCAGGCCCTGGCCCGCCAGGAGGCAGCCGCTGAGGCCGCCGAACGCGAGGCCCGCGTGGCTCGGGCCCAGGCGGTTGCGGACATGGAAGAGGTTGCGGCCGAGCTTGCTGGCGCGGCAGAAACCGAGTTCGTGGCGGCTGAGGTCGATCCGGCTGGGGCTGTGGCTGGGAGTGCTGCGGCTGTGATTGCTGGGGCTGTGGACGGGCGCACCACCGATGCGGCTGCTGAGGCTGCGGCCGACGGCGATGCCGATGAGGCGGCTGGAACTGCGACCGACAGCGCCGCCGACGGCATTGCTGCCGACGACAGCACGGCTGATGATGAGGCTGGGACCGCCGACAGTGCTGCCGATGAGGCGGCGGGAACTGCCGCCGTCGGTGCTGCCGATGAGCGCGCTACCGACGAAGCCGTCGGGTATGAGAGCGCGACTGACGATGCAGCTGGAGCGGCTGCCGACGGCGTGACTGTGGATGTTGCTGGGGCTGCGTCCGAGGAAGCGGCTGCTGAAGCTGGCGATGCCGGCTCGACTGACGAGGAGGACTGACATGGCGGTGAGCGCACAGGACGTGAAGGCGCTGCGCGACGTCACCGGCGCGGGGATGATGGACGCCAAGAAGGCCCTGACCGCGGCCGGCGGCGACATGGAGTCGGCCCGGCAGCTTCTGCGCGAGCAGGGTCTGGCTAAGGCCGACGCCCGCAGCGGCCGCGACAACGACCAGGGCGCCATCGCGGTGGCCGGCCACGACACCGCCGCCGCCATCGTGCAGCTCAAGTGCGAGACCGACTTCTCGGCCAAGAACGAGGGCTTCACCTCGCTGGTGCAGGCCCTGGCCGAGTCGGTGCTGGCCGGCGGCCCCGGCGCGGTCGATCAGCACGCAGCCGAGATCGAGGACCTCAAGCTGGTGCTGAAGGAGAACATCGAGGTCGGCGTGGTCGAGCACCTGCAAGCCGCCGGCGACAACATCCTCGATGCGTACGTGCACCGCCAGGACGGCCGGGGAGTGAACGCCGTGGTGGTGGAGGGCAGCGGGGTCAAGCCCGACGCGCTGCACCAAGTGGCGCTGCACGTCGCCTTCGCCAAGCCGCAGTTCCTGAGCGCGGGCGAGATCCCCGCCGACGAGATCGAGCGCGAGCGGGCCGCCCTGCTGGAGATCACCAAAGCCGAAGGCAAGCCCGAGCAGGCCTGGGACAAGATCGTGGACGGCCGGATGCGGGGCTGGTACGGCGAGCGGGTGCTGCTCGAGCAGGGACTGCACGGCGAGAAGACCGCGGTGAAGGACAGCATCGGCGGCGGCTCGATCGTCCGCTTCGTGCAGGTTCTCATCGGCGACTGACCATGAGCCCGCCCCGCGCCGCCGCCGACTGAGCATGGACCGTCCACACTGCCGCCGACTGGGCATGAACCCGCCCGCCGACTCCGCAGGCCGAGCATGAACCGCCCCGCCGACTGAACATGGGCCAGCCCGCCGATACCGCCCCCGCTGCGGCGCGCTGGCGGCGGGTGCTGCTCAAACTCTCGGGCGAGGCCTTCGCCGGGGGCGCCGACAGCGGTATCCACGGCGACACCGTGCGGCGCATCGCCGCCGACATCGCCGCGGCCCGGGCCGGCTTCGACGTCGACATCGCCGTGGTGGTCGGAGGCGGCAACCTCTGGCGGGGCACCCAGGGAGCGGGCGCCGGCATGGACCGGGCCCAGGCCGACTACATGGGGATGCTGGCCACCGTCATCAACGCCCTGGCCCTCCAGGACACCCTCGAGCAGCTCGGGCAGCCCACCCGGGTGCAGACCGCCATCCACATGGCCCAGATCGCCGAGCCCTACATTCGCCGGCGGGCCATCCGACACCTCGAGAAGGGCCGGGTGGTGATCTTCGCCGGAGGCACCGGCAACCCCTTCTTCACCACCGACACCACCGCCGCGCTGCGAGCCGCCGAAGTCGAGGCCGAAGTGGTGCTCAAGGGCACCCACGGCGGGGTGGACGGCATCTACACCGCCGATCCCGAGATCGATCCGAGCGCCACCAGACTGGAGCGGGTCACCTATCTCGAAGTGCTGAACCGGGGTCTGGAGGTGATGGACTCCACCGCCATCACGCTGTGCATGGACAACCGCCTCCCCATCGTGGTGTTCAATCTGATGGCTGCGGGCAATCTCCAATCCCTGCTCGACGGCGCACGGGTGGGTACGCTCGTAGCCCAGGAGGCCCAAGGGGGAGGCCCATGAGCGAGGAGCTGATCGGCATGGTGTTGGCCGACGTCGGCGAGCGGATGGACGAGGCGGTGGCCGCGGCCAGGCGCGAGTTCTCCACCGTGCGCACCGGCCGGGCCAGCTCGGCGCTGCTGGAGCGGATTCCGGTGGACGCCTACGGCGTGAAGATGTCGATGCGGGAACTGGCCAGCTTCGCCATTCCCGAGGCCAGCCAGCTGATCATCACCCCCCACGACCCCAACAACATCGCCGCGCTCGAGCGGTCCATCCAGCAGTCCCAGCTCGGGCTGGTCCCCAGCAGCGACGGGCGGGTGATCCGGCTTTCGTTCCCGCCGCTCACCGAGGAGCGCCGCCGGGAACTGGCCCGGCTGGTGGGATCGATGGCGGAGGACTCCCGCAACCGGATCCGAGGCCTGCGCCGCGGGGCCCGCAAGGATCTGGACGACATCGAGAGCGGCGGCGGGGTGTCCGCCGACGCGGTGGCCCGGGCCGGCGACCGGCTCGACGAGATCACCCGCGCCCACGAGAAGCTGATCGACGAGGCCCTAGCCAGCAAAGAGGACGAACTGCTCGAAGTGTGAGAACGCGGGCAGAGCCCGAGTCTCGCATCCGGCGAGCGAAAGGAGCGGTGCAGTGAGCGACCAGGACGACTACGGCGAACTCGATTCGACCGAGGCCGACGAGTTCGAAGACGCAGGGGTCGTGGCCGGGCGGTCGGTGTTCGGCGACGATCACGGCGAGCCCGCCTGGGGCGACGCCGGGGCCGCGGAGTCATCGCAGCTCACCACCTCGGAGCCGAGGCTCCAGGAGGCCGACCCGCAGGAGCTGGGAGTGTGGACCGACCACACCACCGCACCCCAATGGGACGAATCAGACGAGACGCTGCCCCCCATGGAGCCCCATGAGCCGGTGGGGGAGGTGATCGGCGACGAGGACTTCTTCGGCTACGAGGACCAGCCGGCCTACGGCGGCATGACCGCGGGCGGCCCGCCCGGCATGGGCGCCGCCGAGCGGGACATGCCGATGGCGGTGCTCGTGGGGGTCTTCTTGTCGGCGGTGATCCTGGTGGCTCTGCAGGTCGGCCCCGCCCTGGCGCTGGTGGTGGCGACGGTGGTGCTCGGCCTGGCCGCGGTGGAGCTGCTCAGCGCGGTGCGGGTGGCGGGCTACCAGCCGGCGGTGGTGCTGGGACTGGCCGGGGCGGTGACCATGCCCCTTGCGGCCTACTGGCGCGGCGTCGATGCCATCGTGGTGGTGCTGGTGCTGACGGTGGTGTTCGGGGCGCTGTGGTACCTCACCGGGGTCGGCGTGGAAGGGCCGATGCGGGGTCTGGCGGTGACCGTGTTCGCGGTGGCCTACATAGGAGGCCTCGGCGCCCACGCGGCCCTGATGCTGAAGATCCCTACCCACGGAACCGGGCTGCTGACCGCCGCCATCCTGCTGACCGTCGCCCATGATGTGAGCGCCATGGCCATCGGCCGGGCCGCGGGCCGCACGCCGCTGTCGAGGGCCAGCCCCAACAAGACGCTGGAAGGGCTCCTCGGCGGCGCCATCGTGACGGTGGCGGTGGGCGTGGTCATGGGGCTGGTGGGCATGCCCGCACCCATCGCCGACGGCCCCGGCAGCTTCTGGACCGCGGTGCTGCTGTCGGTGGTGGTGGCGGTGGCCGCGCCCATCGGCGACCTGGCCGAGTCGATGCTCAAGCGCGATCTCGACATCAAGGACATGGGCTCGCTGCTTCCGGGCCACGGCGGCATCCTCGACCGCTTCGACGCGATGCTGTTCTCGCTGCCGGCCACCTATTACGTGGCCCTGATGGCCGGGGTGATCTAACCGTCGAGCGGGCAGGGAGCAACCAGTGGACTATCGGGCCAGACTGACCCGATGACCGGGGTGGATTGACGTTGGTGTCGTCGGTCGCCGTGCTCGGCTCGACCGGATCGATCGGAACCCAAACGCTCGACATCGTCGCAGCCCGGCCCGACCGGTACCGGGTGGCCTCGCTGGGCGCGGCCCGCTCGGTGGACATGCTGGCCGAGCAGGCGCACCGGTTCCGCCCCGAAGTGGTGGCCATCGCCGACGCCGGCCGGGCCGCGGACCTCTCCGAGCGGCTGCCCGCCGGGATCGAGCTGCTGGCCGGCGCCGATGCCATGGCTGCGGCGGCCACCGCGGCCGACACCGTCATCAACGGGGTGGTCGGCTTCGCCGGCCTTCCGGTCACCCTGGCCGCCCTCGAGTCCGGCAAGCGGCTGGGACTGGCCAACAAGGAGTCGCTGATCGCGGCCGGTCCGGTGGTGCAGCGGGCCCGGGCCACCGCCGGGGCGGCGATAATCCCGGTCGACTCTGAGCACTGCGCCGTCCACCAGTGCCTGCGGGCCAACGACCATCCCGAACGGGTCTCGTCCATCGTGCTGACCGCCAGCGGCGGACCCTTCCGGGGCCGCAGCCCGGCCGAACTGCAGGGGGTCACCGTGGCCGACGCCCTGGCCCACCCCACCTGGCAGATGGGTCCCAAGATCACCATCGACTCCAGCACGCTCATGAACAAGGGGCTCGAGGTGATCGAGGCCCACGAGCTCTTCGGGATCGACTACGACCAGATCGAGATCGTGGTGCACCCGCAGTCCATCGTCCATTCGATGGTCACCTACTGCGACGGCGCCACCGTGGCCCAGCTCTCGAAGCCCGACATGAGGCTTTGCATCGGCTACGCGCTGGCCTACCCCGACCGGCTTGACTTGGCCTACGGCGCCATCGACTGGCATGAGCTGGGCCGATTGGACTTCGAGCCACCCGACCGCAGCGCTTTCGGCTGCCTCGACTTGGCCTACGAGGCCGGCCGGGCGTCGCAGACCGCGCCGGCCTGGCTCAACGCCGCCAACGAGGTGGCGGTACAGGCCTTCCTTGACGAGCGGATCCGCTGGGCGGACATCGCTCGACTGCTGACCGAGGCCCTGGAGCTTTGGCCCGGCATCGAGGCTGTCGATGTGGAGTCCGTGCTGACCGCCGACCGCGAGGCCCGCCGGGTGGCGGAGGCCCTGGTGAACCAGCGGGACGCGGCCTGATGGTCGGTCGTCTGGGGGATCCAGCGCCCGGCGTGGGCTTCGACGCGGTGCGGCGCTGGTGGGGCGATCACGGCGGTCTGGCCGGCCTCGCCGCGGCACTGGTGCTGCTGGGAGTGTTCGGCGGGGTCGGCTGGGTGGTGATCATCCTGTCGCTGGTGGCCATGCTGTTCCTGCACGAGCTTGGCCACTACCTCACCGCCCGCTGGACCGGGATGAAGGTCAGCGAGTTCTTCATCGGGTTCGGGCCCCGCCTGTGGTCGATCCGCCGGGGCGAGACCGAGTACGGGATCAAGGCGATATGGGTGGGCGCCTACGTGCGCATCGTGGGTATGAGCAACCTCGACGAGGTGGATCCGCGTGACGAGCCCCGCAGCTTCCGAGAGCAGAGCTACCCCCGCAAGCTGCTGGTGCTCACCGCGGGATCGGCCATGCACTTCGTGATCGTGGCGGTGCTGCTGTTTGCGGTGCTATTGGGCGACGGCCGGATCTTCAGCGGCGGGTCCGACGCCGACGAGGTGCAGAGCTGGACTCTGGCCACCGTCTCGCCCGACAGCGCCGCCGCCGCGGCCGGCCTGGCGCCGGGCGACGAGCTGGTCTCGGTCGCCGGCGTGGGCAGCACCACCTTCGCCGACTTCTCGCGCCTGGTCCAGCAGCGGGCCGGCGCCGAGGTGGAGGTGGTGTATCGCCGCGACGGCGTGCAGCACACCGCGGTGACCACTGTGGGCGAGCGTCTCACCGCCGAGGGCGCAGCCGGGATCGTCGGGCTGATCGAGGGTGACCGCCTTTTGGCCGTCGAGGGCCTCGACGCCGCAGGCGCCCCCACCTATGCGCAGGTGGCCCAGTACGGGCGAGACCGGATCGGCGAGCCCCTCGACATGACCATCGTCGACACCCGCACGGGGCAGCCGGCCGTGGTGGAGGGGGCGATCATCACCGATCTGGCCGCTCCGCAGACGGCGGTGCGGGGCTTCTTCGGCGTGTCGGCCGACTACCGCACCGAGGGGCTGAGCCCAGTGCGGGCCACCGGCGAGTCGCTGCGGCTGACCGCGTTGATTGCCCGCGATGTGGTGTTCTCCATCCCCACCATCGTGACCGACGGCTTCGGGGGCACCTTCGACGGGCTGCGCAGCGACGATCCCGTCGCTACCGGCGCGACCACGGCCCGCGAGGTGGAGCTGCGCCGCCTCGACCGCTCGCATCCCGACGAGAACCGCGTCCTGTCGATCTACGGCGTGGCCCGGATCGGCGCCGAAGCCGCCTCCGACGGCGCCACCGACCTGCTGCTGCTGCTCGCCTATGTGAACGCGTTCATCGGGGTGTTCAACCTGCTGCCGCTCCTGCCCCTCGACGGGGGACACGTGGTGGTGGCCACCTACGAGCGGATCCGCTCCTTCGGGGGTCGCCGGCACCGCGTGGACGCAGCCCGGCTGCTGCCCCTCACCTACGCGGTGGTGCTCTTGCTGCTGCTGGTGGGCGGCGTGGCCCTGATGCGAGACATCCTCGACCCAGTCAGCTTCGGCTAGTGGACCCGCTCTTGCGGCGGATGCCTGCCACCACGGTCTCGGAGTTGTTGGCATCGTCGCCGAGTTCGTCGAGGTTGCGGCGGCGGTCCTCGTCGGCGGCGCGGCGGGCTGAGGCCCGGGTCCGGGCGGCGCGCTCCAAGGCGGCCTCGGCACCGTGCTCGCAGATGAACTCCGCCCACTCCACCAGTGCGTCCACCATGGCGTCCTCGGCCACCACGGCCACGTTCTCGCCCTTCACGAACAGGTGGCCCCGACGATTCCCGGCGGCGATGCCCAAGTCGGCGTCGCGGGCTTCGCCCGGACCGTTCACCACGCAGCCCATCACCGCCACCTGCAGCGGTATGCGCCGGTCGCCGAAGGCCTCCATGGCCTCGTTGGCCACCGCGAACACATCGACCTCGGCCCGCCCGCAGCTGGGACAGGCGATCAGGTCGACGCTGCGGCGCTCGCGCAGCCCCAGCGCCTCCAGCAGCGCTCGGCCGGCCCGGGCCTCCTCGACCGGATCGGTGGTCAGCGAGTAGCGGATCGTGTCGCCGATGCCCTCCGACAGCAGGGCGGCAATCCCGGCCGTCGACTTGATGGTCCCCGCCGGAGGGGGACCGGCCTCGGTCACCCCGAGATGCAGCGGATGGTCGGTGGTGTCGGCCAACTGCCGGTAGGCCTCGATCATCAGGGGCACGCTCGACGCCTTGACCGAGATCTTCACCAGATCGAATCCCACGTCCTCGAAGTAGGCGAGCTCGCGCATGGCCGAGGCCACCATCGCCTCGGGAGTCACACCCAGTTCGGGGTGGTACAGGTCGGGGTCGAGCGACCCTCCGTTGACGCCGATGCGGATGGGCACGCCGCGGTCCTTGCACTCCCGGGCCACGGCCTTGATCTGATCGGGCTTGCGGATGTTCCCGGGATTGAGCCGCAGGCAGTGGACGCCGGCCTCCAGCGCGGCCAGCGCCATCCGGTAGTTGTTGTGGATGTCGGCCACGATCGGCACCGGCGAGCGGGGCACGATTCGGGCCAGGCCCTCGGCGGCCTCGGAGCGGTTGCAGGTGCAGCGCACGATGTCGGCCCCAGCGCCAGCCAGCGCGTAGATCTGCTGCAGGGTGGCCTCGTGGTCGGCTGTCTTGGTCACCGTCATCGACTGCACCGTCACCGGCGCGCCGCCGCCGACCGCAACCCCGCCGACCATGATCTGGCGAGTGTCGCGCCGCGGAAACGTCGCGGTGACCTGCACGACGGGCAGTGTATTCCGCTCCAGAGGCTTGAGGGTCGAGCACATGGGCGAGGGGGTTCGGCCCATACGGGCTCGGCTGTTGGCTGTGTTGCGGTGGTTTGGACGGTCGCACCGCAGAACACCCATTCGCGCTGGCGTGAGGTCGGCAGCGGTATACTCGGCGGACGTTCGATTTCTTCGGAAGCGGCGTGGGCTTGCGCCCACGCCGTTGCCGGTTCGGGCCCTGGGCCCGGTTACAGACTCCAGAGCAGAATCAGGGGATCTCATGGCGATCGCTGATCGCGTCCGCGAACTCGCTGCCCCGCTGGCGGAGGCCGCCTCGCTCGATCTCTACGATGTGGAGCACCACGGCGCAGTGGTGCGGGTGCTGGTGGACGCCGACGGCGGCGGCATCGACATCGACGCCATCGCCGGGCTGTCCCGTTCGCTGAGCCGAGCCCTCGACGAGAGCGACCCGGTGCCGGGCCGCTACACGCTGGAGGTGTCGAGCCCCGGCCTCGAGCGCCCGCTGCGCACCCCCGAGCACTTCCGCCGGGCCGCCGGATCCGAGGTGAGGGTCAAGACCCTGCCCGGCTTCGACGGCCCTCGCCGCCTGACCGGTGTGGTGGAGGCGGTGGCCGACGACGGCATCGATTTGCGCAGCGCCGACGGCGAGGTGTGCCGGATCCGCTACGGGGAGCTGGCCTCGGCCCGCACCGTCTTCGAGTGGGGGCCGCGCCCGCACCCACATCGAACCGACAAGTCACAACCACTCCACAACAGGGAGGCGAAGCCATGAACCCCGAGGTAATGGAGGCTCTCCAGGCCATGGCGGCCGAGCGGGGGATCACCGTCGACGCGCTGTTTGCGGCGCTGGCCGACGCCCTGGAGTCGGCCTACAAGCGGCTGCCCGACGCCAAGGAGTACGCCTGGGTGACGATCGATCCCTCCACCATGGAGTTCCGGGTGATCGCCCAAGACCTCGACGAAGAGGGCAACCCGGTCGGCGAGGAATACGAGGTGACTCCCGACAACTTCGGCCGCATCGCCGCCCAGACCGCCCGCCAGGTCATGACCCAGCGCATCCGCGAGGCCGAGCGCGAGCTCAAGTACGAGGAGTACGCGGGGCGCGAGGGAGACATCGTCACCGGCATGATCCAGCAGACCGATGCCCGCTACACCCTCCTCGACCTGGGCCGGGTGGAGGCGCTGCTGCCCCAGGCCGAGCAGGTTCCCTACGAGCGGCCCGACTCCAACACCCGGCTCAAGGCCTACATCGTCGAGGTGCGCAAGACGGCCAAGGGTCCCCAGATCGTGGTCAGCCGCACCCATCCCGGCCTGGTGAAGCGGCTCTTCGAGCTCGAGGTCCCCGAGATCGCCGACGGGATCGTGGAGATCAAGGCCTGCGCCCGCGAGCCCGGCCACCGCACCAAGATCGCGGTGCACTCCAACGACCCGAACGTCGATCCGGTGGGGGCCTGCGTGGGGGCCCGGGGGGCGAGGGTCCGTCAGGTCGTCAACGAGCTGCGGGGCGAGAAGATCGACATCGTGCCGTTCAGCAGCGAGCTGGAGGACTTCGTGACCAAGGCCCTGTCGCCGGCGAGGATCAAGGAGGTCCGACCCGACGAGATGACCGGCGACTGCGACGTGATCGTGCCCGACTACCAGCTGTCGCTGGCTATCGGCAAAGAGGGCCAGAACGCCCGCCTGGCCAGCCGGCTCACCGGCTGGGGGATCAACATCAAGAGCGAGACCCAGCTGGCCGAGGAGGCCGCCTACGGCGACGTGGAATGGGCCGAGGGCGAGTGGATCACCGACCCCGAAACAGGCGAGCAGCTCTGGCAGCCCGCCGACGGCGGCGAGCCGGTCAGCGCCGAGGCGTGGGCCGAGGCCATGGCCCAGGACCGCGCCGACGACGCCGAAGCCCCCGCGGAGCCGGCCGCGACGACCTGAGTCCGATCCGGGCCGCATTTGGGCTGAGCGGTCTGTGACCGCCTCGAAGAAGCGGGACGGAGGCGACCTGAGTCCGATCTGGGCTGCATTTGGGCTGAGCGGTCTGTGACCGCCTCGAAGAAGCGGGACGGAGGCGACTTGAGTCCGATCCGCACCTGCATCGGGTGCCGCACTCGC
The DNA here is from genome assembly GCA_965221215.1 of Candidatus Aldehydirespirator sp. Taxonomy (GTDB): domain Bacteria; phylum Actinomycetota; class Acidimicrobiia; order Acidimicrobiales; family Aldehydirespiratoraceae; genus Aldehydirespirator. Next base: position 998,979 of record OZ244872.1, read on the forward strand.
CGCCCGAGCGTGGAGTTGCGGCGCGTCAGCCTCGACCCCGGCGGCGCCTTGGTGATCGGCCCCGGTCCTGGACGGGGCGCCTGGCTGTGCGACGACATGGCCTGCTTCGAGTCGGCCATGCGCCGCAGGGCCTTCGGGCGAGCCCTGCGCGCTGACGTGGCGCCGGACGAAATCGCTAGGCTTCAGCGAGCGTGGCCGGCCTGCCGGGCCGGATAACCGCGCCAGGCCTTCGAGAAAGTCGCGAAAGGGGCACGCATTGCCAGGCAAGATCCGCGTCCACGAGCTCGCCAAGGAGCTCGGACTGTCCAATCAGGAGACGCTTGATCTTTGCCTCGCGCTCAGCATCGGAGTCAAGTCGCACTCGTCGAGCATCGTCGAGGCCCAGGCCGACCGGGTCCGGCGCAGGGCTGACCGAGACGGGCTCCTGAAGCCGCCGCCTCCTCCGCCCCCGGTTGAGATCGCGGAGCCGGCGCCCGAGGAACCCAAGAACAGAGCGCCCGCCGCGGCGGTGGAAGCCACCCGGCCGGTCGCAGCCACAGCAGAGGCCGAACCCATCGCTGCTGAGCCCGCCAAGCCTGCGGTTGAGGCTCGGCCAGAATCGGGGCCGACGCCGCAGCCCAGGCCTGCAGCGCCGGCCGCGGCGGAGGCTGCCGGCTCCGAGTCACCGCCGGCTGCGGCCGCGAAGACACAAACCGCCGAGCCCGCCGCGGCCAAGCCGAAGGCGACCATCTCCTCCAGCGGCAGCGTGGCGCCGCCGCGGCGAGTGGCGTCACAGGAACCCCCGCCGGTGGTGGACGAGCCGCCTCCGAAGCCGGTCGCCGCCGAGAAGGTGCCCACGAGCCTGCCCACCACCCCGCCCCCGTCTCGCTCTCTGCGGTCGGGAACCCCTCCCGTCTCCCGGTCGGGCAAGCCGATTCCGCCGCCCCCACCGCCTCGCCGCCTCCGCCCCCCAGCCCCTCACGGCACGACCACCCGCTCCGGCGCAGCCCCCACCGAGCGTCGGCCGCCGGGGGGACCCTCTCGTCCGGCGGGCGCCCGCCCCGCGTCGGATCGGCCGGCCGGTCCTCGCCGCGGCGCTCCGGTTGGTGGTCCCCGCCCGCCCGGCGGCCCCCGTCCCGCGGGCCCCGGCGGCCCCCGTCCCGCAGGCCCCGGCGGGCCTCCGGGTCGTCCCGGCGGCGGCAGGGGCGGCCCCGGCGGCGCCCAGCGGCGCCCGCCCCGACGCAAGAGCCGTCGGCGCCGGGTCCGCGAGGAACTGCAGCCCATGGACGTGCCCACCTACACGCCGCGCCACGCGGCCGTGCCCGAGGGGGTGGTGGTGGTGGAGCGGGCCTCGGCCGCCCAGGACTTCGGTCCCAAGCTCAACCGCACCGCCGCCGACGTGGTCCGCTTCCTGATGCAGCACGGCGAGATGGTGACCGCCACCCAGTCGCTCAGCGACGAGATGATGGAGCTGTTCGCGGCCGAGATCGGCGCCGAGATCCGTCTGGTCGATCCCGGCGAGGAGCAGGAGGCTGAGCTCCGCAAGCTGCTCGGGATCGGAGTAGACGAAGACGAAGCCGCGCCGCTGCGGCCCCCGGTGGTGACCGTCATGGGCCACGTCGACCACGGCAAGACGCTGCTGCTCGACCGGATCCGCAACACCAACGTGGTCGATGGCGAGGCGGGCGGCATCACCCAGCACATCGGCGCCTACCAGGTGGAGCGCAGCGACCGGTCGCTCACGTTCGTCGACACGCCCGGCCACGAGGCGTTCACCGCCATGCGGGCCCGAGGGGCCAGCGCCACCGACATCGTGGTGCTGGTGGTGGCCGCCGACGACGGCGTGATGCCCCAAACCACCGAGGCCATCAACCACGCCAAGGCCGCCGACGTTCCCATCGTGGTGGCCGTCAACAAGATCGACCGGCCCAACGCCGACACCCAGCGCACCGTGGCCGGAGTGGCCGAGCAGGGCCTCGTGCCCGAGGCCTGGGGCGGCGAGACCATCTACTGCGAGGTGTCGGCGCTGACCGGCCAGGGCATCGAGGAGCTGCTGGACCAGATCCTGCTGGTGGCCGAGGTGGAGGACCTCCGGGCGTCGCCCGATGGCCGGGCCGGCGGCGTGGTCCTCGAATCGAACCTCGACATCGGGCGGGGTCCGGTGGCCACCGTGCTGGTGCAGCGGGGCACGCTGCGCATCGGCGACCCGATGGTGGCCGGGGCGTCGTGGGGCCGGGTGCGGGCGCTGCTCGACGACCGGGGCGAGGCTGTCGACGAGGCGGTTCCCTCCACCCCGGTCCAGGTGCTCGGCCTGTCGGAGGTCGCCATCGCGGGCGACGCCTTCGCGGTGGCCCCCAACGAGAAGATCGCCGGGCGGGTGGCCGACACCCGAGAGCACTGGCAGAGGCTGTCGAGCCTGGGCCGCGAGGCGCACGCCCTTTCCGGCGGGGCCAAGCTCGAGGATCTCTTCACCCGGATCCAGCGGGGCGAGACCGCCACCCTCAACGCCATCGTGAAGGCCGACGTCAACGGATCGCTGGAGGCCGTCACCGAGAGCCTCCGCAAGCTGGAGACCGGCGATGTCCGCATCGCCATCGTGCACCGCGGCGTGGGCGGGATCACCGAGAACGACATCCAACTGGCGTCGGCCTCGAATGCCACCATCATCGGGTTCAACGTCCGGCCCGACCGCAAGGCCCGCGAGGCCGCCGACGTCGAGAACGTGGAGATCCGCACCTACGAGATCATCTACAAGCTGCTTGAGGACGTGTCGTCGGCCATGGTGGGGATGCTGGCCCCCGACATCACCGAGGTGGTCACCGGCGAGGCCGAGGTGCGCCAGATCTTCCGCATCCCCAGGGTGGGGGCGGTGGCCGGCTGCTACGTGCAGAACGGCACCATCACCAGGGGGGCCAAGGTGCGGTTCCTGCGCGACGGCACGATCATCTGGAAGGGTGCCGTCAACTCGCTCAAGCGCTTCACCGACGACGTGCGCGAGGTGCAGTCCGGATACGAGTGCGGCATCGGCCTCAGCAACTTCCAAGACCTCAAGGCGGGCGACATAATCGAGACCTTCGAGGAGCGCGAGGTGGCCCGTACCCTCGACGGGTGAAGCCCTGCACGGCCTGCGGCTGCAATCCATGACACGGAGGCGGCGATGACGCGTCGGCTCGCGATCACGCCGCGGCATCGGTGCGACCGATGACACGGCGACGAAGAGATCGACGCTCGCATCCCGACTACCGGGGCGACCAGCGCACCGCCCGGGTGGCCGAGCTGATCCGGCGCATCGTGGCCGAGTCGATGGAGAACCTCGACGACGAGCGGCTGGAGTTGGTGTCGGTCACCGGCGCCGAAGTTGACCGCGACCTGCACCGGGCGGTGGTGTGGTTCACGTCGCTCGGCGACAACGAGGCCGACGATGAGGCCATAGCCGAGGCCTTCGAGGAGCACGCCCGTCGCCTGCGGCGAGAAGTCGGCGACCAGACCAGGCTGCGCCGCACGCCCGAGCTGGTGTTCCGCCCCGACACAGTGCTCCGCTCCGCCGAGCGCATCGAGAGGCTGCTGGAGGCCGAGTAGATGGACGCCGATGGTTGACGGCGTCGCGGTCGTCGACAAGGCCGCGGGCTGGACCAGCCACGATGTGGTGGCCAAGGCGCGCGGGGTGCTGGGCACCCGCAAGGTGGGCCACAGCGGAACCCTTGATCCCGACGCCACCGGAGTGCTGGTGCTCGGCGTGGGCCGGGCTACCCGGCTGTTGCGGTACGTGACCGGGCTCTCCAAGAGCTACGAGGCCGAGATCGTGCTCGGCGTCGAGACCGACACCCTCGACGCGGCGGGGCAGGTGACGGCCCGCCACGACATGACCGAGGTGAGCGCGGCGCGGGCCTGCCACGCGGCCGCGACCCTGACCGGCGACATCCTCCAGGTTCCGCCCATGGTGTCGGCGGTGAAGGTCGGCGGGCGCAGGCTGCATGAGTTGGCCCGGGAGGGGGTCGAAGTAGAGCGCGAGGCCCGCCCGGTCACCGTGCACCGCTTCGACGTTGAGCCGGTGCCCGGCACCGAGTCGGTGCTGCGGGCGGTGGTGGACTGTTCGTCGGGCACCTATGTGCGGGTGCTGGCCGCGGATCTGGGCCGGGCGCTGGGCGGGGGCGCGCACCTGCGCAGTCTGCGGCGGACCGCAGTGGGCGGCTTCGGGCTGGATCAGGCCCGACCGGTGGAGTCGTTGGCGGTTCTGCCCATGGCGGCTGCGGTCGGGCATCTGGCCGGGGTGCAGGTTGGCCTGGAGGTGGCCTCCGAGGTGGCTCACGGCCGGGTGCTGGGCCTTGACCGGCTCGGGGCGGCGGGCGAGGGGCCGTGGGCCGTGCACGACGCCGAGGGCGGGCTGCTAGCCGTCTACGAGCGGTTCACGACCGGGGCCAAGCCGGCCGTGGTGGTGGCTACAGCCGGCTAGAGGCCGAGCGGGTGGGCGTGCGGGTCCGGCCCATGCGGACGAGACCGCGGGCAGCGTTGCCGGGGTTTGGGCGGCGGGTGGACGCCCTGCACAAGAGCGGGTGAGACCCTGCTGCGGCGCGTGATGCCTGCGATCAATCCGAGCCCGCTACTGGGTAACCTGACCCGGTCCTGTCCGCCGCTGGAGATGTCCGTGGAACTGTTGCACGATCGGCGCGATCAACTTCCGTCCACGGTGTCGGTGGCGGCTGCCATCGGGGTGTTCGACGGGGTGCATCTCGGCCACCAGGAGGTGCTCACCCACGTCCGCAAGACGGCGGAGCGCCTGGGCGCGGCCTCGGCGGTGGTCACGTTCGACGCCCACCCCGCCCATGTGGTCCGCCCCGAGAACGCGCCGAAGCTGCTGACCACCCTCGAGCAGAAGCTGGAGCTGCTCGAGGCGCAGGGACTCGACTACGCCTATGTGATCGAGTTCGACGAGGTCCGGGCCGGGACTCGCCCCGAGGAGTTCGTGGAGCAGGTCTTCCTCGACGCTCTGCACGCCCGGGCGGTGGTGGTGGGGGAGGACTTCCACTTCGGCAAGGGCCGCACCGGCAACGTGGCCGAACTGGAGCGCCTGGGGTCCGAGTGGGGTTTCGAGGTGGTGCCGTTGAAGCTGATCCGCCACCACCGAGACGCCCGCGAGCCGGTGTCGTCCACCGCGGTGCGCCGGGCTCTGGCCGGCGGCGACGTGGCTGGGGCGGCGGCCATGCTGGGCCGCGGCTACGAGGTGCGCGGCACGGTGGTGCCCGGCGACAAGCGCGGGGGCACGGTCGGGTTCCCCACCGCCAACGTGCCGGTCCCCAAGCGCATGGCCTGGCCCGCCGACGCGGTGTATGCGGGCTGGTGCACGCTGCCCGACGGCCAACGCCGGGGGTGCGCCATCAACATCGGCCGCCGACCCACGTTCTTCGAGCACGCCGAGCAGTCGCTGCTGGAGGCCCACCTCATCGACTTCGAGGGCGACCTGTACGGCCGCGAGGTGCGGGTGGAGTTCGTCGACTTCCTGCGCAGCGAGCGCAAGTTCGAGGGCATAGAGCAGCTCTCCGCCCAACTGGCGATAGACGTGGCCGACGCCCGCCGCCGCCTAGGCCTGTCGTAGAAGCAAGCACTCCGTCATCGTGGCCGAACCCCGGCTCGCGGTTCACGATGTTACGCTGCGGTTCATGGCGAAGCAGACGGGCGCGGCAAGTCTGAAGGCCCCCAGCGCGGGCAAGCACATTGCCGATGACCGGAGCCAGGCTGCAGCGATCGGCGGGAGCGACCTGCTTCAGGATGTCCTGGACGAGATCGGCGCTCAGGACCCCTAACTCAGCAACGCCGGCTCCCCTCATGGCACCCTGAGGCCATAGACCGGAAGCGACGCCTGGCTTGACGGCGGTTGCGTTGCCGCCTGAAGTTGGCTCAGGTCAGCGCAAGACAGCAGACGGCGTGGACGTCGCGGCAATCCCAGGCGGGCCTCAGACCGGTTCGGGGCAGGGTCCGGGTTGGGCAAACCCGAAGTGAAGAGGGGCTGCTCACCAGGGTCTTGGGGGCCGGAGCGGTCGTCACTGACTCGGCCATGGGCGGGGGAAGCGAAGAGCGGCCTCGCGCTGGCGTGATGCGGGTTCTCTCGATCGGTTGAACCCGGCGGGCTGGGCGCCCCGGATCGTTCGCGGGTGGCCCTGGCGCGCTGTAGCGCGGCTCGGGCGGTTTGGGGGCCGGGTCTGGGGGCCGGCTCTGCAGCCGGGTTGGGCTCGCAGGGCGCCGCCGCGGCGGGCTCGGGCTGGTTCGGTGGCTTGAACAGCGGTTGAGGCTGTTCGGGTGCGTGTGCGGGTCCGTGATGGGTCCGCTGGGGTGGGTGCAGAGTGTGGTGGCCGTCGGGGCGCTTGTGGATTTGCCAGTTGTCGTGGTGTATTCGGTGATGGCAGCTCCAGCAGACTGAGACGAGGTTGTCGAGTTTGGTGGGTCCGCCCTGCGAGGCGGCCTCGATGTGATGGCCCTGGCACATTGCGGGGTTGGCGCCGCAGTGGAAGCAGCCGCCCCACCTGGCGATCAATAGCTGCCATTGGGCTTCGGTGACGGTGCGGCGCGACTGGGTGCGCCAGATTGGCTGGCCACAGCGGTCATAGACGACGCCGGTGAGCTTGGCGTTGCAGGAGAGTTGTTCGAGCACCGTCTTGGGCAGCCGCTGCCCATCGGGAAGCTCGGCTATGAGTTCGCCGGTGGTGTCGTCGACATGGGCGACGACGCAGATGTCGGCGTGGGGCTTGCCGCCTCCGCTACCAGCAACGCCGCCGGTGTTGGAAGTCAGGTTGTCGAGGGCGTCGGCCATGCACTGGTCGAAGCTGCGCCGCTGGGTGTGGCTGTTCTCGGCGGCTTGCGCCTTGTCGGTGTCGTGTAGGCGGCGGGCCTCGGCGCGCAGCCGGTTAGCGATGCGGTTCCCCGTGGCAGGGTCGAACTCGCCGTGCAGGTGCATCATGCCGTCGTCTGCGTCCCACACTCGCACTCGGCGCTTGGCTCGTAGCCGCTGGTAGTCAGCTTCGCCGCCGTCGCTTTGGCGGCTAGCGGTCCAGCGGCGCGCTTCGCTGATGAACTGCTCGGGGCGCATCGATTGGGCCTTGGCCAACAGGCCGCTGTCATACTCGACCGCAGCGGCGCTGGTCTTGGAAATGGCGTCGGCCAGCCGCTTGGCATTGTCACGCGAGACTTGCCCTGACTCCACCGCGTCTCGCACGGCGGGCGCAGCCTCGATCACCCGGGCCGTGTTGACCGTGGTTCTTGCGTCGCGCTGCGACAGTCCGGCGGCATCGGCCAAGGCCCGGGCGCCGCCGTCGCCGTGCTGCTCGCGCCCCGCGATGATCCGAGCCGCGGCCACCTGGAACGCCGACCCCGCAGCCATGAACGCCCTGGAGATCTCCAGCGCCTCGCGCGCCTCAGCACACGACACCGAGCCCTCATTCACCAAGGCCAAAATCTCTTGGGCGGTGGCCTCGGCCCGTCGGGCGGCTTCGATCAACATGACCGCAGCATCCCACAGCGGTGTGACAACCGCCCCTTCTCATGCCTTTCAATTGGACATCATCCTGACAAGACGGACTTGCCCGTTGACGATCAGCCCGGCTGTCGGCGACCATACCGTCCAGGGGATAGACGGGCGAGTCTCGTAGGGTTCTGCCTGACGAGATGCGGCCCAGCCGTTCGGAAAGTGTGACACGGGAGTGATCAGCCGCTACGGTTCGCGGCACTTCTCGACCCGAATGGAGCGCCATGCCATGAGCACCGAGGCCGGGCAACGCCCGTCCCGTGGCCAAGACGACGGCCAGCGCTCGCGGCTTGGTGACTTCCTGGTGAGCGCGGCGCTCATCTTCGACTTCGCGGGAGTGCTCGGTTGGCGCAGCGTCTCAACGGTGCAGAATCCCACCGACGCGGACGCGCTCGCCGCGGACTGGGATGCCGTGGGCAGCGACTTGCGTTGGGCGATGGGTCGCCATCCATCCAATCGCCCCACACTGTGACCCTCCTCAGGCACCGCAACGGCTCCTAGCAGGTCGCCTGCTCTGTCGTCCAGCGGCGGAAGTGAGCGAGCACGGCCCGGTGCCGCTCGGAGTAGTCGGCACCCTCGTGAAAGGTTTCGTAGACCACGGCAAGGTCGTCCTCGTCGAGCCCGTAGAGGTGGGCTACGCAGGCATCCAACTCGCAGATCAGATCCTGCTTGCTGACCTCGTCGGTGACTGACCCCACCGGTACGGCAGGTGCGGTGGCTTCTGCGCCGCGACGCATGATGTGCTGGGGTTGCAGCGCTGCTTCTTGTCACCCTCAGGCCGTTGCCGGTGGCCGGTCGTCATCCCCGCCTCGTTGGCTGAGGCGCTCCAAGCGGTCTTGTACCCACAGCAGCTGGCGCTTCGTGAGCGGCTCTCCCGGGAACACCGACTCCACCACATCATTGACCTGGGCGGCGGTCTCGTAGCCGCCCTGTTCTAGAAGAAGGTCGAGATCTCGGACGTCGAGGGCGCGGGCTGCTCTCGCCTTCATGGCCAGCATCTGCTCGCTGCTCGCCGCGAGGACCGTCAAGGAGGGATGGTCGAACACAACAGCCCCGTGCCGCTCGTGGGGGCGGGGCATATAGGGCGTGGCTGCCTCATTGATCCAAGTTGTGGGCCAGCCTCGCTGTCTGGCGATTGTCTGTGCCGCAGCCATGACCGCTCCGTAACCCTCCTCGATGGCGGCATCGACGTCCCGGGTCACTCTGTCAGCGGAGTGTGCCAGGAGCATCGCGGCGCCTCCGGTGACATAGATCCGGCCGCGCCGGCCGTGCTTCTGCAAGGCTGCGGCAAGCTCCCCCAAGGCTTCTGACAGGCCCGCTCGGTTGAACTCAGGACTCACTCACACCACGACCAGCTCGCGTTCGTCGATCCACATGCCGTGGACCTCGAACGACGCCGGCGTCGCCATGATCACCGAGCCCCGCTCGAACTCGCCGTAGTGCGCCGGCCACCACATGCGGTCGAGATACCGGCCGGGCTGTTGCGTCCACGCCGGCATGCGCATGTCGGCGCGACGGCACAGGTGCTCCACATACGCGGCGAGGAAGGCGTCCCAGCGCTTGTCGAAAGGCTCGGGTTCATCGGCGACTAGCAACTCGCGTTCTGCTTCGTTGGCGTGCTCCCAGACCATCCCGAAGTCGTGGAGAATCACCCTGGCGCGGAACTCATCATCGAAGCCCCGCAGCGCTGGCACATAGCAGGTGAGCCGGTTCGCCGTGATCGTGCTGTCCATGCGCCCTGCCCCAACCGTCGGCTACGGCACCTGCCGTTGCGATCACTCTAGGGCGCGGCATGCAACGCTGGAGAGGGCGGGCCAGCCATCTGCGCCGGGCATCGACAGTCCGGCGAGGTTGCTCAGATGCGAGCCTGGTAAACCCAGTTGGGCAGCGCTTGTGGAGCTGGGGTGTTTAGCGGTTCAGTATGGCGGTGGCTAGGCGGTTGGACTCTCGGGCTCTCAGGGCGACGTTTATGTCTAGTCGCTCCAGGTGCTGGGCGATCTGCTTGGTGCCCTGGGGCAGGGGGTGTTCGGCCATGAATGCGTGTACACCGGTGGCTTGCTCGGGCCGGTCGAGCGCGGTTATCCCCTCGAGCATTCGGGCCAGGGCGTGGCTGGCCGGGAAGACTTCTTGCAGACGGTCCCAGTGTGCGGTCAAGAAAGCCCACGCCACCGACCCGCAGACCCGGTTGGTGAGGGCCCGCCTCAGCAGGTAGGGGCTGTCCTGGGAGCGGACCGAGCCGTCTAGGGTGCCCGCCAGGATGGTGCCCACGAGGTGCTCGTCGCGGAAGTCGGCCAGCGCGGCCAGGTGGCGCTGCTCGGTCTGGGGATCCGGCGCGGTCTCGAAGCGCTGCCGGATGCGGGCGAAGTCGTCGGCGTCGCCGTGGGCCGCGGCCACGCTCAGAGCCGCCGACGCCAGCGTGGGGTCGGGATGGTCGAGCCTCTGGCGGCAGGCTTCGACGGTGGCGGGGTGATCGGCTACCGCGCCCCGCAGCAGCAGCAGCGTCGCCCGCAGCTCGCGGGTGCGGTCGTCCTCGCCGCGGCCGGGCGGATCGAGTCCGACGCTGGCTTCGGCAGCTTCGGAGGCGGCCACGACGAGTTCACAGAAGCGCTGGGCCGCGTCGGCTTCCAGCAGTCGGCGCAGGTGCGACAGGGCCGCGGCGATGGCCTGCCACACGGTGAGGTCGCGCTCGTCGATGCAGGCCCGCAGCACGAAGTCGGCGAAGGCGGGTGCGTCGAGGTGCCCGGCCAGGGTGGAGGCCCAGGCGTCGTCCACCAGGCCGTGACGCTCCTGCGGGCTGCGGTCGTCGGGTGCGGCCGCCAGGGCTTCGGGACTCGGGTCTTGGCGGAAGAACCCCGAAGCGCCGCCGTTCATTGTCACCGGCCCTGCCGCGGCGCCGGTGAGGATCCGAGCGGGCTGGTCGAGCAGCACCCGCAGCTCGTGCTGTGAGGCGCTGTGAGGGCTCGCCGGTGACGCTTGATCCGCGTTTCCGCCCTCGGAGTTGCGATTCGGGGGCGGCTGTTGGTCGGCTCGCCGGTCCTCGGAGACTTCCCGCAGGCGCACCGGGACGGCCCAGCTGCGCTGGTCGGCCTGTTGCGGATCGAGCGTGAAATGCCGCTGCGACAGGCGCAGGCCGTGGTCGGTGGCGGCTGCGGCCACCGCCGGATAGCCGCCCTGGTGGATCCAGCCGTCCATGATCTGGCCCACCGGCTGGCCCGAGGCGTCGGCCAGGGCGCGCCACAGGTCGGAGGTGACGGTGTTGGCGTGGGCGTGGCGGCGCAGGTACAGGCGCACGCCGGCACGGAACGTCTCCGGCCCCAGATACTGCTCCAGCATGCGCACCAGCGCCGCGCCCTTCTCGTAGGTGATCACGTCGAACATGTCCTCGGCCTCGGCGGGGGAGTGCACCGGATACTCCACCGGCCGGGTGCTGGCCAGGGCGTCGGTGGCCAGCGCCGAGGCCCGGCTGCGGCAGAACGACGACCACACCTGCCAGTCGGGCCGGTAGGCGTCGGTGCAGGCCGTCTCCATGAAGGTGGCGAAGGCCTCGTTGAGCCAGATGCCCTCCCACCACTCCATGGTGACCAGATCCCCGAACCACATGTGGGCCAGCTCATGGTTGATCACCGCAGCCACCCGCTGCAGATCGGGTCCGCTGGCGGTGCCGGGATCCACCAGCAGCAGCACCTCCCTGAACGTCACGCAGCCCAGGTTCTCCATGGCGCCGAAGGCGAAGTCGGGGATGGCCACCAGATCGACCTTGTCGGAGGGATACCCCAGCCCGTAGTAGTCGGAGAGCCACTCCAGGGCGTGGGCGGCCACATCGAGGGCGAAGCCGGTCTGGTCGCCGCGGCCGGGCCGGTGGATTACCCGCACCGGCACCCCGCCGCAGTCGATCGGCTCGGTGGCCTCCAGCGGACCCACCACGAAGGCCACCAGGTAGGTGGACATGGCCATGGTGGTGGCGAAGCTGACCCGCACTCGGCCGTCGGGCTGCGGCTCGCGCCCGGTCTCGGCCGTGTTCGACACCGCCAGCAGGCCCTCGTCCACGATCAGGGTGGTGGCGAAGGTGGCCTTGAGGGCGGGCTCGTCGAAGCAGGGAAAGGCCCGGCGGGCGTCGGTGGACTCGAACTGGGTAGTGGCGATGGTGTGGACCGTGCCGGCGTCGTCGGTGTAGGTCGACCGGTAGAAGCCGTGAAGCTGGTCGTTGAGGATGCCGTCGAAAGCGATGTCGAGCCGGGCCGGACCTGCCGCCAACGGGCCGGATCCGTGGCTGGGGGTCAGCGTCAGCCGCTCGGATTCGGCGTCGAGCGCCGAGTCGAGCTCGGTCGCCGCACCGTCGGCGCCGATCAGTCGGGCGTCGCCGATGCTCAGCTCCGCCGCGTTGAGGATGATCGACTCGGCTGGCCCGGCGATGTCGATGTCGATGGACACCCTCCCGGCAAAGGCGGCCGTCTCAAGGTCGGGCGACAGCTCGATGGCGTAGTGCCGGGGGACAACGCCGAGCGGAAGTCTCGGACTCACGCCCCGAAGGTACTCGCAGGGTCGGGCGTCGCCGGAGGCCGAGCGGGTGGGCCATGCAAGCGCTTCGACGCCGGCATGAGACGGGCATGCAGGCACCGAAGCTGAGTGACGAGATTCATGATTCGGCGGACGCGATGGCCCGCCACACCCGCTGGGGAGTGAACGGCATGTCGAGGTGGTCGATCCCCAGCGGGGCCAGCGCGTCGAGCACCGCAGCCTGCACGGCCGGGGTGGAGCCGATGGTTCCCGACTCGCCGACGCCCTTGGCTCCCAGCGGGTTGAGCGGCGTCGGGGTCTCGGTGTGGGCGGTCTCGAAGCGGGGAAGCTCCGATGCGGCCGGGATGGCGTAGTCGGCGAAGTTGGTATTGCGGGGGTTGCCGTCGGCGTCGTAGGTCGTCTCCTCGTAGAGGGCCTGCGATATCCCGGTGGCCGCGCCCCCGTGAACCTGTCCCTCCACGAGGAGCGGGTTGAGGATCCGGCCGCAGTCGTCCACCGCGATGTGGCGCAGCACCCTGGTGTCGCCGGTGTCGGCGTCGATCTCGACCACCGACACGTGGGCGCCGAAGGGATAGCTGGACTCGCCCTGGCTGAAGTCGGTCTCCGCGGCCAGCGGAGCGGGTTCGAGCCCGGCGGACGGGTCGCCGGCTTGGGCGGCTGCGGCCAGTTCGGCCCACGACACCGTTGCGGTGGGCACGCCGGCCACGGCCAGCCCGCCCGGCGCGGTCACGATGTCGCCGCGGTCGGCCTCCAGCAGGCCGGCGGCCAGGCTCTTGGCTGTTTCGAGCACCTCGCCGGCCGCGTTGAACAGCGCGGTGCCGCCGATCTGCAGCGACCGCGACGCCACCGTGCCGGTGCCGCGGGGCACCTCGCCGGTGTCGCTGTGGATCACGGTGATCTGCTCGGCGGGTACGCCCATAACCTCGCCCAGGACCTGCGAGTAGGCGGTGGCGTGGCCCTGGCCGTGGGAGGCGGTGCCCACCCGGGCGGTGATGGTGCCGTCGAGTTCGACGGTGACTGATCCGAACTCGTTGAACAGCCCGACCGCGGTGATCTCCACGTAGGTGCTCACGCCGATGCCGATCAGCTTCCGGCTGCCGGAGGCCCGCCGCCGGGCCTGCTCGGCCCGCAGTTCGGGGTATCCGGCCGTGTCCAGGGCCAGGTCGAGGGCACGGGCGTATTCGCCGCAGTCCATGTTGGCGCCGGTGGGGGTGGTCAGGGGAAAGTCGTCGGGGTCGAGCAGGTTGCGGCGCCGCAGCTCGGCGGGGTCGATGCCGAGCCTGGCCGCGGCCATGTCGACGATCCGCTCCAGCGTGATGGTCGCCTCGGGCCGTCCCGCCCCCCGGAAGGCCGCCACCGGCGTGGTGTTGGTGATGGCCGACACCGCCCGGTAGTCCACGGCGGGAATGCGATAGGGGCCCGAGGCCATCATCATGGTGAAGAAGGGGATGATCCCGCTGATGCCGGGATAGGCGCCCACGTTGGCGGTCGCCTTGACCTTGAGCCACCGGAAGGTGCCGTCGGCGCCGACGCCCAGCTCCACGTCGTGGACGTGGTCTCGCCCCTGGGCCATGTTGACGAGGTTCTCGCTGCGGGTCTCCACCCACTTCACCGGACGGTCGAGCTGCAGGGCCAGCCACGACACCAGCACGAACTCCGGGTACACCATCGCCTTGGGACCGAAGCCGCCCCCCACCGCGGGGGCGATCACCCTCACCTGTTCGGTGGGCGCCTCCAGCGCCGCGGCCACCTGGTTGCGCACCTCATGGGGCCGCTGGGTAGTGCACCAAAGCGTCACCCCGCCGCCTCGCCCGTCGTCGTTGGGGTTGCCGGTGCCGGGGACGGCGAGCGCCACCGACGGCTCGATCGGTGCTCCCGACATCCTTTGATTGGCGAAGCGGCCCGCCACCACGATGTCGTGTCCGCTCAGCGCGTCGGGCTCGGCCACGGTGGAGAACTCGGCGGCCCGATTCGACCCGTGGGCCTCGATCACGACCGGAGCGTCCGGCGCCAGCGCCTCGAACGGGTCGGTCACCGCCGGCAGCGGGTCGTAGTCCACCTCCACCAGTTCGGCCGCGTCCACCGCCGCGGCCCGCGACTCGGCCACCACCGCCGCGATGGGGTCGCCCACGTAGCGGGCCTTGTCGGCCAGCGGCAGGCGGGCGATCTCCGGCGGAAGCATTGCGAACAGGTGCTGGGGTGCGATGGGAACGTCGGAGGCGGTCCACACGCCGACCACGCCCGGCGCCGACCTCGCCGCCCCGGCGTCTAGGGAGTCGATCCGGGCGTGGGCCATCACCGAGCGCACGAAGGCCACATGCACCGTGCCGGGCGGGTCCATGTCGCCCACGTAGCGGGCCGTGCCGGTGAGCAGGTCGGGATCCTCGCGCCGCAGCACGGCGTTGCCCATGAACGAGCCTGAAGGCAAGGTTCTCTCTCCTTCTTCGGGGCGGACCCGTGGACTGTAGCGTTGGAGGCCGGGCCACCGGGAGTTGTGATCGATATGCCGACAACGGGCCGATAGCGGCGTGATCGAGGCGTTTGCGGCGGCCAAGCTGACGCTCAGCCTGCGGATCACCGGGGTCCGGCCCGACGGCTACCACACCGTCGATGCCGAGATGGCGACTCTCGACTTCGGCGACCGGCTCGAGATCGTGCCGGGTCGCCGCGGGGTGCGGATGCTCGACGAGGCGGGCCGCGAGCGCCGCGATGTGGCCGGTCCGGGCGAGAACCTGGTCGATAAGGCGCTGGCGCTGGCGGGCCGCGAGGCTCAGGTGACCGTGCACAAGCGCATCCCGGTGGGGGCCGGGCTGGGCGGCGGGTCAGCCGACGCGGCCGCGGTGCTGCGCTGGGCCGGGTTCACCGACACGGCGTCGGCCGCTGCCATCGGCGCCGACGTGGCCTTCTGCCTGGTGGGCGGCCGAGCCCGGGTGACCGGCATCGGCGAGATCGTCGAGCCGCGGCCGTACGTGTTGGAGCACTACACCCTGGCTCTGGCGCCGGCGGGGTGCGACACCGCCGCCGTCTACGCGGCCTGGGACGAGCTGGGCGGCCCCGTCGGCGAATCCGGCAACGACCTGGAGGCCGCCGCGCTGCGGGTCGCGCCCGAACTGGCCGCCCGACGCGACGAGCTGGGCGACGCCACCGGGCTGACCCCGCGGCTGGCCGGAAGCGGCAGCACCTGGTTCGTCAGCGGCGCCCATCCCGGTCCGGGCCGCGTCGTCGCCACCACCACAAGGGCGACTATGGAGGGTCGCTACTTGCGTCGCTGATGGCGGGTGCGCCGAAGCATCTTCTTGTGCTTCTTCTTGCGCATGCGCTTGCGGCGCTTCTTCACGAGCGATCCCACGAACCGGGAACGCTACCGGCATGGACGCCAGAACACGCACCATGTGGGCGCTACGCTTCTGCTCCAGGCCCCGACCTTCGAGCCCGAGACCCACCCATACAAGCCGTAGAACCCACACGCCGCTCTGGGCGCGAGCGGTCGCCTGGAGGCCATCACGCCGTCGTAGATGCACGGCCCGGTCTGCGTTAGCTTCAACACTGGATACGTCGGTGAGTCCGCCGGGGAGACCACCGTAGACACCGGTAAGTGGAGCGAGTTGCAGCTCATGAAGGTCGGGACTCCCGGACATAGGATGCTGCGGGCGGAATTCCCCGGCACCCTCATCACGCTGGGGAAAATACCTGACCCGGAAGATTGGGAGCGCTCGTCGAGGCGCTGCCGTTGACGACGTCTGGATGTTCTGCACATCCGTGAAGCCGTCGTCGGGCCCTCAACTCCTCCGGATGGCAAAACGACTCTCCCGCGAGTCGGCAACCATCGATCGACGAGCTGGTCACCGACGCCGGCGCGGTGCTGGCCGCGGCCGGCGACGCCGACCTCACAGACGAGCAGGCCGACGCCGTGGGGCTGCTGGCCGCGGTGGCGGGCCAAGACGTCGAGGCCGACCCGAAGGCGCCTGGCCGCTGGCGCATAGCGCTCCGCGTGGCTGCGGGCGGGTGATCTCCACTGTGGACCCCGAGGCCCGCCACGCACACAAGACCCGCAGCCGCCGCGTCGACGGCTGCAAGGCCCACATCGTCGCAGAGCCCCACACCGACATCATCACCGCCACAGAGCTCACCACAGCCGACGCCTCAGACGCCCAAGTCGGCGCCCGGCTCCTTGACAGCGACCCCACCCACAACACCGCTCACAACACCGCCGACAGCGACAGCGGCTGGCTGGTGCTGGCAGACTCCGCGTACGCGTCGGGCGAGGCGCTCGAATCGTTCACAGATGCCGGGTGGGGCACCGCCATCAAGCCCATCGAGCGCAGATCGCCCATGGCGGGGGGCTTCACCCGAGACGACTTCGGCATCGACACCGACGCACAGACCGTGACCTGCCCCGCCGGCCACACCCGTCCCGTCACCTCGGGCGCGGCCCGCTTCGGGAAACTCTGCGACACATGCCCGCTGCGGACCCGCTGCACCACCCTCGGTCACGAATAACCGGGCTGCGTCCCGAGTGATCAGGTCTGGATCTTGGTGTTTCGCTGCGATTACGGACTCCACATCGAAGTCTCGGATAGTCAGTCGGGCTCGTGACCAAGATCTAGGAGGTTGTGGATAAACCTCAACGTTTCTGTCCTCTTCGACACCCGGTGGATCACAGAGCGCTGGTTGTAAATCGTCCGGCCGACGAAATCAATCGACAGATGATCGCCGACTCGGCGCATCTGTGTAACACCCGAGAATGCGGACGCAGGCAGCGGGACCCTTGCGTTGGGATTGTGCATGATGACCAGGCCCTCCTCCCAGGGTTCTCCGCCGGGCTCGACTCTCTCGACGAATAGTGCCCGTTCTGTAGCTCCGGGACGAGGATCGAGCTCGGTCCCGTATCGATGGATCTCCCATCCCGGGGCGCCGAGCCCGAGACCCGCGGCCATGCGATTGAACTTGCCTACCGTTCCAGTGTTCGACCACATCACCGCTGAGATGAACGCGGCGTCTTCATCGTCGAACCAACCGGACTCGATGGTCTTGGTATCCCCAACGTGATAACCGACAGCCGCGTCCGTCGGCGATACGACACCGGCGCTGTCGACCTCAATGAGGGCCATGTTGTAGAGGTAGCGGACAAGCGGGAGCTCATTATGGAATAGGGCGCCCGGCCCGAAGAATCCCTGAACCGCTATCACGATCGGCTTGCCCGCGACGTGGGGCAGGGCCTCGTATCGCATGTTGGCCTTGCTCCGGAGCACAGAACCGAACCGGACTGCCACCTCATCCCGATTGTCGGTTGACGCAGCGAGCTGATCAAAGTACTCCTCAGTTGAGGCCGGCGGCGCTGGATTGCCCGGAGAGTTGGCCGTGCCGGCTTCTACGAAGAACTCGAGGCCAGAGCCCCGGCAGCGAAAGTCCGGACGGCCGCCTACGCCTCCGACGCTCCAACCGAGGCTCCCCAGCACAGCTACGAGGTAGAGCTCAAACACCCGGGCATCAAACCCCGCCGTCTGGAATTCGCGAACAAAGTGAGGATCAGCACCGTCCCACTGATCAAAGGTCTGCTGCATCAACCTTCGAGCCCCAGAACGTTCAGGACCAGACGCCATCTGCCGAAACGACGGATGCTGTGCTCCTTCGCCGACAACAGCATCAAACAAGTTGACCTTCGACCTGGCTGTCATGGCTGACCATTCGGTGATTCGGCTGACCGGAAGCGAAAGGACGGCCTTCTGCGACAGCGCTGACTCTACTGCGAGGACTCAGTTTGAGGGGATGCGGCCAGCGCCACCCCCTCTTTGCCGGTTAGGCGGCGGCCATCTTGTGCTCAAACCGATGGGGACGCAGGCGCCAACAGGCCCAACGCAGCGGCTGCGGCCCGGGCGCGCTCATCGCGAACCTGAGCGACGACCTGGGCAGCTCGGCGGATGCGGCGGCGTTCCCTGCGGGTCAGGCTGGCGTCGGTGACGTCTCGGGGCGTGACGAGCGTTGCGAGAGTCACGACGTCTAGGAGGTGGCGATCGGGGTCGCGCCCGCTCGGCGGGCCTGACGCCGCGGCGATCTTTATGAGGAGCGCACCGACGAGGCTGGGGCGCGGTATGGAGGCCTGTTGCTGGTTGTGCTCCACCGTCACGCGAGCGGTGCGTTTCAACGCCTGGGTCCCGCCCGGTGCCTGAAGCGTGTTACCGCGCCCGAGCCGCGGCAAGTTCCGGCCGAGATGGTCCGGCGCTAGCACGTCGAACACGGCACCGGCCGCGTCCACGTAGCGATGCCCGGTCGGCGCGACCCGCTGCGCGAACCCGTGGTCTGTCAAGACGGAGTCGATGTGGCTCATGCGTGAACGGCTCGTGCGGAGGTTCACCACAACGTCGAGGTCGTAGCTCCAGCGAAGACCGGCCCCGCCGACCGTCTGAGCACCTGCGGGGCTGCGTTCCGTCTGATGCAGCAGCACCATCTGGCCACCTATCAGTGTCCAGCCTTCGCCCAGATCGTCGGCGACAGCCATCAGGGTGTCCCAGGCCTGTGCCTGCTGCCCCGCCAGGGGCGGCAGCACAACAGCCGCTGCGCTCACCGGAGGCTCTCGATGATGGCGTCGGCGACCAGCTGCTCTCGTGGATGAGGCGAGACACACAGGTCCAGCGCAACCACCGCGGCCGGCGCGACCTGACCGGCACCGCCGTCCGCGCGGCGGACCGCACCAGCAACCGAGCGGGCCTGTAGCAAGCGCCAGGCGTCCGCTGACACCGACCGGACCAGCACTCGGCCCAGCGGATCCTCGGCAAGGCCGTGCATCGGGTGCGGATGCTCGAGCCGCTGCTGCCAGCCCTGTTCGATGTAGATGTGCGCCTCGTCAACCAACGGGTCGAGCATGTCCACATACGCGGCCGCGGCGTGCATGCCGCTGACAGCTACATCTGGGCTCGCGAGCAGCGCCGACAGCATTGGTGACCCGGCGCTGTAGCGGCCGAGAGCTCCCCGGCTGACGTAGCGGTGGGGGTCGTCGAAGTCGATGCTTCCAGCGAGGATGTCGCGCCAGGCCGCAGCCTCCGACAGCGGGCGCCCCCCGCGGGGCGGGGCTGCTGCGAGCGCGTGGACCTCGCCGGCGGGCAGCAGCCACGCGTTGGCGACCCGCATGGCCGGCAGCAGACCCCGGTGCAGGTAGCGGCGCACCTGCTCGGCTCCCACACCGAACACATGGCTGGCTTCGGCCAGCGACATCATTTCCTGGATCATCATCCCACCACCCTATCATAACTAGAGGAGATAACCACTAGATAAGTCTCCGGGGTTGGGTCTGATGATGCGTGCCGGGACATCTGTGATTCACGCCCATCAGCGCACACCTGAATCTGCCATGGTCAGCGGAACGCGCGATCTACCCGGGTGCGCGACGGGGGACACGCTCGGCCTGTTGACTCGCTATTGTTGGCCCGGTCGCCTGCGGGCGGTGATGGCCGGTAGTTCAACTGGCAGAACGTCGGACTTTGGCTCCGGATGTTGCAGGTTCGAGTCCTGCCCGGCCAGCACAGCAAGCCCCAAATCCCTCGGATCGTGCGCTGTCGCTGGGCCCGAGCGGCCCGTGAGCGCAGCGAACAAGAGCGGGAAAGACCCCGCTGCGACGCGACGGAGCCTTCTCGCCTTTCCGCGCTGGCGCTGCGGGGTCCTACAATGCCCGTCGCCATGAAGCAGCAGACCAACAAGGAGCTCCGAGTCGTGTCGGGGCGGTCGAGCGAGGCCTTCGCCCAGAGCGTGTGCTCGGAGCTCGGCGTCGAGTTGGGCACCAGCCACATCGAGAACTTCGCCAACGGCGAGATCCATGTGCGTTACGGCGAGTCGATCAGGGGTTGCGACGCCTTCATTGTCGGCACCCACGCCGAGTGGGAGGGCGGCTCCATCAACGATGCCATCTTGGAGCACCTGGTGATGGTCGATGCGGCCAAGCGGGCATCGGCCAAGCGCATCACCGTGGTGGCGCCGTTCTACGGGTACGCCCGCCAGGACCGCAAGGCCTCGGGCCGCGAGCCCATCTCGGCCCGACTGCTGGCCGACCTGTTCCTGGCCGCGGGCGCCAAGCGGCTGCTGTCGGTAGACCTGCACTCCGGCCAGATCCAGGGGTTCTTCGACGGCCCCGTCGACCATCTCACCGCCATGCCGGTGCTGCTCGACTACCTGCAGTCGCTCAAGGACGACGACGTGGTGATCGTGTCGCCCGACGCCGGGCGGGTGAAGGTGGCCGAGCGCTACACCAACCAGCTCCACGCCGATCTGGCCATCGTCCACAAGCGCCGCCAGAACGCCAAGAACGAGGTTTCGGCGAAGGAGATTGTGGGCGAGGTCGCCGGCCGCACCTGCGTGATCGTCGACGACATGATCGACACCGGCGGCACCATCGTGGCCGCGGCCGAGCTGCTGGCCGCCAACGGTGCCAGCCGGGTGATCGCGGCCACCACCCACGCCGTGTTCTCCGGACCGGCAGTGGAGCGCCTCGCCGGCTCCATCATCGACCTGGTGGTGTGCACCGACACGCTGCCGCTGACCCCCGCCAAGCGGTTCTCGAAGCTGAAGGTGCTGTCGGTGGCGCCGATAGTCGCCCAAGCCGTGTCAGCAGTGTTCGAGGACACCTCGGTGAGCGAGATCTTCGGCGGCAACAACCTCGTCTAGCCCCTCCGGCAGCCAATCAGCTTTCCTCCTCGAGCAGCCGCGTGTTGATGCCGGCGGCGATGTGCATGCAGCCGGCTCGGGTTAGCCGGGCGGGCGGCCCCGACTTCACTGAGAGCAATGCGGGGCGGCGATGTGCGTGCAGCCCGCTCGTGTGAGCCGGGTCGGCTAGCGGATCACTACTTCGGTGGCTTGGCCGTGGACGGTGATGATTGGGAACACGCCTGCTAGTGGGGCCAGCGCCCCGTCGGTCTCGCATTGGAACCGCACCACCAGCACCCCCATGCCGTCGGCATCGGCACCGGCGCTCGGGGCGAAGTCCACCCAGTGCTCCTGCACGTACTCGGGGCCGCCGGATCCCTGGTCGGGGGCGGTGGGGCTCACCCCGCCGATGCACAGGAACTCAAGTGAGGGGCGGGCCGCCAGCAGGTTCTCGACTAGGAGCTCGCGGGCGGCTGCGCCGTTGGGGCCGTCCTCGCAGCACAGCGCGGCCGCGGCGGCCGCCTCGCCCGCGGCCAGATCGGCGACGAGCCTGGCTCGCCCGGCGCGGCCGGCCCACAGCACGAACACCGTTAGCAGCACCAGCACCGGCACCACCAGCATCAACTCCAACGATGCCGTGCCAGCCTGCCCGCGTCCGTGTCGGCGTGCGGGCTTCGGCTCGGCGCTGCGGATCATGTCAGTGTGCTCAGCCCGCCAGCGGGAAGCGTTGCACCGCCTGAACCAGCTGTCTCGAGGATCCGTCCCATTCGGCGTTCTTGGGCCAGACCGGCCGGCCCTGGCTGTCGTGGATGCTGAGCCGCCTGTCGCCGCACGTTTTGAGGTTGGGATCGGACGCGGCAAACTCGCTGATTCGGCCGATCGACTCTGCGGCCATGGGAAGCCCGTCAGACCAGATCTGTGACGAAGCCCAGGTCGCGGCGCGCCAGTCGGCCACCAACACCACATGCACCGCGTCGCGCACCACCATCACGTCGTCGGGCCCTGCCCGCTCAGACACCCGGCAGGGAGGCCCCGGCACCGTGTTGGCGGCGGTGCCCAGATACGCGGTGGTCAGCGACGCGCTGTAGAAGCCGCTCAGCGAGCCAGAGTCGATGCCGTTGTACCCCAAGTCGCGTGCCAGTGCCTCGGCCAGCAGATCGCATGCGCCGGTCCATTCCTCCAGCTGCTCGTTGAGGTCGTCGAGCTTGCTGATGAGACCGTTCTTGTCGGTGGGTGTCGGGAACGACGGCGTCATCATCCGCGGGAAGTCGCTGAACAGGTCGCGGAACAGTTCGTCGAGGCGGGTATTGAGCGTGACGAACTGCGGGTCGTTGTTCTGGATCCCGGCTGGCAGAGCCCCGATGTCTGTCGCCAGATCACTGCGCTCCACGCGCCCGATCGCACAGTCCGGCGGGAAGATCGGCAGCGCCCGGTCGGACTCGGTGCCGTCACGCCAGCCCACCGCGAACATGGCAGTGTCGTCGGCCGCGTCCTGCAGGGACGACTCTGCGGTCAGGCGCTGGGGCCCCGCGATGGCCACCACCGCCGCGAAGGCCGACAGCGGGCACATGAGCACCACCCAAAGGCTCACCGCACCGCCGCGCTCGTCGGGTCGTCGGGTCGGTCGCAGAGTCACGGTGAACGCGGCCATCGCTCGCTGGTGCAGTCGGCTGCGCTCGTCGGGTCGTCGGGTCGGCCGCGTCGACTGCGGGGATGCTGCGGTCACGCTTTGCTCGGGTGGCTGCGCTCGGTGTCGGCTCGGTCCCGACTCTGTGGCTGGCGGGGTGCAAGCAGCGCGTTGCTCCGGTGCCTGCGATTGGTGTCGGCTCGGACCTGATGCCATGGCGGTGCGGTGCGCGAAGTCTCGCTCTGCTCCGGTTGGCCGTGCTCGATGCCGGAGGTGACCGCGGTAACCTTGCGGGCGTGTTGTGGCGCCGATGGGGTGGGAGCGCCCGCCGCGGTGGAGGCGGTCGCCGCGATGAGAGCGGCGAGTCGGTGGTTGTGGTTTTGCTGTGGCCTGTGCTGCTCACCGCCAGCCTGGTGCTGCTGGTGCATGCACTGATCGTCACCAACGCCCGGGCCGAGGCTGAGTACGCGGCCTCGGCTGGCCTGCGCTCGGCTTGGCGCGCCGCCGCCGACGCGGACTTTCTGGCCGACCCGGCCGATCCGACGATGCTCTACCAGGGCACCGCACCGCATCCCGAGGTGTTGGCCATGGCCGGGGCCGCCAAGGACGCGGTGGCTCGCGAGGCCGCCACCAGCGGCGGCTGGCGCTGGTGGGATCCGGAGGTGGCCCAGGTGCACAGCGACTGGTGTGCAGAGCCGGCGCCACAGCCCGTTCAGCCCGGGTTGTGGCGGCCCGAACCCGGCGAGACGGGATGGGTGCGGGTGGTGGTGTCGGGCGAGGTCTTCGGGCCTCTGGCCGCGCTGTGGCCCGATCGCTGGGACCGGGTCTACGCCGCAGCCCAGGGGCCGGCCGTCCTGGCCACGCCCGACCCGGCGGCGCGCGACAACTCGATCCCTGCTCAACTCGCCGTCTGCTGACTTCGCAGGCCGGTCCACTCCGCCGGGTGGGTGCCGGAGCACGGCCGCTCGGGCACCGCCTTCACTCCCAACGTGTTCACCGTGCTCACGAGAGCCGGGCGAGCGTCCGCCCACCGCCGCCCGGGTGCCGCTCGCGCAGGGCCAGCCTCTACTAGAGGCGGAGCGATCAGGCACTGGCCGCCGACCTCACCTGGCCGTGACGAGGTTGCCGGGGATCACTGTGCATCTTGCGAGCACCGCTTCGGGCGGGATCGTTGATTGTAGGTTGCGGCGCGTGGGGTCGGGCGATGCCCAGTGGGCACTAACGACGATGCCTGCGTCGACGCCCCCGTCGAAGACGTCTACGCAGCGGTCCAGCATGTCGGCGTCGTGCTGCGCGGTGTAGGCCGTCGGGTCGGTGTCGTAGAGTTGTTGGGCTTCGTTGGCGACGATGGCGGCTGCTGTTTCGATCTGGGCGATGCGTACCAGCGGGTCGGGGGGCACTTCGGCGGTGTCGTCGAGCACTCTTTGCAGGATCACCAGAGCGGAGCCGGCGAGGGCGGCCACCGCGGCCAGCAGCAGCAGCCATTCCAAGGTGACGATCCCGCGTTCGTCTCGCCGTCCCGGCCGCCGCATGACGGTGCTGCGGCTGTCTCGCTGGCCCGGCGGTGCTTGGGCCGCGACACCTTGGTCGTTTCGCCGGCCGGTCGCCGCATGACGGTGCTGCTGCCGGTTCGGTGGTCCGGCGGTGCCGGGGCAGCGCCGCTCTGGTCGTTTCGCCGGCCCGGCCGCAGTGGTGACGCTGCCGCGTTCGTTTCGGTGGCCCGTTTGTCGCGAGACGATGCCGCGTTGGTCTTGCCGTCGCCGCCGTCGGGTGACGATGTTTCGGTTGTGTTGGTGGTTCGGCCGCGGCGGGGAGACGCCGCCGCGGCCGAACCGGTGTGGGGGCCCGGTGTGGGGCCTAGGGGGTTCCGCCGACACCGGGTCCTCCTGTGAGCGAGGTGAATGGGGGGTATATGAGGATGCCGGCGAGGGCTAGGGCGACGCCGGTTGCTGGGAGCACGATGAGTTGTGCTCGGCTGGCGGCTCGTTCGCGTTCGGCGGCGATGGTTTCGCGCCACATGTTCTGCGCGGCGACGAGGACTGCTTCGGATATGCGGGTGCCGCGCTCGGCGGCGAGCCCCAGTGCGGAGACGACGGGTGCGAGGGTGTGGATGCCGTAGCGTTCGGTCAACTCGGCGAGGCCCTCGTAGGCGGGTCGGCCGTTGTGTTGGGCGGCGAGCAGGAATCGGTGCAGCAGTGTCCAGCTGTTGCGTTTGCCGATCTCGGCGGAGGTGACCATGGCGATGGTGGGGTCGACGCCGGCTGATACTTGTTGGGCTACTAGCGCGATCCAGACTCGGATGACTTGGTCGATCTCGTTGCGGGCTTTTTTGGCGGTGTCGCGCACGCCGAGCATGGGCAGGAACCATCCACCCGCCCCGAGCCCGACGACGAGCAGGATCGACCCGATGAGGCCGCGCTGTAGCAGCACTGAGCTGATTGCGCCGGCGACGAGCCCGGCGATGAGCCCGCCGAAGCGCTGGGTGGCGTAGGACTCGTCGGTGATCCCGGCGAGTCGCAGGTTCTGCTCCTCGCCCTCTTTGATGGTGGGCAGCAGGTCCCGCAAGGTGGCGCCGAGGCTCTGGGGGGCTGTCTGGGGCCGCTGCGGCAGCCCGACGAAGCCGACGGTTGCCAGCACCACCCCGGCAAAGAACACCACCCCGGCGATCACAAACCCGAGGCTCACCGCCGCCGCTCCGAGGGTTTCATATGGGGTCTTTGGCCCGGTTCTTGCGGCGCGGGGGCACCAGCACGGAGTTCTGTTCGCGCACCACTGAGTGGTAGACGAGGAATGCGGTGACTGCGAGCAGCAGCCCCGACAGGCCCACCAGCACGAGCTGGCCGGTGCCCTGCCGGTAGGGCTCGAAGTAGTCGGGGTTGGTGCGGTACATCATGGCCACGACCCCGCCGGCGAGCGACAACAGCGCGATGGTCTGGGTCCACAGCGCGACGACTGCCTCGGTGCGGGCGCGGTGCAGCTCGACGACGTCGTTGATGCGCCCGCACAGATCGAGCAGGGGGTCGGCGATGCCGCTGCCGGAGGTGGTGGCCATGCGCAAACCGGCTGCGACTTCGGGTTCCCAAACGTTGCCCAATGAGGCGAGCTCGTCGAAGGCCTCTTCGAGGCCGTGAAGCTCCGCGGTCTGCGCGACTTTGGCGATAGTCGCGGCGATCTCGGCGGGGGCGCGTGACACGCTGCCGCGCAGCGAGTCGGTGAGACCGGACCCGGATCGGGCCTGCTCGGCGAGCTGGCGGCTCCACAGCGCCCAGGCCAGCGCCTGTTTGGTCTGGCGGCGCCGGCGGCGCGGCGCGGCCATGAACGGCGGCAACAAAGCTCCCATCCCCGCCAGCAGCACCACCATCCCCAACAACCCAGTGGCGACATAGCCCACCAAAGCGCCCAGTCCCGCGGTGGCGACCTGCACCAAAGCCAGCGGCTTGGTCGCCCGGGCCGGTTTCGCCGCAGAACCGAAGCTCTGAGCGCCTCGGCGGCGTTTCCGGGGCGGCAGCCGCCCCAGTGCGCCCGACAGCGCCACCAAAGCGACCCCCGCGGCTGCGAGCACCCCGAACGCCGCCGCGGTCAACACCAGCCCGCCCCCAAACCCGACAGCGCCGCACCGGTGGCTGCGAGGGCACCGAACGCCGCCGCCGTCAGCACCTACTCGCCCTCAGGCCAGCCCGCGCCGGTGGCCGCAAAGACGCCGGAGATCGCTGCCGTGAGCGTCTGTTCGCGGTTGCGGGGAGGCCGGAGGCTGCCGCAGCGGGGCATGTCTATTCGCCCTCGGGCCAGCCAGAGATGTCCAGGCCGCCCTCTTCGAGGCGTTCTATGAGCTCTGGGTTGCGGGGTTTGCCGAACAGTGTCATTTCTCCGCCGCGTTGGCGGCGCCCGAAGATGTGGTGCATCTCGAAGCGGCCGTCTTTGGATCCGACGACCTCCGCGATGGTGTTGACGCCGCGGAACCCGATGCGGGGATCGCCGCGCAGATGCACCACGAGATGGATGACCTCGGCGGCCTCCTGCACCAGCGCCGACTGCGACGCGGCGGTGCTGGCTGCCAGGCAGTAGCGCACCAGCCGCGACATCGCCTGACGCGGCGACGACGCGTGGATGGTGGCCATCGACCCGTCTGACCCGGTGCCGCACGCCGACAGGAACGTGGCCGCCTCCGAGCCCCGCAACTCGCCCACGATGACCCGGTCGGCGCCTGAGCGCAGCGACCGCTTGGACAGCTCGTCCATGGTGATCTCACCGGAGCCGTCGCTGTTGGCCTCGCGGGTCTCCACCGCGAACGTCAACGGATGGCTCTGCTCCAAGAACAGCTCGAAGGTCTGCTCGAGGGTGCACACGATCTCAGACGGGCCCACCTCCGCCAGCAGGGCCCGCATCAGGGTGGTCTTGCCCGACCCGAGCGCGCCGCACACCAACACATTCGCCGGCGCCGGGGGACTCACCGCGGCCCGCAAGAACTCCCCGGCCTGCTCCGACACCGATCCGCCCTCGATCAGGTTCTCGATTCGGATCGCCTTCTGGCGGTGACAGCGGATCGTCAAGAACGGGGTCCCGCACACCGCCATAGCCGCGAAGATCCGCTCCCCGGTCCGCAACCGCAGATCCAGCATCGGCGCGGACTGGTCGAAACGCCGCCCGGTCTGCCCATGAGTGGTGGCCAGATGCGACACATAGCGGATCATGTCGCGGTCATCGGCGAACACCGGCTCGCGGATATGCTCCTGACGGCCCCCGGTGAGCCCGAGCACCGCCCGGTGCGGGCCGAACACATAGATGTTCTCCACATCGGGCCGGCGCAGGAACCGCTCCATCGGCCCCGCCCCCAGCAGCGCCGCCAACTGCTCCCACATCCAATCCAGGTCCCCATCAGCAAGCATCCGACCCTCGGCGTTGACCGCGGCCACCTCCCCGGCGCGGATCGCCTCCTCAGCCACCTCATGGCACGCATCAGAGAGATCTGCCTCCTCAACAGTGGCACTGAGCCGGAAGTCCTGCACCTGAGGCAACACATCGGCCCAAATCCGCTCGCGCAACGCAATCGCCGCCGAGTCCCCGCCGCCGTTGTGCCCGACCGGCCCGGCCACCGCCGAATCCCCCTGGCTCTGCGGCCCGGTCACAGCCGAATCCCCTGCTCGTGTGGTGCGGTCACAGCCCAGTCCCGCTGCTGTGTGGTCCGGTCACAGCCGAATCCCCTGCTCGTGTGGTGCGGTCACAGCCCAGTCCCACTGCTGTGTGGTCCGGCCACGGGTCAGGCCACCTGGCCGGCCGCGAGCCGAGCGACACCGCCCCGCAGCGCTTCGGCGGCGGCGCCGGATGCCGCGTCCTCGCCGCGCGCTGCGGCTGTGCCGGGCGCCGCCGCCGGGACCGACGAGTTGAGGCTCAGCCGCGCCGCGGCAACATCGGCCAACTCGTCTAACGTTGCGAAGAAGTGCCGCTCGCGGCGGCCGCGCTGGCCGCGCAGCACCTGCTCATCACTAAGCAGCGGCAGACGGGCCGCCACCTCCAGCCCCGTCAGCGCCTCGATCTCGCCGTCATCGAACGGCGAGTGGCCCGCCACCGCCAACAACCGATCCCGGCTCGCCCCATCGGGGGCGGCGCGGCCGATCCGGGCCCGCAGCATCTCAGCCTGGCCGTCGTGTTCGACCTCGGCCACCACCAACAGCACAGCCGCGGCCCCCAGCAGGAGTTCCAGGCTGTCGGCTTCGCCGTCGAGCGACGCCGACACCACCACCGTGCGCTCGCGGTGCACCGCAGCCAAATCATCGGCCCGCTCGCCCAGCCACCGCGCCGCGAACCGCCCACCCGCCGCGCTGGTCGGCGCGAACAGAGCCCACAACAACCCGCCGCCGTCGACGCTGTAACAGTGGTCAGCCAACAGCCTCAGAGTGAGCGGCTTGCGGGCCACAACCAAAGACGGCAAACCCCGCACAGTCGGCGCGAAATCGGCCCCCACGGCCTCGCCCAACCGCTCCGCCAACTGCGCGCCGAACGGGTCGGCGTCCACCAACAGCACCTCGCGGCCCGCGCCGCTGTAGCACCGCGCCAAAGCCACCGCCACCGCCCCCGCATCAAGCCGGGCCCCGCCCGCGCCCAAGACCGCTAACACCGTCGCCGCCCAACATCAAGGCCGCGCCCACCAAGTAGTAGCCGCCCGCCGCACGGCCCGCGCCTGAACTTGGTACCGCCTCCCGCCGCCTGCGCCGTGTCCGTCAAGGAGCAGTCGTACGGGCTGTGTCCGTGATGTAGCCGCTGTCCGGCATCGGGGCCGCGCCCGCCGGGTAGCCGCCCGTGTTCGCTGCCCGGACCGCGTCTGCCGTGTAGCTTTCGCCCGGCGTCGGGGCCGTGGCGGGCTGCGATGGTCATGACGCGGCGGCGAGGGCCTCGCGCCAGGCCTCGCGCCACAGCGTGTTGAGCTCCTCGATCATCAAGTCGATGTCGGTTCCCTCGATGATTGGCAGCACCTGCGGGGCGGCGCCGAGCTGCTCGGGCAGCGACTGCCAGTACACCCACTCCTCAGGAGGCACGTACATGCGCATCTGGCCGCCGCTGTAGTTCTCCAACACCAGCGTGCTGATAACCGACCGCGGCCGCCCCGGCGCCCCAGGCGCGGGCAACGCCCCCGGATCAATCAACAGCACCGTGTCACCATCAGACACCCCAGACGGCGACAGGCTCGCGTCGAGGGACACGATCACCTCCAACTCCCCCGGCGCCATCTCCACCACACCAGCCGCATCATCTGCGGCTTGCAGCGTCTCCTGCGCGGCGGTGGTCCACTGCGTCAACCACACCGCATCAAGGCGGCGCGCCGTCTCAGCGGGCTCCGCGCCGATCCCGAGATCGACCACCATCAGCGTGCCGCCCACCTCGTCGAGCAGCGAGTCCCACTCCGCCCACTCCTCAGGCGACACGAACAACTGCATCCGGCCCGCGGAGTCGTCGAAGTTGGTGAGCTCGAACTCGCGCACCACCCGCCGCGGCCTGCCCTCATCGCTCGCAGTGGGCCCCACACCGGGGTCGACTAGCAGCACTGTCGTGCCCTCGAACACAGAGCCGGTGACAAGGGTCAGATCAAGCGGGATGATCGCCTCGAGCTCCACCCCCACCGGGACCGTCTCAGCCGCGGTGAACATGTCGGCGCGCACCAAGGCACCCGCGGGGATCGGCTGCAGAGCAACCATCCCCTCGAACTGGAACGCCGAATCAGACGTCCACGGCAAATGCGGGATCGAACCGATCACCGCCTCATCAAACCCGAAATCAGTGAACGCAAGAGTCTGGCCCGCCTCAATCGGCCCAGCAGCCACCATCACCTGAGTGCGGCTGTCGAACACATCAGAGGTGACATAGAACCCAAGCACGCTGAGCAAGAGGACGACGACCCCCAGCGCCACGAACAGAGCACGCTTGGTGCCCGCCCGCATCCGGCGGCCCCGCCTGTCAGGAGGCGCCGCCGTAGGCCCCCGAGGCGCCGGAACCGCCCCCTCGTTGTACTCCTCAGCAGGGTACGCAACCGACCCCGCCGACACCTCAGCCCCCCCAATATGGCGAATATTCAACACAGCCGCCCCACCAGCCACAGCCCCCTCAACGGGCACAGCCTCGCCGTCGACGGACGCGGCAGCGTCGTCAACCTGCACCGACTCAGACGACCGCAAACCCCGCAACGCAACCATCAACAATCAGCGCCCCACCCGAACCGAAACCGGGGCCCCCAGGCTGAATCCGGCAACATCAACACGCCGAGCATCGCATGACAGGACACCGGAACCCGTCGCCGCCGAGGCGGGAGCACACAACGGCAACTCCCGCCCCGACGACCATCCCGACGACCGCAAACCTCACGCAGCACAGCCACGACAATCAGCGCCCCACCGACCTGCAACGGCCAGCCCAGCGGGAGCCGCCAACCGAACCCGGCAACATCAACTCGCCCAGTACGTCGCAGCAGGACACCAGAACGCGCCGCCGCCGAGGCGGGAGCGCGCTAAGGCAACTCCCGCCCCGACGACTTTCCCGACGACTGCAAACCTCGTGCCAAACAGCCACGAAGAACTCTGCGCTCAGTAACAGCAGGCTGACTACTGGGTTACGGAACCGTACAAACTGCTTGAGGTATGTTCGCCCCAGCCGTAGCGGCGGCCGCTGCAAGCTGTGCAGTAGTAGGAGTATCGCTTGGAGTAATGCCAGTTCCTGATGAAGGTACAGCCCAGGCTGAGGTGACTGAAATGCCAGCGTCGCCGTAGGTGATATCGAGTCTGCGGCACTTCTCGTCAAAGTATCGTGTCCAATCGGCCCATGTTGCGTATTGGTCACCGCCATCGCTCACCTTGGCCTCTGCCACGATGGACGCAGCGGCTACCCTCGCTGCTGTTTCGCGGGCGCTGGAGCCTTCTATTTGTTCAGAGGTGTCGCTGACTACGTTCTGGACCAATACAACGGCCAGTGCGGCCAGTCCAGCAACGGCTGCGACGATCAGAAGCCACTCAAGAGTGGTCAGACCGCTCTCGTCAAGCTTGCGGGGGGGGGGGTCAGGCCCCTAGGGCCGCGCCTCCGGGGGGGGGGGGGTCGTTGAACGGATCTTGAGCATTGGGGTCTCCCTTGGCTCTATAGGCTGGATGGTTGTCAGTTGTGACTAGTTGTCCCTGTATGTGTGTCGCTGCCCGCCGTTCGGCAGGCCAGTGACATTGATGGTTGCAATGTCAGCCGGGCATGATACCACTTTCGTCTCCCACACCGCAAGCCTCCACGCCCATGGCCTCCGCACTCGGCCAAGAACCCACCCAAAGGGCGTCGCCCACGAAAGCAAGCCTCACTCCCTCTGCCAGCGTCACCCCGAGGGCGTGGCACACTGTGCCCCGAGCGGCTCGGAGGCGGAATAGATGGCCCAAAATGCGCCCCCAAGTTGAGCCCTGGCCCGGCGAGCCGCGCGGCGTGCGTCAACTCAGGACCGATCGGCAACCCAACATGCCTCAAGACATGATCCATGGCACGCCCAGCGACCGCCCAACAGACCGAGCGGATAGGCGAGCGAAGTGAGCGCTGCGCTGGTGTGGGCCGCGGTGGCGGTGTGGGCGGTGCTGGCGATCTACGTCTCATACACCGACTTGCGCCGAGCCATAATCCCGCGCCGCGCCGTGTGGTCCGCTGGCTCGACGGTGGCCGTCCTGCTCGCTGCCGCGGCGGTAGCGGCCGGCGACCTGGCCCGGCTCGGCTGGGCGGTGGCGGGCGCCGCCTCGGTGATGGCGCTGCTGGAGGTCGTCTACCGGCTGTGGCCCGACAAGATCGGCTTCGGCGATGTGCGCCTCATCGTGGTCAACAGCCTGCTGGCCGGCTGGTGGGGACTGGCCTGGGCATGGTGGGCGCTGATGGCCGGCGCCCTGGCCGAATGGCCGGTGGCGGTGTTCGCCCTGATCCGCCACGGTCGCCAAGCCAAAGTCCGCTGGGCCCCAGGCCTAGTAGCCGGCACCGCCGCAGCAATAGCCCTACAACTCTGGGCAAGAGGCCCAACCAACTAGCGCCGAGTCGCCCCGATAGGGCGGTGGACTCGGGCGACAGCCTCCTAGTGTCCTGAGTCAGGGATTCGTTGTAGATATGTGGCCATGGTCTCGAAGATCTGGTCGGCGGTCTTGTGCCACACGAACGGTCGGGGGTCGCGGTTCCAGTGGTCGATCCAGTATTGGATGGACTCGGTGAGCTCTTCGGTCGAGGTGTGGGTCCCGCGGCGGGTCCATTTGGTGGTGAGCTCCGCGAACCAGCGCTCGACGAGGTTCGTCCAGCTCGAGTGGGTGGGGGTGAAGTGGAAGCTGAAGCGCCGGTGGCGCAGGAGCCACCGCTGGATCATGGCGCTGTTGTGGATGCTGGAGTTGTCCAATATGACGTGTATGTCGAGGCCTTCGGGGACCTGCTTGTCGATCCGGTTCAGGAACTTGCGGAACTCCTCTGATCTGTGCCTGGCGGCCATCGCGGAGATGACTTGGCCCGAGGCGGCGTCGAGGGCGGCGAACAGGTCGGTGGTTCCGTGCCGGCGGTAGTCGTGGCTGCGGCGGGCGGGCGCGCCCGGCAGCAGCGGAAGGATCGGGGCGGTGCGGTCGAGGGCCTGGATCTGGGTCTTCTCGTCGGCGCAGAGCACCACCGCGGCCTCAGGCGGGTTCAGATACAGGCCCACGACGTCGCGGGCCTTCTCTATGAACTGCGGGTCCGGCGACATCTTGAAGTCCTCTGCGAGGTGCGGCTTGAGCCCGAAGGCGCGCCATATCCGCGACACCGTCGACTGCGACACCCCGACCCGCGCGGCCATCGACCGCGTCGACCAGTGCGTCGCGTCCTCAGGCGCCTCCTCGAAGGTGCGCACGATCACCTCCTCGACCCTGTCGTCGCCCACGGTTCGCGGCGCCCCCGGCCGGGGCTCGTCGCTGAGGCCGTCCAGGCGGCGCAGCGCGAACCGCCGCCGCCACTTCGACACCGTCGCCGCCGAACAGCCCAGCGCCGCGGCGATCGACTTGTTCGTCTGCCCCGCGGCGGCGCCCAGAACGATCCGGCACCGCAAAGCCAGAGCCTGCGACGACTTGCGCCGCCTCGCCCACCGCTCCAACGTCTCACGCTCCCCACCTGTGAGCACCACCCCCACAGCACGACGGCCACGAGCCATCACAGCCTCCAATCACCGCCCGCAGCCGCACCCACCACACCACAACAACAACTTGAACTAAAGACCCAGGACACTAGCAGGGAGGCCCCCCAACCCTTGGAGTCATCGTAGGACCAACCGTGAGCGGGTTCGTCAACTACCGCATCCGCGCTCTGCTGTATGTCGGCGACCCTGCCTGGGCGCTGCTCGGACCCTCACCTCGATTCGAACCGCGCGGAGCTGGTAGTTTCAGGATTCAGCATGTCGCGAAGCTGCTCGCGACGGAACTCTTGGTAGCGCGGTAGACGTTTGCTTCTTGGCACCAGCCATCGGCTACGTGCCAGAACTGCGATCTCGTCTACGGTCAGGTGATTGAAGATCGGTTGCCTATCCCCTCCGGAAAGAAACTGCCGTGAGTTGCTCGCGATGGGCATGGCGTACACCTCGCGCCGTATTCCGTGCTTCAAGACCTCATCGGCGTCGAGTCCCAGAGACTCTAGCCCCTTCCTCGCGACCCGGATACGCCAGTTTGGCCCGTCGCCGAATTGATGGCCGTTTGCGTACTTGTGGCCATCCTCTTGGAGGACTCTTCGCAGCTGTAAGAAGAGGTCCTCGGTGATCTGGAAGTGTCCGTAGCCTGTCGTTGAGCCGAGCTTCAGCAGCTCAACGGCGGTCTCGGAAGTCCGGCCGGGTGCGTTCGTTTTGAGCTTGAGCCGGTTGTATATCGAGGATCGCCCTAGAGCTGACGTAACGGTTACAGCGACAAGCCGAGCCTGCTTCTGTCGCCTGCTGATGAGTCCGGTCGTGTTGCCGTAGCGTTCCTCGAACCTGTTCGCCACCTCTCTTGAGGCGATGAGAGCGGCCACCAGCTTCCCTCCCAAAAGGTCGGCATAGGGAGGCACCGCGCCGACGACGTAGGCGTCCATCAGGTTGACGAGCCGTTCGCTTCGGTCTTGGTGGCTCCAACCGATCCACTCATCGCGTACCCGGAGGTTGAACACGGGATCGCCCAGTGCGAATATGCCGATGAGCTTGCCGTTCGCCCGATCCCGGACAAGGAAGCGCAACCGGCGGCCGTACCCCTGGGACACAGGTATCGACCATAGGAGAGCAGCGAATCTAAAGAGGTCCCCGGTACGTCGTCCAGCACGCACGTCGACCAGTTCGGGCTGGACGTTTTCGGGCTCGACCTCGTCGCCATTTGCGATTTCTTCCATGAATCGGTCGACCTTGTTGCCCAGCGCTCTGCGGATGCGCTGCTGCTTGGCTTCTCTGTGGAACCGGTGAATGTGTCGAATGGCTTCCTTCGATAGGACACCGTCGGGACGATCACCGTTGAGGCCGATGGCTTCGAGGTGGCGTTGAATCTCGCTGCGCAGCGCATCCCGGTCTACCGGCAGCATCTCGACTGGCTCGCTCTGAGAGGTTGCTCCATTCTGATGAACGCTCGAGATGACCTCATCTGAGACTGCGACGTTCGTGAGGTCGATCTCTTTCTTGGCTGCCACATGCTGCGTCCCGCTTATCAGTATTCGGGAGACTGGAGCAGGGCGTTCGCTACCCAGAAGGGTCGGCGCACGAGGTCGAAGCTCGTGTAGATCCTCGGAGAGATGCCCGTAGCTTCCCTCAACCCCGTCAGCTCCGACGGCATGGGGCGCGCCGAGAAGGGGTGAATGGGCCGTATTCCCACACGGACGGCGTCGCCCTTACTGAACACCGCTCCGAACTGTTGCGGGCATTGGGACGCGTCCACGAGGGTCCAGCTGGGCCGTACGTAGGCTTCGACGCCTTTGGCGAGTCTGACCGCTTCTTGCCTGGTCACGCTGGGTCGACGATCTTCCAGGAGGAAGTCGATCACTGAGATCGCGAGCCTGCGGTCCAACAGGTTGTGGATCTGCTGATTCCTGTACCCCAGGAGACAGTGGTAACAGGCGCCGCTGCAGTTGGCGTTGGGGCAACCGCGACCCATCTCTTGTGCAAGCGCGGCTATCTCTTGCAGGTTCTCGTCGATTGTTCTGGCGTATCCAGCTCCTCCGGGAACGTTGTCGTAGATGAACACCTCGCCCTGCACACGGCCGAGGGCGTCACGTGTCGGGCGGACACCGATCTTCACCTCGTCGGGATCGATCTGGAGATGTCTCGCCGCCGCTTCCGCCATGAGCGTCCCGAACGAGAACCAGACAGCTCGTCCCGATGGCTCCATCATGGGAGCATCCAAGAAGGCGGGCATGTCGACGGCCAAGAGGACTACCTCGGAGCTGAACCGGTGCCCAAGCACGACCCTGTTGTCGAGATCGTCCTCGTTCGGACACCAGTATCCGGCTCTCGGTCCTCGCCTGCGCCCTCTGTGCGGGGGCACATTGGCCGGATACCGATGTCTGCGGAGGTTCTCAGCGTCCATGTGCCTTCCGCACGTGGGGCACAGGACGAATCCGGGGTTTGTGCGGTCGGGTCCGACGTTGCGCATGAAGAGGTCGCCAACGTGAACAGCGGAGTAAAGCCTTGGAGCAAATGACGGGTTGCTTCGTCCTCTCGTGATGGCGTTGGCGCCAACGAGGAGTTGCGCTGAAGGAGTGAAGCCTGCCCGTTCCCGGCCCCCGGACCGGTAGGCATGCCTGCCCGCCTCTGGCAGGGCCGCATCCACCGTGAAGCCGCGCGGCGTCAGATACGGCATGGCGAGCATGTCATGGCTGCCGCACTCTGGACACTCCGTACAGGGTCCCGCTGCTACACGAGTCAAGCTCACCGAGCGGCACTGTCTGCACTCATTGAGGCGTTCTTCCGGCGTGTAGTCGGGGAACTTGGCGGAAGGATCATAGACTCCGGCGCTGCGATAGATACACGCATCCGGGAATCTCCACTGCAAGATCTCAGCACCGGGAGCGTACTCACTGAGCGCGATTTGTAGGTCTCTAGGAATGCCGGAGTAGAAGTCCTGGGATTCGTAGGCATCCTCGTTCTCTTCGTCCTCCGGGATGCTCAACTTGACAACATCCACCGGAAAGGCGTACTTCGGCAGGAAGCCATCTCGCATCAGCGACTCAAGCAGACCTTCAGCCGGGTCTCCCTTCTGGGCATGCCCGTCGATCTCGTCGGGCAGAACTGACAACCATTCTTCGAGCCGATCTCTGAGAGGCTCTTCGACGATCGCGCCCGTTCGCTCGAGCAACGCTGCATGATTCCTGCCGATGTGTCGTTCTAGTCTCGCGCGGCCATTGTCACTGAGAAAACGTTCCGCCGTTCCCCAAGCTCCGAATAGACCCCCCGGAGCACTGCTGCTTAACCACCCTCGGAAGAACTCGCCCAGAACATGGGAGCGGACGTGCCTCTGGGCGATCACGTCGTTCTCCAAGTGCAGGACAGGCACGCGCGGAGGCTCTGAAACGATCTCCTTGGGACGATGGAAGTAGTACTGGTCGTGACTGCGGTCAAGGGCGTACGTCACCACCGTCGCCACCGCGCTGCCCCGGCGCCCCGCGCGTCCTGCTCGCTGCTGGTAGTTGGCGACCGTCGGAGCAACGTTACGCAAGCCAACGCTCAACAGACTGCCGATGTCGATTCCCATCTCCATCGTCGTCGTCACCGAGAGGATGTCGATCCGATGGTCTTCCCGATACTCGGAGTCCCGGAAGAGATTCTGGAACCACCTCTCGATGTTGCGCGCTTCTCGCCTCCCGACTACGGCAGTATGAGCCGCAGTTTGGACGGGGAAGGGATCGGAATAGCCGGACCCGGGTTCTGCGAACATGGCAGCCCTGCGGTAGAAGTTCTGGATGGACCCAGCCGCGACTTGCTCGGTGTCTTGACCACACCTGTAGCACACACCCAGCAGGACCTCTCCCATCACGTAGCGGCAAGCCCCGCATCGGTAGACGTCATCCTCGACGGATCTGAGTTCGAAGGCGTCGATGCGAATCCCGTGAGGTACTTGATCGTTGACTCGCTTGCCCGCCGGAACCAGAACCTTGAAGCCCTTTAGAGCTCTCCACAAAGGCCAATGCAGTTCCTCCAGCCACTCGTCCGCGTCCTGGATCCGTCCCTCATCCGCGAGCGCGCGAGCCACTGCGACCATGTACCTGCCCAACTTCCTGTAGGGCCGAAGGTTGTAGGGAACAAGGGTGTCGCTTTGGCGACTTCTTGCGGGGATGATCCGCTTCCTCTCATAGGGCTTGATCCTGTCATCGAAGGGCCACTCCCAGGGCTTGAGAGGCTCCGGCGGCAACAGTATGTTCTCCGTGGCAAGAATGCGGGCAACTGTTCGTAGCAGCACATGCGTCTCGAGTTCGGTCAGCGGCTCCAACTGCCCCGATTGTTCCGGAAGCCATATCGACCACATCGCTAGGCCCAGGGGTTCCAACCCGAAATCGTCCTGGGAGATCTCACGTCTGGCCGCAAGGTCAAACGCCATCTGTGCGTCAGCATAGACCGAGCTGTGGTCGTCCTCAAGTCGCTCGAAGGCATCGGACAAGTGTCCGTCGGTCGGATTGATCCCCCGATCGATCTGCAGATCGATCACGTTGCGTCGTAGCTCCTTGTAGGCAATCGCCTGAGGACTCGGGTTACGGCCACATCCGCCGCAATCACTGCAAGCGGCTTCGGTGACCTGGGTCTCGCGCCCGATCTGGTGGGGCGCTTCATCGATGAGGACCCCGGAGCCGCCACACTTCCGGCAGCTGTGCAACACCCTGTACAGCAACTGGCGAAAAACGTCGAAGCGATGGTCCCGCTTGACGTCGCCAGCGAGCTGTGCCGCGTCCTGACGCGAGTCAGAAAACACCAGGGCCTTGCGGCCGTCACTCCCGTTGGGGCCAGCGACGTTTGGCTGGACGCGCAGTGTGTCCTCCATCACCACCGAGATGGAACGAGGTCCTCTGGTTCGCAGGGGTTCGACTATCTCCCTCTCGCCCTGCGGGCTCCGGTAGTTCTGGCAACGCGGACATTGGCTGGGGAAGGGACTCACTTGTCGACCGTCTTGGCGGTCAGTGGCCGGGTCAACCTCGAACGACGGGCGCACGTAGGGGTCTTGGGGGCCGCACATCAGTGTCGACTTAACGGACCGGTACTGGGCCGCGTGTCGGTCATGGGGCTGCTCCACGCCGAATATCCGGTAGTCAGTGAGGCTCTTGGGCTCTCCGCTGAAGTCATCACTCCACGGCCAGAGACCGCCAAAGCCGCCGTCGGGAATGCCGCCCACGAACAACAGACCGCACTTTCGGCACGAGAACAGCTCCAGAACTCGGGCACCGCAGCGTTCCGAACACCAGGGCCGCGGGTCCGAGTAGATCCTGCCTACCGGTCGCGCCCCCCGATATTCGGCTGGCACTTCCGGGCAATCCGGGTTCAAGCATGCCCACAGCCCGGGAAGGCCCCTGAGAAAGGCGTGCATACGCATCGACAGGATCGGCGGCGTGTCCGGCAACGGCATCGGGCGCGCAAAGCTCCCCGCAGCAAGCAGACCTGCAGTTGCTCGCTCCTGAAGCCCTTGGTCCGCGCCCGGCCAGCACTCTCGGGCAAGCTCCGACAGCCGCGTGGCGTTGCGAGCCGTTCTCGCCCTCATCCACAGCAGGTCCTCGCTGTCAGACAACAGCTGGTGTAGAGCAACCTGGGCATCCTCGCCTTCGTTAGGGCCGGCAAGCTCCAGGGATTGCGCCAGCGTACGCATGCTCGGCCATGGGTCACGGTGTGAGAACGTGTCCTGGAACCGGGCGAACGCCGACAGCGAACGCGGGTCTG
The DNA here is from genome assembly GCA_965221215.1 of Candidatus Aldehydirespirator sp. Taxonomy (GTDB): domain Bacteria; phylum Actinomycetota; class Acidimicrobiia; order Acidimicrobiales; family Aldehydirespiratoraceae; genus Aldehydirespirator. The sequence goes on from OZ244872.1 coordinate 1,037,625, forward strand.
AGTCCCGCTCCTTGGGCTTCTCGTCCTGTACGCCCGCATGTATCAGAGTGAACGTGTGTTGCGGCTCGCCGAAGAGATCCGAGGTGAACCTTCGCAGGTCACCCTCTGCGCCCTGAACGTTCGGGATCGACGCGCTGGTAGCGATCGCACGGAACTTGTTCGAACCTGACCGAATGCCCAGCCTTTCCTTCAGGCGGCGCACCAGATGCGCCACCTCGGTGCCCTTGGCTCCGGTGTAGGTATGGGCCTCGTCCAATACCAGGGTGATAGCTCGATCGTCGCCTCCCTCTAGCCACGCTCTGGTCGCATCGAAGATCGGACTCTCGATGGGACGAATCAGCATGTACTCCAGCATTGAGTAGTTGGTCACCAAGATGTCAGGAGGGGCCGCTTGCATGTCCCACCGGCACAGCATCTCCGGCCCCCCGACGGCAGGCCAGTTGCCAGTGCTTCGCAACTTGTCCGAAAGGCTCTCCCACTCTTCCGCCAACCGCCGAAGGTAGACCTCGAACTCTTCGCGCTTTGCGCTCTGGTCGGGGCCTCTCGTGGGCGGCGTCAGGCTGGTGTACATCCCAAAGTGGATCACGTTGCCCTGAAGTTTGTGTCGCTGCCAGTCCGGCGACCCGTTCAACGACAACACCCTGCGAAGCCTTGACATCTGGTCATTCACCAGCGCGTTCATCGGGTACAAGACGATGGCGCGGACGCCAGCTTCTCTTGTCTCGTGCCGGCGAGCGTGCTCCCACGTCCCGTCGTCCAGGCTGTAGGAGCCCTCAGAACCAGCATCTCGCGGTGAAGGCCACCCCGCCGCTTCCTGGAGAATCCTCGCAAGGATCGGCAAGACGAAGGCCTCGGTCTTGCCAGAGCCGGTTCCGGTGGCGACTAGCAGGTTGGGCGCGTCCCCGAAGCTCGCCAGGAGCGCCTCTTCCTGGTGGGTGTAGAGCGGGAACCTATCCACAGGAACACCGTGCTCTACCAACCTGGAGAGACCTGAGGGAATGATGGCGGGGTACTGACGTTCTAGCTCTCTGAGCAGCCGGGCTGGGGCAAAGGCGGGAGTGGCCTCGATGAAGGGATCCTGAGCAATGACCCCGCGTTCCCGTAGCAGAGCCGACCGCTCAGCAAAGACCAGGGGATGCGAAATCCTGTATTGCGACTCGATGTAGCTCGCAATGGACTCCTTGAGATGGTCAGCAGCCTGACTAGGTGTGAACTGCATCACCGACCGCCTGACGGAGGCTTCCGGCGAACACGGTTGATGCCACCGTCCGGTCCAATCAGCGACATCGCCGGCGCCATGCGCGGTCGAGGGCGCGAGACGTGATTGCGCAACTCCTCCGTCCGATCGCGAAGCTCGGCCAGAACGCCCGTGTCCTCGCTGACTTGCAGAACGATGGCCGTCTTCAGCCGGCTATGCGTCTCGGGGTCGAGCATCTGGTCGTTCGATCGCGAGGTGGGGGGAGGCGTCCAATAGCCGGGTACGAGCCCGGTAAAGCGAGACTAGCTTCGACTAAAGGAGTCGCGTCACGTCGTTGGCATCGCATGACCCGTCGCCGCTACGACCCGGTGCGCATCGCGGCGGTGGCTCATGCCCCGTGTGACCGTGCCGACGCTCCAGTGCTCTGTTCGCCCGACAACGTCCTCGGTCGTCACAGCCAGCATGTTTGCCCACTCGGTGTCGATCTCGTCTCGGAACGGAGTGGAGCGGATCGTGGCGAGCGTCGGCGTGCCGATGCCTGCGTGGTCACACTTCGCTGCGAGAATCTGAACCACGTCGTCGGCCCGGCCGATCAGGTCTGGATGACGATGGGTGTGGACGATGTCGTAGAGGTCGCGGGGCGGGCACCGCTCAGCGAGTGCTCTGATCTTCTCTCCCAGAAGCTCTGGCAGTGAGTAGCAGACCACCCGGTCGAGTTGACCGTCGCCAGGGCTCGCCGGTGCGTCGCTGAAGGGGTGCATCGCCTGCGAGGTTGGCGATCTCTCGGTTGGTGATCACGCCGACACGTCTGCGTTGATCCTCAGACCCCATCGGGCCAACCGCTTGCCCCCCGATGGCAGCGACGGGTCCAGCAGGGGAAACCCTGAGGTCAAGGGCCGCACAAGCGCGGCGGTTTCTTGGCCCAGCACCTCCAGCAGATAGCCGAGCCGCTTGACCGCAGCGCCGTTGTTGAGCCTTTCGATGGCATCCACCAGATCCTCAAGCCTCGCCACCGAAAGCAGCGCGTCGAGGACCTCCATCGTGTGGCGGATGCCGCCACCGAGCGCCGGATCCGACAACATGTCGGCGACCGTGCGCTCCCGACTGGACACCTTGACCTTCCGGTCGCCGCGCCACTCGCCAACGAGTCCCCACTCAAGACGGTCGGCGCCAACGTGATGGACCAGATAGCTGGTGTCGGCCAGTTCCTGATCGACCCGGCGCACCCGCTGCGCGGTGGCGACGACCGTGGAGCGGAAGGTCTGGTCGGTGACGACACCAAGCGACTGGCCCATTGCCCGTCAAGGGATCGCCTATCCGTCGTTCTCGGCTCATGTGTGGCCGGGCCGGGTGGGCAGGGTCTCGGTGATGCCGCCCGTCTTGCTCTGGCTGATCGGCTAGTTATCGTGGGGGTGCTCCCAACAGCGCTAGATCGTCGTGTCGCCATGTTCGTTCCTACCATCACCGCTGATCAGCTTCCGCGTTTGATGGCCGATGATGACGGGCGTGGCCGTGTCGTTGAGCTTCGCGAGCTGTGCAAGCAGTGGGCGCACACCAACGGTGCCCACCGTGCGGCGATGATTGAGCGGGCACCTCGTCGGCATCGGTGGTGGCATCGCTTCACCCGTCGTCGCTATGACCTGGTGCGCATCGCGGCGGTGGTGCATGCCCTGTGTGACCGTGACGGCGTTCCGGTGCCCGTGTGGGTGTGGCAGCATCGCAGCCACCGCCATTTGGGGATGAGCGAGTCCTCGCCGCTGGCCAAGAGCAGCTATCTGCGCGACGCAATCGACGCGCCCGCTGGTTGCGCGTACCACCGGGTGTGGTTCGATCCCGCAAGCATCGAGGATCACAGGATCCACGGGTTTCGCAGCGTTGCCTGACAGCAGCCTTAGGCCGGGCGAGTTCCTGCGCTTCGACGCGCGGAAGATGACGGCGCTGCTGTCCCGTGTTGATGAGGTCATGGAGGCCGAGGGGTGCGCGCCAGTTCACCTGGTAGCCGTCGGGGGAGCGGCCATGCTCTCGCGGGTACCGAGCCGGGTGGCGTCCCAGATTGGGTGTAATAGCGGTTGGGGCGCAGGCTCCTGGGGGTCATGTTAGGCGGCGCGTGTGACGGTGTGGTCGGGCTGGTCGGTGTTGGTGTGGGCGGGTTGGTGGAGTTGGTGGCGCAGCTCGGTGAGGGCTCGGGCGATGGCGGGGGTGTAGGTGAGTCCGCGCCAGCCGTTTGAGGCCCGGTCGAGCACGGCCCAGACCAGTGTGAGGCAGGACGTTTCGCCGGGGAGCCGGCCGATGACTTTGACTCGTCGGCGGGTCTCGCCGAAGGTGCGCTCGATCAGGTTGGTGTGGCGGATCCTGCGCCAGTGTGCGGCGGGGAGCCGCAGGTGCGCGGTGAGCGCTTGGCGGTCTGCGAGCAGGCAGCGCACGGCGGCGGGGAACTCGCGCTGGTAGCGGCGGGCGAAGCCGTCGATGCCGGCTTGTGCTGCGCTCACCGCTTCCTGGCCGGGCTCGATGTCGTCGTCGAGGTCGAAGATCGCCCAGAACGCGGCCTTGAGTTCGTCGCGGCGACCGGCGGGGACCTTGGCCAAGACATTGCGGGCGCGGTGGATGAGGCACCGCTGGCGCAGCGACTGCGGCATCTTCTGCTCGACGGCGCCGATCAGGCCTGCCGCGCCGTCTGAGACGACCAGCAGCGGGGACCGCAGCCCCCGTTCGGCGAGGTCGTCGAGGAACCCGGCCCAGGCGTCATAGGACTCGTCGCCGCCGGGCTCCACGGCCAGCAGCACCGGCCGCCCGAGGGTGGTGATGCCGTAGGCGACCAGCACCGGCTCAGCGCGCGACCCGCCGTGCATCTTGAAGTGGCTGCCGTCAACGAACAGGTAATCCAGCTCGATATCGGAGAGGTCTGAGCTGCGGAACGTGTCGAACTCGTCGCGCAGCCGCGCGCAGATCCGCGACGCGGTGGACCTCGACAAGGCGGCCTCCGGTCCCAGCGCCTCCGCCAACAGGGCCTCGATGTCGCGGTCTGACAGGCCCCGCACCCACGCCGAGATCACCAGCGCCTCCAACGGCTCGCTGCGCACCACGCCCTTGCCCAGCAACTGCGACGCGAACGCCTCGGTGGTGTTGCGCAGCTTCGGGCGCTTCAGCGCCAGGGGCCCCGCGGTGGTCTTGACCGTCACCTCGCCGTAGCCGTTGCGCTGCCCGGCCCGCCCGCCGCCGGCGCGGGAGTTCCAGCCCCGGCCCAGCCAGGAGGTGACCTCGTCCTCGAGGACCTGCTGCAACACGAGCCGCGCCGACAGGCGCATCACCTCCTCGAGCACCTCGGCGATGTCGCGGCCCGAGCCGAACAACTCGTCGATCTCGGCGCGGACAGCTTCTGTGGGCGATACTCGTGCAGGCACGGGCGTAGGTCTCCTTCTTGAGTTGAGGTTCTCGAAGGAACCTACGCCCCTGCTGCTATTACACCGGCGATGAGACGCCACCGTCAGCTTCGGGCGCGGGGTCGATATCACCATGTCAGCTGCGCTGGGGGCGCCCTCGGGGGCGTACAGGTGAACGACGACATCGAGTTCGCCCAGGCGCTCCTCGATCAGCGACCGAACCTCGCCCCAGTCCAGTCCGCCGTGACCACATCCCAGCGGTGGCAGAGCGATGGAGGAAATCTCCAGGTCCTCGATCACATCGCGCAGGTCGTTGAGGCCGTCGGCCACGTCGCGGATCTGGGATCTGGCGCGCCAATGACCCTTGGTCGGGAAGTTGATGATCCAGCGCGGCGACCCGAGCAGGCCGTTGTCGAAGACGAACACCTCGCCAAGCCTCACGGCCTGACTCTTGCAGGCCGCCTCGTAAGCCTTGAAGTTCGCCGGAAAGGCATTCTAGGGAAAGCGCGCTTCTCCAATACCCCAAACAAGTAAAGCGCAAGGCAGATCGCTTTACTTGCGCTCCGAGTCGGCGGGGCCTGAGCCTTCGTCTTCTGGCTCGACGGGTCCGTAAGCAGCTTCGAAGATTCTGGGGGCTTCGTACAGTCGGTAGCGCTGTCGGCCGCTTATCTCTGTCAGGTCGCCACGCTCGATCAAGGCTCTTATAGCTGCGTTGGCGGTTGGTGCCGTCGCGTCGATCAACCGGGCCGCCATGCGTGCGGTCACCAGCGGCCGGGCGAACAGGTGCTCGGCCAATCGCAGCACCGAAGTGGGTCTGCCCTCTTCGAGAAGCTGGCTGCGGATTTCGGACTGCAGTTGCACCAGTCGATGGGTGCGACGCTCGGCGTCTCGGGCCTGTCGGCGCACTCCCCTCAGGAAGAACTTGAGCCACGGCATGAGATCGCCTTGCTGGCTGGTGCGCAGCAGGAGGTCGTAGTACTCGCTGCGGTTCTGCTCGAAGTAGGCCGACAGGTAGAGCAGCGGCTCGGGCAGAACGCCCCGCTCTACCAGAAGCAGGGGTATGAGAATCCGGCCGAGGCGCCCGTTGCCGTCCAAGAACGGGTGTATTGCCTCGAATTGGTAATGAACGAGGGCGACCTGCACGAGCAGCGGCATGGTCTGTGTATGGATGAAGCTCTCCAGATCCCCGAGCGCGTTGGGCATCGTGTCGGGGGGTGGTGGCACGAACACGGCGTTGTTCACCGTGTCGCCGCCGATCCATACCGGGCTCTTGCGCAGTTCGCCGGGCGTGCGGTGACGGCCCCGCACCCCTTGCAGCAGACGCTCGTGCATCTCGCGCGTGAGTCGCACTGAGATCGGGAAGCCGCTGCGCACGCGGGCCAGTCCGTGCTCGAGCGCCACGACGTAGTTCGCCACCTCGCGGGCGTCCGCGGCCTGCTCGGGCGGGACAGCCTCTTCGGCCTCCAAGCGGAGCAGCTGTGGCACATCCGTCTGTGTTCCCTCGATTCGAGAGCTGAGCACTGCCTCGATCCTGAGGTGCGGACCGATGAGCAGATGCGGATTGGGCAAGAGCAGGCCGACACCGCCGAGCCGATTGACGGCCGCAGTCGCCTCGTCGAGCAGTCCGACCGCTTCCGTGTCGATGTCGATCTGTCGCGGCAGGGGCTCTGGGTGAAACGCCCAGTACCCCTCCAAAGTTCGGAGGACCTTGCCTCGCTCTGCGGACTTGAACGACTCGGGTCGCACGCTCAACCTCCTATGGGCCTAGAGAAAGCCAGCCTTCCTAGCAGCCGAGCTATGTAAAGCTATACGGCTATTACTTTACTTACAACACCCAGACGGATCGAAGCCAGATTCGGCCCTGTGCAGCTTCGGGTGTGCCTGACCGGTCCTCCTGGAGATCACAGCCCAGCGGGTAGCAGAGGCGTTCCAAGATCAGGTTCAGCACGAGTCGGTCCGCTTGGCCGTTGGTCTGCAATCGGTCCCAGGCGCCCTTCGTCACCGCCGGACTCCGCACGCGTGGCACACTAAGGCTGAAGGCGGTGAGATGGCCCGAATGCGCTCGCAACCTGACAAATGGCGCCGCGAGGTGCCGGGCGCGCGTTGGTTCAAGGCCGATCTGCACACCCACACGATCGACGATGCGCCCAGCGGCCGTACAGGTTTGCCGGAGGGCGTTGGCGCGCCGCCGGATTCGGCAGAAGGACTGACTGCGCACGTACGACGCTTCCTGGAGGCCGCGATCGACGGCGGCGTGCAGGTACTTGGCGTGACGCCGCATTGCCCTCGGATGGCCGGCTCTGGCGACCTGAGCGCGGCGTGGCAGATCGTGGAGGAGTGGCGCCGCGGCACCGACTCGCAGGGCGTTCCCTACCGCGAGCAGATCTTCGCCGTCTTTCCGGGGTTCATGCCGTCGCTGCGTGATGGCCGCGGCGCGCTGCGCCTGATCTTTCTCTTCGACCCAGAGATCGGCCGCGACCGCTACCTGAAGCTCTTCGATCTGATCATGAAGGGCAAGGCTCCGTGGAACGGCGAGCAACCTTCGGTGACCGACCTAGACCACGCAGATGTGTTTGAGTTGTTGCGTGACGCCTGGCATCAGGATCAACAAAGCAAGGCAACTGCATCGTGGGATTTCCTGGCTTTCGCCCCCGATGTCTTCAGCGAGACAGGGCTCTTCGGGACGGCTGGAGAACAGGTCGACAGAGAAGACTTCGACACGCACTCGCTCGGCGGGCTCGAACTTCGTGACAACATGCTCGAACGGGAGGCCCTTCAGGGCAAGCCGTGGGTCAGCGAATTCGTGAAGCGCAACAACTTGGCGTTCTTTCACGGCAGTGGCTCGTACGAGGTCCACGACATTGGCTCACGTCACTGCTGGGCCAAGATGGCCAGCCCAACCATCGAGGCGCTGCGCCAGGCGTTCATCGCGTCGGAGGCTCGCGTGCGATGCGGCCACGAGTTGGGGCCCGACGGCGAACTCCAAGACCTCGATCAGCCGCCCGACGCGGCTCTGCAGGAGCATCCGTGGCTTCGATCGGTGACCGTGAAGGGCAAGGCCTCCTTCTTCGGCGGTGCTGGCGACACGCTAACCAGGTTCGACTTCAGCCCCGACCTCACCTGCATCATCGGCGGCAGCATGACCGGAAAGAGCACCCTCCTCGACGGGCTGCGGGTTCACATCGGGGCGCGCCTGCCGCAAGAAGAGAGCGCTCGTCAAGGGGTCATCCAGCGCGCCAAGGCGCGGTTCCTCGCGGGATCAGCCTCGGTCGAGTTGGACTGCCCCGGCAGTGACCACACCGCCTCGAAACACGAGCAATGGCCCGCGATCTTCTACACACAGGGCGAGTTGCAACGCCTCGCACAGGAACCCGACGCGATCGAAGACCTCTTGGCTCTCCTGAATGCGTCGGAGTCGTCAGGAATCGAGGACCGCAACAGCCGCATCGCAGAACTCGACAGCGAACTGGGCCGAACCGCGAGACGCCTCAATGAACTGGAAGGCGGCGTCGCCGAGGCGGAGCAGGCCCTCGCTCGGAGCGTGCAGGCGAGCACCGAACTCGCCCTACTCGCCGACGCCGGGATTGAGGAACTCAACCGCGCCTCGAGCGCGGTGGCTGCGTGGAGCGGTCACGTTGACGCCATGTCCCGTGTCGCCGATCAAGCCGACGATCTCGCGGCCACAATTGAGGCTTTGGAAGCGCCGCCAGCGGGCGGCGACACTCGCTTGACCACCCAGCTGCAGAATCAGTGGCAGCGCGCCCTATCGGCCATGCGCAGCCTTCGCGCCGCGCTTACCGATGCGAAGGACACTGCGTGGGCCATCAGCGAAGAGCGACAGCAGCATCGGGACGAATTGCACCAGCAGGTCGACCGGATGCTCGCCGAGCGGGGCTTCGACGGATCGAGAATCAGCGAGCTGCAGGCGCTCAATGCCCAGGCTGCGCTGCGAGACAGCTACGAGGCGAATCTCGAATCAGCCCGGGATGGATTCAAGAAGCTGCGCGCAGCATTCGAGCGGTCGCTGACCGAACGGCGGACCGCGGTCGAGCGACAACGCGAAGCGTACGACCGCGTCGGTCACACGATCGAGCAGCAATTCGAGAGCCGCATCGTGGCGCGCCGCATCGACGAAGGCATCTCACAGAACCTGGAGCGGTTTCTTGTGGACTTGGGCCAGAGAGGAATCACGCGCTGGTGGAACGACAGCAAGAGCGCTCAGAGCATCTCTCCGACTCGTCTGCTGGAAGCGCTGGAGGCGGATGACTTGGCCGCGGTCGGCATGAGCGATGCGGTGCAAGAGACATTCCGGACTCAGATGACGCCCTCTGTACGTCGCGAGCTGGCAGCAGTGCGATGCCCGGATCGCTACGTGGTCGAACTCAGGCATGACGGCGTCGATTATCGAGTCCTCAATGAACTCTCGGGTGGGCAGCGGGTCAACCTGCTGCTGTCGCTGCTGCTGGAAGCTGCCGACCCCCGGCCCTTGGTTATCGACCAGCCGGAGGATGAACTGGACAACCGGTTCCTGTTCGAGACGCTGCTTCCCGCCTTGGGTCGTCTCAAGGGTCGTCGACAGGTGATCCTCGCCACCCACAACGCAAACATCGTGGTCAACGGGGATGCCGATCAGGTGGTCCAACTCGACGCATCCGCCCACCACGGCCATGTGGAGGTCGCCGGCGCCATCGAGGATCCCGATGTGCGGGACGCGATCGTCCGAACGGTGGACGGCGGCGACGCGGCGTTCCGTCTACGTCGGATCAAGTACGGGTTCTAGCGCAGCCATGGAATGGACGGAGATCCTCAACCGGATTGCTGACGGGGAAGACCAGCACACCGAGTTCAAGCCCCACTTCCGGGATCGGACCGCCGTGGGCAAGGCGATCTGTGCGTTTGCCAACACCGAGGGCGGACTGGTGGTGTTGGGGATCAGCGACAACCAGGAGATCGTCGGTGTCGCCGAGGACAGCGAGCAGGTGCAGGAACGGCTCACATCGTTCCTGCAGTCGGGGTGTAGTGCACCCGTGAGCGCTCGCCTGGGTCGCCACGAGGATCCGAACGGATGGGTGCACTGGCTGGAGGTGCCCCGACAGCGCAGCTTTGAGCCCATGCGCTACGACGGCCGGGTCTGGGTGCGCCGGGGCCGCAGCAGCGTCGAACCTTCGCCGACCGAGTTGCAGGACTTGTACAACACGTTCGGCTACATCCTCACCGAAGACAGGACAATCGGGGCTGCGGCTGTCTCAGAGCTTGACGAGGACAGCTTTCGCTCATACCTCAACTCACTGGGCATCGACACCGACCGTGATCCGCAGCCGGAAGCAGCCGATGACCTGCACAATCGCGGTGCAGCCGCAGAGATCGGCGGAGAGATGCAGCCGACGCTCTACGGATTGCTCGCATTCGGCAAGGCACCCCAGTCCTATCCGCAGACGCGGAGCTTCTTCATCGAGTGTGTCGCCTACGACGGAGAGGGGCGCGCCGACGGAGTGCTTCAGACTGCCGAGGCCAAGGGCCGCCTTGGCGAGCAGGTCGAGCGTGCTGTCGGATGGTTCTCTGGGCTGGCCAAGCACGAGACCTACGGCGGACTTCGGCGACAGGACCAGAGACTGCTGCCGCTGCCGGCCCTGCGGGAGGCGCTGGTCAACTCGGTGGCCCACCGCGACTATGCGATCACTGGCTCGAAAGTCCTGCTTGAAGTGTTCACGACGTGTGTCGAGGTGACCAGTCCGGGAAGTCTGCCGAATCATATGACTGCCGAAAGCGTGCGGGCGGGGGGACGTGCCCGGTCTCGCAATGAGTCCATGGCGAACTGTCTGCTCGCGCTCGGCTTCATGGAGCGGCGCGGACGCGGCTGGCCGGTCATGCGCCGAGCGATGCTGGACTTCAACGGCACTGAGCCTGAGATCGAGCACGATTCCGACAGTGGCTTTGTGAGGGTGCGGTTCTGGCTTGCTTGATGGTCTGCCCTTGGCGGGGCGGGGGCGGCTGTGTTGTGGGGGTTGGCTGGCAGTAGCCTTCGGCGAATGGCTATGAACTTGGTGAAGGCTGAGGTCGGGCGGGAGCATGGGACTCGGCCCAGTCGGCGGCTGCGGCGCACTGGGCGCGTTCCGGCGGTGGTTTACGGCATGGGGGCCGAGCCGGTGACCGTGTCGGTAGACCAGACCGATCTGCGGGTGGCGCTTTCTACCGAGGCCGGGCTCAACGCTCTCATCACGCTCGACATCGACGGTGGGCGCCAGCTCTCGATCGTCAAGGATCTGCAGCGGCATCCGGTGCGGCGCGAGGTGCTCCACGTCGACTTCCTGCGGATCGACCCTGACCGTGAAGTTGAGGTTGATGTTCCGCTGGTGCTCATGGGTGAGGCCAAGAAGGTCACTCAGGCCAGCGGGATGGTCGACCAGGTGATGCACTACCTGCCGGTGCTGGCCAAGCCGGACGATATCCCCGCCGAGGTCACTGCTGACGTGAGCGATCTGGAGGTCGGGTCGTCGCTGCGGGTGAGCGACATCGAACTCCCCTCCGGTGTCACCTCGGCTGGCGACTCCGACGCCACCTTCGCGGTGGGCCTCATCACCCGATCCACCAAGGAGTACCTGCGCCAGCAGCGGGCCGAGGAGGAGGAAGCGGAGGCGCTCATCGTCATGGGCGAGGCCGCCGACGACGAAGAGGCCTCCGCGGCGGCAGACGAGTCCTGAGTCCCCGCCGCCGGGCCGCCATGTTGACCGGCTCGCGCTGTGCTGGTGCTGCTGCCGTTCGGCGGGCCTCGATCGTCGGCTGGCGCGTGGACGCTGCTGCCCCCGCCGCCGGGCCGCCATGTTGACCGGCTCGCGTTCGGGGGCTTCGGCTGATCTGTTGGTGGTGGGTCTGGGCAATCCTGGTGACGATTACTCCCGTACTCGGCACAATGCCGGCCGCTGGGTGGTGGATGAACTGGTTCGGCGCCACGGCGACCGGCTGCGGCGGGCCCGGCGTCAGCAGGCCTTGGTGTGCGAACTGCGGTTGGGCGGGCGGCGGGTGGCGGCGGCTGTGCCGGTCACCTGGATGAACGAGTCCGGTCGGGCGGTGGGGCCGCTTGTGCGCCGCTTCGGGATCCGCGACCTGGGCAGGCTCGTTGTCGCCCACGACGAGTTGGACCTGCCGGTCGGGCGGCTCAAGGTCAAGACCGGGGGTGGGATCGCGGGGCACAAGGGCCTGCAGTCGATCCGGGCCCATTTGCGCAGCGACGCCTTCACCCGGGTGCGCATCGGCGTCGGCCGCCCCGATGCCACACCCAAAGGCGGCGACTATGTGCTCAAGCGGCCAGGCAAAGCCGAGCGAGCCGAACTTGACGCCGCGGTCGAGCGGGCTGCCGACGCCGTCGAGCACTTCCTCGAGCACGGCCTCGAACACACCATGAACCGCTTCAACGCGCCCTCATAGACGGGCTGCGCTGATGGAAGAATCCAGATCGCCGACGTGCCCTTGCGGTTCTTTGTTGCTGCGCTCACGGACCGCTCGAATCTCGATGGCACAGCCCACGGCCCCGCTCGCATGAGGCGGCATCGCTCGCCGGTTGGCGCGGTGTTCGGGTAGGGCGATGGCTGCGACCGCTTCGAGCGGGGGCGGGCTGGGGCGGCTGCTGCCGACGCTGGCTGAGCAGCCGGCGCTCTTGACTCTGCTGGGGCGGCGCACGGCCACGCTGGCGGTGCCTGAGGCGGCCCGGGCTATGGCGGTGGCCGGGCTCAGTGCCGCGTCGGGGCGGCGGCCGCTGCTGGTGGCGGTGCCCACCCGCCTGGAGGCCGAGGCCCTCGCGGCGGACTTGGCCGCCTTCCTGGGACCCGACGAGGTGGAGGAGTTGCCCGCTTGGGAGACGCTGCCCTTCGAGCGGGTCAGCCCCTCGGTGGAGACGATGGGCCGGAGGTGCCGGGTGATGCACCGGCTAACCGGCCTCGGGCGGAGCCGACCGACCGACCACGGACTGCAGAGGCTGGCCAACGAGCCGCAACGCCCGCCGGCGGTGGTGGTGGTGTCGGCCCGGGCGCTGGCCCAGTTCGTCGACCCGGCCGCGGCCACCGCTCCGGTCACCGTGCGCCGCGGCGACATCACCGATCAGTTCGAACTGGTGCGGCGGCTGGCGGAGTTCGGCTATCGGCGCGAGCACCAGGTGGAGCACCGCGGCGAGTTGGCAGTGCGGGGCTCGATTGTCGACATCTTCGCGTCCACCGCCGCCGCGCCGGTGCGCATCGACTTCTGGGGCGACGACATCGACAGGATCGCCGAGTTCTCGGTGGGCGACCAGCGTTCGACGGAGTCGCTGGAGCAGGTCGAGATCTACCCGGCCCGCGAGCTGCGGCCCGATGCGGTCATGCGCCAGAGGGTCGCTTCGCTGGTGGCAAGCCAGCCCTGGGGCCGTGAGCAGTGGGACCGCCTGGCCGACGGGGAACTCTTCGAGGGCATGGAGTCGTGGTGGCCGTGGCTCATGCAGCGGCCCGCGGTGGTGCCTGACTTGGTGCCCGATGACGGGGCGGTTGTGTTGGTGGAGCCCCGCCGGCTGGGCGACCGCGCCGGCGAGATCCTGGCTGAGGAGGAGGATCTGGCCGCCGGGCTGGCCAAGACCTGGGGCACCGACGCGGCCGGGATGCCGAGGCTGCACGCAGGCTTCGAGAGCCTCCTCGAAGGTGTCGCCGCGCCGGTGTGGATGATGCCCGGCACGCCCGATTCCCCCAGCACTCCGGCGCTGGCCGCATCCGGCTGGGACCGCACCCACGGCAGCGTCGAGCCGCTGGCAGCCCGCCTGAGCGACCTCAAAGCCAACGGCTACCGCACCGTGCTCGCCGCCCCCGACTCCACCGCCCAGCGCCTCAGCGCGCTGCTGGCCGACCACGGCGCCCGAGTTGAGCAGTTCGGAGCCAGTCTCCACCGGGGCGCCGTGCTCAGCGACCTCAAGCTGGCGGTGCTGGCCGAGACCGATGTCACCGGCCGGCGCCGCACCCACCGCACCCCCCGAACCCGCTCGCGAGACCAGCGGCGCTTCCTGGCCGACCTGGCGCCGGGCGCGTTCGTAGTCCACCACCATCACGGCGTGGCCTGCTTCGAGGGGATGGTGCGCCGGGCCATCGGAGGCCACGAGCGCGAGTACCTGCTGCTCGCCTACCGGGGCGGCGACCGCCTCTACGTGCCGTCGGACCAGATCGACTCGATCCGCCATTACACCGGCGGCGAGGCCCCGTCGCTGTCGCGCATGGGCGGCTCCGACTGGTCGGCCACCAAGAGCCGGGTGCGGGCCGCGGTGGCCGAGGTGGCCCAGGAGCTGGTGGTGCTCTACCAGCGGCGGATGACCACCGAGGGCCGAGCCTGCGGACCCGACACCCCGTGGCAGCGGGAGCTGGAGGACTCCTTCGAATACTCCGAGACCCGCGACCAGCTCCAGGCCATCGCCGACGTGAAGCACGACATGGAGCGGCCCACGCCGATGGACCGCCTGATCGTGGGCGATGTGGGCTTCGGCAAGACCGAGATCGCGGTGCGGGCCGCGTTCAAGGCGGTGCAGGACGGATGTCAGGCCGCGGTGCTGGTGCCCACCACCCTGCTGGCCCAGCAGCACACCCAGACGTTCCGCGACCGTTGCGCCGCCTTCGGCGTGCGGGTCGAGACGCTGAGCCGCTTCCTGACCCCGCCGCAGGTGCGGGAGGTGCTTCGGGGCCTGGCCGCCGGTGAGGTGGACGTGGTGGTGGGCACTCACCGGATGCTGTCGGCCGATGTGAGCTTCAAGCGCCTGGGGCTGCTGGTGGTGGACGAGGAGCAGCGCTTCGGCGTGCGCCACAAGGAGGCCATCAAGTCGCTGCGGGCCGATGTGGACGTGCTCACCCTCACCGCCACGCCGGTGCCCCGCACCCTGGAGATGAGCCTCACCGGCATACGCGACATGTCGCTGCTGGACACCCCGCCCGCGGACCGCCAGCCGATCCTCACCTACGTGGGCGAGCACGCCGACCGGCCCGCGGCCGAGGCCATCAGGCGCGAGCTGCTGCGCGAGGGGCAGGTCTTCTACGTCCACAACCGGGTGGCCGACATCGAGCACGCCGCCCAGCGGGTTCGCCGCCTGGTGCCCGAGGCCCGGGTGGCGGTGGCCCACGGCCAGATGGACGAGGGCACGCTGGAGCAGGTGGTGCTCGACTTCGCCGACTACCGCTATGACGTGCTGGTGTGCACCACCATCATCGAGTCGGGCATCGACATGCCCACCGTCAACACCCTGGTGGTGGACCGGGCCGACCGGCTGGGCCTGGGCCAGCTCCACCAGATCCGGGGCCGGGTGGGCCGCGCCGGGCGCAGGGCCTATGCCTACCTGTTCCATCCGACCGACCGCGTGCTCAGCGAGGACGCCTACGAGCGGCTCAAGACCATCGGCGAGGCCACCCAGCTCGGGTCGGGCTACCGGATCGCTATGCGCGACCTGGAGATCCGCGGCGCCGGCAACCTGCTGGGCGAGGCCCAGTCGGGCCACATCGCCGCGGTCGGCTACGACCTGTACTGCCGGCTGGTCAGCGAGGCGGTGGCCGAGCTGCGGGGCGAGACTGTCGCTCAGCCGCCAGAGGTGAGCATCGAGGTGCCCGTCGACGCCCACATCCCGGCGGACTACATCGGCCGG
Organism: Candidatus Aldehydirespirator sp.; assembly: GCA_965221215.1. Classification (GTDB taxonomy): domain Bacteria; phylum Actinomycetota; class Acidimicrobiia; order Acidimicrobiales; family Aldehydirespiratoraceae; genus Aldehydirespirator. The sequence continues at coordinate 1,052,839 of OZ244872.1, forward strand.
GAGGCGGCCCGCCTGGAGGCGTACCGGCGGCTGGCATCGGTGACCGAGCACGCGGAGCTCAACGACATCGCGGCCGAGTGGACCGACCGGTTCGGCCCCGTCCCCGAGCCGGCCGAGTCGCTGCTGGCCATCGGCAGGCTGCGAGTGGAGTGCCTCGCGGCGGGGGTGTCGGAGCTGGTGGTCACCCGCCGGGGCGGCCGGGCCCTGTCGGCGCGTCTGGCGCCGGTGGACCTGCCCGCCAGCCGCCGGGTGAGGCTGCGCCGGCTCTACGGCGATGGGGCCGTGGTGAAAGAGGACGCCAGGGAGTTGCACGTTCCCTTGCGAGGCGATGCGGGCAAGGTGGTCGATCAGTTGGTGGCGCTGCTGACCGGGGTGGTGGCGCTGCCGTTGACGGCTGAGCCTGAAGGCTAGAGTTCTGGGTTCGTGAGCTTGGTTCGTTCTCTTGGGGCGGCGGCGGTGCTGCTCTTGGCGGCTGGCTGCGGCGCTTCGGGGGATGTGGCCGCGGAGGTCGGCGGTGCAGAGTACTCAGTCGACGACTTGACCGATTACCTCGCCACCGCCGATCCCGACAACTCTGCGAGGGCGCCCCGCGATGTCGCCGCGGCCTGGCTCAGCGACTGGGTGTTCTATTCGGCGGTAGAGGTGGAGCTGGCCCAGCGGGGCATGGCCGTGTCCAACGACCACGAGGGGCGCGCCGTGGCCGAGATCACCCAGCAGGATCCCTCCTTCGTGCCTGGCGCCGGCGGCGGCGATGTGGCCATCCACCAGCGGGCGATCGTGCTCGCGGCGTGGGAGTGGGCCGCCCGCGAGGTGCCCGCCGCGCCGGTCGCCCCGCTGCGCCATCTCTGCTCTCGGCACATCCTCGTCGAGTCGCAGGAGGAGGCCGACGCGGTTGTGGGTTTGCTCGACTCTGGGGAGGACTTCGGGCTCTTGGCCGCGGCGCTCTCGCAGGATCCGGGCAGCGGACCGCAGGGCGGGGATCTTGGCTGTGTGCCCGAGGGCTCCTTCGTGGCGCCCTTCGAGACGGCCGCCTACGCCACTGAGCCCGGCGGGGTGGCGGTGGCCGAGTCGCAGTTCGGCTTCCATGTGATCGAGGTGATCAGCGCGGGTTTGGCGACTCCCGACAACCATCCCCAGATCGATGCCGAACTGCTGGCACGCATGGCCGAGGAGGCCGAGCGGGCGGCAGTCGAACAAGCCGAGACAGCGGCAGAATCTCAACGCCAGCAGCTGCTGGTCGACCTGCAGGACACCGTGCTGTCGAACTACGCCACTGATGTGCGGATCGACCCGCGTTACGGGCACTGGGATCCCGATCGGTTCCAGGTGGTGGCCGAACCACTCGGCTGACCGGGTCTGCGGCGTGGACGAGGACACAGACGCGGCCGGCGGCGATTGGCTGCCCGGCACTGACGGCGACTCGTGCCTTGACAGCGACTCGGCCGATGACGGCGATTCGCGCTCTGAGGGGGGCTCGGCTGACGACGGCGGCTTGATCGGGGCGCTCGTTGATCTCGACGAGTTGGTGCGGACCCTGCGCCGGCAGTGCCCGTGGGACCGCGAGCAGACCCACACCAGCCTGAGGCGCTACCTGCTGGAGGAGACCTACGAGGCGCTGGAAGCCCTCGACGCCAGAGCCGAATCCGGCGCCGCCGACGGCGAGGACCTCGACCGGCACCTGTGCGAGGAGCTCGGCGACCTGCTCTACCAGGTCTGGTTCCAGGCCCATCTGGCCTCGGAGCGCGATGCCTTCGACATGGCCGACGTGGCCCGAGAGGTCCGCACCAAGCTGGTGGCTCGCCACCCCCACGTGTTCGGCGACGTGCAGGCCGACGACGCCGACGCGGTGCGGGGCATGTGGGACGCCATCAAGCTGCGGGAGAAGGGGCGCGACTCGGTGATGGACGGGATACCGGCCACGCTGCCCGCCCTGCTGCGAGCGGTGAAGGTGCAGAAACGGGCCGCCACGGCCGGGCTCTTCGCCGACGACTGGCACGACTGCGAGTTCGCCGATACCGAGCGGGCCCTGGCCGAGCTGCGAGCCGACCGCAGCGAGCGGGCCTTGGGCGAGTTGCTGCTGGCCGCGGTGGAACTGGGACGCCGCCTCAAGATCGATCCCGAGGACGCGCTGCGATCGGCCACCGAGCACACCCGGCGCCGCTACCGGGAACTGGAGCAGGGCGCCGACCCCGACGCCTGAACGACTTCGAGGACTCGCTCGGCCTCTTGGCTTCTATACGAAATAGGGGGCTAGGGCCTCGGCCAGGTCGTCGGGGGCGCGGGTCGGCTTGCCGTGGTTGTCGGTGATGGCGGCTCGCAGCTCTTGGCGGGCCACCACTTCGCCGTGGCGCACGAGCCTCTGGCGCCACGTCGACGAGGCCCGCCGCAGCTCCACCACCTCGGTTTCGACCGTCACCGTTTCGCCGGCGTGCACCGGGCGGTCGAACGACGTGTGGATGCGGTTCACCACGAACCGGTAGCCGCGGGCCGCGAACGACTCCAGGTCCATCCCGGCCTGCTCCAGCAGCTCGATCCTGCCGGTCTCGAAGAACTGGATGTAGGCCGAGTGGTTCAGATGGCCGTAGGGGTCGAGTTCGTAGAACCGGACCTTGACGTCGATTCGATGGGAGGCCACCGGAGGTTGAGGTTAGGGGTCGGCGGGCTGGGTCACGCAGCCCTCCAGGCCCATCACCGCGTAGACCTCGGTTCCCGGCGCCACGTAGAGGCCGAAGCAGAGCGCCTCGCGCTGCACCCCGTCGTCGCTGGTGCGTCTGGCGATCTCGCCCTCGAGGGCGGCGATGCGGGAATCCAGCTCGGCCCCGACGCTCTCGGCCTCCCGCTGCTGGGCGTTCTGGTCCATCCAGGTGCGCACCGACGACGCGCCCAGCAGCACCGCGGCAGCCGCCATGGCCGCGCCCAGACCCGCCAGCAGCAGGCGATGCCACCAAGCCGACTTCGCCCCCCGAGCCTCGCCCTCCTCCGCGGCCGGCTTCGTCACGACTCGGCCGCCTCCGGGTCGGCGCCCAGCGCCAGCGCGGCCCGGCCGCGGTAGGAGGCCGTCTCGCCCAGCTGCTCCTCGATGCGCAACAGCTGGTTGTACTTGGCCATCCGGTCGCTGCGAGCCGGCGCCCCGGTCTTGATCTGGCCGCAGTTGGTGGCCACCGCCAGATCGGCGATCACAGTGTCCTCGGTCTCGCCGCTGCGATGCGACATCACCGCTCCGTAGCCGCCCCGCACCGCCGACTCCACACAGTCGAGGGTCTCAGTGAGCGAGCCGATCTGGTTGACCTTCACCAAGATGGCGTTGGCCACCTGGTCGCGCATTCCCCGGGCCAGGCGCTCGGTGTTGGTGACGAACAGGTCGTCGCCCACCAGCTGGACCCGCCCGCCCAGCGCGGCCGTCAGCTCTGCCCATCCGGCCCAGTCGTCCTCGGCCATGCCGTCCTCGACCGACACGATGGGGAACTCGTTGCACAGGCGCTCCAACTCGGTCGCCATCTGAGCCGAGTCCAGTGTCCGGTTCTCGCCGGCCAGCACATACCGGCCGTCGTCGAAGAACTCGGTGGACGCCACGTCGAGAGCGAACCCGACCTCAGCGCCGGGGGCCAGGCCGGCGCGCTCGGTGGCCTCGGCCAGCAGAGCCAGCGCCTCGGCGTTGGACCCGAGGTTGGGGGCGAATCCGCCCTCGTCGCCCAGCCCGGTCGACAGGCCCCGGCCCTTCAGCACCGCCGACAGCTGGTGGTAGATCTCCACGCCCCAAACCAGCGCCTCGCTGAAGGAGGCGGCGCCGAGCGGCACCACCATGAACTCTTGGAAGTCGACGTTGTTGTCGGCGTGGGCCCCGCCGTTGAGCAGGTTCAACATGGGCACGGGCAGCACATGGGCGTTGGCGCCCCCGACATGGCGCCACAGCGGCACCCCCAGATCGGCCGCCGCCGCCCGGGCGTTGGCCAGCGACACACCGAGGATGGCGTTGGCGCCCAGCCGGCCCTTGTCGTCGGTGCCGTCGGCATCGACGAGGGCGGTGTCCACGGCCCGCTGGTCGGCGGCTTCGAGGCCCAGAACCGCTTCGGCCAGCTCGCCGGCGGCATGGGCGACCGCGTTGCGGACCCCCCGGCCTCGCAGGCGGCTGCCGCCGTCGCGCAGCTCGACAGCCTCGAAAGTACCCGTGGACGCACCGGAGGGGACCATCGCCCGGCCGGTCGCGCCGGACTCCAGCACCACATCGACTTCCACGGTGGGGTTGCCGCGCGAGTCGAACACCTCGCGCCCACGGACTGCGGTTATGCGACTCACCGGCGAACCTCCGGTCGTTGGCGACACCAAGCCGCACGCGGCTCAACGTCACATTCGGGCGCCGCTCCGCTCCAGGCCCTCGGCGTCCGTCGGTGCGACCGAAGATTCTAGCCCCACCAGAGGCCGGGCGGGTAGATGAGCGAGTCGGCCCATACGGGCGCGGCCGTGGGCTGTGGTGCTGGGGTTTGGGCGGCCCGTGAGCGAAGCGAACTGGAGCGGGATTGAGCCCGTTGCGCAGCGAGAGGCCTGCACCTACCCATTCATGCTCTTGAGTGGATCGGTTCGCGATGCGGGGGTTGGCGGGCATATGCTCGCGGCGATGGCGGCGGTTGACCTGCGCTCGGTGTCGGGCGTGGAGGACGTGTGGCAGGGGCTGCGAGACAACGCCTACCTGCCCGACGAGGCCCTGGCCACCGCCGTGTACCTCGCCTTGCGCCTGCGCCGGCCGCTGCTGCTGGAGGGCGAGCCCGGCGTGGGCAAGACCGAGGTGGCCAAGGTGATCGCCGACTGGGGCGGCGGGCGGCTCATCCGGCTGCAGTGCTACGAGGGCATCGACGCGGCCCAGGCCGTGTACGAGTGGGACTACGCCCGCCAGCTCATGCACCTGCGCACCATGGAGGCCACCGGCAGGGCCCGCGGTGCCGACGAGGCCGCCGTGGCCGACGAGCTATACAGCGAGCGCTTCCTGGTGCGCCGGCCGCTGCTGGAGGCTATCGAGGCCGGCGACGGGCCTCCGCCGGTGCTGCTCGTCGACGAGGTCGACCGCTCCGACGACGAGTTCGAGGCCTTCCTGCTAGAGGTCCTGTCGGACTACTCGATCACCGTGCCCGAGGTCGGCACCTTCGCGGCCGTCGATCCGCCGGTGGTGGTGATCACCTCCAACCGCACCCGCGACGTTCACGACGCCCTGAAGCGGCGCTGCCTCTACCACTGGGTGTCGCATCCCGGCGCTCAGCGCGAGGCCGAGATCATCCGGTTGCGGGCGCCGGAGGTGTGCGACGCCCTGGCCCGCGAGGTGGCCTGCGCCGCATCCGCCATCCGCGACGTGGGCCTCTACAAGCCTCCGGGCGTGGCCGAGACCATCGACTGGGCCCGCGCCCTGAACCTCCTCGGCGGCGCCAACCTCGATGTGGCCAACGCGTCGGCCACCCTGGGCGCCTTGCTCAAGTACCGCGAGGACCGCGACCGGGTGATCGAGCACGACCTGGCCGCCATAGTGTCCGAGGCCGCGGCCGCTGCCACTGCTTCTGCGTCTTCATGACTGGGCCGCAGAGGGTTGACGCGGCCGACCCGATCGATGTGGCGGTGGGGTTCGCGGGCGCGCTGCGCCGGGCCGGGCTGGAAGTGTCGCTGACCTCGGCCCTGCTCTACACCGAGGCTCTGTCGGTGTGCGACGTCGGCAGTCGGGCATCGCTCTATTGGGCTGGCCGGTGCGCGCTGGTCCACCGCTTCGAGGATGTCGGCATCTACGACGCGGTTTTCGGGGCCTACTGGCTGGGCTCGCCGCTGGGCACGGTCGCTCCGGCGGCGGCGGTGAGCGTGCCGGTGATGCTGCAGGTCGACGAGGCCGGCGACGATTCCGGCGACGAGGAGGGGCCCGACCGCGACTCCGACGTGATCGCGGTTCGCTACAGCGCCACCGAGACGCTGGCCACCAAAGACTTCGCCGACTGCACCGACGCCGAGCTCGACGAGGCCCGCCGGCTGATGGAGCGGCTCAGGTTCCGCGGCCCCACGAGGCCCAGCCGCCGCCTGGAGCCGGCCCGGTCGTGCCGCGGCCATCTGGATGTGCGGCGCACGGTGCGCACGGCCATGCGCTCGGGGGGCGAGCCGGTGCGCATGCACCGCCGGGTCAGCGGGCGCCGGCCCCGGCGGCTGGTGCTGCTGCTGGACGTGTCGGGGTCTATGGAGCGCTACGCCCGGGCCCTGCTGCGGCTGGTCCACGCCGCGGTCTCGGGCCGCAGCCGGGTGGAGGCCTTCGCCTTGGGCACCCGGCTCACCCGGCTCACTCGAGAGCTTGCGTCTCGCGATCCCGACCGGGCGCTGCGGGCCGCGTCGGCGGCGGTGCCCGACTGGAGCGGCGGCACCCGCCTCGGCTCGGGCCTGCGATCCTTCAACGACGAGTGGGGCTGCCGGGGCATGGCCCGGGGCGCGGTGGCGGTGATCCTCTCCGACGGCTGGGATCGCGGCGACCCGGCCGAGATGACCGAGCAGATGCAGCGCCTGAGCCGGGTGGCGCACCGGGTGGTGTGGGTGAATCCCCTCAAGGCATCGCCGGGATATGCGCCGTTGGCTCGGGGAATGGCGGCGGCGCTGCCCTTTGTGGACGACTTCGTGGAGGGCCACAACCTCGAGTCGCTCGAACGTCTGGCCGAGTTGGTCCTGGCCGAGACCGCTCCCCGCCCGCGCCCAGTCCACGCCGCCGTGGGAGCGCCGAGCGCGTCGTGATGGTCTGGCACGAGGCGGCATCGGCGCGAGAGCCTGGGAGGCGGAGGCCGGGACCATGGCGCGTGTCGTGATGGTCTTGGCGCGAGGCGGCATCGCCTGTCAATGTTCAGTGACGGTGGGAGCTCGGCGGTGAAGGAGATCCTGGCCGACTTGGACCGCTGGCGGTCCGTCGGCGAGCGGGCTGCGGTGGCCCGGGTGATCGACCTGGAGGGGTCGGGGCCGCGGGCGCCGGGCGCGGCCATGGCCGTGACCGCGGAGGGCGAGGTGGTCGGCTCGGTGTCGGGCGGTTGCGTCGAGGGCGCGGTGGTGGCTGAGTCGTTGGAGGTGATCGACGCTGGCGACCGGCGCATCGTCACCTTCGGCTACAGCGACGACGAGGCCTTCGCGGTGGGGCTCACCTGCGGCGGGACCATCCACCTGTTCGTGGAGCCGCTGGACTGGGGTCCGGTCCATTCCGAGCTGGGCGCAGACCTCGCCGCTGAGTCGCCCGCTGCGCTGGCCACCGTGGTCGAGGGTCCGGGGACCGGGGCCAAGATGCTGGTGCGCCCCGAGGGCGCTGAGACGGTCGGCTCGCTGGGCGGGCCGGGCCTCGACCGAGCTGTGCAGCGCGACGCCCGCGGCGAGCTGGTGGCGGGACGCTCGGGTCTGCGCCGCTACTCCGAGCAGGGCGAATACTCCGAGCAGAGCGAGATCCGCGGCGAGGAGGTGGCCGTGTTCGTGGAGTCGTTCGCCCCGCCGCCCCGGATGCTGATCTTCGGCGCGGTCGACTTCACTGCTGCGCTGGCCAGGGTGGCCAAGGTGCTCGGCTATCGGGTCACGGTGTGCGACGCCCGGTCGGTGTTTGCCACCGCCAAGCGGTTCCCGATGGCCGACGAGGTGGTGGTCTCATGGCCCGACCGCCTGCTGGGCGAGGTGGGGGAAAGCCTGGACATGCGCGACGCAGTGTGCGTGCTCACCCACGACGCCAAGTTCGACGTGCCCGCCATCACCTCGGCACTGGCCACCGACGTGGGCTACATCGGGGTGATGGGCAGCCGCCGCACCCACGACGACCGCACCGGCCGACTGGTGGAGGCCGGAGTGACCGACGAGCAGCTGGCTCGCCTGCGCTCGCCCATCGGGCTCGACATCGGCGCAGCCACCCCCGAGGAGACCGCAGTGTCGATCGTCTCAGAGATCATCGCACTGCGAACCGGCCGCCAAGCCCAAGCCCTATCAGCCACCACCGGCCCCATCCACGACTGAGGCGAAGCCGGACGAGCCTGGCTCAACCTCTGTAGCGCTTTATACAACAACGCGAAACGCCGGAGCGCACCCCCCACGCACGCTTGGAGACCGGTGGGGATGGCTCCGGCGCGACCAGCAGCATAGATCAATTGGATTACACCCCGCAACGGCCCTTCGTGGCTCCTAGTCGCATGCGGTGTTGGCTTCGAGTAGCGCCAAGGCTAGGCCGTCTAGCAGATCGGCCTCCGATACCAGGCACTCGTCGAAGTCGAAGTAGCGCATGATCCTCACCAGGATGCATACCCCGGCCACGATCACGTCGGCCCGGCCGGGGTGCAGGCCGGGATTGTGGACCCGGTCGGCCAGCGCCTCGGTGGCCAGCGTGCGGAACACGTCCTCGGCTGCGTCTTTGGACAGCCGGTAGTGGTGGATCCGATCGCGGTCGTAGTCCGCAAGGCCCAGCTCGACCGCGGCCACGGTGGTGATGGTGCCGGCCACGCCGACCAGCCGGCACGGCCCGCCGAGGGCGGGGATGGCCCGCAGCGCGTCGTCGAGGTGCAGTTCGGTGATGCTCAGGCAGGCCGACAGTTCCTCGGGCAGGGGCGGGTCGTGATGGATGTACTTCTCGGTCAGTCGCACGCTGCCGATGTCGAGCGACAGCGCGTCGGCGCAGTGCTCCCCGCCGAACGACAACTCGGTGGACCCTCCGCCGATGTCCACGACCAGGTACGGTCCGCCGGACGGGTCGAGATCGCTGACCGCGCCCCGGAAGGCGGTCTCGGCCTCCTCGCGCCCCGACAGCACTTCGGGCGCTGCTTGGAGGATCGCCTCGGCCGGTTTCAGGAACTCGGAGCGGTTGGAGGCATCGCGCACCGCCGAGGTGGCGATGACCCGCACTACGTCTGGGCTGTATCCGTCTATGTGGCGCCGATAGTTCTGCAGGCATTCCAGGGTGCGTTCGACGGCGGAGGGATCGAGGCGACCGGCCGCGTCCACTCCCCGTCCCAGGCGGGTTATCTCCGAGCGCCTCACCGCCGCGGGCTCCCGGCCGTCGGTGATGAGCAGCCGAGTGGTGTTGGTGCCGCAGTCCACCACTGCCACCGGCCCCCCGGTCAAGGCGTTCTCCCGGTCACTGCGCACCTCGCGACCATTGAACTCGTCCGATCACGACACGCCCCTGCCCCTCACGGGCTCCGGCATCCTCATCGCGCTGCACTCTGGGTCACCTCCGGGGTCCGAGCAGCGGTCCTCCACCGCGTCGAAGCTCCGGCATCCTCATCGCGCTGCACTCTGGGTCACGGCAGCCTGCGCAGCGACGAGGCCGCGGCCGGGCCGAGGCGCTCGGCCACCCAGCGGCCCACCGGGTCGTCGCCGCCGGCCAGGTGCCAGGCGTAGTGGGCGTGGAGACACTTCACGCCGCGGCGGGTGCCGCCCACACCGGCGGTGGGAGCGGGTCCGGTGTGTCCGGCTGGCAGCGCCGAGTCGCGTTCGGCGGCGTAGCGGCCGTGGGCGGCGGCCAACTCGGTGGCATCGACCGCAATCTCGGCGGCACGCACTCCGCCCTCGGACTCCAATCGCGAGACCAGGCGGCGCAGATGCTCGTCTACCAGCCAGTAGCGGGTGGGCATGGGCCTCCCGTCGCCGAGGATCGGGGCGTTGCGGATGACGGCGGGAGCGCCCGATGAGTCCCGCACCACCACCTCGAATTCGCCGGCCGGCTCACGGCCCAGCAGCCTTGCGACCTCGGAGTAGTCGTCCCGGCTGGGCGCGGCGTCGCCTGCGGCTCGACCAGAAGCAGCCGCCGCCACGGTGTCGGCGGGATCAGGCGGACAGAACGACGATGACGATGATGACCACCACCACGACCGCCACGATCACCGGCAGCAGGCGCTTCAGCATCGGTGCGCCGGCCACGCTGAGCAGGTCGACCGCCTCGACCTCTTTCTCAGGCGCGGGCGCCGGGGCCGGGACCTCGTCTTGGCCGGTCTCGCCAGATGGGTCCGCTGCGGCCGGCTCGTCTGGCGCCGCCTCGATCTCGCTAGCGGCTACCAGGTCGGCGAGGTTGTCGGCGAACTGGCCCATCAGCTTCTTGCTCACGTCGGCCAGCACGCCCCGGCCGAACTGCGCCACCTTGCCGGTGATGGTGAGATCGGTGTGGACGCTCACCCTGGTGGAGGCATCGGTCACCGCCTCGAGCGACACCGTGATCTCGGCCGATGCGTTGCCGGCACCCCGCGTGTCGCGCCCGCTGGCCGACATCAGCAGCCGGTGGGCGTCGTCGTCGCGCTCGGTGAAAGATGCCTTGCCCTTGTACTGGGAGGTGATCGGCCCGACCTTGACCTTCACCAGGCCCTCGTGGACATCGCCGTCGCTGCCGGTGAGCTGGGCGCCGGGCAGGCACGGCGCAATCCGCTCCACGTCGGTGAGCACCTCCCACACGGCACCGATCGGGTGGGCTACCTCGAACGAGTCTTTCAGTTCCATTTTCGGAGATCCTCCAGCGTGTCGATGTCCTCGGGGTTGCCCTGGCAGGGTATCGCCCTCACCAGCTCGGGTCGGCGGCGCATCAACACCCGGCCGCCCTCGTCGCCAGTGAGCGGCAGGTGGCTCCACAGCGCAGCACCGATTCGCACGGGCGGCCGGCGGACCCCGCCGAAGTCGGCCACCGCCAGATCGCAGTCGGCGTTGCCCACCGCAGCCCAAGCCTCAGCGGGCACGCCGGGCTGGTCGCCGCAGCCGAACACCACCGCCCGGTGGCCCCGCGATCCTGCATAGCCCACCGCCGCGGCCAGCGATGTGGCCTGTCCCTGCTCCCAGGCCTCGTTGTGCAGCACCGTCACCTCCTCGGGCAGCACCTCCAGCAGGTCGATAGCCCCCATCACCACGATGGTCTCGTCCAAGTCGGCGGCCAGCGCCGCGTCGACAGCCCGGCGCACCAGCGGCACGCCGCCGACCTCGCACAGCAGCTTGTGGCGCTCTCCCTCGAAGCGAACCCCAGCACCTGCGGCCAGCACCACCGCAGCCACCCCCAGCCGGGGGCCGTCGCCAAGGTCGTCAGTCACCGCGCCAGTCTGCCCCGTCAACCCCGATCCGCTACACCATTGAGAACCACGGTTGCGGCGACATGCCCGAGCATCGCCAGCGACGACGGCCGCGCATGGCGCAACGGACGATTCGTTCGGCTTGACCGCGGCTGCTATAGTTCTGCACGGAGACGTCAGGCTGGTGAAAGAGCCCCTGGGTTCTGCTGCTTGCAGCTAGCTGGCCCGATGTCTCCAAACCTTGCCAGTCAGTAGTAGGTCTGCCTTCCGACTTCGAAGGGCCGGAACTCCGATTTGATCTTGTCGCTGATCAGGTCGTATGACCGAGTGTCGGACTTCTCGTGCTTGCGCTGGATGGCCCAGCAGCAGTAGTCGGCGACCTGTAGGCACGGATCACTCGCCGCAGGCCAGAAGGCGACCTCCCACCTGCATCTCGTGGTCTGGTCAACCACGTCCGCGATCGCAAGCCGTATCGCTCTTCGGCGTTTCTTAGTGCCGATCTGCGCGGCGACGACAAGCAGTTCGTTCTTGGCAGAAGCGATCAGCGGAGCGACGTATTTGAAGTGCAGGTACCACGCCTCCTTGTAGAAGCGTTCCCAGTCCTCGGCCAGGTGCGGCTGAGTTTTGCGCTTCTCCAAGATGGTCGCGTCGATGCGAAAGTCGTGGCCTGCGAGCACGTCGAACACCTGATCACGAACAGCCTGAGAATCCTCCGTAGCGTGGAAGTTCGACTCCAAGGCGATGCCGTCCCAGGCAAGGTCACGACGCAGCCTCAGGAGGTCGTCGCCTGCTTCGGGCGATTCGGCGGTGACCGTTGTCAGAATGAAGAACTGCGATGCGCCAGCTTTGTCTCGGAAGTCGAAATTGCCTGCCTCATCAGCGAAGACGTATTTTCTCACCGCGATTCACCCCGGGGGTTCGCCGTTCTGTGCTGGCCGTGCTGAGGCTAGCCAGGCATCGGACTGCTTGGCTCACATGAATGTGATTTGAGGAGGGCATTGGCGGTGCAGCCAGGCCGCACGAGCCCCGCTATTGGCTGCCTCGGCTAGGGTGCGCGGTTGTGAGCACACTGCTGGGGCGGCGAGTGTTGCTGAGACCGTTGACACGCGACGACTTCGGCGCGTGGCGGGAGGTCCGTCGGCGCAACCGCGACCGGCTCAGGCGGTGGGAGCCGCAACCGCAGTCCAACCGGCCCGACACCACCGAGGATCCGAGAGCGTTCGCCGACCGCTGCGGGGCCCGGCGGCGCGAGCGCCAGCAGGGGACCGGCTACGGGTTCGGCGTGTTCGTGGACCGGTCCTTCCGCGGCGAGATGAACCTGTCGTCGATCCAGCGGGGCCCGTTCCAGTCGTGCTACGTCGGCTACTGGATCGACGAGGCGGTGGCCGGCAACGGCTACACCCCCGAGGCGCTGGTGGTGGCGGCCCGCTTCGCCTTCGAGGAGTTGCGGCTGCACCGGCTGCAGGTGTCGATCGTGCCCCGCAACGCGTCCAGCCTGCGGGTGGTGGAGAAGCTCGGGCTGCGCTATGAGGGCCTCGCTGAGCGCTACGTCGAGATCAACGGAGTGTGGGAGGACCACCACCGCTTCGCCATCACCGAGGAGGAGTGGATGGTCCGCGCCCCCGAGCTGATCAGCGAGTGGATAGCCCCCAGGCCCCGAGCCTCAGCCGCAGCTCGACAGATTCAACGGATCTAGCGCACTACCGGGCTCGATGAGCGGCCCGTGGGGCGGATCTCCAGGATCAGGTCGCCGGGCTCCAGCAGGGCGCCCGGCGCGGCGGTCACCGACTCGATCGTGCCGGCCACCGGCGCCGAGATCGACGACTCCATCTTCATGGCCTCGATCACCGCCACCGTGTCGCCCGTGTCGACCCGGTCGCCGACCGACACCGACACATTGACCGCCCCTCTGAACGGTGCGGCCACATGGCCGGGCATGGTCGGGTCGGCCCGGGCGTGCTCGGGACGGTCCGAGGCCACGGTGCGGTCGAGGGTGTCGATGTCGCGGGGCTGGCCGTTCACCCGGAAGCCGACGATGCGGATCCCCTCGTCGTTGGGGTCGCTGATCGAGCGGAGGCCCAGCAACAGCCGCACCCCTCGGCCCAGCACCACCGCGGTGTCCTCGGAATGGGGGTCGAGCCCGTACCAGAACAGCAGCGACGGCAGGATCGAGAGGTCGCCGTAGCGGTCGGTCTTCTCGGCCTGCGACGCCGACGGCGTGGGGAACAGCAGCCGGTTGAGGGTGGCCCGCCGGTCTCGCTGCAGGCCCTCGACGTCGGCCTCGGTGAGATCCTTGTGGGTCGGCGACCACGACCGGCCCTCGGTGGCCCGCGAGCGGAAGGGTTCGGGGAACCCGCCCGGAGGGGTGCCCAGCTCGCCGTGGAGGAACCCGATCACGCTGTCGGGAAGGTCGACGCCGGCCGGATCGTCGAGCAGCTGCTCGGGTGTGACGCCCGAGGCCACCAGGTGCAGGGCGAGGTCGCCGACCACCTTCGACGACGGCGTGACCTTGATGGGCCGCCCCAGCATTTCGTTGCAGGCGGCGTAGAGCCGCTCCACCTCCTCGAAGCGGTGGCCCAAGCCCAGCGCCCGGGCCTGCGAGCGGAGGTTCGAGAGCTGCCCGCCGGGGATCTCGTGGCGGTAGACGGTGCCCGTCGGCGACTGCAGGCCCGCCTCGAAGGGGGCGTACACCCCGCGCACCGCCTCCCAGTAGGGCTCCAGGTCGCCGATGGCGTCGAGGTCGAGGCCGGTGGCCCGCTCGGTGTCGTCGGTCATGGCCACCACCGAGGCGATCGACGGCTGCGAGGTCATGCCCGACAGCGGCGGCGCCGACGCGTCCACCGCGTCCACTCCGGCTTCTATGGCGGCCAGGTAGGCGGCGAGCTGGCCTCCGCCGGTGTCGTGGGTGTGGAGATGCACCGGCTGGTTGAAGCGCTCCCGCAGCGCGGTCACCAGCGTGGTCGCTGCGCCGGCCCGCAACAGCCCGGCCATGTCCTTGATGCAAAGAATGTGGGAGCCGGCCTCTACCAGCTCCTCGGCAACTCTCAAGTAATAGTCGAGAGTATAGAGTTTCTCGGCAGGGCTCGACAGGTTGCCCGAGTAGCAGATCGTCCCCTCGGCGACCGCTCCGGCCTCCAGCACGGCGCTGATGGCGGGCCGCATCTGGTCGATGGAGTTGAAGGCGTCGAAGACGCGGAATATGTCCATGCCGGTGGCGGCCGCCTCGGCCACGAAATGGTCCGCCACCGAGTCCGGGTAGGGCGAGTAGCCCACCGTGTTGCGGCCCCGCAGCAGCATCTGGGTGCAGATGTTGGGCGCGGCCTCCCGGATCTGGGCCAGCCGCTCCCAGGGATCCTCGTGCAGGAACCGCAGAGCCACGTCGAAGGTGGCCCCTCCCCAGCACTCCAGGCTGAGCAGTTCTGGCATGGCATGGGCCATCTCGCGGGCGCCGGCCACCAGGTCGATGGTGCGCAGCCGGGTGGCCAGGATGGACTGGTGGGCGTCGCGCAGGGTGGTGTCGGTGACCTGCACCGGCCCGGCGGCCCGCAGTTCGGCCGCGAACTTCTCCGGTCCGAGTTCCAGCAGCCGCTGGCGTGACCCCGCCGGGGGCCCGCCGGTGCGGACCTCGGGCAGTTTGGCGTCGGGGCTGACCCGGGTGGGGGCCGGTCCGTGGGGGAGATGGACGGTGACGTCGGCCAGGTAGCGCAGCAGCCGGGTGGCCCGGTTGGCGCCCACCGACGCCGCGGTCAGCTCGGGGCGGTCGTCGATGAAGCTGGTGGTGACCGGCCCGGCCCGGAACTGGTCGTCGGCCAGGATGGCCTGCAGGTAGGGCTGGTTGGTCGACACCCCCCGCACCCGGTACTCGGCCAGCGTGCGCTGCATGCGGCGCACCACGGTGGAGAAGTCCTTGCCCCGGCAGGTGACCTTCTCGATCATCGAGTCGAAGTGGGGGGTGATCTCCACACCCTGGTAGACGCAGCCGTCGAGGCGCACGCCCGCGCCGCTGGCCGGCCGGTAGGCCACGATCCTGCCGGTGTCGGGGCGGAAGTCGTTGGAGGGATCCTCAGCTGTAACCCTGCACTGGAGGGCGAAGCCTCGCAGGCTGATCTCGTCCTGGGTTAGGCCCAGATCGGGCAGGGTGGCGCCCGAGGCGATCAGCAGCTGCGACTCGACCAGGTCTACGTCGGTGACCTCCTCGGTCACGGTGTGCTCGACCTGGATGCGGGGGTTCATCTCGATGAACACGTAGCGGCCGGCGCCGTCCACCAGGAACTCGACCGTGCCCGCGTTGGCGTATCCGATGGCCGACGCGAACCGCACCGCGTCGGCCAGCAGGCGGTCGCGCACCGCGGCGTCGAGATCCCTGGCCGGCGCCATCTCGACCACCTTCTGGAAGCGCCGCTGCACCGAGCAGTCCCGCTCGTAGAGGTGGACGACTCCGCCGGCGGTGTCGGCCAGAACCTGGGCCTCGATGTGGCGGACGCCGGTCATAGCCTCCTCTAGGAACACGGTGGAGTCGCCGAAAGCGCTGCCCGCCTCGCGCTGGGCCGCCTGCACCGCCTCGGCCAGAGCGTCGGGATGCTCCACCCGGCGCATGCCCCGGCCCCCGCCGCCGGAGGAGGCCTTCACGAACAGCGGGAAGCCGATCTGCGCCGCGTGGGCCTCGGCCGCGTCGGGATCCTCCACCGGCGGCGACTGGCGCAGCACCGGCAGCCCGGCCTCCTCGGCGGCGCGGCGGGCCCGCATCTTGTTGCCGGTCAGCCTCAGCACCGCGGCGCTCGGCCCCACGAACGTCAATCCCGCGGCGGCGCAGGCCGCGGCCAGGTCGGGGCTCTCCGATAGGAAGCCGTAGCCGGGGTACACGGCGTCGGCGCCGACCTCGACGGCTTTGGCCACGATGGCCTCGTGGTCGAGGTAGGCCCTCACCGGCCGGCCCGGCTCGCCGATCACGTAGGCTTCGTCGGCCTTGATGCGGTGCAGCGCCCCGCTGCGCTCCTCCTCGATGGGGAGGATGGCGACGGTGCGGATGCCGAGCTGGGTGGCGGCCCGGAAGGCCCGGATAGCGATCTCGCCGCGGTTGGCGACCAGGAGCTTCTGCATGGCCTCCCCTCAGCTCGCGACCGATGCCTCGGCGAGCGACGACACTACAGGCCGCGGGCCGCGACTGTCGGGCCTCCTGCGGCCGCTATTCGGTCGAACTGTCAGAGGTGATTTGCGACTGGAGCCGGCGCACCAGGTCGGTGAAGGCGGGCTGGTCCATCGACCAGAGCTGCGGGTGCAGCTCGTGGTTGACCGCCGCGGCCGAGTCGGCGATCTCGTCCAGCGACAAGATGGTGGCCTTGGTGCGGGCCACCAGCTCCTTGGGCTGGGCCGCGGCCCGGGCGGCCAGCTCGTGGGCCCGCTCCAGCAACCCGTCGTCGTCGACTGCCTGGTAGGCCAGCCCGGCGTGCCGGGCCTCGTCGGCGGACAGCACCTCGCCGAACACCACCATGGCCATGGCGGTGGTGCGGTCGGTGACCTGCCGCAGTCGCCAGGTGTGGCCGCCGCCGGGATGCAGGCCGATCTGCAGGAAGCGCGAGTCGAAGCGGGCGTGGCGGCGCCCGGCCAGCACGATGTCGCAGGCCAGCACCATGTTCATGCCCGCACCCACCGCGGCGCCGTTCACCGCGGCCACGGTGGCCAGCGGCGAGTGGGCCACCCGCAGGAATCCCTCGTAGATGCGAGTTATGCCGGTGGTCTTGGCGGCCAGCAGGTCGTCGAGATCGGCGCCCGCGCAGAAGCCCTTGCCCGCGCCGGTCACCACCAGCGCGCCGACGGCCGGGTCGGGCTCGAGCTCGTCGAGGGCGGCGACCAGTTCGTCGTTCATGGCCTGGTTGATGGCGTTGCGCTTGCCGGGATCGTTCAGCGTGATTCGGGCCACGCCGTCGGACACGTCGATCATCACATAAGACATGGCCCGCAGTATGGCCGGTAGCCGGCCCACGGTGTGAACCGAGACACGGCCCTCTCACCCGCTGCCCTGCCGCCGGGTATCGGGGTTTCTGGCCGGCGGTGCAGCCCGGGTCGGCAGCGGTACGGTGCTTCGATGCCCCCCGCGGCGTTCGCCTCCTTCGGCCACCGCAGCTTCCGCTATTTCTGGTTCGGAGGGGTCACCGCCAACTCGGCCCGATGGTTCCAGTTCGTGGCCCTGCCCGCGGTGGTGTGGGATCTCACCGCCAGTCCGGGCTGGGTCGGCTTCGCCGGATTCGGGCAGTTCGCAGCCATGGCGGTGATGGCGCCAGTGGCGGGAATGGTGGCCGACCACTATCCGAGGCGCAAGGTGCTGATGGTCTCGCAGTCGCTGATGGGCCTGGTGTCGGTGGCCATGGCCCTGTCGTGGGCGCAGGGGGTGCGGTCGCCGGCCGCCTATGTGGCGCTGGCCGTGGCCTCGGGGATGGCCGGAGGGCTCAACCTGCCCGTGTGGCAAGCCTTTGTGAGCGAGCTGGTGCCCCGCGAACTCCTGCTCAACGCAGTGACCTTGAACTCGGCGCAGTTCAACAGCTCACGGCTGGTCGGCCCGATGCTGGGCGGGATCACCGTGGCCGCGGCCGGTCCGGCGGCAGCGTTCTGGGTGAGCGCGGCTGGTGCCGGTGCAGTGGTGCTGGTGCTGACCAGAGTCGAGTCTCGCAAGACGGGATCGGCGGTCGGCACTCCGAGCCTGAGGCTGATCCGCAACACGCTGGACGTGGCCCGGTACGTGTTGGCGCGCCGGGGACTGGTGGTCGCCTTTGCCACGGTCTCGCTCATCGGGGCGGCCGGGCTGCCGATCCAGGTGCTCACCGTGGTGTTCGCCGAGGACGTGTTCGATCGGGGGCCGGGCGGGTTCGGACTGATGCTCACCATGCTCGGAGTGGGCGCGGTGGCGGCCGCGCCGCTGGTGGCTTCGCTGGGCGGTCGGGTGCCGCGGTCGCGCATCCAGCGGGTGGCGCTCACCGTGTACGGCGCGGGCGTCGCGGCGCTGGCCGTGGCACCCTCGTTCGGGTTGTACCTGGTGCCGCTGGCGCTGATCGGGGCCGCCCATCTCGCCTCGGCCAGCGCGCTCAACACCGCAGTGCAGCTCCAAGTCGATGAGGAGCGGAGAACGCAGGTGATGTCGCTGTATGTGATGGTGCTGATGTCGTCCAATCCTCTGGGCCAGCTGGTGCTGGGCCAGCTGATCGAGGCGGTCGGCCCCCGTCCCGCCTTCGGCGTGTACGGCGCGCTGCTGCTGGGGGGAACGGCCGCGCTGCATGTCTCGGGCTGGTTGCGGCACCTGGACGTGGAGGTGGGGGAGTACTCCCCGCAGGTGGCGCCCGAAGTCCATCCGACCACCCCGTCACCGCCCCGCCCGCCGCGAAGAACGACGCCCAGCTAGCCGCCCCGGCTCGGTCGCTGGTGGGTTACCAGTCGGCGGGTGCGTCCGGGGCGTCTTCGAGGTACGCGATGCCCTCGTCGCAGTCGGACTGGGCCGGGCACCACTTGCAGGCCGGGCCGGGCGCCACCGTCGGCTCGCGGCGGCCGGAGGCCAGCTCTGCGTAGCGCTGGGCGCCGTCGATGACCCGCTCGGCGGCCGACAGCAGCAGGTCGCGGGTGACCTCCTCGGGATGGAACCGGGCCTGGTCTAGGTAGTAGGTGGCGAGCAGGCGGGGCGGCAGGATGCGCAGGGCTTCGACCAGCGCGTAGAAGCGCAGGTCCTCGCGGTGCGCGGGCGAGAACCGGCCGGTCTTGAAGTCGATTATCACCTTGCCGGCCACCGTTGCGGCCGGTTGGCCCAGCGTCAGGTCGGGCTTGCCCGACAGCACGACCCGCCCTGCGCACAGCTCGGCTCGTATCGGGCTGTCGGTCGCCGGGCGCCACTTCGCCTTGAGCGGCGGGAAGCACTCCGCGAACTGGGTGGTGGCCGCGGCGGACTCGGCCCGCAACTCGGCCCGCTCGGTTGGGTCGCAGCCGGTCAGGTAGTCGGCGATGCTCCTGTCGGCGTTCTCAAGGCGGGCCATGGCCTCGTCCACCAGCGCCAGCGGCGACGCCTCGCCCTGCCAGTGGACCGACAGCTCGATCGCCTTGTGGGTGATGGTCCCCCGGGCGATGGGGGGCGACCATTGGAACGGCTCGGACAGCTCGGCGGTGAACTTCCGCTCGCATCCGTGAGCCTGGGCGAGCCGGTGCTTGCTCAGGTACAGCACATCGTCGCTGAACCGGTCGGACTCGATGATGGGCACCAGCGGGGCCAGGCCCTCCTCGAGCAGGGCGCGCAGCTCGTCGCGCAGGCCCGGGTCGAAGGTGGGGCGCTCGTCCATAGGGGCGCCGAGCAGGTCCACGACCTCCTGTTGAGCTGGGTTCAACTGGTCGGCGTGCATGGGGCTCCGGGGCGGGCAAGGGGGCTTTGTCACACCCCGGCGCGACCATAGTTCTCGTGGGAATGACATCGCTCGACTTCGGTTCCGCAGCCCGCTCGCTGGCCCGGGCGGCGCAGCTGCGCGGCCTGGTCGCGCCGGTGTTCGCCAGCCCTCCGCCCCGCGGCGACCTCGACCGCTCGATCCGGCGGCGCAACGGATCGCCGGTGGTGTCGATCCGACTGCGGGACCGGCCTCGGGGGGCGGTGCTGGCCGACATGGTCGAGGGGATAGTGGTGTCCAACGGCCTGGTCGGTGCTCGGGCCGACCTGGCGCGGTCCGCCCTGTGGCTGGCGGTGGACGGAGAACACGATCCGGGAGCGCTCGAGCTCCGCACGGAGGTGGCCGATTCCGCTCCGCCGGCCCGGCTCCGACACAACTCGGCCGCCGCCTAGCGGTACGGTGAGAGGAGGAGCCCGGGTGGCGCAATTGGCTGACGCGGCCCGCTTAAAACGGGCTGCCCTAACGGGCATGTGGGTTCGAGTCCCACCCCGGGCACCGCCAGATCCCTCACCCCGACCGGCAAGGGGAGAGAATCAGTTCAGGCTGGCTCTGCCGGGGTTGTGCTCGGGGGCATGAAGGGCGCCGGGTCGATGGCCACTCCGTCGACGCGGGTCTCGAAATGCAGGTGCGGGCCGGTGGATCGGCCGGTCGATCCCATCGCACCCAGCAGTGTGCCCGCGGTCACCTCGTCGTCGACAGCGACCGCGAACGAGTCCAGATGGGCGTAGAGGGTCGCGAACCCGGCACCGTGATACAACACGACCGTGTTGCCGTAGAACGGGCAGGGCTGGGCGGACAGCACCACGCCGTCGATCACGGCGATCACAGGATCGCCGGTGTCGCCCCGCATGTCGGCGCCGTTGTGCTGCGACCAGTAGCCGGTGACGGGATGGACCCGAAGTCCGAATCCCGACCCGATCACTCCGGCCGCGGGCCGACGCTGCATGGGCAGGAACGACTCGACGCCGAGGTCGGCTCGCTGCAGGGCGGCCCGTTGGCGCATGTCGGCCTCCACCCGTCGCAGCCCGTCGGCGATGAGCTGAACGTCGCCGCTGGTGTCGTCGTTGGCGGACAGCTCTTCGAGGGCGTCGTCGACGCTGCGATACAGCAGGTAGATGCGCATCTCGTCGCCGCCGATGTCGTCCGCCACGACCTGTTCGAGGATCTTCTCGAGCGGCTGCGGGCACGGGACCCGCATGTCGGCGTGCAAGACGGCCGTGTCCGACACCGGCTCGGCCGACGGCAGCGGAAGATCGCACCAGCCGCCCGAATCGGTGCGCCAATTGCCGCCGAGCCTCACGCAGGCCTCCTGCACCGAAGGCGGCTCCGCCGGTGCCGGCTGGGTCGCCAACTCGATGGCAGCCTCGATGACCGCCGCATCCACAACCTCCTCCGGGCCGGGCGGTTCGGCGACCGGAGACGGCTCAGGCTCCGGTAGCGGGTCCGGCGGTGGCGGCGAGACGGCCGCGTCATTGTTCGAGGCCGCAGGCGCGCTGTCGATGAGGTTGGGGGTCTCGCGGATCAGCCACGACGCGGCCACCACCATCAGTGCAAGCACCACCAGGAATCCGGCCAGGCCGCGCCAGTAGCCCACCTCAGCCCGCCGTCACAGAGCTACAGCGCTCCCAACAACTCGGCCGCACCACGGACCGAATGTCGCGTCATGCGGCCTCTGGGATGACGCCGTAGGCGATGCCGAGATCGGCCAGCCACCGGCGATACATGATCGAGGACTTGTCGGCTCGGATCGGGGTCTCGGCCCAGGGGGCGATGGGAAGGCGCCGCGGGACCTGGTTCTCGAGGATGGGCTTGTCCTGCCCGAAGATCTTCTGCTGGAAGGTCTTCAGATCGGAGTCGGTGTTGGTTTGGTCGACCATGCACAAGAAGTTGTGGGCCACGATCTGCTCCTCGGTCACCGACTGCACGAAGATGGCGATGGCGTCGAGGCGGCTGGGGTCCGGCGGCGCCGTCTTGTAGAGCATGGCCACGTAGGGATGCGGCACCCGGTAGATGTAATCGGTCATCTGTCCGGTGGTGGCGGTCAGCGCGGCCATCGGCTGGAAGAACTGGCAGCGGGTGGCCAGAACCTCGTTGTCGTCGGTGATCTCGACGTCGTACTCGACCACCTCGGTGTGGGGTTCGATGCCCAGAATGCCGGTGTGGACGTAGGGGAAGTGGCCCATGTCCAGGAAGTTCTCGACGGCGCGGGGCGCCGAGGTGCGAACCCCGATCGAGCCGGCGGCGAGGATGCGGCGGTCGGGTTCGTCGAACTCGGGGATGGAGAACAGCCGGTCGGGCGGCTCGCCGTAGGAGGTCCAGAGGTGGCAGTAGCGGTCGATGGCCGGGAGGCGGTCGCTGATCTGTGCCGCTTCGACGGGCATGCCGGGGCGCAGGGTCGGATCGGCCCGCCACACCACCGGCTGGCCGTCGCTATCGAGGGTGTAGCTGACCGCATCGCCGAGCAGTTGCGTGGTGTGTATCCGGCCCGGCTCCACCTCGGCGGTGGCGGATATCGGGTGCCACAGGTTCAGGGCCACCGGATCGGTGCATGGACTCGCTGCTGGGGCCACGGCCAAGCCTCCGAAGGTTCCGACGGCGAAGGCTCCATTGTAAGACGGCAGGTCTTGGCTGGGCGCAGCGCCCCGACCCGAGCCGGAGTGCCGCGCAAGAGGCCGAGCGGATAGGTGAGCAATTCCGGCCCATGCGGGCGAGGCCGTGGCCCGAGCGGCCCGTGAGCGCAGCGAACAAGAGCGGGAATGACCCCGCTGCGACGCGACCGGCTCTCACCTATTTGCGCTCGCTCTAAGGTAGCCGGGGCTGGACGCACTTGAAGGAGCAGCGATGGTCGATTGCGCATTCATTGGACTGGGGGTCATGGGCTATCCGATGGCCGGCCACCTGGTCGCGGCCGGCCATCAGGTCGTCGTCTACAACCGCACCGCGTCTCGGGCCGAGGCGTGGGTGGCCGAGCACGGCGGCACGGCCTCGGCCACACCGGCCGGGGCGGTCGCCGGGGCCGAGTTCGTGTTCGTGTGCGTGGGCAACGACGACGACGTGCGCTCGGTGACGCTGGCCGACGGCGGAGCGCTGGAGTCGATGGCGCCGGGGTCGGTGCTGGTCGATCACACCACCGCCTCGGCCGGCCTGGCCCTCCAGTTGCATGAGGCTGCGGGCGAGCGGGGCGTCGGCTTCGTGGACGCGCCGATCTCCGGCGGTCAGGCCGGCGCCGAGAACGGCGCGCTCACCGTCATGTGCGGCGGCGAGCGGGGCGACTTCGAACGGGCCCGGCCGGTGATCGACGCCTACGCCAAGGCGGTCACCCTGCTGGGCGGCCCCGGCAGCGGCCAGCGCACCAAGATGGTGAACCAGATCTGTATTGCAGGGCTGGTGCAGGGCCTGGCCGAGGGGATCGACTTCGCCCGCCGGGCCGGACTCGACGTCGAGCAGGTGTTGGCCACGATCTCACAGGGAGCGGCCGGGTCGTGGCAGATGGCCAACCGGGGATCGACCATGGCCCGCCGCGAGTTCGATTTCGGCTTCGCGCTCGACTGGATGCGCAAAGATCTGGCCATCTGCTTCGCCGAGGCCGAGCGCATCGGCGCCACCCTGCCGCTGACCGCGGTGATCGACCAGCACTACGCCCGCCTCCAGCGCCAGGGCCGAGGCCGCTGGGACACCAGCGCCCTGATAGAGCTCCTAGTAGACGACTGAACAACTGGGGCGGGGCGATCAGGGATTTATCCCCGGCCTCTCCATGAGCTTGTGACCGTGCCTCGCAAGCAGGTACAGTAGGGCCAAGTGCCGGAGCGACTCGCTGCTTCCCTGCTAACGACGTGAGCGAGCCGCTCCGGCTCTCGCATGCTACGGAGCGCGATCCGCAAGAGACGCTCACAACCGCCCCATTTGCCAAGGCGCCTCAGTGAGGCCGACTGGGCTGTGCAGCTGTCGGGCAGGAGCACCCGTTCGCTCAGCTGTGGGTGGCGTAGTTGGTGGAGGCGAACTGCCAGTTGATCAGGTGCTCCACGAAGGCTTCCACGTAGGCGGGGCGGGCGTTCTGATAGTCGAGGTAGTAGGCGTGCTCCCACACGTCGATGGTCAGCAGGGGGTGCTGGCCGTGGCGCAGCGGGGTGTCGGCGTCGTCGGTGTTGACGATGCTCAGGCCGCTCCCGTCGGCTACCAGCCACGTCCAGCCCGATGCGAAGTTGCCTGCCGCCGCGGCAGCGAACTCGGTGTTGAAGGCATCCAGCGAGCCGAAGCTTTCCTCCAGCGCGGCCAGCAGTTCGGCTGACGGGGCCTCCAGTCCGCACGGGGTCATCGAGTTCCAGTAGAAGGCGTGGTTCCAGGCCTGGGCTGCGTTGTTGAACAGCGCTGAGGGCTTGTCGGCCACAGCCACGATGTCCTCCAGCGAGGCGTGCTCGTGGGGCGAGCCCGCGATCATCTTGTTGAGGTTGGCGACGTAGCCAGCGTGGTGGCGGTTGTAGTGGAAGCCCAGGGTGCGCTCGGTGATGTGGGGCGCCAGCCCGTCGAGCGGGTAGGGGAGCGGGGCAAGCTCGATTGTCATCGCAGCGCGGTCTTTCCGAAGGCGGCCGGGGGCGGACTCGAATATACGCAGCGCCCCGGCTCGATGGGTGGCAGTGTGTCCGATGTCACCGCCTTCTGGACTAGCCGGCGAACAGGTTGGTGGGCAGGCCCACTGCGTCGACGTCGGCGGCGAACAGGGCGCCGGAGTTCGGCTCGCCCTCGGTGGGAACCCCGGCGATCGGCTCCTGTCCGGTGGTGATGTAGAGGGTGTCGAGGTCGGGGCCGCCGAAGCAGCAGCAGGTGGTCTGGGGGGCGTCCGGGGTGACCACCGTCTCCAGCGGCTCGCCGTCGGGCGAGAAGCGCTGCACATTGAAGCCGCCGAACATCGCCACCCACAGGCAGCCCTCGGCATCGACCGTCATGCCGTCGGGGCCGCCGAAACTGCCGTCGAAGGTGATGAATGGGCGCCTGCCCTCGATCTCGCCGGTGTCAGCGTCGTAGTCGAAGCGGTCCACCCGGAAGGTCAGCGTGTCGATGTAGTACATGGTGGACTCGTCCGGGCTCCAGCCGATGCCGTTGGAGATCATCACGTCGTCCAGCACCCGGCGGGCGGTGCCGTCGCGGTCCACCCGGTGCAGCGCCGCCACCGGCGAGCCGGGCTCGACGTGGCTCATGGTTCCCTGGAACAGCCGGCCCCGCGGGTCGACGGCGCCGTCGTTGGTGCGGTTCGAGCCGGGCTCGCCCGGCAGCTCGATCACGGTCTCCACCGCGCCGGCGGTGTCGGTGAGCGCCACCGAGGCCCCCAGGCCGAGCGCCAGGCCGCCGCCGACGCGGGGGGCGGCGTTGCTCACCGTGTCCTGGTAGCGCCACGACCCGACCGGCTGGCCGGTGCGGTGATCGAAGCGGTGCACGCACCGGCCCAGGATGTCCACCCACACCAGCAGATCCTCCACCGGCGACCAGACGCAGCCCTCGCCCAGGCCGGCTCCGGCCGCATGCACGACCTCTGCGTTGATCATGTCGGGCTGTCTCGGTCCTATCGCCGCTGTGGCGCGAAAAGCGTACACATCGAGTCGGGTGCGAGCCGCCGCCGCGCCGCCGGTCGCCACCGCGCCGGCCCGGATGCGGCGCTTACACTTCGAGCCGCCGCCGCGACACCGACACGAAGGAGCATCGGCCCATGGGCACAGTCGGGGAGCGCTACACCATCATCTCCTCGGACTGCCACGCCGGGGGCAACATGGCCGCCTACGAGGAATATCTCGACCCGGCCTGGCGAGACGAGTTCAAGCAGTGGCGGGGCGCCTACCGAAATCCCTACCGCGACCTGCAAGACGACGGCCGGTCCCGCAACTGGGACGACGAGCGGAGGCTGTCGGAGCAGTACGCCGACGGCATCGTGGCCGAGATCACCTTCCCCAACACCGTGCCGCCCTTCTATCCCACCGGCGCCCTGATCGCCCGGCCGCCGTCGGGCCGGGCCGACTACGAGCGCCGCCTGGCGGGGATCGCCGCCCACAACCGCTGGCTGCGCGACTGGTGCGCCCGCTACCCGGACCAGCGCTGCGGCCTGCCCCAGATCTTCGTTGAGGATCTCGACGACGCGGTGGCCACCCTCCAGTGGGCCGCGGCCGAGGGGTTCCGCAGCTTTCTGCTGCCCCACATCCCGCCCGACAGCGACCTCCCCGGCTACTGGGATCCCCGCTGGGACCGGCTGTGGGCCGCAGCCGCCGACCTCAACCTGGTCATGACCCAGCACGGCGGCAGCGGCGGCCCCGACTATGGCGACTCGCCCGCGGCCGGCGTGGTGTTCTTGATGGAGGTGCCGTTCTTCGCCCACCGCAACCTGGCCCACCTGATCATGTCGGGGGTGTTCGAGCGCTTCCCGGCGTTGCGCTACGTGATGACCGAGCAGGGCGTGGGGTGGCTGGTGGAGGAGCTGCGCCGCATGGACGGATACCATCGCCAGATGCGCAGCGGGCGGGTCGGCGAGCTGGGCTTCGCGGCCGACATTGTGCTGCCGCTCAAGCCGTCGGAGTACTTCGAGCGCAACGTGTGGATCGGGGCCAGCTTCCCCTCGCCGGGCGAGGCGGCCGCCATCCGCAGCATCGGGGTGCACAAGGCCATGTGGGGCAGCGACTATCCCCACCACGAGGGCACCTACCCCTACTCGCTGGCCAGCCTCCAGCGGGCCTTCAGCAACTGGGGCGAGGCCGACCTGCGAGCGGTGCTGGCCACCAACGCGGCCGAGCTGTACGGCTTCGACCTCGACCGGCTCGCCCCGCTGGCCGCGGCCCACGGTCCCACCGTGGAGCAGGTCGCCACACCGCTGGCCGAGATCCCGGCTGAGGCCACCAGCCCCGCCTTCTTCAAGCCATGACGACGGCGTCGGGGAGCAGGGAGCGGGCCAGCAGCGCGGCGCCCAGCAGGCCGGAGTCGTTGCCCAGGGCGGGGGCGGTCACGAACCCGCCGTCGCCTGCGGTGTAGTCGGCGTAGCCGCCGAGGTCGGCGCGGCTCGCCGCCCCGATCATCTCCGCCAGGCCTGGCTGGCCGCCCACCCCGCCTCCGAACACGATGCGATCGGGGGCGAACGAGTAGACGAGCACCCGAACAAGCTGGGCCAGGTATGTGGCCTCCAGGCGCCAGATGTCGTCACGGCCGTCCATGTCGGAAGCGGCGACGCCCCGGCGCTCGGCCATGGCCGGTCCACAGGCCATCCCCTCCAGGCAGTCGCGATGGAACGGGCAGTGCCCCGGATAGTCGTCGCCGGCGACGCGGCGCACCGGGATGTGTCCCAGTTCGCTGTGGTGCCGTCCCCGGAAGGGCTTGCCGTCCAACGCCACCGCGGCGCCGATGCCGGTGCCCACCGTGACGTGGGCGAGCCGCCGCAGCCGGGAATCGGCGGGATCCCCGCTGTCGCTAGCCGCGCTCACGGGCCGCTCGGGCCCTAGCACCTGCTCGGCCACCGCGGCTGCTTCCACGTCGGTCTGGATGTCGGCCGGCACCCCTAGCGACTCCGACAGCCGGCCCAGAATCGGCACCCCCGACCAGAGCGGCTTGGGCGTGTCGGTGATCGAACCGTAGCCGGGTGAGTCAGGATCAAGATCGACCGGCCCGAACGAGGCGATCCCCAGCGCGGCCACCGGCCCGGCGGCGGCGAAGAACTCGGCTACGGCGCCCAGCGTGGTATCGGGGTCCGACGTGGGGATCAGCACGGACTCGACGATGGTCATGTCGGTGGAGGTGGCCGCAGCCCGGAACTTGGTCCCGCCCGCCTCCACTGCCCCCAATAGCGCGTTCGTCATCGCATCACCGACTTGCCTGTCTTGTTCGAGGTTCAGCCCGTGTGGGTCACGCCCTCGGGCGGTGCCCGCAGTTTGCCCCAACACTCGACGGTGGCGTCGGGCCGCAACCCGCAGGCGTATCCCTCGCCGACCTCTACCGCGGCGAACGCCCCTTCGGGCGTGGCTTCGGTCCAACCCCAGCATTCAACCGCCCGGTCGGTGCGCAGTCCGCACGAGTGAACCTCGGAAGAGACGGCGACATACTCGCCGTCGGGCGCGCTGAGGCTTCCCTGAGAGTCGGCGCCCCAGCAGGTGACGGCGCCGGAGGCCTGCAACCCGCAGGTGCGGCGGTCGCCGGCCGCAACCGCGATGAACGATCCCGCCGGAGACTGATCGGGGTTGCCCCAGCACTCGACTTCACTGGCGGCGAGGATTCCGCAGGTGTGGCTGCTCCCCGCCGAGACAGCCGTGAAGACGCCGCTCGGAGCGTCGGTCTGACCGTGGGAGTTAGATCCCCAGCACTGCACCGCGCCGTCGGACCGCAGCGCGCAGGCATGCCCGATGCCGGCCGTCACGGCCGTGAACGGTCCCGGCGGCGGATCGAGAACGCCGAAGCGGTCGAATCCCCAACACACGACATCGCCATCGCTCCCAGAGCTCAGTCCGCAAGCGAAGTAGCTGCCGGTGGCGAGCGCCTCGAAGCGCCCGGCCGGCGCCTCCGTCTGCCCCACCAGATCCGAGCCCCAGCACTGGATCGAACCGTTGGCGCGCAGTCCACAGGTATGGCTGCCGCCGGCCGCCAGCGCATCGAACTGTCCGCCGGGCGGATCGGCGCCCGCGCCAAAACGGCGTCCCCAGCACTGGATCGAGCCGTCGACGCGCAGGCCGCAGGTGTGGTCGGCGCCGACAGACAGCATCTGGAATCGGCCTTCGGGCGCGGCGGCCGCGCCGTGGGCATTGGAGCCCCAGCACCGCGCCGCCCCGTCGGCGCGCACCGCGCAGGTGTGGTCGATGCCGGCCGCGACCATGGTGAAGCGTCCGTCGGGCGGTCGTGCCTTGCCCAGAAAATCCGAGCCCCAGCATTGGATCGATCCGTCGGTGTGCAGGCCGCAGGTGTGGTCAGCGCCCGCGGCGAGGTCGGTGAAGCGCCCTGTGGGAGCCTCGGACTGACCCGCCTTGCTGTCGCCCCAGCACTGCACGGTGCCGCCGCCCCGCAGCACGCAGGCGTGCCCGCCCCCGGCAGCCACGGCCGCGAAGTGTCCGCCGGGCGGTGTCAGCAGCTCGCGGTTTGAGCCTCCCCAGCACTCGATGTCGCCGTCGTGGCGCCGCGCGCACGTCTGGTCCCCGCCGGCGGACACCGCCACGAAACGGCCGTCGGGCGCCTCGAGCCTTCCCAGCAGGCTGCTGCCCCAGCATTCGATGGTGCCGTCGGTCCTGATGGCGCAGCTGTGGCTGTCGCCCGCCGTCAGCGCGGTGAACCGGCCCTCCGGAGCGTCCAGCGCGCCGCTCTCGTTGACGCCCCAGCATTCGATGGCGCCGCCGGCGCGGATCGCACAGGTGTGCCAGAACCCGGCCGCCACCGCTATGAAGGCCCCGTCGGGATCGAGGGCCGCTCGCGGCGCGGGCATCAAGGTTCCTGCCTGCGGACCGACAGTGCCGGCAGGCTCGACCGCCGGCCCAGTCAGCGGCGCGGCCGTGCCCGAGCACCCGGCGGCGATCATCACCGCTACCGTCCCGATCCCCAAGAGGCCGAGCGTGTAGGTGAGCGGAGCCAGCCCGGTCATCTCACACGGTCTCGCTCGACGCCCTAGGGGCCGAGCGAATCGGCGAGCGAATCCGGACCCTAGGGACGAGGCCGTGGCCCGGGCGGCCCGTGAGCAGAGCGAACGAGAGCGGGAATGACCCCGCTGCGACGCGACAGGCTTGCCCCGGTTTGCGCGTTCTCTTGGGAGAATCTGCACCAGCCGCTCCCTGTTCGCCCGGCCTCCACGACGCGACCATAGGAACCGGGATTGTGACGACGGGGGTTCTAGTATCGCGCCGTGGCCGAGTTCTTCACCGAGGTCGCCGAGCCGATCCGCTTCGGCGGGCCCGACAGCGACGATCCGCTGACCTACCGCTGGTACGACGCCGACCGGACCGTGGGCGAGCGCACCATGGCCGAGCACCTGCGCATCGCGGTCTGTTACTGGCACTCGTTCAACTGGCCGGGCAACGACGTGTTCGGCGACGGCGGCTTCGACCGGCCCTGGCTGAACCCTGGACTCGATCCGATGGCCGCGGCCCGCACCAAGATGGCGGCTGCGTTCGAGTTCTTCGAGAAGCTCGGCGTGCCGTTCTTCTGCTTCCACGACCACGACATCGCTCCCGAGGGCTCCTCGTTCGCGGAGGAGTCCGCCAACCTCGCCGCCATGGTCGACGAGGCCGCAGCCCACATGGAGCGCACCGGTGTGCGGCTGCTGTGGGGGACGGCCCGACTCTTCTGGCATCCCCGCTACATGGCCGGAGCGGCCACCAACCCGGACCCTGAGGTGTTCGCCCGGGCCGCGGCCCAGGTCCGCAACTGTCTGGAGGCCACCCACCGCCTCGGCGGGGCCAACTACGTGCTGTGGGGCGGACGGGAGGGCTACGACACCCTGCTCAACACCGACGTGGGCCGGGAGCTCGACCATCTCGGGCGGTTCCTGACCATGGTGGTGGAGCACAAGCACCGCATCGGTTTCGACGGCACCATCCTGATCGAGCCCAAGCCACAGGAGCCGGTCAAACACCAGTACGACCACGACAGCGCAACGGTGCACGCCTTCCTGCAGCGCTACGGGCTGGCCGACGAAGTGAAGGTCAACATCGAGGTCAACCACGCCACCCTGTCGGGCCACGACTTCGCCCATGAGGTGGCGGTGGCGGCCGCGGCCGGGATCTTCGGATCGGTTGACGCCAACCGGGGCGACGACCGGCTGGGCTGGGACACCGACCAGTTCCCCAACTCGGTGGACCAGATGGCGCTGGGCGTGTACGAGATCCTGAGAGCCGGGGGATTCACCACCGGCGGCTTCAACTTCGACACCAAGCTGAGGCGCCAGTCGATCGACCGCACCGACCTGTTCCACGGCCACATCGGCGGGATCGACACGCTGGCCCGATCGCTGCTGGCAGCCCACGCCATGTGGACCGACGGCGCGCTGGAGGAACTGCGGGCCGCCCGCTACCGGGACTGGGACAGCGAACTGGGACGAGCCATCATCTCGGGGCAGCGGTCGCTGACCGATCTGCACCGCCGGGTGGCCGAAGGCGAGATCGACCCTTCGCCCCGCTCGGGACGCCAAGAGGCGCTGGAGGGTCTGGTCAACCGCTACATCGAGCGGGTCCGCTGAGAGGCCGAGCGAATGGGTGAGCGAGTCCGGCTCATGCGGGCGAGGCCGTGGGCTGTGTTGTCGGGGTTTGGGCGGCCCGTGAGCGCCGCGAACAAGAGCGGGAATGACCCCGCTGCGACGCGACCGGCGCTCACCTACTTGCGCGCCCTCTAGGCGCGCCATCGGCGGTCATTGCGGTGGCGGACAGCACACGGATCGGGCCGCGGCCATGACCGTGCTAGTGGCCGGGGTCGATTCCTCCACCCAGTCGACCAAGGTCGAGCTGCGCGAACTCGACACGGGCCAGGTGGTCGCCGCCGGTCGGGCTCACCACCCGCCCGCCGATCCGCCCTGCAGCGAGCAGGACCCCCGGGCCTGGTGGCGAGCACTTGGGGAAGCCTTGAGCCAGTGCGGGGAGCGGCTGCGGGAGGTGGCCGCGGTGTCGGTGGCCGCCCAGCAGCACGGGCTGGTGGCGCTCGACCGCCGCGGCGAGCCGGTGCGCCCGGCCAAGCTGTGGAACGACACCACCTCGGCGCCCCAGGCCAACGAGCTGGTCGAACGACTCGGCTCGGCCGGGTGGGCTACGGCCTGCGGGTCGGTGCCGGTGGCCTCCTTCACCGTCACCAAGCTGGCGTGGCTGGTCGAGAACGAGCCCGAGGTGGCGGACAGGATCGCTCGCCTCGCACTGCCCCACGACTACTTGACCTGGCGGCTCACGGGCGAGCATGTCACCGACCGGGGCGACGCCTCCGGCACTGGCTGGTACGACACGGTCGCCGGCCGGTATCGGTCCGACCTGCTCGATCTGGTCGGAGGCCGCGCCGGGTCGGAATGGACGGCGACGCTTCCGCAGGTGCTGGCCTTCGACGCTGCGGCCGGCCGGGTCACCCCGGCAGCAGCGGCGATCACCGGGCTTCCCGACGGAATCGTCGTGGGCGCGGGAACCGGCGACAACATGGCCGCCGCGCTGGGCATGGGCCTGCGGTCGGGCGACATCGCGGTGTCGTTGGGCACCTCCGGCACGGCCTGCGCGGTCTCGGCCGCACCCACCCACGACGTCACTGGCGCAGTGGCCGGATTCTGCGACGCGGCCGGCGGCTATCTGCCGCTGGTCTGCACCCTGAACGCGACCCGGGTCACCGATGCGCTGGCTCGATGGCTGGACCTCGACCGCGGCGAGCTCGCAGCCGCCGCGCTCTCATCACCTCCCGGAGCGGGCGGCGCGGTGATGGTGCCGTACCTCGACGGGGAGCGGACTCCGAACTTGCCCGAGGCCAGCGGGTCCCTCTACGGGCTGGCGTTCGACACCTCGCCCGCCGATCTCGCTCGGGCCGCCCACGAGGGTGTGGTGTGTGCCCTCCTCGACGGAGTCGACGCCCTGGCCGCGGCCGGCGCGTCGGTCGGGGGCCGGTTGCACCTCGTCGGGGGCGGGGCCCGCAGTCCGGCCTACCGCCAGGTCACCGCCGACTGCTGGGGCGAAACGGTGCGGATCCCGGCAGCCGAGGAGGCGGTGGCTACCGGAGCGTGCGTGCAGGCCGCTCTGAATCTCGGCATCGGCCTTCCCGACACCGCCGAAGCCTGGCGTCTGGGCGCCGGCGACGATGTGGAGCCCGCGCCGGGCGCCGACGCCTCCACAGTAAGGGCCGCCTACCGCCACGCTGCGAAGGCCGCGGCTACTCCAGCGGGAAAGGCAGCTGGAGCCACCACGGACGGCTGATCGGCTCCACTCGGGTCACCCACTTGACCCACCAGAAGCCCCGGCGGCCCGGCGCCACCAGCCGGACGGGCGCGCCGTGGCCCCGTCGCAGAGGGTCGCCGTTGTAGCCGACGGCCAGGTACAGATGAGCCGCGTCGCCGGCCGGGAACAGGCGGCTGTAGCCGGTCAGAGACGCGACCTCCAGGGTGGGCGCGTCGGCGGGCGGCAGCAGCTCCGTGAGCGGCACCGCGTCCCACGACTGGCGGCTCCACCATCCGCCGGTGCAGTCTAGGTCGGCTACGAGGGGCGCCGATCGAGCGTGCAGATCTTCCAGCGCAACCGCCCGGCCCGCAACAGTCAGCGGCCACGGCGAGTTGGGCATCGGGGGCGAGCGGTCGTTGAGCCATATGGTCGTCGGCATCTGCGATGGGTTGAACGAGGCGATCTCGTGGGAGCCCGTGAAGCGCCGATTGCCGCCCACCGCGAGCTGCTGGATCCCGTAGGCGGCGCCGGCGGCCGCGACCGCGACCCCACTGCCCAGCAGAGCTCTG
Organism: Candidatus Aldehydirespirator sp.; assembly: GCA_965221215.1. Classification (GTDB taxonomy): domain Bacteria; phylum Actinomycetota; class Acidimicrobiia; order Acidimicrobiales; family Aldehydirespiratoraceae; genus Aldehydirespirator. The sequence continues at coordinate 1,085,670 of OZ244872.1, forward strand.
CGGTCTAGGTCGGCAACCCGGGGCCGGCTCGGACGGCTGGCGATGTGCCAGACCACCAGCGGGGCCAGCAGCCCGGCAAGCAGGACATGGGTCCAGAGCGCCGACCAGTAGCCCACCCCGTGCCACAGTCCGGTGGCGTGCAGGATTCCGAGGACCACGGTGGCCGCCACCAGCGCTGCGAGCAGCATCGACAGCCACCGGGTGGCCCGGCGCCGCTTGAGCCCGGTGCGGACCGAGCCCCGGAGCTTGGCCGGGGCCAGGGCCAGAACGCTCAGCCCGGCCAGCGCGTGAACTACGGTTACCCAGCGAGCCCAGCCTGTGCCCACTCCCCAGGACGCCAGCCCGGTCGCGGCGGCCACGGTCACGAATGTGCCCAGCAGCAGATCCGTCTGGCGAGGCGTGAGCCACTTGTTTGTCATGCTATGTTGAGTTATACAACTATTGCCTGATGGCCTCTACTGTTGAACATGCTACATTTTGGGAGGAATGACGATGGAAGCTGCGATCATCAGCGTCTTGGGCGCGGGCCTGCTGGGCCTGTTCGGTGTCTTCATGCAGCTGATGCGGTCCGACATGCGGTCCCTCGGCCAGCGCCTGGACGCCCGCTTCGATGCCCTGGAGAAGTCCTTGCGGGGCGAGATCAGTGAGGCGAGGGAGGATCTTGGTCGGTTGGAGAAGTCTTTGCGGGGCGAGATCAGTGAGGCGAGGGAGGATCTTGGTCGGTTGGAGAAGTCTTTGCGGGGCGAGATCAGTGAGGTGAGGGAGGATCTTGGTCGGTTGGAGAAGTCTTTGCGGGGCGAGATCAGTGAGGTGAGGGAGGATCTTGGTCGGTTGGAGAAGTCTTTGCGGGGCGAGCTTGGCGAAGTGAAGGAGAGGCTTGCGGCGATCGAGGCGACCCAGGCTGAGCATGGTCGCCTTCTTGAGCACATGATGGACCATGGCGAGAGGCTCGCCGCGCTGGAGGGTGCGGCCCGATTCGGCTAGCGGGCTCTGAGCCCCTGCTCTCAGTACATGGAGGCTGAGCGAACTGGGGGCTCCTCGCCGCGGGCCCGGCTCAGCTCGTCCTCGAGCGCCCGGGTGAGCGCCACCGTGTCGGACGTGGCGGTGATCATGCGGAAACCTTGGGTGGCCCGTAGCTGGCACAGCTCCGACAGGGTGTGGCAGCCCGCTACTACGCCGTGGCGGGCGCAGCCGTCAAGGATCGCCGCCACCGCCGCGTCGAAGGAGGGCTCGCCGTCGTTGTTGCCCGGTCTCAGACCTAGGCTGACCGACAGGTCCGACGGCCCCACGTACACGGCGTCGACCCCCGGAACCGACAAGATGTCGTCGAGGTTGGCCACCGCTTCGATGGTCTCCACCATAGGGATCACCGCCACGTCGGCGTTGGCGTCGGCGAAGTAGTCGCCGCCCTCCTGGCGCACCACCCGGGTTCCGGCGTAGCTGCGGCTGCCGTCAGGGGCGTAGCGGCAGGCCTGCACCGCGGCCTCGGCCTCGGCCCCGGTGTTGACCATGGGGATGACGATCCCTCTGGCCCCGGCGTCGAGGCTCTTGCCGATGATGCCCGGCTCGTTCCACGGCACCCGCACCAGCGGGGTGCCCGAGCCGATGTTGATGGCCTGCAGCATGCGCCAGGCGTCGCTGTAGTCGATGAGGCCGTGCTGGATGTCCACGCAGACGTAGTCGAAGTCGCAGCGGGCCACCATCTCTGCCGAGTAGGCGCTGGGAATGCCGAGCCAGCCGCCGACGGCGGGCTCGCCCGACGCCCACCGCTCTCGCATGGGGTTTCTTCTCATGGTCGTTCCTTCTATCACCCGTTGGGTCGCGAGCGGTCACCGGCATCGGTCCCGCCGCCTGTCAGGCACGGGCGGCGACTAGGTCCCACAGTGCGTCCACGTCGCGCTCGGTGGTCCACGTCGATCCGACCGAGATCCGCACGAAGCGCCGCCCGTCGATCTCCGACGCGGTCACATAGAACCGGCCGTCGGCGTTGATGTCTGCCGCCAGTGCTTCGGTGGCCGCATTGCCGCCGCAGTGGGCGAACGACACCAGCGCGAAGTGCACCGGGGCGATGCGCTCCAGCCGCGGATGGCCGTCGATCCGCTCGGCCAGGGCGCGGGCCCAGCCGACATGGTTGCGGATCATCCGCCGCAGCCCCTCCGCGCCGAAGCCGCGCAGCACGAACCACAGCTTGAGGGCCCGGAACGGCCGCCCCAGCGGTGCATGCCAGTCCCGGTAGTCGATCACCTGCCCCGACTCCGACGCCGGGTTGCGCAGGTAGGGGGGAGTCACGCTGAGAGTGGAGATCAGCGGCTCGCGGTCGGCCACCCACATCACCGAGCACTCGAGGTTGGTGGCCAGCCACTTGTGGGGGTTGAAGGTGTAGCTGTCGGCCAGCTCGAGGCCGTCGTGATGGTCGCGGAACTCCTCGCAGACCATGGCCGAGCCCCCGTAGGCGGCATCGACGTGGTGCCACATCTGCTCGGTCCGGGCGATCTCGCCCAGCGGACGCAGCGGATCGACGGCGGCGGTGCCGGTGGTGCCGATGTTGGAGCCCACGAAGGCGGGCACCAGGCCTGATCGGCGGTCGGCGGCGACCGCCTCGGCCAGCGCCGCGGGCCGGGCCGCGAACTCCGAGTCGACGCCCAGCAGGCGGATGTGGCCGAGCCCGGCCATCGTCGCCCCCTTCTGCAGCGACGAGTGGGCCTGGGTAGAGGTGTAGGCCACCATCTTCTCGGCCGGCGCCCCGGTGCGCTGGCGACACTGCTCGCGGGCCACCACCATGGCGGTGTGAGTGGCGGTCGATGCGCCCGCCTGGAGCACCCCGCCGCCCGGTCCGGTGGATTTCCACGACTGGGGCACGCCCATCAGGTCGACCAGCCAGTCGAGCACCTGGGACTCGATCTCGGTGGCGGCGGGGGAGGTCGACCACAGCATCCCCTGCACCCCGATCCCGGCCGCGGCCAGCTCGCCGAGCACGGCCGGCGGGGAGGTCTGGGCCGGGAAGAAGGCGAACCATCCAGGATGCTGCCAGTGGGCCAGGCCCGGCACCACCACCCGGTCCAGGTCGGCCAGGACCGCGTTGAAGGGCTCCGGATGCTCGGGGGCGTGCTCTCCGAGCTTGGCCCGCACCTCGCCCGGCACCACCGGCTCGATCACCGGCCGGCTGGCCAGCCCGGCCAGATAGTCGGCCACCCAGTCCACCAGGGCGTGGCCGTTGCGCCGGAACTCCTCGAGGTCGAGCGGATCAGGCGGCAGCTGCACCATGGGGATGGTAACGGTGCTCGGCGGTAGCCTCCGGGGCGCACACGGATGGGCCGCGGCGCACCGTCGCGGCACCTCTCCGGTGCGAGCCTTCCATCTGCTTCCAAAGGAGACGCACCATGGCCGAGATCACCCACCGGGGCCGCCCGCTCCAGACCTCCGGCGACTTGCCGCCGGTGGGCGGCCGGGCCCCCGCCTTCACGCTGACCGACGGCGACCTCGGTTCGGTCACCTCCGAGGACCTGCTCGGCGGTCGGGTGGTGTTGAACATCTTCCCGTCGATCGACACCCCGACCTGCGCTCAAAGCGTGCGCACCTTCAACCAGCGGGCCGCCGGCCTGTCCGACACCACCGTGGTGTGCGTGTCGGCCGACCTGCCGTTCGCGGCCAACCGGTTTTGCGGGGCCGAGGGCATCGAGAACGTGAGCATCGGCTCGACCTTCCGCCACCCGGAGTTCCTCGACGACTACGGGGTGGGCATCGGCGAGGGTCCGCTGGCCGGCCTGGCTGCCCGGGCGGTGGTGGTGGTCGGCGCCGACGGCAACGTGCTGCACGCCGAGATGGTGTCCGAGATTGGCGACGAGCCCGACTACGACGCCGCCATCGCCGCTTTGGGCTGACTCGCCTCCGTCAAGTCACAGGGTCGGCGTGATGACGCCGTTCGCTCAGGTGCCCAGTCAACCCCTGAGAGGAGGAGTGCGGTGAGGGTCGGGTTCATCGGACTGGGCAACGTGGGCTCGAAGCTGGCCGGCAGCCTGCTGCGCAACCGCTTCGATCTGGTGGCGCGCGACCTGGACCGCTCGGCCGCGGCTGCGCTGGAGGCGGCGGGAGCGGGCTGGGCCGACAGTCCCGCCGAGATGGCCGAGGCGGCCGACATGGTGATCACCTGTTTGCCCAGCCCCGCAGCCAGCGCCGCGGTGATGGAGGGCGATGACGGGATCCTGGCCGGTCTGGCCGCTCGGACGGGAAGCGCCCGCGGCGGTGAGGCGCCGATCTGGGCCGAGATGAGCACCACTGACGAGGCCGAAGTCCGCCGCCTGGCCGCGCTGGTGGCCGAGGCGGGCGCCGCGGCGGTGGACTGCCCGGTGTCGGGCGGCTGCCATCGGGCCGCCACCGGCAACATCTCGATCTTCGCGGGCTGCGACCGGCCGACCTTCGAGCGGGCCCTGCCCGTGCTCAGCGCCATGGGTCGCAACATCCTGCACACCGGGCCCGTGGGGTCGGCGTCGGTGCTGAAGGTGGTGACCAACTATCTGGCCACCGCCAACCTCGTGTCGCTGGGCGAGGCGCTGGTCACCTCCAAGCTGGCCGGCATCGACCTGAACACCGCCTATGAGGCCATCCGCATATCTTCGGGCAACTCGTTCGTGCACGAGACCGAGAGCCAGGTGATCCTCAACGGCAGCCGCGACATCAACTTCACCATGGACCTGGTGCAGAAGGACCTGTCGCTGTTCGCGGCGGTGGCCGAGCGGGCCGGCGTGCCGCTGGAGCTGGCGCCGGTGCTGATCGACATCTTCGACGACGCCGCGGCCCGCTACGGGGCCCGGGAGTGGTCGCCCAACGTGGTGCGCCGCCTGGAGGAGGCCACCGGCGCTGCCTTGCTGGCTCCCGGCTTTCCTTCTCAGATACTGGATTCCGAGCCTGAGGTGCCTGGCTGCGAGGTCATTGTTAGCCGCGGCTGACGGGCTGGTTCAGCCAACGGGCTTTTCCGGCCGGCGGGTCCTGTCGTCGAGTCGGAACGACCGAACGGGCTTCGCCCTATCCTCGGTCGTTCCGACTCGCCGCCACCCCCCGGCCTCTCCCAGCAGTTTCCAACGGTCAGCAGTTTCCAACGGTCAGCAATTCCCAACGGGCAGTGGAGCTAAGGGGAATTGAACCCCTGACCTCTTCCATGCCATGGAAGCGCTCTACCAACTGAGCTATAGCCCCGAGGGTGCCGACAGGCTAGCGGGTGTGGTCGGGCCATCCGCGTGCCTGGGCCGGGCTCGGCGCGGTCAGGTTGCCTTGATCTCCTCGATGATCGGGCTCCAGCGCTCCCTGTCGCTCACCCCGGTGTAGAACTGGAGCCGGTCGAGCGTGCCGCCGAAGCGCTCGGCGATGCGTCCCGGCACCTCGTGGGGCTCGGCCACCACCGCGAAGGCGTCGAGCATCTCGTCGTCGATCACGTCGCCCATCTCGACCCACCGGCCCCGCTTCGACAGGCGGTTGAGCTCGGTCTGGGCGTCGCCCCAGCCGTGATGCTCCAACACGCCCCGGTAGGCGGGCGTCGAGCCGTAGAAGGCGATCTGTTGGCGAGTGCGGGCCGCGGCGGCGGCCGCCTCCTCCTCGCGGAATCCCGACACCACGAACACCGGCATCGAGATCTGGAAGTCGGACCGCTTCCGACCGGCGTCGGCCAGCCCGGCGCGCACGTTGGGCATGGTCACGTCGCGCAGGTACTCGGCCGTCTGGAAGGCGTGGCACACCAGCCCGTCGGCGGCCCGGCCCGCCACCTGGGTCATCAGCGGCCCCACCGCGGAGATCAGGATGGGCGGGGGCGCCGCGTCGATGGGGCCGGGGCTGAACATGGGCGTCATCAGGGTGTGGCGGTAGAAGTCGCCCCGGAAGTTGAGCCGCTCGCCGGTCTGCCAACACTCCCAGATGGCCCGGATGGCGCCGATCATCTCCTCCATGCGGGCCGCGGGCCGCGACCACGGCATCGAGAAGCGCTTGGTGATGTGGGCCTGGATCTGGCTGCCCAGCCCGAGCAGGAACCTGCCCTGCGACAAGGCCTGCAGATCCCAGGCGACCTGCGCCAGCACCATGGGATTGCGGGCGAACCCCACTGCAATGGCGGTCATCAACTCGATGCGCTCGGTGCGGGGGGCGGCCAGCGCCAGGGGCAGGAACGGGTCGTGGCTGGTCTCGGCCGTCAGCAGACCGCTGTAGCCGTCGCGCTCCAGCATCCGGGCCCGGTCGCCGATGTCGGCCAGTTCACGGCTGTCGGGCTCTTCGGGGAGGCCGATCCAGGCGTCGATCTTCATGTTGATCTCCAAACGGGGTGGGGTGGAATCGAGGTGGGCCGAGCCGCTGGGGCGCCGGCTGGAGTGGCGGCGGGCTGAATCCGGCGCGGCGGCCGATACGTTGCGCTGGCGATGGCCGACGTTACCGACGCCACGTTCCAGGCCCAAGTGGTGGACCGGTCCCGGACCGTTCCGGTGATCGTGGACCTGTGGGCCTCGTGGTGCGAGCCCTGTCGGCAGCTGACCCCGCTGATCGAGAAGGCAGTGGCCTCCACCGGCGGCGCCGTCGAGTTGGCCAAGGTGGACATCGAGAAGAACCCGGGGGTGGCCCAGGCCTTCCGGGTCCAGTCGATCCCCGCGGTCTACGCCATGGTGGACGGCCAGGTGGCCGACGGCTTCGTCGGCGCCCAGGGCGAGGCCGCGGTGCAAGAGTTCGTGCAGCGGCTGCTGCCCGTGCCGGAGGCGACCGAGATCGAGACGCTGGTCGAGGCGGGCGACGAGGCCTCCCTGAGGGCCGCCCTCGAGCTCGAGTCCGACAATGCGGCCGCGGTGACGGCCCTGGCCGGGCTGCTCATCGACGACGGCCAGGTGGATGAGGCCGTCGAACTGCTGGAACGGATCCCCGAGACGCCCGAGACCCGCCGGTTGACGGCCCTGGCCCGGGTGCAGGGCTCAGCCGGCGGCGTGTCGGAGGTCGAGGCCGAGCTGGCCGGACTCCTGGCCGCGGTCAAGGCCGACGAGGAGGCCCGCCAGCGTTTCGTCGATCTTCTGGAGGTGCTCGGACCCGACGACCCCCGTACCTCCGCCTGGCGCAAGCGCCTCTCCGCCGCGCTGTTCTGACCGGCCTGAGCGGGCGGGTCTCGGCAGTGCTTCCAATGTGAGCGACGCCACTGCATGAGGTCGCGACAAGTTCCGCCGCTAGATCGGTGCCGGTCTGAATTGAGGGGCGCTAGTCTCGCTGGCGGCTAGCCGGCTGCCTTTGTTGTGTCGGTCTCACGGCAAGGCGGCGCGGGAGACGGGCAGTGGACACGCCATCTGGCGGTGGCCGAAAGCTCACCGCAGTGTCGGCGGGCGCGCTGGCCGACCGGCTCGGGGTGTCGGTGGCGGCGGTGGTTCTCGGCGTGCTGGGGGTCATCGGGGCTGCCATCGGGGGATGGTGGGCGCTGCGGACTCCGTCGGGGCCGGACCCGGCCGAGATCCTCCCCAGGGCCGGCTCGGTGGAGATCGGTGTCCCGGTTCCGTCGTCGGTGCCGGATGCGGCCCGGATCGTGGTGGACGTAGTCGGGGCGGTTGCTCGTCCCGGCCTGCACGAGCTTCCCGCCGGGAGCCGGGTGGCCGACGCGGTGGAGGCGGCGGGCGGGCTCACGGCTGAGGCCGACCGGATACGCCTCAACCTGGCCGAGCCGCTCGCCGACGGGGCCCGCCTGTGGGTGCCGGAGGTCAGCGAGATGGCGGCCCCTGAAGTCGTCGGCCTTACTTCCGGTTCTGGGGCCGTTGAAGGATCTTCGGCCGGTCCGCTGAATATCAACACCGCGGGCGCGGCTGCGCTCGAGGAACTGCCCGGCATCGGCCCGGCGCTGGCCGCGGCCATAGTCGAGCATCGTCAGCGGTTCGGCCCGTTCGCTTCGGTCGACGAGTTGACCGAGGTCTCCGGCATCGGCTCGGTCAAGCTCGAGCAGATCCGCCCCCGGGCCACGGTGAACGGCCCGTGACGGGCGCGGCCAGCCGTGAAGGCTGAGATTCTGAGACGGGGCTGGGGAGGGCCGGTCACGCCCTACGCGGCCGCGGTCGGTGCGGTCACGGGAGCGTGGCTGCTGGTGGGAGTGCCGCTGGCAGTGGTCGCAATTCTGGCCGGGGCGTGTCTGTGGAGGCCGAGCCCGCTGCTCGTGTTGGTGGCGGTTGCGGCCTTGGCCGGGTTCTTCGGCTCAAGAGCGCTGGACGGTCTCGCCGATCCGCCCTCGGGGCCCGTCGAGGGCTGGGTCAGGCTGCTCGACGATCCCCGGCCGCTGGGCACGAACGGCATCCGAGTCACGGTCCGCCACGGCCGCTCCCGGCTCGAGGCCAGGGCCTACGGCGCGACAGCCGCACGACTCGACGACCTGCTGGCCGGCGAGCGGGTGCATGTCTCGGCAACGGCACGGCCTGCCGCCAGCGACTGGCACCGCTGGCGGCACGTTGCCGGCACTCTCAACGTCAACGCAGTGGGCGAGCGAGGCGCAGCGGCGCCGCTGGCAGCGTTCACCAACCGCGTACGGCGGCTGCTGGAATCCGGGGCTCTCAGCCTGTCCGACGACAGCCGAGCCATGTTCGCGGGGATGGTCTACGGCGATGACCGCAGCCAGTCGCCCCGTCTCTACGACGACTTTCGGGCCGCCGGTCTGGGCCATCTGCTGGTGGTGTCGGGACAGAACGTCGCCTTCGTGCTGGCGCTGGCCTCACCGCTGGTGGTCCGCACCCGCCCCGGCGTTCGCCTGCTGGTGCTGCTGGCGCTGTTGGCCGTGTTCGCGGTGCTCACCCGCTTCGAGCCCTCGGTTCTGAGGGCAGTGACCATGGCCACCGTCGCCGTGACCAGTGCGGCGCTGGGCCGGCCCGAGACCGGTCGCAGAACCCTGGCCTGGGCGGTGGCCGCGGTGGTGGTGGCCGATCCGTTTCTGGTGCGGAGCCTTGCGTTCCAGCTCTCGGTGTGCGCCACCTGCGGGCTGCTGTGGATCACGCCCGGGCTGGCTGAGAAGCTGCCCGGTCCCCGTCCGCTGGCGCTGGCGGTGGCGACCACCGCCGGAGCCCAGTTGGCGGTGACGCCGCTGCTGGTAGCGGTGTTCGGCGTCGTGCCCGTGGCCTCGCTGCCCGCCAACGTCGCCGCCGGTCCCGCCACTGCGCCGGTGATGATGTGGGGCCTCACCGGCGGGCTGGCCGCCGGAATGATCGGAGGGCCAATCGCTTGGCTCATCCACCGGCCCACCGCGGCGCTGCTGTGGTGGGTGAGAAGCGTGGCGGCGGCTGCGGCGGCCGCGCCCCCGGCGGTGCTGGGTGTCGGCGGCGCGACGGCAGTGGGGATCGGAGCTGCCCTCGTGCTCGTCTCTCGCCGGCTGGAGCGGGCCAAGCGGCTGGGCGCGGCAGGCACGGCGGTGGCGATAGTTGCGCTGGTTCACAGCGTGCTGGCGGCCGCGTCGCCCCCGCCGGGATGGTCGGAAGCCGCCGGGGTGCGCCTGTTCTCACATCACTCCGCGACGGTGGTCGTGCTGGACGAGTCGGCCCGGCCCAGAGATCTGCTGGAGTCGCTGCGCCTGGCCGGGGTGCGCCGGGCGGACCTGATAGTGGCGGCGAGCGGCGGCGCGTCGGATGCCCACGCCGTGCTGGCGTTGCGCGACCGCTACCGCACCGCGGCGGTGGTGGCCCCGCCCATGCACCGGGTGCCGGGGGCGCGCACCGCCCGCACCGGCGATGTCGTTCGGGTCGGCTTGGTGACGGTAGAAGTCGTGGCCGACTCACCGGAGCTCGCCGTCGCCGTCGCTGCCGGAACCCTCGGGCGTTGAGCGCGAAGTTGTGCCAAGAGGGCGCGATGGATGCCACCGCGGCGCGGGTCGGTCGGCCGTAACATCGGCCCACCATGAGTGTCCAGCTCCTAAGCGGCGACGATCCTGTGCTGGTGGCCGAGGCGGTCGCCAGAGTCATCAAGGAGTCCCTGGGCGACGAGGACCGCAGCCTGGCGCTGGAACAGCTCGACGAGACCAGCCTGCGCGACCCCGACGGCGGCTGGCGGCTGGCCCCGCTGGTCGACGCCGCCCAGACCGAGCCGTTCCTCACCTCGCGCCGGGTGGTGGTGGGACGCCACCTGGCCCGGTTCTCCCGCAAGGGCGACACCGACGAGCTGGTGCGCCTGCTGGAGACGCTGCCGGCCACCACCCATCTGGTGCTGGTGTGGGAGCGGGGCGCCGATCCACCGATGGGCGGGCGCATGGCCGCGGTGCCCAAGGCGCTGGCGGCCGCGGTGAAGGAGGCCGGAGGCGACTCGCTGAGCGTGACCCCGCCGAGGGGCAAGTCCGACGCCCACAAATGGCTGCGCAGTCAGCTCGAACAGTCGGGTCTGCGCTTCGAGCCCGCCGCGGTGGCGGCCGTCGACGACCTGGTGGGCGCCGACCGCGGCAACATTGTCGGGCTGCTGCGAACCCTGGAGGGGGCGCTGGGAACCGGAGCGGCCGTCACCGCCGACGATGTGGCCGTCTACGGCGGGGATCCTGGCTCGGTGGTTCCGTGGGAGCTCGACGACGCCATCGACCGGGGAGACATCGGCGAGGCGCTGAGGGTGCTGCACCGGCTGCTGCCGGCTCGCCATCCGCTGCAGCTGCTGGCCGCGCTGGGCGGGCGGTACCAGCGGATGCTGCGCCTCGACGGCGCGGGCGCGGCCGACGAGCGCCAGGCCGCACAGATCCTGGAGATGAAGGGCTCGACTTTCCCGGCCAAGAAGATACTGGGCCAGACCCGCAGGCTGGGCTCAGAGAAGGTGGCCCGGGCCATCCGGCTGCTGGCCGACGCCGACCTAGCCCTGCGGGGGACGCTCGACTGGCCCGACGAGCTGGTGATGGAGGTGCTGGTCGCCCGGCTGGCCGCCCTGTCGGCCCGCTGACCCAGCGGCGCTGTCTGGCCCGGGCGCTCGGCCTCTGGGCTAGTTGAGGCGGTCAGTCCTCGTCGGAGCGCAGACGCTGGATCTCGCGCACCAGCCGGCTCTTGCGGCGGGCCGCGGTGTTCTTGTGGATCACGCCCTTGGCCGCCGCCTTGTCGATCCGCTTGATGGCGAGGCGCAGGGTCTCATCGGAGACCTCGTCGTCGTGGTCGACCGCGGCCAGCGCGGCCTTGGTCCGGGTGTTCACCTCGGAACGAACCGTCCGGTTGCGCAGCCGGCGCTTCTCGTTCTGCCGGTTGCGCTTGATCTGTGACTTGATGTTGGCCACGCTCACCTGCCGTCGTGTTGGGCCTTGAAACCAGCGGTCGAGGCTAGCGTTGCCCCGCCGCCGTCGCACCGTTGCGCCCCGCCTGCGAGCGCCGATACGAGAGCCCCATGGACCTGCACCGCATCCGCAACACGTCGATCATCGCCCATATCGACCACGGCAAGTCCACGTTGGCCGACCGCATGCTGGAGCTGACCGGCGCGGTCAACGCGCGCGAGATGCGCGAGCAGTACCTCGACTCGATGGACCTCGAGCGCGAGCGGGGCATCACCATCAAGCTCCAGTCGGTGCGGCTCAACTGGCGCGACCATGTGATCAATCTGATCGACACGCCGGGCCATGTGGACTTCAGCTACGAGGTCAGCCGGTCGCTGGCCGCCTGCGAGTCGGTGATCCTGGTGGTGGACGCGGCTCAGGGGATCGAGGCCCAGACCCTGGCCAACTGCTACCAGGCCATGGAGAACGACCTCGACGTGGTGGCCGTGCTCAACAAGATCGATCTGCCCGCCGCCGACCCCGACCGCGCCGCGGAGGAGATCGAGCGGGTGCTCGGCATCGACGCCGCCGACGTGCTGCAGATCTCGGCCAAAACCGGCGACGGCGTGGCCGCGCTGCTCGACGCGGTGCTGGAGCGCACCTCGCCGCCCGCAGGGTCCGCCGATGAGCCACTCCAGGCGCTGATCTTCGACTCGCACTTCGACCAGTACCGGGGGGTGGTGTCGTCGGTGCGGGTGGTCAACGGGGTGCTGGCCGGGCAGGCGCGGCTGCGGTTCATGCAGGCCGGCACGATCCACAGCGCCGACGAGGTCGGAGTGCGCACCCCCGCCAACGAGATCGTCGAGCGACTGGGCCCCGGCGAGACCGGGTATCTGATCGCGGGGATCAAGGATGTGGGCGAGGCCCGCTCGGGAGAGACCGTCACCGACGAGGCCCGGCCCGCGCCCGAGCCCCTCGACGGGTACGCGGAGCCCAAGCCGATGGTGTTCTCGGGCCTGTATCCCACCGACGGCGACGACTTCACCAACCTGCGGTCGGCCCTGTCCAAGCTGCGCCTCAACGACGCCGGCTTCACCTACGAGCCCGAGACCTCCGGCGCGCTGGGCTTCGGCTTCCGTTGCGGGTTCCTGGGCCTGCTGCACATGGAGATCGTCCGCGAGCGCCTGGAGCGGGAGTTCGACCTGTCGCTGATCTCCACCGCCCCGTCGGTGCAGTACCGGGTGACGATGGTCAACGGCGATGAGGCCGCGGTGTCCAATCCCTCCGACATGCCTCCGGCGGGCGAGATCTCGGCGGTGGCCGAGCCCAGCCTGGCCGCGGCCCTGATCACGCCGACCGACTACACCGGCACGGTGATGGAGCTGTGCCAGGCCCGCCGGGGCGAGTTGGTGCGCATGGAGTACCTGTCGCCGGAGCGGGTGGAGCTGCGCTACCGGCTGCCGCTGGCCGAGGTGGTGGTCGACTTCTTCGACCAGCTCAAGAGCCGCACCCAGGGCTACGCCAGCCTCGACTACGAGCCCGACGGATACGACGAGGCCGACCTGGTGAAGGTGGACGTGCTGTTGCAGGGGGTGCCGGTGGACGCCTTCTCCACCGTCGTGCACCGCGACCGGGCCTACACCTACGGGCGGGCCATGGTCGGCCGGCTGCGGGAGCTGATTCCCCGCCAGCAGTTCGAGGTGCCCATCCAGGCCGCCATCGGGGGCCGCATCATCGCCCGAGAGACGGTCAAGGCCTACCGCAAGGACGTGACGGCCAAGCTGTACGGCGGCGACGTCACCCGCAAACGCAAGCTGCTCGAGAAGCAGAAGGCGGGCAAGCGGCGCATGAAGAGCATCGGTCGGGTGGACATCCCCCAGGAGGCCTTCATCTCCGCCCTCACCCTCGACGGGTAACATCTTCGCCATGCTCGACGACCGCAAGGCCGCCATCCTCTACGCCGTCGTTCAGGAGTACATCAGCACCGCCCAGCCGGTGGGCTCGGGCCGGGTGGCGCGCTCGCCGGGGATCGACGCCTCTCCGGCCACCGTGCGCAGCGAGATGGCCGTGCTGGCCGAGCAGCAGTACCTGATCCAGCCCCACACCAGCGCAGGCCGGGTGCCCACCGTCAAGGGCTACCGCTTCTTCGTGGACCAGTGGCGTCGGCGGTCGCCCGCGCCGAGGCTGGCCGCGGCCGACCGACAGCAGGTGAACGAGTTCTTCTCCGTCTCCCACGGCGGGTTCGAGTCGATCCTGTCCGACACCACCGGCCTGCTGTCGGATCTCACCGACTGGACGGCGGTGGTGGTGGCGCCCAGCCCCGCGGCGGCCACCGTCCGCTCGGCCCAGCTGGTGGAGCTCTCCGGCGGCGTGGTGATGGTGGTGGCGGTCATGTCCAACGGCGTGATCGAGAAGCGCACCATCGACGTGCCCGCCGACACCTCCGCCGAGGTGGTGGCCGATGCCTCGCAGCGGCTGGCCCGCCGGGTGGTGGGGCGGACCCTGGCCGAGATCGATGATCGCGACGAGCCCGACGACCGGCTGCTGGCCGCGGCCATCGCCGCGTTGCAGGAAGCCCGGGCCCACCGCGAGGTGTTTGTGGGCGGCACCTCGAAGCTGGCTGCGGCCTTCGACGCGGTGGAGCAGCTCAGCGAGGTTCTGGGCCTGCTGGAGCAGCAGCTCGTAGTGGTGACGCTGATGCGCCGGGTGATCGACGGGGGTCGGCGGGTGGCCATCGGCGACGAGACCGGGGTGCCCTCGCTGGCGGAGTGCTCGCTGGTGCTGGCCCCCTACAGCGCCGAAGGCACCGACGGCGGGGCCATCGGCATCGTCGGGCCCACCCGGATGGACTATCCGCAGGCGCTGTCGGCGGTGGCGGCGGTGAGCAGCCGGCTCGGCTCAGCCCTCGGCGACGCCTGAGACGGCCGGCCGCACCTGAAGCGAGCCCCGATGGCCGACCACTACGAGACGCTGGGGGTGGAGCGCGGCGCCACCGACGAGGAGCTCAAGCGGGCCTACCGCAAGAAGGCCCGCCAGTACCACCCCGACGCCAACCCCGGCGACGCCTCCGCCGAGGCTCGCTTCAAGGAGGTGAGTGCGGCCTACGAGGTGCTGTCGGATCCGGAGCGTCGCTCGCGCTATGACCGCTTCGGCACCGACGACGCCTCGGCGGCCCGCATGGGCGATCCGTTCAGCGGGGGGCTGGGCAGCATCTTCGACGCTTTCTTCGGCGGCGATTCGCCCTTCGGGAGCTTCGGATCGGGGTCGCGCCGCCAGGGTCCCCCGGCGGGCGAGGATCTGGAGGCCCACGTCGACCTCGATCTCCACGAGGTGGTGTTCGGGGCCGAGCGGGAGGTGTCGGTGCGCACCGCGGTGCGATGCGAGTCCTGCGACGGCAGCGGGGCCTCCGACGGCACCTCGCCGGTGCGGTGCTCACAGTGCGGCGGCTCGGGGCAGGTTCGGGCCGTGCGCCAGTCGATGCTGGGCCAGATGGTGACCGCCGCACCCTGCGATGCGTGCGGCGGGCTGGGCGAGATGATCGAGCAGCCCTGCGGCGACTGCGACGGCCACGGGCGGGTGCTGGAGCGCCGCACCTACAGCGTGCAGGTGCCGGTGGGCGTGGACGACGGCACCACCTTGCGGCTGAGCGGGAGGGGAGCGGCCGGCGCCCGGGGCGGACCCCACGGCGACCTCTACGTGCATACTCGGGTGCGTCCTCATCCGCGCTTTCACCGCAACGGCAGCGATCTGGTGCATGAGCTGCATGTGCCGTTCACACAGGCCGCGCTGGGGGCCAAGCTCGACTACGAGACGCTCGACGGCAGCGAGGAGATCGTGATCGCCAAGGGCACCGAGACCGGTGCGGTGCTGCGGCTGCGGGGCCGCGGCGTGCCCCATGTGCGGGGTCGGGGTCGGGGCGATCTGCTCATTCAGCTGGTGGTGGACGTGCCCGACGACCTGACCGGCGAGCAGGAGGAACTGGTGCGCCGGCTGGCCGAGTTGCGGGGCGAGGAGGTGGCCGAGCCCAGCGAGGGCCTGCTGGGCCGGATCCGCACCGCCTTCAGGTGAGCGGCCCGGCATCCGGCTCGCCAGTTGGATGTCTGGCCTGCCACCTGGCAGCCCGAGGCTCTGAGGCGGTGGTAGGCCGGTGAGCGGCTCGAGCACAGTCGCCGGCGGTACCGGTTCGGGCCCGCATGTTCTGGTCGACGATGTGGACGCGCCAGAACTGCTTGCCGACGACCGGCACCACCTGGAGAGAGCGCTGCGGCTGCGGTCCGGTGATCTGCTGACCGTCGGCGACGGCGTGGGCCGATGGCGACCGTGCCGCTACGGGGATCTGATCGTGCCGGTGGGCGAGGTCGTGGCGACTGCTCCGCCGAGTCCCGCGCTGGCCGTGGGCTTTGCGGTGCTGAAGGGGGGACGCTCCGAGACCATTGTGCAGAAGCTCACCGAGCTGGGAGTGGACCGGATCGTGCCGTTTGTGGCCGAGCGGTCGGTGGTGCGCTGGGATGAGGTCAAGACGGCTCGGCTGATGCAGCGGTGGCGGCGGGTGGCTCGCGAGGCGGTGATGCAGTGCCGCCGTCTGTGGCTGCCACAGGTGGAGCCGGTGCGGACTTTCGGCGAGCTCGACCTGGGAGGAGCCGCGCTGGCCGTGACCGAGGGTGGGCCGCTGGCAGCGGGGGAGAACTTCGTGCTGGTCGGTCCCGAGGGCGGTTGGACCGAAGCGGAACTGGCCGCAGTGGATCGCCACATCTGCCTGGGTCCGCACACAATGCGGTCCGAGACAGCTGCAATCGCAGCGGGTGCATTGCTGGGTGCTCGCCGCAGCGGCCACCTGCCCGCGGCCGGCGATGTCAGCGGGGACTGACTTCGCTGATCTTGAATAGGTCCTCGGGTGCCGTCGCGGTGTGGCCTGAGACGGGGCTGCGGCCGGGAGTCGGGGCAGCGTCGATGTCGCTGATCTTGAAGAGATCCGAGGATGCGGCCGGCATCTCGCCGGAGGTTGGAGCGGTGCTAGCTGGGGCTGAACCGATATCGCGAACGGCGTAGGGAGCTGGGTTAGCCGCTGCGACCAAGGTCAGCGCGGCAATCGCCATCGGCCACCCGAGAATCATGAGGCCGCACCGGGGTTGAACAGCCGCGAACCGGTAGTGGTGTAGACCCGGAGCAGGTCGCATTGGCCGTGCGTCACCGCCTCAGCGCCGGTGGGGGAATCCACGCTCCAGCGCACCGGCAGCTCGATGGTCTGGCCCGGCTCGGGCCAGGCGTCGAACAGCACTATCCCACCGGTGCTGGGACGCACGATGGCGGCGGTGACCTGGCCGTCGCAGTTCCAGTCGCCGGTCTCCACGAAGTCGCCCGCCGTGCCCACCGCGTAACGGCGGCCGCCATGGTCGAGGACCGCAGCCGCCTCCGCCTCCGACACCGCGACCGGTTCCTGGGGGTCCGGACTCGCGGCGGCGGGTCCCGCGTGGTCGTTCGGGCTCGCGGCGACATCGGGTTCCGCATGAACGGCAGGACTCGATCCGATGCCGGGCCCCGTGTGGTCGGCAGAGCCCGGTTCTGCGGGTTGGCCCGTGCCGTCGGCCAGGCTCGGTGAGTCGGCCTGCCCCATTGTCCCCGCGGCGTCCGGCAGGCCGGCCGCGATTGCTCGTTCGGCTGGAGTCGGCCCGTCGGCCAGGCCCGTTCCGTCGACGGGGTTGCCCTGTCCCGCTTCGTCTTTGGCGGTGTTGGCCGGCGTATCCGAGAGGGCCGCCTCAGAGTCCTCGGGGACAAAGCCGCTTCGAGAGCCGAGGGCGAAGGCTGCCACCACCGCAGCCGCGACCGCTGCCGCCGCGATGAGCGACTTGGGCCTGAGTCGTCTCCCGAGGTTTCCCAAGCGGCTGCCGGCCGCGGCCCGGACAGGATCGGATCGAGGCGGCTTCTTGGCCGTCAGCAGATCTAGCCGCCGGGCCAGTTCGCGGGCGCTGAGCATGCCTGTGCGGGCCTCGTCGGCCAGCGAGGACAGCTTCTCGGCGAGGGCCCCTTTCCCCAGCGACGAGTCGTGGCAGAGGTCGCCCAGGGCGGCCAGGTCGGTCTGGCGGTTCTCGGGCGTGGCCTCCGCAGCCAGCGTCAGCCCGCACAGCACGGGGCGGTCGCCGGGGCCGTGCAGGACGTGGGCGGGGGTGAGCTGGAGGTGGGCGACGCCCAGCTGGTGCAGGTCGGCTACCACTGAGGCCAGCGCGGCCATCCCCGCGGCCCGCTCGGCCGGGTCGGTCAGGGGCCGGGTGGCCCAGGTGTCGGAGTTGACGAACTCGGTGTGCAGGGCCCGGCCGCCGTCCGGGGCCTCCACGATGTCGACGAAGCGCACCAGGCCGGGATGATTGAGACGCCGCAGCAGGTCCGCCTCCCGTTCGATCTCGCCGGCTCGTTCTGCCGGAACCTGCTTGACGGCGATCAGCCGGTCCCCTGAGCGGCTCACCGTCACCGCAGCCACGGCCCGCTCGCAGTCTCAATGTCACAGCCCCGCAATAGAACTTCAAACATGCACATAACAGGACCATACATAGCATCATCTGATAGCGCAAATAAAATGTCGCGACGCAGGATGACGGCACATCCCAATCTTCGCGGGATCCATACCTGGGTCCGGGGTGCAAATAAAATGTCGCGGCGGAGGATGACGGCACATCCCAATCTTCGCGGGATCCATACCTGGGTCCGGGGTGCGAACGAAGTGTCGCGGCGCAGGATGACGACACTGCTGGGTTGGGCTCGGGCGGTACTCTTGGTTGGTGGCCGGTCCGCAGATCGTGGCTGTCGCGACCGGGTCTCCGGCCGAGCGGGCCGGGCTGAGGCCCGGCGACTTGGTGGCGGCCATCGCCGGGGAGGCGCCCCGCGACGTCATCCGGTGGCAGCTTCTCAGCGACGGCGCCGAGGTCGAGTTGGAGGTGGAGCGTGGCAGCGCGAGCTTCACCGTCTCGGTCTCCAAGTCGGAGGGCGAACCGCTCGGCGCCGAGGTCGACGCGGCTGTGTTCGACGGCGTGCAGACCTGCGACAACCACTGCGAGTTCTGCTTCGTGCACCAGCTGCCCCGGGGGATGCGCCGCTCGCTGTACCTCAAGGACGACGACTACCGGCTGTCGTTCCTCTACGGGAACTTCACCACGCTCACCCGGTTCACCGAGCTCGACTACGAGCGGGTGGTCACCGAGCGGCTGTCGCCGCTGTACGTGTCGATCCACGCCACCGACCCCGATGTGCGGGCCGCGATCCTCCAGAACCGCCGCGGCGCGGTGTCTCTGCGCTGGCTGCGGCTGCTGCTCGACGCGGGCATCGAGGTCCACGGGCAGGTGGTGGTATGTCCGGGAGTCAACGACGGCGATGTGCTGGCCGACACCCTGGCGGGAGTGCTCGACCGGTTCAGCGAGCTGCGGACGCTGTGCGTGGTGCCGCTGGGGCTGTCGCGGTACAACCGCCAGCCCCGGATGCGGCTGCACACCCCCCAAGAGGCTGAGGCGGTTGTCGATCTAGTCGAGGGTTGGCAGTCGGTGTTCTTGCGGGTGCTGGGCCGCCGCGTGGCCTTCGCGGCCGACGAGTACTACCTGATGTGCGGACGCAGCTTCCCGTCCGCAGAGCACTACGAGGGCTTCGACATGTACGAGGACGGCATCGGCATGGCTCGAGCCTTCGAGACCGAGTTCAGCGAGGACGGCCACGCTCCCAGCCCGCCCCGCTCCGGCTTCTTCGCCTGGGTGGACGGCGCCCCCGCCGACGGCTACCGCGCTCCCCGCACCGGCTCGGCCGCCGAGGCTGTGGCTGTGCCGGTCCCGGTGTCGCTGGGGCCGCGACGCGCCCGTCGGCACGGGCCAGTCGCGGTGCTCACCGGCACGCTGGGCGCGGCGGTGGTAGCGCCGCTGGTGGCCTCGGTGGGTCGCCGCGACGCTCGGGTGGTGCCGGTGGAGAACCGATTCTTCGGCGGCAACATCGGCGTCACCGGGCTCATGGTGGGCGAGGACGTCGCCCGGGTGCTGGCCGATGAGCCCGAGGGTGACCGCTATCTGCTGCCCGATGTGTGCCTCAGCCGGGGCCGCTTCCTCGACGGCATGGCCACCCAGGAGCTTCCCCGCCCGGTTGAAGTGGTGGCTACCCACGGACGGGCGCTGCGATTGGCCCTGGAGGCTTCGTGAGTCCGGTGGTGGCCGTGGTCGGCCGGCCCAATGTCGGCAAGTCGACGCTGGTGAACCGCATCCTGGGGCGGCGGGAGGCGATCGTGGAGGAGCGTCCCGGCGTCACCCGCGACCGCAAGGCGGTCGAGGCCGAATGGCAGGGCCGGCGCTTCACCCTGCTCGACACCGGAGGCTGGAGCGCCGCCGGCGACGCGCTCGACGCCAAGGTGAGCGCCCAGGCCGAGCGGGCCGTGCGCGAGGCCGACGCGGTGCTGTTCGTGGTGGACGCCTCGGTGGGCCTCACCGCCGACGACGAGCAGGTGGCCCGGGTGTTGCACACCGCCGACGGTCCGGTACTGGTGGTGGCCAACAAGGTGGACCACCCGAGCGGCGCCGACTCGATCTGGGAGCTGCTGGGCCTCGGCCTCGGCACCCCGCAGGCGGTGAGCGCGCTGCACGGCCGCGGCACCGGCGACCTGCTCGACGAACTCGTCGCCCGCCTCGACGCCGCCGCTTCCGACGGCGCCGCCGGACGAGAGTCCGACCCGGCCGGCGGCGACCTCGCCAACGCGGCGGCCGAGGCGTTCTCGGTGGTGCTGGTGGGCCGGCCCAACGCCGGGAAGTCCACGCTGTTCAATCGGCTGATCGGGGAGGACCGCGCCATCGTGCACGACCTGCCCGGCACCACCCGCGACGCCATAGACACCCTCATCGAGACCGACGAGGGGCCGGTGCGCTTCATCGACACCGCCGGGATGCGTCGCCGGGCCCGCATCGACACTGGCACCGAGTACTACTCGCTGGTGCGGGCGCTGCGGGCGGTTGACACCGCCGATGTGGCCCTGCTGGTGATCGACTCCTCGGTGGGGGTGACCCACCAGGACCAGCGCCTGGCCGAGCGGGTCGATGCCGCGGGCTGCCCGGTGGTGATCCTGCTCAACAAGTGGGATCTGATCAGCACCGAGGCCCGCCTCGAGGTGGGCCGCGACGTCGACGACAGGCTGGGGTTCCTGGGCGACCCGCCGGTGCTGCGCATCAGCGCGCTCAGCGGCAAGGGCGTCACCCGGCTGTGGCCGTCGCTGAGTGCGGCGGTGGCTGAGTACCGCACCCGCATCCCCACCAGGAGGGTCAACGAGGTGGTGAGGGCGGCCCAGAGCGCCCAGCCCGCGCCGGCCGGGGCCCGCATCCTGTACGCCGCGCAGGTGGCCACCGACCCGCCCACCTTCACGCTGTTCGCCAACCGCACCCTGCCCCGCACCTACCTGCGCTACATCGAGCGCAAGCTGCGCGAGCACTTCGACTTGGGCGTCACCGCGCTCAAGTTCAGGGTCCGCCGCCGCGACGAGTAGCCGACGGCCCAGCGAGAACCGCAAGCGGACGGGTCTATCCGCTCGGCCTCTGGGCGGTACGCTGTGGCCCGCAGCGACTAGGGAACCATCGGGAGGAGGGCGCGTGGTTACGATCGTTCTCGATCTTCTGGCCTTGAGCTGCGCGCTCGCCGCGATCTTCTACATCCGGTCGGCTCGCCACCGCCAGCGGTTTCTGCGCCTGCTGAAGTCCGATCCCGGCACCCACCCCGAGGCCGCCACGCTGGCCGAGGCCTCGTTCCGCAAAGAGGTCCACGGCGCGGTCGTCTACGGGCTGCTGTTCGCAGTGGCGCTGCTGGTGGGCCGGGTGGACATAGCCAACATCACCGTGGCGCTGGGGTTGCTGGGGGTGCCCGCGGTGATGTCGGTGTGGTGGGCCCGCACCGCGGTGGAAGAGGCCCGCATGGCCCGCAATCGCTACGCGTTGGAGCGTCGGGCCGAGCAGGCTCTCGAGCAGGAGCAGCTGGCCCCCAAGGCGTGGGCGGCCCGGCTGGCCCCCGAGGAGGTTCCCGACTTCAGCGGGTTCGAGATCGGCCGGGTGTACCAGGCCGGCTCGGGGCTGATGGCGGGCGATTTCTTCGACGTGCACCGGGTGGGGCGACACCGGGTGGCCGCGGTCATCGGCGACGTGTCCGGGCACGGCATCGAGTCGTCCATCACCGCCTTCCAGGCGAAGTATCTGCTGAGGGTGTTCCTGCGCCAGTTCCGCGACCCGGCCCAAGCCTTCGAGGAGATCAACGCCCAGCTGTCGGCGGGGGACCGCAACGAGGAGTTCATCTCGGCGTGCGTGGTGGTGTTCGACACCGAGGCTGGCACGCTGCGCTACACATCGGCCGGGCACCCGGCCGCCTTCCTGTTCCAGGAAGACGGCACCAAGCCTCTGCGATCGACGGGTCCGCTGCTGATGCTGGACCCCCAGGCGACATATTTCTCCAGGGAGATCCCGATGGTGTCGGGCGATCTGGTTGTGATGTACACCGACGGCCTGGCCGAGGCCCGGGCAGGGCGCCAGCAGTTCGGAGAGGGCCGCATCATCAAGTCGGTGGAGCGCGACCTCAACGCCGCCCCCGACGTGCTGTGCAAGTCGCTGCTCGACGCGGCCAAGGACTTCGCAGGCGGATCGATAGGCGACGACACCGCCATAATGGCCATCCGCCGCGACTGAGCCGATGGCATGGTGCCAGTCCTGCGAGCGATACCTGACGCCGGCCACGCTCACCGCTGAGGGCTCCTGCCCGTCCTGCGGCCGGGAGCCCCAGCACCCGATCGAGCGCCCAGCCGCCGCCGCGGAGCGCATCCCGTGGCACTTCTGGCTGCTGGTGGGCGCCGCCGCGGTCTACCTGGTGTGGCGGGCCGTGCAGGGTGTCGCCCTGCTGCTGTAGCCGCTAGCCTCGGCTGCCACGGGCTGTGGCGCAGCTTGGTTAGCGCGTCGGTCTGGGGGACCGAAGGTCGGGAGTTCAAATCTCCCCAGCCCGACAACGGCTTTGGCATCGGCTCGGGGTCACTGCGGCAGGGCTGATACTTCGCGATGGTAGGGGGTGGTGTCGGAGTGGTCGGTGGGGGCTTCCAACTCCTCTGCGTAGCGGCGGCCCTGCCAGACGGCGGCCGCGATGGTGCCGGGGGCCAGCGCATCTCCGAGGGCTCGGGCGCTGATGAGACCGTGGTCGCTCCACTCGGATTGGCGAGCCATCAGGTCCTGGTACAGGCCGTCTTGGGGCAGGCGTGCGGTCACCATCACTGCCGCGTCGGCGCCGATGCTTCCCTCCCGGCCGGTGAAGGCGCATTGCGTTCGGAGTTCGGTGTCGCCCACGGCGCAGACCGCGGTGGAGGTCCGCAGCTCTATTCCGGCCTCGATGAGGCGGGCTTGGATGCGGTGCTGCTCCATGGTGTTGACCGTCCAGGCTGACACGAGTGCCTCGGGTGTGACGAGAATCACTTCGTAGCCCTCGGCCCGCAGCAGTTCGGCCAGCGCACCGCCCATGTAGTAGTGGTCGTCGTCGAACACGGCCACACGGCAGCCCTGCGGGCGTGCGCCGGCCATTATGTCGTCGGGTGTGAACACCGGCAGGGCGCCGATGGACATGGTGTCGCCTCGGGTGTGCCAGCGGCCCACACCGTCGCGGCGCCACACCGACCCCGTGGCGATCGCGACATGGTCGAAGCCGTGAGACAGGGCCTCATCGGCGTTCATCTCGCTCTCGAGGTAGTGCTCCACGTTGCCGAGCTTGGCGATCTGGCCCAGGCGGTAGTCGACCACCCGGATCCATTCGGCCAGCCCCGGCAAGCGAGCCTCAGCCGCGACGCGGCCGCCGAGCACACGCGACTTCTCGACCAGCACGACCTCGTATCCCCGCTTGCCCAGCGACATGGCCGCTTCCAGGCCGGCCGGGCCGGCTCCGACCACCAGCACCCGCTCCGCGGCGTGGCGGGGCCGGTAGTGCTCGGGGTGCCAGCCCCGGCGCCACTCCTCGCCCATGGACGGGTTCTGGGTGCAGCGGATCGGCGACATGGTGAAGTCTCCCGACACGCAGATGTTGCAGCCAATGCACTCTCGGACGTCCTCAAGACGGCCCTCTTCGATCTTGCGGGGCAGGAACGGATCAGCGATGGAGGGGCGGGCCGCGCCAATGAAATCCAGGACGCCCTCACGGACCATCCGCACCATGGTGTCCGGCGAGGTGAACCGGCCCACACCGACCACCGGCTTGGAAGTCAGAGCCTTGAGGCCCCGCACCCACTCCTCCTGGTGGGCCTCCGCGCTGAACCTCGACGTGATGCTGTCGTCCTCCCAGGTTCCCGCCACGAAGTCCCACAGGTCCGGCAGCTCGCCCAACTCGCCGATCACGGCCTCAATCTCGGCCCGGTCGATGCCGTGTTCGCCGGCTGACTCTTCGACGGAGATCCGACAACCCACCGCAGCCCGGCCGGCCACCTCCTCCACGGTGTCCTCCAGCAACTCGCGCAGCAGCCGCATCCGATTGCCCAGAGTTCCGCCGTACTCGTCGGTTCGCAGGTTGTAGCGGCGCGACAGGAAGTGATGCACGCCCCCCAGCGCGTGGCCGCCGTAGACGTACACAAGGTCGAAACCGGCTCGCAGCGCCCGATCCACCGCCCGGCGATGCCAGCGCCGCAGATCGGCTATGTCGCGCTTGGTCATGGCGCGGGCCTGCACCGGGTCGGAGGCGCCGGTCGCCACGGGAAGGTGTATCGGACCCATCGGCACCACCCGCGAAGCCAGATTGGCGACGCTCATCCCGTTGTAGGCGAGCTCGATGCCGGCGAGCGCACCGCAGTCATGGACACGCTCGGCCATCAGAGCCAGCGCCGGGATGTCGCAGTCGTCTCGAATGCGGGCCTCGATGTAGGGCGTGAACTCCGACGTGAAATGGATCTCGGCCTCCTCGGTGCACACCACCGCCCAGCCGCCCTCAGCCTTGACCGCCCGCATCTCGGCGTGGGCGGCGGGGTCGCGGTAGCCCATCCCGTTGCAGTGGGGCACCCCGAAGAAACGGTTCTTGGCCACCAGAGGGCCGATCGGCACCGGCTCGAACAACACGTCGTATCTCGGGTCGCGCATGCGGGCTCCTCAGGTTCGAGCCTCAGGTCGGAACGAGGTGCTGAATCTCGGCTATGGTCGGTCGCTACGTTACCGCTGGCCTTGAACGGGTCGGAGTGCCCTAGGGTGACACGCCGACATGAGGGCCTTGAAGAGGACGGACATGCGAATGCGACACCCGCTGGTGATTTCGGTTGTGGGGCTGCTGGCCTTGGTCGGGTTGGCCGGTTGTGGCGACGACAGCGAGGACGAGGTGGCCGGCGTGGGCCAGACCGCGGTCGCCTCGCTGGTCGGGGTCGACGGCGCGCCGATGGGCACAGTCACCTTCGAGCAGGGGCCCAACGGTGTGCTGGTCTCCGCCGATGTGAGTGGCCTGACCGCCGGCGCTCACGGCTTCCACATCCATGGCGTCGGTGCCTGCACGCCCGACTTCTCAGCCGCCGGCGGCCACTACGCGCCCAAGGACCACGGCCACGGCTTTCTGACGACCGGGGTTTCCCACGCCGGCGACATGCCCAACATTCATGCCGGCAGCGACGGCGTGGCCCGGGCCGACCACTTCACCGACAAGGTGGCCCTGGCGGCCGGTGCCGAGACATCGCTGTTCGACTCCGACGGCTCCGCCATCATCATTCACGCCAAGCCCGACAGCTACGGCGACGAACCCGGCGCCGGAGACCGCGTCGCCTGCGGCGTGATCACTCGCAGCTGATCTCACTCGAATCGCAGTCCTGGCCGCGGGGTGCCGCCGCGGGCTGGAGTATGGCGGCGGCGCTAGGTTGATCCCGCCATGATCGGTGACGGCGGCTTCGGCGTGGTGTTCGACCTCGACGGCGTGCTGGTCAACACCGAGGAACTGGGCTGGCGCATCTGGCGTTCGCTCGCCGGCGGATACGGGATCGAGGTGACGTTGGAGGACCTGCGGGCCATCACCGGATGCACTGACGACGAGAGCGTGCAGTACTTCCGCAAGTGGCTGCCCGAAGCGGAGCTGCGAATCCTCGGCCAGCGCTTCGCGACAGAGTTCGCCGCAGCCAAGCGGGAGCGCATCCGGGCCTACCCCGACGCCCGCCAGACGTTGGAGCAGTTGCACGACCGCGGGATGGCTGTTGCGGTCGCCTCCAACTCCACCGCCGCCGACGTGGCCGCGGCGCTGGAGCGCGCCGGTCTGGCCGCCCTCGTGAGCCACGTCGCGGGCGCAGACGAGGTGGAACGTCCCAAGCCGGCCCCCGACGTCTACGAGCGGGCGGTGGCGATGCTGGGTCGCGAGGTGGCCTTGGCGGTCGAGGACTCGCCGGCGGGGATCGCCTCGGCGCGGGCCGCGGGTCTGCCGGTGCTGGCGGTTGATCGAGGCTGCTTCGATGTCTCGGCGCTCGCCGCGGCGACTACGGTTGCGCCGGCGATCAGCTACGAAGCGCTGGAGTCGCTCGCGGCCAGAGAGCGGAGTGTGAGCAGATGCCGCTGAGCGGCGCCGGATACGGCGAGCACCAGGCAGTCCTTCCCCAACCGTTCGACGAGTCCTTGAAGGACGCGCCCATAGACCTCGAAGTCCGCATCGAGCTGTTCCGCAAGCAGCACCAGATCCGCCAGCTCGAGAAGCGGATCTACGACCTGTTCCTGCAGGGGTTCGTGCGGGGCACCAGCCACCTGTCCATCGGCATGGAGGCCGTCGGCGCGGCGTTCGGAGCCGCGCTGCGCCCCGACGACTACAGCTTCGCCACCTACCGCGGCCACGGCCATACCGCGGCCCGCGGGGTCGGCCCCGAGCCGATCATCGCCGAGCTGCTGGGCAAGGCCACCGGGCTGGTGGGCGGCAAGGGCGGGTCGATGCACCTGGCGTCGGCCGAGCACGGGATGATGGGCTGCTACGCCATCATCGGCGCCCATCTGTGCATTGCCAACGGCGCGGCCTGGTCGGCGCAGGTGCGGGGCACCGACCAGGTGGCGGTGGCGTTCTTCGGCGACGGAGCCACCAACATCGGAGCGTTCCACGAGGCGGTCAACTACGCGGCCAACTACCGGCTCGGCACGATCTTCGTGTGCGAGAACAACCTCTACATGGAATACACGCCGATCAGCGAGGTCACTCCGGTGGTCCACCCGGCGGCCGACCGGGCCCCCGCCTACGGCATGGACGCAGCCACCGTCGACGGCAACGACGCCGACGCCGTCTACCTGGCGGCGCGGGCGGCCATCGAGCGGGCCCGCGGCGGCGGAGGGCCGTCGATCATCGAGGCCAAGACCTACCGCCACGGCGGGCACAGCCGCGCCGATCCGGGCCAGTACCGCCCCGACGACGAGGTGCAAGCCTGGCTGGAGCACGACCCGATCCCCATGTATCACCAGCGGCTGCTCGACCTCGGGGTGGGCGAGGACCGCCTGGCTGAGATCAGCGGCGAGGTCGCGGCCGAGATCGACCGGGCCACCGAGGCGGCCAAGAGCGCGCCCGAGCCCGCCGCGGAGGAGCTTTGGACCAACGTCTGGGCCGACGGGGGCTCGCAGTGGCGGAACTGACCTACCGCGAGGCGGTGGCGACCGGCATCGCCCAGGAGATGCGCCGCGACCCTGCGGTGGTGTTCCTCGGCGAGGACGTGGCCGGCGCCGGGGGCGTGTTCAAGACCACGGCGGGGCTGCTGGAGGAGTTCGGGCCCGACCGGGTGGTCGACACGCCCATCTCCGAACAGGCCATCCTCGGCGCCGCCATGGGGGCGGCCATGACCGGGCTGCGGCCCATCGCCGAGATCATGTTCTCGGACTTCTTTGCGGTGTGCTGGGACTTCGTGGCCAACGAGATCGCCAAGATGAGCTACATGACCGACGGCATGGTCGGCTGCCCGCTGGTGATCCGGTCCGGCAACGGTGCGGGCCTGCGCTTCGGCGCCCAGCACTCCCAGAGCATTGAGAACTGGGCCATGGCTGTGCCCGGCATCAAGGTGGTGGCGCCGTCCACTCCGGCGGATTTGATCGGGCTGACGGCCGCCTCGGTGCGGGATCCCGATCCGGTGCTGCTGTTCGAGCACAAGGCGCTTTATCCCACCAAGGGCGAGGTGCCCGACGGCGAGATAGTCGACGAGTTGGGCACCGCCCGGGTGCTGCGGCAGGGTTCCGACGCCACCGTGGTCGCGCTGGCGCTCATGGTGCCGAGGGCGCTGGAGGCCGCCGAGCGCCTTGCGGCCGACGGCATCGAGGTCACCGTGATCGACGTACGCAGCCTGGTCCCGCTGGACACGGCCACCGTCCTGGACTCGGTCTCGCAGACCAGCCGGCTGTTCACAGTGGAGGAGAACCCCCGGCTGTGCGGCTGGGGCGCCGAGATCAGCTCCATCGTCGGCGAGGAGGGGTTCTGGGACCTCGACGGCCCCATCGTGCGGATCACCACGCCGCACCTGCCGCTGGCCTCGGCCCCGAACCTCGAAGACCTGGCCCTCCCCGACGCCGACCGCATCGCCGCCACCATCAAGGCCGCCCTCGGCTGAACTAGCTTCGGCTGCGCAGACCGATCACAGCGGGAGGCAGCAGCGATGCGCAAGGTGACAGAGTCGGACCTGCCCGGTGTGGGGGTCCGCTTCGATCTGCAGACCAACTCGGGCCGCGCCGTCGGCGTGGTCGTGCACCAGTCGGGCCGGCGCGACCTGGTGGTCTACGACCACCGCGACGTCGACCGCGCCGCCGAGAGCGTGGAGCTCAGCGAAGACGAGGGCCACACCCTGGGCGAGCTGTTGGGCGGCAGCCCGGTGCTGGAGCACCTCGACGACGCCGTCCACCGGCTGGAGGATCTGGTGATCTCATGGGTCGAGATCGGCGCCGAGTCGTCGCTGGCCGGGCTGACCTTGGCCGAGGCCGCGCTGAGAACCCGCACCGGCGCCGGCATCGTGGCCCTGGTCGGCGACTCCGGCTCGATCCCGATACCGGGCGGAACCGAACGGCTGACCGGCGGCGACACCGCGGTGGTGGTGGGCGTGCCCGCCGCGGTCAAGGCCGCCACCAGACTGCTAACTCGACCCGACAGCTAATCCCCATGCACGCCGGCGGTGATCTGTTGGTGCTCGAGTTCGGCGCGGTGGTGCTGGGTCTGGCCATCGTCGCCCGCCTGGCCCGCCGAGTGGGGATGCCCGCGCTGCCGCTGTACCTGCTGGTGGGGCTGGCCCTCGGCGAAGGCGGCCTGGTCGAGCTGCCCGCATCGGCCGACTTCATCGAGGTCGGCGCGGAGATCGGCGTGATCCTGATGCTGTTGATGCTGGGACTGGAGTTCTCGCCCCACGAGTTGGTGGTCAACGTCCGCCGGTCAACTCTGGCCGGAGTCACCGACCTCGTCCTCAACTCGGCACCCGGGCTGGCGGCCGGATTCCTGCTCGGGTTCGACCCGATCGTGGCCGTGCTGTTGGGCGGCGTC
This sequence comes from Candidatus Aldehydirespirator sp., assembly GCA_965221215.1. GTDB lineage: Bacteria > Actinomycetota > Acidimicrobiia > Acidimicrobiales > Aldehydirespiratoraceae > Aldehydirespirator. Next base: position 1,114,324 of record OZ244872.1, read on the forward strand.
ACCTACATCTCGTCGTCGGGCATCGTGGCCAAGCTGGTGGCCGACCTCGACCGGATCGGCAACCATGAGACCTCGGTGGTGCTCAGCGTGCTGGTGATCGAGGACCTGGCCATGGTGCTGTACCTGCCGATTGTGACCGGCGTGCTGTTCGGCGGATCGGTGCTGAGCACCACCGTGGCCGTGGCGGTGTCGCTGGCCGCGGTGCTGGCCATCCTGGGCGTCGCCTACGCGCTCGGCGACCGGCTCAGCGACATCGCCCTGAGCCACTCCAGCGAGGCGCTGCTGTTGACCCTGCTCGGGGTGACGCTCGTCGCCGCGGGCATCGCCGATCGCCTCAACCTCTCGACCGCGGTCGGGGCTTTCGTCGTGGGGGTGGCGCTGTCGGGCGACATCGTCTCGCACGCCCGCGGGCTGCTGCTGCCGCTGCGCAACCTCTTCGCCGCGGTGTTCTTCGTGTTCTTCGGCCTGCAAGTGGACGTGCGGCTGATCCCCGGCGTGGCCGCGGTGGCGGCCGCCATCGCCGCCGCCTCGGTCGTCACGAAGGTCGCCACCGGCTGGATCGCAGCCGGGCGGGCCGGCATCGGTACGCCGGGGCGGGTGCGGGCCGGCGCCGCCCTCGTCGCCCACGGCGAGTTCTCGATTGTCATCGCCGAGCTGGGCATCGCCCGAGAGGGCGACCTCGGCGCGCTGGCCGCCACCTACGTCATCATCCTGACCGTAATCGGCGCGCTGCTATACCAGTTCTCCGACACCATCACCATCGCCGGCCTGAAGCGCCGGTCACGAGCGGCGCGCTAGCCAAGCTTCGCTCGGCCTCTAGGCCGGGGTCACGATCTGGATCAGGTTCCCGCAGGTGTCATCAAAGATGGCCGACACAACGATCGCCAACGCTATTCGGCGACGCTGGTGGGCGTTCCACCCTGCGAGTCGGAGCCCAGAATGCTCCCGATGAGATCGATCTGTATCTCGCGGTCGGCCAGGCGATTCCAGGGAGCTCGGGCGATCCGCTCGTCGAGGGTGACGAGGGGCGCCCGCAGCACCGCGGCCAGGGCCACGAAGGCGGCATCGTAGGCGGTGAGGTTGTGGCGGAGCCTCCAGATGAGCGGCAGCAGCAGTTCGTGGGTGTAGCGGACAGCATCGAAGTCGGCCAGAGCGCTCAGGGCTCGCTGTGCGGCCTGATCGGAGATGTCCCCGGCGGCGCAATAGCGGCGCACCACATGAGCCACCTCCACATCGAGCAGGGCAGGTGCATGCACCGATTCGGCCGACACGATCCGTTCGGCCACGGCATCGGCGTGGGGGAGGCCGAGGAGCCACTCCACCGCGGCCGAGGAATCGACGACGATCACCGTCCGTCGCGTTCGGCCCGCACCGCTTCTGCCGCAGACTCGGCGACAGTGATGCGCTCGAAAGCGGCGATCCGTTCCACCAACTCCCGGCGGGTGGGCCGCTGCATGGCCCGGCGCAACTCGCCGAGGGCGTACTCCGACAGCGACTGACCCTCCAACGCCGCTCGAGCCTTCAGACGACGATGGAGGTCGTCGGGAACGTTCCGTATCTGCAACGATGTCATGCGGCGAGCATAGTTGCATGCAGTATGCATGACACGCCGGCACCACGACGGGAGCTGTCTGGCGTGGACCACTGGGTTGGCGTAGGTCTAGTGTCGGCGGGCGGATCGTGCAGCGCCGTCGAGTTGACCAGGGGGAAGACGAATGGTTGCGCAGAAGTACGTGGTGATGATTGACGCTGATCACGCCGTTGCGGCGGGGGAGCGCGACGCTGCCGTGGGGCGACTGATTGCAGGTGCTGACGGGACTGCGGGGCTGGCGGGCTTGACGGTGAGCAGTCTGAACGAGTCGCTGACGGGGCCCGCGGAGACCATTGCTGTGGTGCAGGCGTGGATCGATGACGCCGTTGGCGCCGAGTCGGTTCTTGCTGATCTCGCCGGCTCGGTGGATGCGATGGTGTCTAGTTGGCGGGTTGAGGAGATCGTGTTCTTGGTGCCGGTTGAGCGCCGCCCGTCGGGGGAGCACTCGCGGCTCAACCTGTTTGGGACGGCCGCCAAGCGCGACGACTTCACCATCGAGGGGTTCTTCGACTACTGGAAGACGGTGCACGCCCCGATCTCCTCGTCGATTCCGGGGAGTTCCGGCTATGTCGTGTCGCGGGTTCGCGAGACTGTGAGCGCTCCCATCGAGCGCACTGTCGACGCGTTCATCGAGCTCTGGTATCCGAGCCGCGACGACCAGGCCCGCGCCAACGAGCATCCGCTGGCGGCCAAGGCCTGGGAGGACGTCCCCAACTACGCCCGCACCGACGGCCAGTTCTGGATGACCTACGAGCATGTGGTCATCGAACCGCCCGAAACCGGACCGGGCATGTTCGACTCCGACGGCAGCTGATGCGGGTACGGCCCCATCTGCTGGAGACGCCGCACTCGGGCATCCGACGAATGGCCGACCTCGCGGCCACCCTCGACGATCCCATCTCACTTGAGGGCGGCGATCCCAACTTCACCACGCCGCAGCACATCATCGATGGCGCCGCCGAACGGTCGAGCGCGGGGTCGACCGGGTACGCCCCCGGCGAGGGCTTTCCGGACCTGCGAGAGGCGATAGTCGACAAGCTCGCACGGGTCAACAACGTCACTGCCGGCCCCGATGAGGTCTGCGTGACGACCGGCGCCTGCGGTGCTTTGTTCACCAGCCTCGCGCTCACCGTCGAACCCGGCAGCGATGTGCTGCTACCGGATCCGGGATGGGCCAACTATGCCGCGCAGATCCATGTTCTCGGCGCCCGGGCCGTTCCCTACGCCGTCGACGCGACGACCGGCTGGCGGCTCGATCCCGCCGTCGTCGAAGCCGCCGCCACCCCGCAGACCAGCGCGCTCGTGCTGAATTCGCCGGGCAACCCGACCGGCGTGGTCTTCGACCCCGACGACCTCGCCGCGGTGGCCGAACTCGCCGCTAGCCGAGGCATAGCGGTTATCAGTGACGAGGCCTACGACGAGGTGGTGTTCGACACCGAGCCGTTCTCGGTGGCGTCACGGGTGCAGTCAGAGCACCTGCTGACCGTCTACTCGTTCTCCAAGACCTACGCCATGACCGGCTGGCGCATCGGGTATGCGGTCGGGCCGGCCGACTTCGTGAACGAGTTGTCGCTGCTGCAGGAGCCGGTCGTGTCCAGCGCGGCCACAATCTCCATGCACGGGGCGACAGTGGCGCTTCAAGGGCCGCAGCAGTGCGTGGGCGAGATGGTCGCCGCCTACGCCGAGCGCGCCCAGTTGGCGACCGCGCTGCTCGACGCCGAAGGCATCCGCTACGTCGAGCCGGGCGGCTCGTTCTTCCTCATGATCGACATCCGCGACAGCGGCCTCGACTCGTGGGCGTTCGCCACCCACCTGGTCGAGCGGCACCGGGTGGTGGTCGTGCCGGGGCTGGCGTTCGGCCAGGGCGGGGAGGGGTTCGTGCGGGTGAGTTTCGCGGCCGCTCCCGAGACGATCCTGGAGGGCCTGGCCCGCCTCGCCGAGACCCTCCACGACCTCAAGAGCCGCAACCCGAAGGCCGCCTAGAACATGCGCGGATTGCTCCCAAACGCCTCGCGGTGCGGCGTTGCCACTCCCGCTCTTGTTCGCTGCGCTCACGGGCCGCTCGGGCCACGGCCTCGCCGTGCGCTCTACGGGATCCCCAAGGGGACGGGTCTATCGGCTCGGCCTCTTGGGCCCCACATGGAAGGAAGCCAGACGTGAAGCGACTCGAAGACCTGTCCGCGCTGATCAGCGGGGGCGCCAGCGGCGTCGGGCGGGCCACCGCCCACCGCTTCGCCCAGGAGGGCGCGGCCCGGATCACGCTGTTCGACAAAGACGCTGAGCGCATCGCCGACGTCGCCGCGGAGGTGGCCGACATCGGAACCGAGCCCCGAACCGTGGTCGGCGACGTGGCCAATCCGCCCGACTGCCAGCGGGCCGTGGACGAGGCCGCCCGGGGCGACGGCCGTCTCGACGTGCTGGTCAGCAACGCCGGCGCCGACTCGATCCACCCGTTCCTGGAACTGGAGCTCGACGAGTGGTACCGGATCATGGACATCAACCTCACCGCGTCATTCGTGCTGGGCCAGGCCGCGGCCCGGGCCATGGTGGCGGCCGGCAACGGCGGCACGATCCTCTACACCGCGTCGATCTCGGGAGTGGCCGCCTCGACCGGCGACGCCCACTACGGCGTCTCCAAGGCCGGCATCATCAGCCTGGTCAAGACCATGGCCATCGAGCTGGTCGGGCACAACATCACGGTGAACTGCGTCAGCCCCGGCCCGCTCGACACCCCCATGTCGCTGGCGCTGCTGGGCAGCGAGGAGGCCATGCAGGCCGCCCGGGAGAGCTGGCCGATCGTCCCCATGAACCGCCTCGGCTCACCCACCGAGATCGCCGGCACCTACGCCTACCTGGCCTCCGCCGACGGTGCCTACACCACCGGCCAGAACATCGTCGTCGACGGCGGCATGACCACCAACGTCTTCCCAGTAGCCGACGAACTCCAGTAGCAGCCCGCAGCCGTCACGGTGCTATCGCGGGTGTCAGACCGGGATGACGTCGATCCGCCGGTTGCTGACGGCGGCCAGCGCAGCGATGTCGTCGGGATCGGACGTGAAGATCTGGTCACCGTGGCCGGCCAAACAGACCAGTGCCGCATCGATTGCGTCCGTGAGGCCGCAGCGAGCCAGCAGGACCCCGGCGCGCCGTCCCAGCCCCTCGTCCAGAGCAACGACGTCGATAGCCCCCAGCGCCTTGGCGAGGCGCGCCTGGCGGCCGGATCCGCCCCGCCACACCTGTGCGACGACACCGCCGTGGGTTCGCGGAGGGCTTTCGGCCCGCAGGGCGGCCTTGAGGCGGCGCCACATACGGCGATCGTCGGCTTCGAGCGCGATGAGAGCGCCCGAGTCCAAGATGTCGCTCATCCTGCCCGCCGGGCGGCCATCCTCAGCGAGGCGGCCGCGTCCCGGTCCCGCTGCGCCTGCTCCTCGATCTCGTCGTCGGAGATCACGCCATGCTCGGCCTCGTACTCGGACACGAGACTGCGCAGCACGGCCAGCCGCTGATCCCGGTCACGACGCTGGGCCATCGCCTCGCCGATCCACTCGCTTACCGAGCGGGAATGCCCCTCGCTCACAGCAGCACTCGCCTCCTGGAGCAATTCCTCATCCACCGTGACCGTCACCCGCTGCTTCTGCATATCTTCATCATATGCTCCGATGCGCATCCGCATACAGACCGCGGGCATGCTCGGGTCCAAGCTAGTGGGGCGTCCTCAGACCTTCGCCCCGGCTCCGAGGCATCTCGGGAGGAAAATGTGTGGTATGTCCACAAGACTCGCACCGAGATTCGAACAAGGGGGAGCATGCGATGGACACCGACACTGCACTTCGGCAGATGCCCAAGGCCGAACTTCATCTGCACCTGGAGGGCGCCGTGGACGCGGCCACGTTCGCGTTCCTGGCGGCGAAGCACAGCCTGGAGCTGCCGCCCCATGATGAGGTGGCCGACCTGTACCAGTACGACAGCCTGGCCGACTTCCTGCTCATCTACTCGCTGGTGTGCCGCTCGATCCAGGAAGAGACCGACTTCCGGCGGGTGACCTACGAGTGCCTGGAGCGCTGCGCCGACAGCGGGGCCCGCTACGTGGAGCTGTTCTTCAGCCCGGAGTCGCACTTCGAGATGGGCGTCGAGTACCCGACCATGCTGGCCGGCGTGCTCGGCGGGATGGCCGACATCAAGGCCGACCGGGGGCTGGAGAGCAACCTGATCCCGGCCATCAACCGGGAGCTGGGCCCGGCCCGGGCGGTGGAGTTCGTGGAGATGGTGGCGGCCCATCCCGCCCCCCGGATCATCGGCGTCGGCCTGGACTTCAACGAGATCGGGTTTCCGTCGGAGGACTACGTCGATGCCTACCGGGCGGCCGCGGCCCACGGCCTGCACCGCACCTCCCACGCGGGCGAGGTCGGCCCGGCCGACAATGTGCGGGCCGCGATCGATCTGCTGGACTGCGAGCGGATCGACCACGGCTACCACGTGATCGACGACCCCGATCTGGTGGCCCGCTGCGCGCAGAGCCAGATCGCGTTCACGGTGTGCCCGACGACCACCGGCTACACCACCATCTGGCGCGACCTGAGCGCGCCCGATCATGCCATCCGCCAGATGGACGCGGCCGGGCTGAAGCTGATGGTCAACTCCGACGACCCGGCCATGTTCGTGTCCGACCTCGGCAACGAGTACGTGCGCCTGTACCGCGAGATGGGCCTCAGCCTCAGCACACTCAAGGAGATGGCCCTCAACGGCATCGACGCCGCCTGGATCGACGACGCCACCAAGGTGTCGTGGCGCAGGGAATGGTCGGCGGAGATCGACGCCCTGTTCGCCTCCATCAACGGCAACTAGCCGCAGCGGATCCCTCCCGGACGCTCGCGGCGTGACGGCGTAGCCTCTGCGGCCATGACCCACCGCACTCTCGAAGAGCTAGAAGCCGCCTTGGAGCACATCCGCGACTCGCCGTCCGACAGCGGGGAGCTTCTGATGATCGTGCGCCGGCCTCGCGAGAACGAGCGCGAGACCCTTGACGAGGGCGACATCGACCTCGAGGTTGGGCTGTTGGGCGACGACTGGCTGGCCCGGGGAAACCCGCTCTACGAGGACGGCCGAGCCCATCCCCTCGCCCAGCTCACCATCATGAACTCTCGGGTGCTGGAGGTGATGGCCGGGCCTGTGGAGCGCTGGCCGCTGGCCGGTGATCAGCTCTACGTCGATCTCGACCTCAGCGACGACAACCTGCCGGCCGGCAGCCGGCTGTCGGTGGGCGAGACCCTGCTGGAGGTGACGGCCAAGCCCCACACCGGGTGCTCGAAGTTCACTCAGCGGTTCGGCCTGGCCGCGATGCGCTGGGTCAACTCCGGCGACGGCATGAAGCTAAGGCTCCGCGGCCTAAACACCCGGGTCATCAAGCCCGGAACCATCCGAGTGGGAGACCGCATCTCCAAGGTCTCGGACGACGCCCCCGGCACGGGCGGCGAACCCTCAGGTTGACGATGAGCTACGCCGAAGTGGATGTGTCCGCCGCGCTCACGGCGGTGGACAAGTACCGGTCCGGGCTCGACTACGAGATCGGGGCTGCTCTCGCTGTGGTCGGCCTGAGCGCGGAGCGGGCAGGCAGGGAGGTCGCCGTCCGCGACGACATGATCCGGGCCGCGCATCGTGCCGGTGCCTCGCTGCGCCAGATCGCAGAAGTCTCGGGACTCGGCCGCAAGACCGTCACCGCAATCGTTGAATCGAAGCTTCCCCGAGATTGAAAGGATCACTCGTGGATCTGAGCCGATCTGCCAGCGTCGATCGGCCGATGGCGAATGCGTACTGGGTGGTGCCGGGCCGGTTCGCGGCGGGGGAGTACCCGGGGGCGTGGCGTCGCAGGGAGGCCGCTGGCCGGTTGCGGACCCTGCTGCGGGCCGGCATCGACCACTTCGTCGACCTGACCCGGCCGGCCGACGGCCTGGAGCCGTACGCGCCGGTCGCGCTGGAGCAGGGGCGGGCCGAGGGCGTGGAGGTCCGGTGGGAGCATCACCCGGTCGTCGACATGTCGGTGCCTCGCAGCCCTGCGGAGATGACGGCCATCCTCGACGCCGTCGACGGCGCCATGGACGGCGGCAGGACGGTGTATGTCCACTGCTGGGGCGGGATCGGCCGCACCGGGACCGTGGTCGGCTGTTGGCTGGTGCGCCACGGGCTCACCGGCGACGGAGCCCTGGAGCAGATCGCCGAGTGGTGGCAGGGCGTGGAGAAGAGCGTGCGGGTCCCCCGTTCCCCGCAGACGCACGAGCAGCGGGAGTACATACGCCGCTGGCGTGAGCAGCCGTGAGCGGTGCTGCTGCGGCGCCGGCCGGTGAGCCGACGACCCGGGACCGGTTCCGGGGCTGCCTGCTGGGGCTGGCGGTCGGCGACGCGCTGGGCACCACCCTGGAGTTCCGACGGCCCGGCACGTTCGAGCCGATCGACGACATGGTCGGCGGCGGGCCGTTCCGGCTGGAGCCCGGCCAGTGGACCGACGACACGTCGATGGCGCTGTGCCTGGCCACGAGCCTGCTCGAGTGCGGCGGGTTCGACGCGGCGGACCAGATACAGCGCTACGTGCGCTGGTGGCATAAGGGCTACATGTCCTCCACGGGGCGCTGCTTCGACATCGGCAACACCGTGAGCGCGGCGCTGGCCCGGTTCGTCGAGAACGGCGACCCGTACGCCGGGTCAACGGATCCGCGCAGCGCCGGCAACGGTTCGCTCATGCGTCTCGCACCGGTGCCGATGTTCTACGCGGGCGATGCTGCCGAGGCCATCGCCATGGCCGCGGAGAGTTCCAGGACCACCCACCAGGCGCAGGAAGCAGTAGACGCCTGCCGCTACTTCGCAGGCCTGCTGGTCGGCGCGCTGCACGGCGTCGACAAGGAAACCCTGCTGTCACCGGGCTATTGCCCAGTGGAAGGGCTGTGGGAGCGTGACCCTCTCGCGGAAGAGATCGCCCGCATCGCAGACGGCTCGTTCGAGGACAACAACCCTCCCGACATCAGAGGAACCGGCTACGTAGTCAAGTCGCTAGAAGCGGCCCTGTGGGCCTTCCACCGTTCCGACAGCTTTCGCGAGGGCGCCCTGCTGGCCGTCAACCTCGGCGACGACGCCGACACCACCGGCGCCACTACGGCCAGATAGCCGGCGCCCACTACGGAGCCCAGACGATCCCACCGGCCTGGCGCCAGAAGCTCGCGATGGCCACGAGGATCACATCGCTAGCCGACCAACTCCACGCTAAAGCCGCCGTGACCTGACTCCGCTGGGGCCGTCAGTGCTGCTTCTGCTTGTGGCCCTGCAAGGTCTTGCCCGCCTTCGACTTCTGCGCTGGCGTGCTCTTGGGACTGCCCAAGGTCTTGCCCGCCTTCGACACGTTGGGCGAATGCTTGGATTTGCTCATGCTTCGTCACCCCCTTCCGTGGCTTGGACGTACCCCCATTGTCCCACCGGGGTGTGACACGTCGACATCGTAGAACCGACGGTGGTTGGCACCGTCAGCCCTGGTCGAGTGCACTATGTCGCCAACATTGGGGTTCCTGAAGGCGCTGGTGGGCGCCTCGACGCCTTCCCTGGGAGAGCTGGCGGAGAAGCTGCCGGCAGCGCAACCCGAAGGTCGGGCTCAGAACGCCCCTAAGCGCGAACATTCGTTCGGAAATCGGGAGGAATCGTCCCATCAAGACCGTAGGATCACATCAATGTCATTCAGCCACTCGGCGGACGGCTACGAAGACACGCCGCCAACACCCACAAGGTAGGTATCCACATGCGGTTTCAAGGGGCAGTCATCAAGGAGCAGGGCGTCACCTTCGGAGTCCTGATCGTGAAGCAGCACATTCTGAACGACCTCACGAGGCGAGATGCGCTCGTATTGGAAGGGTCCAGGCTGTTCGGCGGCATACCGACCGTGCTGATGGCCCAAGATTTTAACGGCACGCCGACCTACTATGGGCGCTCAGATATTTCGAGGTTCATGGCCTCAGTGCCTCTCGAAGCTGTCCGTTGGAAGGAATACACCGTCTCGATCTAGGGCCGTGCGGGTGCGCGAGACGAGAAACACCTAGGCGTCAATCCCCAAGTCCGTCACCGGGCGAGGAATCATGCACCTTACAGCCGAGTGTCCCAGACTGAGAAACGTGGAGAGGAGACGGCGCTAGTCCTACTCCCCGCAGGCCTAGGACCAGACTGCTCGACCTTGCTCTTGACGTGGTGCTCGCGCATCGGACAAATCAGGTGCTGCGTTCCCCGGCTGCGTACGGCGCTCGCAGTAGCCTGCCTGTGTCATGCGAACCTGCACCGCCGTACCTGCTGACGCCGCCTACAATCAGCCACTCGTTGCGAGCTGTGCCGCAATGTGCTCACGCCCGGTCTGCGACATGAACTGGGTGGCCCAATGACCTCTCAGACTGCTCCTGAGACCTCTGCTGATCTGACACTGCACACCACGAGTCGAAGCCTGACTCTGCCGGGTCGTTCGTTGGACCACATCACGCAGCCGGTGTTGAACCGGCCTCACGAGGAACCTTCGCGGCACTGGCAGTTGGCTGCGGACAACACCTCTACCGGGATCGCCGTCAACGGCAGGAGACCGAGCCAGTCGCTCACCATCGTGCCGAAGGTCCGTGATCCACAGCTTCAGATGGATGTGACCGCGGCGGATGAGAACGAGCTGGTGAACCGCATCCGGGTGATGGTTGGGCGATGGAGGGACGAGAAGTATCCGGATGTGACTGCTGCTACCCGGCAGCTGCTGTTCCACTGGCGAAGTGAAGCCAACGAGCCGCGGCTGTTCTTCGCCCAGGTCGAAGCAGCAGAAACGCTGATCTGGCTGACCGAGGGCAACGCCAGCAACAATCGGGCGCTGCGCGAGATCCGCCAGCAGTTGGCCGACGCCAACGGCAACTACAACGCAGGCATCTACCGCCTGGCCGTGAGGATGGCCACCGGTTCAGGCAAGACAGCGGTGATGGGCATGATGATCGCATGGCACGCCGTCAACGCTGCTGCCACCCTCCGCAAGGACGACCGCTACACCACCTTGTTCTTGGCTATGACACCGGGCCACACCGTCCGTGAACGGCTAGCGGTGCTGGACCCGTCGCATTCCAGCAACGTCTATGACGAGATGCGGCTGCTTCCAGAAGGTAAACGCAGCGTGTTGGGTGGGGTGAGGGTGCGGGTGTTGAACTGGCACGCGTTCCAGCCCCGTGACCGGCTGGGAGACTTGGCGTCAAGTGATGCCAAGAAGCTGATCCGCGCAGGCCGCAAGGACAAGGAGTTCGAGTCGATGTCGGCGGTGCTGGATCGGGCGCTGAGAGGGTTCCCGACCGACAGGAGCGCCCCGAAGGTGTGCATCCTCAACGACGAAGCCCATCACTGCTACCTGCCCCAGGAGGGACGGCGCGTGTCAGAAGACGACGACACCAAGGCTGCGGCTGTCTGGTTCGGTGCTCTAGAGGGGCTGCGTGACACCGGCAGGCTCGGGCCGGTCTACGACTTCTCGGCCACTCCAATCTTCATTGAGGGCAAGGAACGGAAGGAGCGGATGTTCCCGTGGGTGGTTTCGGACTTCCCCCTGATGGACAGCATTGAGTCCGGTCTGGTGAAGATTCCTCAGGTGCCTGTCGAAGACGACACCCACGATGGGACCGTCGAGTGGCGGAACCTGTATGCGAACACCACGCCCAAGACCGTCAAGAAGGATTCCGTGCCGGGGGAACTGAGACGGGCGCTGCAAGCGCTGTATCTCAGCTACGAGGAGAAGTTCGATCAGTGGATGAACCCGGACGATCCGGCCAAGGCGATGCCGACACCGCCCGTGTTCATCGTGGTCGCCAACAACATCGCCAACGCGACGGCCATCTGTGACTACATCGCCGGATGGTCAGAGAAGGGCACCAATGGCTCGCTCAGCTACCACGACGGCGCTTTGGAACTGTTCGCCAACTACAAGAACAACCTCCCAACGGATCGCGTGCACACGCTGCTGGTGCATTCACAACTGGAGGGTGACGGCAATCTGAGTAAGCCGATCAAGGCCCAGGCAGCAAGGCTGCGAGCAGCAGACGACAAGCGAGACGACCGTGACGTGATCCGTGGAGCACTGAACTCTGTCGGCAAACCGGGTGGGCTGGGGGAGCACATCCGGTGCGTGGTGTCGGTGTCGATGCTCACCGAAGGATGGGACACCCGCACTGTCACCCACATCCTCGGGTTCCGCCGCTTCTCCACGCAGCTTCTCTGCGAGCAGGTGACCGGGAGGGCCCTTCGCCGCTCCAACTACGACAACTACGACGATGAAGGCCGGCTCGTAGCGGAGTACGCCGAAGTGATCGGGGTGCCGTTCGAGTTCATGCCTACGAAAGGCAACGAACCGCCCGCACCGCCGAAGCCCCGCTATGAGGTTCGCAGCCTTGCCGGTCGTCGTGATCGTCGTATCGAGTTCCCGAACGTGGAGCACTATCTGACAGAAGCGGGATCAGACGGCTTCCTCCTGAACGAGGATGTGGTGAAGAAGTGGGTGCCGCATGGAGCAACCGAGGCAACGTTGGCTGGAACGGTCGGCGGTGAGACGACGATCACCGCCGACGTAAGTCTCCGTCAGCAGAGAGCCGTGACCTTGTTGGCAGCCGCGCTTGTCCGGCATTGGACGGAACGAGTGGTGGACGAGGGCGATGGAAGGCGTGCACGTCGCAGGCTTCTTTTTCATGACGCCATGACGATCGTCAAGCGCTGGACTGAACTTGCTCAGGTGTGGGATGAGCACTACGACGCGCTGGGATCGACTGCCATGGATCAGGCAGTCGAAGAAATCGACGCCGCCTGCGTCTCGACGGGAGGCACCATTGATCGGCTCGTGGCTGCGTTCAGCCATCCGATGCTGCTCGACACGTCGGGCATCCGCTTCGAGACGAGCCTGGAGGATCGCTACCACGCCACCAACTCCGAATTGAACACCGCGGCGTGCCACTCGAAGTTCGAGGCAGCCTGCGCGAAGGTACTGGACAAGCATCCCGATGTGACCGCATGGGCACGGAACTTCCGGCTCGGGTGGACCGTGCCGTACCTGTGGGACGGAACATGGCACCGGTACGAACCTGACTTCGTTGCCCGGCTGTTCGCAGAACGAGAAGACGACGATGCAGTGCATCTGATCGTGGAGTGCAAGGGCGCGCCCGATGCCCATTCCGAACGCAAGAAGCTAGCAGTAGAGAGCAGATGGATACCGGCTGTGCAGGCATCGGGTCAGCTTCCCAACTGTCTGCGCCGTTGGGCGTTCTTGGAACTGACCGAACTGGACGGCCTGTCCGCCGACCTCAACGAGGCCATCCGGCAAGCTCGCAAGACTCACCCGACCCCCATCGTTGAAGGAGCGGCGTGATGGCCAAGAAGGCCGCCACCAAGACCACTGACCAGTACATCCATACGTCGACCAGACGGCTCAATCTGCCTACTGAGCAGACCAGCAAGACGATGAGCGATGCCGACCGGCGTCCCATCCTCTATAAGCCAGAGACACGGGAGATTGACGGGTGGCGTCTCATCGCCGGTGTAATAGCAGCAGGGGCGTAGGTTCCTTCGAGAACCTCAACTCAAGAAGGAGACCTACGCCCGTGCCTGCACGAGTATCGCCCACAGAAGCTGTCCGCGCCGAGATCGACGAGTTGTTCGGCTCGGGCCGCGACATCGCCGAGGTGCTCGAGGAGGTGATGCGCCTGTCGGCGCGGCTCGTGTTGCAGCAGGTCCTCGAGGACGAGGTCACCTCCTGGCTGGGCCGGGGCTGGAACTCCCGCGCCGGCGGCGGGCGGGCCGGGCAGCGCAACGGCTACGGCGAGGTGACGGTCAAGACCACCGCGGGGCCCCTGGCGCTGAAGCGCCCGAAGCTGCGCAACACCACCGAGGCGTTCGCGTCGCAGTTGCTGGGCAAGGGCGTGGTGCGCAGCGAGCCGTTGGAGGCGCTGGTGATCTCGGCGTGGGTGCGGGGCCTGTCAGACCGCGACATCGAGGCCCTGTTGGCGGAGGCGCTGGGACCGGAGGCCGCCTTGTCGAGGTCCACCGCGTCGCGGATCTGCGCGCGGCTGCGCGACGAGTTCGACACGTTCCGCAGCTCAGACCTCTCCGATATCGAGCTGGATTACCTGTTCGTTGACGGCAGCCACTTCAAGATGCACGGCGGGTCGCGCGCTGAGCCGGTGCTGGTCGCCTACGGCATCACCACCCTCGGGCGGCCGGTGCTGCTGGCCGTGGAGCCCGGCGGCGACGAGTCCTATGACGCCTGGGCCGGGTTCCTCGACGACCTCGCCGAACGGGGGCTGCGGTCCCCGCTGCTGGTCGTCTCAGACGGCGCGGCAGGCCTGATCGGCGCCGTCGAGCAGAAGATGCCGCAGTCGCTGCGCCAGCGGTGCCTCATCCACCGCGCCCGCAATGTCTTGGCCAAGGTCCCCGCCGGTCGCCGCGACGAACTCAAGGCCGCGTTCTGGGCGATCTTCGACCTCGACGACGACATCGAGCCCGGCCAGGAAGCGGTGAGCGCAGCACAAGCCGGCATCGACGGCTTCGCCCGCCGCTACCAGCGCGAGTTCCCCGCCGCCGTGCGCTGCCTGCTCGCAGACCGCCAAGCGCTCACCGCGCACCTGCGGCTCCCCGCCGCACACTGGCGCAGGATCCGCCACACCAACCTGATCGAGCGCACCTTCGGCGAGACCCGCCGACGAGTCAAAGTCATCGGCCGGCTCCCCGGCGAAACGTCCTGCCTCACACTGGTCTGGGCCGTGCTCGACCGGGCCTCAAACGGCTGGCGAGGCCTCACCTACACACCCGCCATCGCCCGAGCCCTCACCGAGCTGCGCCACCAACTCCACCAACCCGCCCACACCAACACCGACCAGCCCGACCACACCGTCACACGCGCCGCCTAACATGACCACCGGAACCTGCGCCCCAACCGCTATTACACCCAATCTGGGACGCCACCAGATTGACGACGACCCGATCCTGGCTTGGAATCGCCAGCCCGCCGACGCAGACGGCCAGGCGGCCCATCCGCTCTACATTCGTGAGAAGGTCCATCCAGCAGCCTTCGTCAAGCTCCTGGAAGGCACCGGCGAGCAACCCGAACTGTTCAGCGACTTCAACGGACTGCCCTCGGCGGATGCCGCCTACGAGTGGTACCAGCACGCCGCCAACTGGTCGAACCGGCTCATCCATGGGGAATCGGCAAGGGTGATGGCGTCCCTCCTCGCACGCGAGAGCATGGCTGGCAAGGTTCAGATGATCTACTTCGACCCGCCCTACGGCATGGGCTACAGGTCCAACTTCCAAGTATCAGTCAACCAGAGCGACCGAACCCCCGAATCCGCAAGAGGGCGGCCGCTAGATACGAGGACCATTCGAGCCTTCCGCGATACCTACGAGCGCAACATCCATTCTTACCTAGACCTCACCCGCGAGAAGCTGGTGTTGATGCGCGAACTGCTCACAGATGGCGGCTCGCTGTTCATGCAGATAGGCGATGACAATGTGCTTCGGGTCGGACTACTGCTTGACGAGGTGTTCGGGGCGGACAATCGCGTGTCTCTTATCCCCTTCGCCACTACAAGCGGCTCATCGTCCAAGACTCTGCCGAGCGTCGCAGACTTTCTGCTCTGGTACGCCAAGGACAAACGCCACTTCACGTACCACCAACTCTATGAGCCGCTCACTCGTGCTGAGAAGGTAGCTCACATGAGCTCCTACGCGATGGTTGAACTCTGCGATGGAACGACCCGAACACCAAGTCCCGAGGAGAGGGATGACCCGGACACGCACCTACCCAGCGGTGCGCGCCTCTATCGGCGTGTGGCGCTTACATCCCCGGGAACCTCGACCACCGGTCGCTCGGACTCCTATCCCTGGCGAGGCCACCGGTGGTCCTGCCCATCGGGCGAGCAGTGGCGCGTGTCAATGGAAGGCATGGACCGCCTGGCCCAGTTGAACCGCCTCGACGCTGCCAGCCCGGACTCGGCGCTCAGTTGGAAGAGGTACGAAGAAGAGGTTCCGGGGCGACGCATCAACAACATGTGGCATCAGCAGGCATACGCATCCGACAAGCGCTACGTGGTTCAGACAGCTGACAGTGTGATCGAACGATGCGTGCTAATGGCTACCGACCCCGGTGACCTTGTGTTTGACCCGACCTGTGGTGGAGCCACAACTGCTGTCGCCGCCGAGAAATGGGGGCGGCGATGGATTACCTGCGACACCTCGCCAGTCGCCGTGTCAATTGCGCGTCAGCGACTCTCCACAGCGACCTTTCCTTACTGGACCCTGGCCGACTCAGTCGAGGGCGCACGCCAAGAAGCTGAACTCTCGGGCAAGCCGGAAGTTCCACCGCCCGAGGGCGGATGGGGCAACGACCCCGCCCAAGGGTTTGTTTATGAACGCGTCCCTCAGGTTTCGGCCAGCGTCTTGGCCTATGACTTGGACTCGGACCCCATCATGCTGGTGGACCAGCCGCGCAAGAAGCGTGCCGTTACTCGCGTGACATCCCCCATGACGGTGGAGAGCGAGCAGCCGTGGGCGACGGTGATCCCGTTGGAAGGCACTGACGACGAGCTGGTCGTGGCTCATGATGACTTCCTGGAGTCTGTGCAGTCAGCCCTGCTGGGCCACACCATCAACGGTGGCCGCGAGAACGCCGACATGACCATCCGGGCGCTGGAACCTTGGCCCAGCGATTCGAACCTGCTCGCATGGAAGGCCACCTACACCATCAACGGTGGTGCAGCCGAACACAATGCAGCCGTGATGGTCGCCGCAGAGGACGTGACCGTGCCCGGAGAGATGGTGAGGGAAGCCGCCCGCGATATCACCGACAGCGCGCAGCGGGCCGATGTGCTACTGGTCGTTGCGTATGCCTTCGCTGCTGACGCTCCCGACAAGGTAGGCAAGTTCGCTGTGGCACGAGCGCAAATGAACCGTGACCTGATGATCCGTGAACTCTCAGACGAGAAGGGCCACCAAGCCTTTGTCATCATCGGGGAGCCTGACATTAAGATCATCGACTACCCGAACAACCAGATCGCCGTGGAGGTACGCGGCTACGACACGTTCGACCCGGCTACCGGCAACGCATCTGAGGGAGGCCCTGATGATGTGGCCTGCTGGATGATCGACACCGACCACGACGGAGAGAGCTTCTTCGCTAGGCGCATCCACTTCCCGGGAGCCGACAACGACCGTCAGATCAAGAGGCTGATCGACGCCATCGGCAAGAACGCCGACGAAGCAGAGCAGGAAGCCCTCACCGCGATGAGGTCAGCCCCGTTCGACCCGCCCGAGCGAGGCCGAATCGCCGTCAAGATCGTCACCGCCACCGGCATGGAGATGACCTCCGTCCGAGATCTCTAGCGATCCCGCGATAGACAACTGTCCTTTTCACAATTTATCGGTCGAGACTAGGAGAATCGTGAGGATAAAGAGTGCACATCTACGAAACTACAAGCGATTCACGGATTTACGGGTAACCAACATCCCGGAGACGGCCCGTCTGGTTGTAATGATCGGTCCCAACGGCAGCGGTAAGTCCTCGCTCTTTGATGCCTTTCTGTTTAAGGGACAATACGATCCGAGTATTCGCAACATTGGTATGAATCCTGGGAACCAAGAGTATTACTATAAGAGTGCAGCGGAGGTAGCACAGCGGACCGACTCACACAGCCTCTGGAATAGAATAGACATTCAGTTTCATACTGCTGAACCTGCTCCGGGCCATTGGCAAACCACATTCTATATCAGATCGCCCTATCGTAACGAGCCGGAGTTTCAGGTGGACAGCATCTCAGAGGTTGGACGCGCATCTGAAAGCCCGCGATTCAATCGCATTATCGACTCCGATCAGGCCGTCTCAGACTCCTATCGACGGCTTGCGTGGAAGCGTCTGACAGACCTCGATGGTGCTGCTCCTGCTTCCACTACCTTCGGAGACTACCGGTCGTCATCGATATTGGAGTTGCAAAACGCGATGGCAGAGCTGTTTGGTAGTTTATCTCTTCAAGATTTCGGTGGCATTACAGGTAAGGGCGGCTTTAGGTTTGCGAAGGGCACTACTTCAGACTTCCAGTACAAGAATCTGTCAGGTGGCGAGAAGGCTGCCTTTGATTTGCTTCTCGACATGTTCGTCAAGAGAGACGAGTATGCAGATGCGGTCTATTGCATCGATGAGCCTGAAGCGCATGTTGCTGTGGCGATCCAGGGAAAACTGCTAGAAGCACTGCTCGCACTCTTGCCATCTCGGTCACAGTTGTGGATAGCCACCCACTCTGTTGGGTTCGTCAGAGCTGCATCTCAACGAATGGCCGCGCATGGCGATGTCGTGTTCTTGGATTTCTCTGATCACGACTTCGACACGACGGTGGTGTTGAGTCCGCGACCGACGAGCCGGTCCTTCTGGCGTAGTGTATATCAGGTAGCGCTGGACGATCTAGCGGCTCTTGTGGCTCCGTCTAGACTCATCCTATGTGAGGGCAGCCGTGACAAGCCGAGCGACGGCTTCGATGCTAAGTGTTACGCCACACTCTTTGAGGACAGTCACGGCGATACCTTGTTCCTTTCGCGCGGAAGTGCAAGTCAAGTGGAGAATAGTGATGACTTGGCAGCCGTAATCAAGGAGGTTGTGGATGGAGCCGAGATTCTGAAACTGATCGATAGAGATGATATGACGGACGAAGGTCGGGCTGATTTGCTGGCGAAGGACTCTCAACTGCGGATTCTGCGACGACGTGAGGTGGAGAACTACCTGTATGACTCGGCAGTCTTGCAGGTGTTCTTTGCAACGTACGGCCTGGCGGTCCTGCCAAATGCCATTCAGACGTTGTTGGTAGATGCCACGACGGGAGATGCTCGCCATGCTCGCCAGAGCATCTTGCGTGAAGCAAGAAGACTGCTCCAAGGAGTGCTGCTTGGACGCGACAGTAGAGAGTTTGAGTTGTCGCACTTGGTGCCAGCGCTCAAGGCCACCGAATCTGTGTATCGGGAACTCGAAGAGGACATCTTCTCGTAGGAAGTGCTAAGTCGCGTAGGGGTGTTCTCGCCAGGGCTCCCGGATCGGTACCGTCTGTCGCGTGCGGGCTGATCTCAAGGGGCCGTCGTCGGCTGGGCTCATGTACTGCGACAGCGGCGGGGACGGGCCCGTGGTGGTCCTGCTGCACGGGGTGCTGAACAACGGCACGCTGTGGGACCCCGTCGTCGCCGGGCTGCGGGACCGCTACCGCTGCATCGTGCCCGAGCTGCCCTTCGGCGCTCACCGCACACCCATGCCCGACGACGCCGACCTCAGTCTCGAGTCGCTCGCCCGCATCATCGCCGGCTTCCTCGTCGAGCTCGACCTGCGCGACGTGACGCTGGTGTGCAACGACTGGGGCGGCGCCCAGCTCGTGGTCGCCCCCGGCGGCTCGGACCGCGTCGGCAGCCTGGTGCTGGTGTCCTGCGAGGCCTTCGACAACTACCCGCCGGGCATCCCCGGCCGGCTGCTGTGCCTCAACGCGTCGCTGCCCGGCGGCACCTTCCTCACCGCGCAGCTCCTGCGCCCCCGCCTGATCAGGCACCTGCCGCTCACCTGCGGGGCGCTCACCAAGAAGCGCCTCCCCAACGACCAGTTCATGAGCCTGATCGAGCCGCTGCGCCACAACCCCAGAGTGCGGCGCGACCTCGACAAGTACCTCCGCAGCGTCCCCGGCAAGGCGCAACTGCTCGAATGGGCCGAACAGCAGCGCGCCTTCGACGGCCCCGTGCTCATCGTGTGGGCCCGCGAGGAGAAGCTGATGCCGCCCGAGCACGCCGTGCGCCTCGCCGAGCACTTCGACAACGCCGAGCTGGTGTGGGTCGACGACAGCCGCACCCTCATCCCCTTCGACCAGCCCGAGGTCCTCACCGCCCACCTCGAAGAGTTCCTAGCCCGAACCACCACCCCCTGACAGCGCTGGATGGGGTTCGACGGATCACCGGGGCCAGAATGGGCGGCCCTGGTAGACGCGGGTCAGGTTTGCTGGCTCTTCGCGTTTGAGGGTGGAGTAGGGGCAGCAGCCATCCGCGGTTGAACGCGGGGGATCCCCCAGAATCGGCGCCGCCAAGGCAGCCGAAGACCTGGAGGATCCCGTGGAGTGCGACCCTACGCGCGTGTGTGAGCTGTTGGTGGGATTGGGAGATGTGGAGGTGCTCGGCGTCGACGACGAGGATGGCGCGCCGCTGCGGGTGCACATCCGGCGGCGGGCGCCGAGGCCGGGCTGTGAGCGCTGTGGCGGACTGTTGTGGTCCAACGGTGGGAGGCAGGTCGAGTTGGTGGACCTGCCGGTGTTCGGCAGGCCCGCTCGGCTGGTGTGGCACAAGCGCCGCTGGCGGTGCGCGCGGCCGGGCTGTGAGGCGGTGACGGTCACCGAGCAGGATCCCGAGATAGCTCCACCGCGTGAGAAGCTGACTTCTCGCGCGGGCCGCTGGGCGACCCGCCAGGCGGGTCTGGCGCGCCCTGTCGGGGAGGTCGCCGCTGAGCTGGGATGCAGCTGGCACCGGGTGAACGCGTCGGTGCGGCGCTGGGGAGAGGCGCTGCTCGATGCCGACACCGAACGGATCTCAGCCGTCGAGGCGCTGGGCTTCGATGAGACCTTGATGGGGCGCCGGGGCCGGTTCCGCGCCAAGTCCTGGGCGACCAGCATCGTCGACGTCGGCCGGGGCCAGTTGTTGGACATAGTCCCAGGCCGCACCGCCCAAGCGCCCACAAGTTGGCTTCTGAGGCGGCCCCGCTGGTGGCTGAAGCGCATCCGCTGGGCGGTGCTGGACCTCTCGGGCCCGTATCGGGCCGCGTTCGACACCGCGCTGCCCGACGCGGCCCAGGTCGCAGACCCGTTCCACGTCGTGCGGTTGGGCAACGACGCCCTCGACGAGGTCCGCCGCAGAGTCCAACAGCAGACCCTCGGGCACCGCGGCCGCAAGCACGACCCCCTGTATCGTGCCCGCAAGCTGCTCGTGTCCGCGTCTGAGAACATCACCGACTCCGGACGCATCCGGCTGCGAGGCCTGCTCGACGCCGGCGACCCCTACGGAGAGGTCCGCGACGCCTGGCACGCCAAAGAGACCCTCCGCAGCATCTATGACATCGACGACGCCGAAGCGGGCGCCGCCACCGTGGCCCAACTCGCCGGCGACCTCCAGGACCCCGGCCTGCCCCCGGAGCTCAACCGGCTCGGCCGCACCATCTGGCGCTGGCGCATCCAGATCGCCAACTGGCACGCCGCCCAAGTCACCAACGCAGCCACCGAAGCCGCCAACAACCTCATCAAACGGGTCAAACGCGCCGCGTTCGGGTTCACCAACTTCGCCAACTACCGAATCCGCGCCCTGCTGTATGCCGGCAAACCCAACTGGGCGCTGCTCGACACCCTCACTCCACCCTGATTCGCGAAGCGCCGGTTTGCTGGGCCTGGAGCGAGAGATCGACGGCCCGGCGGATCCATGACGACACCGAACGGTCGTCCGCGTCAGCGGCCGCCTTGACCCGTTCGAGCATCTCCGGAGGGAACCGCACGGGCACCGGGTCGGTCATGCGCTGCTTGCTGCGCCGCGCCGGTCCCTGAGGCAGCTGGTTCTCGGGCCGGCCGTAGAACTCGTGTTCCTCGTCTGGGGTCATGTCGCTCAGGCCGCGTCGAGAGATGGGCGGTGGGTGTTGAAGAAGGGGCCCTTACTGGCCTCTAGTGATGCGGCTAGGCGGTAGGGGACTGCGTCGGCGTTGACCGGGCCCACGATTTGCATGCCTATGGGCACTCCGGTTGAGGGGGACAGGCCTATGGGCACGCTCATCACTGGGAGCCGGCCCAGGATGTTGAACGGGTAGGTCATGCAGAAGTCGAGCTGGTCGCTGAGCTGCATCGGCTCGGTGTCGCTGGTGCGGCCCAGTTCGGCACCGATGTCGGTACGGGTCAGGGTGGGGCATATCAGCGCGTCGAAGCCCGCGCCGAACACTTTGGCCTGCAGTTCGGCGTACATGTGGTCGGCGTACTGCCAGCTCTGCCACCACTGCTGCACCGTCACCTCCGGCGAGTCCTCCAACCAGGCCCGGATGTAGGGGGTGAGTTGGTCTCGGCCGTCGGCGGGCAGCGTGCTGGCCAACAGGCTGCGGCTCAGGAAGTTCAGGTGGGTGACTGCCGTTGCCTCGGCCTCGCGGGTCCAGTCGAGGTCCACCGGCTCGCACTCGAGGCCGGCCTCGCCCAGGGTTGCCACCGCCGCAGACAGCGCCGCGGCCACCTCGGCGCTCACGTCGAAGTAGCCCAACTCCGCGCTCACCGCCGCCCGCATTCGGTGCCCCGACGGCACCGGCTCGGGCAGCCGGTACGGCTCCAGCGAGAACATGTCCGTCTCCCACGGGCCGGCCAGCGCGTTCTCGAAAAGCGCCGAGTCGCCCACCGTACGGGCCATCGGGCCCGACGCCGCATACCACTCTCGGTTCCACGGCCACTCCTCGGGCACCCGCCCCCACGGAGGCTTGAAGCCCACCAAGCCGTTCAGCGACGACGGGATCCGGATCGACCCGGCGATGTCGGAGCCCGTCGCCAGCGTCGCGCTGCCCGCGGCCAGGCTCGCTCCCGAGCCGCCCGACGACCCCCCGCAGGTGAGCGCCGGGTTCCACGGATTGCGGGTCACGCCGTGCAAGTGCGACCAGGTCACCGCCGCCATCGAGAACTCAGGCGTGGTGGTGCGGGCATGGACGATCGCCCCCGCTTCAATCAGGCGCTGCGCGAACGGGTCGGTGCTGGCGGCGATCTGATCGGCGAACAGCAGCGAGCCCTCGGTGGCCCGCTGCCCCTCGATGTGGACCTCGTCTTTCACCGCCAGCGCCAGCCCCTCCAGCGGGCGGTTTTGGCCTCTCGCATAGGCATCGGCCGCGTCGCCTGCCGCCGCCAGAGCCTCCTCGAAGAAAGTGTCGGTGAAGGCGTTGACGGTTGGCTCGACCTGCTCGGCCCGGGCGATCACCGCCTCCATCAGCTCCCGCGGCGACAGTTCCCCGCGGCGGAACAAGCCGACCGCGTCGACCGCCGACAAGTAGTGCAGATCGCCAGCGGACACCCGACGAGCCTAGAAGTCGAGCGAGCGCAAACTGGTTGGCGGTGGGTGGCAAGATGGGGAGATGGGCATCAGGCTTGAAGATCATCTCGACGCCGACCATCTCGCCGTGCTGGAGGCCATTCCCGCCGACCTGCTCGACCTGTCCGACGTGGCCGCGGCCCGGGCTCGGTGGGCCGGCCACATGGCTCAGGCACCCGCCCCCGAGATCGACGACTCGATAGAGATCACCGACCATCACACCCTCACCGGCGACGGCCATCGGCTGCTCGTGCGGGTCTACCGCCGTCGGCAGCGGCGCCCCGACAGCCCGGCCCTGTACTCGATACACGGCGGCGGCATGGTGATGGGCAACGTCGACATGAACGACGCCCGCTGCGCGGCCATCGCACAGCACCTCGACATCGTGGTGGCCTCCGTCGACTACCGGCTGGCCCCCGAGTTCCCGTACCCGACCCCGCTGGAGGACTGCTACCGCGGCCTTCTGTGGCTCTTCGAGCAGGCCGGGGCGTTCGGCCTGAACCCGGACCGCATCGCCGTCGGCGGAGGCAGCGCAGGCGGCGGCCTCGCGGCCGGACTGGCCCTGCTGGCCCGCGATCGCAAGGAAGTCAGCCCCTGCTTCCAGCTGCTCACGTTCCCGATGCTCGACGACCGCAACCAGACGCCGTCCAGTCACATGGTCGACGATCCCCGGATCTGGAGCCGCAGCGCCAACATCGCCGGATGGTCCGCCTACCTCGAGGGCCGCAACGGCACCGACGACGTTCCGGCCTACGCCGCGCCGGCACGGGCTACCGACCTGGCTGGACTCCCGCCCGCCATCATCACCGTCGGCAGCCTCGACATCTTCGTCGACGAGGACATCGCCTACGCCCAAGCGCTGCTGGGCGCCGGAGTGCGGTGCGAACTGCACGTGTATCCGGGAGCGTTCCACGGCTCGAACTTCTCGGTCCCCAACTCCGACATCTCACAGCGTTGGAACCGCGACGAGCGGGCCGCACTCCACCGGGCCCTGAACGCCTAGCCAGCGAACGGCGCCTGGAGATCACAGCGGGTTCCGCCAACGCAGTCCTGGAAAGCGGGCGAAGTCGCTGTCGTTGGAATGGACCTCGGCTTGATATTCGATGGCCAGCGTGGCGATGTGGGCGTCGGTGACGAGATTGGCACCCACGCCGGCGGCTGTCAGCATGTCTCGAAGAATCGTGAGGTGCTGCGTGCCCGGGTTCAGCGGCACAACGCTGGGCGAGCGGAACCATTCGGCCATAAGGTCAACGGCGACCTCGGGCGCCGCCGGAGTTTCGAGCACGCTCGGGTGGGTGAGCAGGCGCACGAAACCGGTCGCCACGATCCACGGAATCCCGACCCGCTCCGAGCCGTTGACCAGAGCCTCCCACCACCTGCGGGCTGGCTCGTGCAGTGGCGCTCCCAAATTGTGGGCGTAGACGAGCAGGTTGAGATCCGGGACGATCACTGCCGCGGTGGGCCGGTGAAGTCGGCGGCCTCAAGCGAGTCGTTGAGCTGGTTCAGCCGCAACGGATCGACTCCGGGCCTGAAACCGCTGTGGTGGGGCTGAACCTCGTATTTGGGGCCTGCCGCGGCTAGCGCTGGTGACAGGCCCCGCCTGAGGGTGTCGTTGACAACCTGCTTGAACGGCTGGTCTCGATGACGGGCCTGTGCCTTGAGGGCCGCGGCCAGGTCATCATCGAGAGTCAGTGTTGTACGCATAGAGTCATCATATCAGCACAAATAGATGATGTTTAGATGTCTCATCGGACCAAATCCTGACATCGCGGCAGTGACACGGGCGAGACGCATGGGGGCTGGTTACCCGGTGAGTGCCGTGCGGCGGGGAGCGCGTAGCTTGGCGGCCTATGGCTGACACCGGTGCCACCGCACCTCGTCGGATGCATCCTGCGGCTGATCCGGGGCCGGGGCGGGGCGGGCTGCGGTCGTCGGGGTGGTTCGACATCGTGGACGACCCGCTCATGTCGGGGATCTATCTGGAGCGCTACGCCAACTACGGGCTCACCCGCGAGGAGCTCCAGTCCGACAAGCCCAAGATCGGGATCGCCCAGACCGGCTCGGACCTGTCGCCGTGCAACCGCCACCACCTCGAGCTGGCCAAGCGGGTTCGGGAGGGGATCCGCGACGCGGGCGGGATCGCCTTCGAGTTCGGCGTGCACCCCATCCAGGAGACCGGCAAGCGTCCCACCGCCGCCCTCGACCGCAACCTGGCCTACCTGAGCATCGTCGAGGTCCTGCAGGGCTATCCCCTCGACGGCGCGGTGCTCACCATCGGCTGCGACAAGACCACCCCGGCGTGTCTGATGGCCGCGGCCACCGTCAACCTGCCCGCCATCGCCCTGTCGGTCGGACCGATGCTCAACGGCTGGCACAACGGCGAGCGCACCGGCTCGGGCACCATCATCTGGAAGGCCCGCGAGTTCTACGCCGCCGGCGAGATCGACGAGCCCGGCTTCATCGACCTGGTGGCCTCGGCCGCCCCGTCGACGGGCTACTGCTCCACCATGGGCACCGCCACCACCATGAACTGCCTGGCCGAGGCGCTGGGAATGCAACTGCCCGGCTCGGCCGCCATTCCCGCGCCGTACCGGGAGCGGGGCCAGGCCGCCTACCGCACCG
This sequence comes from Candidatus Aldehydirespirator sp., assembly GCA_965221215.1. GTDB lineage: Bacteria > Actinomycetota > Acidimicrobiia > Acidimicrobiales > Aldehydirespiratoraceae > Aldehydirespirator. The sequence goes on from OZ244872.1 coordinate 1,139,657, forward strand.
GGGTCCGCATCGTGGAGATGGTGCGAGAGGATCTGCGCCCCGCCGACATCATGACCCGAGAGGCCTTCGAGAACGCGGTGGTGGTGAACTCCGCCATCGGCGGGTCGTCCAACGCACCGATCCACCTCAACGCTGTCGCCGCCCACCTCGGCGTCGTCCTCGACAACGACGACTGGCAGAAGCACGGGCTGGCCGTGCCGCTGCTGGTGAACCTGATGCCCGCGGGGGAGTACCTCGGCGAGGACTTCCACCACGCCGGAGGGGTGCCCGCGGTGGTGGGCGAGCTGATCCGGGGCGGGCTGCTGCCCCATCCCGAGGCCGTCACCGCCAACGGGCGCACCATCGGCGAGAACTGCGAGAGCGTCCGCGTCGCCGACCGGAACGTGATCCGCACCGCGGCGGAGCCGCTGGTGGTCGACGCAGGGTTCGTGCACCTGTCGGGCAACCTGTTCGACAGCGCCATCATGAAGACCAGCGTGATCTCCGAGGAGTTCCGCCGGCGCTACCTGTCCGATCCCGATGACCCCGACGCCTTCGAGGGCCGTGCCGTGGTGTTTGACGGACCCGAGGACTACCGGGCCCGCATCGAGGACCCCGACCTCGACATCGACGAGCACTGCATGCTGATTGTGCGCGGCGCCGGCCCGGTGGGCTACCCCGGCTCGGCCGAGGCGGTGAACATGCAGCCCCCGGCCGCGTTGCTGGTGCGGGGGGTGCACTCGCTGCCGTGCATCGGCGACGGCCGCCAGTCGGGAACCTCGGGGTCGCCCTCGATCCTCAACGCCTCGCCGGAGGCCGCGGTGGGCGGCGGGCTGGCGCTATTGCGAAGCGGCGACCGGATCCGCATCGACCTGCGCCGGGGCCGGGCCGACATGCTCGTCGACGAGGCCGAGCTAGAGCGCCGCCGGAGCGAGATGGAGGCCTCGGGCGGCTACCCGGTGCCGGAGTCGCACACCCCCTGGCAGGAGATCCAGCGGTCGATGGTCACCCAGATGGACGAGGGCATGGTCCTGCGCCCCGCCCTCAAGTACCGCGACACCGCCCGCACCCACGGCCTACCCCGCCACAACCACTGAGCTCCCGCTCACGCCGGCTCGTCAAGGTCGTCTTCGATGTAGGCTTGGATTATTGCTTTGTAGCTGTTGTCGGGTTTGAATCCGAGGGCTTCGGCTCGGGCGGTGTCGAAGCGTGAGGGCCAGCCCGCGACTATGGCTGCCACCGCCGGGTCGGGGGCGTCGACTACCAGTCCTGCCGCTTCGGGGCCGGCTACCTGTTCGAGGGCCGCTATCTGCTCTCCCACCGTTACCGATACTGCTGGCATGGTCAGGTTGCGGCGGCCCTCCAGGCGCGCCGTGTCTAGCTCGGCGGCGTGGACCAGGAACCCGACCGCGGCCTGGGGGCTGGCGTGAGGGTGGCGAACGTCGCGGCTTACCGGCAGTTCGGCCTCCTGGCCGGCCAGAGGCTCGCGGATGATGCCCGAGAAGAAGCTGGAGGCGGCTGCGTTGGGGGCGCCGGTGCGCACGCTCACCGTTGGCAGCCGGATCCCGATGCCGTCGAAGAAGCCCCGGCGGCTGTAGTCGGCCAGCAGCGCCTCGCCGATCAGCTTCTGGGCGCCGTAAGAGGTGAGCGGGGTGGGATGGAAGTCGTCGGGTATCGGATCGGGGAACGGGGCCCCGAACACCGCGATGGACGACGCGAAGACCACCCTGGGGGTGCCGGGGCGATTTCGGACAGCCTCGAACAGCCGCCGGGTGCCGTCGAGGTTCACCGCCATGCCCTTGTCGAAGTCGGCCTCGGCCTCGGCGGAGACCACCGCGGCCAGATGGAACACCACGCCGGGGTCCAGCGCCATGAGGCTCTCGGCCTCGCCCGGCTGCGACAGGTCGGCCGTATGGACCGTGCAGGTGTGCGACTCGGCCGACGCCTCGACCATGTCGACAAGATCAATCGCATCGATGGCTTCGCCTTGCAGCTGCCCCCGCTCTAGCAGCCTCCGGGTCAGCTTGCGGCCGAGCATGCCCGCACCGCCGGTGATCAAGACCCGCACCGCCCTCAGCCCTGGGCGTTCGATGGGGGAGCGGGGTTCGCCTTCGGTTCCGGCCGGTCAGTGGGGTTGGCCGTAGTGGACACCGTCAGGCGGGCGTGGGGTGGGGGAGCGGGGGTCATTGTCAGCCTCGGCCTACCAGTGGCATGGCGTTGGCCATCACCGTCATCGTGAGCACGTTGGCGTCGGCGGGCAGGCTGGCCATGTAGGCCACAGCCCGGCCGACGTCGGCTGCGTCCATGGTTGGCTCGGGCCGGATCTCGCCGTCGGCCTGGGGCGCCCCCTGGTGCATTCCGGCGGTTAGCGCGGTCAGGGCGTTGCCGATGTCGATCTGGCCGCAGGCGATGCCGAAGGGCCGTCCGTCGAGCGACAGCGACTTGGTCAGCCCGGTGATGGCATGCTTGGTGGCTGTGTAGGGGGCGCTGTTGGGCCGGGGCGCCTGGGCCGACACCGAGCCGTTGTTGATGATCCGCCCGCCGGAGGGATCCTGGGCCTTCATCAGTCGGAACGCCTGCCGGGCGCACAGGAACGAGCCGGTCAGGTTCACGTCCACCGCCCGCTGCCACTGCTCGAGGTCGAGCTCGTCCACCGGCACCGCCGGCGCGGCCGTGCCCGCATTGTTGAACAGCAGGTCGAGGCGGCCGTGATCGGCTCGAACCTTCTCGAACAGCGCCGCCACCGACGCCGGGTCGCTCACGTCGGCCACCGCGGCTGAGCCCGACCCGCCGACGTGCTCGCACTCTTGGACGGTCTCGGCCAGCGGGTCGGCCCTACGACCGGTGGCCACGACATGCCAGCCGTCGCGGGCCAAAGCCACCGCAGCGGCCCGACCCACACCGGAGCCGGCCCCGGTCACCAGCGCGATCTTGTCGTCCTGCACCGCCACAAGGGTACGCGTGCTACCGGCAGCGGCTAGCGAAGCTCTACGACAGGTCGAAGCGGTCTAGTTCCATCACCTTGTGCCAGGCGGCCACGAAGTCCTTCACGAACCTCTCGCTGCCGTCGTCGGCTCCGTAGACCTCGGCGATGGCCCGCAGTTGGGAGTTCGAGCCGAACACCAGGTCGACCGCGGTGGCCGTCCAGCGCAGCTCGCCGCTGCTGCGGTCACGTCCCTCGTAGACGTGCTCGGTCTCCGACACGCTCCACTCGGTGCCCATGTCGAGCAGGTTGGCGAAGTAGTCGTTGGTCAGCGTTCCGGCCCGGTCAGTGAGCACGCCCAGCGATGATCCCGCCGAGTTGGCCCCCAGCACCCGCAGCCCGCCGACCAGCACCGTCATCTCGGGCGCGGTCAGCGACAGCAGGCTGGCCCGGTCCACCAGCACCGTCTCGGGCCGGCGCTTGTCGTCGGCTCGCCAGTAGTTGCGGAACCCGTCGGCGGTGGGCTCCAGCACCGCGAACGACTCGGCATCGGTTTGGGTAGCCGAGGCGTCGGTGCGCCCCGGCGAGAAGGGGACCGCGACCTCGACCCCGGCGCGCCGGGCGGCCTCCTCGACGGCCGCGCCGCCGCCCAGCACGATCAGATCGGCCAGCGACACCCGCTTGCCGCCGCTCTGGGCCGCGTTGAACTCGGCCTGGACGCCCGCGAGCGCGGCCAGCACCTCGGCCAGCGAGTCGGGGTCGTTGGCCTCCCAGCCGCTCTGGGGAGCGAGCCGGACGCGGGCCCCGTTGGCCCCGCCGCGCATGTCGCTGTCGCGGAACGTCGACGCCGAGGCCCAGGCGGCGGCCACCAGCTGCGACACCGACAGCCCCGAGCCGAGGATCTGTGCCTTCAGCGCGGCCACGTCGGCGTCGTCCACCAACTCGTGGTCCACCGCGGGGACCGGATCCTGCCAGATCAGCTCCTCGTCGGGGACCTCCGGCCCCAGATATCGAGCGACCGGTCCCATGTCGCGGTGCACCAGCTTGAACCAGGCCCGAGCGAAGGCGTCGGCGAACTCGTCGGGGTTCTCCAGGAAGCGCCGCGAGATCGGCTCATAGGCCGGGTCCATGCGCAGCGACAGGTCGGTGGTCAGCATCACCGGGGTGTGGCTCTTCGACGGGTCGTGGGCATCGGGCACCGTGCCCGCCCCACCGCCGTCTACCGGGATCCACTGCCAGGCGCCGGCCGGGCTCTGGGTCAGCTCCCACTCGTAGGCGAACAGCGTCTCGAAGAAGGAGTTGTCCCAGGCCACCGGGGTGGGCGTCCAGGCCCCCTCGAGGCCGCTGGTGATGGCATCGCCGCCTGCGCCGGTGCCGAAGCTGCTGGTCCATCCCAGGCCCTGTTCCTCCAGGGCGGCGCCCTCGGGCTCGGGGCCGACGTAGGTGTCGCCGTCGGCCGCGCCGTGGGTCTTGCCGAAGGTGTGGCCCCCGGCGATCAGCGCCACCGTCTCGGTGTCGTCCATGGCCATGCGGGCGAACGTCTCGCGGATGTCGCGGGCCGCGGCCAGCGGGTCGGGGGTGCCGTTGGGACCCTCGGGGTTTACGTAGATCAGGCCCATCTGCACCGCGCCCAGCGGGTCGGCCAGCTCCCGGTCGCCGCTGTAGCGCTCGTCGTCGAGCCAGCCCGTCTCTGGACCCCAGTAAATGTCCTCCTCGGGCTCCCACACGTCCACCCGGCCGCCGCCGAAGCCGAACGTAGAGAAGCCCATCGACTCCAGCGCCACATTGCCGGCCAGGATCATCAGATCGGCCCAGGAGATCTTGGCGCCGTAGCGCTGCTTCACCGGCCACAGCAGCCGGCGGGCCTTGTCGAGGTTGGCGTTGTCGGGCCAGCTGTTGAGCGGCGCGAAGCGGTGCGTGCCCGAACCGCCGCCGCCCCGCCCGTCGTGGATGCGGTAGGTGCCGGCGCTGTGCCACGTCATGCGGATGATCAGCGGCCCGTAGTGGCCGTAGTCGGCCGGCCACCAGTCCTGCGAGGTGGTCAGCACCTCGGCGATGTCGGCCTTCACCGCGGCCAGGTCGAGGCTGTTGAACTCGGCGGCGTAGTCGAAGCCGTCGCCCATGGGATCGATCTTGGGCGAGTTCTTGTTGAGCGGGCGCAGGTTGAGCTGCTCGGGCCACCAGCGGGCGTTGGCGAGCGAGCCCATGTCGGCTGCGGCCACCACGGGGCACTGTGCGGCGGCGGTGTCTTGGTTGGTCATGCGATGCTCCTTGGGGGATCGGGGGAATGTCGGTCGCTCAAGACTCGGTGGTCAGGTTGCGCCTGATTCTGTATCAGGTTCCGCCGTAGATTCAATCTGAATCAATGACCCGTTCTCACCCGGCGCGTCACAACAGACAGGCTGTTGGCTGTCCGCGGCACTTCGGACAATCGCGGGGAGTGGCGGCCGAAGGGCGGATGTACCCTGCCGGCTGCGGCGAACCAGGCGAACCACGGAGGGGCAGACGCAGTGAGCAAGGTTGTGTTGATCACCGGCGCGTCGTCGGGCATGGGCCGGGAGGCGGCGATCCTGCTGGCGAGGGCGGGCCACCGGGTGTACGCCGGGGCCCGGCGGCTGGACCGCATGGCGGACCTGGCCGACCACGGCATCACCCCGGTCATGCTCGACGTGGCCCACGGCGACGACAACGAGCGGGTCGTGAACCAGATCGTCGAGGCTGAGCGGCGCATCGATGTGGTGATCAACAACGCCGGCTTCGGCCTGTACGGGCCGGTCGAGGAGATCTCTCTCGAAGACGCCCGCTACCAATTCGAGGTGAACCTCTACGGCCCAGCCCACCTCACGCAACTCGTGCTGCCCCACATGCGGGCGCAGGGCTCGGGCCGGATCGTCAACGTCTCGTCGGTGGGGGGCAGGGTGTTCACGCCCTTCGGGTCGTGGTACCACGCCACCAAGCATGCCCTGGAGGGCTGGTCGGACTGCCTGCGCCTCGAGGTCGCCCCGTTCAACATTCAGGTCGTGCTGGTCGAGCCGGGCCTGATCAGGACCGAGTTTGGCGAGGCGGCCGCGGAGGAGATGAGCAAGTACCGAGACGGTTCCTACCGCGAGGGTCTGGCGCCGCTGTTCAAGATGCGCGACAACCCCCGCACCGTGAATCTCGGCACCAAGCCCGAAGTGCTGGCCAAGGTGTTCGTGGAGGCCGCAACCACCGACAAGCCCCGCCGGCGCTACGTCAAGGGAATGATGGCCCGACCGGCGCTGCTGGTCCGCCAGTGGCTCGGCGACGGGGCCTACGAATTCGCCCTGCGCCGCACCCTGCGATGACCGCCGGCCGGTTCGCCCTCGGCTTGGAGCGTCGATGACTGACCTCAGGCACTACTACATCGAGTCGTTCGGCACGCTCCAGGTCAGCGCCTTCCGCATCGAGCAGTCTCCGTTCGCCCACCGCTACGCCACCGACGAGACAATCTTCTGCCTGTACTGCGACCGGCTCTACCCGGTGAAGACGACTCCCGACGAGGACCCCGTCGCCAACTACTGGAGGCTGCGCCGCGGCGTGATGCTCTACGACGTCCCCGAGAAGCCGCTGGAGATCGCCGGCCCCGATGCGGTGCGGCTGCTTGAGCGGGTCCTCACCTGCCGGGTGGAGACGCTGCCGGTCGGGCGGGCCCGCTACGGCCTCGCCTGCGGCGCCGACGGCACGATCTTGATGGACGGGGTGCTGATGCGGCTCGCTCCCGACCGGTTCTGGTACGTGAAGGCCAACGGTGAGTTCCAGAGCTGGCTTGCAGCCAACGCCATCGGCCTCGATGTCAGGGTTGCCGACCCGTACTCGCGGGTGCTGCAGATCCAGGGCCCGAAGTCGCTGCATGTGCTCGACGCGGCCATCGGCGGCGGGCTGTCGGCGGACTTCAAGTACTTCTGCGCCGACTTCTTCGACGTGTGCGGCCAGCGGCTGTGGGTGTCGCGCACCGGCTGGACCGGGGAGGCGGGCATCGAGATCTACTGCAACAGCGGCCCCGAGCCCACCGACCACGACGCCCTCTGGGACGGCCTGCTGGCCTGCGGGGCGCCCTTCGGAATGGAGTTCAGCTCGTCGTCGTCGATGGGGCTGCGGCGCATCGAGGCGGGCATCCTCGACAACGGAACCGATCTCGGCGCCGGGCTCACCCCCTACGCCGCCGGTCTCGGGCAGTTCGTAAAGCTCGACAAGGGCGACTTCATCGGCCGCGACGCCCTGGAGTCCGCCGACCGCCGCCAACTGCTGTTCGGCCTGGTGTGCGCCGGCGCCACACCAGAAGCCGGCATGGATGTGCACCTCGACGGCGGCCCGGTCGGCCACATGACGGCGGGATCGTGGTCGCCGACCCTCGGTGCCGGGATCGGCTACGTGCGCTTCGATGATCCGCTTCCCGGTGACGGCTGGAACGCCAAGACGGTCTGGCTGCACGACCGAGCCGGAACCCCCCATGAGGCTGTCGTCGACACACTGCCGTTCGTAGACAAGGAGAAGCAACTCCCCCGAGTGCCATGGAGCGGTCCGAACAGCTGAGCCGGCGCCCCTGCGGATCTCGGCGTTGCCGCGGCGGGACTCGCCGGGCACTCCAGCAGGCGCACCTGCGCCAATGACCGACTAGGGCTCTGGTCTCGTCACCCGGATAGACAGGCGGTTGTGGGATTCGACTTCTCTATGCGTCCCGAGTGGGAGGCGCTGCGAGCTCGGGCCCGGGCGGTGGCCGAGCGGGGTGTGGCCGAGTATGGCCGGTGCAGCGACTCGTGGATCAACGGGCACAGCAAGGAGTTCACCCGGGTGCTGGCCGCCGAGGGCTTCATCGGGATGACCTGGCCGACCGAGCACGGCGGTGCGGGGCGCCCCGGCATCGAGCGGATCATCATGGCCGAGGAGATGATCAGCGCGGGCGCGCCCATCGCGGCCGGCTGGTTCGCCGACCGCCAGATGGGCCCGTCGATCTACACCTACGGCAGCGAAGCCCAGAAGGCCGCCTTCCTGCCCGGAATCCTGTCGGGGGAGGCGTCGTGGTGCATCGGGATGAGCGAGCCCGACGCCGGCTCCGACCTGGCCTCGCTCCAGACCGCGGCGGTGCTCCACGGAGACTGCTACGTGGTGAACGGCCAGAAGATCTGGACCAGCGGCGCGGCCGGCGCCGAGTACTGCTATCTCATTTGCCGCACCGGTCGGGACGGTCCGGCCCACCGGGGCCTCAGCGAGCTGATCGTGCCCATGGACCTCGACGGCATCGAGGTGCGGCCGGTGCGCGACATGGTGGGCAACTCGCACTTCTGCGAGATCTTCCTCACCGATGTGCGGGTGCCGGCCGCCAACCTCGTGGGCGTCGAGGGCGGGGCGTTCAAGCAGACCATGGTGCAACTCGGCCACGAGCGCGGCGGCATCGACCGTCTGGTGTCCAACCGGCCCCTCTACGACCTCGCCCTCGATCATGCCGACCTCACCGATCCGCTGATCCGACAGGAGATTGCGTCCATCGAGACCGGCTACCGGCTGGGGCGGCTCATGGTGTACCGGGGGGCGCTGGGCGAGGGCTCCGCCGACTACAGCGCGGCCACCAAGGCCTTCTGCACCGAGCACGAGCAGCGGGTGGCCCAGTTCGCGGCCCGGATGCTGGGCCCGGCCGCCACTGTGGGCGACGACGTGCCCAACGCGGTCTGCTACGCCCCCGCCTACACCATCCAGGGCGGCACATCGGCCATCATGCGCAACATCATCGGCGAACGCATCCTCGGCCTGCCCCGCGAACCCAGCTAGCCCAACGGCCACTCCCAGGCTCGCGGCGGATCCAGCGGGGCGCGGCCAGTGTGACTCAGAGGCGCAGGCGGATGCGGCCTGCGCCCTCGGCGGTCCCGCCGATGATGGCCGCCTCGTGCCCGGAGAGCCTCAGCTCGGTGACCGCAGCCTGAGCGGCGTCGTGGCTGACCATGCCGAGCAGCAGGCCGCCCGAAGTCTGGGCGTCGGCCAGCAGGATCACCGACGTGTCGCCGGCGTCGCCGGTGTCGAGATGGGGCGACACCCAGTCGAGATTTCGCCGGGTGCCGCCGGGGACCGCGCCCAGCGCGGCCAGCTCGCGGGCACCCTCGATGATCGGCACCGCGCCGACCGAGATCTCCAGGTCGACGCCGGACTCTTGGGCCATGCGCAGGCCGTGGCCCAGCAGGCCGAACCCGGTGACGTCAGTGGCCGCGGTGGCGCCGTGGCGCAGTCCGGCGGCAGCCGCCTTCTCGTTGGGCCGCACCATCTCGGCCACGGCGCGGTCCACCGCCTCGGGGCGGGCTTCGCCCCGCTTGACCGCGGTGGAGATCACCCCGGAGCCCAGCGGCTTGGTCAGCACCAGCGCGTTGCCGGGGCGCAGTCCAGCGTTGGTGAGCATGCGCCGCGGGTCGACCTCGCCCACCACCGCCATCCCGTACTTGGGCTCGGGATCGTCCACCGTGTGGCCGCCGCCCACCGCGAAGCCGCAGGCCCGGGCCGCGTCCTCGCCGCCGGCGAGCACCTCCGACAGCAGGTCGTTGGACAGCTCCTCGGAGTTCCAGGCCACGAGGTTCAGCGCCAGCAGGGGCTGCCCGCCCATGGCGTATACGTCGGAGACGGCGTTGGTGGCCGCGATGCGGCCCCAGGTGCGCGCCTCGTCCACCACCGGGGTGATGAAGTCGGCGGTGAGCACCAGGGCTCGGTCAGCGCTGATGCGCCATACCGCGGCGTCGTCTGCGGTGTCCAAGCCGACCAGCAGCTCGGGCGGGGGATCAGGGGTCAGGCCGCGCACCACGTGCGCAAGATCGCCGGGGGCGATTTTGCAGCCTCAACCGGCGCCGTGGCTGAACTCGGTGAGCCGTCTGGCCATCGCGGTCACCCCCTAACGTGTCGACGGCCCGCAGGATAGGCGGCGGGCCACGCCATGCCGGGGAGAGCGTCCGCTTTCAGGCCTCGATGGGGTCGGCTCGCTCGATCAGGTGGGCGCCGTTGTTGCGGGCGTTGTTCACCTCGGTCGACACCGGGTGCATCCTGATCAGGCTCGACGGCGCGGGCACGAGGAGGCTGGCCGCGGCCTCGGCGTCGGTGTTGTCGGGATCGAGCCAGAAGTCCCAGGCGCCGGGCGGGAGCACCACCGGCATCCGGTCGTGCACTGCGGACATGGCCTCGTTGGCCTCGCAAGTGATGATGGTGCAGGTGTGCAACTCCAGCGCCTCGCCGTCGGCATCGAGGTTGTTGGGGTCGCGCCACTGCTCCCAGAGGCCGGCGAAGGCGAAGGGCTCGCCATCGGGACGGCTGATGAACATGGGCTGCTTGCGCTTGGACCCCTCGAGGCGGCGCCACTCGTAGAAGCCGTCGGCGGGAATGATGCAGCGCCGCCGGGCGAAGAGCACTCTGAAGGCGTTCTTGTGCGCCACCGTCTCGGCCCGGGCGTTGATCATCCGGTTGCCGATCTTCGGATCCTTGGCCCAGAACGGCACCAGCCCCCATCCGAGTGCGTCCAGGCTGCGGGTCCCGGCCCGCTCGCGGACCGCGTGCACGGTCTGGGTCGGCGCCACGTTGTGGTTGGGCGCCAGTGCAAGGTCGGCCGGTGGGGCCGCCGCCCCGAAATACTTGGCCAACTCGTCGGGCGGCATGGCCGAAACGTAGCGACCGCACATGGGGCCGGAAGCTAGCGGGCAACCCGGTCGAGAGCGTCGACCGCCTCGACCGCTGGTCGCAAGGGGGATCAGCCGCCGTCCAACTCGGTCCGCAGCAGCCCGGCGACGGTGTCCAAGTCGTCGGGATCGGGGCTGGTGTCCGCGCTGGCGAAATCGAGATGGGCCATGGTCGAGACGGGCACCACATGGACATGCACATGGGGGACCTCGAAGCCGGCGATCATCAGGCCCACCCGGTCCCGGGCCAGCCCGGCGGCCTGCTGAGCCGCCGCCACCCGATGGGCCACCGCCATGAGATGGGCCACGATGTCGCGGTCGAGGTCCACCCAGTGGTCGATCTCGGCTCGGGGCACCACCAGCACATGGCCCCGATTGAGGGGACGCACGTCCAGGAAGGCGACGCAGGTGTCGTCGCGCCACACGAACCGGCCGGGAATCTCGCCGTCGATGATCCGGGTGAAGATTGAGGGCATCTGCTGATCGTAGGCTGAACCAGTGCGTGTGGGCAGAACCGCTGACCGCAGGCTTCGAGGGAGTCTCGCGGCAGAACGGCTGATCGTAGGCTGAGCGGCCATGGCTGCGCCCAAGACGGGCGAGGACCGGATCCTCACCGTTCCCAACCTGATCTCGGCCGCTCGCCTGGGGTGCATTCCGTGGTTCCTGTGGCTGCTGTTCAGCTCGGAGGATCGCTGGGGGGCGGCGCTGCTGTGGGGCGCGCTGGGCGCCACCGACTGGGTGGACGGCTGGTGGGCCCGCCGCTTCGACTCGGTCAGCAAGGTCGGCAAGATGCTCGACCCGATCACCGACCGGGCGGTGCTGCTGGTCGGCGTGGTGGTGGTGGGCATCGACGGCTCGGTTCCGTGGTGGCTGGTGGTGCTGACCCTGGCCCGCGAGGGCCTGGTGGCTATCGTCGGGCTGGTGCTGCTGTCGCTGGGCGCCAAACCCATCGACGTGACCTGGTGGGGCAAGTGCGCCACCTTCGGGCTCTACTTCTGCTTTCCCCTGCTTCTGGCCGGCGCCTCCGACATCGCCGCGGCCGACGCCTTTCGCATCGCGGGCTGGGCGTGCGCGGTGCCCTCGCTGGCGTACAGCTACCTGTCGGCGGCGCAGTACATACCGCTGGGCCGAGAGTCGCTGCGCCAGGGACGCGCCGAGCGGGAGGCCCAGAGCCCGTGAGCGTGCCGTGGGGGGTTTGGTTCGAGCCGACCCAGCCGGTGCGCCGGCTGGTGGAGCTGGCCCGGTTGGGCGAATCGCTCGGAGCGCAGGCCTGCTTCGTGGCCGACGAGGGCACCGAGCGCGACGTGTACGTGGCGCTCACCGCCATCGTCGAGGCCACCGGACTCACCGTGGCCCCGGCCATCACCAACCCGTTCAGCCGCCATCCGGTGGCCACTGCCGCAGCCATAGCCACCCTGTCCGAGCTGGCCCCGGGCCGGGTGATGCACGGACTCGGCGTCGGCGGCAGCCGGGTGCTGCAACCGCTCGGCCTGGAGCCGGAGCGTCCCTTCACCGCGCTGCGCGACACGTTCGAGCTCAACCGCCGCCTGCTGGCGGGTGAGACGGTGGGGGAGGCGTCCCTGCCGTGGTTCCGACCGGAGGCGCCCCCGCCCATGGCAGTGGCCGGCAGGGGACCGCGGGTGCAGCGCCTGGCCGCCGAGCACTCCGACTGCGTGATCCTGTCCGCCGCGCCGCCGAAAGACCTGCCGGCCGCGGCCGAGCGGATCCGGGCGTCCGGCTCAGCCCAGATCGCCTGGTCGGCCTACCTGGCCTACAACGACACCGAGCGGCGCCGGGTGCTGCCCCACTTCTCCTACATGGCGGTCGACGCGCCCGCCGAGGTCAGAGTGGCCGACGGGCTGGACGATGCCACCACGGCCGAGGTCCGCCGGCTGATGCTGGCCGGACGCATGGACAAGGCGGCCGAGCTGCTGCCCGACGCTCTGGTTGATCGCTACGGCGTAGCCGGCGCCCCAGTCGAAGTCTCAGCCCGGATTGGCGAGCTCCGCGACTGCTTCGACATCTTCATGCTGCCCATGAACGAAGAAGCCACCTCAGCGGATCACATCCGCCAGAGCGCCAAGATCCTCAACGCCGCCTAGCAGGGCGCGCAAAGCGGCCCACTATCCCTGCGGTATGGCTGAATAGGCGGGGAAGTCGGGGTCGACCACGGAGTGGATCCCCAATCCCATCGCCACCCGGTTCACGTAGTTGAGGTGGGCGCACTGGGCGTTGGCGTCCACGATGTCGAGATCGTCGAAGCCCGCCTCCCGCAACTCCTCGACGTCGGCCTCGGTGACCGCGCCCGGCGAGCGGGTGAGCTTGGCGGCGTAGCGCACCACCGCCGTGTCGGCCGGCGACAGGCCGAGCGACTCGAAGCTGTCGGGGTCGGCGGCCAGCGTGGCGATGGCCTCGTCGTCGAGCCCGGTCTGGCGCAGCTTGATGGTGACCTGGCTCATGCAGTGAACCGTGCCGTTGATGGCCGACGTCACGAAGCTGATCAGGTTGCGCTGATGGGGCGTGAGTCGCGACGGACACTTCTCGGTGGCGGCATACAGATCGAGGCGGGCCGCCACCAGCGCCGGGTGCAGCGACCCGGCCGTGGTCATCTCCGTGGGTGCGCCCAGTGCCCGAGCCTGGCGGTCGTAGTGGGCTCTCAACTCGCCGGAAGCCTCTTGGTATGGAATCGTGGAGATCCACATTCGCCGCTCCTGTCGCCAACAAGATCGTGAGGATGATGACCGGGTTCCGAGGCCTGGGCCTTTCGCTGTCGAACGAGGATCCCGTCGCCGACACGCTAGCGGTGGCCGCAGCGGCCGACCGTCTCGGCTTCGAGGAGGTGTCGCTGCCCGAGAGCCGGCTGTTCAACTCGGTCACGCCGGTGGCCGCCGCCGCGCTTCAGGCCACCGAGCGGGTCACGGTGCGCATCGGGGTGGTCAACCCGGTGTTCCGCAACCCGGTGCTGCTGGCGCTGGAGGCGGCCACGCTGGCCGACATCGGGCCGGGCCGGCTGCGCTACGGGCTGGGCGCGGCCGAATGGACGGTGCGGCGCTTCGGCATGGCCCCGCCGGACTGGCGACCCCTCACCAACACCGTCGAGGCGGTGCGGGCGGTGCGCCGCCTCACCGCCGGCGAGGCGTTGGACTTCGAGCCCGCCACCTTCTCGGCGGCGCCGGGCCTGCGGCTGGACCGGCCGCCGCCGCAGCCGGTGCCAGTGGACGTGGGCGCGGTCAGCCGAAGGATGATGGAGGTATCGGGCGAGTTCGCCGACGGCGTGCAACTCGGGGCCATCACCAGCGTGGGCTACACCCGCTGGGCCCGCGAGCGGCTGGCAGCCGGGGCGCAGCGGGCCGGCCGCAGTGTCGACGATCTGCTGCTGAGCGCCAACGTGCTCACCAGCGTCAGCCCCGACCGCCGCGAGGCCCGCAACGCGGTCAGGGAGGTGCTCGCCTACTACCTGGCCCGGGTCGAGGGTGTGGTGGTGGACGAGGCTGGCGCCGACCCCGAGGCGGTGGCCGCGGTGCGGGCCGCGGTGGCCGACGGCGGCGAGCAGGCCGGCGCCGCGGTTCTCAGCGACAGCCTGGTGGACGTCTTCGGAGTGGCCGGCACCCCCGACGACGTGAGCGAGGGGCTGCTGGCCTTCGCCGCGGCCGGCCTCGACCTGCCGCTGGCCTGGTACACGTTCGGACCCGACCGCGACGCCGGGATACGCCTGCTGGCCGAACAGGTCCGCCCCGCCGTGGTCGATATCGACTGAAGGTCCAGTGTCTGCCAAGCTGGAGTCGATGGTTGAAGGACCCCTGGTCTCCACGCAGTGGCTGGCTGAGCATCTCGACGACCCCGGCGTGAGGGTGGTGGACTGCCGCTGGTATCTGCGTCCCTTCGACATGCGCAACGGCGACGACGAGTACGCCCGAGCCCACATCCCCGGCGCGGTCCATGCCCGCTGGGACACCGACCTGGCCGACCCCGACCGGCCCGACCTGTGGATGCTGGCTGGACCCGAGCGCTTCGCCGACGCCATGGCTGAGCGCGGCGTCGGCGACGACACCTTCGTGGTGGCCTACGACGACCAGCATGTGACGGTGGCGGCCCGGGTGTGGTGGGCGCTGAGGGTGTACGGCCACACCGCCGCCGCCGTGCTCGACGGCGGCATCACCAAGTGGCAGGCCGAGGGACGCCCCACCGACAAGGCCGTCCCCTGCCATCCGAGGGCGCAGTTCACCCCCCGCTACAACCCGAGCCTCTACGCCACCCACTCCGATGTGCTCGACGCGGTGGACACCGCCACCCGCCTGGTGGACGGGCGCATGGCCGGCGCCCGGGCCGCCGACGGGGGCGCCATCCCCGGCAGCATCGCCGCGCCCGGCATCGAGTTCACCGGTGCCGACGGCACCTGGGCGTCGCCGGAGGAGGCTCGCCGGCGCCTGGTCGCAGCCGGGGCCAACCCGCCCGAGCCCACTATCGCCTACTGCCGAGGCGGAGTGGGGGCCTGCGGCACCGCTTTGGCCTACGCCGTGGCCGGCTGCGACGACGTGGCCGTGTACGACGGGTCCTGGACCGAGTGGATCACCGACCCCCAAGCCCCCCGAGCCATGGACGCCTGAGAGGCTCATCGCGCCAGCCGCGAGCGCAGACGGGCACAATGGGCCGGTGACACCGCCCAGCGACCCGCCCGCGTCCAACGGGAATGCGGCTTCCAACGGGGTGACGGCAGCCAACGGCTCGTTTCACGCTTGCGAGGCTCGCGACCGGAGCCTGGGGCGGCTGACCGGCCAGGATCATGACGCGCTCATCGTGGGCGGCGGTATCAACGGCGCCATATCGGCCCTGGCCCTGGCCACCCACGGGCTGCGGGTGGCGCTGGTCGAGTCCGAGGACTTCGCCTCGGGCGTGAGCCAGGAGTCGTCTAATCTCATCTGGGGCGGCTTCAAGTACCTGCAGACCTACGACGTGGCCCTAGTGGCCGGGCTGTGCCGCTCCCGCAACCTGCTGGCCCGCGCCTACGCCAGCCGCATCCACGAGGTGCGGTTCCTGGCCGCGCTCGGTCCCACTTCGCCGTACTCGCCCGCCTACGCGGCTCTGGGCGCCCACGCCTACTGGGCCTTGGGGCGATTCGCCACCGGCCGGCCCCGGTTCTGGTCGTCGGGCTCGCTGGCCGGCGCCGAGCCCGTCATCGACGCCGACGAGGTGCAGGGCGCAGTCGAATATTCCGACTATCTGCTGGCCGACAACGACGCCCGCTTCGTGCTGCAACTCCTGCTCGACGCCATCGACAACGGCGCGGTGGCGGTGTCGAGAGTGCGCCTCGACGATGCCGAGCGGGCCGGCGGGGGCTGGCGGGCCAGTGTGACCGACCGGCTGACCGGCGAGCGCCACATCGTTGCCGCCGAGGTGCTGGTGAACGCGGCCGGCCCTCGGGCCACCGAGATCGCCGCCCTGGCCGGAACGACGCTGAGCCAGACCCTGTGCTACTCGAAGGGCGCCCACATCGTGGTGCCCCAGGTGACCGAGTCCGGGCGGGTGCTGGCCTTCTTCGACGACGACCAGCGGCTCTTCTACGTGATCCCGATGGGCCACCGGTCGCTGATTGGCACCACCGACACCCGCGTCGATGAGGCCGAGGCCTCGATCACCCACGACGACCGCGACTTCCTGCTCGAACAGGCCAACGCCCGGCTGCGGCTGCCGGTTGCGCTGCGCAGCAACGACGTGATCGCCTACCGCTGCGGGGTGCGGGCCCTGGTGGTGGACGAGGGCGCCGACACCGACCGCGACTGGACCGAGCTGTCGCGCCGCCACGCGGTGGAGGCCGACCCGCAGCGGGGGACCGTCTCCATTCTCGGCGGCAAGCTCAGCGACTGCCTCAACGTGGGCGTCGAGGTGGTCGACGCGGCCCGCCGGTGCGGCCTGGAGCCCGCCGTCCCGAGCCGGCCCTGGTTCGGGGAGCCCCACGAGGGGGTGCGGGCCCGCTTTCAGCGCCACGCCGCGCAAGCCGGCTTCGACGAGCCCGCGGCGGCGAGGCTTTGGCGCCGCCACGGCCGCCGGGCGCTGGAGGTGGCCGACGCGGCCGGCGAGTCCCGAGAGCTGGCCGCGCCGCTCAGCGACCGGGTGGAGTGCTCGGCGGCCGAGGTGATGGTGATGGCCCGCCACGAGCACATCCTCACCATGGACGACTTCCTGCGACGCCGTACCATGCTGGCCATGCTCGAGACGGCCGACGCGCTGCAACGCGATCGGGGAGTCGAGCGAGCTGAGAGTCTGCTGTTTGGATCAGCGCCGTGAGTGTCGTGTTGGCCATCGACGCGGGCACCACCAGCGTGCGGACCATCGCCTTCGACGACTCGGGTCGGATCGTCGACTCGGCCCAACGGGAGTTCGCCCAGCACTTCCCCATGCCGGGCCGGGTCGAACACGACGCCGCCGAGATCTGGGCCGCGGTGCAGTCAACGCTGGGAGAGGTGTCGAGCCGGCTTCCGGAGCGGCCCGCGGCGATCGGGGTGACCAACCAGCGTGAGACGGTGGTGGCTTGGAGCCGGCAGAGTTCCGAGCCTCTCCATCGGGCCATCGTGTGGCAGGACCGCCGGACCGCGGCCCGCTGCGCCCAACTCGAGCGCGACGGCGCACTGCCGCTGGTACGCGAGCGCACCGGCCTGGTGCTCGACCCCTACTTCTCGGCCTCCAAGCTGGAGTGGATGCTCACCGAGGGAGGCGTGGCCACCGGGGGCGACCTGGCGCTGGGAACGGTCGACAGCTGGATCGTGTGGAACCTCACCGGCGGCCGGGTTCACGCCACCGACGCCACCAACGCGGGCCGCACCATGCTGTTCGACATCGGGGAGCTCAGGTGGCATCTGGAGCTGTGCTCGCTGTTCGGCGTCCCCGTCGAGGCCCTGCCGCAGGTGCAGCCCTCCAGCGGCGAGTTCGGGGTGACCGACTCGCACGCCGCCTGCGGGCCGGGCCTGCCCATCACCGGGATCGCCGGCGACCAGCACGCGGCCCTGTTCGGCCAGGCCGCCTTCGCGCCCGGCGACGCCAAGAACACCTACGGCACTGGCTCGTTCGTGCTCATGAACGTCGGGGCGGAGCTTCCGCCGCCCGCCCGGGGCCTGCTAACCACCATCGCCTGGCTGCTGGACGACACGCCGACCTATGCGCTGGAGGGAGCGATCTTCGCCACCGGAGCGGCCGTCCAGTGGCTTCGGGACGGGCTCGGGATCATCGCCGAGGCGGGCGAGATCGAGGATCTGGCCCGGCAGTGCGACTCGACCGGCGGAGTGTTCCTGGTGCCGGCCTTCGCCGGACTCGGCAGCCCCCACTGGGATCCCTGCGCCCGCGGCACCATCGTCGGGCTCACCCGGGGCACCGGACGGGCCGAGATCGCCCGAGCCGCGGTGGAGGCCATGGCCTACCAGACCCGCGACGTGGTCGAGGCGATGGAGGCCGCCACCGGCACGCCGGTGCGCAGCCTGCGCGTCGACGGGGGCGCGTCGGTGATGGACTCCATGCTGCAGCTTCAGGCCGACCAGCTCGGAGTGGCGGTCCAGCGGCCCAAACTCCAGGAGGCGACCGCGCTCGGCGCCGCCTATCTGGCCGGGCTGGCAGTGGGCGTGTGGCCCTCGACCGAGGCCATAGCCGGGCACTGGGAACTCGATTTCGAGGCCGTACCCGGCGCAGGGCGGGATCCCACCGACGCCGCCTATGCCGACTGGAGGCGAGCCGTCGAGCGGAGCAAACAATGGGCCACGGCCTAGAGGGCAGCGGGGAGCGGGCTGCGCCATGAGCCGGGTGGCGGTGGTCACCGGTGCGGCCGGCACCATCGGCTCGGCCGTCTGCGCCCGCCTGCAAGCATCAGGCGACACCGTGATCGGCCTCGATGCCACCCCAGAGGCCGAGCTTGCGAGGCCGTGGCCCGAGCGGCCCGTGAGCGCAGCGAACAAGAGCGGGAGAGATACCGCCGGCGCTCGGATCGTGTCGTGTGACGTGGCCGACGCCGACTCGGTGGCGGAGGCCTTCGACGCGATCCGCGACCGGCACGGCGATCCGGTCGTGCTCATCAACAACGCCGGCGTCACCGGAGCCGGGGGAGTGGAGGACGAGAGCCCCGAGGACTGGCGCCGCATCCTCGACATCAACCTGACCGGCGCCTACCTGTGCACCCGACAGGCAGTGGCCGGCATGCGGGCCGCGGGCGGGGGCCGGATCGTCAACATCGCCTCTGTCAACGCCCGCTTCGGCGGGTCGCCGCTGTCGGGTCCGGCCTACGCGGCCAGCAAGGGCGGGCTGGTCACGTTGAGCCGCTTCCTGGCCCTGCACCACGCCGCCGACCACATCACCGTCAACGCGGTGGCCCCCGGCCCCCACGACACGCCCATGTGGCACGCGCTCGACCCCGCCTGGCGCGAGCGCATACTGGCCACCGTCCCCGGCGACGCGCCGGGCGACCCCGACGACCTGGCCGCAATAGTGGAGTTCCTGTGCGGACCCAGCGCCGGCTACATCACCGGCGCCACCATCGACGTCAACGGCGGCCAATGGATGGGCTGAACCTCCCGGAGCACTGGTCAGAATTGACGGCTGGCGCCCGCGCCGCGAGCGATTGGCCGGGCTAGCTTCCGGGGCGTGGCCAACAGCCGCTCGACCATCAAGGACATTGCCCGGGTAACCGGAGTCTCGGTGGCCACCGTCAGCCGCGCCCTGCGCGACCTTCCCTACGTGGCGCCCGAGACCCGCTCCAGGGTGGTGGAGGCGGCAGCCGAGCTCGAGTACGAGGCCCATCCTCAGGCCTCCCGGCTGGCGTCGGGACGGACCTGGACCATCGGGGTGGCGGCCCCCCAGTTCGGGACCTGGTTCCCGTTTCGAGCCCTGGGCGGCATCAACTCGGTGCTGGCGAGCGCCGGCTACGACGTATTGATCTATCTGATGAGCGGCCCCGGCGACCGGCAGCGCTTCCTGGCCGACGCCCGCTCCTTCTGTCGGCGGGTGGACGGCATAGTCCTCATCGACACGCTGGTCAGCGCCGAGGGAGACTCCGCCGAGGCGTTCTTCGACCGACCGGTGGTGGCGCTGGGTGAACAGCTTGATGGCGCCTCCTCGATAACCATCGACAACCGGGGCGCAGCGCGGCGCGCCGTCGAGCACCTCATCGGGCTGGGACATGAGCGCATCGGCCTGGTGTCGGGACCGAATCCGCCGGACCTGCCCACTCCGGTGCCCGAACAGCGCCGCCTCGGCTATGGGGACGCGCTCCGAGCCGCCGGGCTGACGCTGGACCCCGGGCTGACAGCTAGCGGCGAATGGACCGCAGCCGGGGGCGCAACCGCGCTGTCGCGGCTGCTCGACCGCCCCACACCGCCCACCGCGGTGTTCTGCATGTCTGACCAGATGGCCTTCGGGGTGCTGCGGGCGGCCGCCAAGAGTGGTCTGGCCGTGCCCGGCGACCTCTCGGTGATCGGCATCGACGACCACGACCTGGCCGGCGCCCTGGGGCTCACCACCATGCGTCAGGCAGTGGAAGAGATGGGAGTCCGTGCCGCGGAGACCGTGCTGGCGCTGATCGACGGCGAGCTCCCGTCGGGCGCCACCTGGGATGTGCCCCTGATGGAGCGCGAGACCACCGGCAAGCCAAAGGCCAGCCTCTAGGGGTGCAAATCAGGGGGTTGATTCCGGGTGGAGGCAGCGCTACTGTTCCCGTCCGTAAACGTTTGCATCCCTGGGAGGGAAACATCATGAGACAACACTCGCGCCTCTGGCTGATCCTCGGAGCGCTGCTGTCGTTCGCCCTTTTGGCGGCGGCCTGCGGCGACGATGATGAGCCAGCAGTCGACACCGGCGCCGCCGACGCAGCCGCGGCCGCTCAGGCCGACGCCGCCGCCGCTCAAGCCGAGGCTGACGCGGCCCAGGCTGAGGCCGACGCCGCCCTGGCCGAGGCCGAGGCGGCTGATGCCGCGGCTGCTGCCGCTCAGGCCGACGCCGACGCGGCCGCGGCCATGGCAGCCGAGGCTGAAGCGGCCCTGGCCGCGGCTCTCGCCGAGGGCGAGGGAGCGGTGGACCCCGAAGCCATGGCCGAGCTCGAGGCCCAGCTGGCCGAGGCCGAGATGGCAGCCGACGAGGCCGCCGCAGCAGCAGCCGCAGCCGAGGCCGAGCAGATGGAGCGGAGCCTGGCAGGCCGAGTGGTCACCATCCTCGGCCCCGAGACCGGCGCCGAGGCCGACGGCTTCGTGGCCGCCTTCGAGCCGCTGCGGGAGCGCACCGGGATCGTGGTGCGCTACTCCGGCACCCGCGACGCCACCACCGAGCTCAACCTGGCGGTTGAGGCCGGCGATCCGCCCGACATCGCCATCATTCCGCAGCCCGGCCGCATCCTGCAGTTCGGCCAGTCCGGCGACGCGGTGGCCATCCCGCAGGCCGCACTCGACCGGATCGGCGGCTCCTACGACCAGTTCTGGTTCGATCTGGCCACCACCGACGGCAACGTCTACGGCGTGCCCAACAAGGGCGACGTGAAGAGCCTGGTGTGGTACAGCCCCGCCGGCTTCGACGCGGCCGGCTACGCCATCCCCAACACCTGGGCCGAGCTCGAGGCGCTGATGGAGCAGATGAAGTCCGACGGCAACACCCCGTGGTGCGTGGGCATCGAGTCCGGCGCAGCCACCGGCTGGGCCTTCACCGACTGGATGGAGGACATGATGCTGCGCCTCCACGGCCCCGAGGTCTACGACCAGTGGGTCTCCCACGAGATCCCCTTCGACGATCCCCGGGTGGTCGAGGTGGCCGAGTTCGTCGGCGACATCTGGTTCACCGAGGGCAACGTGAGCGGCGGACGCGACCTGATCTCGCAGCGCAGCTTCCGCGAGATGGCGGCCGCCCACCTCAACGGCGAGTGCATGATGCACCGTCAGGCCAACTTCGCGGGCGCCCACTACCTCGAGGCCGGCGCCTCCTCGCTCGGCCCCGACGGCGACGTGAACGTGTTCTACCTGCCGACGGTCAGCGACGACTACGGCACGGTGGTGCTCGGTGCCGGCACCCACGCGGTGGCCTTCACCGACAAGGCCGAGACGCTGATCGTGCTGGAGTACATCGGCACCGCCGAGTACGCCGACACCCGCATCCTGGCCGACAAGGGCGGCTTCCTGTCGCCCAACCGCGACCACGACACCTCGCTGTACAGCTCGTCGTTCGACCAGGGTCTTGCCCAGATCCTCGTCAGCGCCGACCCGTTCCGCTTCGACGCCTCGGACCTGATGCCGGGCGAGGTCGGAGCAGGCGAGTTCTGGCGGTCGGGCACCGACTACGTGTCGGGCTCCAAGACCGCGGCGGAGTTCGCCGAGGACACCGAGGACGCCTGGCCGTCCTGACCAACTAACTGATTCGGGCCGGGGGCGCGCAGGCGTCCCCGGCCAGTTTCGGCACAGGGGATCGCCGCCCATTAGCGTGCTGTCCTAGATCGCAGCTGCCCGCAGACCAGGGGGGTCGGTGGCCCAGTTCGTAACCATGCTCGTGAGCGTCGCCGGGGCGCTGCTGGTGTCCGCGGTGGTGTTTTTCGGCGCGAACCGGGCGGTGGACAGCATCCACGGCCGCTGGCCCGCCTTCACCGCCTCGGCCGGTGTGTTCGTCGGCCTGCTGGCGGGGGCGGTGGTGCAGCACAACCAGTGGCTGCCCCGAGGCCCGGCCGCAATCGGCCCCCTCAAGGAGGGCTGGCTGCTCATCGTGGTCGGCGGGATCGTGGGCGCGGCGGCCGGCGCCATTGTCGGCAGGCTGGCCCAGCCGTCGCCGGCCCGGCGCTCGAGTTGGGAGGCCCGCCTGCGCCCCTGGGTGTTCGTGGGGCCGGCCTTGGCCTTCGTGGCCGGGGGGCTGGTGCTGCCCGGCCTGCGCACGCTGTTCCTGTCGTTCAAGAACGGGACCAGGGGCCGCGAGCCGGGCTTCACCTTCGAGCACTACACCGACATCTTCACCGACCGCACCTTCTTCACCTTCGAGGGCTGGACGTCGATCTTCACCAGCCGGCTGTTCATCGTCGGGCTGGCTGCGGCGGTGATCGCGGCGGGGGCCGCCTGGGCCAGTTCGTCGCTCATCGTGGGCGGACCGGCTCGGGTAGCCGCGGCCGGCAGGCTGATGCGGATACTCAAGATCGCGGCGGTGGTGCTGGTTGCCGCGGTGGCGGTGGCGTTCATCGAGTCGCTGGTGCGCGAGCCCAATCGCTCCGAGATCATGGACGTGCTCACCGTGATCGTGTCGAGCCGGGTCACGCTGTGGATCGCAGTGCTGGCCGCCGCGGCGATCCTGACCGCCTGGCTGGCGGCGCGGGCCCGGGGCCGGGAGGTGGAGCTCGACTGGGGCTCGCCCGCGGCGTCGTCGCTGGTGGTGGTGGCCCTCATCCTGGTCGTGTTCGGGGCTCTGTCCACGCTGCGGGGCGTGGTTTGGAACAACATCTGGTGGGTGGTGACGGTGGCCGGGCTGTCCACCGTGTTCGGCCTGCTGTTGGCCGTGCTGGCCGAGCGGGCTCGGGGCGAGCGGATCGGCAAGACCCTGATCTTCATGCCCATGGCCATCTCGATGGTCGGAGCGGCCGTGATCTGGGACTTCATGTACGAGGTGCAGCCCACCGGCAACCAGACCGGGCTGTTCAACGCGGTGTTGCAAGGGCTCGGCTTCACCACCCGCGGCTTCTTCATCAACGCCACCATGATCCCCTGGAACAACTTCTGGATCATGTTCATCATGGTGTGGATCCAGACCGGGTTCGCCATGGTGGTGCTGGCCGCCGCCATCCGGGCCGTGCCCGAGGAGCTCACCGAGGCGGCCGAGGTGGACGGGGCCAGCCGGGCGCAGGTCTTCTGGCGGGTGGTGATCCCCCAGATTCGGCCCACCATCATCGTGGTGGTCACCACCCTGGTGGTGATCGTCACCAAGGTCTTCGACCTGGTGAAGGCCACCACCAACGGCGCCAACCGCACCAACGTGCTGGCCAACGAGATGTTCGACCAGCTGCGCGACCGCAACTTCACCTCCAGCAGCGCCTTCGCGGTGGTGCTGTTCGCGCTGGTGCTTCCTGTGATGGTGCACAACATCCGGCGGCTCCAACGGGAGTTCGCATGACGCTGGCGCGCCGCCCCCACGCGGTGATCGGACGGTGTCTGTGACCTCGCCGCAGACGGCCCTGATGCCCACCGGGCAGCGGCTGCGGCGCCTGGCCGCCGAGGTTCCCACCTGGGTGATGTGGCTGATCGTGGTGGTGTGGACGGTGCCCACCTTCGGGCTGTTCGTGTCGTCGTTCCGCAAGGTGCGCGACATCGACTCGTCGGGCTGGTGGACCGCCTGGAACGACCTCGACAACCTGACCCTGCAGAACTACCGCGACATCTTCCGCGACACCACCGCCCAGCCGTCGATGTGGGAGTTCGCCCTCAACTCGGTGGCCATCGTGGTGCCGGCCACCGTCATCCCCATCGCGGTGGCGGCCTTCGCGGCCTACGGGTTCGCCTGGATGGAGTTCCGGGGCCGCAACTGGCTGTTCATCGGGCTGGTCTCGATGATCGCGCTGCCCAACCAGATGGCCTTCGTGCCGCTGCTGCAGCTGTTCAACAACGGCGCCCGGTTCACCGTTCCCGGCCTGGACTGGACCTTCGTGCTGATCCCCGACCTGGGGATCGGCAACACCGCGGCCGCGGTCTGGCTCACCCACACCGCTTTCGGGCTGCCGCTGGCCGTGCTGTTGCTGCACAACTTCGTGAGCCAGCTGCCCCGCGACATCTTCGAGGCGGCCCGCATCGACGGGGCCAGCCACTTCACCATCTTCTGGCGGCTGGTGGTTCCACTGGCCCGCCCCGCGCTGGCCGCCTTCGCAGTGTTCCAGTTCCTGTGGACCTGGAACGACTACCTGATCGCCTCGGTGTTCCTCAACGACAACGAGCCGATGACCATCGCGCTGGTGAACCTGGTGGGGGAGCGGGGCTCCAACTTCCAGCTGCGCTTCGCCTCGGCGTTCGTGATCATGGTGGTGCCGCTGATCGTGTTCTTCAGCCTCCAGCGCCACTTCGTGCGCGGCCTGCTAGCCGGCTCGGTCAAGGGCTGAGCCTGCCCCGTCCGATTCTCGGATCCGTTCGGACGGCCGCAGGGGCCGGTCGCGTAAAGGGCTGAGCCCGCCCGGAGCCGACTAGAGCACTTCGGCCAGCGGCACCGGCCGGCCGGTGGCGATCGAGCGGATCCCGGCCGCGCCCATCGCCACCGATATCAGGCCCGCTTCCAGGCTCGCCTGCGTCGAGGCCCGCCGAGCCTCGGCATCCAGAGTGATTACCGCCTCCAGGAAGTGCTGGTGCTCCACGAAGCTGGAGCCGTGGTGCAGGCCCTCGTAGGCGGCGGTGCTCGGGGCGTGCACCGTTTCCACGTCGCCGATGTCGTGGACGCCGCGCCTGCCGATGTGCACCAAGTCGGAGGGCACGCGGGCCTCGACCTTGCCGGCGTCGCCCATCACCGCGAACACCTGCTGGTCATGCGTCGCCTCCGCGAACATGCACAGATCGAGCAGGCCGCGGGCGCCGTCGTCGTAGTCGACGATCACGTAGGCGCTGTCGATGATGTCTGGGGTGCGCCCGGCGTAGCTCTCGTCGAGATGGTTCACCATCTGGCTGCCCGAGGCGAACACCCGATTGGGCCGGCCTGGCATCACCAGGTTCATCAGGTCGAAGAAGTGGCAGCACTTCTCCACCAGAGTGCCGCCGGTGTTGACCGCGAAGCGGTTCCAGTCGCCCACCTTGGGCAGGAACGGGAAGCGGTGCTCGCGCAGCGACACCATCCGCACCCGTCCGGTCGCGCCGGCGCGGACTTCGTCGATGAGGCGGGCGAACGGCGCCATGTAGCGATACTCGAGCCCTACCCACACCAGCGTCTCGTGATCGCCGGCCGTCTGGAGCACTCTGCGGCAGTCGTCGACGGTGATGCATAGCGGCTTCTCGATCAAGACGTGCACCCCCGCGCCGATCACGTCGTCGAGCACCGCGGCGTGGGTCATGTTGGGGGTGGCGATCACCACCGCGTCGCATTCGCCGGCAGCCAGCAGGTCGCGGTGGCCGCTGAACCGCGCCGCCGACGGCGCCAGCGCCGAGGCGGCATCGAGCGAATCCGGATAGGGGTCGGCCAGCGCAGTCACCCGGGCGCCCGGCAGATGCGAGATGTTGGCGATGTGTTCGCGCCCCATCATCCCGGTGCCGATAACCCCGTAGCGCACGTCGGCGCCACTCATCGCACTCGCCGCGTAGAGGGCGCTGGCTGGCAACGGTTGCCTAAACCGTTCATCAGACCCCGCTCGACGCAACGGCCCACCGAAAATCGCTCCATCGGGCTGGTGCATATCGCCGATACCGTGTCGGGGATGCAGGTCGGACTCATAGACCCCCATCGTCGCCCGCTGGGCGGCGATTTCCAAGTGGGGCCGCTGGGGGTGGGCTGCTGGCGCTTCGTGGCCCGTCCCGACGAGGAACTGCGGGCCGTTCTCGAAGCCGGGCTCGACCTCGGAATGAATCTGGTTGACACCGCCGACATCTACGGCCTCGGCTGGGGCGGCACCGCCCGCGGCGAGGCCGAGGAGAACCTGGGCCGCATCCTGGCGGCCGCGCCAGCCCTGCGCGACCGCATGGTGCTGGCCACCAAGGGCGGCATCCTCCCCGGCGTCCCCTACAACTCGGGACGCGAGGCGATCATTGAGGCCTGCGAGGACTCGCTGCGGCGGCTGCGTTGTGACGTGATCGATCTCTACCAGATCCACCGCCCCGACATGTTGACCCACCCCGCCGAGTTGGCCGAAGCGCTCGCCGGCCTGCGCGCCGCCGGCAAGATCCGCGAGGTCGGCATATCGAACTTCACCACCAGCCAGCATGAGGCGCTCGCCGCGCATCTGCCGTTCCCGCTGGCCACCACCCAGCCCGAGTACTCCGCGGCCCAGCTCGCACCGCTGCGAGACGGCACTTTCGATCTGTGCATGCAACACGGCGTGGTGCCGCTGGCCTGGAGTCCGCTGGCGGGGGGACGCCTCGCCGACGGCGGCGATGCCCGGCCCGAACTTCTGGCCACCCTCGACCGCCTGGCCGAGCGTGAGAGTGTCGACCGGGCCACCCTGGCGGTGGCGTTCGTGCTGGCCCATCCCGCCAAGCCGGTCGCGCTGCTCGGCACCCAGCGCCCCGAGCGCCTGGCCAGCCTGGCCCGGGCTGTGGGAGTGCAACTCGACCGCAGCGACGTCTACGACATCATCGAAGCCTCCGAGGGGGTCCGTCTGCCATGACAAGCCGCACCCGGTTCAGACTCAGGCCCGCAGGCATGAGCGAGCGGCACAAGGCGCGGTTCCGATGACGGCGCCCGGCCCGGTGGAGGTGTCGTGGTTCGCGGCCCTCTGCGACGACGACTACCGGTATCTCGGGGTTCCCGATCCGGCGCTGGCCGCCAGCTGGGAGCACTGCCGCGACATCGCCCTGGCGGCCGACCGCAACGGCTTCGACAACATCCTGCTGCCCTCGGGGTACGCGCTGGGCATCGACGCCACCGCCTTCGCGGCTGCGGTCGCGCCCCTCACCGAGCGCATTCGGCTCCTGCTGGCGGTGCGGATGGGGGAGATGTGGCTACCGCAGCTGGCCCGCCAGATGGCCACCATCGACCGGATGCTCGACGGTCGGCTCACCATCAACATCATCTCCAGCGACATGCCGGGCGAGACCCTGGAGTCGGCGCCGAGATACCGCCGCACCCTCGAGTGGATGCATGTGCTTCGCACGCTGCTCGACGGCGAGCCGGTGGACTTCCACGGCGAGTTCGTCGATCTGACGCTCGACCCGCCCAAGGCCCGCACTGTCTCGGGCCGCTGCCCGCCGTTCTACTTCGGCGGGTTCTCAGAGGCGGCCAAGGAGACCGCGGCCGAGGCCTGCGACGTGTTCCTGACCTGGCCCGACACGGTGGCGGGCGTGGCTGCCACCGTAGCCGACATGAAACAGCGGGCCGCTCGCCGCGGCCGGAGCCTGCGCTTCGGCCTGCGCAGCCACGTCATCGTGCGCGACACCCACACCGAGGCCCGAGCCGCGGCCGCTGAGCTGGTGAGCCGCCTCGACGACACCGTGGGAGCTGCCATTCGGGGCCGCTCACTCGACGCAGTCTCCGTCGGGGTGAGCCGACAGGCCGAGCTGCGGGATGTGGCCGACGACGACGGCTACGCGGAGGCCAACCTGTGGACCGGCATCGGCCGGGCCCGCTCGGGCGCGGGAGCGGCCATCGTCGGCGATCCCGACGAGGTGGTGGCCAAGCTGCAAGAATACCGCCAAGCCGGGATCGACGCCTTCATCCTGTCTGGCTATCCGCACCTCGACGAGTGCGATCTAGTGGGTCGCCACGTTCTGCCCCAGCTCGACCGCGGCCCGCTCGGTCTCTGAGAGCGTGCGCGGCTAGATGCGAGGTCCGTGCGCCGCAGTGGGGTCAATCCCGCTCTTGTTCGCTGCGCTCACGGGCCGCTCGGGCCACGGCCTCGGCAAGCTCGGCCTCTGAGCCTGAGATTGGCCGCGGCCGGACACGGCGCGGGCGCAGCGAGGGTGTAAGGTTCGCCCGGCTGTAAACGCTTGCGGAGGGATGCCGGGTGGCGAGCAGCACGTCGCAAACGAGCACTTGGTGGCAGGGCGCGGTCGGCTACGAGGTCTACGTGCGCTCCTTCGCCGACTCGAACGGCGACGGCATGGGAGACCTGGCCGGGATCACCGACCGGCTCGACCATCTGAGCTGGCTGGGCGTCGACGCGGTCTGGATCACCCCCTTCTATCCGTCGCCGGGCCACGACCACGGCTACGACGTCAGCGACTACTGCGAGGTCGCGCCCCGCCACGGGACGCTCGACGACTTCGATGCGCTGATCGGCGCCGCCCACCGCCGGGGCCTGCGAGTGATGGTCGACATCGTGCCCAACCACACGTCGAGCGAGCACCGCTGGTTCGCCGCCGCCCGCCGCGACCCCGACGGCGAGCACCGCAGCCGTTATCTGTGGGCCGACCCCGGCCCCGACGGCGGACCGCCCAACAACTGGCGCAGCCACTTCGGCGGACCGGCCTGGACCCTCGACGAGACCTCCGGACAGTACTGGTGCCATCTGTTCCTGCCAGAGCAGCCCGACCTCAACTGGCGCAACGAGGCGGTGCGCGACGACTTCGACAAGATCCTCAAATGGTGGATTGACAGGGGAGTGGACGGCTTCCGCGTCGACGTGGCCCACGGCCTCATCAAGGACGCCGACTGGCGCGACAACCCTCAGATCGCGCCCCTCACCGACGGCATGGACCCCCGCGCCGCCTTCAACGCCTTCGAGCATCTCCACGACTTGAACCAGCCCGACAACGACGACATCTTCCGGCGCTGGCACCGGCTGTGCGCGCCCCATGAAGCGATGCTGCTGGGCGAGGTCAACCCGCCCGGACCCGAGCGCATGTCCGGCTACGTGTCGCCCGGCGCCCTCGACCGAGCCTTCTTCCTGCGGCTGGCGATGCTGCGCTGGGAGCCCCGAAGGCTGCTGGAGATGGCTCGGGCCATGCACGACACCGCACCGCAGGGAATCTCCTGGGTGATGAGCAACCACGACCAGCCCCGCCCGGTGAGCCGCTTCGGCGGCGGCACCGCCGGCGTGGGCCGCTCGCTGGCCATGAGCACCCTGATGATGGCCCTGGGCGGCACGCCGTTTTTGTATCAGGGCGAGGAGTTGGGCCTCGACGACGGCGTGCTGCGCGGCGGCGGATACGACCCGGTGACGGTGCGCAACGTGGGCGCCACCAGCGGTCGCGACGGATGCCGCACCCCGATGCCCTGGGACTCGAGCCCCCACAACGGCTTCAGCACGGTCCAGCCCTGGATCGACGCTCACCCCCGCCGCGCCGCTCAGACCGTCGCCGCCCAGCGCGACGACCCCGAGTCGCCGCTGCACCGCTACCGCAGCCTGCTGGCCGCCCGCCGCCGGCATCCCGACATGTGGAGAGCGCGGCTGGAGTGGCTCGAAGCTCCACACCCGACGGTGGCGGCGCTGCGGCGCGGCTCGGTCGCGGTGGTGGCCAACCTGTCGGAGAGCCGCGCCGACGTCGCGCTGGGCTCGCCCGGATGGCAGCCGGTCTTCGAGAGCCGCAGCGGCAGCCGCCTCGACGGCCCGGCCTGCGACTCGGTGTCGGTCCCGGCTGAGACGAGCGTCGTCCTAGTCCACGACCACAGCTAGCCCTCCAACAGGGCTGGCCGGCAGCCCTCGGGGACAGGGTGAAGTCTTCAGCCCCTGATGGCCAGGCCGGTGTCGAGGTCGAAGAAGTGGGCGTTGTCCACCGTCACCGCCACGTCGATGGTGTCGCCGGAGGTCACCGACGTGGTGGGATTGAACCGGGCGTGGACCTTGGTCTCGGAGTTCTCGGCCGCGCTGATCTCCTCGTCGCTCAGCTCTAGGGCCTCCTTGGAGATGACCGGCTTGGCGTCCATGTCGAAATAGGCGATGATCTCGAAGCCGAGTGCCTCGGTGTGCAGCACCGACGCACGAATCCGCTGATCGCCCGGATGCTCCGGCACCACCGCCGCGTCCTCCAAGTCCTTGGGCCGCAGCCCCACCGCAAGCTTCTGGCCGAGGTAGCCCTCCAGAGCGGGCCGGTGCCCGAGAACCTTGTCGGGCACGGCTAGCGACTGGCTGCCCAGAGCCAGGCTCAAACCCTCGCCGTTGCGGCTCAGCACCCCCTCCATGATGTTCATGGAGGGCGAACCGATGAAGGCGGCCACGAAGATGTTGTCGGGCTCGTTGAACAGCGTCATCGGGGTGTCGACCTGCTGGAGCACTCCCTGGCTGATGACCGCCACCCGGTCGGCCATGGTCATGGCCTCCACCTGGTCGTGGGTCACGTAGAACGTGGTGATGCCCACCTCTCGCTGCAGGGCGGTTATCTCGGCCCGCATCTGCACCCGCAGCTTGGCGTCGAGATTGGAGAGGGGCTCGTCGAGCAGGAACACCCGGGGCCGGCGCACGATGGCGCGGCCCATGGCCACCCGCTGGCGCTGGCCGCCGGAGAGATGGGCGGGGCGCTTGTCGAGCTGGCTGTCGAGCTCGAGAATGCGGGCCACGTCGGCCACCCGCTCCTTGATCTCGGCCCGGGGCCGCCGGGCCAGCTTCAGCGAGAAGGCGATGTTGTCGAACACCGTCATGTGGGGGTACAGGGCGTAGTTCTGGAACACCATGGCGATGTCGCGGTCTTTGGGGGGCAGCTCGTTGACCACCCGCTCGCCGATCTTCAGCGTGCCCGACGAGATGTCCTCGAGGCCGGCGATCATCCGCAGCGTGGTGGACTTGCCGCAGCCCGACGGGCCCACCATCACCAGGAACTCTGCCTCGTTGATTTCGAGGTTGAGGTCAGTCACCGCCCGGAACCCGTTGTCGTATTCCTTGTTCACGTCCTGAAGGACGACATCAGCCATTGGACCCTCCCGACTCTCGCAAACGTTTGCACGCCGCACAATACACGCGCTCGCCCCGCCGGTCGCTGGGCGGCCTTCTTGCGCTCACTCGTGGGTGCCTCGTGGCGCGTCTGGGGTGTCGGTCGATCCGTAGAGGGCCGCAACGTAGGCATCGGCATCGGCGGCCAGCACTTCGACGTCGGCTACGGCGATGAGGCCGAGGTTGCGGTAGCGGCCCTCGTGGTCGAGCCCGAAGCCGATCACGTACGGGTCGGTCACCTCGGCCCCCGCGAAGTCGATATCCACCGGAACCACCCGCCGGACCCGGCGGTCCAGCAGCGTGCACACCGCCACCGACCGGGGGCGGCGCCGCTGCAGCTCCGAGTACAGGAAGGCGGTGCTGAGGCCGGTGTCGACGATGTCCTCGACGATCACCGCGTCGCGTCCCGCGATGTCGAGGTCGAGGTCTTTGAGCAGGCGGACCCGTCCCGTGCCCGGGGCATAGGGCGTGATGGCCATGAAGTCCACGCTCACCGGCACGGTCATGGCCCTCACCAGGTCGGCCAGGAACGGCACGCTGCCCCGCAGCACGCCGATCAGTACCGCGCCGTCCGGGTAGCGGGCCGACATGGCCGCGGCCAGACGGGCAATGATCCCCTCGATCTGCGCCGCGTTCAGCAGCACGCGCGGCTCGCCGGGACGCAGCGAGTCGGAGGTCACCGGCGGTCAGTCCAGAATGGGGCCGCCAGCCGTGCGGGTCCACACGGCGCAGCTGCAGCGGGTCGGGATCACCGGTGGTCAGTCCAGATGGGGGCGCATGGCCTGGCGCAGCAGCAGCTGGCGCAGCGATTCGGTCAGGTCGACGATCTCGGCCAGCTCGGCTCGCAGCCGCGCGCTGTTGCCCCGGGCGATCAGCGGGCCCAGCAGCTGCTCGTAGATGCCGGCCTCGCGGTCGGCGGCGGCCTTGAACATCCTCAGGTTGCGGGCCGGTATGCCGTGGTCGGCCAGCGCGGCGGCCGTCCTCGCCACCAGCAGCGCATCCTGGTCGAACACCGGTCCGTCGCCGGCGCGCTCGGTGACCGGGGTGATAATGCCGAGCCGGCCCAGCTCGGCGATGTGCTCGGCGTCGACGCCCACGGCGCCGGCCAGCTGCTCGATGGTCAAGCCGTCCGGGCCCGCCTCGTGCGCCTCCTCGTCGCCAAAAGGCTCGGCCGGGGCGCGCGCCGCGAACAGCGACGGGGTGGCCGGGGCCGGCTCCGACTTCGGGGCGGTCTTGGCCACCGCCCCCTCGGCCAGCCGGCGCTTGATCTCCTTGAGGGGCAGGAAGTTGTCGCGCTGCTGGATCAGCACCCAGTTGAGCCGCTCGATGTCGGCGTCGAAGAACTTCCGGTAGCCCGACGGGGTCCGCTGGGGGGCGATCAGTTCCTGGCTCTCCAGGAAGCGGATCTTCGAGATGGTCAGGTCGGGGTGCTCGTCGGCGAGCAGCGCCAGCACCTCGCCGATCGACAGGTGGGCGCGGCCCATCAGGGCGCGGTTCCGTGCACGAAGACCAGCTTGAACTTGCCCACCTGCACCTCGTCGCCCTCGGAGAGCTCGCCCTGCTCCACCAGTCGGCGGTTGACGTAGGTGCCGTTCAGGGAGCCGACGTCGCGGATCGAGTAGCGGGCCCCGTCGCGGTCCACCTCGGCGTGGCGGCGCGACACCGTGATGTCGTCGAGGAAGATGTCGCTGCGGGGATCGCGGCCCAGCGACACCACGTCGGAGTCCAGCGCGTAGCGGGCCCCGGCCTTGGGGCCCTGGTTGACCACGAAGAGGCCCTGGTGCCGCCCGAAGGCCGAGCGGTCGACATACACGGTGCCCGGCGAGGCGTCGGGCTCCACCACCCGGTGCTCGGTGGTGGCGTCGGAAGCCTCGGGCGGCGCGTCGCGGGATTCGCTGTCGTCGGCTCGGCGGTGGTTGTGGTTGCCGCTGGCCGCCGAGGGCGTGGACGCCACGTCCCTACCCCGCGATCAGGTCCCTGTAGCCGTCAGCGTCGAGCAGGCTGTCGAGCTGAGCGGAGTCGTCGAAGGTGACGGTGCAGATCCAGCCGTCGCCGTAGGGGTCCTCGTTGAGCCGCTGGGGCGCTCCGGCGAGCTCGTCGTTGACCTCGCTCACCACGCCGCCGACGGGGGCGAACAGCTCCGACACCGACTTGGTGGACTCGACCTCGCCGAACGGCTCGCCCTGCTCGACCCGGTCGCCCACCTGGGGCAGTTCCACGTAGACGACGTCGCCGAGAGCGTCCTGGGCGTAGTCGGTGATGCCGATGCGGACGACGTCGCCGTCGGCCTGGGCCCATTCGTGGTCGGTGGAGTAGCGCAGTTCCTCGGGAATATTCATGCCCCGAAAGTTACCCCATACCGCCGGCGATGTTGCGACGCAGCACCGAGGGACCGGTATCGCTCGCCGATTCGCTCGCCTATTGGCTCGGGCTTTGGCGGGTTAGGATTCGGACGTGCAGCAGATGGAGCTTGTCGGGGTGCGGGTGGAACTGCCGTCCAACACCCCGATCGTGCTGCTCCGGGAGATGTCGGAGGCGGCCCGGCTGCTGCCGATCTTCATCGGTGCGCCCGAGGCGACCGCCATCGCCATCGCCCTCGACGGGGTTACCACGCCCCGGCCCATGACCCACGACCTGCTGCGCAACGTGCTTGACGAGCTGTCGGCCGATGTGGAGCGGGTGGTGGTGACCGAGCTGCGCGACAAGACGTTCTTCGCCGAACTGCACCTGCGGCGCGACGGCGGCAGCGTGGTGCTGTCGAGCCGGCCGTCGGACGCCATCGCCCTCGCGGCCCGCACTGGCACTCCGATCTTCGCGGAGGAGGCGGTGATCCAGGAGGCGGGCTACACCACCGACGGCTCAGCCGTGGCCGGCCGTCAGCAGGCCGAAGAGGTGGTGGAGCAGTTCAAGGAGTTCATCGACTCGGTCTCACCCGAGGACTTCGGCAACCAATAGAGCTGCCGGCCCGCAGGGATCAGACAGCAAAGATTAGGCGGCGACCGGCAGGCCGTACTTGCGGCCGATCCACTCCATGTCGCTGCGGTTCAAGAGCTTCACCCTCACGTCCGGATAGGTCTGCGCCAGCAGCCGCAGCTTCTGGCGCTTGCGGTTGACCAGCCGCTGCCGCAGCGTGGTCAGCTCCACGTACATGTCGAAGTCGGGCAGGTAGAAGTCGGGGGTGAACCCGCACGCTGTGTTCCCGTCGGGGTCGCGCTCAAGCACGAACATGCGGGGCTCGTACTCCCAGCGGATCCCATAGGAGTCGAGCAGGGTGGCGAACGCCTGCTCGGAGGGGTGGGCGAACGTCATCGCCGGGTCAGGACTCTCCGATGGCGGCGCGCAACTCGTCGGCCTCGTCGTCTGCGGCCTCGTCATCGTCCGCGGTGTCGTCGGCCGACGGCCGGAACTCGATGATGGCCGCGTCCACCTCCTGCTCCACGGTCGACAGCGGCAGCACGTTCAGCACGCCCTGTCCCTGCTGCAGCACGTCGATCAACTCGGCGTCGCTGCGGGCGCACACCACGTTGGGTCCGTCGATCACGAGGTTGGCCCGCGAGATGTCCTCTTGGAGTTCGCTGCGCATGTAGTCGAAGATCGAGCGGACCTTCTCCAGCTTGATCCCCGAGTCGAGCAGGCGCTTGATCACCTTGAGCTCGAGCAGGTTGGAGTAGCTGTAGCGGCGGCGGCTCCCGCTGCCGGCGGCCTGGGCCAGCGAGGGCACCAACAGATCGGTGCGAGCCCAGTAGTCGAGCTGTCGGTAGCTGATGCCGACCACCTCGGCGGTCAGCTTGGCGCTGTAGCCGAGGCTGTCGTGGGCAGTCGGGTCCATGAGCCGCTCCTTGCTTGTGGCCACTCGGACACAATGACAGCACCGGAATTACGGGGCTGTCACCCGCAAACTCTACGGTCGCACGGCCCGTCAGTCAACCACCGGCCCCCAGCCGAGGCGAACGAAGGCCCTTCGCGGTAGCGCGACGGGCTTCACACCCGCTTACGCTTGCTCGCTGAGATGTCCGAGGAATTGAGACAGTCGCCGCTGCGGGGCGTGCATGAGCGGGCCGGGGCCAAACTGGTGCCCTTCGGCGGCTGGAACATGCCCGTGCAG
Organism: Candidatus Aldehydirespirator sp.; assembly: GCA_965221215.1. Classification (GTDB taxonomy): domain Bacteria; phylum Actinomycetota; class Acidimicrobiia; order Acidimicrobiales; family Aldehydirespiratoraceae; genus Aldehydirespirator. The sequence goes on from OZ244872.1 coordinate 1,174,804, forward strand.
TATGAGACCGGCACGGTGGCCGAGCACATGGCCTGCCGCACCGGCGCCGCTATGTTCGACGTGTCGCACCTGGGGACGGTGCGGGTGAGCGGCGCCGCCGCCCACGGCGCGCTGCAGTGGGCGCTGACCAACGACCTGGACCGGGTCGGGGTCGGGTCGGCCCAGTACACCCACCTCCTCGACCCCGCCGACGCCTCCGTGCTCGACGACATCATCGTGTGGTGGATCGGCCCCGACCAATTCGACGTCATGCCCAACGCCTCCAACACCGACCGGGTGGTCGGCGCCCTGCAAGAGCAGTCGGGCGACCTCGCCGTGGCGGACGTGACCGCCGAGCGGGCCGTGATCGCAGTGCAGGGTCCAGAGGCTCGGAACCGGGTGGCGGCTGCGGGCGGCCACGACGTCGCCTTGGTGGGGCGGTTCAAGGTGGCGGATGGCCGCTTCGGCGAGATTCCGGTGACCGTGGCCGGGACCGGCTACACCGGCGAGGACGGCGTGGAGATGGCGGTCGGCGTGGACGACGCGGCGACCGTGTGGCAGCGGCTGGCCGAAGCCGGAGTCACGCCCGCCGGCCTCGGTGCCCGCGACACCCTGCGGCTGGAGGCCGGACTGCCGTTGCACGGGCACGAGCTGGGTCTCGGCATCACGCCGCTTCAGGCCGGATTGGGCTGGGTGGTCCGCTGGGACAAGGGCGACTTCAGGGGCCGGACCGCACTGGAGGCCGAGCGCCAGGCCGGGCCGCGGCGGTTGCTGCGGGGCCTGCTGGCCGCCAAGGGCCGGCCCCCCCGCGACGGCTGCGCCGTCCGGCAGGGCGACATCGAGGTCGGCGCGGTCACCAGCGGCAACTTCTCGCCGGTGCTCGGCCAGGGCGTCGCGCTGGCGTTCCTGGCCCCCGAGGTCGGCATCGGCGACGAGGTGGTCATCGACGTGCGCGGCCGCGATCTTCCCGCCACGGTGGTCAGACCTCCTTTCCACCAATAACGGATCCTCACCAGACACGGCCGTTCAAGCCACAGGCGCAGCCCGGTAGGTCGGTGGGTGGCGGCGAGTCAAACGACCGACGAGTAGGGCGAAGCCCGTGTCGGTCGTTTCGGCTCGACGACAGGACCCGCCGACCGGTCTGGCAATACTGCCCCTCAGGGACGGTCTGGCAGCGGCGGCAGCACGTCTATTGCTGTCTGGCGCAGCCAGTGGTCGGCTAGCACTAGCAGGGCCATGGCTTCGACCATGGGCACGGCCCGGGGCAGAACGCAGGGGTCGTGGCGGCCGCGGGCGGCGAGGGTGGCGGCCTCGCCGTCGCGGGTGACCGTTTCTTGCTTGGAGGCGATGGTGGAGGTGGGCTTGAACGCCACCCGCACCACGATGTCCTCGCCGTTGGAGATGCCGCCCTGCACGCCGCCGGAGCGGTTGGAGGCGGTGTGTATGCCGTCGCCGGTGTCGGGGGTGAACGGATCGTTGTGGGCCAGGCCGCTGAGCCGGGTTCCGTCGAAGCCGCTGCCGATCTCGAAGCCCTTGGCCGCGGGCAGCGACAGCATGGCCCCGGCCAGGGCCGCCTCTAGCTTGTCGAACACCGGCTCTCCCAGCCCGGCGGGCACGCCCCGGCAGACGCATTGCACCACGCCGCCGAGGGAGTCGCCGTCGCGTCGGGCCGCCTCGATGGCCTCGACCATCGCCTCGGCCGCAGCCGGGTCGGGGCAGCGGGTGGGTCCGGCCTCCACGTCGACGCGGGTGACCGTGTCGGGGTCGGTGGCCGCTTCGATGTCGCGCACCGACTGCACCCAGCCCAGCACCTCGACGCCGGCCGCGGTGTGCAGCAGCTTGCGGGCAATAGCCGCGGCGGCGACCCGGCCGATGGTCTCGCGGGCCGAGGCCCGGCCCCCGCCGGTCCAGTCGCGGAAGCCGTATTTGGCGTCGTAGGTGTAGTCGGCGTGGGAGGGCCGGTACACGTCGCGAAGGTGCTCGTAGGCCTCGGGCCGGGCATCTTTGTTGCGAACCAGGATCGCTATCGGCGTCCCGGTGGTGTAGCCGCCGAACACTCCCGACAGGATCTCGGCGGTGTCGGACTCGGCCCGCTGGGTGACCAGCCGGCTCTGCCCCGGACGGCGCCGGTCGAGATCGGCCTGAACGTCGGCGGGGTCGAGGGCCAGCCTGGGCGGACACCCGTCCACCACCACCCCCACACCACCGCCGTGCGACTCGCCGAAGGTGGCAACCCTGAACAGGGCACCGAAAGTGCTGGCCATTCACCCAGCATACGGACCACCCCGCTGAGCAAGTGGCCGGACCCGTCGCAGCCCGAGCCAAGCGCTCCCAGCCACCCCTTGACAAGGTTGCCCGCCCCGCTTACGGTCCCGGTCCTTGTTGACATGTCGGCCGCGATGCCGACGCCCCCTGAATTTGGAGGTTTGAATAATGAAGCGACCACTGGCGCTCCTCGCGTTGATCGCCGCTATAGCGGTGCTGGCAACCACAGTGGCGGCTCCTGCTGCGGCTGGTGAGCCAGCGCCGAGTGAATCGGATCGAACGGAGTCAAGCCGGGCTGAGACGGGTCCGGACAAACAGGAAAGGAAGGATCAGTCCGCGAGCGATCGAGACGCCCGCTCGGCTAGATGGCCGGGTCGCCACTGTAGATTCCAGGCGCGAGCTGACGATCCCCACCCCTCGGGAGTCGACGTCTCCGGACACGGCACCTGGTTGAATACCTCCGACCCCAAGAGTCGGTGTCCATCGCTCGCTGAAGTGACGGTGAAGGTTCAGGCGCACGGCTGTTGGTACGGCTTGTATCCCTTCTGCGGTTGGGTGACTCAGGGGAGCAAGAGTCGGTCTATCCGCTCTGGCCAGCGGGTGCCAGTGCACTACCGGTGCCACCAATTCGTGACTACTCGGTGGCGGACTGAGGTTACTGTCAAGGTCGTGATCGGTGGGTGGTTCGACAAGTGGAGCTACGCAACCAGGGAGCGATGGGTCGATTGCAAACCGCCGGATTCAAGGGGTTGAGGAGGCTGTATGGAGAGAATTGTCGCTTACGGTGCCACTTGTGAGATCGAAGACGGGGGACGGATAGGGGTCGTTCACGACCACTTCACGCTCAGCCCACAGGAAGCGGACGCTCGATCACCTAGTCCCAGTCGCACGAAGGCTCAGCGCCGCTGGCCATTTGGGGGTCTCGCTGACCTCCCAGCTGCGCTCAGTGCACTGCGTCACAAGAAGGAGCGGCACCTATGGACATACAGTGTGCGTCCCGGCGAGTTGTTCAGCCCACCGCCATATTTTCGTCTACGGCGCCAGCAGAGGAGTATTTCGCTCGGATTCACTGAATTCGCAGACATTGGTGACGGACGGCGGGTCACGATACGAAGCGACCGGGGACTCTGCTGGGGTTCAAGGAGGAAGAAGCGACTGTGGGACGGCGTCACTCGGGAGAGCCTCGCATCCGATGTAAGGAACTACTTCTCGCAGCTCCAAGACTGCTGCTCACCGCCACCCGAATGGATTGTCGAACGTCTGCAACGTCTGTACGGCATCGAGATTGATGGGGCATCCGCTCATGATGCGTTGCAGCTGCCGCTCCGAATCGAGTTCGGTCCTCGTCTCCAGCAAGAGCTACCGGAATGAACTCGAATAGCGCGTGGCCGCGTCTATAGCTCCTATAGGGCTTGCTCGCTCTAGCCTTGGCTGGCAGTAGGATTTGTAATATTGACTTGTTGCATTGTAGGATTTGGTTGTGACTGTTGTCGAGCATCGGGTGTCGCAGCGGGGGCAGATGGCTCTTCCCGCCGAGATTCGTCGACGATGGAACCTTGACGAAGGCGGATCCGTCGAGATCGCCGACCTCGGCACCGCCTTGTTAGTCGCACCCGGGAACCGTGGCGGACTGCGGGGATTGCTGGTCGAGGCCATCGCCCGGGCCGGCGGCTATCCGGCGCTTTCGGAGAGTGTCGCAGCCGCGGAACCTGATCTGGCGTGAACGACGGTGCGGACACGGTCCTGATCGACGATCACCTCATGCTGCGTGTGCTGCTCGGCGATGAGCCCGCCACGCTGAGACCGGGCGGAGCGCGGCTCGCGACCACCGGACTGTGGTACCACCGCCTATGCCGGGCGCTGAGCGACGACTCGGTCATCGGCACGATGTCGCGTCAGTTGGGTGGGGTGGCCCGCTCTGCTGCCGCTGAGACCGTGGCGGCAGTCGTCCGTCTGCCCTCAAGCATCGAGTTGGTGTCGCTGCGCACGCTGGGGTGGCCGATGGCCCGACTGCTGACGCATGGGTATCGTCTCAACCTGCTGTCACTAGAAGCGGTCGCGGCGGCCCTCAGCCTCAATGCCGAGATATTCGTCGCCGCTGACGACCACAACCCTCCTCTGGTCGCCGCGGCCCGAGGCCTGGGACTCTCGCTCCGGTCTATTTCATAACGCTCTCGCGTCTAGAGCTCTAGTAGGGCTTGCTCCACTACTTCTGGCAGGGCTGGGTGGATGTAGTACTGCTGGGCGGCCATCTGATCGACGGTCAAGTCGAAGTGCATGCCCTGGATCAGCTGCTGGATCAGGGTGGAGGCCTGGGGGCCGATGATGTGGGCGCCTAGCAGGCGGCGGGTGTCGGCGCAGGCGATCACCTTCACCGCGCTGTCGGTGTCTTCCATGGCCCAGCCGTAGGCGGCCGAGCTGTAGGGCTGAACGTGGCTGCGGTAGGGGAGAGCTAGCTGTTGGCAGTCGCGCTCGGTCAGGCCGACGCTGGCCACCTGGGGATCGCCGAACACGGCGTGGGGGATGAACCGGTGGTCGACTTGGGCCGGATCGTCGGGGTTCGACAGGTTGTGGCGCACCACCCGGGCCTCGTGGTTGGCGACATGCTTGAGCTGGACCGGGTTGGTGGCGTCGCCCAGCGCCCACACGCCGGCAGCGGTGGTGCGCAGCTGGTCGTCGGTGACGATGTATCCGGCTCCGTCGCAGTCGATGCCTCCGGCGGCCGCGTCCAGCCGGTCGCCGTTGGGCACCCGGCCGGTGGCCACCAGCAGCTCGTCGGCTCGCAGCTCGCGGCGGCCGGCGCCGTCCTCCACGACCAAGACGACCTCGGCGCCTTCCCGTCGGGCCTCCAGCACCCGTGTGTTGAGCCGCACGTCGAAGCGCCGGCTGTAGGCCGCGGTGAAGCGGCTGCGGATCTCGTCGTCCTCGCGGCGCAGGAACGTGTCGCCCCGCAGCACGAAAGTCACCTGCGAGCCGAAGGCGCCCAGCACCGAGCCCAGCTCGGCCGCGATGTAGCCGCCGCCGAGAACCAGCAGCCTCTCGGGCATTCGGTCGAGGCGCATGATCGTGTCGGAGGTGTGGTAGCCGCACTCGGCGAGGCCCGGCACGTCGGGAACGGCGGGCCGGGCCCCCACCGCCACCACGATCCGCTCGGCGGTGATCGTCTCTTCACCCACCGCCACTGTGCGGGGCCCGACGAAGCGGGCCGTGTCGGAGTACACGGTCACGTTGGGGAGGCCCTGGCGGTAGGCGAGCCCGCCGGAGGCGATGGGGTCGATCCGGCCGAAGATCCGGTCGCGCACCGCACCCCAGTCGGCGCCGTTGAAGCTGGCGTGAATGCCGAGGCGCTCAGAGTCGGCGGCCAGCGCAGCCACCTCGGACGCGTACACGAACATCTTCGACGGGATGCAGCCCACGTTGAGGCAGGTGCCGCCGAACAGTCCGTGCTCGGCCACGGCGACGTCCCAATCGTCATGCTCAGGCCCAATCACCGAGTTGCCCGAGCCGGCCCCGATGATCAGCAAGTCAAAATGCCGCATCGCGCCAAACAGTTTGGAGGCCGAGCGTCTTACTCGGCGAGATCCTCTATGGGCGGGCAGCTGCACATTATGTTGCGGTCGCCGTAGGCGCCGTCGATGCGGCCCACCGGCGACCAGTACTTGTTGGCCCGGTCGAAGGCCTCCGGGTAGGCGGCCTCGGTGCGGCTGTAGGGGTGGGTCCAGTCGTCGGCGGTCACGTCCTCGCAGGTGTGGGGCGCGTTGACCAGAGGGTTGTCGTCGGCGGGCCACTCGCCCCGCCCCACCCGCCGGGCCTCGGCGGCGATGGCCAGCATGGCGTCGCAGAACCGGTCCAGCTCGGCCTTGCCCTCCGACTCGGTGGGCTCGATCATCAGCGTCCCCGCCACCGGGAAGCTCATGGTGGGGGCGTGGAAGCCGTAGTCGATGAGCCGCTTGGCGATGTCGTCCACGGTTATGCCGCAGGTGTCGCGCAGCACCCGGGTGTCGATGATGCACTCGTGGGCCACGAACCCCTCCGACCCGGTGTACAGGATCGGGTAGGCCTCGCTTAGCCGGGCCGCCACGTAGTTGGCGTTGAGGATGGCCACCTCGGTGGCCCGCTTGAGGCCCTCGGCGCCCATCATGTGGATGTACATCCACGGGATGGGCAGGATCCCGGCCGAGCCCCACGGCGCGGCTGCGATCGGCCCCGGCCCGGTCGGCGGGCCAGCCACCGGCGCCAGCGGATGGTTGGGCATGAACGGGATCAGGTGCTCGGCCACGCCGATGGGCCCCACCCCCGGCCCGCCGCCGCCGTGGGGGATGCAGAAGGTCTTGTGGAGGTTGATGTGGCCCACGTCGGCGCCGAAGCGGCCCGGCCGGGCCAGGCCCACCATGGCGTTGAGGTTGGCGCCGTCGAGATACACCTGCCCGCCGTGCTCGTGGACCACCTCGCAGATGTGGCGCACCGCGGTCTCGAACACCCCGTGGGTGGACGGGTAGGTGATCATCAGACACGACAGGCTGTCGCTGTGGTCGACGGCCTTGCGCTTGAGGTCGTCCACATCGACGTTGCCCATGTCGTCGCAGTCCACCACCACCACCCGCATCCCGGCCATCACCGCGCTGGCCGCGTTGGTGCCGTGGGCCGACGACGGGATCAGGCACACGTCGCGGCCGGCGTCGCCGCGGCTGCGGTGGTAGGCCCGGATGGCCAGCAGGCCGGCCAGCTCGCCCTGGGCGCCGCTGTTGGGCTGCAGCGACACCGCCGCGTAGCCGGTGATCTCGGCCAGCCAGTGCTCCAGCTGGTCGATCAGGCGCTGGTAGCCGACGGTCTGGTCCAGCGGGGCAAAGGGGTGCATGTTGGCCAGCTCGGGCCAGCTCACCGGCTCCATCTCGATGGCCGCGTTGAGCTTCATCGTGCACGAGCCCAGCGGGATCATCGACCGGTCCAGGGCAATGTCGCGGTTCACCAGGCGGCGCATGTAGCGCACCAGCTCGGTCTCGCTGCGGAAGGCCGAGAAGATCGGGTGCGACAGAACCGGGGTGGTGCGCCGATACTCGGGCGGCCGGGGGTCGTCGACGATCCGGTCGAGGATCCCGAAGTCGGCCCGATAGCCGAACGCCCGCCACACCGCCTTCAGGTCGGCGGCGGCGGTGGTCTCGTCCACAGTGGCCGACACGGTGTCGGCGTCCACCCGGCGCAGGTTCACGCCTGCGGCCAAAGCCACTGCGATCACCTTGTCGGCCCGGCCGGGCACGCGGATGCACACCGTGTCGAAGAATTGGTCGTTGACGATCTCGACGCCGTTCTCTCGCAGCCCGTGGGCCAGGATGGCGGCCACCCGGTTGACCCGCAGCGCGATCTTCGACAGCCCCTCGGGTCCGTGGTGGATGGCATACATCGACGCCATCACCGCCAGCAGCACCTGCGAGGTGCAGATGTTGGAGGTGGCCTTCTCGCGGCGGATGTGCTGCTCGCGGGTCTGCAGGGCCAGCCGCAGCGCCTGGCGGCCCGCCGCGTCCTTGGACACGCCGACCAGGCGGCCCGGCAGCGAGCGCTGGTATTCCTCGCGCACCGCGATGTAGGCCGCGTGGGGGCCGCCGAAGCTCATCGGCACGCCGAAGCGCTGGGTGGACCCCAGCACCACATCGGCGCCCATCTCGCCCGGCGGGGTCAGCACGCACAGCGCCAGCGGGTCGGCGGCCACCGCCACCAGCGTGTCGGCGCCGTGGGCCCGCTCGATGACCGAGCGCAGGTCGGGGATGGCCCCGGTGGTGCCCGGATACTGCACCAGCAGGCCGTACACGCCCTCTAGGTCTGCCTCGGCCGGGTCGCACACGACGACCTCGAGGCCGATGGGCTCGGCTCGGGCCTGCACCACCGCGATGGTCTGGGGGTGGCAGGCCTCATCCACCGCGAAGCGGTCGCCCTTGCGGCCCCGGCTCACCCGGTGCAGCAGGGTCATGGCCTCGGCCGCGGCGGTGGCCTCGTCGAGCAGCGAGGCGTTGGCGAGGTCCATGGCGGTCAGCTCGCAGACCATGGTCTGATAGTTGAGCAGCGCTTCGAGGCGGCCCTGGGAGATCTCCGGCTGATACGGGGTGTAGGCGGTGTACCAGCCTGGATTCTCGAACACGCTGCGGCGGATCACGGCCGGGGTGATGGTCTGGTGGTAGCCCATGCCGATCATCGACACCACCAGCCGGTTGGCCCGGGCCATCTCCCGCAGCTCGTCGTAGTCGGTCTGGCGGGGTCCGAGGGTGGGCAGCTCCATCGGCTCGCGCTGGCGCACGTCGTGGGGGACGGTGCGGTCGATCAGCTCGTCGAGGTCGGCCACCCCCACCGCCTCCAGCATCTTGGCGACATCATCGGGGGTGGGGCCTATGTGGCGGCTGTGGAAGCCCCGCCGATCGCGGAGATCGTCGAACCGGGGCCGGGTGCGTGCTGTGTCTGTCATCGAGAAACGAATCTATACCGGCAGTCCGGCCGGCCCCCGCCTGCTGCTAGGTAACTCAAGGATGGCGCCTGCCTGCGGTCAGGGGTCGGCTATCACGAACATGAGGTCGCATTCTGCGGCGATCTTGCCGTCGAGGCGGGCCCGGCCCGAGCCTCGGCCGGCCCGGCTCGACAGCCGGGTCATCTCGACTTCGAGTTCGAGGGTGTCGCCGGGGCGGGCCTGGCGCCGGAAGCGGGCCCGGTCGAGCCCGCCGAACAGCGGCAGCCGCCCGGCGTAGCGCTCGTCGGCGAGCAAGGCCACCGCCCCGAGTTGGGCGATGGCCTCGCACATCAGCACACCGGGCACGGTGGGCAGGCCGGGGAAGTGGCCCTCGAAGAAGGGCTCGTTGCCGCGCGGACGCCAGCGGCCGCGAACCCGCTCGCCCGGGATCAGCTCGGTGACCTCGTCGACGAACAGGAACGGCGGCCGGTGCGGGATTACCTCGTCGGGTCGGGGCAGCCCCACCGTCGGCGGATCAGCCCCTGGCCGCGGCCTTGAGCTTGGCTCCGGCCTGGAGCTTCACCCCGGTGGAGGCCGGGATGTCGACCGCCTCGCCGGTCTGGGGGTTGCGGCCCTTGCGCGCGGACCGCTGCACGGTCGAGATCTTGAGGTAGCCGGCCAGGTTGATGTCACCACCGGAGGCCAGCTCGTCGCAGGCGAGTTCCATCAGGCCGTCGATGCATTTGGCGGCATCGGATTGGGACACGCCGGCCCTGAGGGCCACTGCTGCGACAACATCACGCTTGTTCATCTATTGCTCCTTTTGAGAGGCGGCGCCGTGCCGCATCCGTTTGCGGCCTGCGACTATACGGCCCGCCCCGCCGCGCATCGTGGATGCTCGGCCGCCAGAGGACGACAGAGGCCGAACTTGTGAGGCCGTGGCCCGAGCGGCCCGTTAGTTGGCGGGGGCGATTACCAGGGTTCCGTTGTGGCCGCCGAACCCGAAGGAGTTCGAGATCGACACGCCGGGATCCCAGGAGGCCGGCTCGCCCATCACCACCTGGATCGGCGGCAGATCGGGATCCAGAACGGTGAGCCCGGCGGTGGGCGGGATGAGGCGCTTGCGCATCGACAGTACCACCGCCACCGCCTCCAGCGCGCCGGCCGCGCCGAGACTGTGGCCGGTGACGCCCTTGGTGGAGGTCACCAGCGGGCCCGGCGACGTGCCGAACACCTTCGACAGGGCCTCGGCCTCGGCCGCGTCGTTGAGATCGGTGGAAGTGCCGTGGGCGTTGACGTGCACCACATCAGCGGGACGCACGCCGGCATCGTCGAGCGCCAGCTGCATGCAGTGCACCGCGCCGCTGCCGCCCGGCGACGGGGCGGTTATGTGATGGGCGTCGGCGGTGGAGGCCGAGCCGAGCACCTCGGCCAAAACCTGGGCGCCACGGGCCTCCGCCGAGTGCCAGTCCTCGAGCAGCAGCACCGCCGCGCCCTCGCTCATCACGAACCCGTCGCGCTGGGCGTCGAACGGGCGGCTGACCCCGCTGGAGGACAGTGCGGTCATGTTGGTGAACCCGGCCACCGCGGTAGGGGTGAACGGCGCCTCGGTGCCGCCGGCCAGCACCGCGTCGCAGCGGCCGTCGGCGATCAGGCGGGACGCGTTGCCCACCGCGTGGGTCCCGGCCGCGCAGGCGGTGACCACGTTCTCCGACGGTCCCATCCAGCCGTAGCGCATGGCCAGGGTGGCGCCGCCGGCGTTGGCCATCATCATCGGCACCAGAAACGGCGACACCCGGCGGGGGCCCTTGTTCTTGAGAACGTCGATCTGCAGCTCCAGCGTGGAGATGCCGCCCACGCCGGTGCCGATCATGGTGCCGCAGCGGGTGGGGTCGGCCTCGACCTCGCCGGCCTGGGCCAGGGCCTGGTCGGCGGCCGCCACCAGGAACTGGGTGTAGGGGTCGGAGCGGCGGGCCTCTTTGGGGCTGTCGAAGTGGTCGTTGGGATCGAAGCCGGTGACCCTCCGCTCACCGACGGGCGCATCGCGGCAGAGACCCTCGAAGTAGGCCTCTGGGCCTATGCCGGCCGCCGAGACGACGCCGAGGCCGGTTACTGCGACCCGCCTGCGCTCGGGCCTGCCCATCAGAGCTTCGAGGTGATCAACTCGAACGCCTCGGCCACGGTGCCCACGCCCTCGAGCTCCTCCTCGTCGACGTTGACGTCGAACTCTTCCTCGAGGGCCATCACCAGCTCGACGATGTCGAGGCTGTCGGCGTCCAGATCGTCCGCGAAGTCCGCCTCCGGCACCACATCGGCCTCGTCGACTGAGAGCACTTCCACGGTGCACTGCTTGAAGCGCTCGAAGTTCTCGTCACTCACGGCTCTGTCCTTCCATTCTGGCCATTCTGGCTTGCGGTTGGGGTTCCGGTCGCCGCGGCGCCTCAGCCCATCGAGAGGCCGCCGTCTACCGCAAGCACGATACCGGTGACGTAGCTCGCGTCCTCCGAGACGAGGAACTCGACCGCGGCCGCGATCTCGTCGGCCTCGCCGACTCGGCCCAGCGGCACCCGGTCCACGATCGCGGCGAGCTGGTCGTCGTTGAGGGCGGCCAGCATGTCGGTGCCGACCGCGCCGGGGGCGATCACGTTGACGGTCACGTTGCGGGAGGCCAGCTCTTTGGCCAGCGACCGGGCCAGCCCGATCAGCCCGGCCTTGGAGGCGGCGTAGTTGGCCTGTCCGGCCTGGCCCCCGATGCCCGACACCGACGACACGAACACGATGCGGCCCCAGCGGGCCCGCACCATGGCCCGCACAACCTGCTTGGCGGCCCGGAAGCTGCCGGTGAGGTTGGCGTCGATCACCGCGCCGAAGTCGTCCTCCGACATCCGCAGCACCAGCCCGTCGCGGGTGATGCCGGCGTTGCAGACCAGGATCTCCGGCGCTCCGAGCTGCTCGGTCACCTCGGCCAGCGCGGCGGCCACCGACTCCGGGTCGGTCACGTCGCAGCGGACGCAGGTCAGGCCAGCGGCGTCGGCGTCGGGGGGCGGCTCGCTGCGGTGGGTGACGGCCACCCGGTGCCCGGCCCGGCTCAGTCGGCGGGCGACGGCCAGCCCGATGCCGCGGTTTCCGCCGGTGACTAGCGCTACCCGCCCTGCTCCATCGCTCACGAAGTGCGCCTCACCACCGCACCACGGTGGACGCCCAGGTCATGCCCGCCCCGAAGCCGGTCATCACCACGATCGCGCCCGGCTCGAGCACGCCGTCGGCGTGGGCTTTGGCCATCGTCAGCGGGATGGTGGCCGCGCAGTTGTTGCCGGTGTGGTCGATCACGTTGTGGCTCTTGGCAAAGTCGATGCCGCTGCGCTTGCAGATGGCCTCGATGATGCGGATGTTGGCCTGATGGGGGAGCAGCACATCCACCTCGTCGGGGCCGATGCCGGCCCGGTTGAGGGCCCTCAGCACCGAGTCGGTCACGGCCCGCACCGCCACCTTGAACACGTCGCGGCCTTCCATCGTGATGAACGAGTCGTGGTCGCCCATCAGCAGCCGTCGATGGTTGCCGTCGGCGCCGAGATCCCATCCCAGCAGCGTCGCTCGGTCGGTGCGCTCGAGCACCACCGCACCGCCGCCGTCGGCGAACAGGATGGCGGTTCCCCGGTCGGTCCAGTCGGTCAAAGGCGACAGCGAGTCGGCCCCGATGAGCAGCACCCGCTCGGGACCGCCCGGAGCGTCGATCAGCGCGTGGGCGGTGACGAACCCGTAGGTGAATCCGGCACAGGCCGCGTTGAGGTCGAATGCGCCGCAGCCGAGCCCCAGCTCGGCGTGGACGACGGCGGAGGTTCCCGGGACTCGCTGGTCGGGGGTGGTGGTGGACAGGATCATCAGGTCGATGTCGGACGGCTCGACGCCGGCTATCTCCATGGCGGCCCGCCCCGACTCGATGCCCATGGCCGAGGTGGGAAGGCCGATGCGGCGCTCGCGGATGCCGGTGCGCTCCCGGATCCACTCGTCGCTGGTGTCCATCATCGAGGCCAGATCGTCGTTGGTGAGGACCTTCTCGGGCAGCGATGTGCCGATGCCGATGACTGTTGCGCCCATCAGGACCTCCCTGCGAACGCCGCGGAATCTCTGGTCGAGGCCATCAGGCCGTCCTCAGCCAGGCGATGGGCTGGCTGGCGGTGACCCGCTCGCCGTCCACGGCCAGCACGCCCATCAACTCCCCGGCGAAGGGGCTGCGGACCTCGTGGTCGCCGACCCGCCCCACGAGCTGGCCGACGCCCACGGTCGCTCCGGCGCCCACTCCCTCGCTGGACTCGAAGATTCCGGCCGCGGGGCTCACCACGAGCCGCTCGGTGGCGAACAGGTGCTCTCCCTCCATGGCGGCCGACGGCCGGGCCGTCGAAGCGGCCAGCGCCTCCAGCAGGCTGTCGAGATCGTCGGGCGCAGTCACCGACAGGGGCCGGCTTCCCTTGACGGTGCGCTTCACCAGACGGCCGAGAACCTCGCCGGGGCCGAGCTCCACGAAGGTGGTGAAGCCCGCGTCGCTGAGGGTGGTGAGCGTCTGGCGCCAGCGCACCGGGCTGGTGAGCTGGGCCTTGAGCAGGTCGGGCCAGTCGGCGCCCCGGCCGTGGGGGGCGGCGTCGACGTTGGCGATCACCGTGTCGAGGGGGTCGCGGAACTCGGTGCGGTCGATGGCCTTGGTGAGCCGGTCGCGGGCCGGGGCCATGAACGGGGTATGGAAGGCGCCGCCCACCTGCAGCGGCATCACCCGCTTCGCCCCCAGCTCGCGGGCGAAGGTTGCCGCGGCGTCGATGGCCTCGGGCGTCCCGGCGATCACCGCCTGGCCGGGGGCGTTGTGGTTGGCCAGCCACACCTCGCCGGGGGCGCGGCTGCAGGCGATCTGCACGTCGTCGTCGTCGAGGCCGAGCACCGCGGCCATCGTGCCCTCGCGCTCGTCGGCCGCGGCCTGCATGGCATCGCCCCGCTCGGCCACCAGCGCCACCGCATCGCCGAAGTCGAGCACGCCCGACGCGGTCAGCGCCGAGTACTCGCCCAGGCTGTGGCCGGCGTGGCCGGCGGCCTCGGTGCCGAGCCGGGTTACCGCGTCGAGCGCCACCATCGACATTACGAAGGTGGCCAGCTGGCTGTTGCGGGTCTGGGTGAGCTCGTCGGCGCCGGCGGAGAGCAGCAAGCGGGCCACGTCTCGGTCGGTTACCTCGCAGGCCTCGGTCACCAGCTCCCAGGAGGGATGATCGACCCAGGCCTCGCCCATGCCGGGCTGCTGGGAGCCCTGGCCCGGATACATGAAGACGATCATCGGTGGATCCCCCTCACCGCCACACTGGACCCCCGGCTGCACCGGCCCGACTCACAGTCAGACTCGGTGCAGCCCGCTCGCGTTTCATGGCCGTCACTCATGGTCGTGCCGAAGCTCCTTGAATCGCCAGCCCCGTTGGGGCGCAACTCAATAGGTTAGACGCGACAGCGCCGGGAGCGTCTGCAGCCTGGGCCGCCCGGTATGCAGTCTCGACAAGGCGGCGAGCATGACCACTCGCCATCGACGGGCGCGTCGACAGCCTCGGCCCGACCGAGGTGCAGCCGGTAGGCTGCGCGGCTGCGGCCCGGATGGCGGAACTTGGCAGACGCAGCGGACTCAAAATCCGCCGCCCGCAAGGGCGTGAGGGTTCGAATCCCTCTCCGGGCACGATAGACTACCACATAAATAGCCTCTATACTGGTCTTTTCTTATACGATCCCGATATGGTTACCACTTCAGATCACCTTTCGAGCTTGTGTTCACCATGCGAGCCACGACGCCTGTGTCCCAGCCTCCATTTCAGATGGAACAAGTCGCAAGCGATAGCGGCCCGCACATCCTCGAGTACAGAGGCCGGACGGTTGGCGGTTCGTGAACGACGACATAGTGTGCTGCTATGAGCACCACCGACGCTTCGGACAGTCAGAGCACGCCGTCTGTGACATGGGATGGACAGACCAACACATTCTTCGTCGTTCTGCCCACGCCGGACGGAGTGATGGAGGCGCAATGGACTACATCGCTCACCTACGTCGTACGGATCAAAGAAGCCGACTCAGACGAGTGGAGCGTTGGTTTCGAGACTCCCCTGACCGGATGCCAATTCGTCGGCTTGCGACCGGACACCGAATACGACTTCGAGGTTCGAGCCAAGAACGAGCACGGCGAGAGCGACCCTGCGATCACCAGAATCCGCACGGATTCAGAGGGCAATATCGATCCCATGAATGACAACTTCAGCTGGCCCACCGGCTGGGAGTAACGGGCTGTGAGAGGTCGTAGCGCCCGGTAGGTCGTTGACCGGCGGATGTCCCCCCCCCCCCCCCCCCCCCCCCACAGGAAGCGCCGCTCCCACGAAAATGCGGTGAACGGCTCACCGTGGCGGTCACCACCCGCCAGTGTCAACGACCCCGCATTGGCAACCAGATCAGCCCCCACAGACCCGAGTTTGGCGGGTGTTTCGCGTTTGATTAGGTCAGAGGGGGCGCGCCGGTTGGGTGTTTCCACTACATCGGCGGTTCGGGCGCTGGTGGGCGGGGTTAGGTGATGGTGGCTTTGTCCCAGTTGCGGGTATCGGTTCCGACAGCGGTGAGGGTTCGGGCTTGGAGGGGGGTGCGTCGGGTGGTGATGCCGATGTTGCGGCCGTTGGCGGTGAGTTGGACTTGGCGGATGCGGTTGAGTTCTCGCAGTGCTCGGGCGGCGCTGAGGGGTGGCGTCTCATCGCCGGTGTAATAGCAGCAGGGGCGTAGGTTCCTTCTAGAACCTCAACTCAAGAAGGAGACCTACGCCCGTTGGGCTTCCCCCCAAATCTTGGAGTGTTGGTTTATGCGGCTTGGGCGTTCTCGTGGTCGTTGGGGCTGGTCATGTTGTTGGCGGAGTGTAGGCGCAGGGGGTTGTACCAGCCGTGGATCCAGTCGGTGATGTCTCGGCGGGCTTGGTCTCGGGTCTGCCAGTTCCGCCGGGAGACGAGCTCGTGCTGGAGGGTTGAGAAGAACGACTCGGCGCAGGCGTTGTCGAGCGCTGAGCCGACGCGTCCCATGGACTGGGTCACGCCGAGGCGCCGGCACGCCTCGGCGAAGTCCCGCGACGTGTACTGGGAGCCCTTGTCGGTGTGGAAGATCACGCCGGCGACGTCTCCGCCGCGGGCGGCGGCGGCCATGTTGAGCGCGGCTTCGGCCAACTCGGCTGTGGGGTGGCGCAGCGAGGTGGCGTGGCCGAGCATGCGCCGGCTGTAGAGGTCCTCGACGGACGCGAGGAACACGGGGCCCTCGGCGGTGTCGACCTGCTTGAAGTCGCCGCACCACTTCTGGTCGGGCCGATCGGCGGTGAAGTCGCGCTCTAGCAGGTCCGGGACCGGGTCGGCGGCCTTGTCGGCTCTGGTGAGGCCCCGCCTCCTGCGCTTCTTGCGGCCTTGGAGGCCTTGGCGGGCCATGGAGGACTCCACGGTCTTCTTGGACACCGCCAGGCCGTCGCGGCGAAGCAGCGCATGCACCCTGGGGGAGCCGTATGTGCCCCCGGACGCCTCGAAGCACGCCCGCACCGCGGCGTCAAGGGCGGCGCGGCGGCGCTGTGTCGCCGACGGCGGGCGGCCGCGGCGCCAATAGAAGCTGGAGGGGGCCACCCCCAGCGCCCGGCAGGCGACCGCGTGAGGCACGCCGTGATCGGTCCTCTGGGCCGCGATGTGCTCGGTCAGGCTCACCGCGTCGCCTCCTTGACCCAAAGGACCACTGATCGTTTGAGCACATCACGCTCCATCTCCAGCTCCGCGCAGCGGCGGCGCAGCCGCACCAACTCGGCGCGGTCGTCGCCCTCGAGGACCGCGCCGGAGCGCTCGGCTCTGTCCTTTCGCACCCAGTTGCCCAAGGTCCCCGCACCGATCCCCAGCTCGCGGGCCACCTCAGCAACCGATCTGCGAGTCTCATAGACGATCCGCACAGCACCGGCCTTGAACTCCGGGGCGTACTGTCTTCGTGTCTCAGGCATGACGTCTCCTCTTAGACGATGCCTCCAAGATCAGGGGGGATGCTCACGTGCCTGCACGAGTATCGCCCACAGAATCGAGCCTTCGCGAATTCGTGGGGAGCGGGGTGGTTGAGGGTCCCCGTTGAGGGGTCGAGGCCCTGCTGGGATCGGTGATTGACATCATCAACGATCCAGGAGGGCCCCGATGGCTTCCGATGTTATGCGGGTGCGGCTGCACCTGCGCCAGGTCCGTGTGCTCGCGGTGGTTTCAGACACGCCGGGCGAGCTGGTTGTGGAGGTCGAGTCGACTGTGAGGCGGCCGAGGTGCCCGCACTGCGGGTTCTGCCGCGCTCGGGTTCATGACACCCGGCGGCGCAAGATCCGCGACCTGGAGGTGTCGGGGCGTCACACGACGCTGGCGTGGATGCGGCGACGGCTGTCGTGCGGCAACTGCGGCGAGCGGTTCTTGGAGGACCATCCGGAGTTCGAGGGGCGCATGACGCGGCGTCTGGCCCGTCGCCTTGTGGCCGACGCCAGGGTCATGACAATCAGCGCGGCGGCTCGCCGCCACAAGCTCAGCTGGCATGTGGTGATGGCGCTGGTGCGCTGCTGGTCAGAGCTGGTGGCCGAGCACCGCCGCAGCCGCCGGTGCCGGGTGCTTTTGGTCGATGAGACCTCCATGCGGCGCCGACACCGCTATGTGACCGTGATCGTGTGCGGCGACACCGGCAGAACCCTGGCCATGGTCGAGCACCGCAGCGCCGCCGCGCTCAGCGGTTTCTTCATCGCCCAGGGCAGAAGCTGGTGCCGGGGCGTCAAGGTCGTGGTCAGCGACGGCTCGAAGTCCTACAAGGCGGCCATCGACGCCCACCTCGGACATGCCCGCCACGTGCTGGACCGGTTCCACGTCATCAGATGGTTCCAAGCGGGGCTCACCGCGGTGCGCCGCGATGTCCAGCGCCGCGAGCCGCCCGGCGTCAAACCCGCATTCGAGCCCGACGTGTTCGGGGCCCGCTTCGCGCTGCTGCGCAGAGGCGACACCCTCACCGACACAGACCGCAAGCGCCTCGAGGCCCTCTTCGACGCCCACCCACGGCTCCGATCGGGCTGGCAGGCACTGCAACAGCTCCACGGCCTCTACCTCGCTGGCGGCCACCAAGGAGCCCTCGACGCGCTCGGCAGGTTCTGTGACCTCTACGAGACCGGCCAGCTGCCCGAATACCACGACATCGTCGACACCATCATCGCCTGGTCCGACGAGATCCTCGCCTGGCACCACACCCACCGGCCATCCAACGGCAGAATCGAGGGCACCAACAACCTGCTGCAAGTACTCCGCCGCACCGCCCACGGCTTCACCAACCCCACCAACTTCCAAGCCCGCGGCCTCCTCGTGACATAATCACCCCAACCGGTGCCAGCAACCCCTCATCCCACGTTTACGCGAAGCGCCACAGAATCTGTCCGCGCCGAGATCGACGAGTTGTTCGGCTCGGGACGCGACATCGCCGAGGTGCTTGAGGAGGTGATGCGCCTGTCGGCGCGACTTGTGTTGCAGCAGGTCCTCGAGGATGAGGTCACGGCCTGGCTGGGCCGCGAGTGGAACTCGCGTGTCGAGGGCGGGCGCGCCGGCCGGCGCAACGGCTACAGCGACCTGACGGTCAAGACCACCGCCGGGCCCGTGGCGCTGCGCCGCCCGAAGCTGCGCAACACCGCCGAGGCGTTCGCGTCGCAGCTGCTGGGCAGGGGCGTGGTGCGCACCGAGCCGCTGGAGGCGCTGGTGATCTCGGCGTGGGTGCGGGGCCTGTCAGACCGCGACATCGAGGCCCTGTTGGCGGAGGCGCTGGGACCGGAGGCCGCTTTGTCGAAGTCCACCGCCAGCCGGATCTGCGCCCGGCTGCGTGAGGAGTTCGACACGTTCCGCAGCTCAGACCTCTGCGGCGTCGAGTTGGACTGCCTGTTCTTGGACGGGTCGCACTTCAAGATGCACGGCGGGTCGCGCGCTGAGCCGGTGCTGGTCGCCTACGGCATCACCACCCTCGGCCGGCCGGTGCTGTTGGCCGTGGAGCCCGGCGGCGACGAGTCCTACGACGCCTGGGCAGACTTCCTCGAAGACCTCACCGAACGGGGGCTGCGGCCGCCGCTGCTGGTCGTCTCAGACGGCGCGGCAGGCCTCATCGGCGCCGTCGAGACCAAAATGGCCTCCTCGCTGCGCCAGCGGTGCCTCATCCACCGCTGCCGCAACGTGTTGGCCAAGGTCCCCGCCGGTCGCCGCGACGAACTCAAGGCCGCGTTCTGGGCGATCTTCGACCTCGACGACGACATCGAACCCGGCCAGGAAGCGGTGCGCACGGCCCAGGCCGGCATCGACGGCTTCGCCCGCCGCTACCAGCGCGAGCTCCCCGCCGCAGTGCACTGTTTGCTCACCGACCGCCAGGCGCTCACCGCGCACCTGCGGCTCCCCGCCGCACACTGGCGCAGGATCCGCCACACCAACTTGATCGAACGCACCTTCGGCGAGACCCGCCGACGAGTCAAAGTCATCGGCCGGCTCCCCGGCGAAGCGTCCTGCCTCACACTGGTCTGGGCCGTGCTCGACCGGGCCTCCCGAGGCTGGCGCGGACTCACCTACACCCCCGCCATCGCCCGAGCCCTCACCGAACTGCGCCACCAACTCCACCAACCCGCCCACACCAACACCGACCAGCCCGACCACACCGCCACAATCGCCGCCTAACATGACCACCGGAACCTGCGCCCGCACCGCTATTACACCAAACATGGGACGCCACCGTCGCGGACGTCGGCTTTGGCGAGGTCTTGGCCAATTCTGCTCTTTGCTGATGCCGCTAGGTTCCAGGCATGGCTGCCAGTGCGATGGTCTCGCTCGCTTCAAGTGTCCATGCGGGTCCGGGGACGTTCGCGTTGCTGGTGAGTTCGGGGATAAGTGTCAACGCTGGAGTGCCCAGCGGTTGGGAGATGATGGTCGAGTTGATCGGGCGTCTCGCCAGGTTGCGGGGAGAGGACGCGGGGGATGCCCCGGTCTCGTGGTATGTGGGACACGCGGGTGGCGATCCGGATTACTCCGATGTGCTCTCAGAGTTGGCGCCGTCTCCGAGCGATCGCAGGAACCTGCTGTCGTCGTACTTTGAGCCGACGCCACAAGAGCGCGAGGAGGGGCTGAAGACTCCTACTCGTGCGCATCGCGCGATCGCTCAGCTTGTGGCTGAAGGGTTCGTGAGGGTGATCGTCACGACCAATTTCGACCGTCTCCTTGAGAAGGCGCTCACCGATGTCGATGTCGATCCCAGCGTCGTGTCCAGCCCCGAACACGCCGCCGGCGCGTTGCCGATCGTTCACAGCAGATGCACGATCATCAAGGTTCACGGCGACTACTTGTCGCCTGACCTCAAGAACACCGTCGATGAACTGGCAGGCTATGACGAGTCGATTGACCGTCTGTTGGATGAGGTGTTCGGCCAATACGGCTTGGTTGTGTGCGGCTGGTCGGCTCGCTGGGACACCGCGCTGCGCAACGCCGTACTGAGGTCCCCCAGTCGCCGGTTCGCGACCTACTGGCTTCACCGCGGGGAAGTGAGCGCTGAGGCTCAAGAGATCATTGGTCACCGCGGCGCGATCCCAGTCTCCATCCAGGACGCCGACCCGGCCCTGGGAGAGTTGCTGGAGAAGGTCCAAGCGCTCGCCGAAGCCGCCGATCAGCGGCCTCTCGATACCGCTATCGCCGTCGCTCGGCTCAAGCGGTACCTGCCCGAGCCCGCTCAGCGGATCCGGCTACACGATCTGGTGATCGGCGAAACCGACACCGTCATCGAAGAACTCCGCGTCCTGCCCACCGGCGGGCAGATCGGACCCGAGCAGTACGCGGAGCGGATGATCGTCTACGAACGCGCCGCCGCATCGCTGCTGAAGCTGCTCGCCACCGGCGCGTACTTCTCCGACACCGAAGACCATGACCAACTCTGGGTCCGCTGCATCGAACGTCTCGCCAACAGAACCCGACAACGCACAGGCAAAGAACTGCTGATCAACCTGCAGGAATACCCGACCCTGCTGGCGCTGTATGCACTTGGGTTGGGCGCACTCGCGGCTGATCGAATCGCCCCAATATCTCGCGCGCTGGGCGAGGTAACGACACGAGACCACAGGTACCCCGGCCCAGTCGGTGTGGTGGCGAGTTCCTGGCACGTCCTAGACGCCGACTGGGTGAGGCGGGCATTCCCAGAACTCCAGAGGATGATGACGCCGGTGTCGGAACGCCTGTTTGGTTTGCTGCGCCCCGCGATTGCCGAACTCGTGTCCGAGGTCCCATATCAAGAAGAACTCTTCGACAAGGTCGAATACCTATTGGGCATCGCATACATGTCCCAATCGGACTTCGACCGAGGCCCCGCAACTCGTGCCATGTGGCGCCTCCACCTCAGCGACTGGTCACCAAGGCCCGACATTCAACGCCATCAACAAGTCCTAATGGCGGCTGGAATCTTCCGCGACGAACAGCACCTCGAGCAGACGTGCGATGCCTATGACCAATACGCGGAACAGAACTACCACGCCCTGCGCCTGCGCTGACTTGAAACGATCTCGCAGTGAGGATGTGCAATGGCGGAGGTGGACGCCCCGGAGACTGCGACCAAGTGGCATGTGTGCCTATGTGATGTAGTCGTCCCATTGTTGCATGAGCGCGCGGCGGCGCTGCAGCATGTCGGAGCGGGCGTAGGCACCCTCGACGCCGCGCACGGCATGACCCAGCGCCATCTCCGCGAGATCCCTCGGCACGCCGGTGTCTGAGCACCACGAACGGAACGTGGCCCTGAGCCCATGGGCCGAGCTGGGAATGTCCAGGTCGCGCAGCAGCTTTACGTAGGTGTTCTCCGACACCGCTCGCCCCGTGACCGGCGAGGGGAACACCAACTCAGTGTCGTGGGCGCGGTGGGCCTCGGTGAGCAGCTCGACAGCCCGCCGGCTGAGCGGCACCCGAAACTCGGTGTCGGTCTTGTAACGAGACGCCGGGATTGTCCACACCTCAGTGTCGAGGTCGAACTCGTCCCAGGTGGCGCGACGAGCCTCTCCGGGTCTGGTCGCGGTCAGCGTCAACAATTCAAGGGCCTGCTTGGTGGCGGCGGCTGCCTCCGAGGCTCGTATCTTCTTCAGCGCGTCGGCGACTTCGCCGTGGTGCAGCGCCCGATGATGGGTCGGGCGGTGGCGCAGCTTGGGCATCGCGGCGACAGCCGCCGATGTGGGGTCGATCTCGCGCAGGCCGCGGCCCATGGCCCACTTCATGGTCGTTGAGATCCGGCGCGCCGTGCGGCGGGCCAGTTCCGGGCGGTCCCACACCCGGTCGAGCACCGCCACCACATCTGCAGCGGCCACGTCCGCGACAGCCATCGCGCCGATGGTCGGGTCGATGTGACGGGCCAGCAGCGACCGCCACTGCTGCTCGGTGTTGGAAGTGGCCTTCCAGTTGGGGCGGTGCAACTCGATCACGGCCTCCATCGCCTCGGCGAAGGTGACGGCGTGGCGTTGGCGGGGATCGCGTCCTTCCTCTACGGCCTGACGGTTCTCCAGCGCCCGTTCGCGGGCCAGTGCCAGCGACACGGCCGGGTAGGAGCCCAGGCCGAGACTCACGGTGCGTCCACCGATGCGGAGACGCTGGCTCCAGGTCTTGGACCATCGACCGTTGACGGTGCGCTTCACGAGCAATGACAGTCCGTGGCTGCCCCGACCGTCGCCGTAGCGGCCCGGCTGGTTGATCGTCCTCACGTATGCTGCTGTCAGTGTCCGTGGTCGCTGCACCGGTCGTTCCTCTCGTCCAGAGTGGTAACGAGACCGGTTCGCGGTCGATTCGTGCCCTACGGGACTCGAACTCTGCGACTCTTGGTGACCGGTCTAGTTATCACTTCTCGTCTGACAATGGACGATACCGGGCATCACACGCTAACGCAAGCAGGCTGGCGTTCACCCGCTCTGAAGTACGCTTTGACCTCTGTTGTATGGCTCGCCACGGCACCCCGTGGCACCCGCTGTCACAGTAGGGTGTGATTCCCTCCCCGCACCTTGTGATGTGTCAAGACATGTGAACTGTTCTGGTTCAGGACATGGGAACCTGATGGTGCAAGACATGGGAGCCCTGTGAATCCACACGCGGGACGGTGCCGTGGTGGCAGCGGGGGATCGAGCGGCCGTCGTGTATGTATCTCATATCAGCTCTGGTATATTTCTCGTATGGACTCTGTCGCGGTATTGGAGCGTCTGGCACCGGTGTTCTTGACGCGGGAGTTCGAGCGGGCGGCTGGGGTGCGGCCGTCTTCGGCGTCGCGGGCGCTGGGGTTTCAGTCGGTTTGCGGGCCAACGAGGATCTGATAAGCCAACCGTGCTCTGTCGGCAGCGTCTTCGGGCAGATCTTCCCAAACCGGGTGGGCAGGGTCAGCAAGCTCATTCATGGCCCGTAGTCTCTGACGGTCCTTGGGGTTCATCTCGTCAGCGACCTCGATGGGGTCGGCTACGAGGCTGAGCAGCAGTGCCACATCGCGTTGCTGTGCAGATGTGGCGCCAGCTACGGCCACCGCTGCTACCTTGCACACGATTGCTCCAAGTAGAGACGGGCGGGGAACGAATCCGTGCAGCTCGTTGAACTGCACGGGAAGCAGTTCGGTGCGGTCTAGCGCTTGCGTGCCGCCGGGAACCTCAAGTGTCCTACCCGGCCGCGTGGTGGTCAGGTTTGCACGGCTTCCGAGTCCTTCTGGTGCCAACACATCGATACTCGCTCTGCCGCGCTGATAGCGGTGCGCAATGTTGTGGGGCGTAGCTCCTGTGAGGGAGAACCCGAGCGACTCCAGGGACTCAACGAAGCTCCTGATACCGCTGATGCCGCCCGTGACAACACGAGCGTTGACCACTACGTCGATGTCCGTTGAGACTCGGGTCGGTTCTGCGTCGTGCTCCAAGGCGTGCAACAGCACCATCTGCCCGCCGATCAGCGTCCATTCTTGCAGCTCCGCGTTCGCCAACTCCAGCAGGGTTTCCCAGAGAGCGTCGTTGTAGCCGGGATAGCTGGGCAACTCCACAGGTGGGCGCTGCAGCTTTGGTCGCTTGTTCATAAGCGTTGCAGCAGTTCAGCGCCGGCACGTCTGGAACGCTCGTCCTCAGACTCCAACAGATCCAGAGCAACCACCGCAGGTGGTGCCGCGACGGCACCGTCTGGAAAGGGCCACAGATGGTCGTCTACAACCCGAAACACGATATTGGTCCTCTCTGAGCGTTCCTCCAAAACATAGGCATCGCGGATTGCTTGAAGGTGGCTGCTCTTGAGGTAGGCATCGAGAGGTCCAGAACCCACGATGCCGAGTCTGTGCTCCGGCGAGGCGCTCGCGGCGGTGCGGACAACGCCGGGCTCAACGGCTAGGCGGTCCCGGATTCCGGGGTGGGCGTAGAAGGTGAGCCGGTGGGCCCGGGAGCCAAGCCGATCCAGGAGGTTTGGCAAGCCGGCGGATAGCCGGCGCTCAGCACGGCTGCGTTCGTAGGAGGCGCAGCTCGGCTCCATGCCGTCTGCCAGAGCAAGTACAGACCACGCTGAGCGCGCCGTCCACGGTCGATGCGCTGGACGGCGGCGTGCGGCGGCCGTCGTGATGGAGCGCTCCTCGATAGCCCATCCACGGCCGACACGATGGCCCTCCAACACGCCATCAGACAGCATCTGACGGACACGCCTCGAACTCACGCCAAGGCGTTCGGCTGCTTCGGGCACACTGAGCAACCTCACGGGCATAACTATACTGAAATGGGAAGTGTTCTGCACAAGGAGGCGAGAAGTCTGAGGCCGTCGCCAGGGTTGCTGTGTCTTGAATCTTCAGGTTCCTATGGCCTGAACCAAAACACCGCTCAGGGCACGAAGAACCACTCCAAGAATGGCCCTCGAAGCAATTGTGCGCGCCCTTAGCCTTTTTCGATGCACTCCAGTGCTAGGCGTGTGGGTAGCCAGCCGGCCCAGATTTCTTCCTCGGCGCGCGCTTCGGCCTCGGTGAATGGCGTCAGGTTGGCGTCCTGTATGTCGCCGAACGTGATAAGCACGCGTTTCCAGTTCTCGCCGTAGTTGGGTGCCTTGTCTCTGTTCGCGTCGTAGTAGCGGCGGACCGTGTCGAGCAGGATCTGCGAGACGCATGCTGACAGTGATTCGGCGTCCTGCGACTGGCCGATGGAATCCGATTCCGGCTGCGGCGCGCCGGGGACCCGATCGATGATCGTCACCGTGATCGTGTCGTTGCCTCCCGCGAAGGCCGCCACGGGGTTGTTCAGGCAGAGCTCGCCTGGACGCTCCTCGCAGGCGACGACGTCGTAGTGCCTGTCCCCGCTCCTGCCGCCCTGCTTAGCGCGCAGCGAGAAGGTGCCCGGAGACCGCAGCGTCGGAGCGGTCACAACCTCTGGATGATCGTACTCGCTCGGCAGAGCCTGCTTCTGTATTGCGTAGTGGTGTTGGAGGATGTCCAGGGCCAGTTCCCCGGCGATTTCGGCGCGCAGGTACAGCGGCAGTGTGAGGCGTTCGCCTTCCTGCATCAGCGCCCCGTCCAGGATGCTCACCGTGTGAAGCGAGGTATCGCCGGTGAAGCTCACGTCCGATATTTCGCGGATGTCGCCGGGAGCCACTTCGTCGCACACTTTGACCGTGAAGTCGATCGTTCCGGGGGCCCACGTAGAGCTGCCTCGGCTCGTGGACTCGGACGTTCCGTGAACCTTGCCCGTGAAGTCGACGAGGACCCGCTTGGCTCCGGTCTCGTTGAACTCGATCAGTGGCCTCAGGGTGTTCGCGCCCGACAGCGCCACGCCCAGGGGGTCGCCTGCGAGCGCCACGTTGTAGTGCGTGCCGGGCCGCGCCTTGCCGCCGAGACACAGCGGGATCACCGGGGTGATGCCCTCGTCCTCGGTGAAGTATCGCCCCAGGTCGATCGTCAGCCGAGTCACGCCGTTGTGCTCGCTGATGCGCGTGCCGGTGCCGTCCTCGGTGGGGATGCCCGCCACGGTGACGGTGCCCGTCGTGGCGTCGTCATCGATCACCACCACCTCTACCTCCGACGTGGCGCCGTCGAAGCCTCCACCCGCCGCGGCAAGGCGGATCACGGTTTCACGCCTGTCGTTCAGGTCGTCATGGTCATCGTCGTCGATGGCGGTGACCGTGACCGTCTGGTCGGTCATCCAGGTGCTGGGGGTGAAGGTCAGCGTGGCCGGCACCACCGTCACATACGGATCCCGCGGGGTCATCGTGACCGTGACAGCGGACTCGGGTCGCTTGGCCAGCCGCACCGTGAACTCGCCCTTGTGCTGTTCGCCATCCTTGTCCGGGTCGTCGGTCTCGCGGACCTCGACCGACGGCCCACCGACAGTCAACAGCTGCGCCACCTTGTCGTCGTCGGTGACGATGACCTCCGGGCCCGCCAGGGTGACCGCGGGCAGGCCGCCGCCGCTGATGCGGTGGCTGATCTGGGTTACGCGCCGACCACCGGCGTTGAGGAAGATGTCGTCTACGGCGCTCACCGTGACGGTCTGCGGGGCCGCGTAGTTGGCGGGGGTGAACACGAGGCGGGGCGGCGACACTGTGGCCACGCCGGAGTCTCCACTGGAGATGTCGACGAGCACCTCGCTCGCCGGCACGGAGTTCAACGCGATGGTGTAGGTGTCCTGGCCGCGGTTCTCCGGTATCTCCAGCGTTGGCTTGTTGACTTCGAGCACCGTGGCCCGGGCCGTGACGGTGACCGGATCAACTGGCACGCCCTCGTAGCCGCCGCCTCGGGCCGTGTGAGCAATTCTCACGCTGGGCGTCGGGTCGACCGCGCTGGCGTCGACCCAGGTGGCCGTCACCGTCTGCGGGACGTTCCAGTTGGCCTCGGCGAAGGCCAGGAGGCTGCGGTCCACGGTGACCTTGCCCGGGTCGGCGCTGGCGACGGCGACCGTGACCGTGCCGTCGGTCGGGGCGTCGAGCACGACCGTGTAGCCGGCGCTCGCCGCTGCGCCCCGCTTCGCCACCGTGAGCTCGGTCGGCGCCACTGTGATCGTCTTCTGCGGGTCGGTGGCCACCAGCGGGTCGGACCACCACCCCGCGACGCCCCAGGTGTTCACGGAGCGGACCTGGTAGTTGACGCGTTCCATGTCGCTGGCCGGGGTGTGCTCGTCGAGGTAGAGGGTGCCCATCACCTGTCCGGGGAGCGTCGCGCCGTCGCGCCGCACCGCGTAGTAGTGGACGGGCCAGTGATTGAGGAGCTCGACCGCATCCCACTGCAGCAGCGTGCCCGCCGACGTGGCGATGGTGCGCACACCCGCCGGAGTGCCCGGATCGCCCTCGCCGGTGCCGTGCTGCGGCTGAACGACGACGCGGTCGTTGTCCGCCCAGTAGTCGAAGTAGTCCGTGGAGTGCGTGTCGCCGTCGATCACGACGGTGTAGGGCTGCGTGTTGGAGATGGTCGCCGTGATGGCCCCGGCGGAAACCTCCCCGGGCGCGATCAGCGTCAGCATGGGGAACTCCGAGCGGCCGTAGTGGCGACTGTCCTCCGGCGTGAGCGCCATCTCACCCAGGTCCCAGACCGCGTCGCAAAGACGAGTCTGTTGGCCAGGCTGCGCCTTGCAGGAACCCTCGACGACTCGGTATGTGCCGTCATGCTCCGCGAGCAGCGCCCGCGCGCCCTCGGGGACGCCGCTCAGCGCGACCTCGACCGCGGGCGGAACGTCGGGACCGTGATTGGCAGCCATGAAGGTGTACGACCACTCGCTCTGACTCGCCAGCGGACTCGCCTCGCCGCTCCAAACCGCCAGCTCCGAGATCGGCCCGACATGGAAGGTGTAGGTCGCGGAGGCGTTGTACGGCGTACCGTCAGTGCGGGTTGCCTCTTCGCCTAGGGTGACGACATAGGTTCCAAGATTCTCGAACTCTACGAAGAAGTCGTTGCTCGTGTATCTGGGCCCCCAGCGCGCTAGATCAAAGCGAGAGCGTCTGCCGCTTTCGCTAGGATTGATGTAAGTATTGCCTGATCCGCCATCGAATCTGATATTCACCTTCCCTGGAGCGCTGTTGCTATCGTGCCCGCTTACGGTCGCGGTACGTACGAACCCCGACCACTCGCTGATATTCCGGTTGTAACCCTGCCGCGAATAGAGAGTCCACACGCCGCCAAGATTCAAGACACCTGATTCCCTTCGGGCAGTCTGCCAAGATACCTTCGAGCCGGTCGTCACACTATGGGTGTGCGCGTCATACTGGCGTCCGGACGGGTCCTTGACATGAATGATCAAGGCGTCCGTTTCAAGGAGATTTACCTTCGATATATGATCAAGAACGTTCAGGGATTTAAGGTAGCGAATGGTCGATTCAGGCTGCACAATCAGCAGCTTGAGGTTATTCTCAGAATCACAAGGAAGATCGTCGTAACCAACGCAGTCGTGAGGCCACCAAAGAATAATTGGGCCTTCCGATATTAGCTCCCGAGGCTCCCGCTCCGCAGGCAAACAAGCGATATCGATGTCGTTCTCGCGCTTCTTTGGGTCCAGCGCGAAGTCTGGCACCGCGTCGATCACGGTTGCGGTCAGGCAGCGCTCCTCCAAGGGGAGACTGGACATCGTTACATCGACCGTGACAGACAGGTTCTTCAGCACATCTTGTGTGGTGTCAATATAGCTACCGTCTATCGACGTTACTCCATCGGTCAGGTGACCTACGTCCCACACCAGCGTTTGAAGCGATCGACGGTGTAAATCAGTACCTGGCTTCTTGCCCGCTTCTCGAAATACCAGGCCCGGTGACAGCTCGATCTTCACTTTCACATCGAGTTGGTCGTTTGCCTGCCAATCGCTATGGGGTTGTGATACACCGTAGTTTAGATTATTCTTGGCATGGATCTCGAATGTCGCTTGTTCGCCTCGCTTTGGGCGATCGGGGGCGATCACGTTCACACCGGCATCTCCACCGGTAGGAGTTAGTTGGATCGGGCATGTTCCGCGCTCCTGAATCATGAACCAGACTTCGGTTCTGTTGTTGCCGGGAGTCGCGGGATATTCGTGTGGGTCCAAAATCTCAGCCGACATCTTCGCCGCGGTTAGGCCGTCGCAGTCGGCTAGTCGAAAAAACCTCGAGGGATTTAGTGCCAACGTCGTGCTGGTGCCTGCTCGAAGGCGGGGAATGGTCCAGATTCCCGTCGCCTGGTCATAGGTTTCGCCGGGTCCAATTTCTAATACGTCGACACGGAATATCGGCAAGGGCCAAATTTGCACCCGGATGTCGCTGATCTCGGCTGGTGCGTAGCCAGGTTGGGTTGTGTTTCGAACGGTGAAGCCTACGTCGCGGAGCCAAGTGCCGTGATGGAAGCCGCTTATAGCTAGATCGATGTGGGGTGACGGGGGAGGGGGCACGGCAGCGGCGCTGGCCGTGGTCGCCATCGGCGCGACCACGGCCAGACCCAGCACCAGGAGGACTGTCTTGGCGGACACCTCCACTCGCTGTAGGGCGCTAACCCGCTCGTTTGCTGCCTCTCCAGCGCCCTACGAGTCGGACGCGCTCCAGGTGACCCTGACAGGCTCTGCACTCAGCGACTGCACGCCCTGGGTGGTATCCACTGGATCGTTGTAATACCAGACATCGAGCTGCATTACTATCCATCCGGCCCTGGGATTCGTAAAGACGTGGTGGGGATTCCGACTAGAGGTCGTGCCTTCGACGTCCGTGAACGTGTAGTAGAGCGCTCGCCCGATTCCCCAATCCGTCACCTTTGCCGTGAACGTGACTGCTTCTCCAGCCACCGGCTGTGGGTTGCTCACCTCAATCACGACACCGGTCGGAACGTCGGTCAATGTGATCCGAACGGCCAGGGTGTCGTCGACGGTGTCGTCGAAGTTGCTTTCGTGGTCCTTGTCGTCGCTCACGCCGAGGATGAGGTCGTACGTCGACTTGGTCTCGAAGTCGAGCACTGCGCCTTCGGCCACCGTGACCCGCGCCTGGTGGGGCTCGGTGGAGTCCGGCACGGTGAAGAGTTCGGAGCTTTCGCCGCTCAGCGTGTAGTACAGCGTGTCGGCCTCGGCTTGGTAGACCGGGATCGGCTCGCCGACTGCCGTGCCGGCAGGTGAGTTCTCGGCCACGCTGAGGTTTACGCCGAACAGCGGCGGCTCGTTCTCGGGGAGCTCGTCGCCCACGTGGAACACGTACTTCTGGGTCTTGCTGGTCTCCGTCGTCTTCGGGCTGATTCGCGTCCAGTCGGCACCGTCTTCTGGCCTCGCTTCGTCGCGTACGTAGCCAAGCAACTGAACCGATATCTCATAGGTGCCAGGCTCGGTGAAGACCCACTGCAGGTCCTCGAGCTCACCGGGAGCCATTTCCATGTCGTCGGTGCCGACGTGGAAGCTGTCCCAAACCAGTTCCGCAGTAGAGCGTGCCCCCTCTTTGCGGGCGTCTTCGCGGGCGCGATAGGCGAAGAAGTGCGGGAGGTCGTCAGGATCGATGCCGGGTTCGCGCTCGTGCACGAACCGGTAACGGAACGCTTCGCCATTATCATCCGGGGGAGCCCAGTGCGCTTCGTCGAAGCGCAGGGTCGAGAAGCCCACCGTCAGGTCAGACTGCTCGTCGATGTCTTCGGTGTTGGGGTCGTCGAGACGCAACCACCAGACCTGGTCATCCGCGTCGACAGGTTCGTCAACCTCCACGTACTGAGCCAAGCTCAGCCCCTTCGCAGGAATATCCTCGGCATCGGCAGCGACCACGGTGGCCTGG
The DNA here is from genome assembly GCA_965221215.1 of Candidatus Aldehydirespirator sp. Taxonomy (GTDB): domain Bacteria; phylum Actinomycetota; class Acidimicrobiia; order Acidimicrobiales; family Aldehydirespiratoraceae; genus Aldehydirespirator. The sequence continues at coordinate 1,205,239 of OZ244872.1, forward strand.
TGCTTGTCCAGCACATGAACGATCAGCGTCTCGGCGCTGCTGGTCGAGGCCGTCAGGGAGGTGGCCGTCGTCGTTTCGCCATCCTCGTCAGTGCCCGTGGTTGTGGTCAGCAGCGCCGGGCAGTAGTTGATGGCTATCTCGCCGGCGTCGTCGATGGAACCCAAGGGAGCGTCTTCCCAGTAAGCGTCGAAGAGGACGAAGTGGCCCGTCGTCTTCTCGTGGGGTTCGACGTCCGGCGCATCTGCGGCCTTGCAGGTCGGCGGCGGGTTGTCGGCGTTGTCTGGGGTCTCGGTGCCGCCGGCCGGGCTGACCGCCAGCACGGACAGCAACAGGGCCGTCAGCGCCAGCGGCGCGCTCGAGCGCTTCAGCCGCTTGGTCGTCTCGGATCGGGCATGGGGGGAAGCAGATGTCACGGAGTCCTCCATCTGGGTGGTTGTGTCGTCGTGGACAGTGCAGCAGCATAGAGAGATCAAGAATCATTCCCAAATCGGCGCGCCATGGCGTGCCGCATTCACCATAGAGCTTCACAAAAACCATAAAGCTCACAAAGATTATAAAGCTCACAAAAGCGGCGGGCAGGGTCTAGCATTGCTGGAGGCGTCCGAGCCGATCATCCAGCGCGGCTCCAGCATCGACCCTGAAGCCCTCGACAAGGCCGTCGCAGCCACGTCTGGGTATGCGTTCATGGTGCAACTCGTTGGCTTCCACAGCTGGGCCGCCGCACCCGATCCTCCGTCTCGCCTCGGGGTCGGGGAGGTTGCGACGGGCGTCTCCGAAGCTCAGCGACGAATCGGCAGGCTGGTGCTGGCCCCGACTTGGAAGGGACTCTCAGAGGTGGACCGCAGATTCCTGCTCGCCATGGCCCAGGACGACGGCGAGTCCCGGATGGCAGATGTGTCCGACCGCCTCGGCGTGAACGCCAGCTACGCGAGCGTCTACCGCAAGAGGCTGATCCGCGCCGGGATGATCGTCGCTGCTGGCCGAGGTCGCGTCGACCTCGCCCACCACGCGGCGCGCCAATGGCTCCGAACCCAATCCTCGTCGCCCGGATAGAGCGCAGCGACCGACTGGCGGAACACGGGCAAGGGCTGTGTTGAGGACCATCTTTGTCGCCCCAAGTGCAGCTGCTCGCGGCTCTTGCTGCTCGGGGCGAGTCAGGTGAGGGCGTCCTCGAGTATCAGCTGGCCGACCGCGGTGTTGCTGGCGGGCACGTGGTAGAGCCGGTGCACCTCAATGGGCGTGCCGCCGCCGGCGAGGTCGGCCATGGCGCCGCGGGCCACCAGCCACATCACCAGCTCGATGCCCTCGGAGCCGGCCTCGCGCAGGTACTCCACATGCTCGACGGCAGTCAGGCCCTCGGGGTCGGCCACGATCCGATCGAGGAAGGCGTTGTCCCACCGCTGGTTGATGAGGCCGGCCCGCGGCCCCTGGAGCTGGTGGCTCATGCCGCCGGTGCCCCACACCTGCACGTCCAGGTCCTCATCGAAGCTCTCGACGGCGCGCCGCAGCGCCCGGCCGAGTTCCAGGCAGCGGCGGCCGGAGGGAACGGGGTACTGCACCACGTTGACCACCAGCGGGACGACGGCGCACGGCCAGGCCTCGGGCCGGTCGAACATGATCGACAGCGGCACGGTGCAGCCGTGGTCCACGGGCATGTCGTGGACCAGCGTCAGGTCGAAGTCGTCTCGGATGACGCTGTACGCGATGTGGGCCGACAGCGCCGGATGCCCTGCCACCGGCGGCACCGGCCTGGCCCCCCAGCCCTCGTCGGCGGGCTCATACTGCGCCGACATGCCCAGCGCGAAGGTGGGCACCATCTGGAGGCTGAAGGCGTTGGCGTGATCGTTGAACACCAGCACGATCACATCGGGCACATTCGCGGCCATCCAGGCCCGGCCCGGCTCGTAGCCGGCGAACAGCGGGGCGTAGTAGGGGTCGGAGGTCTTGCCCCCGTCGATGGCCGTCCCGATGGCGGGCACGTGGCTGGTGTAGACGCTGGCGGTGATCCGGGCCACGGTCAGTCCCGGTGCTGCCACTCGTGGCGGTAGCGGTTGCCGTCGGGCGAGCGCCCGCCGCGGCGCATCATCTCGGCGTGGGCCGCGGCGTCGTTGGCAGTCATGGAGCTCACGATCTGCAGGTAGCTGAGCCCGTCGGTGGCGCCGATCTTGGCCAGGAAGTAGATGTTGCCGCCGAGGTCGATCATGCGGTTGTAGTCCCGGTCCCGCACGGCCTGGCGCTGCTCGCCGGTCATGGGCCACTCATCGAGGTAGGCGCCCTCGTCGGCGCTGAACCGCGCACGGTTCTCAGCGGCCATCAGCGACATGGCGAACTGGTTGAGGTGGTATCCCTTGGCGGCCTGGTCGGTGTCGAAGACGGTGGTCCCCGGGATATCGAGGTAGGGCTTGTCGAGGGCCATGGGTGCTCCATTGGATGCAGGCCAGAGAATGGCAGCCGCGAGTAGCCGCACGCTAGGCGGTCTGTCACGCGGGTGTGGTAGAAGCGTCGGCGTGGTGAGAGTGGCGATGGCCGGAGCGGGCGCCTTCGGCAACAAGCACTTGGACGCGCTGGCGGCGATCCCCGACGCCGAGGTGGCGGCCGTGGTCGATCCGGTGGAGGCCGCGGCCCGCAAGGCCGCGGAGGCCCATGGCATCGAGCGGATCGCGACCAGCCTCGACGCGGTGCTGGCCGACGACGGCATCGACGCGGTGATCCTGGCCACCCCCACGCCGGTGCACGCCGAGCAGGCCGTCGCCTGCCTGGAGGCGGGCAAGCATGTGGAGGTCGAGATCCCGCTGTGCGACAGCCTGGCCGACGGGCGGGCCGTGGTCGAGGCCCAGCAGCGCTCGGGCAGAGTGGCCGCCTGCGGGCACACCCGCCGGTTCAACCCCAGCCATCAGTGGGTGCGCCGCCGGATCCGGGGCGGCGAGTTCTCGATCCAGCACCTCGACGTGCAGACGTTCTTCTTCCGCCGCACCAACACCAACGCGCTGGGAGAGCCCCGATCCTGGACCGACCACCTGTTGTGGCACCACGCGGCCCACACCGTCGACCTGTTCCAGTACCAGACCGGCAGCCCCGTGGTAGCGGCCCAGGCCATGCAGGGTCCGATCCATCCTGAGCTCGGGATCGCCATGGACATGTCGATCCAGCTGCTCACCGAGGCCGGCCAGCTCTGCACGCTGGCGCTGTCTTTCAACAACAAGGGGCCCTTCGGGACGTTCTTCCGCTACATCGGCGACACCGGCACCTACGTCGCCCGCTACGACGACCTCGTGACCGGCAACGACGAGCCCATCGACGTGTCGGGAGTGGACGTCTCGCTGAACGGCATAGAGCTCCAAGACCGAGACTTCATGGCCGCCATAGTCGAAGGCCGAGCCCCGACAGCCGGCGCAGCCTCAGTGCTGCCCTGCTACGAGGTGCTCCACCAACTAGAACAGCAACTGGCCTCCAACCACCCGTAGGGTCATCTACGGCACACCGCGCAATCAGTACGACGAGGCGGACCGACTTCGTCGGGCGCTTCGCAAATGCCAGCAAATGCGGACCGGCAGCGTCTCCGGATAGGCCGCCGGGACGAACTGCGTCGCACGCGTCACAGCTGCGTTGCGGAGTGCCTCCGCCTGCTCTGAGCATGGGTCCGGCGTCTGCGTTCAGCCAGAACGGTGTCGCCTTCTAGACTGGCTGTTGTGTATCGGGACCGGATTGAGCGCCGTCTGCGGGGGGTTGGACGTCAGTTGAGCGCCCTGCGCGGCGATCTGCGGGTGTGCGACGAGCAGCTGATGCAGGTGAGCGAGGAGGCCGACGAGTGCCGGCTGCGGGCACTGGTGTCGGAGACGCCGCTGTCGGAGCGCGAGTACCGGCAGGCCCAGCGGCACGCCGACCGGCTGCAACAGCACCGCGACGAGATCGCGGCCCGGATCGCCCGCCTCGAAGCCGACCAGGACACCCTGCTGGATCGATTCAGCGCGTTGTGAGCGACACGGCGCCACCGGTGCGCACCGGCCCTCGGGACGCGGTGCGGGTGGTGGTGGCCGAGGACGAGGCCATCATTCGCCTCGACCTGGTCGAGACCCTGCGCGAGCAGGGATTCGATGTGGTGGCCGACACGGGCCGGGGCGACGAGGCGGTCGCTCTGGTGGCCGAGCACCGTCCCGACGTGGCCATCCTCGACATCAAGATGCCCGGCCTAGACGGCATCGAGGCCGCCCGGCAGATCGCGCCGCAGCGGGGTACTGCGGTGGTGATCCTCACCGCCTTCAGCCAGCGCGACCTGATCGAGCAGGCCCGCGAGGCCGGGGCCATGACCTACCTCGTCAAGCCCTACCGGCGCGACGCGCTGGTGCCCGCGGTGGAGCTGGCATTGGCCCGCTACCGGGAGATGGAGGCATTGGCGGGCCAGGTCGGCGACCTGGAGGACCGGCTGGAGGTCCGCAGGATCGTGGACCGGGCCAAGGGGCGCCTGATCGACGACCACCACTTGAGCGAACAGGAAGCCCACGCCTTCCTCCAGCGCACCGCCATGTCGCAGCGCCGCACGTTGCGAGAAATAGCCGACGAAGTGCTGGAAGGCCGCCTCGCTCCCTGATTCTCCGGCCACGGCCTCCCTTGCCCTAGCGGGATAATTCCCGCTCTTGTTCGCTGCGCTCACGGGCCGCCCAAACCCCAGCGTCACAGCCCACGGCCTCGCCCGTATGGGCTGAACTGGCTCGCCTATTCGCTCGGCCTCTTGGATTCTGCGTAGATTCTGGCGGTGGGCTCGGTGATGCTGGTTGACGGCAACTCGCTGACCTACCGCGCCTTCTTCGCGCTGCCCACCGACATGGCGACCGCCTCGGGGCAGATCACCAACGCGGTGTTCGGCTTCACGTCGATGCTCATCAACCTGTGGCGCGACCATGAGCCCGACCAGATCGTGGTGGCCTTCGACCGGCCCGAGCCGACCTTCCGCCACGCCCGTATCCCCACCTACAAGGGCACCCGCGACGCGGCACCCGACATCCTGCGCCAGCAGATGGGCCTGGTGCGCGAGGTGCTCGACGCCCTGGCCGTGCCCATGATCGACGCGGCCGGCTACGAGGCCGACGACGTGATCGCCACCCTGGCCACCGCGGGCCGAGACCGCGGCGACGACGTGATCATCGTTACCGGCGACCGCGACACCTACCAGCTCGTGGAGGACCCGCACCTGAAGGTGCTCTACAACATGCGGGGAGTGTCGGACTACAAACTGTACGACGAGGCCGGCATTGTTGAACGCACCGGGGTGCGCCCCGCCGACTACGTGCACTACGCCGCGCTGCGGGGGGACGCCAGCGACAACCTGCCCGGCGTTCCCGGAGTGGGGGAGAAGACCGCGGCCAAGCTGGTGAACGAGAGAGGAGGGCTCGACGGGATCTTCGCCGCGCTGGGCGAGCTCACCCCCAAGCTGCGGGAGAACCTGGCCGCGGCCGAGGAGCAGGTCCGCACCAACGCCGAGGTGATGCTGCTGGTGCGCGACGTGCCGCTGGAGGCCGGGCTCGACGACCTGAGGTTGGGTGAGATCGACGCCGGTGCGGTGCGCAAGCTGTTCGACTTCCTGGAGTTTCGGTCGCTGCACCGCCGCCTGTCCGAAGTGCTGGGCGAGGCGCTCGGCCTCGACGAGCCCGCCGACGCGGGGGCTCCGGCCAGGATCCTGGAACCGGATGTCACGGTGTTGGACACCGCCGAGTCGACGGTTGAAGCGCTTCGGGCCGCGGCGACCCCCGAAGCTGCGGGGGCACGGTTGGCGCTGGCCACTCCGGCCGCCGGAATCGACGGCGGACTGGCCTGGGCCATCGACGCCGAAGCCGGCCGAGTCGCCTTTGTGCCCGGCGACCTGCTGCAAGATCCCGACGTCCGCAACGCGCTGGCCGGGCTAGTCGGCGCCTCGAGTGCCAGCGAGGGCAACCGGCCGCTGGCGGTGCATGACGGCAAGGCCCTGATGCGGCCGCTGCTCAACCGGGGCATCGAGATGCGCGACCCGCTGATCGACACCATGCTGGCCGCCTACCTCCTCGACCCGGCCGACGTCCGCTACGAGCTCAGCGACGTGGCCCACCGCTACGCCGACATCGACCCGCCCGCCCACGCCCCCTCCGAGGGGCGCCTCGACCTCGACGGCCACGCGGTCGAGCCCGCCGAGCAGGCCGGCTGGGCGGTGCTGGCCATCGACCGCCTGGTGACGCCGCTGCGCGAGGCGCTGGCCGCGCAGGGCCTCGACCATCTCAACGACGAGGTGGAGGTGCCGCTGGTGCGGGTGCTGGCCCGCATGGAGCGCATCGGGATCGGGGTGGACCGCTCGGTGCTGGAGCGCATCCGCGACGAGCTCGACGCCGAGGCCGAGGCCCTGAAACGCCGGGTACTCGACGATGCTGGGCGCGACGTCAACGTCAACTCGCCCAAGCAACTGGCCGAGATCCTGTTCGACGATCTCGGGCTCACCCCCACCAAGCGGACCAAAACCGGGTTCTCCACCGACGCCCAGTCCCTGGAGAAGCTGCGGGGCGAGCATCCCATCGTCGATCACCTGCTCGGCTACCGCGAGGTGGAGAAGCTGCGCTCCACCTACGGGGTGGGTCTGCTGGCCGAGGTTGATGCGGACGAGCGCATCCGGGCCACGTTCAACCAGACGGTGGCCCGCACCGGCCGGCTCAGCTCCGACGCGCCCAACCTCCACAACATCCCGGTGCGCTCCGAGCGGGGCCGAGTGTTCCGCACCGCCTTCACCGCGCCGGCGGGCCACAAGCTGCTGGTGGCCGACTACGACCAGATCGAGCTGCGCTGCATCGCCCATCTGGCCGAGGACCCCGGCCTGATCGCCGCCTTCGAGGCCGGCGACGACATCCACACCGCCACCGCGGCCCGAGTGTTCGGCATCGACGTGTCGGAGGTGGGCGTGGAGGAGCGGTCCACGGCCAAGATGGTGTCGTACGGGCTGGCCTACGGGATGGAGGCCTACGGCCTGGCCCAGCGCCTCAACATCGCCACCGGCGAGGCGGCCGAGATCCTCGACGCCTACTTCGACGCCTTCGGCGCGGTGCGCCAGTACATGGACCGCACCGTGGCCGAGGCCCGCAGCCGGGGCTACACCGAGACTCTCTTCGGCCGGCGCCGCCAAATACCAGAGCTGGCCAGCCCCAACGTGCGGCTGCGCCAGGCGGGAGAGCGCCAGGCCATGAACGCCGGCATCCAGGGACTGGCTGCCGACATCTTCAAGGTGGCGCTGGTGCGCCTAGACCGGGCTCTGCTCAACCGGAGCCTGGCATCGCGCATCGTGCTGCAGGTCCACGACGAGATCATCCTGGAAGCGCCCGAATCCGAGATCGAACCAGCCTCGGAGCTGACCCGCCAGGTGATGCAGAACGCCTTCGAGCTGCGGGTACCCCTGGAAGTCGATCTGCAAGCAGCCAAAACCTGGGCCGGAGCCAAAGGCTGAATCAGCCCACACGGGCAGTGATCCTGCGACCGCGACCAGCAAGGCCGGTGGGTGGCGGCGGGTCGAGACGACCGAGAGTAGGGCGAAGCCCGTTCGGTCGTCTCGACCCGACGACAGGACCCGCCGGCCGGGAAGGCCAACAAAGGCACAAGGCCGCTAGCCTTTCGGAGTCCTATAGCCCCGACCAACAGCCCGGAAAGACACCGTGACCGACACCGCCACCGCCGTCCTAGATCCGCCCGCCACGCCCGAGATGGGCACCTTCGCCGAGGACGGCTCCTACATCCCCCGCCAGATCGTCGAGGACGACCTCGGCGACATCAGCCTCGACGACGCCTACGCCTCCACCATGGTGGTGGTCGAGGACGGCCAGATCGTGGAGGGCACGGTCGTGCGGATCGACAAGGAGGAGGTCCTCCTCGACATCGGCTACAAGTCCGAGGGCGTCATCCCCAACCGGGAGCTGAGCATCCGCCACGACGTCGACCCCGGCGAAGTGGTCGACATGGGCGAGCGGATCGAGGCCCTGGTCATCACCCGTGAGGACAAGGAGGGCCGGCTGATCCTGTCCAAGAAGCGGGCCCAGTACGAGCGGGCCTGGGGGCGGATCGAGGAGCAGCGAGAGGCCAACGAGGCTGTCAAGGGCATGGTCATCGAGGTGGTCAAGGGCGGGCTTATCGTCGACATCGGCCTGAGGGGCTTCCTGCCCGCGTCGCTGGTGGAGCTGCGCCGGGTGCGCGACCTCCAGCCCTATGTGGGCCGCGAGCTCGACGCCAAGATCATCGAGCTCGACAAGAATCGCAACAACGTGGTGCTGAGCCGGCGGGCCTGGCTGGAGGAGACCCAGCGCGAGCAGCGTGAGGAGTTCCTCGACAATCTCCGGCCGGGCGAGATCCGCAGCGGCGTGGTGTCGTCGGTGGTGAATTTCGGCGCCTTCGTGGACCTCGGCGGGATGGACGGCCTGGTGCACGTCTCGGAGCTGTCGTGGAAGCACGTCGATCATCCCAGCGCGGTGGTGGCGGCCGGCGACCGCATCGACGTGCAGGTGCTGGAGGTCGACTTGGAGCGCGAGCGCATCAGCCTGTCGCTCAAGGCCACCCAGCAGGATCCGTGGCAGGAGTTCGCGGCCAGCCATCGGGTGGGGGAGCTGGTGTACGGGCGCATCACCAAGCTGGTGCCGTTCGGGTCGTTCGTGCAGGTCGGCGACGGCATCGAGGGCCTGGTCCACATCTCGGAGATGTCGGCCCACCATGTGGAGCTGCCCGAGCAGGTGGTCACCCCCGGCGAGGAGCTGTGGGTGAAGATCATCGACCTCGACCTGCAGCGCCGCCGTATCAGCCTGTCGATCAAGCAGGCCGCCGAGGGCGGCGTAGTGGCCGCCGAGTACCAGGAGCACTTCGGCGACCACGCCTACGACGAGGAGGGCAACTACATCGGCACCACCGGATCGGAGGGCCAGCAGGCCTGGGAGGACTACTACTCCGGCGACGCCGAGGGCGAGTACGCCGAGGCAGCCGACGAAGACGCTGCCGCCGACGAACCGGTCGACTCAGCCGACGAGACGTGAGCCCTGCCTGAGATAGCGCTGACGGGGGGCATCGGCGCCGGCAAGTCGACGGTGGGCGCCGGACTGGTCGAGCGAGGCGCGGTCCTAATCGACGCCGATGAAATCGTGCGCCGGCTGCAGGCGCCGGGCGAGCCCGTGTACGAGGCCATGGTGCAGCGCTGGGGACCAGCAGTGGTGGCCGCCGACGGCGCCCTCGACCGGGCCGCGGTCGCGGCCCGAGTGTTCAACGACGCCGACGAACTGGCCACCCTCAACGCCATCGTCCACCCGGCCGTCGCGGTCGAGATGGACGAGCTCCGCGCCGCCGCGGCCGAGAAGTCGCCCGGCGCGGTGGTGGTGCTCGACATCCCGCTGCTGGTACGACCCGGCGGCGAGCCGATCGCCGAGCGCTACCGCAACGTGGCCGGCATCGTGGTGGTGGACGCCGATCCCGACGCGGCGGTGCAGCGCCTGGTGTCGCAGCGGGGCCTGTCCGTCGAAGATGCCCGGGCCCGCATCTCCCAACAGGCCGACCGCAGCGCCCGCCTGGCTGCGGCCGACTTCGTGATCGACAACAACGGCACCGTCGAGGAGTTGGAGCCCCAGATAGAAGCCTGCTACCGCTGGGCCGCCTCCCTCAGCTAACCCGACGAGCCTCCTATTCGCCCGGCCTCTTGGGCGACGATCCGCGGGAGTGCGTCTATTGGATGGGCTTGTCGTAGGTGCCGCCCAGTCGGGCTCGAAGCTCGGCCAGTTCTGCCTCAGCCGTGGCTGCCCGTTGCTCAGCCGCCGACACCTGTGCCTCAGCCGCCGACACCTGTGCCTCAGCCGTAGACGCCCGTTCCTCGGCAGCTAGCCGGGCGGCGGCTTGGTCGTCGGGGTCGGGGAGCCACACGCCCTCGGCGAGGTCCCACAGCCGCAGCTTGGGCGGCTGCCAGCACAAATCCAGGCCCAGCACGTCGCTGCGGCCCCGCAGCCCGCCGCCGGTCTCGGACGCGACCTTGATCGGCTCCCAGCGGCCCGACTCGCGCCGCTCGCCCTGAAGCGGCGGATCCAGCAGGTCCCCGCCGGTGGGGTCGAGTCGCCAGTACTCGGCCACCCCCAGTTCGGCATACTTGTCGGGCTTCACGTACAAGTCGACGTTGACCGTCTTGGGCGACGCGATCTCCAGCGCGAAGCACGGCGCGGCGCCCGCATCCCACACCCGAAAGGTGCGCTCGGTCTCCAGCGCGGCGGCGTCCACCCCGAAGGCGACCGCCACATCGGGCGCCACCACCACCTTGGGATCGCCACGCTTGTAGTACACGTTTATGTCGCAGCACACCCACGCGCCCTCCACATCGGTGCGCCGGTCGAACCAGTGCCTCAGCGCGATCACCAGCTCCATGCGTCGCCGCGTCTGCAGATTCCCCTCCGGCACCCTGGGGCCCTCCGGATAATCGACCTCCACTTCGGGAGGCGTAGTCACAATCGAACCCATAAGCGCACCTCCGATCGCGGCGGCGACACTATCCCCGGATTCCGCCGCCTCGCAACCGGAAATTCACCACAACCCACCACAACCCACAACACGGCATAGACCGGGTGGAGCGTCCGACCCCGCCGTTGGGCAGTGTCGGTACCATCGGCGGCCATGGGCAGGGTGACATGGCGCCGGTGACCGTGCCCAGCGACCGCAAGCCCTTCGAGGTGGTCGCCCCGTTCGAGCCCGCCGGCGACCAGCCCAACGCCATCGAGGCGCTGGCCGCGGGCGTGGCCGACGGGCACCGCTTCCAGACGCTGCTGGGCATCACCGGCTCGGGCAAGAGCGCCACCATCGCCTGGACCATCGAGCGGGCCCAGCGGCCCACGCTGGTGCTGGCCCCCAACAAGTCGCTGGCCGCCCAGCTGGCCAACGAGCTGCGGGAGCTGTTCCCCCACAACCGGGTGGAGTACTTCGTCAGCTACTACGACTACTACCAGCCCGAGGCCTACATGCCGGCCAGCGACACCTACATCGAGAAGGACTCGTCGGTCAACGACGAGATCGACCGGCTGCGCCACTCGGCCACCTCGGCCCTGCTCACCCGCCGCGACACCATCGTGGTGGCGTCGGTGTCGGCCATCTACGGCCTCGGGTCGCCCGAGGAGTACGAGACCCAGCTGCTGGTGCTGAACCGGGGCGGGATCTGCGACCAGCGCTCGATCCTGCGCCGGCTGGTGGACATGCAGTACGAGCGCAACGACATGAACCTCACCCGGGGCAAGTTCCGGGTGCGGGGCGACACCATCGAGGTGCACCGGGCCTACGACGAGACCGCGGTCCGCATCGAGCTGTTCGGCGACGAGGTGGACCGCATCACCGTGGTCGACCCGCTCACCGGCGAGCGGCTGGAGGACTTGGACGACCTGGTGGTGTTCCCCGCCACCCACTACGCCACCAGCGCCGAGCGCATGCAGGCCGCCGTCGGGCGCATCGAGGCCGAGCTGGCCGAGCGGCTGGCCCGCTTCGAGGCCGACGGCAAGCTGCTGGAGGCCCAGCGGCTGCAGATGCGCACCAGCTACGACCTCGAGATGATGGCCGAGCTGGGCTACTGCAACGGCATCGAGAACTACTCGGCCCCCATCGACGGACGGGGTCCGGGCGAGTCGCCCTACACGCTGCTCGACTACTTCCCCGACGACTTCCTGATGGTGATCGACGAGTCGCACGTGGCCGTGCCCCAGCTGCACGGCCAGTACGAGGGCGACCGCAGCCGCAAGGAGGTGCTGATCGAGCACGGGTTCCGGCTGCCGTCGGCGGCCGACAACCGGCCGCTGCGCTTCGACGAGGTGATGAGCCGGCTCAACCAGGTGATCTTCATGTCGGCCACGCCCGGCGCCTACGAGCTCGACGTGTCGGAGCAGGTGGTGGAGCAGATCGTGCGGCCCACCGGGCTGGTCGACCCCGAGGTGGTGGTGAAGCCGACCAAGGGCCAGATCGACGATCTCCAGGAGCTGATCGGCCAGCGGGTGGAGCAGGGCCACCGGGTGCTGGTGACCACCCTCACCAAGAAGATGGCCGAGGATCTCACCGACTACCTGCTGGAGCTGGGGTTGCGGGTGCGCTACCTGCACAGCGAGGTGGACACAGTGCGCCGCATCGAGATCCTGCGGGATCTGAGGCTGGGGGAGTTCGACGTGCTGGTGGGGATAAACCTGCTGCGCGAGGGGCTGGACCTGCCCGAGGTGTCGCTGGTGGCCATCCTCGACGCCGACAAAGAGGGCTTCCTGCGCAGCGAGACGTCGCTGATCCAGACCATCGGCCGGGCGGCCCGCAACGTGGACGGCCAGGTGGTGATGTACGCCGACGCAGTGACCGACTCGATGCGGCGGGCCATCTCCGAGACGATGCGCCGCCGGGGCCTCCAGCAGGCCCACAACGAGGCCCACGGCATCGACCCGACCACGATCCGCAAGGCGGTGACCGACATCCTGGCCCTGATCCGCCCCGACCGCGACACCGCCCCGGTGCCGGACCGAGCCTCGGGCAAAGGGCTGGCCGACGCCCGGCGCCGCCGCAACGGCCCGGACCTGGGCGAGCTGCCCGACGCCGAGTTGGAGCGCCTGATCCGCACCCTCGACGAGGAGATGCGCGAAGCCGCCGGTGACCTGCGCTTCGAGTACGCCGCCCGCCTCAGAGACGAGATCAAGGACCTGCGCCAAGAGCTACAAGAAATCCGCGGCTAATCCCTTGAGGTGGGCCAGAATGAACTCCTATGCTTCGACTCGTGACTGACATCCTCCCGTTCTCAGAGGTGAAAGCCTGCCTCACAGCGATGGCTGACAGAGTGGAGCGAGAGCACGATCGCATCTTGGTGACGCGCCACGGCCGACCTTCGTTCGTTCTGATGAATCCTGATGATCTCGAGTCTCTTGAGGAGACCCTCGACATCATGAGCGACCCAGAGTTGGTGGAGTCGATACGGCGATAGCGACAAGAGGCCTCCGAGGGAAAGCTGCTGTCCCCGCGCGACCACATCTGAGGCTTCTCGGTGTACGAGGTCGAGATCACGCCTGTAGCCCTGCGGCATCTCGGTCGTCTGCCCGACAAGGTTCGAGACGTCGCCCTCGCCACCATTTCGGCCCGTTGGCCGAGAACCCCGCGCGCATCGGCAAACTCCTAGCGGACGAACTCGAGGGGCTCAGATCAGCCCGGAGGGGCGACTACCGCATCATCTACGAGATCTTGGAAGACCGAGCTGTCGTCGCAATCCATCGCGTTCAACACCGCCGACACGTCTATCGCCCCGGCTGAGCGGGAGCGGGTTGACGGTCGAGGGCGGGGCACATGGGCGTGGAGGCTTGCGGTGTGGGAGACGAAAGTGGTATCATGCCCGGCTGACATTGCAACCATCAATGTCACTGGCCTGCCGAACGGCGGGCAGCGACACATACACAGGAACAGCTAGTCACAACTGACAACCATCCAGCCAATAGAGCCAAGGGAGACCCCAATGCTCAAGATCCGATCCACTACCCCCCCCCGGAGGCGCGGCACTAGGGGCCTGACCCCCCCCCCGCAAGCGTGACGAAAGCGGTCTGACCACTCTTGAGTGGCTTTTGATCGTCGCTGCGGTTGCTGGACTGGCCGCCTTGGCCGTTGTACTGGTCCAGAACGTAGTCAGCGACACCTCTGAACAAATAGAAGGCTCCAGCGCCCGCAAGACAGCCGCACAGGTCGCCGCCGCCGCCATCGAGTCAGAAGCCAAGACTTGCGTTTCTACTGTCGAGCCGCAACGGTGCGTGGACTGGGCCACATGGGCCCGGCACTTCACCGAAAAGTGCGCCCGGCTAGAGATCACCTACGGCGATGTGCCGGGGCTTAAGGTCGATACGAACTTCGTCCATAACCCCTCAATGACCAATGAGCCCGGCGACTCCGGCAACACCATCAGTGATGGCTTCACCGGCAACCCGCCCGCGAAGGTGACAACATCACCAACTGCGAACAACGCCCTCGCAGGCTGTTCGGTCACTTAGGAACTCCGTCGCTCGTAGCCGCTTGTCCGCCTCAAGCGCGTAGGTATTCGTGGCTGTGCTGCGACAGACTTGTGATCGTCGGGGCGGGAGTTGCCTTCGAGCTCTCCCGCCCGGCGGCGAACGCGCTCTCGTGCCCTGCTACGACACGCTTAGCGTGTTGACCTTGCACGATTCGGTTTGGGAGCTATCGCTGCGTCCGCCCGTTTCGGATTGTGTGGGGCGCTGATTCATCGTGGCTGTGCGGCGAGTGGTTTGTGGTCGTCGGGATAGTCGTCGGGGCGGGAGTTGCCTTCGGGCGCTCCCGTCCCGGCGGCGACGCGTTTCGGTGTCCTGCTGCGACGTGCTCGGCGCGTTGATATTGCCGCATTCGGCTTGGGGACTCCCGCTGAAGTCGGCCATTGCGAATCGGATGGAGCGCTGATTCATCGTGGCTGCGCTACGAGCGGTTTGTGGTCGTCGGGATAGTCGTCGGGGCGGGAGTTGCCTTCGGGCGCTCCCGCCTCGGCGGCGACGCGTCCGGGTGTTCTGCTGCGATTCACTGCGCGTGTTGATGTTGTCTGTTTCGGCTTGGAGGGCTGCCTTGCGGATGCCGGTTTTGGTTCGGGTGGGGTGTTGATTGGTCATGGTGGCGTTGCGGGGTTTGCGGTCGTCTGAGTCGGTGCAGTTTGACGACGCTGCCGCGTCCGTCGACGGCGAGGCTGTGCCCGTTGAGGGGGCTGTGGCTGGTGGGGCGGCTGTGTTGAATATTCGCCATATTGGGGGGGCTGAGGTGTCGGCGGGGTCGGTTGCGTACCCTGCTGAGGAGTACAACGAGGGGGCGGTTCCGGCGCCTCGGGGGCCTACGGCGGCGCCTCCTGACAGGCGGGGCCGCCGGATGCGGGCGGGCACCAAGCGTGCTCTGTTCGTGGCGCTGGGGGTCGTCGTCCTCTTGCTCAGCGTGCTTGGGTTCTATGTCACCTCTGATGTGTTCGACAGCCGCACTCAGGTGATGGTGGCTGCTGGGCCGATTGAGGCGGGCCAGACTCTTGCGTTCACTGATTTCGGGTTTGATGAGGCGGTGATCGGTTCGATCCCGCATTTGCCGTGGACGTCTGATTCGGCGTTCCAGTTCGAGGGGATGGTTGCTCTGCAGCCGATCCCCGCGGGTGCCTTGGTGCGCGCCGACATGTTCACCGCGGCTGAGACGGTCCCGGTGGGGGTGGAGCTCGAGGCGATCATCCCGCTTGATCTGACCCTTGTCACCGGCTCTGTGTTCGAGGGCACGACAGTGCTGCTAGTCGACCCCGGTGTGGGGCCCACTGCGAGCGATGAGGGCAGGCCGCGGCGGGTGGTGCGCGAGTTCGAGCTCACCAACTTCGACGACTCCGCGGGCCGGATGCAGTTGTTCGTGTCGCCTGAGGAGTGGGCGGAGTGGGACTCGCTGCTCGACGAGGTGGGCGGCACGCTGATGGTGGTCGATCTCGGGATCGGCGCGGAGCCCGCTGAGACGGCGCGCCGCCTTGATGCGGTGTGGTTGACGCAGTGGACCACCGCCGCGCAGGAGACGCTGCAAGCCGCAGATGATGCGGCTGGTGTGGTGGAGATGGCGCCGGGGGAGTTGGAGGTGATCGTGTCCCTCGACGCGAGCCTGTCGCCGTCTGGGGTGTCTGATGGTGACACGGTGCTGTTGATTGATCCGGGGGCGTTGCCCGCGCCTGGGGCGCCGGGGCGGCCGCGGTCGGTTATCAGCACGCTGGTGTTGGAGAACTACAGCGGCGGCCAGATGCGCATGTACGTGCCTCCTGAGGAGTGGGTGTACTGGCAGTCGCTGCCCGAGCAGCTCGGCGCCGCCCCGCAGGTGCTGCCAATCATCGAGGGAACCGACATCGACTTGATGATCGAGGAGCTCAACACGCTGTGGCGCGAGGCCTGGCGCGAGGCCCTCGCCGCCGCGTCATGACCATCGCAGCCCGCCACGGCCCCGACGCCGGGCGAAAGCTACACGGCAGACGCGGTCCGGGCAGCGAACACGGGCGGCTACCCGGCGGGCGCGGCCCCGATGCCGGACAGCGGCTACATCACGGACACAGCCCGTACGACTGCTCCTTGACGGACACGGCGCAGGCGGCGGGAGGCGGTACCAAGTTCAGGCGCGGGCCGTGCGGCGGGCGGCTACTACTTGGTGGGCGCGGCCTTGATGTTGGGCGGCGACGGTGTTAGCGGTCTTGGGCGCGGGCGGGGCCCGGCTTGATGCGGGGGCGGTGGCGGTGGCTTTGGCGCGGTGCTACAGCGGCGCGGGCCGCGAGGTGCTGTTGGTGGACGCCGACCCGTTCGGCGCGCAGTTGGCGGAGCGGTTGGGCGAGGCCGTGGGGGCCGATTTCGCGCCGACTGTGCGGGGTTTGCCGTCTTTGGTTGTGGCCCGCAAGCCGCTCACTCTGAGGCTGTTGGCTGACCACTGTTACAGCGTCGACGGCGGCGGGTTGTTGTGGGCTCTGTTCGCGCCGACCAGCGCGGCGGGTGGGCGGTTCGCGGCGCGGTGGCTGGGCGAGCGGGCCGATGATTTGGCTGCGGTGCACCGCGAGCGCACGGTGGTGGTGTCGGCGTCGCTCGACGGCGAAGCCGACAGCCTGGAACTCCTGCTGGGGGCCGCGGCTGTGCTGTTGGTGGTGGCCGAGGTCGAACACGACGGCCAGGCTGAGATGCTGCGGGCCCGGATCGGCCGCGCCGCCCCCGATGGGGCGAGCCGGGATCGGTTGTTGGCGGTGGCGGGCCACTCGCCGTTCGATGACGGCGAGATCGAGGCGCTGACGGGGCTGGAGGTGGCGGCCCGTCTGCCGCTGCTTAGTGATGAGCAGGTGCTGCGCGGCCAGCGCGGCCGCCGCGAGCGGCACTTCTTCGCAACGTTAGACGAGTTGGCCGATGTTGCCGCGGCGCGGCTGAGCCTCAACTCGTCGGTCCCGGCGGCGGCGCCCGGCACAGCCGCAGCGCGCGGCGAGGACGCGGCATCCGGCGCCGCCGCCGAAGCGCTGCGGGGCGGTGTCGCTCGGCTCGCGGCCGGCCAGGTGGCCTGACCCGTGGCCGGACCACACAGCAGTGGGACTGGGCTGTGACCGCACCACACGAGCAGGGGATTCGGCTGTGACCGGACCACACAGCAGCGGGACTGGGCTGTGACCGCACCACACGAGCAGGGGATTCGGCTGTGACCGGGCCGCAGAGCCAGGGGGATTCGGCGGTGGCCGGGCCGGTCGGGCACAACGGCGGCGGGGACTCGGCGGCGATTGCGTTGCGCGAGCGGATTTGGGCCGATGTGTTGCCTCAGGTGCAGGACTTCCGGCTCAGTGCCACTGTTGAGGAGGCAGATCTCTCTGATGCGTGCCATGAGGTGGCTGAGGAGGCGATCCGCGCCGGGGAGGTGGCCGCGGTCAACGCCGAGGGTCGGATGCTTGCTGATGGGGACCTGGATTGGATGTGGGAGCAGTTGGCGGCGCTGCTGGGGGCGGGGCCGATGGAGCGGTTCCTGCGCCGGCCCGATGTGGAGAACATCTATGTGTTCGGCCCGCACCGGGCGGTGCTCGGGCTCACCGGGGGCCGTCAGGAGCATATCCGCGAGCCGGTGTTCGCCGATGACCGCGACATGATCCGCTATGTGTCGCATCTGGCCACCACTCATGGGCAGACCGGGCGGCGTTTCGACCAGTCCGCGCCGATGCTGGATCTGCGGTTGCGGACCGGGGAGCGGATCTTCGCGGCTATGGCGGTGTGCGGGACCCCGTTCTTGACGATCCGCTGTCACCGCCAGAAGGCGATCCGAATCGAGAACCTGATCGAGGGCGGATCGGTGTCGGAGCAGGCCGGGGAGTTCTTGCGGGCCGCGGTGAGTCCCCCGGCGCCGGCGAATGTGTTGGTGTGCGGCGCGCTCGGGTCGGGCAAGACCACCCTGATGCGGGCCCTGCTGGCGGAGGTGGGCCCGTCTGAGATCGTGTGCACCCTCGAGCAGACCTTCGAGCTGTTCTTGGAGCAGAGCCATCCGTTGACGTTCGCGGTGGAGACCCGCGAGGCCAACAGCGACGGCTCCGGTGAGATCACCATGGACGAGCTGTCCAAGCGGTCGCTGCGCTCAGGCGCCGACCGGGTCATCGTGGGCGAGTTGCGGGGCTCGGAGGCGGCCACGTTCCTGTCGGCGTGCGGCACCGGGTCAGACGGGTCGATGGCCACCATCCACGCGTCGTCGCCGCGTCAGGCGATGTCGCGGCTGGTGCGCTACTGCCTGGCAGCCAGCACCGCCGCGTCGCAGTCGGCGCTGGTGCAGGAGGCCGCCGAGGTCATCCATCTCGTGGTGCATCTGCGCGGCGATCCCCGCATCGGGTTCCGCGGCGTCAACACCATCGCGGAGGTCGTCGGATCCAAAGACGGCCGCTTCGAGATGCACCACATCTTCGGGCGCCGCCAACGCGGCGGAGAAATGACACTGTTCGGCAAACCCCGCAACCCAGAGCTCATAGAACGCCTCGAAGAGGGCGGCCTGGACATCTCTGGCTGGCCCGAGGGCGAATAGACATGCCCCGCTGCGGCAGCCTCCGGCCTCCCCGCAACCGCGAACAGACGCTCACGGCAGCGATCTCCGGCGTCTTTGCGGCCACCGGCGCGGGCTGGCCTGAGGGCGAGTAGGTGCTGACGGCGGCGGCGTTCGGTGCCCTCGCAGCCACCGGTGCGGCGCTGTCGGGTTTGGGGGCGGGCTGGTGTTGACCGCGGCGGCGTTCGGGGTGCTCGCAGCCGCGGGGGTCGCTTTGGTGGCGCTGTCGGGCGCACTGGGGCGGCTGCCGCCCCGGAAACGCCGCCGAGGCGCTCAGAGCTTCGGTTCTGCGGCGAAACCGGCCCGGGCGACCAAGCCGCTGGCTTTGGTGCAGGTCGCCACCGCGGGACTGGGCGCTTTGGTGGGCTATGTCGCCACTGGGTTGTTGGGGATGGTGGTGCTGCTGGCGGGGATGGGAGCTTTGTTGCCGCCGTTCATGGCCGCGCCGCGCCGCCGGCGCCGCCAGACCAAACAGGCGCTGGCCTGGGCGCTGTGGAGCCGCCAGCTCGCCGAGCAGGCCCGATCCGGGTCCGGTCTCACCGACTCGCTGCGCGGCAGCGTGTCACGCGCCCCCGCCGAGATCGCCGCGACTATCGCCAAAGTCGCGCAGACCGCGGAGCTTCACGGCCTCGAAGAGGCCTTCGACGAGCTCGCCTCATTGGGCAACGTTTGGGAACCCGAAGTCGCAGCCGGTTTGCGCATGGCCACCACCTCCGGCAGCGGCATCGCCGACCCCCTGCTCGATCTGTGCGGGCGCATCAACGACGTCGTCGAGCTGCACCGCGCCCGCACCGAGGCAGTCGTCGCGCTGTGGACCCAGACCATCGCGCTGTTGTCGCTCGCCGGCGGGGTCGTGGCCATGATGTACCGCACCAACCCCGACTACTTCGAGCCCTACCGGCAGGGCACCGGCCAGCTCGTGCTGGTGGGCCTGTCGGGGCTGCTGCTCGCAGTCACCGCATTCCTCGTCTACCACTCAGTGGTGCGCGAACAGAACTCCGTGCTGGTGCCCCCGCGCCGCAAGAACCGGGCCAAAGACCCCATATGAAACCCCCAGACCGCCGGCGAGGCTGCGGGCGACCGTCGCGAGGCCGCCGACGAGGGGACGCGCGACGGCGCCGAGGGCTCCGCGAGCGCCGCGAACACGCCGGCAGCGGTGCACAGTGCAGGGGCCGGCGACAGTGAGCCTCGGGTTCGTGATCGCCGGTGTGGTGTTCTTCGCCGGCGTCGTGTTGGCCACCGTCGGCTTCGTGGGGCTGCCCCAGCGGCCCCAGACTGCCCCCCAGAGCCTCGGCGCCACCTTGCGGGACCTGCTGCCCACCATCAAAGAGGGCGAGGAGCAGAACCTGCGCCTCGCCGGGATCACCGACGAGTCCTACGCCACCCAGCGCTTCGCCGGGCTCATCGCCGGGCTCGTCGCCGGCGCGATCAGCTCGGTGCTGCTACAACGCGGCCTCATCGGGTCGATCCTGCTCGTCGTCGGACTGGGGGCGGGGGGATGGTTCCTGCCCATGCTCGGCGTGCGCGACACCGCCAAGAAAGCCC
Source organism: Candidatus Aldehydirespirator sp. (assembly GCA_965221215.1). Lineage (GTDB taxonomy): Bacteria > Actinomycetota > Acidimicrobiia > Acidimicrobiales > Aldehydirespiratoraceae > Aldehydirespirator. Next base: position 1,225,342 of record OZ244872.1, read on the forward strand.
GCAACGAGATCGACCAAGTCATCCGAGTCTGGATCGCGCTGGTAGCCCAACAAGTCTCCGCCGGCGTCGACCCCACCATCGCCATGGTCACCTCCGCCGAGATCGGCAAGCGCAACAGCTGGGCACTGCTGCACCGATTCCTGCTCGCCGCCCAACACAACGGCCGACCCGCCTACGAAGGCCTCGCCGAGCTCACCGAACGCTACGGCATCCACACCCTCGCACCCGTAGTCTCCGCACTGGGACTCGCCGCCGAGCGCGGCACCCGCATCTCCGAAGCAGTCCTCGTCGCCGCCAACAACATGTGGCGCGAAACCATCGCCGCCGAACGCGAAAGAGCCGCCAGCCGAGCACAACTCATCGTGCTCCCAGCAACCGGCGTCGCCCTAGCCCTCGCAGGCATCCTCATATACCCCCCATTCACCTCGCTCACAGGAGGACCCGGTGTCGGCGGAACCCCCTAACGCCGACACCGGGCCCCCACACCGGCTCGGCCGCGGCGGCGTCTCCCCGCCGCGGCCGAACCGGCGCAACGACCGCGGCATCGTCACCCTGGAATGGCTGCTGCTGCTCTCCGCGGTGGCCGCCCTCGCCGGATCGGCTCTGGTGATCCTCCAGCGGGTGCTCGACGACACCGCCGAAGTGCCCCCCGACCCGCTGATACGCATCGCCCAAATCGAAACAGCAGCCGCCATCGTCGCCAACGAAGCCCAACAACTCTACGACAACAACCCGACGGCTTTCGCGCAGCACAAGGCTGGCATGGAGAACCGCTGCAAGGACGTCTTCCACCAAGGAGTCGACAAAGGCATCGTCAATCGGGCACATTGGACATCGCCGGGCGACACGAGCACCTCTGCACCCGGAACCCTGCCCAAAGACGTGCTCGCAAGATGCACGGTGACCCCCGGCGACCTCGTCATGGCCCGGTGAGGTCAGCGACCGGTGCCTATTCGCTCGGCCTCGGCTCGGGCGTTGGTGATGATCAGCGCGTGCACCAGCAGCACCCGGCCAGCGGTGACGAGCGCGGGCCACAGCAACACCACGGGCCAGCGACTAGCCGCTCTTGTCTCGGCGGCGGCGTTCAGCACGACGTCGCGGCGGACCCGCCGCCGCGATGAGCGCGGCAGGCTGCCACGGCGGGCGTTGGCCGCATTCAGCGCGATGCGGCGGACGCAGCGGCGCGAGGAGCGCGGTGGGGCGGTGAGCTTGTGGGTGGTGTTGATGTGTCCGTTGTCGGCTTTCGCTGCGGTGGTGGCCATAGCCGGGCCCCAGCGGCTGACTGCGGAATCTTCCCTGCAGGACGCGGCCGACGACACCGCCGTGTTCGCCGTGGGCTGGCGCGACGGCACCAACTCTGAGCGGGCACTGCCGGTGTTCCCGCCGGACTGCGCGGTCGGAACCGCGGCCCAGCGCGAGGAACACAACAACGTGACAGCAGAGATCGGGGCTCTGCCGGCCGGGACCCCCGCCTCGCGTATCGGCCCGCTCGATGGCCGCCTCGACAGCCTGTTCACCGCGCTGTTCGGGAGCTTCCCACGGATGATGCCATCGTCGTTTCCGGCTGTCGCAGACAAGAACGATCTGGTCGCCAAGCTCGACCACCTCAACGCGCGGCTAGAGGAATGGACGGGCGCATGCGATCTGCTGGCAGAGTCGCTGGCACGCGACCTGGGATACAACGGCATCGACGCCGGCTCGCTGAGCGGCTTCTACAGCGCCTCGTTGACCACCGCTTATCTGGGCGCCGCCGCCACCACCGCGCCGGGGCCTCCCTGCCGGGTATCCGAGCGCGCGGCAGGCACCGGCGAGGTGCTGGTGGTGCGCGACGCGGTGCATGTGGTGCTCGTGGCCGACTGGCGCGCCGCGACCTGGGCCTCGTCGCAGATCTGGTCCGACGGGCTTGCCATGGCCGCAGAGTCCATCGGACGGCTCAGCGAATTCGATGACGCGCCCGATCCCGGTCTCATGACGTGCGGCGACGGCCGGCTCAGCATCCACGACAGCCAGGGACGGCCGATCTGGCCCAACTGGCAAGACACCGCCGAATGGGCAGCATCCTCCAGAGCGCTGGTTCAGGCCGTGCCGCGCTTCCCGCTGTCGGGTTAGCGCACGGACATGACCCGCAGCGCTGAGCCGCAGTCCGCCCCCCGGCGCGGGCAAGCTGACGACTCGCGCATGGAGAGCCACACGCGTTCCTCGGCGAAGCCCGCGCGCTGGCATGGGCGCGGACAGGACGGCACCTCAGACGCAGGAACTCACCCGCGTTCCTTCACGAAGCCCGAGCGCCGACGCGGGCGCGGGCAGGCTGGCACGGCATCGCTGGAGCTGATGCTGGTGGTGCCGGTGCTGGTGCTGCTGACGGTGTTCGTGCTGTGGGCCGGCCGCGCCGGGCGGGCCAGGCTCGTCGCCGATCTGGCCGCGGGCGAGGCGGCCGCCGCGGCCGCGCTGTGCTGCGAGGACGGCGACAGCGGTGCAGCCGCCCGCGAGCTCCTAGTCGAGGACCTGCTGGCAGCCCGCCCCTCACTTGAGTTTCTGTGCATCGGCGGGGTGAGCCCCACCGCCCCCGACCAGGGATCCGGAGGCCCCGAGTACGTGCAGGAGCACTGGGTGGACTTCGCCCCCAGCGCCGACGCCGACGCCGACGGCATGGGAGTGCTGGTGGTGCGGTTCCAATGCGAGACCGACGGCGCGCTGGCCCCACTAGCAGGCGTGTTCCCAATCATCACCGTCCACGGCCAAGCCACCGAAGTCGTGATCCACTAGCTGAGCTGCTACGCGTCGCCCTGGCACCGCACCGACAGATCAACGGAGAGGCACAAGGCCAGTCACACTCTGGGTCAGATCCGAGCCCCGACCACTGTCCCCACCCGCATGGCTGTCACACCCCTATGACATGTTGTGAGCATGGATTTCAAGGTTGTTCGGCGGGTGCGGGATGGTTTGGCGGAGTTGATCGGTGTGGTCAATTCGGGGGCTGTTTCGACTGTGGACGCCCGGCGGGTGTTGTCGGAGTCGAAGGCGTTTGCGGCGCAGGTGGCGGTGTTGCAGGCTGACGCGGCTGCTTTGGTGGCCGCTGGTGAGCGCCATGGTGACGGTGGGGCGGGGGTGCTCGCTGAGGCTGCGGGGTTGTCTCGCAGGGATGCTGTGGGGCAGGTGAGGGCGGTTGGGCAGCTGCAGTCGATGCCCCGTGTGCGTGATGCAGTAACGGAGGGTGAGATCTCGCTGGCGAATGCCAAGACCCTCGCTCGTGCCTCCGAACAGATCACCGCTGATCAGGTTGAACGCGATCATGCGCTGTTGGAGAAGGCTGCTTCGTTGTCGCCGGAGCGGTTCGCGCGGGAGACGGGCCGTTGGGTCGCTCAGCGCCAAGATGATGGGGGTGAGGCGCGGTATCGGCGTCAGCGGGCCCGGCGCAGGCTGAGTTTCTGGGACGGCGATGATGGGGATCGTGTACAGCAGCAAGGGCGTGCCACTGTGGAGAGGCCCAGCACTGCCGCGGCCCACCAAAGCCCAGATGGACGCGCTGGTGGCGCGCTACGGTGCCTGCGCGGGCTGCGGCGAGCACTACGCGGTGTGCCAGGCCCACCACATACAACCCAGATCCCAGGGCGGGCCCACCAACATCGACAACTTGATGCTGTTGTGCTGGGGATGCCACGACAAAGTCCACCACCACGGTTGGCGAGTCGTGCCCAGCGGCGACCTGTGCACCATCAAACCCCCAGAGCACATCCGACACGGCCCCGCCCAAGCCCCAGACCCACCCCCAAACAACAGCCCACCCCACCCCACAGGGCACGGCGGCCCGCATCGTCGGCGCGGGCCCCCTGAGGCCAAAGCCGAACCGCTCTTCGCTAGCACCTAGCCCCGAATAATCTGCAGCCCCTCCCAAGCCGGCTTCTGAGGATGGCCAGCATGGGTGACTTGATGAGTCCATGTTGATGGGCACGAGCCGGGCTACCCGGGAGGCTCCCGCGCTCGGGATCCCATAGCCAAATCGGACGCGTGGGGTCGGGTTGGCGGGCATCATGCCGCTGAGGGCTCGGCGGTGGCATGATCGGGGGGTGGGTGAGGCTGCGGACCGGTTCGGGCGGATGGCATCGGTGGCCGCGTTGAGCGATGTCGGACCTCGGCGGGTGAACGAGGATCGGGCGTCGGCCACCGTCTCGCACGACGACGGCAGCTGGGTGATCGCGGTGGCCGACGGGCTGGGCGGCCATGTCCGTGGCGACGAGGCCGCTCAGGCCGCCATCGAGGGGCTGCCCCCTCGGATCGCCGGGGCCGACGAGATGGCGGTCGCCTTCGGAGAGGCCAACGAGCGGGTGCTGGCCCTGACCGGCCCGGAGGCGTGGCAGCAGCGCCTGCCGCTGTCGATGTTCCCGATGAGCACTCTGACCGTCGCCGCCTGGACCCCCGATGAAGGCCTCTTGATCGGCTGGATGGGCGACACTCTGCCCTTCGTGGCCACCGCCGGACCCGACGGGCTCAAGGGGTTCTGCTGCGGGCGCCCCCACCGGCAATCCGACGGCAGCATCGACATCTGCCTGGGCATGCCGCCGCCGGGAGGCGACATCGGCTCGGGGATCGTCGAAGTCGAGATCGTGGGGGAGTCCGGGGCCGGAACGCAGCCCGATGCAGTGATCCTGGCCAGCGACGGCGCCTGGGAACCGTTCGTGTACGAGCACGGCGCCGATTGGCTGTCGGACGACTCCGCCGACGGCGGCATCGGAGCGGCCTGCGGAGGATCCCCGCGCACAGCCGACGACATCGCCGCCCACCTACTGCACAACGCCCAGCAACTCGGCCTAAACGACAACGCCACCGTGGCCGCCGCCCTCTGGGGCGTAGGCCATCCGCCAGAGCCGAGGGATCTTTGCGAGGCCGTTCGAGGCCGATTCGAGCTATTCGGCGGCGTTGAACTGAAGTCGCCGCAGCGCGATCCAGCGCGCGAGCCTCTCACCTTCGATTGAGGCAGCGGTACCGTCGGAGCGTGATCGGGGATCACTGACGGCACCGAGAGCGGATACGAACAACTGTTCGCCGCGCGGGATAGGGCAGCGGGTAGAGTCTGGGCGTGGCTGAGCGGCTGACGATCTCGGGGGCGCGCGAGCACAACCTTCGAGACGTTGATCTCGACTTGCCCCGCGACCGGCTTATCGTCATCACCGGGCTCTCCGGGTCGGGAAAGAGCTCCCTCGCCTTCGACACCATCTATGCCGAGGGCCAGCGCCGCTATGTGGAGTCGCTGTCGGCCTACGCCCGCCAGTTCCTGGGCCAGATGGACAAGCCCGACGTGGATTTCATCGAGGGTCTGTCCCCGGCCATCTCCATCGACCAGAAGAGCGCATCGCGCAACCCCCGCTCCACCGTGGGCACCGTCACCGAGGTCTACGACTACCTGCGGCTGCTCTACGCCCGCATCGGCGTCCCCCACGACCCCGAGACCGGCGAGCGGCTCATGCGCCAGACCCCCCAGCAGATCGTGGACCGCATCCTGGCCATGGCCCCCGGCACCCGCTTCCAGGTGCTGGCGCCGGTGGTGCGGGGTCGCAAGGGCACCTACGACACGCTGCTGGCCGACCTGGCCCAGCAGGGATTCGCCCGGGCCATAGTCGACGGCGAACTGGTGGAGCTGGCCGACCTGGCCGGCGCCACCGGCCTGTCCGGCGGCGCCGACGGGCTGGAGTTGGCCCGCTACGAGATGCACGACATCGCGGTGGTCGTCGACCGGCTCGTGCTGCGCGACGGGGTCGAGCGCCGGCTGACTGACTCGGTGGAGACCGCCTTGCGCCTCGCCGGCGGCATCGCCGAGATCGACATCGTCTCGCGACCCGACGACACCGGCGAGATCGACATCGTCTCGCGACCCGGCGCCACCGGCGACAAAGCCGGCGGCCCGGACCGCGCCGATCCGGCCCAGGGGGCGAACGGCAACGGCTACTCGCCCCGCTCGGCCGACACGAACGGCGACGGCGCGGCCCTCGGCCGGATCGTGTTCAGCCAGCATCTGGCCCGGCCATCCGACGGCAAGTCGTTCGAGGAGCTCGCCCCCCGCAACTTCTCGTTCAACTCGCCCTACGGCGCCTGCACCCACTGCGACGGCCTCGGCACCGTGTTCGAGGTCGATCCCCAACTGGTCGTCCCCGACCCCGACGCCACCGTGGCCGGCGGAGCCATCGCGCCCTGGGCCGAGAGCCGGTCGCGCTACTACCCCCGCCTGCTGCAGGCGGTGTGCGAGGAGTACGCCATCCCCCGCGACGTGGCTTGGCGGCGGCTCAGCGAGCGCCAGCGCGACATGCTGCTGCACGCCAAGGGAGTCAAGGGCCGGGTGCAGGTCCGCTACCAGAACCGCTTCGGGCGCCGCCGCGTTTACCAGGCCCGCTTCGAGGGCATCGTCCCGCATCTGATGCGCCGCCACGACGAGTCCGAGAGCGACTCGGCCCGCGAGCACATCGAGGGCTACATGCGCCAGGTGCCGTGCGGCGCCTGCAGCGGGGCCCGGCTCAACCCGCTGTCGCTGGCGGTGACCGTCGACGGCCGCAACATCCACGAGCTGTGCGCCATGTCGATCGCCGAGGCCACCAAGACCCTGGCCGAGCTGAGCCTCGACGACCGCGACACCATGATCGCCGAGCAGGTGCTCAAAGAGATCCGATCCCGGCTCGGCTTCCTGCTCGACGTGGGCCTCGACTACCTCACCCTGTCGCGCAGCGCGGCCACCCTGGCCGGGGGCGAAGCCCAGCGCATCCGGCTGGCCAGCCAGGTGGGCTCGGGCCTCGTCGGGGTGCTGTACGTGCTCGACGAGCCGTCCATCGGGCTGCACCAGCGCGACAACCGCCGCCTCATCGAGACTCTGCTGCGGATGCGCGACCTGGGCAACACCGTGATGGTGGTGGAGCACGACGAGGAGACCATCCGGGTGGCCGACCATGTGGTGGACATCGGGCCCGGCGCGGGCGAGCACGGCGGAACCGTCGTGCACTCCGGGCCGCTGGAGGGGCTGCTCGACGTGGAGGAGTCGGTCACCGGCCAATACCTGTCGGGCCGGCGCCGCATCGAGGTGCCCGAGATGCGCCGGCCGGGCGACGGCACCCGGCTGGTGGTGCGCGGCGCCCGCGAGAACAACCTGGCCGACATCGACGCGGCCTTCCCGCTGCAGCGCTTCGTGTGCGTGACCGGCGTGTCGGGCTCGGGCAAGTCGTCGCTGGTCAACGAGATCCTGCACCGGGCGCTGATGCAGCACATCTACCGGTCGAAATCCCCGCCCGGGCGCCACACCCGCATCGACGGCGCCGGCCATCTCGACAAGGTGATCTGCATCGACCAGTCGCCCATCGGACGCACCCCCCGGTCCAACCCGGCCACCTACACCGGCGTGTTCGACCATGTGCGCAAGCTGTTCTCCAACACCACCGAGTCGCGGGTGAGGGGCTACCTGCCGGGACGGTTCTCGTTCAACGTGAAGGGCGGGCGCTGCGAGGCCTGCCGGGGCGACGGCACCATCCGCATCGAGATGCACTTCCTGCCCGACGTCTACGTCCCCTGCGAGGTGTGCAAGGGCAAGCGCTACAACCGCGACACCCTGGAGGTGACCTTCAAGGGCCGCAACATCTCCGAGGTGCTGGACATGCCCTGCGCCGAGGCTTTGGAGTTCTTCGCCAACCAGCCGGCCATCGCCCGCCACATGGCCACCCTGGTGGACGTTGGGCTCGGCTACGTGCGCCTGGGCCAGCCCGCGCCCACCCTGTCGGGCGGCGAGGCCCAGCGGGTGAAGCTCTCCAGCGAGCTGGCCAAGCGCTCCACCGGCCACACCATGTACATCCTCGACGAGCCCACCACCGGGCTGCACTTCGAGGACGTGCGCAAGCTGCTGGGCGTGCTGGGCCGGCTGGTGGACGCGGGCAACACGGTGGTGGTGATCGAGCACAACCTCGACGTGGTCAAGACCGCCGACTGGATCATCGACCTGGGGCCCGAGGGCGGCTCGGGCGGGGGGCGGATCGTGGCCGAGGGCACCCCCGAGCAGGTGGCCGAGGTGCCCGAGAGCCACACCGGCCGATACCTGCGGGCCATGCTGTGCTGAGAACGCGGTGCTGAAGCGTCCCTCGGCCCGGCTGCGGCGGGTGAGACTGGAGCCGTGCTGAAGCGGCCCGCGGCCGGGTCGGTGCCCGACGCGCCCGGGTCGTACCAGTTCCTCGACGGCGAGGGCCGGGTCATCTACGTCGGCAAGGCCAAGAGCCTGCGCTCCCGGCTCAACAACTACTTCGGCTCGCACCTGCCCCTGCGCACCCGCCAGATGGTGGAGTCGGCCGCGTCGCTGGAGTGGATCCAGGTGGCCAACGAGGTCGAGGCCCTGATGCTCGAGTTCTCGCTGATCCAGCGCCACCGGCCCCGGTTCAACGTCCGCTACACCGACGACAAGTCCTATCCGTTCCTGTGCGTGACAATGGTCGACGAGTGGCCCCGGGCCATGGTGATGCGGGGCCGGCGCCGCAAGGGCAACCGCTACTTCGGCCCCTACGGCCACGCCTACGCCATCCGCGACACCCTCGACTTGCTGCTGCGCACCTTCCCCATCCGCACCTGCACCGACGGCAAGTTCCGCCGCTACGCCAGCCTGGGCAAGCCCTGCCTGCTGTACCACATCGAGAAGTGCTCGGGGCCGTGCGTGGGCGAGGTGTCGGCCGACAACTACGCCGACATGGTGGCCGAGTTGCTGCGCTTCCTGGAGGGCGACAGCGACCCGGTGCTGGACCGGCTCGAGGGCGAGATGTCGGCCGCCTCCGAGGAACTGGACTATGAGCGGGCGGCCCGGTTGCGCGACCGGCTGGCCGCGGTGCGCAAAGCGGTGGAGACCCAGCAGATGGTGGGCTCCCGCCGCGAGGACTTCGATGTGATCGGGGTGGTGGACGATGCGCTGGAGGCCGCGGTGCAGGTGTTCTTCGTGCGCCGGGGCCGGGTGATGGGGCGCCGGGGCTTCACCATCGACAAGGCCGAGGAGCTCGACCGGGCCGAGCTGGTGAGCCGGGCGCTGGAGCGCCTCTACTTCGACGACAATCCGCTGGGCTGGCCCAAGCTGGTGCTGGTGCCCGACCTGCCGGCCGAGGCCGGGCTCTACACCGAGTGGCTGAGCGAGATGCGCGAGTCGCAGGTGCAGATCCGGGTGCCGCAGCGGGGGGCCAAGCGGGCGCTGCAGGCCACCGTCACCCGCAACGCCGAGGAGTCCTTCGCCCGCCACCGCCTCAAGCGCAGCACCGACCACAACAGCCGGGCCCGGGCCCTCAACGAGCTTCAGCAGCACCTGGGGCTGGCCGAGGCCCCGCTGCGGATCGAGTGCTACGACATGAGCCACCTGTCGGGTCAGGACTACGTCGGCTCGATGGTGGTGCTCGAGGACGGCCTGCCCAAGAAGGCCGACTACCGGCGCTTCAAGATCCGCTCAGTGCCGGGCAACGACGACTTCGCAGCCATGCACGAGGTGCTGACCCGGCGCCTGACCGGCTATCTGGCGCAGCGGGCCCGGCCGGTGGCCGAGCGCGACGGCCGCTTCTCGTACCCGCCCCAGCTGTTGCTGGTGGACGGCGGCAAGGGCCAGCTGGGGGTGGCGGTGCAGGTGCTGGAGGAGCTGGGGCTCGACGAGGAGATCCCCGCCGCGGCGCTGGCCAAGCAGTTCGAGGAGGTGTTCGTGCCCGGCCACCCCGAGCCGGTGCGGATCCCGCGCCAGTCCGAGGCCCTCTACATGCTCCAGCGCATCCGCGACGAGAGCCACCGCTTCGCCATCTCGTATCACCGCACGTTGCGAGGCAAGCGCATGACTGTCTCGGCGCTAGACGGCATCGCCGGCCTGGGTCCCGCCCGCAGGGCCCGCCTCACCAAGGAGCTGGGCGGCGTGAGGGCCGTGCAGCGAGCCGGCCTGCAAGAGCTGAAGGCCCTGCGGTGGCTGCCCGACCAAGTAGCCGAGAACATCCACACCGCCTTCCACAGCGCCGTCAGCTGAGAGGTCTCTTTGTAGCGTTGTGGCGATGGACGGGGCCCGGATTGGGGTGGATGTTGGGGGCACGTTCACCGATGTCGCCTTGGAGCGGCCGGACGGGACGTTCTCGTCGATCAAGGTGCTTACCAGCCACGAGCGTCCCGAGGAGGCGGTCCTGGCCGGCATCGCGGCCGTCGTCGAGCGCGAGGGTGTTGACTTCGGCCAGATCACGCAGATCATCCACGGCACGACCCTGGCCACCAACGCCCTGATCGAGCGCCGGGGCGCGGCGACCGCGCTGGTGACCACTGCCGGGTTCCGCGACGTGATCGAGACCCGCACCGAGAGCCGTTTCGAGCAGTACGACCTCGACATCGTGCTGCCCGCCCCCCTGATCGAGCGCAAGGACCGCTTCTGCGTGCCCGAGAGGATCGGCGCCCGCGGCGAGGTGCTGCTGCGGTTCGACGAGCAGGCGGCCCGCGAGGTGGTCGCCCGGCTGGTGGACGGCGGGTACGCCTCGGTGGCGGTCGGGTTCCTGCACAGCTACCGCAACGGTGACCATGAGCGCCGCTTCCGTGACTTGCTCGGTACGGCTGCTCCCGATACCGCCGTGTCGCTGAGCTGCGAGGTCTCGCCCCAGATGCGGGAGTACGAGCGCTTCAACACCGTCTGCGCCAACGCCTACGTGCAGCCCCTGATCGCCTCGTATCTGCGCCGGCTCGAATCCGAGCTGCGCCGCAGAGGCGCGTCGTGCCCGCTGCTGCTGGTCCATTCCGGTGGAGGCCTGATGAGCAGCGAGGCGGCGGCCGCGTTCCCGGTGCGCCTGGTCGAGTCGGGTCCGGCCGGGGGAGCGATCTTCGCCGCGCACCTGGCCCGGACCCACCGCCGCGACCGGATCGTCTCCTACGACATGGGCGGCACCACCGCCAAGATCGCCCTCATCAACGACGGCTCGCCCCGCACGGCCAAGACCTTCGAGACGGCCCGAACCGCCCGCTTCAAGAAGGGCAGCGGGATGCCGATCTCGGTGCCCGCCATCGAGATGATCGAGATAGGCGCAGGCGGCGGGTCCATCGCCACCGTCGACGCCCTGGGCCAGATCCGGGTCGGTCCCCGCAGCGCGGGTGCCGAGCCCGGCCCGGCGAGCTACGCCCAGGGCGGCACGGCCGCCACCGTCACCGACGCCAACGTGCAGCTGGGCCGGCTGCATCCCGACACCTTCGGCGCGTCGGGCATCTCGCTCGATCCGGCCTTGGCCTCAGACGCCCTTCGAGCCGCGGTGGGCGCCGACCTCGGCCTCGACGCCGACGATGCCGCGGTGGGAGTGGTCGAGGTGGTTGATGAGAACATGGCCAACGCGGCCCGCACCCATGCGGTGGAGAGCGGCAAGGACCTGGCCGGCTATTCGATGGTCGCCTTCGGCGGAGCCGCGCCGCTGCACGCCTCCCGACTGATCGACAAGCTCGGGATCGACGAGGTGCTGGTGCCGGCGGGCGCCGGGGTCGGCTCGGCCATCGGCTTCCTGCTCGCCCCGTTCTCGTATGAGGCTACCCGCAGCTTCTACACCACCTCCGACGACTTCGACACCGAGGGCGTGCGGGGCATGCTCGACGAGCTGACCGCGGAGGCGGAGACGTTCGTGCGGACGGGAACCTCCGACGCGGTGACCGTCGAGCGCGAGGTGTCGATGCGGTACCGGGGCCAGGGCTGGGAGATCCCGGTGACGCTGCCGCTCGGCGGGTTCGACGAGATTGCCGCGCAGGAATTGATCAACGCCTTCGTCAAGGCCTACGAGGCGTTCTTCGGGCGGGCCATCGACGGTCTGGCCATCGAGGCGGTGAGCTGGTCGGTGCGGGTTTCGGCGGTGCGGGACGCTCCCCAGCCGGTGGAGCCGGTCGCGGCCGGCACGCCCCTCGCCGCTGCCGCCACCCGGCTGGTGCACGACACGACCGCAGGCCGCAAGGTGCCCGCCGCGCTGTTCGAGCGCCGTTCGCTTCGGGCGGGCGACACGGTGGACGGCCCCGCCCTGATAATCGAGGAGCAGACCACCACCGTCGTCTCGGATGGCCACACCGCGGCGGTGCAGGGCGATCTGACGCTCAGGGTGACCCGAGCAGCCCAAAGAGCAGCACAAACCGAAGCCACCGGGGGCCAGCCGGTCGAATCGGCGCGAGGCACCGGTGGAGTGCGCGCCCGTGCCGAGCGCGCCGTTGCTGCGGGCACCCCGGCCGGCCGCGCCCGCGACGACGGCGAGGTGCCGCTGCAGATCATGTGGAACCGGCTGATCTCGGTGGTCGAGGAGCAGGCCCTCACCCTGGTGCGCACCGCCTTCTCCACATCGGTGCGGGAGGCGGGCGACCTGTCGGCGGGAGTGTTCGACCGCGAGGGCCGCATGATCGTCCAGGCGGTTACCGGCACGCCCGGCCACGTCAACACCATGGCCGCGTCGCTGGGCCATTTCATCGACGAGATCGGGGTCGAGAGCATGCGCCCCGGCGACGTCTACCTCACCAACGACCCGTGGAAGGCCACCGGCCACCTCCACGACATCACCGTGGCCACGCCGGTGTTCACCAGTGACGGCTCCGACCAGTCCGAGGCCTTGATCGGGTTCTTCGCCTCCACCGCCCATGTTGTCGACATCGGCGGCCGCGGCTTCGGACCCGATGCCCGCGAGCTGTACGAGGAGGGCATCCGCATCCCGATCATGCGCTGGGCCGACCGGGGCCGGCTCAACCGCGATCTGATCGAGATCGTGCGCGGCAACGTGCGCGAGCCCGACCAGGTGATCGGCGACATCTTCGGCCTGGCCGCATCCAACGAGACCGGTCGGCGGCGGCTGCTGGACATGCTCGAGGAGTTCGCGGCCCCCGACCTCGACGAGCTTGCCGGCTTCGTGTTCGACCGCACCCGGCGGGCCATCCTCGACGCGCTGGCCACCGTCCCCAACGGCGTCTACCGCAACACCATGCGGGTGGACGGCTACGGCGACCCGGTCACCCTGGCCGCGACGGTCACCGTCACCGAAGTCGGCATGCACGCCGACTTCGCTGGCACGTCGCCGGTGAGCCCGTTCGGGATCAACGTGCCGCTCACCTACGCCCAGGCCTACTTCACCTACGGGATGCTGGTGGCGCTGGCCCCCGAGCTGCCCAACAACCACGCGTCGCTGGAGCCGTTCACGGTGAGCGCCCCGCCCGGCGCGATCCTCAACGCGGCGGCGCCCGACCCGGTGGCGGTGCGCCATGTGATCGGCCATTTCGTGACCGACCTGTGCCTGGGCGCCATCGCCGAGGCCCGGCCCGACGTCATTCCGGCCGAGGGCGCCGGCGCGCTGTGGAACTTCCAGGCCAGCGCCCGCAGCGCCGACCCGTCCGACCCGCACCCCCCGGTGGAGATGCTGATGTTCAACAGCGGCGGCACCGGCGCCCGGCCCGGCCGCGACGGGCTGACCGCCACCGCCTTCCCGTCGGGCGTGAGAACCATGAGCGTCGAGGCCACCGAGCAGATAGGCCCGATAGTGGTCTGGCGCAAGGAGATCCGGGGAGACAGCGGCGGCGCGGGCCGGTTCCGGGGCGGGCTGGGCCAGATCATCGAGATCGCCCCGGCCGACGGCTACCGCTTCGAGTTCTCGGCCATGTTCGACCGGGTCGACAACCCGGCCCGAGGCCGATCCGGCGGCTCAGACGGCGCTCCCGGCGCAGTCCGCCTCGACGACGGCACACCGTTCGGGTCGAAGGGCAGGCAGACCGTGCCGGCCGGCCGGCGGCTGATCCTGGAGCTCCCCGGCGGCGGCGGTTTCGGCGACCCGGCCCAGCGGGATCCGGCCGCGGCGGCCAACGACCGAGTCCAGGGCTACATGTCATAAGAGGGCGCGCAAATAGGCGAGAGCCAGTCGCGTCGCCGCGGGGTCTTTCCCGGGCTGGCTCACTTCGCTTACGATGACCGGGGAGTGAGCGCATTCGTTGTCGTCGCGGGGATGTCGGGAGCGGGCCGCAGCCACGCCGCCAACAACCTCGAGGATCTCGGCTGGTTCGTGATGGACAACCTGCCGCCGTCGCTCATCGGCAAGGTGGACGACATGGCCGGGGCGCCCGGCGCGGGTGTCGACCGGCTGGCCCTGGTGGTGGGCACCGGCCGCTACCACGACGAGATCGTGGCCATGATCGACGGCCTGCGGGAGGGGTTCGACGGTCTGCGCATCTTGTTCCTCGACGCGGCCACCGACGTGCTGGTCCGCCGCTACGAGTCCACCCGCCGGCGGCATCCGTTCGCGGAGGCGGGCACCATGGCCGAGGCCATCGAGGCGGAGAGGGCGGCGCTGGAGCCGGTGCGGGCCACCGCTGACGTGGTCATCGACACCACCGATCTCAACATCCACCAGCTGCGCGACCGCATGGCCGAGCTGTTCGGGGTGGGCGAGGGTCAGGCCATGCGGATCACGGTGCTGTCGTTCGGCTACAGCCACGGCATCCCCCTCGACGTGGACATCGTGATCGACTGCCGGTTCCTGCCCAACCCGCACTATGTGGAGGGGCTGCGGCCCCTGAGCGGGCTCGATGCCGCGGTCGCCGACTACGTGATGCGCCAGCCGGTGACGGGAGAGTTCCTGGCCCGCATGGAGTCGCTGCTCGAGCTGCTCGTGCCCCAGTACGTGGCCGAGGGCAAGTCGTATCTGACGGTGGCCTTCGGCTGCACCGGCGGCCGACACCGCTCGGTGGCGGTGACCGAGCACTTCGCCGGAGTGCTGGACGCGCCCGCAGTGGTGCACCGCGACATCGACAAATGAGAGTGAGATCATTCCGCCAGAGATGGTCCGGTCCAGAGGCCGAGCTTGCGAGGCCGTGGCCCGAGCGGCCCGTGAGCAGAGCGAACAAGAGCGGGAGATACAACTAATCTCTCTGCCATGAGCATTCGAGTTGGCATCAACGGCTTCGGCCGCATCGGACGCAACCTCTACCGGGCGGCACGTCGGCAGGGCGCTGAGCTCGACGTGGTGGCGGTCAACGACCTCGGGTCGATCGACACCATGGCCCACCTGCTGGGCCACGACTCGGTCCACGGCCGCCTCGATGCCGAGGTCTCGGTGGACGGCGACATGCTGAGCGTCGGCGGCGACTCGCTGCGGGTCTTGTCGGAGCGCAACCCCGAGGATCTCCCGTGGGGCGAGCTGGAGGTGGACGTGGTAGTGGAGTCCACCGGCATCTTCACCAAGCGCGACGCCGCCGCCCGCCATCTCGAAGGCGGCGCCCCCCGGGTGCTGGTCTCCGCTCCCTGCTCGGGCGCCGACGCCACCTTCGTGGTCGGCGTCAACGACTCCGATTTCGATCCGGCCGCACACACCGTGGTGTCGAACGCGTCCTGCACCACCAACTGCTTCGTGCCCATGGTGAAGGTGCTCGACGACGCCTTCGGGGTGCAGCGGGGCCTGATGACCACCGTCCACGCCTACACCGGCGACCAGGCGCTGGTGGACGGCCCCCACTCCGACCTGCGCCGGGCCCGCGGCGCGGCGGTGAACATTGTGCCCACCTCCACCGGCGCGGCCCGGGCCACCGGGCTGGTGCTGGAGGCCATGCAGGGGCACCTCGACGGCATCTCGCTAAGGGTTCCCATCCCCGACGGCTCCATCACCGACTTCACGGCCAAGCTGGTCTCCGAGCCCAGTGTGGACGAGATCAACCGAGCCTTCGCCGCGGCCGCGGCCGAGGGTCCGCTGGCGGGCGTGCTCGACTACAGCGAGGCGCCGCTGGTGTCGGCCGACATCGTCGGCTCGCCCGCGTCGTGCACCTTCGACGCGGGGCTGACCATGGCCATGGGCGACCTGGTGAAGGTCAACGGCTGGTACGACAACGAGTGGGGCTACTCCAACCGGCTGGTGGACATGGCGCTCATCGTGGGCGCAGCCAACCGCTGAGCGACGCTCGCGCCGACGTCCGCGTTCCCGTGGCGCCTGTTCCCGGCCTGGAGGATCTGGGTCCGCTGGAGGGCCGCTGCGTGCTGGTTCGGGTCGACTTCAACGTCCCGCTCGACGACAACGCCGAGATCGTCGACGACCTGCGCATCCGGGCCGCGCTGCCCACCCTGCGGTGGCTTCTGCGCCAGGGAGCCTCGGTCACGGCCTGCACCCATCTCGGTCGCCCGCAGGGGCGTCCCGATCCCCGCTGCTCGGTGGCGCCGGTGCGGCGGCGGCTGGCCGAGCTGGCCCCGGAGGTGGAACTGCTCGAGAACCTGCGCTTCGATCCGGGCGAGACGGCCAACGACCCGGCCCTCACCGACCGCTTGACAGCAGGCTGCGACGCCTACGTGAACGACGCCTTCGGGGCCTCGCACCGGTCCCACGCCTCTATCGTGGGCCCGCCCCAGCGGCTGCCGTCGGCCGCGGGCCGGCTGCTGACCCGCGAGGTTGAGGTGCTGGGCGGCCTGCGGGAATCGCCCCGGCGGCCGTTCGTGGCCGTGCTGGGCGGGGCCAAGGTGTCCGACAAGCTGGGGGTGATCGATTCGCTGCTGGAGATGGTGGACGCCCTGGTGATCGGCGGGGCCATGTGCTTCACCTTCCTGAAGGCCCAGGGGCACCGGGTGGGCGCCTCTCTCTGTGAGGACTCAATGGTGCAGCGCTGCCGGGAGCTGCTCTCGGGCGACACCGCCATCCACCTGCCCCACGACCTCACCGCGTTGGGCCCCGGCGGCGTGCCCGGCGATCCGGATGCGGGCAGCGAGGTTCGCCAGGTGGGCGCCGACGTTCCCGACGGCTGGATGGGGGCAGACATCGGGCCGGGCAGCGCGGCCGCTTTCGGCGACGTGATCCACGAGGCCGCCACCGTGCTGTGGAACGGCCCGATGGGGGTGTTCGAGGATCCCCGCTTCGGTGGCGGCACCGGGGCGGTGGCCGCAGCCATGGCCGAGACCCGGGCCTTCACCGTGGTGGGAGGAGGCGACAGCGCGGCCGCAGCCCGCCGCTTCGGGATCGACCGCGACGTGGACCACGTGTCCACCGGCGGCGGCGCCGCGCTGGAGCTGATCGAGAAGGGCGACCTGCCAGGACTGGCCGCGCTCCGAGGCCGAGCTTGCGAGGCCGTGGGCGGTGACACTGGATTGGGCGGCTTGTGAGCGAAGCGAACGAGAGCGGGAATGACCGGCGGGGAACGACAGAGGGAAGCGACAGGAGCGACGATGCGAGCTAGGCGCAAGAGCCCTGGGCCCGAGCGGCCCGTGAGCGCAGCGAACAAGAGCGGGAGTGGCAGCCGCGGCGGCGACAGCCGCAAGCCGCTGATCAGCGGCAACTGGAAGATGAACCACAACCACTTCGAGGCGATCCAGACCATCCAGAAGCTGGCCTACGCGCTGAACCGCGACGACTACCGCCATGTGGAGGTGTCGGTGCATCCGCCGTTCACCGACCTGCGCTCGGTGCAGACCGTCCTGCAGGCCGACGACATCCCCGTCGCGCTGGGCGCCCAGGACTGCCACCGCAACGACGCGGGCGCCTTCACCGGCGAGGTGTCGGCCGCGATGCTGGCCAAGCTGGACGTGTCGTACGTGATCGTGGGCCACAGCGAGCGCCGGGCGCTGTTCGGCGAGACCGACGAGACGGTCAACGCCAAGGCTCGGGCTGTGCTGCGCCACAACATGACCCCCATCGTGTGCGTGGGCGAGACCCTGGAGCAGCGCCAAGCTGGCGATGCCCGCGAGGTGGTGTCGGCCCAGATCGCCGGCAGCCTCGACGGCCTCGATGCGGCGGTGGTGGGCGCGCTGGTGGTGGCCTACGAGCCGGTCTGGGCTATCGGCACCGGCGAGACGGCCTCGCCCGGCGACGCCCAGGACATGTGCGCCCATGTGCGGTCGCAGGTGGCCGACGGGTGGGGGAGTGAGGCCGCCGCCGGGCTGCGGGTCCAGTACGGGGGCTCGGTGAAGCCCGCCAATGCTCCCGACCTAATGGAGCAGGCCGACATCGACGGGGCGCTGGTGGGCGGGGCCAGCCTCGACGCGGCCGAGTTCGCCCGTATCGTCAACCACCGCCTCTACGGGGCCTAACTCCCACTCCGGTTGGGCGACCGATAGCGTGACAGCCGGCAACAGGGGCGGAGGACCAGGTTTGGTACGCAAACAGGGTGTAGCAGAAGTCGCCGACCTGCTGAAGGCCTACGTGCGCCAGGAGCTGCTCGGGCCGCTGCGGGGCGCGGGGCGCTGGGTGTCGATGGGCCTGGCCGGCAGCGTCGCGCTGGTGGTGGGGGTGGTGCTGCTGCTGCTGTCGCTGCTGCGAGCCCTGCAGACCGAGACCGGCACCGCCTTCGAGGGGAACCTGTCTTGGATCCCATATCTGATCGCGGTGGCTGCGCTGGTGGTGGTGATCGCGGCGCTGCTGCGCCAAGTCGGCAAGCGGGGCTTGGGGTAGTGCGGATTCACTGGAGAGTGCTGTGAGCGAGAACACCGAGAAGATCACCCGCCAGTCTTTGGAGGACGCCTTACGCGACCTTCAGGCCGACATCGACAGGGACACCCAGCCCCTGCTGGTCAAGGTCGCCTACGGAGCGGGCGCCGCTGCCGGGGTGTTGATCGGCCTCGCCTATCTGCTGGGGCGCAGGGCCGGCCGACAGCGCCGAACGGTCGTCGAGGTCAGGCGGATCTGACCCGTGGGACTGGTCGGCACCAAGAGCACCGCGGCCTGGGTTTCGCGCCAGGCCGTGCGGCGGGGTCTGCTGGGCAGCTCGCGGCTCTGGTTCGGGGTCTTCGTCGCACGGGGCGCAGTCAAGCTGGCCCGCCGGGCCATCGGACCCCGCCAGCCGACGGTGCTGTTGGAGGAATGGATCGAGCCCGGCACCGGAATCGAGGTTCGGAATCTCAGCCGGGATTCCGGCTGAACCCTCCGGCGGGTCCGATGCGAGTCGTGCTGCGCAACCCGAACCGAGAGATCGACATCGAGGGTCCGATGACAGTGCGCGACCTGCTGCGGCGGCTGGATCTGAACCGCGAGTCGCATCTGGTGATCTGCGACGGCGAGCTGGTGGCCGGCGACCGCACCCTGGCCGCGGACGCCTCGGTGGAGGTTCGCAGCGTGATCTCGGGCGGGTCGATGCCGGCGGGCGCAACCAGGCGGGGCCGGTCGGCGGCGGTGCTGCGGTGAAGTGTCGGGTCTGCCGCGGCCCGGCCGTCATCGACATCCGCCGCCACAACGCCAACTTCTGCCGCGAGCACTTCCTGCGGCTGTGCCGCGACCAAGTGGAGAAGACCATCCGCCGCTTCGGCATGCTTGAGCCCGGCGACCGGGTGCTGGTGGCGGTGTCGGGCGGCAAGGACAGTCTGGCGGTGTGGGACATCCTGCTGGAGTTGGGCTACGCGGCGGACGGCTTCTACCTGGGACTCGGCATCGGCGACTACAGCGACGAGTCCGCCGGCTACGCCCGCCGCTACGCCGACAGCCGGAACCTCACCCTCCAGACCGTCGACCTGCCGACCGCCCACGGCTTCGACGTCCCGACCGGCGCCCGGGCCGCCCGCCGGGCGCCATGCTCAGCCTGCGGCCTGTCGAAGCGGCACCTGTTCGACGAGGCGGCCCGCCAGGGCGGCTACGACGCGCTGGCCACCGGCCACAACCTCGACGACGAGGCCGCAGTGTTGATGGGCAACACGCTGAGGTGGCAGACCGAGTACCTGGGCCGGCAGCTGCCGGTGCTGGAGGCCCGCGACGGCTTCCCCCGCAAGGTGAAGCCGCTGGTGCGGCTGAGCGAGCGCGAGACCGCGGCCTACTGCCTGTTGCAGGGCATCGACTACATCGTGGACGAGTGCCCCATGGCGGTCGGCAACAAGCACCTCGCCTACAAGGCCGCCCTCAACGACATAGAGGTCTCCTCTCCCGGCGCCAAGCACGACTTCTATTTCGGCTTCCTGGACCGGGCCTCCGAGCACTTCCGGGCCAACACGGAGCGCGACCGCTGCGACCTGGCGCCGTGCGAGCGATGCGGATCGCCCACCGACGCGGGCGTGTGCGCCTTCTGCCGCCTAACTGAGCGGGCGACAGCTCCGGTGCCGGTTCGAGCGCCGGGGCGGGGCAGGACATGACTGCCGGGGCGTTTGAGGCGGGGGAGCCGGTCCTGCTGATCGACCGCAAGGAGCGCCGCTACCTGATCGACTTGGCCGCGGGCCGCGAGTTCCACACCCACACCGGCGTGATCTACCACGACGCCATCATCGGCGCACCGGAGGGAACCACGCTCAAGTCGTCGCGCGGCGCCGCCTTCCTGGCCCTGCGACCCACCCTGGCCGACGCGGTGCTGAAGATGCCCAGAGGAGCACAGGTGGTGTACCCCAAGGACACCGGGGCGATCCTCATGCGCGCCGACATCTTCGGTGGCGCCAGGGTGCTCGAGGCCGGGATCGGCTCGGGGGCGCTGTCGATGTCGCTGCTGCGGGCCGGCGCGGTGGTGTCGGGCTACGAGCGGCGGGAGGACTTCTGTGCCCGGGCCCGGGCCAACGTGGAGCGCTTCTGCGGCCCCGAGGCGCTGGAGCGCTATCGCACCGAGGTGCGCGACGTCTACGACGGGATCGACGAGACCAATCTCGACCGGGTGGTGCTGGATCTGCCCGAGCCGTGGCAGGCAGTTGCGCACGCGGCCACCGCCCTGCGCAGCGGCGGCATCCTGCTGGCCTACACGCCGAGCATCGTGCAGGTCCAGCGGCTGCGCCGGGCGCTGGAGGACTCGCCGTTCGGGCTGCACGACACGGTCGAGGTCCTCCATCGGGGCTGGCATGTCGAGGGCGACGCAGTGCGGCCCAACCACCGCATGGTGGCCCACACCGGCTTCCTGACCACGAGCCGTCTCACGTCACCGTGATTCGGGGGCGGCGAAGCCTCGGTGTCGTTGCGTTGCTGGTGCTGGCCGTAGCTGCACTCGGCGCGGCGGTTCTGGCCGCGGTCATCATCGACAATGGCGAGCAGCCGCCCCCCGCCGATCTGCCGACGATGTCTGACCCGTCCGGAAGTGTCGATTCGCCTGATCCCGCGCCGTCATCCACCCGGCCGCCGTTGGACGACCCGCCCGATCCGGGCCCGGTGCCCGCCGATCACGGCCTCTCGCCCGAGGCCTTGGCCGCGGCGGTGGCGTCGTCGGTCAGGGTGGTCGGCCCGGCCTGCCGGGGGATCGTGCGCGAGGGAAGCGGCTTCGCGGCGGGCGACGGCGATCTGGTGGTGACCATCGCCCATCTGATGGTGGGCATGGAGGCGCCCGAGGTCGAGCTGGCCGACGGCCGCAGGCTGGCCGCGGTGACAGTGGCCTTCGATCCGGTCAACGACCTGGCCGTGCTGCGGGCGCCGGGTGCGGCCCTGCCGCCCCTGCCGCTCAGCGAAGCCGCCCCCGACGGCACGCGGGGCGCGGTGCTGGCCTGGGAGGCTGAGGGTACGCCCGACCCGACCCCGTTCCGCATCGACCGCCCGGTGACGGTTCGCACCGAGCCGGTGGGTGGAGGCGAGGTCATCGAGCGACCCTCGTGGCTGCTGGCGGCCGCCACCGAAGTGGGCGACTCCGGCGCCGCCCTGGCCGCCGAAGTCGGCGGCGAGATCGCCGCGCTGGGCGTGACCTGGGGCGCCTCTCGGCGCGGCGGAGGCGGGGTGGCCTACGCCACCCGCGCCGGCGCAGTGCAGAACCTCCTAGAAAGCTCCGACCTGGACCAGCCCGCAGAACTGCCCGACTGCGGCCGACTGGGTTAGAGGGGCGACCCGCTCAAGGGTCGAGCCAGGTCACACCTCTATGAAGATGCACTCCCCGGGGCATTCCTCGGCCGACTCGATGACGGCCTCCTCTTGGCCCGCGGGAACCGCGGCCAGTCCGTCGGGGCCACCGGGATCGGAGAAGACCTTGCCGTCCTCAACCACATAGGCGAGACCGTCGTCGAGAAGGGTGAAGACGTCGGGGGCGATCTCCTCGCACAGCCCGTCCCCCGTGCACAAGTCCTGATCAATCCAGACCTTCATGTCGGTCATGTCGGCAGCGGCACCTCTCTCGGCGGGGCTCTTTACTTGTGAGCCGGGGCCGTTCGTCGCCGCAGCATAGCGGCGCGCGGTTCCAACACATTGCCAAACGGCCCCGCCCTTTGCCAACATCTCCTGTAGCTCGCCTGCTCGGACTCGTGTCGAGCCGTCCCGCGACAATGCGGCAACAGGGTCAAATGCACGTTGCGGCGCCGTCGCCGTCTATGGTGTCGCCGACGCAGCCGCTCGGGAGGTGAGCCAGTGAGCGAGGCCGGCATCGGCGATTCAGCCAGAGACTTGGAGAGTCTGCGCCAGCTCGTGTCCGAGCTCGAGGGCGAGGTCTCCTCGCTGCGGCGGCGCCTCCACGACGCCCCCAAGCGGGTGCGGATGCTCGAGGAGCGGTTGGCCGACACCAAGGGCCGCCTCACCCAGGCCGTGTCGCAGAACGAGCGGCTCACCACCATGCTGCGCGACGCCCGCGAGCACATCGGATCGCTGCGCGAAGAGGTCGAGAAGCTCACCCAGCCCCCCAGCGGCTACGGCACGGTGCTGGGCTGCAACGACGACGGCACCGTGGACGTGCGGGCCGGAGGCCGCAAGATGCGGGTCGCGGTCCATCCCGACCTCGCCGACGACCTGAAGGCCGGCGAGGAGGTCGCCCTCAACGAGTCGTTCAGCGTGGTGCTGGCCCGCCGACCCGACCGCACCGGCGACGTCGCCACCGTCAAGGAGCTGCTGCCGGGCGGCGACCGGGCCCTGGTGCTGGGCCGGGCCGACGAGGAGCGGGTGGTCGAGCTCGGCGCGATGGTCTCCGACGGGCCGGTCCGCAGCGGCGACAACGTGCTGATCGACTCCTCGGGCGACCTGGTGATCGAGCGGCTGCCCCGCCCCGAGGTGGAGGACCTGATCCTCGAGGAGGTGCCCGACACCTGCTACGAGGACGTGGGCGGCCTCGACGCCCAGATCGAGCAGATCACCGACGCGGTGGAGCTGCCCTTCGTGCACCACACCCTGTTCGCCGAGTACGACCTGCCCGCGCCCAAGGGGGTGCTGCTCTACGGTCCGCCCGGCTGCGGCAAGACCCTGATCGCCAAGGCGGTGGCCAACAGCCTGGCCGGCAAGGTGTCGGAGCTGTCGGGCGACGCCCGGGCCCGCAGCTTCTTCCTCAACATCAAGGGCCCCGAGCTGCTCAACAAGTACGTGGGCGAGACCGAGCGCCAGATCCGCCTGGTGTTCCAGCGGGCCCGGGAGAAGAGCGAGCAGGGCTGGCCCGTCATCGTTTTCTTCGACGAGATGGAGTCGCTGTTCCGCACCCGCGGCTCGGGGATCAGCTCCGACATCGAGTCCACCATCGTGCCCCAGCTGCTGGCCGAGATCGACGGCGTCGAGGCGCTGCGCAACGTGATCGTCATCGGCGCCTCCAACCGCGAGGATCTCATCGACCCCGCCATCCTGCGTCCCGGCCGACTCGACGTGAAGATCAAGATCGAGCGGCCCGACGCCGAGGCGGCCGCCTCCATCTTCGCCCGCTACCTGACCCCGAGCCTGCCCATCGCGGCCGAGATGGTCGACACCGTCGGCGGCGGCGACCCCGACAAGGCGGTGCGGGGCATGGTCGAGCAGACCGTCGAGGACATGTACCGGCCCGCCGACTCCAACCGCTTCCTGGAGGTCACCTACCAGAACGGCGACAAGGAGATCATGTACTACCGGGACTTCGCCTCCGGGGCCATGATCGAGAACGTGGTCCGGCGGGCCAAGAAGCTGGCCATCAAACGCGAGATCGCCGGTGGGGCCCGCGGCATCATGACCAGCGACCTGCTCGCCTCGGTGCGCCAGGAGTTCAAGGAGCACGAGGATCTGCCCAACACCACCAACCCCGACGACTGGGCCCGCATCTCGGGCAAGAAGGGCGAGCGCATCGTGTTCGTGCGCACGCTGGTGTCCAGCGACGAGGAGGACATGGCCTCGGGGGGCCGCTCCATCGAGAGGGTGCAGACAGGCCAATACCTCTAGGGCGCTGGCGGACGGAGCCGTCCCGCCGGTCGCCCCGCCCGCGAGATCTCGCGAAAAGAGCTATTGAATCGACGCCACTCGACAAATATCATGGCCGGGTCATCATTGACCCCAACCACGGAGGGAACCCAGTGACCCACAACAAACGACTGCTCTGGCGCGCGCTTGCCGTGCTGTTCGCCGTCACCTTGATCGCCGCCTCGTGCGGCGATGACGATGACGATGGCGGCAGCACCGCGGCTCCCGCCGAGACAGCCGAACCGGCAGCCGGCGACGACGCCGACGAGCCCGACGCACCGGCGACCACGGCGGCCGACGTCATCGACGACACCCAGGACGGCGACCTGCTCGACACGATCATCAGCCGGGGCCGGCTGAACTGCGGCGTGTCCGGGGCGGCGGTGGCCTTCTCGGAGACCCAGCCCGACGGCTCCCAGACCGGCTTCGACGCCGACTACTGCCGTGCCGTGGCCGCCGCCATCCTCGGCGACGCCGACGCGGTGGAGTTCACTCCGCTGACCGCGGCCGAGCGGTTCACCGCGGTGCAGACCGGCGCGGTGGATGTGCTGATGCGCAACACCACCTGGACCCAGGGCCGCGACACCGAGGTGGGCATGGACTTCGGTCCCACCACCTACTACGACGGCCAGCAGCTCATGGCCCGCGCCGGCGACGGCTTCTCGGGCTCGTCGCAGGTCAGCGACATCGGCGGCGCGGTGGTGTGCACCAATGCGGGCACCACCACCGAGCAGAACATCGCCGACGCGGCCGCCGCGGCCGGTGTCGACATCACCCTCAACACGTTCGAGGACTTCGACATCGTCACCACCAACTTCATCCAGGGCGCCTGCGACATCGTCACCACCGACGGCTCCGCCCTCGTGGGCCGCAAGGCCAACCAGCAGCCCGACGGCGAGGAGTGGGTGATCTTCCCGCCCACCCCGATCTCCAAGGAGCCGCTGGGCCCGACCTACGGCCAGAACGAGTCGCGCTTCGCCGACGTGGTGAACTGGACCGTGTACGCCACCATCATCGCCGACGAGAAGGGCATCACCTCCGCCAACGTCAATGACATGGCGGCCAACCCACCCGACGCCGAAGCCGGTCGCCTGCTCGGCGGCGAGGGCGAGCTGCAGTCCGCCATGGGGCTGGCCCCCGACGCCTTCTGGCAGGTCATCGCCCAGGTCGGCAACTACGACGAGATCTACTCGCGCCACCTCAACAAGGTGGGGCTGACCCGAGAGGGCTCGGCCAACGCCGGATGGCTCGACGGTGGCCTGATCTACGCGCCGCCCGCCCGCTAGGCACAACAGAACCAACCAACCCGGCGGGGGCACCAATCCTGCACCCGCCGGACGATCTCGTCTAGGTTGACGGGGGTCCGGGGCCGAGGTCCCGGACCCCCGTCGCCGTTCGGGGCGGCGAGACCGTCCAAGCGAAGTCTCGGAGGCGCCCCGGCGTGTCCAACACCGACCAGGCCACGCTGGCCGCCACCCAGGCCCGGCGACCCCCGATCTACCGGGACGCCACCGTCCTCAAGTGGCTCGCCCAGGTCGTTGCCCTGCTGCTGGTGCTGTTCACCCTGTTCTTCCTGGCCACCCAGGCCCAGGGCAACCTCGAAGACAAGAAGATCGCCACCGGCTTCGACTTCCTGGGCACGGCGCTGGGCAGCGACCTGGGCTCGGGCATCGACACCAACCCCCACACCAGCGGGCGGGCCCTGCTGTCGGGAGCGGTCAACACCATCCGCCTGGCCATAGGCGGCATCATCGCGGCCACCATCCTCGGCGTCCTGGTCGGCGTGGGCCGGCTGTCGAGCAACTGGGTCGTCAAGCGGATGTGCAGCGTGTTCGTGGAGACGATGCGCAACATCCCGCTGCTGGTGCAGATCATCCTGATCTTCGTGGTGATCGCCAGCCTGCCCCGGGTGGAGGCGGTGGGCTGGCCCATCGACGGCTGGCTGCACCTCTCCAACAAGGGCGTGTCGATCCCGCGCGTGCACATCAGCGAGGGCTTCTACCAGTGGCTGGTCTTCCTGATCATCGGTGCGCTGGTGGGGCGGTGGGTGATGCGCCGGCGGCTGCGCCTCCACGACGACACCGGCCGCGAGACCTACCCGGTGCTGAGCTTCGCCGCGGTGCTGGGCGCGTTCGCCGCGGTCGGATGGTTCGCTCACCCGATCTTCGGCTGGGTGGGCGCCATCTTCGGCCTGGCGGCCGACATCGTCGACTCGCTGAGCAGCCAGGTTGTGCAGGTCGCAATCTCGGTGCTGGCGGTGGCGGCCGCGGCGTGGTGGATCAGGCGGTTCCTGGCCCGGCGACGCACCCCCGCGGGCCTGACCAAGCTCAGCGACGACGACTGGTTCCGCATCATCTTCGCCGCGGCGGGGGCCGCGGCAGTCATCGCGGTGGCCGTGGCCGTGCCCAGCCTGTCGAGCGTGCTGCTCGACCTCGCCGGCGGACGCGGCATCGACTGGCTCCGCTTCGACAACGGCTTCTTCGGATGGCTCTCCGACAAGTTCGGCGGCGGACGCACGGGGGCGCCCATCGACGTCAAGCGCCCCGACATCGAGCAGCTCGGCAACTTCCCCAACTACGGACCGTCGGGGCTCAACCTCACCCAGGGCCTGGCCGCGGTGTACTTCGGGGTGGTGCTCTACACCGCCGGATTCATCGCCGAGATCGTGCGGGGCGGGATCCTGGCCGTGCCCAAGGGCCAGACCGAGGCGGCCCAGGCGGTGGGGCTGCGGCGCGTCACCATGCTGCGGCGGGTGATCCTGCCCCAGGCCTTCCGGGTGATCCTGCCGCCGCTGGGCAACCAGTACCTCAACCTCACCAAGAACACGTCGCTGGCCATCGCCATCGGCTACACCGACATCGTCCAGGTCGGCCAGACCGTCTACAACCAGACCGGCAAGACCCTCGAGGTGGTGGCCATCTGGATGCTGTTCTACCTGGCCTGCTCGCTGACCATCTCGGTGGTGGTCAACTTCTTCAACGTCCGCATGAAGATCGTGGAGCGCTGAGATGGGCCTGCCCATGGATCCCGCCGCCGCCGACGCCGAACTGGCCGAGGTGTGGGCCGGCGAGGCGGAGCCGGCCCAGAAGCCGGACGAGCCCAGCCTGTCGGCGCGCCAGTGGGTGCGCCAGAATCTCTTCTCCACCCCGTTCAACTCGGTGCTCACCGTGGTCTTCGGAGTGTTCGCCCTGCTGGTGGCGCGGGGCCTTTTGAACTTCACGTTCAGCGAGGAGCGCGAATGGGACGCGGTGCGCACCAACCTGCGGCTGCTGTTCACCCACGCCTACCCCGAGGAGCAGTACGTCCGCATCTGGGTGTGCGTGGGCACCATCGTGGTGCTGGCCGGGCTGTCGGTGGGCCTGCTGGCGGGCCGGGGCCGGGGCGTCTCGATGAAGAAGCTCTCGCTCAACCTGATCGGCACCGGCAGCGCGGTGGCGCTGGGCGTGGTGCTGCGCGAGCCCTCGGTCCTCAAAGACTCCGACGGTGCGGTGCTGCGCAACGACGACGGCGCGCTGCGCGAGTCGTTCACCGAGGCCATGGCCGACCGCTGGGCCTGGTGGCTGGCCGCGGCGGTGCTGATAGGCGCGGGGGCCGCGCTGTGGCATCTGCTGGGCGACGAGCGGCGGCGCAACACCTTCGTGCCCTCGGTGGAGATGTTCGTTGCGCTGGTCGGGCTGCTGGTGGCCTCGGCCTGGATCTATCCGTGGGGCCACTACGCCTTCGCCGACGGAGAGTTCATCGCCGAGCCGGGCCGCACCGTGGCCATGACCACCAAGCTGCCGTGGACGGTGATGTGGGTGCTGCTGATCGTCGCCATCGCCGCCGGCCGGCAGCTGCGCCGGGCCGGGGCCGGAGGCAGGGTGCGGGTGGCGCTCAACCTGGCCTGGCTGTTGAGCCCGTTCGTGCTGTACTGGGTGGTGCTGCGCGACCCGGCCCTCGACTGGGGCCGCGTCATAGGCGTGGACGTCCCGCTGGCGCTGCTGTTCGCGGTCGGCGGCGCGGCGGTGCTGTGGCTGCTCACCGACCCCCGCATCGGCGAGCTGGGCCGGATCATCGCCACCGGGCTGGTGGGCGTGGCCGCGTTCAACTGGGTGGCCGCCTTCTTCGGCTGGTACTCGATGCTCCAGAAGGTGCGGCTGAGCTTCCTGCTGCTGGCGCTGGCCGCGCTGCTGGCCCACAACTTCGCGGGGGAGCGGGCCCAGCGGCTGAGGCTGCTGGGCGGCTGGGCAGCGGTCACGGCGGTGTTCCACTACATGGCCACCATCATGAACACCCCCTCCACGGTGGAGACCCCGACCGAGGCGCTGATCGGCGGCTTCGCGGTCACGGTGATCGTGGCTGTGTTCACGCTGCTGTTCTCGTTCCCCCTCGGGGTGCTGCTGGCGCTGGCCCGCACCTCGAAGCTGCCCATCTTCCGGGTGTTGGCCACCAGCTTCATCGAGGTGATCCGGGGCGTGCCGCTGATCACCATCCTGATCTTCTGCGCGGTGATCCTGAAGCTGTTCCTGCCCGACGGGATGAGCATCAGCCTGATCGCGGCGGCCACCCTCGGCTACACCTTCTTCTCGGCCGCCTACCTGGCCGAGAACGTGCGGGGCGGGCTGCAGGCTGTGCGCCGCGGGCAGTTCGAGGCATCCGACGCGGTGGGGCTCACCGGCGTGCAGCGCACTGTGTTCATCGTGCTGCCCCAGGCGCTGCGGGTGTCGATCCCGCCGCTGGTCGGCCAGGTGATCGCCACCTTCAAGGAGACCTCGCTGCTGGCCATCATCGGGATCTTCGACCTGCTGAGGATGGCCAACAGCGTGATCCCGGCCCAGACGCAGTTCCTCGGCGTGAAGCGCGAGGGCCTGCTGTTCGTGTGCCTCGTCTACTGGATCTTCGCCTACAGCATGTCCAAGCACAGCCAGCGGCTGGAGAAGAAGCTGGGAGTGGGGGAGCGCTAGCCGTGCCGCCCGCCGATCAACACCGCAGGGGGATCAAGCCATGAGCGTAAGCGACGCCACCACCGCCGTGACCGAGGAGCTCGCCGCCCGCGACGACATGATCGTGTGCGAGGGGGTGAACAAATGGTTCGGCGACTTCCAGGCCCTCGACGGCATCACCGCGGTGATCAAGGAGCGAGAGGTGGTGGTGGTGCTCGGGCCGTCGGGCTCGGGCAAGTCCACCTGGATCCGCTGCATCAACCGCCTGGAGGTCCACCAGGAGGGCCGCATCGTGGTGGACGGGGTGGAGCTCACCAACGACCTGCGCAACATCGAGAAGATCCGCTCCGAGGTGGGCATGGTGTTCCAGCAGTTCAACCTCTTTCCCCACCTGACCGTGCTCGACAACATCATGCTGGCCCCGATCTGGGTGCGCAAGAAGCCCAAGCGCGAGACCGAGGAGCTGGCCCGCTCGCTGCTGGAGCGGGTCGGCATCCCCGAGCAGGCCGAGAAGTACCCCGGCCAGCTGTCGGGGGGACAGCAGCAGCGGGTGGCCATCGCCCGGGCGCTGGCCATGGAGCCGCGGATCATGCTGTTCGACGAGCCCACCTCGGCGCTCGACCCCGAGATGATCAAGGAGGTGCTCGACGTGATGAAGGAGCTGGCCACCTCGGGCATGACCATGATGGTGGTGACCCACGAGATGGGCTTCGCCCGCGAGGTCGCCGACCGGGTGATCTTCATGGAGGATGGCCAGATCGTGGAGACGGGCACGCCGGAGCACTTCTTCACCAGCCCCGCCGAAGAGCGCACCAGGCTGTTCCTATCCCAGATCCTCTAGCCGACGACCCCTCGACCGGCGCCGGCCCCGGCTAGCGTCCGGCGATGGCTGTCCCCAAGACCGTCGGGTTGGAGACCGAGTACGGCATAGTTCATCGGGGGGCGGCGGAGCCCAATCCGATCTCGGCGTCGTCGCTGCTGATCAACGCCTACCTGATCGCCACCGGCCAATCGCCCGAGCCGGGCCGGGCCGCGGTGGGCTGGGACTTCACCGACGAGACTCCCGGCAACGACGCCCGGGGCGGCGCCGGCGCGGGCTCGCTGGCCCCCGAGATCGAGACCCATCTGGTCAACGCGGTGCTCACCAACGGCGCCCGCTACTACGTCGACCACGCCCACCCCGAGCTGTCCACCCCGGAGTGCGCCGATGCCCGGTCCGCGGTGCTGTACGACCGGGCCGCCGAGATGATCGCGGCCCGTTCCATGGAGGCGGTGCGGATGCTGCTGGCCCCCGACGAGGAGATCGTGCTCTACAAGAACAACTCCGACGGCAAGGGCAACAGCTACGGCTGCCACGAGAACTATCTGGTGGGCCGCTCGGTGCCGTTCTCGCGCATCGTCACCGCCGCCACCGCGCATTTCGTGACCCGCCAGATCTACTGCGGGGCGGGCAAGCTGGGCAGCGAGACCTCCGGGATGCGCCTTGACGAGGCCGGCTACCAGATCTCGCAGCGGGCGGACTTCATCGAGGAGGAGGTCGGCCTCGAGACCACCCTCAAGCGCCCCATCGTCAACACCCGAGACGAGCCCCACGCCGATGCGGCCAAGTACCGGCGCCTGCACGTGATCGTGGGCGACGCCAACATGTCGCAGGCCGCCACGTTCCTCAAGCTGGGCACCACCGCACTGGTGATGGCCCTCACCGAGGACGACGCCGCGGGGCGCGAGCTGCGCTTCGCCTCGCCGGTGGCGGCGCTGCGCCAGGTGAGCCGCAACCTGTCGCTGCGGGCGCCGCTGGAGCTGGCCGACGGGTCCACCATCACCGCGCTGGGCGCGCAGTGGGAGCTGCTGGCCGCGGCCCGCGCCTATGTGGATACCCGCGGCGCCGAAACGGTGGGCGGCCCGGTGGCTCACGAGGTGTTGAGCCGCTGGGAGGCGGTGCTGGCGGGCTTGGAGCGAGACCCGCTGGAGCTCTCGTCGCAGATCGACTGGGTGGCCAAGCTGCGGCTGCTGGAGGGCTTCCGCGACCGCCACCGCCTCGATTGGGACGACGCCCGGCTGCGAGCTCTCGACATCCAGTATCACGATCTGCGTCCGGGCCGGTCGCTGGCGGCCCGGGCCGGGCTCGAGACGCTGGTGGACGACGCCGACGCGGCCCGGGCCATGACCGAGCCCCCGCCCGACACCCGCGCCTTCTTCCGGGGCCGGTGCCTGCAGCGCTTCGCGGCGGAGGTGGTGGCGGCCAACTGGGACTCGATCGTGTTCGACGTGGGCGAGGGCTCGCTGCGGCGGGTGGCGATGGCCGAGCCCACCCGGGGCACCTTCGCCCATGTGGGCGCCCTCTTCGACGAGTGCAGCTCCGCGTTGGACCTGCTGCGCCGCTTGGGCGCAGCCGGCGCGTGAGTGCCCGCTCTTGTTCGCTGCGCTCACGGGCCGCTCGAGTCGTGATTCCCGCTCTTGTTCGCTTCGCTCACGGGCCGCTGGGCCCGGGGCCTCGCCGAGCCAGTCGGGAACGCTGGGACGAGTGCGGCCTATCCGCTCGGCCCCTAGCCTGTCGCAGGACAGCACCGAGCGGGGAGGAACCCAGTGGCCGAACGTGAGCAGATCCGAAAGCCGGCGCCGGCGTCCCGTGAGCAGTCGGTGGAGGAAGCGCCGGCCGCGTCGGAGCGGGGCTCCGACATCAAGGCCCAGCTCGACGACCTGCTCGACGAGATCGACGAGGTGCTGGAGACCAACGCCGAAGACTTCGTAAAGAGCTACATCCAGAAGGGCGGCCAGTGACCGCGGCAAGCACCGCGGTTCCAGCGGAGGGCACCGAGTGAGCCTGCCCCGCTTCGGGCCGCACGACGATCCCGGCCCCAGCTTCGCCGCGCTGCTGCAGCGCACCGCCGCAGGCGGCGACGCGTCGGGCGCGCTCGGCCCGGGGCAGGCGCCGGTGGAGATCCCCCACGGAACGACCTGTGTGGCTGTCCGCTACGACGGCGGTGTGGTGCTGGCCGGCGACCGGCGGGCCACGTCGGGCCATCTGATCAGCAATCACCGCATCGAGAAGGTGTTCCCCGCCGACCGCCACTCCGGCGTGGCCATCGCGGGCGCAGCCGGCCCGTCGGCCGAGATGGTGCGCCTGTTCCAGCTCCAGCTCGAGCACTACGAGAAGGTGGAGGGCACCCCGATCAGCCTCGAGGGCAAGGCCAACCAGCTGGGCCAGATGGTGAGGGCCAACCTGCCCGCGGCCATGCAGGGCCTGGTGGTGGTGCCGATCTTCGCCGGTTTCGACCTGGCCGCCGATCGGGGCCGGCTGTTCGAGTACGATGTCACCGGCGGGCGCTACGAGGAGCGCGACCACGCAGCCACCGGCTCGGGCTCTCTGCACGCCGAGACGGTGGTGAAGCTGGGCTTCCGCCCGTCGATGGCACGGACGGCGGCCACCGATCTGATGCTGGAGGCGCTCTACGTGGCCTCCGACGCCGATGCGGCCACCGGCGGCCCCGACCCGGTGCGCGACGTGTTCCCGGTAGTGGCGGTGATCGATGCCGACGGCTACAAGCGCCTGGAGGACGCCGAGCTGCGCCGCCGCACCGAGCGGCTCCTGCGACGCCATCGAGGCCGCCGCGAGGGCAATGAGGCGAACACGTCATGACGATGTCGGGCCGTGACCGGAACCCGAGAGGCTGATCTGCGATGACGATGCCGTTCTACGCGCCGCCCGAGCAGATGATGAAGGACAAGGCCGACTACGCCCGCAAGGGCATCGCCCGGGGCCGCAGCCTGGCCGCGTTCCGCTACCGGGGCGGCATCGCCATCGTGGCCGAGAACGCGTCCAGCACCCTGCGCAAGGTGAGCGAGATCTACGACCGCATCGCCTTCGCCGGGGTGGGCCGCTACAACGAGTTCGACCAACTGCGCATCGCCGGGGTGCGCCACGCCGACCTCAAGGGCTTCTCCTTCAGCCGGGAGGATGTGGATGCCCGCAGCCTGGCCAACGCCTACGCCCAGAGCCTGGGCCATGTCTTCACCCACGAGCTCAAGCCGATGGAGGTGGAGATCCTGGTGGCCGAGATCGGCCTGTCCGACGACGGCGCCGGAGACCAGCTGTTCCACATCCTCTACGACGGCACCGTGGCCGACGAGGACGACTGGGTGGTGCTCGGCGGCGAGACCGAGGAGATATCGGAGCGCTTCGAGGCGGCCCTGCCCGAGGCCCCCCGCTCGCTGGCCGCCGGCGTGCGAGCCGCCGTGTCAGCCCTGGCCGGCCCAGAGCGCACCCTCAGCGCCGAGAGCCTGGAAGCCGCGGTGCTAGATCGAGGCAACGGCCGAAGAGCCTTCCGTCGCCTAACCGACCAAGAGCTAGCTGCCATCCTCACCGGGTAGCCGCATCCGGGCCGACCCGTTGCCGGGCGGCGGCGGGGAGTACCGTGGCGGGGTGCAGCGGCGCATCTTCGGCATCGAGAACGAGTACGGCGTCACCTGCACGCTGCGGGGCCAGCGCCGGCTGAGCCCCGACGAGGTGGCCCGCTACCTGTTCCGCAAGGTGGTGTCGTGGGGGCGCAGCAGCAACGTGTTCCTGGGCAACGGCTCCCGCCTGTACCTCGACGTGGGCAGCCATCCCGAGTACGCCACCCCGGAGTGCGACTCGGCTCATGACCTGGTGGTGCACGACAAGGCGGGCGAGCGCATCGTCGAGCGCCTGCTGGGCGACGCCGAGGAGCGGCTGGCCGAGGAGGGAATCCGCGGCGACGTGTTCCTGTTCAAGAACAACACCGACTCGGCCGGCAACAGCTACGGCTGCCACGAGAACTATCTCACCAGCCGCCGCGACGACCTCAGCGACTACGCCGAGGTGCTGATCCCGTTCCTGGTCAGCCGCCAGATCTACGCGGGGGCGGGCAAGGTGCTGCAGACCGCCCGGGGCGCCATGTACTGCATCAGCCAGCGGGCCGAGCACATCTGGGAGGGGGTGTCGTCGGCCACCACCCGGTCGCGCCCGATCATCAACACCCGCGACGAGCCCCACGCCGACGCCGAGCGCTTCCGCCGCCTGCACGTGATCGTGGGCGACTCCAACATGAGCGAGTACACCACCTTCCTCAAGGTCGGAGCGTGCGCGCTGATGCTGCGAATGCTGGAGGACCCCCGAGTGGTGCTGCGGGACATGACCCTGGAGAACCCGATCCGGGCCATCCGCGAGATCAGCCACGACATCACCTGCCGGCGCCGGGTGCGCCTCGCCACCGGCCGGGAGGTCAGCGCGCTGGAGATCCAGTCGGAGTACCTCAACCGGGCCCTGCGCTACGCCGAGCACCACGACCTCTCCGACGAGGAGAAGAAGGCTCTCACCATGTGGGAGTACTGCCTGACCGCCATCGAGCAGGATCCGCTCCAGCTCGACCGCGAGATCGACTGGGTGGTCAAGCACCACTTGGTGGAGTCGTATCGCCAGCGCCACGGGCTGGAGCTGGCCGACCCTCGGGTGGCCCTGGTGGATCTGCAGTACCACGATGTGAGCCAGAACCGGGGCCTCTACTACTGCATGCAACATCGGGGGATGGTGGAGACGCTGGTGACCGAGGCCGAGATCCATCACGCGGTAGAGCATCCTCCGGCCACCACCCGGGCCCGCCTGAGGGGCGAGTTCATCCGCCGGGCCAAGGAGCGCAGGCGGGACTACACCGTCGACTGGGTGCACCTGAAGCTCAACGATCAGTCCCAGCGGACGGTGCTGTGCAAAGATCCGTTCAAGTCCCACGACGAGCGGGTGGAGAAGCTGATCGCCTCCCTGTAGCCCTTCACATCATGGACAAGTTCGAACGGCTCCTGAACCTCACTGCGGCGCTGCTCGACGCGTCGCGTCCGCTCAGCGCCAACGAACTGCGCGAGCGCATGGCCGGTGCCTACGCGGACGACAAGGCCGCCTTCCGTCGGACGTTCGAGCGCGACAAGGCTGACCTGCGGGCCATCGGGGTGCCCATCGAAGTCTCAACCCTCTACCGGCTCGACCCTCCAGTTGAGGGCTACCGAATCCCGGCCGGGCAGTACGCGGGCCGAGACCTTCGCTTCGAGCCCGACGAGTTGGCCGTGCTGCACCTGGCCACCAACCTGGTGCGCCTCGAAGGCGGTGCGGGCACGGGCCTGGCCCGGCTCGGCGGCGGCGGAAGCATCCCGCCGGTTGAGGCGGTGGGCGAGCTGCCCTTCCACGAGTCGTTGTCGCGGCTGGTGGCGGCCGCCGTCGGGCGCCGGGCGGTGACCTTCGCCTACCGGGACGCGCCGCGGTGCGTGGAGCCTTGGCGCCTGTCGTTTCACCGCGGCCACTGGTATCTGGTGGGCTGGGACGTGGAGCAGTCCGCCGACCGCATGTTCCGCGTGGACCGCATCGACGGCGAGGTGGCCGACCGGGGTCCGGCCGCCAACCCGGTGGGGGAGGGGCCCGATCCTGGTGCCTTGAAGCCGTGGGAGTTCGGCCCGGCCGAGCCGGTCGAGGTCCGGGTGCTGGTCGACGCCGACCAGGCTGGCTGGGCCTGCCATCGCGCCGGCGCCGACGGGGAGCGCCGCCCCGATGGCTCGGTGGTGCTCACGCTGCAGGTGCGCGATCTCGCCGCGCTCAGAGCGTTCGTGATCGAGTTCCTCGAGCACGCCGAGGTGCTCGAGCCCCAATGGCTGCGAGACGATTTTGCGGCCTGGCTGGAGGCGCTGACTTGAAACCCGGCCAGAACTCGGCTGGAACCCGGCTTGAACCGGGCTGGTTAGGGTGACGGGGTGGAAGCGGTGACTGCGGCGAACGGGGCTAAGCTTTCGGTCACCGAGCGCATGGCCCGCCTGCTGGGGGTCATCCCCTGGGTGGTGGAGCAGGGCGGCGCCCACCTAGACGACATCGCGGCCCGCTTCGACTACCCCGGCGATCAACTGCTCGAAGACCTCACCAAGCGGCTGTTCTTCGTGGGAGTTCACCCGTTCACCCCCGACACCCTGATCGATGTCGACATCTCCGACGGCATCGTCGACATCGCCTACGCGGACTGGTTTTCCGAGCCGATGCGGCTCACCGCCGAGGAGGCGACCCGGCTGCTGGCCGCGGGCCGCACCGTGCTCGCTATGTCCGAGGCGGGCGCGGGCGATGACGAGGCTGCGTCCGCTCCTTTGTCTCGAGCTCTCACCAAGCTGCGCCTGTCACTCGGATCGGGCGATTCCGGCGCCGACGACCACATAGACGTGTGCTTGGGCCAGGCTCCGGCTCAGACCCTCGACGACCTGCGCCGGGCCATCGATGGGCGGCGGCGGATCGAGATCGAGTACTACTCGCAGGGGCGTGACGCCATGACCTCGCGGGCGGTCGATCCGGCCCGGCTGTTGAGCCATGACGGCGCCTGGTACCTGTTCGGCTGGTGCCACCGCTCCGGCGCGGAGCGGGTGTTCCGGGTGGACCGGATCCGCACGCTCACGGTGACGGCCTCTCCTGCGGAGGTCGCGCTGCCTGCGGGCCCCGCACCGTCGCTGTCGGTGGACAGCGTGGACCGCACGGTCACGATCCGGCTGGCACCCGAGGCCGCCTGGGCCGCCGAGTACTACCCGGCGCGGCAGCGAACCGTGCATCCTGACGGCAGCGTCGAGGCAGTGTTCGCGGTGGCGGGCGAGTCGTGGCTGGCCCGGCTACTGGTGCAGCTCGGACCGCACGGGGAGATCGTCGCCAGCCACGAGACCATCGACCCGAACCTGCGGTCGTCCACCGCGGCGCGGATGCTGGAGCGCTACCGCCGGTGACCGGTGGAACAACGGCCCGAACCGGCGAGCCCGCCGACCCAAAGCCCGAGGCACCATGCGGCAGCCAGGATGAGGCAGTGCTGGCGGCGCTAGGCAGCAATGCCGCGAGAAAGCCTGCGGTGTCGGGTGCTGGCCAGGGTGAGGCAGTCCATACGGCGCTAGGCAGCAATGCCACGGGAGAGCCGGCTGAGCCGGGCGACCGCGGCGACGAGGCTTCGCCGCCGGATCGGAGGCGCAGCGCGATGCACGCGGCCGTCGAGTGGCTGGTGGTGCTGGTCTGCGCCCTGGGGCTGGCCCTGCTGCTCAAGGCCTTCCTGGTGGAGGTGTTCATCATCCCGTCGGGCTCGATGGAGCCGACCCTCATGATCGACAACCGGGTGGTGGTGTACAAGCTTGGATACCGCCTGCACGACGTGAACCGAGGCGATGTGGTGGTCTTCGACAGCCCCGGCCAGAGTCCGGGGGTCGACGACTTGATCAAGCGGGTGGTGGCGCTGGGCGGCGAGACCTTCGAGATCCGCGACGACCGGGTCTACATCGACGGCGCCCGACTGGAGGAGCCCTACCTGTCCGACGGCGAGTCGACCCTCCCCAAGGCGGCTATCCCGGGCTGCCTGAACGACGCCGACTCGCTGCGCTGCGAGGTGCCCGAGGGCAAGGTCCTCGTGCTGGGCGACAGCCGCGAGGACAGCCGCGACAGCCGCTTCTTCGGACCCATCGACACCGACGACATCGTGGGTCGGGCCTTCATGAAGATCTGGCCCCCCAGCGACATCGGCGGCCTGTAGTCCGCCGCACAGCCCGGTTGCGTGAAGTGCCTGATGCACCGCGCGATGGATGCGCGACGACTGGCAGCACGCTGAGATGTACAGCCCGGTTGCCTGAAGTGCCTGATGCACAGTCGGAGTTGTCTGCGTCGGCGGACTGCGTAACGGGTGCCTGATGACTACCCGAATACCGGCTCTGCTGGTGCCGCCCATCGGTTTCGCTCACCGAGGGGCCCGGGCCCACGCCCTGGAGAACACCCTCGACGCGTTCTCGCTGGCCCGCGAAATGGGTGCCACTGGCATCGAGACCGACGCCTGGGTCACCGCCGACGGCGAGATCGTGCTGAACCACGACGGCGCGGTGGGGGGACTGCCCACGCTGGCGTCCCGGCGGATCCTGGGCCGAAGGATCGCCAGGCTGCCCCGAGTCCGGCTGCCGAACCACATCCCCACCATCGGCGATTTCTACGAGCACTGCGGAACCGATCTGCAGTTGAGCGTCGATGTGAAGGACCCCGACGCCTTCGCGGGCCTGATCTCGGCAGGCCGGGAGCACAGCGCGGCCGAGCGACTGTGGATCTGCCATCACAACGTCGGCGTGCTGCAAGCCTGGCGGTCGGTCGCGCCCGAAGTGCGACTGGTCCACTCCACTCGCCTGGACCGCCTGGGGCGGGGACCGGAGCGCCACGCCGCCGATTTGGCCGCGGCCGGCATCGACGCCGTGAATTTCCACCGCGAGGACTGGAACGGCGGACTCACCACGCTCTATCACCGCTTCGGGCTGTTCACCCTGGGCTGGGACGCCCAGCAGGCCCGCCACATCGCCGAGCTGGTAGACGCCGGAATCGACGGGGTGTATAGCGACCACGTAGACCGGATGATGGAGACGCTGGCCAGCTTCACTGACTGAGGCGCCAAGTATGGTGGCCGCCGTGTGGATGCTGGTGCCGGCCGCGGCCATCGTCATTGCTCTCGGGGCGCTCATCGCCGGTCTGCGGGCCGTGGGCAGCGCGGCCGCGGATCTGACGGCGGCGTTGCGCAGGTCGTCGTCGGCGGCCGTGGCCGGAGACGAACTGTCACGCCACGCGTCCCGGCTGGGCGACCACGCCGAAGCCACCCGAGCCGCGGCCGACCGGCTGCGCCCCGATCGCGCCCCCAGATCCCGGTAGGCAGCCGTTCACCCCCTCCTAGCTAGGCTGGCGGGGTGGGAAATCTGGGCGGGGGAGAGATCCTTGTCATCCTGCTCGTTGCCCTGATCGTGCTGGGGCCGACCAAGCTGCCCCCGGCCGTTCGCCAGGTGGGCAAAGTGGTCGGCGAGATCCGCCGCATCGGCCAAGGCTTCCAACAGGAACTGCGCGAGGCGGCCGAGCCCCTGCGAGACGCAACCGCTGACCTGAAGGCAGCCGACAAGGATCTGCGCGAGACCACCCAGAAGCCGCTCAAGGAGTTGACCGACACGCTGAAAGCCGCCGATCCGCGCCAGGCGACCAAGTCCCAGGACAAGGGCGCGGGGGCAGCCAAGGCCAAGACAACCGACGGCAGCACCAGCGTGGTAGCCCCCGGACCGGTCTCGTGGGGCACCGCCGCCGCCAGCGTGAGCCCGCCCCCGGCGACTCCCAGCGGCGAAGAATCGGACGCTGCGGCCGAGCCGGTGCTCGACAGGCCGGACCAGGCCGAGTCGGCCCCTGGAGAGTCGAACCAAGTCGGACCGGTTCCCGACGGATCCGGCACCGCTGGGCAAGTGCCCGATGCGTCCAATGGCGCCGAATCGGACCCTGGTGCGCCGCAAGCCGGCGAGCCGGAGTCCGAGCCTCGTGCCGACGACGCGGCCTGATTAGGACGCGATGACCGACGCAGTCGATCACACGGCTCCCAGCGAGGGCGGCCACATGACGCTCATGGAGCATCTGGGCGAGCTTCGCAACCGTCTGATCAAGTCGGCCATCGCGGTGGCGGTGGGCGGCATCGCCTGCTGGATCCTCTACCCGTTCATCCTCGACTTCCTGCTGGAGCCGTACTGCCGGACCTTCCCCATCCAGGACAGGATCGATTCGCAGCTGTTCGGCCCCGACGGCGGCTGCAACCTGTTCGTCACCGACCCCCTGGAGCCGTTCAGGGTGCGCCTGACCGTGGCCGGGTATGCGGGCCTGTCGGTGGCCATGCCGGTGGTGCTGTGGCAGGGCTGGCGCTTCATTGCGCCCGGCCTCTACCGCCACGAGAAGCGCTATGCGGTGCCGTTCGTGGCCGCGGGCGTGCTGCTGTTCTTCATGGGCGTCGGACTGGCCTACTGGAGCCTGCCCCGAGCCCTCGACTTCCTGGTCAGCATCGGCGGACCGGACCTGGTGTCGCTGTTCAGTCCACAGCGCTACCTGAGCTTCGTGGTGAAGATGATGGTGGCCTTCGGGGTGGCCTTCCAGTTCCCGATAGTGCTCATCGGCCTGCAGGCCATGGGCGTCGTCGAGAACCGGACCCTGCGCCGGGTCCGCTCCTACGCCGTTGTGGGGATCGTGGTGCTGGTGGCGGTCATCACCCCCAGCGGCGACCCGTTCACCCTGATGGCGCTGTCGGTGCCGATGTACGCCTTCTACGAGATCTCGATCCTTTGGGGCGTGTTGACCGGCCGCCGGAGGCGAAAGCGCGAGGCGGCCAAGAGCGGACGCAACTAGGTGAGCCTCCAGCCATGATCGACTCGTCGGGCGCCGGGTTCGTGCTCGACGAGTTCCAGCGCCGCGCCATCGAGCACCTCGACGCCCGACGCTCGGTGCTGGTGACCGCGCCGACCGGCTCGGGCAAGACGGTCGTGGCCGACCACGCCATCGACCGGGCCCTGGCCGCGGGCCGGCGGGCCTTCTACACCACTCCTGTCAAGGCGCTGTCCAACCAGAAGTACCGCGATCTGCGGCGCCGGCTCGGCCCGCAGCGGGTGGGGCTGTTGACGGGCGACAACGTGATCGCCGGCGACGCCGACGTGGTGGTGATGACCACCGAGGTGCTGCGCAACATGCTCTACGCCTCGGCGGTGGACGACCGGCTCGCCGCGGTGGTGCTCGACGAGGTGCACTACCTGGAGGACCCGTACCGAGGCCCGGTGTGGGAGGAGGTGATCCTGCACCTGCCCTCCAGCGTGGTGCTGGTGTGCCTGTCGGCCACCGTCTCCAACCACGAGCAGCTCGGCGGCTGGCTCAAGCAAGTGCACGGCCCGACTGCGGTGGTGGTCGAGTCGCGCCGGCCGGTGCCGCTCACCAACCTCTATGCGGTGGGCCGCCGCCGCTCCGACACGGTGAGGATCGTGCCCACCCTCACAGACGGCAGGCCCAACCCCGAGGGCAGCCGGTTCGACGCCCCCGCCCCGTCTCGTGAGCATCGAGGCAGGCGAGGGCCGCGACACGGCGATCCCCGCGGATCGAACCGCGACCCGCGCAGCCGCCCCCGCGGCTCGCCGCGGGGCCAACATCCCGGGAACCGCCCGCGCACGCAGTGGCGGCCGCCCCGGCGGGTCGACTTGCTGGCGGAGTTGCAGCAGCGGGGCCTGCTGCCGGTGATCTGGTTCGTGTT
Organism: Candidatus Aldehydirespirator sp.; assembly: GCA_965221215.1. GTDB lineage: Bacteria > Actinomycetota > Acidimicrobiia > Acidimicrobiales > Aldehydirespiratoraceae > Aldehydirespirator. The sequence continues at coordinate 1,266,316 of OZ244872.1, forward strand.
CAGCCGCAAGGGATGCGACCAGGCCGCCGCCCGATTGGTGCGCGACGGGGCCCGCTTCACCGACGACGCCGAGGTGGCCCGCATCGACGAGGTGGTCGAGGCCCGCCTCGGCCTCCTCGACCCGGCCGATCGGGCCGCGCTGGGCACCGAGCGCTGGGCCGACCGGCTGCGCCTGGGCATCGCCTCGCACCACGCCGGCATGGTGCCGGTGTTCAAGGAGACGGTGGAGCAGTGCTTCGCCGAGGGGCTGGTGAAGGTGGTGTTCGCCACCGAGACGCTGGCGCTGGGGGTGAACATGCCGGCCCGCAGCGTGGTGATCGACAAGCCGGTCAAGTTCGACGGCCAGCGCACCGCCCTGCTCAGCGCCGCCCAGTACACGCAGTTCACGGGGCGGGCCGGGCGCCGAGGCATCGACGAGGCGGGCTGGGCGGTGGCGCTGTGGTCGCCGGACTGCACCTTCGAGCAGACGGCCCGACTGGCAACCAGCCGCTCTTTCGAGCTGCGCTCGGCCTTCCGTCCCACCTACAACATGGTGGCCGGGCTCCTGGGCCGCGCATCGGCCGAGGCGGCCCGAGACCTGATGGGCCGCTCCTTCGCCCAGTACCAGGCGAAGTCGGCGGAGCCCGCCGACTTGGCCCGCCGCTTCGACGCGGTGGCCGGCGTGCTGCGAGAGCGGGGCCACCTCGACAGCTGGACCCTCACCGACTCGGGGACGCTGGTATCGCGCATCTTCCACGAGGCCGACCTGGCCGTGGCCGAGGCCCTCTCGGGCGGGCTGCTCGACGGCCTGTCGCCGCCCGAGCTGGCCTCGGTGCTGTCGGCGTTCACCTACGAGCACCGCTCGCCGGGTCCGAGGCCCGAGGTGTGGATCCCCTCCGGCGCGGCCCACCGCCGCCTCCGCCGCATCGGCGCCGCGGTCGACGATCTGCACCGCACCGAGCGAAGCGTCGGCCTCGACCCGAGCCGGCCGCTGGAGCCAGGTTTCGCCCCTGCGGCGCACCGCTGGGCGACCGGAGAACCGTTCGAGGCGGTGCAGGACGAGGGCTTCTCAGCCGGCGACTTCGTGCGCAACATGAAACAGGTGATCGACCTGGCCCGCCGGATAGCCGCAGTCGCGCCCAACCCCGAAACGTCAGCCACCGCACACCAGGCAGTCCAAGCCCTCAACCGGGGAGTAGTAGCCCTCTCAGGAACCATCGACCCAGCCGAATGACGAGAGCTGTCAAACCCGAGCAGACATGTATGTGCAGACGATGGACGATCTGTCAATTGGCTAGAGTCGCGGCGAGCGGATCACGCTCGAACTCGATGAGGCGGAACTCGCCCACACGCTCGAAGCACTCGGCGGCATCGCCGAGATTCTCGAGCGTCGCAGCGACGAACTCGTGGCCGCCGTCATTATCCGGGAGGTCATCGCCAAGCTCTTGAGGGCAATTGGGGAGGCAGAATGAGCAAGACCATCTCACGTTGGGAGCTTGAGGACATCGAGGTCTCGAGCAGTTCCAGGGCAGCCGCGCTGAGCGTCGTCGAACGGATGACTCGACACAAAGACGAGACTCGGACCCTGTGGGAAACCGCGATCCGGCTAGCGCATGCCAACGGCGCCTCGCTCCGGGACATCGCTGACAAGGCTTGCGTGTCGCCCCAGACAGTCGCCAACATCTGCAGGCCGCAGGAGGCAAGTTAGATCAGGGGAGCATGCGGAGACGGCCACAGTGGCGTGGTCTGACCACCGAGAAGTCTCTCCGGTCGATGGTGGCGACGGTGGTGGCGCCGAGACGCTCTGCTGCGGCTACAACCGAGGCATCGACGGTGCCCAGGGGCAGATCGCGGTATCTGTGCACGAGTTCGGCTATCCGCAGCCAGTCGCTCGCGGCGACCGGCTCAACCTGAAGGTCGCCCGAGGCAAGATCGCCGATGAAGCGCACCTCCGCATCCGGGCCGAGCCGGGTGCCGACCAGGTAGGCGACCTCGGTCACGACGAGGACGGGAACGATGAGCGGACCCCGATGGGTGTTGAGCAGTTCGAGACTGGCCGTGTGATGCCGGTCGTCGGCGTCGATGTAGGCGTAGAGCGGCCCGGCATCGACGATCAGCGAGATGACAGCACCTCGCTGGCGAGAAGCTCCTCTATGCGCTCGGACACATCGGCCCGGCCGCTGCGACCGGCAGCAGCCGCGCCGAGCGTGCGCCCAGCACCGAGGTGGTTCTCGATGGCCTCTCGGGTCAACGCGGAGATCGTGGTGTTGCGACGCTTGGCCTCGTGCCGAAGCCGGGCGTCGAGTTCTTCCGGGATCTTGATGGTGGTGCGAACCATGTATGCCAGCATATCTAGGCTCGCCAGCCAGGGCGTCTCGCCGGCAGCGGCCGGGGACGGCTTCGGACCCGCGTCCACGTCGCCCCCAATGAGGGCACGGTGCGTCTCGGCCAGCTCAGCGACCGCCTCACCGTCGTGGAGCACAGCTCCCCGCCGCGATAGCCGCCGAGCCGCGTAACCCCATAGTGGCTTGGCAAGGCATGCCAAGCCACTATGCTCTGAGGCCATGTCCACCATGAACGTGTCGCTCCCTGTCCAACTCAAGGACTTCGTCGACTCCCAGGTCAGCCACGGCCACTATGGATCCACGAGCGAGTACGTCCGTGAACTCATCCGGCAGGACCGCGCCCGCCGCGAACTCCGGGAAGCGCTCCTCGAGGGCGCCAGCGCTCCAGTCGTTGGCCAGGCAGACGCCGCCTACTTTGCCGCGCTCCGACACCGCATCTCTGACACCTGATCACGATCATTGCAGGTCGACCTCCACGCTCTCGCCTCGCGCGACATTGAGGCCGCGGTCGACCACTACCGCCGCGAGGCCGGTGCGAGAACGGCACTCGACTTCGTCGACGCGCTCGAGAACGCCGTCAGCCATCTCCTCCGCTATCCGAACAGCGGATCACTCCGATTCGCGTTCGAACTCGAGATTCCCGAGTTGAGGAGCTGGCACTTGCAGAGATTCCCGTACCTCATCTTCTATGTACCAGCGGACGACCGCATCGACGTCTGGCGCGTGCTGCATGCCAGGCGGGACTTGCCGACCCACCTGTCGCTTGATGCTCCTTGATCGATCAATGTCAGGGATGCGGAAGTGGTGATCGGGGAGCGGGGGCCTGGCTGGGGGGTCGACTTCGGCGTGGAGGGGGAGATCCCGGCTGATGCGGTGGCGGCCCGCACCGACTCCGAGGCGGGCGGGGTCGTGGCTGACGCTCGCAGGGCCGGCCGCGGCGTGCCGCCGGTGGTGTTGACCGGCGGCGATCTGGCCCGCACTCTCGGGGTGGCTTCGACATCCGCGGATTCCCCGCCGCCGGGCGCGGCCGGGATGCGGGTGGCGGTCGATGTGGGGGCGGCGCTGGTGGACGGCCGGCTCCACTGGTTTGTGGCCCACCTCATCGCCCGGAGATCCTGGTGGCGGGGGCGGCTGCTGGTGGCGGCCAACGCCTCGTTCGTGGGCCGCTGGAACGCGGCGCCGCGGTCGCATCCCGGCGACGGGCGCCTCGATGTGTTCGACGCCGATCCTCCGCTGCGGGTGCGGCTCGCGGCCCGCCGTCGGCTGATGTCGGGCACCCACGTCCCCCATCCCCAGATCACCCAGCGCCGCAGCGCCGCGTCGCAATACGAACTGGATCCTGCGCTCGACGTCTACCTTGACGGCGTGGACGCGGGCCGGGCCCGCACGCTGAGTCTGCGGGTCGAGCCCGGCGCTCTCGAGGTCTGGATCCCCAGCTCACCCCAGCCGCGAGCGCCGAAAGACACCGGGCCGGCCACGCCGCCGCGCTAGCCCCTCTCGCTCCGGCCCTCGTCGCCGCTCATGGGCGGTGCGGGCTGGGGCTCTAGTATCGCGGCCATGGACATTGCTGAAGCCAAGCGGCGGGTCTGCGACGAGATCGACCGTCTCGCCCCCGAACTGCTCGACGTCTCGCACCGCATCCACGCCCGGCCCGAGCTGTGCTTCGAGGAGCACCACGCCCACGATCTGCTCACCGGCGTGCTCGATGACCACGGCCTGGCCGTGCAGCGCCGGGCCTACGGCGTCGACACCGCCTTCGAGGCCCGAGCCGGCGACGGCGACGGCCCGACGGTGGCGGTGGTGTGCGAATACGACGCCCTGCCCGGCATCGGCCACGCCTGCGGACACAACATCATCGCCGCCTCGGGCCTGGGCGCGGGCCTGGCCCTGGCCTCGATGGCCGGCGAGGCCGACGCCCGGGTAGCGGTGGTCGGCACTCCCGCCGAGGAGGGCGGCGGCGGCAAGGAGCTGATGCTGCGCCAGGGCGCCTTCTCCGACGTGGACGCGGCCATGATGGTGCATCCCGCCAACCACGAGCTCAGCGTGTTCCACGCGGTGGCGGTGCATCGGCTGACGGCCAGCTACACCGGCGCCGCCGCCCACGCCGCGGCCGCCCCCGAGAAGGGCCGCAACGCCCTCGACGCGGCCGTGCTCGGCTACAACGCCGTCGCCGCGCTGCGCCAGCACATCCGCGACGACGAGCGCATCCACGGCGTGTTCACCGACGGCGGCGCCAAGCCCAACATCGTGCCGGTCACCGCCGCGGCCGAGTGGTACGTGCGCTCTACCAACCTCACGTCTCTGGAGGCGCTGAAGGAGCGGGTGGTGGCCTGCCTGCGGGCCGGCGCCGACGCGGCCGGCTGCGAAGTCGAGATCGCCTGGGCCGACCCCGCCTACGCCGACATGAACGACAACCCGACCCTGATAGACCGCTACCTGGCCAATCTCGAAGCCCTGGGCCGCACCCTCTCGCCCGATCCCGGCGCTCGGGTGGTGGGCAGCACCGATATGGGCAACGTGAGCTACACCGTGCCGTCCATCCATCCCATGATCAAGGTCGCGCCCGACGATGTGCCCATCCACACTCCCGCCTTCGCCGAGCACGCCCGCGGCCCCTCCGGCGACGCCGCGGTGATCGACGGGGCCAAGGCCCTGGCCATGACCGCGGTCGATTGCTGGCTGGACGACGCCGTGCTGCCCGCCGTGCGAGCCGAGTTCCAATCCGCGCAATAGCAGGCCGAGCGGGCAGGCAAGCGCGTCGGGCGACAGGGCCGGGCGCGATCCGCGCTGCGGGCTGGCCGCGCCCCTAAGGTCACCCCTCGTGAATCTGTACGCGGCCGAGTCCTTCTCGGCGGACGAAGCCGACATCCTGCGCCGCTACTTCACCAACCTCGACCAGCCCGTGTTCGCGCTGGTGAACCTGCCCGAGGTGGTCAAGGGAGCGCTGTTCGCCCGCTACTCCCGGTCGATGTCGAGCCTGCGGCGGCTGTTCCTCGACGAGTTCGTAGACGACCTCGACATCACCGGCGACGCCACCATCGACGCCACCGTCGGCCTGCGCCGGGCCGAGGCGCTCTATGACCGGGTGTTCTTCGAGTACGGCGACGACTCGGTGGCCCAACTCGGCGGCGTGCACCTGGCCTGCGAGCAGGCCTCCAACCTTCTGACCAAGGTGCTCGAATGGGGCCGGCTGATGGCCTACCTGGAGCAGAGCACCCGCTACATCGCCTACGACCAGCGGCTGGGCGGCCGCTACCGGTACTACCGCGACACCGAGGTGCTCAACTCGTCGCTCGGCACCCGCTACGTGGGCGACATCGACCGCATGTTCGGTGCCTATTCCGAGCTGGTGCCGGTCATGCAGAGCTTCTTCCGCGACAACACCCCCAAGGCACCTGGCGACTCCGACTTCGCCTACCGCCAGGCCATCAAGGCCCGGGCGCTGGACTCGGTGCGCGGCCTGCTGCCGGCCGCGTCGCTGAGCAACGTCGGGATCTACGGCCCCGGCCAGGCCTACGAGGCGCTGCTGCTGCGGATGCGGGCCCATCCGCTGCCCGAGGCCCGCTCCTACGCCGAGATGATGCTCACCGAGCTGCGCAAGGTGATCCCGTCGTTCCTCAAGCGGGTGGACCTGCCCGACCGGGGCGAGCTCACATCGCGCTACCTGGCCGACAACCGGGCCGCCATGGACGAGACAGCCGCCCGCATCTTCGGCGACGCGGTGGGGGGGCCGGTCGCCGACGATTCGGTCGAGCTAGTGGACTACGACCCCGACGGCGAGATCAAGATGATCGCGGCGATGCTCTATCCCCACACCTCGCTGGCTGACCTAACCGTCGAGTCGAGGGTTAGGTCCATGTCGGCCGACGAGCGGGTGGCAGTGGTGCGGGCCTACTGCGGAGACCGCCGCAACCGCCGCCACCGACCCGGCCGGGCGCTGGAGCGCGTCTACTACCGCTTCGACGTGCTGTCGGACTACGGGGCATTCCGCGACCTGCAGCGCCACCGGATGCTCACCATCGAATGGCAGCCGCTGTCCACCCGCCACGGCTATGTGCGCCCCGCCGCGGTGGACGCGGCCGGTGTCGACGAGAGCTTCGACGCGGTCATGGCCCGCTCGGCCCGGCTCTATGAGGCCGTGAGCGCCGAGTTCAGCGATCAGGCCTCCTACGCGGTGGCGCTCGCCTACCGGATCCGGTACTCGATGCAGCTCAACGCCCGCGCCGCGATGCACATGCTGGAACTGCGGACCACCCCCCAGGGCCATCCGGCCTACCGCCGGGTGTGCCAGAGGATGCACACGCTCATCGCAACCGAGGCGGGCCACGCCGCGGTGGCCGAGCTGATGTCGTTCGTAGATCACGCCGACGACGGAGGCCTGGGCCGACTCGACGCCGAGAAGCGGGCGGAGAAGCTTCGGTCGGTCCAGCCTCATCCCTCCTCAGACCCCTCCGTCGCCCGCAGTGCCACCGACGACGGAGGCCTCGAGGCCGAGCGTTGAGCGAACAGTGCCAGCGAGTGCTCGCAATGCAGTTGCGCCTCGCCGATCTGTGCCTATGATCCGCCCCCAAACCCCCGGAGCCGACTGAGCTTGAAGCGATGAGCAAGAACCACCCTCTCGACGGCAAAGAATTCGACGGCGACACCGACGCCGACGACTTCAGCGAAGCCGACGACTTCGACGGCGACCTCAGCGACGATTTCGACGATGAGTTCGACGGCGAGGAAGACTTCGACGGCGACGAGGACTTCGACGAGGACGACACGCTCGATGGCGACAACGGCGATCTCGACGAGGACGACGACGGCGATGACGACGACGAGGACGACGACGATGTGCCCGCACCGGTCGACGACGAGGACGACGACGACGTCCATCCCAGCGACGTCGAGGCCGACTTGGAGGAGATCCTCCGCGACCGCATTGCGGCCAGCGACGACGACGAGGAGGACGAGGAGGAGGAAGCTGTCGAGGCCAAGACCACGACGGTGGTTGCGCCGCCCCGCTCAGACGAGTGGACTTGCGGACAATGCTTCCTGATCGTGAGCGTCAGCCAGTTCGGCTCGCGCTCGGCGCCGGTGTGCCCGTCGGGCGAGGAGCCCTGCGAGTCGATCGAGAGGATTCTCGGAGGCTGAGCATCCGCTTCATGCTCGCCGCCCGATCCGACCGATGACCTCCATCGTCGAAGGGGCAAGGCGAGCGGCCGAGGCCGATATCGCCGATGTGGCCCGGCTGGCGGCCCAGGCCACGGCTGAGCTGGCCCAGCGGCGCGGCGGAGGGGTGTGGTCTCAGCTTGAGGCCCGGCCCGATCCCCAGATCGAGAGCCTGACCCGGGATCGGCGCGACGACGATGCGCTGGTGGTGGTGGGCACCATCGACGAGGCCGTGGTGGGCTACGGAGCGGTCCGCCTCGTGGAGCTTCACGACGGCACGGCGGTGGGGCGGGTCAGCGACATCTACGTGCTCCCCGACGCCCGCGGCGTGGGGGTGGGCGAGGCCATGATGGAGCTGCTGCTGGCGTGGGCCGCTCGACGAGGCTGCATCGGGGTGGACAGCCTGGCACTGCCCGGAGACCGCGACACCAAGAACTTCTTCGAGACGCACGGCCTCACAGCCCGGGCCATAACCGTGCACCGCGCCCTGCCGGCCTGAGCTTCCATGATCGAGCGGGCCGAGGTTGCGGTCGGCGCCATCGTCCGCCGGGGCGACGAGTTACTGCTGGTGCGGCGGGGCCGCGAGCCCGCGGCGGGGGAGTGGTCCGTTCCCGGAGGCCGGGTGGAGCCGGGGGAGACGCTGATGGAGGCGGTGGTGCGGGAGATGCACGAGGAGACCGGCCTGCGCGGCGTGTGCGGTCCCTTGGTCGGCTGGGTGGAGCGGATCAGCGACGACCATCACTTCGTGATCCTCGACTTCGAGGCGACCGTGACCGGTGACGTCACCCCCGTCGCCGGGAGCGACGCCTCGGAGGCCCGCTGGTGCCCTCTCTCCGAGGTGGCCGCACTGCCGCTGGTGGAGGGGCTGGCCGAGTTCCTCCACGACCACGGGATAATCTCCACGATCGTCTGAGATCAGCCAGAGACCTCTTCAGCAGCGGGGTCGGGCGATTGATCCGGCGCGTCGGCCGATTGTTCTGCCGTCTCTGCGGGTTCGGCCACATCGGCGGGTTCGGTGAGGTCTGGGGACTCGGTGGCATCAGCCGGTTGTTCTGCGGCGTCGGCCGAATCGGTGGGCTCTTCGGGCGTGGGCGGCGGTGGGGGAGGTCTGCGGATCGGGGGACTCGGCGCCGGTGGCTCGACACCGAAGAGTGCGGCAATCTGGGGAACGCGGTCGGCCAGCCGGCGGATGGTGGCAAGCAGATCCTCGCCGGGCTTGTCCGGAGCGCCGAGCGGGACCACCTGGGTGCGGACGGGGGAGAGGGCCACCGAGTCCACCACCGTTGACCACCGCTGCTGGTTGGCGTCGGAGTTCAGGTCGGCGGCGGCCAGACCGGCCAGGCGTTCGGCCATGTCGGGGGGCAGCGGCGTGCCCGCCTTGGGCGGCCGCGAACTTAGGCGCAGCGCCCTGATGGTGCGGCCCTCGCCGATGGTCTTGGCCAACTCGTCCAGCCACCGGCGCTGATCAACCTCTAGACGCTGGGCCAGGCCGGCGCGCAGACTCTCGGCCAGCGCCCTGGTCTGCTCGGTTCGGGCGGCCCGGTCGGCCGCCGCGATCACCGAGCGGATGTCGCGCAGATCGACCTTGGCGAGTCCGGCCATGGCCGCATCGGCCCGGTCGTGCCACTCGGCCGCCTTCAAGGTGGGGGCAAGCTGCTCGGCCAGCGCCAGCACAGGATCGAGCTTGATCTGGGGGAGGCCCTCGGCCGCCGCCTTGGCGTTCATCCGCTCGATGGACTTGCGCACGCCCGGAACACCGGCCCGAAGAACCTCACGGGCCAAAGCCTGCTGATCGCTGGGCAGTTCGGCCAGCGCGGCCTTGCGATGTACTCGCTTGGCCTTCAGGCCGGGGCCCCGCGGCCGCGGCGACCGCTCCGAGCGCTTGCGGTCCTGCTGGCGCGAATCTTGCCGGCCGCGCTTGGGAACCGAGCGTCGATCACGCGAGTCCGACCGGGGCTTGCGGTCGTGCTTGCGAGTGTCGGAGTCTCGGCCCGGGTCGTCGCGGCGATCCCGCTTGGCACCATCGCGCCGGCCCTTCTTGTCATGTCCTTCGTCGCCGTGATCGTCGCGGCGATCGCGCTTGCGGCCGCGGCGGCGATCGTCGTCTCGGACACCTCGTCGGCGGTCGTCGTCGCGATTGCGGCCACGGCGGTCGTCGCGATCATGGCGGCGCGACTTCGACACCAGCGTGGTGGTCACCAAAGGCCCGCCGCCCCCGCCGATCAGTTCAAGGTGCTCGGCGGGCGCGGCCCGAATCCGGGGCGCGAACACCGCGATGATCTCCATCCCGTCGAGACCGCCCTCCGCTTCGGCTCGGAGCACGCTGCCAACCGCAACTGTGTCGGGCAGCAGGTCACCGGAGACATCACCCTTCGGCTGGCGCGCCCCCGCGGCCCGCCATGTCCAGCTGCCGTCGTCGCGCCGGCTGGTCAACTCGATCTCTAGTCGCCGGGACACGGCCCACAAAGCTACACGGCCCAGTAGCCGCAGCGCCCTCCCAGAATCTCCCAACCGCCGGAAATATGCATTATGTAAACTACGGAGCAGGGGGCGGTCAGTTGTCGGTTGGATTGCGGGGAAAGAAGCGCAGGCTCCTCAATTCGCCCTGTTGGCGGGCGAAGACCTGCCACCACAGCTCGTCGGGAACGGCGGTGAACGGATCGGAGGCGTCGAGGTCCAGCACGAACCAGGCGTCGTCGGCCAGCTCAGCCTCGAGCTGGCCGGGCGCCCACGCCGCGTAGCCGGCGAAGATGCGCACCTCGTCCAGTCCGCCGACCTCGTCGGGGTTGCACTCGAGGTCGACGGTGCCGATCCTCCCGATCACCTGCGACCAGTTCTCATCGACGTCGTCGAGCGCCACCGAAGCCAGCGCAATCACCGAGGACTGGCTCACCGGGCCGCCGACGAACACCACCCGGGGCTTGCTCACCGCCGTCGCCCAGTCGCCGATGGCGCTGCTGACGGTCAGCTCGCTGGGTCGGTTGAGGACCAGGCCCAGCGCGCCCTCGTTGCTGTGCTCGAGCATCATCAGCACGGCCTGGCGGAAGTTGGGGTCAGACAGGCTCGGCGCAGCCACGAGGAGCTTCCCGCGGGTCGATTCCATTCGGCGGTCTTCCAGGTAGCGGACGGGCGGGGAGCGACACGACACGGCGGCAGTCCGACAAGCGGTGGCGGTGTGGCGGGGCAGCTATGTGGCACGATCTAGGGCCGTGGTGTCGACCATGCCGCCGGTGGCGCTCACGATAGCCGCTTCGGACCCCCTCGGAGGCGCGGGCGTGCAGGCCGATCTGGCTGCCTTCGCCGCCTTCGGAGTGCACGGCGCCAGCGCTCTCACCGCAGTGACCGCGCAGTCGTTGACCTCTGTTGCCGCGGTTTCGCCGGTGGGCGCCGACCTGGTTGCCGACCAGATCGACTCGGTTGCGTCGGAGCTGCCTGTGGCCGGGGCCAAGACGGGGCTGCTGCGCCGACGCGAGGTGGTAGAGCTGGTGGCCGAGAGGGTGGAGCGCGGCGTGCTGCCCGCACCGGTGGTCGATCCGGTGATGGTGGACGGGCGGGGAGTTGCCTTCGTGGCCGACGATGTGGCCGACGCCTATCGCGAGCGGCTGTTCCCCCTGGCCCGGGCCATCACGCCCAACCGGCGCGAGGCCGAGCTGTTGGCGGGGCTGCCGCTGCCGGGACCCGAGGCGGTGCTGGAGTGCGCCGAAATGTTCCAGAGGCTCGGATCCGATGCCGTGGTGGTAACCGGCGGCGCCTTCGACGGACGGCCCGACGATGTGGTGATCACCTCGGCCGGCGACGCCTGGGTGGTGCCCGGCCAGCGGGTCCACACTCGCAACGTCCGAGGCAGCGGCTGCACATTCTCGGCTGCGCTGGTCGCCGGTCTGGCGCTCGGCCACAGCCTGGAGGATGCCGTGGCCGCCGCGGCCCGGTTCGTGCGCTCAGCCATCGAGGTATCGGCGGAATGGACCTTCGACGGCCCCGGCCCGGTGTCCCACGCCCTGCAGCCCGCACCAGACCCGTCTCCTCTCTAGAGCGTGCACCTCTGACCGCCTGTAGGCTCGGGGCTGCCGGCGTGTGATACGAACACATGTTCGCTAGAGTTGGCCCGTGCAGATCTCCCGGTCGGGCGTCGAGGCCGAAGTGGGGCCCCGCCAGGGCGACCTGTTCGCGCTGGGACGCCCGGCTCTCAACTCGGCGGCGGCGGTGGAGCGCCTGCACTTGGACGGCGGAAGCTGGATCGACAGGTCGTCGCGGTGGCTGCGGGGCGGCGACGAACTGCTGGATTTGCTGGCGGCCCGACTGCGCTGGACGCGAGCCGAGCGCCCCATGTACGGGCAGATGGTTGAGGAGCCCCGGTTGGGCGCGTTCGTGCGGACGGGCTCGCCGGGCGCACCGACACTGCTCGACGACATGGCCGGTGCGCTGCGCACCCGTTACGGGGCCGGGTTCAGCTCGGTGTGGGTGAACTACTACCGGGGCGGCGAGGACTCCGTCGCCTGGCATAGCGACCGCATCGGGATCGACCCGGCCAACGCCATGGTGGCCATCGTCTCGCTGGGCGGCCCCCGACGGTTCCTGCTGCGGCCGGCCGGAGGCGGTCGCAGCCGGTCGTTCACGCTGGCGTCGGGCGACCTGCTGGTGATGGGCGGGGCCTGCCAGCAGGACTGGGAGCACTCGGTGCCCAAAGTGGCAGCCGCCCCGCCCCGCATGAGCGTCACCTTCCGCCGCACCGCCAAGCGGCCTCGACCTGCCCGCACCAACGGCGATTAGCCGATCACTATTCGATGCGGCGGGCTTGGCGGCCCTCGATCTCGCCGAGGAACTGGGCTGCGGCCTTCTGCACGCCGCTCGACCAGGTCGGGTAGGCGTGCGAGGCCTGGGCCAGTCGACCTGCGAATGCTCCCGTGCGCATGGCCAGCACGACCTCCTGGATCATCTCCCCGGCCCGCGGCGCCACGATGGTTGCTCCCAGGATGCGGCCTCCGCCGGCGTCGCCCAGACCGCGGCGGGGTCCGGCCACGATGGCAACGAAGCCGTCGGTGCGGCCGTCGGTGACGGCCCGGTCCACCTCGGCCAGCGGCAGGTAGGCCACCCGGCTGCCCGTTGGCGCATGGCTTGGGGTCACCCCCACCGATGCCACCTCCGGGTCGGTGAACACCACCCGGGGCACAAGGTCACCCCGGAACCGCCCTCTCTGCCCCTTGCCCAGGGCGTTGCCGGCCGCGACTCGTCCCATCTCATCGGCCGCATGCGACAGATACAAGGCCGCGTAGTGGCGCCGACCGTGGCGCACCCGCGTCTGACGGCGAAGCATTCGCCGGTCTTGTCGACGCAGCGCCCTGCGCGGGGTGGCTGCCGCGAACCCCGACTTGCGCCTCGTCGCCCGGTACATCGCGGTTACCGGTGGAGACTCCCGGTGCGATGTCGGCGCGATCCCGTACTTCTGCCTCCTCGACCAGTACCGGCTCGGCCTGCCTCGGCGCGATGCGAGATGCCGCACCGGCCGGTCGCTGTTCGTTCGGCCCTCGGACTCATCGCTCTTGTCGATTACGACCAAGGGTCCCGGTCGAGTGGGCGGGCGCAGCCGCCAAGCGGCTGTGTCGCCGGCCGCGTACACGCCCTTCAGCGACGTTTCGAGCCGCTCGTCGGTGAGGATATGGCCGCTCCACTCCCCCAGCTTGACCCCCAACTCCTCCAGCCCCAGCCCCTCGGTTGTGGGCGTTCGGCCGGTCGACACCAGCAGCCGGTCCACAGCGACCCGGCCTCCGATCCCGCCCGAGCGCGACAGCCGGTACACGAGGGTGCATGCCCCACCGTGGTCGTGGGCCTCGACCCGGGCGACACGGGCACAGCGCAGCACTCGCACCCCGTCGGCTTGGAGCCTTGCCCGCACCGTCGCCGCGGCCTCGGGCTCGTATCCGGGCAACAGCTGTTGCTGATCTTCGAACAGGGTCACCTCCACTCCTAGCAGCGCGAAGGCCTGGGCCAGCTCGCAGCCGGTGGGGCCACCGCCGATGATGCCCAAAGACCGCGGCGCCGCGGTGAGGTCGAAAACGGTGTCGCTGGTGAGCGGCCGAGCCTCGACCAGGCCCGCAATGTCGTCGGGCAGCCCAGGCCGCGATCCGGTGGCCAGCACGATGCGGGGCGCGGTGATGCGCCGCTCCCCCACCGCCACCGTGTCGTGGTTGATCAGCCGGGCCCGGCCCTCGATCACCGTCGTGCCCTCGCGGCGCAGCACCTCGACCGACTCGATGGCCGCGATGTGGGTGACGGTCGACCGCACCCGCTCCATGGCCTCGGCGAAGCCGAGCCCGTCGCGGGCCGCGGCCAGCAGGGTCTTCGACGGCACGCATCCCGTGAAAGTGCAGTCGCCGCCCGGTGCCGAGTCGGTCACCAGAGCTACGTCGGCGCCGGCTCGCAGTGCGGCCCTCACCGCGCCCAGACCGGCCGCGCCCCCGCCCACCACGATCAGGTCGTGATCCATCATCCGGGCACTCCGAGACACGGCCTGAATCTAGGCCGAGCCTGTGCCCACGAATCGCTGCCCGACCGGGCGACCGCGTGCTCTTGGAACGAGCACAAGTCGGCGAGGCTGATGTGTCTTGAGGATTCCGGGGCGACAGGCCGGTGGACGATGCTTGGAACGAGCACAAGTCGGCGAGGCTGATGTGTCGTGGCTTGGTCTCTAGATCGACGGCGCGGGGAGCCGAGCGGGCTCAGCTATGGGCCGCGTCTACGGCGGCCCGGAACTCCGACACCAACTCGGCCACGCCCTCGGGTCCGCCGCCCTCCAGCATCCGGGTGACGATAGCCGAGCCGACCACCGCCCCGTCGGCCACCTCGCACACCTCGGCAGCCTGCGCGGGCGTGCCCACCCCCACCCCCACCAGCACCGGCCGATCGGTGACCGCCTTGAGGCGGGCCGCGGTGGCCGTGGCGCTGGCCGCCAGCTCGGAGCGCACCCCGGTGATCCCCATGAGGCCCACTCCGTACACGAAGCCCCGAGCGCGGGCACAGATGCGCGCCAGACGCTCGTCGGATGCGGTGGGCGCGGCCAGCAGAACCGTCTCCACCCCGGCCGCCTCGGCGCACTCCGACCACTCCCCCACCTCCTCTAGGGGCAGGTCGGGCAGAATGCATCCGCTCACGGTGGCGTCGCCCAGCAAGGCAGCGAAGCGCTCGTAGCCCATGTGGTGGGCGATGTTGACGTAGGTCATCACCGCAGTGGGAACGCCAATGTCGGCCGCCGCGCCCCGCACCGCGGCCAAGATCGACTGGGGGGTGGCGCCTTCGGCAAGGGCCCGGTCGTTGGCCTGCTGGATGATGGTGCCGTCCATCACCGGGTCGGAGAACGGGATCCCTATCTCTATGGCGTCGGCGCCGGCCGCAGCCACGGCACACACGGTCTGGAGCCAGTCATCGCCGAGGCCGCCGGTGAGGTAGGTCACCAGGCACTTTCCGCCCGCGCCGCGGCGGTGGCGCAGCGCTTGCTCCAGCCTCCCCCAGGGCTCCGTCGAGTCAGCTCCGCCGCTTGCGGTGGCGGGGGTGGACGCGGTCACTCCAGAATGCCCA
The DNA here is from genome assembly GCA_965221215.1 of Candidatus Aldehydirespirator sp. Lineage (GTDB taxonomy): Bacteria > Actinomycetota > Acidimicrobiia > Acidimicrobiales > Aldehydirespiratoraceae > Aldehydirespirator. The sequence goes on from OZ244872.1 coordinate 1,281,366, forward strand.
TCATCTGGTCGACGTCCTTGTCGCCCCGGCCGCTCAAGTTCAACAATACGGTTAGACCGGCCAACTCTGAGCGGGACCTCGACACCCAGGCCAGGGCGTGGGCGCACTCCAGCGCGGGGATGATCCCCTCGGTGCGCGACAGCAGGCTGAACGCCTCGACCACCTCGGCGTCGGTCACCTGCTCGTAGACGGCCCGGCCGGTGGCGGCCAGGTGGGAGTGCTCGGGACCCACGCCGGGATAGTCGAGCCCGGCCGAGATCGACTGGGCCTCAAGCACCTGGCCCCACTCGTCCTGCATCAGGTACGACCGCGAGCCGTGGACGATGCCGGGAACGGCCCGGCCGACGGCCGCGCCCCCGGCCGGCTCCACCCCGACCAGCCGGGCCGAGGTGTCGGCGAAGCCGGCGAAGATCCCGGCCGCATTGGAGCCTCCCCCCACCGCGGCCACCACTGCGTCGGGCACCGCGCCGTCGAGGATCTCGGCGCACTGGCTCCGAGCCTCGGTGCCGATGATCCGCTGGAACTCCCTGACCATCCACGGGTACGGGTGCGGCCCCATCACCGAGCCCAGGCAGTAGTGGGTGGTGTCGGCCACCGCCACCCAGTGGCGCATGGCCTCGTTCACCGCATCCTTGAGAGTGCGAGACCCGGACTCGGCGGCGCGGACCTCGGCACCCAGCAGGCGCATGCGGAACACGTTGAACTCCTGTCGGGCGATATCGACCGTGCCCATGTAAACCACGCAGTCCATGCCGAACAGCGCTGCCGCGGTGGCGGTGGCCACACCGTGCTGGCCGGCACCGGTCTCGGCCACCAGGCTGGTCTTGCCCATGCGCTGGGCCAACAGGGCCTGGCCCAGCACGTTGTTGATCTTGTGGCTGCCGGTGTGGTTGAGGTCTTCGCGCTTCAACAGGAGGCGCACGCCCAGCTCCTGTGACAGGTTCTCGCACTCGGTGACCGGCGAGGGGCGCCCGGCATAGCTGTGCAGCAGCCGGTCGAGCTCGCCGCGGAAGGCGGGGTCGCCCCAGGCGGAGCGGAAGGCCCGGTCGAGCTCCTGGCAGGCCGGCACCAGGGTTTCGGGCACAAACATGCCCCCGAACTCGCCGAAGCGCCCGTCGGCACCGGGCTCGCCCATGTGCCCGGCGGCGGACATGCCGAGGTCACCCGACGGGGTCGCCGCCGCGCCGTCGCCGGACCGGCCCTGCCGTTCGGCCGCCGTCACCGGTCCTGCTCCCAGTCGTTGCCGAACCGGGCGGACCGGCCCCGCCGTTCGGCCGCGGTCACTGGTCCTGCGCCCAGTCGTAGGGACCAGGTCCGACCGGATGGCCGCGCACCTCGTCGGCCGACTCAACCCGCTCGCGGGCGGTTGCGTCGCCGGCTGCCTTGGCCTCCTTGAGGAAGGCCCGCAGACGGGCCGGATCTTTGCGGCCCGGCCTGCTCTCCACCCCGGTGGCGACGTCCACGCCCCACGGCCGGACCCGCCGGATGGCTGCGGCCACGTTGCCGGCGTCCAGGCCGCCGGCGAGGAGCAGGCGGTGACCGGCCAGCGGCGCCCCTTCGGCCAGCGACCAGTCGAACACCTCGCCGGAGCCGGGCTGCTGGCTGTCGAGCATTACCACGTCGGCGCCGTAGTCGTCCAGACGCTGCAGACCCTCATGGCCGGCGGGGAAGGCCTTGATGGTGAGCGGCACCCTCTCGGCCACCCAGGCGGTGTCCTCGGCCGATTCGTGACCGTGGAGCTGGGCCGCCCCCAGCTGCGCCTTGGAGGTGATCTCCACCACTCGGGCGGGCAGCTCGTTGCGGAACACACCCACGCTGAGCACGTCGCTGGGAATCCGGCGCACGATGTCTCGAACCCGGTCCATCGGCACCTGGCGGGGCGACGGGGCGAAGATGAACCCCACTGCGTCGGCGCCCATGGCCACCGCCAGCAGGGCGTCGTCCTCGGTGGTGGTCCCGCAGATCTTCACGAACACGCCCCGACGCTAGTGGCTTGCAGCCCAGCGGGGCCTGATACACGGCGTTCAATGCCGGGCCAGCCCGACCCCCAACAGTTGGGTGGGTTGGAGCGAGCGCAACCACAGCCCACGGCCTCGCCCCGTTTGGGTAGGACTCGCTCGCCTGTTCGCTTGGGCGGAGCGTCAGCGCCTTGGTCGGCTGCGGCTTCGGACCAGCACCACGAACGGCGAGAGCAGGAACAGCAGCACCGCCAGGCCCAGCGACAGCAGGCCGAAGCGCACCAGCACGAACCCTCCGGCCAGCACGCCGAAGATGACGGCGAAGATGCCGAACACGAAGGCCAGCGGCGCGCCCAGCCGCATCCAGCCAGGCAGCTCGCCCTCGGTGAGTGGGCGATCGTCGCCATCGAAGTAGTCGCGGTCGAAGTAGTCGCCGTCGCGGTCGAAGGCGGCCGCCTCGTCGTTGCGGCGTGAACCTTGGTGTGGACCTGAGGTGGGCGAGTCGCGCCGGGCAGGCCCCGCTTGCGGCGGCTGTCGCAGACGACGGTCGACAGCCGCTCGCGAGTCGACGTCCGAAAGCATCTCCCAGGCCAGATTGATGCGCCGCATCTGCTCGTCTGCGGCGGGATCGTCACCCCGAACGTCGGGATGCGTGCTCCGGGCGAGAGTCACATAGGCTCGCCGGATCTCTGCGATGGGAGCGTCGCTGGCCACGCCCAGCACCGCGTAAGGATCCACTCCGCCATCGTAGGTGCGGGGCCGAATCAATGACGTAAAGAGCGCCGTCCCGCCGCTGGAGGCCTCGCCGGATCGGCGGCCGAGCGGCGTCTGCCCCTCGGCCCCTCAGGCGCTCTCGGCCGGCGGTGACAGGACCGTGGCCGGCATGCCAGCCACCTCGGCATCGGCAGGCGGTTCGACTCGCCGGTGGACCGGCCCCAGCGCAACGGTCGCTTCGGAGTCCAGATCTCGCGCCGCAGAGGTGACCTCGCCCACTGCCGTGCCGTCGACGGTGATCTCGGCGCCGGGCAGCACCTCGGCGTCGCCTCGGATCTCCAACAGGCGCACCGGGCGCGGGACGTTGCCGCCCCGGCTGTCGATGCGGGCCACCAGCTCCTGGCCGACGTAGCAGCCCTTGGTGAAGCTCACCGACGACTCCACCAGGCCCGCGACCTCGGCCGGGATGGTGCGCTCGCTCAGCTCGCAGCCCATGGCCGGCCAGCCGGCCCGGATGCGGGCCGCCTCGAACTCGGCCGGGCTCGCGACCGGCAGCCCCGCGGGTGGCGAGACCTTCGGCCCGAGCAGGTCGATGCCGCGGAACTGCGGCCAGTCGGCTTCGGCCCGCACCTCAGCCTCGACCGCATCAAGGTCGGTTGCGGCCGCGACCGCGCCCCGCACCGACAGCATCCGCCATCCGGCAAGGCTCTCGAAGACGACGTCCACCCTGAGCCGGAACCGCTCCAGGCGGGCGGCCAGAGCGGGGCCGAACCCGGCATCGACGTCGAGCAGGAACGTGTCGCCATCAGGCGCAGTGATCCGGAACCAGGCATCCACCTTGCCCTGGGGGGCCAGCACCAGCGACCAGGCCGAGGCCCCGGCCTCCATTGCCTCCACGTCCTGGGAGATCTGGCCCTGCAGAAAGGCTTCGGCGTCGGAGCCGGTGGCCCGCACCACGTCGCGCGGCGCCATGGCCACCAGGGGCTGCGCCACGTCCGCGGGGTCGGTCATCTCGTCCGGTTCCGGCAGTCCGGGGCTGCCAGCGACGGCACCGGCAATCTCCTCCGGCGCCTGCAGTCCGGCGGCCGCCGTCGGTGACGCGGCTCAGCGGGGTCGGTCATGCCATCCGGTGCCTGCGGGCCTCGGTCATGCGCCGGGCCGCGGGTACCGCGGCCAGCAGGGCTCGAGCCTTGTTCACGCACTCGTCGTGCTCCTGCGCGGCCACGGAGTCGGCCACGATTCCCGCACCGGCCTGCACCGAGGCCCGCCCGTCGCGCACCAGCATGGTGCGGATGGTGATGGCGGTGTCGATGTTGCCCGAGAAGTCGATGTAGCCGACCACGCCCGCATAGGGGCCGCGCTTGACCGGCTCCAGCTCGTCGATGATCTCCATGGCCCGCACCTTCGGCGCGCCCGACACCGTGCCCGCGGGCAGGGTCGCCCTCAGCACGTCGATGGGTGTGGCCGATCCGGCCAGCCGGCCCGACACCTGCGAGGTCAGATGCATGACGTGGCTGTAGCGCTCAAGGGTCATCATCTCGTCGAGGTTGAGGGATCCGAACTCCACCACCCGGCCCACATCGTTGCGGGCCAGATCGACGAGCATCACATGCTCGGCCACCTCCTTGGGGTGCTCGACCAGCTCGGCGGCCAGCCGGCGGTCCTCGGCGTCGGTGCGGCCCCGGCGCCGGGTGCCGGCGATGGGCCGGCTGATCACCTTGCCGTCGAGCAGTTGCACCATCGGCTCGGGCGAGCCGCCCACCACCTCCAGGCCGTCGTGGCGCAGGAAGTACATGTAGGGGCTGGGGTTCACCTGGCGCAGCACCCGGTAGGCGTCGAAGGCGTCGGCGCCCAGGTCGAAGTCGAAGCGCTGTGACAGCACCACCTGGAACACATCGCCGGCGAAGATGTGCTCCCGGGCCGACTCCACCGCCTTCGAGTACAGCTCGAGGCCCATGGTGGAGGCGGTCTCCACCGGCTCGGCACTGTCGTCCGCGGTGCGGTCGGCACCGCCGGAGAGATCGGGGGGCGGCACCAGGGGCTCGTCGAGGGGCTTGGCTCCGTCGGCTGCGATGGCCTCCACCCGCAGGACGGCCTCGTAGTAGAGCCGGTCGATGGTCCGGTCGTCGGCGGTGGCGGGAACGAGCACGTTGGCGATCAGGGTGGCCCGCTGGCGCCAGTGGTCGTACACCGCCAGCTCGCCGATCAGCGACATCACCGCATCGGGGTGGCCCGAGTCGTCGACCGGGGCGTCGGGCAGATGCTCCACCTCGCGCACGATGTCGTAGCCGAGGTAGCCGACCAGGCCCCCGTGCAGCGGCGGAAGGCCTGCGATCGACGGCGCCTTGTAGTGATTGAGCAGCACCTCGAGCGCAGCCAGCATCCCCTCGTTGCGGGGGATGTCCACCCCGAGGCGGCCGGTGACCGCCACCTGCGGGCCGTGGGCCACCAGGGTGGCGATGGGGTTGCGGCCGATGAACGACCAGCGGCTCCAGCGCTCGCCGTGCTCCACCGACTCCAGCAGGAACCCGTCGCCGCTGCCGACCACCCGGGCGAAGGCGGCCACCGGCGTGGTCAGGTCGGCCAGAACCTCCCGCCACACCGGAACCACCCGGTAGGCGCGGGCCAGCTCCCGGAACTCTTCGGCGCTGGGCTGGTGCATGGGGCGTTGCGCCGTGGGCCGCGGTCAGCGGGGAGCAGAGCCGTCGAACGAGCGGAAGAAGCACGAGTAGCGGCCGGTGTGGCAGGCGCCGTCGCCGTCCTGGTCGACCACGAACAGCAGGGTGTCGCCGTCGCAGTCGTAGTAGGCCTCGCGCACCCACTGGCGCTCGCCCGAGGTCTCGCCCTTGCGCCACACCTCCTGGCGGGACCGGCTCCAGAACACGGTCCGGCCCTCGGCCAGGGTGAGGGCCAGCGTCTCAGCGCTCATCCAGGCCATCATCAGCACGGCCCGGGTGGACACGTCCTGCACGATGGCGGGCACCAGCCCGGCAGCGTCGTACTTGACAGCCGCCAAGGCCTCCTCGTCGGCGATGATAGGAACAGAAGTCACGCCCGCCAGCCTAAGAGGCTGGGCGGGCGAAGCCGTGGGCGATGTTGTTTGGGTTTGGACACTTATTCAGCGAAGATTGGCTTGATGAGTTTCATCATAAATTGGTTGCGCTATCTTGCCTGCATGCCGACGATTCAGATTCGCAATATCCCTGAGCCGGTGTACTCGGAGATCCGCCGCCGGGCACAGAACCGGAACCAGTCGATTCAGCAGTTCATGCTGGCGGAGGTCCATCGCCTGGTTCAGCGTGCCGACAAGGAGGAACTGATGCAGGAGATTGAGGAGTTCAAGGCCAGAGCGGGCATCGAAGTCGATGTGGAGCAGATGCTCGCCGACTTGGAGACAGACCGTCGATGCTTGTCCTGCTGACCGCCGACACCCGTGCCGCTCGTGCTCCAGTGCGAGGGGTGGAGTTTGAGGTCTGCTGATCGAGCGGGCTGCCGAAGGTCGCTCGATCAACCTGAAGTGGCGATTCGTCAGTGAGCGGCAGGCTGGCGCTCGAGTTACGGGCTATTGGCAGAAGGCTCCTCCGTTGACGAGGAGGTTCTGGCCGGTGATGAAGTCGGAGCCGCGGCCGGCGAGATACAGGAAAGCCTGCGTGTCGAGAGGGGCGGCTTCATGAGCGGAGTCCCGCGATCTCGAGCAGCCACTTCCGGTACTCCAGCAGGGCGAGGTCGGCACCCTTGACGAACATCTCCTCGGGCAGCTTGATCGGGACCTGAGCCGGCATCTGCGACTCCACGATCGGCTGATCCTGGTCGGTCACCAGCTGCGCGAACGCCATGAACTCCTCGCCGTGGTCGAGACCGTAGTTGCGGCCCTGGTAGGTGAAGCACCGTGTGCGCTCGGGACCTACCGGAGCCAGGCAGACCCACAGCACGTAGTCCTCGGTCTCGCCGGCGCTGCTGTTCAGCTGCATCGCGTTGGGCACGAAGACCCGGTATCGCTTCATGGCGCCGAAGACGGGCTCGCCTCCGGACTCGGCCGTCGGCGCGTTCTTGACGTTGTCGGTGAACTCGGGGAATGGTCCGGCCAGGAAGCGGAGCTCGCCCCCGACCTTCTCCACGGCGTAGTCGTCGACCCGGGGCTGGTTGCTGTCTCCGAGGAGCCCGTCGTGCACCCACGGGAAGTGGGAGAAGTCGAAGTAGTTCTCCAGGCGGCGCGCCATCGAGCAGTCCCACTCGTAGATGTCCAGATGCAGGAACTGGTAGCTGGGGTCGTCGAACATCGGCACCGACGGCGGCGGGTAGATGGGATCGCCCAGGCAGGTGTACACCAGCCCGCTGGTCTCGCACGTCGGGTAGCTGCCCAGCTTCACGTTGATGTACTGGGAGAGCTCCTCGCGGGCCGGGATCCGGCGGATCGCGCCGGTGGCGTCATAGGTCCAGCCGTGGTACGGGCAGCGCAGGCAGTCGTCGACGACCTTGCCCAGCGACAGCGCGGTCCCCTTGTGCAGGCACTGGTCGTCGAACACCACCGGCCGGCCGTCGAGGCGCACCACCACCAGCTTCTTGCCGTACAGCACGAAGCCCTGCGGCTCGTCGGTGAGTTCGTCCGAGTAGGCCACCGGGTACCAGAACTTGTCCCGCATGGCCTCGTACATCCGGTCCTCGGTGTCGGCATCGACGTGATCGATCCGGCTGACCATCTGGCTCATCGGGCACCCTCTTGCGTCTGCGCCCCGGGCCTGCGGCGACGGCTGGCAGGCATCGAGGCAGCCGAAGCGGACTACAGGTATAGGCCGGTGCTGCCTTTGTCTAGGCGCTCGGCGGCTACGGCGTGGACGTCGCGCTCTCGCAGGATTATGTAGTCGCGGCCCCTGACCTCTACCTCGTAGCGGTCTTCGGGGTTGAACAGCACCCGGTCGCCCTTCTCCATGTTGCGGACGTTGGGCCCGACCGCCACCACCTCGGCCCAGGTGAGGCGCTTGCCGACCTGAGCGGTGGCCGGGATCAGGATGCCGCCGGTGGAGCGCCGCTCGCCCTCGGCCTCCCCCACCGCCACCAGGATGCGGTCGTTGAGCATCTTGACCGGCAGGCGGTCGTCGTCGTGGGGGCCCGGCGCCGAGTCGTTGCGGGACACGATGTCGGCGCGGGGCTCGGTCGCAGTCACGGCGCCCAACCGTATCGGGCCGCGCCAGGCGGGACGCGACTGTGCGGCTGCGGCCAATCCGTCGAAGGCTCCCGGGCGCGGTGACCGACGAGGACATGGGCGCGTCCGCGACTGTGCGGCTGCGGCCGCTGGCCCGTAGAGGGCGCGCAAATTGGTGAGAGCCAGTCGCGTCGCAGCGGGGTCATTCCCGCTCTTGTTCGCTGCGCTCACGGGCCGCTCGGGCCACGGCCTCGCCCGTATGGGCCGGATTCGCTCGCCTACTCGCTCGGCCTCTTAGGCGCTGGGGCTGTCAGCCGGTGGGGGCCGGCTCGATGTCGCCGCCGGCGATGCTTATCAGCCAGCGGCGGTACTCGACGGTGCCCGCGTCGGCCCCCTTGACGTGCATCTCCGCGGTCAGGTCGACCGGCAGCTCCTCGGGGCGCTGCGACTCCACGATGGGCTGGTCCTGGCCCAGGATCACGTACTGCATGTCGTGGAACTCCTGGTCTCGGTCGAGCGCGTAGTTGCGGCCCACGAAGGTGAAGCAGCGGGTCCGCCTTCGACTGACCGGCGCGACCGCCACATACAGCACGAAGTCCTCGGTCTCACCGGCCGAGCTGTTGAGCTTCATGGCGTTGGGCATGAACACCCGGTAGCGCTTCCATGCCTCGTAGGTCAGGCCGTCGTGCTCAACCGCCGAATTCTTGACGTTGTCGGTGTACTCGATGAACGGACCGGCAGTGATTCGCAGTTCAGCTCCGTGCCTCGACACCTCATAGTCGGCGATCTCAGCCTCGTCGCGGTCGCCGAGGATGCCGTGGTGCACATGGGCGAAGTGCGAGAAGTCGAAGTAGTTCTCCAGGCGGCGGGCCACCGAGCAGTTCCACTCATAGGGCTCGAAGCGCAGGAAATGGTAGGCGGGGTCGTCCAGTTCGGGACACTCCGACGGGCCGAAGCGCGGCGTCTCGCCCGACAGGCAGGTCCACACCAGGCCTCCGGCCTCGATGGTCGGATAGGTGGGAAGCTGAGCGACCAGTTTGCCGTTGAGCTCGGGGCGGGCCGGGATGTCGACCACCGTTCCCTCGGCATCGTAGGCCCAGCCGTGGTAGGCGCAGCGCAGCCGGCAGCCGTCGATGCGGCCCAGCGACAGCGCCGAGCCGCGGTGGCGGCAGATGTCGCTGAAGGTGTGGGCGACCCCGTCGAGGCGGACCACGGCCAAGCGGGTCTCGAACAGCGTGACCTGATGGGGCTCGTCGGTCAGGTCGGCCGAGAAGGCCACCGGCTGCCAGAAGCGCTTGAGCTGCCGATAGAGCCGCTCCTCGCCGGCCATGTCGAGCTGGGTGTTGCCCTGAGGCTCGAATCCTGCGATGGAATCAGGGGCTTGGGTCGCGGCGCGGTCTTGGGTCATGGTCATGGTGTTGTCACCTCTTGGGGGGTCACCCTTCTTCAATGGTCACCGTGATGGCCGACACCGGGCAGCAGGCCTCGGCGCTTCGGGCATCGTCCACCAACTCGGGCGGAACGGTCGGCCTCAGGATCTCCAAGCGGGTGCCGTCGTCGTCGATGTCAAAGATGTCGGGGGCCAGCGAGGCGCACATCCCCGACACGATGCAGGTGTCGCGATTCACCTCGACGGTTGCGTCAGCCATGTTGGGTTCCTCCCTCTTCGTGGTGGGTGCTCCAGGCCGCCGCCACCGCTTCGGTGATGTTCTGGTAGCCGGTGCAGCGGCAGAGGTTGCCCGACAGCAGCTCCACCGTGCGTTCGGGCGACCGCCACTCGGCCGGGTCGACGCTCTCGAGCGTCATCAGGAAGCCCGCGGTGCAGAAGCCGCACTGCAGGGCGTGGTGGTCGTGGAAGGCTTGCTGCATGGGCGATAGCGAGCCGGTGGCGGAGTCGGCGAGATCCTCGACCGTGCGGATCTCGGCGCCGTCGGCCTGGGCGGCCAGCATAAGGCACGACCGCACCGCGTCGCCGTCCACGATCACGGTGCAGGCCCCGCAGTAGCCGTGCTCGCAGCCGACGTGGGTGCCGGTGAGGCCGGCCACGTCGCGGATGTAGTCCGACAGAAGCAGCCGGGCGGACACTCGGTGTCGGCTCAACCTTCCGTTGACGGTTATACCCACTGCCACCTCGGTGAGTGCCTCTGAAGTCATGGCTGCTCCTTCGGGAACCGTGGCGGTTCGCTTGCCGGGCCGGCCGTGAGCGCGGTTCGGGCGGCTCGCAGCACCAGCGCGGCGGCCGCCTCCCGGCGGTACCAGCTGGTGGCGTGGATGTCGTCGAAGGCATCGGCGCAGTCGGCCGCTGCGGCCTGCTCAATGTCCGCGGTGGGCCGGCCCGCGCTCCAGCCGGCCAGCGCGGTCTCCGCGGCGCTCAGGCGCAGGGGGGCGCCGCCGACCCCGAAGCCGACCAGGCGACTGGCGCGCACCGCGCCGTCGGATGCGTCGATCATGGCGACCAGCCCAGCCACGGCGAAGTCGCCGGCGCGGCGGGCGAGTTCGTCCACCACCGTGACCGAATCCGGGGGCGTCACCGGGAACCAGACCTCGGTCACCAACTCACCGTCCTCTAGCGCAGTCCAGAACGGCCCGCAGAAGAAGTCGCGGGCCGCGATCTCGCGGCGCCCACCGGCGCCGGTCACCCGGATGCGGGCATCGGTGGCCACAGCCACCGCGGGCAACTCCGCAGCCGGGTCGGCGTGGGCGAGGCTGCCGCAGACGGTGCCCCGGTTGCGGATCTGCAGATGCCCCACATGGCGCAGCGCGGCCCGCAGTCCCGGAACCGCCCGGGCGGCACTGGCGTCGGCCAGCACCCGGCTCTGGGTGGCGGCCGCGCCGACGGTCACGCCGTCAGCGTCCACGGTCACCGAGTCCAGCCCCCCGATGCGGCGGATATCGACCAGCACCGACACGTCGGTGAGGCGGAAGTTCATGGCCGGGATCAGGCTCTGCCCGCCGGCCAGGACCCGGCTCGACTCCGATGAGCCCAGCACTTCGACCGCTTCGGCCACGCTGTCAGGCCGGCAGTACGCGAACGGCGCCGGCTTCACGACGTCGGGCCCTTCCCGCCGCCGCGGCGTCCCGTTTTCAACACCAGCATCATCGGCTGCCTCTGGGGCCGCGGCCGGCGGCTTCGGCGGCGCGGACCGCGGCTCGCACCGCCACCGGCGTCACCGGGCAGGCGGTCAGGTCGATGTCCCAGTCCGCCAGGGCGTCGCTGACCGCGCCGACCACCGCCGCGGGCGGTCCCACCGTGCCACCCTCGCCACAGCCCTTCACCCCCAGCGGCTGGTCCGGCGGCGGCGACTCCCGGTGGCCGACGGTCATGGGCGGCACCTCGGCGCAGGTCGGCGCCAGATAGTCCATGAACGACGAGAACTTGGGTTGGGCGGTGTCGGGGTCGTACTGGAAATGCTCGTACAGGGCGCCGGCGAGGCCCTGCACCACTCCCCCGTGGACCTGGCCGTCCACCAGGGCGGGGTTGATGACGGTGCCGCAGTCGTGCACCACGATGTAGTCCTCCACGCTCACTTCGCCGGTGCTGATCCTCACGCTGACGATGGCGATGTGGGTGCCGTTGGCCCAGCTGGCCGCCGCGTTGATCCGCCCGTCGGCGTCGAGGTGGTGCTTGAGGTTCTCGGGATGGTAGAAGCCCGAGGTCTCCAGGCCCGCCTCGATTCCCTCGGGCAGATCCACCGTCCTGACCCAGGCGGTGGTGCCCACTTCGGCCCAGCTCACCGCCGGTGCGGGGCTGCCGGCCACATGGAAGGCGCCGTCGGTGAGCACGATGTCGCCGGCGTCGGCCTCCAGCAGGTGCGCGGCGATCCGGCGGGCCTTGTCCATGAGCCGCTCGGAGGCCATCAGCACTCCCCCGGCCAGCATCATCGCGCCTCGGCTTCCCCACGAGCCCAGTCCGTAGGGGGCTCGCTCGGTGTCGCCGAGCACCACCGTCACCTGCTCGGGCGAAACGCCCAGCGCGTCGGCGGCTAGCTGCGCGGCGACGGTCTCGGCGCCCTGGCCCATGGCGCTGAGGCCGGCCGCGACCCGCACCGACCCGTCGGGATCGACCCGCACCGTCGCCGAGTCGTGACCGCCCCAGTGGCCGGTGGTGAGGTGGTAGCTCGGCGAGGTCGGCTCCACGTAGTTGCAGTAGCCGATGCCGACACGCACATCGTCGTCGCCGGCGTGGCGGGTACTGGCTCCCTCCAGCGCGGCGAGGGCGTCGGGCAGAGCCTGCTCGAAGGACTCGCGGTGCGATCCAGAGTCGAGCCGCCCGCCTCCGTGCATCACATACGGGGTCTGGCCGGGCCGCAGCAGCATGCGCCGCCGCAGCTCCACCCGGTCGGTGCCGGTGAGGCGGGCCACCCGGTCGATGATCCGCTCCATCACGAACGCGCCCTCGGGGATGCCGAAGCCCCGGTAGGCCCCCGAGGGCGTCTTGTTGGTCACCACGCCCACCGTGCGGGCGGCCATGTGGGGGAAGTCGTAGCCGCCGGTGATGCAGGCGTTGGTGACGAACACGGGAGCGGTGCCGGGCATGAAGATCTCGCCCGAGCCCATATCCAAGATTGACGTGCAGCGCACGGCGCGGATGGTGCCGTCGCCGTCGTAGGCGACCTCGACGTCGTGGCGCTGCTCGCGGGCGTGCACCGACGCCACCAGGTTCTCGGCGCGGTCCTCGATCCAGCGCACGGGCCGGCCGAGGCGGCGGGCCATCCAGGGCACGACCACGTCCTCGGGGTAGGTGTGGGTCTTGGTGCCGAAACCGCCGCCGACCGTCGGGTGGATCACCCTGACCTGCGGCTCGGGCACGCCCAGCATCAGCGCGATGGCGGTGCGCACCATGTGGGGGCTCTGCGTGGACGTCCACACCGTGAGGTTCCCGTCGGACGGGTCGGCCACCACCCCCCGGGTCTCCATCGGCAGCCCGGTCTGGCGCTGGCTGGTGTAGGTCTCGGCGAATGTGTGGTCGGCCGCGGCAAAGGCCCGGTCCACTTCGGGCCGCTGGGGGTTGACATCCACCGAGACGTTGCTGTCCCAGTGGTCGTAGAGCCGCGGCGCGCCGGGGGCCATGGCCTGATCGAGGTTGGCCACGCCAGCAAGCGGCTCGTAGACGGTTCCGGCCGCCACCAGCGCGGCGGCGTCCTCGGCGATGTAGCGGTCCGACGCGACCACCGCGGCGTAGGGGGCTCCCACGTAGCGCACCCGGTCTGAGGCCAAAGGGCGCTGGCGCACCGAGCCGATATAGGTGATGTAGTCGGGGAAGGACTTCACGTCGGCGAGGTCGGCGGCCACGAACACGGCCTCCACCCCGTCGAGCGCCTCGGCCTGCGAGGTGTCGATCGACACGATCCGGGCGTGGGCCTCGACGCTGCGCACGAAGGCCGCCTCGAGCATCCCGCCGATCTTGATGTCGGCTGCGTAGCGGCTGGCCCCGGTGAGCGGGCCCCGATCCTCGCGGCGGAGCACCGAGCGTCCGATGTGGCGGGTGCTGCTGTGGATCCGGGGATCTATGTCGAGGCTCATCGGATCAACTCCCGAGCGAACGCAAGCTCACCTCTCGCCCCGGTGGTACGGGATGGTCAGCGCCAGGGGCACCCTGGAGCGGCTGCGGTTGAACACCAGCGCGGCGATGGTCAGTATGAACGGCAGCGCCAGCAGCAGCTGGTAGGGCAGGTTGACGTCTTGGGCCTGCAGCGACAGCTGGGTGGCCTCCAGGAACCCGAACAGCAGCGAGCCGACGAGGATCCACGAGGCCCGCCAGTTGCCGAATATCACGATGGCCAGCGCGATCCAGCCCCGGCCCGCGATGATGTCGGGGAAGAACTGACCGGCCTCCGACAGCGAAAGGAAGGCGCCGCCGAGTCCGGCCATCACGCCCCCGTAGATCACCGCGGTGTACTGGCGGGAGATGATGCCCACACCGCGCATGTCGCACGCCTCGGGGTTGTGGCCGATGCTGCGCAGCTCCAGCCCGTACTTGGTGCGGTACAGGAACACGAAGGTCAGCGGAACCATCACCACCGCGAAATAGGTCAGCCAGTGCTGATCGAAGAACACCTCCCCGAGTGCAGGGATCTCCGAGAGCAGCGGCACTGCCACGGTCTCGAAGCGGTCCACGGTGGGCAGGGCGACGGCGCCGCCCTCGTCGTAGACGGAGCGGTACCAGAAGAACGCGCCTCCGAGCCCCAGAATGTTGAGGGCTAAACCGGCGACCACCTGGTTGACCTTGACGGTGGCGGTCATCACCGCCATCAGCAGGCCCAGCGCGGCCCCGCCGGCCGCGGCGCCCAGCAATCCCAGCCAGAGGCTGCCGGTCTCGTTGGCGACCAGGAACCCGGTGAAGGCACCGATGGTCATGGTCCCCTCGAGGCTCAGGTTGAGGATCCCGCTGCTCTCCGCCACCAGCTCGCCGGTGGCCGCGATCAGCAGGGGGGTGGCGATCTTCACGGCGGCCACGAAGATCCCCAGGATCACGGAGTAGGTGAAGAAGTCCTCCATGGCCGCTACTCCGAGCCCTCTGCGTGTTCATCGCCGTGGACGGCAGCCCTGCGCAGCCGGTAGCGGCAGGCGACCGCGGCCACCAGCACGAGCACTAGTGCCACTCCTTCGATGACCGTTACCAGCGCGGCCGGGATGCCGGTGCTGATCTGCATCTGGGTGGCGCCGTTGACCAGCCCGGCGAAGGCTACGGCCACGGCTATGACCCCCACCGGATGCAGCCGGGCCACCAGGGCGATGATGATGCCGGTGAAGCCGATCTGCTGCTCGCCGAACTCGAAGTTGATGCGATGGTGCAGGCCGAGCAGCTCGCCCGCGCCGGCCAGCCCGGCCAGCGCCCCCGATACAGCCATCACCGCCACGATGGAGACCGCGGTGTTGATGCCCTTGTAGGACGCGGCCCGCTTGTTGACCCCGATGGCGCGGAACTCGAAGCCCATCGATGTCCGGCGCATCATGAAGTGCACGAAGGCCGCGGCGATCAGCGCGATGGCGAAGCCCCAGTGCAGGCGGCTGTCGTCGAAGAAGCGGGGCAGGTAGGTGTTCTCGGCCATCCGCTCAGTCTGCGAGTAGGGCGTGTTGTTGGCCTGCCACACCCCCGACAGCAGCCACGACAAGAAGTAGTCGATGACGAAGTTGAGCATCACCGTCGTGAGGATCTCGTTGGTGTTGTAGCGCACCAGCAGCACGCTCGCGACGGTGGCCCAGACCGCTCCGAACACCGCGGCCCCCGCCAGCATGGCCACTATCAGCAACGGCGCGGGCAGACCCGGGAACATGTCGTAGACGAAGAACGTGCCGATCGCCCCGGCGATGAACTGGCCCTGGCCGCCGATGTTCCACACCCCGGCGCGGAAGGCCACCGCCGCGGCGAGCCCGGTGAGGATCAGGGGAGTGCTCTGCACCAGCGTCTCCAGTGCCGACTCGCGGTCGCCGAAGGCGCCGTCGTACAGCGACGAGAAGGCATCGAACGGCGACACGCCCGCCAGCAGCACCAACAGGCCGATCAGCACTGCGGTGATGGCCAGCGCGATCACCGTGGCGTAGAGCTCGTGCGTGGGACGCACCTCGAGGCGGCGCTCGAGGCGCCAGCCGTCGGGCTGCATGAGCGCGGTGTGCGGGTCGCGCCCGCGAGGCGATGAGCCGCCGACGGAGCCTGCCGCGTCGTCGGCTTGCTGCGGCGTTGCGGAGTCGCTCATGGCGCCGCTCCGGCCGTTTCGACTGTGCCCGCCATGTGAAGGCCGATCTCCTCCAGCGATGTGGAGCCCGGTTCGGTGACGGCGACGATGCGCCCGTCATAGATCACCGCTATCCGGTCCGATAGCTGGAAGATCTCGTCGAGATCCTCCGACATCAACAGCACGGCCACACCCCGGTCGCGCTCTTCGATGAGGCGTCGGCGCACGTACTCGCTGGCGGCGATGTCGAGGCCCCGGGTCGGCTGGTGCACGATGATCAGCTGGGGCTCGCCGGAGAGCTCGCGGGCCATGATGATCTTCTGCAGGTTGCCGCCCGAGAGGGTGCTGGTGGTTTGCGACGCGGACGGCGTCTTGATCTCGAAATGCTCAATGGACTCGTCGGCGAAGCTGTCGATCTCGCCGCGGTTCAGCACTCCCGCACGCGAGAACCGCCGCTGGCGCTGGTTGCCGAGAATCAGGTTCTCCTTGACGCTGAAGTCCATCATCAGGCCCTGCGCGATGCGGTCCCCGGGAACGCTGGCCACCCCCTGCAGCGCCACCTTGTGAGGCGGTGCGCGGGTGGTGTCGGCATCTGCGATGCGGATCGTGCCCTGCTCGGGATGGCGCACGCCCACCACGGCGTCGAACAGAGCGTTCTGCCCGTTTCCCGACACGCCGGCGATGCCGAGGATCTCACCGCCGCGCACATCGAGCGACAGCCCCTTGAGCGAGCCGCGGCCGGTGTCGGAGGCGAGATGGATGTCGTCGATCTCCAGCACGACCTCGCCGGTGTCGTGCTGGGCCTTGTCGGCCTGCATCAGCACATCGCGCCCGACCATCATGCGGGCCAGGTCGCGCTGCTCCACCTCGGCGGTGTTGACCGTGCCGACCACCTCGCCGCGACGCAGCACCGTCACCCTGTCCGACAGCGCGATGACCTCGCGCAGCTTGTGGGTGATCAGGATGATGGTCAGACCCTCGTCGCGCATCTGCCGCAGGATCCGGAACAACTCCTCGACGCCCTGGGGGGTGAGCACCGCGGTCGGCTCGTCGAGGATCAGGATCTCGACGCCGAAGTAGAGGGTCTTGAAGATCTCCACCCACTGCTGCTCGCCCACCGACAGCCGTCCGACCTCGGCGTCGGGGTCGATCTCCACGTCATAGTCGGCGAAGAACTCCTCGAGGCGGCGCCGCGCCTCGCTGAGGTCGAGCCACTGCCTGGCCCCGGTGCCGATGACCACGTTCTCGATCACCGACATCGGCGGCACCAGCTCGAAGTGCTGATGCACCATCCCGATGCCGGCCTCGATGGCGTCGCGGGGCGAATGCAGGTCCAGCGGCTCGCCGTTGAGCAGCACCCGGCCGTCGTCGGGCCGGTACACGCCGTAGAGGATGTCGGCGAGGGTGGTCTTGCCCGCACCGTTCTCGCCGAGCAGGCAGTGGATCTCACCGCGGCGGACGTTGAGGCTGACCGCGTCGTTGGCGATCACGCCGGGGAAGACCTTCGTCACCTCTTCGGCGACGAGAATGTCATCCCCCGGCGCGGTCACCGGGGTTGCGGCCATCGGCACGCTGCCGTTCCTCGGTTCGTCGCTAGCGGGCCGATTGTCCGCTTATTCGAAGGCGTCGAACTTGAGGGGCACGACAAGCTCGCCCGCCAGGATCTGGGCTCGAGCCTCTTCCACGGCGGCTCGCACATCGGCGGGAACGTCGTCGGCGATGGCGCCCAGAGCAGAGCCGTCGTCCACCATCGACTGGTAGACGATGCGCTGCGGCGGCGAGTTGTAGGGCACGCCGTGGACGGTGTAGTCGTACCAGGCGTCGAGCACGTCGCCGAAGGCGGTGTCCCACTGCGCGACAGCGCTGGTCAGCACCACCGGTGACAGGCTCAGCTGGTCGGTGAAGTGACCCACGGCGCGTACGTTGCCCGCGTCCTCGGCCGCGGCGAACGGCCCGAAGCGCTCGGCGTAGATCACGTCGGAGCCGTTGGCGATCTGCGCGGCCGCCGCGCTCGACGCGGTGGCCGGATCGAACCAGCTCTCGATGTAGGCCACACCGGCCACCTCGATGTCGGGGTTGACGGAGCGGGCGCCGTCGACGAAGGCGTTGAGCGGAGCGTTCACGTTGGGGAACGGGAAGGCGGCCACGCCGCTGATCTTGTTGGTCTCTGTCGTCATGCCGGCGATGATCCCCGCGAGGTAGGCGGGCTCGTGGATGAACACGTCGATCCAGTAGGCGTTATCGCCTCCGTCGTGGTCGTCGTTGCCCGAGCCCGAGTAGACGAACAGGGTGTCGGGGTAGTCGGCCTTGTTGGCGGCCACACCGTCGACGAAGGTGCTGTGGCCCACGATGATCTCGTAGATGCCCTCCTGGGCCAGCTCGCGGATGACCCGCTCGCCCTCGGCGAACGGGATTCCCTCGAGGATCTCGAGGTTGATCTTGATCCCGTACTTGTTGGACTCTGACACACGGTTGACGCTGTCGATGAAGGTGGCGTACCAGCCCTCCTCCTTGGTGCCCACCACCAGCATGGCCATGTCGATCTCGCTGGGGGCGGCGGCGGCCTGCTCGGCGGCAGCCTCCTCCGCGGCGGCAGCAGCTTCCGCCGCTTTGGCTTCGGCCGCGGCGGCGGCCTCCTCCGCGGCTGCGAGCTCCGCCTCGAGCTCGGCGACGGCGGCGCCCTCGGCCGCGGCGGCCTCCAGCGCGGCGGCGGCCGCGGCGGCCTCTGCTTCGGCGATGGCGGCTGCATCAGCGGCGGCCTTGGCCTCGGCTTCGGCCGCGTCAGCCTCGGCGGCGGCGGCATCGGCTGCGGCCTGTGCCTCGGCAGCCTCAGCCTGAGCCGCAGCGGTCTCGGCCTCGGCCGCGGCCACGGCCGCGTCGTCGGCGCCGCTCGATGCCGGCTCGTCGTCGCTGCCGCAGGCGGCGAGCGATGCGACCACCGCCATCGCGGCTACGACACCGAAGATGGTGCGCCTCATCCTTGTCCTTCTCATGGTTGTATCCCTCCTTGCGGGACGGTCAGGTCCGGGTGGAACTGATCTTTGACAAACGTGACTTGCGACCCTTCGGCGCGGCGAGCGGGCAGACCCTAGTGGAATCCTGAGCCGCCGTTGACCCAGATGTTCTGGCCGGTCACGAAGTCCGACAGCGGGCTCATCAGATACACGAGGGTGCCGACCATGTCCTCGGGAACCTGGGTCCGCTTGAACGCCCGCCGAGCCTGGATGGCTGTGTCCACCTCGGGCTGGACGCTGGAGTAGGCGTCGTCATGGGGGATGTAGTCGGGCGTGATGGTGTTCACCGCGATGCCGAAGCCTCCCAACTCGCGCGACATGGCCCGGGTGAGCCCCCAGATGGCCGACTTCGACGCCACATAGTGGAGGAAGCCGGGGGTGCCGTCGTTGACGGTCATGGAGGCGATGTTGACGATCCGGCCGCCGCCCTGGGCCTTCATGGCCGGCGTCACCGCCCGGGAGCACAGCCACGAGCCCTTCACGTTCACCGCGAAGCACAGATCCCACTCCTCCGGCGGCAGGTCCTCCATCGGGGCCCGGGTGGCGGCCATGTAGAAGGCGGCGTTATTGACCAGGCCGTCGATTCGGCCGTAGGCGTCGACGGCGGCCGCGGCCATCGCCTCGGTCTGGGCCGGATCCGAGACGTCCACCCGCAGCGACATCGCCTCGGCGCCGGAGGCCGCGAGCTCGGCGGCCACTGCGCCGCCGTCGCTCAAGTCGGCCACCACCACGGCCGCGCCCTCGGCGGCCAGCCCCCGGCAGTAGGCCAGGCCGATGCCCTTGGCCCCGCCGGTGACGATGATCACCTGTCCGTCCAGCATTCCCATTCAGTTCCTCCTGTGTGATCGGCCGAGGCTCAGCCCGGTTCCAGCTGCTCGGCCAGCTCGAACAGCCACTTGCGGTAGGCCAGGGTCACGTCGTCGGCCACCTTGACGTAAGTCTCGGCGTTGAGCCGGTCGGGCAGGTGCTCGGGCCACTGCGACTCGACGATGGGCTGGTCCTGGTCGAGCACCATGTACTCGAACTCGAGCAGGAAGTCCATCTCATCGGGGGCGTCCACGAAGTCGGCGCCGATGTGCCAGAAGTTCCGGCACGTCTCAGGGCCGGTGGGCGCGGTGACCATGTACAGGGCGTAGCGCCTGCCGTTGGGGAAGGTCCGCACCAGCGCGATCGAGCCGGGCACGGTGAGCCGATACCAGTTGCGCACCGCCATGGTGTCGTCGTCGATTCCGAGCAGTTCCTTCATGCGGTCGACGTTGGGCTCCACGAAGACCTTGTCGAAGCGCAGCGAGCCGCCCTCCCGCCACACGTCGTGAGGCTCGATCCGGGCCTTGTCCCTGGTGCCGAGCACGTTCTCGTGCACGAAGGGGAAATGGGAGAAGTCGACGAAGTTCTCCAGGCGGCGGGGCGAGCTGGTGGCCCAGTCGTAGTGCGGAGGCGTCTGCCAGCGCATGATCGGGTCGTCCCACTCGCCTATCCCGGGCGGCTCGCCCCAGGGTTTGTCGGTGAGGCTCACCCAGACCAGGCCCGAACTCTCGCGGCACAGGTAGCGGACCAGCCCGAGCTGCAGCACCCCGTTGAGCTCGGGCCGCGACGGGATCGACACCAGGGCGCCGTCCATGTCGTAGGCCCAGCCGTGGTACGGGCAGTTGATGCACCCGTTCTCCACCCATCCCAGCGAGGGCGCCGCCCCCTTGTGACGGCACACATCCATGAAGGCCCGCACCGTGCCCTCGTGGCGCACGGCCAGGATGCGCTCGCCCAGCAGCCGGCCCGACACCATCTGGCCCTCGGCCACGTCCTTCGAGTAGGCGACGGGATGCCAGAAATGCCGCATGGCCCGGTACCAAGTCGAGTCCCGCTCGGGAATGAACGGATCGACGGCCTGCCGAGCCGTGGCGGTGCTCACGCCCGCCCGCTCAAGTTGTGCGCCCCCGGCATCGCCGCCACTATATTGCCTCCAGCAATATTTGCGCAAGTGCACTTGCTCCGTGTCCCGAGGAGGACCGCCACCATGCCGATCAACACTCCCGCTATCCGGCCCGCCCCTGCCGAGCACGTCTATGTGACGGGCGCCGCGGGCAATCGTCTCCACAGCCTCGACTTCGGCGGCGAGGGACCCGTGCTGGTCTGCCTGCACGGCGTGACCGGCAACGCCTGGAACTGGTGGGCGGTAGCCGCCGGGGTGCGAGCTTGCCGTCGGGTGCTGGCCCTGGACTTCCGCGGCTACGGCGAGAGCCAGTGGTCGCCCGATCACGCCTACACCACCTCCGATCACACCGCCGATCTGGCCTGCGCGGTCGAGACGCTCTCGGGCGGCTCGCCGGTGGATCTGGTCGGCTCCTCGTGGGGTGCTCTGGTCGCCATCGAGTATGCGGCTGAGCATCCCGACCGGGTGGGACGGCTCATGGTGGTCGATGTCGAGCCCTCCTTCGAACAGGCCGAGACCGACCTGTTCCCCCGCCCCCGAGACCATGCCGACGGTGACGAGGTGCGGGCCGCGGTCGCGCGGGCCTACCCCAACGCGCCCGCGGCCATGGTCGAGACGGTGGCGGCCACCTGCTACGGGCCGGTCGACGGCGGTCGCCTGGCCCCCAAGCACGATCCCTACTTCTTCGAGCGCTGGCCGTTCCGCTCCGACGACCACTGGGAGCGGCTGTCTCGCATCTCGGCGCGCACCCTTCACGTGCATGCCTCCAACAGCTTCGTCAGAGCCGACGTGATGGCCGAGATGAACCGCCTCACGCCCCAGTCGCGCCTCGTCGAGATCGCCGACAGCACCCATGTGGTGCCGGTAGACAACCCCGCGGCCCTGGCCGACTGTCTCGTATCCTTCCTCGAAGGCGGCTGAGCGATTACAGAACCCGAGATCCGCCGCCGGGAGTCATGCCCACCGACGACAACACCGACCGCAGCGACGGCGGCGACCCCGATGCCGAGGCCATCGCACCCCAGCTGGGACCGGCCCTGCGGCGGCGGCGCAAGGCGGCCGGCATGACCATGCAGGAGCTCGCCGACCGCTGCGAGTTGTCGCAGCCGTTCCTGTCGCAGATCGAGAACTCGAGGGCCATGCCCAGCCTCTTCGCCCTGCACCGTGTGGCCCAGGCCCTGGGCACGACCACGGTGGGCCTGCTCGACCCCGAATATCCCGAGTACTCAGAGGTCACTCTGGTCAGAGCCGACGAGGGCGCGGGTTTCGTGCTCTCCGAGGGCGCCCGGACCCGCTTCCTTACTCCGGGCGACGGTCACCGCCTCGAGGTCAACGAGACGGTGGCAGAGGCCGGGCTTACCTCAGAGCCGACCGAGCACGAGGGACAGGAGCTGATCCTGGTGCTGGAGGGTTCGGTCGAGGTCCGCCTGCGAGGCCGAGATCCAGTGGAGTTGCATCCCGGCGACACCATCCTCTATCCGGCGACCACGCAACACCAGTGGCTCACCGGCCAGGTCGGCGCCCGCTTCCTGATGGTGACCAGCCCGCCCTCGTTCTAGCTGCAAGCACCAGTGGGCTGGATTTGCTCGTCGGCCCGCTCGGCCTCTTGTTCGCTGGGCCGCTAGTTGATTCTGCGGCGCTTCATCTCCACGAAAGGCAGGTCGACCACCCGGGCCAGCACTTCGCCGGAGACCTTCCTGCCGCGGCCGTCATGGATCTGCCAGGTGAGCGTCACCTCGTCTCCCACCGCCACTTCGGGCGACTCGAGGTGGGCGAAGCCGATCATGGTCTCCAGCACCGGGCTCCAGCACATCGAGGTGGCGAACCCCGCGACGGCACCGTCGGCGAGGATGTCGGAGTTGAAATGGCGGTGCAGTCTCGGGCTCAGGAACGGGGGCGTTTCTGCGCTCTCGTAGACCGCCGCGATTCCGGCGGAGTCAATGTCCAAGCCCCTCATGACCTTGCCGGGGCGACCGCCGGCCGCTTCGGCTTCGAGGGCGCGCCGGCCCACGAAGTCGGTGTCGCGCCGGAGGTTGACCAGGCGGCCGAAGTTGAGCTCGGCGGGAGTGTGGAAATAGCGATCCTCGTCGAGGTAGGCGAACTGCACCTGCGCGAACGGACCGGCCGGACGGTAGTCGACGCCGACGATCAGCATCCCGGCCTCGACCCGGGTGGCCGCCTGGGCCGCGTTGCCTATGGGCACCGCCCCGTGGGCCCGTCCCCGCTCGACGAAGACCGAGAACATGCCGGCCGCGGCCTCTGGACCCATCCACATCTCGAAGCCGATCTCCCCGGTAAACCCGGTTCTCCACAGGCGCACCTCGTGGCCGTCGATGGAGATCATGCGGCCCCTCGAGAATGGCAGATCCCGGTGGGCGCTGCCCGTCACCGCCCTCAGGACGTCGTGCGAGCGGGGGCCCTGCAGGCACAGCACTCCGTAGTCGCGATCGGTGTTCAGCGTGTCGATGAGCTCTACGTCGCATCCGTCGGCGAACTCGCTCAACCAGCCGACCATGGGTCCGCCCATGTGAATGAACTGGTCGGCCGCGGTGCGGAATGTGATCCCCTCACTCACCACGCGGCCCTCGTCGTCGCAGTAGAAGGTGTAGATGCCGTGGTCGACGTCGACCTTGGACGCGTCGCGAACCTGTACTCGATCCACGAAGGCCTCAGCGTCGGGACCCTCGATGATGGTCTTTCTCAGGGGCGTCTTGTCCTCTATGCCCGCGCCGGTTCGCAGAGCCATCATCTCGGCGACCTCGTTGACGTAATGGTCGACAAGGTGGTAACCGCCCCAGGCGATCCACAACCCCGTCCGGGAGTAGGGCGCAGCCCCGGGGTTCAGGAACGTCCCAGTGAACGCGCTCGGGTCATAGGTGTGCTCTGCGGCCATTGGACGATGCTCCCCCGGCTGCTTATAGATCACATCAATAATGATCTGAGCAAACGGCTCCTGTCAAGCGGCCCCTGTCAATCTGTGGGCCGGTCAGCCGGTGCGGGCCAGTGCGTCGGCCTCCCCGCCGGCCATCAGCAGACCCAGGCCGGCCACGGTGCAGTCGGCGCGGGGCACCACGGCCACGATCCGGCCCTCGAACATCACCGCCACCTCGTCGGAGAGGCCCATCACCTCGTCGAGGTCCTCGGAGATGACCAGGATGGCGGTGCCCCGCTCCCGCTGGGCGACCAGACGCTCATGGATGTACTCGGCGGCACCGATGTCGACGCCCCGGGTGGGCTGGGCGGCCAACAGCACGGGCGGCTCGCCGTCGAGCTCCCGGGCCAGGATCAGCTTCTGGATGTTGCCGCCCGACAGCGCGCTGGTGGTGGTGGACAGGTCGGGCGTCTTGACCGCGTACTCGTCCACGAGGCTCTCTCCGTGGGTGCGGATGGCGTTGGTGCGCAGCACCCCGCGGCGCGAAAACCGGGGCTCGGCGTGGGCCAGCAGCATCAGGTTCTCCGACACGCTGAAGTCGCCGATGGCGCCGTCGCGCATGCGCTCCTCGGGAATGAAGGCCAGCCCGGCGCTGCGCACCTGTTTCGGCTCTGCGCCGGTCACGTCGGTTCCGTCTATCGACACCGTGCCCGCGGCGGCGGGCCGCAAGCCGGCCACCGCCTCGGCCAGCTCGCGCTGGCCGTTGCCCGAGACCCCGGCGATGCCGAGGATGCGCCCGCCTCGAACTTCCAGGTCGAGATCCTTGACCGCCTCGGTGCCCCGGTCGCCCACCACGGTAAGTCCGTTGATGCGCAGGCGCACGCCCCGGTCCTCGGTCTCGGCCATGTCGAGGGCCAGCTTCACGGGCCGCCCCACCATCATGTGGGCCAGGCCCTCGCGGTCGGTCTCAGCCGGGACGGTGGTGCCTACCACGGCGCCGTCGCGCAGCACGGTGATCCGGTCGGCCAGAGCCAGCACCTCGTGCAGCTTGTGGGAGATGAAGATCAGCCCCTGCCCGTCGTCGGCCATGCGCCGCAAGGTCACGAACAGGTCGTCCACCTCGCCGGGGGTGAGCACCGCGGTGGGCTCGTCGAGCACCAGCAGCCGGGCCTCACGCAGCAGGGCCTTGATGATCTCCACCCGCTGGCGCTCCCCCACCGCCAGCTGCCACAGGTAGGAGTCGGGCTGCACGTCGAGGCCGTAGGTCTCCGACAGCTCCACGATGCGGTCCCGCACCGCGGCCAGGTCGGGCCGGCCGCGCCGCCCCGACGTCAGTCCCAGCGCCACGTTCTCGGTGACGGTGAGAGTGGGCACCAGCATGAAGTGCTGGTGGATCATGCCGATCCCCGCGGCGATGGCCGTGGCCGGCGAGTGAACCCTCGACCGCTCGCCGTCGAGGAGGATCTCGCCCCGGTCGGGTCCGTAGAGCCCGAACAGGATCTTCATCAGCGTGCTCTTGCCCGCCCCGTTCTCGCCCAGCAGGGCGTGTATCTCTCCGGCCTGGACGTCGAAGTCGATCGAGTCGTTGGCCAGCACCCCGGGGAAGCGCTTGGTGATGCCGCGCATCTCCAGCAGCGGCACCTGCTCCCCCGGGGCGTTGGTCATCGGATGGACTCGATCCCTCAGTCCGGCGTCGGGCTCAGCCCACGCCGGTGGACAGCGAGCCGTCGGTGAAGCCGGCCACCGCGCCCTCGAGCGCGGCTCGGGCGTCGTCGGGCAGGGCGTAGGCATCGTTGTACTCGATCACCAATCCGCCGTTGGCGAAGTCGATGATGTACGAACTGCCGCCCATCGAGCCCCTCTGGATGTCACGTACCAAGTCGTCGAGGACCACGTCCCAGCGGTAGACCTGATTGGCCACCACCACCTCGGGTCCAACCGAGGTCTGATTGGACTGGGTGCCGAACCAGGGGGTGCCGCTCTCGCGGGCCACGCCGATGGCGCCCACCGTCATCTGGGCGGTGCCGGTGAGCACCGCGTGGCCGTTGTCGATGAACGACTGGGCGGCCTCCGCGGCCAGCTGCACATCGGCGAAGGAATCGGTGTACACCGAGTTTGCGGTGCCGCCCCCGGCTGCCACGCCGGCAGCAAAACCGTCCACGTACAGCTTGGCGTCACCGACCTCGATCGGACCGATGATCCCCACCGGGGAGCCGGCGGCGATCGCGGCCGCGGCCAGGCCCATGGCGTAACCGCCCTGGTCCGACCTGGTGGTGTAGGCCGAGATGTTGGACTGCCCGAAGGTCTCCACCGAAGTGCCCCACGCGAAGGCGGTACTGGGGAAGTCCGGAGCGATCTCCTCCAGCAGGCCCCCGTACTGCGAGCCGTGGGCGATGACCAGGTCGTAGCCGTCCTCGGCGTAGTTGCGCAACGCCACGCCGGCGTCCTCCACGATGAAGGTGCCCGGCGTGACGGCCACCTCGCTCAGCAGCCCCGCATCCTCCATACGGTGCAGGGCGTCGACAATGGACTGGCTGAAGGCCAGATCATTCTCGGCGCTCGGCGTCACCACCGCGGCCCGCAGCGGCTCAGCGTCGAGGACCTCCTCGCCGGCTGCCCCGCCGGCCGTGAAGTTGGCCACCGCCGCGTCGCCTGCGGCCCGCACATCGGCGGGCAGGTCGTAGGCATCGTTGTACTCGATCACCAATCCGCCGTTGGCGAAGTCGATGATGTACGAACTGCCGCCCATCGAGCCTCCCTGAATGTCACGCACCAGGTCGTCGAGGACCACGTCCCACTTGTAGACCTGGTTGGCCACCACGATCTCGGGAGCAACGCTGGTCTGGTTGGACTGGGTGCCGAACCAGGGGGTGCCGTTCTCGCGGGCGACGCCGATGGCGCCCACCGTCATCTGGGCGGTGCCGGTGAGCACCGCGTGGCCGTTGTCGATGAACGACTGGGCGGCCTCCGCGGCCAGCTGCACATCGGCGAAAGAATCGGTGTACACCGAGTTGGCGGTGCCGCCCCCGGCTGCCACGCCGGCAGCGAAGCCGTCCACGTACAGCTTGGCGTCGCCGACCTCGATCGGACCGATGATCCCCACCGGGGAGCCGGCGGCCAGCCTGGCCGCCATGAGCCCCATGGCGTAACCGCCCTGGTCCGACCTGGTGGTGTAGGCCGAGATGTTGGGCTGCCCGAAGGTCTCCACCGAAGTGCCCCACGCGAAGGCGGTACTGGGGAAGTCCGGAGCGATCTCCTCCAGCAGGCCCCCGTACTGGGAGCCGTGGGCGATGACCAGGTCGTAGCCGTCCTCGGCGTAGTTGCGCAACGCCACGCCGGCGTCCTCCACGATGAAGGTGCCCGGCGTGACGGCGACCTCGCTCAGCAGCCCCGCGTCCTCCATGCGGTGCAGGGCGTCGACAATGGACTGGCTGAAGGCCAGATCATTCTCCGCGCTGGGCGTCACCACCGCGGCCCGCAGCGGTGCGCCTGCGGTGTCGGAGCCCGTCGCAGCCTCAGCAGCAGCAGCCTCAGCTTCAGCCGCCTGCGCGGCAGCCTCCTCGGCGGCGGCCTCAGCGGCCGCGGCCTCAGCTTCAGCCGCCTCCAGCGCCGCCTCGAGCTCAGCTACGACGGCCGGATCCACCGTTCCCTCGGACTCGGCCATCACCGCGTCGAGCGCCGCCTGGGCCTCGGCCGCGGCCGCGGCGGCCTCGTCGGCGCGAGCGGAGGCCGCGTCGGCCTCAGCCTGAGCCGCCTCCGCCTCGGCCATGGCCGCATCGGCCTCGGCTTGGGCTGCGGCTGCGGCCGCGTCGGCCTCAGCCTGGGCTGGGGCGTCGGTGCCGCCATCGTCGTCGCCGCCGCATGAGGCTGCGATCAGCCCGAACACGGCGAACACGATCACCAGCGATCGCAATCGTTTGGTCATTGCTGTTTGTCCCTCCCGGGTATGGTCCCGAACAATCGGGCTGTTTTCTTGTGTGACTGTAATTTCCTGTGTGAACCTAATCTTGCGTGACTTTATGGCTTGCCTGTGACATCGGGGGCTTGAAGCGAGCACACCGTCAGTGGCCCCTCACGAACGGCAGGGTGAGCGCCGCGGGCTGAGCCGCAGTGCGGCGCGCGATCACCACCAACGCGACGATGGTGAGCAACGCGGGCGCCATGGTCGTGAAGCTGGATGCCGCGCCGGTCACCAGGCCCGCGGTCTTCCACTGGTTGACGGTCGAGGTGACCAACCCGTACAGGAGCGAGCCGGCCACTACTCCGGTGGGTCGCCACGCCCCGAAGTACACCAGGGCGATGGCGATGAAGCCGATCTGGTTGGTGAGGTTGTGCTGGAAGATCCCGATCTCGATGGCCAGCGCGGCCCCTGCCAGTCCGGCCAGCCCGTTGCCGATGAGGATGCAGGTGGCCCGGGTCCAAGCCACTGAGACGCCGAGGCTGTCGGCCGCTTCGGGCGTCTCGCCCACCGCCCGGACGTTGAGTCCGAAGGTGGTGCGGTTCACCAGCAGGGTCAGCCCTGGCACCAGCAGTATCGACACGTAGACCAGCAGGTGGTGGTTGAAGAACATATCGCCGATCTTCGGGATGTCCGACAGCAGCGGGATGGGCAGCTTGTCGAAGCTCGAGATGGGACGGGGTGTGCCCACCCACTCCTCGAACAGCAACGCGCTCATGCCCAGCCCGAACAGGAAGATGCCGATGCCGCTGATGCCCTGCTCGGCCCGGAACACGACGGTGACGGTGGCGTACACCACCCCCAGCAGCAGGCCTACTCCGATCCCGACCAGCAGCCCCACCGTGATGCTGTCGGTCTGGAGCACGGCCCAGTAGGAGAAAAAGGCGCCCAGCAGCATCACCCCGTCCACGCCGAGGTTCAACACGCCGCTGCGCTGCCCCAGCGTCTCGCCCAGAGCGGCCAGCAGGTAGGGGGTGGCCAGCCTGACGCCCGAGGCGAAGGTGGCTACCGTGAAGGTGACGGTGATGAAGTCGGTCACGGTTCGCCCTCCGGGGCGGCGCCCGAGTCGTCCCCTGGCGTCGGCGCGCCCGCGCTTGACGATTCGGGCGGAGCGGCTTCACCGGCGGCCTCGGCCCCGTGCACGCCCGCCTCCTGGTGCTCTGCCGCCTCGCCGGCTATCGACATATAGCGCGACAGCCGCTCGCGCAGCGTGTTGCTGCTCACCACGAACACCACGATCAGGCCGTTGAGCCCGATCACGAGGTCCACCGGTATTTGGATGGCCCGCTGCATAGCGTTGGCCCCGACCAGCAGCCCGCCGAACAGGAACGACGACGGGATGGTGAACAGCGGGTGCAGGCCGCCGAACAGCGCGGCCACGATGCCGTTGAACCCGGCCGAGCCGGTGAAGCCGGTGGCGAAGCCCTCGGTCTGCAGGCGGTGGGTCTCGCTTCCGAACACCAGCGCCGCGCCGGCCAGCCCGCACAGCGCGCCGCTGATGGTGAGCGCCAGCATGGTCATGCGCTTCACCGGCATCCCCGCATAGCGGGCGGCCGGCGCGCTGGCCCCCACCGCCCGCACCCGGTAGCCGGTGGTGGTGCGCCACAGGAAGAACCAGGCCGCGCCCGCGGCGAGCAGCGCCACCACCACGCCCAGATGCAGGCGGGTGCCGTCGATCAGGATGGGCAGGTCGGCGTTCTCCGAGAGGCGCTTGGTCTGGGGGATCCGGGTGCCGAGCTCGATCTGGCGGGGATCCATCAGCGGGGCCCGCAGCAGGTAGTTGAACAGTTGCACCGCCACCAGGTTGAGCATGATGGTGGACAGGATCTCGTTCACGCCCAGGTAGGCCTTGAGGGCGCCGGGTATGCCGCCCCAGATGGCTCCGCCGACCAGCCCCATGAACAGCACCAGCGGAATCAGGATCACCGACGGCAGGTCGGGCACGGCCAGCGCGGTGATGGTGGACAGCAGCCCGCCCGCGATGATCTGGCCCTCCCCTCCAATGTTGATCACCTTGGCCCGGAAGGCGACGCAGATGCCGGTGCCGACGAGCAGCAGGGGCATGGCCTTGGCCGCCGACTCGGCCAGTTCCTCGGTGCCCCCGAAGGCGCCGATCAGCAGTTCCTTGTAGCCCTCGAGCGGGTTGGCCCCGAGGCCGAGGATCATGGCCGCGCCGATCAGCAGGGCCAGGATCACGGCCGAGCCCCCGACCACCACCCCGCCGACGCGGGCCAGAGTGGCGCGCCGCGACCTCACACCGAGTCCAACGGGAGTCTGGATGGCGGCAAGCTGGGCGACCGGTCAGGCATCCGACAGAAGTTCAGGAATCCGACAAGATTGCAGGCATCCGGCAATGCTTGACGCGCCGAGCGCGCTTGTCAAGCGAATATCTGTCGGCGCGAACAACCGCCCGCGAGCGAATATCTGCCCGCACGAACAACCGCCCAGGAGCGAATACCTGCCCGCTAGGTCTGTCCGCCGCAGCGCGATGTCAGCCCAAAGCTCAACCCGAAGGCTTCGACAGCAGATCCCCGGCGGTGGCCAGCACCTCGGCCAGCTTGGCGGTGTTGTCGTAGACGGCTCTCAAGTAGTACTCGCTGACCGCCTCGTGGCCGGGAAATGGCGGGCGGCCCAGGGATCGCACCACCGCGGAGGCGTCGGTTGTGACCGTGACATCCTCCACTGCCGGGAGCTTGCCGGCCGAGCCCCAGAAGTCCTTGGAGGTCTTGGCCGAAGGCTGCGAGGCGCCCTTGCCCCGGCCCCGTCGGGATCGACGGCGGGCGGCGTCGGCGCCGTTGGCCGCGCTCATGAGCGAACCCCAGCGGCGTGGGCGCCGTTGTCGCCGTTCTCGTCGATGAGCAGCAGGTCCTGGTCGATGCCCAGCGCGGCCCGCAGCTGGTCGCTGTCGAGGTCGCCCACCGACGACGACTTGGGCAGCACCACCTCGGCGATGCGGCGCTTGCCCGCCACCACCTCCTCCACCCTTTCGTCCACCGTTCCGGGGCACACCAGGCGATGGCACACCACCGTGTTGCGCTGGCCGATGCGCCAGGCGCGGTCGCGAGCCTGGTCCTCCACTGCGGGGTTCCACCAGCGGTCATAGAGCACCACATGGTTGGCCGCGGTCAGGTTGAGGCCGGTTCCGCCCGCTTTGAGCGACAGCACCAGAGCGCCGGCGCCGCGGCCCTGCTGGAACGACTGCACCAGGCGGTCGCGGGTGCCGCGGGCCAGCCCGCCGTGATAGCAGTTGATCGACAGCCCGGTGCGCTCGCTGAGATGGGCCGCCAGCCGCTCGCCCCAGGTTGCGAAGTGGGTGAAGATCAGCATCCTCTCGCCGGCCGCGAAGACTTGATCGACGATCTGCTCCAGGCGGGCCAGCTTGCCCGAGCGCCCGTCGAGGGGACCGCCGTCGTCGGAGTAGTTGACCGGGTGGTTGCAGATCTGCTTGAGGGCGGTGATGGCGGCCAGCACCGCGCCCTTGCGCTCCGGCGCGGCCTCGGCGCCCTGCGCCTCGGTTCGAGTCACCAGCTCGTCGAGCACGGCCTGGTAGAGGCCGATCTGCTCCGCGGTCATGGAGCAGTGGTCGAGCTCGTCGATGCGGTCGGGCAACTCGGCGGCGATGGCCGGCTCGGCCTTGGTGCGGCGGAACACGAGGATGCCGTTGAGCGCGGCCAACGCGCTCTCGCCGGCCGCGGCCGACCTCGACGACAGGGCTGCCGAAGACGCGGCGGCGGTCTCGGGCCGCGAGCCGTTCGGCGACTCCGAGCCGTTGGCGCCTGACGCGCCGTTCGAGAAGGCTCCAGCCTTGGTCGCCCCGGCCTTCTCGGTCGCCTCGGCCTGCTTGGTCGTCTTCGACATCTCGGCGATGAACCGGTTGCGGGCCCCGAGCAGGCCCGGATTGCAGAAGTCCATGATGGCCCAAAGGTCGCCCAGCCCGTTCTCGATGGGGGTGCCGGTGAGCGCCACCCGGCAGCGGGCCTCGAGCCGGCGGAGCTGCTGGGCGGTCTCGCTGGCCGGGTTCTTGATGGCCTGCGCCTCGTCGAGCACCACCGTCGACCACTCGACCTTCTCGAGCACGTCCATGTCGCGCATGGCCGTGCCGTAGGTGGACACCACCAGGTCGGCGCCCTCGACCATGGCCGGCACCCGCTCGGCGCCGGTGCGGCCGGGGCCGTGGTGCACGACGACCCGCAGCCCCGGCACGAAGCGCCGCGCCTCGCTGGCCCAGTTGCCCACCACCGCGGGCGGCGCGGCCACCAGCGACGGGCCGTTGCCCCTCGTCAGAAAGATGTGGGCCAGCATGGTGGGGGTCTTGCCCAGGCCCATGTCGAGAGCCAGGCAGCCGCCCAGTCCGGCCTCCTCCAGGAAACCCAGCCAGACCAGGGCGTCGGCTTGATAGGTCCGCAGCGCCCCGCTGAAGCCGTCGGGCCTGATGGGGAGCTCGGCCGGGATGCGGCGGGCGCTGCTGATCAGCTCCGCGGCCCAGCCCTGGCCGGCGATCATCGTTCCGCCGGCCAGCGGCGAACCCTCCAGGCCGAGGGCGTGGCGCAGCATGTCGGCGCCGCTCAACCGGGTCATGTCGGCCCGCTCGGCCAGCGCGGCGGCGGCCTCGTTGAGGTCGACGCGGTCCAGCTCCACCCAGCGGCCCCGGCTCTTCACCAGGGGCCGTGCCTGGGAGGCCAGATCGCGGATCTCGGCTGCGGTCAGCTCCACGTCGTCAAAAGCGACCGACCAGCGCACGTCGGCCAACTGCCGGGCGCCCACCACCGCCTCCTCGGCCTCCAGCGAAGTGAGCCGCAGCGACGGCGTGGGGCGCCGCCGCGACAGCGCGGGAACCCGCACGTCGTATCCGACGGCCTGCAGGACATGGCCGGTCTCGGTCATGAGCTGCCAGGCCTCGTCGGCGTTGAGGATCACCTCGCCCCGGCGGCGACCCCCGAGCCGCAGCAGCTCCGGGAAGAGCCGCTCCAGGCGCGACATCTGGTGCTTCACCGCCTGGCGCCTGGCCCGCGAGGCGATGACCAGGGCCCGCTCCACCGGCTGCAGCTCGCCCGTGCTCGACTCCGACAGCACAGACAGGTGCCAGGCGCCGATGTCGTCGGGGGGGTCGAGCTGCACAATCAGCCGCAGGCGGCGGTCGTAGGACTCCGTCACCGGCCGGGCCCACTGGTCGAGGCGCCGGGTCAGGTCGGCGGCGTGCCGGCTGGGCACTTCGAAGGGGGTGCCGTCGAGGCGGGCCAGGGCCGTCTCGGCCACGTCGGCCCGGGTGCGGGGCGCAGGCGGCGGGGCGGGTGCTTCCAGGCGCTCGGCCGCCTCGCTGGCAATGGCGTCGACTATGTCGGCCAGCACCGCCTGGGTGAAGGCGTCGGCGTCGCGCTGATTCTCGAACGCGGCGGCGGCGCCGGGCAGCGACTCGGCCAGCGCGGCGACCGTGTCGGACTCCACCAGCGCGGGGGCCCAACGAATCGCGTAGGCCGCGCTGTCCGAACGGGTCGCGGCGTCTCCGTTGGCGGCCTCAGGCGCCGTCTCGTCGATGCGGTGGCGGCGGCGAACCTTCTTGAGCTGGGGGATCATCCTGCCCTGCGCGGCGAGCCGCACCGCCTGGGCGGCCACCAGTCCCAGCCACGAAACGCTGGAGCCGATCCCCTCTTGCTCGGCCGCTGAGCCCAGCGCCACCAGCCATCCCAGACAGCTCTCGATCGGCGCCGACACCGTCTCGGCCCGAGCTCCGCCCGGCACCTTCACCGGACGGTGCTGGCTCCAGTCGACGGTTCCGGCGCCGGTGTCGCGCAGCCGCCGGAGCACCTCGGGGGTGCTCTCGGCCGCCCGGTTGGATCCCGCGGCCCAGGCGATCATCCGCCCCGGCACCCACGACAGCTGCAGCTCCACCGGCGCGGCGTTGCGCTCGTCTGCGGTGGCACCGTTCTCCAGCGGCGCGGCGGGCGGACCCACCAGGGTCGTCAGCACCGCGTCGACGGCGCGGTAGTCGGCCTCCAAGTCGGCAACGATCATGGCGCGCCGATGTCCCCGAACCGAGGCCCGGACGGAGTCGATGGACTCAGCGACATCGTCGAGCAGTCGGTACAGGGCTCGAACCCACAGCCTGGTGTTGGCCTCCAATAGCGCCAGATCCGAGTCGCTGGCCAGGCCATCGACATGGCGACGCACAGCCTCAGCGAAGTCCGCGGACGACGCCAACTGTGGGTCCAAGGTGGCGGTAGCAGTCGTCGTCACCATTGGATTGGGCGCGAGCCTATCAACCTCACCCGCCGCGCCGACATTCTTGAATTCGTGCGGGTGCGGCCCGCCTCAGGCTCGCTCTAGTGCCTCGCGCATCCTGGCAATGCCGGCCAGCTTGATGTGCTCGTAGCCCCGCACCGCGTCGGGCGACTCGGCCCGGGCCAGCGCCGCCCCGTAGGTGGCCGCGTCGAGCCGCTCCAGGTCGGAGGCGACCGCAGCCCGGTACTCCTTCGGCAGCGACCGCTCCGCCCGCCGTATGGCGGTGTAGCCGAACACGTCGAAGACGGTGCCCCGCAGCCGGCGCGCCGCCGCCAGCAGACGAATCGCGGGCCCCCAGGCGAACGGCAGCGCCATCTTCGAGCGCATCCCCAGCGCCCGCAGCACCGGCGGATGCAGCTTCCAGGCCAGCCTTCCCCCGGTGGCCTCGGCCGCCTGCCGGGCCTCGGCGGTGGCCTCGGAGTCGAGCATCAGCCTGGCCACCTCGTACTCGTCCTTGTAGGCCAGAAGCTTGAAGTGGCCGCGGGCCGCCGCCGCGGTCAGCCGCCCCGACCCGTCGCCCCGAGCCGCGTCGGCGGACGCCACCGCCTCCACGAAGTCGAGGTGGGCGTGAGCCAGTTTCGGCGACTGGTAGGCGCAAAGCTCCGCCGCCATGAGCTCCAGATCCACCGCAGAGGCGGCGTGATCGGTGCCTGTGAGGTTGCCGTTGCTGACGACCTTGGCCAGGTCCGCCGGGACTTCAGCTTGGTCGTTGTCTCGCGTGTGGTCGCGGTCGAAGCCGGCCATAACTGCGGCGCGCCGGACCCGCTCGGCGAGCTCATCGTCGA
Source organism: Candidatus Aldehydirespirator sp. (assembly GCA_965221215.1). Taxonomy (GTDB): domain Bacteria; phylum Actinomycetota; class Acidimicrobiia; order Acidimicrobiales; family Aldehydirespiratoraceae; genus Aldehydirespirator. Next base: position 1,315,695 of record OZ244872.1, read on the forward strand.
GTTCTGTGCGCCGCCCGGCCCGGCGGGACATCGCCGATGTTCCGGCCGCGGCCGCGGCCTCCACCTCGGCGGGCCGGGCCAGCTGTGCCCGACCCCAGCGGAACGCCTCGATGTTGCTGCGCGTGGCCACGCCGTTGAGCTCGATGGCGTGCTCCACCGACTCCGGCGACAGCGGCAGCGCGCCGGCCTGCACCGCCATGCCCACCACGAACACGTTGGCCGGCACCGAGCTGCCGAGCAGGGCCTCGGTGACGGCCTGGGCGTCGACCCAGTGCCGGCAGTCGGCCCGGGTGGCCGCCGCGATGGCAGCCTCCAACTCGGCGGGCGCCGGCATGGCCCGGTCGGGGTGGGCCACCATGGCCCCGGTGGGGGTCTGAGAGGTGGAGCCGACCACCGCGGTGCGCTGCGGGTCGGCGCCTCTCAGGCCCGACGGCGACGCCGCCCCCAGCTGGTCGAAGGCCAGAAGCAGGTCGGCCTGGCCCTCGCCGAGGCGGTTGCTGGCCGCGGTCTCGCTGCGGCACAGGCGCAGGTCGCTCACCACCGGCCCGGCCTTCTGCGACAGCCCGATCTGGTCGAGGCCCCGCACCTCGAAGCCGTCGAACATCGCCGCGGTCCCGATGATCTGGCTCACGGTGACCACCCCGGTGCCGCCGATGCCGACGATGCGAATCGACAGGTCGTCGGTGGGCGCGACCGGCACCGGATCATCCAGATCGGCAGGCGCCGCCGGGGGGCCGTCCGCAGAGCCGATCCGGCCCTTGATCCGGTGCAGCCACGACCTGAGCCGCCCCGGCCGGGTCACGGTCATAAACGACGGGCAGTCCCCCTCCAGGCACGAGAAGTCGAGATTGCAGGTGGTCTGGTCGATCCGGGTCTTGCGCCCGAATGCCGTCTCGACGGACTGAACCGACAGGCAGTTGCTGACCGAGGCGCAGTCGCCGCAGCCCTCGCAGATCCGCTCGTTGATGAACACCCGCTGGCGGGGCACGGCCACCGTGCCGCGCTTGCGCCCCCGGCGGGCCTCGGCCGCGCACTGCTGGTCGTGGACAAGCACGGTCACGCCCGCGGTCGCAGCCAGCAGCTCCTGGGCCTCGATCAGCCGGGTGCGGGGCCAGACGTCCACCCCCTCGGGCAGATCGGCGGCGCGGTAGCGGGCCACGTCCTCGGTGGTCACCAGCACCCGGGCCACTCCCTGGGCCAGCAGCACCCGGCACACCTCGGCCACCCCGATCATGCCCTGGGGGTCCTGGCCCCCGGTCATGGCCACGGTGCGGTTCCACAGCAGCTTGTAGGTGACGTCGGCGCCGGCCGCTATGGCCCCCTGAATGGCGAGCTGACCGCTGTGGAAATAGGTGCCGTCACCGATGTTCTGGAAGATGTGAGAGGTCTCCACGAAGGGCGCCATGCCCACCCACTGGGCGCCCTCCTGGCCCATGCAGGTGAGGCCCACGATGTCGCCGAAGCCGTCTGAGTCCATCAGCAGGGTCATCGTGTGGCAGCCGATCCCCGCCCCGACCGCGGCCCCCTCGGGAACCTTGGTGGCGCGGTTGTGAGGGCAGCCCGAGCAGAAGTAGGGGGTGCGGGCCACGCCGGCGCCCAGCGGGATCAGCTCGCGCCGGGGCTGTTCGGGAGCGAGCCGCGAGCCGATGCGCTCGCAGAGGCGCCGCCGCAGCGGTGCCAGCAGGTCGTCGGCGGCGAGGCCGCCGTGGCCGGGCAGCAGCGGGGCGTCGTGCTCGTCGAACTTGCCCGTCACCCGGGGGCGGCGCGCCTCGTTGTAGAGGGCGTCCTTCATGAGCGACTCGATGTTGGGCTGCTTCTCCTCCACCACGAAGATCTCCTCGAGGCCCCGGGCGAAGTGGCGGGCCTGCCGGGCGCTGAAGGGGATGGGCATGTGCATGCACATGAGTCGGATGCCGGCGGCAGCGATCTCGTCGTCGCGGCCCAGCCCCAGGCGGCGCAGCGCCTCCCGCAGCTCCCGGTAGGTGATTCCCGAGGCCACTATCCCGATCCAGGCGTCGGACGGGTCGACGGTGGCGTGGTTGAGGCGGTTCAGGGCCGCGTACTCGATGGCCAGCCGGTGGCGGACCTCATAGATCTCGCGCTCGGAGTCGACCGTCTCGGGGGTGAGCAGCCTGCCGTCGGGAGCGTGGATGTAGGGCTCGCCGTCGATGGTGGGGATGACCGGGTCGACCCGGCGCGGGTCGAGGTGCACCGTCGAGGAGCCGTCGGCCACGTCGGCCACGATCTTGAGGCTGGTCCACAGCCCGGTGGCCCTCGACATGTAGACGGCGTGGCGGCCCAGATCGAGCGCCTCGCGGGGCGTGCCGGGGTAGAGCACCGGGATGTGCTTGTCGGCCAGAGTGCCCGCCGACGACGACGGGATGGTCGAGCTCTTGGCCGCCGGGTCGTCGCCCGCGATCACCACCGCGCCGCCTCGGGGATCAGCGCCGGCGAACACGGCGTGGCGCAGGGCGTCGCCGGCGCGGTCCACGCCGGGCGCCTTGCAGTAGAAGACGCCCACGACGCCGTCGTAGCGCGAGTCGGGTCGCAGCGAGGCGAGCTGCGAGCCCATCACCGCGGTGGCGGCCTGCTCCTCGTTGAGGGCCGGGGCCAGCACGACCGGCAGGTCCGGGGCCTGCTCGATGGCCCGGGCCATGTCGCCGTCGAAGCCGCCCACCGGCGAGCCGGGGTAGCCGCTGACGAAGGCCGCGGTCTGCAGGCCCGCGTGCCGGTCGGCCCGCAGCTGCTCGATCGGCAGCCGGGCCAGCGCCTGGAGCCCCGTCATGAACACCGTCCCGGAGTCGTCGGTGTACCGGGTGGACAGGCGATACGTGTCGGCGACGGTCAAGAACGACCTCCAAGCGTCAGCGTTCTCAGCGATGGCGCGGCCTTGACACTAGTGCGACTGTGCCTCCTATGGAAGCGACGCCGCGCGAGCTGACTCGCGTCGCGGGGAGTTTCGTCCTCTCGTGTCGGTTCGTTCCGGCCGGCGAGTGGCGGCTGGGCGTGTTGCGCACGCCTCATGTCGGGCGGATCTGGATTCCGGCTTGGGCCATGCGGGTCTTGGCCTCAGCGATGGTGTGCTCTCCATAGTGGAAGATGCTGGCGGCCAGCACCGCGTCGGCTCTGCCGGCGACTACACCCTCAACCAGATGGTCGAGGGTTCCCGCTCCCCCGCTGGCGATCACCGGTATGCCCACCGTCGTCGAAACCTTCGACGTCAAGCTCAGCTCGAAGCCCTCCTTGGTGCCGTCGCGGTCCATCGAGGTGAGCAGGATCTCGCCCGCTCCCAGCCGCTCGGCCTCGGACGCCCACTGTTGACAGTCGATGCCGGTGCGGGTGCGCCCACCGTGGGTGAACACCTCGTAGCCGCTCGGCGCCTCCGTCGAGGCGCGGGCGTCGATGGCCACCACGCAGCACTGGGCGCCGAACTCCCGGCTGATCTCGCTCACCAGTTCGGGCCGGCGCGCCGCCGCAGTGTTGACGCTCACCTTGTCGGCCCCGGCCCGCAGCAGGCGGCGGGCGTCGTCGAGGGTGCGGATGCCGCCGCCGATGGTGAACGGTATGAACACCTCGTCGGCAACGGCCCGGGCCATGGCCACCGTGGTGTCGCGGCGGTCCGACGAGGCGGTGATGTCGAGGAAGACGAGCTCGTCGGCGCCCCCGGCGTCGTATCGGGCGGCCAGTTCGACCGGGTCGCCGGCATCGCGGATGTCCACAAAGTTGACGCCCTTGACCACGCGCCCCGCGTCAACGTCGAGGCAGGGAATGATCCGGGCCACCCGCATCTCAGCCGCCCGAATCGCGGAGGAGCCGGGGCGAGCCTTGGCCCGAGCAGCAGGGAACGATCCGGGTCTCGGGCATCTCAGCCGCCGTCTCGGGCCGGGGCCAGCGCGGCAGACGCCTCGGCCACGGTGAAGCGGCGCTCGTACAGGGCGGTCCCCACGATCACCCCGCTCAGCCGGCGGCCGCCTCGGCCCTCCAGGTCCGCCAGCGTCTTCAAGTCGTCGAGCCGGCCGACGCCCCCTGAGGCGATCACGTCGATGTCTGCCGACACCTCGTCGAGCACGGCGGCCAAGCCCTCGACATCGGGACCGCCGAGCGTGCCGTCGCGGCTGATTTCGGTCACCACGAAGGCGTCCACGCCGTCGGCGGCGAAGCTCCGCGCCACATCGAGCACCGACCGGTCCGATCCTTCGAGCCAGCCCTCGACCGCGACCTCGCCAGCGCGGGCGTCGAGGCCGACCGCGATGCGGTGCGAGCGGGCCAGCTGCCTCACCAGGCCGGGGTTGTGCAGCGCGGCGGTGCCCAGCACCACCCGCTCGACGCCCGCCGCGAACCAGGCCGCGGCCGCCTCCGCGGTACGGACCCCGCCCCCGGCCTGAACGGGCACATCCACCGCGGCGGCGATGGCGGCCACGACGGCGGCGTTCTCCGGGTGACCGGTGCGAGCCCCGTCGAGATCCACCGCATGGATCCATCCCGCGCCGGCCTCGGCCATCGCGGTGGCCCGGGCCACGGGATCGTCGTCGTAGACGGTCTCGGCGCCGTAATCGCCCTGGCGCAGGCGCACGCAGCGTCCCCCGCGCACATCGACCGCGCAGTACAGGTCCATCCCGCTCACGAGTCCCTCACGGCGTTCGCGGCCTTCACCGCGTCCACGAAGTTGGCCAGGATTCGCAGGCCGACCCGCGACGACTTCTCGGGGTGGAACTGGGCGGCCCACACGTTGCCGCGGGCCACCGCAGCCGCCACCGGTCCGCCGTAGTCGCAGGTGGCCACCACATCTTCTGCGTCGGGGGCCTCCGGCGCGAGGGAGTGGACGAAGTAGGCCCATATCGGATTGTCGAGACCGTCCAGCATGGGGTGGGTGCGGCTGCGCCGCAGCACGTTCCACTGCATCTGCGGGCGCTTGACCGGACCCGGGATCCAGCGCACCATGCGGTCGAAGACGCCGAGCCCCGAGGTGCCCGGCGCCTCGTCGGAACCGGCGAACAACACCTGCATTCCCACGCAGATGCCCATGAACGGCCGGCCCGAGCCCGCCGCGGCTACGGCCGCCTCGTCCAGTTTGGTGCGGCCCAGCGCGGCCATGCACGGCGCGAAGGCGCCCACGCCGGGCAGCACCACGCCGGCCGCGTCGGAGATCAGGCCCCGGTCGGCGGTGAGCCTGGCGTCGGCGCCGGCGTGCTCGAAGCCCTTCTGGGCCGAGTGCAGGTTGCCGATGCCGTAGTCAACAATGGCGACAAGCGGCCTGGATATCACAGGGTGCCTTTGGTGGAGGGCAGGGCGGTGCCCTCCACCCGCACCGCGTCGCGGATGGCTCGGGCTGCGCCCTTGAAGGAGGCCTCCACGATGTGGTGAGTGTTGCGGCCCCGCCGCAGCACGATGTGCAGGGTGATGCCGGCCGCGGTGGCGAAGGCCCGCCAGAACTCCTCGGCCAGTTGCGGATCGAAGGGCGGGTCTCCCAGGATCTTCTCGCCGGGGAAGTCCACGTCGTAGTGCAGGTACGGCCGGCCCGACAGGTCGAGCACCACCTCCACCGCGGCCTCGTCGAGGGGCACGGTGATGCAGGCGAAGCGGCGCACTCCCGCCTTGTCTCCGAGAGCCTCCCGAAAGGCCTCGCCCAGCACGATCCCGGTGTCCTCCACGGTGTGGTGGGCGTCCACCGCGAGGTCGCCCTGAGCCTGCACCGACAGCCCGAGGCCGCCGTGGCGTCCGAGCTGGTCGAGCATGTGGTCGAAGAACGGCAGCCCGGTGGAGACGTCGGTGGTGCCGGCGCCGTCGAGGTCGAGGCTCAGCTCGATGCGGGTCTCCTTGGTGGAGCGAGAACGGGTAGACGTGCGGCTCATGTTCAGCTTCCTGGGTCCGCTTGAAGCACCTCTAGAGGGTACGGGGCTGTCCGGCCGGCGCGAGTATCTCTTCTAGGGCAGCCAGGAAACTGTCGTTCTCGGATCGGGTGCCGACCGTCACCCTCAGGCAGCCGTCGAGGCGCGGCCACGACGAGCAGTCCCGCACCAGAATCGACCGGTCCACCAGCTGCTGCCAGACCTCGGCGCCGTCGCGGTGGCGGGGCCGGATCAGCACGAAGTTGGCCCCCGAGGGCCACACGTCCACCGGCAGCCCGTCCAGCCGTTCGGTCAGCCGGGTGCGCTCGGCCACGATCGCGCCCACTCGGTCCTCCATGTCGTCGACGAAGGCGAGGGCGGCAACGCCCACCGCCTGCTTGAGGGCGTCGAGGTGATAGGGCAGGGCCACCTTCTCGAGCTCGGCCACCAGCCACGCCGGCCCGATCAGGTAGCCGAGGCGGGCCCCGGCCATGGCCCAGGTCTTGGAGTAGGTGCGGGTCACTGCCAGCGGCGTCTGTTCGTCGACGAGGTCCAGGGCGCTGTGGGGGGAGAACTCGGCGTAGGCCTCGTCGACGCACAGCACCCCGCCGGTTGCCGCTGTCGCTTCGAGCAGCGACGCCACCGCCGAGGGCGGCTCGACCGTACCCGACGGGTTGTTGGGCGAGCACAGGAACGTCACCGCGGGCCGGGCCGACTCGATCAGCTCGGCCGCCGCTTCGGGGTCGAGGGTGAAGTCGTCGCCCCGCTCGCCCTCTGCCACCGCAGTGCCTGTCACCCGGGCCAGATGCGAGTGCAGTGCGTAGCTGGGCTCGAACACCGCCGCGGCGCGGCCCGGCCCGCCGTAGGCGAGCAGCAGGCACTGCAGCACCTCGTTGGAGCCGTTGGCGGCGAAGACCTGCTCGGGGGCTGTGTCGTGACGGGCCGCGATCTTCGACCTCAGCTCGAGGGCCCCGCGGTCCGGGTAGCGATTCCAGGCCACCGACGACGCCGCGGCCGCGACCGCCTCGGTGAAGGCTGCGGGGGGAGGCAGCGGGCTCTCGTTGGTGTTGAGGCGCACCGCCACGTCAAGCTGCGGCGAGTGGTAGCCGGCCATCAGCGCAATGTCGTGGCGGGGACGCACTGCTCGAGGCCCCACTCCGGCCGGGCTCATGGCGTCGCGTCCGCGGTTGATCTCGCGAGCCTCAGCCGCACCGATTCGGCGTGGGCGGTGAGTCCCTCGGCCTCGGCCAGCGCGATCACATGGGGGGCCAGGCGCCGCAGGCCAGCCGCGTCGGCGGTCACGATGTGCATGCTCTTGAGGAAGTCCCGCACCGAGAGGGCGCCCGCGAACCGGGCCGTGCCGTCGGTGGGCAGCACATGGTTGGGGCCGGCCGCGTAGTCGCCGAGCGAGGCCGGCGCCCACGGCCCGCAGAACACCGCGCCGGCGTTGCGGACCAGCGGCAGCAGGGCCTCGGGGTCGGCGACCATCAACTCCAGGTGCTCGGGGGCGATCTGGTTGACTGCCTCCAGGGCCTGATCGGCGCCCGAGCACAGCACGCTGTGGCCGGAGCGCCGCAGCGTGGCCTCGATCTCCGAGCGTCGGTCGGCGCCGGCCGCGAGCCGCTCGACCTCAGCCTCCACCGCCGCCGCGGTGTCCGGATCCCAGGTGACCAGCCAGGCCAGGCCGTCGGGGCCGTGCTCGGCCTGCAGGATCACGTCGGCGGCGGCGAAGGTTGCGTCGGCGTCGGCATCGGCCACCACCACCACCTCCGAGGGGCCGGCGAAGGCGGCGGGCACGCCCACCACCCCGGCCACCTCGCGCTGGGCCAGCGCCACGTAGGCGTTGCCGGGTCCGGCGATCACGTCAACCGGGGGAATCGACTCGGTTCCGTAGGCCAGCGCGGCGATGGCCTGGGCCCCGCCCACGGGATGGACCTCGGTCACTCCCGCGGCCGCGGCCGCGGCCAAGGTCACGTCAGCGACGCGGCCGTCGGGGCCCGGCGGCACGCACACCGCTATCTGCTGCACGCCGGCCACCCGGGCGGGAACCGCGGTCATGATCAGCGTGGACGGGTAGGCGGCCCGCCCGCCCGGCACGTAGCAGCCGGCTCGGTGCAGCGGAAGGTGGCGCTCTCGCACCGCGAGGCCGTCGCGCTCATGCACCACGTCGTCGAGAAGTTGGTGCCGGTGATAGGCCGTGACGTTCTCCACTGCCGCGGCCAGGGCCTCTCGCACGTCGGCCGGGGTGCGGGCCGCGGCTTCAGCGATCTCAGCCTGCGGCACTGTGAGGCGGGCGGGCCGGGCGCCGTCGAAGCGCTCGGTCAGCTCCCGCAGAGCGTCGTCGCCGCGGTCGCGCACCTCGGCGACGATGCGGCGCACCGCCTCCAGCGGGCCGGCCGCGGCAGGCTCGGGACGAGGCAGGCGATCAGCAACCGGGCCGGTGAAGCCCCGCAGGTCGAGGCGGCTGAGCACCCCAAGACGCTACCGGCCACATCCGAGCCCCGAGAGGATGGCGATTGGGCGGCTAGTTTCGTGTTGATGGCTCGGCCTCGCACTCCCAAGGGCCGCGCCCGGCGCGCTCACGAGCGTCTGGCCTCGGAGTATCCCGACGCGGTGTGCGAACTCGATCACAGCAACGCCTTCGAGTTGCTGGCGGCCACCATCTTGTCGGCTCAGGCCACCGACGTGGGCGTCAACAAGGCCACGCCCGGCCTGTTCGCCCGGTTCCCCGACGCCGCGACGCTGGCCGAGGCCGAGCCCGAGGACGTCCAGCCCTACATCAGCACCATCGGGCTGTTCCGCAACAAGTCCAAGAGCCTGGTGGGCATGGCTCGGATGCTGGTGGACGACTACGACGGCGAGGTGCCCGGCGCCATGCGCGATCTGGTGCGGCTTCCCGGCGTGGGCCGCAAGACGGCCAACGTGATCCGCAGCGTGGCCCTGAGCCTGCCTGGCCTGCCGGTCGACACCCATGTGACCCGGCTGTCGAACCTGCTGGCACTCACCTCCGAGACGGACCCGGTGAAGATCGAGTTGGAGCTCAACCCGATGATCCCGGCCGCCGAGCGGGGCGACTTCAGCCTGCGGATGATCCTTCACGGCCGCCGGGTGTGCGTGGCTCGCCGACCCCGCTGCGAGGACTGCATCCTCAACGACTTCTGCCCCTCGTCCAGCACCCGATAACGCCGCGGGCGCGAAGGGCGCGAGGGCAGCCCTTTGTTCGCGTTGCTAGCGGGCCGCTCAGCCTCCGGGTTGGGTGCGGGCCAGGGCGATCCACTGGGCCAGGGCGAGCGTCTCGGGCCGGCCGGCCGGATCCACCTCGGCCGCCTCGAAGCTCTCAGCGCTGACGAGCCCGGCCAGCGACCGGCGCAGCATCTTGCGGCGCTGACCGAACCCGGCCCGCACCAGCGACTCGAAGCGGGCCTCGACATCCGGCGCCAGCGGCCACTGCTCCGAGGGCGGGTGGCGCTCGATCCGCACCACCGCCGACTCGACTTTGGGCCTGGGCCGGAACACCGAGGCCGCCACCCTGGCCACCACCCGGGCCGAGCCCCGCCGCTCCACCAGCACGCTCGGCACGCCCCGGGCTTTAGACCCGGCCGGCGCGGCGAGCCGCTCGGCCGCCTCCCGCTGCACCATCACCACCATCGTCTCGATTGCGACTGCGTCGCGCAGCAGGTCCAGAACCAGCGGAGTGGCGATGTTGTAGGGCAGGTTGGCCACCATCAGCCACCGCGGCGAGCCCCCCAACATGCAGTCGAGGTCCAATGTCGAGGCATCGCCCTCCACCACCTCGACCCCGGATGCGCCGGCGGTGGCCACCACCTCGCGCAGGGCCGCCGCCAAGCCCCGGTCAACCTCCACGGCCCGCACCTCCGCACCGGTCTCGGCCAGGGCGAGGGTGAGCGAGCCGAGCCCGGCGCCGATCTCCAGCACGCGGTCGCCGGGGCCCGCGCCGCTCAGTCGGGCGATTCGGCGGACCGTGTTGGGATCGGCCACGAAGTGTTGGCCGAAGGACCGGCGGGGTGCCACGCCGAAGCGGTCCATCAGGGCTCTCAGCTCCGACTCGGTGTGGGTCAGGAGGGCAGCCTCTTCCTGCATGTCGGCCAGGGATTCCAGCCGTTGATCTCGTAGAGCGTGTAGGCCATCTTGTCCTGGTCCGAGGGCGAGGCGTCTCGGGGGTCGACTCCGACCAGTTCCGGGTAGTGCATCCCTGCCACCCAGTTCCAGGTGGCGATCGAGAACTGGTAGGCGCCGCGGTACCGGCCGCTGCGGCTGATGGCTCGATAGTTCTGAGTCGACTCGCACTCCCGCAGGGCGTGCCACTGCTCTTCGGTGGTCCCCTCGGGCAGCGGGTGTTCGACCACCGACGATGCCGTCGTGGCGGGCGGCTCGCTCTCCGTCTCGGTGGTGGTGGGCGGCGGCGCGGTGGTCGTGGTCGTGGTTGCGGGCGCGGCGGTCGTCGTGGTCGGCGGGGCGGTGGTCGTAGTAGTCGTCGTGGTCGTGCTCCGGGCCTGGTCTGCCAACTCCTGAGCCCGCTGCAGGGCCTCCTGTCGGGCTCGCTTTCGAGCCTCGCTCCACCGCTGGGCCCGATGCACGAAGTCATGGACATCGACCGTCTCGGCGGGCGACTGCGCCTGAACCGGCGCGGGCCCGCCCAGTGAGGCCAGCACGACCGCCGCAGCCGCCGCGATCAACCCCAGCCGGCGCGCCCTCATCTCAGCCCGCCCTCGGATCGAGGCCGCAGCACGTCCGGGCGACCCCCACAGATCGGACGCTTCCCCATCTCAGCAGGCCTCCCGGTCGAGGCCGTAGAACTTGCGGGCAGTGTGGAATGTTGCCTGCTCCACATCGGCTGCGTCGAGATCCTTGGCCTGCGCCACCGCCGCTCCCACCACCCCCACCAGGGCGGGACGGTTCCGGCGGCCGCGGTGGGGCACCGGCGCCAGGTAGGGGCTGTCGGTCTCCACCAGCAGGCGGTTGAGCGGGCATGCCCGAGCGGCTTCGCGCACCTCGGGTGCCTTGGGAAAGGTGACGATTCCCGAGAACGACAACACCGCGCCCCGCTGCAGGCACTCCTCGGCCTCGTCGGGGCCGCCGGTGAAGCAGTGCATCACCGTGCGCGCCGGCATGCCCTCGCGGTCCAGCACCGCCAAAGTGTCGTCCCACGCCGATCGGGAATGGACCACCAGCGGCAGGTCGTGGCGGTTGGCCAGCTCGACCTGCGCGGCGAAGACCTGCCTCTGGGCGTCTCTGGGCGAGTGGTCGTAGTGGTAGTCGAGGCCCGCCTCGCCCACCGCCACCACCTCGGGGCGCCCGATCAGCGGCTCGAGCCCGTCGATGCCGCCGGACGCCTCGTGGGGATGCACTCCGGCGGTGGCCCACACCCCGTCGTGGGCCTCGGCCACGGCTATGGCCCGGCGCGAATCCTCCACATCGGTTCCCACGTTGACCAGCACCTCGACGCCCGCGGCCCGCGCCTCGGCGATCACCGCGGCGGCCTCGTCGGCCGGCAGATGGCAGTGGTGATCGGCCCAGGCCACGCAGCCGCCCCTCAGGCCCCGCCGCCGGCGGCGGCGGCGAGATCGATGGCGTCGAGGTCCACCTTGGCAAACAGCGGCACCGGCTTGGGGACCGCGGTTCCCGGAGCCAGTTCGGGGCGCTCCCAGCGCTCGACCGGACCGAACAGGCCATCGAGAGCCTGGGTCGAGAACGGCAGGTAGGGGGCCAGGCCGGTGCGCACGCCGGCCATCGCCTCCAGCGCGGTCACCAGCACCGCCGCGGCCCGGTCGGGGTCGGCGGAGGCCAGCTTCCACGGCTCGTTCGAGTTGAGGTAGACGTTCACCCTTGAGGCCGCCTCCATGGCGCTGCGCAGACCGGCCCGCAGCTCCACCCGCTCGATGCAGCCGGCCTCCTCGCGCAGGGCGTAGTCGGTGGCCGACAGCAGGGCGGTGTCCGATGAGTGCCGCGGCGGAACCTCGGGCACCACGCCCCCCAGCGCCGACTGGGCCAGCGACAGCACCCGATTGACGAGGTTGCCCCAAGTGGCGACCAGCTCGTCGTTGATCCGCCGGGCGATCTCCTCGATGGAGACCTCGGTGTCGGCGTGCTCGGGCAGGGCCGCGGCGAGGGCGTAGCGCAGCGCGTCGGGCTCGAAGATGCTGAGGCCCGCGCCGATGGTGAGGCCGACGCCCCGGCCCGCGGCCATCTTCGCTCCGGAGAAGGTCACATACTGGTTGGCAGGCACGTTGTCGGGCAGGTGCAGGCCGCCGTAGGCCATCAGCTGGGCCGGCCAAAGCATGGTGTGGAACGGGATGTTGTCCTTGCCGATGAAGTAGGCGTGATGGGCGTCGTCGTTGTGCCACCAGCGCTTCCAGGCATCGGGGTCGCCGCGGCGGGCCGCCCATTCCTTGGAGGCCGACAGGTAGCCGATCACCGCGTCGTACCATACGTAGATGCGCTTGCCCTCGCCCAGGTCGTCGACGGGAAGCCTCACCCCCCAGTCGAGGTCGCGGGTTATGGCCCGGTCCTGCAGCCCCTCGTTGGTCCAGCCGAAGCTGGAGTTGAGAACGTGGGGGCGCCAGCGCTGGCGGGTCCGCAACCAGGCGTCGACCTGCTCGGTGAAGTCCGAATAGCGGAAATAGAAGTGCTCGGTGGGGCGCAGCTCCGGCACGGCGCCGCTGATCTTGGACCTCGGCTCGATGAGCTCGGCGGCGTCGAGGGTGGTGCCGCACTGCTCGCACTGATCGCCGCGGGCTGCGCCGTAGCCGCAGCGCGGGCAGGTCCCCTCGATGTAGCGGTCGGGCAGGAACCGCTCGCCCGCGGGGTCGTAGAACTGCTCGGAGACCCGCTTGTCGATGCAGCCGTTGCGAAGCTGCACCAGGAACATGTCCTGGGTCACCTCGGCGTGGTTCGGGGTTCCGGTGGTGGTGTACAGATCCCACGAGATGCCGAGCATCTCCCACTGCCGGCAGAACTCGGAGTGGTAGCGCTCGACGATCTCGCGGGGAGTGACCCCCTCGGCGTCGGCCCGCACGGTGATGGGCGTGCCGTGCACGTCGGACCCGCTCACCATCAGCACGTCGTTGCCGGCCAGCCGGTGGTAGCGGGCGTAGATGTCGGCGGGCAGATAGGCCCCGGCGAGGTGGCCGAGGTGGCGGCTCCCGGACGCGTAGGGCCACGCCACTGCTACCAGTACCGGCACGGACATAAGGGGCCACATTATCCCCAGAGGCCCAGTTCCTCCCCAGCCGGAGATCCGCTACGACGCGACCGGCTCTCACCTATTTGCGCGCCCTCTTAGCGACGCCTCGTTATGTCGCTTCGGGGTTGACGACGAGGTTGTAGAGCCGGCGGCGGGACACCCCGTGGGCTGCTGCGGTCGCGGCCACCGCGTCCTTGCGGCTCGCCCCAGCGGCGACGCGGGACTCGACTGCGGCGGCAAGCTCGTCGTCGGTGGGGCCGGTGGCGGGCTCGTCGGCGCCCCCGATCACGATCACCGCCTCGCCCCTCACCGGACCGGCGGCCCATTCACACAGCTCGGCCAGGCTCCCCCGCGCCACCTCCTCGTGCAGCTTGGTGAGCTCTCGGGCCACCGCCGCGGGGCGGTCCGGTCCGCACGCGTAGGCCAGATCCTCGAGGCTGGACCGCAGACGGTGGGGCGACTCGTACAGCACCGTGGTGCGCTCCTGTTGGGCGATCTGCTCCAAGCGATCGGCCCGGGCCCGGCCCTTGCGGGGCAGGAAGCCCTCGAAGCAGTAGCGGCCGGCAGCCAGACCGCTGACCGCCAGGGCGGTCACACCGGCGGAGGGGCCGGGGACGACCGTGACGGTGTGGCCCGCCTGCGCCGCCGCGGCCACCAGCCGGCCGCCGGGATCGGTGAGTGCGGGCATGCCGGCGTCGCTGACCACCGCCACCGTGGCGCCGCCCGCCAGCAGCTCGATCACGTCGGCGACGGCGGCGGCCTCGGTGTGCTCGTCGACGCGCCGCAGCCGCGCACCGCTCAGTCCGGCATGCTCCAGCAGCCGTCCGGTGCGGCGGGTGTCCTCGCAGCACACCACGTCGGCGCCGGCCAGTGCCTCGACCGCCCTCGGGCTGAGGTCGCCGAGGTTGCCGATTGGAGTGCCCACCAAGACCAGAGCGCCGCTCACCGCCGGATCTCCAGCTCGGCGCCCGGCGCCACTCCCCAGCGCTGAAAGCTGCCCGCCTCGGCCTCGATCACCGACCGGGCCCGCCACACCATGCATCCGACACGATTGGCCCGCATGGTCGCCACCCGCAGCACCCTCATCTCGGCGTCGCAGTGGGCCACGTCGATGGAAAAGCGCATGCCGAAGGTGTGCACCGAGCGGGTCCGCTCCAGCAGCAGGGCGCCCTCGATCCCGTCGCGCCCCACCAGCCCCCGGCGTCGCTCGCGGCCGGTGGATGCGATCTCCAGCGACGCCACCACCCGGTCTCCGACCATCAGCCAGGCCACGGCCCAGAATCTAGTGTCCGTCCGCCTCGCCGGGGGCCGGTGCCGTGCGGGCGGGTATGTCCAGGTGCGGCGGTAGGGTTCGGCGCCATGTCGAAGCGCACCAGCAAGCGCAGGGCCAAGGCTCGCCGGTCCAAGGCGAACCACGGTCGCAAGCCCAACGCCGGCCGCAACAGCTAGCGCGGTCGCCGGCCACATTGGGCCGGTAGGAGCCCGAGATGGAGCGATTCGGATTCGTTGGGCTGCCCAACTCGGGCAAGACGTCGCTGCACAATGCCCTGGCCGGCGGCGAGGCGGTGGCGGCCCGGCACGCCTTCTCCACCAAGTCGGCCACCGTCGGCGTGGCCAGGGTTCCCGACGAGCGCCTGCTGCGGCTGGCCGAGATGAGCGAGAGCCGCCGCACCGTCCATGCGTCGGTGCAGTTCACCGACATCGGCGGGCTGGTGTCGGGCTCGAACCGGGGCGAGGGGCTGGGCAACGCCTTTCTGGGGCACATCCGAGACACCGACGCCATCGTCTATGTGCTGCGAGCCTTCGCGGATGCCGACATCGCCAGCGACGACGACCCGCTCAACAGCCTGAGAGTGCTGGAGACGGAGCTGGCCCTGGCCGATCTCGACAGCGCCGCCCGCCAGTTGGACAAGCTGGCCCGGGCGGCCAAGGGCGATCCGTCGCTGCGGGCCGGGCGCGATCTGCTGGCCCGAGCCGTCGAGGTTCTTGAGGACGGGGTGCCGCTGTACCGAGCCGGCTTCGACGACAACGTCCGTGCAGACCTGCGTCCGTTCTTTCTGATCACCAACAAGCCGGTGCTGGCGGTGGTGAACATCGGCGAGGACCAGATCGCCGCCGCCGACGACCTGGCCGAGCCGGTGCGAGCCGAGCTGGGCGCCGCCGAGGTGGTGGCGCTGTGCGTGCAGCTGGAGGCCGAGGCGGCCCAGCTCGACGAGCGGGAGCGGCCCGAGATGCTGGCCGCCCTGGGCTTGGGCGACGGCGCCCTGGACCGATTCCTGGCCGCGGCCTATCACCTGCTCGGGCTCCGCACCTTCCTGACCACCGGAGCCAAGGAGAGCCGGGCCTGGACCTTCCGGGCCGGCGCACCGGCGGTGGAGTGCGCGGGCGCGGTCCACTCCGACATCCAGCGCGGCTTCATCCGAGCCGACACCATCGCTTGGGAGCGGCTGCTGGAGGCCGGCTCCTGGACTGCGGCCCGCGACCAGGGTCTGGTGAGATCAGAGGGCAAGGACTACCGCGTGGCCGACGGCGACGTGCTGGAGTTCAGGTTCAACGTGTGATCGCGCATGCTCGTCGCCGCGGACTAGCATCCGCTGAGCAATTGCCCGAGTCGACCCCTGGAGGAAGGCCAATGATGAAGCGCATGCTCGCGCTGACTGCGATCCTGCTGTCGTTCGCCCTGCTCGCTGCCGCGTGCGGCGACGATGACGAAGCGGAGACCGCAAGCACCCCCGAACCGGCGCCGGCCGAGCCGGAGCCCGCTGCGGAACCCGACCACGAAGACGACGACGGTCACGATCACGAGGACGAGGCCGATCACGAAGACGACGACGGCCACGACCATGAGGATGACGACGGCCACGACCATGAGGACGAAGACGGCCACGAGGACGAGGCCGCTGAGCCGGCCATGACCGACATCTCCGTCGGCCTGGTGTTCGACATCGGCGGCCGGGGCGACCAGTCGTTCAACGACTCCGCTGCGGCCGGCATCGAGCGGGCCGCGTCCGAGCTGGGCGTCACCTTCACCGAGGCCTCCCCCAACGACGACGGCTCCAACCGCGGCGAGCTGCTGCAACTCGCCGCCGACGCACACGATGTGGTGGTGGCGGTCGGCTTCCTGTTCGAGGGTGACGCGGCCGCAGTGGGCAGCGAGAACCCCGACACGCTCTTCGGCGTGGTCGACTCCGCCATGCTCGACTTCTCCGGCGACGCGCCCGTCCCCTACGGCGACAACATCGCCGGCCTGGTGTTCGCCGAGCACGAGGGATCGTTCCTCGTCGGCGCGGCCGCGGCCCTCAAGTCGCAGACCGGCACCGTCGGCTTCATCGGCGGCGTGGAGAACGTCGGCGGCCTGATCGAGAAGTTCCAGGCCGGCTACGAGGCGGGCGCACGAGCGGTCAACCCCGACATCGAGGTCATCTCCAGCTACATCACCCAGGCACCCGACTTCGACGGCTTCTTCGCCCCCGACCGGGCCAAGGAGATCGCGCTGGCGATGTATGAGAGCGGCGCCGACATCGTCTACCACGCGGCAGGCGGCTCCGGTGGAGGCCTGTTCCTGGCCGCCCAGGAGCAGAGCGAGGCCACCGGCTCCAAGGTGTGGGCCATCGGCGTGGACTCCGATCAGTACCACACCGCCGACGAGGGCGTGCGCGAGTACATCCTCACCTCGATGCTCAAGCGGGTCGACGTGTCGATCTTCGAGATGGTCCGCTCCGCGGTGGAGGGCAACGTGCAGGCCGGACCCACCACCTACGACCTGTCGGTGGACGGGGTCGGCTACAGCACGTCGGGCGGCTTCGTCGACGACATCGCCGACCAACTCGACGACCTCAAGGCGCAGATCGTGGCCGGCGACATAGTGGTGCCCACCGAGCCCTAACCCCCACCTCCCCCGCTGCCTCCGAGCGGCTGGGGCCATACCCCCGATACCAGCGAGTGACCGGGCCGGGCTAGTCTCCGGCCCGGTCGTCGCGTTGAAGGAGACCGTGTGGCCCTCGCCATCGAGCTCAACGGCATCACCAAGCGGTTCCCCGGCGTCGTGGCCAACGACGACATCAACCTCGAGGTGGCCGCGGGCGAGATCCACGCCATCTGCGGCGAGAACGGGGCAGGCAAGTCCACCCTGATGAAGATCCTCTACGGGATGCAGGCTCCCGACGAGGGCACCATCAAGATCAACGGCGAGCCGGTCGAACTCCACTCCCCCGCCGAGGCCATCGAGCTCGGCATCGGCATGGTGCATCAGCACTTCATGCTCGCCGACCAGCTCACCGTGCTCGAGAACGTGATACTCGGCGCCGAGCCGATGCGCTCGCTGGGCCGCATCGACTTCGAGGCCGGCCGCCGCCACCTCGACGAGGTGGGCCGGGCCTACGGGCTCGGCATCAACTCCGACGACCTGGTCGAGGCTCTCGAAGTGGGCGAGCGCCAGCGGGTCGAGATCATCAAGGTGCTCTACCGCGGGGCCCGCATCCTGATCCTCGACGAGCCCACCGCGGTGCTGGTGCCCCAGGAGGTGGACGAGCTGTTCCGCAACGTCCGCGAGCTCAAGGCGGCGGGGGCCACCATCTTGTTCATCGACCACAAGCTCGACGAGGTGCTCAGCATCGCCGACACCATCACCGTGCTGCGCCAGGGCCGCACCGTCGGCACCGTCAAGCCCGGCGACGTGACCGCGGGCGACCTCGCCGAGATGATGATCGGGTCGGAGCTGCCGGTGCCCGACGCCGGGGCCTCCACCGTCACCTCGGAGGTGGCCCTGGAAGTGTCGGAGTTGACGGTGCGCGACGCCGAGCGCCCGGTGGTCGACCATGTGAGCCTCAAGGTGCGCCGCGGCGAGATCGTCGGCATCGCCGGGGTGGAGGGCAACGGGCAGGCCGAGATGGTGAGCGCCATCATGGGCACCCGCACTCCCGACGCGGGCACGCTGGCCATGCTCGGGCGCGACATCACCGGCGCCTCGGTGCGGGAGCGGCGCCAGATGGGCCTCGGATACGTGCCCCAGGACCGCCACCGCGAGGGGCTGCTGCTCGCCGGCCCGCTCTGGGAGAACACCGCGCTGGGCCACCAGACCGAGGCGCCCTACTCGCGTGCCGGCTGGCTGAGCCGTCCGGGCATGCGGGCCCGGGCCGAGCATGTGCAGGCCGACTTCGATGTGCGCACCCCCAGCATCGACGTGTCGGCCCACGCCCTGTCGGGCGGTAACCAGCAGAAGCTGATCGTGGGCCGCGAGATGGTGACCGAGCCGGCGGTGCTGATCGCCAACCATCCCACCCGCGGCATCGACGTCGGCGCGCAGGCCGCGGTGTGGGAGGACATCCGCGCCGCCCGGGCCGACGGCCTGGCCACGCTGTTGATCTCGGCCGATCTCGACGAGCTGATCGGGCTCTCCGACACGATCTTCGTGATGCTGCGGGGCTGCCTCGTGGCCCGCCTCGATCCCGGCACGGTCACGCCCCGGGATCTGGGCGCCTACATGACCGGCGCCGCGGTAGAGGCAGGCACCCAGTGAGCGCGCGGTGAGCCGCGCCCTGGCCCGCCGGGTGACAGCGCCGTGAACCGCACGCTGGTGCGCCGGGTGATGCTGGCCTCGGCCGCGCCGCTGGCCGCGGTGGTGATCGCGGTGGTGCTGTCGTCGATCGTGCTGCTGGTGTCGGGCAGCAATCCGCTGGCCGCCTACGTCGACATGGTGCAGCACGCCTCCAAGCTCGAGACCGGCGTCGACATCTTCAACCGGGCCACGCCGCTGTACCTGGCCGGAGTGGCCGCCGCCATCGGCTTCCGCATGAACCTGTTCAACATCGGCGTGGAGGGCCAGTACCTGCTGGCCTTCATCGTGGCCGCCCACGTCGGCGCCCTGGTAGCCCTGCCCTCGGCGCTGCACATCGCCGTGATCCTGCTGACCGCCATGGCGGTGGGCGGCGCGTTCTCGGGCGCGGCGGGCGTGCTCAAGGTCACCAGGGGCGTGAACGAGGTGATCTCCACCATCATGCTCAACGCGGTGGCCATCTCGGGGCTGGCCGCCTGGTGGATCGTGGAATGGCAGGCAGGGGGCGAGATCGCGGCCACCGGCGGGCGGGTCGGCACCGAACCGATAGACGACAGCGGCCTGATGCCCGACATCAACTCGTGGCTGGAGGTGTTCACCCGAGAGGTCGGCCAGGGCAAGCGCCTCACCGGGATGCTGGTGGTGGCGGCGGTGGTGGGGGTCGCCTACCACGCCCTGCTCAACCGCACCGTGTTCGGCTACGACCTGCGCTCCAGCGGCGCCAATCCTTCGGCCTCGCATGTGGGCGGGGTGTCGCCCAAGCGGATGGTGGTGGCCGCCATGACCCTGTCGGGCGTCGTGGCCGGGCTCGTGGGCATGACCGAGCTGATGGAGACCGGCTACTACCCGTCCAACCCGATCACGCTGCTCGGCTTCACCGGGATCGCGGTGGCGCTGCTGGGACGCAACCATCCGGTGGGCGTGGCCCTCGCCGCGCTGATCTTCGCCTTCCTGGACATCTCCTCGGGGATCCTGCAGATCTCGGGAGCGGCGGCCCGCGAGATCGTCGAGATCATGAAGGGCGTCATCATCCTCACCGCGGTGATCGCCTACGAGGTGGTGCGCCGGGTGCGCGAGCGCGAGGAGGCCACCGCCGCAGCCGAAGCGATGGCGACCGCCCCCGCGGGTGCGCCGTGACCGAGATGCTGGCCCGTCTGCCCACCTGGGCCCGGTGGATGCTGTATGCCGCGGCGGGCGTGGCGGTGCTCACCATCGTGCAGGGCTTCGACGACACCGAGCGCCTCACCGCGGTCACCTCGTCGCAGGCGATGCTGCGCTGGGCGGTGCCGATCATGCTGGCCGGCCTCGGGGGGCTGTTCTCGGAGCGGGCCGGGGTGGTGAACATCGGCCTGGAGGGGATGCTGATCCTGGGCACCTGGTTCGGCGCCTGGGGGGCCATCAACTACGGCGGCTGGGCCGGGCTGGCCACCGGCATGATCGGCGGCGCGCTGGGCGGGCTGGTCCACGCGGTGGCGACCGTCACCTTCGGCGTCGACCACATCATCTCGGGAGTGGCCATCAACGTCACCGCGCCGGGGGTGACCCGCTTCCTGTCGTCGGAGATCTTCGCCAACTACGAAGGCGGGTCGATCACCCAGTCGCCGGGCACCGACGGGGTGGGCCGATTCACGTTCCCGCTGCTGGCGGGGGGCGACCTGTTCGGCTGGGAGTCGCCCGACATTCTCGGCTGGTTCACCCGCCAGGACTGGTTCCTGGTGTCGGACATGACCGGACTGGCCCGAGGCCTGGTGGCGCAGGTGTCGATGGCCACGATCCTCGCCTTCGCGCTGGTGCCGCTTAGCGCCTGGGTGCTGTGGCGAACCCGTTTCGGGCTGCGGCTGCGAATCTGCGGCGAGCATCCCGTCGGCGGCGAGTCCCAGGGCATCAACATCTACCTCTACAAGTACTACGGGGTGATGATCAGCGGCGGCCTGGCCGGGCTCGGCGGGGCGTTCATCGCCAGCCCGGAGCTGTCGGGCCTCTACCGCGAGGGCCAGACCACCGGCCGGGGCTTCATCGGACTGGCCGCGCTGATCTTCGGCAACTGGCGCCCCTCGGGCACCATGGCCGGGGCGCTGCTGTTCGGCTACCCCTTCGGGATCGGCCTGCGCGACCTCGACGGGTCCGCCTCGCACGCGCTGCTGCTGGTCAACACGCTGGCCCTGGCCGCGGTGGCGGTGTGGGCGGTGCGCCGGCAGCGCCGCTTCGACGCCGGCCTGGCGGCAGGGCTGGGCCTGGCCGCCGCGGCGTGGTATTTCATGTCGAGCACCGTGCCCAACTGGTGGATCGACATACTGCCGTTCGTGATCGTGTTGCTGGTGCTGGTGTTCTTCTCGCAGCGGCTGCGCATGCCGCGAGCCGACGGACTCCCCTACCGCCGCGGCGAGTCCTGAAGGGTCGCGAAACGCGTGCTCGCCAACGCTCAGCTTGCCGATTGGGAGCGCGACGGCTTCCTGGTCTTGCCCGGCTTCGTCGCCGGCGAGCGCTGCGACGCGCTCAAGTCCCATGTGGAGTCGCTGCTGGCCGGCATCGACCCCGCGCGCGACGGCGGCCTGACGGTGTTCTCCACCACCGAGCAGAGCCACGCCCAAGACGAGTGGTTTCTCGGCTCGGGCGACACGGTGCGCTGGTTCTTCGAGGACGGCGCGGTGGTTGACGGGCGGCTCACCCGTCCGATGCCGCGGGCGGTCAACAAGATCGGCCACGCCATGCACGACCTCGACCCAGCCTTCGACGCCTTCTCCCGCACCCCGGAACTGGCCGCGTTGGCCGCCGGCCTCGGGCTGGCCGAACCCCTGCTGCTCCAGTCGATGTACATCTTCAAGCAGCCCGGCATCGGCGGCGAGGTGATCTGCCACTGCGACCACACGTTCTTGTGGACCGAGCCCCAGAGCGTGATCGGGCTGTGGTTCGCCATCGAGGACGCCACCGTCGACAACGGCTGCATGTGGGCCATACCGGGCGGCCACCGGATCGGGGCCAAGACCCGCTTCCGCCTCATCGATCCGGCGGAGCGCAGCCGCGGCACCGTGACCGACGTGCTCGACGACGCCCCGTACCCCGTCGACGACCTCGTGCCGCTGGAAGCCGCAGCGGGCACGCTGATCGCGCTGCACGGCACGCTGCCGCACTGGAGCGCGGCCAACACCTCGGACCGCAGCCGCCACGCCTACACCATGCACCTGATCGACGGCACCGCCGACTATCTGGCCGACAATTGGCTCCAGCGCGGAGGCGACTTCCCCTTGCGCGGCTTCAACTGACCGACACCTGCTGAGCGGCCGAGCCGCGGGTGCGGTCAGATCGGGAAAACTGGACCCTTGCGGCCCCGAGGGCGGCGCTGGGACAGCAGCAGGTAGAGGCCTGAGCCCGCGATCAGCACAAGGCTCATCCACACGTTGACCCGCACGCCCCACACCAGGCTGGCGGGATCGATGCGAACCGTCTCAATCCAGATGCGGCCCACGCCGTACCCGCAGGCGTACACCGCCAGCAGCGAGCCGGGACGGTCCACCCGGCGGGGGTCGGTTACCAGCGCCGGGACGCGGCGGCGCACCCGGTTGCGGTCGATGATCACCAGCAGGGCGCACAGCAGCAGATTCCACACGGCCTCGTACAAGAAGGTCGGATGGAAGGTCTCCACATCGAGGTACTCGGCCGGGCGGTGGGCCGGATCGATCTCCAGTCCCCACGGCAAGTCGGTGGGCGATCCGTACAGCTCCTGGTTGAACCAGTTGCCGAGGCGCCCGATGGCCTGGGCCAGCGGCAGCGACGGCACCACGGCCGCAAGAGTCTCGCCCCGGTCCATGCCCTGGCGGCGCACCATCCACAACCCCATCAGGATCCCGGCCGCCATCCCGCCCGGTATGCCCAGGCCCCCGTTCCAGATGGCGAGGATCTCCAGCCAGCCCGCATCCTGGAATCGGCGCCAGTCGGTGATGGCGTGGTACAGGCGGGCGCCGACCAGGCCGGCGGGCACGGCCCAAAGCGCGATCCGGCTGATCTCTTCGGGATCGCCTCCCCTGGATTCCCAACGCCGCCGCGACATCCACACTGCGGCCACCACCCCCAGCGCGATCATCACCCCGTAGGCGCGCAGATCCAGCGGCCCCAACTCGATGCCGTTGCGGGGCGGACTCGGGATCGATGAGATCAGCAGGCCGGCCATGAGCTGCATCTAACCGCTCGTTTCGTCTCTGCACCTTGCACAATCGCTCACAAGTCGCTCCCGTTCTTCTGCCGCTAGGCCAGGATTCGCTGGGCGGCGGCCAGGTCTTGGGCGGGCTCGGTGACCGCGGCGAGCAGTCCAGGCACGGCCGACAGGCGGTTGGCGGCGAAGAACCGGGCCAGCACGGCCCGGCCGGTCGCCGCGTCGGGGTCGCCCAGCCTCGCCGCGGCCAGCGCGCCGTCGGCCAGCGCGGCCGCTCCGGTGGTGACGGCCAGCATCCTCAGGTAGGCGTTGGCACCGGCCAGCCGCGCCTGCAGGTCAGCAGCCAGCAGCCAGCCGGTGGCCTCGGCGGCCGCGTCCAGCGCGGCGTCGAGGTGGCGGCGAACCGGTGCCAGTTCGGCGTCGCCGTCGAGAGCCTCGGCGGTGGAGCCGATGCGGGCCAGGTGATCGCGCACCGCTGCGCCGCCGCGCATCGACAGCTTGCGGCCTACGAGATCGGCCGACTGGATGCCGTTGGTCCCCTCGTAGATGGGGGCGATCCGGGCGTCGCGATAGTGCTGGGCGGCGCCGGTCTCCTCGATGAAGCCCATGCCGCCGTGCACTTGGAGGCCGACGCTGACCAGCTCGCAGCCCAGGTCGGTGGCCCAGGCCTTGGTCAGCGGGGTCAGCAGCGCAGCCTGCTCGTCGGCGGCCTGGCGCTGCTGCTCGTCGGCGCCGTGGGCGGCAACGTCGATGGCCTCGGCGTTGCGGTAGGCCAAGCCCCGCATGGCGCCGGTGGCCGAGCGCATGTCGAGCAGCATGCGGCGCACGTCGGGATGGTCGATGATCGCCGAGGACTCGCCCTTGGGCGCGCCCGGCACCCGGCCCTGGCGGCGCTCGCGGGCGTAGGCGAGGGCCTGTTGATAGGAGCGCTCGGCGAGGGCGACCCCCTCCAGTCCCACGCTCAGGCGGGCGTGGTTCATCATCGTGAACATGGCCCGCATCCCGCCGTTCTCCTCGCCCACCAGGAAGCCGACCGCGCCCTCATCGTCGCCGTAGGCCATCACGCAGGTGGGGCTGGCGTGGATTCCGAGCTTGTGCTCGATCGACACGCAGCGCACATCGTTGCGCACTCCGGGCCGCGACGAGTCGGTGGCGGCAGGCAGGTGCTTGGGCACCAGGAAGCAGCTGATGCCCCTGGTGCCGGGCGGGGCGTCGGGGGTGCGGGCCAGCACCAGGTGCACGATGTTGTCGGCGAGGTCGTGCTCGCCGTAGGTGATGAAGATCTTGGTGCCGAAGAGCCGGTAGGCGCCGTCGGGTTGCGGCACAGCCCGGGCGGCGACTGCGCCCAGATCGGAGCCGGCCTGCGGCTCGGTGAGGTTCATGGTGCCGGTCCAGGCCCCGGTGGCCATCGACGGCAGGTACTGCGCCTTCTGCTCGGGGGTGCCGTGTGCGCCCAGCAGGTTGATGGCGCCCTGGGTGAGCAGCGGGCACAGCGACCAAGACATGCACGCCGCGGTGAACATCTCCTCCACCGCCAGGCCCAGCAGATGGGGGAATCCGCCGCCGCCGTACTCGGGGTCGATCGACAGCGCACCCCAGCCGGCCTGCACGTAGGCGTCGTAGGCCTCGCGGAAGCCGGTAGGGGTGGCCACCGAGCCGTCGTCGAGCCGGCGGGCACCCTCGATGTCGCCCACCCGGTTCAGGGGGGCCACCACCTCCTGCGCGAAGCGGGCCGCCTCGGCCAGGACCTGGTCCACCACATCGGGCTCGACGTGGCCGAACTGGTCCAGCTTGGCCAAGCCGTCGAGGTCGGCGACGTGTCGCAGGTTGAAGGTGATCTCGTCGAGATCGACCCGGTAGTCGCTCACACCGGCGAGAGTATCCCTACGAGACCGATTCTGTCGGCTCGTTCAATCCTCGGCGGCCGTTGAGCAGGTGGTTGATCTCGGCGCCGACCAGCATGCCCATGGCCAGCAGGTAGAGCCAGACCAGCAGGGTGAGGGCCCCTCCCAGCAGTCCGAATACGGCATTCACGCCGCTGGCCGCCGCATCGAGGTATACCCGAAAGCCCAGCGACACGGCCAGCCACCAGACGGTGGCCATCATCGCTCCGGGCAGATCGGTGCGCCACGGGGTGCGGCGGCGGGGTGCGAAGTGATAGACGGACGCGGCCCAGCAGACCACCACCACGAACACCATCGGCCAGCGGAACCAGTCCCACAGGGTGGTGAAGGCGGTGCCGGCCCCGAAGCGGTCGGCCAGTTCCTCCCCGCCGCCGAGCAGTGGCCCGACCACCACCATGGCCGCCACCAGGGCCGCCACCAGCACTGTGAACAGGGTCAGCACCGCACCCATGATCCGGGTGGACACCCAGTTGCGACGATGCTCGTGACCATAGGTGACGTCGAGGGCGCCGACCACCGCGGTGAAGCCGCGCGACGACGCGTACCCGGTGAGCACGACGCCGGCGGTGATCAGCCCCGCGTTCGAGCGGTCGAACAGCTCCGCCACCGTTTCGCGCAGCGTGTTGTCGCTGCCGAAGGTTTCCACCACTCGGTCCAGCAGCCATTCCTCGGTGTCGGCGGCCGCGTCGGCGCCTATCACCACGTCGAGCGAGCCGAGCGCGGCGGCGAACACCAGCACTGCGGGGAACAGCCCGAGCAGCCCGAAGAAGGCGATCTCGGCCGAGAGGCCCCCGACCCGGGCTCGCGACCATTCGTCGCGGAAGTCGCCGACGAGCTTGAGCGCCTCGCTCCAAAGCGTGCGCAGAGAGGACAGCGAGAGGCGCTCCATGCCCGGCCGATACTACGGTCCGCCACGAGGCAGCCCGCGACACCAGGCGCGAGCACAAATTTCTGAGAGGCCGTCGCGGCGCTGACGGCGGCCACCCTTGCACAGGATTCGGCCGCGACGACGGCCCCCGCCTCACACGAGGTCGGCCGACGCTGGATCGGGGGTCAGCTGCAGCCGCTGGTGGCGCCGCAGTCGGCGCACACGAAGCACGAGCCGGCCCGGCGCATGGGAACACCGCAGGTCATGCAGAACGGGGCGTCCAGCGCACCGGACCGCTCGCGGCCGGGCGGCTCGGTGGGCGCGGCGACCGCTGAGAGGTCGAGTTGAGCTGTGAGCTGGGTGGGCGAGGGGACCGAGGGCGGGTCGGGCGGCAGGTCGTGGCCCTGCTCGGTGGCGGTGGCCTGCTCCTCGACGCCGGGAAGGGTGGGCTGGGTGCGCTCGCCGGTGGTGTAGACCCCCAGCGAGGCCCGCTCTTCGGGAGTCAGATACATCACGGCCAGCTTGCGGAACAGGTAGTCCATGAGGCTGGTGGCGATGCGGATGTCGGGGTCGTCGGTGATGCCGGCCGGCTCGAAGCGGACGCCCACGAACGTCTCCACGAAGGCGCTGAGCGGCACTCCGTACTGCAGACCGTGGCTGAGCGAGATGGCGAACGCGTCCATGATCCCGGCCAGGGTGGATCCCTGCTTGGAGACCTTCACGAAGATCTCGCCGGGCCGGCCGTCGGGGTACTCCCCCACCGTGACGAATCCCTTGCAGTCGGCCACCCGGAACTCGAAGGTGCGCGACCGGCGCGACCTGGGCAGCCGCCGCCGCACCGGCTCCGGTGGCGCCGCGCCCTCCGGGGCCACCCCCGCCTCCCTGGCAGCAACGCCTGGGGAGGAGTCGACGGTGCCGTCTGGGGTGGAGGATCCAGCGGCACCGTCTGCAGAGGCTCCGGCGGCGCCGACGGTGAGGGGCTGGGCCACCTTTGAGCTGTCGCGGTAGATGGCCACCGACTTGAGACCGAGCTGCCAGGCCTCGATGAACAGCGCCTCCACATCGTCGACGGTGGAGGAGGCCGGCATGTTCACCGTCTTGGAGATGGCGCCGGAAAGGAAGGGCTGCACCGCGGCCATCATCTGCACGTGGCCCGTGGCGCTGATGGCGTTGTCGCCCAGCGAGCAGGCGAAGATGTCGCGGTGCTCGGCCTCGATGGGTGCTCCGTCCACGGTGTGGTGCTCGGCGATGTGGTCCCGGATCCGCTCCGCCCGCTCAGCGCCGTAGCCGAGTTGCCGCAGTGCTCTCGGGACGGTCGTGTTGACGATCTCCATGGTGCCGCCGCCCACCAGGCGCTTCGACTTGACCAGTCCCAGGTCGGGCTCGATGCCGGTGGTGTCGCAGTCCATGAGCAGCCCGATGGTGCCGGTGGGGGCCAGCACGGTGGCCTGACTGTTGCGCACGCCGTGGCGGTCGGCCCGCTCGCAGGCCTCGTCCCACGCCAGCTGCGCGGCCTCTAGCAGGTCGGGGGGCACGAGTTCCTCGTCTATGGAGGCGGTGGCGCTGCGATGCTGCTCGAGCACCCGCAGCATGGGCTCGCGGTTGGCGTGGAACCCCGCGAACGGGCCCATGCGCTCGGCCAGCCGGGTGGAGGTGAGATAGGCCTCGCCCGTCATCAGCGCGGTGATGGCCGCGGCGGTGGCCCGGCCCGCGTCGGAGTCGTAGGGCAGGCCCAACGCCATCAGCAGGGCCCCGAGGTTGGCATAGCCCAGGCCGAGCTGGCGGAAGGCCCTGGTGGTGTCGGCGATGGCCGCCGTCGGATAGTCGGCGTGGCCGACGAGTATCTCCTGGGCTGCGAACACCACCTGAACCGCCCGGCGGAACCCGGATACGTCGAAGGCGCCGTCGTCGTCGAGGAAGCTCAGCAGGTTGATCGAGGCCAGGTTGCAGGCGCTGTCGTCGAGGTGGACGTACTCAGAGCACGGGTTGCTGGCGGTGATGGGGCCGGTGGCCGGGGCGGTGTGCCAGCGGTTGATGGTGGTGTCGAACTGCACGCCGGGATCGGCGCACTCCCAGGCGGCCTCGGCCATCTGCCGCAAGATCGAGCGGGCCGGCACCTGCTTGAGCACGGCGCCGTCGGTGCGGGCGGTGAGATCCCAGTCGCCGCCGTCGACGGCGGCCTGCATGAACTCGTCGCTGACCCTCACCGAGTTGTTGGCGTTCTGGTACTGCACGGAGTCGGAGTCGGCGCCGTCGACGCTCATGTCGAAGCCGGCCGCGGCCAGCGCATGCGACTTGCGCTCCTCGCGGGCCTTGCACCAGATGAAGTCCTCGATGTCGGGATGGTCGGCGTCGAGGACCACCATCTTGGCGGCCCGCCGCGTCTTGCCGCCCGACTTGATGGTGCCCGCCGAGGCGTCGGCGCCCCGCATGAAGCTCACCGGGCCCGACGCGGTGCCCCCGCCACTGAGCGGCTCGGAGCTGGCCCGGATGCGAGACAGGTTCACTCCCGCGCCCGAGCCCCCCTTGAAGATGCGGCCCTCCTCGGCGTACCACTCCAGGATCGACTCCATGGTGTCGTCCACCGACAGGATGAAGCAGGCCGAGGCCTGCTGGGGCACCCCGGCCACCCCAATGTTGAACCACACCGGCGAGTTGAAAGCGGCCTTCTGGGTGTAGAGCAGATGCGACAGCTCGGCTCGGAACAGCGACACCTCCGACTTGTCGGCGAAGTAGCCGTCGCCGTCGCCCCAGCGGGCAATGGCGCCCACGATGCGGTCCACCACCTGCCGCAGCGACCACTCCCTCTCCTGGGTGCCGAGCGCGCCTCGAAAATACTTCTGGGCCAGGATGTTGGTGGCGTTCTGCGACCAGGCAACCGGAACCTCCACATCCAGCTGCTCGAAGGCCACCGACCCGTCGCTGTGGTCGAGCAGCCGGGCGTCGCGCCGCTCCCAGGCGATGTTGTTGGCCGGGTCGACGGCCCCGTCGGCGATGACCGGCGGGAGGTCGATGTCGACGAGGAGACTGTTCCGTTCGGAGGCCAGAGTCATCGGATTACCTCTCTGCAATTCTACCCGAGCGTGCCCGGCCCGACCCTACGACGCACGCGGCCGGGCCGGGCGGCGAGACTGTGGAACAACCTCGGGATTGCTGTGCATAGCGTTGTGCACAGCCGGGCCGACCGTCCAGAGATTCGCGGCGACCTGTAGAGAACCGCCCGCCGCGCCGGTGCGGTACGTTCTGGTCGTGCGCAGGCTCTTGCCGCCACCGGTTGCCGAAGTTGATCCGATGGGTCTCTACCCGACTCTGGAGAGGCCCAAGCCCGCGGGACGGCCGTGGCTGATGATCAACATGATCGCCTCCGCCGACGGCGCCATCGCTATCGACGGGACCAGCGAGGCGCTGGGCAACCTCGCCGATGCTGCTGTGTTCTCGGCGGTGCGGGCCAGCGCCGACTGGATCGTGGCCGCGGCGGGCACGGTGCGGGCCGAGCGCTACAGACTGCCCCGACCGGGCGCGGCGTCGCAGCGGGCGCGGCGTGCCGCGGGTCGGGCCGAGCGTCCCCGGCTGGCCGTGGTGAGCAGCAGCCTCGACCTCGATCCGGGCCTGCCGCTGTTCGCCGACCAGAAGCCCGACGACGACCGAGCGTTGATCCTCACCGGCCGCGACGCCTCGGCCGCCGCGGTTGAGGCGCTCGAGCCGGTGGCGGAGGTGGTGCGACTGGCCTCGGTGCGGCCCCAACCGGGCGAGATCCTCGCCGAACTGGACCGCCGCGGTGCCGCAGTGGTGCTGTCGGAGGGCGGCCCGTCGTTCAACGCACAGTTCGCCGACGCCGGGCTGATCGATGAGCTGTGCCTGTCGATCGCGCCGCTCGTGGCCGGCGGCCCCAGCCCCCGCATCGTTCACGGATCGCTGCGGGCCCTTCCGCTCAACCTGTCCATCAATCATCTTCTCGAAGCCTCCGACACACTGTTTGTGCGCTACCTGTCGGCCGCGACCAACTGACTCGCCCCGTCCGAGCCGACCGCGACCGCCGAATCGTGCAAAGGGCGAGCGCAAATCTGTGAGAGCGCCTCGCTCCGAGATGGTGTCATTCCCGCTCCTGTTCGCTTCGCTCACGGGCCGCTCGCTCCACGGCCTCGCCCGTATGGACCGAATCGCTCGCCATCCGCTCGGCCTCCAGCCAGATGCGCTGGCCGGGCTCCAGCGCGGCGGCTTCCACAATCTCGGACAGGTCGTGGACCGCAGCCCTGGGATCGCCCGCAGCGACGGCCAGGGCAATGGCCCACAACGTGTCGCCCGGCTGCACCACATAGACCCCGGCCGGTTCAGCCATCAGCGAGGTGTCGCCAGTCGCGGGCCAGGGGTTGGACTCCCCCGGTGGCACGCCATCGGGCCGGGCCACCGCCAACACCAACGCCAAGGCAGCGACTGCCACCACGGCCACCGCCAAACGGCGGCGGCGATACACCGCGTCGGGCAGCCGCATGCCCGGCGCCGCTGCCGGTGCGGACGAGACGCGGGAGGGGACCAGTTCGATGGCGGGCCAGTCGGGTGTTGGCATGTCGCCATCGTCGCGCCGGGGTGTGACAGCGAACTCGAGTCCTCCCAAATTCCCAAGAGTGCACGCAAATTGGCGAGAGCCGGTCGCGTCGCAGCGGGGTCTTTCCCGCTCATGTTCGCTGCGCTCACGGGCCGCTCGGCCTCTGAGATGCTTGACATCGAACGCATGTTCCGCAAACATTTGTATGGATCCTTCCCCTAGATGCCCGTCAGCCTCGTATAATGTGACCGAACTAGTGTTCGTCTACACTATAGCGAACACCTGTTCGCACCACTACCCGGAGTCCAAGATCGGAGATTCGCCATGACGCCGCCACCGGACCGCAAGCCGCTCACCGCCCGCCGCCGCCAGATCCTCGATGCCATCGTGGAGCACCAGCGAGCCCACGGATACCCGCCGTCGATCCGGGAGATTGCCTCCGAAGTGGGGCTGAAGTCGCCGGCGTCGGTCAAGGCCCACATCGATGTGCTCGACTCGGCCGGCTACCTGCGGGTCGATCCCACCCGGCCCCGGGCCATCGAGGTGCGCTACGACGAGAACTCCGGTGCCGCGCTCGAGCGTCGGCCGGTGCGCCATGTGCCCCTCGTGGGCGACGTGGCCGCAGGCACCGGCGTGTTGGCCGCGGAGAACGTGGAGGAGCTGGTGCCGATGCCCGCCGACCTCACCGGCGAGGGCGACCTCTTCATGCTGCGAGTGCGGGGCGACTCGATGATCGACGCCGGCATCCTCGACGGCGACTACGTAGTGTGCCGGGCCCAGACCACCGCCGAGAGCGGCGAGATCGTGGTGGCGGGAATACCCGGCGACGAGGCCACCGTGAAGACGCTGCGGCGGCGCAACGGCCGGATCGTGCTCGAGCCGGCCAACGAACTGCTGGAGCCCATGGAGTTCTCACCCGACGAGGCAACCGTCTACGGCAAGGTAGTCACCGTCATGAGGCGCTACTAGACGTCCATCCCTCGGCGCGACGGGCTTGCCCCTGCCCGCGCCCGCTCTCAGAGACCGGTTCCGTCGAGCAGGAGGTCTTTGAGAACTCGGTAGACGCGGTGCAGCGAGTCGCGGTGCAATTGCTCACCGCTGGTGTGGGCCAGCAGCGGATCGCCCGGCCCGAAGTTCGAGGCCGGCACGCTGCGGGCCGCGAAGAAGGCGGCATCGGTCCAGCCCAGCTTGGCCCGTGGCGCCGCGCCGCTGTTGCGCACCACCGCCTTGAGCAGTGAATGGTCCAGGCCGGGGTCGGCGGGTGGCGCCATATCGACTACCTCCACCTCGTCGCCGGGCTCGAGCACCGGCTCAATCAAGTCTCGGACGTGCTGTTCAGCCTGCTCGGGCATGCGGTCGGGCGCAAAGCGGTGGTTGACGGTGACGGCCGCCGAGTCGGGGACGACGTTGCCGGCCACCCCGCCCTCGATGTGCACCGCCTGCAGCCCCTCACGGAACTCGCACCCTGAGATCACCGGTCGCCGGGGCTCGTACGCCTCGATCACCGCCAGCAGAGTTCTCAGCCGGTGGATGGCGTTGCGGCCCATCCAAGCTCGAGCGGTGTGAGCCCTCTCGCCAGCGAGCGTCACCTTGACCCTCATGGTGCCCTGGCAGCCGGCCTCGACGATCCCCCCGGTGGGCTCCAGCAGCAGGGCCACATCGCCGTTCAGCAGGTCGGGGCAGGCCGCTTCCACCTCGCGCAACCCGTTGTGGACCGCGGCCACCTCCTCGCGGGCGTAGAAGACGTAGCTGACATCGACGATCGGACGCGTCACATTCCGGGCCAGCTCGAGCAGCACGGCCACGCCGCCCTTCATGTCGGCCGCGCCCAGGCCCCACAGCACGTCCCCGTCGATGCGGGCGGAAGCGTTGCCGCTGGGCGGCACGGTGTCGGTGTGCCCGGCCAGAACGATCCGCCACTGACGACCCAGATCGGTGCGGGCCACCAGATTGTCGCCGATCCGGGCCACGTCGAGATGGTCGCTGACGCTCTGCAGCGACTCCTCGATCAGGTCGGTGATGCGCCCCTCGTCGAAGCTGACCGACGGCACCGCCACCAGGTCCGCTGCCAGCCCGAAAAGATCGCCCTCCGCAAGGAGGCCCTCGGTTGAGAACGTGTGAACCTCAGCCACAGTCAAAAGCTGTCTGTCGCGCCGAGAGTCCGCGCCGCCGATCCCCGCGGCGGCGTGACGGATCTCGCACTTGCCGCTCGCGATCAGGTGGTGGCGCCGTGGTCGCGCAGGATCTGGTTGAGGGCCGACTTGTCGTGGCGCTCGCCTTCGGACAGACGCTTGATCACCAGCACCGCCGGCAGTCCGAACTCGCCGCCTCCGAAGCGGCGGGCCCGGGTGCCGAACACCGCCACCGACCAGGGCGGCACTTCGCCCCGGCTCACCTCCTCGCCGGTGGAGGCGTC
Organism: Candidatus Aldehydirespirator sp.; assembly: GCA_965221215.1. Lineage (GTDB taxonomy): Bacteria > Actinomycetota > Acidimicrobiia > Acidimicrobiales > Aldehydirespiratoraceae > Aldehydirespirator. The sequence goes on from OZ244872.1 coordinate 1,348,165, forward strand.
GATCACCGGGATCGAGCCGGTGAGGATCGCCCCCGCGCCGAGCACAGTGCCCCGACCCACTCGCGCACCCTCGGCCACGATGCAGCGGCTGCCGATGAGGCAGTCGTCCTCCACGATCACGGGCTGGGCCACGGGCGGCTCCAGCACCCCGCCGATGCCGACCCCGCCCGAGAGGTGGACGTTGGCGCCGATCTGGGCGCACGACCCCACCGTGGCCCAGGTGTCCACCATGGTGTTGGCCCCCACATGGGCGCCGATGTTGGTGTAGCTGGGCATCATGATCACGCCCGGAGCCTGGTAGCTGCCCCAGCGGGCCGACGCTCCCGGCATCACCCTCACACTGCGGGCCGCGTAGTCGGTCTTGAGCGGGATCTTGTCGGCGAACTCGAAGGGGCCGAGCTCTACGGTGCTCATCTTGGCGGTCGAGAACAGCAGCAGGATGGCCTGCTTGCACCACTGGTTGACCTGCACCGCGCCGTCGTCAAGGACCTCGGCCACCCGGGCCGCGCCGGTGTCGAGAGCGTCGATGGCCTCGTGGATCGTGTCGATCACTTCGGGGTCGTCGGCGTCGAGGTCGCCGCGAGCCTCCCAGAGCTGGCCGATGCGGGATTCAAGCGTTGACATGGGCGGAGAGGCTACTGGGCGGGATCGGTTACCTACCCGCTCGGTCTCTGGGCGAGCCGGTGCAGGGCGAGATCTAGGCGTTCGGACGGCTGGACCGCGGCGATGCGCACGAAGCCCCGCGGATCGCCGGCGCCGGCTGGCACGGACTGCTCGCAGTAGAACTCGCCGGGACTCACGATCAGTCCCGCGCCGCGGGCCAGCGTGCGGGCGAAGGCCCAGGCGTCACCGGCGGGGGCGGGCGCCCACAGGTAGATGGCCCCGCCCGGCATGGACGGCTGCGATCCGGCCGCGGCGGCGATGTCGGCCAAGCGATGCAGCCGGCGCCGGTACCGGGCCGCCTGCTCATCGACGTGAGCCTGATCGGCCCAGGCCGCCACCGCGGCCGCTTGCACCGGTCCGGGCACCATGCAGCCGGCGTGCTTGCGGCACTCGCGCAGATAGTGGACCAACGCGGCGTCTCCGGCATAGAAACCGGCCCGCACCCCGGCCATGTTCGACCGCTTCGACAGGGAGTGCACCGCCAGCACGCCCTCGGTGCCGTGCTCGAGGATGGTGCGGGGCCGACCGTCCCAAGTGAACTCGGCGTAGCACTCGTCGCTGGCCACCAGCACGCCGTTGCGTCTGCCCCAGGCCGCGGCGGCGCCGAGGTCGTCGAGTGCGCCGGCCGGGTTGCTCGGCGTGTTGACCCACAGACACAGGGCGCGGCCGGCGTCGCTGCGCTCGATCGAGTCGACGTCGATGCGGAACTGGTCGTCTACCGCCACCGCAACGGCCCGGCACCCGGCCAGGGCCGCGCCCATCGCGTACGACGGATATGAGACCGACGGATACAGCACGGTGTCGCGCTCGGGGGATCGCAGCCTCAGATAGCGCGGCAGCGAGGCCACGAACTCCTTGGTGCCTATGCAGGCGGCCAGCTCGGCATCGGGGTCCACGCCGACCCCGAAGCGGCGCTGCATCCAGGCGGCCGCGGCCTCCCGGAACGCCGGCGAGCCGATCGATGCCGGGTAGCCTCGCTCGGATCCCGATGCGGCCAGGGCCTCCACCACCGGCGGGGGCGGCGGGTCGCAAGGTGTCCCGATAGAGCAGTCGATGGCGCCGCCGGGAAGCTTGGCCGCCTCGGCCCGCAGCACATTCAGCCGCTCGTAGGGATACACCGGCGGCACGAAGCCAGCCGTCATGCCGGTGCCTCGCATCGGGCCGCGGCTCGGGGCAGCCTCACCCGACGCCGGTAGTCCTCGACGGGGCATCCGGCATCGGAGCGATCAGTCATCCGTCGTCGGTAGCTCTCGACGGCGCATCCCCCGAAGCGATCAGTCATCCGTCATCGGAGCCGTTGACCACAAAAGGCCCCAGCGCGCCCACCGAGTCGGGCTGCAGGCGGGCCCGCACCCTCATGCCTCGCTCGGTGGCGGCCGACTCCAGCACCTGACCCTCGCGGTGAACGCCGGCCAGCACATCGCCGCGGTCCCACGGCACCACCAGCTCCACCTCTTGGGCGACGCGGCGCATCCGGTCTCCGATGGCGCCCAGGAGCTGCTCGGTTCCCTCGCCGGTGGCGACCGACACGGCCACCGATCCCTCGGTGCGCTGCGCCAGGCGAGCCGCGCCGGGACCAAGGTCGCTCTTGTTGAACACCACCAGTTCGGTGATGCCGTCGGCGCCGATCTCGGCCAGGACCTCCCGCACCGCGGCCATCGAGCCGTCGGGGTCGGCGTCGGCGCCATCGACCACATGGACCAGCAGGTCGGCGTCTCGCACCACGTCGAGGGTGGTCTTGAACGCCTCCACCAGCTGGTGGGGCAGCTTGCGAACGAAACCCACGGTGTCGGTGAGGAACACCGTCTCGCCGCCGGGCAGCGCCAGGCGCCGGGTGGTGGGGTCGAGAGTGGCGAAGAGTCGGTCCTCCACGGTCACGGCCGCCGCGGTCAGGCGGTTGAGCAGCGACGACTTGCCCGCGTTGGTGTAGCCGACGATGGCCGCCGAGCGGTTCCGGGTGCGGCCCCGCGCCTTGGACTGGGTGCGGCGGTGGCCGGAAATGCGGCGGAGATCGCCCTCGAGCTTGTGAATGCGGCGCTCCAGGCGGCGGCGGTCCACTTCGAGCTGGGTCTCGCCCGGTCCTCGGGTGCCTATCCCGCCCGCCTGCTGCGACAGACGCCGCCCCGCGCCCCGCAGGCGGGGCAGCCGGTAGCGGAGCTGGGCCAGCTCGACCTGGGCCCTGCCCTCGGGGGTGCTGGCGTTCTGGGCGAAAATGTCGAGGATCACCGCGGTGCGGTCCAGCGCGGTGCGCCCCAGCAGCCGCTCCAGGTTGAACTGCTGGGCGGGGCTGAGCTCGTCGTCGAACACCACCGTGTCGCAGTCCACCGCCTCGGCCACGGCCCTGATCTCGCGGGCCTTGCCCGAGCCCACGAAGGTGGCCGGATCGGGGGCGGACCGCCGCTGGCAGACCCGCTCAACGGCGTCGGCGCCGGCGGTGTCCACCAGCAGGCTCAACTCGTCGAGCGAGGCCTCGGTGGCGGCGGCGCCCCGGTCGGAGCGGACCATACCCACCAGCACGATCCGCTCCCGGAAGGCCCGATCGATCAGGCCTGCGCCGTCGCCCCCGAACTCCCCGAACCCGCCCCGATGGGTCTCGTGGTCGCGGTCAGCGGCCAACCCGTCGCTGTTGCCGCTGAGATCGTCTTGGGTGCGGTTGGCATCGAGTGGGTCTTCGGTCTCAGGCTGAGCCTCAGACATCGACGGTGTCCACCGCAGCCACGTAGACCGACTCGCCGGTCAGGGTGATCGGGTCGGCCAGATCGACCCGGGCGAAGCCGCCCGCCATCTTCACGCCCACAGTCTGGCCCAGCGAGCCCCAGCGGTGAAAGACCGCGGCCGCGGCCACCGCGCCCGTCCCGCACGCCGCGGTCGCCCCCGCGCCGCGCTCCCACACTTCGAGAGTCAGCTGGTCGCGAGCCGTCACCGCCCCGAAGTGGACGTTGATTCCGCCGCTGAAGAGAGCCTCCACCGCCGGTCCGGCGGGGTGCAGCGGCACCTCGTCGAGATCGGCCACCTCTACCACTACATGAGGATTACCGACGCTGACCGTGTCCCAGCGCAGCACCGCGTCGGGCTCCAGCACTCCGCTCAGCGCCGCGACGGGGCTGCGGCTGAGCCGGTCGGGGCTGGGGCCGGGGCCGATCTCGCCCATCTCGGTGGTGCCCAGCACGGTGGCGCGCCTGCCGGTGGGGCGGATCGTGCATCGCCGCGGACCGGCCACCGTGTCGATCACGATGTCGGCCTCGGGTGACGCCGCGGTGTGTGCGATGGCGTGGGCCAGGCAGCGCAGGCCGTTTCCCGACACCTCGGCGGCCGAGCCGTCACAGTTCCACAGCCGCATCGTGGCCGAGTCGCCGCCTGAGCCGACCACCGCGTAGATCAGCCCGTCGGCACCGACACCGAGGCGCCGATGGCACAACACGGCAGCCGTGCGTGACGCGTCGGCGGGCCGAGGCAGCTCATCGACCAGCGCCACCAAGAAGTCGTTGCCCAACCCGTGCAGCTTGTGCAGTCGCAGCCCCGCGCCCATGTGCGCAGTCTCACCGGTGCCCGCACAATCTGAAACTTGCACCTTCAACTTGTGCGGCTTGGGATCGGGGGGTGTTCTGTGGCCGTACGCCAAGCGGGGAGGATGTCGGACGCCTTGGCGGGGGCTTCTAGCCAGGCGATGCGCCGGTCGCGGCGGAACCAGCGCTCCTGGCGGCGGGCGAAGCGGCGGGTGCGGATGACGGCCAGGTTCAGGGCTTCGTCGAGGGCCAGCTCCCCTCGCAGATGGGCCAGCAGCTCCTTGTAGCCGAGGGCCTGCGACGCGGTGCGGGAGATCGGGCCGGCGTCCAGCGACCGCACCTCGTCGAGGAAGCCGTCGGCCATCTGACGGCGGTAGCGGTCGGCGATGCGCTCGTCGAGGCGGTCTCGCTCCCAGCGCAGGCCGACCTGCACGAACGGCGTGGACGGGTAGTGGGCCAGGCCGGGCCCGTACGACGAGAACGGCCTGCCGCTGCCCAGAGTCACCTCCAAGGCCCGCAGGATGCGACGCCGGTTCGACGGTTCCATGCGGGTTGCCGCCACCGGGTCGAACTCTTGCAGACGGCGATGCAGGGCCCCCGTGTCGGCTTCTGCCTCGAGTTCGCCTCTGACCTGCGGGTAGCGGCCTGGAATCTCCAGATTGTCGATCACGGCTCGCACATAGAGGCCGGTTCCGCCCACCAGCACGGGCACGCCGCCTCGGCCGCGGATCTCACCGATCACGGCGCGGGCCCGGGCCTGGAACTCGGCCACCGCGAACTCCTCGCCGGGCTCCACCACATCGATCAGGTGGTGGGGGATCTCGGCTTGCTCGGCATCGGAGGGTTTGGCGGTCCCGATGTCCATGCCCCGGTACACCTGCATCGAGTCGAGCGATACGATCTCCGCGCCGCCGACGATCCGGGCTGTCGCCATCGCCAGATCGGACTTGCCGGAAGCGGTCGGACCAACAATGACCAGCGGCCGCTCCGCAAGCTGTGGCGATGTCACCGCCGCGGTCAGCTTGCCGCCGACACCGGGATGCGGCGACGGCTCATCGAGTGCTCCGCCGGTGGTTCCTCGACGGCGAGCAGCTGCCCTTGCAGGAAGTTGGCCGCAGACTCGGTGATCTCGACCTGTGCGTAGGTGCCGGGTGCGGGACACTCCCCGTTGGGCGCGGCGAAGTGCACCAGCGTGTTGCGGCGGGTGCGCCCGGTGGCGACGGCGGGGTCCTTCTTGCTCGGTCCCTCCACGACGACCTCCTCGATCCGGCCGATCCGGGCCTCGTTGGCGAGGCGGCTGGAGCGCTCGATCACCCGCCGGAGCCGCTCGTAGCGGTTGACGGACACGTCGTGGGGCACGAAGCGGGCCTCCATGTCGGCCGCGGCGGTGCCGGGGCGGGACGAGAAGATGAACGTGAAGGCGCTGTCGTAGCGGGCCTCGGCCGCCACCTCGAGGGTCTGCTCGAAGTCGCGCTCGGTCTCGCCGGGGAACCCGACGATGATGTCGGTGGACACGGCCAGATCGTTGACCGCGGCCCGTGCCGCCCGGAGCCGGTCCAGGTAGCGCTCAGCCGTGTATCCCCGCCGCATGGCCCGCAGCACGGCGTCGCTGCCCGACTGCAGCGGCAGGTGCAGATGCTCGCACACCGCCGGCGCCTCGGACATGGCCGCAATGGTCTCGGGGCGCAGATCCTTGGGATGCGGGCTGGTGAAGCGCACCCGCCGGATGCCGTCGATCTCCCCCACCGCCCGCAGCAGGTCGGCGAACAGCGGCCGGGCTCGCCGGTCGGCCGGCCAGGCCGGCCCGCACCACCAGGCGTCGTCTGCGGCTTCGCGTCGGCCGTTCGCGCCTGCGCCTGCACCGATCCAGGCCGACCGCTCCACCATCGCGTCGTCTGCGGCTTTCCGATGACGGCTTTCGATGGCGCCGGCATCGGGGGTTCGCCCGCTGGCGCTGCCCCGCCGCGACAGGGCGAGGTCGCGGCCGTAGCTGTTGACGTTCTGGCCCAGCAGTGTGATCTCGCTGATGCCCTCGGCGGCCAGGGCCCGCACCTCGGCCACCAGCTCGCCGAAGGGCCGGCTGATCTCGGGGCCGCGCACGGCGGGCACGATGCAGAAGGTGCAGCTGTTGTCGCAGCCGATCTGGATGGTGACCCAGGCGGAGTGCTCGGCCTTGCGGCGTGCGGGCAGGGCCGACGGGAAGGCTTCTACGTCCTCCCGAACTGTCTCGTTGAGGATCTCCACCACCGGGCCGTGCTGGCGGGCCTGTTCGATCAAATCGGCGGCCCGATGCACATTGTGGGTGCCGAACACCACATCCACATGGCCGGCCCGCTGTCGCACGATCTCGCGATCCTTTTGGGCGAGGCAGCCCGCCACCGCGATCAGCGCACCGGGACGCTCCGCCTTCACCGCCTTGAGCCGGCCCAGCGCGCCGTACAGCTTGTTGTCGGCGTTCTCGCGGATGCAGCAGGTGTTGAGCACCATCACATCGGCAGCCTCCAGGGTGGCGGCCCGCTCATACCCGTCATCTTCGAGCAGCCCCGCGATCCGCTCGGAGTCGTGCTCGTTCATCTGGCACCCGAAGGTGCGGATGGCATAGGTCCGCACACCCCCAGGCTACGCCCCCGACCCCCACCAACCCGCAAGCCCCAAGAGGCCGAGCGGATAGACCCGCCCGCCTTGCGGATCCCGCAGAGTGCGCAGCGAGGCCGTGGGCTGTGATGCCGGGGTTTGGGCGGCCCGTGAGCGCAGCGAACAAGAGCGGGGGTGGCAACGCCGCGCCGACCCCGCTGCCGCATTACATTGTTGAGTCCCGGCGGCTAAAGATCCCCGATCAGCCTGGGAGGCAGGCATGAGCCGCGATGAACGAACGCAACCGCCCGGCGGCGCCGAGGCGGGTAGCCGGGCTGCCCGGAGTCCTGCCAGCAGGAGGCCGGGTGGGGCCATCCCCACACAGCGAAGGACCTTGCTCTCGGTGGCGGGCGCGGTCGTGATTCTCGTCGCCGCGGTGGTCGTCTGGATGCAGACCCGAGGGGACGGTCCAGCATCGGACGCGGGTGTCGCCGCGGCGGTGAGCCGGGCGGAGGTCGCTGAGAGCCGGGCCGCCGAAGCCGAGGAGGCCGCGGCGGCTGACCGCGCCGCGGCGGCCGCCCTGAGAACCGACGCGCAGGCCACCACCGCAGTGGTGGAGAAGCTCCAGGCCGATCTCGAAGCCACTCAGCAAGCCCACCGCGATGCCATCTCCGCGGCCGGGCGCGACGCTGACCAGGCTGAGGCGCAGCTGGCGAGCCTCCGCGACTTGCTAGACGCCGCCACGCAGGAGGCCACCGCCGCGGCAGCCGCTCTCGACGAAGCCGAGCAGACGCTGCAAGACAACCAGGCCAGCCGCGAGTGGTGCAACGAGCAGCTGGCCCATGCCAACCCGATGCGCCAACTACAGGAGATCGCCGAGGAGATCGTGGGCGCGGCCGCGCCGGACCTGCCGGTGTTGGGAGAGGGCGAGCAGCTGGCCCCGATCCCCTCCGACGAGAGGCTGTTGCCGTGGCTGTCGGGCCCGGATGTGCTGCGGATCGTCTTCGACGAGATGCGCTTCTACCAGCAGGCCCGGTTCGACTTCCTGGAGCGGGAGTGCGGCCTGGGCGAGCACGCGGCCCCGACGGAAGCAGAGGCAGCCGAGAGCCAGGCGTGAGACTCGGGGCCTGGATGGCAGGCGCCGCGCCCTCAAGCTTGGCAGGCCTCCTTGCTGGCGTCGTCGGTGCCAGGCTCTAGGCGTAGCGAGGCCGAGTTCATGCAGTAGCGGTCGCCGGTGGGCTGGGGGCCGTCGCCGAAGCGGTGACCCAGGTGGGCGCCGCAGTTGGCGCAAACAGCCTCCTCCCGGACCATTCCGAAGCTGCGGTCGGTGCGGATCTCCACCATGTCGGGGTCGAGCGCCTCCCAGAAGCTGGGCCAGCCGGTGCCGGACTCGTACTTGGTGTCGCTGGAGAACAGCGGCACGTCGCACACGATGCAGTGGTAGGTGCCGTCGTCGTGGCAGTTCCAGTACTCGCCGGTGAAAGCCCGCTCGGTGCCGGCCTGCTGGGTGACCTTGTACTGCTCGGGGGTGAGCCGGTTCCGCAGGTCGGCGTCGTCGAAGGTCTGGCGAACCGAAGATGTCATGGGAGACTCCTTTCTGGTCTTGCGCTCGCGCTTGGCGCCGAAGATTCGCAGGGCCATTGGGGGTTGCCTCGTTGCCGTGGACGGTCCTACGGTAGGCACCGCACGCGGGCTTCGCGTGGTTCCCGGCCGGCGAACCGAATCCCGCAGTGCCTTGATTGGAGTTATGGCCGGGCGGCTCCATCCCGCTCGGCCGAGCGCGGTTCGCGCCCTTGTCGGGCGCCGCGGCATGCTTGACATGAACAGGTGTTCGTAACTACACTGTTGTTATACTCACCGGTGACGATCCGCACGCGAGGCTGGCCGCGAGCCAGTTGGCAGCCGGGCTTGTCACACCCCCCGCGTAGCTTCAGCGAGCATCCCCGCATCGCCTAACGGCCATCAGATACTCAACCCAGCGCCCTGAGGGGCGCACCAAACACAGGAGAAGGAAGTGGACGATCGACACAAGGCACTCGACATGGCCATGAGCCAGATCGAGAAGCAGTTCGGCCAAGGCTCGGTCATGAAGATGGGCGAGAAGGCCACCATGAACATCGAGGCTGTCCCAACCGGGGCGCTGGCACTGGATCTGGCCCTCGGCATCGGGGGCCTGCCCCGGGGCCGAGTCACCGAGATCTACGGGCCGGAGTCCTCGGGCAAAACCACCCTGGCCACCCATGTGGTGGCCGAGGCCCAGCGCAACGGCGGCATCTGCGCCTACGTGGACGCCGAGCACGCCATGGACCCCACTTACGCCAAGGCCATCGGCGTGGACATCGACGAGCTGCTCATCTCGCAGCCCGACACCGGCGAGCAGGCCCTGGAGATCACCGACATGCTGATCCGCTCGGGAGCGCTCGACGTGGTGGTGATCGACTCGGTGGCCGCGCTCACCCCGCGAGCCGAGCTCGAGGGCGACATGGGCGACACCCATGTGGGCCTGCAGGCCCGGCTCATGTCGCAGGCCCTGCGCAAGCTCACCTCCAACCTCAACAAGTCCAAGACCATCTGCGTCTTCATCAACCAGCTGCGCGAGAAGATCGGGGTGATGTTCGGCTCGCCGGAGACCACTCCGGGCGGGCGGGCCCTCAAGTTCTACTCGTCGGTGCGGCTCGACATCCGCCGGATCGAGTCGATCAAGAACGGCATGGAGGTGGTCGGCAACCGCACCCGGGTGAAGGTGGTGAAGAACAAGTGCGCCCCGCCGTTCAAGCAGGCCGAGTTCGACATCATGTACGGCCAGGGCATCTCCCGAGAGGGCTCGGTGCTGGATCTTGCGGTGGAGCAGTCCATCGTCAAGAAGTCCGGGGCCTGGTACACCTACGAGGGCGAGCAGCTCGGCCAGGGCCGCGAGAACGCCAAGGCGTTCCTGCAGGACAACCCCGAGCTGATGGTCGAGATCTCCGACCTGGTCTGGCGGGCGGTGATGCCCGAACCCGAGCCGGAGCAGGAGTGGGAGCACCCCGAAGCCTCAGAGCCATCAACCGCCGCCGCCTAGACGCCTGCTCCGCTCACAGCCGGGCGGAGCCGACCGCCAAGAGACCGAGCGTATGGGGCAGGTTTCCCGCCCCATACGGGCGAGGCCGGAGTTCTGTGCTGGCTCATCACAAGCCTATGCGACCTGCCGAGCATCGCCCGTACGCTGCGGTTGTGCGGATTGTTGACGCTCGGGAGCTCGATAGCGCGGACTTTGCGGCTGCGCTGACGCTGCAGCAGAGGGTCGACCGCGACCGCGACCCCGGCCTGCCGGTCACGCCGGCTGAGGAGTTGCGGGCCGTATTCGACGACGACGCCACCGACCACTGCCGCCATCAGCGCGTCGTCGCCTTGGCGGGTGCCGAGGCTGCAGCCATCGGGCACGTCGAGCTCAACACCGACGCGGCCAACGCCAACCTGGCCGGCGTGGAGATCACACCCGCCCCCGAGGAGGTGTCGGCCGCGGTGCTGGCCGAACTGCTGGAGCGGGCCCGAGGCGACGGGCGCAGCTCGATCATCGCCTGGGGCGACCACACCCCGGCCGCCAATGCCTTCTGGACCGGTCTGGGCGCCGAGCTTCGCTACACAGAGCAGGAATCGCGTCTCGACATGGGCTCGGTGGACGCTGGGCTCATGGCGAAGTGGATCGAGGCCGGACCCGACGATCTGGAGCTTGTGTACTGGGCCCGGCACTGCCCCACCGAACGGCTCGACGCCCTGGTAGCCACCGCCAACGCCATGAACGACGCCCCCACCGACGACCTGGAACTGGCCGACACCATCGTCGACCGGGCCATGGTGCTGGCTGAGATCGAGGCCCGTGCCGCCCGCGGGCTGGAGTGCCGGGGCGTCCTCGCCGTCACCGCCGACGGCGAGGCGGCCGGATCGACCGAGGTGTTCGTCAACCGCCACCGCCCCGCCGTCTCCTGGCAGTGGTCCACTGTCGTGCTCAAAGCCCACCGGGGCAGACGCATCGGCCGCTGGCTCAAGGCCGCCATGTGGCAGCGGCTGCGCGACACCGACCCCGAGGTGACCGGCCTTCAGACCGGCAACGCGGCCAGCAACGCCCACATGCTGGCGATCAACACCGAGATGGGCTTCGTGCCCACCCATCTCATGGGCTGCTGGCAAGCCTCGGCCGAGACGCTGGCTGCGGCGCTGCGCCGACGGGCTTAGAGGCCGAGCGAATAGGTGAGCGAATCCGGTTCATACGGGCGAGGCCGTGGCCCGAGCGGCCCGTGAGCGCAGCGAACAAGAGCGGGAAAGACACCCTTGCGACGCAACAGACTCTCACCTATTTGCGCTCGCTCTTAGAGGCCGAGCGGATGGATCGGTCCCGCTAGCAATTCACGCATGGCGCGGAGCGAGGCCGTGGCCCGAGCGGCCCGTGAGCGCAGCGAACAAGAGCGGGAATGACCCCGCTGCGACGCGACGGGCTTGCATCTGCTCGCGCACGCTCTTGGTTGCGATCAGCCGGCGCGGGCCAGCAGGCGGGTCCGCAGCAGGTTCAGCGCGGTGATGGTGCCGAGCTGGCGAACCATGGTGCGGGCCATGTTGAAGCGCACCCGGGTGGCCTCGCCGGCGCCGTCGATGTGCAGGCCGATCCAAACCGTGCCCGGCTCGGCCCCCTCGTGGCTGTCGGGGCCGGCCGCTCCGGTGGTGGACAGGCCCACGTCGGCGCCCAGCACCCGGCCGGCGCCGGCAGCCATGGCCAGCGCCATCTCGGAGCTGACCGCGTTCACGTCCGGCGCGCCGAGCACACCCGTCTTGAGGGCCCGGTCGTACGGCACGACCGCGCCGCGCAGCACGTTGCTGGCACCGGGAACCTCGGTGAGGCGGGCCGCGATCAGTCCGCCGGTCACCGACTCGGCCAATCCCAGCGTGAGGCCCGCCGAGCGCAGCAGATCAAGCACCACCGACTCCATGGTGTCGTCGTCGGCGCCGAACACCGCCTCGCCGATCACGGCTCGGGCCCTCGACTCCACCGCCGACAGCACTGCGGCAGCCGCCGCGTCGTTCGGGGCCTTGGCGGTGATGCGCACCTTGAGGCCCTCCATGCCGCTGGCCAGGAAGGCAATGGTGGCCTCGCCGGTGGCGTCGAGCCGTCGCATCTCGGGGGCCAGCAGCTCGGCCAGGCCCGACTCCGAGTGGCCCCAGGTGCGCAGCGTCCGGCTGCGGATCACCTGCCGCGGCCCGGCCCGGGCCTGCAGGTCGGGCAAAACGCACTCGGCGACCATCCGCTGCATCTCCCAGGGCACGCCGGGCACGGCGTAGATCACCTTCTCGCCGCCGCGCCGCATCACCGGACAGATCAAGCCGGGGGCGGTGCCGGGCTGCACATCCATCACCCGGGCACCCACCGGCACATCGGCCTGCTGCAGGTTGTTGGCGGGCATCTGCCGGTCGCGGCGGTAGAACATCGCCCTGATCCGCTCCACCACGACGTCGTCGCGGCGCAGTTCGGCGCCCATGACCGCGGCGATGGCGTCTCGGGTGATGTCGTCGGGGGTCGGGCCGAGGCCTCCGCACACGATCACCGCGTCGCTGCGGCCCAGCGCCTGCTCGAAGGCGGACGTCATCCGGTGGAGGTTGTCGCCCACCTTGGTCTGGAAGTGGCTGTCGATGCCAGCCAGCGCCAACTGCTCGCCGATCCACGACGAGTTGGTGTCGACGATCTGGCCGAGCAACAGCTCGGTGCCGACCGCCACCACCTCGCACCGCATGACCGCGGCCTACGGCGAGTGCTGGGAGCGGGACCGGGCCCGCACCGAGCGGCTGTCGAGCAGGTACTGCAGCCCGGTGACCACGGTGAACACCACCGCCACCCACAGCGCGGCGGTGAGCACCGCATCGGAGTTCTCCAGGGCGGGCATGACCGCCATGGCCAGGGCCACGCCCTGCACGAAGGTCTTGTACTTGGCCGACCGGCGCGCCGGTATCGACACCCCCTCGCCCGCCCAGCGGGCCCGCCAAGCGGTGATGCCCAGCTCGCGGAAGGCGAGGATGGTGACCGGCACCCACCAGTAGCGCTCCACCGCCACCAGGCAGTAGGCGGCGCCGAGCACTACCACCTTATCGGCCAGCGGGTCGAGGAAGGCGCCGCTGCGGCTGGTGACGTTGGCCCGGCGGGCCACCCGCCCGTCGAAGAAGTCGGTGCCGGCCAAAGCGATCCCCAGTCCGAAGGCGGCCCACGACGCCCCCCGGCTGTCCTCGGCCTGCAGGATCAGCAGGAACAGCAGCGGCGACAGCAGCAGCCGGGCGAGAGTCAACAGGTTGGCCGGATGGAGCAGCCCAGCCTGCGCGGGCGCCTCCGCACTGTTCGGCGCGGTCATCGGGCGGCGGCGAGGCGGGTCGATCTCATGCCGCCTCCAGGTCGCAGCCAGCCGCGGCGGTGACGGTCACGTCCGCGAAGGTACCCGCGGCCAGGCCTGCGGGCACGTTCACGACCCCGTCGATCTCGGGAGCCTCGCGATGGGTCCGGCCCACGCCCGGCTCGTCCACCAGCACCTCGACCCGCCGGCCGACCAGCCGGTCGCGGCGGGCGGCGGTTATGGCATCCTGCAGCTCGCCCAACTCGGCCAGCCGGTCGGCGCGCAGAGCCTCGTCCACCTTGCCGTCGAGGGTCGCGGAATGGGTGCCCGCCTCCTCGGAGTAGGCGAAGAAGCCGCACCAGTCGAGCTGCGCCTCCTCCACGAAGCGCAGCAGCCGGTCGTGGTCGTCCTCGGTCTCGCCCGGATAGCCGACGATGAAGTTGGACCGGAAGGCCGCTTCCGGCACCCGCCGCCGGATGGCCTCGATGCGGGCCAGGAACCGCTCGCCGTCGCCCCAGCGGCGCATGCGGCGCAGCAGCGGCCGCGAGACGTGCTGCAGCGACAGATCGAAGTAGGGCACCCCGGTGGCGCAGATGGCGTCGATGAGGGCGTCGTTGAGATCCGACGGGTACAGGTACAGCAGGCGGGTGCGGGGAACGCGGGCCGACACCGCCTCCACCAGCGCGACGATGCGGCGCTCGCCCTGACCCTGGTCGCGCCCGTAGGAGGCGAGATCCTGGGCCACCAGCACGATCTCGGCCGCGTCGAGCTGCTCCACCTCGGCGAGGATCTGCTCGACGCTGCGGCTGCGCTGGGGGCCGCGGAAGCTGGGGATGGCGCAGAAACCGCAGGCACGGTCGCAGCCCTCGGCGATCTTCACGTAGGCCCACGGACGCGGCGACCGGGGCCGGGGCAGGTTCAACAGGTCGAACTCGGGAACGGTCCGGGCCGAACGGCGGCTCGGCGCCTCCACCGCAACAGGACGGGACGGGCCACCGTGCCGCCGCTCCCCCGGAACGCTCCGGGCCGAACGACCGTGCTGTGCGTCTATTGCGTCGGGGGCGGGCGAACGACGGCTCGAAGTGACCGCCGAAACGGGATCATCGCCGCGGCGGCTCGGCGCGGCTGCCGGGAGGTCGGCGGTCAGCGTCATCCCGAATCCGGCTATGCGGTCGACCTCGGGCAAAGCCTCGGCCAGCTCGTCTCCGTAGCGCTCAGCCAGGCAGCCGGTCACCACCAGCGAGGCGCCGGGCGCCTTGGCCTCGGCCAGAGCCAGGATGGCGTCGATCGACTCCTGGCGGGCATCCTCCACGAAGGCACAGGTGTTGACCACCACCACGTCGGCATCGGCGGTGTCGTGTGCCGGCGACAACCCGTCGGCAACCAGCAGCCCGGCGAGCTTGTCGGAATCGACCTGGTTCTTGGGGCACCCCAGCGTGTGCACCACGAACGAACCGGGCGTGTCGGACGCCCCAGCAGGAGGGCTCGCCGTCATAGGGCTCGCCGAGCATGTACCACGAGCGATCCGGACGCTCCGAACATCCGGCTAGGTGCCCGCGGTGCCCGTGGGTGGGGGCAGCGTGGTGGTGGTTGATGTGGTGGTCGGCGGCGGGGCGTGGGGGCTGCAATCGCCCGCGATGATGTCGCGTATGCGGTCGACGCGGGGACCGGAGTCGGCCGGGACGGGCGCGCCGTCGCTGTCGGTCAGGTGGGGATGGAGCGTCCAACCGACGACCCGGTCGCCGTCGAAGTCGATCTGCAGGACGCCGGTCTCGCCGCCCATGTTCTGGCGGGGCTCCCAGATGAAGTTCCCCAGCGAGAAGGCCACCAGCTTGTCGCCGGTGAACACCACCGGCTGCAGCACGTGCGGATGGTGGCCGATGATCGCGTCGGCGCCCGCGTCGAGGAGCTCGCGGGCGAGGGTGCGCTGCTCGTCGGTGGTGCAGGGATCGCGCTCGACTCCCCAATGGACATTGACCACCACCGCGTCGGCGGCAGCTGCGGCGGCCCGGACGGTGTCGAGCACGCGGGCCCGCTCGGGAGAGTGCGCCGACGCGATCCCCGGCGCCGACGGGCCGGCCTTGAAGCTGGGCGGAACGATCACCGACGCGCCCAAGAAGGCCACGCTCACCCCGCCCTCGGTGGTCAGGACCCGGTAGCGGTAGGCCTCGTCGCTGTTGCGGCCGGCGCCGACGGTCACCACCCCAGCGCCCTCGAGCAGGTCGACGGTGTCGGAGAGGGCGTCGGCGCCGTAGTCCATGACGTGGTTGTTGGCCAGGTTGGCGACCCGCACGCCTCCGGTCGCGATGCGTCCGGCCGCGGCAGGCGGAGCCCGGAACACGTACTCCTTGGAATGGGGGGTGCCCCGCTCGCTGATGGCCATCTCCACGTTCACCACCGACAGGTCCGCAGAGCCCAGCGCGGGCGTGATCGACGCGAAGGGATCCAGTCCCAGCCTCTCGGACCGCTCCATCAGCACGTCGCCTCCGGCCAGCAGGGTCCAGGTGCGGGTGGCCTCCGAGGTGGTGGTGACTTCGGCGGCGGTCGGCGGCGGTGCCGTCGGCGGGGGCAGCGTGGCCGTGGACAGGGTGGCCGTGGGCTCGGGGGCCAGGGTGGGCGTGGCCGCCGGCGAGCGGACCTCGGAGCTGTCGGTGCATGCCGCCATTAGCAGCACGGCCGCCAGCAATGCCCATCGGTGTCTCGCCCGCACCTATCGAAGCTCCAGGATGATCACGGTTCACCGCCCGCCTGCTCGGCCACTATCCGGACGCGGTATAGCCGGGGCCAGAGCTTTCCGGTCATCCACAGGGTGGCGGTGTCACCGTCGAATGCCACCCCGTTGAGCACATCAATCTCGGCGGCGGACGACGCGGCGGCTGCATCTTCGACCAGAGGCCCGGCGTCGATCACCGCGGCCACCCGACCGGTTGCGGGGTCGATCACCAGCAGGCGGTCGGTCTGCCACACGTTGGCGATCACCGCGCCGTCGATGCATTCCAGCTCGTTGAGGTGGTCGAGCCGGCCGTCGTAGCCACCGGCGGTGACGGTCACGGTGCCCAGCAGCTCGAAAGTCTGCGGGTGGCGGCGGGCCAGCCGGTTGGAGCCGTCGGTCATGATCAGCTCGCCGTCCATCTCGCAGAGACCCCAGCCCTCCCCCTCGTAGCGGTGTTCCCGCAGCAACTCGAGGCTGTCTCGGTGATACACGAGGGCGGTGCCGCTCTGCCAGGTGAGCTGGACGATCTCGTCGCCGACGACGGTGAGGCCCTCGCCGAAGAGCTCGTCGGGCAGATCGACCCGGGCGGTGACTGCGCCGGTGGCCGGATCCACCGCCCGCAGCGACGACCGGCCCCACAGCCCGGTGCTCTCATACATGGTTCCGTCGACGACTTCCAGGCCTTGAGTGAAGGCGTCGGGGTCGTGGGGGACGGTCTCGACGATCTCCACCGTCCAGCGAGCCACGCCACCAGTGGCCTCAACCGGCGGGAACAGCAACGACTCGACCTCGGCGGCGTCGAGTTGGGCCGTCGCTGACGCCGCAGTGTCCGGGTCTGAAATATCGGGGACTGCGCCAGTAGACGCCCCGTCGTCGGCCTGCGACTCCGGCTGCACCGCGGTTGAGGGAGCGGCCGTTGTCGAGGAGCGAGTGGATGTCGGGGTCGCAGCAGCAACTCCGGTGGGCGCGGTCGTCGTCGAGGACACGGCCGAGCCGAGGGGCGCGGTCGTCGAGGGCGCTAGCTGTGCAGGTGTGTCAGACGGGTCGGCAGCCGACGGACTCCCCGACTGGGAATCCGCCGCGCAGCCCGCAAACAGCAACAGAACGCATAGGAAAGCGAGCGCGTCGGGCCGTCGTGTCGGGATCATCAGGCCAGCAGCGCGATGCTCACCACCCACAGACCCAGCAGCACCGTGCCGTCGATGCGGCTGACCCGATGGCCGATGGCCATGTCCACCCAGCTCACCACGCAGATCACCACCATCATCAGCGCGCCCAGGGTCTGCACGGACACGTCGTTCACCGGTCCGGGCCCCACCAGGCCGATGGCGCCTCCCACCGCCAGCGAATTGAACACGTTGCTGCCCAGCAGGTTGCCCACCAGCAGCTCGGTCTCGCGCTGGCGGGCAGCGGCCACCGCAGTGACCAGTTCCGGCGCCGAGGTGCCCACCGCCACCAGCGTGTAGCCGACGAAGCCGCCCGACAGGTTGAGCGCCTCAGCCACCCGCTCGGCCCCCTCGACCAGCACATAGGCCGACCCGGCGACCAGCGCCAGCGACACCACCGTGCGCAGGACCTCGACCCCGAGGGCGGGAGGGTGCTCGCCCACAATCTCGGACAGGTCCTCCATGTCCGCATCGCCGGTGCCGGAGCGGGCCCCGGTCAGCACCAGCACGAACCAAGCCACCAGCGCCACCGCCAGCACCAGCCCCTCGACGCGCCCGAGGTCGCCCTGCACGAGCAGTGCGAACAGGGCGACGGCGGCCACCGACACGGCCGCGTCGCGGCGCACCACGCTGGAACTCACCGGAACCACGGCCACGAACGACGCCGCGCCCAGCACGAGGGAGATGTTGGCCACGTTGGAGCCGACGATGTTGCCCACGCCGATGTCGAGCCGGCTGTTGGCCGCGGCCAGCGTTGACACCAGCATCTCGGGAGCGCTGGTGCCGAAGCCCACCACGATGGCCCCCACCACGATGGGCGCCATCCGCAGCACCACGGCCAGCCGAGCGGCCCCCCGCACGAACTGGTCGGCGGCCAGGGCCAGCACCACCAACCCGATCACAGACAGAACAAGTCCGACCAGCATCACAAAGCCCGCAGAACCCCGCCGCCGGTCAGCTCAGAGGCCAAGCGAATGGGTGAGCGAATCGGGCTCATACAAGCGAGGCCGTGGCCGAGCGGCCCGTGAGCGCAGCGAACAAGCGGGCGGGAATTGCCCCGTTAGGAGCGACGGACTCTCCCAATGGTGCGCTCGCTCTAAGGCCAGCAGAGTCACGGCGCACCGTCACGCTGCACCGGCACAATCCAAGCGCGAAGGTCACGCAAGTGCACCGGAACTCAGCGCGACCGACATCTCAGAACGACGACGAGTTCCCGCAGCCGGTCATGTGGGCGACCGGCGGCTCGCTAGATCCTCGGGCGAGATGAGAACCTCGCGCGCCTTGGAGCCGGTGGAGGGACCGACCACGCCGCGCTGCTCGAGGAGGTCCATAATGCGCCCCGCCCTGGCGAAGCCCACCCGCAGCCGGCGCTGGAGCATCGAAGTCGAGCCGAGCTGCGTATCGACCACCAGCTCCATGGCCGCGTCGAGCAGCTCGTCGCCATCGTCCGCCGCGGCGGGTGGAGGCGCCTCAGTGATGCTCTCGGCTACAGCCCGAGTGTGGTCAGATCCTCCAATCGGGGAACCTTCGGTAGAGACCGAAGGATCGTCTTGGAATTCGGGCTCCTGGTCCACCCAGTGGGTCACGATGGAGCGCACCTCGTCCTCGCTGACCCAACATCCCTGTATGCGGTGGGGCGCCGAGGACGCTGGATCTAGCCACAACATGTCGCCCTTGCCTACCAATCCCTCGGCTCCACGCTGGTCGAGGATCACCCGAGAATCGTTGAGACTGGGGACAGCGAAGGCCATCCGCGCCGGAATGTTGTTCTTGATGACACCCGTTATCACGTCGACAGACGGCCTCTGTGTGGCGATGATCAGATGAATCCCAATCGCTCGGGCCATTTGGGCGAGACGTTGAATGGACTCTTCGACATCGCGAGCAGCCACCATCATCAGATCGGCGAGCTCGTCCACTACCACCAGCACAAACGGCATGTGCATGTACTGCTGAGGCTCTCCGTGAACGTTCCTAATCCCCGCGGGAGGTTCGAGAGTGCCAGCCTCGACGGCCGCGTTGTAGCCAGCAATATCGCGGAAGCCAGTCTCGTGGAGCAGGCCGTAGCGCAGTTCCATCTCCCGCACGACCCAGGCCAGAGCGTTGGCCGCCTTGCGGGGATCGGTGACCGGCGCGGTCAGCAGGTGAGGGACGCGGTCGTACTGCCCCATCTCTACCCGTTTGGGGTCGATGAGGATCATGCGGACGTCGTCGGGAGTCGACCGCATCAACACCGTGCTGATGATGCAGTTTAGGCACGAAGACTTCCCAGCACCGGTAGCGCCCGCGATCAGCAAGTGAGGGGTGGTCGCCAGGTTCATAATGATTGAACGGCCATTGACATCCAGACCGATGGCAACCTCAAGCGGATGCTGGGCCGCCTCGGCTTCGGGAGATCTGAGCACATCACCGAGACACACGATTTGGCGATCAAGGTTGGGTACCTCTACCCCGATCGCTCTCTGCCCCGGGATGGGAGCCAGGATGCGAACATCCGGGGATGCCATCGCATAGGCAATGTCTTTACGGAGACTCTCAAGCTTGGCAACCTTGACACCCTCGCCCAACTGCAGCACAAAGCGAGTGACGGTGGGCCCCACCACCGGCTCCAGCAGGACCGTAGGCACTTCAAAGCGGGCCAAGGTTGCCTGAAGGAGTTGTCCGCGCTCAGTCGCTTCATCACGGTTGAGTTGGCGCGAAGGTGTTTCGGGAAGCATGTCGATACTCGGGAGCTTCCACCTGGACTGCTGACTGCGACCCACGCGGCGCGGGGAGTTGGGCGCCGCGCCCGGTGCAGGCACCACCGGCGAGTCCCCGGCGAACGGGGCCAGCGCCATGTCCGGCGGTGACAACTCGGCCTCCGGCGGCGACGACTCGGCGCTCGGCTCCGACCGGCTCGAGCTCTCGGTTGCGCCTTCGGGATGCCAGGCGTCGGGTGCAGGAGCCGGGGCGGGAACTTCCTTGATGTCGCTGAACAGCTTGACCACGGCCGAGCGCAACAGGCGCCACAAGGGCCTGAGCGCAGACATCAGCCGGGCCGAGGCGGATCGCACCTCCATCTGGGTGACAAAGATGAGGCCGACCAGCCCCACGAATCCGAGCAGCAGCACCGAGCCCCACAGCGCGGTCCAGGCGTGCAGGAACCCGCCAACGAAGACCCCCAGCGCGCCGCCGGCTGCGCCCAGCTCGTCGATGCCGTCGCCCAAGCCGGGGCGGCCCCGGGCCAGGTGAAGCAAGCCGGTGGAAGCCACCAGCAACAACACCCCGCCCAACACCATCCTGGCCGCTGAGTCCACCGGCTCAACCGGCTCAACCGGCGCCGAGACGGCTACGGGCTCCTGCTCAGCACCAGTAGCGTCGCTGTCTTTGGCCGGAGCCGGAGGCGTCGCAGTGCTGCGCCGCCCGCCGGCCAGCGCGGCGGCGCCCATCGCCGCCAGCCCCACGGGCAGGGCCATGCGCACCAGCCCGAACCCGGCGGCCAAGATCCGGTCGAGCTGCTCTCCCACCGGCCCGGCAGCCGAGAACCAGACGCTCCCGGCCACCAGCAAGCCGGCCACGACGGCGGCCAGCCCCCAGATGTCGCGGCGGTGCCGGCGGACCACACCACCGACCGCGGCAGAACCCCGACGGGCCGCTCGCTTCGTCTCCAGGGGCTGCTTCACCCCGCGAGAAGCTCGCTTGCCCTCCGTCGGCTGCTTCGCCCCGCGAGAAGCTCGCTTCGCATCCGGGGACTGCTTCGCCCCGCGCGACACCGGCTCGGCACCCTTCTTGGCCACGAACCTCGACGCTACCAGTGACGCCCTACCGCCTCGTGAACCTTCAGAGGCCATGCGAATAGGCGAGCACTTCCGGCCCATACGGACCAGGCCGTGGGCTGTGACGCTGAGGTTTGCGCGGCCCGTGAGCGCAGCTAAAAGCGGGAATGACCCCGCTACGACGCAACCGGCCCTCACCAACTTGCGCGCCTTTCAAGCCGCGCCGACCAGCCCTATCGCGCCGCGGCCCCCGGCGGGAGAGTCAGGTTCCGGTTAGCACTGGGACTATCACCGGGCGGCGACGGGTGCGGTCTCGAGAGGTGCGGCGGGCGGTTCGCATCACCAAATCCTCCAGGGCCCCGGCATTTCGGTCGCCGCCGGCCAGAGCGCGCGCCACTTCGGTCTCAACCGCGTCGGCCACCGCGGCCTCGTGTCCGGCCCGCGCGGGCTGCTCTACCCAGCCGCCCGACACCACCTGGGGGCTCGACACCAGCTCACCCCGCTCCAGGTCGACGCACACCACCACGGTCACGAAGCCGTCGGCGCCGAGCTTGCGCCGCTCGTCCAGCACCCTCGATCCCAGATCGCCGACCGTGCCGTCGAGGTAAACGTGGTCGCCGCCGACCGACCCGACCAGCCGCAGGCCGGCGTCGGTCAGCTCAACCCGATCGCCGTCGGAGCACAGCACCACCCGCTCGGTGGGCATGCCCATGTCGCGGGCCAGGCCGGCGTGGGCCACAAGGTGCTCGAACTCGCCGTGAACCGGCACAAACCACTCCGGCGACGCCACCGAGTGCAGCACCCTCAGCTCCTGCTGCTTGCCGTGGCCGGACGTGTGCACATCGAGGTTGCCGGTGTGCAGCACCCGGGCCCCCCGCCGGGCCAGGCCGTTGCGCACCGCCCCCACCGCGGCCTCATTGCCCGGAATGGGATGCGAGCTGAAGATCACCGTGTCGGCCGATCCGATCTCAACCCACTTGCTGGTGCCCTCGGCCATCTGGGTCAGCGCAGCGCGAGGCTCGCCCTGCGACCCGGTGCACACGATCAGCACCTTCGCCGGATCGAGCCGCTCCAGGTCGGTGATGTCGAGCAGAGAGCGGTCGGGCACCCGCAACAGGCCCAGCTCTCGGGCCAGACCGACGTTGCGCTGCATGGAGAGGCCCAGCGTCGCCACCGTCCGGCCCGAGGCCACCGCGGCGTCCATCACCTGCTGGATGCGGTGGATGTGGCTGGCGAAGGCGCCGACGACCACCCGTCGCCCCTGCTGGCGGGCGATCACATCGTGCAGCACATCGCCCACGTCGCGCTCCGAGCTCGACGATCCGGGTGCGTCGGCGTTGGTGGAATCGGCCAGCAACAGCCTGACTCCTGGATCGTCGGCCAGCGCCCCGATGCGCGACAGCGCGGTGCGGCGGCCGTCCACCGGGGTGAGGTCGAGCTTGAAGTCGCTGGAATGCAGGATCACGCCCTGCGGCGTGGAGAAGGCGGTGATCAGCCCGCCCGGCACCGAATGGGTCACCGGCATGGCCTCGCACCGGAACGGCCCGGCATCGAAGCGGTCGCCGTCGCGGACCTCGCGCAGCTCGGCCCGGTCGAGCAGGCCCGCCTCGGAGAGCTTGTGGCGCACCAGGCCCAGCGTGAACGCCGAGCCGTAGACGGGGAACGACAGGTGCTCCAGCAGATGCGGCAGCGCGCCGATGTGGTCCTCGTGGGCGTGGGTGGCCACGCAGGCCTCCACTCCCCCACCCTCGAGCAGCCACTCGAAGTCGGGAAGCACCGAGTCGACTCCGGGGAGGTCGTCGCCTGCGAACATCCGGCCGCAGTCGAACAGCACCCGGCGGCCCGCGGTCTCGATGACCGCGCAGTTGCGGCCTATCTCGCCCAGTCCTCCCAGGAAGGTGACGGCAACCGGCGCGGCCATCAGCGGGCGTTCAGCCCGTTCCGACCGGTATCGGCATCGGCGGCGGGAGTGGGTCGGCCCTCACCGATCGGGAGCCGTGCAGCCCGGCCAGCACCGCTCGGGCCTGGTCCTCCAAACCGGCGGGCTCCGGTCCCATGGGCAGGCGGCACGGCCCGGCGGGCAGTCCCAGCACCCGCATCATGCACTTGGTCGGCACCGGATTGGGGGCGGCATCGCCGGTCTCGAAGTCGTAGGAGTCGAGCAGGCGGCGGTTGACGGCGGCCGCGTCGGCCACACGGCCGCTCTCGAAGGCGTCGAACATGGCGGCCATCTGGCGTCCGGCCCAGTGGGTGGCCACCCCGATGACGCCGACCGCGCCGATCGACAGCAGCGGCAGGGTGAGCGAGTCGTCGCCCGAGTAGACCTCGAAGTCGTCGGGGGCCATCTCCAGCAGGCGGGCCGTCTCGGCGGGGGATCCGGCCGCATCCTTGACCCCGACGATGTTGGGGACCTCGTGGGCCAGCCGGACCAGGGTCTCGGTGCTGACCTTGCGGCCGGTGCGGGCCGGGATGTCGTAGATGAGCGTGGGCAGGTCGGTGGCCTCCGCGCAGTGGCGGAAGTGCGAGTCGAGCCCGGCCTGCGACGGCCGGTTGTAGTAGCCGGCCACATGCAGGATGCCGTCGGCGCCGGCGTCGGCGCAGCGCTCGGTGAGGTCGATGGCGGCCCGGGTGTCGTTGCTGCCGGCGCCGGCCACCACCGGCACGTCGGCGGCCGCAGCCACCGCGGCCACCAGTTCGGCCTGCTCGACGTGGGTCAAGGTCGGGCTCTCCCCGGTGGTGCCGGCCACCACCAGCCCCTCGCTGCCGTTGGCGGTGAGCCAGCGGGCCAGCCGCACTGCGCCGCCGAGGTCGAGCGCCCCGTTGTCGGTGAAGGGGGTGATCATCGCGGTGAGCACGCGGCCGAATCGGGCCATGGCCTACAACTGTAGTTCGGCGGCGGGGGCCTCTCGGCGTTGCGCCGCGGCTCGGCGCAAGATCAGGGCGTACACCACCACCGCCCCGGCCGAGAAGAAGAACCACTGGAACGCGTACGACAGGTGCGGACCCTCGGTGAGGTCGGGGTCGGGCACCGGGACGGGCAGAGCATCGGGCTGGGCCGGCGACTGGGCCCGCAGCCTGATCCACACGTCCACCACGTCGGTGCCGGACACCTCCTCGAAGCGGACCAGGTCCATGCGGGAGATCTCCGGCGTCTGGCCGGATTCCGTCTCGGCGATCCGGCCGCCGTCCACGCTGTCGAAGGCGAGGCCGGCCACGGTCACTGGGCCCGTCGGCGGAGCGGTGGACCGGTCGTCGAGTCCGCTCAGGCTTCGCCGCGGAATCCAGCCCCGCACCACCGCCACCGCCCGGCCCCCGCCGAGATCCAGCGGGGTCGCCAGCCAGAAGCCGGGCTGTACGCCGCTGCTGCGGTTGCCGATCCGCACCTCGGCGTCGGCGAGGTAGCTGCCGGCCGCCGCCACGGCGGTGTATTCGGGGGGCGGCCCGAGCAGGTCGAGATGCGCGCCAATATCAACGGGGGCCTGCGCCATGGCCGCAGCCACCGCGGCGTTGTCGGAGCGTCGCTCGTCGAGGCGGCGCAACTGCCAGAACCCCAGGTTGACCATCAGCACCACCATCGCCAGCGCGAAGAGATGCGAGGCGATCCACCCCCAAGACGCCAGCCGGCGCACCCGGACGCTCGGCCTCAGACGCCCAAGACCTCGCCGAGGCCGACGGTCAGGCCCGGCCCGAGGGTGACCACCCGCTTGGCCGCCAGGAGCATGCCCGGCATGAACGCCGACCGGTCGACGGTGTCGTGGCGGATCGTCAGGGTCTCGCCGGGGCCGCCGAGCAGCACCTCCTGATGGGCGACCAGGCCCTTGAGGCGCACCGAGTGGATCGGGATCCCGGCCGGGCCCCGCCCGCCGCGGGCGCCGGGCAGGCTCTGGTCAGAAGTGGGATCCGGCGCCCAGTCGGCCGATGCGTCCGCCATCGCCTCGGCGGTGGCTACCGCGGTGCCCGAGGGTGCGTCCACTTTGCGGTCGTGATGCAGCTCGATCACCTCGGCGGTGCCGAAGAACGGCGCGGCCAGCGCCGCGAACCGGGTCATGAGCACTGCGCCCACCGCGAAGTTGGGCGCGACGATGCAGTGGCTTCGCACAAAACTTCCGCGCAGAGCCTCCAGGTCGTCGGCGCCGAGCCCGGAGGTTCCGATCACGGCATGGATGCCGGCGGCAGCCAGCACACCGGCATTGGCCCGGACCGCCTCGGCCACGGTGAAGTCCACCACCGCCTCCACGCCGGCCTCGACGAACTCGTCGGCCGAGCCGGCCGAGCCGATGGCGGCCAGCAGCTCGGTGTCGGGGTCGGCGTCGATGGCCCGGCAGGCCTCGGCGCCCATCCGCCCGGTGGCGCCGCAGACGCCGAGCTTGATCATGGGTCGGCGTTCCTTCCCGGCGAAGGCTCTAGCGGGGACCGCGGCCGCCGCCGCGCCGTCCGCCGCGGCGGGCCCGGGGATCGGGTCCCAGCTCGCCGAATTCGCGCTCCAGCTCCGAGTCGAAGGAGTCCTCGAACGAGACCGCCCGAGCGCTCGACACCGGCGCAGGCTGCCGTTCTCGGGGCCGGCGCGCCTCGCCGTCGAAGCGGTCGCCGCGCCCCGCGTCCGAGCGCCTGGGCTCGGAGCGGTCGCGGCCACCCCGGCCGGAATCGCGGTCACGGTCGCGGCCGCGTCCGTCGTCGTCGCGCCGCGGCCGTCGCCTGGGCGCAGGCCGTCCGTCGTCGTCGGAGTCGTCCGACTTGGGCAGCAGCGAGATCTTGCCGTTGGGGTCGACGTCCTCCACCACAACCTCGATCTCCTCGCCGAGCTCGAGCACGTCCTCGACCCGGTCGATGCGCCTGCCGCCGCCGAGCTTGGAGATGTGCACCAGGCCGTCGCGCCCGGGCAGGATGTTCACGAACGCCCCGAACTTGGTGATGTTCACCACCCGCCCCCGGTAGGTGGCCCCCACATCGGCGGTGGGCGGGTCGAGGATGAGCTTGATCTGCCGCTCGGCCTCGGCCACCGCGCCGCCGTCGGTGGAGGCGATGGACACGATGCCGACCGCGCCGTCGTCGTCCACGCTGATGTCGGCGCCGGTCTCGGACTGGATGGAGTTGATCACCTTGCCCTTGGGCCCGATCACCTCGCCGATCTTCTCCACCGGGATCTCGAAGGTGGTGACCTTCGGGGCGGTGTCGCGCACCTCGGGCCTCGGCTCGATGATGGTCTCGGCCATCACGTCGAGGATGTCGAGGCGGGCGGTGCGGGCCTGGCGCAGGGCGTCGGCCAGCACCGAGGCGGGGATGCCCGAGATCTTGGTGTCGAGCTGCAGCGCGGTGATGAAGTCGGTGGTCCCGGCCACCTTGAAGTCCATGTCGCCGAAGGCGTCCTCGGCGCCGAGGATGTCGGTGAGGGTCACCCAGGCGCCGTCGGCGTGGACCAGGCCCATGGCCACCCCGGCCACCGGCGCCTTGATCGGCACCCCGGCGTCCATGAGCGACAGCGTGGAGCCGCACACCGACGCCATCGAGCTCGACCCGTTGGAGGCCATCACCTCCGACACGGTGCGAATGGTGTAGGGCCAGTCCTCGAACGACGGCACCACCGGGTACACGGCCCGCTCGGCCAGCGCACCGTGGCCGATCTCGCGGCGCTTGGGGCCGCGCATGAAGCCGGTCTCGCCGGTGCTGAACGGCGGGAAGTTGTAGTGGTGGAAGTAGCGCTTCTTCTCGGTGGGCGACAGATCGTCGATCAGCATGTCGCTGCGGCCGATCCCCAGGGTGGTGAAGTTGAGCACCTGGGTCTCGCCCCGCTGGAACAGCCCGGTGCCGTGGGCGGTGGGCACCACCCCGACCCGGCACATCAGCGGCCGCAGCTGGTCGGCGGAGCGGCCGTCGATGCGGACCCCCTCCTCCACGATGCGCTTGCGCACCGCCGCCTTGCTGACAGCCCGGATGGCGCTGTTGATCTGCTTGGCCGCGGTCGGATCGTCGCTGAAGCGCTCCTCGAGCTCGGCCGCCACCTCGGCGCTCAGGGCGGCCTCGGCACCCTGGCGCTCGGTCTTGTCGGCGATCCGCTGGGTGTCGGCGATGCGGTCGGCGGCGGCGTCGCGCACCGCCGCCAGGATCTCGTCGCTGTGGTCGACGGCCAGCGGCGCCTCGATCTTGGTGACCGGGCCGACCGCGTCGATCATCTGCTGCTGGAGCTCGATCATCTCGCGGATCCAGGTCTTGGACGCCTCCAGCCCGGCGGCGAGGACGTCCTCGTCCACCTTGGGCAGGCCGTCGGCGTACAGGTCCCAGGTGGCGGCGGTTCCGCCGGCCTCGACCATCATCACGGCCACGTCGTCGCCGTCGAGGCGGCCGGCCACCACCATCTCGAAGGCGGAGCCGTCGCCCTCCTCGTAGGTCGGGAACGGCACCCACTCGCCGTCGGACGACCAGCACAGGCGCACCGCGCCGATCGGCCCGTCGAAGGGGATGGGCGAGATCGACAGCGCCAGGGAGGCCGCGTTGAGCGCGGCGATGTCGTAGGGATGGGACTGGTCGGCGCCCAGCACGGTGGCCACGACGTGAACCTCGTTGCGGAACCCGTCGGGGAAGCTGGGCCGCAGGGGCCGGTCCACGAGCCGACAGGTCAAGATGGCCTGCTCGCCGGCGCGGGCCTCGCGCCTGAAGAACGAGCCGGGGATGCGGCCCGCGGCGTACATCCGCTCCTCCACGTCGACGGTGAGAGGGAAGAAGTCGGCGCCCTCTCGTGGCGCTTTGGCGGCGGTGGCGGTGACGAGCACCACCGTGTTGCCCATTTGGGCGGTGACGGCGCCGCCGGCGAGCGGGGCCAGCAGGCCCGTCTCGAAGGTGGCGTCCTTGCCCTCGGCGCGCGTGAACGCACCGGTGACTGAAATGGCATCGGCCATGGAATTGCTCCTTGGGGACCCCGACTGGGGCCCGATCTGGGCACGACCCCGCCAGTTCCCAGTCGTATCGGTCCCACCCGGCGGGGGCGGGGCCGATACGACTAGCACCGGAGCGGTCGCACCTGTGTTGTTGTCACTGGGATCGTCGCCGGCTCTCAGGCGCCGACTTTGGCGCCAACAGCCGGAGGGACGGCCCGCAGGCCGCCCCTGTCGTGTTCAGCGTCGCAAACCGAGATGGGCGATCAACGCCCGGTACCGCTCGACGTCGTTCTCCTTCACGTAGTCGAGCAGCCTCCTGCGCCGACCCACCAGCATCAGCAGGCCCCTCCGGCTGTGGTGGTCCTTCTTGTGGACCCGCAGATGCTCGGTGAGGTGGTTGATGCGGTCCGACAGCAGAGCGATCTGGACTTCGGGAGAACCGGTGTCGGTCTCGGGAAGCCCGAAGGTCTCCGCCGTCGAGGCGATGGTCTCGGCCTTGGGGGGGAGGCTGGTAGGCATGGAATCTCCGTTGGGTATCGGACCCTGCTGCACGACCCGCAATGCGAGGCCAACAGCCCGCGTGCTGCACACGACTGGCCCCACCACGGTGGCAGGACCCGGCAAGGCTACCGCCCAACACCCAACAACCCCGCGCGCCGTGCGTAGCAGCAGATTCCAAAGCTGACTGCATTTACTTGACATACAACAACAAGCATCTACTCTAAGGCGCAGCCTGCGAGCGGTTGAGCGATGGGAGACCAAGATTGGGAGCGATACGAGTCACCGTCAAGATCAGCAACCTGGCGCAGCCAGAACAGTCATGGGAAGGCGAGTTTCTGGCGGACACCAGCGTCCACGAAACCACCGTGCCCCGCAAGCACCTACAAGCCATAGGAATTGCGCCGACCATGCGCCGCGAGTACGAGCTGGCTGACGGGTCCAGCGTGACGTTCGATGTCGGAAGTGCGCAACTGGAGTTCATCGGACGTTTCACCGCCAACAACGTTCTCTTCGGAGCGGACGACGCCGAGCCGGTGCTAGGCGCGATCGCTTTGAGGTCGGCCGGAGCTGAGGTGGATGTCCACAACGAATGCCTGAAGCTCGGCCCTCCCATGCGCATGCCCCTTCACCGGCCGAGACGTCCGATCTAGGCCGGGCGCGTCGAATCGCGCCGCTCCGGCCGCGACCTTTTTGGGTCAGAAGTTGGCGGCTAGGGCTTCTTTGTAGCTGGCCTGCTGTTCGATCATTGCCCGGTAGCGCATTACGTGGCGGGGGCGGTTGAAGCCGAGCACGCCGGTGATGCGCCCGGCCCGGCCGTAGATCGCCGCGAAGCGGCGCTCCTCCACGGAGCCGCTCACCACCCGCACCTCGTCGTCGGGGCGCACCCGGCCCGCCAGCTGGATCTTGCGGTCGTACTGGTCGCTCCAGAACCACGGCACCGGCGTGAACGGTCCCACCGCCGGGTCGAGCAGCCGACGGGCGGCGTGGGCGCCCTGCTGGGCGGCGTTGTCCCAATGCTCCACCCGCATCGTCTCGCCGAAGAGCTCGTTGGGCCAGCGGGCCACGTCGCCCGCCGCCACCACGCCGTCGGCGGCCAGGCAGGTCGCGTCGCACACCACGCCGTCGTCGATCCGCAGTCCCGAGCCCTCCAGCCATTCGGTGTTGCAGATCACCCCGATGCCGACCACCACCACGTCGGCGTCCACCGTCGAGCCGTCCGACAGCCTCACCCGCTGCACCCGGTCGCCGCCCTCGACTGCGTCCACGCCCACACCGGTGCGCAGATCCACGCCGTGGTCGCGGTGCACCTCGGCGCACACCGCGCCCATCTCGTCGCCCAGCACCCGTCCCAGCGGCGTCGGCAGCGCCTCCACCAGCGTGACCTCCAGGCCGCGGCCCCGGGCGGTGGCGGCCACCTCGGCACCGATGAAACCTGCGCCCACCACCACCACCCGCTGCGGCGCTGCCTCCAGGTCGGCCCGCAGCGCCAGGCAGTCGTCGAGCGAGCGCAGCACGTGCACGCCGGCCAGCGCCTCGGTGCCGGCCAGAGTGCGACAGCGGGCCCCGGTGGCGATGACGAGGCCGTCGAACGCCACCGTCTCGCCGCCATCGAGGGTCAGCTGGCGGGCGGACAGGTCCACCGCGGTCGCCCGCACGCCGAGACGGGCCTCGATGCCGTCGTCGGCTAGTTCCTCGGCATCGGTGAGCGCGGCCCGATCCGGCTCCCAGTCGCCGGCCAGAACCTGCTTCGACAGCGGCGGCCGGTCATAGGGCGGATGGTCCTCGGCGCCGATCAGCGTGACCGGGCCGTCGAAGCCCTCACGGCGCAGCGCCTCGGCCGCGTTCAGCCCGGCCAGGGAGGCCCCGACGATGGTTACGGCGCTCGGCGCGGCGGTCATGGCTCTTCGGCTCCCGGCCGCTCAGCCGTCAGCTATCGAGATGGCCTGCTTGGGGCAGCGCTGCACGCACTCCTGCACCCGGGCCCGGTCGGCCTCGCCGGGCGTCTCGTTGAGGATGTAGAGGAAGTCGTCGTCTCGCACCTCGAAGATGTCGGGTGCGATCTGCATGCAGACGGCGTTGCTCTCGCACAGGTCGAAGTCAACAACGATACGCATCGTCTCTCCTTGGGGTTGCTCCGCAGTTGGACCGGCCCACGCTAGTTCAACCGCTGGCTCAGCTCAGGAACTCGGCCAAGCGATCCTTGGCCTTCATGTCGCCGAGGGGGCGGCCGATGATGGCCCGGTCGCCCCGCACCAGCACCGGGCGCTGCAGGAGCCTCGGATACTCGAGCAGCACCTCCACCACCGCTTCGGGGTTGGCGACATAGTCGTCGGCGTCGAGCCCGAGCTTGGCGAACTGCGAGTCCTTGCGAACCAGGTTCTCGACCGGATCCTCGAGCCGCTCGACGATGCCTTGCAGCGTGTCGCGGTCGGGACGGTCGGACATGTAGAGCACCACATCGCACTCGACACCGGAATCCGCGGCGACCGCCACGGCATTCTTAGAAGAGTTTCAATGCTTGTTGTGATAGATAGTGATCTTAGCCATAGCTCGGTCTCAGCCCCTTTCTTGTCTGACCTCGTAGACCTCGCGGGCGGTCAGGGTGACTGACCGCCTCGCCTCGTACAACTCCCGCAGCTTGTGCTTGAGGATCTTCGCGGTGGCGTTGCGCGGCAGCGCCTCGGGATGGATCTCCAGTTGCTCGGGCACCTTCTGTCGGGACAGCCCGGCGGCGGCGCAGGCCTCAACCATCTCATCGAAGGTCAGGTCGGCGGCGCCGGGGGCGGTCTCGACCACCGCGCAGACCCGCTCGCCCCGCTCGGGGTCCGACAGGCCGATCACCGCGGCCGCGCCCACCTTGGGGTGGGCATAGAGAATGTCCTCGATCTCGGAGGCGGAGATGTTCTCGCCTTTGCGAATGATGATGTCCTTCACCCGTCCGGTCAGCGTCAGGTGCCCGTCGGGGCCGAGCACGCCCAGATCGCCGGTGCGGAAGCGGCCCCGAGCGTCAAAGGCGTCGTCGTCGAGGCTGGGATCGGTGTAGCCCGCGAACAGCATCGGACCGCTGACCCGCACCTCGCCCTGGATGCCGACGGGCGCGGGCGCCTCGCCACCGTCGGCGGCCACGGCCACGATCGACACCTTGCAGCCGTGGACCGGGCGTCCGTCGGTGTGGGCCAGCTGGTCGTCGCTGTCGCCGGGCGAGCCCTGCGAGATCATGGGACACTCCGTCATGCCGTAGCCGTGGGCCACGGGCACGCCCATCTGCCTCTTCACCCGGAAATAGATCTCAGGCGGCTTGGGGGCGCCCCCGCCCACCAGCGCTCGCAGCCCGGGCATGGCCGGACGGCCGACAGACTGGCGCGACTTGCGGTCCTCCTCGAGGAACATCTGGTAGAAGACCGTCGAGCCGCCGGCCATGGTCACGCCGTGGCGGGCGTAGGCCAGCACCGCGGCGGCCGGCTCGAAGCGCTCCACCAGCACCGACCCGAAACCGGCGGCGAGCATGGCGACGATGTAGTCGGGTCCGCCGATGTGAGCGTAGGGGAAGGCGATGGAGCCGACGTCGGCCTCGCTTGCGTCGAGCGCCCGGGCCAGCCCGATCCCGCCCGCGATCAGCGACGCGTCGGTGTGCTTCACGCCCTTGGGGTCCGATGTGGTGCCCGAGGTGTAGTACAGCCAGCGCACCGCGTCGGCGCTGGAATCGCTGGGCGGCGGCGGCAGGCTCGACGGGTCGCCGTCGGGAAGCACGTCGTAGGCGCACAGCGTCCGAGCCTCGTGATCGAGGCCCCCAACGATCTTCTCGGCCATGGCGCCGTAGTCGAAGCCGGCCCAGACGCCGGGATGCACCACTAGCTCCGCTCGGGTCTGGCGGATGCAGAACTCGGCCTCGCGACGGCGGTAGATGTGGATGATCGGATTCTGTACGGCGCCCAGCCGGCTGAGGGCGAAGCTCAACAGCACGGTCTCGATGCGGGTGGGCAGCACCCATGCGACCGGCGTTGCCTCCCCCACCCCCAGGTATTGGAGTCCGGCCGCCACCCGCTCGGCCCGGTCCCTGAACTCGGCGAACGTCACCGAGCGGCCCGAATCGTCGAGGAGCATCTTCGTGTCGGGGGTGGCCGAGGCCCGCCGACTGAGCAGATCCCAGAAAGTCCGGGCATCGTAGATCGGCTCGCTCATGCACCTCGCTCCAGGTGGAAGGGCATGGAGCGTACCGCGCCCTTGGACGCAGCCAGAATCCGCCCTGTGCGGATCCGCGCCCGCCCGTGAGCAGGACGCGCCGGAGCCCGCCAGCGCTATGCTGGCGGGCTCCGCACGGTCCCTGGAGGGGGGATGGTGGATCCGGTTCTGGCGAATCCTGTTGCTCAGACCCGGCTCGTGGAGACTAGGTTACACCATCGTTACCGGTTTGTCACATTCCTGTCACCGATTTTTCTGAACAGTCCGAAACACCCGGCAAACTCTGGCTGAACGCGCGTCACGGAGTGCCCTTGACCTTGGCGGGAGCCTGCTCGGCCGCCAGCAAGCGACAAGCGAAACGCCCCGCTACTGGTCGGTTCGATACAGGTAGCGAATGTCCCAGACGGCGTAGAGCGTGGGCGTCGTGTTGCCGAAGACGTTGCGGGTGGCGGTGAGCCTCTCGGCCTGCGACG
This sequence comes from Candidatus Aldehydirespirator sp., assembly GCA_965221215.1. Taxonomy (GTDB): domain Bacteria; phylum Actinomycetota; class Acidimicrobiia; order Acidimicrobiales; family Aldehydirespiratoraceae; genus Aldehydirespirator. The sequence goes on from OZ244872.1 coordinate 1,380,920, forward strand.
TATAGATGACGGGCACGTTCTCGGCCGCTATCTCTTGGGCCCGGTGGTAGTGCTCCACCCGCGTGGGGTGATCTAGCTCACGGCTCCCCATGACGTAGAGCTCGTCGATCTCGGCCTCCCAGTCGGTGGCCGGCTCGGGCTGGTTGGGATACCACAGGTGCAGGTCCTCGCTGCTGTGCCAGAAGCCGATCGCGCTGTAGGGGTCGGGGCCCCCGGTGAAGCCGACGACCATGGCCTCCCAGGCATAGGTGGCCACCAGCTGATCGACGAGCTCGCCGAACTCGATCGCCTGGTAGTCCACGCCCAACCCGATGGCCTCCATCCCCCACTCGATTATCTGTGTGGCCTCCTGACGCACCGTGTTGCCGGTGTTGGTGACCAGCCGGAACTCGATGGCGTTGCCGTCGGAGTCCTCGCGGATGCCGTCGCCGTCGGTGTCGATCCAGCCCAGGCCGTCGAGGATGGCGTTGGCCCGGTCGAGGTCGTAGGGGTGGGTCCTCACGTCGGGGTTGTGGAACTCTCCCGTCGCGGGGCTCACCGCGGCCCACTGCGGATAGCCGAGGCCGTGCTGCACGCCTTCGATGATGGCTTCCTTGTCGACGCTGTGGGCCACCGCCCGGCGGAACTCCACATTGGCGAACCAGTTCCGCTTGGCCGCGTCGACATAGGGCTCGCCGGTGTCCGCGCTGATGCCGGGATTGACATTGAAGGTTAGGAACGTGGTGCCGAAGCCCGGACCGCGCCGGTGAATGGTGAAGTTGCCCTCCTGCTGGAGGGGTTCTAGCTGGGCGTACTCCTCGCCCTGCACGCTGTGGATGTCGACGTCGCCCGCCATGAAGTCGGCGAGCTCTGCGTCGAGATCATCAACGATGTTGCGGACCACCCGGTCGAGGTACGGCAGGCGGTTGCCCGCGTCGTCGGTCAGCCAGTAGTTGGGATTGCGGACCAGGACTATCCGCTCGCCGGGTTCGTAGACGGCGAGGGTGAACGGACCGGTGCCGATGATCTTCGTCGGATCGGTGTCGAGGCCCCAGGTGTCGGCGAAGGTGCCGTCGTCGACGCGGGGCTCGAGGATGTGGCGCGGGTATATCGACGTGCCCATAGAGCGCAGGAAGGGGGCGAAGGGCACTGGCAGGGTGAACTCGACGGTGTGGTCGTCGATCACGGCCACCTCCATCTGGCTCTCCTGCCAGTCGCCGCGGTCGTCGAGGTAGCGGAATTGGAACGTCGAGCGGCTGCTGGCGGCGATGTCGTCGTTGTAGATGATCCGGTTGAACGTGAAGTCGACGTCGTGGGCGGTGAAGGGCTCGCCGTCGTGCCAGACGACGTCGGGGCGCAGGTGGAAGGTCCAGGTGAGGCCGTCGTCGGACCGCTCCCACGACTCGGCCAGCGAGGGCTCCACCTCGTCGGTCAGCCACGAGGTGTCGGTGAGGCCCTCGAACAGGTATCCGAGCACGTTGGACGATCCCGCGTCGTTGGAGACGGCCAGGTTGAAGGTGAGCGGCTCGGAGATGGTGGTGATGTTGAGCGCGCCGCCGTGGCTGCCGATCTGATACTCGAACTGCTCAGCATTGCGCTTCAGTCGCTCCACCACCGACACGTCCTGAGACCCCGCAGTGGCGTCCGCTCCGTCACCATCGGCAGGCTCAGGCTCCTCCGCCAGCGCGTCAACTTCCGGCTCAGCCTCCTCGGCGGGCGCAGCCTCTTCCAACGGCGCCGACTCCTGGGGAGCGGGCACGACATCGTCGGCGGCTGGACTGTCAGTACTCTGGCTGCCCGAGCATGCGACCAGCAACGACAAGGCAAGGGCGAGGCTGATGCGAAGCACGAGCCGAGCAATGGAAGTCACGGGGACGGACTCTACTGCTTGCGATCACTGCCAAACGGCCGGATGGCTCAGAGGCCGAGCGGATAGGCGAGCGAATCCGGCCCATACGGGCGAGGCCGTGGCCCGAGCGGCCCGTGAGCGCAGCGAACAAGAGCGGGAGACACCCCGTTGCGACGCGAGAGACTCTCACCTATCCGCGCTCGCTCTAAGTCCCGGCACTCTGGGCGCAAGCCTCGGATCGGATACCTAGATGAACGCGGCGCCGACGACCGAGCGCTTCGAGTTCACCGGTGGCGCCGGGGCCAAGTTGGCGGCCGTGCTGCATCGGCCCAGCGGCGACGGCGCCGCAGTGGTCGGCGCCGCGCTGCTGTGCCACTGCTTCACCTGTTCGAAAGACCTGTTCACCACCACCCGCATCGCCAAGGGACTGGCCGGCGGCGGCTATCTGACCCTGGCGTTCGACTTCACCGGCTTGGGCGACAGCGGGGGCGAGTTGGCCGACACCACGGTCGCCACCAACATCAGCGACATCACCGCCGCCGCGGTGGCGCTGATCCGGCGCGGGGCCGGACCCTGCGTGCTGGTCGGCCACAGCCTGGGCGGGGCGGCCGCGGTGCTGGCTGCGTCGCGTCTGCACACCGTGGCCCAGGTGGTGGCGGTGGCCTCCCCGGCATCGGTCGCCCATGTGGAGCACCTGTTCTCGGCCGAGGCCCGCCAGCAGATCCGCTCTGAGGGCTCGGGCGAGGTGAGGATCGGACCCAAGCCAGTGAGGGTGGGCCGGGACTTCCTCGACGACCTGCACCGCCACGATGTGACCGCCGCCGCGGCGAGCCTCGGCCGTCCCATGCTGGTGGTGCAGGCCGATGCCGACACCGTGGTGGGCCGAGAGCAGACCGAGGCACTGGCCGAAGCCGGCTCGACAACCCTGCACACCATCGCGGGCGCCGACCATCTCTTCACCGACCGCAGCCACTCCGACGAGCTGGTAGCCACCATCCTCAACTGGCTCTCGAGCGTCAGAGACTGAGCCTCCCCGGCCGGGGTGACATCACCCGCTCGCTTCGGCGACATCGCTCGCAGACGCATCGAGCACAGCCTCATCCTCCAGGCCAAGAAGGGCGCTCGAGAGTTGAACTCCGATGACCCGGCGGCGCTCTGGGCGAGCCGACTCGGCAATCTGGGCATCGAACATCAGAGCCTCACCGGTAGTGGGCCGTAGGGGATTTGAACCTCTGACCTCCTGCGTGTCGAGCAGGCGCTCTAACCAGGCTGAGCTAACGGCCCCGAGCCACGCAGGCTAGCAAGGCGTCACTCGCCTCGGAACTCGGGGGTGCGGCGCTCGGCCATGGCCCGGGTTCCCTCGGCGAAGTCGGCGGTGCGCTGCAGGCGCTGTTGCTCGCGGTGCTCGTGGGCCGTGGCCGCCTCCACCCGATCGGCCAGGTCGCCTCGCAGCGTGGCCCGGATCGACCTCACCGCCAGCGGTGCCGACAGTGCGATCTCCCGGGCCAGGGCGCGGGCCGCGTCCCGGGTCTCTTCGCGAGCGGCCAGGCGGTCGGCCAGGCCCAGCCGCACCGCATCAGTGCCCGGAACCCGCCGACCGGTGAACAGCAGCTCGGCCGCGACCTGCGGGCCCACCAGTCGAGGCAGGGTCACACTGAGGCCGAAGCCTTGATGGAAGCCGAGGCGGGCGAAGTTGGCGCTGAAGCGAGCCTCCGGTGCCGCCACCCGGAAGTCGGCTGCAAGGGCCAGTCCCAGGCCGCCGCCCACCGCCGCTCCGTGCACGGCGGCCACCACCGGCGTGTGGGTGCGGAAGATCCGCACCGCGGCCGCGTACAGGTCTTCGGTGGTGTAGCTGAGCCCCTCCGGCGAGAAGTTGGCCCCGGCGCAGAAGTGCTTGCCTTGCGCGCACAGCACCGCAGCCCGGCAGCGAGGATCGTCGTCGAGCGACTCCAGCGCGTCGGCGATCCCGTCGATCATCTTCAGAGAGAAGAAGTTGTTGGGCGGACGCCGCAGCTCGATGGTGGCCACATAATCGTCGCCGATTTCGATGCCCACCGTGTCGGTCATTGCGCCGAAGCTACCAACAACCCCACAAGGCCTCGCGAATGCGCGGGCAGCGCTCCATCAGGTGCGGGCGAAGGCGGCGACCGTCTCTATGTGCGAGGTCAGCGGGAAGAGGTCGACCACGGTCCAGCGGTCCAGGGCGTAGCCCGAGTCGATCAGGCGGCGGGCGTCCTTGGCGAACGACGACGGATCACAGCTCACCAGCACCACCAGGCGCGGCTTGCACGACAGCAGCGGGCGCACCGCGGCGTCGCCGAGCCCAGAGCGGGCGGGGTCGGCCACCACCACGCTGGCCGGCGAGGCCCGCCACTTCTCCACCGGGATCCGCAGCACCTTGGCCCCGTCGCCCAGGTTGACCCGGGCGTCGGCGGCGGCATCGGCGCAACGCTCTATGGCGGTGACCTTGCGGCCCGCGCCGACCGTGCCCGCGAACAGCCCCACCCCGGCGTAGGCGTCCACCAGCGGCCCCCCGTCGGCCAACGCCTCCACCATCTCGGCCACCTCGTCGATCAGAGCCTCAGCTCCCGCGGGCCGGTTCTGGAAGAACGCCCGGGCCGAGATCCGCCACCGGCGCCCCGACAGCTCCTCATGTATCCAGACTCGCCGGTCGCCGTCGAGCTCGTCGGTACCCACCACCATCACGTCGTCGGGCACCGCCACCTCGTCGACGGTGGGGTTGACCACCACCATGCGCTCCCCGGTGCGGGCCCCCACCCGGATGAACACCCCGTCGGCCGATCCGTAGCGGCCCTCCACCAGCAGTTCCTCGGCCCCGTCGTCCGCCGCCCCGCAGTCGTCGGGTATGACCACCTCGTGGCTGCAGCGGGCCATGAATCCGGCCCGCCCGTCCACCACCTTGGCCCGCACCGTGGTGCGGCCCCGGTCGGCGTCGAGCATGCGAAGCGCCGGGGTGGGCGCGTCCACGCCGTGGCGGGTCAGCTGGCCCACCACGATCGAGGCCTTCATCCGCATCTGGGCTCGGGAGTCGATGTGGAGCATGTCGCAGCCCCCGCAGCCCTCGAGATGATGCTCACAGGCGACCGGCACGCGGTCCGGCGACGCTTCCAGCACATCGACCGCCCTGGCTCTGGCCCAGCGCCTATCGACAGTGTGGATCTCGGCGGTGACCAGCTCGCCGGGCAGGGCGCCCTCAACGAACACGACCCGACCGTCGCAGCCCCGTGCCACCCCGACGCCGTCGCGCGCCGTGGCCGTCACCCGCAACTCCACGCCGCGACGGTATCGGCACCATCCGCGATAGCGGCCCGCCGCGGGTTGCGCTTCGCAAGCCGGTGGCCTTCAGCGGCTGGGGGCGGCATGTCTTGCGCTCACGGACGCCTCGGCCGCTGCCCTTCGAGCCGGGCCTGCTGGGCCACCGTGCCGCGCCGCTCGGTTAGGGTGCGGGCGTGGTGGAGATCGCTCCCTCGATGCTCGCAGCCGACGCGTCGCGGCTGGGCGACGAGTGCCAGCGGGTCGCCGACGCCGGAGCTCACCGGGTCCACTGGGACGTGATGGACGGCGTGTTCGTGCCCAACCTCACCTTCGGCCCCAACGTGGTGGCCGCCTGCCGGCCGCGGGTGGACCTGCACTTCGAGGCCCACCTCATGGTGGTGAAACCCGACGAGCTGGCGCCGCGCTACATCGAGGCGGGCTGCGACACCGTGCTGATCCACGCCGAGGCCTGCCCGCACCTGCACCGCTCCCTGGCCGCCATCGCCGAGGCGGGGGCCCGCTGCGGAGTGGTCCTCAACCCCCACACCCCCGCGTCGAGCATCTCCGAGGTGATGGCCATGGTTGACGAGGTGCTGGTGATGACCGTGAACCCCGGCTTCGGGGGACAGCGCTACCTCGCTTCCGTCGAGTCGAAGATCGCCGATGTGCGCAAGATGATCGACGGCTCGGGCCGCAGCATCGACCTCGAGGTGGACGGCGGAATCACCGCATCCACCGCTGGGGCCGCCGTCGGGGCCGGAGCCAACGTCCTGGTGGCCGGCTCGGCGGTGTTCGGCCACCCCGATGGCCCCGCCGCCGCCATCAAGGAGCTGGCGTACAGCGTCTGAGCCGACTCAAGCAGCGGGGTTGCCTGCCCTCTCGGCGGCTAGAGCATCTCGCCGCGCTTGACTATCACATGGTCGATGATGCCGTAGTCCATGGCCTCCGACGCGGTGAACCACCGGTCGCGGTCGGAGTCGGCCTCGATCTGCTCGACGTTCTGGCCGGTGTGGTGGGCGATGCGCTCCTGCAGCAGCTTCTTGGTGTAGGCCATCTGCTCGGCCTGGATGGCGATGTCGGTGGCCTGGCCCCTCACCCCGCCGAGGGGCTGGTGCATCATGATCCGGGCGTGGGGCAGGGCGTAGCGCTTGCCGGGTGCGCCCGCGCACAGCAGGAACTGCCCCATCGACGCCCCCAGACCGATGCAGATCGTGCCCACCTCGGGCTGGATGAACTGCATGGTGTCGTAGATGGCCATGCCGGAGGTGACCGAGCCGCCGGGGCTGTTGATGTACAGCCAGATCGGCTTGGCCGCGTCCTGGCCCTCCAGGTACAGCAGCTGGGCCATGATGAAGTTGGCGATCTCGTCGTTGACGTCGGAGCCGAGCACCACGATGCGGTCCTGAAGCAGCCGGTTGTACACCTCGCTGTGACGGTTGGCGGCGGTGTTCGGCGCCTCGAAGCCGACCACGTCGGGCTCGGGGCGAAGCTGGGAGTCAAATGGGTGCGACGTCATGGCCGAGAGGCTACCGGTGCAAGGTCGGACCGAACCCCGGCCACCCCGGCAGGTCCGCCCCGCGGCAAGCGGTCCCCGGCACGCCCCGTCCTGCCACGGACCGCCAGATAGCCTGCCCGCACCGGCGGACGTGGCGGAATCAGGCAGACGCGCTGGGTTTAGGTCCCAGTACCCACCAGGGTGTGGGGGTTCGAATCCCCCCGTCCGCACCCACTCCGAGACAGCAAGCCGCACCTCCGCGACCGAGGGCATGCTGGTGCGATGCGTTCGGGCGGACTCGCTCGCCCATCGTCGCCGCCTCTAGGGTCTCGGCGTTTCTCGCGACTGGGAGGCAGGGCTATGGCGACGGCAATCGTTACCGGTGCGGCGAGAGGCTTGGGCCGCACCTACTGCCGGGCGCTGTCGGATGCCGGCTTCGATGTGGTGGCCGCCGATCTCGCCGACCCGTCCGAGACGGTGGACGAGATCCGTGCCGCCGGGGGCCGCGCCGTCGGTTTCAGCGGCGACGTGAGCTCGGCGAGCGACAACGCGGCCCTGGCCGCGGCCGCGGTCGAGACCTTCGACACCATCGACGTGCTGATCAACAACGCCGCCTACTACTCCCAGATCAACAGAAGCGCCTTCGATGAGGTCTCAGTGGCCGAGTGGGACCGCACCTTCGAGGTGAACGTGCGCGGCGCCTGGCTCGCCTGCTGCGCCGTGGTCCCCCATATGCGGGCCCAGGGTTCGGGGAAGATCATCAACATCTCCTCCACCACCTGCTTCAAGGGCACGGCCGGGTTCCCCCACTATGTGGCCTCCAAGAGCGCGCTGATCGGATTGACGCGCTGTCTTGCGCTTGAGCTCGGCCCCGACGGGATAACGGCCAACACCGTGACCCCGGACCTGATTCCCGACCCGTCGCTGCGCCCCTCAGACGCGGCCAGCGACAAGTTCGTGGTGGCCGGGCGGGCCCTGAAGCGCACCCAGACGCCCGACGACATGATCGGAACGATCCTCTACCTCGCCAGCCGCGCCTCAGACTTCGTGACCGGACAGAACATCATCGTCAACGGCGGCGCCTTCTTCCAGTAGCCGCCCGTCTTAACTGGAGCTCGGCCGCTGCGCCGGCCAGATACTCGTCGGCCCGCTCTGCCTCTTCGCGGTCGCCGGGCAGGGCGCCGGGTTGATGCCTGGGGCGCGACGACGCCGTTACCAGTCTTGGGCTCGGCGGTTGAACACCTCGGGATCGTCGAGCCACTGCTGCACGCCGGTGTTGCCGTTGTCGGTGAGGAACTCGATCCGCTCGTTCAGGCAGAGGCGCAGATCCGAGTCAGCGGCGGCGACGCTGAAGCCTCCGGTCTCGTTCAAGGGGTCGAGCGCCGTCACCACTAGCTCGCCCGCTGACTGCGAGGCCGTGTGCAGGTTGCCGACGGCGTCGCCTGCGGTGGCGTCGATGTCGCCAGCGCGCAGGGCCTCGCTGATCTCGGCATCGCCGCCGTCGTCGCCGAGGTACACGACCACGGGACGCTGCGGCGATGCGGGCTCCAGCCGGGTGCGACCGACCAGGCTGGCCGACGCCGAGCCGGGGGTGATCACGAAGTCGGACGTGCCGTCGGCGGTGACCATGCCGTCGGATGTGAAGACCCGGGTTCCCGACTCCAGCACGCCGTCGGCATCGGCGATTCCGGTGAGTTGCAGCAGCCGGAACTCTCCGGTGGTTGAGCGGGTCACGCCTGCGGTCACGGACTCCGTCAGGTCGGAGAACTCGGCCAGGCTGGCGGCGTCCTCGGCTCGCACCAGCAGCGACTGGCGGAAGGTGATGTGGCCCGACGTGAACGCCACGGCCGTGTTGCCCTCGGCGTCGCGGGTGCGCACATCGAGGACGGTGATGCCGCCGCCGGCCATGTCGAAGCCGGCCTCGGCCGGCTTGAGCCACACTCCCTCCCAGATGTCGATGCCGGTGCGGTTGAAGGTCAGGCCCTCGCCCAGCGCCTCGACCGCGTCGAGCAGGTCGGCCTCGTAGCCGAGATGCGTGTCGAAGCCCGCCGCTGACGGGTCGCGGTCGGCGCTGTGGCTGACGGGCGGGAAGTGGGCGTAGAAGGCCAGGTTGACCTCGCGGTCCTCGCACGGGCCCGCCGACTCCGACGACCCCGAACAAGACAGCCCAGACACCAACGCCACGGCGACCGCGAACGCCGCAACCCGACCCCCGGTCATTGCAGCTCTCTCGCCGCGGCGCTCAGGGGCCCAGATCCGCCGTACAGCATCCGGCCAGAGTATCAAGGCACATCCCGTGGCTTCGCCAACCGGGCCGAGACTGTTCCCTAATCGGGCGCGCAAAGGAGCGCCAGCAGCGCCCGCAGCGCTCGGGCGCGATGGCTCAGAGCGTTCTTGGCTTCGGCGCCCAGCTCGGCGAAGGTGCGTCCGTCGCCCTCGTCGGGCACGAACACGCAGTCGTAGCCGAAGCCTCCGGCGCCCCGCGGCTCAACGGCGATGGAGCCCTCCACGACACCCTCGGCCGAGATGCAGGCGCCTCCGGGGCTGCACACCGTCGCCACGGTGCGAAACCGGGCCGTGCGTCGAGGCTCGGCCACCTCGGCCATCTCGGCCAGCAGGCGGGCGACGTTGTCGGCGTAGCTGGCGGACGGCCCGGCGAATCGAGCCGAGTACACGCCCGGCGCGCCGCCTAGCGCATCGACCTCCAAACCGGTGTCGTCGGCCAGCGAGGCCGCTCCGGCGAACTCGCAGACCGCGACCGCCTTCAAGATGGCGTTGCCCTCCAAGGTGTCGGCGTCCTCGAGAACCTCGCCCACCCCCGACGGCCGCGCCAGCAGGCGGACCCGCCCGGCCAGCACCGCAGCCATCTCCGCCACCTTGTCGGGGTTGGCGCTCGCACAGACAAGCTCGATCATCTGGGATGCGCCCGCACTGGTTCCACTCCGCTCATCGTCGGCGCCTGAGATGCTGTTCGGCCCCGAGCAGCTCGATCATCTCGGCGGTGGGGGTACCGCCACGACGGCTCGCTGGGCGGCGACGATCTCCGTGATCCCCTTGGAGGCCAAATCGAGGAGCTCGTCTAGCTGGGATCGGGTGAAGGGCCGGCCCTCGGCGGTGCCCTGCACCTCCACCAGCTCACCGGTGCCGGTCATGACCACGTTGAAGTCCACGTCGGCGCGGGCGTCCTCGGAGTAGGGCAGATCCAACAGCGCAGCGCCGTCTATCAGGCCGACGCTCACCGCGGCGCACTCCCCCACCATCGGCGAGGCCCGCAGAGTGCCGTCGAGCACCAGCCGGGTCACTGCGTCGTGCAGGGCCAGGTAGCCGCCGCAGATCGAGGCGGTGCGGGTGCCGCCGTCGGCCTGCAGCACGTCGCAGTCGACGGTCACCTGGCGCTGGCCCAGCGCGGCCGGGTCGACGACGGTTCGCAGCGACCGCCCGATGAGGCGCTGGATCTCCTTGGTGCGCCCGCCCACCCGGCGCGACACCCGCTCCGGCGACGATCCCGGCAGCATCGAGTACTCGGCGGTGACCCAGCCGCCGCCCCGCTGGCGCAGCCAGCGCGGCACGTCGTCGTCGACCGAGGCGGTGCACAGAACCCTGGTGTTGCCGAACGTCACCAAGGCCGATCCGTCCGCCATAGTGGTGTAGTCGCGGCGGAACTCCAGCGGACGCAGCTCGTCGGCCCGCCGGCCGTCATCGCGCCGCCCCTCAGAATCGACTGCGCTCACCGTGCGGCCCTCCATGGCTTCTTGGCGGCCGGTCACACCGTTAGGACCAGGCCGGGGCGGGCCACATCGACGTCGCCCGCGAACACTTCTTCGGCCTCGGCCAACTGGGCGTCGGGGTCGCAGCCGGGGGCCAGATGGGTGAGCACCAGCCGCTCGGCGCCGGCTGCCGACGCGGCCCGGGCCGCCTGCCGGGCGCTCATGTGGGGGATGCCCTGATCCTCGTGCTCGCGTCCGTGGCTGGCGTCGCACATGGCCAGGTTGATGCCTGCCCCCAGCGACCGGAAGTCCCAGCCGGGACCGGTGTCGGAGCTGAAAGCGAACGAGCGGCCCCCGGCGTCCACTCGGGGCGCCAGCGTCTCGACGGGATGGTCGGTGAGGGCGAAGCTCCACTGCTGGTCGCCGATGGTCAGCTCCGAGGCGGGCTCGATCACGGTCCAGTCCAGCGGGTCGGTCCGGCCCGAGCGCAACACCGTGATGGCCCGATCCATGGCCCGAGTCTCGGCGGTGCCGTAGACGGACACGCCGTCGCGGGGCACGAACCAGATGTACACGTTGCGGATCACCGGCAGCTCCAGCCAGTGGTCGGGATGGCAGTGGGTGAGCACGACGGCGCTCAGCTCGGCCAAGTCGATCGCCTCCTGCAGCGGGCCCAGCGTTCCCGGACCGCAGTCGAGCAACACCGCTGCGGAGTCGCTGCGCACCAGGTAGCCGGTACAGGGATTGCCGGGAGCGGCGTAGGAGCCGCTGCACCCCAGAACCGTGACCGTCAGCGCCACGGATACCGCCTATACGCGCTGGCAGGAGCGGCCTCTAGCGCTCCTCTTTGAAGACGACGTGCTTGCGGATCACCGGGTCGTATTTCTTGAGCTCGATGCGGTGGCGGGTGTTGGTCTTGTTCTTGGTGGTCACGTAGGTGTAGCCGGTGCCGGCGGTGGACCGGAGCTTGATGATGGGACGCTTGTCGCTGGCCATGGCCGCCTCCTTGGGACTAGATCTTGCGGCCGTTGCGGCGCATCTCGGCCACCACGCTCTCGATGCCCCGCTTGTCGATGGTCTTGATGGCCTTGGTGCTGAGCCGCAGCTTGATCCAGCGCTTCTCGCTGGGCAGGTAGTAGCGCTTGGTCTGCACGTTGGGATCCCAGCGCCGGCTGGAACGGCGGTGCGAGTGCGAGAGCTGCTTGCCGAACTGCGGCTTCTTGCCGGTGACCTGGCAGATCTTGGACATTCGAGAGAGCCTAGCGAACCCCAGCCCGCGCTCCACTGGAGCCCAAGCGAACAGGCAGGCGGTCTGCCGCCGGCCGAGGCGACTGCGGCGCCCAGCGCTCAGAAGTAGATGATCTGCGAGGCCCGCTCGGCCACCTCGTCGAGGTCGCCGGTCCAGGCCTGGCTCGACAGGTACTTCCAGCCGCCGTCACACACGATGAACACCACCGTGCCGGCGTCGATCCGCTCGGCCACCCGCACCGCCCCGGCGAGGGCCGCGCCCGACGACAGGCCCGCGAAGATGCCCGCGTCGGCCAGCCTGCGGGTGTGCTCCACCGACTCGCGGGGCCGCACGATGCGCTTGCCGCTGAGCAGGTCGGCGCCTCCCCACTTCTCGTAGACGGGCGGGATGAAGCCGTCGTCGAGGCTGCGGAGGCCGTCGACCATCTCGCCCGCGGGCGGCTCCACCGCATAGACCTCGATGTCGGGGTGCGCCTCCTTGAGGTACGTCCCCACCCCCATGAGGGTGCCGCTGGTGCCCAGGCCGGCCACGAAGTGGGTGATATCGGGCACGTCGCGCAGGATCTCGGGGCCGGTGGTGTCGTAGTGGACCCGGGGATTGGCCTCGTTGGCGTACTGGTACAGGAACACCCAGTCGGGCTGCTCCAAGATCATGCGGCGGGCCAGTCGAACCGCCCCGTTGGACCCCTCGGCGCCGGGCGATGCCACGATGTCGGCGCCGAACACCTCCAGCATCGCTCGGCGCTCCGGCGAGGTGTTCTCGGGCATCACCACCGTTATCGGATAGCCCCGGATCCTGGCGATCATGGCTAGGGCGATGCCGGTGTTGCCCGAGGACGGCTCCAGGATGCGCTTGCCGGGCCCGAGGGTGCCGTCGGCCTCGGCGTCGAGCACCATCGCCTTGGCGATGCGATCCTTCACCGAGCCGGTGGGGTTGGCGCTCTCGAGCTTGGCCACCAGCCGCACGTCGGGGTTGGGGCTCAGCTGCGACACGTCCACGGCGGGCGTGTCGCCGATGAGATCCAGCGCGTCTCGCTTGGTGGCCATGGTCCGCAGTCCTACCGCCGCTCTAATCCCGAGTGATTCGCTCAGGATTATAGCTGCGGTACAGGGCCAAGGCGGCGGGCACGGTCAGCACCGCCAGCACCGCCATGGCCACCAGCGACCACATGTAGCCCGCGGCCAGCGCATCGGCGACCGAGGCGTCCACCTCGGTGTCGATGTCGCCCAGCAGGCTCCGCACCAGCTCGGCGTCGCCGGTGCGCCTCTGCACCACCCAGAACAGCACCAGGCCGGCCACCGCGGCGCCGTAGGTAAAGCCGAGCGAGCGAATGAACTGATGCGCCGAGCTCACCCGGCCCATCTCGGCTGCGGCGGCCCGGCTCTGCATCAGCGAGAGGCCCGCCGTGGTGGTGGCGCCGACCCCCCAGCCGACGCAGGCGGCCGCACCCAGCACCGCCGGAATCGACGACTCGACCCCGACCGCGACCACAACCGCGGCCGCTCCCGCGGCCATGAACCCCGAGCCCATGAGGATCACCGTCTGGGCCCGGAGGTGCTGCTGGAGCTTGCCCGAGACCCATGAGGCCGTCGACCACCCCAGCGTGGGCCACACCACCGCGAAGGCCGCGAACGCCACCGAGGAGCCCCGGGCGGCCTTGAGGTACAGGGGCAGGTAGACGCTGGCCCCGGTGCCGCCCGACACCGCCAGAGCCGCCACCGCGTGGATGGGCCAGAACTGCGTCCCGGTGACGTGCGGCATCCGCACGATGGGCGACGGACAGGCACGGGCGTGCGCCACGTAGAGCACGGCCAGGCCGACGCCGAGGGCCACCAGGGCAACGCTGAACCACGAGACATACGACGTCGCCACCAGCAGCGCGGAGGTGAACGCGGTCAGGATCAGCAGGCCCCGGCGGTCCATCTGCTCGGCGGCGGCCTGGGCCTGCGACGGCATGCGGCTCCAGCCCACCGCGGCCGCGATCAGCCCTACCGGAAGGTTCAGGGCGAACACGGCCCGCCAGCCGAGCGTGCTCACCAAAGCGGCGGCCACCACCGGGCTGCCGATGCCCATGATTCCCCACACCGACGACATCAGGGCGAAGGCCCAAGGCCGGGCCGCCTCGTCGAACACCAAGCCGATGGCGGTGAGGGTGGTGCCGATCACCGCTCCCATGGCCAGTCCCTGCAGCAGCCGCCCGGCCACCAGCAGCTCCATGGTGGGTGCCACGGCACACATCGCCGAGGTGGCCAGGGCGGCCACCACCGTCATCCGGAAGGCTCGGCGGGCGCCGGCCCCGTCGATGAACGGGCCAACGGCGAGCACCGCGATGGCGGCCGCCACCAGCTCGGCGGTCACCACCCAGGGCAGCAGCGCCACCTGCCCGAGGTCGTCGCCGATGGCCGGCAGCGCCGCGGTCACCGACAGGTTGTTGTAGGACGCCACGGCCATCAGGACCATCAGCGAGAGCGTCGCAGCCCGGTACTTGGGGCCCAGCAGGCCCGAGGCTGCGAAGCGCGTCACCGCTCGACGCTACCGGCGCGTGTCAGCCGAATCGATGAATCAGGGATTGGCGGGCGCCGATAGAAATAGCGGGTGCGCGAGCCGACGCTGTTCTTCGAGGACTTCGCCGCCGGCGACGTGTTCGAGCTCGGCGCCTACGAGATGACCGAGGCCGAGATCATCGACTTCGGTCAGCGCTTCGACCCCCAGTACTTCCACACCGACCCGCAAGCCGCAGCGGGCTCGCCGTTCGGAGGGCTGATCGCCAGCGGCTGGCACACCTGCTCGGCGTGGGCGCGGCTGTGGATCGACGCGGTGATGTCGCGAGCCGACGGCAGAGGCTCGGGCGGCATGGCGGAGATCCGCTGGCTCGAGCCGGTGCGGCCCGGCGACTCGCTCACCGCGACGGTGGAGATTCTCGACACCCGGCCGTCGGCGAAGCATGCCGACCGGGGGACGGTGTTCATCGGCTGCACGATGACCAACCAGCACGGCCGCGTCGTGTTCACCGCCCACGGGCGGGGCTTGATCGGCCGCCGCCACCCGGCCCAGCGCGCTTCTGAGGCCACAGCCACCACCGAGGTCGAGTCCTCCGACCCGGTGAGAGATGCCGTCAATATCGAGTCCTCCGCAGAAGTGGGCGACTCCATCGATGTCGAATCGCCCGAAGAAGCACGGCACGCCATCACCGTCGAGTCCCCCGACGCGGCGAGAGACGCCATCGACGTCGAATCCTCTGATGGGGTGCGGCTGAAGCTGCGGCGGATGGGAGGATCGGGACCCGATCTGCTCATCTGCCACGCCACCGGGTTCCACGGGCTGGCCTACCGGCCGCTCGCGCAATGCCTGGCCGAGCGGTTCACGGTGTGGGCTCTCGACTTCCGGGGGCACGGCTCATCGGATCCCTCCCCCGACGGCGACTACCCCTGGAGCGCCATGGGCGCCGATGTGGCCGCATGCGCGGCGGCCATCGGGGCGCCGCTGCGCGGGTTCGGCCACTCGATGGGAGGGGCTGCGCTGCTGCTGGCCGAGCGGTCCCGGCCCGGATCCTTCGAGCGGCTGTTCCTGTATGAGCCGATCGTGCTGCCGAGAGGTTTCTTCGACGCTCCCGGCTCGAACCCCTTGGTCGCGGCGGCCCGCAACCGGCGGGAGGTGTTCGACTCGCGGGCCGAGGCGCTGGCCCGCTACTCGGGCCGGTCGCCGCTGGCCGCGCTGCGGGCCGATGCGCTGTCGGCCTACGTCGAGGGCGGATTCGTGGATCTGCCCGACGGCCGGGTGCGCCTGGCCTGCGCGGCCGAGATCGAGGCCCGCACCTTCGAGGCCGGCGAGCAGCCTGGCCACCGAGGAGGTGTCGGCCATCGACGTGTCCGCCACGGTGGCGGCGGGCACCGCGGTCGGCGCGGGAGTCAATCCCGGCGCCTTCGCGCCGGCCACCGCCGAAACGCTGCCGCGGGGACGCTTCCGAAGCTTCGAGAGCTTGGGCCACTTCGGCCCGCTGGAGGCACCCGGAGTGGTAGCCGCCGCCGCAATCACCGATCTGGTGGCCGACTAATCGGCGATCAACACGGTCTCCTCGGTGACGTGGCCGTCGAGGATGCGGAACGACCGCAACGACGGCTCGGGGTGGCGCAGCGACACGATCACGAAGTGCCACGCCCCGAAGGGGTCGAAGCGGGCCGCGTCGGCGATGTCGGTGGGCGACGGGTAGTTGGTGGTGTGGGTGTGGGAGTGCATCACGCCCATCACGAGCAGACCGGCCTCGTCGGCGGCCCGCTCCACGTCCATCATCTCTAGGCCGTCGAGAACATATATCTCTCGGGACTCCGCCGCGTTGCGCATCGGATAGAACCGCTCGACCCGATTTGAGCCGGGCTGTCCGGCGAACAGCCCGCAGGCCTCATGGGGAAGCCCGGCGACGGCGTGGGCCACCATGGCGTGCTGCGTCGCCGCCGACATCTCCAGCATCGCCCGCACCCTACCTTCAGGCCGTCGCCCGCAAGCCTCCCCGGCGGGGCAGCGGGCGGGCCCTTCCCGACGGCCCCACCGGTACCGTGGCTGCGATGGCCCGCTCGCAGAAGCCCCAGGACGCTCCGGCCGGAGCGTCGGTGGTCGCTGCCAACCGGCGCGCCCGGCGAGACTTCGAGGTGCTGGAGACTCTCGAGGTGGGCCTGGTGCTGCAGGGCAGCGAGGTCAAGTCGCTGAGAGACGGCAGCGTGCAGATGGCGGGCAGCTGGGCCCGGGTGGATCGGGGCGAGCTGTGGCTGCACAACCTGCACATCTCGCCCTACTCGCACGCCGCGGAGGCTTTCCGAACCGAGCCGGACCGGGTCCGCAAGCTGCTGGCGCACCGCCGCGAGATCCAGCGCCTGAAGGCGCGCGTCGACCAGCAGCGTCTGGCGCTGGTCCCCCTGACCCTCTACTTCAGCGGGGGGCGGGCCAAGCTGACGCTGGCTCTGGCCCGAGGCCGCTCGCGGGCCGACCGGCGCCGCGACATCCAGCAGCGCGACACCGACGCCGAGGCGGCCCGCTCGATGGCCGCGGCCCGCCGAGGCCGGCGGTGAGCCGGGCTGAGATCGCCACGGTGGTCGGGGTGGCGGCCACTGCGGTGACCTTCGTGCACGTCGTTCCCCAGATCGCGAGGCTGCTGCGCACCGGGCGGGTCGAGGGCGTGTCGGTGGCCTGGGCGGCGGTGGCCATAGTCCTGAACCTCGGCTGGATGGCCTACGTGATCGTCCAGGAATTCTGGATCACCATCCCATCGATAGTGGCGGCGATCGTCAGCTTCGGCTCGGCGCTGTACCTGATGTACCGAAACGGCGCCGACGTCCGCCCCGGCATGCTGTTGAGCGCGGCGGTGGCGATGGGCAGCGTGGGAATCCAGCTGGCGGCGGGCTGGACGGTGCTGGGAACGGTGCTGGCCCTGTCCAACGGGCTGTACCTGGGGCCGTCGGTGCTGACGGCCTGGCGGTCTCACGCCCCGGTGGGAGTGTCGCCGCTCACATGGGCGCTGGCGACGCTGGAGGGCCTGATGTGGGGCTGCTACGGCGTGCTGGTGGCGGCGGGGCCGCTCATCGTGTTCGGTGCCACCGAGGCGGGCCTGTCGGCGCTGGTGATGCTGCGCTTGTGGATCACCCGCGACCAGATCCGAACCGAACTGGCCGCGCCCACAGCCTGAGAGCGTGCGCTGATGGGGGCCGGACTCGCCCGTTGGCCCGCTCGGCCTCTGAGCGTCGGCGGCGGCGGGTATCGTGTCGGGCGCAGCTTGACAAGAGACTGCACTAGGGGCTGACCGGTTTCGACGTAGGGGCCAGGAAGCCGCGGAGTGCGACCGGAGTTGCTCAGACTCCCTAAACGGGGCAACCAAAGAGACGCCGATGACGACGCTCTCGTTCTCGCCGCCTGATCTGAACTGATCTAGCAGCGAGAATCATCGCGACCAGCAATGGCACGCGGGGCCGGACCGCTGCAGCCTGGCACCAGAAGCAGGGGTGGACGGCGGGGAGAGACCCGCTGACGGCAGGCAAAGACCGCTGACACCGGAGAAAGATCCGGCGGCCGGATCATCCGATCCGCACGACCCGGCGTAGCGGCAGCCGCAAGCCGCAGTCTCGGGAATGGTCGTAGCGAGCCCGGCATCCGCCCGACGGACGGGAGTTCGATTCTCCCCAGCTCCACTACTAACCATCGCACGCACGGCACGTCGAACAAGGACACGGCAGAACCGTCGGCTTCCGGTGTGGGAACCACCGTCACCGCTGTCACCGGCGGCAACTACTCTCGACGCTGTGGCAAGCCCCACCGCCATAACGGCGATCACCGCCCCCGCGGCTTCTGCGGCCGAGGCTTTGGAGCCCTGCGAGAGAGCGATCCTGTCGGTGCTGCGCTTGTGGCCACGCGGCGCCGCTGAAGCCGCGGTCGCTGACCGCGCCGGCCTCGACGCCACCACTGCTGCGGCGGCGCTGCACCGGCTCGGCGATGCCGGGTTGGTCGTGTCCAGCGAGGAGACCCCACCGGCGCGGCACTTGCATGAGCACCTCGTGTTCTGGCGCCTCGCCGGCGCCTCGGTGACCGCGGCGCTCATGGCCCATGTGCCCCGACCCGACCCCGCCCAGCGTCGAGGCCCCCAAGGACCGGTGCCCGATGAGTTCTGGCACCACTTCTGTTCGGGATCGGACCCCGCCGATCTGCGACTGCCCCGCGACGCCACGCTGGTGGGCTGCCGTCTCATCGAAACCTTCGACTCCGAGGCCCGATCCTGGGTGCTGTCACACTTCACCGTCGAGCAGCTCGCCGCCTGCCACAACCGCTATCCCGACCCCAGCTCAGAAGCCCCCGAGCTGATCGCCGCGGCCATCGAGGCACTGAGTTGACGGCCATCGGGGACTACAGCGACGTCCTCAACGACAACATGATCGCGGCATGGCCCCGCGTCGCGGCTGCCCTGGAGGGCCTCGACTGCGCTCTGATGGGAGGCACCGCGGTGGCCATGGTGCTACGGCACCGCCACAGCCACGACCTCGACTTCATGACCCTGCAACCCTTCGACTCGCACGCTGTCGCCGCCAAACTGCTGTCAGCTGCCGCCCGGGCCGCCTACAAAGACGACGACCGGGAACACATCGCCAAAATCGCCTTCGACGGCGTGCCCGTCACCGTCATGAGAGACCTCCGCGGCTTCGTCAAGGGCCACGCCACCCAGCTCGCCGCGCCCAGCGTCGTCGACGGACTCTCGGTCGGATCGGTCCCGGACCTCATGGCCACCAAACTCGACGTGATCCAGCACCGCCGCCAAGGCCGCGACTACATCGACATCGCCGCCATGGACCGCGCCGGCGCCTGCACCATCGAAGACGGAACGATGAGCGGAGCCCGTGTGGGGTCATGCCCAGGTCCAGGTCGTGGCAGAGCTTGGAGAGGGCGTCGGGAGTGATCTGCCGGCGGCCGTGCGGACGGGAACACGAGCGAGTCGGGAGTGCCGTCGCTGTAGCGGCGTGCCTCGTCGAGCGCCGTGAGCGCCTCTGGGCTCAGCGGCACCCGGAACTCCCGGCCAACCTTGGTGCGCTCGCCTGGGATCGTCCAGATGTCGCCTTCGATCTCGTCCCAGCGCATCCCGCGGACCTCTCCGGAGCGGGTGGCAGTCAGCGCCAGCATCCGCATGGCGAGCTTCGTGGTCGGGAAGGCGGCTGAGGCATCGATGGCTGCGAGCGCGGCGGACACCTCATCCGGCGGCAGTGCCGCCATGTGCCGGCGGGCGACCCGTTGCGGGGCAGCGCAGCCAGCAGCACCTCGCCGACGGGATCGTCGCCACGGTGTCCGGCGGCCATCGCCCACCTGAACGCCAAAGAGAGCCGCTGGCGGACCTTCTTGGCCGTGTCGTGACGGTCGGTCCACAAAGGCCCGATGACCCGCAGCACGTCTCCGGTATCGATCTGATCAACCGGGCGGTGAATTAGGTTGTCGGCGTGGTTGCGGACGCTGTTGCGCCAGACCTCCGCCGAGCGGCCGCCGTTCTTCCACGACGCCGAGCGGCCCTCGATCACGGCTTCCAGCGCGTCGGCGAGAGTCGGGGTCGGGTTCTCGGTGATGCGCGGGTCGATGCCCCGCTCGATCTTGCGGCGGTTGTCCAGCGCCCGCTCGCGTGCGGTGGCCAGTCCCACCACCGGGAACGATCCCAGCCCGAGGTTGGTGGCGCGGCCGTTGATGCGGAGCCTCTGGACCCAGACCTTCGACAGCCGTCCGTTGGTCATGCGCCGCACCCGCAGGGTGAGCCCGTAGCCGCCGCGGCCGTCGCCGTAGACGCCGGGGCGGTTGACCTGCCTGAGTTCCTGGTGCACGAAGCCATGGCCAGCGTCCACCGCGACTGAGCATCGCTGGGTCAACTCCAGGTCTCCAAGGCCATACAGTTGGGAGGGTGCTCACGAAGCTGACGGTCAGAAACTTCAAGAGCTTGGAGTCGGCTGAGATCGAGTTGGGGAATCCGGTCGTCTTCGTAGGGCCGAACGATTCGGGTAAGACGTCGGCGCTTCAAGCCCTCGCGCTCTGGGATCTCGGCCGTCGACGGTGGGTCGAGAAGCGTGGCCGCTCGGCACCCGCCGAGCGGCCCGGCGTGGCTATCAACCGCCGGGACCTCACGGCGGTGCCAACCCCCTCGGCCCGTGAGCTGTGGTGGGATCTTCGGGTCCGGCGCACCTATCGCGGAGATAGTGGCCAGCGCACTGAGAACGTCCTCGTGGACGTTGTCGTCGAAGGCGTCACCGGGCCGAATGAGTGGACCTGCGGTCTGGAATTCGATTTTGCAAACGCAGAGTCGTTTCACTGCCGCCCGCTGCGCATGCGACCGGACGGATCGCAGCGCATGCCAGTTCCGGACGCGAATCTGCTCCCATCGGTTGTGCTGCTCGGACCGATGTCGGGGCTGGCAGCTCAGGAGACCAAACTGGAGCCCGGCGCCATCAGCGTCCGCCTGGGAGAGGGACGAACGGCGGAGGTTCTGAGGAACCTCTGCTATCAGATTCTGGAGAAGCCCGAGGGCGAGGCCAACTGGGAGGGCCTAGCAGACCGAATCGAGAGACTCTTTGGTGCTCGGCTCGATAGGCCCGAGGTGGTTGTCGACCGGGGTGAAATCGAGTTGACCTACCGGACCCGTACCGGCTCCCGACTGAATCTCTCGGCATCGGGGCGAGGCATGCAGCAGACTCTGCTACTGCTGTCGTTCATCGCCCTGAACCCCGACAGTGTCATCCTGCTCGACGAGCCAGACGCCCACTTGGAGATCCTGCGCCAGCGTCAGATCTTCCAACTGCTGAGCGACACCGCCTCCGGCAATGGAACCCAAGTGATCGTGGCCTCGCATTCGGAGATTGTGCTTAGAGAGGCCGCGGGACGGGGCACTGTTGTGGCCTTTGTGGGATCGCCTCACCGGCTCAACAAGAGCGGAGAGGTGGTCAAGTCGCTGAGTGAGATCGGTTTCGAGGACTACTACCTCGCCGAAACCACCGGGTTCGTGCTGTATCTGGAGGGATCGACCGACCTGGACGTTCTTCGCGAATTCGCCCGATTGCTTGAGCACGACGCTCTGGACAGCCTGGAGAGCCCGTTCATTCACTACGTGGAGAACCAGCCAGCAAAGGCGAGGCGCCATTTCGAAGGACTCCGCGAGGCAAAGCCCGACCTGATTGGGTTCGCGCTCTTTGATCGCTTGGATCGCGAGGACTTTCCCATTGGGGGCCACCTGAGACAGCAGATGTGGACCCGCCGAGAGATCGAGAACTACCTCCTTCCGATCCGCACCCTCATCAGATACGCCCACCAGCGTGGAGCCAGTGTCTTCAACGGTCCCTTGCTCAGTGAGTCAGAATCGCAACGCTGGAGTGACGCCATGGAGACGGCCCTCAAAGATCGCGTGCCTCCAGCAGCATTCCGCGACTCGACAGACGCCTACTGGGACACGACGAAGGTCAGCGACGAGCTGCTCACACCTGTGCTGCGCAGGTTCTTCGACAGCATGTCGCTCTACAACGACATGCCGAAGGCCAAGTACTACGAACTCGTGCGACATCTGAAGCCCGACGAAGTTCACCCCGACGTCGTCGCGGTCCTCGATGCGATTGCTGACCAGCAGGGGCGGGCCACAACTGTCCCGTAGCTGTCGGTTGAACCGCCCGATGGCCTCGGCCATCGGCTTCGTTGGCGCAGCGGCGTCTCCGCGAGTGGCCGAACTCGAAGTTGAGTGTGGCGCCAGAGTCCCGCAGAACCGGAACACGGGAGCCGGAGACCCAGACGGGTGACTGCCGCCCCAGCTAGGCGAGACGCACAGGCGAGCCAGTGGCGCGGAGGCGCATCTGCTTGAGTGACTCGCGGGCCGCGGCCAGGTTCGCTTCGAGGGCATCGTCGGGGAGCGCCCGACGCTCGGCTGCGTATCGCAGCCAGCGGGGAAACGCCGACTCGACGGTGGCGAGCCACTCCTGCTCGGGAGGGTGCTCGTGGGACTCGCCGCACTCGTTGCAGAACAGCCCGTGATCGGCCAGCCAATCCTCGAGGAACGTGGCCACCCTCGGCGGGGTCCAGCGCAGTATGTCGCGGTCGTGGCACATCATGGCGAACGCGAGCATGGTGCGCCCCAGATTATGAATCTCGTTGGGATGCTCGCCGAACCGCAGGCCAGGCTCGAGGAAGTCTGCGATGCAGCCAGCCGCTGTGTCGGCGTCGATGGGCGGGGCAGCCGGGGCGTGCCCCCCTTCGGGCAGCAGCGCCAGCCGCTGCTCGAGCAAGGCCCGCATGTCGTCGTCGGCGCCCTCGTAGGAGGTGTCGTCGTCCTCGTGGAGTCCGAGGCCGTCGCGCACAAGCAGAGCGGCCTCGACGATCGCCCGCGCGTCGGCGAGACTCAAGTCCTCAACCAGATCGTCCTCGCGGCCGGCCGCGGTGCGCGCCGTGCTCGGCGGCCCCAGCGAGAAGTCGTGTGCCATGCCAAGGCAGAACGGCTGGACCGTGACCGACACGCCGTGCTCGGTCCCGTCGCGGCGCCGGTAGTCGATGCACACGTTGCTGCGTTCGCCCCAACGGTCGGTGGTCCTCGTGGCCCGCAGCGACTCGGCCTCGCCGAGCAGGTCAATCCAGGCCGGCACCTCCGGGCACGAATCGCGAATGCTGCTCAGCACGCCGCGCGCCCTCGACGCGGCCCCTGGCGGACCGTAGACCGCGACCGCGGCCGCTAGCACCGCGCCCGCCGAGCCGCCGGTCCGGCGGGCGTGCGCAAGGATCTCCGAGGCCGCCACGCCATCCGGGTGCCGTCTCGTCGCAACCGCGGACTGGATGCACGAGGCCCAATAGTCGGCCTCGTCCAGGTCAGGCGCGTCCGTCGAGGAGACCTCTGCGATCAGGTGCGCGGCATCCCGGCTCAACAACTCCAACTCGAAGTCGCTGCCGGGGCGGCTGCGCGGGGGCTCGGCCTGGACCTGGGTCTCATACAGGTAGTCGCCGTCGACCTGCACAACGTCTGCGCCGCGGCGGTCGTCATGGAGCGGCCGGCTCTTCTTCGGTGTGACGCGGCCACCGCCCCGCCGGCGCTTCGGACGTCCCATCGCCGCAGCCTACGTCGCCGCATCCATGCGCAAGCCGCAATTCGGGGCTCAGGGGGGCAGTTGGTGCTCCCTGGAGTGGGCCTGGGCGCTTATTCGGGTGGGCTCGCCGGGGTAGGATGACGGATGCTTGGCGCTGAATCGTCCGAACCTTCGGGGCGGTTTGCGGTGCTTCATCGAGCCGGGCGCATCGCCGAGCGGTGGGCCCTGGGCAACCCGGCGCACACTGGTCCCAGAGCGAGCGCTTGAGCACCACTGAACTGATCCTTGTTGGCGTGGCCTCGGCGTTGGCCATGCTGGCCAAGAGCGTCACCGGACTCGGCTACCCGCTGGTGGTTATCCCGATCCTGGCGCCGTTGACCGGCATCGAGACCGCGGTGGCGGTGGTGACGCTGCCCAACGCCGCTGCCAATGTGCTGGTCGGTTGGCGCACTCGCCATGCTCGCGCCGACACCCGAGACATGTGGATGCTGTCGGCGACTTCAGCGCTGGGGACCGTGGCGGGCACCTTCATCCTGGTTTCCGCGCCCGAGCGGCCCCTGCTGATCGTGCTGGCGGCGGCGGTGCTGCTGTTCGTGGTTCGGTCGCTGTGGTTCGGCGACGTATCCGTATCGGCGGAGTTCGGGCGGCGGGCCTCACCGGCAGTCGGGCTCGTGGCGGGGGTCATGCAGGGGTCGGTGGGAGTGTCCGGACCGATCATCGGGTCTTGGCTGCACGCCTACCGCCTGCCCCGCGACGCCTACATCTTCGCGCTGTCGGTGCTGTTCCTGATCGCGGGTGCAGCCCAGATCGCGTCGCTGGCGTCGATCGGGGCCTACGACGCCGACCGGCTGACCGCGGCCGCGGTGGGGTTCGGGCCGGTCGTGGCCGTGCTGCCCGTCGGCGAGCACCTGCGAGCCCGGCTGTCGGGCGCCCAGTTCGACCGGTTCGTGCTGGTCATGCTGGCAGCCGCAGGCGTCACCCTCGTCGTGAGAGCCCTCACCGGCTAGCGGCTATGGCAATCAGACTTCACACGGATGTCGAGGTGAAAGATCCGGGATCGGCTAGGGGACTATGTCGATCAGGTCGGTTAGCGGGACGTTCTCGCCGTTGCCTACGTCGGGATCGAAGGTTGTGAGCCGGTAGAGGTCTCGGGCGCCGAGCTTTGTGGGCGACAGTGAGTTCGCCGGCAGACCGGGCAGCGCGAAGTCGTTCATGGTGTGGGCCGCCTGCTCGAACGTCTCTGGCGTGAGATTCGGGCCGGCGGCGGCCGCGATCTGCACGAACAGCGACAGATGGCCGCAGTACCGGCGGGTCGGGCTGAACCAGTCCTCGTCGCCGGTGGCCAGATCGGCGGTGGGCCGCAGGTCGGCTCCGATGCCGGCGTCGTTGACCGCCCGCACACAGTCCTGGAACACTTCGTCGTTCCAGATGTCGAGCTCGGAGGGGCCGTCGGAGGCGATCACCCCCCGAGCCCACTCCTGGTCGAAGGTCTCGCCCAGGTTGTTGAGCCCGGCCGCGTTGTTGTTCCACATGGTCACCGAATCGAGCAGCCCGTTCAGGCCCAGGCCTCGAATGACGGCGGACGGGTTGCCGTTGATCATCACGGTGTCGGCCCCGTCGGCTCGGATCCGCTCGGAGATGACCTGCATCAGCTGGTCCTGAGCGGCGGTATCGCTGTCGTTGGCGTCGAGGACGGCAGTGCCCACCACCTCGATCCCGCGCTCGGCGAGCGCCTCAAGCACCCCCGGCTCGTCGCCCGTGGAGGCCTGATGCGACACCACGAACACCCGGACCCCGTCGGCTCTGCCCGTCTGGACCAGCAGATCGAGGAGGTTGGACGTGTGATCCTCAGTGCTGGGCTCCACGTTGAACCACGGCGCCTCGGCCAGGGCCAGCTCGTCGGGGGAATGCTCACCGCCCACGAGCACCGTCTTGTTTGTCCCGACGAAACAGGGGTCGGCGGTGCCGGCCAACGGACCGACGAATCCGAGCACCGCCGCGAACACCTCTTTGTCCTGGGTGAGAACCGTGCACGACCGCTCCGCGTCTACGGCGTCGATGGGGCTGTAGAAGTCATACACCGCCTCGACCTTGCGGCCCAAGACTCCGCCGTTGGCGTTCAGGTCGTCGATCAGCGCCTGGAACACGCCCTGCTGGTCGCCCCAGCCTGCGGCCACGAGGCCCAACTCCTGCAATAGGTCGAAGTTGAGCATCGAGACGCCGATGGTGATCGTGTCGGCAGTCACGCCCCGCCACGAGGCGGTGAGCTCTGAGGGATCAGCCGGTGCCATGTTCGCCACCGGGCCGCTCCACGACAACGGCGGCGGGACTTCCTCGGCGGGTTCGGTGACCGCGGTCGCTTCGTCGGCCTCTCCGGTCGGCTGCTCGGTTGCGCTGCTGTCGGCGGCCGACTCGGCATCGGGCTCTGCCGGTTCGAGGTCGCTCTCAGCCAGCTCGGCCGTCTCGGAGTCCGAGGCATCGCGGCTAGAGCTGTCAGCAGTGGAACTGTCGCTGCTGGAGTTGTCCACGTCGCTACCGGCACCGGCGTCCCTCGCCGACGCCTCGTCGTCTGCAGTGCCATCGCTGCCGCAGGCCGCGGCCGCCAGGGCCATTACCGCAACGAAGGCCACCGCCCTTTCCACCAGCGCGCTCCGTGTCGGCATGTGAATCATGGCGCCGTGCCCCTTCGCTGATGTCTGCGGGACCATTGGCGGAATTCGCCAACGCAGACCGCCCCCGACGAGCGCCGCAGTATAGCGACGGGCCGCGACAGCCGCCGGTGCCGCGTATGCAGCTGCGGAGCCCTGAAGCCCACCGTGACAGATCAGTTCTGATGGGTCGCGCCGACAAGCCTGCGGCCACCGCGCCGCCGCTAACCGGCCTCGCTGACGGCGCCGAGGTAGCTGGCCATGACCAGCGGGTCGTTGCGGACCTCGTCGGGAGTGCCTTCGGAGATCACCGAGCCCGACTCCAGGCAGTAGACCCGATCGCTGACTCCCATGATCACCGTCATGTCGTGCTCGATCAGCAGGACTCCGGCGCCCAGGTCGTGGCGCATCCTGCGGACGAGGGGGGCGAACGCCTCGGTCTCGCGCTGGGCGACTCCGGCGGTGGGCTCGTCGAGGCACAACACGCGGGCGTCGAGCGCCAGCAAGCCGGCCAGCTCGACAATGCGCCGGGAGCCGGTGGACAGGTCCGACACGTAGTGGTCGGCGTAGGCGCCCAAGCCGAACCAGTCGATCAACTCGTCGGCCTCGGCGCGGCGGCTCCGCTCGTGGGCCAGCGTGTGGGGAAGGTGCAGCGCAGTGGCCAGCAACGGCGTGCGGCCCCTGGCCTCCAGCGCCACCATCACCGTCTCGCGCACGGTCAGCTCGGGGAACAGGGTGGCGCCCTGGAACGTCCGACCCAGACCGGCCCGGGCACGGCGCGCCGCTGATGCGCCGGCCAGGTCCCGTCCCATCAGTTCCACCCGGCCCTCGTAGCCGACCATCCCGCCCACCGCGTTCATCAGCGTGGTCTTGCCGGCGCCGTTGGTGCCGATCAGGCCGACGATCTCATCGCGGCGCACCTCGATGCTGACCGCGGAGACGGCCTGATTGCCTCCGAATCGCACCGACACGTCCTCGGTGCGCAGCACAACCTCGGGGACATCGACCGCATCCACATCGCGGCGGCTCAGACCGGCGAGCGACGACCGGGCCACAGCGGGAGCGTCCTCGACCGGCAGCCGAGACTCGAGCCAGCCCAGCAGGCTGTCGCGGGCGGCGTAGACCACACCGATGAAGCCGCCGGGCAGGTACATGATGATGACCAGCAGCCCGATGCTCGACGTGAACAGCGGCACCAGGTCGTTGTCGCCGAAGAAGGCCGGCATTCCCTCGACCCACACTGCGCCCAGCACCGCCCCGGTGAGCGAGCCCAGCCCGCCGATCACGGCCATGCCCACCACCCGCAGCGAGTCCTCCACCTGGAACAGCACCTGCGAGAAGCGAATGTTCTGCACCAGGCCGCCCAGCAGCGCGCCCCCGAAGCCGGCCAGCCCCCCGGCCAGGGCGAATGCGGAGAGCTTCGCCCGTGCGGGGCTCACGGTGTAGGCGGCAGCGTTGGCCGGGTTGTCGCGCACCGCGATGGTGCAGCGTCCTATGCCGCTGCGCCGCAGCCTCGACGCCACCGCATAGGCGATCACGAAACCGCCCAGCGTGAAGTAGTAGTACGACCGCTGAGACGCCAGGTCGATGCCGAACAGGGTGCCCCGGTCGTAGGGAACGCTCGAACTGCTCCCGCCGGTGAAGAACGGTCGGCGGAACAGGTACTGCGTGGCGGCGATCGAGAACGCGAACGTGCTCACCGCCAGCATCAGGCCCCGCACCCGCAGCGCTCCCGCGCCGATGAGCGCGGCAGCCAAAGCGGTGAACAGTGTCGCCAGCAGGATCGACACCACGAACGGCACCCCGACCGCCTCCACATCGAGCAGCCGGAAGCTCCGCCAGCCGATATCGAGCTCGAAGCCCCGGCTGAACGCCGCTCCCGACAGCGCTCCGATGCCCGCGAAGGCCATCTGCGACAGCGACAGCTGGCCCGACCAGCCGGTAATGACCGTGACCGACATGGCGCAGATGGCGAAGCCCAGCACCGTGGCGTAGAGCAGGTGCCGCGACGGCAGCGTCACGATCAGCGGCAACACGACGGCGAAGGCCAGGCCGGCGGCAAGGGCGACCCGGGGCAGCGCCCGCACCCACAGCAGCCGTTCGAGACGTGCCGGCACCGGTCGAATACGCGCCACGTTGGCCAGAAAGGCCTCTTCGGGGCTGCTGCGGCTCTGCACGTAGACCGCCACCAGCACCGCGCAGAACAGCAGGAAGTCGATCAGACCCGCTTCGGACAGGTAGTTGAACCTCACCACCGCTTCGATCACCCCGATGGCGAGCCCGGCCATGACTGCTCGGGGAAACGATCTCATTCCTGCTATGGCGGCCGCGGCCAGCGCTCGGGCCAGCGTGAGCGGCCCCAGGTTCTCCAGGCCGGTCACCGCCCCCGACTGACCGCTCAGCAAGATGATCGAAAGCGACGACAGCAGGCCGGCCGCGGTCCACACGAACGTGGACACCACCTTCGGGTTCACGCCCGACAAGCGGGCCAGGTCGGGGTTGGCGGCCGAAGCGGCGACGGCCCGCCCGAAGGTCGTGCGGTTCAGCATCCAGCCCAGCGCCACCGCTACGACGGGCACCACAACGATGATCGCCACCTGGGGAGCGGCGATGCGCAGGGCGAACGGGGCGTTCTCCCAGATGGTGCGGGCCGCCACCGGATAGCGCTGTGACGTGTCGGAAATGTCGGGGAGCGCAGCGATCACCGCCTGCATCAGCTGGGCCACCCCAACGGTGGCCACCAGCAAGATCACTCGGGGGCGGCTGAACAGGCGGCGCACGACCGTCAACTCCACCAGCGCGCCGGCCAGCGTGCCCGCCAGCAGAGCGGTGGCCAAGCCGATCCAGAACGGGAAGCCCCAGTCGATCTGCATCAGGGCGAACAGGCCGGCTGCGGGCAGCCCCAAGTTCCCCACCGCGAAGTTGATCACCCGGGTGGAGCGGTAGATGAGCACGATGCCCATGGCGAGCAGGCCGATGACCAGGCCGGTGACCGCCCCGTTGAACACGAGCTGGCGGGTGATCCAGGCTGCCAGAACCACCGTGTCTCAGCTTCCGTCGCCCGAGTCGGACCGCAACTCGGCGCTGTCAGCGCTGCCTGGGCCACCGGCCGCGGCACCGTCGACGGATTCCGCGCTGTCGGCGGAGGCGTCGCCTGGGCCATCTGTAGCGGCACCGTCGGCGGGTGTTGTGCTGCCGGCGGAGGCGTCACCCACAGAGTCCGGCGCAGGGTCGGCGCCGAGCAGCACCGCTTGCATCAGTTCGGGCCGCTCGATGAGCTCGCGGGCCGGGCCGCAGTGGCGCACCTCTCCCTTCTCGAGGAACACCGTGTCGTCGGCCAGCGACAGCGCCAGGTGAAGCGACTGCTCCACCACGATCATCGTCTGTCCGGCCTGGCGCAGCCGCTGGAGGTTGGCCACCAGGTCTTGCACGACGGTCGGGGCCAGTCCGAGGCTCAACTCGTCGATGATGAGGATCTCAGGGTCGTGCATCATCACCCGGGCCAGCGCCAGCATCTGCTGCTGCCCGCCGGAGAGGTCGCCGGCCCGCTCGCCGAGACGGCCATCAAGCTGCTCGAACATCTCGACCACCCGGTCGATGCGCCGTTGCACATCGGCGGGATCGCGCCGGAACTGGTAGGCGCCGATGCGAAGGTTGTCCTCGATGCTCAGGTCGCGGAACACGCCCCGCCCGCCGGGCAGCATCTGCACGCCCATCGCACAGCGCTGCTCGGGGGTGGTGTAGGTGATCGAGCGTCCGTGCATGCGGATCTCGCCCCGCTCGGGCGTGAACAGTCCGGTGACCACGCCCAGCGCGGTCGACTTGCCCGCGCCGTTGGGGCCGAGCAGGGCCAGGGTCTTGCCCCGACCCACCTCGAAGGAGACGTCGAAGAGCACTTGCACCGCTCCGTAGCTGAAGTCGATGCTGCTGGCCTGCAGCGCCGGGGGGGACTCGGGGTCGGCGCGCCTGCGGTCGTGCTCGGCCTGCTCCTCGTTGAGCTCGGCCACCAGCATCGACAGGTCGTGATTGATCGAACGCGAGCCCCGGATCAAGTAGAGCGAGCCGATGGTCACCGCCGGCAGGGCCAGCACCGTCACCGCGGTCCGCACCCCATAGGAGTCGACCAGGAACGCCGCGGCCAGAGATCCGCCCATCGCGCCGAACAGGAAGATGAACAGGGTGATCAGCGCCATGCCCAGGCCTCGCAGCCGGTAGGGCACGATCGACCACACCACCGGAGTGACCAGGGCGAATGCGGCTGCCGACAGCACGGCCCGGGGCACGTCCACCATCACGAACAGGTACTCGTTGGGCATGGCGAACTGCAGCGGCACCAGCACCGCGGTCGGCAGGAGCAGTCCCCCGATCAGCCGCAGCGTCAGCGACGGGTCGCGGCGATACAGCCGGTCGAAGCGCAGCCCCACCGCCGGCAGCACCGCGGCCGAGGCGAACCCGGCCACCGAAATGGCCGCCCCCCGCCCGAACGCGCCGAGACCGAACTCGTCCTCGAGGAACAGGTTGGCCTGCACGGGAATGGTGAACAGCACGAAACCCAGCGCTACGAACGCGAACAGCACCGCTCTCACGGTCTGGATGCTCAGCAGGCGGGCAAAGGCAGCCTCCACCGAGATGGGTGCCGGGTCGGGATCCCTGATCACCTCGCTGAGGACACTGGCCTTCTCCCACTGGCCCCGAATCGGTTCGGGGATCCGGAAGGCGGCCACCGCGACCACCGCCACCGGCAGGCCCAGCACACCGAACGCCCACCGCCAACCCTCATCGCCGCCGGCGATCCACGCCACCGCGCCCACCGCGACCGGGCTGATGGCGGCCACGGCGCGGCCGGTGGACTGGGTGAGCCCGCCGATGCGGCCCCGAACCCCGATGGGATAGGCATCGGCCAGCAGCGAGCTGTGCACCGGAATCGTGTTCGACTTGGCGATGCCGGCGCCGAAGCGGGTGCAGAACAGCATGGCGGCGCTCACCGCGAAGCCCGACAACAGCACCATCGCCGAGAACACCGCGCTGGCAATCCCGACTATCGGTGCCCGCCTCATGCGGTCGGCCATCCATCCCATCGGGAAGGCGCCCAGCACCACGAAGGCCGCCGAGGCGGACGCTATGAAGGTGATCGTGCCGTCGGAGACGCCGAAGGTGTCGCGGATGTCGGGGGCCAGCACAGCCATGGCGGCCTGTTCGAGCTCGTCGAGGCTGTTGAGCATGAGCAGCACGACGAAGGTGAAGGCGCCGCCCATGGCGAGGCCCTCGCGCAGCGGCATCTCCTCGTCGCCGACGCCGGGCAGCAGGTCGTCGGCGAAGAGCGCCTGCTCGCCGGCGCGGTCCTGGGCGTGGCGGCGGGCCGACTCCTGAGCCAGCAGCGCCGCGGTGAGAGCCGCCGTGTCGTCTTGGTCGGTTCCCGCATCCTCATCTGAGACGGGATCCCGATCGGGGTGGCGGTCAGTCACCAACCGGCAAAGTAACACCCGGAGGTAGCGGCATTGCTCGCTTCAGGCCCTGGGGTGCGACGACCGGTGGGCCTCGCGCAGGCGCTCGCGGCTCACATGGGTGTAGATCTGGGTGGTGGCTATGTCGGCGTGGCCGAGCAGCTCCTGAACGGCCCGCAGGTCGGCACCGCCGTCGAGCAGATGGGTGGCGAAGGTGTGGCGCAGAGCGTGGGGATGGGTCGGCACCACGCTGCGACGGTCGAGCACCCGGCGCACATCGCGGGGCGTCATGGCCCGGCCCCGCTGGTTCAAGAAGACCGCGGACGCGGGGGTGTCGGCAGTGACGAAGGCCCCGCGCCAGGCGTCGAGCCAGGTTTGCAGCGCGGCCGCGGCAGGATCGCTGATCGGCACCAGCCGCTCCTTGGCGCCCTTGCCCCAGACCCGGACCTCGCCCCGGGCCAAGTCCAGATCCTCGCGGCGCAGGCCGCACAGCTCGCTCACCCGCAAGCCGCTTCCGTACAGCAGCTCGACTATGGCCAGGTCGCGGGCATCGCGGGCCGCGTCGTCGCCGGCCCGGGCCGGTTTGTCGATGAGGGTGCGGATGTGGTCGTCCTTGAGCACCTGCGGCAGCCGCGACGGCCCTCTCGGCGCCACCAGCCCGACGGTGGGGTCGGCATCGATCCGGCCGGTGCGGCGGGCCCAATCGAAATAGCGGCGCAGCACCGAGACCTTGCGGGTGACGGTGCGGGACGCGTAGCGGTTGGCGCCCAGGTCGGCCAGATAGCGCCGCACGGTCCTGCGGTCCACCGACGCGGGACCGTCGATGCCGACATCGACGAACCATCCGACGAAGGCGCCCGCGTCCCGCTCGTACACGGCTCGGGTGGAGTCGGCCACCCCGCTCAGAGAGTCGAGCCACACCCCCAAGCCCCAGCTGCCCACACCAAGAGTCTAGTTATCCACAGCATTGGCCCGCTTCGACCGCCACTCGCTTCGAGCGCTGCCGCCAATCTAATCAGCAGGCGACGGCGGCTCAACAGCAGATCCCGTAACCAAGCCACGCTGATGGAGTCAGGCTCGCAGGACTCGGGCGCCGTCTCGGGCTAGCAGGCCCAGGCGCTCCAGGCTCTCGGCGGCCACCAGCACCTCGGGCACGGGCGCTGCCGCCCGCAGCACCAGCACGTCGAGGCTCACAGGGCCGTCGTCGAGAAGTTCGAGCAGCCTCTTCTGGAGCGGGTCGAGGCCGTCGATGCTGACACTTGGGCGGGCGACGGCCGGATCGGTGTCAGCCGTTGCCGCGGTGGCCAGGCCGAGCGCTACCAGCACGTCGTCGGTGCAGCAGGCCGGGGCGCAGCCCTCGCTGAGCAGCAGGTTGGTGCCCGCCGCGGCCGGGTTGCGAACCGAGCCGGGCACGGCCATGACCGTCACATCGCGGCGCAGGGCCTCCTCCACGGTGTGCATCGAGCCACCGGCCCGCTTGGACTCCACCACTACCACCACATCGGCCAGCGCGGCCAACAGCCGGTTGCGGGCCGGGAAGCGCCAGCCCTCGGGCTCGGCGCCCAGCGGCGCCTCGCTCAGCAGGGTTCCCGCGTCAGCCACTGCGTCCCAGAGGTCGCGGTTGCCTCTGGGGTACACCACGTCGAGCCCGCTGCCCACCACTCCCACCACCGGTGCCCCGTCCGCGGCCAACGCGCCCCGATGGGCTGCGCCGTCGATCCCCAGGGCAAGGCCGGAGACCACCGTCACACCGGCCTGGGCCAGTCCCGCTCCCAGCTCCATGGCCACCGAGCGGCCGGTGGGGGTGCAGCGCCTGGTGCCCACTATCGCCACTGCGGGCCGGGCCGGATCGGGCACCCGCCCGCGCCGGAACAAGATCGGCGCGGGATCGATGTCGCCGATGACCGCGACCGGATGCTGGGCGCTGGCCGGAGTCGTCACCCAGGCCTCGAGCGACTCGAGTTGGTCAGCCAGCGCGGCTAGGTCGGCGCGGCGGGCATGATCCCTCCAGGGGTTCTGCAGATTCTCGTCCCTCACCCACTCGGGCGCGTCGCCTGCCTCCACCTGCCGCCAGACCTTCGCCGGATCCCGCCGGCCCAGCAGCTGCTCGAGCCGCCGCGGCGTCGCCCGGGGCAGCGAGGCCAGCGCGGCGGCGTGGGCGCCCCGATCCGTCGGGCCAGCGTGCGGGTGCGGATCGACACAAACATCCGCGGTCACTGCGCTGCCTGGCTCGTGATGCACCGCTCCACCCGGCTTGTCGGCCTCAAGATCCTGCTCATCCATGGACCAGGCCCCCTGCGCTGTCGAGGCGCATTCTCAGCGAGAGCGCGGCCAGCACATCGACGGCCCGCAGTTCCGGGCCGCCGTCTTCGAGGTCTCGGATGGTGCGAGCCACGGTCCGGACCCGGCGCAGTCCCCTGGCGCTGAGTCGGCCCTCGGCCAGCGCGGCCCGCAGCACCTCGGTTGCGGCGCCCTCCAGCGGGGCGTGCTCCTCCAGGCCGGCGCCGTCCAGTTCCCCGTTGCGGCCCACGCCCCGCGCCCGGGCCAGGGCCCGCACCGCGGCCACCCGTCCGGCAACCTCGGCGCTGGAGGGGCTCGGGCTGGTGTCGAGCAGGTCGGCGGGATCGGGGCGGTCCACCCGCACCACCAGATCGAGCCGGTCCACGAACGGCCCCGACAGCCGCCGGTGATAGCGGGCCAGCGCGCCGGGAGCGCAGCGGCAGCCCACCGTGCCGCCCGCGCCGCACGGGCAGGGGTTCATGGCCGCCATCAGCAGGAACCGGGCGGGATGCTCGACCATGCCCTGGGAGCGGGCCACCCGGATCATGCCCTCCTCCAGCGGCTGGCGCAGGGCGTCGAGCACCGACGGCGCGAACTCGCCGAGCTCGTCGAGGAACAGCACGCCGCCGGTGGCCGCGCTCACCTCCCCCGGCCTCGCCCTGGCGCTGCCCCCGCCCACCAGCGCGGCCATCGACGACGAATGATGCGGCGCCCTGAACGGCGGGCGGGTGACCAGGCCGTCGGGCAGCGCCAGCCCCGCCGCCGAATGGACCCGGGTGACCTCCAGGGCCTCCTCGGTGGACAGGTCGGGCAGCAGGCCCACCAGGCGGCGGGCCAGCATGGTCTTGCCCGCGCCGGGAGGCCCGACCAGCAGCAGGTGGTGCCCGCCGGCCGCGGCCACCTCCAGCGCCCATCGGGCCAGCGGCTGGCCCGCGATGTCGGACAGGTCGGGTTCGGGATCCACCCGCCGGGTGCGCCGGACGACGGGCGGCTCGGGCCACGGCGCGGTCCCGGCCAGCGCGTCGAAGGTCTCCCTGAGGCTGTTGACCGGACGGACCCGGTCGCGGGCCACCAGCTCGGCCACGGCGCGGTCTCGAGCCGCGACCACCACCGAGGAGTCGCTCATGGCGTCTACCAACGGCAGCGCGCCCGGAACCGGCCGCACCGATCCGTCGAGTCCCAGCTGCCCGAGCACCCCGACATCGGAGATCGATGCGGCCGCCAGCTGATCGTCGGCCACCAACACCCCGACGGCCACGGCCAGGTCGAGGCCGGCCCCCGACTTCGGCATGTCGCTGGGGGCCAGGTTGACGGTTATGCGCTTCGACGGCCACTTGAGCCGACTCGACACGATGGCGGCACGGACCCGATCGCGGGCCTCACGGCATGAGGCGTCGGGCAGGCCCACGACGGTGAACCCCGGAAGCCCGTCGGCGACATGGACCTCCACTGTGACGGGATGGCCCCACACGCCCACGAGGGTGGCGGAGCGGACGGTAGCGAGCATGGCGGCCTCCGTAGTCCGAGGAAATGGAGGCCGTCGTCAACTCGGCCGGCGGCTAGCCGTTGGGTTGTCAGTGCGTCAGCAGCAGAAGTGCCTCTCGCACTATAGGACCTCTCGGGTGTATCGGACCACCGCAGCGATCTCGGCGGGGTCGAGCACCTCGGCGAAGGCGGGCATGGATCGCACTCCGGCGGCAACGATCTCGATCTGGGCGCCGATGTCGGGATACTGCGCAACCATCCGACCGTCGGCGATCCTGGTGCCCCGCCCCCCGCTGCCGTCGTTGCCGTGGCAGTTGGCGCAGCGCTCGATGTAGACCTGCCGCCCCGCCACCAGCTCCCGGTCCGGATAGCCGTCCGGGCCGACCGGCACCTTCGGCACGTCGTCGGCTGCGCAGGCCCCGACCGCCGTCGTCACTGCGATCAGAACCAACGGCAATAGGCGGCGCGCTAATCGGGGGCAGAAGGTCATGGCACCAGGGGTCCGGGGTGCGGAGGGGACGGCGCGGCACGATACTTGCGTCATGGGCTTCGACCCCACCCGCCCCCACCGGCGCCGGCCCGCCGATCTCGTATTCGTGGCCGCCGGGCTGCTGGTGGGCGTCGCGCTGGTGTTGTGGGCGCTGCTGGGCTGAGCCGGTGGACGAACCAGAGCGCCTAGGCGAGGTAGAGGTCCGCTTCATCCCGTCGTACCGGGCGG
This sequence comes from Candidatus Aldehydirespirator sp., assembly GCA_965221215.1. Lineage (GTDB taxonomy): Bacteria > Actinomycetota > Acidimicrobiia > Acidimicrobiales > Aldehydirespiratoraceae > Aldehydirespirator. The sequence goes on from OZ244872.1 coordinate 1,416,611, forward strand.
CCAAGGACTACATCTGCCCATGCTGCAACCGGACCATCCTGGCCGGAACCGGCCACTACGCGGTGGTGCCCGTCGAGGCGCCCGACCTGCGTCGCCACTGGCACCGGGGCTGCTGGGACCGCCGTCGCCCCAGTGTGACCCGCTAGAACGCGCTCTCGATCACCCGTACCTCGATGCCGGTGACGGTGGCCACATCGAAGCGGACCCGGCCCCTGCGGCCGTTGGCCCTCAACCATTGGGCGGCCAGCGACCGTATTCGCAGCTGCTTGCGCCGGTCCACCGCCTCCGCCGCGGCCCCGAAGCGCTCTGAGCGACGCGACTTCACCTCGCAGAAGACGATCTCCCCGTCGCGCAACAGCACCAAGTCCAGCTCGCCCGAGCGCACCCGCCAGTTCCGGTCCAGGATCTCGTATCCGGCGTCGAGGTACCAGCGAGCAACCATGCGCTCACCCCAAGCGCCTCGGGCCTGCTTCGAGCGGTCCGGCGACCGACCGCCGGACTGATGGTCAGCGATAGCGCTTTTCCTTGACCTTCGCCGCCTTGCCGACTCGGTCGCGCAGGTAGTACAGCTTTGCTCGGCGCACATCTCCCTGCGTGACTCGCTCGATGCGGTCGATCACCGGGGTGTGCACCGGGAACGTCCGCTCCACGCCCACCCCGAAGCTCACCTTGCGCACGGTGAAGGTCTCCCGCACGCCGCTGCCCTGGCGGCGCAGGACTACGCCCTCGAACACCTGGGTGCGGGCCCGATTGCCCTCCACCACCCGGACATGGACGCGGACGGTGTCGCCCGGCTGGAACTCGGGGATGTCGTCGCGGAGGCTCTGTGCATCAACAAGATCGGTGGGGTTCATGATCGTCTCCGCTCACGGCCGGACCGAGCGAGTCTACGACTGCCGCTGCAGGCCTCCACCCACAAGAGGCCGCCGCCCTCGCCCGCATGTGGCAGATTCACTCGCCTATCCGCTCGGCCTCTGGTCGGTATCCACCCGGCGGTAGGCGCGGTCGGTGTGGTGATGCTTGAATTCGATGCGCCGGTAGACAGCGTTGGCGGGATGGTTGTCGGACTCCACGTAGAGCATGCCGACGGTCAACCCGCGGCCGGCGAGCCATTCGAGGCCGGCCAGAGTCATGGGCCGGCCCAGGCCCCGGCCCGAGAAGTCGGGATCGACCGCGATCACATAGATCTCGCCCAGCGGCGGATCGTGATCGGCGTGAATCTTGGTCCAGCAGAACCCGGCCAATCGGCCCTCGCGGTGGTGCAGGCGGAAGCCGTCGGCATCGAACCACGGCTCGGCCATACGGTCGCGCACGTCGTCGGCGGTCAGTCCGCCCTGCTCGGGATGCCAGTGGAAGGCCCGATTGTTGACCATCACGAACTCATCGAGATCTTCAAGCCCGAAGGCTCTGGTCTGCAGCCCCGACGGCGCCGCGGGCAGTTCGCAGCGAAGCTGCCACAGATCTCGGTAGGGCTCGAAACCGAAACGGCCCGCCGCCGCGTCGTCGCCCGGTGCGACCTCCCTGATCCACAGTCGGGCCGCGGCGCCGTCGGCATCGTCCAACCCGGCCATCGCCTCGGCCAGAATGCCATCCGTCTCGCCGCTGCCGCGCCCCGCCAGCACCACGACCTGGGTCTCACCGCCGACCGTCGCCGGAGCCTTGACCTCGTAGCGCACCGACCCGAGAGTACCGCCAGGTTTCTGGCCATGGTTTAGAGGCCGAGCGAATAGGCGAGCAAAATCCTATCGGCCTCCAAGCAGGCAGGCGAACGGGCAACGCCTCGCGGGCGACCCTTGCCGCCGTATGCAGCGGGCCGGGCGAATGGCGGCGCTGCTGGGTGCCACAGTCAATCCCTCGGGACGCCTTTATCGCGGCGCAGCCCGCCCGTGCCTGCATACTGGAGGCATGACGACCCGGGTGTGGGTCAATCCCCGGCAGCCCCAGACGCTGTACATCGCGCAGTTGCTGCTGTACTTCCAGGGCGGCTTCGCACTGGTGCTCGGCCTCATCGGCGGCCGGTTGCTGTCCGCCTACGCGCTGGCCATCGCGGTGGGCAAGGTGATGGCGGCCTTCGGCATCGCCAACGAGCGGCGGTGGGGATACAGGCTTGGCGTTGCGATTGCGGCGCTTCCATTGGTGCTGCGGGTGCTGCTGGCCTTGACCGACACTCTGCGCTGGCTGTGGGTCGATGTGATCGATCTGCTCTTCGACATCGCGCTGGTCGCTCTCCTGCTGCATCCCATGAGCCGCAGCTTCCAGCAGTACTGGCCCAAGCGGTCGCGCCGCTAGGCCTCTCGGCCGTGACTGATCTGCCTTCCGGCGCGGCCAAGCGCCGGGCCGTGCGGGAGATGTTCGACACCATCGCGCCCCGCTACGACCTGGTGAACCGAGTCATGACGCTGCGGCTCGACGTGGCCTGGCGTCGCCGAGCCGCCCGCGAGCTGGCCCTGCCGCCGGGATCGAGGGTGGCCGATCTGGCCTGCGGCACCGGAGACTTCTGCCGGGAGCTGACCCGGCTCGGCCATCGCCCCGTCGGCTTCGACTTCTCGATGGGAATGCTGCGGGCCGCCCCCGCAGGCCGAGCCCCGGCACCGCTGGTCAACGCCGACGTGCTCGATCTGCCGCTGCCCGACGGCGTGCTCGACGGCGCTGCCTGCGGGTTCGCCCTGCGCAACCTCACCGCTATTTCGCCGCTGTTCGCTGAGCTGGCCAGGGTGGTGCGCCCGGGTGGCCGCATCGGTGTGCTGGAGGTGGACTCTCCCGCCAACCCCGTGCTGCGCTGGGGGCACGGCGTCTACTTCGGCCGGGTCGTGCCGGTGATCGGCTCGCTGCTGTCGGATCGCCGCGCCTACCGCTACCTGCCCCAGTCGGTCGCCTACCTGCCAGCTGCGGAGGTACTGGTGGACGAGCTGCGGGCTGCGGGCTTCGTCGCCGTCCACCGCCGCCAGCTCAGCGCCGGGATCGCCCAGCTGATCACCGCCACCCGCAGCTGAGCAGGCTCCCGTCCACGACAGCCCGAACGGCTCGGCCAGACCGACCCACGACGACACCACCACCGGGCGCAGACTCCCGTCCACGAAGGCCCGAACGGGCGCAGCGCTCCGAACTGCGCTGGCAGACTGTCATCCATGAGAGCCCGAACGCAGCAAACGGAGGTTTGAAGTATGAGCCGCGACACGGTTGTAGCCCATCTCGATGCGCTGGGTGTGGCGTACGAGGTGGTGGAGTGCGACCCCGACTTCGCCGACACGGCCCAGTTCTGCGAGCGCTACGGGTACTCGATGGACGCCTCGGCCAACGCCATCTGCGTGGTGGGCAAGTCAGCGGAGCGGCCGATGGTGTGCTGTGTCGTGCTGGCCTCCACCCGGCTGGACGTGAACGGGATCGTGCGTCGCCGACTCGGCACCCGCAAGGCCTCCTTCGCCGACGCAGCCGCCACCGTGGAGCGGACCGGCATGATGATCGGCGGGGTAACCCCGTTCGGGTTGCCGGCCGGGCTGCCGGTGTGGATCGATGCCCGGGTCATGGCATGCGACAAGGTGATCGTGGGCGGGGGCTCGCGAGACTGCAAGATCCTGTGCCCGCCCGCCTCGCTGCTGGCCGTCGAGGGCGCCGAGTTGGTCGAGGACTTGGCCAAACCCCCGCCGCAGCCGTGATTACGTGACTGCGATGCCGGCTGCCATGGCCAGGCCCGACACGAGTTGGACCTTGGCGGTGGCGCCCAGAACCGGGATCAGCTCCGGGCCGGACGCTCCCCGCAGCACGCGGCGCACCGCCGACACCGCGAAGGGGGCGCCCACCACCGCGGCCACCGCGGCTCGGCCACCGAGCGAGGCGGCCAGCGCCGCCGCGTAGGAGGCTTCCAGCACCGCCATATACATGAGCCGGGTGCGGCGCTCACCGAGGCGAACGGGCAGGGTGCGTTTGCCTGCGGCGGCGTCGCCGACGATGTCGCGCAGGTTGTTGGCCGTGAGCAGTGCCACCGCCCACAGCCCGACCGGCACTCCGCACAGCACTGCGAACCAGTCGAGCCGCTCCAACAGCGCATAGGCCGTGCCCGCGGTGGCCACCAGGCCGAAGAACACGAACACGAACACCTCGCCCAGCCCCAGGTATCCGTAGGGTCTCGGCCCGCCGGTGTAGAGCCATCCCACCGCCAGGCACACCACTCCCAGAGCCAGCAGCTCCCAGCCGGCCGCCGCGGCCAGCACTGCTCCGGCGACGGCAGCCACAGCCAGCGCGGCCAGCGCGGCCCACTTGACCCGGCGAGCCTCGACCAGTCCCGACCCCACCAGCCGTCGGGGTCCGATCCGGGTGGAGTCGTCGGTGCCCCGCACGCCGTCGGAGTAGTCGTTGGAGAAGTTGACCCCCACCTGCAGCGCCATGGCCACCACCAGCGCCACCGCCGCCCGCCACCACGCGGTCGCCGAACCCTCCCCCACTGCGGCGGCCGTCCCTACCGCCACCGGCACCAGCCCCGCGCTGAGGGTGCGGGGCCGGGCCCCGGCCACCCATATTCGAAGCTGCGTGCCGGTCACTTGAGTCGCACGGTCGTCGCGCCTGTTCGCTCGACTCCGAAGCGCTCAGGGCGCGACGTACTTGTAGCCGAGACCCCTGATGGTGACGATGCGCTCAGGGTCGGCCGGGTCGCGCTCGATGCGGGACCGGAGTCGCTTGATGTGCACGTCGAGGGTCTTGGTGTTGCCCACGTAGTCGAACCCCCAGACCCGGTCGATGAGGGTCTGGCGGCTGACCACGAACCCGGCGTTCTCCATGAGCAGGGCCAGCACCCCGAACTCCTTGAGCGGGAGGCGCTCCAACTTGCCGCCGATAGTCACCTCGTGGCGGTCGCGGTCCAGGGCCACATCGCCGATCTGCAGCTCGGCTGCACCGTCGGCGGAGTCGGCGGGCCGGGTCTGGCTGCGGCGCATCACGGTGCGCATCCGGGCCACCAGCTCACGCACCCGGTACGGCTTGGCCACGTAGTCGTCGGCGCCGACCTCCAGTCCGACCACGGTGTCGATCTCCTCGCGGCGGGCCGAGACCATGATCACCGGTGTGTCGGCGAGGGAGCGGATCCGCCGGCACACGTCGATACCCGACAGTCGGGGCAGCATCACGTCGAGCAGGACGATCTCGGGCTCGAGGGCCTCGAAGGCGACCAGGGCCTCCTCGCCGTCGGCGGCGACGTCGACGATGAAGCCCTCCGCCCCCAGCGCCACCTGCAGGCCCTCGCGGTACGAGGGCTCGTCGTCGACGACCAGCACTCGGACTCCAGCACTCACCGGCGCCAGTCTGCCCCGCCGCCAGCTCGAACGCTCATCGAAAATACCGGCCGTAGGCTCGCAGCGTGAACCGGCTCGGCGACGAGACCAGCCCGTACCTGCGCCAGCACCGCGACAATCCGGTGGACTGGTATCCCTGGGGACCGGAGGCCTTCGCGGCGGCCGTCGAGCGGGACCGCCCGGTGCTGCTGTCGGTGGGCTACTCGAGCTGCCACTGGTGCCATGTGATGGCCCACGAGTCGTTCGAGGATCCCGAGACGGCGGCGGTGATGAACCGGCTGTTCGTCAACGTGAAGGTCGACCGGGAGGAGCGTCCCGACGTGGACGCCATCTACATGGACTCGGTGCAGGCCATGACCGGCCGGGGTGGCTGGCCGATGACCGTGTTCCTGACCCCCGACGGACGGCCCTTCTTCGGGGGCACCTACTATCCCGACCGGCCCCGGGGCCAGATGGCCTCGTTCCGCCAGGTGATGGCGGCCATCGACGACGCCTGGACCAACCGCCGATCCGATGTGCACGCCCAGGCCGACCAGCTGGTGGCCCTGATCGACCGGACTTCACGTGCCGCCGCGTCGCTGGGTGCGGAGTCTGCCGACGCCGCCGACGACGTCCGAGCCCTGGACCGAGCCGGTGACGCCATCCTGGCCTCCTTCGACCCCGAGTGGGGCGGCTTCGGCGGCGCGCCCAAGTTCCCCGCGGCCATGACGCTGGCCTCGGCCCTGCGCATCCATCACCGCAGCCGCCGCCCAGAACTGCTGCGAGCGGTGCGGACCAGCCTCGACGCGATGGCATCGGGCGGCATCTACGACCACCTCGGCGGCGGGTTCGCCCGCTACTCGGTGGACCGCCGCTGGCTCGTGCCCCATTTCGAGAAGATGCTCTACGACAATGCGCTGTTGACCAGGGCGTACCTGCACGCCTGGATGGTGACCGGCGAGCCGGTGTACCGCCAAGTGGTGGACGAGACGGTCGGCTACGTGCTGCGGGACCTGCGCCACGCCGACGGCGGCTTCTACTCGGCCGAGGACGCCGACTCCGAGGGCGTCGAGGGCAAGTTCTACGTGTGGTCCGAGACCGAGCTGCGAGCGGTGGCGCAGAACGCGGCCGGTTCGGAGGCCGCCGATGCCGCCGCCGACTGGTGGGGTGTGACCGCGGCCGGCAACTTCGAGGTGGCCAACATCTTGAACCGGCCGGTGCGGGGCGACCTGATCCGGCCTGCCGAGGTAGAGGCGGCCCGCGCCGCCCTGTTCGCGTGCCGGGAGAGCCGGGTGCGGCCCGGCCTCGACGACAAGGTCCTGACCGAATGGAACGCCCTGATGCTGTCGGCGCTGGCCGAGGCTGCGGCGGCCACCGGCAACCCCGAGTGGCGGGCGGCGGCGCTGGCCAACGGCGAGTTCCTAGTGGCGAGCCTGCGGCGCGGCGACGGCCGCTGGATGCGCTCCTGGCAGGCCGGCAACGCCGAACGCCCGGCCCAGGCCCGCCACCTGGCCTACGCCCAGGACTACGCGGCGCTGATCGACGCCTTCACCAGGCTGGGCGAGCTGTCGGGACAGGCCCGCTGGATCGACGAGGCCAGGGCCACCGCCGACGGCCTGCTGGACTTGTTCTGGGACCCCGAAGCCGGGGGCGTGTTCACCACCGGCGACGACGCCGAGAAGCTGGTGACCCGGCCCAAAGACCTGATGGACAACGCCACCCCGTCGGCCCAGTCGCTGGCAGCCTGCGGCCTGCTGCGGCTGGCCGCGCTGACCGGCGAGCCCCGCTACAACGAGCACGCCCGCCGCATCATCGAGCTGCTCGGCTCGGCCGCGACCCAGCACCCCACCGCCTTCGGCCGGGCGCTGGAGGCACTGGACCTAGCCGCAGGCGGCATCGACGAGATCGCGGTGGTGGGCAACCGCCCCGATCTTGTGACCGCGGTGCAGAACCGCTACCTGCCCAATGCGGTCCTGGCCTGGGGCGAGCCCTACGACTCCCCGCTATGGCACCACCGCCCCGAGGGCTTCGCCTACGTGTGTCGAGACTTCGCCTGCCAGTCCCCCTCATCCACCCCTGAACACCTAGTCGCCCAGCTTCACACCTGACTGATTGAACTTCCGGCACTCTTCGCCGGATGCAGGGGTTCGCTCCACTTCCGAGAAGTTGTGGCATATATTATGCTCTGCTTTATATGCCATACTGAGGGCATGAGAACGATGATCGTGATTCCGGACCACCACCACGCCGCGGCCAAGCGCCGGGCGGCTCTTGACGGCATCTCGCTGTCGGAGTACATCCGCCGTCTCGTGGCCCGTGATCTGGAGCCGCAAGCGCCGGCAGGCGACCCTTCGGCGATCTTCGGGCTGTTCGACAGTGGAGGGTCGAGGATCGCCGACGGCAAGCAGGCCATGATCAGCCGAGCCGTCGATGAGCGGTTCGCGGCCAAGGGTCTCTAGCCGGTGGCCCACACCTTCGTCGACACCAGCATTTGGTATGCCGCCGCCGACAACAGCGATGCCCACAGTGCAGTTGCCCGAACGCTCCTGAAGGATCACGAGGGCGCACTGCTCACCAGCGACCTCGTCCTCGCCGAGTTGTGGAACCTCGTGAACGCGCGCGTCGGTCATGCTCTTGCCAACCGGGCCGTGGCCACCGTCACAGCCGGAATTGCCCGTGTCGAATGCGTCACCTCCGCCGATCTCGCCGCGGCCGAGGCAGCCGCGGCGATTTTCGCCGATCAAGCCTTCTCGCTCACCGATCGAACGAGTTGGGCGCTGATGGAGCGATTGGCCATCGTCGACGCGCTGGCCCTCGACAATGACTTTCGTGTCTACCGCTACGGACCCGGCCGCCGCGGGGCCTTCACAGTCCACCCGTAACCGAGCGGAGTTCCTGATGCTGGCTAGTGCTGGCAGATCAGCGCTGCTGCGCTATTGTGCATGCATGGCGACAATACAAATCCGAGATGTCTCCGAAGAGGCCTACGAGGTGATCCGGCGACGGGCCCGAGCGGCGGGACAGTCGATCCAGGCGTACATGAAGCAGGCTGTCGAGCGGTTGGCGAGCGAGCCTGAGGACGACGAACTGTTCGCCGACCTGGAACGGTTCGTGGCCGCCCACGGCATCAGGCTGGACGTGGAGGCGATGCTCGACGACATCGACCGTGGGCGCCGGTGAGTCCGAGCACCGTCGTCGTCGACGCCTCCGCACTGGTCGCGGCGGTGGTCGATGCCTCCGAAGCCGGGCACCAGGCGAGGCAGCACCTCCGCGGCCGGCGACGGGTGGCGCCGTTCCTCATCGATGCCGAGACGGGGCAGGCGCTTCGAGGGCTGGTGCTGAGGGGCGAGGTCGATGTCGACGCCGCCGTGGTCGCCCGGCGCCGGGCCGAGGCGATGATCGCTCGCCGCCACCCCCATCACGGCGGCCTGGCTGAGCGGGCCTGGCAGCTGCGCGACCGCCTCAGCTTCTACGACGCACTGTATGTCGGGCTCGCTGAGAGCCTCGGGCGCCCGCTTGTCACCGCCGACGCTGGCATCGGCCGAGCCCTGGACAGCCACGAACTGATCCAAGTCATCCCGGCTCGCTGAGCGATGTCGGGCGAGATCCGTGACGCTCAGCCGCGATCGCTCGAGTCGAGTGCGGCTACGGCCTCGACCGCGGCCAGGCGTTCACACGGTCCGCCCGTAGCGGACCGAGCACGTTCGCCGAATCACGCGTCGGCGGGTGCGATCACCTCTATGCCGCAGAAGCGGGCTGCGCCGGCCAGTGCTAGGTCGTAGGTGACGAGGCCACCGAGGTCGTCGCCCAAGTTCAGCGCCGCTGCCAGATGTATGGCGTCGAGGCTGCGCAGCGCGACGGGCTCGAGTTGTCCCGCCCGCTCGAACACGCCGGTAGTCACCTGCGTGAGCGTGATCTTGTCGAGTGCTCGTCTGGCACGGGTAGCGAGGTCGGGAGCGGCGCGCCTCACAGTCCGCATGAGCTCCGTGCGGGTCAGATCGCAAGAGACGGGCTCGCGGTCCTCCGCCGCGAACCAAGAGCGAAGTGCATCCGTCTCAGGTTCCCGAACGATCAGCTTGACTACCGCAGACGTGTCCAGGTAGTGGGCCACGGTCAGTATCGCTCCTCGGCTCGCATGGCCTCCAGCAGCTCCGAGAGACGGGGCCCTTCCAGCGGAGCAGGCAAGTCTCTGATGTCTCCCCGAGCCGGGCGGGCCCGGCCCGACGCAACTAGCTCTTCCAGCTGCGACGATGCGATGGCGGTCATCCGGGCCACCGGACGGCCCCGCAGGGTGATGGTGACCACCTCACCGGCCGCCGCGTCAGCAACCACTCCGGAAGCATTCTGCTTGAGTGCCCTGACCCCAATCTCCACCATGTTCTACATTGTAGCTCATAACTGCGCTTGCCGCCTCTCAAGAAGTTCTTCCGACGGACGGCCTGTGCCCGTGCCGGGCCAGCCCAAGGCGGCTGGATCGGCCACCGTGCCCGGCAGATGCAGGATCGGTTCATCGGGGGCGCGGGCGGGGCCGTAGTGGGCTTGCTCGGGCGGGTGGAGGGTATGCACGCCGTTAGTGGTGCGTATCCGCCATTGGTGGTGGTGGATCTTCTGGTGGCAGTCCCAGCAGACCGGGACCATATTGTCGAGTCGGGTCGGACCGCCCTGCGACACCGGCGTGATGTGGTGGATTTGGCACAACGCGGGATGGGCGGCGCAGTGGAAGCAGCCTCCGTGGCGGGCGAGGAGGAGTTGGCGCTGGGACTCGGTGGCGCTACGCACGGAATGCGCCCGCCAGATGGGCTTGCCGCCGCGGTCGTAGACGACACCGGTGAACTTGGCGATACAGGCCAGTTCTTCCAGCACGGCTGCAGGCAGGCGCACTCCGTCGGGCAGTTCAGCGATGAGTTCGCCGGTGGTGTCGTCGACATGAGCGACTACGCAGATGTCGGCGAAGGGCCTGCCCGTACCATCGCTCGTTGCGTTGTCCACCGTGCGGTCGGCAGTGAGGCTGTCGAGCGCGTCGGCCATGCACTGGTCGAAGCTCCGCCGCTCGATGCCAGCGCCGACCCGCTTCTTGTCGGAGTCGTGCATGCGGGCGGCCTCGGCTCGCAGCCGGTTGCCGATGCGCTGCCCGGTTGCGGGGTCGAACTCGCCGTGTATGTGCACCATCCCGTCGTCCGCACCCCACACCCGAACACGGCGCCGAGCCCGCTGGCGCCGGTAGTCGGCCTCGCCGCCGTCTCGCTGGCGTTCAGCGGTCCACTGCCGAGCCTCGCGAGTGAAATGTTCGGGCCGCATCGAAGCCGCCTTGGCCAGCAGATCCGGATCGGACCCGACCGCCTCTGCGCTGGTGCGCTCGATGGCCTCCGCCAGCCGTCTGGCGTTGGCCTGAGACACATGCCCCGACTCCACCGCGTCTCGCACCGCGGGTGCGGCCTGCACCGCCCGAGCCGTCTTGACTAGGCCCACCGCGTCGCGCCGAGCCAGCCCCGCGCTGTCCGCGAGCACCTGCGCGCCGCCGTCGCCATGCCGCTCCCGCCCCGCAATCGAAGCAGCCGCCGAAGTCTGCGCAGCAGACGTGACGGCCGCCGCCGACTTCAACACCGCGAGCGCCTCTCGCATCTCAGCACACGAAGCCGAGCCCTCATGGACCAGCACCAGCGTCTCCCTGGCCGCAGCTTCAACCCGTCGGGCAGCGTCAATCAGCATGTCAACATCATCCCAAAGGGGTATGACAATCAATCATTCACATGTAGCCATGAGCGTTGTTGGAGGGCTCAAGGGCCAATTCAGGCAGAACAAGCTCCCACTTGTCGCACTTGAGCGTCTTCTGATACTCCGGCTCAGACTGCTCGCGGTTTGGCGGTGCTGTAGCCCGGGCGGTTGGAGGCGGCCGGCTAGCAAACCCACGTTCCGGCTGATCCGACCATCCTCCGCTAACGTGGTCGGCTCCACCCCGAGGAAACGAGCCATGCCTCAGACCGTCTACCGCGACACCGGCTACACGCTCATGCATCTGATCGAGGAGATCAAGCACGGCAAGATCGCGCTGCCCGACATTCAACGCCCATTCGTTTGGTCAGCCACCCAGGTACGCGACCTCTTCGACTCGCTCTATCGGGGCTATCCCGTCGGAACCTTGATGTTCTGGGAAACGGGTGCCGAGGTCGGCATGCGTCAGGTAGGCGGAGGCGAGAACGACAGCGTAGCACGGCTTCTCATTGTGGACGGGCAGCAGCGCCTTACATCGCTGTTCGCGGTGCTGACGGGCAGCGCTGTGCTGACCAACCGGTTTCGCCAGAAGACGATCCGGATCGCATTCCGCCCCGAGGACGAGAGCTTCGAGGTCACCGATGCGGCCATCAAGCGCGACCCGGAGTACGTAGCCGACATCACGGATCTCTGGGCCGGAAAGTACAAATCGACGGTCCGTTCGTTCCTCGATCGACTGGGCTCGCACCGCGGGGCGACGTTCGACGACGCCGATGGCGGATGGAACGACATTCAGAACGAATTGGAGGAGCGCATCGACCGGGTCCGCGACCTTCGCGACTTCCGCTTCCAGGTAGTCGAACTGAGTGATCAGGCCAACGAGGAACAGGTCGCTGAGATCTTCGTGCGCACCAACTCCAAGGGCGTTCATCTCAGGACATCCGACTTCATCTTGACGTTGATGTCGGTTCATTGGGACAAAGGTCGGCGCCAGCTTGAGGAGTTCTGCCGTCAGGCGGTGGACAAGAGCGTCACCGGACCCTCACCCAGAAACCACTTCATCGACCCCAGCGCCGACCAACTGCTTCGCGTAGGAGTCGGGCTCGCCTTCCGGCGCGGCGAACTTCGCCACGTCTACAACCTCCTTAGGGGCAAGGATCTGGACTCTGGAGAGGTCACGGAGGCTCGCCGAATCGACCAATTCGAGAGACTGGAGCAGGCTCAGGACGAGGTGCTCGACTTGAGCAACTGGCACGAGTTCCTCAGGTGTATCGCCCAGGCCGGTTTCCGTAGCGGACGCATGGTGACCTCGAGGAATGCCCTCGTATACGCCTACGTCATATGGTTGATCGGCCGACGCGACTTCGGACTCGATCACAAGGCGCTCAGAGCCGTAATCGCCCGCTGGTTCTTCATGTCCCATACAACGGGCCGCTACACAGGCTCCCACGAGACCCAGATCGAGGCTGATCTCGGCCGACTGGCCGCGCTGGCACCAAACGACGGGCATGCCTTCTGCGACGAACTCGACCGCCTGGTTCGAGCCACGTTCACCAACGACTACTGGGATATCTCGTTGCCGAACCGACTCGATACCTCCTCGTCGAGGTCGCCGGTCCTGTCGGCCTATCAAGCGGCTCTGATTCTTCTGGATGCTGAGGCGTTGTTTAGCGACCTCCGCCTGCGCGACCTGTTCGATCCCGCCATCACTGCTCCGCGGTCCGTCGAGCGCCACCACCTGTTCCCCCGAGCACACCTCGCCGCCAAGGGCTTCACCGGGGTTCGCCAGGTGAACGCCATCGCCAACATGGCCTATCTCGACTGGCCCGACAACGCCGCCATCGCTGCGGACGACCCCCGCGATTACTGGCCCGCGATGACGAACGGACTCGATCCAGGTCGCCTCGCCAAACAGATCCGCCATCACGCCCTGCCAATGGGTTGGGAACAGCTCGACTTCCCGAAGTTCCTTGAGAGGCGGCGAACGCTCATGGCCAAGGTAGTGCATGCCGGGTTCAACACGCTGTGGGAGGAGCGCATGCCAGAGGCCGCGGAGGGAGTCGCCGAATTGCTGAGAGTGGGGGAGTCGCAGACTGTCGAGTTCAAGTCCAGTGCCCGCTGGAACCTGCGAGCCAAGATGCGCGACAAGACCATGGAGCATGTCGTCGTCAAGACGGTATGCGGGTTCCTCAACGCTGAAGGCGGCAAGCTGCTGATCGGTGTCGACGACAACGGCAACGTGATCGGCCTCGACGCGGACATGCGAACCCTCGGGCAGCGAGGCAACCGGGACGGCTACGAGCTGTTCCTTCACCAATTGCTCGACAAGAATCTCTCAATTCCCACCGCCGGGATTGTCCGTGTCAGCTTCGAGAACCTCGCCAACAGCGTGGTTTGTGCCGTCTCGGTGGCATCGGCGGGCAAGCCCGTCTTTGCCAAGGCCCTCGAAGGCGTCGGAGGCGAGTACTCGGAGTTCTGGGTCCGCATCGGCAATGCCACCAAGCAGCTTCACGGCGACGACATGATGGAATACAGAAGCATCCACTGGGGCTGACGCAGAACGCGCGACTCGCAGACCCCGCATATGCGTGTGGCCGACGTTCGCTCTGGGATGTGGACTTGCCAGGCTCGGCCGGTCAGGCGGCTGATTTTTCTAGGATGTGGACTCCGCAGGCTGAGGCTAGGCCTATTACGTGGGCCAGGCCGACCTTGGCTCCCTCTACTTGGCGGTGGCCGGCCTCGCCTCGCAGGTGGGTGGCGATCTCGTAGATGTTGGCCACGCCGGTGGCGCCTATGGGGTGGCCCTTGGAGATCAAACCGCCGGAGACGTTCACCGGGATATTGCCGTCGCGGAAGGGGCCGCCCGAGTCGATGAAATCCCCGGCGGCGCCGGGCTCGCACAGGCCCAGGTTGTCGTAGTGGATCAGCTCCGCGGTGGCGAAACAGTCGTGGAGCTCCACCAGGTCGAGATCCTCAGGACCGACTCCGGCTTTCTCGTAGGCCTGGGCGGCGGCGTTGCGGGTGAGGGTGTTCACGTCGGGCTGCACCTGGCAGTCCTCGGTAAACGGATCCGAGGTAAGCACCGAAGCCGACACCTTCACCGCCCGCCTCCGCACATCCGCCGGCATCGACGCCAGCCGCTCCCCCGACACCAGCACCACCGCGGCCGCGCCGTCGCCGGTCGGGCAGCACATCAGCAGCGTGTTGGGGTAGCTCATCATGGGCGACTCCATGATCTCGTCCAGCGAGAACTCCTTCTGGTACTGCGCCAGCGGGTTCAGCGTCGAGTTGAGATGGTTCTTGTAGGCCACCCGGGCGAACTGCTCGAAGCCGACCCCGTCGTGATCGTGGGCGTAGGCCATGCCGGCCTGGGCGAACACGCCGGGCATGGTGGCGGTGCCGAGATAGCCGTCCACGCCAGTGACCGCTCCGTAGCGCCCCGACGGCTCGAAGACCTGCTTCTCCTTCTTGGTCGCTCCGCCCAGCAGCCCCATCTTGCCCATCTTCTCGACCCCCACCGCCAGGCCGATCTGGGCCTCGCCCGAACCGATGGCCATCATCACGGTGCGAACCGCGGTGGCCCCGGTGGCGCAGGCGTTGGCCACGTTGTAGACCGGAATCCCGGTCTGGCCGATCTGCTTCTGGAGCCGCTGGCCAACCGCGCCCGAAGCCTCGAACAGCGAGCCGCAGGCCAACACGTCGATGTCGCCCACGGTGACCTGGCCGTCGGCCAGCGCCCCCATGGCGCTCTCGGCGGCCAGATCGATCAGATCCTGGTCGGGAAAGCGGGCGAAGCGGGTCATGTGAGCACCCAACACCCACACACTGTCGGGAGCGATCTGAGCTGCCGCTGGTCTGCTTGTGCCACCACCGGTGCGAGCGCGGCGCGGCCTCGAGTCGGGCGCAATCTGAGCTGCCATCGTTGCCTGTGCCTCCTCGCTGCCTCAGACGGGCTCGTAGCCGAAGGCGAGAGCCTCGGTGCCGTCGTCGTCGGCGCCGATCGGATAGGTGGTGAGCTGCACCCTCATGCCCAGGCTGACCGTCTCGGGGGTCGGGTCGCAATTCACGACGTTGGAGCGCACCCAGGTGCCGTCGTCGGCGAGAACGATGGCAGACACGAACGGCACCGGAATACCGGGGGCGGCCCGATGGACGATGGTGAACGACCTCAGGTCGCCGCCGCCGTCGACCGGAACGGTCTTGAAGTCGTTGCGGCCGCAGCGGGCGCAGGCGTTGCGGCGGTCGAAGAAGCGCGCCCCGCAGCTGCGGCACTCTTGGGCGACCAGATGCGGCTCGGGCTCAAGACGCAGGTAGTCGACGAGCGGGACTCGCGCCGAGGCCATCGTTGCGCAGGGTACCGCCAGCGCTCCGCCATACCGGCGCGCTGCTCACCGCTGCCAGCGGGCCCGGTGGACCACTTCGGCCAGGTCGGGGCGGCCACGGTTGGCGGAACGGCTGGGCCGGTCGTCGCCGGCGCGGTGGCCGATGGCGACAGTGCCCACGCCGCGCCGTCCCGGCGGCACGCCGAAGCGCCGTCGTACCGCCTCCTCGTGATTGAACATGCCGAAGAAGGCCGCACCGAGCCCCCGATCTCGGGCCGCCAGCAGCATGGTCATCATCGCCGCTCCGCCGTCGACGAACCAGTAGGGCACTTCCCAGGCCTCCTCGCCGGCGCCTAGGCCGGTGTGAGCCTTGTCCGGCTCGCGGTAGCGGGCCACGTAGGCGCCGGGATCAACCCACACCACCACCAGCACCGGCGCGGCCAGCAGGCCCGGCCAGGCGAAGCCCTCCCGCTCGGCCCCTGCGGGCAGCGTGACATCCCAGTAGGCCGCGGTGTCGTCGCCCTCCAGCACCAGGAACTCCACCCCCGCGGTGTGGCCCGCGGTCGGCGCTCGCCGGGCGAGGTCGCATATCTCGTCCACCACGGCCGGCGCCACCGGCTGCGTGGTGAAGGAGCGCACCATCCGGCGCCCCCGAACAACCCGCTCGAAGTCCATCGGCTCAAGCCCTACCGCATGCCCGCATCTGCGGGCGCGACAGCCGCAGCGTTACAGCAGCTTCTCGAGCTCCTCGGCCATCACCCAGCCGTGGACTATCAGGGTGTCGCCGTCGTCGACTGCCAGGCTGTCGAGCAGCTCGGCCGACTGGGCCGGAGCCTGCTTGAGGCTGGCGTGGTCGAGCACTACCGGGGGTCCGCCCTTGCCGCGGGTGGCGAAGACGCGGTCCTCGTAGCTGAGCGATCCGATGCCGAAGCGCTTGGCCAGGCGCCGGCCCCACGCCCGCTCTTCGCCGGTCGCCTTGTGGCCGGGCCGGGGAACAACGTCGTGGAGGCTCTTGAACGCCTCGAAGGCGCCCGGATCGTTGATCTGCATGCCGACGAGCACGTCCTCGTCGGGAAAGGACAGGGCGGCCCGACGCAGCTGGTCGGTGACGATCCCTCGCAGCACAGTGTCGCGGCGGGTGGTGCGGCAGGTGTGGCCGGCGCCGATCAGCACGCACGGCGTTCCGCCGATGCGCTCCAGGGTGCAGAAGGAGAAGCCCCGCAGTTTGCCGTTGTCGCGGGCCTCGGTGACCAGTACCCAGGCCTCGGCCTGCTTGGAGAGCGAGCCGACCTCGTATGCGTTGGAGGAGACGGCGCAGAGATCGGCCATCTCGGCCAGATCGGAATCCCCCAGCGCAGTGCAGTCCCTGGTCTCGATCGTGATTGCCATGACGGCGTCCACCCCTATGACTCGCCCGTACCCGTCGTCCCAGTCTCAGGGACGCGCGCCGGTTTCGCAACCCACCGGCAGTGTTTCGCAGCGGCCAGCGGCGTCCCGCGGGAAGATCAAACTCCGGCTATGGACCGCGCGCCCTGTGCGGAGGCGCCGTCGCCTTTGCCGACCCGAGGACCGGGAATCACACTCCGGCTATGGCCTGTGCGCCCAGCAGCTCGCGCAACTCGGCGGGCAGGCCGTTGGCGGTGTCCACGGCGAAGTCCTCGGGCAGGCGGGCCACCCGCCGCCCTCCCAGCAGCAGCTCCACCGGCGAGTCGCCCGGATGGGCACACAGCACCGACTTGAGCTCGCGCAGGTGCCGGTCGTTCTGGTGCGCCGGGGGCAGGTTGACCCGCAACGGCGGATCCTCCTCGGTGCTCTCCACCGGCTCGATGTCGTTGGCGAAGAACCGGGGGGTGTCCTGCTGGGTGTCGAGCCGGCCCCGCACCACCACCACCGCGTCGTCGGCCAGCTTCGGCCCATGCTCGGACATGGCCCTGGGGAACACCAGCACCTCGATCTTCTCCTCGAGATCCTCTAGGACGAAGGTGGCCATCAGCTCGCCCTTGCGGGTCCAGCGCCGGTTCAGCGCGGTGATCACCCCGCCCACCGACCAGAAGCCGGCATCGTCGCTGGAGGACGCCCCGGTGGTGAGGTCGCTGATGGTGCAGTCGGCGAGGCGGCGGACCCGGGCCTCCATGCCCTTGAGCGGATGGTCGGAGATGTAGAGGCCGAGCATCTCCTTCTCGTGGGCCAGCTTCTGCATGCGCTCGAACTCGGCGTCGCCGATCTCGGGCCGGTCGTCGAAGGAGGGGCCCTCGCTCTGCTCGCCGAACAGCGACATGACCCCGGCCTCGTGCTCCCGGCGCTTGCGCACCGTCATGTCGATGATGGACTCGTGCACGTTCAACAGCGCCTTGCGCCGATGGTCCAGCGAGTCGAAGGCGCCCGCCTTGATCAGCGACTCGACGGTGCGCTTGTTCAACACGTCGACGTCCACCCGCTCCACGAAATCGACGAAGGAGCTGTAGCGCCCGTTGGACTCGCGCTCGGCGATCACCCGCTCCACCACCCCCTCGCCCACGTTGCGCACCGCGGACAGGCCGTACACGATGCTGCCGGGACCGGATCTCGCCCCGTCGCCGGGCATGGGGGTGAAGTCGGAGGCCGACCGGTTGATGTCGGGCACCTGCACCTCGATCCCCCGCAGGCGGCACTCGTGGAGGTAGACCGAGGCGTTCTCCAGCTTGCGCTTCACGCTGGTGAGCAGGGCGGCCAGGTACTCCACCGGATAGTTGGCCTTGAGGAATGCGGTCTGGTAGGCGACCAGGCCGTAGCCGTAGCTGTGGCTCTTGTTGAAGGCGTAGTCGGCGAACTGCTCGATGATCTTGAACAGCTCGGCGCCGAGGCCCGCCTCGTAGCCGTTGTCGGCCACCCCCTGCACGAACTTCTCCTCCTCGGCCGCCATGGCCGAGCGGATCTTCTTGCCCATGGCCTTGCGCAGCAGGTCAGCCTCGGCCAGGGAGTAGCCCGCGAAGCGCTGGGCCACCCGCATGACGCTCTCCTGGTAGATCATCAGCCCGTAGGTGTCGGCCAGGATGTCGGCCGCGTCGGCGTGGAAGTACTCCACCCGGCGGCGGCCGTTCTTGCGGTCGGCGTAGTCGTGGTGCATGTTGGCCGCCATCGGCCCCGGCCGGTACAGCGCCACCAGCGCGCAGATGTCGTCGAAGGTGGTGGGGGCCAGCGAGCGCACCAGCGAGCGCACCTGGGGATTCTCAAGCTGGAAGACGCCGATGGTGTCTCCCTCCCGCAGCATCTCGAAGGTGGCATTGTCGTCGAGCGCCACGGCGTCCACATCGACGCTGACGCCGCGGGTCTGCTCGATCAGCCCGATCGCGTCGGTGATGACGTCGAGGTTGCGCAGGCCGAGGAAGTCCATCTTGAGCAGGCCCAGATCCTCCACCCCGTGCATCTCGTACTGGGTGACGATGGGCGCCTCGTCGGCGCTGCGGCCCTGCTCGGGCTTGCGCTGGATGGGCATGTACTCGGTCAGCGGCTCCGGGGCGATGACCACCGCCGCGGCGTGGATGCCGTCCTGGCGCCGCATGCCCTCGAGGCCCCGGGCCGCGTCGACCACCTCGGCCACCTCGCTGTCGGTGTCGTACATCTGGCGCAGCTCGGCCGCGGCCAGATAGCCCTCGTGGTGGGTCTCAGAGTCCTCGAAACAGTACTTCAGCGGGGTGTCGCGGCCCAGGATCAGCGGCGGCATGGCCTTGGCGATGCGGTCGCCCAGCGAGTGGGGGTAGCCCAGCACCCGGGCCGCGTCCCGCACCGCGGCCCGGGCCTTGATGCGCCCGAAGGTGATGATCTGGGCGACGTGCTCGCGCCCGTAGCGGTCGGCCGCGTAGTTGATCATCTCGTCGCGGTAGCGCGAGTCGAAGTCCATGTCGATGTCGGGCATCGACACCCTTGACGGGTTGAGGAACCGCTCGAACAGCAGGTCGTAGCGGATCGGGTCGAGGTCGGTGATGCGCAGGCTGTAGGCCACCGCGCAGCCCGCGGCCGAGCCCCGGCCCGGACCCACCCGGATGCCCCGGCGCCGGGCGTAGGCGATGAGGTCCCAGGTGATGAGGAAGTAGGAGGCGAACCCCATGTTGGTGATGACCTCTAGCTCGTAGGCCAGGCGCTTGGCCGCCGCTTCGGGCAGGGGGTCGCCCCAGCGCTCTCGGGCGCCCGCCGTCGTGAGATGCTCGAGGTACTCGCTGTCGTCCTCGAAGCCCTCGGGCACCTCGAAGTGGGGCAGCCGCAGCTCGCCGAAGGTGATGCTCACATCGGATCGCTCGGCGATGCCCAGGGTGTTGTCGCAGGCCTCGGGGATCTCCGAGAAGATGTGGCGCATCTCGGCCGCCGACTTGAGGTAGTGGTCGTCGCCGTGGAACTTGAGGCGGTCGGTGTCGGCGAGCAGGGAGCCGGTCTGCACGCACAGCAGCGCGTCGTGGGCGGCGGCGTCGTGGCGGTGGGTGTAGTGGCTGTCGTTGGTGGCCAGCAGCGGGGCGTCCAGCCGGCGGGCAATCTCCAGCAGCTGCGGGTTGATCTGGCGCTGTTCGGGGATGCCGTGATCCTGCATCTCCACGTAGTAGCTGTCGCGGCCGAAGATGTCCTGGAATCGGGCCGCCTTCTCGAGGGCCTCCTCGGGGTTGCCCCGCAGCAGGGCCTGGGGCACCTGGCCGCCCAGGCAGCCGGTGGTGGCCACCAGCCCGGCGTGGTGGTCGCTGAGCGTCTCCCAGTCGCAGCGGGGCTTGTAGTAGTAGCCCTCCATGAAGGCCCGGCTGGAGACCTTGATGAGGTTCTTGTAGCCGGTGTTGTCGGTGGCCAGCAGCGTGAGGTGGTAGTAGAGCTTGCCGCCGCCCTCGGTGTCGCCGCCGGAGTCGTCGACCCTCCCCCGCCGCGGCGGCCGCTCGTGGCGGGAGTTGTGGGCCATGTAGGCCTCGGTGCCGATGACCGGCTTGATGCCCCGCTCGGAGCACTTGCGGTAGAAGTCGAGGACCCCGTACATGTTGCCGTGGTCGGTGATGCCCAGCGCGGGCTGACCGTCGGCGACCGAGGCGTCGATCAGCTCGTCGAGCCGGGACGCTCCGTCGAGGATCGAGTACTCGGTGTGGGTGTGGAGGTGGACGAAGGAGTCAGCCACGCGCGCCTCCTGTGGACACTGTGGACAAGGTGTTCATACCGCTGTGGATGAATCACACAGCTGTGATTCGCACCATACGCGCTCTTGAACTACTCGCGCAACTGGCTTGTCTGCCCGGTCGGCGGGTCTTGTTGCCGGGCTCCGTCGCCTCCCCCCGGCCTGCCGGTCGGCTTCCCCTTGGGGGCTTTCTAGAGGTAGGTGCCGGGGCGGGTTGCTGGGTCGCTTTCTTGGTGGGGGTGGAGCCCTGGCGGCAGCTCGCCCCGCATCGACTGGAGCTGCTGGTGGGCGCTCATCTGCTGGGCCAGCAGCATCGCCTTCATGCCCTGGATCAGGCCCTCGAGCCAGCCCACGAGCTGGGCCTTGGCGATCTGAAGCTCCATGGCGGAGGGGGGCTCTGGCCGGTCGAAGGGCGAGGCGAGCCTGGCCAGCTCCTCGCGCAGGTCCGCCGACAGGGCCGAGCCGACCTCGCCCACCGAAGTCTCGTAGATCTCTCGCAGGCGCTGGCGGCTGGCCTCGTCGAGTTCGGTGGAGCGGACCTCGGCCAGCAGCTGCTTGAGCATGGTGCCGATGCGCATGACCTTGGCCGGATGATCGATGGTCTCGTTGATCTCGTCGCCGGCCTCGCCTTCGTTCACCACCACTGCATCGGGCTCCAACACGGCGTGGGGCTCGTTGCCGGCACTCTTGCCACTGGCATCGCCTTGCACGGCCTAGACCCTAGATGATTAGTTCCAAGGGGTCAGTGGTCGTAGGCGATGAGGCTGCGCGCGGGGCCGGGTTGTTGGGTGGTTTGGTTGTGCCAGATGGCGGCGGTGAGGGCGAGGAGTCGTTGCAGGACGCGCGCGGCGACGCCTGTGCGGGTGCGTCCTCGGTGGCGTTCGAGGCTGAGTTGGGCTTTGAGGGTGCAGTTGACGGACTCGATGATCTGGCGGAACGGTCTGAGGAACTGTCGCCCGGGCCGCGCCGGCTCGGCTTTGGTGGCGGGCCTGATCAGTGTGATGCCGGCTGCGTCGAGGGCGGCTTCGAGGGCGGCGCTGCGGTAGCCCTTGTCGGCGATGAGGGTCTGGCCCGGCCGGGAGATCTGGGCGCGGGCGATCATCTCGAGGCACATGTCGCGCTCGTCGTGTCCGGCTGGGGCCAGCGCGTAGGCCACCGGCAGCCCCGACGGAGCGCAGACGAGGTGCAGGCGCAGCCCCCAGAACCACCGCGAGTGCGAGGCGCAGTAGCCGTAGGCAGCCCATCCTGCGAGGTTGGAGCGCTGCTGGGTGCTGCGGCTGCGGCCGCACTCAACGGGCGTGGAGTCCACCAGCCACACGTCGTCGCGCCAGCACGGGCACTCGCGCGCCAGCGCAGCGATCACATGGCGCATCAGTCCGGCGCTGCGGCGCAGCCGCTTGTTGTAGCCGGACCGCTGGGGCACATAGGGGAACCAGGGCCCCAGATGCGCCGTGGCGTAGCGGACGAAGCCGGCCTCGGAGTCGAACCCCAACAGCGCCGACAGCACCGCCAGGGTGACCAGCTCCGCGTCCGACAGCCGCGGCTCTATCCCCACCGCGGGCCGCTCAGGCGCCCAGTGGGGATTCGCCGCCAACAAATCGTCGACGCGCACATACAGTGCACACACGAGGGCGTCCAAGTCCGGGTTCATGCCGAGATCCTCCAAGATCGGGGCCTGTGGAAAACCCCGAGCTTGGACACCCTCAACCCTCAAATGGTGGACCCACACCCCTTGGAACTACTCGTCTAGAGGCCGAGCGCACAGATGGCTGCCACTCTTCCGCGCTCAGCGAGGCCGTGGCCCGAGCGGCCCGTGAGCGAAGCGAACACGAGCGGGTATGCAGAGGCCGAGCGCACAGATGGCTGCCACTCTTCCGCGCTCAGCGAGGCCGTGGCCCGAGCGGCCCGTGAGCGAAGCGAACACGAGCGGGTATGCAGAGGCCGAGCGCACAGATGGCTGCCACTCTTCCGCGCTCAGCGAGGCCGTGGGCTGTGCTGTCAAGGTTTGGGCGGCCCGTGAGCGAATCGAACAAGAGCGGGAATGGCTAGGCGAGATCCTCTTCGGCTGGGGGCCACGGCGCCTCGCCCTGGGCCATGGCAGTGATCTGGGCCAGGCTGAACGAGTCGAGGAACCTGCGCATGTGGGTTCCCGAGGCCGACCAGATGGCCAGCAGCACGCACTGGCCCTCGTGGTCGCAGGCGCCGTCGGTGTGGGGCTCGCCGAAGTCGCCGGCCGCGATGGGTCCGTCCACCGCCCGCACGATCTCCGACAGCCTGATGTCGGCCGGGTCGCGGGCCAGCACGTAGCCGCCGCCCACCCCCCGCTTGGAGCGCACCAGCCCTGCACCCTTGAGGGCCAGCAGGATCTGTTCCAGGTAGGGCTGGGGCAGGGCGGTGCGCTCGGCGATCTCGCGCACCGAGGTGGGCGCGTTCTCGCTGTGCAGCGCCAGCGACAGAAGAGCTCGGGAGGCGTAGTCCCCCCGGGTCGACACCCTCATGGCCGCTCGTCGGTGGGCGCGCTCACGGTGGCATCCTAGATGCCGTGGCCCGACCGGAACCGATCCCCGCGCCCCGACAGCCGGTGGTGCCGGCCTACGGAGGCGGATGCGTGGCCGACATCGTGCCCGCCATCCTCGAGCCCGGCCCCGCTGCCTCGCCGGGACCCCTGCCCGACGAGGTGCTCGATGCGTCCGCGGTGGTGCTGCTGATTCTGGACGGACTGGGGGCCGAGCAGCTGGCGGTGCGGCCCCGGGTCGCGCCCACGCTGCACGAGATGCAGGTCGCGGCGGTCACGACCGTGGCTCCGAGCACCACCGCGTCCGCCCTCACCTCCATAGCCACCGGGGCTGCGGTGGGCGAGCACGGGATCGTGGGCTACCGGATCCGCACCGACGACGGCAACCTCAACGTCCTCAAGTGGAAGACCCCCCAGGGAGACAGCATCGAGCGCATCCGGCCCGAGCGCTTCCAGCCCGTGGCCGCCTTCGGGGGCCAGCGCCCGCCTGCGCTGCAGCGGGAGGTCTACCGCAAGTCCGGCTTCAGCCGGGCCTATCTGCGCGACGCCCGCCGCTGCGGGTACAAGATGCTGTCGAGCCTGGTGGTGGAGGTGCGGCGACTCCTGGCCGCGGGGGAGTCATTCATCTACGCCTACTACGAGGGCCCCGACACCGTGGCCCACGAGCACGGCTTCGGCGAGCACTATGAGGCCGAGCTGCGGGACTGCGACCGGCTGATGGGCGACCTGCTCACCGTGCTGCCTCGGGGCACGGCGGTGGTGGCCACATCAGACCACGGGCTGGTGGACTGCTCGAGCGGCGTGGTCAAGATCGACCCTGAGGTGCTCAAGTGCGCCCGGTCGGAGTCGGGCGAGGCCCGGTTCCGCTGGCTGCACGCCAAGCCGGGACGAGCCGGCAACCTGTACGCGGCCGCGGCCGACGCCCACGGCGAGCAGGCCTGGGTCCGCACCGCCGACGAGATCGTCGAGGCGGGCTGGCTGGGACCGGTCGTGACCGACGCGGCCCGCTCCCGGCTGGGCGATGTGGCCCTGGTCGCCCGCGACGACTGGGCGTTCAGCCATCCCGACGACGGATCCCGAGAGCTCATCGGCCGCCACGGCTCGCTGACCCCGGCCGAGATGCTGGTGCCGCTTCTAGTGCACGTCGCGTAGAGCCGGCACCGCTTCGGCCGGTACACCTGCGGCCCGGCAAGCTGGGCCGGCCAAGAGCATGCGCTGATTGCTCCCAAGCGCCTCGCCGTGCGACATCGTCATTCCCGCTCTTGTTCGCTGCGCTCACGGGCCGCCCAAACCACAGCGTCACAGCCCACGGCCTCGCCCGAATGGGCCGAACTGGCTCGCCATTCGCTCGGCCTCTAGCGGCAGGACTGCAGGACTTCGGCCAGGTCGGAGGGCAGGGGCGACTCGGCGCTGATCTTCTGGCCGCCGGCGGGATGGCGAAACGACAGGGAGCGGGCGTGCAGGAACGGCCGCGACAGCCCGAAGGCGTCGCCATCGCGCCCGCCGGCGCCATAGGTCGGATCGCCGACGACGGCATGGCCGATGGCCCGGAGGTGGACCCTGATCTGGTGGGTGCGTCCGGTCTCGAGTCGACACTCCAGCAGTGCTGTCGGCGCCGGCTCGGCGAAGCGCTGCTGCACCTCGTAGCGGGTGCGGGCGGGACGGCCCCGGTCGGTCACCGTCATGCGCAGCGGGTTGCGGCTCGACCGGCCCACGGGAGCGTCCACCACCCCCGACGAGGCCTCGGGGCAGCCCCACACCAGGGCGCAGTAGATCCGCTCGGGCTCGTGGGATCGCAGCTGCTCGACCAGCGACCGGTGGGCCCGCTCGGTGCGGGCCACCACCAGCAGCCCCGACGTGCCCCGGTCGAGCCGGTGCACGATGCCGGGCCGGTCGGGATCGCCGACCCCCTCCAGTTCCGGATAGCGGGCCAGCAGGCCGTTGACGAGGGTGGCCCGGTCGTGGCCCGCACCGGGATGCACCACCAGCCCGGCCGGCTTGTCCACCACGATCACGTCCGAATCCTCGAAGACGGTCGCGAAGGCCACATTGTTGTCGGGGGCCGGGCCGGGATCGCAGTCCGACCCGGCGTCGATCAACAGCGACTCGCCCGCCGCCACCCGCCGAGCGCCGGAGGTGACCGGCGTCCCGTCGAGGCGCACGCCGCCCTCCGCCACCAGCCGGGCTGCAGCCGCGCGGCTCACGTCGGCCAGCAGGGCCACCGCCCGGTCGAGCCGCAACCCGTCGAGCGCCGCCCCGACCACCTCGCCGTCAGAGGGCGAGCCGGTGTGACGGCGCTCAGCCTCGGGAGTCATCTCGCTCGGCGATAGGAGTGCCACACCAGGGCTGCGCCGCCCAGCACGACCCCCATGTCGGCCACGTTCCACACCGGCCACCATTGGACGTCGATGAAGTCGATCACCGCACCCTGCAGGAAACCGTCGCTGGACCGGAAGAGGCGGTCACCGAGGTTGCCGAGCGCTCCCCCGGCGATGCAGCCGGCGGCGATGGCCGACCACCGGTCGGAGGCCAACCGACGATTCAGCAGCAAGACAGCGGCGATCGCCACCGCCGCCACCGCGAGCAGCGGCCCGAGGCCCTGGAAGCTGCTGAAGGCCGCTCCGGTGTTGAACACGAGGCGCAGCCGCAGCGTCCACACCAGGTCGATGATCCGCCCCCCGTCGAGGGCCTCCAGCGCCCACTGCTTGGTGACTTGATCGAGAGCGACCACCGACGCGGCCGCAACCAGGACCCGCACAACATGGCGACGAGAGCGCCCAGCCGCGGGGCTCCCGCTCATGTTCGCCTCGCTCACCCGCCGCTCGAGCCCGTGTTCCCCGCTCATGTTCGCTTCGCTCACGGGCCGCTCGGGCCCGTGTTCCCCGCTCATGTTCGCTTCGCTCACGGGCCGCTCGGGCCGCTGGGACCCGGCCGTCTAGCGGCGACCGAGGCCGCCCGCTTTGACCTCGACGCGCTCGGCCGCCCAGGGGATGGCCCGGAGGCGAGCCTTGGGAATGGGCGCACCGGACGTGATGCAGAAGCCGAATGAGCCGTCGTCGATGCGCTCCAGCGCGGCGTCGATCTGGCCGACGGTGTGGCGGGCCTGACTGGAGAGGGCGAGATCGCGCTCCCGCTCGACCGCGACAGTGGTGCCCTCGCCTCCCTCCTCGTCGAACTGCACGTCGCCGGGCTCCCGCGTGTCGAGCAGCGACTCCGCCTCCGCCTGATACTCCTCGGCCGAGTGGAGATACTTGGCCCGCTCCTTGAGCAGCTTGCGACGCATCTCATCGAGGAACGACGCGTCGAAACGGGGATGGGCCGACTTTGCCTTGGTGGCGGCGCCAGCTGACTTCTTGGGTCCGGATCGGGCGGACTGCGTGCTCTTGGCCTTGGCCATGTCTGGAACTCCGTGCTGCCGTCGACGCGGCGACGGCTCGGGGCGGGGCGAGCCTACCGCCGCCCGCTTCGGGCGCTGGCCCCGTCGTCGTGATCGAAGAAGGCCGCCATGGCTGCGTCGCCGTCGGGCAGGGGCGCCTCGCTGCTGACGACCTGACGAAGCTGTTCGATGAACTCGGCGTCTTCTTCGGCGTCGATGTCGAAGAGCTCGGGGCCATCGACCCCGAAGGGCATGGTCGCCGGTCCAGCGGCTGCGATCTCGCCGCCGAAGCGGTCGGCGGGTTCACGACTCGCCGAGCCGTTGCCCAGCGGGACCATGTCCGCCGCCACCGGCTCGAGCACCGCGGTGTCGGCTCCCGCCGAGCGGTCGCGGCCAATCTCGTCGTCCCACGCCACCACGGGCACCTCTGGCACGGCATCGCCGTCGTCGACGTGCACGTCGGCGGGCAGAGCCTCCTCGGCCGGGCCGTCGCCCGTACGAGAGGTGCTGTCTGAGCTGGGCATGGACTCGGGATCGGCTTCGGCGGCTTGGTCGGCCGCAGTGTCATCGGCCGCGCTGGGGGCAGCCTCCTCCCCGTCCGCGACGGACTCTTCGGCGATCTCAGCCGACACCTCGGCCGCGTCGCCGGCCTTCGCGTCATCTACAGCCGCATCACTAGCCTCTGTGTCGGCTGCGGCCGCTTCGTCGACTGCAGCCGAGTCATCCTCAATGCCGGTCACTGGCTCGAACATGTCGACGAAGGACTGGAACGAGTCGGACAGACCTCTAAGCGTGTCGCGTTCGCTGTTCAGTCGAGTCTGGATCTCGGCCACCACGGTCGTCATCTCAGCTTTGGACGCCTCCAGATCCCGCAGCTCCTCCTGGGCCCGCTCGCGCTCGGTGGCCAGTTCGGCCGCTGCCGTTCGCTTCGCCTCGGCCAAGATGAGCTGGCCGTTCTCCTCCGATTCGGCCAGCATCAAGGCGGCGCGCTCCTCCGCCGACCGCAGACGCTCGTTGGCTGCTGCCTCGGCTTCGGAGACGGTCTTGGCCGCACGCTCCTGGGCCGAGTCGATGATCGACTTGGCCTCCGAGCGCGCCTCCGACACCGCCGAGTCGGCAGTGCGCTGGGCCAGCACGAGCGTGCGCAGCAGCGTCTCGCGCATCTCCGGGTCGCCGTCGTCGCTGCCTTCGGGGGACTCGCGTTGGGCCAAGCGGTGCTCGAGCTCGGCGATCCGATCCTGGGCTTGAACGGCGGCTCGGCTCACCTGTTTGACGTAGTCGTCGACCTCTTCATAGTCGTAGCCGCGCATCCGCTCACGAAACTTGACCTCGGTTGCGAGGTCGCTGAGTGCGTTCATGCGGCGATGATGCCACGGCAACAATTCCGATTGGTGGATGCTCCTCGGCCCCGCGCACTCCCGCTCATGTTCGCTCCGCTCACGGGCCGCTCGGGCCACGGCCTCGCAAGCTCGGCCTCAGCAGATTCCGAGGGCTCTGAGCATTCGCTGGAGGAAGAAGATGCCGAAGATCACGATGACGGGCGAGAAGTCGAGGGCCATGCCGCCGAAGCGCGCCGAGGGCAGCATGCGGCGCACCGGCCGCATGACCGGATCGGTCACCGTGAACAGGAACCCGGCGACGGTGGCCATCGCGCCGTTCGGGTTTAGGGGGAACCAGCTCAGCAGCACCCGGCCGAAGATGGCGAACACATAGAGCTGCAGCAGCAGACAGAGAATGCCGAGCACTTGAGGGTGTGCTCAGGTGCGCCTGCGCCGGGCGGCGCCTCGCGACACCTCCACATCGGCCGGGGTGAGCAGGTACACCTGGTCGGCGACTCGGTCCATCTTGCCGCCCATCGCGTAGCAGAGCCCGCTGGAGAAGTCCACCAGGCGACGCCTGAGATCCCGGTCTGCGGCCTGAAGGTTGACGATCACGGGCTGGCCCGACTTGAAACGGTCGCCGATCTCCTGGGCATCGTTGAAGGCGTCGGGAGACACGGCATGGGGCTTCATGGTCTTGGAGGGCATCGAATGCACCACCCGAACCGAGCCCTCGGGGTCGAGGTCGTCCATAGAGGCGCCGTCGTCGGCCGACGCGAGGCTGATGGGCCTCACAGTCCGGCCCAGCACAGCACTGTCGGGGGCCGAACCCGGCGCGACCGACACTCCCTGCCCGGGCGCCGCATCGACGCCTGCGGGGTAGCGGCCCGGCCCGGTTGCCTGGGATTGATGGGGGCGGATCGGGTCTTCGTAGCTCTCGTAGTGCTCGTCGGGCCCGAGCCCGAGGTAGATCATCGCCTTCTTCAGCATCGTCGCTCCTTGAGCAGACTTTAGCGCGTCACGCTCGTCGTTAGATTCTCGGTGACCCCCGTCATTGTGACACGGGTCGCGGGTTGTGGCGGGGACGTTCGCCGAAGAGGCTCCTGCCTATCCGCACCATGGTGGCGCCCTCGGCCACGGCAATCTCGAGATCGTCGGTCATGCCCATCGAACAGTGGCGCAGGCCCAGGCCGTCGACCAGCTGTCGCAGCGACCTGAAGCCGCTTCGGGCGCCCTCGGGCGGACCGGCGAGGCCTATGCCCATCAGACCGACCAGCTTCAGTCCCGCTTCGTCTACCACCGAGGCCAGCTGCTCGGTCTCGGCGGGCGCGCAGCCGCCCTTGGATGGCTCCGATGAGATGTTGACCTGAATCATCACCTCCGCGCCGGGGGCGCGGCGGCCGATCTCGCGGGCCAGCTCCGCCCGGTCGACCGTCTGCCACACATCGACGCAGCCGGCCAGCATTTTGACCTTGTTGCGCTGCAAGCGCCCTATGAAGTGGACTCGGGGCCTGGGCACGGCGGTCGACCCGGCCAGCTTGGTCACCAGCTCTTGGGCGTAGTTCTCGCCGATGTGGCCGATGCCGCAGGCCGCGACCGCGTCGATGGCCCACGAGCCGAGCGCCTTGGTGACCGCGACCACAGTGACATCACGGCCGCCCGCCTCGGCGATGCGGGCTCGCAGCGCCTCATAGCGCTCCCCGACAGCGGCGTTCATGCCGACTCCCGGACTTGCCGCGGCGGGGCCGGTCGGCTCGACGCTCATGCCGGCTCCAAGCGGACGACGGTGACGCCTCTGGCCCGCTCGCCGCGGACCCGGTGCGAGAAGAACGCCTCGCGGGAGGTGTCGAGCCCCAGGTCCTCCACTTCGCCCACACCGGCCGCGCCCAGCGCGCCCCGCACCGCTGCGACGAGATCGAGGGAGGGCGCGCCCCACGAGGTGACGCCGGACACGTCGCAGCCGACGGCGCAGCCCACCGCGGCCAGATCGGCGGGGCCGAACTCGTAGTCCGCGGGCCTGATCACCGGCCCCACCACCGCTCGCAGACCAGCGTCTGGGTCCGATACCAGGCTGCGCAGGGCTTTGACGGCCTCGCCCAGCACCCCGGCCACGGTGCCCCGCCATCCAGCATGGACCACACCCACTGCCCCGCCGCCCGCCACCACCACCGGCGCGCAGTCGGCGGTGTGAACGGCCAGCACCGCCCCGGGCACGGAAGTCACCGCGGCGTCGGCCGCCGCACCGGCCCCGCCGCCCGGCTCGGCCACCACCACGATGTCGGCGCCGTGAACCTGCTCCAGCCAAGTCCACTCCCCGGCCATGAGCGCCTGACGCCGACGCGCCAGATCAGAGCCTGGCTTCGCGTCGGCGTCGCAGCGGAAGTCGCCGTCGGATCTCTGGGAGCAGCGGACCCTGGCGACCAGTCCCCCACCGGCGGGCACCAGCCGCTCGATCATGCGGTGCCTGCTCGACGAACGGTCGGGCCGTTCGCCTATCTCAAGAAGTCGGGAACGTCGAATTCGTCGTTCAGATCGACCCCGACGGGCGCATCCGAGTGTTCGCCGGTAGCGAACACGTCGGCGATCTGCATTCCGTCGCCGGCGCCGGAGCGTGGCGACGGACGGCCCTCGCGCCGCGGTCGGCGCGGGCTGTCGACGCCCCCATAGCCCTGCCGGTCGCTCTCGAAGCCCGCGGCAATCACCGTGACCTTGACCTCGTCTTCGAGGTCGTCGTCGATCACCGTTCCGAAGATGATGTTGGCGTCCTGGTGGGCGACGGACCGCACCACCTCGGCCGCCTCGTTCACCTCCATCAGTCCGAGGTTGGAGGCGCCGGAAATATTGAGCAGGACGCCCTGGGACCGGTCGATCGAAGACTCCAGCAGCGGGCTGGAGATGGCGGCACGGGCCGCGGCGACCGCCCGCCCCTCGCCGCTGGCGGATCCCATGCCCATCAGGGCGCTGCCCGCCTCGGTGAGCACGGTGCGCACATCGGCAAAGTCGGTGTTGATGAGCCCGGGCGTGGTGATGAGGCTGGTGATCCCGCCCACGCCCTGCATCAGCACCTCGTCGGCCATGCGGAAGGCGTTGAGCATGGAGGTCTTCTCATCGGCGATGGCGATCAGCCGGTCGTTGGGGATGACAATCAGGGTGTCGACCTTGTCCTTGAGGCGCTGGATTCCCTCCTCGGCCTGCACCGAGCGCCGGGCGCCCTCGAAGCTGAAGGGCCGGGTCACCACTCCGATGGTGAGGGCGCCGGAGCTCTTGGCCGCCTCGGCCACCACCGGCGCCGCGCCGGTGCCGGTGCCGCCGCCCTTGCCCACGGTGATGAACACCATGTCTGATCCGTTGAGGGCCTCGCGGATCTCGTCGATGTGCTCCTCGGCCGCCTGCTTGCCCACCTCGGGATTGCTGCCCGCTCCCAGGCCCCGGGTCAGACTCTGACCGAGGTCGATCCGTACATCGGCGTCGCTCATGGCCAGGGCCTGGGCGTCGGTGTTGGCCGCAATGAACTCAACGCCCCTCAGGCCGGAGTCGATCATGCGGTTGACGGCGTTGACGCCGCCGCCCCCGACTCCGATCACTCTGATGACGGCGAGGTAGTTGTGAGGATCGGCCATCGCTGCGTCAACCTCCATAAGTTTGAACCTTCACTGCATCTTAGGGGAGACAACCGCGAAGTCGATCTTTAGGGTCGGCCTGCCTCGCCTCACGGTCCGCCGAAACAGCCGCAACACCGCACGCTCTCAGCACGGATGCTGGCGGGTCACGGCGGCGATGTCGGGCGTGGTTACGTCGATGGTGGTGACGCACTCCAGATCGGCGGTGGCCAGCACGGCGCGCAGCGCGCTGATCTTGTCGTCGATCAGCACGGGCTCGCCCAGCACCGCGGCGGCCCCGCCGACCAGCGCGAGGCCTATGTTGCCGCGGTCCGCCTCGAGGGTGACGGTGGACACCCAGGCGCGCAGATCGGCGGGCAGAGCCGCCACTACGGCCAGCGGCCCCTCCGCGGCAGTGTGGATGTCGCCGAGCTGTCCCGAGAACGGAACCGACACATGGGTCACTCCGGCGGACTCGGAGCCCCACTCGATCACGTAGCCGTAGGCGTCGACCAGAGCGGTGCGGCCCTCAGAAGCAGGCACGACGGCGGCCGGCACCCGGGGCTCCACGGTGATGCGCACCGTGGCCGGCCAGTCTCTCCACACCTGCGCCGACCGGACCCAGGGCAGCGACGTGATCGAGCGTCGGGCGTCGTCGACGTCGAGGAACAGCATGGGCACACCGACCGTGACGTTCGAGGCGTCGAGGATCTCGGCCCGGTTGGCGGGATCTGTGCCGGTAACCGCGATCCGGTCCACATCGAGCAGCGGCGTGCGGCTGATCCCCCAGGCAGCCGCGGCCAGCGCAACGACGCCCAACGCCACGGCCAGCACCCGCAGCCGCCGGCGCCCCTCGGCTCTGATCACCGCGACGCGGCGTGCCCGCATGCGCGGATCCACCTCTGCCGCGGCGGTGCTCACAGCCGCTCCCGCGGCTCGAAGCCCACCAGGCATGTCTCGGGCGACAGTTCGATGCCGTGGGCCTCGCCGACGCGGCGGCGCACCTCGCGCATCAGCGCCACGATGTCCGCGGCCCGCCCGCCCTCGTCAGCCTGGATGAAGTTGGCGTGCTTGGCCGAGACCTCGGCGCTGCCCACTCGCAGGCCCTTGGCTCCTGCGGACTCGATGAGCTCGCCCGCGGCCGCGTGCTCGGGATTGGTGAACACCGACCCGGCGTTGCGCCCGCCCGGCTGGTTGGCCCGCCGCCACGCAACGATCTCGGCCAGTTCGGATCGCGACGCCTCGCGATCCCCAAACCTCAACCTCAGCCTTACAGAGGCGACCACCTGGTGGGCGGCGACGCGGCTGGTGCGGTAGCCGAGCCCGAGCTCGGACACGGCCCACACGGTGGCGTCCCCGCGGTACAGGTCCACAATCACCGCGTCGATGAGCGATTCGGACATGTCCGATCCGTGGCCGCCCGCGTTCATCCTCACCGCCCCGCCCACCGTGCCCGGCACCCCGACCGCCCACTCGAAGCCACCGAGCCCGGCCTCCACCGTGGCCCGGGCCACGACGGGCAGCAGGGCGGCCCCGGAGGCGCCGACCGTCTCATCGTCGATCTCGAATCCGGCCAGACCGGCCCCCAGAGCGACGGCGAGGCCGTCGAAGCCGCGGTCGGCCACCAGCAGGTTGGAGCCTCTGCCCACCACCAGCACCGGCACGGGCGGTCCGCTCGAGACGACGGCGGCCAGGGCTTCGAGCTCGCCGAGGTCGGCCACGGTGACGAAGAGCCGAGCCGAGCCGCCGACCCGGTAAGTGGTGTGGGGGGCCAGTGCGTAGTCGGCTCGCAGCGAGGGCGCGAGGCGCGAGCGGGCAAGCCGCCGGCCGAGTTCGGCGACGGACTGAGGCTCGGCCGGAGTCACCCCTGAGCCCTCGCTTCCCCAGAGGCCGCGCCGATCGGCTCGACCTTGGCCTCGAGGCGCTCTATGACTGCGTCAGGCGTCGAGGTGAGGTCGCCGGCGCCCAGCGTGAGGCACAGGTCGCCGGGGCGAAGCCGGGCCTCCAGCCAGTCGGCCACCTCGTCGAGCCGGGGCAGCCAGGTCACCGACGACCACGGATGGGCGTCGAGAACGGCGTCGAGGACGATCTTCGAGGTGACGCCGGGTCGGGGGGCCTCGCCCGCCGGATAGATCCCGGTCAGCACCAGGTGGTCCGCCCCGGTGAAGGAATTCGCGAATTGCGAGCCGACGGAGGCGACCCGGCTGTAGCGGTGGGGCTGGAAGACGCACACCACCCTGCTCCAGTCGCCGGTTCCGGCCGCGGCCAGCGCGGCCTCGACCTCGCCGGGCAGATGGGCGTAGTCGTCCACGAAGGTGACGCCGGCCGCGTCGCCGCGGAACTCGAAGCGCCGGGCCACGCCCCCGAAGCGGGCCAGCGCCCGGACTGCGTCGGCGAAGCTCGCCCCGGCGGTGACGGCGGCCACGATGGCGGCGGTCGCGTTGAGGGCATTGTGCAGGCCGGGTACCGGCAGCGTCACGACTCCCAGCCGCGACCCGGCGTTCCAAAGCTCGAATCGGGTGGTGGGCATCTGCAGCGACACGTCCATCATGCGGAAGTCGGCGCCGGGACCGGTGCCGTAGCTGGCCGCGCCGAGAGCAGTGCCCAGCCGGGCCGCGCCGGGATCGTCGGCGCACACGATCCGGTGGCGCGACGAGGCCAGGAACTGCTCGAAGGCCTCAGCCAGGGCGTCGGGCGAGTCCTGATAGTTCTCGAGGTGGTCGGACTCGACGCTGGTCACCACCGCCACCTCCGGGTCGAGCGACAGGAAGGTGTGGTCGTTCTCGTCGGCCTCCACCACGAACCATTCGCCGCTGTCCCACATCGCGCCGGTGCCGATCTCGTTGACGTCGCCGCCGATGATGAAGGAGGGGTCGAGCCCGGCCTCCACTAGCGCCAGCGCCAGCATGGAGCTGGTGGTGGTCTTGCCGTGGGTGCCCGCCACCGCGATGGTTCGGCGGCTGGCGGCGATGGCGGGCAGGATCTCGCTTCGCCTCACCACCGGCACTCCCGACTGGTGGGCGGCGCGCACCTCGGGGTTGCTGTCGCGGATGGCCGACGAGATGGCGACGAGGGCGGCGCCACCCAGATTGGCCGGGTCGTGGCCGATGGCCACCGGCACCCCCTCGGCGCGCAGCCGGGCCACCGCCGGGCCGTCGCGCAGGTCGGATCCGGTCACCCGGTGGCCCATGGACCGCAGCACCGACGCGATGGCGCACATCCCGGCGCCGCCCGCGCCGATCACATGGATGGAGGTGGGAACAGACAGGTCCACGGAACTCACTCTGGGAGTCGCAGCGTCGCCGAGACTCTACGCGGTCGCCTTCGAAGGGTCGGGGAACCGCTGGAGGCGGGGCTCATCCTGCGGCTTGCGAGCGGTCGGGGAAGGGGCGCCGGGCGCAGCTTTGCATCAGGTCCACCACGGCTCGGGCCGCGTCGGGGCGGGCGGGCGACCGGACCGCGGCGGACATCGCGTCGAGGCGGCCCGAGTCCTCGAGCAGCCTGTCCACCTCGGCGGCCAGCCGGGCCGCGTCGAGGTCTGCGTCGGGGACCAGCACCGCGCCGCCCGCGGCCTCGAGCCTGCGGGCGTTGGCGGTCTGGTGGTCGCCGGGCGCGCCCGGCAGCGGCACCAATAC
Organism: Candidatus Aldehydirespirator sp.; assembly: GCA_965221215.1. GTDB lineage: Bacteria > Actinomycetota > Acidimicrobiia > Acidimicrobiales > Aldehydirespiratoraceae > Aldehydirespirator. The sequence continues at coordinate 1,451,475 of OZ244872.1, forward strand.
GGCCGGCACTCCCACTGCGGCCAGCTCGGCCACGGTGGTGGCGCCGGCCCGGCCCACCACCAGGTCGGCTGCGGCGTACACCGAGGCCATGTCGTCCTCGTAGGCGACCAGGTCGTAGCCGACCGCCCGCGGCGTGTGCGCCGCCACCCGGCGCGACAGATCCTCGTGGTGGCGGGGCCCGGCAATGTGGCGAATGTGGAGGTCGTGCCGGTCGCTCCAAAGGCCCAGGGCGCCGGCCACGGCATCGTTGATCGTTCGGGCTCCGAGCGAGCCTCCGAACACGGCCACCATCCGGCGACCGTCGCCCACGCCCAGCGCGGTGCGGGCCGCAGCCCGATGCGCCGAGCGGTCGACCGCGAGCACCTCGCTGCGCACAGGGTTGCCCGTCCAGGTGGCCTTCCGCAGGCCGGTTGACTCGAAGGCGACCGCGGCGCCGGACGCGAGCGGGCTCAGCAGCCGATTGGCCAGGCCGGGCACCGCGTTCTGCTCGGTGATCACCAGCGGCACCCGCAGCAGGGCGGCGGCCGCGCCGCAGGCCGCCGAGGCGTAGCCTCCCAGCCCCACCACCACCGCCGGCTTGCGGCGCCGCAGCACGCCCACCGCCTGGGCGACGGCCCCGGCGAGCTCAGCCGTCGCCCTGGCATTGGCGGCCGCGCCGGCGGGAGTGAGGCTGCGCCGCAGGCCCCGACCGGGCAGCGCGGTGAGGCTGAATCCGGCCTCGGGCACCAGCCGGGTCTCGACGCCGCGCCCGCTGCCCACGAAGTGGACGGCATCACGGGGAACGCCCCGGCCAATGATCTCCTCGCCGATGCTGATCCCCGGCAGCACATGGCCGGCGGTGCCGCCCCCCGCGATCACCGCCCAGGTTCGGGTCATCTGCTGTGCCGGGCGGAGTCGAGCAGCATCAGACCTGCCGTCAGCATGATGCCGGGCACGGCACGGGTCATCGGATCTGTCGGGCCACGTTGAGCAGCACTCCCATGGCGGCCAGGGTCGCCACCAGCGACGTCCCGCCGAAGGAGAGCAGGGGCAGGGTGATGCCCACCACCGGGAAGACGGCCAGGACCGCCCCCATGTTGAGGGCAGCCTGCAGGATCATCCACGAAGTGATACCCACTGCCAGCAGCATGCCGAACCGGTCCGGCGCCCGCAGCGCCACGCCGAGCCCGGCCGCGGCTATCCCCACGAACAGCACCACCACGAACAGCGTGCCGATCATCCCGAGCTCCTCGCCGATCACCGCGAAGATGAAGTCGGTGTGGGCGTAGGGCAAGAAGCCCCACTTGGCCCGCCCCGCGCCGAGGCCCAGCCCGCCAAGGCCACCGGTGGCCATGGCGTGCAGCGACTTCAGCGTCTGGTAGCCGTTGCCGAACGGATCCTCCCACGGGTCGAGGAACCCGAGCATGCGGTCTCGCCGCCAGGGCGAGTAGGCCACCATCATCGTCGCGGCGGCCGCCCCCAGTACCGCAGCCACCATCAGGTGGCTGAGTCGGGCTCCGGCGAAGTACAGCATGGTCAGGGCCACCCCGGCGATCACGAGGGTGGTGCCCAGATGGGGCTGCAGCATCAGCAGCACGGCCAGACCGGCGGTCAGCGCCAGCACGGGCTGCAGCGTCGCGCGGACATCCTCCATGGACCGGTCGGACCGCGACAGCAGGTCGGCCACGAAGACGATGAAGGCGATCTTGGCCAGCTCCGACGGCTGGAACACGACCGGTCCCGCCCCCAGCCAGCGGCGGGCGCCGTTGGCGCTCAGGCCGATGCTGGGCACCGCGGTTAGCGCCAGCAGCACCAGCGATGCGCCGATGCCCATCGGCGCCAGCCGCCTCCACAGGTGGTAGTCGACCCGCAGCAGCACCAGCAGGGCGAACACGCCCACGCCCAGCCACATGGCCTGGTTCTTGAACAGCGACCAGGCCGAGTCGGTACCCGACAGGCTCGGTGCGGCGGTGGCCGACAGCGCCATCACCAGCCCCAGCAGCACCAGGGCGATGACCGAAAGGAACAACGCCATGAACAGCCCGGTGCGCCTGCCGATCGGCGGAGCGGGACCGCGGGCCTCGGGCGGCACACGGGCGGTTGCGTGGCGGGCTCGGGCCTCTTGCAGGGCTCGGCTGCGCCGCTCGGTCACGATCATCGAGCTGTCCTCTGTGGCTGGGCGCGGCCCTTGACCAGGCGGGCGAAGTGGTCGCCCCGGGCCCCATAGTCGGAGTAGCCGTCGAAGGAGGCGCAGGCGGGCGACAGCACCACAGCGGCGCCCGGCTCGGCCGCGGCGGCGGCGAGATCCACGGCCTCGGCCATGTCGCCGGCGATCAGCACCGGCCGGTCGGCGGCGAACACTTCGGCCACCTCGCCCGCCGCCTCGCCGAAGGCCACCACGCAGCTCACCCTGTCGATCGCGTCGCGCAACCGCTGCAGGTCGAGACCCTTGTTGCGTCCGCCGGCGATAAGCACGGCTCTGTCGAAAGAGCGCAGGGCGGCGACAGTGGCGTGGGGGGTGGTCGCCTTGGAGTCGTCAAAATATGTGACTGCGTCGATGGTGGCGACCCGCTCGACCCGGTGGGCTCCGGGCCGCCAGCCCCGCAGCGCCTCGCCTATACCCTCGACGTTGGCCCCTGCCGCGGCGGCGGTGGCGGCGGCCGCGAGGGCGTTGGCGATGTCGTGGGGCAGGGCCCGGCCCAGCTCCCCCACCTCTGCCAGCGGCCCGAGCGGGCCGGTGAGCAGATGGCCCTCCCGATGCCAGTCGGCGGGACCGTCGGCGGCGAAAGTCCACGCGTCCCGGTCGTCCCGCAGGTGGGCCATCACGGTGGCGTCGAGCCGGTTGGCCACCGCGGTGGCCGACGGGGGCAGCCGCTGCCACAGCCGGGCCTTGGCCGCCTCATAGGAGGCGAGGTCGCGGTGCACGTCGAGGTGGTCCGGAGCGAAGTTGAGCCAGCAGGCGGCGTCGGGGGCGAAGCTGCAGCTGTGGCCGAGGCGGAACGATGAGGCTTCAACCACGAAAACCTCGACATCGCTCAGCTCGATGGCGCTCACCAGGGGCAGGTCGTTGTTGCCGGCGGCGGCCGCGGTCACACCCGAGGACTCCAGCGCGGCCACCACCATCTCGGTGACGGTGGTCTTGCCGCTGGTTCCGGTGACGGCCGCGATCGGGCGCGAGTCCCAGGTTCCGGCAAGGTCGAGCTCACTGGCGGTGGGCGCGCCGAGGGCCAGGACCGGGTGCCGCTCGGGCAGCCCCGGCGTGGGTATGACCGCCCCGACCGAGCCGACCAGTTCGTCGAGTCGGTCGGGGCCGGGGGCGGTCTCCAGCTCCAGGCCGAGGTCCGCTGCCGCCGTCGCCGCGTCGGGGCCGGGGCGGTCGTCGAACACGACCACTTCGTGGCCCCGCGACAACAGAGCCCGGGCCACGGCCTGGTTGGCGGCGCCGAACCCGGCCAGCAGCAGCCGCGGGGGCACGTCGAAGCGGGCGGCGGCTTCCGCTGTTGCGGCGGCTTCCGGTGCGGCGGGGGCAGTTTCTGGTGTCACGGCGTGAGCCTCGAGATCGAGTCGACTATGCCGGTGTTGACCGCGTCGCCGTAGAACAGTCCGAGCCCGAGGCCGGTACACAGCCCCGACAGGATCCACAGCCGCACTATGACGGTGGGCTCGGGCCAGCCGCGCAGCTCGAAGTGATGGTGCAGGGGGGCCATGCGGAACAGGCGCCGCCCGAAGCCCTTGAACGAGACGATCTGCAGGATCACCGAGACCGTCTCGATCACGAACAGCCCGCCGATGATGGGCAGCAGCAGCTGGGTGTTGGTGGCCAGGGCCAGCGCGGCCAGGCCGCTGCCCAGCGCCAGCGAGCCGGTGTCGCCCATGAAGATGCGGGCCGGCGCGGCGTTCCACCACAGGAACCCGATGATGGCGCCCACCATGGCCGCGCTCACCACGGCCAGGTCGAGGGCGTGGGCCACCTGGTAGGAGTCGTAGTGGTCGAACTGCCAGAAGCCGATGATCATGAACGCGCCGTAGCCGACGCCGCTGGCGCCCGCGGCCAGGCCGTCGAGCCCGTCGGTCAGGTTCACCGCGTTGGTGGTGGCGATGATCAGCAGTACGGCCCAGACCGACCAGCCCAGCCTGCCCAGCTCGAGGCCGGGGCTGTCGAAGCGGGTGAACGAGACGGTGGTGTGGATCGACGTGAACTCGGTCATGGCCCAGGCGAAGCCGATCCCGACGACGAGCAGACCCACGATCTTGGTCCGCTTGTTGAGTCCCAGGTTGCGGGCGGCGACCACCTTGATCCAGTCGTCGAGCAGGCCGACGATGCTCCCGGCCACGATGGTGGCCATCACGATGATGCCGGTTCGGGTGTAGATGCCGCCGAACACGTCGCTGACCACGTATCCGACGGCTGCCGCGAACACCACCGCGATGCCGCCCATGGTCGGGGTGCCCGACTTGAGCCGATGCTCGGTGGGGCCGTCGTCGCGTATGGGCTGGCCGATTCCGTAGCGCACCAGCACCCGGATCAGCAGCCAGCAGCCCGACAGCGACACCACCATGGAGATGCATCCCGCGATCAGCAGCCGGATCATTGGCTCGGCTCCCGGTTGAGACGCCTCAGCTCCTCACCCGCCACAGCCCGGTCGTCGAAGGCCAGCGCGCGGTCCCCGATGATCTGACGGCTCTCGTGGCCCTTGCCCGCGATCACCACCGTGTCGCCCGGTTCGGCGTCGGCCAGTGCGCTCCGCACCGCCAGGCGCCGGTCGGGCGTTCGCAGGTCGGGGGCGCCGCTCATGCCCTCGATGATGTCGTCGATGATCCGATCCGGATCCTCGCGGCGCGGGTTGTCGCTGGTGACGATCACTCGGTCGGCCAGTCTCTCGGCGGTCGCGCCCATTTCGAAGCGCTTGCCGCGGTCGCGGTCGCCGCCCGCGCCGAACACCACGGTGAGGCGTCCGGCGGTCAGGCTGCGGGCCGCCTCCAGCAGCACGGCGAGGCCGTCGGGGGTGTGGGCGTAGTCGACGATCACCGCGAAGTCCTGCCCGGCCCGCACCGCCTCGAATCGGCCCACCGCCGGCTCGGCCTCGGCCAGCGCGGCGGCAATGCCTTGCGGATTCTGGCCCAACAGCAGGGCGATCTCGGCGGCGAGCACTGCGTTGGACCGGTTGAAGGCGCCGGCCAGGGGCAGGGTCACAACCTGGTCGCGCCAGCGGAACACACTGGAGCAGGCGTCGGCGTGAAGCAGCTCGATGTCTCGCTGGTCCACCGTCACCAGCGGCATCCGCGATCCGACCGCGTGGGCGAGGCGCTGTCCCCACTCGCCGGTGACGTCTATCACGGCCCGGTCGGCCAGCCCGCCGGTGAACAGCCGGGCCTTGGCCTCGAAGTAATCGTCCATCGAGCCGTGATAGTCGAGGTGGTCGCGGCCCAGGTTGGTGAACGCGGCCACGCCGAAGCGGCATCCGTCGACTCGGTGCTGGGCCAAACCGTGCGAGGAGACCTCGACGACCGCGGCATCCGCACCGCGGTCGGCGCCGTGCGCCAGGGTGCGCTGCAGGTCGGTGGCCTCGGGCGTGGTCAGCGGACCCGACAGCGTGCCGATCTCGACCGGGTCGCGCCCGGCGGCCCGCAGCAGCCCGGCCACCAGCCGCACGGTGGTCGTCTTGCCGTTGGTGCCGGTCACGCCGACGGTGTCGAGTCGCCGGGCCGGATGGCCGTGGACCGCGGCCGCGGCCGGTCCCACCGCCCGGCGGACCGAGCCCACCAGCAGGCACGGCACGGTCGCCTCGACCGGCCTCTCGACGAGAAGCGCGGCCGCGCCGGCTGCGGCCGCGGCGGCCGCGAAGCGGTGCCCGTCGCTGGCCGCGCCCGGAATGCAGGCGAACAGGGCGTCGGGGCCGACCCGGCGGCTGTCGTGCTCAACGTCGCCGACGCGGACCGAGGCAGCTTCAGGCCCGGACGGGTGCAGTTCGGCCGGCAGCAACCGGGCCAGCTCGCCGAGCGTGATCATGGGCCTGCCCGATCTGACGAGGCCGGCTCGGCCCGCCGCAACCGGGCCAGCTCGCCGAGCGTGATCATGGGCCTGCGGGCTCGACGGCTGGTGCGGCCGAGGCCGGCTCGGCCCGCCGGCGCTCGCCCGGCGTGGTGTTCATCTCGGCGGGGAGCCGCAGCTGGCGCAGGGCGTACTCGGCGATCTTGCGCACCGTCGGCGCGGCCAGCTTCCCGCCCGATATGCGCTCGCCGGTGGGCTGGTCGATGATCACCAGCACCACTAGCACCGGGCCGTCGTCGTTGCTCACCACGCCTGCGAAAGTGGCGGTGTGATGGCGCCCGACCAGCTCGTTGCGCTCGTTCACGCACTCGTACCCCACGTCGCAGGGCTGCCAGGCCGTGCCGGTCTTGCCGGCCATGGTGAACCCCTCCACATGGGCCTGTTGCCCGGTCCCCTCCTGCACCACCGCCGTCAGCATCCGCATCAGCACCGCAGCCACATCTCCGCTGAGCACCTGCACCGGCTCGTCGCCGGCCTCGGGGTCGTCGGCGATCAGCTTCAGCGGCACCAGCACCCCGCCGTTGGCGATCGTGTTGTAGGCCTGGAGGACTTGCAGCGGGGTGGCGGCCAGGCCCTGGCCGATGGCCATGTTGGGCAGGCTCAGGCCGTTCCACTGGCTCAGGGGTGCCAGGATCCCCTTGGACTCGCCCTTGAAGTCGAGAGCGGTGCGGTCGCCGAAGCCGAACGACCGCATGGTCCGGTACAGCCTCTCGGCGCCGGCCAGCTGCGCCATCTTGATGGTGCCGATGTTGGACGACCGGGCCACTATCTCGGTGGGGGTCCACTGCGTGTCCGGGTGGGTGGGAGTGTCCACGAAGCGGTGCTCCCAAATCTCGAGGTACGACGGCACGTCGATGGGCACATGCTCGGCCACTGCCCCGCTCGACAGGGCGGCGGCCGCGGTGACCGGCTTGAACACCGATCCCGGCTCGTAGCTCCAGGTGGCGGCCAGATTGTGGCGGGTGCAGTCGACGATCCCGTTGGCGCCCCGGGCCACGTTGGCCATGGCGACGATCTCGCCGGTGGCCGGCAGCGCCACCAGGGCCACACCCGAGGAGGCGCCGGCGTCGGCCACGGCCTCCAGCATCATCGACTCGGCCTGATACTGCACGTTGCGGTCCAGGGTCAAGGTGATGTCTTGCCCCTCAGTGGGCGCGATCACCTCCTCGAGCCCACCGGGGATGGTGGTGCCGTCCACGCCGACTTCCTTCATCACCCGGCCCGGAACGCCCGACAGGTGCTCGTCGTGGCTCTCCTCGATGCCGCTCATGCCCACATGGTCGATGTTGACCCGCCCGACGGCGGCCAGCGCAGAGCACTCGCCGTTGGGATGCTCGCGCCGCGGCTCGGCGATGACCCTGATCCCGTCGATGCCCAGCCCGGCGACCTGTTCGCCGACCTCGGCGTCGATCTGGCGAGCCACGTAGCGAAAGGCGACTCCCTCGCCCTGCAGCGCGTCGAGCAGGGACTGGGCGGTGATGCCCATCACCTCGGCAAGGGCGTCGGCAGCGGCTCGGGGATCGGCGATCAGCCGGGGGTCCGACACCACCGTGGCCGCCGGCAGCGACAGGGCGATAGTGCGCCCGTTGCGGTCGAACATCGTCCCTCGGGGCGCGGGCACGATGATCTCGCCCAGCGGGTTCGACACCTCCTCGAGAACCCGCGGGTCGGGAGTGGCCTGCACATCGACTATGCGGTAGACGAGCCCTCCCAGCGCCAGCGCCAGCACCACCAGCACCGTCACCACCCGGCCGCGTCCCACCAGCGGCAGCGGCGCGGCCCGATGGCGGGTCGGCGCCCTCGAGTGCGGCCGGGTCGACTTCATCGGGGCGACTCTGAGGGAGCCGAAGCTCCGACGGCTGCGACTGCCGCCTCCGGAGGGGTCCAGCCCGAAGCGGCGAGATGGAACGGGTCGGCGCCCGGCGGGGGAAGACGGTCGGGGCCGAGCGGGGTGAGCACGGCCAGCGCGGCGGCGGGGACGAGACCGGCGGACTGCGCCTGCTCGGCCAGGCCCTCCGGCGAATCGAGATAGGCAACCTCGGCCTGCAGCTGGTCGATCCGCTCGTAGCGCTGCTGGTTCAGCTCGATCAGGTCATCGAGCGAGGCCTGGTTCTCGACCAGCACCGCGTGCAGGGCGGCGAGGGCCAGGCACACCGCGAACAGCCCCAGAGCGGCGGTGGTGCCGATGCCGCCGATGGAGCGGCGCGGCGCCCGCGGCGCCGGGGCGACCCGCAGGTTTGGCGACCGTTCGGGTCTCGAAGCGGGTCGCGGGGAGGCCTGCCGCTGAGGCTGAGGCGCCATGAGACATCCCCTCGCTCGGCTGCTCAGACCGGTTGGCTCGAAGGCAGGCGCTCAAGCGCTCGCAGCCGCGCCGCGCTGGCACGGTGGTTGGCGGTCAGCTCCGCTTCGGTCGGGGTGCGGGCCCGCCGTCCCAGCAGCCGCACGGCGGCTTCGTTGCCGGGCGCCGGCGGCAGGCCCGGCCGCGGCGGCGGGGACTCCCCCGCGGCCCGCCTGAACACTGACTTCACGATTCGGTCCTCGCCGGAGTGGTACGACAGCACTGCGACGCGCCCCAAAGCGACGAGACGACCGATGGCCGCGGTCAGGGCCGTCTCAAGGATCTCGAGCTCGCGGTTGACTTCGATGCGCAGGGCCTGGAAGGTTCGCCGGGCGGGGTGGGAGCGACGGCGGGCCGGGGCGGGAACGGCCTCGGCCACTGCTCGTGCCAGCTGCGCGGTGGTGGCGAGGGGTCGTCGGGACACGATGGCCGCGGCGATGCGTCGGGCCTGGCGCTCATCGGCGTTGCGGCGCAGGATGGCGGCCAGAGTGTGCTCATCGGCGTGATTGACGATGTCGGCTGCGGTCACCTCTGCGCCCGGGTCCATCCGCATGTCGAGCGGGCCGTCGAGGCGATAGCTGAAGCCGCGCTCGGGCCGGTCGAGCTGGGCGGAGCTGACCCCGAGGTCGAACAGACAGGCGGAGATCCACCGCTGCCCGAGCTCATCGAGCACGTCGCCGAGCGCGTCGAAGCGGCCATGGCGCAGGACAACCCTGTCGCCGTAGCCCGCGAGACGGTCGGCCGCGGCCTGCAGGGCGTCGGGGTCGCGGTCCAGGCCGATCAGGCTCAGGTGCGGAGCGCTTGCCAGCAGAGCCTCGGCATGGCCGCCTCCTCCCACGGTGGCATCGACAACCACGCCGTCGGGGGCTTCGGCCAGCACCTCCACAACCTCGCGGCACATGACCGGCCGGTGGTAGGGGCCCGAGCCCTCCGTCATGTCGGGCGGGCCGACCGACCGAGCGGTAGTGCGGTTGGGGTCGGTGTGGGCGGCGCTGGTGGGGCCGGGCGCTTCCCGGCCATCTGCAGTTCCCCGACCGACGGCGCACGTCGGGATTTCTCCCCCGATCGAGCTAATGGCAAGCGGGCGGAGTACGGGTCTTCCATTTGCCAATCGGGGAACTGCACATGACCGGGCCGCGCTTCGATGGCTGCCGCGGTGCGGGTATGGGGGTCGGTATGGGTCTTGGAGTCGGTATGGGGTCTGGGGTCGGCGTGGGTCTTGGAGTCGGTATGGGCGGTTGGTTCGCTCACGGGACTGAGATGGGAGCGCGCCGTTAGGCACTGGCGATCCCCCTTCCATGAGTGATGGCTTCGGCGAGGCGCTCGGTGCCCACCGACTGGACCTCGGCCCACCGGTCGGGGCTCCAGATCTCGATGCGGCGGATCATGCCGGTGACGATCACCTTGCGCTCGAGTCCGGCCGCGGCCCGCAGATGCGGCAGGATCCGCATGCGCCCCTGGCCGTCGGGCACCACGAAGTCGGCTTGGGCGGCGAAGCTCCGCAGCGCGTTGATGTCCACCTCCTCGGCGCCCACCTGCGACCGGAGCTGCTCGGCGGTGTCGGCGAACTCGTCCACCGGGAGGATCCCCACGCAGGAGTCGAGCGCGGTGACATAGGCCCCCGCAGCCAGCTGGCCGCGAAAACCCGAGGGGAGGATGAGCCGGCCCTTGCCGTCGAGAGTGTGCTCGTGTACGCCGACGAACAGAGCACGAGGGGCAGTCACGGCCGTCACTCACGCCCTTGCACCGCAACAGGGGCCTACGACTGATCCACGCCGAGCCGAAGCCCTCTGCGATGCGTCCACGAGGACTCCCAAATACTCCACAGCGATCCACTATACACCTTTTTGCACCACCCGCAAGCATTGCTCTGCCAAGAGGGCGCGCAAATAGGTGAGAGCCAGTCGCGTCGCAGCGGGGCCATTCCCGCTCTTGTTCGCTGCGCTCACGGGCCGCTCGGGCCACGGCCTCGCCCGTATGGGCCGGACTCGCTCGCCTATTCGCTCGGCCTCTAGGAGCAAGGGCCATTGGCAGGGCGCGTCGGGCCGCTGCCTGCCGAGTCGGGGCGCCGAGAGGCGGCGCCGCTCGTGTCAGGTCCCGGCGTGCAGAGTCCGCAGCAGGGCTTCGGTCAGATCGGCCTCGGTGGCCGGGATGGCGCCGCAGCGTGCAGCCATCACTTGCCGACCGGCAGCCCGAACGTCGGGTGCCACGTCGAGCAGGTCAAGCTCGTCGAGGTCGCGATCGCCCCTGGTCTCCAGCCGGGCCGCAGTCTGAATCCGGGCCCGCCGGCGGCTGCGGCGCTGGCTGACCCCCACTACCTTGAGGCCGCCCGCGAACACCTCGCCGGAGCCGCGGCCGGCGAAACACACCAGCTTCCCCCAGCGGTCGGCCTCGAGGCGGCCCGAGTGCACCGATACCGGCTCGGTGACGAAGGGTTCGATTGCATCTGCCCAGAGTTCGCCCACCCATTGCACGGCCCGGGCCACATCGTCGGCCCAGAGGGGATCGGCAACCGGCACATAGAAGTCAACCCAGACTTGGCCGCCGACACGCAGCAAGACCGCTCCCCCGCCGCTGCGGCGCCGCACCACCTCCGCACCCGCGGCCGCGGCCCGGCGCGAGTCGGCGACATCGAGCCCTTGCGTGCTTCCCAGTACCAGAGCAGGCTCGGTGACGGTGTGGATCCTGGCCAGGCGCTCCGAAGCCTCTGGGGGCTCGGCCGCCTCGAGCAGGTACGAGACCGGGCCCTGCAGGCGCTCCGTCGTCCACCGGCGAGCACCGGCGCTCACGCGGTTCGAAGACCTCCCCGAGGCTGCAGGTAGGCGGTCCAGGCCTCGGGAACGACGCCGGCGGCGATCTCGACCCAGGTCGAAGGCGACGGCGGCTCGGGCCGGCGCCTCAGCCGCATGCCGCTCTCGCTGGGCAGGCGGTCCCGCTTCTTGGTGTTGCAGCGCCGACAGGCCGCCACCACGTTCTCCCAGGTGTGCATCCCGCCGCGGCTGCGGGGCACCACATGGTCCATGGTCTCGGCCCGGTCGCCGCAGTACTGGCAGCAGTCGCGGTCGCGGGCGAACACCGCCCGCCGGTTCGGGGAGCGGTGCCGGGGACGGGGCACGCTCACGTAGTGGCTCAGACGCACCACCGAGGGCACCTCCACCGACCACCGCTCGGACCGGAAGGCCCGTCCCGTGGCGTGCAGCATCTCGACCTTCTGGGCCAGCACCAGGCACACGGCGCGACGAGCGCTCACCACCGCCAGCGGCTCGAAAGTCGCGTTGAGCACGAGTACCCCAGACATCGGGGGCAGGCTAACCGCGTTCGCCCCCACAGGCCGAGGGCCGTGTCGTTGTGATCGTCCGGCCCGCCAGCCCCGATCGCCCTCAGAGGCCGAGCTTGCGAGGCCGTGGCCCGAGCGGCCCGTGAGCGCAGCGAACAAGAGCGGGAAATCAGGAAACCGAGCGGTTGCGGGCCCGGCACCACTGCAACCAGACGATTATGTCGTCGGGCGACGGCGGAACCTGGGAATCGCCGTACATGGTCTCCGACCTGAAGCGGGCCAGCTCGCCGGTGGGCAGCGGCACGAACGGGGGACGGCGCCACCAGCGGCTGGGAGCGAAGCGGGTCGCCTGCACCAGGGCCGTCGGCCACAGCCGGGGCCGCGTCGCCACAGCCCGAACCGCCCGTGCCACCGATTTGGCAGCGAACGCGGCACCCACGCCGCGAAAGCCTAGGGCAGGCTCAATCGAGCGCGGAGCCCGGCAGACCGCGGGGGTCATTCCCGCGGATACGGCGGATATGTACGCTGCGGCGTGATGGGAAGATTCGACGAGCAGTTCAAGCTCATTCACCACAACATCGAGCAGGCCGTGAAGGGCAAAGGCGAAGTGATCGAGCTGCTGATCCTCGCCTTGGTGTGCGGGGGCCACGTTCTCATCGAGGACGTCCCCGGCGTGGGCAAGACCACCCTCGGCAAGGCGCTGGCCCGCAGCGTCGAGGTCAGCTTCGGCCGGGTCCAGTTCACTCCCGACCTGCTGCCGGTCGACATCACCGGAACGTCGGTGTTCAACCGGGCCAGCGGAACATTCGAGTTCCGGCCCGGACCGGTGTTCTCCAACATCGTTCTGGCCGACGAGATCAACCGGGCCTCCCCCAAGGCCCAGTCGGCGCTGCTGGAGGCCATGGGCGAGCAGCAGGTCACGCTCGACGGGGTGACCAGGCGCCTGGAGCCGCCGTTCACGGTCATCGCCACCCAGAACCCGCTGGAGTACGAGGGCACGTACCCGCTGCCGGAGAGCCAGATGGACCGATTCCTCATGCGCCTCCAGGTCGGCTACCCCGACCGGGGCTCCGAGGACTCGATCCTGGTGGCCCGGGGCGCCCAGGAGCCCGTCGACCTGATCGAGCCGGTCGCCGACGCGGCCGTGGTGCGGTGGATGTCCGACCAGCTTGAGCAGGTTCACGTGTCGGGTCCGCTGCGCTCCTACCTGCTCGACGTGGCCGCCGCCACCCGCCGCCATCCCGGCCTGGCGCTGGGCCTGTCGCCCCGAGGGGTGCTGGCCGTGCTGCGGTTGGCGCGGGCCAGGGCCGCGGCGGCGAGCCGCGACTACGTGACCCCCGACGACATCAAGGCGCTGGCCCCGGCTGTGCTGCCGCACCGGCTGCTGCCCAAACCCGACAGCCGGGTGCGGGGCGTGCAGTCCAGCGACATCGTCACCGAGATAATCGACTCAGTGCCCATGCCCCGCCAAAGAGCGCGCGCCGTCTAGAGGCCGAGCGAGCGGGTAGGGAGCGCTTGACATGCCGACCCCGGTCGGCTGGAGGCTGCTGGGAGGCGGGATCGCCGCGGTCGTCGCCGGGCGGGTCTTCTCCATCGGCGAGCTCTACGTGGTCGGCTTCACCGCCGCGGCGGCGGTGGTGCTGGCCCTGGCCGTGCGACTCGTCCACCCGTCGCGGCTGTCGATCAGGCGCCGGGTCTCGTCGACGATGGTGGCTGTATCAGATCCGCTGGACGTGGATCTGGAGGTGACGAACCGGGCCCGACTGACGTCGCCGACCGTGCGGGTCGCCGAAGCGGTCACCATGGGCACAGAGGTGCAGTGCAGCGTCGCGCCGCTGCCGGCCGGCGCCGCCGCCACACGGCGCTATCGGCTACAGCCCGCCCGCAGGGGCATCCTGGAGATCGGACCGACGCAGCTCGCCGATGTGGACGGCTTGGGCCTGGCCCGCCGACGGCGCCTCGTCGAGAACCGGACCCGGGTGGTGGTGCATCCGCCAGTCGAGCGGCTGGCCCCGCCGCGCTTGCCCGTGGGCGGCGACCTGTCGCTGCCCCTCGACTCGCGTCGCCGGCTTCTGGGACTCTCCAGCGAGGAGTTCGATGTACTGCGCCCCTATGCCGAGGGCGACGACCCCCGCCACATCCATTGGCACTCCACAGCCCGGCTCGACGAGTTCATGGTGCGCCGGTTCCAGCCCTCCCGTCCGGGCCGGCTCACGGTGGTGGTCGACACCCGCCCGCCCGGCGATCGGGCCGCGGTGCAGGATCGCACCACATCGGTGGCCGCTTCGGTTGTGTGCGCGGTGCTCGGCAACGGCGACGAGGCTCAGATCCTCACCACCGACGGCCGGGGCACCGCCATCCTCGCCCACCGTCACGACATCGGCGCCGCCCTGGAGTTCCTGGCTGTGCTGGAGGGCGGGCGACCCACCATCGACATCGAGACAATCGACAGCGCTTCGGTGGTGGTGGCGGTCACCGCCTCTCCGGAGGCAATCGACGACGAGAACGCCCGCCACGGGCTGGCCCAGCGCCTCGGCGCCCGGCTGGTCATCACCCACGGCGACGTCGCCTCGCCCGCCGCGGGCACAGAGGGCGGCTGGATACACCTGACCGGCCCCGACCAGCTTCGGGGCCTGTGGCCGCTGGCCTCGCTGACGGGCCGCCGGGCGTCGGTTCCGGCATGAGGCGCGCCCCCGATCCTGCGCCCGGCGGGGCCTACGACTGGCTCGCAGAACTCGCCCTGACCTCGCTCACTGTGGTGGTGGCATCAGGCATGTCGCGGCTGTTCACCGACTCGGTGTTCCTGCGGGACGTTCTTGCGCTGGCGGTGGTCTCCCATGTGATCGCGGCCGCGGCCCGGCGGGCCCGGCTGTCCACACTGTCGGCTGCGCTGCTGTGGGCCGGCGGTCTCGTCATCGCCGCCACCCTGCTGTTCTACGCCGACACGGCGTGGCTGGTGCTGCCCACCGTCGACACCGTCGAGTTGGCGCGTGCCGACCTGGCCGACGCCTGGAGCGTTCTAATTGCCTCCCCGGCCCCGGTCGTGCCGGTGCCGGGACTGGTGCTGTGCGCGGGCGCCGCGCTGGGTCTCAGCGCGTTCCTGGCCGACACCGCCGCCTTCCGAGACCGGGCTCCGGTGGTGGCGGTGATGCCCGTCTCGGCCGTGTACGGGTTCACCATCGCGGCAGGCACCGGCGACGGGGCGGTGATGCACGGAGCGCTGTTCGCCGGAGCGCTCGGTGCGGTCATGTTCGCGCTGCGGCTTCGCAGCCGGCGCAACGATGCGTGGATCGAGCCCACCGCCGGGCGGGGGGCGCTGGCCCTGGCCCGCACCGGCGGCCTGGCGCTGGTGCTGGCGGTGGCCGCGGGCGCGGTGGCCGGACCCTGGCTGCCCGGCGCAGAGGCGGAGCCGTGGATCGACCTGGCCCGCCTCGAGGTCACCGAGGCCGCTCCCTGGATATCGGACCCCAGCCCCGAGCCCGAGCCGTGGGCCGACTTCGCGTCCCAGCGGCCGTCGCCGGGCGGGACGGCCAGCCCCGACATCGACGGACAGAGGATCCTCGTCAGCCCCTTCGTCCAGATCCGCAGCCGCCTCATCGAGCCCTCCAACCGGGAGCTGTTCACGGTGGCCGTGCTCCCCGAGGAGCGCCAGTATTGGAGGCTCACCTCGCTCGACGAGTTCGACGGGAACGGGTGGCGGGCCCGCTCAAGCTACGAGGAGGCAGCCGGACCCCTGGCCGCCACTATCGATCCGTCGGTGCCCGGAGTTCGGGTGGTGCAGACCGTCTCGCTGACCGGGCTGGGCAACTCCTACCTGCCGGTGGCCTACGAGCCGCGGCGGATCCTCGACGGCGGCGGGGTGACCATGGAGTACGAGTCCGCCTCGGGCTCGCTGATCAAGTCGCGCCAAGCCGCGCTGGAGGGCCCCAACCGCTTCACCTACACGGTGGAGTCGGCGGTGCCGGTGATCGACGACCCCGACCGGCTCCGCGGCGTGGACGCGGCGATGCTCGATCCCGACTTCGCGGCGTTCAACACCCGCCTTCCCGACTCGGCCCGAGCCGTGGTGGCCGACGAGGCGCAGCGGGTGACCGCGGCGGCCCAGTCGGACTACCACCGGGCCGTGCTGCTACAGGACTACTTCCGGCTCGACGGCGGATTCCGCTACGACCTCGACGTGCATTCGGGCTACGGCATCGACAGCCTCGAGGACTTCCTCTTCAACGTTCGAGCCGGCTACTGCCAGCAGTTCGCATCGGCCTTCGCGGCCATGGCCCGCAGCATCGGACTGCCCACCCGGGTGGCGGTCGGCTTCACCTGGGGCGACTGGGACCCGAACCTGGCGGCCTATGTCGTGCGGGGTGAGCATGCCCACGCCTGGCCCGAGGTGTATTTCGCGGGCACCGGCTGGGTCCGCTTCGAGCCGACGCCGGGGCGGGGCGCGCCCGGCGATTTCGCCGTCACCGGCCATGTCGCCAATCAAGCTACGGCAGCGGACGCGCCTGAGCCGCCGCCCGCGCCGGCGGAGGATGGCGGGTCCGGTTTCACCGGGCTGCCGGACCCCTCGGACGGGGGCTCCGAGGAGGGCGCGGAGGGAGGCTCGGGATTCTCCGGTGCGCCCGAGGGCGGCGAGGAGGCCGGCGCGGACGATCCCGAGGGAGGTGCGCCGCGTCTGGCGGTGATCATCGTGCTGGTGCTGGCAGCGGTCGCGCTGATGCTCGGCGCGGTGCCGCTGCTTCGCCGCCTCGGCCGACGCCGGGTTCGTGCCGCCCTGGCCGGCGATCCAGCCGGCATGATCGAGACGTGGTGGAGCGATGCGGTCGAGGCTCTGGCGCTGGCCCGACTTACTCCCCGCTCCGTCGAGACGCCCCTCGAGCTGGCCCGACGGGTGACGGCGATCCTGCCTGCCGCAGGCCCCATCGAGGAACTGGCCGCGCTGGCCACCCACGGGCGCTACGCCCGAAGCACGCCCCCCTCGATGGCCGCACGGGCTGCCGCAGCCGCCTCGCATGTGATCGACGCGTGCCGAAACCAGGCCACCCTGCCCCGCCGGCTGGCCACCGAGCTAAACCCGACGACTCTCTTCAGAGCCAAGCACCGGTAGGCGCTCGGCCTCGAAACCCCCGCTCCTGCTCGCTCCGCTCACGGGCCGCTCGGGCCACGGCCTCGCAAGCTCGGCCTCAGTCGCCGTTGCGGTTGTCCCGGTCGTAGCGCTCCCTCATGCGGGAGCCGGCGCCGCCGACCACATGGCGGAGCTTGCCGCCCCGCATGGACTCGGTCATTTGGCCCAGTCCGGCCTTCCCGACCCGCCGCGCGTTGCGCTCCAGGAACAGCAGCGACACCAGCATCACCAGGAATCCGATAAACGACAGCATGAACGAGATCGACAGCAGCCAGACCATCAGCACCACGCCGACCAGCAGCCCCAGCGCAGCCCACTTGATGTTGCGGAAGGCGTGGGTATAGACGGTGGTCTCGGCCACCTCGCGAGCCAACTCCGGGTCGCTCTCATAGAGGTGCGACTCGATCTCGCTGAGGATGCGCTGCTCGTCCTCGGACAACGGCACGTCCATCACCTCCGGGACCTTCGGCGTGTGCAACAGCCAGGCATATTGCGCCCTGACGATAGCCGGATTCGCAAGCCCCGCGTCGAGCCGATCCCGCTACGGCCCCGACGACGTACCCGTTGTTGAGGATGGCCCCCATCGCTGGTCGGCATCGAGGGGTGAGCGCAGGCCCCGCCCGGCGCGCACGGCCGCGGCGGGGCCGATGGCGGACGACCCGAACCGGTCCCTTATCCGGTCGGTCACCTGCTCGGCGGCGTCGTGGGCCTCCGAGCCGTCCTCGAAGCTCAGCTGCTCGGCCTCGGCGGGCGCCAGCCCCGACGCGCCCACGCCCAGCAGGCGGACCCCCGGCGCAGTGTCGACGGCGGCGAGCAGGTCGCGGGCCGCCGACACCACGGCGCGGCCGCTGTCGGTGGCCTCGGGAAGGGTCAGCGAGCGAGTGATGGTCCTGAAGTCGCCGAAGCGCACCTTCAGCGTGATGGTGCGGGCCACCAGGCTCGACGCCCTCAGCCGGCGGGCCACCGCGTCGCCCAGACGGGTCGCCTCGGCTTCCAGCGCCGCCTCGGCGTGAAGGTCCCGGCTGAAGGTCTCCTCGTGGCTGATGGAGCGCGGGGCGCGGTCCACCACCACGGGCCGGTCGTCGATGCCGTTGGCCAGCCGATGGAGATGGCGGCCGGAGGCGGCACCCAGAGCCGCGGTCAGCGACGATTCCGGCAGAGCCGCCAGGTCGCCCACCGTCTCCACCCCCAGCCGGGTCAGGCGCCGCGACGTGGCCGGACCCACGCCGAACAGCGCGGTGGCCGGCAGCGGGTGCAGGAAGTCGAGCTCGGCGCCGGCCGCCACGACATGAACCCCCGTCCCCCACACCGGCCCGGAGGGCTCGACCCGGGGCTTGGCCCGCTCGGTGGCCAGCTTGGCCATGAACTTGCTGGAGGCCACCCCGACCGAGCAGGTGAGCTGCTCCTGCTCCAGAATCCGGGCCCGGATCTGTGCCGCCAGCGCGGGGGCGGGGCCGAGGAGCCTGGTCGCCCCCCGCACATCGAGAAAGGCCTCGTCCAGCGACAGGGGCTCCACCAGCGGGGTGACGTCGGCGAGGATGTCCATCACCCGCTTCGACACCTCGCCGTAGTGGGCGTGGTCACCGGGCAGGAACACGGCATGGGGGCACAGCCGGCGGGCCCGGGTCGACGGCATGGCCGAGCGGATTCCGAACACCCGGGCCTCATAGCTGGCCGCGGCCACCACGCCCCGGTTGCCGGTGCCGCCCACCACCACCGGCCTGCCCCGCAGCTCGGGCCGGCGCCGCACCTCGACCGCGGCATAGAAGGCGTCCATGTCCACATGCAGGAACCCGACAGTCCCGTCAGGAGGCCGCCCCCTGATCGCCCCGCTCACCGGTACCGCCGCGCCCCGTAACCCACAGCCGCAGTCTGCCAGCCCCCAGTGTCACGATTCCCGAGCGGGGCTGTCCGCCTCTTTCCGGGCGACGCTGGGGGTGGGTTAGGCTTGGGGGCGGTGCTGGATCAGCGCGGCACCGTGCCGCCCGACTCTTCGCCCTCGCTTCTGGCCCGGGTGCTGGCGTTCTCGGCCATCATCGTGGCCGGCGTGTGCGGGGGGCTGATCGGCTTCGCGGTGATGGACCTGACCTGTGACGATGGCTGCACCACCGCGGCGGGCCTGGTAGGGCTCGGCACCGCGGTCGGCGCAGCCGCCGGAACCGGGATCGTGGCGGTGCTGACCCTCAGGGCCGCGGCCGAGTGGCGGGCCCAGCAGCCCGGCGGCACCCGCACCGGCCAGTCTTGGAGGCGCAGGGGCTCGTGACCACCCGCATACTCACCGTGGAGGACGACGAGCGCATCCGCACCGCGCTGCGGCTGGCGCTCGAGGACGAGGGCTGGGAAGTGGACGAGGTCGCCTCGGGCGAGGAGGCTCTGACCGCCTTCAACCAGGTGCCCGCCGATGTGGTGCTGGTCGACATCATGCTGCCGGGCATCGACGGTTTCGACATCTGTCGAGCCCTGCGAAAGTCCAGCGACGTGCCCATCGTGATGATCACGGCCCGCTCCGACACCCACGACGTGGTGGCCGGCCTCGAGGCCGGCGCCGACGACTACCTCACCAAGCCCTTCGCCCCCAAAGAGCTGTCGGCCCGCATCCGGGCCCTGCTGCGGCGGGCCCGCAGCAGCGACGACGGCGGCAGCGAGATCATCCTCGGCGACCTGCAGATCCTCCCCGACGAGGGCGTGGTGCGGGTGTCGGGCACCGAGGCCCACCTCACCAAGACCGAGTTCCGGCTGCTGGTGGAGCTGGCCTCCACCCCCGGCCGCATCTTCAGCCGGGAGGTGCTGCTGGAGCAGGTGTGGGGGCTCGGCTACTTCGGCGACGGCAGGCTGGTCGACGTGCACGTGCGCAGACTGCGAACCAAGATCGAGCCCGACCCGGCCAACCCGCGCCATGTGGTGACCGTGCGCGGGCTCGGCTACAAGCTCCAGCCCTAGAGCGAGGCAACCCACGGCGTGCGGCTGCCCCGGCCCAGGCTCTCGTACCGGCGCGGGCTGCGCACCCGCATCACCTCTGCCTTCGCCATCGGCGGGCTGCTGCTGGCCTCCACAATCTCCTTCGCCACGCTGGCCCTGGCCCGCCAGAACCTGCTCAACGAGCGAGACGAGACCGCCTTCTCGGTGTTCGCCAACAACGGCCGGCGGGTGCGCAACGAGCTCACCTCCGAGACCGACGACGAGGGGCGGCGGGCCATCGTCGAGCGGCTCAGGCAGACGTCGGGCACCTTCCCGCTGCTGCGAGTGGGCGACGAGTGGACCTCGGCCGACCCGCTGGTGTTCAACCAGCAGACGGTGCCGGCCTCGCTGTTGGAGTTGGTCGAGTCGGGAACGCCGGCCAAGATGCGGGCCGCCATCGGCGACAGCACCGCCATCGTCTCGGCCGTTCCCATTCCCGGCCCCCCCACCGACGCCATCTATTTCGAGGCCGCCCCCCTCGACGACATCGAGGAGACCCTGGACACGCTGGCCTTCATCCTCTTCGGCGTCGCCGCGGTGGCCACGATGTTCGCGGCGGCCTTCGGCTGGTGGGCCGCGGGCCGGCTGCTCAATCCGCTGTTCAAGGTGCGGACCGCGGCCGAGTCGCTGGCCGCCGGCGCGCTGGACACCCGCCTGACCCCGCCCGAGGACGCCGACCTGGCCTCGCTGACCGCCTCGTTCAACGAGATGGCCCGGGCCCTCGAGGAGAGGATCGCCCGCGACGCCCGCTTCGCCTCGGAGGTCAGCCACGAGCTGCGCTCCCCCCTGATGACGCTGACCGCCTCGGTGGAGGTCCTCTACAACATGGCCGACGAGCTCGGCGAGCGGGGCCGCACCGCGCTGGATCTCCTCAGCGACGACATCTCGCGCTTCAGGCGGCTGGTGGAGGACCTGCTGGAGATCAACCGCTACGACGTGGGCACCGCCGACCTGCAGGCCGAGGAGGTGCACATCGTGGAGTTCGTGCAGCACGCCATCTTCCAGTTCGGGCTCGACTCGACCGCGGTGGTCGATTTCGAGGCCGCCGCAGGCATGGCGAGCACGGTGATACTGGCCGACAAGCGCCGCCTCGGCCGGGTGGTGTCGAACCTGGTGGAGAACGCCTCCAAGTACGGCGACGGCGAGGTGCGGGTGGTTCTCGACCGCCACGACGGCCTGGTGCGCCTCGGCGTGGAGGACAACGGGCCGGGGGTGGTCCCCGAGGAGCGCCGGCTGATCTTCGACCGGTTCCACCGCGGCCGGGCCGGCGGCCGGCGGGGCCGCGACTCCGGGTCTGGCCTGGGCCTGGCGCTGGTGGCCGAGCATGTGGGGCTGCACGGCGGCCGAGTCTGGGTGGAGCCCCGGCCCGGCTCGACGCGGGGCGCTCGCTTCGTGGTCGAGCTGCCGGTGACCGAGCCCGAGAGGACGCTGGCCCCGTGAGGACGCGCCGCCGCGCCCGCCTGCTCGTCGCCGCGGCCCTGATGCTGGCTGCGGCCGGCTGCGGACTGCCCACCGATGAGAACGCCGAGGCCATCGATCCCGAGGAGCTGCCCGAGAGCCTGCGTCCCGGATTCACGGCGTCCACCACCACCACCGTTGCCGCCCCCCTCAACGAGTCCCGGCCCGTCTACCTGTTGACCAACCCCCAAGACATCGAGCGCACCATCGTGGTGGAGGTGGAGCGACAGGTGCGCCGCAGCGCCACCCTGGCCGACGTGCTGGCCACCCTGTTCGGGGAGGCCGCCTCGGCCGAGGAGTCAGACGCCGGCTACTTCAACACCCTCGAGCTGTTCGAGATTCTCAGCGCCACCGTCAGCGACGGCGTGGCCACCGTCGACATCGTGCACCTGTCGCCCGAGGGCGAGGACCAGCCACCCTCCGCCGACGAGCTGCGGTTCGCGGCGGCCCAGCTCGTGTTCACCGCCTCCGAGACCGAGAGCGTGGAGGGGGTCCGGATCCTGCTCGACGGCGAGGAGGTGTCGGTCCCCACCAGCGACGCCGACGCCGAGCCGGGGGCCATTCTGCGAACGAGCGCCTACGAGCAGTTCCAGCCCGACTTCGCGCCGGCCACCACCACCACGGCACCCGCCGACGAGGAGCGCTAAGGGGCCGAGCGAATAGGCGAGCGAATCCGGCCCATACGGGCGAGGCCGTGGCCCGAGCGGCCCGTGAGCGCAGCGAACAAGAGCGGGAATGACCCCGCTGCGACGCGACTGGGTCCCACCTATTTGCGCGCCCTCTAAGGGCTCTCAGGCGAAGAACGTGTGGGCCACGTCGAGCAGTTCGCGGCTCACCGGCTTGAGGCGGGCAGTGGCCTCCTGCAGCGGCACCAGTTCGATGGCGCCGCCCCGCAGGGCCACCATCTGGCCGAAGTTGCCTTCGTGGACGGCTTCGATGGCAGCCACCCCGAAGCGGGTGGCCAGCACACGGTCGAACGGCGTGGGCGATCCGCCCCGCTGAACGTGCCCGAGGATGGTGACCCGGGTCTCCAGGCTGGTGCGGGCCTCCACTTCGGCCGCGATCGCGTTGGCGATGCCGCCGAGGCGCTTGTGCCCGTACTCGTCCACCGGCGGCTCGGCCACCTCCAGCGTGCCCGGACGGGGCCTGGCCCCCTCGGCCACCACCACTATGGAGGCGTAGCGGCCCCGGCCGCGGCGCCGCATCAGGGCCTCGCACAGTTCGTCGAGGTCGAAGGGCTCCTCGGGCACCAGGGTGTAGGTCGCGCCGCCCGCGATCCCGGCCCAGGTGGCGATGTGGCCCACATTGCGGCCCATCACCTCCACGAAGATGACCCGGGCGTGGCTCTCGGCGGTGGTGTGGAGCCGGTCGATCGCCTCGGTGGCCACGGTCACAGCCGTATCGAACCCGAAGGTCCGCTCGGTCATGCCGACATCGTTGTCGATCGTCTTGGGGACGCCGACGACGCTGAAGCCTCGGTCCGACATCTCCGAGGCGCACGACAGGGTGCCCTCGCCGCCTATGGCGATCAGCGCGTCGAGCTCGAGGCCGTGAATCGTGTCGGTGGCCCGAGACATGCCGTCGGGAAGGTTGAACGGCGTATGCCGCGAGGTGCCCAGCATCGTTCCGCCCTTGGGCAGCAGGCCGCGGCAGGCCTCGACGTCGAGGTGCATCCAGTCGTCGTCCACCACGCCGCGCCAGCCATCCACGAATCCGATCACCCGATGCCCGTAGTGCCGCTCCGCCTTGCGCACCACCGCCCTGATCACCGCGTTGAGGCCCGGGCAGTCGCCGCCGCCGGTCAGGATCCCCACCCGCATCAGCCGGCCTCCCCGCCCAGCATCACTTGTTCTCCGCCGCGAGCAGGGCCGCGCCGGATATCAGGCAGCCTCCGCGGTGCTGGCCCGCGCCAAGCATCACGCGTTCTCCGCCGCGAGCAGGGCCGCGCCGATCGCTCCGGCCTGGCTTCCGAGCTGGGCCGGGACCACCTGCACGCGGCGGCGTTGGCGGCCTCCCAGCACCAGCCGGTGCGTCCACGTCTCCACACCGCGCACCAGCGGCTCGCCGATGTCCACCAGCCCGCCGCCGATCACCACCATCTCGGGGTCGAGCACATGTACGAGGTTGGCTACCCCGACCGCGGTGTAGTAGCAGAACTCGTCGAGCACGGCCAGGGCGTCGGGGTCGCCCTCGGCCACCAGTTCGTGGATGTGCTCACCCCGGATGGCGCCCACCGAGCCGGCCGCGGCGGTGGCCGCGTCGAGGTCGCCCCGGTCGGCAGCCTGCCGGGCCAGGCGCCCCAGCCCCGTGCCCGAGGCGTAGTACTCCCAGGGTCCGCTGGCCCCGGTGACGTGCTCGGGACCCGACAACTCGATGGTCATGTGGCCCGACTCGCCCGCGAAGCCGTTCCAGCCCCGGTACAGGCGACCGTCGAACACGAACCCCGTGCCCAGCCCCGTGCCGAGAGCCACCAGAGCCACATGGCGGCAGCCCCGAGCCGCGCCGTGCAGCGACTCGGCCCAGGCCGCGGCGGTGGCCTCGTTCTCCACCACCACCGGCCTGCGCAGCTCGGTCCGCAGCTGTCGGCGGATATCGAGGTCGATCACGCCGTCGATGTTGGGCGAGTACTTGAGCACGCCGGTGGGATCGACGAGTCCGGCGATGCCCACGCCGACGGCGGAGCACGTCTCGGCGCAGTCGGCTTCGAGGCCGGCGATCATGTCGATCATGGTGGCGATCAGGGCGTCGCCGTCAGCGATGGTCGCGGTGCGCCTGACCGCTATGGGGGTGATCGGGTCGTCGGGATGCACGGCCAGCCCCAGGACCTTCGTGCCTCCGATGTCAAAACCGCAGAACATGCTTGCTCGGCCTCACAGATGTCTGCCAGGAGTCAGGATCCGGCGCCGGCTTCCACGTAAGCCTTCAGCTCGTCGAGCGCGGTGTGCATGATGCGAGACTCGGCCCGCCGCTTCACGAATCCGGGCAGGGGCACGGCCAGTTCGACGGCCAGCTGGTACGACACCTCAGTGGTGTCGGACTCGCCGTCGGCCTCGACGAAGGTGTACTCGCCGTCGAGACGGGTGGTGGCGTCGCCCCGCAGCAGCCGCCAGGCCAGCCGCAGCGGATCGGCACCGTAGAAGTAGCGCAGCGTGTAGGTGGTGGAGCGGCCCATGGCGGTGACCCGATACTCGACGTCGACGGCGTGCCCGTCGCGGTCGCGGGCGATGATCTGGGCCGCCTTGACATCGCGGGCCCAGCGGGGATACTGCTCGAAGTCGACCGCCGCGTCGAAGCATCGTTGCGGCGAAGCCATGATCGTGGTGCGCTGTGTTGCCTGATCGACCACGTTGGGCACCGCCAGTCGGAGTCCTCAGAAACAGGCACAGCCGGAGTCGCCTGCCGCGCCGCGGACGACACTAACAGCAAGCACACGGATTGCTGTTCAGACGCCTGCCAGCGGGGCAACCCCGGCGCAACTGGCGACTGCCGCACCGCCAACAGCGCGGCCGGTTGTTCGGATCCCTGGGACCGGCAACCCTCTGTCAGCCCGCCATGTCTTGGAGCGCCCGTTGGAGTTGACGGGCGAGGGCGTCGTAAGAGAAGTCGGCCTCGGCCCGCCGTCGCGCCGCGTCGCCCATCTCGATGCGGCGCAATGGATCGTCGAGCAGGGCGCCGATGGCCTCGGCTGAGCTCTGGGGTGTGGCCGGGTCGAGCACGAGCCCTGTCACCCCGTCGGCCACCGCCTCATGGGCGCCGCCGCTGCGACCGGCCACCTGGGGCACGCCCGCTGCGGCCGCCTCCAGGAACACGATGCCGAAGCCCTCTTGCTCCAGACCCCGCCAGCGGGTGCGGCACAGCATGGCGAACACGTCCGCGCATCCGTAGAGAGCGGCCAGATCGTCGTCGCTGAGGCGCCCGGCCAGCCGCACCGGGGCGCCCGTCCTGTCGGCCAGCCGGGCGAGGCGGCGCTGGTCGCGTCCTGTGCCGGCGATAACGACTTGCAGGTCGTCGCGGTCGCGGGCCAGCAGGCCGGCCGACCGCACCAGCGTGTCCATCCCCTTGCGGGGCACGAGCCTCGACACGCTCACCACCAGGGGAGCCTCGCTCTCCAGCCCCAGCCGACCGCGGGCCTCGACCCGTTCGGTGGCAGTCAGCGGCCTGAAGCGGTCAGCGTCCACACCGGGCGGGATCACCCATGTGGGCAGCGCACGTCCAACGGCCAGTTCGCACTCTCGCGCCGCGTAGCCGCCGGCCGCGATCACTCCCGCCGCGCCGCTGAGCACCCGCCGCAGCAGCCGCCGTGTGCCGGGGAGCCGGGCGGGAATAGCCGCCTCGGCACCGTGAACGATCACCGCGTAGGGAAGGTTGAGGCGAGGCCCGATCAGCCCGGCGGGCAGGGCGGGGTCGAGCACCACCAGATCGACGGCGTGGCGCCGGGCCAGACGCCGCACCCTGGAGACGAGGTGCGGCCCCGGCAGCAGCCACGGCTCGCGGGATCGGGAGACGGGGAACCGCTGGGCCGCGTCGAACTCGGCCCCGCCGCGGTAGGGGGTGGTGTGGACCACCACGTCGTCGGGGGGCAGCCGCCGCCAAAGCTCCCACAGGTAGTTCTGGATGCCTCCCACCTTGGGCGGGAAATCGTTGGTCACCAGCAGATGCCGGGTCACGCCGCCACCTGGGTTCTGGGGGGCACGGGGCGCTCCAGTTCGGCCCGCACCATCGGATCGTCTCGCTCTGTCAAGGCTTCGAGGCCGAGTCCGAGGCGGCGGGCGCACCACACTGCGTGGGCGGCGATGAGCGGGTCGGGGTCGCCCAGGGCCCGATCCACCGCGGCGCGCACCCGGGGGTCGGAGGGCTCGCCCACGTTGGCCAGCACCACCAGGGCGTTGCGGCGCAGGTAGCGAGGCTGGCGCCGCGGTATGTACCAGCGCCCGTAGGCAGCCATCAGCTCGTCGTCGGTGGCCTCGAGAAGGTCCAGCACCGGCACCCACGGCTGCAAGCTCTCGGGTGATCTGCCCGCTCGGGCCACGGCCTCGCCCGTATGGGCCGGATCCGCTCGCCTATCCGCTCGGCCTCTGAGTTGCACCCGGTTGGGCGGACACACCTCGGAGCAGTCGTCGCAGCCATAGATGCGGCCGGACAGCGCGACCCGGTGGTCGGGGTCGAACACGCCGTCGGCCTGCACCAGCCAGGCCAGGCAGCGGCGGGCGTCCACCGTTCCGGGGGCGACGATGGCCCCGGTCGGGCAGCCGTCCAGACAGCGCCTACAGGACCCGCAGCCGTCGGGCACCGGCGCCGGATCGGCCGACACGAGCGCCGCGTCGGTCACCACCGCCCCCAACACCACCAGGCTGCCCGCTCCGGGCACCAGCAGGTTGGAGTTCTTGCCCCACCAGCCGATGCCAGCCCGATGGGCGGCGGCCCGGTCGACGAGGCCGTTGTCGTCGGCCGAAACCACCGCTCGCCAGCTCTCGCTCCGCAGCGCCTCGGCAATGGCGTCGAGGGCGGTCCGCAGCGGGGTGTAGTAGTCGGCCCGGGCGTAGGCGGCCACCCGGGCGTAGGGGCTGTCATCGTCGGGCCGGTCGCAGGGTGCGGCGTCGAAGGTGAGGGCTCCCACGACGAGAGAGGCTGCACCGGGCAGCATCCGGGCCGGATCGGTGGAGCGGGCCGGGTTGCGGTAGGTGAACTGCATCCCGGCGTGGAGCCCGGCCTGCTTGCGCTCACGCAGGATGCGGGCAGTGTCGGTGAACGGCTCGGCCAGGCAGAACCCCACCGCGTGCAGACCGGCCCGTCGACCAATGTCGGCCAAGACGGCCGGATCGAGGCTCATCTGGCCAAGGCGGCGGCCGCGGCCCGCGGTGGGCGCTGGTTCACGAGGAGCATCGGGCTCATCGGGCCGCGGGCTTGTTCCCACTTATGTTCGCCGCGCGCCCCGCGCCACCCGAAACACAGCATCCAGCCCACAGCCTCGCTGAAGGCCTCACCGACGTGTACATGAGTCGCCGCCTAGCCGCTCGGCCTCTGGGTCACCTCGTCGAACTTCTGCGCGGCCCGCCCGTCGTCAATGGCGGCTCCGGCCGCTTCCACACCCTCGGCGAGGCCATCCGCGATGCCCGCGGCCACTAGCGCAGCGGCTGCGTTGAACACCACCACATCGCGCCGCGGACCGGGCTCGCCCCCCAGGATGCCCGACAGGATCCTGGCGTTGTCGACCGGGTCACCGCCCCGCAGTTCGTCGGGGGTGGCAGCGGCCAGCCCAACGTCGGAGGCGTCAACGCGGTATTCGGTCACCTTGCCCTCGTTCAGGTCGACCACCAGATTCGGGCCGGTGGTGGTGAACTCGTCGAAGCGGCCGTCGCCGTGCACCACCATTGAGCGAACCGAGCCGGTGGCCTGCAGCACCGCGGCCATGGTGGGGGCGAGCGATGCCTCCAGCACGCCGAGGACCTGGCGGCTGACGTGGCCGGGGTGCGACAGCGGGCCCAGCAAGTTGAACACCGTGGATATGCCGACCTGGGTGCGTACCCCGGCGACATGGCGCATGGCGGGGTGGAACGTCTTGGCGAAGGCGAAGCCCAGGCCGGTGGCGCGCACCGTCTCGGCCACCTGCTCGGGCGAGGCGCCGATGGGCACCCCGACTGCCTCCAGCAGGTCGAAACTGCCCGAGGTGGACGAGGCTCTCACGCTGCCGTGCTTGCAGACCGTCGCCCCGGCGCCGGCGGCCACGAAGCAGGCCATCGTCGAGATGTTGAGCGCGTGGGCCTTGCGGCCCGAGGTTCCGCCCGTGCCCACGATGTCGATGGCGTGGGCGGGAATGTCCAGCGGGGTGGCCGCGTCGCGCATGGCGTTGACCAGGCCGAGCAGCTCCCCCACCGCCGGTCCCTTGAGCCGCAGGGCGACGATGAAGGCGGCCACCTGCGCGTCGGTCGCCTCGCCGGCCAAGACCGACCCGAGAGCAGCCCGGGCCTCGCCGGGTCCGATATCTCGGCCCGCCGCCAGCGTTGCCAGCACGCCGGGCCATCCGCCGTAGTCGTCGAGCCCGCTCATGATGCTGTCGCCATGGTTCCCTCCGAAGCCGGAGTCCGCGCTGTCGCGTCGAGGCCTCAGGCTAACTAGCCTTGCAGCGGTGGCGGGGAGCCGGCCGGATGGCCGCGGTCCGCTTAGGCGGGTCGAGGAAGGTCGGGACTCCGCAGGGCAGGGTGCTGGCTAACGGCCAGTCGAGGCGACTCGCAGGAAAGTGCCACAGAGAACAGACCGCCGGCCACCGCCGGCAAGGGTGAAACGGTGCGGCAAGAGCGCACCAGCATTCCGGGTGACCGGAGTGGCTAGGCAAACCCCACCCGGAGCAAGATCGAGCAGGGAGAGGGCGGCCCGCCCGCAGACACTCCCGGGTAGATCGCAAAGATAGATGGTCATCCAGGGAGACCCCGGCAACGGACTCCCGGACAGAATCCCGCCTACAGGCCAACTCCCCGCCACCACCCCTCGGAGATGCATCGCCTGCGGCGGTCAGCGCCGGGTAGGCCCCGTGTCGCACCCCTGCCATAGCTTGTCACCTCGACGACCGAGCGCTGCGAGGCGCCGAAATGCGAGGGACACCAAATGGCGAAGCTGACACGAATCCTGCGAAGCACCGGCCCCGTGTCGGAGACCGTCGCCAACACGATTTTCGAGTTGCTGATCCCAATAGTCGAGAGGTCGCCCCGTGCCGACGACGCGGTTGACACGGCAGCGGACGTAATCCGTCGTTGCCAACTCAGCGAAGATCGGCCGCTCGCGCATGTGCTCGACTGGTGGTTCGTCGCCACCACCGGCAGACCTTCAGCCAACGGCGGCACGCATTTGCTGCCAGAGTCGCTCGACGAACATGTCAGGACTCCGATGGCGGCCGTGGCCCAACTCTCGATCACAGTGCCAGCCGCGGAATGGCTGGACAAGCAGCGCCAACTCGATTCAAGGCTCAAGCAACTCGATGACGTCCTGTCACTCGACAGATATGGCGCGGTGAAGCTGCCCGGCGAGAGAGTGGCCTGGCGATGGTTCGTCGAACAGTGGCGGTCCGCGACCGATGCGCTAAGCAACGGGAGCAGGGCGCAAATCGCCGAACTGGACTGGAAGCGTCTCGATGCAGAACTTCGCTCAAGCGGCGTCGAAGCAGGCAGCAGGCGGCTCCGAGAGATGCAAAAGCGATGCGGCAAGGCGGACGAGCGGCTGCGCGGCATTGTGCAGATCCAACACGATGTCGAGCCATGGACAAAGCGGCGCGTCCCTGCGCTGATCAGCGAAGTTCCCAACAGTGTCAAGCACGCCGTCGGACCTTTGGCCGAAGCGCTGCTGCGACCAATTCTCAGCGTCTCGGCTGCTCCCGAAGTGGATGATGATGCCGTCGCAGCCGACCTTGAGGCAGCGGCCAGAGGCGGTGACAGACGAGGTCGCTACCGGCTGGCCCGAGTAGTGGGTGCCTGGTGTGAGGAGACTGGCAAACGGATTCCGGCACTCGAAGAGGAGCTTCAGCGACACCGCTTGCTGGTCGAGGCCCTTGATCTTCTCGGGGCCAAGCCTGAAGTGTCTGATGATGACATCGACGAGGTCAGACTCGGGATACTCGACGATGATGTCGATACCGCCGAGACTGCACTGGCGAGACTGCGCGATGCAGTCGAGCGAACCGAGCGCTCCGAGCAGGCACGCGCCCAGTTTGAGGGACTGCGCCGCAAGCTTGATGAGTCTGTGCTCGTCAGCGACTCGGCCTGGAAGAAGCGACTGGATGACCTACGCGCTCGGATGGGGACAGGCGACCCCAGCGAACTCAGAGCCGAGATAGGGGCAGCCCAAAGGAGCTTGAACGAGGCGCTTGACAAGATGGTCGAAGACCAGCAGGAAGACCTTCGCGAGTTGACCGAGCCGCTCAAGATTCTCGGAGCTCCAGATTCCCAGGTGCGCGATTTCGAGCGCAGGATCAACGCTTTGGAACAGCGCCGCGGCCGGGGTGCGAGCGGGCTCAAGTCCGAACTCGAGAAAGCGCTGTCAGGACTCCGTTCTCAACGCCGCAGCGACCTTCTGGACACCCTCGCGGAGATCGACCGAGTCCTGACCACCGAGCGGGACGACTTCAGTGACGACGACTTGGGCCTCTTCTTGAACCGCCGCTCTGAGATCGAGGCTCTGCCGCAGACCGACGGCACCGGCGACCGCGATCTTGCCGAAGCGCGCGAGGTCGCCGACGACTTGCTGCGCGAGGTTGAGGACCAACGGATCCACCGGTGGCGAGCCGAAGACGGCGAGGGCGCGCTGTTGGGGCACATTCTGGAGTCGTGCCGTGGTGTACTAGATTTTGACCCCCTGGATGTGAAGCGACTCTATGTGTCGCTCAAGACTAGGCCATTCGCCATCCTGGCTGGTCTCACCGGATCAGGCAAGAGTTCGTTGACGCGAACGTTTGCTGCTGCCCTCGGCGCGACCACCGCCAACCAGCGCTTTCGACGCGTGGCTGTGCGCCCCGACTGGATCGATCAGAGCGAGGTCCTCGGGTACGTGAGCCCGGTTTCGAACCATTTCGTTCCTGGTTGGCTGTCGGAGACCATGCGCGACTGCGAGCGCGACTCCGGCAGGCTGCACTTCATTCTGTTAGACGAGATGAACCTCGCCCCTATCGAGCAGTACCTCGCGGAGTGGCTGTCGGCGCTTGAGGAGGCTCGCTCGGGCAGCGAGGACGTGCGCCTGCGGCTGTACTCTCCCGACTTAGAACCGAAGAACCGAGACGACTGGTCGCCGGAGATGGCCCTGCCCGACAATCTCGTGATCGTGGGGACGGTCAATGTGGACGAGACCACTCGTCCGCTTTCCGAGCGGGTGCTCGACCGAGCCAACGTGCTGCTCCTCAACGTCGATATCTCCAACAGCCACCACGAGTCTGCTGGCTCACCGCCCCCGCCGTGGCATGTCGGCATGGAGGAATGGACGGATATCTGTGCCACCGAGCCGAGCGACATTCACCATCCGTTCTTGGTCGAGGTCGCCCACATTCTGCGCGAGTCCAATATCGGGGTGGGCCTGCGGGCCCACTTGGAGTTGGAACGCTTTGTCGCCAACGCCGAGCAGATACTCGATCCGGAGACGGCGCTCGACTGGGGGATCGTGCAGCGCATCATCCCCAAGATTCGAGGCTTCAAGAGTCACCTCACCGACACGCTTGGCGAACTGCTAGAGGAATTCGAGACCGTTGGGGCTGAACAGTCGGCTTCGATAGTCCGTCGTTGGCTCGATGAGCGGGTGTCCGACGACGAGTTCCTAGACGGTACCGATCCACGGCTCGCTCTAGCGCGCATCTGACGATGTCAAGAGTTGAGGTCCAGGTTGGGCGGGCTTGGCAGCTACTGGCATCCGATAGCGGCTCGCCACAGGTTCCTGAGTCTGGCTCGCTTCAGCTCCGGGGTTTCGACAGCGGCGAGACGGTCATGCTGGGCCCGCTGCCGTACTGCGCTGACGCAGACGGCTGCCTGAACCTACGGCTGAGCTCCGAAGACAGGGTCCGCGGACATGTCGGACTCATCGAGGTGCGGCGCGGATCGGGCGCGACGATAGGCGAGATCGAGGTCGTGCCCGACAAGATGAGCGCGTCGGCCTACGAGTTGCTGCGGGTCGATCTGGAACGGACCTGGGCGGGACTGCTCTTCGATCCCAACGGGGTAGGCAAACTTCGCGGTGCGCTGCCGTCTCCGATCGAGCTGTGGCGGGCGCTCGAGCAGCCACTGCGCGACATCGCCGCTGAGCCGAGATCGGTGATAGCCAGTCGTGAAGGCGCGCGAAGGCTGGAATCAGTGCGTCGACCCTGCGAGCTGACCGCCGGTGTGGTTCGAGCCTCCCGGCTAGATCGGGCCGGCCGCAGCCGCGTCCTGGCCCGAGACGTCACCATCCCCGAGAATGCGCTAGTCACCGAGACTCTGAGGCGCTTGGTCTTCTACGCGCGCCGTAGGACCGACGGATTCGAGGTTGCCACCCGTGCCAGCCGACTTCTGCGCTCGAAGCCGTTCGCGTCGTGCGCCGCACCTCACCGGGGCATGGAGGCCTCCCGGCTACGGACGTTGCATGACCCGCGTTACCGCAGGGTTGACCAGGTGCGGCGAGTTCTGGAACAGCCCGAGGCTCACGCCACCGAGGGTCCTGGCGAAATCCGGCTCGGCGTGAAGGCGATGCCCAGGCTGTACGAGTACTGGGTCTACTTGCGGGTGCTGGAGGCTTGCCGCGAGAGCTACGGCCTGCCCCTCGAACCTGGATTCGCGGTTCTGGGCACGCGTAGCCGGTCGGGCACTGTCCGGTTGGGGATTCCCTCGGGAGCGGAGGTTGAGTTCCCCGGTGGGATCTTTGCTTCGTTCGAGCCGCGGATCACTTCAAGCGGGCAGGGATGGCAGGGCCTCGAGAACGTCCCTCACCCATACCGACGCCTAGCACAAGACCTGATTACTCCTGATGTGGTGGTCCTGCGCCGCGAGCCTGAGCCAGCGCTGGTGGCGTTCGATGCGAAGTATGTGGGAAGGCACTGGGTCGATTATGAGGCGGCAAAGATCCACGCCCGCTACTCGCGCGTCCGGCTTCACGGCGTCCCCGTGGTACGCAATGTGCTGGCCGCTCATCCGCATCGAGGCAAGGACGCCCAGTGGGCCGGATACGGATCGGTAACGATGATCCCGGGCGAAGCCGCCGATCTGAGCGCCGTCCTCCCGTAGCACTCTGATCATCTCGACCGACACCAGCCCTAGCAGCCCGACCCTGATTCCGGCTCGGCCGATGCGGCTCACGTCCCCGGCCGTTATGTGATCGTGGAGCGTGGATGCCTTTGAGTGGTCCCGGTTCGGGAGGGCGCTGCTCGGTGTTCTGGGCTAAGAGCGAGCGCAAATGGGTGAGAGTCTGTTGTGTCGCAAGGGTGCCTTTCCCGCTCTTGTTCGCTGCGCTCACGGGCCGCTCGGGCCACGGCCTCGCCCGTATGAACCGGATTCGCTCACCTATTCGCTCGGCCTCTGAGTGGCTGCGAAGAGTGGTTCGGCTTGGGCCTCGGTGGGCTGGCGCTGTTTGTGTGGGCCGCCGCGCCCTGTGGTTTGGGGTGGGCTGTTGTTTGGGGGTGGGTCTGGGGCTCGGGCGGGGCCGTGTCGGATGCGCTCCGGGGGTTTGATGGTGCACAGGTCGCCGCTGGGCGCGACTCGCCAACCGTGGTGGTGGACCTTGTCGTGGCATCCCCAGCACAACAGCATCAGGTTGTCGATGTCGGTGGGCCCGCCCTGTGATCTCGGCTGTATGTGGTGGGCCTGGCACACCGCGTAATGCTCGCCGCAGCCCGCACAGCCGCCGTAGCGGGCCACCAGCGCGTCCATCTGGGCCTTGGTCGGCCGCGGCAGTGCTGGTCCCCTCCACAGCGGCACGCCCTTGCTGCTGTACACGATTCCCACGATCGGCGAGTCGCAGAAATGCTCCTCGAGCACGCTGGGCGGTATCGCCGCGCCGCCGGCTACCTCCGCGAACGCCTTGTCGCCGTCAGGGCTCAAATGCTGCACGATGGCCACATCGGCCGAAGGCGCCTTGTTGCTGCGTGTGCTCGTATCCGTCGCGGTGAGGGTGTCCAGCGCGTCGGCCATGCGCTGGTCGAGGCTCCGCTTGTTGGCGGGCATCTTCAAGTCACAGCGGCGCAGCCGCTCAGCCTCCACCAAGAACCGCTTGCGCACCCTAGCGCCGGCCACCGGATCCAACTCGCCCCGCAGATGCACCATCCCATCATCGCCGTCCCAGAAACTCAGCCTGCGCCGAGCCCGCAGACGCCGATACCACGCCTCGCCCCCGTCGTTTTGGCGCTGCGCGACCCAGCGGCCCGTCTCACGCGCGAATCGCTCCGGCGACAGCGCCGCAGCCTTCTCGAGCAGATCCCCATCCTGTTGCACCTGCTCCGCGGGAACCTGCTCGCAGGCCCGAGCCAGGGTCTTGGCATTGGCCAACGAGATCTCACCGTCGGTGACGGCATCGCGCACAGCGGGCATCGACTGCAGCCGCTGCGCCGCCTTCACCTGCCCGGCAGCATCCCTTCGAGACATCCCAGCCGCCTCAGCGAGAACCCCCGCGCCGCCGTCTCGGTGGCGCTCCCCGGCCGCTACCAAAGCAGCAGCATCAGCCTGCAACACCGCCACCTGCGCCGCCAACGCCTTGGACTCCGACAACACCCGGCGAGCGTCCACAGTCGAAATAGCCCCCGAGTTGACCGCACCGATCAACTCC
The DNA here is from genome assembly GCA_965221215.1 of Candidatus Aldehydirespirator sp. GTDB lineage: Bacteria > Actinomycetota > Acidimicrobiia > Acidimicrobiales > Aldehydirespiratoraceae > Aldehydirespirator. The sequence continues at coordinate 1,485,919 of OZ244872.1, forward strand.
GCCAAACCATCCCGCACCCGCCGAACAACCCCGAAATCCATGCTCACAGCATGTCATAGGGGTACGACAGCCACCCGTCCGAGCCGCTGATCGACCCTATAGCCGCGACAACCGCCCCCGCCTTGGGGCAAGCGCGACTCCTCGCAGAATGGATCCCTCGGGCGCTGGCCCACACGCGACAACCGCCCCCGCCTTGGGGCAAGCGCGACTCGGCAAGTCCCATCGCGTCGCAGAGGGGTCATAGCCACGCTTGTGCACCGCGCTCGCCAGCCGCCCAAACCCTGTTGACTCAGCCGCGGCTTTGCTCTCGTGAGCCGCGACCGCCGGCCTGGATCGCTCGGCCTCCCATCTGCCTGACCGGTCAAGTGGGGCAACGCCTCAGCTCATCCGCTCGGTTGAGGCTCGTTCAGGCCGGCCGGCGGGTTAGGCGGCCGGTGGTTCGCAGTGTTCGGCGGCGCTGGGGGTCATTGAGGACGAAACGGCGGGCGGTCCAGGCCAGGCCCGCGATGCCGAGGAGTTCGAGGACGATCAGCACGGCCAGGGGGCGGTCGTACTCGGGGGGCACGCCGTGGCCCACTCCCCCGCTGCCTCCAACCGGCCACCAGAACAGCGCGGTGCGCGACCAGGCACCGCTGGCCACCAGGAACACCAGCAGGCCGATGGGCAGCCCGATCCAGCGCCGTCGCCTGAGCCGTCGACCCCGGCCCGCGGTCGCAGCCATCACCGCGGTGAGCGCTACCACACTGCCGGCCAGCGTGTGCAGCACCCAGGGCGAGCCGGTCAGGTTCTCGACCAGGGGCAGGACCGAGCCCCCGGCCACAACGCGGTAGTCGACGCCGCTGCTGCCGAAGACTAGGGCCACAACCACCACCGCACAGGCCACGAACCACAAGAACATGGCCTTCAAGCCCAGCGGTGCCGAGCGCCCACTTCAGCGCAGGACTAGCCGCCCGCATTCGGCGCAGCCCAGCACTTCGCCTTCGGCGCAGCGCTTGATGCGGGCCACCTCGACCGCAGGCATCTGTTGGGGGCAGCCACAGCCCGTGGACGGATCGAAGGTGACCGCCGTGCTCGGGCCGAACGTCTGGCGCAGCCGCTCGTAGTCGGCCACCGCCGACGCCTCGATGCGAGCCGCGACCTCGCTTCTGGTCGCCGCCAGCGTCGCGAGCTGCTCGTCGATGGCCGCCTCCTCGGCCGCCAACTCGGCCTCCAGCACCGTCACCCTCTCGTCACCGGCGGCGCGCTGCTCCTCGAGAGCCTCGGCCTGCCCGCTCAACTCCTCGGCCTCCAACAGAGCCTCGATAGCCCGCTCCTCCAACACACCCTGGCGCGAGCGCAGTCCGGCGATCTCGTCCTGCAGGGCTTGGAGGTCTCGGATGGCGGTCAACTCGCCGGAGTACAGCCGGTTGTCGTCCACATCGGCTTTGGCCTCGATGATGGCGGCCTCGTCCTCCAGGCGCTTCTGGCGGGTGAGCACCTCAACGCGCTGCAGGGCCACCGTGTCGATCTGCTGCTGCCGCTCGCGCTGCTCGGACCGGACCGTCTCCAACTCCCGACGCAACTCCAGGGTGGCCCGCCGGTGCTGGAGTTGCTCCGTGGAGGTATCGATCTCCTGGATCTCCAGCAGCGGGTGAGCTTGCTCCTGGTCGTCAGGAGCCTCGCCTTCCTGCGAGTCGGCTTCGGGCACGGCGAGACACTAAGAGCGTGCGCGGGTTGGTACAAGCCCATCGCGCCGCAGCGGGATCAACCCCGCTCTTGTTCGCTTCGCTCACGGGTCGCCAAGACCCGACAACGCAGCCCATGGCCTCGCTCCGCCTTGCCTGGATTGCCAGCGGAGTCGATCCATCCGCTCGGCCTCTGCGAGTGCACGCGGATTGATGGCAAGCCTCTCGCCGCGCGGTGAGTATGCGACGATGGCGCAATGACCTCTGTGGGAATCGTCGGCGCAGGCCGGGCTGCCACCCTTCACGCCGAGGCCGTGCGAGCCACCAGGGGCGTGCACCTCGCCGGGGTGACGGCGCGGTCGACCGACTCGCCGCGGGCGACGGCTCTGGCGGCTGCGCTGGATTGTCCGGTGCTGACGATCCGGGAGTTGAGCCGCGCCTGCGATGTGGCTGTCGTCGCCACTCCGCCGGCTTCGCGGATCGAGGCGCTGGCCGAATTGGCTTCGTCGCGGCGGATTGGGGCCGTGCTGGTGGAGTCGCCCGCAGCAACCAACCTCGACGGCATTACCGCTCTCGGGTCGGCGTTCGCGGATCATCCGATCATGGCGGTGGCGAACCTGCTGCACGCACCGGCCGTGCGCCGGATGCTGGGCGCGGTCGCCGCCATGGACCCGCACCACCTGGCGTTGCGGCTGGCCGTGCCGGACCCGACCCGCGGTCCGCAATCCGGCCGTACCTTCGGAGGCGGCGTGACCATGGATCCCGCCTCCGGCTTCTGGCCGGTCGTGATGACCGCTCTGGGAGCGGCCATTGAGTCGGTGGCTGCGTCTCGACTCGACGCCGTCGACGGGATCGACCGGGCCGCCGAGGTGGTGCTGCACGCTGCGAACGGACGGCCAGCTCGGGCCGAGCTGCGGTGGGGCGCGGCCGTGGCGGAGGCATCTCTGGAAGCTGCCGACGCGGCCCATGTGGCCCGGGTGGATGTGTGGCCCGTGCCCACAGTCGAAATCGACGGCGTTCCTGTAGAAGCGGGGGTGGGTCAGCCCGCGGCATCGCAGCACCCGCTGGTTGCGCTCGGATTCACAGCCCAGATCGAGCGGCTGGTCCGGGTCGGCTGTGGCGAGGCCGAACCGTGGCCCGACTTGGCCTCCGCCTCAGCGGCTCTGACCGTGGCGGTCGCGGCCGCGCTGTCGGCCCAACGCCACGGCGCCGACGTCAGGGTCTCCGATGTGCCCCGCCACCTCTCACCGTTCGAGATTCTGACAGGGCGCGCAAATTGGTGAGAGCCGGTCGCGTCGCAGCGGGGTTATTCCCGCTCTTGTTCGCTGCGCTCACGGGCCGCCCAAACCACAGGCGACACAGCCCACGGCCTCGCCCGTATGGGGCCGGAATCGCTCGCCTAGTCGCTCGGCCTCTGAGCGAAGCCCGACGCTGACTCGAAGGCCACGAGAACCCCCGATGCGATGCGCTCAGTCTTCGGCTTCGGGCTGCTCTGGCGCGGTTCCTGAGCGGCGCACGACCAGGCGGTCTTTTCCCGCGTCCATGCCGGGGAGTTGGGGCTGCACGCCCGCCTCGCCCCGCCAGGCGGTGAAGCGCTCCATCACTAGGTGCTCGACCTGCGCCCAGTTGCGGGCTCGGGGGTCGGCCTCGTCGCGGTTGTAGGGCTGGTCGAACACGATCACATCGTTGCCGCTCAACCTCAGCGCGGCGATGTTGTGGGCCGCGTCGTCCACGTAGCAGTCGGCCTCCACCTCGGGCTTGTGGCCCAAGAAGCAGATGTCGCGATAGGGGATGCGCTCGGCGTCGAGCCACTGCACCGTGTCGGCCACCGCCTCGGCGTGGCCCCAGTTGACGTAGAGCCGATGGGTGATCACCCGGATCCACACTCCGGCGTCGGACAGTCGCCACAGGGCCTCGGCCGCGCCTTCGATGGCAGGCAGCCGGGCCAGGAACCGGTGCTCGCTGACCGCGGAGCCGTGGTACTGCTCGAACTCGCCGGGGCCGATCCCCCACTCCCGGAAGTCGTAGGACCGCTCCTCTGGCAGCGAGGCCGGGTCGATGCCCCGCAGTTCGGCGATGAACTGGGCGAACCCTGCGGTGTAGTCGGCCACGACCCCGTCGAGGTCCACGCCGAACACGAACCGGTCGCTCACGGTTCAGCGAGCGCCCCGGCGCGAACCGTCTTCAAGCCGCGGCGCGCGTCAGGAACCCCAACGGGGACGGGTCTGTCCGCTCGGCCTCTAGGCCAGGGCCGCGTCGAGTGCCTCCACCGACGGTGCGAAGTAGAACGATCCCGACGCCGGCGTGGAGTAGTGGGTTATGGCATCGGGCTCCTGGCCGTTGATGCCGTACATGGCGTCCATACGCTCGCGCATCGGGGCCTGGGTCTTGCAGAACCCCATGAAGTACAGCCCGACGGTGCCATCGTGGAAGGCGTAGGGGGTGGAGCGCCGCACCATCTCGCCCCGCTTGGGGGTGGACTCGTCGGCGGTGGCGCCCTCGCGCAGCTCCACATGGGACAGGTGCGAGGTCGGCACCTGCACGTCGAGCTTGACCGAGTCGGCCTTGGTGCGGCCGAAGGTGTTCTCCTCTTCCTCCAGCGACAGCGAGGCCCAGTAGTCCATGTCGTGCACCCAGCGCTGGGCGATGCAGAACGAGCCGCCCGCGCCCGGCTGGCCGTCATCGATGATGGCCCGGTCGTGCTGATCCTCTGGCTCGGGGTTGCCGGTGCCGTCGATGTGGCCGGTGAGGTCGAGGCTGTTCTTGTAGATGAACGTCGGCGTCTCGCGGGCCACCGACATGTGCCCGGCCACGGCGCGCCGGAACGTGTGCTGGACCTCCCAGATCAGGTCCTTCTCATCGTCGTGGACCCAGATGAGCAGCTCCTCCTGGGTGCCCTTGGCCACCCGGCTGCCGTCGGGAGACGTGTAGCCGGGGTAGGGCTGGAAGTCCTCGCCGGTCTCGATGCCGAGATCGGCGGCCAGCGTCGGGCCCAGCAGGATGCAGAGGTTCACGCCCTGAGCGTCGGCGTCGGCCCGGCAGTCGCTCAGCGCCTGGCGGATCACATCGAGGTCGGCGCCGTCGACCCGGCTCATGTGGGTGTACCACTGGTACTTCTCCAAATCGGTGAGAATCGCTGCCTGAGGTGTTGGCATCGGTAAGTCCTCTCAAGGGGTTGGGGGCCGGCCGGCGGCCGGCGGTTGACGTCGGCTAGAACCCTAGACCACCGGTACGACAAGAATGCACGCCGGGCCGGATTGTTGCGGTCACCCGAGCTGGTCGCGCATCTCGCGTCGCAGGATCTTGCCGGAGGCGCTCTTGGGGATGGCGTCTAGCACTTCGAGGGCCCGCACCTGCTTGTAGCTGGCCAGGTGGGCGGCCACATGGCCTTGAAGGTCGGCGAGGGTGGGGGCCTCGGCGCCGGGCGCCAGCGCGATGAAGGCCTTGGGCAGCTCGCCGGCCTCTTCGTCGGGGACACCGATCACGGCCGCGTCGGCCACCGCCGGGTGGGTAACCAGCACCGCCTCCAGCTCGGCGGGGGGCACCTGGAACCCCTTGTACTTGATGAGCTCCTTGATGCGGTCGACGATCGACACATGGTGCTCGTCGTCCACGACGGCCACATCGCCGGTGTGCAGCCAGCCGTCGGAGTCGAGGGTCTCGGCGGTGGCGGACGCGTTGTTGAGGTAGCCCTTCATCACCTGCGGTCCCCGCACCAGCAGCTCTCCCCGCTCGCCGATGCCCAGATCGACGCCCGATTCTGGATCGACGACGCGGATCTCGGTGTTGGAGACGGTCACGCCGCTGGTGCCGGGCCGGAACTGTCCCTCGGGCGTGCAGTGGCTCACCGGGCTCAGCTCGGTCATCCCGTAGCCCTGGACCACCTCGCAGCCCACCCGTGCCGCGGCCGCGGCAGCCAGGTCGGCCCCCAGCGGCGCCGCCCCCGAGAAGACCTGCTTGAGCGACGACAGGTCGAAGTCGTCCACCGCGGGATGCTTGGCCAGCCCCAGCACCATGGGCGGCACCGCGAAGAACCGGGTGATCCGCTGCTGTTGCACCAGCTCCAGCGCTCGCACCATGTCGAAGCGGGGCATGGTCACCACCCTCACCCCGAAGGCGAGCAGCATGTTCATGAGCACCTGCATGCCGTAGATGTGGAAGAACGGCAGCACGGCCAGGGCCGCCTCGCCGCCCGAGGGCACGAACGTGTGCTCCATCTGGGCGATGTTGGCCACCAGGTTGCGGTGGGTGAGCATCACTCCCTTGGGCAGCCCGGTCGTGCCCGAGGAGTACGGCAGCACCACGATGTGCTCGGCGAAGTCCACCGGCACCTGATCTATGGGCGCGCCGAACAGCGACGCCAGCGGCACGGCCCCGGTGGCCTCACCCAGCACCGCGATCTGCTCGACGCCGGTGCCCTGCGAGGCCGCTCGGGCCGTGTCGATGAACATCGGCGCGGTGACGATCCACGATGCCCCCGCGTCGGCGAGTTGGTGGCGCACCTCGGCGGGGCCGTAGGTGGGGTTGATGGTGGTGACGGTGGCGCCGGCCAGGGCGATGCCGTGGAACACGACGGCGTACTCGGGGACGTTGGGGGCGAGGATGGCGATGGTGGTGCCGGGACCCACTCCCCGTGCCCGCAGACCGCCGGCGAGGCTGCGCACGGCCCGCTCGAGCTCCGAGAACGTATACGACGAGGCGGCCCCGTCGGTGATGGCGATCTCGTCGGCATGGGCCGCGGCCGACGCCAGAACGCAGTCGGTTATGGACTGGTCGGGGATCGCCACGTCGGGCAGCGGGCTGGTGTGGATGATGGTGCTCAAAGGCCGATCTCGCAGGGCGCGTAGTTGCCGGGCGCGCACACTAGCCTGCTGTATTCGTGCGCCTGGGACTGCTGCGCGAATCCGATCCGGGGGAGAACCGCGTGGCGCTCGTCCCCGACGGCGCCGCGGCTATGGCCAAGCACGGCTGCACCATGCTGGTCGAGCAGGGGGCCGGGTCGAAGGCCGGGATCGCCGACGATGCCTATCGCGACGCCGGCGCCTCGATAGTCGACTCCGCCGAGGTCGTCACCGCGGATGTGATCGTGTCGGTCCGCGACCTGCCCGAGGACCGAACCGGAGCGTCCTCACCGATCTTCGTGGGGGTGTTCGACCCGCTGTGGGCGCCCCAGCGGGCGCAGCGCCATGCCGCCGAGGGAACCTGCTCCTTCTCTCTCGACCTGGTGCCGCGCATCACCCGGGCCCAGTCCATGGACGTGCTCTCGGCGATGGGCACCATCGCCGGCTACGAGGCGGTGCTGTTGGCCGCGGCCCGGCTGCCGCAGATGTTCCCGCTGATGATGACCGCGGCCGGCACCCTGGCCCCCGCCCGGGTGCTGGTGCTGGGCGCGGGAGTGGCCGGCCTCCAGGCCATCGCCACCGCCCGGCGCCTGGGCGCGGTGGTCGAGGGATACGACGTGCGGCCGGCCGCGCTGGAGCAGATCCGCTCCATGGGCGCCCGAGCGGTGGAGATCGACCTGGAGGCGGCGGGCTCGACCGAGGACTCCGGCGGCTACGCCCGGGCCCAGAGCGACGACACCGCCGAGCGCCAGCGGGAGCTGCTGGCCCCCTACGTGGCCGCCTCCGACGTGGTGGTCACCACCGCGGCCATCCCCGGGCGGGCCTCGCCCCTGCTGATCACCGCGGCGATGGTCGACGCCATGGCCCCCGGCTCGGTGGTGGTCGACCTGGCCGCCGAGCGGGGCGGCAACTGCGAGGTGAGCGAGGCCGACGTCGAGGTCGACCGGGGCGGGGTGACCGTGCTGGCGCCCACCGACCTGGTGTCGCGCTGCGCCCGCCACGCCAGCCAGATGTTCTCGCGCACCCTCGTCAGCTTTCTGCGCCACCTCGCCCCCGAAGGCGGGGTAGACCTGCGCGACGACGAGATCCTGGCGGCCATGCTCGTCACCCGCGACGGCGCGGTGGTGCATCCGGGGGTGGCCGCACACCTCGACGGATCGGAGGCCTAGGACGATGGATCTGCTGGTGGCGGTGACCCTGTTCGCGCTGGCCGTGTTCTTGGGCGTCGAGTTGATCACCAAGGTTCCGCCCACCCTGCACACGCCGCTGATGTCGGGGTCCAACGCCATCTCGGGCATCACCGTGGTGGGCGCCCTGGTGGCGGCCGGCGCCGACCATGACACCTTCACCACCATCCTCGGCTTCGCGGCGGTGACCCTGGCCATGATCAACGTGGTCGGCGGGTTCATGGTGACTCACCGGATGCTGCACATGTTCGGCCCGAAGCGCCGCCGCGACCCCGCCCCCGGCTCCGACGACGGCGATTCGTGATGGACGACTGGACCACCCTCGGCTATCTCGCTTCGGCGGTTCTGTTCATCCTCGGCCTCAAGCGGCTCAGCCGTCCCCGCACCGCGGTGCGCGGCAACCAGTTCGGTGCGGCGGGGATGCTCATCGCGGTGGTGGTCACCCTCGCCGACAACGCCATCTTGAGCTTCGAATGGATCGTCGCCGGCCTGATCCTGGGCGCGGCGGTGGGCGCGGTGCTGGCCGTTCGGGTGCAGATGACGGCCATGCCCGAGCTGGTGGCGCTGTTCAACGGCTTCGGCGGGGGCGCCTCGGTGCTGGTGGCGTCCGCTTCGTACATAGAGGCGGGCGACCTGGCCACCGACTCGCCCCGGCTGTCGGCCGCAGCTGCGCTGGCCGCGCTGATCGGCGCGGTGACCTTCACCGGCAGCCTCATCGCCTTCGGCAAGCTGCGGGAGGCGCTGCGGTGGTCGGGCTTCGGAGGCATGCGGATCGTGAGCGTGACCGCGGCTGCGGCCACCGTGGTGTTCGCAGCCCTGATGATCGCCGATCCCGCCAACCCGCTGTGGCTGTGGCTGCTGGTGGCGGTCGGAGCCGTGCTCGGCGTGCTGGTGGTCTCCCCCATCGGCGGTGCCGACATGCCGGTGGTGATCGCGCTGTTGAACTCGCTGTCGGGCATGGCCGCGGTGGCGGCCGGGTTCGTGCTCGACAACTCGCTGCTGATCATCGCCGGGTCGCTGGTGGGCGCCAGCGGCCTGATCCTCACCCAGATCATGTGCGTGGCCATGAACCGGTCGCTGCTGGCGGTGATGTTCAGCCCGGCCCCCTCGGGCGCGGGCGGTCCCAGCGCCGACGACGTGTACGCCGGCAAGGTCCGCTCGACCTCGCCCGACGACGTGGCCATGCTGCTGGAGGCGGCCGAGCGGGTGGCCATCGTTCCCGGCTACGGAATGGCCGTGGCCCAGGCCCAGCACGCGGTGCGAGATCTTTCTCGGCGCCTCACCGAGCGCGGCGCCGATGTGGTGTTCGGCATCCATCCGGTGGCGGGCCGGATGCCCGGCCACATGAACGTGCTGCTGGCCGAGGCCGAGATCTCCTACGAGCGCCTGATCGAGATGGACGACATCAACCCGACCTTCGAGCAGACCGACGTGACCATCGTCATCGGGGCCAACGATGTGGTCAACCCGGTGGCCCGCACCGACTCCTCCAGCCCGATCGCGGGCATGCCCATCCTCGACGTCGACAAGAGCGGCGTGGTGGTGATCATCAAGCGCAGCCTCAGCCCCGGCTTCGCGGGCATCCCCAACCCGCTGTTCGCCAGCGACAACTCGCTGATGCTCTTCGGCGACGGCCGCGAGGCGGTAGTAGGAATCACCAAGGCACTACAGGAGATCTGACCGCCTCAATACACGGTTGGATCAGCACCGGGGCCGACGCACAATGCCAGTGCCGGAGTGCCCTCCTGTTCCCAAGCTTCGTCCGCTCTGCCAGGGGGGTGCTCCGGCACCTGGTTCTGCCCGATGGGTGGAACCTGGGGCTCAGGCTAGCCGCTGCGGTCCAGGAACGTCCAACGGTCAGGCGGATCAGGCCAGCACGGGCACTGCCTGCATCGATCGGGCCAGGGCCTCGTCGGACAGGTCGAAATCGAGCACAACATCGGCGATGTAGTCCTCGTAGGCGGCCAGGTCTAGGTGGCCGTGGCCGCACAGCGCGGTGAGGATGGTCTTGGACTGGCCGGACTCCTTGCAGGCCAGCGCCTCGCGGATGGCCGCGGCCAGGGCGTGGGTGGGCTCGGGCGCGGGTACGATCCCCTCGGTGCGGGCGAACTGCAGACCGGCCGCGAAGCACTCGTTCTGGTCTATGGCCACCGCCTCGGTGAGGCCGAGCTCGTAGACGTGGGAGATCAGCGGCGACATGCCGTGGTAGCGCAGTCCGCCGGCGTGGATCGGGTCGGGGATGAATCCGTGGCCCAGCGTGTGCATCTTCAGCAGCGGCGTAGTGCGGGCGGTGTCGCCGAAGTCGTAGCGGTACTCGCCCCGGGTGAGCGACGGGCAGGCGGCCGGCTCCACGCAGCGGATCACCGGCGACATGTTCCCGGCCAGCTTCTCACGCACAAACGGCAGGGCCAGCCCGCCGAAGTTGGATCCGCCGCCGGTGCAGCCCACCAGCACGTCGGGGGTCTCCCCCACCATGGCCAGCTGGCGCAGGGCCTCCTCACCGATGATCGTCTGGTGCAGAATCACATGGTTGAGCACGCTTCCCAGCGCGTAGCGCACCGCGGGGTCGGCGGCCGCCACCGAGATCGCCTCGGAGATGGCGATGCCCAACGAGCCGGGATGGTCGGGGTCGTCGGCCAGCAGGCTGCGGCCGTACTCGGTGACGGCCGACGGGCTGGAATGCACGGTCGCCCCCCACACCTCCATCATCGTCTTGCGGTAGGGCTTCTGGCGGTAGGAGGCGGCCACCTGCCAGACCTCGCACTCCATGCCGTACTGGGCGCAGGCGAAGGCCAGGGCGCTGCCCCACTGCCCCGCACCGGTCTCGGTGGTGAGCTTGGTCACGCCCTCGGAGCGGTTGTAGAAGGCCTGGGCCACCGCGGTGTTGGGCTTGTGCGACCCGGCCGGGCTGGCACCCTCGTACTTGTAGAAGATCTTGGCCGGCGTGTCGAGGGCCTGCTCGAGGCGGCGGGCCCGAAACAGCGGGCTGGGCCGCCACAGGCGCAGCACGTCGATCACTCCGCCGGGGATGTCCACATAGGAGTCGCCGGTGACTTCCTGCAGGATCAGACCCATGGGGAACAGCGGGGCCAGATCGTCGGGTCCGGCCGGCTCCAGCGTTCCGGGGTGCAGCGGCGGGGGCGGCGGCTCGGGCAAGTCGGGAATCACGTTGTACCACTGGGTCGGCATCTCCGATTCGGGAAGCATCACGCGGTAGTAGTCGTCGGCCATCGCCATAATCCTTTCGGTGCGGCCCTCAGATTGAGGGGCCGAGACTAGCCTCGATGCGCCCGCGGGGGTCGGGGCCGTGGGGACTCACGATCCGAAGTCGGCCATTCACTTCGGTCTGTCGGGTCGGCCATCGTGGGCGCGGAGGGACTCTGCTCAACCCGGCGGACCATCCCCGGATCCTGGACTCACCCCGCGTGGGCGGGAAAGACTGGTCAGCGAGGGCGACCAACTCGCCATCAACCGGACTCACCCCCGCGTGGGCGGGGAAGATTTTGACGGCCAGTTCGCCGACGCCGCCGACTTCGACTCACCCCCGCGTGGGCGGGGAAGATTTTGACGGCCAGTTCGCCGACGCCGCCGACTTCGACTCACCCCCGCGTGGGCGGGGAAGATTTTGACGGCCAGTTCGCCGACGCCGCCGACTTCGACTCACCCCCGCGTGGGCGGGGAAGATTTTGACGGCCAGTTCGCCGACGCCGCCGACTTCGACTCACCCCCGCGTGGGCGGGGAAGACGCCGAGCACATGGACTCGCTGCTGCCGGTCGTCGACTCACCCCCGCGTGGGCGGGGAAGACAGCTGGCCGCGCTCGCGTCCGTCCCACACATACGACTCACCCCCGCGTGGGCGGGGAAGACCGTTCGGGCCGTACAGAGGCCGTGAGCGCCCGCGACTCACCCCCGCGTGGGCGGGGAAGACGGTCCCGCCCGGCGCCGGCCGGCGGATAGGTGCGACTCACCCCCGCGTGGGCGGGGAAGACGTTCTTGACGGGCTGCATCTTCCGGTGGTGGCCGACTCACCCCCGCGTGGGCGGGGAAGACCATCCCAACCCGAGAACCTGACCGGCCCCAGCATCGACTCACCCCCGCGTGGGCGGGGAAGACGACCCTGCCAAATTGTGGGCCGGTCCGGTCATCGACTCACCCCCGCGTGGGCGGGGAAGACGCGGGCCTTGATCGCGTCGAACCTGCGGTCCATCGACTCACCCCCGCGTGGGCGGGGAAGACCGGGTCTCGCAGTCGAGCGCGTCGGCGATCTGCGACTCACCCCCGCGTGGGCGGGGAAGACGGGACCGTCTGGCCTCGCTCGACGCGGTAGACCGACTCACCCCCGCGTGGGCGGGGAAGACGAGACCGTCGATGACGAGGACAGGCTCACCGGCGACTCACCCCCGCGTGGGCGGGGAAGACGGCTGAGCGCCGGGTCCGGCTGGGGATCCACCTGACTCACCCCCGCGTGGGCGGGGAAGACCTCGCCCGAGGAGTTCCCGACGCCGTTGCCATCGACTCACCCCCGCGTGGGCGGGGAAGACCCTGGGCCGCTGCCGGCGACTACTCCGACCTGCGACTCACCCCCGCGTGGGCGGGGAAGACAACCCCATGACCACCACCGGCTGCGGATGCGACGACTCACCCCCGCGTGGGCGGGGAAGACCGTGTTTGTGCGCCCGTCGTGCGAGCGAGTTTCGACTCACCCCCGCGTGGGCGGGGAAGACTGTGACGCCATCGGGCAGCGTGTGGGCGATCTCGACTCACCCCCGCGTGGGCGGGGAAGACGTCTGCTCGATGATTCTCATTGGTTCTCTCTCCGACTCACCCCCGCGTGGGCGGGGAAGACGCTGCCCGAGCCGGTGACGCTGAACGCCGCGACGACTCACCCCCGCGTGGGCGGGGAAGACGACGACATCAGCGAGTACCGCCGGGTGCACGGCGACTCACCCCCGCGTGGGCGGGGAAGACATCCCGCTCGGACCCGACGGCCTGCCGGCGCTGCGACTCACCCCCGCGTGGGCGGGGAAGACCCCTCGGCGCCCATGCGCTCGACGGTCGCTGTCGACTCACCCCCGCGTGGGCGGGGAAGACCACGCTGCGCCTCGAGAACATCTATCGCCGCACCGACTCACCCCCGCGTGGGCGGGGAAGACCGAGCCCACCGTGGCGTGCTGCTGCCCGTACCACGACTCACCCCCGCGTGGGCGGGGAAGACTGCGGGCGGAACGTCCGCAGCCATCGGACGGTCTGCCGACTCACCCCCGCGTGGGCGGGGAAGACCCAGCGGCCCCGCGCCATGATCCGCTCCGCTGACGACTCACCCCCGCGTGGGCGGGGAAGACCCGCATCCCGGTGCGCTCGACCCTGCCGACCATCGACTCACCCCCGCGTGGGCGGGGAAGACATGTCTCCTGTCGGTGGTGGTGGTCATGTCATCGACTCACCCCCGCGTGGGCGGGGAAGACATCCCGTGGCGCTATGTGGCGGTGGTATCGCATCGACTCACCCCCGCGTGGGCGGGGAAGACGAGGGCTCCTCCAGTCTCGCCCAGCGCCGCAGCGACTCACCCCCGCGTGGGCGGGGAAGACTGGAACTCGAGGAGCTGCGGGTGGACGCCTGACGACTCACCCCCGCGTGGGCGGGGAAGACAGGCCGCGGTCGTCCCAGTAGGCGAGGTCGATCGACTCACCCCCGCGTGGGCGGGGAAGACGGACGCTCAGCGGCCACTACCGCGCCAACAACCGACTCACCCCCGCGTGGGCGGGGAAGACCGGCTGTGGGCGATGATGATTGTTTGGAGCTCCGACTCACCCCCGCGTGGGCGGGGAAGACCTCGACAACCAGATCGGCGGAAGCACCGTGTTCCGACTCACCCCCGCGTGGGCGGGGAAGACGCTCGGAGCTCGAGGCGATGCGCAAGTCCGACCGACTCACCCCCGCGTGGGCGGGGAAGACGCACCCGACCGGTCGATCTCCCATTGGAGCCACGACTCACCCCCGCGTGGGCGGGGAAGACAGATCGACGATCATCGTGCTCATGGGGTCCTCCGACTCACCCCCGCGTGGGCGGGGAAGACGCAACCTCGCCGCCGTCGCCGCCATAGGACGCCGACTCACCCCCGCGTGGGCGGGGAAGACAGCTGCCGGACGCGTCGGACGGCACGGTCGATCGACTCACCCCCGCGTGGGCGGGGAAGACAGATCGCTGTTCTCCCTCTTAGAGGGGTCTCTTGACTCACCCCCGCGTGGGCGGGGAAGACACACCTACGGCGACGAGCAGACCGACCGGCTGCGACTCACCCCCGCGTGGGCGGGGAAGACCACCTGCCGGTGTGGGACGAGCTGGCCTCCGCCCGACTCACCCCCGCGTGGGCGGGGAAGACGGTGGTAGCTGGAGTGGGCGGCAATGTGGTCGCGACTCACCCCCGCGTGGGCGGGGAAGACATTTCACCTGCATTCGCTGGGAGCAAGTCGATCGACTCACCCCCGCGTGGGCGGGGAAGACCGTGCCGGAGCCGCTGGTGGCCGACTATTCGCCGACTCACCCCCGCGTGGGCGGGGAAGACCTCTGTGTGGGTGGACCTGGATCGGCAGGCCGCGACTCACCCCCGCGTGGGCGGGGAAGACACCGACACCGGCCTCACCAACGGCACCACCTACGACTCACCCCCGCGTGGGCGGGGAAGACGCCTCGAAGCGGTCGGCGGCGGCGGCGAAGATCGACTCACCCCCGCGTGGGCGGGGAAGACTCAACACGCCGCTGGAGCCCGGCGACGTGCTCCGACTCACCCCCGCGTGGGCGGGGAAGACGTGACCCAGTCCGACCGCGTGTACTCGGCTGACGACTCACCCCCGCGTGGGCGGGGAAGACCTCATCGGGGACTGTGAGAAGCGTCGAAACCCCGACTCACCCCCGCGTGGGCGGGGAAGACGGCATGTCGCCCACAAGGATCTTGGCCTTCAGCGACTCACCCCCGCGTGGGCGGGGAAGACCATGCCGTGACCGTCGAGGTCAAAGCCGACTTCGACTCACCCCCGCGTGGGCGGGGAAGACCGTTGGCGCTGCCGTGCGGGGAGCCGGAGCGTCGACTCACCCCCGCGTGGGCGGGGAAGACGCGACCACATCGCCGCCGGGTCCAGCTATCGCCGACTCACCCCCGCGTGGGCGGGGAAGACGACAGGAGAGAAGCCATGACCACCACCACCACCGACTCACCCCCGCGTGGGCGGGGAAGACGTGGCGGCGTGGCTGCGAGACGCCGCCGAGGCCGACTCACCCCCGCGTGGGCGGGGAAGACGCTGGGATGTTGTCCGGTGGTGCGAGACATGGCGACTCACCCCCGCGTGGGCGGGGAAGACGATCGGGCGGTGGTGCTCGACATGGGCGAGGACGACTCACCCCCGCGTGGGCGGGGAAGACTGGCGGTGGCGGTGGCGGTCATGTCGTGTCTCCTGACTCACCCCCGCGTGGGCGGGGAAGACCGACAAGCTCGACTCGACCCAGTTGGCCGGGTCCGACTCACCCCCGCGTGGGCGGGGAAGACCGCGAACAGCGCACGCGACCAGCAGTACTCCAACGACTCACCCCCGCGTGGGCGGGGAAGACGCTGCGGCACGAGAGATCGTCGCACGAAGCCTCGACTCACCCCCGCGTGGGCGGGGAAGACGGCAACACCGCCGGCAAGCTCGGCAGCGTGGTCGACTCACCCCCGCGTGGGCGGGGAAGACCGGGTCTGCGCTGCCGCTGCGGCTGCCCGACTTCGACTCACCCCCGCGTGGGCGGGGAAGACTCGGGCGCCCGAACCCATTCCCCGCCCTTCATCGACTCACCCCCGCGTGGGCGGGGAAGACGGTGCCGCTCGCCTCGACCCAGTTGCTGTACTGCGACTCACCCCCGCGTGGGCGGGGAAGACCTCGAGCGGGAGGCGGACTGCCCGCGGCATCATCGACTCACCCCCGCGTGGGCGGGGAAGACCGCGGATCGAAGTACAACCCGCTGCCCCCGTCTCGACTCACCCCCGCGTGGGCGGGGAAGACCACCACCGGCAGCGGGTCGGCGGTGCCAGCGATCGACTCACCCCCGCGTGGGCGGGGAAGACCGACAAGAACCGCGACCCGACGTGCCCCGACGACGACTCACCCCCGCGTGGGCGGGGAAGACCTGATCGCCCACGATGACGGGCTCGTGTGTCCCCGACTCACCCCCGCGTGGGCGGGGAAGACGGGATCCGCCGCGTGCTCGGCAAGATCATGATGCGACTCACCCCCGCGTGGGCGGGGAAGACACTTCGTAAAGTGTGGGTTTGTTCTAGGTCGTTTCGGTTTCTGTTGTCAAGATGCGCCGAGAGCCTACGAGTTGCAGGCCTTCCATTTCGATCAGTTCTCGCCGCTCCGAGCCGCACGTCCGAATCGTGAAGCCCTGTTCGGTGGGCGCGCTGCTAACTGACAAGCCCCACCCGTCGTGTACGGCGATCTTGATCTGTAGCCACAACTCGTCGCGGATGCGGGCGCTGATTGTTCCGACAAAAACGCCCGCTGCGGGCTCGATCATCCAGCGAGTCAGCGCGTGACGCAGATTCGGCGGCACGGCCGTAAGGACGAAGGTTGTGTATGAACTCACGACGATTCCGGTGATTCCAAGGAGCTCATGGAATCGGCGTAGTTGCGGCGTGCTGGAACGTTGCCGATATCTGGATCCCAGAGGCGTGTGACTCCTTCTTCGGGCGTAGATTCCATATGATCGTCGTGTTCTTCTCCTAGCGTCAAGGCTCCGCGGATGTCGTTCACTATTCGAGGGGCCATGCGTAGCGCTCTGTGGCGTTCTCGAAAGTGTCGTCTGACCACGGGATCAGGGTTGTCGACGCGCCCGTACTTGAAGGCCAGCGGAACTGAAGTCTCCAGCTTGTATAGATCGGCTATGTCGAACACGAAGGAGCGTTGAGAACCCGAGTGTATGAACCCAAGGGCTGGGGACGCCCCGAGCGCCAGAATCGTGGCGTGAACTATGCCATATAGCACTTGGTTTGCTGCGTTGAGCGCCCTGTTGGTCGGGTCTATGTCGTCGTAGTCGTTGGTGTTGTGTGCTGTGAGGACTCGCCGGAATGGCACGCCGTGGGCTTGTCCGATCGTCCGGTATGCCGTCTTGACGCGATGGCCCTCGATACCGCGTAACTGTGCGATGGTCTTGCCTTCAGCGATCTCGGGGTCGCTAAATCGCCTGGCGTACAGCCATCGGGCTGTCTCGGTACGGGCATTGGGGTCAGCCCAGGCAGCGGCTTGGGCGTGGAGCCATTTGGTTGTGAGGTCGTTGTGGGTTAGCGCGCCGTAGCACCGAACCCCGCCGGATCCGACCAGCAGTATGACGGCTCCGTCGCGGCAGATTTGGGTTGCGGCGCGAGTGGTCACCGCGACTCCGGGGCCGAGCAGCACGGCAGCGATCGACGAGGTGGGGAGGTAGACGCGCTGGTGGCCGTGCTGTTCTGTCTCAAAGACCGCAGCGGTGCCGTTGTCGTCTTGTTCGACACGCGCAGTGTCGATATAGACGTAGCTGAGTTGGTCGATGACCCGGGGCAGCATCACCAGCGATGGGGCTGCAAGACGCTGGGACAGTTTGGGCATCGCTACCGCAGAGGTCGTGAGACGGTCAACAGGCCGCACCCGTAGGACTTCGACGGGCCGATGCCTGCGGCGATGGCAGCGCACAGCCGGCCGGTGTCGGTGATTGTGGCGCTGCCGTCGAACTGGACGACATGGAGCTTCGCGCCGCGGGCTCGCGGGTGCGGTTCCACAGCCGTGACGGCGCGAACACCGTCGTTGGCCGCGCCTAGCCCCGCGGCATCCAGCTGCTTTGAGAGCCAGTGCTGCTGCGGTGCGTCGCCGGTCACGGGCGCTCTGTGGCGTGGCCCGTCTCGTCCGTTTCGCCGCCGGACGACTGGGTTCGCCACGAGGCGGAACGTGACCGTGTGTCCACGGGCGAGCCGCCCGAGATGCGGCGCCATGTCGTATGGCCCCTCCATGGTGCCATAGCCGCCAGGGAGGCGTGACATGTCGGGTTCAGCTGACGATTGCAGCAGCACCGAGCCCTTGTCGTGCTCGTAGCGCCACAGCACACCGCCGTCTGAGCGGGACGCATCGACGAGCCTGCTGAGCGTCTTATGCATCTGGTCGCGGCGGTCGCGGCTACCGTAGTCCCGTCGGGCGTCGGGGTGCGCCCCGTTGGGGCGGATGCGCGTGAGTAGGAGCCGTCGAGTCACCGCTGCGCCATCGACTCGTTCTCGTTGATCCGGTTGAGCGTGTCGCGCCTCTGCTGGTGCGCCGATCGGGAGCGTCCTGCGCAGTTGTCTTCGCTCATGCTGACCTGTCGAGAGGTGGTCCAGCGGTAGTGGTAGCCGTGCCAGCGGAGGGCAGGATCGAACGTGATAGGAACATCGAGGCGCCCCGAGCCGCCGGTGTCGGGGCCGAGGGCATCATGGACGATCTCCACCACTACGATTCGTGACGACTCGTCGCCGTTCGCGGCGGCCACATCAGCGAAGTGGTCCTCCTCGCGGCGGGGGTCCGCTGTGGGGCGATCCCGCAACAGCGGCAACTCCCTGAACACGACGTCGGCCAGATGCGCGGTGACTCCGACAAGCACAGGCGCTGCGGGCGGGCAAGATCGCCGGCCGAGGTACAGCGGCCGTTCGGGACGGCGCAGGGCATCCGCCACATCGGCGGCTTCGATGCCGTCAGTGCTCGGAGTCCACACGACGGTGAACGCCGCGTCCGACAGATACCAGCGGTGCCCGGTGATCGGGGACTTGGCGGGTACGACCTTGCCTTTGGCCCGGTTGTCCGTGTTGAGGGATGCCGCGGTGGGCGCGCCGTCGCTGTGTCGACCGTCCTTGCCCGTGCCGACGGTCTGCCAGTCCCGGATGCGGACACCGGGTCGGTCCACTCTGATGTGCATCTCAGCGGACGCCAAGTCGTCGATGGAGTCGCCGCGTCCGCGTCCCAGTGCGTTGGCGATCAGCCCGCACACTCCCGACAGGCTCGGCACGGAGTCCGTGGGGCGCTGTTCGGTGCCGACCGCGGGCCCGCCCCAAGACTGCAGCGGAGCATCAAGGGTCATGACGACGCTCTCAGTCACTAGACGATCCCCTCGGCGACTGAACTCTCCAGGCTGTGCAGCGTGGTCGGAGTGTGATCGAACAGTTCGTCTGCCGGCCCGTGGGGCAGCGCCTCTCGAAGGCTCGGGGCAACGAACAGCCAGGCCGCGTCGATGCCGGGATCGTCTCGGTCGCAGGCGGCTTCTGCGAGCAGCCTCGAAGCGCTGGGTGCTAGGTATCCGCCGCTGTTGGCCACGGGGCTCTCGAATGCGTTGACGTACGAGCATGGGGCATCGTTGCGGGCAACAGCGAGGACCAACGACGGGCGCGGTGGAGGTCCGCAGGAGGTCTTCTTGGCGTCAGAGATCGTCTTCGCGAAGGCGGCCGCGAATGCCCCTGCGACCGCTCCCGCCTCCGCGTCGCCGTCGCATCGCTCGGAGAGCAGCTTCCGCAGGTTCGCGACATCGACGGTGGCGTACCGGTAGTAGACAGCCGACACATAGTCGGGGGTGCCGATCATCCCCGCGCCCAGTTCGTCGCCAGGGTTGAGATCGTCCACCGCGGTGAAGTAGTCAGTGTCGATCTCCGCACTGTGGGTGGAGACAGCGTGAGCCACCTGCGCCGCGCCGTCCACGTTGGTGTCAGGCATCGCGGTGAGCATCCGCCCGAACAGGGCGATCGTCGGGTTGGCGCGTCCGATCTGAGCCTTGACGGCCTCCAGTAGCGGCTTGTTGCTAGCGATGTGCTCACCGAACACCGCTGTGATCTGCTCGTGTGCTTGCTTGGAGCTCTTGGACGCTCCCTTGGCGGGTGCCTTGCCGAATGACGCCGCCCGCCATGCGGCATGCATCTCGCGCTCGCTGTCGGGTTCGATTTCGTCTGCAGGGCAGAGGGCAGGGAAATCGTGGTCGTCGAGGGCTGCCCTCAAGCCAGGAGCGAACTCCGCTATGGCAGCGGCAATTTCAGCCCCAGCTCCCTCGGGCAGGAATGTCAAGATGGATGTCTCAGAGGGGTTGTCCTTGTAGGGCTCAAAGCCAGCCGCGACCAGCACTCTGCACGCCACAAAGAGCGCCATATCGGCATGCCATCCGATGTCCGTCAACGCGTCGGCGATGCTCTTGGGGAGTTTGCGGGTGCGCTTCGCCCCCTCCAGGGTCAGAGCCAAGCGGGCTGCCCGCTTCTGGCACTGCGACGACACCCGAGCGCGCTCGACGCCGCCGAAATGGCAGGTCTTGGGCTGTCCGATGTCATCTCGGTTGAGGTTCGCGTACGCGGAGGACAACAGCACATGGATGTCTAGAAAACGTGTGCTGTGCCCTTCGGCGCGGTCGGTGGTGGTCATTGCTGTTTGCCTCCTTGCAGGGGTTGATCGGATGTAGTTGATGGTGATGGGATGGCCTCGTCTACGCGCTGCCCGACTGCCAGTCCGAGACACCAGCGGTTCCAAGCCGATTCTGACCTCGGGTCCTGCCGCCCGCGCAGCATGTTACGGAGGTCTGCGAGCAGCAGACCCCAGTCGAGGTTGACGTGCCCGCTGTCGTCCGTGGCTAGGGCGAGGACTTGTCGCAGCGATCTAAGCGCTCCCGCGGCGTCGCCTTCGTCGAGGCGTGCTTTCAGGCGCTGCATCTCGCGGGCGCTGCGGGCACTGGCTCCATCGTTGGGCGCTCTGGATGCCCTGACGCCGTGACCGAGATTGCGCCACTGCGTACTAGTAGCACCGTCGGGCGCGAAGCTGGCATAGAGAGACGCCACGCCGAGCATTAGCGTCACCTCATCGGCAGTCGCTCTGTCGCTCACCGCTGAGCCGAGAATCAACAGCGCCTCCAGCCGGGCCGCATCGTTGCGGAGAGCACGGCGCAGTCTGGCGCGGTTGGCACGCCCGTCATGGCCTGAGCAGCCTCGTCTCAACACCTCGACAAGAATCCGGTTGGGTGGCTCGGCGGCGGTGGGTTCGGTGTTCTCGTCGATCATCCCTTGTCCTTTGTGGTCTAGTCCTTCTTCGGCTTCGGGAACTTGATGCAGCCCCTCCAGCGGGCGGCCGTCACCGCGAGAGGCTCTGGGCCACGATCGTCCGCTCCGTCGGCACCTCGCCTGTGCATCGCTAGCCGCTGTCCGAAAGATCGGGCCGCGCTGTCGAACACATCCCGAGCCGCGTCGATTATCTCGGATCGCCGATGGTCCTCGGTAACGGTGCCAGTGAAGAGGCGTTCCATTCGATCCCAGTAGGTGGGCATGTGCCTCTTCGCGAAGGTGGCGCTGTTCAGATTCTTGTCGTCGATGCCCTCTGTGAATGCGTCGCGAATACCTTTGGCGCTCGGATGACCGATGTCCCTATAGAAGCCTTGTAGCGTGCCTCTGAGGCACCTGCCGATCTGTTCGGCGTCTTTGATGAATAGCGCCGCTCGGTCGCCGGCATCGGGGTGCACAATCGAGGATGCAGGGATCAGCGACACCAACTTGAGCACGTCTTTGGCGACCTGCGTTCCTTGCTGGTGGGACACCGTCACCCACACTCGGACGCGGGCAGCCGCCGGGTGGTCATGGTGGTAACGGGTCACAATGGTCTGATTTCCTGAGTCGTCGCGCCCTGCCCTGTAGTTGTCGAGGTCGCGCCACGGCGCTTTCTCGATGCTGCCCTTGAGATACACGTACGGCGCGTCTGTCTTGTCGTCGCTGTTGTCCCAGCGCACCGCATAGGGGTCGTGCTCGGGGATTGCGTCATTGCGGAGCCGCCCTGATGCCCCCAGAGCTTCCCTTACGACCGTGCCGTCGACGCTGGGGACCAGCAGCACGGTCTTCTCCCAGCGTCCTGTCAGCACCTCCAGTAGCGACTTCGGGGCAGACAGGGGTTGGGTGATTACAGCGGGCGGCAACTCCCACGACGGCTGCCCGACCCCGCCCGACAGGAGGCCGTCCACCGCGTCGGGATCGATCAAGTGCAGGCGCAGCGTATCTTCGAGACTTGCCCCGACAGGGTGCAGCGACACCTTCGTCCGCAGCTTCCCCGCCTTGAATACGGTCTGCCGTCCCTTCAATTCGGGGTGATGAGCCCCGCCGCCCGACCTGGAGTATGACAGGAACACCAGCATGGCTCTGGCCGCAGCTGCTGGCGTGAAGGCGGGATCGGGGTGCTGCTGACCCCACATGTAGCTCGGCGTTATGTCCATCGACAGTTCTGACCGAGAGATCGGTTTGGGTTTGAGGGGTTCCAGATTGGGATCCTCTGGAGCCACCAGGCTGGGGTCTTGGTAGAAGGGCCTGTGTCCGCTGCCTTCGGGTGGCAGCAGCCAGAACTCGTTGGAGTGCTTGCCGAAGTAGGCGTCGACAGCTTCGGGATCGAACAGGCGGTCCCGGCTGGCGGCATCCTTGAAGGTCTCGCTATCGGTGACCTCGGCGCAGCGGTAGGCCACAGCCGTCAGCAGCCGCATCACCGCCGACACGGCCAGCGGGTCGCCTCCAGGCCATCCGGGAAGTTCATGCGCCCGCTCCAAGACTTCTCTCAGCGACAGGTCGGGGCAGCCGCGGAAAGGCACCCAACCGTGCTCGGCCAAGTTGAAGCCTTGTCCGCTGTGCGGAGCCTCGTGGGTGGGAGCGGCGGTCATGTGCCCGCTGTCCGTTCTGCCCGCAGACCGTATTCGTGGTCGATGCTGATGCGGTACGCGTCGCCGCGGCCGGTTGCGACGGTGGCCGTGCCATCAGCATCCGTGGGGAGCAGCAGGCATCTGGCGAGGGGGCCGCTGTTCCATGCTGAGCGCTGAGCCTTGGTGTCCGATGCTGGGTGCCTGTCCAGGCCGGACAGCCATCGGGTGTTGGGTTCGTGGCACGGCACGGGCACGCAGTGCCCGTATATTTCCCGCTCTGGTCGGCGTCAGGCCCGTCGGGGAGTGCCGGTCCGTCGATCGAGAGGCGGAGACCGCCGCCGCCGTAGTCGAACACCGGCAGGACCTGCACCGACTTGGTGCCGAGACGGGTCGGGGCGATGTCGTCGTCGGTAGTGCTGGTGAGATCAATCAGCGCTGTGTGTGCTGCGCGATCCGGTGGAGGCACGATCTTGGTCGCGGCGATGGCGGTCTTCGTGTCATCGTCGGCGAGCCACTGCAGGTAGTCCGAGCCGTCGTCGGCGATGTCGCAATGGGCGGCGTCCACGAGATCGGGCACATCCGCGGGCACTGAGATCGTGTCTCGCCTACGCAGGTGTTCGGCGGCCTGGCGCAGGTCGTGCGACAAGTAGACCGGCGAACGCCATGATTCTGAGCTGTCGCTTCCGAGAGGCCAGTAGACCTCCAATGTGGGTGACAGCATCCCGTCGGGCCGGCCGTCTCGCGGGTGTCGGTGACATCGCCCCGCTCGTTGGAGCAGGGCGCCCAGCGGGGCGGGGTCGCTCAGGACCAGGTCGAAGTCGATGTCGAGGCTCAGCTCTACGATCTGCGTCGCGACCACGATCATGCGTCTGGGGCGTTCTTCCCCTCTGCTCGGCGGGCCGAGGCGCTTCAAGAGTCTCTCGGAGATCCGCTGCCTGTCGAGGTGCCTGAACCGTGAGTGCAACAGCACCACATCCGTGTCCTCACCGGACTGGCGGCGAATCGCCTTGAACGTCTGCTGGGCCTTAGAGACCGACTCCCGCACGACCAGGACGCATCCGCCTCCGCCGGTCGCTTCTAGGGCACGGTCCGTCATCGTCTCTGTCATGTCTTCGGCGGGGACACGGCTCTGGTTCAGTGTCAGAGTCCACTCCGAGCGTGGGGCCACCAGCGTGGGGGATGAACTAAATCCTGTTTCCGGCGACCACGCCGTCCACCCCGGATATCCAGCAGTCGGGGCGTCTTCAGCCTCGGCGCCTGCGCCTCGCCGGTACGCGGCCAGGAAGCTCTTCGTGAGCGTCTGCGGCAGCGTCGCCGACATCATCACGACCGGCGTTCCGAGCGCCCCGGCCCATTCGAGCAGCCGAAGCAGCAGACGCCGCATGTACGGATCGAAGGTGTGCGCCTCGTCGATGATGAGCGTCCGGCGCATCGTGGCGAACGCTCGCAGCGGCGAGTGCTTCGTCCTCAGGACACTCATCAGCGCCTGGTCGACGGTGCCCACAGCGCACGGCGCGATGGCGGCTTTGCGTGCGCTGCTCATCCAATGGCGCGCCTGCGGGTCTGCCGCATCCCATCCTTGGGGCTCGTCACGCAGCCGACGCAGAGAGTGCATCAGATGCAGCATCGGGGCGTCACCGCCGACCATCGCAGGCAGCAGCCCTTCCAAGCGCTCGCGCAGCCCGTCGGCGGTGCCCATGGTCGGCATCGCGAAGTACCAGCCCCCGCTGCCCGACGCGTCCGCGTAGCGCGACGCCGCCAGCAGAGCCGCCTCGGTCTTGCCCTCCCCTGTGGGGGCCACAACGACCGTGACGCCGGAGGCGACCGTCGGATGATGTCGTTCGATGCTCGCCTGCAACCCGGTCGGCGTGTTGCCTGATCGCAGCAGAAGTCTTGCTGAAGGTGCTGTGCTCGGAGTTCGGGGCAGTAGCAGACCGAGACGTTTCAGATGGTAGCCCGCCCGTTCGGCAGCCCGATCGAGCCATGCCCGCGGGTCGTCCTCTGGCGCCGTTCCGGCGTTCTGCTGGTTTGCCAGGAACTCCGTGGACGACGCGATCCAATCTGCCAGCACCACCACAGCGTGCGACATCGCGGCAGCCGCCACCGGCAAGGCCCCGGGAACGGCTGTGGCGTCAGGGGATGCGGCAGAAATCGCGTCCAAGAGGCCCCGACGCGCCGCCTGGAGACTTTCGGTACAGCCCTTGGGGTCATTGATCAATGCCTGGCCGCCGCGCATCACAATCGTCGGCCAGTCGAACGGCGGAACTACTCCGTGATGGCCACCCACGACCAGCGAGATCCGTTTGATGGCATCCTCTTCGACATCTGCCTCACAGAGGGCATCCCACGCCAACAGGCCCGAGACCCATGCGTGCTCGTTCGCGCCTTCGGGACGACGCGGCGACTGCCTGGACGCGTCCGCCTCTCTCAGCGTCGGGGCGCAGTCGGGCCTTGAGTTCTGCTGGAACCCGCAGGTCGCCTTGCCGAGGTCGTGCCAGCAGGCCGCCAGCATCGTCTCGGACCGCCACGCCTCCCAGCCGTCGCCCAGGGATGCCGAACCCGGCGCGGCCGCGGCCAGTCGGTCCCTCATTTGCAGCGGAACCAGACTGTCGCAGATCGTGCCGGCAACTCCGCCCGTGTCGAGTAGATGCGCCAACAGGGGATATGCAGAACCGTCCGCAAGACCGGCCCGCGACGATGACTTGCCCCAGAGCCGTAAGCGCGGCGCTCGGCCGAGAGGCGCCGAAGGTGTCGCGGACGGGGCCATCACGCGACACGGTACCGACAGGGTGCGACAAGCTCACATGAATGGGGAGTTGGTGAGCCGCTCTACGCTTGTCAGGCATTAGGTGGAACACGACAGCCATTCCCGACAGCGGACGAATCGTGGGCGTGGATCTTGAGACGACAGACACCGGCGCAGCCCGCCCCGGGAGCCGTCGGGCAACATTATGGTCAGCGACGCTGAGGCGGCTGTCGGAGACGTCGAGCAGAAACGGTCAGCCGCGGCGGGTGACACCAGCGCTCGGGCCACTCGACCGCGGCAGTCGACGACACCGTGGCCGTCACCGGCGAAGGCGCGGCGTCGGTGGTCCCCCGGCGACACCACCTTTTATGAACCCGGCGCTGACAGAGGCTGACGCAGTGGGTGCCGGGCACCGAGTGGCAATGCTCGCTAGCGGGGATCGGCGAGCAGATCGGCGACCGGATCGGCGACCAGCGGGCCGCTGCGCTCGCCGGCATGTTGGGAGTTCCCGTGGAGCCCGCTCCAGACGACCAGTCGGCGAGCCCCGCCACCGACCACCAGCACGCCCCTGAGCGTCGGCGTTGGGTTGGACTGCCCGGGCCCCCAGACGGGAACAGGCCCTTTACCCCCCGGTTGGAGCTCCCGGCCAGTCCGCAAGCCAACCCCACCACAGCCAACCCAGAAATCATGAAATACCTTGTCGTCGCCGCAGCGTTCGCGAGCGTTCCTATGCGTTCCTCAGCCATCGGACCGCTCCGGCAACGGCGCGTCGACCCGCCATTTCTGGCGGACGCGCACCCCATCTGAGTTGGGCGGCACTGCAAGTGCAAGCGTGTGGACGCCAAACCAGCCCCGCGAACGCAACCGAACCCACCCCAGTTCGACCCATCGAACCGACCCCTCGACCACCCTCGACCGGACTCCATATGTCGCTTCCGCATCCGTCACCGCCCAACCGGCCGAACGCACCCTCCCCGACGACACCAACGGGCACTCACAGCACACCGCGGCCACCCTGGCCCGCCGCCGCCCCGGCTGCTGGGCCGCAGCACCGAGCACTGGTCGAGGAGCTCGTCGCCTGTAGCAGCCGATACATCGTCGAAGGCCCCCTTTACCTTGTTGAGCGGTCCCGGCGTGGCAGTGTCGGGGCTGGTTGCTCGCCGCAGCGGATTGGGCTGTGGCCCCCTGTCACATTGATGGCCCGGGGGTGTTGTCGCCCGCCGCGGTCGGGTGTCTTCGACCGCGAGCGGGCCCCGAAACCGGGCTCAAGACCGTCGAACAGCTCTCCGCAGACCTGCAGGACCCCGGCCTGCCCCCGGAGCTCAACCGGCTCGGCCGCACCCTCTCAAGATGGCGAACCCCGATCTCCAGCTGGCACGCCGCAAGAGTCACCAACGCCGCCACCGAGGCCGCCAACAATCTCGTCCAACGGGTCAAGCGCGCCGCGTTCGGGTACTGACTTCGCCAACTACCGCATCAGGGCTCTGCTGTACGCCGGCAAGCCCGACTGGACGCTGCTCGACACCCTCACTCCGACCTAAAACGCGGAGAGCCGCCAAACTGCGGGTCGCGCGCAGCGTGGGCAGGTTGGTGCTTGGCACCGCTGGACGCAGAGCGGCCCCAAGGCCGAGCTTCAGTCGGAGCTTGGCCTGACCGCCCAACAGACCCCTGGAGGTCTCGCAGCGGCCAGCGTAGACCCGCAGCGCTGCGATGGGCACGAGAAGCGGGCGCTGACCCCGGCCCCGTTCACGATGGGTGTGAACCTGGATGTGCTGCGGCCCTATGTGTTCGCCTCTTCGGTGGTGGACAAGCTCATGATCGAGATGCCGCAGGTCGAGTCCGGCACTTACGCCACCGGCACGATCTCGACCGCGGCGACGGCGGACGCGGTGCCCAAGGGCGGCACGGGCACGACCGCGAAGTCCCTAACCCTCGCGCAGATGCAGTGTTCTTGGCCCCGGCATCGCCTGAATGGGTAGGATCGTGGTGTGGTGACGCTGAGATCCGATGGCCGGGTGACGATTCCCAAGAACCTCCGGCGTCAGGCGCGCCTTAGCGAGGGCGACGAGTTGGATGTCGAAATGACCAGCGACGGCATTCTTTTTCGTCCATGCTCGCAACGGGACAAGGACCAGTGGTGGTACTGGACCGACGAGTGGCAGGCCGGCGAGCAGCAGATCACAGAGGACCGAGCTGCTGGCAGGTGCGGCCCGGTGTTCGCCTCTGGGGACGAGTTCATGGCTGCGCTGCGTGCGGTGGCCGCCACCGCCGGGGCTGGCGACAGCAGTTCGCCCTGATTTCCACTCGCACCGTCGACGGCTGCCATCGTGCCTACCTACGAATGGGAGCGCGTTTTCGGCCGGGAATTCGCTGCGCTCGATAACGACTCGCAGAAAGCGTTCCTTGCCGCTGTCGCTCAGTTCGTCGAGGATCTGCAGCACGGCCGGCCGGCGCGGCGCAGTCTGCGCGTGAAGTCCGTCCGGGGACACGACGGGGTCTTCGAGATGACGTGGGCCGCGAATGGCCGAGCAACGTTTGCCTACGGTGAGGAGCAGAGCCCGGGGCAGGCGCACGTCATCTGGCGACGCATCGGCAGCCACGACATCTTCCGGCGGCCCTAGCCTCTGAGTCGGCCGGACCCGGAATTCCGAACAGCGTGATCGGGCTATTTCTGTGTGGTGTGGGCGCGGAGGGACTCGAACCCCCGGCCTCTTCCTTGTAAGGGAAGCGCTCTGAACCACCTGAGCTACGCGCCCGCCTCGCTGAGCCTAACCCCCGACTCTCCCGGCGAAGAGTCCGTGTCGCGAGTCCCCGAGACTGCCGGGGCGGTGTTGTAGTGTGGCTCCATGAGCTACCCAGCCACTATGACTGTCGAGCGGCCCGAGCGGATGGCCAACTGGCGTCCCATCGGGAACATTATCCTGGCGCTCCCGCACTACGTGATTCTGAACACCGTGTTGGCGGTGGCAGCCAGCGTCACCGCGGTGGTGGCCTGGTTCGCCGTGCTGTTCACCGGGAAGCTGCCGCCGGGCATCGCCGCGTTCCACGCCACCTATGTGCGCTACCGGGCTCGCACCTTCTCCTACATGGCGTTCCTCACCGACACATATCCCCCCTTCGATTTCAGCCCCTCCACCGACGATCCGGGCGGCGCGGGAATAACGGTCGGCTTCTCGCCCAAGCTGGAGGGTCGGAACCGGCTGATGGTGCTGTTCCGGTTCATCGTGCCGTTCGCCTGGCTGACGCTGATCGGCATGATGGGACCCGCCTACGGGTTCGAGCTCCCCGCGTGGGGGTGGATCGTGTCGCTGGTGCTGGGCGCCGTACTGATTCCCGCCGCGCTGTTCTCGATGCTCGCCTGGGTGGTCAGCAACGTGGCCGCGGTTATCGGGGCGGTGGCGGTGATCTTCACCGGCCGCTGGCCGGCGAGTCTGTTCCGGCTGACTGCCGGCTGGGTGCGCGTCGATGCACGGCTGTGGGCCTACTCGATGCTGCTAACCGACAAGTACCCGCCGTTCTCGATGGACTGAACCCAGGGCTGAGCGGGCAGCCGGCTGAGGATGGCCGAGTCGTCGGCCGCTCAATTCTGCTCTGACTGCGGATCGGTGCCGGTCAGACGGCGGCAGGAGTCGAGCAGGTCGGCCAGGAGTTCCGGGGTGGCGGCCACCGGAGACCGCCGGGCAGTGTGGCTGATCGCGGCCAGGTCGCGGCCCGCACGGTCGACGACGTCGACCCCGGCCTCCCGGCACACCAGCAGGGCGCCCAGGTAGTCCCAGGAGCCCAGACCCGACGGCGAGAAGTCGATGTAGCCGTCGAGGCGTCCGGCGGCCACCGCGCAGAGTTCCAGGGCAGCCGCCCCCAGCATTCTCACCTGGGCCCAGCCGCCCCAGCCGGGAGGCAGGCCGTTGGCGGCGACGATCGCAGCGCTCAGCGGACGCTCCGGCCTGGGGGCCAGCCGCATCCCGTCGCAGTGGGCGCCGCCGCCGAGTAGGGCCTCGAAGCGTTCGCCGCGGCCGTGGTCGTGCACCACCGCGGCCACCGGGACGCCGTCGTGGACCGCGCAGATGCTGGTGGCGAAGTACCGGATCCCTCGCGACGCGTTGGTGGAGCCGTCCACCGGGTCGAGCACGGCCACCGCGCCGTCGCCGGACTCGAGGCCGCTCTCCTCGCTGAGCACCCGCAGCCCGCCGCCGCGCAGCACCGCGATGGCGGCCTCGTCGGCGGCCAGGTCGAAGCCGTACTGGCCCGGCTTGTGGCCGGTGGGGCTCCAGTCGGCGCACTCGGCCAGAGCCTCGACCGCGGCGTCGGCGGCGGCATTGAGCACTTCGAGGAAGCGGCGCGACATCGCTGCCAGTGAACCAGACTCGCCGCCTGCGTGCATCTCGGCTCGTTCGGATGCCGTATCGTGGCGTCGACCGTGGATATACGCTGTCGCTGGCCATCGTCCGACAATCCATTGTTCGCAAGAAGGGGATCCGGATGTCGCTGATCGATCTGCACGGATTCGTCGCCAACCTCAAAGACCATGTGTCCGAGCATGGCTTCCATGTGCACGGCGACCGTCACTTCGTGGAGACCTACTCCAACCGCCAGACGTGGGAGGTCGATCTGCATCCCGACGACGCCTGCGGCGGACCGCTGGACATGGTGCTGTGCCTCGAGGCCGAGGCGCGCACTCTGCTCACCTTCGAGGACGACGTGAACAGCCGGCCCGAGGAAGACGACCCCGACGATGCCATCACCGTGCCCCTGACGCTGAGCTTCGTGCTCCCGCCGCTGCACCTGGGGCCGGACCTGCTGGTGCTCGCCACCGATCTCGCCGCCATCGGCGGCCCCGAGCTGCCGTTGCAGGTGTCGGCGATCGACCGGGTGGCGGCCGTGACCGACGCCGCCGAACAGACCGTCAACATCGACGGCCGCATCGAGCTGGCTCTCAGCCGCATCTACCTGGGACAGGATCTCGAGGTGCTGTGCGACATGCTCGACCGGGCCCGCAAAGTGTGCGAGTTCCTGCTCGACCGGGCCCCAGCCTGGCTGGGCGAACTGTAATGGCCCCGGCGCACCTCTGGCTCGTGCTCAGAGGCCGAGCCGAGCGAAGTTGGTGCGTGTTCAGGAGTTGGCGAGCTTCCTGACCGTCTCCAGCGCCCGGTCGGCGTGGATGCGCATGTTCAGCTCGGACCGCACCGACGCCAGCATCGTGCCGTCGCCGCCGATAACGAAGGTTCTGCGCTTGTTGGGCAGGATGCCCCCGCGGACCACGCCGTAGCGGCGAGCGATGCGGCGGTCCGGGTCCGACAGCAGCGGGAAGCCCAGGGCATTGGCGTCTGCGAACTCCAGTTGCCGATCAGCCTGGTCGGCGCTGATTCCCACGATGCTGGCCCCGAACTCGGCGAACTCTGCCGTCAGGTCGCGGAAATGGCAGCTCTGGCGGGTTCAACCCGGGGTCATCGCCTTGGGGTAGAAGTACATCACAACCGGGCCGACTCCAAGCAGGTCGCGCAATACAACGATGTTGCCGTGCTGGTCCAGCGCTTCAAAATCTGGGGCTATGTCACCAACGCGCACGGGCCTCCTTGGGCGTCGCCGGTGGGCTCGGTGGGGATCGAACCCACGACCAAGGGATTATGAGTCCCCTGCTCTGACCACTGAGCTACGAGCCCACCCCGACCCTACCCCGCCGGGCCACAGCCCGACCTCCGGGCCAAAGGAAGATCAACTTGTTCGCTCACTCACGGGTCGCTCGGGCCACGGCCTCCCCCGCTCAGACTGGATTCTCTCACCCATTCGCGCGCCTTCTAACCGACGCCTGTCTGCCATGGCGTGCCCGGACTCGTCGGATTGAATCGGACCTTCTGCACCTCCAATGCCTCCAAGCCGTCGCGGCCCGCGGTCTGAACCCAACTCTGCTGGCCGTACCACATGGGTTCCAGCAGCGCCGCGAGCTCGGTGGTGAGGCGACCGCCGGCAGCCAATCGGACCATCTCCCGGGGCAGCCGCCCCAGCGCGGTCAATGCTCTCAAACTTGCCCGGCCGCCGCGTTCGTAGGCATCGAGAAGCACGCTGATTCGTTGATGCCGTGACAACAGGTGGGACGCGACATCGCCCTTCCGCTCGTCCCGGCCGTGCAGCCATTCGACGAGGATCCGCGGCGCGGCCTCAGGTAACTCGTCGATCGCGGCGATGGCGTGAAGCGCCACAATCTCCTCGCGGTCGATCGCCAAGTCGAGCAACAGCTCCGGCTGTGCTGCGTCGCCCTGGCCCAATCCCCATGCGGCTGCGGCCCGCAGCTCGGGGTGATTGCCGACATCGGATGCCACACCGAACAGAGCGTCCGACGCTGTGGCCGCGGGCAGTTCCGAGGCAGCGAGGACGGCCTCCATTCGTTGCTCGGACGCAGCAGACGTGTCGTTGACGGAGTCGATGATCATGTGCGTCCACCGGTCGCCGTTCAGACGCGCCAGACTCACCTCAGCCTCAAGTCGAATCCGCCAGTCGATGCCGCCGTCTTCCGCAACCGCCGAGAGTGCGTCCTGTAGGTCAGTCCACCGCGTGGTGCCCGCTGCCTTGATGCCCGCGTAACGGTCTACGTCGATGTTTGACTCGATGTCAACACCCGGGTCCCACGTGTCCCCCGGACAGTCCGACGACTCCGGTGCCGGGACGATCCCGGCCACGATCGTGTCGCCGCCAACGAACAGCCCGCCAGCCTCCATGTAGACGATGCGCTCACCGCTCCAGTCCCGCCACTGCCAGTAGACGCCCTTGCGGTCGCCGGTTCCCGAATAGACGATGCGATCGCCCTCGTCGATTCCCAAGAGCCTTCCAGGTGCCGAGGGCACCCAGCACGGCCACGTCAATGTGACTTCTGAGCCTTCGGATGCTGCCTTCGGCGCAGAGCGGCGGGCGTGTTGCTCCGTGGAGCGCAACGCGAGCGCCGTGAAGAAGGTCGGCGGTCCGGTTCGAGGCGGGAACGTGTCGAGGTCGGCGCGAATGAACGCGTAGAGGTCGTGATCTCGCATCCCCCCGGCATCCCACTCACGACCGGAGGTGTCGGAATGAGACAGCACGATTCCCAGCTTCGACTTGGCGCGCGCCTCGACCCGCAAGCCGCATCGCAAGCACAGCAAGTCGGGCAGGCGGAGGCGCTTGACCTTCGTCTGCCACACCTTGTTGGCCATGGCGTAGCGCTCAAGCTCGATCATCTGGTGGTCGTGCTCGGTGCTGAGATGGTGGGCCACCGCGGCCGCCCCGACCGCTCCCATCGACACAAACCGGGCGAAGTCTGCGTCCTCCTTGAACCCCATCACGCAGCGCCCTTCGGAGGCGGGCGGCAACCGGTCGAGCAGCCGCTGACACATCGACGCTGGTCGCGGTCGCTGTCATCACCCTCGGCCATCATTGTGCCGCGTAAGGTGCTCACGGATGCGAGACTACCTATGACCGTTGAGACGCTGGCCCTTCCGATTGGGATCCCGGCGAGCGCGGCAGACGCGCTGCCATCGACGCTGCGGGTGACCCGCAGCGACCCCGTCTACATGGCGCACGCCTATCTCACGAAAGTGCCTGTCGCGGCGATCATCCCGTACATCGAGGCATTCACCGAGCCTGGCGATGTGGTCCTCGACCCTTTCGCGGGCTCGGGCATGACCGGCGTGGCCTCGCTGGTCACAGACCGCAGAGCCAGGCTGTTCGACGTGTCGGTGCTGGGCCGACACATCGGCTCCAACTACGTCAGCCTCGTCGATGGCAACGAGCTCCGCCAATGCGGCGAGGCCGTGGCGCGGCAGGCCCAAGAGCGAGTCGGCGACGTCTACGCGGTGGCATGCGATGCCTGCGGCGCGCGTGCTCAGCTAGCCAAGACCGTGTGGTCGTGCGTGATCGAGTGCGGCGGCTGCCGCGAACCGGTCAACTACTACCGGGCACTGGAGGAAGCCGCGTGGCGCCGGGAGCGCATGACCTGCCCAAATTGCGGCACCGCCGTCGGCAGCCGCGGCCCGCGGCTGAGCGAAGAGCCAGTACTCGACTCGATCCATTGCGAGTGCTCCGCCACTCAGATCGAGCAGCCCTGGAGCACGCTGCTCCACCCCCCGGACGCTGAAGGACTCCGCTGGCCCGACTCGGCCATCGACGAGACCCGGCAGATGTACGCCGCGTCCGCGCTCGGCCGTCACGGGTTGACCTCAACGGCCACCTTCTACTCGCATCGCAACATTTGCGCGCTGGCCGCGTTGCGCGACGCCATCGACCGAGTTGGCGAGCCGCAGATGCAGTCCAAGCTGCTGTTCGCGTTCACGGCGATCCTCACGAGAGCCAGCAAGCGCTACCAGTGGTCTCGCCAGCGTCCCCTCAACGCTGCCAACGCCAACTACTACGTGGCTCCGGTGTTCTACGAGTGGAACGTGTTCGAACTGTTCGCCCGCAAGGTTCAGGCGGCCGCCCGCTCCGACGAATGGATCAAGCGGACCCGAGGAGCGCCCGCGGTCTACGACAGCGCCTGCGGGCCTGACGTGCGCTATGAGATAGCCAGCGCCAACCGGCTGCCGCTGCCGGACGACTCGGTGGACTACGTGTTCACGGACCCGCCGTTCGGCTCAAACATCTTCTATTCGGACATGAACCTGTTCCAAGAGGCGTGGCTGGACGAAACGACCGATCCGGCTGCGGAGGCTGTCGTCGACCGGGCCGACACCGGCGGGCCGCGCCGCACGGCGCAGCGCTACGAGGCGATCCTGGCGGCGGCGTTCAAGGAGTGCAGGCGGGTGCTGAAGCCGGGCGGACGCATGACCGTCCTATTCGGAAACAGCTCGGGCGCCATGTGGCAGCTTCTGCAGCGCTCCATCGTCGCGGCCGGCCTTGAGGTGATTCCTGAGCTGATCGCCGTCCTCGATAAAGGCCAGCGCTCAGTCAAGGGACTCGCCTCGGGCTTCGAGAATGTCGCCACGCTCGACCTGATGCTCACGCTGCGCCCCGCCTCGCGCCTTTCCGAGGCGCTGCGGCCGCCGCCGGTCGGGGCCGTCGGGAGTCTCGTCGACAGCCTGTTGGCGGACGACTCGGCGATCAGCCCCAGCGGACTGTACGTGGCCTTGCTGCGTCACGGAATAGCCAACCGATGGGACCTCAGCCGGATCGACCTGCGGCAAGTCACCGAGCGGCTCCGCGATGCTGAGTTGACCATCGACAGGCGCAGTGCCCTCGTCGTCCGCTCTGCCAAGGGCTGAAGACTCAGCAGCAGATCGGCGCGGCCGCGGAGCGTTCCATCGCTAGAGGTCCTCGACGACGGAACCTCTGCTGATGAGCTGACATCGCTTGATGGCGTCGCCGCGGGTCGCCACTCCTAGCTTGACGTAGAGAGACTGGAGCCTGCGCCGGACGGTGCGGTCGCTGTACCCGAGGTTCCGCGCCATTCTCGCGATCCCGTGGTTGCGGGCCAGCGCGGACACCAACTCAGTCTCGACCGGATCCAGGCCTGCGGGCGGCTCAGCGGCTTGGGCCTTCGCGGCAAGGCTCTGGGCCAGGCCCATGGGCAGCAGGGCCTCGCCACAGGCTGCCGCTCGTGCGCTCTCCACGATGATCTCGCTCGAGGTGCGCAGATGCACTGGGCAGAACCCGGCGACCAGCGCCCGGATCACTCCCGCATAGTGGAAGTCAGGCAGCACCGCCACCGCGGGAACACCGGCGAGGGACTCGATGACCTCCCAGTCATCGTCGGACTCGAAGTAGACGAGAGCCACATCGGAGTGCTCAGACGCATCAGAGAAGCGCTCGCCGCCGATGCCGCTGACAAGCGGCGTCTCGGTCGTACGGACCTCGACACCTTGGCTGCGGAACTGGGCGCTGACAGCCTCTACGTACAGCGGTGGCCCGCCGAGCATCGTGACGGCTTTCATCCCTCAACACTACAAGAGTCTCCGTGCGCTAGTCGGACGAGATGAGCAGCAGATTGTCCGGTCTCCGAATCGATTCGGGTGACGTGACCCGGGGTGCAGCGAGCACGGCTTCGAGCGGTCACGGGTCTGGTCTCCCCGCCGATCCAGGTGAACGGCTTGGCCGCTGGCTGGCCGCTCATGTCCGATGTGTGTCCAGAGGTGGCCGTGCTTTGTCCTTGACTTGGGGAGGCGCACTGTCGATGGTGAAGGAACTGGCATCGGTCAGACTCTCGAAGGAGCGAGAACATGAGAAATCTGTGTCGAGAAGGCCGCAGATCAGGAATGGCCCTCGTAGCGGCACTGGCGCTCACAGTGGCAGCAACAGCGTCGCATCCAGCGTCCGCCGAGAGCCACTCCATGAATATAGACCACCCAGACTCCAATCATGCCTACAACGTAACCATTCTAGGAGCTGCGCCGTTCAGAGCACCCTTCGCCGACAACAACATCCATAACCATGTGACTATCGAATCGAACGCGGCCGATTTAGCGAATTGGCAGCCTAGATTCGATGGGCCCGGAGGCGAAGATAACTACGAGCCTACGGACTTGACATTCAGCAAAGTATTGTCATACAAATCATCCGTTGACATATACTAGGAAGTTACGTTTATCCCAGGTCATGTGGGTGGAACTTATGAATGCAAGGACTGGGCAACGTCCAGTAGGTGCAATAGAGCAAAAATAACCATAGCTGACGACGCTGACCACATGAGTGATCTTCTCCAGAACAATCTGGTATGCCACGAACTTGGGCATTCTGTCGGATTCGGGCATGGCACTGCTGCAGCATCATGCATGACGGGAGGCGACAATAACATGCTGGCCTGGTGGGAGATCCAATCCATCAACAGCAAGTATTGAACAATCAACACCGTCTAGATCTCAGGAGAATCCTATGTCAACCGGATACCATCAATCTTTGAGCCTTCGATTCGCGGTCTTGGCCCTAGCCGCCTCGTGGCTGCTCAACTCTTGCGCTGGCGAAGCGCCGCAAGAACCTATTGGCGACGCGAGGCAAGAGGAATCTCAACACTTACAGGACCAACCGCCGAATGAACACGACAGCGGGCCACTGACAGCATTAGACGAGTCGATCCCGCTTACCACAAGTGAGACCTACTGGTATCTGAAGGACGATCTTCAGTCCCTCAGCGATACCTCTGCTCTAGGGTTCGTTGGTCGAATCACAGGATATGTGGAGCGCATAAGAACAGTCCCTCATTCAGCTGATACTCCAGCCGAAGATAGGGGATATGATGTCTATGATGGCATCGTGTTCTCAGTAGATGAAGTTCTCACAGGCCAATTGGATCCAAGTATGAGCACTGTAACTGTCGCCATAAGAACCCTGTCACTTAACCCCGACTCTACTCCCGATTTCGTATCTCGGAGTCACCCATGGAGACCGTTAAACTGGGGATCGAACGGCGTGACAGGCAAGATGGGCCATCCTATCTTGTCTACGTCACTGAGGACACCGAGACCTACAGTCCGTTCTACGATTCCGGCTACTACTTGTTCAATACGCCAGGTGGCATAGCGCCGATGCTCGACGGAGAGAGGATAGGAAACGCCGCGGATCGCCCGCTTGCTCCTCCGGTTGTCGTGGAGGACGGTATGTACCGTCAGACCGATCACGGGCTTACTCTGGGCGACGCTCGAGCTGTCGGACGCGTCGCGGAGGATGAGAACGGCCGGTCGTCCGACGGCGCTGTGCCGGATCCGTTGAGTGATCTCGTGCCGGGTGACGTTGGCCCCGTGGGCGCCACGGATGAATAGCTCGGTTTCTCCTATGAGTTTCCGCTGATCGCCGTCAAGAGGACAGACACTTGGCGAGGTGGACTACTCCATCTGCTTCGTCTGTCTCACCCTCAACGGCTGACGCACCGGCGAGTCCGGCTTCGACTTTCACAACTCAGAGGCCGAACGAATAGGCGAGCAATCCGGCCCATACGGGCGAGGCCGTGGTCCGAGCGTCCCGTGAGCGCAGCGAACAAGAGCGGGAATGACCTCGCTGCGACGCGATCGGCTCTCACCTATTTGCGCGCCCTCGTATGGCTCCGGGGGTGGGACTCGAACCCACAACCTAGCGGTTAACAGCCGCTTGCTCTGCCAGTTGAGCTACCCCGGATCGGCTTGAGAGGCTACCAGCGGCGCCGAGGCCACCCCCTCGGACCGGCGGCTGTGCTCCACCAGCCAGGGAAGCAGCACGGCCAGCGCCTCGGCGGTGGTGTTGCGCTCGTCGAGCCGCTCCGACTGGGCCTTGAGCCAGGCCACGCTGGCGCTGTACTGCTGGCGCAGGGCCGGATCGGCGGTGGAGGCGGCCAGGCGGCGCAGGCTGTTCATGGCCCGGCCCGCGGTGAGGCGTGCCACTCGGGCAAGCACGTCCTCCACCGATGCGCGGCCCGCGTCCACCGCCAGCCGGTGCAGCAGCCGCGCCGCCGGCTCCGACACCTGATCGCAGGCCTCCACCACGCCGCCGGTGCGGGCCAAAGCCTCGAAGGCCTCGCGGTGGGCCGGGTCGCCGAACAGGGTGGCGTGCAGGCGCCCGGCCACCTCGCCGGGCCGGTGGACGGCCAGCTGCAGCGCCTCGTCCTCCGGCGTGAGCCGGTCCATGGGCGTCGGGCGACCGTCGGCCGACCCTCGGTCGTCGCCGATCGCGCCCCCCGAACGGGCCGGCGCCATGGAGGGGCCGCCCGCCGCGAACCGCCGCAGATGGTCGGGATCCACCTGGCACCGGTCCGCGATCTGCACCACATGGGGGTCGCGCACCATCGGGTCGGGATGCTCCCTGACCACGGCCACCGCCCTCTCCGCGGCCCGGGCCCGGCTCTCGATGGTGGACAGGTCGGCGCCGGCCAGGGCCCGGTCCACCCGGAACTGCAGGAACGGCAACGCATTGTCGATGGCCCGCCGCAGCGCTTCGGGCTCGGTGCGGCCCATATCGCCGGGATCGGCGCCGGCGGGCAGGTCGGCCACCAGCACCTCGAGCTCGAACTGGCGCTCCCAGGCATAGACCCGGCCCGCGGCCGCCGCCCCCGCGGCGTCGGCGTCGAAGGCCAGCACCAGCCGGTCGGCCGAGAACCGCTTCAACAACCGCACATGGTCCTCGGTCAAGGCGGTGCCGCAGGTGGCCACGGCCAGCTCGATGCCGGCGGTGGCGCACCCGATCACGTCGGTGTAGCCCTCGCACACCACCGCCCGGCCCGCCCTCACGATCTCCTTGCGGTGCTCGTGCAGCCCGTAGAGCACCCGGCTCTTGTCGTAGACCTTGGCCTCGGTGGAGGTGTTCAGGTACTTGGGACCGTCGGCGCCGGGCATGATCCGGCCGCCGAAGCCGACCGCATCGCCCCGCTCGTCGGTGATGGGAAACAGGATCCGGCCCCGGAAGAAGTCCTGCTGGCGCCCCCGCCGGTTTTGGAAGCCGAGGCCAGAGTCGCGCAGGTCGTCGTCGGAGAGGCGCAGCTTCTTGGCCAGGTGGTCCCAGCCGTCGGGCGCCCAGCCCAGTTTCCAGCGCCGCACCAGCTCGCCGTCGTAGCCGCGGGAGCGCAGATAGTTGCGGGCCGGTCCGGCGTCGCGGCCGTCGAGCAGCCGCTGGTGGTAGAAGTCCCTGGCCTGGGCCACCGACTCCAGCAGCCGCTTGCGCCGGCTGCGGGCCGCGCTCTCGTCGCGGCTGGTGTAGGTCAGCCGGATCCCGGCCCGTGCGGCCAGCATCTCCACCGCGCCGGCGAAGTCGAGCCCCTCGATCTCCTGCACGAAAGTGATGACGTCGCCGCTGCGCTGGCAGCCGAAGCAGTAGTACACGCCCTTGTCGGGCGACACCGACAGCGACGGCGTGCGCTCGCCGTGCAGCGGGCAGCGGGCCATCCACTGCCTCCCGGAGCGCTTGATCTCGGTGTGCTCGCCGATGATGGCCACGATGTCGGTGGCCGCCCGCACCCGGGCCACGTCGTCGGCGACGATCCCCATCGCGGCCGAACCTACCAGCGCCACCGGAACCGGGCGGACGCGCGCCGAGCATGACTCGGAAGGCGACAGCCATGCCCGCGACGCGACCGCCGCGGCGGTGACTGCCCGCTCATTCGCGATTCGCTAGCCGGCCAACGCCGGGCGACGCGATCGCCGCGGCGGTGACTGCTCGTTCGCGGGTGACCGCCTGTACACGTTGCCGCCTACCCTTCGGTGCTGTGTCCGAGCCTCGCCCCAGCCCCGAGCTGTTCGACGCCATCGTCAACCTGTGCGTGCGGCGCGGCTTCGTGTTCCGCTCCGCGGAGATCTACGGCGGCTTCCGCTCGGCCTACGACTACGGGCCGCTGGGGGTGCTGCTGCTTCGCAACGTCAAGGAGCAGTGGTGGCGCTCGATGGTCCAGCTGCGCCACGACGTGGTGGGCCTGGACGCGTCGATCCTGTCGCCGCCCGCGGTGTGGGAGGCCTCCGGCCATCTGGAGAACTTCACCGACCCGCTCGTGGACTGCCGCGCCTGCGGGGTCCGCCACCGCTCCGACAAGCTGGCCGACCCCCAGACCTGTCCGGAATGCGGCGAGACGGGCACACTGACCGAGCCCCGGCAGTTCAACCTCATGTTCGCCACCCACGCCGGACCGGTGGCCGACTCCGCGGCCCAGGTGTATCTGCGGCCGGAGACGGCCCAGGGCATGTTCATCAACTTCGTCAACGTGCAGCGGACCAGCCGCAAGCGCCCGCCGTTCGGCATCGCCCAGATCGGCAAGTCGTTCCGCAACGAGATCACGCCGGGCAACTTCGTGTTCCGCACCCGCGAGTTCGAGCAGATGGAGATGGAGTACTTCGTCCCGCCGGATGCCGCGACGGAATGGTTCGAGCACTGGTGCGAGGTTCGCCGCCAGTGGTACCTGGATCTGGGCATCAGAGGCGAACTGCTGCGGCTGCGGGCCCACGGCGCCGACGAGCTGAGCCACTACTCGTCGGCCACCTCCGACGTGGAGTTCCTGTTCCCCTGGGGATGGGACGAGCTGGAGGGCATCGCCAACCGGGGCGACTACGACCTGCGCTGCCACGCCGAGCATTCCGGCGAGCGGCTGGAGTACTTCGACCCGGCCACCGAGGAGCACTACGTGCCCCATGTGATCGAGCCCGCCGCGGGTGCGACCCGTGCGGCCATGGCCTTCTTGATGTCGGCCTACGACACCGAGGTCGTCAACGACGCCGAGCGGACGGTGCTGCGCCTCGACCGACGGCTGGCGCCGTACCAGGCAGCAGTGCTGCCGTTGTCGCGCAAGGACGTGCTGGCGCCGACCGCCAACCGGGTGTTCGACCTGCTCAAGGGCCGCTGGAGCTGCGACTACGACGAGACGCAGGCCATCGGCCGCCGCTACCGGCGCCAGGACGAGATCGGCACCCCGCTGTGCGTGACCATCGACTTCGACACCCTCGAAGACGAGGCGGTGACAGTGCGAGACCGCGACTCCATGGCCCAGGACCGAGTCAGCATCGACCGCCTAGTGGACTACTTGTCGGTCCGTCTCGAGTAGACCGAGATCAGGCCGCGGCCGAGGCAACCCCCGCTCAGCGGGAACGCCCCGGCTAGCTGCGTTCCAGCACCGTCACCGACCGCAGCCGCCGCTCCAGGTGGGCCTCCATCGCAGCGGTGGCAATGGACGCCACCTCCTCGGCGGCGGTGTCGGCCGACTGGCGCAGCACCGCCCCGAGCCGTCCGCCGAGGATCTGGCGCAGCATCGCCAGCGCCTCCGGGCTGACCGGCCGGCCCTGGCGGCACCGGTGGCACAGCACTCCACCGACCGCGAGGTCGAGAGCCTCGAACGGCTCGCCTCCGCCGCAGGCCACACAAGTCTCCAGTTCGGGCTGCACCCCCTCGAGGGCCAGCAGCTTCAAGAAGAACCCGGCGACGACCAGAACCGAGCGCGAATGGGCGAACTCGGCCTCCGAGCCGCTGTCGATGCGGTCCAGGGTGGCCAGGGCCCGCACCAGCATGGTGTGGCGGTCTGGGTCGGAGCCGGCCTCGGGGGCGAGCTGGTCTACGGCCTCCAACATGGCCGAGGCCTGGGCGAACCGGGCGGGATCGGAGCGCAGGCCGGTGAACCGGTCGATGGTCTCGGCTTGGGTGAGGGTGTCGAGGTCGCCGCGGCCCCGATACAGCTGCACCGCCACATGGCAGGCCGGCTCCACCCGGGCGCCGAACTTCGAGCGTGTGCGGCGCACCCCCTTGGCCACCGCCCGGACCTTGCCGTGGCCGAGGGTGTGCAGGCTCACAATCCGGTCGGCCTCCCCCAGCTTCCAGGTGCGCAACACCACCGCCTCGTCGCGGTAGAGGGCCATGGGGTTGAATTATCTGTCGCCGTTGGAGGCAGCCCCGGCGCCGTTGGGCGAGACCTGCCCGAAGCGGCGCTCGCGCTCCTGGAAGACCCTGATCGCCTCGAACAGGTCGCCCCGCCGGAAGTCGGGCCAGGCCGTGTCGGTGAAGTACAGCTCGCTGTAGGCCAGCTCCCACAGCAGGAAATTGGAGGTGCGGGACTCCCCGGAGGTGCGGATCATCAGGTCGGGCTCGGGCATCTCGGGGTCGTAGAGCCGGCAGGCGATGGTGCGCTCGGTGATCCTGTCGGGCGAGATCCCCGAACTCACGACCGCTCGGACCGCGTCGACGATCTCGGCCCGCCCCCCGTAGTTGAAGGCGATGGTGAGGGTCATGCCGCGGTTGTGCTGGGTGAGGTCGATGGCGTCGTCCATGAGGCTGAGCAGCCGCCTCGGCACCCGGCGGTCGCGTCGGCCCACGAAGCGGATCCGCACGCCCCGCTCGTGCAGCTCGTCGCGGCGGCGCAGCAGGATCTCCTCGTTGAACTCGAGCAGGAAGCGCACCTCGTCGGCGGGCCGGCGCCAGTTCTCGGTGCTGAAGGCGTACACAGTGAGCCATTCGACCCCTATGTCGAGGGCCCCCTCCACCACGTCGAACAGGGCCTCCTCGCCGGCCCGGTGGCCCGCGGTGCGGGGCAGGCCCCGAGACTGGGCCCAGCGGCCGTTGCCGTCCATCACGCACGCGACGTGCGAGGGGACGCGTTCGAGGTCCAACGCCGCAGCGATCATCGCAGTGACGCTACCGCGTGACGCGCCAAGCCGGAGCGCCAAGCCGGGGGCGACGCGGCCAGTTCTCGGCGCCTCTGCTGGCGGCCACGCCGACGACGATGCCCACGGCGCGCCTAGCCCGGGCGCTGCTGCCAGTGCTTGTCCACCTTCACG
Source organism: Candidatus Aldehydirespirator sp. (assembly GCA_965221215.1). GTDB lineage: Bacteria > Actinomycetota > Acidimicrobiia > Acidimicrobiales > Aldehydirespiratoraceae > Aldehydirespirator. Next base: position 1,528,185 of record OZ244872.1, read on the forward strand.
GCCAGTTGCAGGTAGGCACCTTCGGGAAGCTGGGAGCGCACCGCGGTTCCCGCCGCCTTGAGCCGCGCTCCGCCCCGGCCGATCACTATCGCCTTCTGGGAGGGACGCTCGACGATGATCTCGCAGCGGATCAGGGGCCAGTCCCATTCCGTCACCCGGGTGGCGATCGAGTGGGGCAGCTCGTTGCGGGCCGCCTCCAGGAGCTGCTCCCTCACCAGCTCGGCTACCCAGAAGGCCGAGGGCGCGTCGGCGACGGTGTCGGCCGGATACAGAGGCGGGCCGTCGGGCAGGCGGGCGACGAGATGCTCCACCAGGGCCTCCACCCCCGCGCCGGTGCGTCCGCTGACCGGAAAATAGGCCTCAAAGTCGAGTTCTGCCAGTGCAGCCAGCTGCTTCACCATGACATTGGGCCCCACCAGGTCGGCCTTGGTCACCACCACCACCGAGTCCGCCGGCAGCGACTGGGCGATGAAGGCGTCGCCCCGCCCGTAGGGGGCGGCCGCGTCGATCACCAGGCACGTCACGTCGGTGTCGTGCAGCGCATCGGCGGCTTCGGAGTTCATGCGGTGGCCCAGGGCGTTGCGGGGCTTGTGGATGCCCGGAGTGTCGACCAGGATCATCTGGGCGTCGCGGCGGGTGAGCACGCCCCGCACCTGGGTGCGAGTCGTCTGCGGCTTGTCGGAGACGATCGACACCTTCTGCCCCACGATCCGGTTGGCCAGCGTCGACTTGCCCGCATTGGGCCGCCCCGCCAGCCCCACGATCCCGCAACGATGCGAGCCGGGCTCAGGCTCGGCACTCATGTGCGGGTAAGCCTCACCCTGGTTATGCGGCGGCCCTCCATGTGCTCGACCCGCAGTCGGAGCCCGTCCACCTCCACCGTCTCGCCCACTTCGGGCACATGGCCCAGGGTGCTGAAGATCAGCCCGCCGACGGTGTCCCAGTCGTCGTCGGGCAGAGCCGCCCCCACCAGCGCGTTCAGCTGGTCCACCGGCATGCGGCCGTGAACCAGCGCCTCGCCGCCCGCCAGAGGCTCCAACAGCGGCTCGGGCCGGTCGAACTCGTCGACGATCTCGCCCACCAGCTCCTCGACCAGGTCCTCCAGGGTGACCAGCCCGGCCGTGCCCCCGTACTCGTCGACGACTACGGCCAGATGCCCGCCCGCGGTGCGCATCTCCGACAGCAGCTCATCCACCCGCTTGGTTTCGGGAACGAACATGGCCCGGCGCATCGAGTCTCGCACGGCCCGGTCGCCGCCCCCGGAGCGCTCGGTGCGGGCCAGGTCTTTCAGCAGGGTCACGCCCACGATGTCGTCTATGTCGTTGCGGCACACCGGCAGCCGGCTGAGGCCCCGTCCGATGGCGATCTCCAGCGCGGCGGTCACAGTCATGTCGGCGTCGGCGGTGACCATGTCGGCTCGGGGCGCCATCACCTCTCGCACCACGGTGCGGTCGAGGGCCAACGCCGAGGCGATCATGTCGCGTTCGGCGTCGTCGATGGTGTCGGCCTCGGCTGCGGCGTCGGTGATGGCGATCAGCTCGTCCTCGCTGACCGGCGGCGCCCCGTTGCGCCCCCACCCGGCCCGACGCCGCCCTCGGCGTGACTCCCGGGCGGGACCGAGATCGCTCGGCCCGCTCACGGCTGGCGGTGGTGCGCGGCCAAGAGCCGACGTTCACGGGCCTGCATGGCCGCGGCCTCCTCATCGTGGGCGTGGTCGTATCCCAGCACATGCAACACGCCGTGCACCACCAGCAACGCCAGCTCATGGACAAGGCCATCGGCACCGGCTGCCCGAGCCGCGTAAGCCGGACAGACCACCACGTCGCCCAGCAGCACCGCCGGGTCGGAGGATCCATCGCAGCCGTTTCCGCCGTCGATGGGGAAGGCGAGCACGTCGGTGGGTCCGGGTGCGCCCATGTGGGCCAGGTTGAGCTCGGCCATCGTGGCAGCATCCACGAAGCGCAGGCCCAGCTCGCCGTCACCCACCCCCTCGGCTCGCAGAACCGCCGCGGCCAGCCCAGCCCAGCGCTCAGTGTCGATTCTGTCACAGTCCGCGGTCGGCTCCGAGGTCTCGTCGCAGACTCGGACGACCACAGCCTCGCCGGAGGCAGGCTCCGCCAGCAACGCTCGGTCAGGGAAGTCAGCGCCGGGAGGCTCGCCGGAGGGGGATGCCGACATCATCTAGGCAGAGTGGCGGACCCGGTCGTAGGCGGTGACTATGTCGGCCACGATGCGGTGGCGGACCACGTCTCGGCTGTTGAGATGGACGAACCCGATCCCGTCGATGCCTCCCAGCAGCTTCTCGATGCCGACGAGGCCGCTGCGCCCGCCGTCCACGTCCACCTGGGTGACGTCGCCGGTGACCACCGCCCGGGAGCCGAAGCCGATCCGGGTGAGAAACATCTTCATCTGCTCCGGCGTGGTGTTCTGGGCCTCGTCGAGGATGATGAAGCTCGAGTTGAGGGTGCGGCCCCGCATGAACGCCAGCGGCGCCACCTCGACCGCGCCCCGCTCCAGCAGCCGCTCCATGCCCTCGCTGCCAACCATGTCGTAGAGAGCGTCGTAGAGGGGGCGCAGATAGGGGTCGACCTTGGCCATGAGATCGCCGGGCAGGAATCCGAGCCTCTCCCCCGCCTCCACCGCGGGCCGGGTGAGGATGATGCGGCTCACCTCGTCGTTGTGCAGCGCCCGCACCGCCATGGCCACCGCCAACCAACTCTTGCCCGTTCCCGCCGGGCCGATGCTGAAGGTGATCACGCTCTGCCCCATCACGTCCACGTAGCGCTTCTGCCCTGCCGACTTGGGGCGAACGACCCGCCCTCCGGCGGTGCGCAACACGTCGTGGGTGAGCACCTCGGAGGCTCGGACGTTGCTGCGCACCATGTCGATGGTGCGGTCGATGGTGCGCCCGTCGAGGCGCTGGCCGTGCTCCAGCAGCAGGATCAGCTCCTCGAAGAGCCGGGCGACGGTCTCGGCCTCGTCCCCGAGGACGCTCACCTCGTTGCCCCGCAGGTGGATGCGGCTGCCGGGGAACGCATCCTCAAGCTGCCTGAGGTTGGCGTCGTGCTCGCCCACCAGAGGTCCGAGCAGATGGTTGGCGGGGACGCGGATGGTGGCGGCGGTCTCTGACATGCGTGTCTCAGCGGGAGGCTACACGAAGCACCCCCGACAGGACTCGAACCTGCAACCTGAGGGGTAGAAACCCTCCGCTCTATCCAGTTGAGCTACGGGGGCGCAGCCATGCTACCGGTGCCCGCAAGGGCCTGTTTCGATCCAGGCCCGCGGGTCCGGTAGGCTGCTGCGTCACCCGCTTCGGCGGTCGTGGTGGCCGTAGCTCAGTCGGTTAGAGCGCCGGGTTGTGGTCCCGGAGGTCGGGGGTTCGACTCCCCTCGGTCACCCGCTCGTGACGGGCAACGCCTGTCTGTTCCGACCCCCCAACACCAAGCGTCCAGAGCGTCGCCGGAGGTCGCCATTCACCCGACGCGAGATCTACTCCAACGTCCGGCTCTGGAGCAACGACCACCTCCTCAAATCGCGCTGACCGAGCGCAGGCAGCGGAGCGCGTGTAGACGGCCACGGCGCACGCCGAACTGCACTCGCAGTCCGGGCCGCCGCGCTGGGTGGACTAGAGTTTCTGCGCCATGCCGGGTCCCGCGCCATTAGGCATGCGCCTCGACACCCTTGTGGAGTCCCTCCGATGACAGCGTCCCCCACCAGTGCACCCCGCCTGCTGCTCGAGACGCGAATAGCCTCGACGACGCGGCCGGCGGCAACCAGATGAGCGTGGACCGGGTGGTGCGGGATGGCGACCGTTGACGGCTATGGACGCGCAAACCGCCGCGGCGCTTGATCAGATCGCTGCCCGACGGGATGATCCCGGCGACGGGATCTGGTTGGAGGAGGCTGTCGCCGCAACGGCACCCGACATCCGGGAATGGGATCTGGGCGACTGCTGGCGCTGGAAGGACTGGCCCGACCGCGAGGCCGTGTTTCCCGGTTCGTCGCAGGCGGATGACGGGATCGACGCTGTGGGTGTCCGCCGTTCCGACGGCGGGCTGGTCGCGATCCAGTGCAAGGCTCGCAAACTCGACCTGACCGGGACAGGCAATCCCATATAGGCAAGGACGAGCTGGACTCCTTCGGGCACCACGCCGCCGGGGACCAATGGCAGGAACGCTGGCTGATCACGAACGGCAACGCACCCCTGAGCGCTCCCGCCAAACGCACTGTGGAGTTGTCCGGCAGGACAATCAAGGTCATCAACTTCGCGGCCGACCTGGAGGCGCAGACCGCGGCCTCGGCCACCGACGGCGATTGCGAGCACTGCGCCGAAGACGCAGATCCGGGCGCTGTCCGCTCGAAGTCCTGCATGCAAGCCGAAGCGATCTCCGAGAGCGTGACGACACTGCGCCAGCATGCAAAGAGCACTACTGGCGGCAGCCCGGAGGGCCGCGGCCGCGGCAAGATCGTGCTGCCATGCGGCACGGGCAAGACCCGCATCTCGCTTCGGATCGTCGAGGATCTGTGCGACGCCGGCGACACCGCGGTAGTGCTGTGCCCGTCGATCGCGCTGGTCGCGCAGCTGCGCCGCGAATACCTGGTCCACGCCGCCGCACCGATCAGGTCCCTGTCGGTGTGCTCGGACCAGACGGCCGGACATCTCGCCGAGGGCGGCGCCGAGCCACTGCCACCGGATCGAGAGGGACGCGAATCTGCTGGAGGACAGCGTCCGCGAGGCGGCGCGGCATCTGCGCTCCGACACGCTGACCAGCGCTTTGAACGAGCACTACGGACTGGATCGGCTGGCCGCCGACAAACGCGAGCAGCAGGCCGACGGGTGCACCATCGCGGCGCTGTTGATGATGAACGCCGCGATGCTGCACCAGCGGATCGCGGCGGGCGGATGGCTCTCCGGCGTGCCGGGCTTGGGCACCATCAAGGCCAGCACCAAACCGATCCGCGACATCGACAGGGCGTGGCAGAACATCCGCCGCCACGACTTCGACCCCGTGATCCGCCCGGCGCTGCAGGCGGTCCATGCCATCGAGGACACCGGACGCACCGCGGGCCTCGAGCGGGCTCTGCACCACATCGCCGCCGAGGCGGAACGGCTGGCGGAGACCTACGCCGACCTGGGCACCGACCACGCCGGGCCTCTGTTCAACAAAGTGATGGGCAACCAAGCATCCGACGGCGCCTACTTCACGAGACCGGCAGCGGCGACGCTCACGGCGCGGCTCGCGCTCGACGCGTGCCACAGCGACGGCGACGACCCCGACTGGGCCGACGAGAGGGTGTGGAGAGACCACAAGGCCATCGACTTGGCCTGCGGGTCGGGGACGCTTCTGGCGGCTCTGTTGGCCGATATGAAGCGCCGCGCCCGCGGCGCCGGGGCCTCCGAGCAGCAGATCGCGGACTTGCAACGCACCGCCGTTGAGGATGTGATCAAGGGCATGGACATCAACCCCGTGTCACTACAGCTCGCGGCAGCGCAGCTCACCCAGGGCAACCAGAGAATCCACTACAGCAAGATGGGCCTGCATCTGATGCCCTACGGCGACGCCGACTCGTATTCGGGCCGCAGCGGCTCGGCCGGCAGCCTGGAACTGCTCGGCCAGCGCAAGTTCCTGGCACGTCCCGGTGAGTTGCCCTTCGACAGTGAGGCCGGCGGAGAGATCGGCTCACAACGGCTGGAGCTCGACAGTGACCTGTCCGACGACGCCGAACTCGAAGGCGCAGTCGACGCTGCGCTCGGCTGCCGGATCGTGACCATGAACCCGCCCTTTACGAACCGCACCAAGATGGGCGAGAAGTTCGAACCCGTCACTCAGGACAATCTCCGTAACCGGTCCGATCACCTCCAAGAGTTGCTGTGCGAGGTGGACCCCTCGGTAGATGGGGTCGTGGACAAGAACTCCATCCGCCCGGTGTTCGCGATACTGGGCGAGAAGTGTCTCACCGACGGCGCCGGCGCAGTCCTGGCCATGATCTCTCCCACGATCTTCGCCACCGCCGCCTCGGGGCTCGCGGAGCGCCGCTGGTTAGCGTCGCGTCTGCACCTGCACACAGTTCTGACGAACTTCGCAGCGCGCGACGGCAACCTGTCGCAGAACACAGAGATAAACGAGAGCATCTTCGTGTTCCGCCGCTGCAACGGCCAGCACCCCCCCCCCCCCGACACGGATCATCGCGCTGGACCGGTTCCCCGCAGACGAGCACAACGCCGAGACGCTGCACACGCACCTGCGGTCCACCGAGACGGGAACACTGCCCGACGGATGGGGCGAGGTGTCGCTATGGCCCGCCGAGCGTGTCGCCGCGGGTGACTGGTCTGCCGCGGTGTTGCGCTCTCCCGAACTTGCAGCCGCGGCCGCGGAGTTCGCCGGACACGACGACCTCGCAGCGCTGTGCAGAGAGACAGAGAGAGAGAGAGCGGTGCACAAGACCGGTCCAACGCTCAGCGGCGAATATCGCAGAATCAACGACTCGGCAGGCAGCGACAGGTGATGGTGCACGCCACGCTGCAGACGCTCTACGGCGAATACCGCAAGACGACGAGTCGGCGAGCAGCGGACAGTTAGCAGTACACGCGACAGGACAAACGATGCGCGGCGACTACAGCAAGCAGACCAGCGGCGGCTATCAGCCGTTCCCCGTGCTGCAATCCAAAGGAGCGGACGGCCAGCAGCGGATCGAAGCCCAACCAGACGCAACGTGGGAGTGGAAGAAGCCCGGCAAGCCGCCGATCCTGGAGAAGGCGGGATATCTGCTGGTGTCAATGGGCCAAGGACTCTCGACGGCCCGGCTCACCGCGGTCGCGTCCGACGAACGCTATGTCGGACAGGGCTGGATGCCCGTCACTGGGCTGGACGCGGCGCAGGCGAAGGCTGCCGCAGTGTTCCTGAACTCCACCCCCGGCCGACTGCTGATCCTGCGATGCCCGGGCAAGAAGCTGAGATTCCCGTTCTACAACCCCGCCGTCTGGCGCGACCTCCCGATCCCGGACCTAGACGACGACCGCATCCGTGAGACGCTGGCCGCCTGCTGGGAGGCGACCCGCTACACGGTGGTGCCGCAGTTCCGTGACGGCTACTGCGACGTGCGCCGACGCTGGGACGAGGCGGTCGCCTCTGCGCTGGGCTGGGACGCCGGACGTCTCGCAGAACTCGGCGACCTGCTCGCCCAAGAACCCTATGTGAGAGGACTCGCGTACGGGCAGTATGCCGACGAGCCCGAAAACGCCGAGGAACAGGAGATCGCAAACAACCAAGTTCTGCTTGCTTGAATAGGAGCAAGCGAAGCCGCGCCCGATGTCGGCTCTCCGCGTTTCAGGTCGGGGGGAGGGTGTGGCGCAGCGCCGAGTTGGGTTTGCCGGCGTACAGCAGAGCCCGGATGCGTTGGCGAAGTCAGTACCCGAACGCGGCCCGTTTGACTCGTCGGAATACTGCGACGTGACGTGGCGCACGGCAGAGCACGGCCGGATGCGGACTTCGGCCTTCGATGTCGTGACGACGTTCACATCGATCCACACTCGTTGATCCTGCCGACACTGCGTGAGGGGCTTCGACGACCCGAGCAAGCGCTGACCGGCATCTTCGGGCCTCACTGAGCCAAGTGGCGCTGAGTGACGTGGCGGGTTGGGACGGGCGACGGGGGCACCATTACCGGGCAGATGGCGCTCAGAACTGGGACGGCTCGCGGGGTGATCGCTCTATAGGCTGTCCATATGCCTCCGACCGACAGAAGGGTACGCCCCATCGCCGTGCGCGCCCTGGAGCCACACCGGATCTGGCTCCGTTACGAGGACGGGGTCGAAGGCGAGGTGGACCTATCGCACCTGGCGGGCGACGGAGTGTTCGTCGCCTGGGAGGACCACGAGTTCTTCTCCGCCGTGCGGCTCGGCCCGGGCACCTCGATCGTCTGGGGCAAAGACCTCGACCTGTGCGGCGACGCCCTCTACATGAAGATCACCGGAATGACCCCCGAGGAGATGTTCCCGGCGCTGCTCGGCAGTTCGGATGCCTGAGATCTGCCGCTTCTACGGCATCGTGATCCGGATGTATTGGAACGAGCACAGGCCACCCCACTTCCACGCCGAGTACGGCGGTCGTGAAGCGGTGGTGAACATCAACAGCATGCGAGTCGAGGAGGGCAAGTTGGCGCCGAGGGCCGAGCGCATGGTGATCGAGTGGGCCGAGCAGCACCACCGCGAACTCGAAGAGGCCTGGCGCCGGGCGGAACGACGGCAGCACCCCGGCAAGATCGCTCCCTTGGAGTGACCTGAGGATCCGGCATCCCTAGGCTGGCTGGACGATGGCGCGGGCGCCAAACTCTCTCCGAGCGCTATCGTGTAGCGCTCACCACGCGCCTCTAGCTCAATTTGGCAGAGCAACGGACTCTTAATCCGCAGGTTCTGGGTTCGAGTCCCAGGGGGCGTACCACGCTGGATGCGGCGTTGCCCGCAGCCGTGGGCTACACTCCTGCAACCGTTTGATCCCTGCCCGAACAGCGTGGGTGCGACCGAACATAGCGCTGATGTGAGGGGTGGCTGTGCCATGGACCGCTACGCAATCTTCGTTGATGCCGAATACCTCTACACAGAGGGTGGCATGCTGTGCTGCAACAGCCCCGACCGCCAGGAGATCCTGCTCTACGGCCTCGGCGCCAACGACTTCCTCATCGGCCTCGCCAGCGACGTGAGCGACCTCCAGCCGCTGCGCACCTACTGGTACGACACCTCCCGAGACGGTGCGCCCACCCCGGCGCAGCAGCTGGTGGCCACGCTGCCCAACATGAAGCTGCGCCTCCAGACCGGGCCGCAGTCGGCGGTGGGCGCCGCCATCAGCCGAGACCTGTCCACCCTCGCCGGCAGCCGGGCCATCTGCGACGCCTTCCTGCTCTCGGCCGACGAGGAGCTGCTCGACTGTGTGCGAGAGGCCCAGGACTCCGGACTGCGGGTGACCCTGATCAGCATCGCCTCACGGGACGAGCGCCCCGAGGTGCCGGGCGGCCTCACCACCGAGGCCGACGAGGTGATCAAGCTCACCAAGGACGACCTGTCGCGCTTCATCCGGCGCCGCCGCACCCCCGACGATGCGGCCTCCGACACCTACGATCCGGTCGATTCGGTGGCGGTGGCCGCCACCGAGTTCGCGGAGAGCTGGCTGTACAGGGCCAGCGACGACGAGTTCGACGCCCTGCTCGACCAGCGGCCCCGCATCCCCGAGTCGCTCGACGGCGACCTGCTCTACGCGGTGGAGAACGTGATCGGGGGAAGCCTGCGAGGCCAGGACCGCCTCAGGAGGGCGGTGCGCCAAGCCTTCTGGAGCCGGATCGACCAGGAGATCCAGGACTGGCCCCCCGAAGAGGGCCGCTAGAGCGGAGATGTCCGCCAGCGCCGCGACCGCTGCTGACGATGCCGCCCGCGGGCAGGGCGGCCGGCTGCCGGTCACCATCCTGACCGGCTTCCTCGGGTCGGGAAAGACGACCCTGCTCAACTACATACTGCGCGAGAACCACGGCAAGCGCATCGCCATCATCGAGAACGAGTTCGGCGAGATCAGCATCGACTCGGACCTGGTGGTCTCCTCCGAAGAGGAGATCTACGAGATGGTCAACGGCTGCATCTGCTGCGTGGCCTCGGTGCGCGGCGACCTGCTCGACGTGATCGGCAAGCTGCTGGACCGCAGCGAGCGCATCGACTACATCCTGGTCGAGACCAGCGGCCTAGCCGATCCGATGCCCGTCGCCCAGGCCTTCTTCGTGGACGACGCCGTGCTCGACGACGTGGTCCTCGACGCCATCGTCACCCTGATCGACTCCAAGCACATCGAGCAGCACCTCGACGACGTCCGCTACGACGGCATCAACAGCCAGGCCGTCGACCAGATCGTGAGCGCCGACCGGATCATCGTGAACAAGGTCGACCTGGTGGACGCGGCCACCGTCGAGCGGATCGAGCGCCGCATCCGCAAGTTCAACCAGCGCTCGGAGATCGACCGGTCGAGCTATGCCGAGGTCAACCTGGACGCCATCTTGGGCATCGGCGCCTTCGAGGTGTCGCAGCGGGCCGCCACCGACCCCGCCTTCTTGGAGAACCATTTCGTGCACAGCCACGATCCCGATGTGGAGACCTGCGCGGTGAGGGTCGCCGGGGAGCTCGACCGTGAGCGCCTGGAGGGGGCCGCCCGGGCCATCGCCGCCGACTACGGCGCCGATCTGCTGCGGTGGAAGGGGGTGATGGCCGTGGCCGGCAACGACCGGCGGGTGGCGCTGCAGGGCGTGCACCGGATCTTCGAGATCCACGACCTCGACCGCTGGGAGGGGCCGCACCGCGACAGCCGGGTGGTGTTCATCGGCAAGAACCTGGCCCGCGACGAGCTGGCCGAGCGCCTCCGGAGCTGCGTGGCCGGCTCGCGCCGCGAGGTGCCGGCCGCATGACTGTCGGGCCGCACCGTGCCTGGCGGGAGCGCGTTCAGCCGGGACCACGCGCACAACGAGGAAGTGTTCAGCCAGACAAGGAGTCATCGCCATGATCATCGACACCCACCTCCATCCCACCAACGTCGTGGACGAGGCCTGGCGCCACACCGGCGAGCCGTTCACCGGCGAGCGGATGCTCGACATGATGGATGGGCCGTACTGGATCAACGGCAAGCCCCGCCGCATCGACATGGGCTTCATCCAGCCCCCGCCGGGCAACACCGCCTGGCGCGACGGCTCGCGGGGCGGGCGCGACGGCATACGCGACTACATGGCCTATATCGCCGAGCTCACCCAGAAGTATCCCGACCGCTTCATCGGCAACTTCAACTACAACCCCCGCTTCGGCCCCGAGAACGGGGCGGCCGAACTCGAGTTCCACGTGCGCGAGTACGGCTTCAAGATGCTCAAGCTCCACGCCAACATGCACGCCTACCGGCCCGACCGGGCGCTGGACTGGCTGCGCCCGCTGATGCGCAAATGCGACGAGCTCGGGGTGGTGGTGCTGATCCACACCGGCGACGGCCCGTACTCGATACCCACGCAGTTCTACCCCATCATCCGCGAGTTCCCGAGCGTCAACTTCATCATCGGGCACTTCGGCGTGCAGACCGGCGGCGTCTACTGCTTCGAGGCGTTCTGGATGATCATGGACTCGCCCAACGTGTACGGCGAGTCGGGCTGGCTGCTGCAGTCCCGCATCGTCGAGTTCGCCAAGGAGATGCCCAGGGACCGCCTGGTGTTCGGCACCGACTCCCCGCCCAACGATCCGGGAATGTGGCTGACCCACCTGGAGGTGCTGTGCCACGACGCCCCCCAGGGCATCAACGCCACCGAGGATCAGCTGGAGGACTACATGGGCAACAACATCGCCAGGCTGGTCGGCATCACCCCCACCGCGCCCCCCGCAACCGTGGAGGACGCCAAGCAGCAGCTGGCCAACGGCAACTACGGCACCCCGGTCAACTAGAGGCCGAGCGAGCAGAAATGCCGTACCGGGCCGTGGGCGGCGTTGCGGTGGTTCGGGCGGCTTGCGCGCGACGACTCGTGCCGTTGTGAGCGGCCAGGGCCTCGGCGACTTCCTGCGCGGCTATGAAGCCGCCCATCCCGACGACGTTTGCACCGTCGAGCGGCCGGTCTCGCTCGACCAGGACATCACCGCCGCGGTGTGGGAGCTGGCCGAGCGGGGCCGGCATCCGCTGCTGCGCTTCACCCGCGTCGAGGGCGCCGACCGGGAGGTGGTCACCAACCTGTTCGCGTCGCGGCCCCGCATCGAGCGGATGCTGGGAGCTGGGCCGGGCGAGCTGCACGACGCCTACCAGCAGCGGGCCGCGGCGGCGCGGCCGATGGCCGAGGTCGACGACGGACCTGTCCTCGGCCGCGTCGACGCCGACGACCGGGTCGATCTCGGCGGACTGCCGCTGCTGACCCACTTCGCCACCGACCGCGGCCCCTACATCACCAGCGGGATCGTGGTGGCCGAGGATGCCGACGGTGGCCGCGGCAACTTGAGCTACCACCGCTCGGTGGTGGCCTCGCCGACCTCGCTGGGCACCAGCCTCCACTCCCGGGGCGACCTCTGGCGGCTCCTGCAGGACGCGGCCGCGGCGGGACGGCGGCTTCCGGTGGCCATGGTCATCGGCGCCCATCCGCTGTTCATGCTGGCCGCCTCGGCCCGGGTCGGCTTCGGGGTGGACGAGCGCGAGATCGCCGGAGGGCTGCTGGGCGAGCCCCTCGAGGTGGTGCGCACCCCGCGCCACGGCCTGCGGGTGCCAGCCGCGGCCGAGGTCGTGCTCGAGGGCGAGATCGATCCCGCCGCCGAGGAGGACGAAGGCCCCTTCGGCGAGTTCTCCGGCTACTCGTCGGACCGCTCCACCCGCAACCGCATCGACGTGTGCACGGTCATGCAGCGCTGCGACGCGGTCTGGCTCGACGTGGTGGGCGGGAACTCCCACGAGCACCTGAACCTCGGGCGGGTTCCCCGTGAGGCCGAGATGATCGCCAAGCTCAAGGACCGGTTCGGCTCGGTCGTGGCCGCGCACTATCCCTCCTCGGGCACCCACTTCCACTGCTATGTGGCAGTGGACCAGCGTCGGCCGGGCGAGGCCCGCCAGGCGCTGCTGGGGCTGCTCGGCTGGGACCCTTACCTGAAGACCGTCGTTGCGGTGGACGCGGATGTGGACGTCACCAGCGACAGCGAAGTGCTGTGGGCCTTGGCTACCCACTTCCAGCCCGACCGGGACATGATCGTGATCGACGGTCTGCCCGGCAGCGCCCTCGACCCGTCGGCCGACAAGCACGGCACCACATCGAGGCTGGCGCTCGACGCCACCCGCGGCGAGGGCTTCGACGCCCAGCGCATCGAGATCTCCGAAGCGGCCCGCACCGCAGGCCGCCAGATCGCCGACCTACTCGGCAAGAGGCCGAGCGAGTAGGCGAGCGTCCCGGCCCATACGGGCGAGGCCGTGGGCTGTGATGTCGGGGTTTGGGCGGCCCGTGAGCGGAGCGAACAAGAGCGGAAAGACCCCGCTGCGACGCAACCGGCTTGCACCTGCCCGCGTGCGCTCTAGGAGCGAGGTCGGCCGGCCTGCAGGTCGGCCGCCGCTGGCCGACGATCTAGCCGGAGGCGACCGCGGGGGCATCGGCGGTGCGGCCGTGGCTGCCCACGGCCTGCACTACAGCCTTGACGGTCAGCACGACCAAGAAAACCACCACCGCGGCCAGCGCCATGGTCGCCCCCGCCGCAGTGTCGTGGTGGTAGCTGACCAGCAGTCCAAAGAAGGTCGACACCGCCCCGACCAGTGCCGCAGTCGCCATGATCCGGGTCACCCGCCGCACCAGCAGCACCGCGGTGGCCGGCGGGGCGACGAGGAAGGCGAACACGAGCAGGTTTCCGACCGCCTCGAAGGAAGCAACGATCGATATGGCCAGCAGCACCAGCAGCGCGCCGTGGGCCAGGCGGGGCCGCAGCCCGAGGATCTGAGCCTGGGCGTGGTCGAAAGTCATGACCAGGAAGGCCCGGTAGAACACCGCTACCCCGCCCACTGAGATGACGGCGGCGATCAATTGGCGTCGCAGGTCGCCGGCGTCTACGCCGGTGATCGACCCGAACAGGAACCGGTTGAGATCCCCGCTGTAGGCGGCGGACGCACTCGACATGATGGCCACGGCCAGAGCCAGGAAGCCGACGAACAGTACGCCTATGGTCGTGTCCTCCGGCAGCGGCGAGTGTCTGCGGATCATGTTGATGCCCCACACCATGGCGATGGCCGCCACGAACGCGCCGATGGTGGTGTGTGCACCGAGAATGAACGCCAGCGCGATCCCCGGCAGCACGCCGTGGGCGAGGGCGTCGCCGAGGAAGCTCATGCCCCGCAGCACCACCCAGGTGCCCACCACCGAGGTGGTGAGCACGACGAGCAGGCCCGCATACAGCGCTCGCTGCATGAAGATGTTGGATGTGAACGGGTCGATCCACCAAGCCACGGGGTCGGTCAGAAACTCCACGGCGGGACGTTCTAGCTGATCCGCCGGCTAGCGGGTGAACTGCTCACGGAACTCGGCAAGAAGCCGAGGCCGAATGCTCTACCCGAGGGCGTCGACGATGAGGTCGGTGTTGGTGTGCAGGTAGCCGATGTAGGTGTCGGCACCGCTGCCTACAGGCCCGAGGCTGCCGGTGTAGAGCGTCACCACCTCCACGTCGCCGACCCGGGCGGCCAGAGCCTCGATGTCGTCGAGGGAGTGCTGGGTCTCGGCGAAGATTGCCTTGATCCCCTCATGCTCGATGGTCTCCGCCAGCTCCTCAAGCACGGCCGGGCTGGTCTGGGCCATGCTCGACGGCGACGGGATGACCGTGCCGATGACCTCGAAGCCGTAGCGGGCGGCGTAGTACCCGAAGACATCGTGATTGGTGACCAGCTTGCGGCTCTCGGCGGGAAGCTCCCCGACGTGGGCGGCGATATCCGCATCGACTGCCGCCAACTCTGCCTGATAGCTCGACAGGCACTCCTCGACCGCGCCCGGATCGAGTCCGACATCGGCCGTTAGCACGCCCGCCAGTGCGGGCAGGGCCTCCGACACCCGGTGAGGGTCGAGCCACACATGGGGATCGCCCCCGCTGTGGTCATGACCCTCATGGCCGTGGTCGTCGTGATCATCGTGATCGTCATGGCCCTCTTCCTCATGATCGTCATGACCCTCATCATCGTGATCGTGGCCCTCGTCCTCATGATCGTCATGACCCTCATCATCGTGATCGTGGCCCTCGTCCTCATGATCGTCATGACCCTCATCATCGTGATCGTGGCCCTCCTCTTCGTGATCGTCATGACCCTCATCATCATGATCGTCGTGGCCCTCATCATCATGATCGTCATGATCGTCGTGGGCCTCGTCCTCATGCCCATGGCCATCTTCGTCGTGGCCCTCATGATCGTCGTGGTCGTCGTGGGCCTCTTCGCCATGACCGTGGCCTCCCTCCATCGAGAACGGGAGCACATCCATGTCGGCCGCGAACTCGAACACCGGCGTGCCCGCTTCAGCAACTGCCTCGAGCGTGTCTACGAGCCCCTCCTCGAGTCCGAGGCCGTTGGCCACCACCAGCGCGGCGCTGTCCATCCGGGCCCGGTCCTGCAGCGACGGCTCATACCCGTGCGGATCACCGCCCACCGGGATGAGAGTTTCGACCTCGGCCAGCCCCCCACAGGCAACATTGGCAACGACATCGGCCCAAATGCCGGTCGTCGCCAGGATGGTCGGAACCTCGGCGGTGACCTCGACCGCGGCTTCCGCGGTTGCGGCGGTGTCGGAGTCTGTCTCGTCGGCTCCGCAGGCGGTGGCTACGAGGGCAACGATGGCGCCAGCCGCGCCCACCCCCATCAGTCGAGAACGGCAAGGGCTTGGAAGTCGTGGCACGATTAGGCTCCTCGGTGGATCTGGGACGGGTGCATTGGAGTGACTATAGTAATGAGAACAAATCTCATCCACACTAGGGATACTCATGGCCGACGCAACGGACTCTGACCAAGTTGCACTCGCTCTACGGGAGGTCCACTCCATGGCGAGCGGGCGCCTGGCCCGCCACGACTACCGCTACACCGCCGGACGCCAGCGGCTGATCGAGGCTCTGGCCGGTGCCGGACGTCCGGTGACGCTGTCCGACATCACCTCATCGGATCCCGGCCTGGCCATCAGCTCGACCTACCGCAACCTTGAAGTGCTCGAACGCTCGGGCGTGGTCAATCGGATCTCTATCGGCGGCGACCGAGCCCGCTTCGAGCTGGCCGAGCCACTGCTGTCGCATCACCACCACCTGGTGTGCGTGGCCTGCGGTGTCATCGAGGACATCCGCCTCGACGACGAGGTGGAGGATCTGGTCGACCGCAGTCTCGGCGAGGCGGCCCGCCGGGCGGCCTTCACCCCCCTGCGCCACCTGGTCGATCTGCACGGGCATTGCTTCCGCTGCGTGGACTAGCGAACAGCAACATCGCTCCAGTTTGCGCCTCGCTCTAATCGTCGGCTGAGTCGGCCGCCTGTAGCGCCCCGACAGCCGAAACCTCGATCTCGCTGCTGCGGTACCAGACCCCCACGCGGGCGTCGGCGGGCAGGAAGGCGATGTGGGGCGTGATGGCCTCGCCGTCGGCGCCGATGAAACCGACCTCGTAACGGCCTCCGGCCACCCGCCTCGCCCGGATGCTCCCGACGGCGGTTCCGTCCACCTCGACGTCGCCGCTCACCCGCCAGCTTCCGACGGCGGCGTCGGCGGACAGGAACCGGGTCTCGGGCAGGATGCGCTCGCCGTCGGCAAGCTCGACGCCGTGCTCCACCCGGCCGTCGTCTCCCAGTCGGGCGATGATGCGCAGTTGCTGGGTCTGCGGCATCGCCGCCGATGGCCTCGAGCAATCGGTCCCGTCCCAGCTGGTTCCATCCTTGCATTCAAGCGGCGCCAGGCCGAGCACCTCGCGAATCTCGAAGCCGTCGTCGAGCCCGAGCCTCTCGAGGAACCGCGAGAGCGCCGCGTCGGCTGATTCCGCTCCGCACAGCGCCTGATCGACGGCCAAGCCGTGGACGGGGCGCTCCAGCCGCAGTTCGGCGTCCAGCGCCAACATCTCGTCGATGTTGCCGGCACCGGCCGCCTCGAGCGCCCCGCGCAGGGCGTCGCCTCCGGGGCGGCAGTCCGACTGCTCGGCCATCAGCGCCTGCACGTCGGGGTCGTCCCAGCCGTCAGCCGCGCTGCGGGCCGCGGCCACGACCTCGCCGGCCGCGGCCGTGGCCGCCACGAGGCTCTCGACATAGGCGACCTGGGACTGGACGGTGCGGGCGTCGTGGAACGAGAGCTGCGACTCGTCGTCGCTGCGATTCAGGAGGGATCGCCACTCAGCAGCCATCGACGCGTAGCGAGCTGACGCGGTGTCGGCCGCGTCCAGCCAGAGCTGCTCGATGGCGGCGGGATCGATCGCCTCGCGGGCCAACCAGGCATCGAGAAGACCGGAGCCGCTCAGCGAGGCCGCGTACTGCTGTCCGAAGGCCCTCATGAGCGTGCTCGAGGAGGGATTGATCACGTTGAACCGCTCGCGGTCCGACCCCTCGGGCAGGTCGGCGATGGCGGGCCGCTCGAAGACCCCGTCCAAGAGCTGGCTCAGCACCCCGGCGGTGTAGATGGCCCGCCGCTGAACCGGCCGAGCGACCTCCGCGGCTGGATCGGAGACCGACTTCACCACCGTCGTCACCAGACTCTCATCGCCCATGTCGGCCTCGGCGGTCACGGTGTAGTGGCTGAGGCCGACCTTGACCTTGACCGGGCCGAAGGTGGGGCCGCTCAGCACCAGCAGGTTGTGCCAGAGTCCGTGGAATCCGACCTCGTTGCCGTCGGCATCGTCGGTGACCGCGCCCACGAACAGCCACTTGGGGCCGTGCTCGTTGAACGTCGCCTCGAACGGCGCAACCTCGTCGATGGCAGTGCTCGATGCACTCGCAGTCACATCACTGCTGTGGTAGGACGAGCCCGCGTCCCACACTCCTGCGAGCGGATCGAGCCGGTCGAACACCCCCCTTCCCACCACGTAGATGTGAGCCACGCTGCCGTCGTCGGGCAGCTCGCCCCCGCCCGCGTTGCCGACTCGGAAGTCGACCGGGAACGGATCGCCCGCCACCACCTCGGCGGGAATGTGGACCGCCTCAACCTTGAGCTCGGGGCTCTGCTGGCGTTCGGGCTCTTCAACAAAATGGACGGTGAGGGTGAAGTCCGCCTGCAGCGGCTGGCGGTCGCGCGCATAGTAGGTGGTGGCCTCGATCAGGTAGGCGCCGGCTTGCAGGTACTGCTCGATGCGCGAGTTGCGGTACTCCCCGCCGTCGTCGTTGGCGCCGACGATGCCATCAGTGAACGACGCCAGCGACAGGACGGGGTCGCCGTTCTCGGACTCCAGGTCGATGCGCACCCGGCCGGGCTGGTCCATGAAGAACAGATATCCCTGAGCGGGATGGCTCGACACGAAGCGCGAGCCGCAGGTATCGAGCGACCAGGATCCAGATGCCACCAGGTCTTTGCCCGGTTCCAGCTCGCCCAGCGGGAAGAGGTCGCAACCCTCGACCCGGCTCACCGTGACCTTGAAGTCGGCCGGGCCCCGACCGCGCCCGCCCACGGTGGTGGCCTCGATCAGGTAGGCGCCGGGCTCTAGGTCGCTCTCGACCCGGGCGTCGAGCCGCTCGCCGTGGTCGTCGTTGTCGGTGATGCGGCTGCCGTCTTCGGCGAGCAGGTAGAGGTAGGAGTCGCCCTCGGGCGACGACAGGCCGACCCTGATCCGACCCGCCTCGGCCACATGGAAGCGGAAGGTATGGGCGTCGCTGTCGGGCCGGAACCGCGAGTCGCAGTCCTCAGTCGTCCAGCGTCCCTCGGCCTCCAGCACGCTGCCCGCCGAGTCGCCCAGAGTGCCGAGGTCGGTGACCTCGCACTCCTCGACCTCCTGGCCGAGCGCAGTACTCGGTCCGGCCAGTGCCAGCGAAGCGGCGACCAGGGCAACAGCTGCAACCGGCATCGCCAGCGCGCTCTTGAGGACGGACAGGGAACGATGCATGGTTGCAACCTCCATAGACGGCGGGCGCAGGCTACGCCAACCGCCCCGTATCGCCAATCGGCGGCGCGCCCGAACCGTGCGCGGCCAGCGAGGCTGAGCCGTTTGCCGAGACCGTCCGAGGCTGGCTGGGCGAGGCTGACATGTCGTCGGCGGCTGCGGGCTGGCGCTACCGTGTGGCCCGATGCCGCCCAAGACGTTCACCACGGCCGAGTTGCAGGCCCGCACCCTCAAGCGGGGCCAGCGGGTGAGGCTGGTGTCGGAGCAGCCCGGCGTGCCCCAGGGCGCCGAGGGCAAGGTGGCCATGGCCAACGGCTTCACCTGGAACCGCTACTGGGTGAGGCTGACCGACGGCCGGGTGGTGGGCCACATCGACCACGGTGATCTGGTCCGCACCAAGGACTACGAGCGGTACCTGGTGGCCCGCGACCGGGAGGCGCAGGAGGCCGAACTGGCTGCGCAAAGGGCGGCCGAGGCCGCGGCGGCAGGGCCGGCGGACAGCGCCGACGACGAGAGCGCGGCCAGCGGCGGGGCGGGCGAGGCCGTTGTCAACGGCGTGACCGTGCCCGCCTATCTGCTGCAGCGCTCAGCCGACGCCAGGACCCGCCTCGGTGCCTGATCCGCGTCCGCCCGTCGTTTCCGCGGGCTCGTGCTACAGTGAGCAATCGGTGAACCGGAGCCGACCCCCTGGCTCAGTGGTCATGATGCTCGCAGGGGGCCGACTCCGGTCTGCAATTAGCATACTTCATATGCACTTTAATGCATTGATATGGGCTTTTCGGTGCACCAGGGCAGTGGAGTGCCTGCCAGGCGAGCCCGGCCTGTGCGGGTGGGGCCGGGTATGGTGTCGGCCCGTGGACCGGTTCGTGTTCGGGATCTGCGGCGGCTCCGGCGCGGGCAAGACCACGCTCACCCGTCGCCTGCTGGAGCGCCTCGACGAGCACGAGGTGAGCGTGCTCGCCTTCGACGCCTACTACCGAGATCTGTCGCACCTGCCCTTCGACGAGCGGCGCCGCGGCAACTTCGACCATCCCGACTCCCTCGACAGCGGCCTGTTCCTGCACCATCTCGACTCGCTGAGGCAGGGCGTCGATGTGGACGTGCCGATCTACGACTTCGCCACCCACACCCACAGCGGCCGGTTCGAGCGGGTGGAGGCGGCCCGGCTGCTGCTGGTGGAGGGCATCCTGCTGCTGGCCTTCGAGGAGGTGCTGGAGCGGCTCGACTACTCGATATTCATGGACGTACCCGAGGAGGTGCGACTGCAGCGCCGCATCCGGCGCGACATGAGCGAGCGGGGCCGGCCCGAGGACCATGTGCGCCGCCAGTTCGCGGCCACGGTCGCCCCCATGCACGACGCCTACGTGCAGCCCAGCCGCCACCGGGCCGACCGGATCATGGGCATCGCCGAAGCCGACCAGCTAGCCGATGAGTTGATGACCCTTCTGCCCCCCGCGGCCATGCCGGCCCCAGCCCGCTAGCCGAGGCTCCTCAAGAACGGCTCCGGCGATTGCCGGAGGTGGTCGACTGCGCGCCCTCTACAGGACGACGCCCTCGCCGACTAGCAGCTTGGCCTTTGTTTCGGGGCTGTAGCCGTAGTTGCCCACTCCCCCGCTGCTGGGCACCACCCGATGACACGGGATCAGCAGCGGAACCGGGTTGCGGGCCATGGCCGTGCCCACCGCCCGGGCCGCTCGGGGCCGGCCCACGATGGCGGCCAGCTCCCCGTAGGTGCGCACCTCGCCGCAGGGGATGCGGGCGGTGGCCCGCAGGACCTCCTGGTGGAACGCGGAGCGCGACGACAGGTCTACGGGCACGTCGGTGCGTCCGGTGGCCAGGGCCTCGCTCACTCGGGCCACCAGCTTGGGGTCGGGATCAGGATCGGGATCGACCTCGGTGCCCACCTCGTCGCGCATGTAATCGACGAAGCGGCCCGGATCGGGCTCGCGTCCGCCAGGGGTGATCTGGAGTCCGGAGACCCAACCGTTGGAGTGGGCCACGAACACCGCTCCGGCGGGGCTGTCGGCCATGAACCAGAGGTGGGCCAACCCGGCCCGCTCGGTCGGATTCTCGCTGCTGTCAATGCCAGGTTCCATGAGGACACTCTCCGTTCTCTGCGGCGCGAATTACACCGTTGAAGGTTCTCCTCGGACCGTAACGGGAACGCTGGCGCCGCGCAAGTGCCCGTTACTGATCGGGGATCGCCCAGTCGACAGGTTGGCGGCCGGCCGCGGCCAGGGCCTCGTTGGCCCGGCTGAAGGGCCGGCTGCCGAAGAATCCGCCCGACGCCGACAGCGGCGACGGGTGGGCCGACTCGATCACCGTGTGGCGGCCGGTGTCCACCAGCGCCCTCTTGCGGCGGGCCGAGCCTCCCCACAGGATGAACACCACCGGATCGTCCTTGTCGTTGACCACCCGGATCACCTCGTCGGTGAACGTCTCCCAGCCCCGCCGCTGGTGGCTGGCGGCCTGGCGGGCCCGCACGGTGAGGGTGGCGTTCAACAGCAGCACCCCCTGGCGGGCCCAGTGCTCCAGCGACCCGTGGTTGGGCACCGGTGCGCCGATGTCGTTGTGCAGCTCTTCGAGGATGTTGACCAGCGACGGCGGCTTGGCCACGCCGGGGCGCACCGAGAAGCACAGCCCGTGGGCCTGGCGGGGGCCGTGGTAGGGATCCTGGCCCAGGATCAGCACCTTGACCGAGGCGTGCGGGGTGAGGTGCAGAGCCGCGAACACCTCGTCGTGGGGCGGGAACACCCGGTGGCGGTCGCGCTCGTCTCGCACGAAGCTCTGCAGCTCGCGCCAGTAGGGCTTGTCGAACTCGCCCCGCAGCAGAGGGTTCCAGTCGGTCTTGGCCGCCATCGGCGCCACAGTAGATCAGCGACCGGGCCGTCTCGGTCCACCGCCGCCGCGGTGGTGGATGGCATGGCCGGATACCGTTGGCGCCTGAGGCCGAGCGAATGGGAGAGGATCCGTGAGCGGTGCCGCGATAATCCGAGCGAGGCCGTGGCCCGAGCGGCCCGTGAGCGAAGCGAACAAGAGCGGGAGACACCGCGCCGCACCGCGAGACGCCCACACCTGTCAGCGAGCCTTGTGATGGCCAGCGCCGTGGAGATCACCGATCTCACCGTCAAGTTCGACCAGGTCACCGCCCTCGACCATGTGAGCCACGCGTTCGAGCCGGGCACGTCCACCGCGGTGATGGGTGCCAACGGCTCGGGCAAGACCACCATGCTGGAGTGCCTGGCCGGTCTGCAGAAGCCCACCTCGGGAACCATCCGCGGCATGTCAAAGAATCTGGCCTACGTGTGCCAGCACCTTCCCGCCGGCTGGATGCCGATCACCGCGGGCGAGGTGCTGGCCATGGGCCGCTACCGCGAGCGGGGGCTGCTCGGGCGCCTGAGGAGCGCCGACCGCGCCGCCATGCACAAGGCGGGCGAGCAGCTCGACGTCAACCAGTTCGCCCGGCGCAGCTTCGGCGATCTCAGCGGAGGACAGCAGCAGCGAGTGAGGATCGCGCAGGTGCTGGCGTGCGAGCCCGACATCGTCATGCTGGACGAGCCGGTCACCGGTCTCGACATCCCCAGCCAGGAGCGGATCCTGGACGTGATAGAGGACTATTCCAGCCGGGGCGCAGTGGTGATCACCACCACCCACCACCTCGACGAGGCCCGGCACTGCGACTCTGTGGTGCTGATGGCAAACCGCCTGGTGGCCGCGGGCGCCCCCGCCGAGATGCTCACCGAGGAGCGGCTGCGGGAGACGTTCGGAGACCGGCTACTGGGTGACCACACCGACCACGACCACGACCATCAAGTCATCCTGCTCGACGACCACGGCCACGGCCACAGCCCCCACGGCGCCGGCCACCACCCCAACAGCTGCGACCCCCACGGCACCGGCCACCACAGCGACAGCTGCGACCCCGGCCGTGTCGGGCATTAGAGGCCGAGCCCGCACTTCCTTGCGGCGCGGCCACCGCGACGAGCCCATGATCGGCCGCTGCGTCCTTGACGCGGCGAGGCACCGCGCCGACTAGGGGCTGCATGGCCACCGCGCAGTGCGACATTGCCGTGATCGGTGCCGGTCCGGCGGGGGCGGCCGCCGCCATCACCGCGGCCCGCCGCGGCGCCCGGGTGACCGTCTTCGAGAAGGGCGCGCCCGGCCGCGACAAGGTGTGCGGCGACGGTCTGACTCCCAGGGCGGTGGCCGCCCTCAAGGAACTCGGCATCGCCCTCGACGGCGCCCACCGCATCGACGGCCTGCGGATGATCGCGGGCAGCACCCGGCGAGAGCTGCTGTGGCCCGACGGCAACCGCTTCGGCCCCCACGGGGCGGTGTGGCCCCGCCGGGCACTGGACCGGCACCTGGTGGAGGCGGCCGAAGCAGCCGGAGCCGAGATCCTGTGGAACACAGAGGTGACGCCCATCCTGGACGACGACGGTCGGGCGGTCGGCGTGGCGGGCGTTCACGGCGGCGGGCGCTGGTCGGCCGACCTGGTGGTGCTGGCCGCGGGCGCGCCCGGCGCGGCGGCCCGCGTGCTCGGCGCGGAGCGCTCCGACGACGAGCCCTTCGGCCTGGCCATTCGGACCTACGCCGGTAGCCCCCGCCACGACGACCGGCATCTCGAGGCCTGCCTCACCCTGCGGAGCGCCCAAGGCGGCTGGGTTCCGGGCTACGGGTGGATGTTCCCCGCCGGCGACGGCACCGTGAACATCGGCGCGGGCTCGATGTCCACCATGAAGGGCTTCCGAAGGCTCAACCTCAACCAACTTCTGCGCGATTACCGGAATCTGGTGGCGGCAGAGTGGGAGCTCGGCGACTTCCTGGAGCGGCCCCGAGCCTGGAGGCTGCCCATGAGCACGGTCCGCCGCCACGGCGCCGGGTGGGCGGCGGTGGGCGACGCGGCCGGCCTGATCAACCCGATGAACGGCGAGGGCATCGACTACGGCTTGGAGTCGGGGATGATCCTGGCCGACCTGTTCCTGGAGGATCCGGTCGGAGCCCCCGGCGCCTACGACCGCATCATCTCAGAGCGCTTCGACGGCTTCTTGCGCACCGGGCGGCGCTTCAGCTTCCTGATCGGCCATCCCTGGATTCTGCGCAACGGGCTGCGCCTGGCCGTCGGCACCCAGACCGTGGCCAACATCACCCTTCAGGTGATGGGCAACCTGATCGACGGCGACACCGAGGGGCTGGCGCCGCGTGTCCTCGACGCAGTCGACCGGGGCCTCAAGCTCGCCGATCCGCTGCTGCGCCGCACCCGAGCCGCCGCCTGAGCAAGGCCGCGGCGCAGCACTTCAGGGGCGGTCGAAGTCGATGACCTCGCCGCGGTTGATGCTGACCCAGTCGCGGGCTTCGAGGTAGGGTCGGAAGGTCTCGGCGATCACCCGCTCGTCGTGGTGGGATTTGGGCCGCTGGATCTCGTAGAGGTGCGGGAACTCCAGCCAGGCCGTCACCGCGCTCCACAGCCGCAGCGCCTCGGCGCCGTGGGGCGGGTCGATCAGCACCGGCCCGAACAGGGCCTGGTCGCCGAAGAACAGCGTGGGCACTCCGAAGCCGCCGGCGGCCACCACCCGGTCGTGCTCGCGGCGCACCTCGTCGTGGGTGCTGGCATCGTCGAGCGCCTCGTCCACGGTGGCCGGATCGAGGCCGATCTCGCCGAGCAGGGCCCGGGCCACGTCGGGCTCGTGCACCCGCAGCCCCTCCTCGTGGAGGGCCCGGCCCGAGCGCTCGTACCAGGCGTCGAGTTGGTCCATGCTGCGGCGGCGCAGCACCGCGCCGATGCGCATCAGCGACCAGCCGTACGACCAGGGCCGCTCCCACGGGTGCTTCTTGCCCTCGAAGCGGTTGATCTCCTCCAGGCTGAAGAAGCGCCAGTTGATCGCCAGCCCGTTCTGGCTCCGCACGTCGCGGATCCACTTCGAGGTCTGGTAGGCCCAGGGGCACAGCACATCGAAATGGAAGTCCACTGCGCCGGTGTCGACAGTGTCGGTCATTGCGCCCATCATCGCACTTGTTCGGCGGCGAGCCACGGCCCAGCCGCTCCATCATCGGCGGTGCGGTCATCGCGCTCGGCTGGCGGCGATCCTCCACTGCCCCCGGTCGGTGTGCGGCGGTAGTGTCGGCGCGGTGAAGATCGACGTCGGCGGGATGCCCCGGTTGCTCGTGCCGGCGCGGGCGGGTCGCCGAACCGATGAGAGTCCACGCCTGACCGGCGGAGCCGAGACGACAGGAGAGCCCCGGCTGTGCAGGGACTGATACTGGAGGGCACCACCACCGACAGCGTCCGCCTTTCTGATGATTTGGAGCTGGCGGGCTCGCTGGCGCCCCGCCAGGTGCGGGTCGAGGTGCGGGCCGCCGGGGTCTGCGGCAGCGATCTGAGCTGCGTGCTGGGCAAGTACCACCTGCCCACCCCGCTGGTGCTCGGCCACGAGGCGGCCGGGGTGGTGGTCGAGACCGGCTCGGCCGTCACCTACTGCTCGGTCGGCGACCATGTGATCCTGTCCACCCTCGGCAACTGCGGGCACTGCGGCGACTGCGAGGGCGGCGATCCGGGCAACTGCACCAACTCGGCGCTCGGGTCGCTGAGCCAGCCCTTCGCCGAGAACGGCCGCCCCGTCTACAACTTCGCCAACGTCGGCGCCTTCGTGCAGCAGACCGTGGTCGGCGAGAACCAGTGCATCCCCGTCCCCGCCGCGATGCCGCTGGCCGCGGCCGCGCTGATCGGCTGCAGCGTGGCCACCGGCGCCGGGGCGGTGTTCAACCGGGCCAGGGTGCAGATCGGCGACACGGTGGCGGTGATCGGCGCGGGCGGGGTGGGGCTCAACGTGATCCAGGCCGCCCGGCTGGTCGGCGCATCGGCCATCATCGCCATAGACCGGGCCCCGGCCAAGGAGGCGCTGGCCCGAGAGTTCGGGGCCACCGACTTCGTGCTGGCCGACGGCGACGACTTCGACCCGGTCGCCGCGGTCAAGTCGCTGTGCCCGGCGGGGGTTCATCACGCCTTCGAGGTGGTGGGCAGCACTGCCCTGCTGGCCCGGGCCATCTCGATGACCCGACCCGGGGGCAACGTGGCGGCAGTGGGAGTACCCGACCTGGGGGCGAAGGTGACCTACCCGTTCCTGGACCTGCACCAGAACAAGAGCCTGCTGGGCATTCGGGCCGGCGGCGCCAGGCCCCGCAAAGACATTCCGATGCTGGCCGACCTCTATCTGAGGGGACGGCTCAAGCTCGATGAGATGATCTCACGCACGGCCGGACTCGACGGCCTCCAGGACGCCTTCGAGGCACTCCAGTCCGGAGCGGAGGCCCGCACCGTCCTGCTCCCCAACGGCTGACCCCACACAGCACAAGAGCGGAAATGCCACCGCTGCGAGCGGGGCCTGCGATCAGGACCGGGTCTCGGAGGGGGTTTCGCCGAGGCTCTGGGTCAGCAGCTCCATCTCCGCCACCAGGCACGCCGACACCGACGCTCGGGCCACGGCCTCGCAGCGGGGAAGGTCCTCGCGCCTCAGTGGGCTGATCGCCACCAGCGTCACGCCGAGTCCGTCGTCGCGCACCAGGTTGGCGCACAGCGCCACCTCCTCGTCGCCCCGAGCCTCCACCACGTCGGGGGCCAGGGGCGCGTTGAGGCTGGCGAGGACGTTGTCCACCTGGCCGGCGGACAGCGACGTGGTGAACGCGTACGACGTGGTCTCGCAACCCGCCACCCGGTACAGGCCGCCTCCGAGGTGGTCCATGTCTATGCCCGATGAGGTGAGGGTCAGCGTCGGCTCGTCCGACACCGCGAAGCCCAGCATCGCCGCGAGCATCGAGCAGTCGTCCGCGGCCAGCACCAGCTGGCGGAACTCGGCGGGGTGCAGTGTGCAGCGGGGATCGGTCATGGGCCCGATCGAGCAGCGGTGGCCGCTGGAACTGGCCAGCTCGAGGCGGGCGCCCGGCAGGTGGAATACCAGGGCCGCCGCGATCTGGAGGGTTCCGGTCATGGGGACGGTGGAGGGCATGGGAGTGCTCCTTTCGGCATGGAGAGACCGCCACCGCAACCGTCGGCGGCGTCGAAGAGAGCGAGACCTCGCATGGGCGCTCCGACCCGGGGCCGAGCCGTCGGCGCAATGCGCAGGGGTTCGGCGATCCGCCCGCGACCCTAGTCACCAACCCGGATCGTCTGCGAGTGAAATATCTGCGGCGACCTGCAGCCAGCTCTTATCCGCTCGGTTTCTGGGCTCGCCAGTCGTCGCGCAGCTGGCGCATGGTGGTGAGCGTGTACGGGCGGGCCTCCAGCCATTGCTTCCAGTCCAACGCGCCGAACAGCCGGTACTCGTCGGTGCGGACATGGAACTGCTGGGGCTCGATCGCCTCGATCTCGGCGCCGCCGGGCGCGTTGGGGTGGAAAGCGCAGTACACGAGGCCCTTGTCGAGGCGGCCGAGCATGGCCCGATAGTCGGCGCGGTGGTGGCTCGGGCGGGAGAAGTCGGTCTCGAGCACCTCGTCGAACACCGGCATGCCGGCGCCCCGCGCCGCGGCCACCGCCTCTCGGTAGGGGCCGGGATCGGCGCCGCGGAGGTGGTCGCCCGGTCCGTAGTCGGCGAAGTCCGCGGTCAGCAGCACCGGGATGTCGAGCTCGATGCCCAGCGACACGTAGCGGTCGCACCACTCGGGGGCCAGGGCCGAGCCCATGTGGGCGTCGAGATGGGTGACATCGATGCCCTCGGCCCGAGCCCGCTCCACCTGGGCCCGCCACTCGGCCTCGACCGCGTCGGGATGGGCCCGGCGGCGCACCGAGGCCACGTCGGGCCACAGGTAGCCGTGATCGTCGATGAGGCCCGATGACGGCTCCGGACGGGTGATCGGACCCCAGCGGTAGTGGGCCATCTCGGAGGTGAGGGTCAGATGGACGCCGCAGTCGAGGCTCGAGTCGGATGCGGCGGCCTCGGCGATCTCGCTGAACCACGGGCACGGCACCATCACCGAGCCGGCCGTGACAGTGCCGAAGCGAGACAGTTCCACGAAGGCCCGGTTGGCACCGTGGTTCATGCCGACGTCGTCGGCGTGGATCACCAGCCGGGTGGCGGCAGCAACAGACGACCCGGACACACCAGCGAGGCTAGACGGCAAGCGCCACCCGACGAGTGACAAGGCAACCCAGAGACCGCAGCGAGACCGCGGCCTCGGAATGGGGGCGGCGGAGCGGCGCGGACCTACCATGCCGCCGTGGACCTGCACCACTTCTCCCCCGATGTCGAGCCCGCCGAGGTCAGCGACCACCTGCACCGCTTCGGCTACGCCATCGTGGACGATGCGGCCGACCAAGCCCTGCTGGACCGGCTGGAGGCCGAGGCCATGGGCTTCATCGAGGCGTCGGCCCCGGGCCGCGATGCCTACGACGGGCGCTTCACCCGCCGCACCGGGGCGCTGGTTGCCCGCTGCCCCGCCAGCCGCCGGCTGGTGATGCACCCTCTGGCCGTCGGGGTGGTCAGCCATTTCCTCGGCCATGCCAGCGCGGTGCAGCTGCACCTCACCCAGATCATCTCAGTCGAGCCGGGCGAGACCGCCCAGAAGCTCCACCGCGACGAGATGGCCTTCGACTTCTTCGACTTCGGTTCGGACTATCACGTCCAGTGCAACACCATGTGGGCGCTGACCGACTTCACTGCCGACAACGGGGCCACCTGGATTCTCCCCGGCACCTCCGGCCTCGACGACGAGGCTACCCAAGGCGTGGTTGGCGCCCAGGCCGAGATGAGCCGGGGAAGCGTGCTGTTCTACGAAGGCAAGGTTCTCCACGGTGCCGGAGCCAACCGCAGCGCCGGGGTGCGCCGCGGCGTGAACATCACCTACGCGGTGGGCTGGGTGCGCCAGGAGGAGAACCAGTATCTGGCCTGCCCGCCGGAGATCGCCCGCACTCTCGACGACGACCTGTTGCGCATGATGGGCTACACCCAGGGCGCCTTCGCCCTCGGGTATGTGGGCGACCAGACCGATCCGCTGGCCGCGCTGCGGGGCGGTACGGCCAAGGCCAAGACCATCGGCGCAATAGCCGAACACAGCCGGCAAGCCCAACAGTTCTCAGCCGACATCGACGACGCATATGGCGAACCCGAGGGGTGTTGACCGCCTGTGTATCACCCGTGATACATTGCTGCCATGGAGACCGTGACCATTCGGGAGCTCCGCAACCGCGGCGGCGCAGTCATTGATCGAGTGCGGATGGGCCAGAGGCTCACGGTGACCCGCTCCGGACGTCCGGTTGCCGAGTTGCGTCCCCTCCCCCGTCGGGGGCCCGATCCCGCGACCCTGCTCGAACGCTGGCATCGTCTCCCGCATGTGAACGAGGACCGGCTGCGCCGAGATATCGACGAGATCGTCGATCCCTCGCTGTGAGTCCGGCGACGCAGGGGCCGGGGATCCTCGACACCAGCACCGTGATCCTGCTCTCTCGAATCTCGGACCAGGACGTGCTGCCCGCAGAGCCGATGATCACGGCCATCACCCTGGCCGAGCTGTCGGTCGGGCCGCTGGCCACATCCGACGAGGCTGAGCGGGCTCGACGTCAGGCGCATCTCCAGCAGGCCGAGGCCGACTTCGATCCGCTCCCCTTCGACGGGGCTGCCGCTCGAGCCTTCGGAAGAGTTGCATCCGAGTTGCGGGCCGCGGGCCGCAAGCCTGCCGCCCGGGCCTACGACGCATTGATCGCCGCTACCGCCATCTCCAACGGACTTCCGCTCTACACCGCCAATCCCGGCGACTTCTCGGCCATCAGCGACCTGGAGGTAGTCGGGGTGCCGCACCCGGATCGCACTCTGGCCGCCGCTGATGTTCACGACAGCGGCCGAGAACTGGGAGGCTGACCATGCGGCGGATGCATATTGGGCTGCAGGTCGACGACCTTGAGGAGTCGATCGAGTTCTACACCCGGCTGTTCGGCACGGATCCCACCCTGCGGCGCCCCGACTACGCCAAGTGGATGCTGGAGGACCCGCGGGTGAACTTCTCGCTCGACACCCGCGGCGAGGGTGCTCCGGGCTCGGCCCACTACGGCATCCAGGTTGAGTCGCACCCCGAGCTGGAGGAGCTGCGGGACCACATCGACGCAGCCGGCATGGCCCGCGCCGACCAGAACGATCTGGTGTGCGGCCACCAGCTCCAGCACAAGTCGTGGGTGACCGCCCCCGACGGCGTGATGTGGGAGGCGTTCTTCACCGAGGGCGTCGTCGATACCGGCTACGGCACCGCCGAAGTGCCCGACCCCGCCTGACAGCTGCTTCCGGCTCGCTGGAGCCTGCGGTGAGCGTGCCGGTCAGGAGATCTCCAGCAGCAGGAGCAGGCGGCCCGAGCCCTCGAACTCCACCTCGAACACGCCGGGGATCGCCGCGGTGAAGGCGAAATGGGCCGGATGGCCGGCGGACACGGCCCGCAGGATGTCGTAGCCGTGCACGTGCACCTCCTCGGCTGTGTCGGAGGCAACCATCAGGGCCACCACTGAGCCGAGATCGACCTCCACCCTTTGCACGCCGCCCACCGGGTCGCCATCGACCGCCTCAACTGTGATGGTCTGGACCGCGTCGGCCACGTCGGCGTCGTACCGGGTCGGCTCCCCCACCGGTCCGTGGTCATGGTCATGCCCGTGCGCGTCGGCATCGTGTCCGTGCGCGTCAGCTTCGTCGCCGTCGTAGTCGCCGTGATCGTGACCCGCGTCCGTGTCGGCCGTCTCAGGCGTGTCGGATGTTGCCGGGGCCGGCTCGTCGCCGCCGCAGGCCGCGGCGAGCAGGATCAAGACGAGGACTGCAGCCCGGAGGCTTCTACCGGCGCGTGGTGCGGGGGTCATTGGGCTCATCGTGCTAGCGGGCGGTCCAGCCGCCGTCCACGACAATGGTCTGGCCAGTCATGTAGCTGCCCGCGTCGGAGGCCAGCAGCAGCAGGGCGCCGTCGAACTCGTCGATCTCCCCGGCCCGCCTCATCAGGGTGTTGCGCTGGATATGACGCAGCCCTGGGGCATCGTCGGCTGCGAACATCGGCTCGGTCAGCTCGCTGCGGAAGTAGCCCGGAGCGATGGCGTTGACCCGGATGCCGTCGGGGGCCCACTGCTTGGCCAGTTCCCGGGTGAGGCCGATCAGGCCGCTCTTGGAGGCCACGTACCCGGCCTGGTGGTTGCCGCCCGAGGCAACGATCCCCAGCATCGACGCCACGTTGACGATGCTGCCGCCGGTGCCGTGCTCGATCATCCGGCGGGCCGCGGCCGCCGACAGCACGAAGGCGGCGGTGAGGTTGATTTCCAGCATCCGCCGGAACTGCGCCGGATCCTGCTGGTGGGCCCGGACCACCGCGTCGCTGGCGCCAGCGTTGTTGACCACGATGTCGGGACCGCCCAACTCGGCCGCCGCCTCGACCAGATGCCGCAGCTGCGAGTCGTCGGTCACGTCGCAGCCGACCGGCACCACCCCGGGCACCTCGCTCGCCAGTGCCTCCAGCCGGTCCAGCCGGCGGGCCGCCGCAATCACGGTCGCCCCCCGGCCGGCCAGCACCCGGCAGTAGCGCTCGCCGAGGGTGCCGCTGGCCCCGGTGACGATGGCAACCCTGCCGTCGAGCGAGAAGACGTCGGGGTCGGCGCCGGCCGCAGCGGCCATGATCGGTGCTAGCGGTGGATCTGGCCCGACACGCTGGTCGGGGTGAACCGGGCCACCAGCCGGCCCTCGGCTCGAATCGTGATCAGCACCCCGAGCTTTCGCTCCGCCGCCCAGCTGGTTGCTTCTGAGAGTTCCATGGGCGTCTTCCTATCGGCCCGGCCGGCTCAACGCACTCAGCCGAAGCGGGCGCTGATCCTTCTGACTGGGCGGACGACTCTAGCCACGCGGCCCAGTAGCGTCTCCGAGCGGCCCCGGGACCCGGCCCGGCCGCATCCCCCACCACGCGAAAGGCGAGGAACATGTCGAAGGTCTCAGTGTTCGCCAAGTTCTCCTGCAAGGAGGGCAAGGGCGCCGAAATGGACGAGGCGCTGCGGGCCGTGGTCGCGGCCAGCGGGTCGGTGGACGGCGTCGAGTCGTACTCCTACCACCGGGGCGACGACGGCACCTACTGGTTCTTCGCCCTCATGTCGAGCATGGAGGCCGCCCAACAGCACGCCGACAACGAGGCCATGCAGGCTGCGATGGGGGCCATGATGGCCCTGCTCGACGGCCCGCCCGACATGGGCATGACCACCCCGGTAGCAGCCAACGGCTTCGACTTCTAGCCCAATTTCCACCGTCGAGCCGAGGCGATCAGGCGACGGGCACGTCGGTCTGGGCGAAGTCATCCCCCACGAACAGCAGCGGCAGTCCCAACCGTCGGGCCAGCGCATAGGAGAACGTGTCGCCGTAGTTGAGCCCGGCGGGATGACGACCCTTGCCAAAGCGCCGCCAACACACCAGCGCCTCGTCTGCGAGTGCTGCATCCACCTGCTCCACCCGCACTTCGATGCGGGTCAGGAGTTCGTCGAGCAGCTGGGCCCCGGCGGTACCCGCTCGCGCCTCCACCACGATCCCAAGTTCCACTCGGGTCGCGGCCGACATCAGGCAGGGCGACTCGAGCAGCCTGCGTTCGATCTCCTTGCAACCGGGCTCACCGAACAGCACTGCGACTATCGCCGAAGTGTCGATCACGTTCACGACGGCAGACCGTGCTCGTCATACCCGACGATGTCCTCGGGGCTTCGTTCGTCGAGCAGGGGGAGCGCTCGGAATCGCTCGATTATGTCGTCCAATGTCTGGTTGCGCTTGCGTCGGCGCTCTAGGTCCAGGCGGGTCTCGAGCGAAGCGACTACAGCCTCGGTCAGCGACTCGCCCGTCATCTCCGCCAGTTCCCGAGCCAATCGGTCCGCGGTCGTGCTCTTGATACTCAACACCATGGTACCAATATAGCTATATAGGTACTTAGGAGGACAAACGCATCCTCAGCAAGACGCTGCTAGCCCACTGAGGCTGACCACGGCGCCATTAGCCCTTGAACAGCCTGATCTGGCGATGAATGGCCAGTTCGTCGATCAACACCCACTCCCGGACGATCTGTCCGTCGATCACCTCGGCATGGCTGATGCCGAGGATGTAGATGGGGGCGCCGGACGGATCTCCGAAGGCGCCGGCGCCGTCGTGGGTTCCCCGCACACTCCAGCGGGCGGCCACGCGCCGCGGATGGCCGGGATCGGCCCGGCCGATGAGGTGGTCCACCGAGAAGCGTGCGTCCGGGACTGCGGAGATCAGGCCTATCCAGAACCGCGTCGCCTCGGCCTTGCCGCTCTCGGCGAACCCACCCGGCAGCTCCAGCGCGACCGCCTCGTTGTAGTTGGCCTCGACCACCCGGCAGTCGCTGCGCCAGATCGACTCCAGCGTGTCGGCGTACATGAGCGCATGCTCGGAGGACTCCGTCGGCGCGACATAGCTGCCCGCGACGTCGCTCTCCGGCGTGAACACCGACGGGGTCTGGCCTCGCTCGTGCTCAGCCGCAATCGACTGGGCCGCGAACTCGCCGACATCGTGGCCGAGTTGGCGCACGATGGCACCGTGATCGCGCACCAGCCACTCCTCGCAGATGCGCTCGGACCTCAGCACGGTGTCGGCAATGGTGCGGGCCTTGACCCGCTTCCCCGAGGGCGGGCCGAACATGCCGTCGCCGCGGTGGTGCATGGGCGACACGATCCGGTGCGACGAGTAGTAGCAGCCGGCGTCGTCGTCACCGGTCCAGATCACGTCCTCGCCGAGCAGCCGCCGGTCGGGGAACTGGTGCAGCGTGGCGTTGGTGGCGGCGATCACCGCGTCGATGCCCTGGGTGAGCCCCATGGCGGTCCGCACGATGTTGTCGCTGGAGTAGTACTGGTGGATCCGGGCCATGCCTCGCTCTTCCCAGATGCGCCTCGTCGATTTCAGGATGTAGTCGGGAACCGAGGTGTACTCGGGATCGAAGCCTTTCAACTGAGCCGTCCTTGTGCTTGTGGTGTGGTCGGGAGATCTGGGCCCGCATGAGCTCGAACAGGTCGTCGCACCTGGGTTACCACCACCACTTCTGCTTGCGGTTGTCGACGAGCACGGCGAGGCGCTCCATGAGGTCGACACCCATCTGGCGGGTGAGATCGATCAGGTCGATGGGGACCCAGTTCTCAATCAGGAGATCGTTCGGTCCCCGCTTCCACCAGTCGAAGTCGCGCATGGTCATGAGCTTGCCGGTGGCCTCGATGCCGGCGTAGCGGCCGTGGTGGCGCGAGAAGGCCACATCCCAGACGCCCCCGCAGGCGTAGCTGCCCTCGCCCACGAACCCCATCACCCGCCCGTGGTCCGGGTCATGGGTGAGGCCCCGGTCGCCGAAGCCGTGCAGCCACGGGCGCTGGTGGAAGTCCTCGAACTCCTCGAGCGTGCAACAGCGGCCGATACCCGAGTAGCCGTACCACTTCATGTCTCGCGCCCAATAATTCCACTGCTCCATGCGACTCATGTCGGCGCCGTCTCGATCGCGGACGTAGCGCTCCAGTCCGCTGGCCATGGCCACTACCAGCTGCAGGCTCTTGCGGCCCTCGAGCGGATCCTGCTCGGTCAAAAGGATGCCGTCGCCGGCCGCGGGCGCAGGGATCTTGCCGCCGTCGGCGCCCGGCGACGGCGGGAGCACCTCGTAGCCCGCCTGGCGCATCACCGAGAGGACGTCGAACATCACGTAGCTCTCGGCGATCCTGCCCTCGCGCATCACGTAGAACTGGCCGAAGTACATGTGGGTCTTGCGCCCGGAGGCGGGAATGCCGAGCCAGTCGTGCACGAAGGTGCCGGTCAGGTGGCCGCAGCCCGACACCCATTCGGTGCCCTCGTCGCCGGCGAAGGGCGACCCGCCGTCGTCGATCCCGCCCATGAACACGTCGGGGGTGCGCTTCAGGTCTGGGAAGGACCGCAGCAGCGGTTCCCAGAAGTCGGCGATCAGCGCATCGACTCCGATGAGCCGGTCTATGGGGGCCGACCCGTTCCAGTCGATGTCGGGATGGCATGCGGCGCGCACCACATCGGCGATCTGGTCGCGGCCGACATGGTTCAGCTTCTGCCAGTAGTCCCAGACCGCGGCCTTGTTGGCCTGGTTGACTGCCGAGGCGCCGGTGCTCATGTCCGCACCGCCAGATGGGTCGAGCGGTCGAAGAAGTGCAGGTTCTCGGTGGCCACGTTCACCTTGATGCGGTCGCCGGGACGAGCCCGGGTGGCGGCCGAGAACCGGCCCGTGCAGCGGCTCGCGCCCTCCTCGCCGAGTTCGTCGAGGGCGTCGGGGTCGCCGCTGTCCACCATGGTGGCCTCCAACGCGAAGTGCATGAGGGTCTCCGCCCCGAGCGCCTCGCGGATGTCGATGGTGGCGTCGAGCTGCCGATCGGCGGGATGGCCGCGGCTGACCGCCCCGTCCTCCAGGTCCTCGGGGCGGATGCCGACCACGAGGGCGGTGTCGACGTAGTCGCGCAGCGCGGGCCGATCAGCGATCACGGAGTCGTCCAGAGCCAGCGTGTTCGCTCCCATCTCCACCGCGAACCCGGAGCCGCGGGCCACGATCTCGGCCTCGTAGAGGTTCATCGACGGCGACCCGATGAACGCGGCCACAAAGACGTTGTCGGGAGTGTCGTAGAGGTCCTCCGGCGCGGCCACCTGCTGCAGCACGCCGTCCTTGATCACCGCCACCCGATCGCCCATGGTCATGGCCTCCACCTGATCGTGGGTCACGTAGAAGGTGGTCACGCCCAGGTTGCGCTGGATGCCGGCGATGTCGGCCCGCATCTGCACACGGAGCTTGGCGTCGAGGTTCGAGAGCGGCTCGTCCATGAGGAACAGCGCCGGCTCCCGCACGATGGCCCGTCCCATGGCCACCCGCTGGCGCTGGCCGCCCGACAGGTTGGCCGGCTTCTTGTCGAGCTGCTCGGTGAGCTCGAGCACCTCGGCTGCATCGGCCACCACCTGCTTGCGCTCGGCCTTCTTGATCTTGCGCAGGCGCAGCGGGAAGCCGATGTTCTCCTCGACCGTCATCTGCGGATAGAGCGCGTAGTTCTGGAACACCATGGCGATGTCGCGGTCCTTCGGCGGAACCTCGTTGACCCGGCGATCACCGACATAGAGGTCGCCCTCGGTGATCTCCTCGAGCCCGGCGATCATCCGCAGCGCGGTGGACTTGCCGCATCCCGACGGACCCACCAGCACCAGGAACTCGCCGTCGGTGAGCTCCAGGCTGAGCTCGGTCACGGCTTGGAATCCGTTGGGGTACACCTTTGTGAGCCCGTCGAGCCTCACCTCAGCCATGGCGCCTCTCCCCTCTTTCGCCGTCGAGTTGTGTGTTCACAGCGCCTCCCCGTTCAGTTGCCGCATCCGGGCGAGGACGTCGAGTCCCTGCATGTTCAGCCAGTGCAGCAGGTCGATGAAGATCCAGTTCTCGGCGAGCTTGTCGCCGTCGCGGCGGTAGACGTCCACCACTCGCATGTCGGCGGGCGTGCCCGAGCCGGTCATGCCCAGGAAGCCGCCCGTCGGCGTGTTGGTGAGGTTGGGCCAGCCGAAGAAGCACGCGTAGTCGCCCTCGGCGAACCGGGCGATGTGGCCGTTGAAGGTCTTGGCGGCCAGGTTGAACCGGAACGGAAACTGGTGCTGCTGCTGGTAGCGGTCGATGGTGTAGGTGGCGCCGATCCCGCCCGGACCGGACCAGATCATGTCGTGGTGCCAGCTCTCGGCCAGCACCGCGCCCGGCACGCGGTTGCCGCCGGTGGAGTTGCCGAGGCGGTTGGCCTCGCTCAGGTCGTCGATCATGCGCTCGACCAGCGCCATGGTCTCTTTGCCTGCGGCCTCGTCCTGCTCGTCGTCGAGCAGGCCGTCGTGGGTGAGCGGACCGGGTTGGATGTGCTGCGATCCCGTGGCCGGAGGCAGCGGGTACTGGCCCGCCTGGCCCATGACGCTGATCACATCGACGAACATGGCCGACTCGGCGATCCGGTCTCCCTCGACCCGGTGGAACCCGGCGTAGCGCAAGAAGCACATCCGCCCCGTGGGCGGGATGGCCAGCCACGGCCGGTCGAACAGGCCCAGCAGATGGCCCATCTCGCAGACCCACACCCCGTCGCCGACCGTGTTGTCGCCGGCGAGGAACACGTCGGGCCGGCGCTGAACGGGTGAGAACGCGTCGCGCAGCGGCGTCCAGAAGTTCGCGGCCACCGCCTCGGCGCCTGCGATCTCGCCGAAGGGATGCACCCCCCGCCAGCGGTAGTCGTCGGCCACTGTGGCCGCGATGGTCTCGGCCAGCGCGCCGGTCGGGGCAGCGTCAAGGGCGGCCAGATGGTCGCGCACGACCGCTTTGGCGTGCTGGAGCACGGCGCTCATCGGTTCACCCGCCCTCACCGAGGCCCCGCAGTGCTCGGGACCGCGCCTCCGCGAGCGCGGCGCTCATCCTTTCACCGCCCCCGCGCCCAGCCCCTTCACCAGGTGCTTCTGGAAGATGATGATCACGATCACGATCGGCAGGGTGATCGACACCGACGCGGCCGCGGCCTCGGTGAGGGTGGTGGTGCTCTCGCCGCCGGTCAACGCCGAGATCGCCACCGGAAGCGTCCACTCTGTCACGGCCAGGACTCGCACGAACAGGAACTCGTTATAGGCCAGCAGCATGGTGAACAGCGAGGTGGCGATGATGCCGGGCCACATTATTGGGATCACGGCCATGCGGAAGGCCTGGAGCCGGGTGGCCCCGTCCATCATGGCCGCCTCCTCGATCTCCCTCGGCACCTCCATGAAGAAGCTCCGCAGCATCCAGATGGTGAACGGCTGGTTGATGGCCACCAGGGCCAGCACGATCACGAGCCGCGAGTCCAGGATGCCGAGCTCCTTGGCCACGATGAAGTAGGGCAGCACGAACGCGGTGCGCGGCAGGGCGCGGAAGGCGAGCGCCACAATGAGGATCACCGCCCCCGACAGCCCCGAGTAGCGGGCCAGCGCGTAGCCGGCCAGCAATCCGATCCCTATCGAGATGATCACGGTGAGCACGGTGACGTAGACCGAGTTGATGAAGTAGTCGAACTCCCGGTTCATGTCGAACACCCTCGGGAACAGCTGCATCCCGATCCAGAGCGTGAGGGCCACTCCGAGGTTCCAGGGCCAGGTGGTCTCGGCCCGCCGTGCGGCCCACACCAGCGCCGAGATCACCGCCGCCAGGGCCAAGACGAACAGGGCCACCTGCCACATGTTCTGGTCCTCGCTGCGGAACCAGAACTTGCGGTACGGGTCGGCGGTGATGTCGAACCCCCACAGCGTGGGCGTGCTGCGGATCGTGTCGCGGGTGAACTTGATGGAGTTCTGGGCGGCCCAGTAGAAGGGCACCGAGCTGATGATGATGGCGATCACCAGCGTGGTGTGGATGCCCACCGTGCTGGCCGAGGCGCGCAGCTGCTTGATCATGACGCGGGCTGCTGGCGGCAGGACCGGCTCATCGGTCGGCGATCTGTTCTTGGTAGGACTTGCGCAGGAACGGGATCAGCACCACGAAGATGCCGATGACCATCAGCACCGAGATGGCGTTGCCTTTGCCGATGCGGCCGATCTGGGCGTTGAGCGCGGTGTTGAAGCTGTAGACCGACAGGGCGTGGGCGGACTTGCCGACGCTCTGCCCGAACACGAACGAGCTGTCGAACACGCGATAGGCGTCCATGATGGTGATGAGCAGCACGAAGATGATCAGCGACCGCAGGTGCGGGATCACCACGAACCGCTGCTTGGCCCAGAAGCCCGCGCCGTCCATGTCGGCCGCCTCGATGCGCTCTTCGGGGAGGGTCTGCATGCCGGCGAAGAAGGTGATCACCGCGAACGGGGTGATCGACCAGATGCCGTGCAGGATGATCACCCATTTCACGTTGCCGGCGTGGATCACGAAGGGGTCGCCGGTGAAGACCTCCCACAGCCAGCTGAGCAGGCCGCCGCGGTCGAAGAGGTCGCGCACCAGCAGCGTGCTCACCACCGGCGTGACGATGAACGGGAGCAGCAGGGCGGCCAGGTAGAAGCCCCGGGCGCGGGTCACCCGGTCAAGCAGGTTGGCCAGCCCGAAGCCCAAGACGATGTGGGCCGGCACGACGATGGCCACGAACAGCATGGTGAGCCGGAAGGCCGACCAGAAGTCCGGATCCTGCAGGATCTCGGTGTAGTTGTCGAGTCCGACCCATTCCCGGGTGGACAGGTCGCGCAGGAAGATGCGGGTCAACGACAAGAAGACCGTGGTGACGAGCGGGAACACCATGAGCACGCTCATGACCGCCACGCTGGGCCACGCGAACCAGCCGAAGGTCCGTCTCGTCACCTGCTCCCCCTTTCTCTGGCTCCGGTCCTACTCGTCGAGAACACTCTCGGCCGGGGCCGGCGCGCAGGCGTGCCGGCCCCGGCGCAGAGAGTGGGCCATTCCTACTGGATGAACCCTGCGGCGGTCGCCTCCTCGATGTAGCGCGCCTCCGCGTTGGCCAGCGCAGTGGCCGGATCAGCGTTGTTCTGGAGCACCTCGAGCAACTGCTCGCCGAGCGCGCCCTGCGCCAGCGGCAGAGCCGGGTTCTTCGGCTGGGAACCCACGCCCTCAGCCACGCTCTGAGTCAGCGCAGCCCCGTTGCGAGGACCAGCGGCGTTGCTCGCCTTTGAGCGCGAGACCGCGGCATGGGCCGCAGCCGCGTTCTGGCTCTCGAGATCGGTTGCGGCCATGAGCACCCCGAAGATGATGGCCGGGTCAACCGAAGTGTCGGCCGGGATCGCGTACAGGTCTACGTACGCGATGCTGTTGCGCAGCGAACCTTCCTCGGTGTACAGCGATGGAGCGAACTCGATCTGGCCGACCACCAGCGAGTTCTCTTCATCGTCCATTGCGGCTGCCCGCGACGCCCAGATTGAGGCCATCGGCAGTTCGCCCGCTCGCAGCGCCGCCTCGGAGTCGTCGATGCTGAAGGTGCGTCCCGCGTCGCTCATGCACGCATCGCGGACCGCAACCATGTGCTCGACCGCGGCAAGTCCCTCGGCGGAGTTGAACGCCGGCGTGTTGTCGTCGTTCAAGATGCCGCCGCCGATGGAATTGATGATGCTGAAGAACTCGAGGTCGTTGGACCATCCGGCGCTGACGTTCATATTGAAGGGATCGTCGAAGCCGGCGCTGCGCAGCACGCCGCAAGCCTCGATGAGCTCGGCGAACGTGGTGGGCGGCGCCACCCCGTTGTCGGCGAGAATCTGCCCGTTGTAGAAGAAGTGCATCGTGTTGTGGATGACCGGCACGCCGAGCACCCGACCGTCGACGGTCCCGGAGGCCCACGCCACGTCCGAGATGTCGCCGAGATCGAATTGGTCGCGGTACATCTCGATGTAGGGCGAGAGATCGAGCAGATTGTCGGCGTGGATGCCGATCGTCGAGTTGGTCATATGCATGACCTCGAACTCGGGCGATCCGGTGCCGAGATCGAGAGTGATCTGGTCCTGCGCGTCATTCGACGCCAGGAGTTGCACGTTCACTGACAGGTTGCCCCGGTTGCAGTCCTCGAACTGCCTGGCGTACTCCGCAGTGACTGGGAACTCCCAACCGATCACATCGACCGATACCTGCTCGCCCGGCTCCGGTATCGGGCAATCGTCCGAGATCGGGCGCATCGCTCGAGCCGCAGCCTCCGCTTCGGCCTCGGCCAACGCAGCATGGGCCCCCGCCGCAATCGTCTCGGCATCGGCCTGAGCCGCCGCAGCCGCGTCGGCCTCAGCCTGGGCCGCTTCAAGCTCAGCTTCGAGAGCGGCGACGACGTCGGGACCCACCGACCCCTCGGCGTCGGCCATCGCGGCCGCCAGTGCCTCCTCGGCCTCAGCAGCGGCCGTCTCAGCGGCGGCTGCCCGGTCGGCGGCGGCATCGGCCTCAGCCTGCGCGGCTGCCGCGTCGGCCTCGGCCTGGGCCGCGGCCGCGTCGGCCGCG
Organism: Candidatus Aldehydirespirator sp.; assembly: GCA_965221215.1. GTDB lineage: Bacteria > Actinomycetota > Acidimicrobiia > Acidimicrobiales > Aldehydirespiratoraceae > Aldehydirespirator. The sequence continues at coordinate 1,568,672 of OZ244872.1, forward strand.
CTGGTGTCCGCCACCGCCGCCGGCTCTTCGTCGTCGTCGCCGCACGCGGCGGCCACGAGGGTGAAGGCAAGGATCGCGGCCATCAGCCGCCATCCGTGCTTTGCTGTGCTCATAACTGTTCCTCCTGGGTTGTTGGTTGATGCACATCTGTCAAGAAGCCGCCCCGGGCGAGCAGGTTCCGCCGCCATCACGAGGCCTTCCTGGCGAGCAGGTCGAGCGGGGCCAGGTAGCCGCTGGCGTCTCGGCTCCAGCCCCGATCGAGAGCGGCCGACACCACTGCGGGATCCCATTCGGCGGTGGCGCGCTCGTCGCCGGAGCAGACGACCACGCAGGTGGCTTGGGCGGCGCCGGGGTTGGAGAACTCTCGCCAGCAGCCGGAGGGCACCGAGACCACCGAGCCTTCCGCCGCTCGGCGCGACGCCCGCCGGCCGTCGCGGTTGTAGGAGATCCGCCACTCGCCCTCGGTGAGCAACAGCGCCTGCGATTGGGCGATGCGGTGCAGGCCGGTGGAGGCGCCCGGCTCCAGCCGGAGCCATTCGAGGGTGAACCCGTGCGGCGTCCAGATGGGGGGCCGCTGCCGCCGGTCCTCGGTGAGTCCGAAGCCGATCACGGGGGCCATGGCGCTGGCGTGGCCGGGCACAACGCTCGACAGCAGAGCCGCGCTCGACCACTGCAAGTCGTCGGGGCCGACGATCAGTGCTGCGATCTCGTCGTCGCTGTAGCTGTCGAGCTCCACCAGCCGAGACTCATCGACGGGACCTACGGCGTCGGTGATCGGGTCGCCCGCTCTGGTGTCGAGAACAGCCTGGTCCGACGAGAGGTAGAGCCCGGTTGCGGCCGCCGCCTCCAGCACCTGGGGCGCCCACAGGATGCCGCCGGTGTCGTCGCCGCCGAGCACCGCGAAGAGCCAAGTGTCGTCTCCGCCGATGTTCTGGAAGCCGCGGAACACCCAGGGCGGGGCGGAGAACACCGTGTTGGACCCGATGTCGACGGTCTGATCGCCGTGCTGGCCCATCCGCATCTGCCACCGGCCCCGGGTGCAGATGAACACCTCGGCGGTGTAGTGCATGTGCTGGTTGTTGACCACTCCATGGGGCATGGCCGCGGCGCCGATGCTGAACCCGTGGGGTTCGGTGAGGTTGATCACCTGATCGGAGTTCTCCGAGACGCCGGGCCCGATGAGGGAGTAGCTGGCCTTGCCAGCCGACCCCTCCAGGCGGACATCGACGAAGGCCGCCGGGTCGGCCACGAAGTCGTCGGGAGCGATGATGCGCCGCTCAGCCTCGGCCGCCTCCACGATGACCTCGCCCGGATTCATCATGACGTCCCCAGGGGCCGGCCGCCGTCGACCGCGATGGTCGAGCCGGTGGTGAACCGGAGCTCGCCGACCACGGCGCTGACCGCGGCGGCAACGTCGTCGGCGGTGGCGAGGCGACCCAGCGGGGTGGCGTCGCGTTGGGCATCGAGCGCCTCGGGCGGCATGCGTTCGGCGTATTCGCCCAGCACCCATCCCGGCGACACCGACACCACCCGGATCGACGGCGCCAGAGCCCGGCCCAGCGAGCGGGTCATCGAGTCGAGCCCGGCCTTGGACGCGCAGTAGGCCACGTTGGAGCCCTGGCCGGTGACACCGGACACCGAGGAGATGTTGACCACGACGCCGCCTTCGGCCGCCTCCAGGAGCGGCCGAAGGGCCCGGATCGTGGCGAACGGGCCTCGCCAGTTGGTGGCGAAGATGGCATCGACGAGATCGTCGTCGAGACCGTCGAGGTCGTCGTGGGGCACCGGCCGGGTGATCCCGGCGCAGTTGACCAGCACATCGAGTGTGCTCAACGACTCCGCCAGCCCTTGCAGCGATACCGGGTCGAGGATCGATATCTGGGCGGCCCGGTGGCCTGAGCCGGGCAACTCCACCAGCAGCTGCTCGGCTCGTTCGGCGGCGGTGTGGTAGCCCACCACCACCGCCAAGCCGTCTTGGGCCAGCCGGAGGGCGATGGCCGACCCGATCCCGCCGGTGGCGCCGGTCACCACGGCCGTCCTCATGAGCGGTCCCCGCGGTATCGGCGGACCCGGATGTCGGCCTGGGCCTGGTGTCCGGCGAAGTTCTCGATGGCGCACAGGCGGCTGCAGTATTCGCCGATGAGCACGCTCGAAGCGGGGTCGGTGACCCGCTGGTAGGTGACGGTCTTGAGGAACTTGCCCACCCACAGGCCGCCGGTGTAGCGGGCCGCGCCCTGGGTGGGCAGCGTGTGGTTGGTGCCGATGACCTTGTCGCCATAGGAGACGTTGGTCATCGGCCCGAGGAACAGGGCGCCGTAGTTGGTCAGGTTGGCCCCGAAGTAGTCGTCGTCGCCGGTCATGACCTGGACGTGCTCGAAGGCCAGGTCGTCGGCCAGCGCCAGCATCTCGGCGTTGTCGTCGCACACGATCACCCGGCCATAGTCGGCCCACGCCTTCGAGGCAATGTCGGCGGTGGCCAGGGTCTGGAGTTGGGCGTCCACCTCGGCGAGGGTGTCGAGGCCCAGCTGGTGCGAGGTGGTGAGCAGCACCGCGGGCGAGGTGGGGCCGTGCTCGGCCTGGCCCAGCAGGTCGGTGGCGCAGATCTCGCCGTCGACGGTGTCGTCGGCCAGCAGCAGGGTCTCGGTGGGTCCGGCCGGCAGGTCGATGCCGACCCGGCCGTAGAGCTGGCGCTTGGCCTCGGCGACGTAGGCGTTGCCGGGGCCGACCAGCACGTCGACGGGGTCGACGAACTCGGTGCCGAGCGCCAGCGACGCCACGGCCTGCACCCCGCCCAGCAGATAGATCTCGTCGGCGCCGGCGAGGTGCATGGCCGTGATCGTCTCGGCCGGCACCGCGCCGTTGATGGGCGGAGTGCAGGCCGCGATGCGCGGAACCCCGGCCACCTTGGCCGTCAGCACGCTCATGTGGGCGGAGGCCACCATGGGGTATCGGCCACCGGGCACGTACGCCCCCACCGCCGACACCGGGATGTGGCGGTGCCCGAGGGTGACGCCGGGAAGCGTCTCGATCTCGAGGTCGGCGAGCGTCTCGAGCTGGGCCTGGGCGAAGTTCCGTATCTGGGTCTGGGCGAAGCGGATGTCGTCGACGGTGGACGGATCGACCCCGGCGACGATCTCGGCGATCTGGTCGTGGGTCAGCTCGAACCGCTTCGGCGCCCAGCTGTCGAAGTCGGCCGACATCTCGCGCACCGCGGCCTCGCCCCGGCGCTCGACGTCGTCGATCAACCTGCGGACCCGCTCGGCCAGCTCCGGATCAGAGCCGTGGGCCCGCTTCGCGGTTGCATCCTTGAGGATCTCAGCCATCGCCCCGGTCCGTCGTCTGGCGCTCGCACCGCGTGCCGGGCACCGTCGAGGCGCGAGCCCCCATCGTGTCGACGCCTTTGCCGATCTCAGCCATGGATCCTCCGTGTCGTCTTGCCCTCGCGCAGCGTGCCGGGCACGACCCGCTCGAGGTGCGCCACCTCGGCGTCTTCGGCGTCGTTGATAAGGATCGCCAGCGTCTCGTCGACCAGGACCTCGATGGGCTGCACGAGGGTGGTGAGGTCGTATCCGGCCCACGAGGCCTGGGGCAGGCCGTCGAAGCCGGTGACGAGCACGTCGCCCGGCACGTCGAGGCCGCCGGTGCGCAGACCGTCGATCAGCCCGAGCGCCAGCTCGTCGCTGCCTCCCATCACCGCGTCGGGGTGTCCGTCGCCGTCCAGGATCCTCGCCGCAGCCTTGTATCCCGCGTCGTAGTTGAAGGCCCCGGCCTCCAGGTAGGGGCAGGCGATCCCATGGTCGGCCAGGGCCGCCGCGGCACCGCGGTAGCGGATCTGATCGGTGGAGGCGGTCGCCACCGTGCCCACGAACGTCGCGGTGCGCGCCCCCTGCGCCACGATGTGTTCGGCCAGGTCTCGGGCGCCGGCCTCGTTGTCTACGGTGACCAGCGGCAGCAGTCCCGACGCGGCGGGCTGGTTGAACGCCACCACCCGCGGGTTGGGCCGCTGCATGCGCACCAGGTGTTCCAGCCGGATCGTGGACGAGGCCAGCACGAGCCCGTCGAGGCGGTACTGCTCCACCGAGTCGAGGGCGCTCTCAACATGGTCGGCATCGACGAAGGAGAACAGCAGGAGCTGCTTGTCCTGCTCGGCCAGCCGACGGGAGAAGGCGGTGAGGACGTTCTGCCAGTACTCGCTTCGGGCCGGGACGACCGCGCCGACCACGTCGGTGCGCTGCGACTTGAGGCTGCGGGCGATGGCGTTGGGGACATAGCCGAGCCTCGCAGCCGCTTCCCGCACCTGCTCCTGGGTGGCGAGGGCAACCTTCTCGGGCGACGAGAAGACCCGGGCGACCGTCGCCTGCGAGACGCCGGCCTCAGCCGCGACATCGTGCGAGGTCACCCTCGCAGCAGGTTGGCCGTCCATTCCGATGCACCTTATGACTACGTATGCAGTTCGTCAAGTAGAATCGATACTGTAGGACACAGACTCGCAGTGACTACGTAGACAAGTGACGTGACTTGGCATTGGAGACAGCGCTTCGGGAGATCAATGCGACGATTTCCCCGATAGACACGGCCATAGCGTATGAAGCGAGGCTGCGCTGGGCGCGTTGCCGGCAGGCGGGCGGGCCGAGGGAGCGCATCATTGCCGACTTTCTGATTGGTGCTCACGCCGTTGCCAGAGCGGACACCCTTCTGACCCGGGACCGAGGCTTTTTCTCTACGTACTTCTCCGAATTGCGAGGAACGCAGAGCCATTGGTGAGGACCACTGCGGAGAGAGTGTGTCGGAGGGGGGACTTGAACCCCCACGCCCAATCTGGGCACTAGCCCCTCAAGCTAGCGCGTCTGCCTATTCCGCCACTCCGACGTGGGCCGTGGAATGCTACCGGCGGGCATGCCGGCCCCCACAGGCTGACCTCAGGCGCAGCAGGTGTGGGACTCTGAGGGGACTCTGATGCTACCATGTAGCACATGGTGCGCATCGGAGTACGCGAGCTGCGGCAGCACGCCAGCCGTTGGCTGCGGCGGGTCGCGGAGGGCGAGGCCTTCGAGATCACCGTGCGGGGGGTGCCCGTGGCGCGGCTAAGTCCCGTGGCACCGCCGGGAGGTGTCCTGGAGCGCCTGGCCGCCGAGGGACTGGTCACGCTCGCAACCGAGAATCTCGACGAGGTGACGGAAAGGCTCGGACTGCCGCTGACGATTGCGCCCGATCAGCAGTCCCCGAGTGAACGACTGGCCGAATTGCGCCGCGATGAGCGGTGATCTGTGGTTCCTGGACGCCTCGGCGTTCCTCAAGCTGCTGGTAGCCGAGCCGGAATCACAGGATCTATTGCGACAGACCGGCGGTGGCCCGCTGGCATCGTCGGACTTGCTGCGCACCGAGGCCCGACGCGCGGTCGCTCGCCAGCCGGCGTACGTGATGCGAAGCTGCGACGAACTCCTCGCCGGAGTCCACAAGGTCCGGCTCACGCCCGCTCTGCTGGACCGGGCGGGCCGCATTCCCGGTCCTGGACTGCGGTCGCTCGATGCAATCTACGTGGCCTGTGCCGAGCAACTCGGTGATGACCTGGCCGGCTTCGTCAGCTACGACCAGCGCCAGCTTGCGGCCGCCGCCCACCTTGGCCTCCGCACGATCTCACCGGGTGGCTGAGAGCAAACGCGAGCGGGCGCGGCCAGGATTCGTCGCCGGTACACTCTCGGACTGCGAATCCGTCAAACCGGGAGTTGGGCCGTGAAGAAGGGGCGACACCGAAGGTATGAGGAAGCCCGCAAGTTCAAGCGCTCCCAGGTAGACGATCTCCAAGGGCTGATCGAGTCCTTCAACGAGCCCGACGACTACGTGAAGCCCGAGCATGCGTCATGGGCCGAGGAATTCGCCGAGGAGGAGCGGACCGAGGCGGAGCTCTCAGCCGACGACGACTGACGCCCAGAGGCCGAGCTCGCGAGGCCGTGGCCCGAGCGGCCCGTGAGCGAAGCGAACAAGAGCGGGAGTGACCACGAGGCCGAGCTCGCGAGGCCGTGGCCCGAGCGGCCCGTGAGCGGAGCGCACAAGAGCGGGAGACACGGCGTTCAGCCCTCGGTCTCTTCGAGGATCTCACCGAGGCGCACCACATCGTCCTCGGTGACGACGCCGATGAAGTTGCCGGCACCGTCGGTCACGGCCAGAACCTCGACATCGGCCGCCTCCATCGCCACCACCGCGTCACGCACCGTCCACGACGGCGACCCGGCCGGCAGATCCGTCGTCATCATGGACTCGACGGTGGTGGTCTCCCATTCGTCGCGGCCCACCGACGAGAGCTGGGACAGCTGCGCCATGCCCAGGTAGGTGCTGCCCTCCACTACCGGCACCACCCGCTCGCGCCGGCCCAAGACATGCATGTACACGAACTCCGACACCGTGGCGTCGGGGGGCACCGTCAGCACGTCGGTGGCGAGGATCGAGCTGAGGGGCAGGGTGAAGCGCTGCTCGAGGTGGCCCAGCCGCATGGAAAGCTGATACTCGGTGACCGACGACGGGCCGCCCACCACCTGGCTCACCGCCGCGGCCACCAGGGCGGGCACCACGAAGGCAGCCGCTCCGGTGGACTCGGCCACGAACATCACCGCCGCTATGGGGGCCCGATACCCGGCGCCGAGGAAGGCGGCGAGGCCCAGCGTGGCGTACAGGCCGGTGGAGTTGGCGTCGAGGGCCACGCCGACGAACTGGCCCCCGATCACTCCGAGGGTGGCCAGCGGGATGAACAGGCCGCCTACCCCGTCGCCGAGCACGGTGGCCAGCGTGGCCGCGACCCTGATCCCGAACAGCAGGGCGATCAACCCCAGCGCCTCCTGCTGCACCACCCACTCCATGGCCCTGGTGCCCGGCCCGAGGCTGAGCACCTCGCCGAAGGCGGCGTCGGCCAGCAGCGCCAGCCCGGCCATGGCCACAGCCGAGGCCGCCGCCCGCTTGACCCAGGAGACGGTGTGGGTGGCGTGCTTGGCCCGGCGCACCAGCCAGGCGAAGGCGCGGCCCCCCAGCCCGGCCGCGATTCCCAGGATGAGCGCCCCCAGCAGGTCGCCGATCTGCACGTCGAGCACCGCGGCGGCGCCGTCGGCCCCGACGGGCCCCTCGCCGAGGAACGGCACCACGGGGGTGCTGCCCACCAGGAACACGAACGTCACGTAGCTGGCAGCCGAGGCGATCAGCGAGGGCAGCAGCGCCTGGGGGGTCACGTCGTCTCGGTAGGGGGCCTCCAGGGCGAAGATCACGCCGGTGGCCGGAGTCTTGAACACCGCGGCCACTCCCGCGGCGGCCCCCGCGGTGAGCAGCAATCGGGCCTCGTCGCGCCGGAAGAAGCGCCCCAGGCGCTCGTGGACGAACAGGCCGATCGACGAGCCGGCGTACAGCGACGGGCCCTCCAGTCCCATGGCGCCACCGGAGCCGATGGTGGCCACCCCCGCCAGCAGCTTGGCGGGCAGGAACCGGAACCCGATGGTGGGATGGCGCTCGTGGAACGCTCGGACGTACTCGTCGGAGGTGGAGCCCGACGTGCCGCCGCCCACGGTGCGCAGCACCAGCTTGGAGGCGACGATGCCGACCACGGGGGCCAGGGCCAGCACGGCCAGGGGCTGCTCCAAGACCCGCTCCAGCACGATGTGCAGCGCCAGCGTCTCGAAGGCGGCCACCACCAGCGCCACAATCACGCCGGTGGCCGCCGACGCGGCCAGCAGGCGCGGGTTGCGAGCCTGGCGCAGGGTTCTGGTCAGCGGTCGCATCCGCTACTTGTACCTGCCCGCGCCTGATCTTATGGTGTCAGACATGATGGATGAGCGTCATGATATTTCAGAGCGGCTCTCGGCCATTGCCGAAGAGTTGGCGGATCTGGCTCTTGAGAGCTTGCGTGATTCGGTCGAGGCGGGGGCGACGAAGCCGTCGGAGGACGAGAAGCGCCTGGCTCGGGCCCGGCGAGCCGTCGAGAAGGCCGCGCATCTGCTTCGGTCCGATCTGTCACCGCCCGCGTGAGCCGCAGACTACCGGGTGATGAGCGAACAGCTGCGCCATCCAACGGCCCGGTGCGCAAGATCGAGGGTCGAACAGGTGGCGTCGCCAGGCCCGAGACGAATCGCTATCGGCCGGGGCGTGATCAGAGGCTGTCGGCCTTGTCGCTGAGAGCGACCAGCAACTCGTCGAAGCTCTTGGCGAAGGCGGCCACGCCCTCGTCCTCTAGCTGGGCGGCAACAGCTGCGAGGTCGACACCCACCGCCGCGATGCGCTCGAGCGCCTCGGCCGCCTCGTCGAGTCCCGACGCGAGGGTGGGCGCGGCCGTGCCGTGGTGCTCGAAGGCCTCCAGGGTGGCGTCGGGAAGGGTGTTCACCGTGTGGGGGCCGATCAGCTCGTCGACGTAGAGGGTGTCGGGGTAGGCCGGGTTCTTGGTCGACGTGCTGGCCCACAGCAGCCGCTGGGGCCGAGCCCCGCGAGCGGCCAGCGCCTGCCAGCGGGGCTCGGAGCAGAGCCTCAGGAAGTGCGAGTAGGCCACCTTGGCGTTGGCGACCGCCGCTGTGCCCCGAAGCTGCAGCGCCTCGTCGGATCCGATGGCCTCCAGGCGCCGGTCCACCTCGGTGTCGATCCTCGAGACAAAGAACGACGCCACGCTGGACACGCCCGACAGGTCGCCGGTGTTGCGCTCGAGCCCCGACATGTAGGCGTCGGCCACCTCCAGGTAGCGCTCGACGCTGAAGATCAGGGTGACGTTGATGCTGTTGCCCTCGGCGATCATGTCGGCGATGGGGGCCAGACCCTCGGCTGTTCCGGGGATCTTCACGTAGAGGTTCGGCAGCGCCAGCTGCTCGTGGAGGCGCCGGGCGGCGGCGGCGGTGGCGGCCGAATCCCGGGCGAGGTCGGGGGCGACCTCCACCGACACGTAGCCGTCGAGGCCGTCGGACTGGTCGTAGACCGGTCGCAGGACCGAGGCCGCGGCGGCAATGTCGGAGGTCACCAGCCGCCAGTACGACGACTCGACATCGAGCCCGGCCGAGATGGCGTCGCGGAACTCGTCGTCGTAGTCGGCGGTGGCGGTGATGGCCTTCTGGAATATCGACGGGTTGGAGGTCAGGCCCCGCACGCCCTGCTCGACCCAGCGCCGCAGGTCGCCTCCGGTTATCCAGCCCCGGCGGATGTTGTCGAGCCAGGGACTCTGGCCGCAGCCCGAGTAGAGCTCGTGCAGTCTGGTGGTGTCAGTCATCTCGAATCAGCGTCCCTTGGCGCTCGGCCTCTGAGCAGTACTTTGGCCCTGGCTGCGACGTTGGCGGCGGAGATTCCGAGCTTCTCCATCACCACCGCGCCGGGCGCCGAGGCCCCGAAGCGGTCGATGCCCACCGCCTCATCGGTCCAGCGCCGCCAGCCCATCGTTGCGCCCGCCTCCACCGCCAGCGACGGCAGGTCGGGTCGCAGCACCCGGTCCTGCTCGCAGCGGGGCTGCTCGGCGAACAGCTCCCACGACGGCAGCGACACCACCCGGGCGGCCACCCCCTCGGCAGCCAGGGCCTCGGCGGCGTCGCAGCACACCGCCACCTCGCTGCCGGTTGCCACCAGGGTCAAGGCGGGGTCGTCGGGCTCGCGCAGCGCGTAGCCGCCCGCTGCCACCGCCTCAGCCCTCGTCTCGGCCAGCACCGGCACGCCCTGTCGGGTGAGGATCAGCGCGGTCGGGCCCGGCGACTCCACCGCCACCCGCCAGGCGCCCACTGTCTCGGTGGCGTCGGCGGGCCGGATCACCCTCAGGTTGGGGATGGCCCGCAGCGAGGCCAGGTGCTCCACCGGCTGATGGGTGGGGCCGTCTTCGCCCACCCCCACCGAGTCGTGGCTCCACACGAAGATCACTTTGGCCTCCGACAGCGCGGCGAGGCGCACCGCGGGCCGCATGTAGTCGGCGAACACCAGGAACGTGCCCACCACCGGTATGGCGCCGCCGTGCAGGGCCATGCCGTTGGCGACAGCCCCCATGGCGTGCTCGCGCACGCCGAAGTAGATCTGGCGCCCTCCGGGGTCGTCGGCCGCGAACACGCCGGCATCGGCGATGGCCGTGCCGGTGTTGCCGGTGAGGTCGGCGCCGCCGCCGGTGAGTCCCGGCACCACCGATAGCAGCGCCTCCAGGGTGGTGCTGGAGGCCTGGCGGGTGGCGACCGACTGGCCCGGAGCCCACGACGGCAGCGAGTCCTCCCAGCCGGCGCGCCCCGAGGCGGCCAGGCAGGCCTCCAGAGCGCCGCGGTCGCCGTCGAAGGCGGCGGTGCGGGCCTCCCAGGCGAAGCGCTCGCTCTGGCCCGCGGTGCCGGCTTGGCGGTAGTGGTCGAGCACCTCGGCCGGGACGTGGAACGACTCGTCGGCGGGCAGCCCCATCAGTTCTTTGGTGGCTGCGATCTCCTCGTCGAAGATGGCGTAGCCGTGCGCGGCCGGGGTTCCCGACGCCTGCGGGGCTCCAGCCGCGATCACCGAGCGCAGAATCACCAGCGACGGGCGGTCCTCGACTTCGGCCGCGGCCCGCAGCCCGGCCTCCAGCGCGTCGAAATCCTCGGCCGCCTCGCCCAGCTCGACGACATGCCAGCCGTAGGCCCGGAACCGCCCGGCGGCGTCGTCGGAGAGGGCGAGGTCGGTGCCGCCGTCGATAGTGACCAGGTTGTCGTCGTAGACCACCGTCAGCCGGCCCAGGCCCAGGTGTCCGGCCAGGGAGGCCGCTTCGTGGCTGATCCCCTCCGACAGGTCACCGTCGCCCGCGATCACGAAGGTCCGGTGGTCGCAGATCTCGGCGCCGAAGCGGGCCCGCAGCTGGCTCTCGGCGATGGCCATTCCCACTGCGTTGGCGATGCCCTGCCCCAGCGGGCCGGTGGTCACCTCCACCCCCGGCGTGCAGCCCACCTCGGGATGACCGGGCGTGGGCGACCCCCACTGCCGGAAGTTCTGCAGGTCGCCGAGGGTGAGGCCGTGCCCGGTGAGGTAGAGCATGGCGTACTGCAGGATCGAGGCGTGGCCGGCCGACAGCACGAACCGGTCCCGGTCGGGCCAGTCGGGCCGCTCGGCGTCGTAGCGCATGATCCGGGTCCACAGCACATGGGCCAGCGGGGCCAAAGCCATGGCCGTGCCCTGATGGCCCGAGCGGGCCGCGTGGGGCGCGTCCATGGCCAGCGCCTTGATGACGTTGATTCCGAGCCTCTCGATGGAAGTCACCGGCCCTCCGTCCGCTGGCTGGCTAGCGCTGCGCGCACCCGCGGCTCACCATAGAACACGCCACCGACGCGAGGGGGGAGCGGCCCCGCCCTGCTGTCAGTCCGTGGGCGGCAGCAGGGTGTAGGGGACCACCGTCACCGGTCCATCGTCGATGCGGGCCCGGGCCTCGACGGTGCCGTAGTCGGTGAACTCGAGCTCGGCGCGGACCAGCCGGTAGTTGAACTTGCCCAGCTCCACCTGCAGTGGCTGCACGTTGCGGGCTATCTGCTCGTCGCCCCGGAAGTAGGCGACCTCAAGCGCCCCGACGCCCGACTCGCCCGGCGCGCCGCGAACGATCACCACCAGGTGGGGCGCCCACACCAACGGAACCTCCGACGGCGCGGCGGCCGAGAACTGCACTCCGGTCAGGTCGATGCGGGTGGAGGGTCCCGGCACCTGGCGGAGCTGGATGTCGTCGATGAACAGGGCAGCCACGATGTCCATGGCCGCGACGCTACCGAAGCCGGATGCCGACCACGCGCTCTTGTCCCATCGCCGCGGGCGGGCGGCGTACCATGGCATGGATGCGCCGGATCCTGGTCTCGATCGTGCTGGCCGCGCTGGCCACCACTGCGGTCGGCTCGTATGTCCAGGCGCGGCGCCTCAATGCCGACTCCGATCCGGGCTGGGTCGTCGACGCCGGTCCTCCCCAGATGGTGGTGGACACGCCCCTGCTGAGCGTGCGCCGGACGCCGTCGTGGCTGTCGGGCCCGGTCACCGAGGCCCGCCTCTTCGAGCGGCTCTCCGATGTGGCCGCGCTCCCCAGCGCCCCGCCGCAGACCTGCCTGGCCGCCTACCGCAACGGCGAGCCCGTCCTGCGCGAGCAGGCCGACGCGCCGCTCGTGCCGTCCTCGCTGATGAAGATCGTCACCGCGGCCGTGATCCTCGAGACCGCCGGCCCCGAGGCGACGTTCAGCACCGAGGTCTTCGTGCGCTCCGCGGATGTGACCGCGGCCTCCGACGGCGTGCTCACCGGCGACGTCTTCCTGGTGGGACGGGGCGACCCGGTCCTGTCGACGCTCTCCTATATCCGGCGCTTCGGTGAGCCCATGGCCCACACCGACTTCACCGATCTGGCGGTGCAGGCCGCGGCGAGCCTGCGCGATCGGGGCATCACCCGAGTCGAGGGCCGAGTCCTGGCCGACGAGTCGCGGTTCCCGGAAGCGGAGCGGGACTACTCCGGCCAGATCGTCCAGCCCGGCAACCAGCCCATCTGGAAGCAGTCCTACGTCAACAGCAACCAGGTCGGACCCCTGTCGGCGCTGCTGCTCAACGACGGATACGTGTCGTTCCCGGAATCGGCGGACTACGCCAGCCGGCGTCAGAACGTGCGGGCCTCCGATCCCGCCCTCCACGCGGCCGAGGTGCTCGACGGGCTGATCGAGTCCCGCGGCATCGCCGTGTCGGCGCCGGCCGACAAGGGCACCGCCCCGCCGCGCTCCGAGCTGTTCTCGCTGGGGGTTGTCGAGTCGCCGCCGATGTCGGAGATCGTGGCCCGGATGCTGCGCCACTCCGACAACACCACCGCCGAGATGCTCCTCAAAGACATCGGCCGGCGCTTCTCGGGCTCAGCCCGCGCCGACGCGGTGACCGACGTCGCCGATGTGCTGCAGCGGCTGCTCGGCGTGCCGACCGCGGGGATCGTCATCGCCGACGGATCGGGGCTTTCGCTGCACAACCGCCTGACCTGCGACCTGATCGCCGGGCTGCTGCTGCGAGCCGGCCCCGACTCGCCGCTGGTGACGGGTCTGGCCGTGGTGGGCGAGAGCGGCACGCTGCGGGACTGCGACGCAGAGCCGCAACCCGCCGCCGAGACGGTGTGGGCCAAGAGCGGCACCCTCAACGACGTGTCGGCCATCGCCGGGGTGACCGTGGCCCGCAACGGCGACGTGCTGACCTTCGCTTTGATCTCCAACCGCGAGGGCCTGATCTTCGATCTCGGCTTCTGCAACGACCTGCAGCGGGGCCTGATCTCGGCCGCGGCGGGCCATCCCTACGGCCCGTCATCGGCCGACGCCGCGCTCCACCCCGCGCCGGCGAGGGCGCCGGTGGCCGACCTCGACCCAGAGTCGGACTCCGACGAAGGCCAATAGGCAAGAGCAGAGCGGCCATAGGCAGGTGCGGAGCAACCGGCAGCAGGCACCGAACAGCCAAAGCAGACGGGATGCGGCCACCGTATGGCCCACCCTCGGCTCGAACTCCATCCCGATGGCGCGGAACAGCCAGAGCAGACGGGATGCGGCCACATCGCTGGTAGTCTCGCAGGCCGTGATCTGGTTCGTCGCTCCGCTGCATGTGTTGTCCGCGCTGGTGCTGGTGTTCCTGGTGCTGCTGCACAGCGGCAAGGGCGGCGGCCTGTCGGACATGTTCGGCGGCGGGTTGGGCGCGCAAGCGGCCGGGTCGACCGTGGTGGAGCGCAACCTCGACCGGATCACCATCGTCGCCGCGCTGATCTTCGCCTTCGCGTCGATCTCCTACGCTCTGATCATCTGACACCAGCGCACCAGTTCTCGTACTCGCTCTAGGATCGGGGGCTGCGGCCGAAGAAGGAGCGCGCATGGAAGCTGGCGACGTCCCCGAGATCGATATCGACGAACTGGAGCGGCGTCGCGCCGGCGGCGCGGCCGTGTTCGATGTGCGCGAGCCCGACGAACACGAGGAGGTCCGGATACCCGGTGCGGTGCTGGTGCCTCTGGCGTCGGTGCCCGACGCGGTCGAGGAGTTCCGGGCGGCGTCGCAGCACCGCGAAGTGTGCGTGGTGTGCGCCATGGGAGGCCGCAGCGCCCAGGCCGTCGGGTTCCTGCTCTCCCAAGGGATCGACGCGGTGAACGTCGCCGGCGGCACCAACGGCTGGCACCAGTCGGGCAGGCCAGTGGAGTCGGGTCCCGCACCCACCTGAATAATCCTGTGGCGCGGCGTCGAAGCACCCGGAGCGTCCGGGGTCCGCGGCCCGTCTATCGCTGTGTCGATTCTGCCGCCGGGCTGCGCAAGGTGGTGGACGCTCTCGTCGCCGAGTCCCGCTATGCGCTCGACACCGAGTTCCACCGGGAGCGCACCTATCGGCCCCAGGCCGCGCTGATCCAGATCGCCTGGCCGGGCGATCTGGTGCTGATCGACCCTCTGGCGGTGGACGTGACGCCGCTGGCCGAGGTGTTCGACGCGGGCGGGCTGATGGTCGCCCATGCGGCGGGCCAGGATCTGGAGGTCCTCGACTGCTGCTGCGGCCAGTCGCCCAAGCGGATCTTCGACACTCAGATCGCGGCCGGATTCCTCGGTCTCGGCACGCCCGCGCTGGCGACGCTCTATGAGAGCGAGATCGGCTGGAAGCCCCCGAAGGGCGACCGGCTCACCGACTGGCTGGTGCGCCCGCTCAAGGCCTCGCAGCTCGACTACGCGGCCGGCGACGTGATGCACCTGCTGGAGATCCACGACCGGCTCTCGTCCCGCCTAAAGACCGAAGGCCGTCTGGGGTGGGCCGAGGCCGAGTTCGAGCTGCTGTTGGAGCGCAACCGCCAGCGGCAGCAGCCCGAGGACGCCTGGACCCGGATCAAGGAGGCCCGGCATCTGCGGCGCCGCGACCTGCCGGTGACCCGGTCGGTGGCGATGTGGCGCGAGCAGCGGGCGGCCAGGATCAACCAGCCGGTGCGCCATGTGCTGTCGGACGTGGCTGTGGTGTCGATCTCGCAGGCCGCGCCCCGCACCGCCGATGAGTTGGCCGCGGTGCGCGGCGTCGGCAACGGTGTGGCCCGCGGCAAGCTGGGACCGGCCATCCTCAAGGCCGTCGCCGACGGGCTCGCCTCAGACTGGCGGCCTCCCCCGAAGCGGGCGGCGCGCTCCGATGCCATCGACCGCCTTCGCCCGGCGGTGGGGCTGGTGACCTCATGGGTGGGCCAGCTCGCCCGCGAGCGCAAGATCGAGCCGTCGCTGCTGGCCACCCGGTCCGACATCGAGGCCCTGATCCGCGGCGACCCGGATGCCCGTCTGGCCCAGGGCTGGCGGGCGGAGATGGTGGGCGAGCCGCTGCGCCGCCTGGTGGCAGGCCAGGCCGCCCTGGCCTTCGACAAGGATCAGCTCGTCCTCGAAGAACGCAGCAACCGCACAGTAGGGCACTAGAGGCCGCGGTCCCCGCAGAGCTTGTGGGGCAGCCTCGCAATCAGGCCGGAAGGTCTTCGGGGCGGTCGGCGTCTCCGAACCAGGCCGTTCCCGGCACGCACACCTCGACTGCTTGCAGCTCAAGGGCGGCCGCGCTCAGCGCCCTCACTCCCCTGTCGAAGGCATCTTGCAGCCGCGCCAGGCAGCGTCTGCGCCAGGCAGCATGCATCCACTGGGGAACCCCGCCGCCGAGCGGCGCCACGAGGTCGGCACTGGCATCTTCGACCAGGCAGTCGACCACGCCGCGGATGGCGGCGGGATCGGGCTCAAGAACGTCGCAGGGCAGCGTCGCCACCGCATCGACGCCGGCGTCGCCGAGTGCTTCCACCGCGGTGATCACCCCGCCCAGCGGGCCCTGTCCGGGGTAGCGGTCGGGCAAGTGCTCCAGTCCCAGAGCATCCAGTCGGCCATGGTCGCCGCCCACCACCAGGACAGGCTCGGCGCCCGCAGCCCGCAGCGCCCCGACCGCCCGCACCACCATGGGCGCGCCGTCGATCTCGATGAACGCCTTGTCGGTGCCCATCCTGGAACTGGCCCCGCCCGCCAGCACCGCACCCATAAAGCGCAGGTCAGCCACGCGGCTCCGGGTAGTCGGGAGGCGGCCAGTCGGGGTCGAGTTGCAACAGGAACAGCGCGCACCGCTCGGCCTCGTCGGCCTCACCGATGTGGGTCGCCACCCGCTGTAGCCCGCCGAGGGCCCGCAGGAACCCGCGGTTCGGCAGATTCCTCCAGCGCACGTAGCCCGAGCCTCGCCAGCCGCTGGCCCGCAGCCGGTCGAGGCCGCGGTGATAGCCGGCGCGGAACGCGGCGTAGGCCAGCGCCGGCGGCGCATCGCTCGCCTCCAGGGCCTCACCGAGGGCGACCCAGGCCTCCAAACTGCCCGGCCACCGGGCGCAGACTGCGCCAAGGGCCTCTACAGGATCGTCGCCCGCAGCCGCCGCGGCCAGTGCCGCCTGCGTCTCGGCTGGCTCGGGGGCCAGGACCGTCTCGGGCGGGCCGTGGGGCAGCAGGGGCACACCAGCGTCACTCATCGCCGCCGAGGCTACAACTACTGTTCCCGACGGTGATAGGCGAAAGGGTCGATGCCGAATCCCCGCAACACGCGGGGCGCCGGTCGAGCGGCCGCCCAGCCCCCGCGTGATGGGCGAATGGCTCGATGCCGAGTCGTTGCAGGCCATCATCCTCGGCGCGATCGTGGCCTTGGGCGTGCTGGCCGCGCTGGTGCTGCGGATTGTGCGCAAACTGCTGCTGCGACTGGCGCTGATCGTCCTCATCGGCGCGCTGGCCGCGAGCCTCTGGCTGCAGCGCGCCAATCTGCAGGACTGCGTGGAGACCTGCTCGTGCAAGCTGTACGGCCAGAAAGTGGCCGTTCCACCCGACGCCAACCCCAACTGCGCATAGCGCAAGCGCAAACGCCCTCTGAGCCCGTCCATTGCCTCGCTTCGGGTGGCAACCCAGAGTTATCCACAGGCGATAGCCTCTCGGCCATGCAGCGGAGCACCAAGATCGTCGCCACCATCGGCCCAGCCAGCGAGAGCGAGTCCACGCTGGCCGACATGATGGCTGCGGGCATGGACGTTGCCCGCATCGGCCTGGCCCACGGGACCCTCGACGAGGCCATCGAGCGCTACCGCCGGATTCGCCGGGTCTCCGCGGAGGTCGGCCGGCCGGTCGGGATCCTGGTCGACCTGCCCGGCCCCAAAGTCCGGGTCGCCAGCCTCGGCGAGGATCCCGTGGAGTTCCACTCCGACACCACTATCGAGATGGTGGTCGGCAGCGACCGCTCCACCGACAGCGTCTTGGAGGTGGACTACGAGGGCCTGATGGACGATGTGCTGGTGGGCGACACCCTCGACATGGGCGACGGGCGGGTGGTGCTCGAAGTGGTCGACAAGGGCGGTGACCGCCTCAAGGTGAGCATCGTCCACGGCGGCGTGCTGTCGGGCTGCCCCGGCGTCCACATCCCCGCCGACCGGCTGCGGATTTCCACCCCCACCCCCAGCGACTTCGTCGCCCTCGACGCCTTCATCGAGCTCGGTGTGGACATGGTGGCCGTCTCGTTCGTGCGCTCCGCCCACGACATCCGGCGCGTCGGCACCGAGCCCCACCCCCGCGGCCCCATGCTGGTGGCCAAGATCGAGACCAGGGCGGCGGTGCAGAACCTGTCGGGCATCATCGAGACCGCCGGGGCGATCATGGTGGCCCGGGGCGACCTCGGCAGCGAGTGCAGCATCGAGGAGCTGCCCCACCTGCAGAAGCAGATCATCCAGCAGTGCATCGCCGGCGGCCGTCCGGTGATCACCGCCACCCAGATGCTGGAGTCGATGGTGACACGGCCGTCGCCCACCCGGGCCGAGGCCAGCGATGTGGCCAACGCGGTGTTCGACGGCTCCTCGGCGCTGATGCTGTCGGGGGAGACCGCAGTCGGCATCGACCCCGCCAACGTGGTGCGCACCATGGACCGGATCGCCCGGCGAGCCGATGAGGAGTTCGACTACGAGCTGTGGGCCGAGCGCCTCGCTGAGCTGCGCATGACCGACGACTCGACCCACGACGCCGCCTCCATCACCGACGCCATGACGATGGCGGCTTGGCGGGCTGCCGACGGGCTCGGCATCTCCACCATCCTGGCCATCTCCGGCACCGGCTTCACGGTGCGGTCCATGGCCCGGTTCAGGCCCCAGGCCCGGATCATTGGCTTGTCGCACAACGAGCGTACGGTGCAGCAGCTCACCCTGAGCTGGGGGACCACGCCGGTGCTGGTCCACGACCGCGGCTCCAACGACGAGATGGTCCGCCAGGCGGTGACAATGGCCCGCGAGCACGACTTCGCCCGCTCCGGCGAGATCGTCGCGGTGCTCGCCGGCGCCGACAACCGGTCTCGCAGCGCCAACGTCCTCCGCCTGGAACGAATCCCATAACCGGGTCCGGTACTGCTGCAACACACCGAGAAATAACCTCAAAGTATCTGACAATGATTTATGTTTGCTGTTGATGGATCCTCCGGCTAGGTTGCTGCGCAGCCAGAACCCCGAAGGGAGCGAGCCATGGGCACGTTCAAGTGGCCGGTACGGATCTCCGATCTCGACGGCGACAGGTCGGCGGACATTGAGGCGACTGTGGACACTGGTGCGGCTTACAGCGCGCTTCCCGGCACCCTGCTGCGCGATCTGGGGATCGAGCCGGCTCGGAGACGGCGACTGCGGCTGGCCGACGGGCGAGTCGTCGACAGCCACATCGGCTGGGCGCGGGTGACTGTCGACGGAGAGAGCGCTCCCACCGCGGTGGTCTTCGCCGAGGACGATGCTCCGCTCTTGCTCGGCGCTCACGCCCTGGAGGGCCTTGGATTGGCAGTTGATCCCGTGCGGCAGCGTCTGATGCCTGACGAGCACATCATGTACTGAGCTACGGTTCGGGCGTGGCTTGCCACCCGTACCTGGATGTGGACGGGCCCATCGCCTTCGCTCACCGCGGAGGGGCCGAGGAGTTCCCCGAGAACACGCTGAGGGCCTTCCGTCACGCCGTGAATCTGGGCTTCACCCATGTGGAGACCGACGTTCACGCCACTGCCGACGGGGTGGTGGTCGCCTTCCACGACCACTCGCTGGACCGGGTCACCGACGGCCGCGGCGCGGTCCGCGACCTGGCCTGGAGCCGCCTCCGTCGGGCTCTGGTGGCCGGATCCGACCCGATTCTGCGCCTCGACGAGCTCCTCGAGGAGCTGCCGGACACGAGGATCAACATCGACCCCAAGAGCGACGCCGCGGTCGGGCCGCTGGCAGAGGTGCTGCGGCGAAGCGGTGCGGTGGAGCGGGTGTGCGTTTGCTCGTTCTCGGACCGGCGCACCCAGCAGGTGCGCGACCGCATGGGCGACTCGCTGTGCGTGGGCGCGGGACCCCGGGGCATGGCGCGTCTGCTGGCCGCCTCGGCTCGCCCGCGCCGACCGGGGCGGGTTGGGGCCGAGTCAGCCGAGCGCCCGCGCGCCACGCCGGTACCGGTCCGCTTGGGCTTTCACGCCGCTCAGGTGCCGGTCCGCTTCCGGGGCCTGACCCTGGTGCGGCCCGGGGTGCTGGCCGAGGCCCATCGCCGCGGCGTCGCCGTCCATGTCTGGACCATCGACGAGCCCGCCGAGATGCACCGCCTGCTCGACATGGGGGTGGACGGCATCATGACCGACCGGCCCTCGGTGCTGCGCCAGGCCATGATCGACAGGGGCCACTGGAAGCCCTGACCCACTTCTCGGTGGGGACCATGAGCGACGAGCTGTGGACAACACAGCCGCGGCTGGGGATTTCTTGAGAATGCTTGGGATTTCGATGGGGATTTCGCGCTTTAGGGTTGACAACCCGGCCCGAACCCCGCATGATCCCCGGTGTCCGAAGTGAGCAGCGAAGTCAGACACCGCACCAGCAGCCGAGGGTTTCGGGCCCGAGGCGGCGGGAACGGAGTTTGACAGAGCGGTCCGCAGAAGACACCCAGCCAGCCAGGCCGGCTCCCAGGAGCCGGTGGGTCAGCCGGGGACACGGAGGTTCTCCTTCGAGCAAGCGGCAGGAATCCCCGACGGGAGAGGATGGTCGCAAGGTCGCAGAAGAGCCGCCTCGCCGGGAAGCCCGGAGACAACCGAACACACCGCCGGGTGTGCAGAGGGAGTCACCGGAACCGCCTTCTGGGCGAGGGTGTCGCCGAGGCACCGGATTCGAGTCCGATCCCGACGGGGAATGGAACCGATCCAGAGCCTCAGGAGGTGCCGACGGGCACCACCGGGTGATTCGGATTCACGCCTCGGAGCCGTCCGGGCGGGAATCAGGGCACGGGCCCGGATACGGGCCAGTGTCCCGCAATGCCGCAGAATCCGCCGGGAGGATGCGGTTGATGGACAGGCGCAATCGGAGCCCCGAGAAGTTGAGCGGCGCAAGCCGGGAGGCTACTCGGGGCTCCGCCGCGTCCGAGGGTCTCAGACCCGGCTGGCACGAATGTGTATGCTTCGCCGCAGTCAGGCGCGCGCATTCCCCGATGGGCGCGCTGGGGGTTTGCGAGGAACGCAAGGACTTGCTCCAACCATGAAAGGACGAGCACCGATGAAGAGAATCATGGCCTTGGCGGCCGCGATGAGCATGCTGGCGATGTTCGCGCTGGCGAGCCATGCGGCCGCTCAGAGCGGGCCCACAGTGTCGGTCGATCCCGAGTACGTCAGCGAGGCTGGCGACCACGAGGTGACGGTCTCCGGCAGCGACTGGCAGGCGGACCCCGCGATCACGCAGTGCCCTGGCTTCGGAGGTGTCCTGCCCCCCACTCTCGATGAAGCGGCAGCTTTCGCCAACTGCCCCAACCTCGTCGCATCCATGAGCGCACTGGTTCCAGCTCCGGGGGGGTCATTCACAACGTCGATGACCGTCAGCGTTCCCGCCGACGGGCTCGTGCTATTGGCGTTCACGGCCGACCCGAGCGCTTTCGCAATGACCGCAATCAAGGTCGGCGAGCCGATGGACGACATGGACGACGGCGACATGGACGACATGGATGGAGACATGGGCGACGGCGACATGGACGACATGGGCGATGACATGGCGCCCATGGGTGGCGCCGACACCGGCTTCGGCGGCACCGCCGGATCCGACAGCAGCGGCATCGCCGTGCCGCTGGCCGCAACCCTCGCAGCCGTGACCCTGCTCGGCGGAGCCGCGCTGGTGGCCCGACGCAACACCTGACGCCGAAGGGACGAGCACCGATGAAGAGAGTCATGGCCCTGACAGCCGCGGCGAGCCTGGCAGCCCTGTTCGCACTTGCGAGTCAGGCGCACGCGCAGGACGGCCCCACCCTCTCGGCCGATCCGGCCGTGGTGGACGGGCCGGGAACGAACACCTTCACGCTCGCCGGCGGGGGCTGGAGCCCGGGTCTGCAGGTGTTCATCGTGCCATGCACCGTTCCCGGCGAGCAGCTCACCACCGCAACGCCCCCCGATGAGCTCGCGGCCCGGCTCTCAGTTCTCACGCCCGACAACTGTGCCCTCATCCCCATTGGTGGCCCCGCAACCGCGGCTGATGACGGCACTTTCACCGTCGAGGTCACCCACGACGTTCCTGCCAACTTCGCCTTCGGCGCCGGCGACATCGCGGTCACCGAGAACAGCGTTGTTCCCGTCCTGTTCATGGCGGAAGACATGGACATGGACATGGGCGACGGCGACATGGACGACATGGGTGATGGCGACATGGGCGATGACATGGCGCCCATGGGTGGCGCCGACACCGGCTTGGGCGGCACCGCCGGATCCGACAGCAGCGGCATCGCCGTGCCACTGGCCGCGACCCTCGCAGCCGTGACCCTGCTCGGCGGAGCCGCGCTGGTGGCCCGACGCAACACCTGACGACATTCCAACCCGCTCGGGGCCGGGGTCCAATGATGGACGCCAAACCCTGGGCGCAGAGACTTCCGACAACGGCAGCGGCACTAGTAGTCGCTGCCGTTGTCGCGTCTTGCGGTTCCGACCGCTTGACCGGCAGCGTCCAGGCGCCAGCCACGGCACCGAGCGTTGCAACCGCCAGCCCGGCCGCTACAGGAATCGCCGAACCGGTGCCCACCCTTGCAGTTCAACCACCCAGCGCGGCGGAGGCGCCGACCGTCGTGCCCGAGACATTGGCAGCGGACACCGAAGCTTCGCTGGCAGAGGCAACGACGCTCATTGCGGTGGAGCCTTCGGTCCCGGCCGTTGAGCCGGACCTCATACCAACATGGGACTACTCGCCGCTGGTGGGCCACGCGGGCTACGACGAGGTCGGCAGTGCCCGGATGCAGGCGCCCAACCCGGCCGTCATTCGCATTCCGCGGCTCGATGTGGAGGCGTCGATCATTCCCCTGGGCCTGAGAGACGACGGCGCAATCGAGGTGCCGGAGGATCCCGACCAGGCCGGCTGGTGGCTGGGCGGCCCCGAGCCGGGCGAGACGGGGCCGGCGGTGATCCTCGGCCATGTGGACTCACGGGAGGAGGGTCCGGCCGTGTTCTTCTACCTGCGATACCTGGAGACTGGAGACGAGATCCACATCGACCGGGTGGACGGATCGACGGTCACCTACGTGGTCGAATCAACCGAGAGCCACGACAAGGACGCCTTCCCTACCAATGCGGTCTACGGACCCACCGAGCAGCCCACCCTGCGGCTGGTCACCTGCGGCGGCGACTATGACTTCGACGTGCGCACCTACCCGGAGAACGTGGTCGTCTTCGCCTCGCTGGCCTGACCTGACCGGCCGAACAGCCTCGATGCCCAGAACAGCTAGCGCAGCGGCATCGAGGTCGGCCGTACCACCGCCGGCAGGTCGGTCGAGCCGCTGAGACGGGCGTCCACCGCCGCAGCGCAGGCCCGTCCCTCGGCTATGGCCCACACGATGAGGCTCTGGCCCCGGCCCATGTCGCCGCACACGTACACGCCGTCGACGCTGGTGGACCAGTCCTCGCCTCGGGCCACGTTGCCCCGGGCGTCGAGCTCCACCCCGAACTGCTCGATCAGCGGCCCCCGCTCGGGGCCGGTGAAGCCCATGGCCAGCAGCACCAACTCCGCCGCGATCTCCTCCTTGCTGCCCGGAATCTCCTCGAAGCGCATCCGGCCATCCTCGAACGACTGCTGTACCCGCACGGTGGCCAGCGCGGCCAGGTTGCCCTCGCCGTCGCCGATGAACTCGACGGTGTTGATGGCGTAGTCGCGCTCGCCGCCCTCCTCGTGGGCCGACGACACCCGGTAGAGGTTGGGCCAGGTCGGCCACGGGTTGGCGTCGGGGCGCTCGTCGGGCGGACGGGGCATGATCTCGAACTGCCGGATGGAGGCGGCCCGCTGGCGGTGGGCGGTGCCCAGGCAGTCGGCCCCGGTGTCGCCCCCGCCGATGATCACCACCCGCTTGCCCCGCGCGGTGATGGGCGGCGAGTCGAGGTCGCCCTCCTGCACCCGGTTGGCCAGCGGCAGGTACTCCATGGCCTGATGCACGCCCCGCAACTCCCGGCCCGGTATGGGCAGGTCGCGCCAGGCGGTGGCGCCGCAGGCCAGCACCACCGCGTCGAAGTCGGCCCGCAGCTCGTCGGCGCCGATGTCGGCGCCGATGTCCACCCCGGCCCGGAACTCGGTTCCCTCGGCCTGCATCTGGGCCAGTCGGCGCGCGAGGTGGCGCTTCTCCATCTTGAACTCGGGGATCCCGTAGCGCAGCAGGCCCCCGATGCGGTCGGCCCGCTCGAAGACCACCACCTCGTGGCCGGCCCTGGTCAACTGCTGGGCCGCGGCCAGCCCGGCCGGACCCGAGCCAACCACCGCCACCCGGCAACCGGTGCGGGTCGCTGGCGGCGCGGGAACGATCCAGCCTTCGGCCCAGGCCCGGTCGACTATCTCCACCTCGACCTGCTTGATGGTGACGGGCGGCTCGTGGATGCCCAGCACGCAGGCCGCCTCGCAGGGAGCGGGGCACAGCCGGCCGGTGAACTCCGGGAAGTTGTTGGTGGCGTGCAGGCGCTCGATGGCCCGCCGCCAGTGCCCCCGATACACCAGGTCGTTCCAGTCGGGGATCAGGTTGCCGAGCGGGCAGCCGCTGTTGCAGAACGGGATGCCGCAGTCCATGCAGCGCGACGCCTGCTGCTGAAGGCTGGGCTCGGGGAACTCCTCGTACACCTCGCGCCAGTCGCGCAGCCGCACCGGAACCGGCCGGCGCGCCGGAAGCTCCCGGTCGTGCAGCAGGAACCCCCGCGGATCAGCCATCTCGCCCGCTCACCGGCCACCCAATAGGCGGCGCCGCGTCCGCCAGTAATGCCTTGGGCCGGGCCGTGCGGCGCTGCTCATGACCCATCCGCTCGATCATCCGTGGGCGGCGGCCATCACCGCGGCCACCTCGTCGGCGCCGTCGGCCCGGGCCTGCTCGGCGGCCAGCACCACCCGCTTGTAGTCGACCGGCATCACCTTCACGAAGCTCTTGGCGGCCTCCGCCCAGTCCGACAGCAGCCGGGCGGCCACCTCGCTGCCGGTCTCGTGGCGGTGGCACTCCACCCGGTGCCGCAGCCACACCATGTCCTCGGCGTCGGGGGCCTCCAGTTCCACCATCTCGGGGTTGACCCGCACCGGCAGCTTGCCGTGGGGGTCGAACACGAAGGCGATCCCGCCCGACATGCCGGCCGCGAAGTTGCGGCCCACCGGGCCGAGCACCACCGTGCGTCCGCCGGTCATGTACTCGCAGCCGTGGTCGCCGACGCCCTCCACCACCGCGACCGCCCCCGAGTTGCGCACGCAGAACCGCTCCCCCACCAGGCCCCGCAGGTACATCTCGCCCGAGGTGGCGCCGTAGCCGATCACGTTGCCCGCGATCACGTTGCGCTCGGCCGCGAAGTTGGCGTCGGCCGGGGGGCGCACCACGATGCGGCCGCCCGACAGGCCCTTGCCGACATAGTCGTTGGCGTCGCCCTCGAGGCGCAGGGTGATGCCCCGGGGCACGAAGGCCCCGAAGGAGGTGCCGGCCGAGCCGGTGAAGTTCACCACGATGGTGTCGTCGGCGAGGCCCGCGGCGCCGTAGCGGCGGGTCACCTCGCTGCC
The DNA here is from genome assembly GCA_965221215.1 of Candidatus Aldehydirespirator sp. GTDB lineage: Bacteria > Actinomycetota > Acidimicrobiia > Acidimicrobiales > Aldehydirespiratoraceae > Aldehydirespirator. The sequence goes on from OZ244872.1 coordinate 1,593,628, forward strand.
CAGCAGGGTGCCGACGGTGCGGTTGGTGTTGCGGATGGGAATGTCGATGGTCACCGGGCGGCGGTCGGCCAGGGCCCCCTCGGCCAGCTGGATCAGCATCTGGTCGAGGGCCCGGTCGAGGCCGTGGTCCTGCTCGACCCGCTGATGGCGAGCCGCGCCGGGCGCCACCGGCGGCAGGTGCAGGATGGGCGTGAGGTCCAGGCCGGCGGCTTTCCAGTGGTCGACCGCGTCAGCAGTGTCGAGCATCTCGACCTGTCCGACCGCCTCGGCGATGCTGCGGAAGCCGAGCGAGGCCAGCAGCTCTCGCACCTCTTCGGCGATGAACTCGAAGAAGTTGACCACGAACTCGGGCTGTCCCGAGAACTTCTTGCGCAGCTCCGGGTTCTGGGTGGCCACCCCCACCGGGCAGGTGTCGAGGTGGCAGACCCGCATCATCACGCAGCCCATCACCACCAGCGGCGCGGTGGCGAAACCGAACTCCTCGGCACCGAGCAGCGCGGCGACCACCACGTCGCGGCCGGTCTTGAGCTGTCCGTCGACCTGCACCACGATGCGGTCGCGCAGATCGTTGAGCAGCAGCGTCTGCTGGGTCTCGGCCAGGCCCAGCTCCCAGGGGGCGCCGGCGTGCTTGATGGAGGTCAGCGGCGACGCTCCCGTGCCGCCGTCGTAGCCGGAGATGAGCACCACGTCGGCGTGGGCCTTCGACACTCCGGCGGCCACCGTGCCCACGCCCACCTCGGCCACCAGCTTCACGTGGATGCGGGCCGCGGGGTTGGCGTTCTTGAGGTCGTGGATGAGCTGGGCCAGGTCCTCGATCGAGTAGATGTCGTGGTGCGGGGGCGGTGAGATGAGCCCCACGCCGGGGGTGGAGTGGCGGGTCTTGGCGATCCACGGGTACACCTTGTGGCCGGGGAGCTGGCCGCCCTCGCCGGGCTTGGCCCCCTGGGCCATCTTGATCTGGATGTCGTCGGCGTTGACCAGATACTCGCTGGTCACCCCGAAGCGCCCCGAGGCGGCCTGCTTGACCGCGCTGCGCCTCAGGTCGCCGGAAGCGTCGGGGAGGTAGCGGTCGGCATCCTCGCCGCCCTCGCCGGTGTTGGACTTGCCCCCGATCCGGTTCATGGCGATGGCCAGGGTCTCGTGGGCCTCCTTGGAGATCGATCCGTAGCTCATGGCGCCGGTGGCGAAGCGCCTGACGATGTCGGCGACCGGCTCGACCTCGTCGAGCGGCACCGGGGGCCGCTCGCCGGTCCGGAGGCGGAACAGCCCCCGCAGGGTTCCAAGCCGGCTGGACTGGTCGTCGACGCGCCGGGTGTACTCACTGAAGATGTCGAAGCGGCGCTCGCGGGTGGCGTGCTGCAGCTTGAACACCGTCTCGGGGTTGAACAGGTGGTACTCGCCCTCGCGCCGCCACTGGTATTCGCCGCCGGCCTCGATGGTGCGATGGGCCCGGCGGCGTCCGAAGGCCCTGCGATGGCGGGTCGCCACCGCAGCCGCGATCTCATCGGCGCCGATGCCGCTGAGGCGGCTGGCCGTGCCGGTGAAGTGCTTGTCCACCAGCTCGGGGCCGAGCCCGATGGCCTCGAAGATCTGGGCGCCGGTGTAGGACGCCACGGTGGAGATGCCCATCTTGGACATCACCTTGAGGATTCCCGCACCGGCGGCGGCGACGTAGTTGCGCTGGGCGGCCTCGACTCCCATGGACGGGTCGAGCCCGTGCAGCCCCTCGGTGACCATGGCCGCGATGGTCTCGAGGGCCAGGTAGGGGTTGACCGCGTTGGCGCCGTAGCCGAGGTGCAGGCACAGGTGGTGCACCTCGCGGGCGTCGCCGGACTCCGACACCAGGCCGACCCGGGTGCGGGTGCGCTCGCGCACCAGGTGCTGGTGCACGGCCGACACCGCCAGCAGCGACGGGATGGGCGCCAACTCTGCGTCGCTGCCCCGGTCGGACACGATCAAGATGTTGGCCCCGGCCGCGATGGCCTCGGAGGCGGCCTCGCACAGACCGTCGAGTGCGGCGCGCAGGCCGTCGCCGTCGTCGGCCACCGCGAACAGAGCGGGAAGCACCTCGGCGCGGAAATCTCCGATCCCGCCGGGTCCGCCGATTCCGGCCAGCCGGGCCAGCTCGGCGTCGGTGATCACCGGTGAGTCGAGGTGCACGGTGCGGCACGAGTCCGGCTGGGGGTCGAAGAGGTTGGCCTCACCGCCGACCCGGGCGTACAGCGAGGTCACCAGCTCCTCGCGGATGGCGTCGAGCGGCGGGTTGGTGACCTGCGCGAAGAGCTGTTTGAAGTAGTCGTAGATGGGCCGGTTGCGGTCCGACAGCACCGCGGGCGGGGTGTCGGTGCCCATCGAGCCCAGCGCCTCCTTGCCCGCGGCGGCCATGGGCGCGAGCAGCAGCCGGTGCTCCTCGTGGGTGTGCCCGAACACCTGCTGGCGCTGCACCAGCGTGGTCTCGTCACGCTGAGACCCCCCCTGAGCCCCGCGCTCGGGCAGGTCGGCGAGGCGCACCAGGTTCTGGTCGAGCCATGCGCCGTAGGGGCGGGCCGAGGCGAGACGGTCCTTGATCTCATCGTCTCTCACGATGCGGCCCTCGGCGGTGTCGATCAAAAACATCCGGCCGGGCTGGAGGCGGCCCTTCTCCACCACCGAGGCCTGGGGCACGTCGATCACGCCGGTCTCCGACGCCATCACCACCAGGCCGTCGCCGGTGACCAGATAGCGCGAGGGGCGCAGGCCGTTGCGGTCGAGCACGGCGCCGATCACGGTGCCGTCGGTGAAGGCGATCGAGGCGGGGCCGTCCCAGGGCTCCATGCGGGCGGCGTGGTACCGGTAGAACGCCTTGCGCTCGGCGCTCATCTCGGCGTGGTGCTCCCACGGCTCGGGGATCATCATCAGCACCGCCTCAGCCAGCGAGTAGCCGCCGAGGGTGAGCAGTTCGAGCACCTCGTCGAAGCCGGCGGTGTCGCTGGCGCCGGGGGTGCAGATCGGCACGGCCCGCTCCAGGCCCTCCAGGTGCGGCGACGACAGCATGCTCTCGCGGGCTCGCATCCAGTTGCGGTTGCCGGCGATGGTGTTGATCTCGCCGTTGTGGGCGATCATCCGGTACGGGTGGGCCAGCGGCCACGACGGGAAGGTGTTGGTGGAGAAGCGGGAGTGGACCAGCGCCAGGGCGCTCTCCACCCGCTCGTCGCCCAGATCCGAGTAGAACGACGTGAGCTGGCGCGACATGAGCATGCCCTTGTAGACGAGGGTGCGGGAGCTGAGGCTGGGGAAGTACACGCCGGTGTGGGGCGGTGCGGCGTTGCCCATGGCGGCGTCGTCGTCCTCGGCCGCGGAGTAGCCCGCCCCGCCCGGCCCGACCTCGTGCTCGATGCGCTTGCGCACCACGTAGACCCGCCGGTCGAGGTCGATGCCGGCCAGGCCGTCGCCCGCCATGAAGACCTGGCGGAAGCTGGGCATGGCGGCCCGAGAGCCCGAGCCCAGCACCGACGTGTCCACCGGCACCTCCCGCCAGCCGATCACCCGCAGGCCCTCGGAGAGCACGATGCGCTCCACCTTCTCGGCCGCCTTCTCGGCGTCGTCGGGCGACGGCGGCAGGAACCCGATGCCGGTGGCGTACTGGCCCGCGGGGGGCAGCGCGTAGCCCACCACGTCTCGCAGGAAGCGGTCGGGTATCTGGATCAGGATGCCGGCACCGTCGCCGGTGAGGGGGTCGGATCCCAGCGCTCCCCGGTGCTCCAGGTTGCACAGGGCCTTGACCCCGAGGGCCACCACCCGGTGCGAGGCCGACCCGCCGATGTCGCACACGAAGCTGACACCGCACGAGTCGTGCTCGTTCTGCGGGTCGTAGAGGCCCTGGGGCGGTGCACCCATCGCTGTCCTCGCGGGGGTCGGGTCATTCGCTGCGGCGCGCCCTTCAGGCAGAACTGCCCGGCGGGAGGGACGTCATTGGCCGCTCACCGCACAAGATGCGCCGCTACAAACTACCGGCATCACCCCGCCCTGCGTCAAGCCGACCCTCTTCGGCGGGTCGAGCGTTCAGCGGCGGACGGCTCGGGTGAGGGCCTTGACCCGGTGGAGGTGGGACATGACCGCCAGCAGAACGGGGAAGATCTCCAGGCGGCCAATCACCATCAACAATGCCAGCACCAGCCGGGCCGGCTCGGTGAAGGCGACCGCGTAGTTGGAGGTGGGACCGGCCTCGTTGAGGGCTGGGCCCATGTTCCCCAGCGCCGACACCACCGCGCCCAGCGCCGACACGAAGTCGCCTCCCAGCGCGGTGACCACCAGCGTGCCGCCCAGCACCAGCATGAAGTGCAGCAGGAAGAACCCGGCCACCCGCGACACCAGCGACTCGCTGACGATGTCGCGCCCCACCCGGATGGGGATCACTGCCCGGGGCTTCTGGGAGTGCTGAACCGAGCGCACCATGATCCGGGCCAGCACCCGCATCCGCATCACCTTGATGCCGCCGGAGGTGGAGCCGGTGCAGCCGCCCACCACCATCAACACCAGCAGCACGAGCTGGGCCCCGGCCACCCACATCACGTAGTCGCCGGGCGATCCCGGTCCGGTGGCGTTGGACAGGCCGGTGCTGCTGCCCAGCGAGGCCACGGTGAACACCCCGGCCCGGATCGACGAGCCCAGCGACAGGCCGTTCTCCAGCCACAGCAGCACCACGATGACGGCCGACGCCGCGCCCAGCGTGAGCAGGTAGGTGCGGAACTCGCTGTTGCGGTGGTACGGCAGGGTGCGGTCGGCCACCGCCCGCCAGTGCAGCGAGAAGCTGACGCCCCCCATGACCATGAACACGATGGCCACCGTCTCGACGGCGACGCTGTCGTAATGCCCGATCGAGTCGGCGTGGGGGGAGAACCCCCCGGTGGCGGCCACGGTGAAGGCGTGGGCCACCGCGTCGTAGAGCGACGAGAAGCCATCGGCCGCAAAGAAGGCCAGCGCCGCGGCCGCAGTGAAGCCGATGTACACCACCCACAGCCGCCGGGCCGTCTCGCTCACCCTGGGGGTGAGGCGGTCCGATGTGGGTCCCGGCGCCTCGGCCGAGATCAGCTCCAGGCCGCCGACCCCCAAAAACGGCAGCACCGCCACCGCCAGCACCACCACTCCCATCCCGCCGTACCAGTGGGTGAGCTGGCGGTACATCATCAGGCCCCGGCCGGGGCTCTCGAAGTCGGCCAGCACGGTGGAGCCGCTGGCGGAGAAGCCCGACGCCGACTCGAACAGGCTGTTGACGAACTGTTCGCTGACGTCGGCGCCGCCGACCGCGAATGTGCCGGCCAGGATGAACGGCAGCGCCCCCAGCGCGGTGATCCACACCCAGGTCCACGCCACGGTGGAGAAGATGTGGCGCTTGCGGATGGCGCCGGGACGGGTGAGCCGCCACAGCAGCCCGCCGACCGCGGCGGTCAGCCCGGCCGATGCGGCCAGCGCGGCGGTGTCGCGCCCGGTTGTGAGCAGCTCCAGCAGCGCGCAGGCCGCCATCCCGGCCGACACCGCCGACAGCGCGATGCCGATGACGTGCAGCGTGGTGGAGGCGACCCGGCTCCCGGGCCAGTCCCTAGCCATTGCGTTCCTTGATCTTCAAGATCGAGCGCCGGGCCGCGAAGCGCGACCGCCGCAGCCCGGTCCGGTACCAGCGCAACACCAGGCCCACGCCGGCCATCAGCGGCGGGATCGACATTCGTCCCCCCATCATCAGCGGCACCAGCGCCAGCCGGCCCGCCCAGTCGAGGTTGTCGAGCCGGCCGAAGGCGCCGATCTCGCCCACCGCGGGGCCGACGGTGCTGACCGCGCTCACCGAGCCCCACACGCTGCCGGCCAGCGACGCCCCCGAGACGCCCAGCAGCAGGGCGCCCGCCCCAACCACCACCACGAAGGCGATCTGGTGGCCGCCGAGGCGGTCCAGGGTGCGCCTCGACAGGGTCTCGCCGTCGCGCCTCACCAGCACCACCGCGTAGGAGTCGAGTTGACGGCGCAGCTCTCCCCCGGCGGCGCCCATCAGCAGCCGGGCCCGCATCACCTTGATGCCGCCCCCCGGCGAACCCATCATGGTGCCGATTCCGGCCGCCACCAGCATCACCACCGTCGCCGACGGCGCCCATGAGGTCCAGTCGGACACCGCGAACCCGGTGGTGCTCATCATCGACACCGCCATGAAGCCGGCCTCGCCCCAGCCGATGCCGTTGTGCGCGGCCATGACCACAGCCGCCACTGCCAGCAGCAGCGCGAAGGCTCTGAGCTCCTGGGAGCGCCACAGGGGCCGCAGCCTTCCCCGGGCCAGCCACCAGACCACGAAGATCCCCGCGCCGGCCACAAGCATCCCGGCCGCGGCCACCGCCTGGGTGGCGGTGCCGTAGCCGGCCAGCGAGTCGGCCCGACCGGTGAAGCCCCCGGTGGAGGCGGTGCCCACCCCCACCACCAGAGCCTCGGTGACGCCGAGGCCGGTGAGCAGGTAGGCGGCCACACAGGCGGCGGTGAATCCCGAGTAGAGGACCAGCACCCGGCGGGTGCCCACCGCCGCGTTGGGCACGAGATCCAGGCCCCGGCGCCCGGTGGAGTAGCCGATGAGCGCCGTCGACCGCAGCACCGTCGGCAGGGTGACCACCGCGATCAATATCGCGGTCAGACCCCCCACCCAGCTGGTGGCCGACCGGAACAGCAGGACCGCCCGCGACGCCTCGGACGCGTCCAGCAGGGTGAGCGAGGTGGTGGTGAAGCCGGCCGCCGACTCGACCAGGGCGTCGTCGAGGCGACCCACCGCGCCGGTGGCCGCGTAGAGGGCCGCACCGAACAACACCAGCACCGTCCACAGCAGGCCGATACCGGCGAACACCCGGCCAGGGGTCGGCCGGTGCGGGGGCGCCACCCGCCGCCGTGCAGCCGCGGCCAGAGCCGCGCAAAGTGCTCCCACCACGGCGAGGGTGATGGCATCGGCGTTGTCGTCGCCGATGCCGGCCAGGCCGCACACCATGGTGGCGATGCCCAGCACGAGACCCGCCTCCACGATCGAGGCCAGCGTCCACGACACGATCCGCACCGGCGCCCGCGACGCAGAGCCGTCCAGCAGCGGCCGGGTGCGCCTCGGCCGGCCCAGGCGCCGCAGTACGCCCGGGCGAGCTAGAGGCCGAGCGAGCAATGGCACGGATTCAGCCCATACGGTCGAGGCCGCGGCCCGTGGGCGCAGCGAACAAGAGCGGGAGCCACACCGCCGCAGTGCGAGAGGCTTGCCATCAATCCGCGCTCGCTGCTAGCCGTTGCACGTCAACAGCCGACGGACCTCCCGCACCAAGTCCGGGGTGGCGAAGGCGACCACATGGTCGCGGCCCCGCAGCCGGCTGCGGCCGCGGGCGATCTGGGGCTTGCCGTCGCGCACTATGGCCCCGATCAGCACCCCCTTGGGCAGCTTGAGATCCTGCACCAGGGAGTTGTCGGCGGGGCTGCCCGACTCCACCTCGACCTCCAGCACCTCGGCGTCTGACTCCAGGAAGGTGGCTACCGCAGCCACGTCGCCGCGCACGAAGCGCATCACGCCGTCGGCGGTGGCGGTGCGGGGCGACAGGGCCACATCCACGCCGGCGGAGTCCAGCAGCGACAGCAGGGCCAGCCTGTGCACCACCGCGATGGTCTCCGACGCTCCCACCGACTTCGCGTAGAGGCAGGCCAGGATGTTCGACTCGTCCTCGCCGGTCAGCGCGGCCACTGCGTCGAACCGGCCGAGGTCGGTCTCCTCGAGGAGGTCGGCATCGGTTATGTCGCCCTCCAGGATCTGCACGTCGCTGAGGTCCTCGGCCAGCTCCAGGGCCCGCTCGGCGTCGCGCTCGACCACCACCACCTCCACCCCCCTCGACACCAGGCGGGCGGCCAGGATCTCGGCGGTGCGGCCCCCGCCCAGCAGCAGCACATGGCGGACTGCGCCCGTGCCCAGGCCCAGCAGAGCAGCCACCCGGCGGCGGGCTCGCCGCTTGCAGACCACCCGCACCAGGTCGTTCGCCATCAGCTCGTAGTCGGCCCGGGGGATGTAGGTGTGCTCACCCCGCGAGATCGACCCCACCATGAACTCCCAGTCGGGCTCGTACTCGGCCGCGATCTCCGACAGCCGCCGGCCCACGATGGGGGCGTCGGCCTCGAGGCGGGTGCCGATCACGATGGCCTCCCCCTGGGCCATCACCGCGATCTCCGACGCGCCGGGGTAGTCGAGCAGATGGAGGATCCGCTCCGCGGTCTGGTGGTCGGGGTCTATCACCAGGTCGGCTTGGAACGTCTGGCGCAGGTCGGCCGATGCCCGGCTGCGCAGCTCCTCGGACTCGATGCGCACGATGGTGTTGCCGACGCCCCGCTGCTTGGCGATGAGCGACGTCACCAGGTTGACCTCGTCGCGGCTGGTGACGGCCACCACCAGATCGCAGTCGTCGAGCCCGGCGTCAGAGAGCACGCTGGGGTGGGTGCCGCTGCCCTCCACCGTGAGCACGTCGAGCTCGGCGCCGAGCTGGCGGAGGCGGTGGGAGTCGGTGTCTACCACCGAGACGTTGTGGCGCTCGTGACTGAGGCGGGCGGCCACGTAGGACCCGACCTCGCCGGCCCCCACAACGATCACATGCACAGCTATGTTCTAGCGCCTCAGAGGCAGCGAACGTGAGCGGGAAATACAACGCCGAGCGGATAGACCCATTCGGTCGAGATCACCGCAGGCGACTCTCCTTGGCGATCAACAGGTCGCGGTCGGTCACCACCGCGTCGAGCGGCACGTCCCACTGCTCGGTGGGCACTTGATCCACCCGCTGGAACCAGTGGGCCACGCCGATGGTCACCGGCCGGTCCTCGGGACGCAAAGAGGCCAGTGCCCGGTCGTAGAACCCCCCTCCCTGGCCCAGACGGTGACAGCGCCCGTCGAAGGCCACCAGAGGCACCAGCACGGTGTCATGGTCGGCCAGGGCGACCAACTCGCCGTCAACCGGTTCGGAGACGCCGAAGGATCCCGACGTGTGCGACTGGCCGTCGCGCCAGGCCACGAACTCCAGATCGACGCCTGTCACGCGGGGCACGGTGAACACCTCGCGGCGCGCGCCGCGCAGGAGTTCGTCGAGAGGGACCTCGCCCCGCACGGCCCGGTAGGCGGCGACCCGGCCGGCCTCGGCTATCGCCGGCAGCGACTCCAGCCTGCGGGACACCGCGATGCCGGCCGCGGCGACGGCCTCTGCGCTCAAGCCCGCCCGCCGGGCCCGCATGGCGCTCCGAAGCCGATCCTTGGCCTCCCGCGGCGCCGCTTCACTTGCATCTGCTCGGCCTGTGGGCCGCGGTGCTGACATAGCCCAAGGGTAGGCTCGCGGGCCGTCCCCAGACTCCAGCAGAGGAGCAGTCTCTTGGAAGCCATCCCCTACATCGCAGCGGTGTCGGCTCTGGCCGCGCTCGTGCTCGCGGCCTTCTACTACAAGGACGTGTCGTCCGCCCCGGCCGGCAACGAGCGCATGGTCTCGATCATGAGGCAGATCCAGGCCGGGGCCCGCGCCTTCCTGCGCCAGGAGTACACCTGGGTGGCGGGCTTCGTGGTGGTCATGGCGGTGCTGATACCGGTGATCACCGGGGTGGCGCTCTCGTTCCTGAGCTACTTGCTGGGGGCGGTGCTGTCGGCCGGCGCCGGCTATGCGGGCATGACGGTGGCCACCATGGCCAACGCCCGCACTACCAACGCGGCCATCGACGGCCCGGCCAAGGCGCTGCCGCTCGCCTTCCGGGGCGGCGCGGTGATGGGCTTCTCGGTGGCCGGGCTGTCGCTGCTGGGCCTGGCCTTCACCTACCTGCTGTTCGTGGAGTGGATCGGCACCGACGACGCTTTCGAGATCTTCACCGCCTTCGGCCTGGGGGCCAGCTCCATCGCCCTGTTCGCCAGGGTGGGCGGAGGCATCTACACCAAGGCCGCCGACGTGGGCGGCGACCTGGTGGGCAAAGTGGAGGCCGGGATCCCCGAGGACGATCCCCGCAACCCGGCCACCATCGCCGACGCGGTGGGCGACAACGTCGGCGACGTGGCCGGCATGGGCGCCGACCTGTTCGAGAGCTATTCAGGCTCGCTGATCGCGCCGGTGGCGCTGACCGCCTTCAGCCTGGGGCTGACCGCGGAGATGGCCGGCGACGACCGCACCGTGCAGCTGCTGATGTTCCCCATGGCCATCGCCTTCGTGGGCATGGTCGGGGCCATCATCGGCTCGTTCGCGGTGCGCGGCGGCGACAGCACCGACGTGAAGGCCCTGTCCAAGCAGCTGCACCGGGGCACCACCGTGGCCATGATCCTCACCGTCATCGGAACCCTCGTCGTGGGCCGGATCTTCTTCGGCGACGGCACCCTGTTCGACGGCTGGCACGGGCTGCCGGTGTCGGTGATCGGGGGGCTGGCCGCGGGCTGGGGCATCGGCAAGGTGGCCGAGATCTGGACCAGCGACCACTTCGCGCCGGTGCGCCGCATCGCCTCGCAGGCCGAGACCGGTCCAGCCACCACCGTGCTGTCGGGGGTGTCGGCCGGGATGGTGTCGGTGGCGGCCTCGGTGGGGCTGATCGCGGTCGGGGTGCTGGTGGCCTACTGGGGCGGCCAGCAGACCCTGGGCGACACCACCTTCGGCGGCGTTTACGGCATCGCGGTGGCCGCGGTCGGGATGCTGGCCACCACCGGCGTGGTGGTGTCGGTGGACGCCTACGGACCCATTGCCGACAACGCCGGCGGGATCGCCGAGATGGCCGAGCTCGATCCGAGCGTGCGGGAGGTCACCGACGCGCTCGACTCGCTGGGCAACACCACCGCCGCCATCGCCAAGGGCTTCGCGGTCGGGTCGGCTGCGCTCACCGCCCTGGCCTTGTTCAAGTCTTTCGAGGTGGCGCTGGAGAGCGCGGCCGCCGAGCAGGGCGAATCCTTCGCGCTGAGCCTCGACATCGGCGCGGTGGACGTGTTCATCGGGCTGTTCCTGGGCGCCATGGTGCCGTTCCTGTTCGCGGCCCTCACCATCGACGCGGTGGGCCGGGCCGCCAACAAGATGATCGAGGAGGTGCGCCGCCAGTTCCGCGAGATTCCGGGCCTGCGCGAGGGCACTCCCGGCGTGGAGCCCGATTCGGCGGCGTGCGTGGCCATCTCCACCCGGGGGTCGCTGCGAGAGATGCTGGCGCCGGGAGCGCTGGCCGTGCTGGTGCCGCTGGTGATCGGCTTCATCGACGTGGACGCGCTGGGCGGCTTCTTGGCCGGGGCGCTGGTGACCGGCTTCGCTCTGGCCATCTTCATGGCCAACGCGGGCGGCGCCTGGGACAACGCCAAGAAGTACATCGAGGCCGGCGCCCACGGCGGCAAGGGCTCCGATCCGCACAAGGCTGCGGTGGTGGGCGACACGGTGGGCGACCCGTTCAAAGACACCTCCGGGCCGTCGATGAACATCCTCATCAAGGTGATGACGATCGTGTCGCTGGTCTTCGCCTCAGCCTTCGTCTAGCGGGGGCCGACTCGGGAGCGGACGGTGGTATCAGAGCTGTTCGATCCGGCGGCGTGGACGGCCGTGGACGGCTTCGACGACCTGACCGACGTCACCTACCACCGAGCGGTCGATCAGGGCACAGTTCGGGTGGCCTTCGACCGCCCGGAGGTGCGCAACGCGTTCCGGCCCCACACCGTCGACGAGCTGTATCGCTGCCTCGACCATGCCCGTATGTGGGGCGATGTGGGCTGCGTGCTGATCACCGGCAACGGGCCGTCGCCCCGAGACGGCGGCTGGGCCTTCTGCTCGGGCGGCGATCAGCGCATCCGGGGCCGCGACGGCTACCGGTACGCCTCCGGCGACACCGGCGACACCATCGACGCCGGGCGCTCGGGCCGGCTCCACATCCTGGAGGTGCAGCGCCTGATCCGCATGATGCCCAAAGTGGTGGTGGCGGTGGTGCCGGGCTGGGCGGTGGGCGGGGGCCACAGCCTGCACGCGGTGGCCGACCTGACTTTGGCCAGTGCCGAGCACGGCCGGTTCAAGCAGACCGACACCGACGTGGCCAGCTTCGACGGCGGTTTCGGCTCGGCCTACCTGGCCCGACTCGTCGGCCAGAAGCGGGCCCGCGAGATCTTCTTTCTGGGCCGCACCTACTCGGCGCAGGAGGCGCACGAGATGGGCATGGTCAACCAGGTGGTCCCTCACGCCAAGCTGGAGGAGGTCGCGCTGGACTGGGCCCGCGAGATCAACGCCAAGAGCCCCACCGCCCAGCGGATGGTGAAATTCGCCCTGAACCTGGTGGACGACGGCCTGATTGGCCAGCAGGTGTTCGCAGGCGAGGCCACCCGCCTGGCCTACATGACCGACGAGGCCGCCGAAGGCCGCGACGCCTTCCTAACCAAGCGCCCCCCCGACTGGACCCCCTACCACTGGCACTACTGACCCCCAGCCCAGCGGCCCCCGAACACGAGGAACGCGAGGTGGCCTCGCCGCATGGCTCTGGCCCCCGACACTGCCAAGGCATCGCCGCCGGACAGCAGCACGCCCTCGGTCTCAAGGCTGCCGCCCATCATGATGACGCCGACCGTCGATGACAACGGCCGTTGACAAGTACGGTTTGCTGGCGGATGGCAAGTGAGCGCCTTGAGCCGGGGCAAGGCGAAGCCCGGCCTACGCTGTCGGCCATGACCGATGAAGTCGGATACCTGCCTCGGTTGGCGAGCCGGAGAGAGTTCGCCGACTACCTGGAGGGCCATCCCGTGCCTGACGCAGCCGACGTCGAGCATCCGGACACCGGCCGCAAGCTGGTCAAGACCTACATGCTGGAGACCGCTGGCAGCGACCGGCAGATGCCCGACCTGGCCAGCCGATTCGCCGGTCAGGTGCATCTGCACCGTCTAGACGACACGCTGTTTCGTGTCGAGGACGCCGGTCACGGCGGTCAGGTGGTCGGCCTGATCGAGGAGCTCGACGACAGGCACCCCGTCTTCTACACCAAGATGGCCGTGGAACACAGCGACCGGTGGGTGCGCCAGAGGGTGGAGACGAGCCCGTGGCTCGACCGGCTCTGGCTGTCGTCGCCGATCCTGTTCGAGCTGTGGCGGCAGGTGCAGGCCACCACGCCGCCGCAGCGCTACGTGCGACTCGGATTCGAGCACGAGGCGCGCTACGAGCCGATCGATGGCCTCGGTACGGACATCGAAGACGACGGCGTCGACGATGCCGACTATGAGACCCCGAGCGCCTTCGTTGAGCGTCGGCGCTCGGTCGTCACTCTCACCGAGCGCCTTTCGGTGCTCAATGAGAAGCTGCACCGGCTCATCGAGTCCTACGACCCGCTGCACTCGCTGGTGCACCTGCAGATGCCAGCGGCCGGTCGCGGCGGCCACCGCCTCAACTACGACGGCCGCGCCACGAACCGCAGCGACTCCTTCGCCGACCACCGCGCAACGGTGCGGCGCGTCCTCGCGCTGTACCGCAGCGTCACCGAGCACGCCGAGAATCGACTATGGGTCGACACCACCGACGCTGGCGAGGGCGGGTTCAAGATCAGTGGCAGTCCCCTCGTCATCGACTTTGGCGAGCCGCTCACCGAGCCGCTATTCGACCGCTTCGTAGAGCTTGCGCTCGAACGGCGCACGAGCCGCTTCCGCATCGGAGGCTTCGTCACGCGGCGCGGCCCCACCAAGGCACACGTCGTGGCCATTGACCGGCACCTCTGGCAACCCTTCCTACTGGAGGCCACCAGCCAGAATCTCCTCGCCGTGCTGCCCCACGGAACGTGCGGGAACACAGTCCACCGACTCGTCACCAACGTGCAGCGAGAGCTTGCTCCGACCGCGAAGGCCTGGCTCGGTAGCGAGCCCTACGAGAACGCCGTGGCCAACGCCGCCAGCATCGTCGCATGACCTCCGACGCAGTCCTTGCCGCCGACCCGGTGTTTCAACTCAACGTCCTGCTGTGGGCGCTTGAGGATCTCCCCGACATGACTGCCGTGCAGCCCGTTCTGCGTGGGGCCGGCTACCGAGTCGAGTCGCTGGGCAGACCGCTACTCCTTCCTGGCGACGCGCGGACCGCCTCGGCCTTGCGCACGATCACAGACTCCGCCGACCGCTCGCCATGCCGCCCGGACCTCTGCCTCGAGAACCAGGACCATCCGGCGACGCTGGTCGTTGAACTCAAGTCCCGCGGGTTCTCCCAAGACTCGTCGAACGTGCGACAAGCCGTGAAGCTGATCGTCGCCTCCCATGACCTGGCAGAATCGTACGCCGAGACACAGCCCCGGCCGGGTCATACCGTGTACGGAACCGTCGAGAGCGACGCCGTCCGCCTCGCGGAGACCCTTCAAGGATTGAGCGAGTCCATTGCCTCCCAGGGGGTGCCCGCTGCACCCACCGCCACAGTCGGAATCTCCATAGACGACGAGGGAGCGAGCCTCTCGACCTCTCCCCTCTCCGATCTGCCTGAGCCCGCCCAACGAGCACTCCAGACGCCTGCGACTGTCTTGCATCGTCACGGCGAGGACGACATCCGGCCCCTCTACGTGATCCCATGGACGCCCGGTATAGAAGGCACCCAAGATCCAGAACTTCAAGCCGACGGGTACAGGGAGTTGACAGCCCGCACCATCGTTGAAGCAATGGCAGTCGTTGGTCAGGCAGCCGTGCCAACGCCGACTCTTGAGATCACTGGGACCGCACTGCTGAGCCGGGCAACCTTTGGAGTCTTCGACCGATGGATGGATGCTGATCGACGACAGTTTGCCGCAGCGGCGACAGATGTCTTGGCCAATGCTCTGCAGAGTCTCGGCGGACTCCAAAGGCAGAGCAGAGACACAATCACGCTGTCGCTCTCAAGCCACGACGAGCAAGCGGAAATCGTGAAGCTCTTGGAACAGGCTAGACCAGCCGACAAGACGACGAATCTGGAAGCAGCAGTCAACGAAGTACCAGGACTCTTCGACGACTACTGAAGCAGTCGACCTCACTCTCGATGGCCGCGAGAATCTCGCCGCCACCGGGTGCCGCCCGATGAGGCCATCGATCCTACGACCTCGCAAATGGCTGCGTGGCCTCGCTGCCGAATGAACGCTAAGCCCCCGCTGTCGCAGACCGCCTTCACCGACTCGCCGACAGTGCGACAGTACTTGGTGGAGGCGCTGAGGCTCGACCTGGTCGGGCCGGGGAGCGGGCATGAGTTGGCCGGGGAAACGCGGAGAGCCCAATTTGTTCAAGCCGAGAGGACGAGCCGGTGGCTTGCCCGGCGGCGGTTAGGCGCAGAGATCTATGGCTGTCGCGGCGTAGACCTTGGCGGCGGCTACTAGATCGTCTAGCTCGAAGTGGCCGGTGCCTTGGACTGCGGCCGAGCCTCGGGGCGGGCCGAAGGTCAGCGACGGGATCCCGACCGCGTTGAAGATGTTGGTGTCTCGCCACATGGAGGTGTGGGCCACCTGGGGCGGGGGCGTGGCGCCTCCCACGATCTCGCCGTAGGCGCTCTCCACCGCATCGCTCAGCGGCCCCACGCCGGTGCCGACCCGGCCCGCCTTGGCCATGTAGCACTCGACCTCGGCCGCGGGATCCACCGAGCGGGCCACCGCCCGCACCTCGGAGACCACCGCGTCCTGGTCGGCGCCCGGCGGGGTCCGCACGTCCATGTACAGCTTGCACACCGGCGACGAGCGGTTGGGCCGGTACGGCACGCCGCCGCGGATGGCGCCCACCTGGGCCTTGGGCCGCACCTCCCCCAGCTCCGACATGTACGAGTTGCGCTCCTCGTAGTCGATGCCCCACGCCTCCAGCACGGTGGCTGCGACCGCTCCCTTGACGATGGCGTTGGGATGGTCGGGCAGGTCCGGCTCGCGTATCAGCCGGGGGGTGTACATGTTGCGACCCCGCAGGGTGATCTTGAGGTACACCGCCCCGCACTCGATCCACGACTTCGACCAGGCGGTGGTCTCGGCCACCAGGGCGTAGTCGGCCCGCACACCGTGGTCGACGAGGTGGCGGGTGCCGAAGCCCTTGCCCTCGTAGTTGAGGCCCTGGTACTCGTCGACGGGCGCCATGCCGGTCTCGCCCGCCACCGAGGTCAGGATCACGTCGCCGCCGAGGCTGGCACCCGCGTCGACGAGGGCCTTGGCCATCACCATGAACACCGACATGCAGCCCCGGTCGTTGAGCACGGTGTGGCCGAAGATGCGGTCGCCCTCGCGCCAGGCGCCCACCAGGTTGGGGTCGCTCGACTCCATGAGGTTGGCATGGTCGGCGCCGCTGATCTCGGTGTCGAGATGGGCGTTGAAGATCAGGCTCTTGGCCCCCGGCCTCGACCCCGACAGGGTGGCCACCACGTTGGAGCGGTCGGCCAGGATCCGCTGCTGGCGCGCCGGTATGCCGTAGCGCTCATACCAGGCGCTGACCGCGTCGGCCACAGGCTGCTCATGGCCACAGGGCGCAAAGGTGTTGCCCAGCTCCAGACAAGTGTCGGCCAGCAGCTCCCGGTCCGCATCGATCCGCTCAAAGACCGCCTCCCGCAAAGCAGCGTCTAATCCAGTCACGACTCGTCCCTCCCTGCTGGCCCGCTCGATCCCCGTTGACTGTGCAGCCAATCGACAGCCTCGCCCAAGATCTGCTGACCGTCGACGGCCATGTCGAACGGCGTTCCGGTCACCATCCCACAGACGGAGTCGATATCACCCGGTGAGTTCGGCAAGCTCAACTCCTTCTCGAAGAGGCGCCGCGCGAGTTCCGAGAAGCTGATCCTGAGATCGGCGGCACGCTGCTTGGCTAGAGCATGCAACTCCTCAGGCAGCGTGATGACGGTCCGCACGCCTGACTTCATAGCACCAGCCGAGCCAACAACCGGCAACCAAGGCGGACCACCAATGCCGACCCGGCCGCAGCCATGGCGAATTCAAGACCGACCGCCGATGAGAGCCATAGCCTCACATGTAGCTGCATAGGAAATTTTCCTATACACGCCTATACAAGATTAGATTCGTTCACTCACCACGACCGGTATCTTCCTGCCAGTTGTCAGGCGGGCTGGAGGGCGGGATCCAGCGTTAGCAGGGCATCGAGTTCGGGATCGACGAGGCTGAGCGCGCCGTCGACTCGGTGCTGGAGGCTGGAGACGAGCCGAGCGACGGTGTTGCCGCAGGCGCCGTCGTAGACCTGCACCCGCAGAAACTCGGGCTGGGCTTCGATCCTGAGGCTCGCTCCGACATGGAGGTCCACCGCGTCGCATTCGCCGTAGCGCTCGTCAGCCTGATACAGGCCCCAGAGCCGGAAGGGCTCGCGCGATGAGAACAGTTCTTCGAACAGCGCTTCGATGCTGGGCAGCGGACGCGAGAAGCTGATCTCAATCGGGGCACCGTGGAGTGCGCCTCCCCCGTCGCCGGCCAGCGCCACAAAGCGGGTGGTGCGCGCCTCTACTGCTTCCACGAAGGCCCGGTAGCGGGCGATCACGTCAGCGATCACCCGCTGGTGCAGCGCGAACGAGTCGCCTCGTGCGACGAAGTGTGCCCGCCGATTGACAGCGTGGTTGACGAAGCCGAAGTCGTCGTCAGCGATGGGGATGGTGATGCGATCGATGGAGAAGGCGTGGCCGTGGCCGTCGGCGCCGGTGACGGTCTCGAGAAACTCGTCGGCGTGGCGGCCGCGCACCGAGATCGACAGGTCTTGGATGTCGTCATCGGTGCGGGTGGAGGCACCCTTGAAGTCGGCCTTGACGAACGACGGCCGGCAGCCGGCTCGGATGTGGCGCAGGTGCTGGGTGGGCAGCCACACGAAGTCGAGGTCGCGCCGATCAGACACCTTGGCCCGAGCCGCCCGAATCGCCGCCTGGGAGTCACTGGTGAAGTGAAACGACCAGAAGCGCCCGTCGAGGGCGTCCACGGTGAACTCCACCCCGTAGTCGGCCACAACCTGGTGCAAGTGGACGTCCTCGGTCGGCTGGACCCGCGCCTTCCCGTACACCTCAGCGAGGTAAGCACCGGGGCCAAGCGGCCCGGTGTGGGCCTCAAGCACCAGCGTCTTCCAGGTCGAGTCGCTCGGTGTGGAGAACTGGCTAGCGAGAGTGCGCCTGTTCATGCCCCACCCTCCTCATCGACATCTGGAGCCTCGCCCGCCACGTCGGTGACGGATCCGCAGCCCGCGCGGCGGATCGGCGGCCGCGCGGGACACGCCGAATATAGTCGTCTGCCGGTTCCATCGGCTCCGACCGTCGCTGCGACCTGGAGCAGGACGCGATTGCTATTTTCGCGCTTGACAAACGTGGGCATCTACATCAGGGCGAGGGCCTGCGCGCCCAAGCCGATGGCATCTGCCCCGACCTGTTGGATCGAGAAATTGCCGAGTCCGTACTGTTCGTCGCCTGCGGCGTACGCTTCGCTGGCGGTTGTGTAGTATGCTTCGATCTCGCCGTCAACCATCAAGGCCGTCTCGCCGTTGTGGTGACTCTCTGCCTGGATCTTGTACTTCTTGACGTAGGCAGCATGGTTCGATTTGACTTGCGAGGTTGCATCATCCGACATGTTGAGACTCCTTCAGATCGGGTTGTGGGCTGCCCAAGAGTAGGCCCTCCAACGCCGCCGCCGCAACCATGAAGATGGGACTACAAATGGCTCGGATATAACTACGCATGTGCAACAGACAGTGCGAGCCTCTGACCCTGCTCTGTGACCGACGAGTCGCGGTGATTGCCGACTAGATGCGGCAGGAGGACATCACGTAGTTGTCGCAGATAGGCCGCTCGGCGCTCTAGGACAAGAACTTCATGCATCATAACCCTACTAACCGCAGAGAAGAAATCTAGCAACACCGAGGATGGGCACACGAACCTATAGTGCGGAAGGCAGCTCTTGTCGAGATGCAAGACAGTAGTTCCGGTCGCGTAACCCGACGTATGGGATACGAAGGCAGGTGATTTGACAATCTGAAGGAGTATCTCTGGAGACATGTCGCTAGTCGCGGATCGCAGAATCGCAACATCGAGTGAGGCAACTAGCTTGCTGAAACAATCAGATGGCTGTACGACTGCTGAATGCCCAATGACATCGCCCGCTTGAGATACATCAGTACAGGCAACAATCACTTCTCCCGGTCTAACGACCTGTCGTGAGTCATAGACACCGGCATAGGCTTTCAACCCGTCAGCCCGATACCCTCCGCCCCGTCGGAAAGACTTGAGCGTAACGAGTGCCACCTCCGAAGGTGTGAGGTCGGACTTGCGATACGACCTTCCGTGTACAACCTCTACGAAGTCTCCCAAGTCACGGACCTGCCAACCCTCAGGGATGGGGCCTAGTTCTGAGGGGACTAGGCGGTCGGGGAAGAGATCGGCGATGTGATCTGGAAGGCCCGTGTCGCGGCCTTCCATCTTGGCGCCAACAGGGTCGAAGTCTACGAACCATGACTTGAACAGAGCTTGGGCCATGGATTCGAGAGTCTCGCACATACGCCGATTCAACTCGATCCGATCATCCAGCGAACCTAGCACTGCTGCGATGCGACGCTGTTCCTTGAGCGGCGGTAAGTCTATAGGATACTCTTCTGCATATTCCCACTTGGCTCTTGGCATCCGGGTTCCGATTGAACGTGCCATCAGAAACTCAATGAACTGCGGCGCTGCGAGAGTGTAGAACAGGTACTTCTGGTCGACATGTTCAGATGATCTGAGAACCCAAATGTCGGTCGAACACAGGCCGTCGAACGGTGCCTGAACAACCTTGCGGAAGTATGGGCGTAGCGCACCAACGAGAATGTCACCCTTCTGGAAGCGGAGTTTGGCGCTTGATACATCGCAGCCTCTTCCGTTCCCCAAGAGCGATAGCGTTCCTTCGGATATGTGCTCTAAGCCAATATAGCGTGCTTCAGGCTCGCACTGTGGATCAACAATGTCACGAAATCTGGTTGCGCATTCACCTAGAGTTCTTAGACTATGGTTCGGTATTGCTTCGTAGTCTTGCTTGATTGATTCGTGGAAGGATTTGGGGATTCTGACCCAGTCGTGAACGTCTACTAGAATTGGGATGCTCGACTCCTGTAATCCCTCTTTCAGATCGGAGAATTGGAGTGTTGGTATTCGTTCGAGATTCGGACCCCTTAGCACTAGGTCTAGATCGCTGGCCTCGTGGCCCATACCGTTCACGCGGCTTCCGTAGGCCCATACCTCGGTATCGGGGACGTGCTTCTGCAACAGCGCTTCTAGTTCGCGCCGCCAGCGGTCTGGCAGGTTTAGGCGATCAGACATCGAACGGCTCGGCGACCACCTCGACGAGGCGCCTAGCGTCGGCCACGAAGTCCGGCAGGGCTTGCACTGCCATCTCGGCGTACTTCTCGCCGTACTCGTGAGCGGTCCTGTTGCGGATGTCGCGGTAGCGAATCCAGCGCTCGCACTCCTCGACGGACATCAGGCCGCGTTTGGCGCTGTGGCGGTACACATCCTTGAAGTTGAGCTCATCGGCCTCACGGTTCGAGGCGAAGTACGGGCGGAGGCGCTTGCGCAACAAGGTGTTGCCCTGTTCGAGGATCAACTCGAACTCCTTGACACAGGCCGCTCTGAAGATGTCGTAGAAGACATCGTCAGGCTCCTTGGTGGACAACTGCTCCATGGATGCGGTCAGCGAGCGGAGGCAACGCTCCAAGAAATCCGTGTTGAGTCTCACGACGCAGGGTCCTTGCCGAAGCCGAGCATCTCTAGGTTCTTCTCTATCTCGACGTCCAAGCGGGCCGCCTCGGCTTGCTGCTCGTGCCACTGGGCTACCAGGCGGCGCATCTTGTCGTCGAACGGCTCATCGTCCTCCTCGGCAGGGGCCACGCCCACGTAGCGGCCGGGGGTCAGGACATGGTCGTGGGCGCTCACCTCCTCGGTGCTCACGCTCTTGCAGAAGCCCGCCACATCGGCGTACTCGCCCTCGGCCGAGCCCCGCCAGGCGTGGTAGGTGTCGGCGATGCGGGCTATGTCCTCGTCGCCGAGTTCGCGGTGGGTGCGGTCCACCATGTGGCCCATCGTGCGGGCGTCAATGAACAGCATCTCTCCTTGGCGGTCGCGGAACTGGCCCCCTGTCCGATCCCGAGCCACGAACCATAGACAGGCCGGAATCTGCGTCGAATAGAACAACTGGCCCGGCAGCGCCACCATGCAGTCCACCAGATCGGCATCCACCAAGCCCTTGCGGATCTGGCCCTCACCCGACTGCTTCGACGACATCGACCCGTTGGCCAGCACGAAACCGGCCACCCCCTGCGGCGACAGGTGATGGACCATGTGCTGCACCCAGGCGAAGTTGGCGTTGCGGACCGGCGGTACCCCGAACTGCCAGCGCTTGTCTTCGCGCAGGGTGTCGCCGCCCCAGTCCTTCACATTGAACGGCGGATTGGCCAGAATGAAATTCGCCCGCAGATCGGGGTGCCGATCGTTGTGGAAGGTGTCGCCGTGGGCGATCTGGCCCTCGATCCCCCGGATGGCGAGATTCATCTTCGCCAGGCGCCAAGTGGTGTAGTTGGACTCCTGACCGAAGATCGAGATCCCGGCCATGCCGCCGCGACCCGAGTCGACGCTGTTGCCGTTGCCGGTGGCGTGGGCCCGGATGAACTCCACCGACTGCACGAACATGCCCGACGACCCGCAGCAGGGGTCGTAGACCCGCCCGCCGTAGGGCTCGAGCATCTCCACCAGCAGCCGCACCACACAGCGCGGGGTGTAGAACTCGCCGCCCCGCTTGCCCTCCGCACCGGCGAACTGCGACAGGAAATACTCGTACACCCTTCCCAGGGCATCGCGCGAGCGCGACTCGGCGTCGCCCACCCGGATGTTGCCCACCATGTCGATCAACTGGCCCAGACGCGCCTTGTCGAGCTGGGGCCGCCCGTAGTCGCGAGGCAGCACCCCGTTCAGCGCAGGGTTGTCGCGCTCGATGGCCTCCATGGCGTCGTCGAGCATCACGCCTATGTCGCTGCTGCGGGCGGCGTCCTGCAGCAGCGCCCAGCGCGCCTCCGGCGGCACCCAGAACACGTTCTCTGCCCGGTACTCGTCGGGGTCCTCGGGATCGGCGCCCTCGGCCACCTCGTCGAGCAGCCGGGCGTGGCGCTCCTCGAACGCGTCGGAGATGTACTTCAGGAAGATCAGGCCGAGCACCACATGCTTGTACTCGGAGGCGTCCATGCTGCCGCGCAGCTTGTCGGCCATGCTCCACAGCTCGGCCTCATAGCCGGTCACCGCTCCCTGCGAGGCTGTGTCCGGGGCGCTGCGGCGTGTGCGGGCCATGGGTCTATTCCTATCCGCTCGCAGACTCGACGGCCCATGCGCCCGACAGGGCCTCGGCCTGCTCCAAGACAGTGGCGACGGCCCTCTCCTGCTTGTCGGGCGGATAGCCGTGGCGCTTGAGGACGCGCCGCACCAGACGGCGAAGGTTGGCCCGCACGTTCTCACGCACGGTCCAGTCGATGGTGACGTTGTTGCGGACCGTCTCCACCAGTTCGCCGGCGATGGCACGCAGTGTGTCGCTGCCGAGGACCGCCACCGCGCTGTCGTTGGCGCCCAGGGCGTCGTAGAAGGCCAACTCGTCGTCGCTGAGACCGAGCTGCTCGCCCCGAGCGTCGGCGTCGCGCATCTCTTTGGCCAGACCGATCAGCTCCTCGATCACCTGAGCAGCCTCGATGGCCCGGTTCTGGTAGCGGCGGATCGACTCTTCCAGCATCTCGGCGAACGAGCGGGCCTGCACCACGTTGCGGCCCCGGCGGCGGGTCACCTCGCCCTGCAACAGCCGCCGCAGCGCCTCCACGGCCAGGTTGGGCTGGGCCAGACCCCGCACCTCGGCCAGGAACTCCTCCGACAGCACCGAGATGTCGGGCCGGTCCAAGCCGGCCGCGGCGAAGATGTCGAGAACGCCCTGGGGAGCAACGGCCCGAGAGATGATCTGACGCACGGCGTGGTCGAGGTCCTCGGCACGGCGGGACTCGCCGGGAGCGGGCTTGGACAGCGCCGCGGCCACTGCCTGAAAGAAGGCCACGTCGTCTCGGATCGACAGGGCGGCCGGGTCGGGCACCGCCAGCGCGAACGCCTGCGACAACTCCCGCACCGCAACGATGCAGCGATCCTTGCCGTCGGTCTGGGCCAGGATGTGCTCCAGCGCGGCGGGCAGCAGGCTCAGGCGCACCGCGGCGTCGCGGCCAGTCCAGCCCGACCAGTCGAAGCCCGAGAACAGGGCGCAGCAGATCTCGTGCTTCTCACGCATCGCGGCTACTGCCTCGGCCTGGTCGAGCGCAGTCTCGCCCCGGCCACCGCTCGCCGAGTATGCGGCCAGCGCCTTCTTGAGCTCGTGGGCCAGCCCGAGGTAGTCCACCACCAGCCCGCCGGGCTTGTCGCGGAACACCCGGTTGACCCTGGCGATGGCCTGCATCAGCCCGTGGCCCCGCATGGGCTTGTCCACGTACATGGTGTGCAGGCTGGGCGCGTCGAAGCCGGTGAGCCACATGTCTCGCACCAGCACCATCCGCAGCGGGTCGTCGGGGTCGCGGAAGCGATGGCCGAGCGCCTCGCGGCGGGCCTTGTTGCGGATGTGGGGCTGCCACTCCGGCCCGTCCGCGGCCGAGCCGGTCATAACCACCTTGATGGCGCCCTTGTCGTCGTCGGGGTGATGCCAGTCGGGGCGCAGTCGCACCAGTTCGTCGTGAAGCTCCACGCAGATCCGGCGGCTCATGCACACCACCATGGCCTTGCCGTCCATGGCGTCGAGGCGGGACTCGAAGTGCGCCACGATGTCGGCTGCTACCTCTCGGAGCCGACCGTCGGCGCCCACCACCGCCTCCAGTTGGGCCCATCTGGTCTTGAGCCTCTCGGTGTGCTCTACCTCCTCGCCCTCGGTGGCCTCGTCGAAATCGTCATCGATGCGGGGCCTCTGATCGTTGTCGAGGGCGAGCCGGGCCAGACGGCTCTCGTAGTAGATGTGCACCGTGGCTTGGTCCTGCACGGAGCGGGCGATGTCGTAGACGCTGATGTGGTCGCCGAACACCGCCCGGGTGTTGGCGTCGGCCTTCTCGATGGGCGTGCCGGTGAAGCCGATGAAAGAGGCGTTGGGCAGCGCGTCGCGCATGTGGGCGGCGAAGCCGTCGATGAAGTCGTACTGGCTGCGATGGGCCTCATCGGCGATCACGACGATGTTGCGGCGGGTCGACAGCTCGGGGTGCCGGTCTCCCTTCTGTTCTGGGAGGAACTTCTGGATGGTGGTGAACACCACCCCGCCCGACGCGGTGCTCAGCAGCCGACGAAGATGGGTCCGGCTCTCGGCCTGCACCGGTGGCTGGCGCAGCAGGTCGCTGCACGCCGAGAAGGTGGCGAATAGTTGGTCGTCGAGGTCGTTGCGGTCGGTGAGCACAACCACCGTGGGATTCGACATGGCAGGCTCGCGGATAATTCGGCCCGCATAGAACGCCATGGTGAGGCTCTTGCCCGAGCCCTGGGTGTGCCAGACGACCCCGATGCGCCGGTCGCCGGGCTCGCCGCCCGGTGCGCGGTCCGGGTTCTGGCCGCTGGACCGTTGGAGGGCGGCAGCACGCAGGGTCTCGTCCACCGCGGCCTGCACGGCGTGGAACTGGTGGTAGCCGGCGATCTTCTTGGCGAGCCGCCCGCTGCCGTCGTCCTCGAACACAACGAAGTCACGGACCAGATCAAGGAACCGCCGCCGGTCGCAGACTCCCTGCAACAGCACTTGAAGCTGGGGCAGCTTCGAGTCGGCAAGGTCATCGCCGCTGATCGTGCGCCACGGCTTGAACCACTCCCGGCCCGCGGTGAGGGTGCCGAGCCGAGCCTCCAGGCCGTCGGACACCACCAGCGCCGCGTTCATCGCGAACAGCGCGGGCAGCTCGCTCTTGTAGGTCTGTAGCTGCTGCCAGGCCGTCCAGACGGTGGCGTCGGGATCGGTGGGGTTCTTGAGTTCGATCACCCCGAGGGGCAGGCCGTTCACGAACAGCACGATGTCGAGGCGCCGCTCGATGTTGTTCTCCACCACGGTGAACTGGGCGACGGCCAGCCAGTCGTTGTTGGCCGGGTCGTCGAAGTCGATTGCTCGGGCCTGCGCGCCCCGGATGTGCCCGCCGTCGCGGTACTCCACGTTCACGCCCTGCACCACCATGCGATGGAACGCCCGATTGCGGGCCTCCAGCGTCGATCCCTCGGGCCGGCTCAGATATCGGGCCGCGTCCTTGAGGGCTTCGGGCGGCATCTGCGGGTTGAGCCGGGCCAGTGCCTCTCGAAGGGTCGCGGCCAGTACCACCGCTCCGTAGTCGGCTCGCTCGTGCGGGGCCGCATCGGGGCCGACCTCCAACCCCTGGGCCACACTCCAGCCCAGCTCTGCAAGCCAGCCGACCGCAACGGCCTCTACTTCGGCCTCGGCTAGCCCGGCCACGGCGGACTCCAGCGGCCGATTGAGGCATGGGCGGTGACGGTCACATCCAGTTGCCGCACGGGCTGTCCATCGTAGATCAGGGCGGCGAACAACGGCTTCCGCGGCCGGTGCAGCCGCGGGGGTCAGCGTGGCCGACGCTCTGGCCCACCCCACCTGACGGCGAACAACGGCTTCCGCGGCCGGTGCAGCCGCGCTAGGGGGTCAGGCTTCTATGTTGGCTACTTGGCGGGACCTTAGGGTGCATAGCGAGCCGTCTACTCGCACCTGGCCGTCGGTGATCACTGCGGCCACACCTGGGAACTCACCTGCGGCTATGGCCTCTGTGGCGGTTTCGTGGACCGAGCCCAACGAGGCGTCCATCACTACCAGGTCGGCTGGCGCGCCCGGCTCGATCACGTTGCCGTCGGCGCCGAACGCGGCCGCGCCACGGCCCGACGCTATGGCCCAGGCCGTCTCGGGAGCCACCCCGCCCAGCGAGCAGACGTCGCCGATGGTCTTGAGGATCCCCAGCGAGGTGACGCCGTAGCCGGTGGGGGTGTCGGTGCCGATCAGCAGCCGGTCGAGGCGGCCCCGCTCGGCCAGGCCCTCCACCACCCGCAGCATCGAGCGGGTGCCGCCGGCCTGCACCACCTCCACGTACGGCGGGCCGCCGTCTTCGCAGAGCATGTCGATGTCGGCGTCGGACAGCGAGGCGAAGGTGTTGGCGTGCGACGCGATGGACGGCTGCGCCTCCATCACGTCCTCCGCCGAGAAGTACGGGTGCTCGTCGCCGCCGGGGCCCCGGTCCGAGGTGCAGCCGCAGTGCATGTGCACCGTCATGCCCAGCTCCCGGGCGTAGCGCGACAGCTCGCCCGCCCTCGCCGGATCCTTCAGCGAACCCACCCCGATCTCGCCGATGATCCGCATCCCGGCCGCGAAGGCCCGGTCGATATGCGACGGCTCGGTGTCCTTCTCCAGCAGCATCGCCCCGCCGTGCACCTTCATGCCCGCGGGCCGGTGGCGCTCGAACGAACTGAACGCTCCCATCGCGATGCCCAGCGCCGACTCGGCCCCGGAGCGGCCCGGGGCGTGGACCTCTCCGGCCGAGATCGCCCGGGTGACCGCGCCATGCATCATCCGCTCGAGGTATCCCACCGACTGCTGCTTGGGGGCGTAGTCGCCGAGGGTGGGGTGCACATGGGTGTCGACCAGGCCCGGTGCCACCGTCATCTGCTTGCAGTCGATCACCACATCGGCGGTGGTCGCCGCGCCGGCCTCGAAGGAAACGATGCGCCCGCCGTCCACCACGATGGTGTCGGCATCGAGCGTCGGCGCGTCGAGCACGCCGGTCAGCACCTCGCCGATGTTGTGCAGTACGAGTTGCATCCGATCACCTCCGGAAATTCGTGGCGCAGCAGCTCTCAGATGTTGGCCATGATCTTGTTGGCGAACAGGTCGATCTGGGCCGGATCGTCGGTCAGCGGATTAACGATCAGATGGTCGATTCCGGCCTCGGCCAACGCCCGGATGCGGGCGGTCATCTCGTCGATGGTGCCGAACAGGTAGGCATTCTGGAGGTCGTCGTCGGAGCGCTTGACGTCCATCACCGTGCGGTAGGCGGCCAACTGCTCGGCGATCACCCGGCGGCGGTCGGCGGAATCGACGATGTGGAGCCACTGGGCGTGCGACATGGTGAAGCTGCTCATGTCGCGCCGGGCGCCGAGATAGTTGCGAACCGAGGCGATGTCGTCGGCGACGATGGCGGGGCTGGTGCCGCTCGACCGGCAGATCCAGCCGTCGTGTCGCCCGATGCGGGCCAGCACGGCCGGGGCCATGTTGGGGGTGTCGACGTTGTCGACGACATGGACCTGCGATCCGCCGCCGATCCAGATGGGGATCGGCTGAACCGGCCGGGGATACAGGGTGGTGCCGTCGGAGACGCGGTAGTGCTTGCCCTCATAGCCCACCTCGTCGGTGCTGAGCAGCAGCCGGACGAGCTCCAGAGCCTCGTCGGTGCGCCAGCCCCGCTCCCGCCTCGGCACCCCCACCGAGGCGAACTCCATGTCGTCGTGGCCGGTGCCGATCCCCAGGATCACCCGGCCCCCGCCCGAGAGGCTGTCGAGGCTGGCGACCTCCTTGGCGATGATGGTGGGATGGCGGAACGGCGCGCACAGGATGGCGGTGCCCAGCCGGATGCGCTCGGTGGCGCCCGCGGCCACGGCCAGCGTGACCATCGGGTCCTGCCAGGCCACCGAGTACACGTTGGGGGCCACCAACAGGTGGTCGATCACCCACAGCCCGCTGAAGCCGGCCTCCTCGACCCTGGCGAAATAGGGCACCAGCCTGCGGGCCCCCTCGGGCGTGGTGTGCGGTCCGGCGTAGGACGGCACCCGCCAGCCGAAGTCCATCAGTCCCCTACTCCCCCAGCATCTTGCCGAGACCCCCGATGCCCGCTTCCTCCGGCATCACACCGAGACCCCGGCCCGCTCTCGCCCGCATCACACCGAGACCCCGGCGGCTCGCATCTCGCCGCCGATCGAGCCGTACAGGCGACGCATCACCAGCCGGTACGACAGGCCGTGGAGCTTGTCGAGGACCAGGCCCAGCACGGTGAGCTGCACGAAGGCCACGAACATCAGTTCGGTGTCGAGGGTGCCCTGCGACACGATGATCAGCGCGCCCAGGCCCTTGTTGGCCCCCACGTACTCGGCCACCACCGCTCCCACCAGCGCCAGCATGAGCGCCACCCGCAGCCCGCTGAACACCGCCGGCACCGCGTGGAGGGCCTTGCACTTGGTGAGAGTGGTCCAGCGGGAGGCCCGCAGGGCCCGGAACAGCTCCAGCATCTCCGCCGGAGCGGTGGTGAGGCCCAGATAGGTGTTCTCCAGCAGCGGAAAGAAGGCGATCAGGGCCGCGATGATCACCTTGGGAGTCATCCCGAACCCGAACCAGATCACCAGGATCGGCGCCAGCGCGAACTTGGGCAGGGCCTGGGTGACGATCACATAGGGCATGATCACCCGCCGGGCGATGCCGAACTCCGAGGCCAGCGTGCCCAACCCGGTCCCGGCCACCCCGCCCAGCGCGAACCCGAGCACGATCTCCTGCACGGTGATCCAGATGTGGGGGGTGGCCCGGCCCGAGGTGACGTAGTCGATCAGGCGGTCGAGCACCGGACCCGGCTCGGGCAGGATCAGCGGCGAGTTGGTGCGGGCCCACAGGTGCCACACCACGATCAGCACCACCGCCGACACCAGCACCAGCACCCGCCCGAGCCACTTCTCCGAGCGGGCGGCGCGCCAGAAGCGGCTCATGTCACAACCCCCGAACTCACTCGCACCACCTCTGGAGCCCGGCAGGCGCGCCCCCCAAGCACCTCATGTCACAGCCTCAGTGCGGGGGCTCATTCGAGCTGCTCCCGGATCCGCTGGCGCAGCGACCAGAACCTCTGGTCGGCCTCAACCTGCTCGAAGGTGCGGGGCCTGGGAAGATCCACGTCGATCACGTCCTGCACCTGTCCGGGCCGCACCGACATCACCATCACCCGGTCCGACAGGAACAGCGCCTCGCCGATGTCGTGGGTCACGAACACCACCGTGGTCTGCGACTGCCGCCAGATGCGCAGCAACTCCAGGTTCATCTGGTCTCGGGTCTGGGCGTCGAGGGCGCCGAAGGGCTCGTCCATCAACAGGATGGACGGCTCCACCGCCAAGGCCCGGGCCACCGACACCCGCTGCTGCATGCCTCCCGACAGCTCGCCGGGACGGTGCTGCAGGTACTCCGAGAGCCCCACCATCTCCAGCACCTCCTGCGCCTTGCGCCGGTCGTCGTCGGTGGGCCGGCGCATCACCTCGAACGGCAGCATCACGTTGTCGAGAACCCGGCGCCACGGCAGCAGCACCGCCTTCTGGAAGACGTAGCCGATGCGCCGGTCCGGGGCGGCCACCGCCTCGCCGCCGATGCGAACCTCGCCGTCCGACGGGGCGATCAGCCCTCCGATGCAGCGCAGCAGGGTGCTCTTGCCGCAGCCGCTGGGGCCGACGATGCCCACGAACTCGCGCGGCGCGATGGCGAAGTCGATGTCGGCGAGGGCGGTGATGTCGCCCGCGTCGGAGGCGAAGGTCTTGGTGACGCGGTCGATCTCGATGTGGCCGCGTTGCGGGCGTTCTCCGGTCTGGTCGTTCACGCGGTGCCTGCTCCTGCGCCCCGGCGGGCCAAGAGGCCGAGCGGATAGGTGAGCGAATCCGGTTCATACGGGCGAGGCCGTGGCCCGAGCGGCCCGTGAGCGCAGCGAACAAGAGCGGGAATGACACCGCTGCCGTCCGAGAGGCTTGCCATCAGTCCGCGCATGCTCTAAGTGCGGCCCGCCGGAGCGCCCAGAGGCCGAGGCTAGGTGAGCGAATCCCGCCCATACGGACGAGGCCGTGGCCCGAGCGGCCCGTGAGCGCAGCGAACAAGAGCGGGAGAGACACCGCTGCGGCGCAACGGACGCTCACCAATCTGCACTCGCTCAAGAGGCCGAACTAGTTCAGCGGCTAGCCGATGAACCGGTTGGAGATCACCGCCGAGGCGTCGGCCGAGTCGGGCAGGATGCCCAACTCGGTGGCCTGGTCGGCCACATCCTGGATGGTTGCCACATCGCACCAGCCCATGCCGTTCTCGGCGACGCCGGGACCGTTGGTCTGCATCTGGATGCGGTAGTCGATCACCGCGAGGTTGCGATCCATGTTGTCGGCCCCGACCGCATAGCGGGAGCCGATCTCGGCTGCGGCCTCGGGGTTCTCCTGGATCCACACCTTGGCCTTCTCGAGGGCGTCGATGAACCGGGCCACGCCGTCGGTGTTCTCGTCCACCCAGCTGCGGTTGGCGAAGTACACGTCGTTGGGACCCGGCACCTGCTCGTACTGCCAGATCTCGTAGTCGTCGATCTGGTCCTCGGGGATGCCGCCCGCCTCGAGGAGGGCCCAGTTGATCGAGCCCCAGGTCGAGGCGGCCTGCGCCTGCCCGCCCAGCAGCGCCTCGCCGAAGGCGATGCCGGTGGCCGCGAAGGTCACGTCCTCCTCGGTGATGCCGTTGTCGGCCAGCAGCAGCGCGGCGTACCACTTGCTGGTGGAGGCCTGCGACGTGACAGCCACCGTCTTGCCCCTCAGATCCTCGGGACTCTCGATGCCGGCACCGGTGTTGACCAGCATGGTCATCCAGTTCTGCGTGTACGGGCAGTAGATGCCTTCGAGCTCGGCGCCCGCGATGGTGGCGAAAAAGCCCGACAGCGCGTCGGCCATGGCGATGTCGGCGTTGCCGGCCACCAGCTGGCGCACCGCGTCGCCTGCGCCCGCGCCGGGAAGCTGCTCAAGGGTTACGCCGGCCTCGGCGAAGTAGCCGTTCTCCTCGGCCACATACAGGTCGATGAAGTCGATGAACTTGCCGCCGCCCCAGGTGACCAGCCGGATGTCGATGGGCTCGGGCGGGGCCGCGGGCTCAGGCTCCGGTTCCGGCTCGGGCTCGGGCTCGTCAGCCATCGGCTCAGGCTCGGGTTCGGGTTCCGGCGCCGGCTCGGCCTCTTCAGCGGCGGGCTCCGGTTCGGGATCGGGCGCCGGCTCGGGATCGGCGGCCGGTTCTGGAGCCACCGCCGCCGGCTCGGCCTCGTCGTCGCCGCCGCAGGCCGTGAACAGCAGCGCCGCGGCCAACGGCACCGCCAGCCAACGCAGCCAACGCCTTCTCGTGGTCTTGTTCATGGTGGTCTCCCTCCCGTCTTGAGACTGGCAAACCCTATAGGAAATCAACAATCGGATGTCAACTTCGCGAGGGCGTGGCATGATGGGGCGCCGTGAGCACATTCGAGAGGCCCATGACCGCCCAGGAGGCGGTGCTGGCGGAGATCCGCGAGCAGTTGCTCGACGGCCGGCTGGCGCCCGGTGAGTCCATCCGTCCCGACGCATTGGGCGACGAGCTGGGCGTGTCGGCGGTGCCGGTGCGCGAGGCGCTGCGCATTCTCGAGGGCGAGGGTCACGTCCACTACCGGCCCCACCGCGGCTACGTGGTGGCGACCCTCGACGTGGACGACCTGATTCATATCTACCGGATCCGCGAGCTCCTCGAGACCGAGGCGGTGTGCCGAGCCATCCCGAGGCTGCCGGGCGAAACGGTGGCCCGCCTGCACGAGATCGTCCACGAGATGGACGGGGTGCAAGAAGACTTCATATCCCTGACCGCGGTGAACCGGCGCTTCCATTTCACCCTGTTCGAGGCGGCGGAGATGCCGCAACTGGTGCGGGTGCTGCGGATCCTGTGGGACTCGTCAGACCGCTACCGGCTGCGCTACCTGATGTCGCCCGAGAACCGCCATCTCGTGCACGACCAGCATCAGCGAATGATGAAGGCAGTGGCCGACCGCGACGTCGAAGCGTTCATCGACGAGAGCCAGAAGCACCGGTCCCATGCCATTGCCGTGCTCGCCGAGACGTTCGCAGCCGCGGAAGAGGCCGCCAAGAAGACCGCCTGACCGTCTGGCCGCGCCCGCCGGAGTTGGGGATGGTGACCTTCGTGGACCGGGCGCCGCCAAGAAGACCGCCTGACCGTGCGGTTTAGCGGCCCATCAGGTCGATCTTGCGCTGCTCGATCTTGGTGCGCAGCGGCGGGAAGACCTCCTCGGGGTCGATGGCCACCGCCAGCAGTGCCGGTCCGCCCCGCGAGAAGGCCCATTCGAGCGAGCTGTCGAGGTCGGCGGAGTCGTCCACCGTGCGGGCGGCGACCCCGAAGGCCTCCGCGACTGCGGCGAAGTCGATCCGCCCCAGGCGCACGTAGTGGTCCTCGCCGTACATGCCCTCGGCCTGATGACGCAGGATGCCCAGCGCGCCGTCGACGAACACCATCGCCACCAACCGCAGGCCCAGGTCCTGGGCCACGGCCAGTTCTCCCATGGTGTGGACGAAGCCGCCGTCGCCGGCGATGGCCACCGCGGTCGTGCCGGGCACCGCCACCGCCGCGCCGATGGCGGCGGGCAGGCTGAAGCCCATGGCGTCGAACTCGCACGACTGGAGAAGGCCCTCGGGCCGGCTCACGTCGAGCTGCTCGCACACCCACAGCCGGTGGTTGCCGATGTCGGCCGACACCACCGCCTCCTCCGGCATCGCCTTGTTGAGCGAGGCCAGCACCGCGGCCGCGCTCAGGCCCCGGTCGGGATCGTTCTGGGGCGGGGTGCGATGCGGCCTCTGGGTGAACCACGGCTCACGCCGTGCGACCCGTTCGGCAACTGCTTCGAGCACAGGGCCAACTTGGCCGACGATCCCTTGCTCGACCCGGTAGACCCGGTTGATCTG
This sequence comes from Candidatus Aldehydirespirator sp., assembly GCA_965221215.1. GTDB lineage: Bacteria > Actinomycetota > Acidimicrobiia > Acidimicrobiales > Aldehydirespiratoraceae > Aldehydirespirator. Next base: position 1,626,300 of record OZ244872.1, read on the forward strand.
CGAGGCGTCGGCGTCGATCTGGACGATCTGCGCCCCGTCGGCGAACAGGTCGCCGCGCCAGCCGAAGGTCGTCTGCTCGCCCAGCGCACAGCCCGCCACCAGCACCAGGTCGGCTGAGCCGACAGCCTCGCGGGCGGTGTCGGTGCCGTAGAAGCCGAGCATGCCGACGCTGCGCTCGTGGCCGGTGCCGATGCTCCCTATCCCCGAGCGGCTGGTGGCGACGGGCGCACCCAGCCGCTCGGCCAGTGCGGCGAGAGCGTCGCTGCCGCAGCTGCGAAGCACGCCGTGGCCGGCCAGCACCGCGGGCCGCGACGAGCCCTCGAGGCGCTCGACCAACTCGGCCACCGTCGCCTCGGCCGGCACTGCCGCCGAGTCGGCCAACGGCGGCCGCGGCTCAATGGGCGCCCCGGTGTCGGCCTGGAGGTTCTGGGGCAGCGCGATGTGCACCGGGCCGGGCCGCCCCGAGGTGGCCAGCTGCAGGCCGGTGGCGATGAGGTTGGGGATCTCGTCGAGCGAGGCGGCCTGCACCGACCGCTTGCAGAACGGGGCGAACAGCGCTGCGTTGTCGCAGTGCTGCAGGATGTTGCGGTGGACATAGCGCCGGTCGACCTGCGCGGTGAGCACCAGCAGCGGAATGGAGTCGGCCTGAGCGTTGGCCACCGCGGTGACCAGGTTGGTGGCGCCCGGTCCCGGCGCTCCCGACAATACGACGCCGGGCACTCCGCCAGCCAGCGCGTAGCCCGACGCCATGTACCCGGCCCCCTGCTCGTGGCGGGCCGCAACCACGGTGGCCGTGCCGCCTCGGCCCAGTTCGTGATAGGTGGGCAGGAAATGCCCGCCCGCCACCGTGAACACGGCGTCAATCCCCGCCGCGCCGATGGCCTCGGCGATGACGCGGCGTCCCAGCACCTCTGACATTGGGCCTCCATCCTGAGAGCGGCCTGAGCATCATATAGTCGATCAAATACAGGACTAGCCGAGGGCTGAGCGGGGCCATGGAGAGGGCCGTCTAATCGTTTACACTGGCCCGTCATGACTCCGCCAAGCGCTGCATCCTCAAGCGCTCCGACCGTGGCTGTGACCATGGACGGGGTGATCGCCAACTGGGTCAAGGGCTTGCGAGCCCATGTGGCCGCCCGCCATGCGGTGGCCGACCGCCAGCTGGCGCTGAACGTGTCCTGGGATCTGTCGGAGTGGGGGGTGAACGACCCGGCCGCCACCATCCGCGAGTTCCTGCTTTCGCCGATGTCGGGGCGGCTCAAGCTGGTGGAGGGCGCCGAGGGCGGCGTCGCCGCGCTCCAGTCGGCCGGTTTCAGGGTGATCGCCACCACTAGGCGCGACCGCATGGTGGGCGACAATCCCGACGACCAGGCCAAGACCCGAGACATCGCCCGCCAGTGGTTCGCCGGGCAGCCCGGTCTCGACATCAACAACGACGACATCGTGTTCACCGAGGATCCGGTGGCGGTGGACGCCGATGTCTGGGTGGACGACGCGCCCCGGCGGGTGAGGCGGCTGGCAGAGGCCAACAAGCCGGTGTGGCTGCTGCCGCAGCCGTGGAACCGGTCGGTGGTACAGGCCGCGGGCGTGAACCTGCTGTTCGACGGCTGGGACTCCGCAGGCGACCTGATCGCCGCCCACTCCGCCTAGACCGCGCTCACGCTCGGCAGGACTCGGGTTGACGCCCCGGCAAGCGGGCTGACACGGATCGATCACAGCAGGTCGCCCTAACCCGCGGCGGCATCGGAGTGCCGACCGGTTGAATCTGCGGTTGAGGTGCTCCGTTATGCTGGCCCGTCGTGACTGGGGGCACGCCGAGCGGCGGATCGATCGCCCGGCGCCGACTTCTGCTGGCCCTCGGGTTCGGGGCCACCAACGTCGCCGTGCTGCGCCGGATGGGCGCCGCCGAGCCTGATCAGCAGCCCAGCCCGCCGGCAGCCGATTCTGAGACCGCGGCGGCGGATGCGCCGACCGGCTCGCCGCCGGTGACAGTGGTCAACGAGCCGGATCAGCCGACAGGGCCGCCCGAGGTTCCGGTGCTGGACGAGTCGGCGCAGCGGGGAATCGACCAGTCCTTCGATGTGGCCATCGTCGGCGGCCGGGTGATCGACCCCGCCTCGGGCTTCGACGCAGTGGCCACGGTGGGCATCAGCGGATCGACGGTGGCGGCCATCTCGGTCGATCCGGACGCGCCGCCGCCCCAGGCGGCCACCACCATCGATGCCACCGGCCTGGTGGTGTCGCCCGGATTCATCGACATCTTGTCGTACAGCCCCAACGGCTACGGCGAGTGGTACAAGCTGGCCGACGGCGTGACCGCCAACCTCGGGATGCACGGCCTCGACGGACGGGCCGAGAACTGGTTCGCGAACCATCCCGACGGCAGTTCCCCGGTGCATTTCGGCGGTGCCTCCGACCACGCATTTGTCCGACAGGTGCACGGCCTCGAGCCCTACGACACCGCGGCGCCGGGCACGCTGGAGGCGATGCTTGCCGATGCCCAGGCCGACCTCGGCAACGGGTTCATCGGCCTGCACATGCAGCCCGAATACACGCCCGGCACTAGCGAGGACGCGCTGCTCGCCCACGCCGAGGTCGCCGCCGAGCACGGCGTCCCGCTGTGCGTCCACGCCCGCTACTCCGACAACTTGCCGCCGGGCACCAACCTCCAGGCCATCAGCGAGCTCGTCGCCGCGGCCCGCGAGACCGGTGCCCACATCCACGTCGAGCACATCAACTCGACGGGCGGCACCGGGGTGATGGCCGAGGCGCTCGGGCGCATCGACGCGGCCATCGGTGAGGGGCTGTCGATGACGGCGTGCATCTATCCGTACGAGTTCTGGGCCACCTACCTCAAGTCGGCCCGCTACCAGGACTGGCAGGAGAAGTACGGCATCGGCTACGGCGACCTGCAGGTGGCCGGAACGTCGCAGCGGCTGACCGAGCAAACCTTCGCCGACGCCTATGCGGCCAACGCCCTCACCGCCGCCTTCGCCATGGCGCCCGAGGACATCGAGCTGCCGCTGCAGGCAGACTTTGTGATGGTGGGCAGCGACGCCATCCTCGAGCGGCCCCACAACAACCATCCCCGCTCCACCGGGTGCTTCAGCCGGGTGCTCGGACACTACGTGCGCGAGCGGGGCGTGCTCGATCTGGAGTCCGCGCTGGCCAAGATGACGATCCAGCCGGCCCGCCTGCTCGAGGGCCGCTGCCCCGCGCTGCGGCGCAAGGGCCGGGTCGGCATCGGCGCCGACGCCGACATCACCGTGTTCGATCCCGCCACCGTTATCGACCGATCCACCATCGCCAACCCCGCCCAGGAATCCAGCGGCATCGAGTGGGTGCTGGTCGAGGGGCGCCTGGCCCGGTCGCCCGACGGGTTCACCGGAGCGGCGCCCGCGGGCCGGGGCCTGCGATCCGACATCGGCACAGCCTGAGCGGGCCGAGTCGACATGCAGCCGCAGTCTCCGGGCCGAAGGCGCAGGACACCATCGCGCCCCGTCTTCATGTCGTCGGATCGCGCCGGCGTGCATTCGCAGCCTCCGGCCCGAAGGCGCAAGACGCCGCCGCGTCCGGCCTTCATGTCGTCGGATCGCGCCGGCGTCGGGGCGCAGTCTCCGGCGGGCAAGGCTGGGCCGGATCGGGCCGGCTCGCCGGTGGAGCGGGGGGTGGCCTGGCTGCTGTTCTGGCTGCTGGTGGGCGGCGCGGCCCTGTCGATCGCGCTGGACGACGACGGCGTTGAAACGGCCGCTCCGGCAGAGTCCGCCGAGCCCGCGCCCGCGCCGCGCGCCGCCGCGTCCGCCACCGAGGGCTCCGCCAGCGAAGGGGCCTCCACCGAGGGTGCCGTGGCCGACGACGGGCCCCGGTCGTTCACGATTGCGGCCACCGGCGATCTGCTCGTGCACGAGTCGGTGGCCGACGCGGCCCGCACCACCGACGGCTGGGACTTCACGTCGATGTTCGACCGCGTCGCCTCGATCCTCGGCGCCGCGGACCTGGCCGTGTGCCATGTGGAGAGCCCGATGTCGCCCAACAACGCCCGGCTCTCCTACTACCCCGCCTTTCTGGTGCCCAGAGAGCTGGCCGACGCCATCGCCCACGCCGGCTACGACACCTGCTCGCTGGCCTCCAACCACGCCACCGACGGCGGGACCGAGGGCATCGTGGGCACGCTCGGCGCCCTCGACCGGGTGGGGGTGGCCCACGCCGGCATGGCGCTGTCGCCGGAGGCCCAGGCCGAGGTCACGCTGGTGGAGGCGGGCGACGCCACGGTGGCGCACCTGTCATACACCTACGGCTTCAACAACGGCGCGCTCGACGCCGACGAGTCGCACCTGTCCAACGTCATCGACGAGGCGGCCATCGTCGACGAGGCCCGTCGGGCTCGGGCCGCGGGCGCCGACTTCGTGATGCTGTCGCTGCACTGGGGCACCAACTACAGCGCCGAGCCCGACGAGGCCCAGCTCGACCTCGGGCCCCGCCTGCTGGCCGACCCCGACATCGACCTGATCCTCGGCCACCACACCCACATGGTGCAGCCGGTGGTGCAGACCGGCGGGGAGTACCTGGTGTACGGGCTGGGGAACTTCCTGTCGAACCAGTCGCCGGTGACCTGCGACGAGTGCCCGCTGCCCACCGAGGACGGCGTGATCGTGCATCTCACCGTCACCGAGGACGCCGACGCCGGCCGCTGGTCGGTAACCGAGGTCGCCCACACCCCCACCTGGGTGGACCGCTCCGACTTCGAGATCGTCGACGTGCTGCGCGACACCGACCGGGATCAGGCACTCCTGCGAGACTCGGCCCGCCGCACGGCCGCCGCCCTCGCCCAGCTTGGAACAACAGTGGAGCCGCGCCAATAGGCCGACTCGCCGCCGCCGGCATGGTCAGGGGCCAGTCGCTGATCGTCGGCGAGGACGGCCTAATCCGCTGTGCATCCGTTCGGCGCCGTGCAGAAGTAGGGGCCGGCAGCGGTAGCATCGGCAAAGTGAGCTTCAAGGTCGGTGATCGGGTGGTGTACCCGCATCACGGCGCTGCTGAGATTGTGAGGCTCGAGAAGCGCACCGCTTTCGGCGAGGAGCAGGACTATCTGGTGCTGCGCATGACCCACGGCGAGATGACCGTGGCCGTGCCCGCCGACCGGGCCGAGGACGTGGGCATGCGGTGGCCCATCAGCACCGAGGACGTGGACGACTTGTTCGAGGTCTTGGCCCGCAAAGACGTGCGAGAGCCGGCCAACTGGTCGCGGCGCTACAAGAACCACCAAGAGAAGCTCAAGTCGGGCGACGTGTACCAGGTGGCTGAGGTGGTGCGCAACCTGGCGCTGCGGGAGCGGGCCAAGGGGCTGTCCGCCGGTGAGAAGACGCTCTACAACACCGCTCGCAGCGTGCTGGTGTCGGAGCTGTCGTTCGCGCTCGATGTGAGCGAGGACGAGGCATCGGGTCGCGTCGACGTGGCCTTGACCTAGCCCACCCCGAGTCCACACCCGATTGATCTCACAGGGAGCCGCTTCGGGCTACGCGCCGCCGGTATGCGCTCGGGCTCAGGATCTCGGCTTGCGCCCGACGGTGGCGATCCACTCCCCCGCCGCCTCGGTGGGCCGCGCCGTCGAGACATCCTCGGCGACCTCAAGATCCTCCATGGCGAGGTCGCGCATCCAGCCCAGCACTTGCACACCGGCGTTGGCGTCGCGCCCTTTCTCACGGGACTGGGCGAGCGTGGCGTCTTCCTCGATGACCATGGCCCCGCCCGGCTTGAGCGCCCGGCAGAGACGGCCGAGCACGGCCGCGGGGTCGCCGCAGTGCTGGATCACCGCCCGGGCGTGTACCACGTCGAAATGCTCTGCGGGCAGCCGGTCGGAGGTGATGTCGTGTTGGCGGAGGATCACGTTGGGCGGCATCTCGGCGTGGAACGTGAGGTCGATGTCGGTGGACATCACCCTGCCGTCGATGCCCACCCGCTCGGCCAGCCAGGCCGTCACGCTGCCCGTGCCCGCGCCCGCCTCGAGCACGTGCATCCCCTCGGCCACGCCCACCCGGTCGAGCAGGGCGAAGGTGGCCGGGTCGCGGCCCTCGCTCGCCATGTCCGGTAGTTCTAGCTCCAAGGCGGGTCCGGCGCGGCGGATCAGGCCGCGGCGGCAGGGATTACTCCGTAGGTGACGCCTAGTCGGCTGAGCCAGCGTCGGTAGGCGATGGCGGAGCGGTCGGCCCGGATCGGAGTCTCGGCTCGGGGATCGAGCGGCAGCAGCTTGGGGTGCTGGTTCTCGAGGATGGGCTTGTCCTGGGCGATCACTTCCTGCTGGAAGCGGCGGATCTCCGGGTTGGTGCTCACGTCGTCGAGCACGCTGAGGAACAGGTGGGCCCGGATGCGGGTGTCGGTGAGGGGGTGGATGAAGATACCGATGGCGTCGCGGCGGCTGGCGTCGGTGGGGGTCGTCTTGTAGAGCATGGCGCAGTAGGGATGGGGCACCCGGTACGTGTACTGGGCCAGCACCCCGTGCGACGACGCGGTGGCGGCGCGGGGCTGGTAGAAGGCACAGCCAACCGACCACAGCTCGCCGTCGTGCTCCTCGACCCGGTACTCGGCCACTTCGGTGTGGGGCTCCTCGCCGAGCACCCCGTCGTGGACGTAGGGGAAGTGGGCCATGTCCAGAAAGTTCTCGATCGCCCGAGGCGCTGAGACGTGGATGCCCACAGTCAGCGCGTTGAGGGTCCGCCGGTCGTCCTCGCCGGTCTCGGGAACGGCGAACACGCCGCCGTCGGGCTCGCCCAGGGTGGTCCACAGGTATCCGTAGTGGGTGCGAACCTCCAGCTCGCGGTCGCCGGTACGGGCCCGGGCCGTGCCGGCGTCGTCGATCCAGCAGGTGAGAGGCGCGCCCAGCAGCAGGGTGTGCAGCCTGCCGCGGCGAACCTCGTCGAGGTCGGCCACCGGGTACCACTGGTTCAAGATCACCGGGTCGGCACAAACGGCCCCCTCAGTCTCTGCGGTCGCTGTATCTGTAATCGTCATCGAAACCTCCGGCCCCTGCGGGGCGGGTCAGCGTTCTTCGCGGGCGTAGGGGATGGCCAGGGCGGCCGGCGCGGCGGTGGATCTCACCCGTCTACCAAGCTTCACCGCCCCCGCCGGGATCAGGATGGCTACCAGCGTGACCACGTAGGGCAGCATCGACAGGAAGAAGCTGAGGTCGCTGGCCCCCATGAACGGCAGGCCCCAGCCCCGGGCCTGGGCGGTGGTGTCGAGCGAGATCATCGACCCGTACAGCAGGGCCCCGGCCACAGCCCAGCCCGGACGCCAGCCCGCGAAGATCACCACCGCCAGCGCCACCCAGCCCCTGCCCCGGGCGATGTCGGGCGACCAGGTGGGCGTGAACGACAGCACCATGTAGGCCCCGCCCGCCCCGGTGAGGGCCGCCCCCAGCACCGAGTAGAAGATCCGCCAGCCGGTGACGCTCACCCCCACCGCGTCGGCGGCGGCGGGGTTCTCGCCCACGGCCCGCATGTTCATGCCGTGACGGGTGCGGAACAGCACGAACCACAGCACCACCGGCAGTCCGATGTAGGCGATGTACACCACCGGGTCGTGGAACAGGAACGCCGACACCGCGTCGTTGTCGTCGAGCACCCCGCCGGGGTTGACCTCCCGGAACAGGGTCTGGATGGGGGTGCCGTTGCGGTTGGTGCCCAACTGGTTCGACAACCCGATGCCGCCCAGCGCCAGGGCCAGGCCCACCAGCACCTGGCTGGCCCGGAAGGCCACCACGCACACCGCGAAGATCAACCCGGCTGCCGCGGCCGCGACCATGCCGATCAGCATGGCCAGCCAGGGGCTCTCCACCCCCCACGACAGCACCGCAATCACCGAGTACACCGCGCCGATGCCGATCAGCCCCTCCTGGCCCAGGTTGAGCACCCCGACCCGCTCGCCGAGCATGGCCCCGGTGGCGGCCAGCATCACCACCGCGCTGGCCGGGATGGCCGAGCCGATCAGGCTCAGGAAGGCGTTCTCGATGATGGCGAGGATCATGAGCCGGCCTCCCGCCCGTCAACGGCCGCGGCCGGCGCAGACGGTCCCGACGCCATAGACGCCTCGGACGGTTCCGGCGCCTCGGTGCCCGCATCGGCGCGTCGGCGCACCATGCGGTAGCGGGCCGCGATCTCGCCGAGGGCGATGCCGGTGAGGATGGCGCCGTAGATGGCGAAGATGATGTACACCGACAGGCCCTTGGTCTGCAGCACGATCCCCGCGTAGAACATCGAGGCGATGAACACGCCGCCGCCGATCACCCCCCAGAACGAGGCGCCGGCCAGCGCAGCCACGATGAAGCCCGACAGACCGAACTGGGCCGAGAACCCGGCGTTCATGGCCTGCGCGCCCGGAGCGCTCAGCTGCAGCATCCCGCCGAGCCCGGCGATGGCCCCGGTGAACAGCATCACCACCAGGATGCGGCGGCGCACCGCGATGCCGGCGAAACCGGCCGCCCGGGGGTTGCCGCCGATGGTGTCGATCTCGTAGCCGATGGTGGTGGAGCGGAACACCCACCACAGCGCCGCCGCGATCACCAGCGGGAAGAGCAGGGCGATGGTCACCGACTCCGCTCCGGGCAGGCCCGGCAGGGTGTGGGCCACCTCGCGGGTGGACTGGATCACTGCGGCCTCCTTGTCGCGCCAGAACCCCAGCGCCGACCAGGTCACCAGCTGCAGGGCCACGAAGTTCAACAGCAGGGTGGTGATGATCTCGTTCACATCCCAGTAGGCCCGGGCCAGGGCGGGCACCAGCATCCAGGCCGCCCCGGCCAGGGTGGCCACCGCGGCCATCACGATCAGCACCAGCCAGCCGGGGCCGCCCATGTGGATGCCGACCCCCACCGCGGCCAGGGCACCCATAAGGAACTGTCCGTCGGAGCCGATGTTCCACACCTTCATCCGCAGCGACAGGGCCACCCCCAGCGCGGTCATCAGGATGGGGATGGCCCGCAGAGCCACTCCCTCGAGGCCGCGCTGTCGGCCGAATATGGCGTCGAGGGCCTGCCAGAAGATCCAGAAGGCGTTGCGCCCGGTGAGCAACAGCAGGATGCCGACCACGATCATGGCGCCCACCGCGCCGCCGATGCGGGTCAGCGCGGCCCGCTTGGTGTCGACCTCGAGCCGGCGCTCCAGCCGCCAAGGCGTGGCCGCCAGCACCGCGCCCGCGATCGACCCCAGCGGAGTCATCGAGCCCCGCCCTCGAGACACCGCCGGCTCTCGCCCGCACTCCACCCAGCCTGACCGGGCGACCGACTCACACCAAGACTCAGCGCGGCCTGGCCGGGCGACCCGCTCACACCAGCCTGGCCGGCCATCCGGCTCATGCCACGGCCTCAGTGACCGTGTGGCCGCCCATGAGCAGGCCGATGCGTTCGCGGTCGGCGTCGGCGGCGTCGAACACGCCCATGATCCGGCCCTCGTAGATGACCGCGATCCGGTCGCTCATCAACAGCACCTCGTCGAGGTCGTCGGAGATCAGCAGCACCGCGCAGCCGCTGTCGCGCTTGTCGAGGATCGTCGAGCGGACCTCCTGGGCCGCGTTCACGTCGAGGCCTCGGGTGGGGTGGGCGGCCACCAGCAGCCGGTCGGCGGCAAGCGCCTCGCGCCGGGCCACCAGCCGCTGCTGGTTGCCGCCCGACAGCTGCCCGGCGGTGGCGAACACCGACCGGGTCTGCACCCGGGCCTCCTCCACCAGCCGCTTGGCGAAGTCGATCACGCTCTGGCGGTTCAGGGCCAGGCCGCGGCAGAACGGCGGGGTCCAGTAGCTGTGGAGCACCGCGTTGTCCTTGACCGGCGCCGAGGCGACCATGCCCATCCCGATGCGGTCCTCGGGGATGTGGCCCACGCCCAAGTCGGTGACGGCCCGCACCGACAGCGAGGCAACCTCCGCGCCGTCGACGGTGATCGAGCCCGACTCCAGGCCCCGGAGCGCGCTGATCACCTCGGCCAGCTCGGTCTGGCCGTTGCCCGACACCCCGGCTATGCCGACGATCTCTCCGGACCGCACCGTCAAGTCCAGGTCGTGAAGGGCGGTGATGCCCCGGTCGTTGAGGGCCGACACGCCCCGCAGCTCCAGGGCGGGGTCGCCGGTCACGGTGCGGTGCTCCACATGCAACACCCGCTCCTCGCCGGTCATGAGCCGGGCGATCTCGCCGGCGGTGGCGCCCTCGGTGGGCCGGGTGATCTCCCTGATCCCCTGGCGCAGCACGGTGAGACGATCCGACACGGCCAGCACCTCGCGCAGCTTGTGAGTGATGAAGATCACGCTCAGGCCGCCGGCGGCCAGCTCCCTGACCACCGTGAACAGCTCCTCGGCCTCTTGGGCTGTGAGCACCGCGGTGGGCTCGTCGAGGATCAGCACCCGGGCGCCGCGGGCCAGCACCCGCAGGATCTCCACCCGCTGCTGCTCCCCCACCGAGAGCTGCCAGATCCGGGCGGTGGGATCGACGTGAAGCCCCATCTCGCCCATGAACCGCTCGGCTCGCTCGTTGAGGGCGCGCTGGCTCACCACGCCGGGCGTCTCGGGCCAGCCCAGGTGGATGTTCTCGGCCACCGTCATCGGCTCCACCAGCCGGAAGTGCTGGTGCACCATGCCGATGCCGGCGTCGATGGCGTGGGCGGGGCTGCGGAAGTCCCGCTCGGTGCCGTCGACGATCACCCGGCCGGCGTCGGCTCGGTAGATGCCGGCCAGGATGTTGCACAGCGTGGTCTTGCCCGCCCCGTTCTCGCCCACCAGGGCGTGAACCTCGGACCAGCTCACCTCGAAGTCGACCGCGTCGAGCGCGGCCGCGCCCCCGAAGGCCTTGGATATGCCACGCGCCTCTACCGAGGGACGCTTGCCGCCGGCGCTCGGACTCTCAGTCAGATCCTGGGCTCCAGGTCAGAGTCTGTGCTCGGGCGCTTGGGCTCAGACCGGGGAGATGCCGGTTACGCCGTCGACGGGCCAGTCGATGGCGTAGGCGGCCAGCGAGTCGAGGGTCTCGCCCGCGGCGAGCCTCTCGTTGCCCTCGTTGTCCGACAGCGGACCCTCGTAGACGTGGAGTTGGCCGCTGTCGAGCCCTGCGCCGACGTCGGCCACCGCGTCCTGCACGTCCTGGGGCACGTTCGGGCCGAAGTCGCCGATGGGCGTGTCGAGCAGCCACACCTCGTCCTGCGACACCCAGGTTCCGTCGAGCACCCGCTGGCACTGCTCGGTGTAGAACGGCCCGAACTCCGAAAGGTCGAAGTGCGACACGTACTTGGTGGGAGCGGCCGAGCGGAAGTCGAGGTTCCAGTACCCGGTCCACACCCCGGCCTCCTCCGAGAGCTGCAGGAAGGTGGGCTCGTCCATCACGCCGAACAGGAAGTCGACGCCGCTGTCGAGCAGGGCGTTGGCCGCCTGGGCCGCCTTCTGCGGGTCGAAGAAGGTGCTCACCAGCACCGTCTCCACCACCGCGTCGGGGTTGACCGACCGGGCGCCGAGCAGCATGCCGTTCACGTCGTTGTAGGCGGTGGCGGTGGGGAACGCCCCGATGTAGCCGATGCGGCCGTTCTCGGCGAGGTGCCCGGCGGCCACGCCCAGTTGGTAGGCGGTCTTCTCGTGGGCCAGGTAGAACGGGAACAGGTTGTCGCTGTAGTAGTGCCCGTTGATCTCGCAGAACTTGGTGTCGGGGTTGGCGTCGGTCACCTCGGTGAGCAGACCTGCGTACTCGGTGTTGGCGAAGATGATGTCGTTGCCGTCGTCCACGAGCTGCTGGAACAGCTGGGTGGTGGAGGCGTCGAAGCCGATGTTGGGCGTGTACGCCGACTCGAGCCGATCGCCGAGCGCGGACTGCGCAGCCAGCCGGCCCCGGTCGTGCTCCTGGGTCCAGCCGTTGTCGTCGGGCGGGCCGATGTACACCCAGTGGGCCTTGATGCGGTCCTTGCCGGCGGGCGCGGCGGTGGTGGCGGGAGCGGCCTCGTCCTCGTCGTCGCCGCAGGCGGCCAGCAGCGCTCCGCCCACAGCCAGCCCGCCCACTCCGGCCGCGCCCATCTTGAGGGCCTGCCGACGCGAGATGGTCTCGCTGGCGGGAAGGAACAGACCTCGGTTCTTCTTGCTTCTCATGTCGGGATGCCTTTCTGTTGAGGTTGCGTTGATTGTGTGGGGGGTTGAGGTGGTTGTGATCGGCTCAGAAACGTACCGCGGGGTGAGACATCGGGGCTGCTCAGTCGAGCTGGGCGGCCAGCTCGTCGAACTCGATGGCCCACTGGCGGCGCATCGTGCGCTTCTCGGGCTCGCCGAGCCAGGCGCCGTCGATGCCGTTGAGCATGCACTGGCGGAAATCCTCCACCTCGAAGCCCATGTGGTTGTGGGCCATTATGTAGTCGCGGGTGGGGTCGGTCTTGAACATGGGCGGGTCGTCGCAGTCGAGGCTGATCTTGATGCCGAACTCGCGCATCTGGCCGATGGGATGGTTGTCGAAGTCGTCGTTGAAATACACCCAGGCGGTCGACACCGGCGTGCAGGTGAACACCACGCCCTCGTCGCGGCAGCGGCGCATGATGGCCTCGCTCTCCACGACGTGGTAGCCGTGGTCGACCCGCTCGCAGCCGAGCAGGTCGAGGCAGGTCTCGATGTTGCGGGGCGGGGCGTCCTCGGACTGATGAGCGGTGAGGTGCAGGCCGGCCCGCTCGGCCATCCGGTAGGCCTTCCAGAACCGCTCGGGCGGATACTCGGCCTCGGCGTAGTCCATGCCTATGCCGATCACCTCGTCGCGGGGGTGCTCGATGAGCGTCTCCACCATCTCGACAGCCAGTTCTGGGGACTCCATGCGGTTGGCGGCCGCGATCAGCTTGCACTCGATGCCGTGGTCTGTGCGGGCCGCGTCGATCCCGTCGATGAGGCCGTCCACGCAGGTCTCGTAGTCCACCCCGGCCGCCATGTGGGTGGTGGGGTTGAAGAACATCTCCCGGTAGCGCACGTTGTGGTCGGCGGCCTCGGTGAGCGTCTCGTAGCAGATCCGCTCGAAGTCCTCGCGGTCGATCACGCCCAGCGCAGTGTTGTCGTACATGTGGAGGAACTTGTAGATGTCGGGGTAGTCGTAGAGGTCCTCGGGCTCCTCGTAGTCCGGCAGCGGCACCGAGTGCTTGTTGCACAGCTCCACCGCGGTGCGGGCCTGCACCGAGCCCATCAGGTGCAGGTGCAGGCTCACCTTCGGTATCGCCTTCAGGAACGAGTCCATGTCCATCAGCGCGTCAACTCCTTCGCCCGGCTCCGCGGCGGGGACAATACCACCCGCCTGTGCGCCGCCACCAGATCAACTCGTCGCATCATCGACCACCAGCGCCAGCGAAGGTACGTTGCGTACGTGATGTACGCTTAGCTCGGATGGGAGGCTCCACAATGCAATATCTCACATACTCGGACACACGCAGCCGCCTGCGCGAGGTGCTCGACACCGCAGAGGCGGGACTGCCCATCGGCATCCGGCGCCACGACAGGCGCGTCGCTCTGATCGATAGCAAGAAGCTGCAACAGATCCTGATGGACTCCCGGAGGCTGCGCCAACCAGAAACGGTGGCCGAGGCGGGTGGTTGGTCGGTGTTGCTGCCGGGCACGCCGGTCGCGGCCGACGGCGCCGACCTCGACGAGGCGGTCGACGAGTTCGTCGCCGCCCTGCGCGAGTACGCGGAGGACTGGCAGGCGCGGCTGCGGTTCGCTCCCAACCACCGAAACCATTGGCCGCTGGTGCAGTTCGTGTCGCTGGCCTCCGATGACGAACTCCGTGAATGGGTCCGCGGCGTCGGGCCGTGAGCCACCCGGCGCCCACCCGGCGAGACCATCTGCGCTTCTGCGAGATCGAGGGCTGGAGCGTGGTGCGGGCCGGCACCGGAAGGCGCTCCACCCACCACGAGACCTACGAGATCGAGCTTCTCGACGGCCGCATCCTGCGAACCCGGATATCGCGGCCACCGGACCGCACCGGCTACGGCGCCGCCCTCTGGTCGCACATCCTGCGCGACCAGCTCCAGGTCAGCCCCGAGGAGTTCTGGCACTGCCTGCGAACGAACGAGCCGCCCGCTCGAAGCACGGCGCCGACACCGCACGACGCCATCCCGACCGACCTGGCCTATCTGCTCAAGACCCGGCTGGGCCTGACCGACCAACAACTCGCGGCAATGAGCAGGCAGACAGCCATCGAGCGGGCCCAACAATACTGGACAACCGGCAAATAGCAGCCCCCGTGTCCGAACACTGTTGTGCTGTAGTGCCAATCACTGCCGCGCTGTAGTGCCAATCACTGCCGCGTTGACCTGCCCAGGGCCGCTACCTTGATGCGATGCCTGTGACGGAGCCATCGCCTGCGGCCGGCGGGGCTGCCGACCTTTGTGTGCGGGGGGCGGAACTGATTGTGACCATGGACTCGCAGCGGCGCGAGATTGCTGGCGGATGGGTAGCCATCACCGACGGCTTCGTCACTGGCGTCGGCGAGCCGGGCACCGAACCACCGGCGGAGCGCAGCATCGACGCAAGCGGCTGCCTGGTGACGCCGGGCCTCGTCAACACCCACCACCACATCTACCAGAACCTCACCCGGGCCTTCATGCCCGCGCTGGGCGGGAGCCTGTTCCATTGGCTTCGCACCCTGTACCCGGTGTGGAGCCGCCTCGACGAGGAGGCCGCCTACGTGTCGGCCTGGATCGGCCTGGCCGAGCTCGCCCTCGGCGGATGCACCACCAGCACCGACCACCTGTACGTGCATCCCCGCGGCGGCGGCGACCTGATCACCGCCGAGATCACCGCGGCACGCGAGCTCGGGCTCCGCTTCCACCCCACCCGCGGATCGATGAGCCTCTCCGAGAAGGACGGGGGCCTGCCGCCGGACTCGGTGGTGCAAGACGACGACGAGATCCTCTCCGACAGCGAGCGCCTCGTCGGCCTGCACCACGACCCGTCGCCGGGAGCGATGGTGCGGATCGCGCTGGCGCCGTGCTCGCCGTTCTCGGTGACGCCGCAACTGCTGGGCCGCACCGCCGAGCTGGCCGAGCGCCTCGATGTGCGGCTGCACACCCATCTGGCCGAGGACCCCGACGAGGACACCTTCTGTGAGGCGACCTTCGGGTGCCGCCCGATCGAGCACTTCGAGAGCGTGGGATGGGGAACCGACCGCTCGTGGGTGGCGCACTGCGTGCACCCGAACGCCGACGAGGTCAAGTTGCTGGCCCGGTGGGGCACCGGCGTGGCCCACTGTCCGAGCTCGAATCAGGTGCTCGGCGCCGGCATGGCCCCGATCCGCGAGATGCGCGACGCCGGCGTGTCGGTCGGTCTGGGCTGCGACGGCTCGGCGTCCGCCGACTGCGCCTCGCTGTGGGTTGAGATGCGCGCCGCGCTGCTGCTGGCGAGGCTGCGCGGCGGCCCGCCTGCGATGGCCGCACGCGAGGCGCTGGAGATGGCGACCCTCGGCGGCGCGGCCTGCCTCGGCCGCGACGACATCGGCGCGCTGGAGCCCGGACGCGCCGGCGACCTGGTGGTGTGGCCGATGGAGGGAGTGCAGTTCGCGGGGGCGCTGTCGGATCCGGTGGAGGCGCTGCTGCGCTGCGGCCCGGTGTCGGCCCGCCACACGGTGGTGGCCGGCAAACCGCTGGTGCAGGACGGCGAGCTGACCGCGAGCGGGGTCACCGAGATGCTCGACCGCCATCGCGCCATCGCCGCCGACTGGCTGCAGGCGGCAACCGGCTGACACGCACCGAGTGCCCGCCACGAGCGCACCGACCGCGAGGCGGAGCGGCCTGGAGATTCGCCCGCATGAACCGGGCTTGCGCCTACCCGCTCGACCCCTGCGGATCGGCCTCAACTCGCGGCGCATCATGCAGGATGAGGTCTGGAGCCTCTATCCTGATCGAATGGCCAACAGTCAGCGTCATTGTTCGCGCCCTCGTTCGCGTGCTGTGCTGAGGCCCGACCCGACCGCGAATTGCATGAGAGGATTCCGACCATGATGATCCGAACTGCTACTGCGCCCCCCCCCCCCAGAATGAGGGTTCTGCAGCGACGTCTGCCGCTGCTCGGGCCTGCGGTTGCGCTGGCGGTGCTGGCCGCGCTGCTAGCGGTCCCACCGACGCCTGAGGCAGCCGCCCAGGGCAACATCACCGTCCAATTCGGCCAGGGCTTCACCGGTGACGGGACGGGAGCCGGCTACAACGCACGCGAGGGCGACGCGGTACAGGCCAAGCTGACCTTCAGCTCGGCGACCACGGCCCAGGAGACCTTCACCATCAACACCACTGCGGGCACGGCCACCGCCGGAACGGACTTCACGGCCGGCCCTCACACCTGCGATGTTCCCTCGGGCCGCACCTCCCATGTCTGCAACATCCCCGTCCTAGCCGACGATCAGATCGAGGACTACGAGAAGTTCACTGTCACGCTGGCATCGCCACCGCCGGGTTTCGTGCTGGGCTCTAGGTCCACCGCGACGGTTCAGATCGTGAACGTCAGCGTCGTTCCCGACAATTGGAGCCTCAAGCCCAGCGGTGTCAACGCCGGCGAGCAGTTCCGGCTGCTGTTCAAGACCCACAACGAGCGCGACGGCAGCGCCAGCACCATTTCCACCTACGACACGTTCGTGCGCAACCGGGTCAGCGGCGCGAGCACCGGCCACGCCGACATCCGCCAGTATTCGTCGACGTTCCGGGTGGTGGGCTCGACGCCGACGGTTGGCGCGGCGTGGCATACCGCCACGGGCATCATGGTGAGCAGCGAGCCCAGCCACACGCCGTTCAGCCATCGCATCTACTGGCTGAACGGCCCCAAGATCGCCGATGACTACAACGACTTCTGGGACGGCACCTGGGACGACAACAGCCCCGGCGCCCATCGCCGGGCCAACGGCAACGCCTCCACCAACACCCGGGGGCCCAACACCGGCACCCGGACTGGCACCACCCATGCCACCGCCGGCACCAAGAAGCCCAGCAGGGCGCTGGGCAACAGCAGCAACCAAACAAGATGGGGCGGCGGCGCCCAGAGCCAGAACCCGATCGACCAGGGCGACATTCCCACGGGCAACAACAACGTCTACATCGGCCTGTCGGGGATCTTCGAGGTGGAGGTCGAGAGCGACGAGGAGTTCGACGAGCTGTCGGCCAGCGTGAGGTTGGACAACGGCAGCGCCGGTCCTGCCCAGACCGGTGCCAACGTGGACTTCACCTTCTCGCTCGCCAAGGCGCGCAAGGCGAGTGATCTGAACGGCATCCGGACGCAGTTGGCGTGGTCGGGCGACGTGCTCAGCCCGCGCTCGGACCACCGCCCGGCGACATGGGACCGCTACAAGGTGAATCCCCTGTGGAAGCCGGACGGGAGCGCCAGGGTGCATCACCGCGGCGTCTACGTGCGTCCCTGGCTGGAGAATTCCATCCTGGTCGGCGAGCAGAGCTTCAAGCTTCGCGTCCACGTCAAGAACCGCGAAGAGGCCGGCGGCAACGTCGGCAACGGCTGGATCGCCATGCGGGTGGCGGGCGGAGCCGGATACGAGGTGAGTCCCGACGACTGGGCCTGCATGCCGGTGGGCGGCGGAACCTGTCCGTCGGCATGGCCGGGCGTGCCCGCCGCCACCGTCGCCGGATTGCAAGCCTCGGTCGTGTCGGGGCAGGACGCCCGCTTCAGCGTCACCGTGAACCCTGCGCCCGGCGCCGGGGAGACGCGGCGTGTGTATCTGCGAACCTGGTACCGGTACCACCGCGGTGGCGGGCAGGATCAGAACCAGGCGTTTCGCCACGTCGATGTGGGCTCAACCGGCACCGCGACTTTCACGATGCCCACACGCGTCAGCCGCGTGGGGCGCGGCCGCACCGCCAATGTGCAGGTTCAAGAGGACATCGCCTACACCAGCGACTCAGCGACCGCCTCGGTGGACGCCACCCGGTTCAATCCGTCGTCGCAGCCGTGCTGGTACGGCCACACCCACTACCCGGCTTCGTCGCCCTATGCGGTGACGAGCGGCACGCTCCGCCTGCCGGCCATGGGCATCACTGACTGTCTTTCGGCCGGTGAGATCGACGATCTCGACGCAGGCGCCTACCGCACCGTCTGGACCACATGCAAGGTGGACTACGGGCACACGGACCACAGCCACGGCAGCTACAACGACAATAGGGGCGGCAGCCACGGCCACCATCGCTCCTATTCCCACACTCACAGGTTCGGCAACGGCAACTGCACCCATCGCGCCTACTCGTCGCAGGATGACGGTCTAACCGACGCCCAGGCCGACGCAGTGCCCGAGACCGAGTTCCCCGAGAACAATCCGGTGCCCTGTGACGCAGCAGTTGCCATCGACAAGGCGAGGGCCGCGTTCAACTGGCACACCAGTTTCGGGGCCGACGCTCCCTTGTTCTGGCGGATCCTGAACACGCTCGGCACCGACGACCTGCCGGCGAAGCCGTCGGGGGTGACCGAGGAAACGATCTCGGCTCAGGACGTGAAGGACTTCAGCAACGGCAAGGGCTGGGCCGGCTGGGCACCCATCGTTGAGGCGATGGAACGGTGCACTGAGCCGGCTCCCGACCCCGTGGTGCCCGACCCCGACCCCGTGGTGCCCGACCCTGACCCGGTGGTGCCGGATCCTGAGCCTGATCCCGATCCCGAGATCAGCATTGCCGCAGGCACCGCGGTGACCGAGGGCGGTGCCGCCACCTTCACGGTTTCGGCCAGTCCGCCGCCATCGTCGGCGCTGTCGGTGACCGTCACCGTGACCCAGAGCGGCGACTTCGCCGCGGCGACCGGACCACGGACGGTCACTGTCGGCACGAGCGGCAGCGCCACGGTGAGCGTGGCCACCACCAATGACAGCAGCGACGAAGCCGACGGCTCGGTGACCGCCACCGTCAACAGCGGCAGCGGCTACACGGTCTCGGCCACCGCCAACTCGGCATCGGTGACGGTCTCCGACGATGACGACCCATCGCCGCCTCCGCCTCCTCCTCCCCCGGTGGGTGATCCTGGGTTCTCTATCGAGGATGCTTCGGGCACAGAGGGCGAACAGGTAAGTGTCAGGGTGACCCTGTCGCACGCCTCGAATCAGCGGCTGAGGGTGTATTGGATACCCCAATTCGGCGGATCCGGCACCTGGGATTCCAGGAACCCCACCTGGGCGTTGCCGGGCAGCGACTTCGGCGCCGCGGGCGGCTGGCTGACGTTCCGACCCGGTGTGGTCGAACAGCATCTGCAGATCAACCTCCTAGAGGACTCCCTCGTGGAGCCCGCCGAGGAGTTCCAGGTGAACTTGTTGTTCGTGTCGCCCTACAGGGCCGTCCCCATCGCCGACGGCAGAGCCATCATCACCATCAACGACAACGACTAGCCTCGCAAGCAGTCGCAGATTCGAAGCCACGGGCAAGCGTCAGCGGTGCCGACTGGTGCCGCGACGCCGCGCAGCCCTTCACCAGTTGGAGCGCCCTCAGCGCCCCTCACCAGAGGGCTTGTGCGGGC
Source organism: Candidatus Aldehydirespirator sp. (assembly GCA_965221215.1). Lineage (GTDB taxonomy): Bacteria > Actinomycetota > Acidimicrobiia > Acidimicrobiales > Aldehydirespiratoraceae > Aldehydirespirator. The sequence continues at coordinate 1,645,770 of OZ244872.1, forward strand.
GGACCCGACTTGACGGCCTCGCGGCGCTCGAACAGCTCCTCGGCCGCGGCCTGCGCCTCGGCGGCCACCGCGGCCACATCGACCGAGACCACCTCGCCGGCTTGCACCAGGCGGCGCCCCTGGACCCACACGTCGCTCACGTCGTGGGCGTGGGCGGTGAACACCAGGTGGGCAACGGCGTTGAAGTGCTGGCCGTGCATCACCGGCACGAAGTGCAATCCGCCGATGTCGACCATGGCGATGTCGGCGTCCTTGCCGGCTTCGAGGGTGCCGGTCACATCGTCGAGGCCGAGAGCGGCCGCGCCCGAGCGGGTGGCCATGTCGAGCATGTCCCAGGGGTCGGCGGCGGCCGGGTCGAGGGTGCTGACCTTGGCGAGCAGCGACGCGAACTTCATCTCGCCGAGCATGTCGAGGTTGTTGTTCTCCTTCTCGCCGTCGGTGCCGAGGCCCAGGGTCATGCCCGAGGCCCGGTAGTGGTCGATGCGGGCCGGGCCGGAGGCGATCTTCATGTTGGAGCACGGGCAGTGGGTGGCCGCAGTGCCGGTGCGGGCCATCAACTCGACCTCGCGGTCGTCGAGCCACACGCAATGGGCCACCACGGTCTGCTCGCCGAGGATCCCCCGGTTGTAGAACTCCTCGATGGGCCTCCGCCCGAACTGGCGCAGGCTTTCCTGCACCTCCCACACCGTCTCCGAGGAGTGGGTGTGGAGGCCGGTGTCGAACTCTTCGGCCAGCGCGGCGGCGCCGCGGAACATTTGCGGCGAGCAGTAGAACATGTGCTCGAGGCCGACCCAGGCCCTCACCCGGCCCCCGGCGGCGCGGCGGTGGGTCTCCAGCAGGCGGCGGTTGGACTCGAGGGTCTCGAAGTAGTCGTAGCGGTCGGCGGTGTAGGGGGCCAGCGTGGCCCGGATGCCGATGCGCTCGGCGGCCTCGGCGGAGCCTTCCATGAACCGCCACATGTCGAGCACCGAGGTGGTGCCGCCGCGCAGGCACTCGGTGTAGGCCATGTATGAGGCCGCTTTGGCGATCTCGGGGGTGAGCGCCCGGTGGGCCGGATCGACATAGTTCTCCAGCCACTCGAACAGGGCGAGCTGCTCGGCGGTGCCCCGCAGCAGACCCGAGTGCAGGTGGGCGTTGTGCATGCCGGGGATCACCACATGGCCGGCCGCATCAACCACCGGCACCTCGCTGGCGGCGGGATGGGCCGCCACCTCTTCCACGCTGCCAACGGCGGTGATCGTGCCGTCCACCACCAGCACCGAGCCGGGATCATGGCTGACCCGACGGCCCTCCAGCGGCAACACAATGCCGCCAGCAATCAAGAATGACGTGCCGCTCTCAGTTCCGCCCAACATGCCAACCCTCCCGGTGACAACGCCAACAAGCCCAGTCTGCTACACCCCACGACACCAACCCCACCCGGCCCGCGCTCACATCTCGGACTGCCGGCCGATAGTCCGTCTGACGTTTCACGCGTCGATACACCGCTGGAGCGGCGGCCGCTCGGAACGCGGCGGACGCTTCCGCACCCTCGATGCACTGCTGAACGGGCTGCGACGCCGACACGGCGGGCGGTCAGATGCCGAGGCGCCCGACCAGCGTCTCGATACGAAGACCGATAGCGGAGGAATCCAGCCAGGCCCGCAACTCAGCACGGGCCGCAGCGTTGGTGACTGGCCTGCCCTCGGCCCGAAGCCGGCGCTGGAACCGTCCAAACCGAGCGGCCGCCTGGTAGGTGGCCTGATGGCCGGCGACCGCCAACTCCCGATGCACCGCCAACCCCGGATCGTAGGCAGGCACTGGCAGACGCCAGAGGTGCTTGTGGAGATCCCGGGCGCCGTACTGGCCCTTGGACATGTAGGGCTTGACTGCGTCGGCCAGAGTCCGCGAGTTGATGACTGCCGAGAGGAAGCATGCCTCGGCCAATCCTGAACAGTCGATCCGATACAGCGAACTGTCCACTATGGCCGAACTGGCGATGAGTGCCACGGCGGTGGGATGACCCGACTTCGAATAGAGCAGACGAGCCTCGTGTACCGGCATCTGGGACTCGAGCTTTCCGAAGTAGTCGATCTGGTCAAGGAGGCTGAGCTTGTTGTGGCCAGACTTGTGCTGCTCCCAGAGCTGCTCGATGGTCCGCCAACGCCGGCGCGCCCGCTCGCCGACCTTGAGATAGTCGAGGGTTCCGTCCGCCTGCCGGGGCACCGAATCGTCTCCTGCTCTGATCGGGAGAACAGCCTGACAGGGCTCCATCGTCACGAACGGCGCGATCGTGTCGCCGCGGTGAACCTCAAACACATGCTCGCCCTCGACCGAGCCGACGACCTCCAAGTCGGAGACATCGAGGTCCTTCCACGGCTGCTTCTCTTGCGTGGACCGCACCGTCGATACCTGGTACACCCCGCGAGCCAGCGAGATCTCCGACGGCCAGGCCTTCACGAAAAAGAAGCGACGCGGCATGAGCGACGCCCCCTGCTTGGCCCGTTCGGCATAGGGCGACAAGTCCGGCCCCCTCGCCGCGCCAACGGTCAGTGTTCGCGTGTTCGGCCCTCCCGCCGGACCTTCCCACAGCACGACCTGATCCGACAGAGGCTCGTCGCCCTGGCTGCGGCGAGCGAACACCACCGAGCCCGGCACGGGGAAGAAGTCGTTCGGCACGATCCTCTCCAGATCCCACGGCGGCTCGCTCAGATCGGCCAGCACGGAGCCCCATCGCCCGCTGCGCCACTTGCGGTACTGGTCCTGTCCGAGCGCGGAGTGCGGCATCACCATGGCCGAACGCCCGCCCTCAGCCAGGTACAGATCGAAGCAGCGAGCGTAGAACAGCGCGGCGAGATCCTGGTGCGGCGCATACTTTCCGCCAGCCCAGATCTCATAGAGGCCCGCCGATAGCTGCCGAAGCGAGTCGCGGATGCTTGCCTCGGCCTGGCTGTAGGTGAGCCAGGGCGGATTGCCAACGATCCGATCGACCCTTCCTTCGACGGTGGTCAACCACCAGGGCCGCACCAGATTGCGGGTGTAATACGCCCAGACGTGGTTGCGGTTGCGGGCGTGGAGTCCTCTGAGAGTGTTGAGTGTCTGCGACAGCACATCGCGGTCGCGGCCCGCGGTCACATTGAACTCGTCGAGAACGGTCACCGGATCGAGGCCAGCGGCCACTTCCGTTGCAGCGCGGATCATCAGACGGTCGAAACGCCCGCGCTGCGCCACCAGGCGCTTCGGGAAGGCCAGTTGAAGCGTGCCCTCCCCAGAGTGCTCTGGCAGAACCTCAACATGTATGTCGGGCGCGTCGCCCAGCAGGGTTCCCGCGTCGGAGCGCAGCTGCATGCTGTCGCCGAGATACACGGGAACAGCCAGTTCACCAACGTTGGCTGCGCTCCCGATCACTTCGCGCGCCGCCAGCACCCAGGTGGCCCTGGCGAGATGTACCGCCACCGGATGTATATCGACGCCGATCACCGACCGCTGCAAGCCGGCGAGGGCGTCCTCGGGACTCATGCCCGTTCGGTCTGCGGCTGCGGTGTAGCAAACGACCGCCGCCCTCAGGAACGTGCCGGAGCCGCAGGCCGGATCGAGCACCCGCTGCGATAGCGGCTCATCCACCACATCGCCGACCACCGCCTCGGCGAGCCAGTCGGGTGTGTAGTACTCGCCGAGGCGCTTGCGCTCCCCCGGCCCGATGACGCTCTGGTAGAGAACCCGGGCGACGTCGTAGTCGGCCGAGGCCCAGTCGAAGCGCGCCACCCAGCGAGCCAGCGAGGCAACCTCCTCGGAACCCGAGTCGAACTCGACCGGCCAGCCGAAGAAATCCGACTCCACCACGCCCGCCACCCCCACGGAGTCAACGAACGCCGAGCCGTCGAGCAAGTGGCCGGGATTCCTTTCGGCGCGGTCCTCCAAGCTCACACCGAACGCGGCCTGCACCGCCAACGCCACAACCGTCGACAGGTAAGTGTGGCGCACGAACAACTCGTCGAGATCAGCCTCGGCGTTCACAGCCTCCCCGAGAGCAACGGCAAGCAAGGTCTGCCACAGTTCACGCTTGACAGCTACGGTCGGCGAGTTGCGGTTGACGCCGTAGAGGGCTTGGAGAGCAGCAATGTGGCCTCGTGCCCGCAGACTGGCACCGAATGCCGCCGCGACAAGATCGGGCGCGGGCGCGCGCTGATGCCCGGGAAGCACCTGGGTGCGCGAGGTGATCCACTCGATCCAGTCGGATGCGCCACTGGCATCACGCAGCATGAACGTGGACTCGGGCACTGCCTCCTCCGCAGCTTCGCCAGGCAGGCGCACAAACCAGTTTCGGCCGTCAGTGAGGACGCCTAATCGAGCCTCGGCCCCGGGCCGGGTGAGATATTCCTCGAGCTGGGCGAGATGCGTCGGATCGGGATTGGTGCCCGATCCAGCCGTGCGGCGCTTGACCTCGATGATCAGGTCCTCAGTTCGAATGTCGTTCCGGTCGGCTTCAAGGCGGACGGCCGCACGGGAAGCAATCCCCGCTGCCACCAACAAGTCGACGATGCCGGCCACGAGGTCAGCTTCGCTGGAACGGACCTCGGCGGGCTGGTTGGTGGCCATCGCGTGGAGATGCAGCAGCCGCTCTGCGGCCGACTCCGCCGCCGAAAGGCCGGAGTCGAGCGTGGCGGCATCGGGTGCGCTCATTGGGAGGTCTCCGCAGATTTCAGCATCGACTCGGGGTTGACCGTCCTTGAGGAGGATCGAGACGACATCGGGCACACCATAATGACCCGCGCACTTGCAACCGGGGACCGCAGCGACCCGCCCGCATCCATAGAGGCCGAGCGGATTGACCCGACCCCGCCACCGCCAAGAGCGCGCCGACGGCGCGTCCGCTGTGTCGGTCCCGGAGCGACGTTCGGCGCGAGCGCGAGCCCACGCTCAGTGGGAGGCGACTACCACGTTGTCTAGGACCTCGCTGTCGCCGGTGCGCACGTACCACTCCCAGCGGGATCCGTCGGGGTCGGTGACCCACGTCTCGGACTTCTCCGCGTAGCAGCACTGCGTGTCGTCCACTCCGGTGGTGTCGAGGCCCTCGGCGCTGAGGCGTCGCTCGGCCTGCATCACCTGCTCGACCGTCTCTGTCTCCACCCCGAGATGGTTGATGGTGCCGCCCACGCCCCCGGCGCCGCAGCAGTCGTCGGCACCATCGGAGGTCTCGAAGAGCACCAGCTTCAACGGCGGCTCGTCGATGGCGAAGTTGGCGTATCCCGGCCTGCGCCGGGCCGGCTCGGTTGCGAACATGCGCGAGTAGAAGTCCACCGCCTCGTCGATGTCAGCCACGTTCAAAGCCAGCTGCAGTCTCATGTCATGCCTCCTGCGTTTAGCGCTTCCCCGGCTAGGTATACAGCCCCCGCCCACGGATGCGGCTCAACGCCCCGCACCCTGACCTCAATCGGGTGCGTTCCCCAAGCATCACGGCGCGGTGAGCGACTCGACGACACCCTTGGCGACACGCCTTGCAACCGCGCTCGGCGTGAGCCGAGCGACCTTGCCGTCGGGCAGCATCGCCACCCAGCGGTCGACTCTCGGCAACTCCAACGTCAACTCCACCGCGCCGGGCGAGCGTTCATGGGCCCGCGACCACATACGGTTGGCAGCCGGGTCCGGCATCGACCAGAACACGGACGGCCCCGAATCAAGTCCGGCCGCGCCGCACAGCTCCGAACTCCTGTAGCCCGTCCAGGCCAGGAACCGATTGCGGCCCAAGCCGGGCACCTCGACATCAATGCGAAACAGCCAGGAGTTGCCCGATGAGTCACGCTGCGACAAAGCCACGTAGTCGTCGAGTGACAACTCGGCATCATACCAGCGCGTGTCGATATCGCCGGTGCCGCCCAGCGCCGCGTCCACGGCCTCGCCGACCAGCGAGAACAGCAGGCGCGCCGCGTCGTTCCAGATGTCGGCACGGCGCTGCTGTGCCTTGCGCAGCAGTTGTTGGTCGGCGTCGTAACCCTGTCGGCGCTTCGCGGCGCGCTCCAAGTCCTGCAGAGAATGCCCCGCCCGGCCGAGGATCAGCTCGGCCAGAGGCTCTAGGTCACCGCCGAGGTCCGACTCGGCCAGTGCGTCGTAGTAGCGCAGACGGTCCTTGCGCCTGATGATCACGCTCGGAAGGCCCGCGCGGATCATCTCCAAGTTCATGACAGCTCGGGCGGTGCGCCCGTTGCCGTCGCTGAAGGGATGGATGTGGGTCAGCCAGGCATGCAGCACGATGGCGCGCAGAACAGCCGATGCGTCGGCCTGAGCACGCGACCAGCGCTCCCAGTCCTCCATGGCACTCATCACCCGGTCCCACGTCCCGGGCGGCGTGTGCGGCGAGCCCGAGATCCGCACCGGGCTCGACCGGAACAGGCCCGCCGACGAGCCACCGCCGAGCACCAGGCTGTGCAACTCCTTCACCTGCCGGCAGTCTGTGGGCGCAGGGTCGCGGGCCAGGTCCACCATGTGCTTGAGCGCCTTGGACAGGTTGATCGCATCCGCGGTGTAGGCCGGATCGTGGCCAGTGACGGTGATGCCCCTGCTGACGGCCAACTCGGTCTCGCCGACGCTGAGAGTGCTGCCTTCGATCGCGTTGGACTCGGCGATCTGTTCGAAGCGCTTGTCGCCGAAGTAGTCACGCAGCGTCGCCTCGGTGAGCGTTCCGCTCTCACGCAGGAGATCCGCCCGCTCCTGCAGGCGGGCCGCTTTCTCGGTTACATGGTGGCCGGTGGCTTCGATGGTGTAGGGGCTGGCATCGAGGCTGAACGCCGCCGTCTGCTTGGGCATCGGGTAGAAACTACAGGCCGCGCTTGGCTTGACGAGGGAGCGGACGCTGGGAGGCGAGACAGGTCGTGCGGACCCGATACTCCGATGATCAGCAAGCTGTCGCCGAGGCCTTCGGCGAACTGTTCGCCCGCGAGGCGAGCACTGAGGCGGTGCGGGCGGCCGAGGCGGGGTGCGGGTTCGATGCGGGGTTGTGGCGCACGCTGGCCGCTGCAGGGGCGCCTGGGATGGCGGTGGCCGCCGATTTTGGGGGCGGCGGGGCCTCGCTCGTGGATCTGGCTGTGGTGGTGTACGAATGGGGGCGGCGGATCGCGTCGGTGCCGCTGGTGGAGCACGCCGTGTGTGCCCGGCTGCTGACCGCAGTCGGCGGGGACTGGCAGCGGGATTTGGTCGCGGCGGTGGCGGCCGGTGACCTGATCGCCACGCTGGCGCCGGGGCCGCTCGACTCCGGCGGCGTTGCCCGGCTCGTTCCCGCCGGCGCGGTGGCCGATGTGGTGGTCGCTCGGCGCGCCGACGATCTGGTGGTCGCCCGCAGCCAGCCCGCCGGCAGGGCCCGGCCCAACACCGCCGACCTTCCCCTCGCCGACCGCGACCTGTCCGAGGCGCAGGCCGTCGCGTCCGGGACCACGGCCGAGGATGCCTGGGAACGGGCCCTGTCGGAGTGGAAGGCGCTGATGGCGGTGGCCTACGCCGGGCTGGCCGCCGAGGTGCTGGCCATGGGGGTGGCCTACACCAAGCAGCGGCACCAGTTCGGTGTGCAGGTCGGGTCGTTCCAGGCCGTGCAGCACGGGCTGGCCGATGCCGCCACCCGCACCGAGGGCGCCCGGCTGCTGGCCTTCCGAGCCGTGTGCGCCCTACAGGCCGGCCGGTCCGACGGGGAGCGGCTCGCCTCTATGGCGCTGCTGTTCGGGGCTGAGTCGGCCCGGTTCGCGGCCGACCGGGTGCTGCAGTATCACGGCGGATACGGCTACAGCGCCGAACACGACGTGCAGCTCTACTACCGGCGAGCGGCGGGCTGGCTGCTGCAGCTCGGCGATCCCTCGGCTGAGATCGCCCGGCTCGCCCACACCGATCTCGGCCCCAAACCAACCCAGGCCGCGTGATGGACTTCGCCATGTCGGCGCGGGCCGAAGAGTTCAGGAGCGAAGTCCAGCAGTTCCTGGCCGAACATGTCGACGCCGAGACCATCGCGGCCGGCCGCGACGGCACCATCCACTCGGCTGCCCTGCACCGGGCCATCGCCGAGCGGGGCTGGCTGTCGGGCGCGGTGCCGGCCGAGCTGGGCGGGGGCGGCATGGACCCGGTGGAGCTGTGCGTGCTGGTGGAGGAACTGCAGCTCCATCAGGCACCCGCCGACGCGCTGGGCGTGGCCGTGGTGGCGGTGTCGATGATCCTCGAGCACGGCGGCGAGCACCTGCGCACCGCGGTGGCGCCCCGGATCATGGCGGGCGAGGCGCTGGCCTGCCTCGGCTACAGCGAGCCCGAGTCGGGCTCCGACGTGGCCGCGGCCCGCACTCGGGCCGAGCGCCGCGGCGACCGCTGGATCATCAACGGCGCCAAGATGTGGACCACCCTGGCCCATGTGGCCGACTATGTGGTGCTGCTCACCCGCACCGACCCCGATGCCCCCAAGCATCGGGGCCTCACCTTCTTCGTGGCTCCCCTCGACACCGACGGCATCGAGATCCGACCGGTCGAGACCATGGGCAACGAGCGCTCCAACGCCACCTTCTATGGCAATGTGGAACTGGGCGACGAGTGGCGCCTCGGCGAAGTGAACGACGGCTGGACGGTGATGAAGACCGCCCTCAAGTACGAGCGGGGCATCGCCGGCGGCCAGTTCCCGTCGCCCCCGGTGATCGAGGCCGCCATCGACTGGGCCCGCGGGGCCCGCCGGGCCGACGGCACCCGCCCCATCGACGACGACGAGGTGCGCCACAAGCTGGTGCGGGCCGCTATCGACGTGGAGGTGTGCCGCAGCTTCGCCTACCACACCGCCGCACTGGCCTCATCCGGGGCCATGTTCGGGGTGGAGGGGTCGATGACCAAGCTGTTCGCCTCGGAGTCGTACAAGAGGCACTGCGCCTGGTTCCTCGACATGATGGGCACCCACGGGCTGCTGACCGGCGACGATCCCGACGCCCACCGCGACGGCCTCGTCGAGGAGCACTACCGCCACGCCCCGGTGACCGCCATCTACGGCGGCACCAGCGAGATCAACCGCAACCTGGTGGCCGAGAGCTGGCTGGGCCTGCCCCGATCGCGCTGAACCAGCGGCCGAACTCGCGAGGCCGTGGCCGAGCGGACGGTGAGCAAGGCACACAAGAGCGAGAATGACCTCGCACCCCGATTCGCGGTTGTCGCTGCCAGCGGTAGCCTGACCCGTCGCACGGGACGTGGCGCAGCCAGGTAGCGCACCTGCTTTGGGAGCAGGGGGTCGCCGGTTCAAATCCGGCCGTCCCGACTCTCCATGAGCCAACTGCACGAGGCCCAGCAACGGGCCGATCCGATCAAGAGATACGTGGCGCCCGAGTCGTTGGAGGACGCTCTGGCCGTGCTCGCCGCGCACGGACCGTCGGCCCGGGCCGTGGCCGGCGGCACCGACCTGCTGCTGGAGCTCAGCCGCGGGGCCCGCACCGGGATCGACACCCTCGTCGATCTGAGCGTGCTCGACGGTCTCGACGCCATTGTCGAGCGCGACGGGCGAATCGAGCTGGGGCCGCTGGTCACCCACGCCGATGTGGTCGCCTCCGAGCGGCTGCTGTCGGCGGGACTGCCGCTGGCGCAGGCCTGCCTGGAGGTCGGCGGTCCGCAGCTTCGCAACCGGGCCACGGTGGTGGGCAACATCGTCACCGCCAGCCCCGCCAACGACACCATCTCGGCGCTGTACGCGCTGGGCGCGGACGTGACGGTGGCGTCGGCCTCCGGCGGCGAGCGGACCATGGCGATCACCGAGTTCATCGACGGCTTCCGCACCACCGCGCTGGCGCCGGGCGAACTGGTGGCCAAAGTCGCCTTCGATGCGCTAGGCGGGGCTCGCCGCGGCATCTTCGTCAAGCTCGGGCTGCGCAGGGCCCAGGCCATCTCGGTGGTGCACGCCGCCGCGGTGGTGACCGACGCCGACGACGGCACCGCGGCCGACCTGGTGGTGGCCCTGGGCAGCGTCGGCCCCACCATCGAGTTGGTCCCCGACGCCGGCACCATCGCCGCGGGCCGGCCGCTGGCCGAGGTCGCGGCCGATGTGGCCGCGGCGGCCCGGGCCGCAGTAAGTCCCATAGACGACCTGCGCTCCACCGCCGAGTACCGCAGCCACACCACCGAAGTGGTGGTCAGGCGGGCCCTGCTGTCGCTGGCCGCCGGGACCGAGGCCGACACCTGGCCCGAGCGCCCGCCCCGGCTAGCGGAGCGCAACGGCGCGGCTGCGAGCACCGTCCGTCGGGACATCACCGACGACAGCACCGTGCGCGCCACCGTCAACGGGCAGCCTCGCTCGGCCTCCAACGCCGCCCGGCGCACCCTGCTCGACTGGCTGCGCCTCGATCTCGGCCTGCTCGGCACCAAGGAGGGCTGCGCCGAGGGCGAGTGCGGGGCGTGCACCGTCCACCTCGACGGCCGGGCCGTGCTGTCGTGCCTGGTGCCCGCAGCCCGCGCCGACGGCGCGGCCATCACCACCGTGGAGGGCGTGGCCCCGCCCGAGGGGGGCCTGCACCCGGTGCAGCAGGCCCTGGCCGACTGCGAGGGCGTCCAGTGCGGGTTCTGCACGCCGGGGTTCGTGATGAGCTCGGTGATGCTCGCGGCCGAGGAGCCCAACCCGAGCCGGGCCCAGGTGGAGCACGGCCTGGCCGGCAACCTGTGCCGCTGCACCGGCTACTACACGATCATCGAGGCACTTGCCGGCGCCGGCATGGCGGCCCCATGAGCGTCGGACAGTCGCCGGCCCGCATCGACGGACCGGCCAAGCTCACCGGGCAGGCCTCCTACGGAAGCGACCGCATCGGCGCCGACGCGCTGTGGGCCACTGCGGTGTTCACCGACCAGCCCCACGCCCGGCTCCTCGAAGTCGACTTCACTGCGGCGCGGGCCACCGACGGCGTGGTGGAGGTGTTCGGCTCGGCCGACGTGCCGGTCAACGAGTTCGGCCTCACCATGGCCGACCATCCCGTGTTCGTGGGCCTCGAACACACCGGGCGCAGCGCGGTCGCCTGCGACGTGTCGCGCTGGGAGGCCGACCGGCTGGCGCTGGTGGTGGCCGAGTCGCCCGAAGCGGCCCGGGCCGGCGCAGCCGCGATCACGTCGCGCTGGGCGCCGCTGCCGGTGCTGGCCGACATCGACGAGTCGCTGGGCTCCGACACCCTGCTGCATCCCGAGAACGGCAAGCCCAGCAACGTCTACCACTCGCTGCGGCTCCGCAAGGGCGACATGGAGCAGGGCTGGGCCGACGCCGACGTGGTGGTGGAGTCCACCTACGAGTTCCCCTACCAGGAGCACGCCTTCCTGCAGCCCGAGGCCGGGCTGGCCTACATCGACGACGAGGGCCGGGTGACGGTCGAGGTGGCCGGCCAGTGGACCCACGAGGACCAGGAGCAGATCGCCCACGCCCTCGACCTGCCCGTCGAGCGGGTGCGGGTGATCTACCCGGCCATCGGCGGGGCCTTCGGCGGCCGGGAGGACATCTCCATCCAGATCGTGCTGGCCCTGGCCGCAATGAGGCTCCACGAGCGGGGCATCGACCGGCCGGTGGGCACAGTGTGGTCGCGCGAGGAGTCGATCGTCGGGCACGGCAAACGCCACCGAGGCCGCATTACCACCCGCTGGGGTGCTCGGCGCGACGGCCGCATCACCGCGGTCAAGAGCACGGCCTGGCTCGACGCGGGCGCCTACAACTTCACTTCCAACAAGGTGCTGGGCAACTGCCACCTGCACCAGTGCGGCCCCTACGAGATCCCCAACGCCGAGGTGGACAGCCTGGCGGTGTACACCAGCGCCACCCCGGCGGGCGCCTTCCGGGGTTTCGGCGGCCCCCAGGGCGCGTTCGCGGCCGAGTGCCAGATGAACAAGCTGGCCGAGGCGCTGGGGATCGACCCGGTGGAGCTGCGCCGCATCAACACGCTGCGCGAGGGCAGCGTCGGCATCACCCAGACGCCGATGCCCCAGGGCGTGACCATGCCCGAGGTGATCGACAGCTGCGCGGCCGAGGCCGACTCCGCGCCAGCCGAGCCGGTGGCGGACTTCAGCCCGTTCCCGTCGCTGCCCGCCGAGCCCTCGGCGCTGCGCCGGGGCCGGGGCTTCGCCTGCTCATACAAGAATGTGGGGTTCTCGTTCGGCTTCCCCGAGCGCTGCGAGGCCGAGATTGTGCTGCGCGGCGGCGCCGACTCCGACGAGCCCGAATCCGCGGAGTTGGCCCACGCCGGCGCCGACGTGGGCCAGGGCGCCCACACCGTGCTGGTGCAGATGGCCGCCGAGGCCACCGGCGTGCCCGCCGACCGCATCGAGCGCCGCTTCAGCGACACCGCCACCTCCGGCGACTCCGGCTCGGCGTCGGCCTCGCGGCTCACCTGGATGTCGGGCAACGCCATCCTGGGCGCGGCCGAGGAGGCCGAGAAGGCCTGGCGCGACGGCCAGCGCCCGGCGGTGGGCCGGTTCCGCTACGTGCCGCCGCCCACCGAGGTGCTCGATGCCGCCGACGGCCGGGGCGTGCCCAACTTCAGCTACGGCTACGTGGCCCAGCACGTCGATCTCAGCGTCGACGCCGACACCGGCCACATTCGGGTCAACCGGGTGGTCAGCGCCCACGATGTGGGCCGGGCCATCAACCCCCGGCTGGTGGTGGGCCAGATCGAGGGCGCGGTGATCCAGGCTCACGGCTACGCCATCAGCGAGAACCTCCGCTCCGAGGGCGGGCGCCTGCAGAACATGCGCCTCAGCACCTATCTGATGCCCGGCATCGGCGACATCCCGACGACCGTCGACAGCGTGGTGCTGGAGTTGGCCGACCCCCACGGCCCCTGGGGCGCCCGCGGCATGGCCGAGATGGGCATGATCCCGTATGCCCCCGCGGTGGTGGCCGCCCTCCACGACGCCACCGGCGTGTGGTTCGACAGCTTCCCGTTGACCCCCGACCGAGTCCTGGCCGGCCTGCAAGCCGCCCGCTGACCCGAACCGGTGCTGCCGGCTAGGAGGGCCAGGCCGCGGTTAGGCGCTCCCAGCAGTCTTGGAGGCTCTGGGGCAGGACCCGCACGTCGGCTATGGCAGTCATGAAGTTGGTGTCGGAGCGCCAGCGGGGCAGCACATGGATGTGGACGTGGTCGAACACGCTGGGACCGGCGCCTTCGCCCAGGTTGGCTCCGACGTTCACCCCGTCGGGCGAGAACGCGGCCTTGACCGCGGCCACGGCGCGGTGGACGGTGTCCCACAGCTCACGGCGCTCGTCGAGGTCGAGGCCCTCAAGGTCGGCGACCGCCCGGTAGGGCAGGACCAGAAGGTGGCCCGTCGAGTACGGGTAGCGGTTCAAGATGGCGAACACCCGCTCGCCCCGGTGCACGATGTGGGTCTGCTCGTCGGGCAGCCCCGCCGCCAGAATGGCCTCGAACAGGCTCAGGCCGGTTTCGCCACCCGAGCTGCCGGCCGCGGTTCCCGACGAATCGGCGATCCCGGCCGCAGCCGCCCGCTGGTCCTCGACCATGCTGGGGATCCGCCATCCCGCCCAGAGGCGCTCGACCACCGGTCAGCTCCGGGCCTCGACCTCGGCGGCCAGGCGAGCCGCGAACTCCTCCAGGGGCACGTCGCGCTCGGGCTTCTTGGCACCGCGGGCGTTGACCCCGACGGTGCCGGCCGCGGCGTCGTCGTCGCCCACCACCAGCACATAGGGGATCTTGGCCACCTTGGCGTTGCGGACCCGCTTGCCCAGAGGCTCCTCCGCCGGGCTGGTCTCCACCCGCAGGCCGAGCCGGCGCAGGGTGCGGGCCACCTCGGCCCCGTAGTCGGCGTGGGCGGCGGCCACCGGCAGCACCGCCGCCTGAACCGGGGCCAGCCAGGCCGGGAACGCGCCGGCGAAGTGCTCGACCAGCACGCCGAAGAAGCGCTCCACCGAGCCGAACAGGGCCCGATGGATCATCACCGGACGGGGCCTCGATCCGTCGGAGGCCACATACTCGAGGCCGAAGCGCTCGGGCAGGTTGAAGTCCACCTGGATGGTGGAGAGCTGCCACGACCGGCCGATGGCGTCGCGCACGTCCACATCGATCTTGGGGCCGTAGAACGCCCCGCCGCCCTCGTCGGTGGCGTAGTCGAGCCCGGCCGTCTCCAGCGCGGCTCGCAGGCCGGCGGTGGCGTCGTCCCACAGCGCCTCGTCGCCCACGTACTTCTCGGCGGGCCGGGTGGAGAGCTTGGCCTGGAACTCGCTGAACCCGAAGGCGGCCAGCACGCTCAGCACGAACTCCAGCAGCGACGCCAGCTCGGCTGCGATCTGGTCGCGGGCGCAGAAGATGTGGGAGTCGTCCTGGGTGAAGCCCCGGCTGCGCAGCAGGCCGTGCACCGCGCCCGACAGCTCGTAGCGGTACACCGCGCCCAGCTCGAACAGCCGCATGGGCAGGTCCCGGTAGCTGCGCTGCGACGACCGGTAGACCATCACATGGAACGGGCAGTTCATCGGCTTGGGGTAGTAGTCGGTGCCGTCCATCTCCATGGGCGGGTACATGCTCTCGGCGTAGAAGTCGAGATGGCCCGACGTCTCCCACAGCACCGACTTGGCGATGTGGGGCGAGTACACGAACTGGTAGCCGCCGTCGGCGTGGCGCCGGCGGGAGTAGTCCTCCATCAGGGTGCGCACCAGGGCGCCGTTGGGATGCCACACCGCCAGGCCCGGCCCCAGCTCGGCGGGCCACGACACCAGATCGAGCTCGGCGGCGAGGCGCCGGTGGTCGCGCCGCTCGGCCTCGGCCAGGCGGTGCAGGTGGGCGGCCAAGTCCTTGCGGGTGGCCCAGGCCGTGCCGTAGATGCGCTGCAGCATGGGGTTGCGCTCGCTGCCCCGCCAGTAGGCCCCGCTCACCCGCTGCAGGGCGAAGTGCCCCAGCCGGCCGGTGGATGCCACATGGGGGCCGAGGCACAGGTCCACAAACCCGTCGGATCCGTCGTTGTGGTAGCAGCTGACGCGGCCGTCCCCCGATGCCTCCGAGGCCAGGTCGCTGCCGGAGGCCGGACCCAGGGCCACCGCCTCGATGATGGCCCGCTTGTAGGGATGGGCCTCGAAGAGATCCAGGGCTTCCTCGGCGGCCATCTCGACGCGCCGGAAGGGCTGGTCGGCCTCGATGATCTCGCGCATCCGGGCCTCGATGCGCTCCAGGTCGGCATCGGCGAAGGTGGCGCCGTCGGGCAGCTCGAAGTCGTAGTAGAAGCCGTGCTCGATGGGCGGCCCGATGGCGAAGGTGGCGCCGGGGTACAGGTCCAGCACCGCCTGGGCCAGCACATGGGCGGTGGAGTGGCGCAGGGTGTGCAGCCCCCGGTCTGTGGCGGCAGTCACGATCTCGACCGCGGCTCCGTCGCCCAGCGGTGCGGCCAGGTCGCGCTCGGCGCCGTCCACCACCGCCACCACGGCGTCGGCGGCCAGCCGCGGGCCGATGGCGGCAGCCAGATCAGCCGCGCTGGACCCCTCGGCCAGCTCCCGCACCGACCCGTCCGGCAGCGAAACCCTGATAGCAGACACCGCCCCCGAGGCTACCGCTGCCCCCGTCAGTGGCCGTGAGCAGCCGGAGCAGCTCTCAGACGCATCCCGAGAGCTCGCACGACCTTGAGGAGTGACTCCAACTCCACGAATCCGTTGGGTGAACCCGCTCCAGCATCGGTGACGGCCAGGCCTGCATCAGCCACAACGCTTTCCATGCCCTTGGACCGCGCGATGTCATCCAGCACGGCTGCAACCAGAAGCGGATCATCCTCTCCGAGAGCCGCATCCAGATACGCGATTCGCTCCTCGTCGGTATCCAGCCCTTCCGCTGGATCCCATGGGAGGGTCTGGCTTCCCTTCTTGAGTCTCATCGGTCTCCTTGCCGAGTGACGCGAGCCAGCCTGATCGCCTTCTTGATATCGCGAGCCTGACTTCCCTTGTCACCGCCAGCCAGCAGAACCACCACGGACTGCGCTCGTCGGCAATAGTACACCCGGTATCCGGGCCCGTAGTCGACTCGCATTTCCATGACCCCGCCGCCCACCGGTCTCGCATCGCCCGGATGGCCGGCCTTCAAGCGGCGCACGCGGGTCCGAATGCGGCCTCTCGCCTCTGAGTCTCTGAGACGCTCGAACCACCGCCTGTACGTGACGGTCTGCTCCATAACAAACACAGGCGCAGAAGCATACGTAACATCAACAAAAGGTGTTTCATGGACCGACTTGTGGAGTCCAGTCCAAGTCTGTGTACGGCTGCTGCCGAGTATTCCTGTCACCTACAGGGTCACGCCGAGGAGGTCGGCGGCCCTGCCGACCGAGTGGCCGCGTCGAGCTGCGCCGTCGACCGCGACCAGGGCTGCTGGCACGTCGAGATCGTCGTCTAGGTGTTGGCGCACTTTGTCGAGCAGGCGGGCATCGCTGCGGGTTGCGTCCGAGGCGTGGCGCCACAGGGCCAGGCGCTGCTCGGCCTCCTCCAACAGTCCGTCGTGCCAGGGCCAGGGGGTGCGGTAGTGCTGCGACATCAGGGCCAGGCGGATGGCCATCGGCTCGTGGCGCTCCCGCAGCTCATGGACGAACACCAGATTGCCGAGCGACTTCGACATCTTGGCGCCCTGGTAGTGGACCAGCGCCTGATGCAGCCAGTGCCGGGCGAACGGCTTGCCCGTGACCGCCTCGGACTGGGCCCGCTCGCACTCGTGGTGCGGGTAGAGCAGATCCACTCCCCCGCCGTGCAAGTCGATGGTCTCGCCCAGCTCGCGCAGCGCCAGCGTCGAGCACTCGACGTGCCAGCCCGGTCGCCCCGGCCCCCAGCGCGACTCCCAGGCGGGCTCGCCGCTGCGGGCCGCCTGCCAGAGCACGAAGTCGAGCGGGTCCCGCTTGGCCGGATCGTCGGGGTTGTCGCGCCACTGCCGGGCCAGGCTGACCATACGGTCTCGCCCGAACCTCGACAGCGAGCCGAACGCGTCGAAGGCCCCGGTGTCGAAGTAGACGCTGCCGCCGGCCCGGTAGGCGAAGCCCCGCTCCAGCGCGGCGTGGATGAAGCCGCGGATGTCGGCAATGGCCGAGGTCGCCCTGGGCTCCGAGGCAGGGGGCAGCGTGTTGAGGGCGGCCATGTCGTCGTCGAAGCGGGCCGTCTCGGCATAGGCCAAATCCAGGTAGTGGACCCCGCGCCGTTCGGCCGCGGCCAGGATGTCGTCGTCGACGTCGGTGATGTTGCGCACGCAGCGGGTCACGCGCCCGGAGTCCCGCAGCCGCCGCTGCAGCACGTCGTAGGTGATGTAGGTGGCGGCGTGGCCCAGGTGGGTGGCGTCGTAGGGAGTGATGCCGCACACGTACATGCGCACCACCTCCGGCGGGTCGAAGTCCACCACCGCGCCGCGGGCTGTGTCATAGAGCCGCACGTCCTCAAGGTAGCGTTGCGGGCTGTGGGCCTACTCGACGGTAAGCGCATCGTCATCACCGGCGTGCTCACCGACGCCTCGCTCGCCTTCGGCGCGGCCGAACTGGCGGCGGCCGAGGGGGGCCAGATCATTCTGACCGGGGCGGGCCGGGGAATGCGCCTCACCCAGCGCACCGCCCGCAAGCTCGGTGACGGCATAGATGTGGTGGAGTTCGACGTGACCGAGCCGTCCCACGCCGACGCTCTGCGCGACCACCTGGCCGACCGCTGGGGGCGGGTGGACGGAGCGCTGCACGCCATCGGGTTCGCGCCCGAGGTCTGTCTGGGCGGCACCTTCATGGATGCGACTTGGGACGACGTAAAGGTGGCGCTGGAGATCTCCACCTACTCGCTCAAGATGCTCGCCGACGCGGTGGCTCCCCTGATGGATGCCGGAGGCTCGATCGTGGGACTGGACTTCGACGCATCCCGGGCCTGGCCCGCCTACGACTGGATGGGGGTGGCCAAAGCCGGACTCGAGTCGACCTGCCGATACCTGGCCCGCTATCTGGGTCCGCAAGGCATCCGCGTGAACCTGGTCTCGGCCGGCCCGATGCGGACCATGGCCGCCCGCTCGATCCCCGGATTCTCCGAGTTCGAGGACGCCTGGGCGCAGAGGGCGCCGCTTGGGTGGGCGGTGAGTGATCCGTCCGGGGTGTCGCGCACGGTGGTGGCCCTGCTGAGCGATTGGCTTCCGGTCACCACCGGGTCGATCATCCAAGCCGACGGCGGCTACCACGCCATGGGCGCCTAGAGAACGCGCGGATAGACCCCGCCTGGTCGGGTCGACGCGGCGCTCAGGGGCGGTTGTCGTCGGTCTCGTCGAAGATGTCGCCTACCAGCGACTCCAGCACGTCCTCCAGGGTGACCACGCCCAGCATCGCTCCGGCCTCGCTGCGCACCAGGGCCATGTGCACCCGGGACCGGCGCATGTAGAGCAGCAGGTCGCGGCCGGCCATGTCGGGGCTCACCACCCGCATGCGCCGCACCAGCTCCAGCGGCACCGGGTCGTCGCGGGCCTCCGCGGGCATGCGGAGCAGGTCCTTGGCGTGCACGAACCCCAGCACGTCGCCCCGATCCGATCCCCACACCGGCACCCGGGTGTGTCCGCTCGACGCCACCACCTCCTCCAGGCGGGCCACCGATGTGCGCCGGGGCACCGCCACCAGCCGGTCGGCGGGCACCATCATCGAGCCGGCCGAGCGAACCCGGAACTCCAGCGCCCCCGACAACAGCTCGTGCTCGGTGGGCTCGATCACGCCCTCGGAGCGGGCACCGGCCAGCAGGGTGTGGAACTCGTTGATGGTGAGGGCGGTGTTGATCTCGTCGGCCGGCTTCATGCCCATCAGCCGCACGATCCAGTTGGACACGGCGTTGAGCGACCAGATGACTGGCCGGAAGGCGACCCCGTAGATCCGCATGGCCGGGGCCAGCAGCCTGGCGGTCGGCTCGGGGGCGGTGATGGCCAGGTTCTTGGGGACCATCTCCGCCAACACGACGTGCAGCGTGGTCACTGCAAACAGCGCCACCGCGAAAGAGATGGTGTGCAGCACACCCGAGGGGACCTCGACCACCCGCTCGATGACCGGCTCGATGAGGTGGGCGATGGCCGGCTCGGCCACGTAGCCGAGCACCAGCGAGGTCATGGTGATCCCGAGCTGGGCCCCCGCCAGCTGGGTCTGGAGGTCGCGCACCGCCACCAGCGCGATGCCGCTGCGCCGGTCGCCGGTGGCCGCGGCCGACTCCAGGCGGACGGCCCGAGCCGCCACCAGCGCGAACTCGGCCGCCACGAAGAAGGCGTTGGCCCCGAGCATCACCACGGCCACCGCCAGAGCCACGACCGTGCCCGTGCTCACGGCGACACCACCCGCACCGCGGCTATCCGCAGCCCGTCCACCGCCACCACCTCGAGGCGCCAGCCGCCCACGGTGACGATCTCGCCGGGCACCGGGATGTGGCCCAAGCGGTCGAGCACCAGGCCGGCCAGCGTCTCGTAGTCGCCCTCAGGCATCTCGAACCCCGTCGATTCCCGCACCTCGTCGATGTGCAGCGAAGCGGGCAGCACCGTCGAGCCCCGCGACTCCGACCGGGTGCGCTCGGGAGTGGAGCTGTCGTGCTCGTCGTCGATCTCGCCGACGATCTCCTCCAACACGTCCTCCAGGGTGATGATCCCGGCCGTGCCGCCGTGCTCGTCCACCACCACCGCCAGCAGCCCCGCTCCGGCGCGCAGGTCGTCGAGCATGTCGTCGAGGTCGCGGGACTCCGGCACGGCCAGCACCGGCTTCATCAGCTCCGACACCGGGGTGGACGCCCGCTGCTCGACCGGCACCGCGAACAGCGACTTGACGTGCACCACACCGGCGACGTCGTCGAGGTGGTCGGCCACCACCGGGAACCGCGAGTGGCCGGTGCGGGCCGCCACCTCGGCCAGCTCGGCCACCGAGGCGTCGGCGGGCACGGCCACCACCTCCACCCTCGGCACCATGGCGTCGTCGGCCTGCTTGTCGGCCAGCCGTATCGACCGGGTGAGCAGCCGCACCTCGCCCTCGTCGAGCATCCCCTCCTCGCCCGAGGCCACGAAGAGGTGCTCGAGCTCGTCGCGGTCGGGCACGGTCTCGAGCTCCTCGCGGGGCTCGATGCCGAGGCGGCGCACCAGCCAGTTGGCCGACTCGTTGAGGAACACCACCACCGGGCGGGCCAGCACCCCGTACACGGTGGTGGGCACGGCCACCGCCACCGCGGTTCCGTACGGCTTGGTGGTGGCCACCGCCTTGGGGACGAGCTCGCCCAGCACCATGTGCACGACGGTGGCCAAAATCAGCGCGACCGCCACCGAGACGCCCCAGGGCGTGTCCGCCCCGAACAGCGCCTCGACGCCGGGCTCGATCATGGGCGCCAGCGCCGGCTCGACCATGAAGCCGAGCAGCAGCGACGACACCGTTATCCCGATCTGGGCGCCGGAGAGGTGGACCGACAGCCGGGCCGCCAGGCGCTGGATCATCCGGGCGCGCCGGTCGCCGGCGCCGGCCCGTTCGTCCACTCGGGTCCGATCCACCGCCACCAGAGCGAACTCCATGGCGACGAAGAAGGCAGTGGCGGCTATCAGCGCCAGAGCGGCCAACAGCCACAGCGCGATCTCTATCGCTTCCTCCCAGGATCGTCGGGGCCTTAAGGCCGCGAATCTACCCGACGGCCAGCACGTCCGACTCCGAACCGCCGGCAGGGATCGTCGGGGCCAGTCCGCCGCGAAGCTGCTCTCGCTCGCTCTAGCTTGGCCTGATGCCTTCGCCTGGCCTGCACCCCGACCGCAGCCGGTTGTGGCTGCGGCGGATCCTGCCGGTGGTGGTGCCCTACCGGGCCAGGTTCGCGGCCTCCGCCGCGGCCGGCCTGGTGTCGGTGGCGGCCACCGCGGCGGTGCCGGTGGCCATCGGGCGGGGGGTGGACGCAGCCGCGGCCGGTGAGGCGCTGCGGCCCTGGGTGCTGGCGGTGGCCGCTTTGGCCGCGGCCCGATTCGGGCTGGGCTTCGCCTACCGCTACGGGCTGTTCCGCACCGCCCACTGCATCGAGGCCGACCTGCGCAACCTCGTGTACGAGCGCCTCACCGAACTGTCGTTCTCGTATTGGGACCGCACCCAGACGGGGCAGGTCATCTCGCGGGCCAACAGCGACATTCGCTCCATCCAGCTGCTCTTCGCCTTCGGCCCGCTGGTGGCCATGCAGATGGCGCTGCTGGTGATGGGCACCGCCGCCATGGTGGCGCTGTCGCTGCCGCTGACCGCAGTGGCGATGGCGCCTCTGCCGCTGGTGCTGTACGTGGGGGTCCGGCTGCGCAACCGGGTCTTCCCGCTCACCTGGGTGACGCAGGCCCGGATGGCCGACGTGGCCATGATCGTGGACGAGAACATCCAGGGCGCCCAGGTGGTGCGCACCTTCGCCCAGGAGCAGGCCCAGGTGGAGCTGCTGGCCCGGTCGGCCCGGCGGCTGCGCTGGGCGGGCACGGCCACCGCCAGCGCCCGGGCCCGCCACGCCCCCCTGATGGAGGCGCTGCCCCGGTTCGGGCTGGCGCTGGTGCTGCTGGTGGGCGGGCTGCTGGCCATCGACGGCGCCGTAGCGGTGGGCGACATCGTGGCCTTCAACGCCTACGTGCTGCTGATGGCGGCCCCGTTCCGGATGATCGGCTTCGTGCTGATCCAATGGCAGCGGGCCTCGGCCGCGGCCCAGCGTGTGTTCGAGATACTCGACGAGTCGCCCGAGATCACCGAGCGCCCCGATGCCGTGGGCCTGGTGGCGCCGGCGGGCCGGGTGGAGTTCGACGACGTGGGCTTCGCCTACGGCACCGGCGACGGCGCCGCCATCCTCGACGGCTTCGCGCTCACCGTGGAACCCGGCGAGACGGTGGCGGTGGTGGGCCGCACCGGCAGCGGCAAGAGCACACTGGGCCGGCTGCTGCCCCGCTTCTACGACGTCGACCGGGGCGCGGTGCGCGTCGACGGCGTCGACGTGCGGGATCTGCGCCTGTCGGATCTGCGCCGGGCGGTGACGGTGGCCACCGACGACCCGTTCCTGTTCGCGGCCAGCGTCCGCGACAACGTGGCCTTCGCCCGCCCCGACGCCGACGAGGCCTCGGTGGCGGTGGCGCTGGTGGACGCAGCCGCGGGGGGCTTCGTGGCGGCCATGCCCGGCGGCGCCGACGCCAGACTCGGCGAGCGGGGCTCGACCATCTCCGGCGGCCAGCGCCAGCGGGTCGCCATCGCCCGGGCCCTGGTAGCCGATCCGGCGGTGCTGGTGCTCGACGACGCCACCAGCGCCATCGACACCGAGGTGGAGGAGCGCATCCACTCGGCCCTGCGCCGACGGCGCTCGCAGCGCACCACCATCGTGATCGCCCACCGCCTGTCCACCATCGCGCTGGCCGACCGGGTGGTGTTCATCGCCGACGGTCAGGCCGCGGCCAGCGGCAGCCACCGCCATCTGCTGGCGACGGTTCCCGCCTACGCCGAGGTGCTCACCGATATGGGCGCCGCCAACGATGCGGCCCGCTCCCCCGACCGGCTCCGCGACCCTCAGTCTTCCGATGGCTGAACGACTGTCCATCGGAACCGGCGCCAGGCGCAGGTGCGACACCCGGATCGACTCGCTGGCCCGCTCGATGAACGAACCGGCCATCGGAGCCGGCACCGACAGCAGGCGCGGCTGATGTTCTCGTCTCCAGTGGGGATGCGCAGCGGCCCGAGCTCGGTGCAGGCCGCGGCCCAGGCCGGTCTGCCCCACGCCGAGGTGCCCGGCGACCTGAGGGCCCGGGTCGAGCGGGTGCTGGCCGACGAGCCGGACCATCGGGACCCGGCAGTGCAGTGGTCCCGCACCGCCGACGAGTCCGAGGGCCGGTTCGGGCTGGGACGGTTCCTGTGGCCCCACCGCTACCGGCTGGCGATGGCCCTGCTGCTGGTGACGGCCGAGACGGTGGCGCTGCAACTCGGTCCCGTGCTCACCCAGATCGGGGTGGACCACGGCATCGTGGCCGGCGACCGCCGCGTGCTGGTGACCGCCGCGCTGGCCTATGCAGGCCTGCTGGCGGTGGCCGCCGCGGCCGCCGCGGCCCGCACCGCGTTCACGGGCCGGCTCGGCGAGCGGCTGCTGGAGCGCCTGCGAGTGCGAACGTTCGAGCACATGCAGCGCCAGCAGATGGACTTCTATACCACCGAGCGGGCCGGCGTGCTGCTGACCCGCATGACCTCTGACATCGAGGCGCTGTCGGTGCTGTTCAACGAGGGCGTCGTCAACTTCGCGCTCCAGGGGCTCACCCTGGCGGTGATCACCGTTCTGCTGTTCAACTACGACCCGCTGCTGGCCCTGGTCACCCTGGCCGCGGCGGTGCCGGCGACGGTGGCGTCGTCGATGTGGTTCCGGCGGCGGGCCGCGGCCGACTACCGCAACGTGCGCGACCGCATCGGCGACCTGCTCGGCAACCTCCAGGAGTCGCTGGCCGGGATCCGGGTGATCGCGGCCCACGACCGGCGCGACGTCAGCGTGGCCGAGCACCGCCGGGTCGTGAACCGCCACCGCGACGCCAACCTGCGAGCCTCGCGGGCCAACTCGCTGTACGGTCCCGGCAGCGAGGCCATCGGCATCGCCACCCAGGCCGTGCTGCTGGGCGTGGGCGGGGCCATGACCGCCAGCGGCCGGATCACGGTGGGAGAGCTGGCCGCCTACCTGCTGTTCCTGACCGCCTTCTTCGCGCCGGTGCAGGCCCTGGTGCAGCTCTACAACTCGTACCAGCAGGGCGGCGCGGCCATCGCCAAGCTGCGCGAGCTGTTCAACACCCGGCCCTCGGTGACCGACCGTCCCGGCGCGGCGGCTCTGGCGCCGGTGCGCGGCGAGATCGACCTCGACGGCGTCTGCTTCTCGTACCGAGACGGCCACCCGGTGCTACACGACGTGAGCCTGCACGTCTCGCCGGGGGAGACGGTGGCGCTGGTGGGCGAGACCGGGGCCGGCAAGTCGACCATCGCCCGGCTCATCGCCCGGCTGTACGACCCCACGCAGGGGGCGGTGCGCATCGACGGCCGCGACCTGCGCGACGTCACCGTCACCAGCCTGCGTTCCCAGATCGGCGTGGTGTCGCAGGAGCCGTTCCTGTTTGCGGGCACGGTGCGCGACAACGTGGGCTTCGCTCGACCCGGCGCCAGCGACGCCGAACTGCTGGCCGCC
This sequence comes from Candidatus Aldehydirespirator sp., assembly GCA_965221215.1. GTDB lineage: Bacteria > Actinomycetota > Acidimicrobiia > Acidimicrobiales > Aldehydirespiratoraceae > Aldehydirespirator. The sequence goes on from OZ244872.1 coordinate 1,669,858, forward strand.
CTGGACGCGGTGGGCATGGGCGAGGTGGCTGAGCGCCTCGGCGGGCTCGACGGCGTGGTCCACGAGCGGGGGGCCACCCTGTCGGCGGGCGAGCGCCAACTCCTGGCCTTGGCCCGGACGTTCGTGTCGGAGCCGCGGGTGCTGGTGCTCGACGAGGCCACCAGCAACCTCGACCTGCGCTCGGAGGCCCAGATCGAGCAGGCCCTCGACGTGATGTTGAGGGGGCGGACCGCGGTGATCATCGCCCACCGCCTGGCCACGGCCCGGCGGGCCGACCGGATCGCGGTGATGGACGCGGGACGCATCGTCGAGATCGGCAGCCACCGCGAGCTGGTGGAAGCGGGCGGGCGCTATGCCACCATGTTCGCCATGTGGGAGAGCCACGCCGCCACCGACGCTGCGACCCGATGACACCGACGACAACCATGACGCCGAGACGGACAGTGACGCCGACGCAGACAGTGACGCGGGTGCCGTCAACGAGGTCGAGCCACGCCGCCACCGACGGCGCGATCCGATGACGCCGACGCCCACATCGAGCCGCGACGACGCGGTGCTTTCACTGCGGGGGGTTCAGCGCACTATCGACGGCGCCCGCCTGCTGGGTGACATCGACTGGGAGGTGCATCCGGGCCAGCGGTGGGTGGTGCTCGGCCCCAACGGCTCGGGCAAGACAACCCTGGTGCGGATCGCCACGATGTGGGACCACCCCTCCGCCGGAGTGGTCGAGTTGCTGGGCGAGCGGCTGGGACAGACCGATGTGCGGCGGCTGCGGGCCGGCGTCGGGTTCACCAGCGCGGCGATGGCCGCCATGTTGCAGCCGTCGCTGACCGCGGCGGAGGTGGTGATGACGGCCAAGCACGCCGCGCTGGCCCCGTGGTGGCATGCCTACGACGCCGACGACGCCGATCGGGCTCGGGCCGCCCTGGAGCGGGTCGGCTGCGGGGACCGCCTCGATCAGCGTTTCGGGACGCTGTCGTCGGGCGAGCGCCAGCGGGTGCTGCTGGCCCGAACCCTGTCGACGGCGCCGGGAGTGATCGTCCTCGACGAGCCCAACGCCGGACTCGACCTCGCCGGCCGCGAGCAGCTACTGGCCACGCTGAGCCGTCTGGCCGCCGACCCGCAGACCCCGCCGCTGGTGCTGGTGACCCACCACACCGACGAGATCCCCGACGGTTTCACCCACGCCCTGCTGATGCGAGACGGCGCGGTGCTGGCCGCCGGTCCGCTGGACGAGACCCTGACCAGCGAGAGCCTGTCGGAATGCTTCGGCCTCGATCTAACCCTCGAGCGCCGCCACGGCCGCTGGCACGCCCAAGCCCATCAGCCGAGCGAATAGACCCGAGACCGTCGGCAGAGTCGGCGCGGACGCGCCTGGGTACACATCGTCGCACGCCGGTAGCTTCCCATGATGGTGTTCGGTGGGTGGCCGGTGTCGGTATGACCGCCGGCTTCGACATGACGGCACTGCTGCGGCCAGGGCTCCCCGCAGAGGCGGCCGAATGGACCGGGGATCCGCCGTTCAACTTCGTCGGTGGCCACAACGACCCGGCCAGCGTGCCCTTCGGCGGCCTGGCTGAGGCCGCGGCGACAGCGCTGGCTCGCCACGGCCCGGCCCTAGCCGCATACAACCTCGCGGGCAGTCCCCAGGGCCACCTGCCGCTGCGGGAGTTCGTGGCGGAGGCACTGGCCCGCCGGGCGCAGATGCCCACCGACCCGTCGGAGGTCCTGGTCACGTCGGGGTCGCTGCAGGCTCTCGACCTGGTGAACGCCGCCCTGCTCGCTCCCGGCGACGCCGTGGTCGTCGAGAAGTCCACCTACGCGGGCACCCTGAGCCGCCTGGCCGACCTGGGCGCCGAGGTGCACGGCGTCGAACTCGATTCCGACGGGATGCGTATCGACCACCTCGACGAGGTGCTGGAGTCGCTGAGCCGCCGAGGCCGGCGACCGAAGTTCGTCTACACGATCCCGACCGTGCAGAACCCCACTGGCACGGTGATGCCACCGACGCGCCGGCTCGAGCTGCTGGAGACGGCCCGACGCCACGGGATCGCCGTGTTCGAGGACGACTGCTACGCCGACCTGACCTTCGACGGCGAGCGTCCGCCCACGATCCGCTCGCTCGACGCCGGTGGCGGCCAGGTCGTGTATTGCGGCTCGTTCTCCAAGACGCTCGCCCCGTCCCTGCGGCTGGGCTACGTGGTGGCCGACTGGCCGGTGATGAGCCGGCTGCTGGCGCTCAAGACCGACGCCGGATCGGGTGCGCTGGAGCAGATCACCGTGGCCGAGTACGCCGCCGCCCACTTCGACGACCACGTCAAGGCGCTCACCGCGGCGCTGCACAACAAGTGTGACGCCCTCTGCGGCGCTCTGCGGGGCAGCTTCGGTGACCTGGCCCGCTTCGAGGCGCCGAAAGGCGGGATCTTCGTGTGGGTGGCGCTGCCCGACGGCATCGACACCGACCGGCTGGTGGCACCCGCCGCGGCGCGCGGTGTGGAGTTCAATCCGGGATCGGCCTGGTGCACCGATCCCGACTACGGAGCGAGCCGCATGCGCCTGTGCTTCGGCCATCTTCGCCCCGACGCGATCACAACCGGCATCGCCGCCCTGGCTGAAGTAGTGCGAGAAAGCCTGCACTGACCAGCGGGCCGCGCACCCCCTAGAGGCCGAGCGAATAGGTGAGAGATTCCGGCCCATACGGGCGAGGCCGTGGGCTGTGTCACTGGGGTTTGGGCGGCCCGTGAGCGCAGCGCACAAGAGTGGGAGACGCCCCGCGGCGACGCGACCGTCTCTCACCTATTTGCGCGCGCTTCTAGGTTGCGGCCAGGCCCAGACCAGCCACAGCGCCGGCCGGTCGGATGGCCAGGAGCACGCCCTCGACCACGTCCACGGTGGGCGGCGCGGCCACGATCACGTTGGACGTGCCGCGTCCGGAGGTGGGGTTCAGCGCCTCCTGGGCCAGCGGGAACAGCAGCCCGGTGGTGGACGCCACCAGCGCGGGCCCGCCCACCGCCAGCAGCGACACGACCTCGCCCACCTCGCCCCGCAGCCGGCGCAGGCCCCGCACCACGGTCACATGGGCCTCCCCCACCGTGGCCGAGATCTCCAGCGCAGCCCAGCGGGGCGAGGCCAGCACAACCAGGCTGGCCATGGCCTGATCGAGCCGCCCGCCGGCGGGCAGCAGCACATGCACCGCCTCAACCTGGGCCAGCGCCGCGGCCATGGCCAGTTCGAGATCGGTAGCGTCCTTGTCGATGGGATGGGAGTCGATGACTGCGCCGTCCCGCTTGGCCCAGTCCAGCGCGGCCTCGCTGGCGGAGTCCAGGTCGCCCACCACCGCGTCGACCCGCAGTCGCCAGCGCCGGGCCGCATCGAGTCCGCCGTCGGCCGCGATCACCAGATCGGGCGATCCGGTGGCCGGCGCCTCGCCGTGCTGGTCGCCCGCTACCAGCAGGGCCCACGACCTGCGCTTCACAGGATCGTGCCCCGGCGCGCTCGAGCCGTGCCGGGGCCGGTCACGGCAGGTAGGGCGTGGGATCCACGGCCCGGCCGTCGATGCGCAGCTCGAAGTGCAGGTGGGGGCCGGTAGACCAGCCGGTGGAGCCGATGGCGCCGATCTGGTCACCGCTTTGCACCTGCTGGCCGACCGCCACGTCGATGCGGCTCAGATGGCCGTAGAGGGTGCTGTATCCGAGTCCGTGGGAGATCACGATGGCGTTGCCGAAACCGCCCCGCACACCGGCCAGGATCACTTCGCCCGAGCGGGCCGCCCGAACCCGGTCGCCGGTGTCGCCGCCGAGGTCGATCCCGTTGTGCTGGCGCACGGTGCCGAAGATGGGGTGGACCCGAGGCCCGAATCCCGAGGTCTTCTCACCGTCGGCGGGCCAGGCCACCAATTCGAAGGGCCCGTGCTCGGCCTCGTGGCGGCGGCGCTCCTCCTCGATGCGGCGACGGCGCTCCTCCTCCTCTTGGCGGCGGCGCTCCTCCTCCCGGCGCCGGATCTCATCCTCGATGCGGTTGATCTCCTGCTCCATCTCCCGGTCGGTCTGCTCGATCTCGGCCGACACGAGATTCCATTCGTCGATGCGGGCCTGGATCTCAGCGCGCAGCTCCATGGCCGCGGCACGGGCTTCCTCTAGGTCGGCCAGGCGCTGCTGCTGGGCCTGCCGCTCCCGGTCGGCGTCGGCGGCCCGGTCGAGGGCCCGCTGGCGCACCACCTCGAGCTGGGCCTCGGCCACGCGCAGCTCGTCGGTGATCTCCAACTCGCTGCCGATGGCCAGCTCGAGCAGGAACAGCCGCACCGCGCTCTCGTTGAGGCTGGTCGAGAACTGCTCGACCACGTCGACGGACGGCTGGACGTAGGCCTCGATGGCCCGCCGGCGCAGCCGCTCCCGGATGGATTCGATCTCCTCGACGAACTGCTCGGCCTCGGCCCGGGCCTCGTCCGCCTCGGCCTCCGCCGCGGCGATGGCCGCCTCGGCCGCCTCGATCCGGGTCTGCTGGAGCTCGATGTAGCTGTCGAGCTCGCTGAGCGCTTCGATCAGAGCCTCGTCGTCGGCGATGAGCGCATCGACCTGTCCGGCCACCTCGGCCGCGTCTCGTGCCAGCAGCTCTCGCTGCCGACGAAGGTCCTCAATCTCTCCCTCGCTTTGGCCCACTGCCGCCGTCGCCATCAACGCAGCCGCCGTCACCGTCAGCAAGAGCGCGCCAGAGAGGATGCGCAACTTACGCACAGCAGCGACCGTAACGAAACAGCAATACTTCCGCAATCTGTCGGCGACGCTTCGGGCGACCACCCCGTGCAGCATCGACATGTCGGCCCTGTCGAGACGGATCGCGGTTCAGGTGAAAGGGCGGTCGAAGGGTGGCTGGGGGCGGGGCTCGCTGGACCTCGGACAACACCGCCCTCGATGTTAGGTCCGCCCCACCGCCCCGCCGTGCATCCCGAAGCGCCGTGTCACCAGCCCCTCCATCCACAGCCAACGTCCCTTGCAGAGCACATCTAGGCACCGAGCAGCAGGAGCAGGCCGATGACGGTGTAGGCCACCATCACGGCCAGCATCGGATACTGCGAGCGCATAGCCAGCGGGCCGGGCCAGCGCTCCACCGCCCGGTCGTGGGCCACCGCCACCGCCAGCACATGGCCGGCGGCGATGGCCGCGGTCTGCGTCCAGGCGATGGCGTCGGTGGAGATGGCGGTGTAGTCCACCAGGCGGGTGGCGGTGCCGAAGAGGTCCCAGCCCCGGCCGAACGGGTCGGACAGGTGGGTGATGATCAGCTGGCCCTCCAACAGCAGATAGCTGAAGTAGTGGGCGATCGTGTACGCCGCGGCAATGGGGATCAGCGAGGGTGCGAACGCCTCGGCCAGTTCCCGCTCGCTGTCGCCGGTGATGGCGGCCATGCCCGCGATGGCGACCCGGTAGAGCACGAACACCGCGAAGATCATGAACACCAGCCCCACGGTGTTGACCGCGGTCAGCTCCCAGCCGGTGCGTGCGGCGGCCACGTCGAGCCATACCGAGCTGCGGGTGAAGCCGTCGAAGGTGGTGGAGCCCAACACCACCAGGATGAACGCCACCGAGCCCCGCTTGATGGGCAGGGTGGACAGGCCGGCCAGCGGCACCCGCAGCCTCAGGTTGCCGCCGTGGCGGTGCAGCGGCGCCATGGCCGACAGCATGGTGAACAGCACGCCGAACCCTTCAGCATCGCGCTGCCAGCCCCGGCCGAAGACGGCCACGCCGGCCAGTTGCGCCACGGTGTAGGCGGCCAGGCACACGCCCAGCACCCGGATGTTGGTGCTGTCGTGGAAGGCGAGCTCGAGCCACAGGAAGCCGAAGATGGCCGCCACCGCCCACCACTGGTTGCCGCCGCCCCGATCAGCGTTGTGGGCTGCGTCCCGGCCACGGAGGCGGGCCGAGCCGTCGGCAAGGGTCCGGAAGGGGCTCAGGTGGGCCCACACGTCGCCCACCAGCGCCGACACGGCCTGGAACCCGACCCAGAAGACGATGTAGACCGCGACCGGCAGGATGTTGACCGAGGGGTTGGTGTTGCCGGCCAGCCCGGCATAGAGCAGCACTCCCAGTGCGAGCAGGCCGGCCGCGCCCATCACTCGCGACAGCACCCGGCAGGCCAGCTGGAACGGCCCGCCGAGAACCCGCCCGGCCGCCGCGGCCCGGAACTTCGGCGTGTCCCAGAACATGCCGAGTGCCACAAACGAGGCGGCCACCGCCAACGAGGCGGCCCAGGCAAGCTGCCACAGCGGCACGGGCAGGTCGAGCCGTCCGCCCACGCCGTGGGCTCCGGCGGGGTCGGCCATGGTCCACAGCGCCGCCGCAGCCAGTGCGCCCGTCGCCAGGATCGGCCTCGGCCTCATGGGATCACCGGGGCTCTGGCCGTTGCGTCTAGCCGGGCCTCGAACGGCGGCTGTCCGGCATCGCGGCTCTGTGATTGCACCGGTGGGCGATACTGGACTCGAACCAGTGACCTCTGCCGTGTGAAGGCAGCGCTCTAGCCATCTGAGCTAATCGCCCGAGACGAGCGAGGCTACCACCGACCCCCCGACCGGACTACGAGGCCAGACCGGATCCTCCCCCTGCGCGGCAGCCGCCAAGCTGCACGGGATGCATCAGTCTTTGCGGGCAACCGCTGCCTCCAATACGTTGCATGAGGTTGTTGATCAAGGTTTGGAGGGCCGTATGGGAACGTTCACAGTCACGCTGGGAGTCGGCGATCCGCAGGGGCGCCGGTACGAGAACGTGGAGGTCATGGTCGATTCTGGTGCCGCCTACACCGTGCTGCCGACATCGATGCTCGAGCGGCTCGGCGTGACGCCCTACGACATGCGGGGATTCGTCCTAGCAGACGGACACCGAGTGGAGCGGGGCTTCGGCAGGACTTGGATGCGCCTCGACGGCAAGCAGGACATGTCGCCGGTCGTGTTCTGGGACGAGGACTCGCTGCCGCTTCTCGGCGCCGTGACCCTCGAAATCTTCGGCCTCGGCATCGACCCGGTGAACGCCCGCCTCATCGACATCGACGCCTACGTGCTGTCCGCACAAACCGCAGCCTGACCCACCCCACCGCGACCCTGAGCCGGAACAGCAGAACGGCCACCAACGGTCTGTGGCGGGATCAGGCTGCCTCCGGGGCGAGTGTAGGCGGCATCGGCGCCGGACGGTCAGGCCGTGTTCGGGGCTACTGGGTCTAGGGCTAAGAGATCTTCCAGCACGGCGATGGCCTCTAGGACGGTCAGGTCGTCTAGCTGGTGGCCTACTGCCTGAAGGCCGATGGGCACGCCCTCGCTGGTGAACCCGCAGCACACTGTGGCGGCCGGGCGCCGGGTGAGGTTGGCCAGTGGCGTGAAGCGGAACCAGTTGGGGGTCTCGACCCCGTTGATGGTGCCGTGCCCGCCCGGGGCGGGGGCCTGGCCCGCCAGCGTGGGCAGCAACAGCGCGTCATAGCCGTCCATCAGTTCGGCCAGCGCGATAGACAGTTCACCGGCCTGGCGGCGGGCCTCGTAGATCGACTCGGGCGTGGTCCGGCCCGACTCGTATACGTCCTCCAGCATCGTTGCCAGGACGTCGGTGACGTTGTTCCACTCGTCGGTTCCGTACAGCGGGCGGAACGCCGGGCCGATGAGCCCTCCGAAGAACAGCTGCAGGAACGACCCCGGCACCACGGTGATCTCCGTGTGGGCCTCGTCTACCTCGACACCCTCGCCCGCCAGGCGCTGCACCGCGGCCTCGCACGCCGCCGCTATCTCGGAGTCGACCGGCCCGCCGTCGATCGACGGCGCCCACAGCACCCGCTCCGGCAGCCGGGGACTGTCGAGCGCGGCCCGCCACGACGCCTCCGGCTTGGGCAGGCTGCGCAGGTCGGCCGGATCGGGCCCGACCAGCGAGTCGAGGCACAGCGCCACATCGCGGATCAGGCGGGCCATCGGACCCACGCAAGACAGGTCGATCAGACCCGACGGAGGCGGGCCGCTCGGCACCCGTCCGTGGCTGGTCTTGATGCCCGACAGACCGCACAGCGCCGACGGGATGCGGATCGAGCCGCCCCCGTCGGAGCCGGTGCCCACCGGGACCATGCCCGAAGCCACCGCCGCGCCGGTGCCGCCCGAGGAACCGCCCGGCGAGCGCTCCGGGTTCCACGGGTTGAGCGTGGCCCCGAACCTGGGGTTGTAGGTGTCGCCCATGCAGCCGTGCTCGGGAGTGTTGGTCTTGCCCACGACCACGCAGCCCGCGGCCCGCATCCGGGCCACCTCGATGCAGTCGGAGGCAGCCGGCGGGTCGTTGCGGGTGTACATGGCGCCCTTGGAGGTACAAAACCCGGCCGCGTCGGCCAGATCCTTCACCCCGATCGGGATCCCGGCCAGCGGGCCTGCCTCGTCGCCGGCATCGAGGCCCTCGTCGATGGCCGCAGCCTGGGCTCGGGCCCCGTCGGCGTCCACGGCCACGAAGGCGTTCAACGCCGGGTTCAGGGCCCCGATGCGCTCCAGCGCGTGCTCGGTGACCGCGGCGGCGGTGAGGCTGCGGTCGCGCACTCTGGCCGCCAAAGCCTCCACGGTCACGGTCCGGAAGTCGGGCACATCCATCAAACGGCGCCTTTCGCAGCGGGCTGGCAGTCTGCCGATGCAATCCGAGAATGTGCGGTTTGCGCCCGAGCGTCTCGCGGCGCGGCATTGTCGCTCCTGCTGTTGTTCGCGACGCTCACGGGCCGCTCGGCCTCTCAGGCATCAGCGTCCGCGGCGAGTCGCTCCACCAGGCGCTCTAGCCCCGCGACCCGCGATCCCTTCACCAACACGGCACAGCCGGCGTCCAAGCCTCCGAGATCGGCGAGCGCGGCGAGGGCGCCGTCGATGCCGTCGGTTTCGGTGACGGCGCCGCCGCCCGATGCGTAGCCGGACGCGTCGACCGCGATCACCTCCACGTCGAGTTGAGCGGCCAGCGATGCGACGGCGGCATGCTCAGCGGCCTCGTAGTGGCCCAGTTCGGCCATGGCGCCCAGCACTGCGATTCTGCGCCGCGCCCCGAGGGCGGCCAGGGCCCGCAGGGCGGCCCGCATCGACAGCGGGTTGGCGTTGTAGGTGTCGTTGAGCAGCCGGACGCCTCCGGCGAGCCGCACCATCTCCATGCGCAGCGGCGACAGCGCCGGCGCCTCCAGGCCCGCGGCCACATCCGCCAGCGGCACGCCCAGCTCGATGCCCACTGCGGCTGCGGCCAGGGCATTGTCGACCGAGTGCGCTCCCCGAGCCCCCAACCGGACAGGAGCCTCTCCGACGGGGCCGCGCAGTACGAACCGGGGCATCAGATCGTCGTCCATAGCGATATCGAGGGCCTGCACCTCGCCGCCGTCGCCGAAGGTGACCACCCGGGCATCGCAACCCTCCGCCATCGACAGCACCTCGGGCACCCCCGCGTTGAGGAAGGCCACTCCCCCGTCGGCCGCCGCCGGCAGGGCCTCGACCAACTCCCGCTTGGCCGACACCACCGAGGCCAGCGATCCCAGTTCGCTGGTGTGGGCCAGGCCCACCGTGGTGACCACGCCCATGGTGGGACGGGCCACACGACACAGGTCGGCGATGTGCCCCGCCCCTCTCGACCCCATCTCCACCACCAGCGCCGCGGTGTCGGCGGGGGCAGACAGCAGTGTGATCGGCACTCCGATCTCGTTGTTGAACGACCGGGTGCTGGCCCACACCCGCCGGTCGGTGCCGAGCACTGCGGCCAGCAGGTCCTTGGTGGTGGTCTTGCCCACCGAGCCGGTAATGCCCACCACCGGCGCCGCCCCGAGCCGGTGCCGGGCCGCGGCGGCCAGGGCGGTGAGCGCCGCCGCGGTGTCGTCCACCTCCACCGCGGCAGCGCCGGAAGCGGCCGGACTGCGGGCGGTGAGATAGGCCGAAGCCCCGGCCGCGACCGCGTCGGCGATGAAGTCGTGGCCGTCGCGGTCGGCTGCCAGCGGCACGAACAGCATGCCGGGGCGCACATCCCGACTGTCCTGGGTGGCGCCATCAACGACGGTGGCGCCGTCGCCGTGCAGTCGGCCCCCGGTGGCCGCCGCGATCTCCGCCAACGTCCAGCGCACACCGCGAGTGTGGCACGCCCAGCCGAGGGCGCGGTTCACCGGCCACCGCCCGGCGCTAGCGTCGCCGGGGTGGAGGACCGAAGGGCCACAGCCGGAGTTGAAGTCGCGGACGGGCACAGGATCAGGCTGGTGGTGCTGTTCGGGGGGCGCTCGGCCGAGCACGACGTGTCGTGCGTGTCGGCCCGCCATGTGGTGGCCGCCGCCGACCCCACGAAATACGTCGTCGAACCGGTCGGCATCACCCGACAGGGGCGCTGGGTGCGTGCCGCAGCGGCAATCCAAGCCCTGAAGGCGGGGCCGGACGCGCTGCCCGAGCAGCTCAGCACCGCCGGTCCCGAGGTCGAGCCCCTGCCGACGCTGGTCTCACACCCCAACACCGCGGCCACAGTGGTGCTGCCCGTCCTGCACGGCCCCAACGGGGAGGACGGCACCGTGCAGGGTCTGCTGGAACTGGCCGGGGTGCCCTACGCCGGCGCCGGCGTGCTGGCCTCGGCGCTGTGCATGGACAAGACCGCGGCCAACACCATGCTGGACGCGGCCGGCATCGCCCATGCGCGGTGGCGGAGCTTCACGCTCGACGATCCGGCCGCGACCGACGCCGAACTCGCCCGCAGCGTTGAGTCCCTCGTGGACGAACTGGGCCTGCCCGTGTTCGTCAAGCCGGCCAGCATGGGATCCTCGGTCGGCATCACGAGGGCGGTCAACCGCCAGCAGGTGGCGGACGGCCTCCGTCTGGCGTCTCGCTATGACCGCCGCGTCATCGTGGAGGAGGCAGTCACAGCCCGAGAGGTCGAGGTGGCCGTGCTGGGGAACGACGATCCCGAGGCCAGCCTGCCCGGAGAGATTGTCCCCGGCGCCGAGTTCTACGACTATGCCGACAAGTACGAGGACGGCGCCGAACTGCTGATTCCGGCCCCCCTCGACGACGACGAGTCAGCAGCGTGCCGGAGTCTGGCCATCGACGCCTACCGGGCTCTGCGGGTGGAGGGCCTGGCCCGGGTGGACTTCCTGTACGAGGACGGCCGCGACGGCCGCGGCGACCGGGGCTGGCTGGTCAGCGAACTCAACACCATGCCCGGCTTCACCCCCATATCGATGTACCCCAAGCTGTGGGCGGCCAGCGGACTCCCCTACCCCCAGCTCATCGACCGACTCGTGGCCCTGGCCCTGGAGCGGCACGCCCGGTGCGAGCAGCACGCCTTCACCGAGCCCACCCTTCACATCGACTGATCGACAGAAGGGGCGCGCCCACTCAGGCTCTCAGGGGTCGTTTGGCGGAACAATGACCTCGCATCGAGGGCCGCTGGCTCGGGCGATGCGACGATCGAGGGTGATCAGCGGCCATCCCACCGTCTCGGCTAGGGCGACGTACCACGCGTCGTAGGCGGTGACGTTGGCTCGCAATTCCCACACGCGCTCCGCAAAGGGAGCAAACGGGTAGCGCTCCATGTTGAGCCGAAGCAGGTCCCGGCACGCGGCTGTCGCCTCGAGGCGCGTGACCCATCCGGTCAGCTCCAGCCGCCGCAGCAGGTTCGTGGCTTCCGCTAGGGCCAGTTCGGGCACAGCCAAGGAAGCCGTAGAGATCGCAGCGCGAGCCCAAGGGCCGTCAGTCTGCGAATCGACTAGAGCCGCTACCAGCAGGTGGCGTCTCATCGCCGGTGTAATAGCAGCAGGGGCGTAGGTTCCTTCAGAGAGATGTCGACTCAAGAAGGAGACCTACGCCCGTGCCTGCACGAGTATCGCCCACAGAAGCTGTCCGCGCCGAGATCGACGAGTTGTTCGGCTCGGGACGCGACATCGCCGAGGTCCTCGAGGAGGTGATGCGCCTGTCGGCGCGGCTTGTGTTGCAGCAGGTCCTCGAGGATGAGGTCACGGCCTGGCTGGGCCGGGGCTGGAACTCGCGTGCCGAGGGCGGGCGCGCCGGTCAGCGCAACGGCTACGGCGACTTGACGGTCAAGACCACCGCGGGGCCCGTGGCGCTGCGCCGCCCGAAGCTGCGCAACACCGCCGAGGCGTTCGCGTCGCAGCTTCTGGGCAAAGGCGTGGTGCGCTCTGAGCCGCTGGAGGCGCTGGTGATCTCAGCGTGGGTGCGGGGCCTGTCTGACCGCGACATCGAGGCCTTGTTGGCGGAGGCGCTGGGACCGGAGGCCGCTTTGTCGAGGTCCACCGCGTCGCGGATCTGCGCGCGGCTGCGTGAGGAGTTCGACACGTTCCGCAGCTCAGACCTCTCCGATATCGAGCTGGACTACCTGTTCGTTGACGGCAGCCACTTCAAGATGCACGACGGGTCACGCGCTGAACCGGTGCTGGTCGCCTACGGCATCACTACCCTCGGCCGGCCGGTGCTGCTGGCCGTGGAGCCCGGCGGCGACGAGTCCTACGACGCCTGGGCAGACTTCCTCGAAGACCTCACCGGCCGGGGGCTGCGGCCGCCGCTGCTGGTCGTCTCAGACGGCGCCGCGGGCCTCATCGGCGCCGTCGAGACCAAAATGGCCTCCTCGCTGCGCCAGCGGTGCCTCATCCACCGCTGCCGCAACGTGTTGGCCAAGGTCCCCGCCGGTCGCCGAGACGAGCTCAAGGCCGCGTTCTGGGCGATCTTCGACCTGCCCGACGGCATCGAGCCCGGCCAGGGGGCCGTGAGCGCGGCACAAGCCGGCATCGACGGCTTCGCCCGCCGCTACCAAAGCGAGTTCCCCGCCGCCGTGAAGTGCCTGCTCACCGACCGCGCCGCGCTCACCGCGCACCTGCGGTTCCCCGCAGAGCACCACCGCAGGATCCGCCACACCAACCTGATCGAGCGCACCTTCGGCGAGACCCGCCGAAGAGTCAAAGTCATCGGCCGGCTCCCCGGCGAAGCCAGCTGCCTCACACTGGTATGGGCCGTGCTCGACCGGGCCTCAAACGGCTGGCGAGGCCTCACCTACACACCCGCCATCGCCCGAGCCCTCACCGAGCTCCGACACCAACTCCACCAACCCGCCCGCACCAACACCGACCAGCCCGACCGCACCGTCACACGCGCCGCCTAACATGACCACCGGAACCTGCGCCCCAACCGCTATTACACCCAATCTGGGACGCCACCCTACCAGCACCGACGAATCGACAACAGCACTCACTTGCGGTCAGCGTCACGGGCTTCAAGGATGACAGAGGCCGGAATCACGGTGCCCGAGGCATCGACGCGGCGGCGAACCTCGTTCATCACGGTCTCGATTGAAGGCAACCCAGAGAGCCGTTCCAGTTCGCCGAGCAGGTACTCCTGCATGGACTGACGCTTGAGAGCGGCTCGGGCCGCCAGCTCGTCGCGAACCTCCTCGGGCACATTCCTGATGGTGATCTGAACTGGCATGCAAGCATTTTGCCTTCAGTGCCAGCAGTTTGCAATTGCCCGGTTGGTTGTAGCGGATGGCGGCGGTCAACTATCAAGACTCGGGAACCGGTCTGCGGCCATGCTGCAATTCTCAACGGCGGTTGTGAGCCTCTGGCGCCCGCAGGCACTAGAACTAGCGGCGTGATCGCCGAGTCTCTCGCCGGCAAGCGCATCGCCATCACCGGGGCCACCGGGTTCTTGGGGACCGCGCTCACCGAGCGCCTGCTGCGCTGCGTGCCCGACTGTGAGCTGGTGCTGGTGGTGCGACCGGGCCGCCGGGGAGCGGCCCAGCGGGTGGAGCGAGACGTGCTGCGCAACGACGCCTTCGAACGGCTCCGCCAGCAGATGGACGGCGACGACACGGCGGCCACCGACGCCGAACCCGCCAGAGCAGGCGCCGCCGGAGCGGAGACCTACGACGAGATGGCGGCCCGGCGGGTCACCGCCCTCGCCGGCGACGTCGGCATCGACGGGCTTGGACTCGACGACGAGGGCCGGGCCCTGCTGGCCGGCTGCGACGTCGTGATCCACTCGGCGGCCACCGTGAACTTCGACTCCGCCCTCGACGACGCGGTGGAGGTCAACCTCCTGGGACCGGCCCGGGTGGCGACAGTGCTGGCCGAGGCAGGATCGCAGGCCCACCTGATCTCGGTGTCTACCTGCTACGTGGCCGGCAGCCGCCGCGGCGCCGCCGGTGAACAGCTGGTGGACGACTCGCCGTTCTTCATCGGCGTCCCCTGGCAGGACGAGGTCGACAGCGCCCGCCAGGCCCGCCGCGACGCCGAGCAGGCCAGCCGCAGCCCCGAGCAGCTCGCCGACCTGTCGGCCCAGGCCCGCCGGGAGCTCGGCGCGGCCGGCATCCCCGCTCTCGCCGACAAGGTGGAGAGCCTGCGGCGGCGCTGGGTGGGCGACCAGATGACCAGAGCGGGCCGGGCCAGGGCGGCGAGCCTCGGCTTCCCCGACGCCTACGCCTTCACCAAGGCCCTGGGCGAGCGGGCGCTGGCCGAGACCCGCGGCGACATCGCCGTCACCATCGTGCGGCCCTCGATCATCGAGTCGGCCCTGGCCGAGCCCCGCCCCGGATGGATCAGGGGCTTCCGCATGGCCGAGCCGGTCATCGCGGCCTATGCTCGGGGCCTGCTCAAGGACTTTCCCGGTGTGCCCGAGGGCGTCATCGACGTGATCCCGGTGGACCTGGTGGTGGCCACCATCCTGGCGGTGGCGGCCCGAGGCCCGGTCGAGCCCACCCCCGACGTCATCCAGGTGGCCAGCGGGTCGATCAACCCGCTGAAGTACGGCAAGCTCTTCGACCTGGTGAGCGGCTGGTTCACCGAGCATCCCGTCTACGACGAGTACAACCAGCCGATCCCGGTGCCGCGCTGGTCGTTCCCGGGCCGGGGCCGGGTGGCCCGCCAGCTGCAGCGGGCCCAGCGCTCGCTGGAGGCCGCCGACCGGGTGCTGTCGGCTCTGCCGCTGCGGGGCCGCCACGCCCTGATGAGCGCCGGCGTGGAGGAGCGGCGCCAGCAGCTCGGACGGGCCAACGAATACGTCGAGCTGTACGGCGCCTACGCCGAGTGCGAGGCCATCTACCAGCTCGACCGGCTCATGGAGCTGTGGAACTCGCTCGACGACGCTGACCGGGCCGAGTTCTGCTTCGACCCGGCCGTGATCGACTGGACCCGCTACGTGCACGAGGTGCATCTGCCGTCCATGGTGGAGCAGGCCCGACTGAAGATGGCGCCGGGGGCCGGCACGGGCCGCAGCCAGTCGCGTTCGGTGCGCCTGCGCCGCCAGGTGCTCGACCCGCAGCGCCATTTGGCCGTGTTCGACCTGGAGAACACCCTCATCGCCTCCAACGTGGTGGCCAGCTACGCCTGGCTGGCCACCCGCGAGCTCGACGACCTCGACCGGCTGCGCTTCGTGGCCCGCACCCTGGGCGAGGCGCCCCGGCTGCTGGCGCTGGACCGGCGCGATCGCAGCGACTTCCTGCGCTACTTCTACCGGCGCTTCGAGGGCGCTCCAGTGGACCGCATCGGCGCCGACTGCTCCGAGATGCTCAGCGACCTGCTCATCACCAAGTCGTTCCCCCAGGGGCTGCGCCGGGTCCGCGAGCACCGGCGGGCGGGACACCGGACGCTGCTCATCACCGGAGCGCTCGACTTCGTGGTGGCTCCGCTGCGGCCCCTGTTCGATCACATCATCGCAGCCGAGATGAGCGCCAGCGACGGCGTGTACGACGGGCGGCTCACCGCGGTGCCCCCCACCGGCGAGGCCCGCTACCAGACGCTGGTCGACTTCACCGAACTGCACGGCCTCGACCTGCGGGAGTCGGTGGCCTACGCCGACAGCACCTCGGACCTGCCGATGCTGGAAGCGGTGGGGTTCCCGGTGGCGGTCAACCCCGAGACCAAGCTGGCCGCGCTGGCCCGGCGCCGGGGCTGGCTGATCGAGCACTGGTCGAAGAGCGCGGGGGCGCCGGCCAAGCCTCTGCCGCTGGCGCCGCGGACCCGCCGCGCCGACCTCGTAGGGTCCCGCTGATGGCTGCCCTCCCGCGCGCAGACTTCACCGGGAGACCGGCCTGGATGGCAGCCGTGCGCCCGCACCCCTCACCGGCAGGGCTCGCCTGATGGCAGCCGAACGAAGAAGTGCCCCGCGGCCGGGGCTGGTGCTCGAGGTCGACCGCTCCACGCCGCCGATCCTGTTCCACCACGGCGAGGGCTTCCGGTTGGAGAGGCTGCCGCCGGGCCGCAGCCGGATCATCTACCCGGCCGAGCCCCTCGCCGGCCTCCCCGACCCCGAGGCCGCCATCCGCCACGCCCTGCTCAACCCGCTCGACTCCGATCCGCTGCCGTCGCTGCTGCGGCCCGGCATGAAGCTCACCATCGCCTTCGACGACATCTCGCTGCCGCTGCCGCCTATGCGGCGTCCCGACATCCGCCAGCGGATAATCGAGCAGGTTCTCGACATGGCGGCCGCCGCCGGAGTGGACGACGTCCACCTCATCGCCGCGCTGGCCCTGCACCGCCGCATGACCGACGACGAGCTGCGCCACGCGCTGGGCGAGCGGGTGTTCGACGCCTTCGCCCCGCAGGGCGCGCTCTACAACCACGACGCCGAGGATCCCGACGGCATGGTGGAGCTGGGCCGCACCAACCACGACGAGCTGGTCACCATGAACCGCCGGGCCGCGGAGAGCGACCTGCTGGTGTACGTCAACATCAACCTCGTGTCGATGGACGGGGGCTGGAAGTCCACCGCCACCGGCCTGGCCGACTACCGGGCGCTGCGCCACCACCACAACGTGGGCACCATGCAGCGCTCCCGCTCGTTCATGGACCGCCACCGCTCCGAGTTGCACCACTCCAACTGGCGCCAGGGCGAGGTGATCAAGGCCAACGGGCCGCCCATCTTCCAGATCGAGACCACCGTCAACAACAACACCTTCGGCCTCGACGGCCCCCTGGCCGTGCTGCAGAAGCGAGAGTGGGAGTGGAGCGCCCGAGACCGGGCCTCGTTCATGGCCATGCACGCCGGGCTGCGGGCCATGCCGGCCTCCGCCTGCCGGGGCGTGTTCAACCGCTGGCTGGCGCCCTATGAGATGACCTCGGTGCAGGCCGGCGCGGTGGAGCCGGTCCACGAGAGCACCACCGCCAACGTGCTGGCCCAGCATCTGGTGCCGGTGCAGGGCCAGACCGACGTTCTCACCATGGGGCTGCCCTACATCTGCCCCTACAACGTCAACTCGGTGATGAACCCGATCCTGGTGATGTGCCTGGGCTTGGGCTACTTCTTCAATCTCTACCGGGGCCGGCCGCTGGTGCGCGAGGGCGGCGTGGTCATCATGAGCCACCCCACCCGCCGGGAGTTCCACCCGGTGCACCACCCCAGCTACATCGACTTCTTCGAGCAGGTGCTGGCCGAGACCACCGACCCGGCCGAGGTGGAGGCCAAGTACGAGGCCCAGTTCGCCACCGACGAGTGGTATGTGCACCTCTACCGCACCAGCTACGCCTACCACGGGGTGCATCCCTTCTACATGTGGTACTGGGGGGCGCACGCCCTGCAATGGCTGGGACGGGTGATCGTGGTGGGCGGCGACGAGCGGGCAGTGCGGCGGATGGGCTTCCAGCCCGCATCCACCCTGTCGGACGCTCTGGAGATGGCCAGCGACGTGGTGGGCCCGGCACCCACCATCACCCACCTGCACAACCCGCCCATCCTCATGGCCGACGTGGAGTAGCCCGATGGCATTGCGTCGATCACCGTGCCGGACGCAGCATGACGGCTCTACCGGGTACTCGGCACCAAGCCGCGATGAGGCCGGACGCGGCATGGCCGACGTGGAATAGCCAGTGGGCATCGCGCACGACCTCGGCCTGGTGCGGATGCGGCGCCGCCTGCCGTCGCCGGCCAGGGCGTTCAGGGCCCGGTCTTTCCCGCTGAGGGCGCCCAACGTGCCCGGCGGTGTGGCGCCGGTCGAGGCTCCGGGTCGCACCGGCGCCGACTTTGACACCGCCTGGGCCCGCCGCTGGCCGGCCCGCATGGGCCGAGCCGCCGTCGTCGAGGGACCGATGCGGGCCATGGTGCAGGTGCTGGCCTCGCCCCGCCGCCGCGGTGCCGACCGGTTGGCCGACCTCGACGGCGCGCTGATCTTCGCCGCCAACCACCACAGCCACCTCGACACTCCGCTGCTGCTCACCTCGATCCCCGAGCCGTGGCGCCACAAGATCGTGGTGGGAGCGGCGGCCGACTATTTCTTCAGCACCCGGCTGGCGGGCGCCACCGCCGCGCTGGTGATGGGCGCCGTCCCCATCGAGCGGGCCCGGGTGGGCCGCCGGTCAGCCGACCTCGCCGCCGCGTTG
Source organism: Candidatus Aldehydirespirator sp. (assembly GCA_965221215.1). Lineage (GTDB taxonomy): Bacteria > Actinomycetota > Acidimicrobiia > Acidimicrobiales > Aldehydirespiratoraceae > Aldehydirespirator. The sequence continues at coordinate 1,688,179 of OZ244872.1, forward strand.
ATCGACGACGGCTGGAGCCTGCTCATCTACCCCGAGGGAGGTCGCAGCCCCGACGGCTGGGGCCAGCCGTTCAGGGGCGGGGCGGCCTACCTGGCCGTGCGCTGCGGCGTGCCGGTGGTGCCGGTGCATGTGGGCGGCACCGGCAGCATCCTGCGCAAGGGCCGCACCATGCCCCGGCCCGCGGCGGCCACGGTGACCTTCGGCACCCCGCTGCGGCCCGCGGCGGGCGAGCGCGCCCCCCGGTTCGCGGCCCGAATAGAGGCGGCGGTAACCGCCTTGGCCGACGAGGCCGCCACCGACTGGTACTCGGCCCGCAAACGGGCCCACGCCAACGCCAGCGGCACCCTGACCGGCCCCGATGCCGGTGTCTGGCGCCGCCAATGGGCCCTAGACGGCCGCCGCCGCACCCCCGCAACCCGCCCCCGCCGCTGGCCCAGCCTGTAACAACGCGCCCACCTGCGCCGCAACCGCAGTCAGCGAAATGGATGTGGCGCATCTTGCGCTGCACAGGGTTGTGATGTTCTTTGGTGCCATTGAGCATCCTCCAGGGCATACCTAGTAGATTGACCCGCATGGTGACCGCAACCCGGACCGGGGCGCCGACGATTGAAGACGCCAGGCGGGCCGCGGCGGCGCTGCTGGATGCAGGCGTGAGCGAGGTCTGGCTCTACGGCTCGGTGGCACGCGGCGAGTCTGACATTCGCAGCGACATCGACCTTGTGGCCGTGTTCGACGACCTGGACTACCGCCGCCGGCTCTGGGTGAGGATGGAACTCAACCGCACAGCGAGCGCCGCATGCGACCAGAACGTCGAGGTGCTCGTGACCGACCGTCCCGAATGGCGCATCCAGACAAGCCAGGTGCCCACATCCTTCGCTAATGCTATTTCAGATAATCTTGTGTTATTAGCTGTTGTACCCTGTATAACCACGGATGTGGACTGGGACAAGCCACAGGTGATGGCCACCTCCGATGAGGAACTGGCCGACGAGCGCCTAGACGCCATCCGTCTCAACGTGGACATGATCGCCTCAAACCTCGAACCCAGCTGGGCCGAGCGGGAGCTGGTCGACACCGACGACCGCACAGAGTTCGAGGCGGTGCGGGGTGCCCGGCTGATCGCGGTGTGCGCGGCCTCGCACCTGGCGATCGAGAACTCGGCCAAGGCTCTGGCGGTGACCTCCGGTGTCGAGGCTCAAACCCTGTGGACCCACGACGTCAAGGAACTCGTCGCCTCGCTCGACAAGGAGGACAATGACGCCGTTGAGCAGATGCTGGCCGCCGCGCCCGACCTGGTGCAGTCGCCCGGCTACATAACCATGTGGCGCGAGCGGGGCGCGTACGGCGGCCCCACCGAAGGAATGACGGCCCAAGAGGTAGCCACCCCGGCCTTCACCACCGCGCTGGCAACCATCGCCTGCGATGTGGCCCTGTACGCCGCCGAAACCCTAGACCGCCCCACCCGACGGCGACCCGCCGCTGAGCGAGTACGCCGCCGTGCAACCACCACCCGCCAGCGCCTAACCAACTTCGACATAGCCACCGGAAACCCAACCACCCCATAGGGCGTTGCCACCCCGCTCCGCTACAGGCGGCTGCCGGTGAGGAGGTCGTGGTTCTCGAGAGTCTCGGCCGCCCGCTCGATGATCGGGCGGATGCGGGCTATGACGGGACTGTCGGACCGCTCTCTTGAAGCCTCGCTGGCGGCGATGGCTGCAACGTTGATCGCCGCCCCAGCAATCCGGGGAGCCAGCTCCGATGTCACCCGCAGGTCTATGTCGGGGCGGTCCGCGATGTAGGTGCCGGCCTGCCGCCAGATCGATATATCGCCATAGGGGGCGCGGTCATCCGACACAGAGTTGTGCTCGAAGTCAGCAAGAGTGTCCCTCACAGCGTCGGCGTGCTCGCCGGCGAGAGGAACGAGCAGATCGATCTTGTGCTTGAACGGTGCCGGTGTGCCCGCCAACGCGGCCAGCGCCTTGATAGAGGTCTCGATGGCCATGGCCGCAGCCGAGCAGATGTCGATCATTCTCCAGTGGGGCAGGCTCTCGTCCCGCGTCTCGACGATCTCCCATTCGTCAGGCAGCATTCTGGCTCGCATCAGATTGAGCGCCTTGGCCACCTCGTCGATGCGGCCCAGCGCCTCGTCAATATTGTTGTCGGGCAATCCGATCTCCTTGTCCCAATTCACCGCCCCAGCCGGGCGGTCAATGAGCATCACCGCTGTTGGCGCGATGCCCGCCTCAAAAGAAGACGACACGGTACAGGTGCGCCGCTGCCACTCCGGCCGGTCGGTGACATGCACCTCCACAGGCCGCCCGACGGCCTCCTCGGCGGCATTGGAGAGGCCGACACGAAGTTGGAGGCGCTGCGAATAGTCGATGTCGTCGAAGACCGCCACCAAGTCGATGTCGCTGTGAGCGCTGGCATCGCCGCGAGCCACCGAACCGTACAGCAGCACCCGCGACGCCCCGGCCGCCGCAAGCTTCTCGGCAGCACGGCAAGCATCGTCCCTGGTGGGAGCAGTCAGCGGCACCGCAATCACGCCCCCAACGCTATAGCCCGTCCCATCCACGGGCCGTAGACCGCCGTGGGGTATCCGAAGCCTCGAGCACGCCGTGCGGTGAATGCGGCCGGTCCGACCTACACGAATGGATATTGGACTATCCACAAATTGGATACTGGACTGGCCATGAGTGTTGGGGGAGTGTGATTGGGGATGTCTGACTGCGGCGGGGCGTAGGCTGGCTTGATGGCTGTGTTTGCTAGTACCCCGGTGGAGTTGGTCGAAGGCGTCTACGCCACTTTGGACGAGCGGGTGGGGCGGGCCCGGCGACGTTTCGGGCGGCCGCTGACGCTGGCCGAGAAGATCCTGGTCAACCATCTCGACCCCTCCGTGACCGGGGTGCCCGAGCGGGGCGTGTCGTATGTGGACCTGCGGCCCGACCGGGTGGCCATGCAGGACGCCACCGCCCAGATGGCCTGGCTGCAGTTCATGACCGCCGGGCTCGACGAGGTGCAGGTGCCCACCACCACCCACTGCGACCACCTCATCACCGCCCGCCGTGACGCCCGGCGCGACCTGCTGGCCGCGCTGGAGGGCAACGACGAGGTGTACGAGTTCCTGCGCAGCGTGTCGGCCCGCTACGGCGCAGGGTTCTGGAAGCCCGGATCGGGCATCATCCACCAGGTCGTGCTGGAGAACTACGCCTTCTGCGGCGGAATGATGATCGGCACCGACAGCCACACCCCCAACGCGGGCGGGCTGGCCATGGTGGCGGTGGGCGTGGGCGGCGCCGACGCGGTCGACGTGATGACCGGATTCCCGTGGAACGTGCGCTGGCCCGAGCTGATCGGCGTGCGCCTCACCGGCGCCCTCAGCGGCTGGTCGTCGCCCAAGGACGTGATCCTCAAGGTGGCCGACATCCTCACCGCGGCCGGCGGCACCGGCGCCATCGTGGAGTACTTCGGGCCGGGGGCCCGCTCGCTCAGCGCCACCGGCAAGGCCACCATCTGCAACATGGGCGCCGAGATCGGGGCCACAACCTCGATCTTCGACTACGACGAGTCGATGGGCCGCTACCTGCGGGCCACCGGCCGCGCCGACGCCGCCAATGCGGCCGACAGCGTCGCCCACCACCTGCGCGGCGACCCCGACACCGAGGCCGACCCCGAGCGCTTCTACGACCGAGTGGTGGAGATCGACCTCGACACCCTCGGACCCCACATCAACGGCCCCCACACCCCGGATCTGGCCCGGGAGGTGGCCGACCTCGGCGAGGAGGCCCGGCAGAACCAGTGGCCGCTGGAGATCAGCGCCGCCCTCATCGGCAGCTGCACCAACTCGTCGTACGAGGACATCACCCGGGCCGCCTCCATCGCCCGCGACGCGGCCGGCAAGGGCCTGCGGGCCCGCACCCGGCTGCTGGTGACCCCCGGCTCCGAGCAGATCCGCTCCACCATCGTGCGCGACGGCCTGATGGACGACTTCGAGGCCCTCGGGGCGACGGTGCTGGCCAACGCCTGCGGACCCTGCATCGGCCAGTGGGACCGCTCCGACGAGGAGGGCCACACGCCGGGGCAGCCCAACGTGATCGTCACCTCCTACAATCGCAACTTCCCCAAGCGCAACGACGGCGACCCGGCCACCCTGGCCTTCGTGACCTCCCCAGAGACCGTGATTGCGCTGGCGTTGGCCGGCACCGTCGACTTCGACCCGATCGCCGGCACCCTCACCAACGACGACGGCGAGCCGGTGGCGCTGGCCGAGCCATCGGGGGTGGAGCTTCCCCCCGACGGGTTCGATCCCGGTGCCGACACCTTCGAGCCCCCGCCCGCCGACGGCACGGCCACAGAGGTCCGGGTGTCGCCGCACTCCGAGCGGCTGCAGGTGCTGGCGCCCTTCGCGGCCTGGGACGGCCGCGACTACGAGGATCTTCCCATCATCGCCAAGGCCAAGGGCAAGTGCACCACCGACCACATCTCCGCGGCCGGTCCCTGGCTGCGCTACCGGGGCCACCTGGAGAACATCTCAGGCAACCTGTACCTGGGGGTGGTCAACGGGTTCGGCGGCAACGCGTTCGGCGACAACGGAGCGACCGGCGCCCCCGGCAGCGACGGCTACGAGACCGGCCACGGCAAGAACCAGATCACCGGCGAGATCCAGCCCCTGCCCGACATCGCCCGCGAATACCACCAAGCCGGCCTGCGCTGGGTGTTCATCGGCGACTCCAACACCGGCGAGGGATCGAGCCGGGAGCACGCCGCCATGGAGCCCCGGTTCCGGGGCTGCGCCGTGGTCCTGTCCCGCAGCTTCGCCCGCATCCACGAGACCAACCTCAAGAAGCAGGGCGTGCTGGCGCTGACCTTCGCCGATCCGGCCGACTACGAGCGCATCGGCGAGGACGACCGGATCGCGGTGCGGGGCCTGGCCGGCCTGGCACCGGGCCAGCCGGTGAAGGTGGAAGTCACCGCGCCCGGCGGCGCCACCTGGGCCTTCGAGGCTCGCCACACCCTCAGCGACGAGCAGATCGAGTGGTTCCGAGCCGGCAGCGCGCTGAACATCATCCGCAGCCGCGCCAGCCAACCGTCCTGAATCCGGCCACCGGCACCAGCCGCCGCCTCTGACCGGCGTTCGGGGCGCGACTGCCTACTATGAGCGGCGTGTCAGCGGCCTCCCCGACAGCCCAGGTCAGCCTGAGGGCCGGATCGTCGGGGTTCGTGCGCAGCCGGGTGACAACCCTCGGCCGCCGCCGCGTGGTCGAGATCGACGCCCGGGGCGCCACCGACGACCGCAGCGGCGCGCTGACGCCCGCCGACGGGCAGAGCATGGCCGCAGCCGCCCGCCTGGCCCGCACCCAGCGCCTGCCGGTGCTGCTAAGGCTGGCCTCCTCGGGCGCCGACCTCAACGAGGGAGTGGACGCCCTCCACGGCTGGGCCACCGCAGCCACCGAGCTGGCCCGCTGCTCGGGGGTGGTGCCGGTGGTGGTGATCGCGGCCGGTCCCAACGTCTCGGGCCCGGCCCTGCTGCTGGGTCTGGCCGACTTCGTGGTGATGACCGCCGACGCCTACGCCTTCGTGGTCGGGCCGCGGATGGTGGAGCACTTCACCGGACTGCCCGTCGACCGTGCCGACCTGGGCGGCGCCGAGACCCACGCCGTGCGGTCCGGGGTGGCGAGCTTCGTGGTGGCCACCGAAGCCGACGCCGACGACACCGCGGCCGAGCTGCTCAGCTACCTCCCCGACAGCAACGACTCCGACCCGCCCGGCCGGGCCTGCACCGACCCCGCTGACCGGGCCGTGCCCGAGGCCTTCGACGTGCTGCCGGCCGAGTCGGGCGGAAGCTACGACGTGCGCGACGTGCTCACCGCCGTCGCCGACCACGGCGAGCTGCTGGAGCCGCACCCGTTCTGGGGCGCCAACCTGGTCACCGCCTTCGCCTGTTTCGCTGGACGGCCGGCGGGGATCGTCGCCAACCAGCCCCAGTCGCTGGCCGGCACGCTCGACATCACCGCGTCGCGCAAGGGCGCCCGCTTCGTGGCGTTCTGTGACGCCTTCAACCTTCCGCTGGTCACCTTCGTCGACACGTCCGGCTTCTATCCGGGCAAGGACCTGGAGTGGCGGGGCATGATCCGCTACGGCGCCCAGATGGCCTTCGCCTACGCCCGGGCCACCGTGCCACGGGTCAACGTCACCCTGCGCAAGTCCTACGGCGGCGCCTACATCGTGATGGACTCCAAGACGATGGGCAACGACATCGCCCTGGCCTGGCCCACCGCGGAGATCGCGGTGATGGGGGCCAAGGGTGCGGTGGAGATCCTGCACCGCTCGGCGGCAGACGACGAGCGGGCGGAGCTGGAAACGGCCTATGAGCAGCGTCTGCTCAACCCGTACATCGCGGCCGAGCGCGGCGCCATCGACTCGGTGATCGAGCCCGCCGACACCCGCCAGGAGATCTGTGCCGCCCTCGAGATGCTCACGGCCAAGCGGGAGCGCCTGCCCGAGCGCCGCCACGACAACGCTCCCCTGTAATCTGTTCTGCGATGGAGGAGAGCGTCACCCTCACCGACAACCGCACGGGTCGCTCCATCGAGATTCCCATTGTCAACGGCGGCGTCGATGCGGGGGCCTGGCGCAAGCTCCTCGGCGGGATCTGGTTCCACGATCCCGGCATGGCCACCACCGCGGTCACCTCCAGCGCGGTGGCCGAGATCGACGGCGAGGCCGGCATTCTGCGCTACCGGGGCTACCCCATCGAGCAACTGGCCGAGCGCAGCACCTTCCCGGAGGTCGCCTACCTGCTGGTGTACGGGGAACTGCCGACCCAAGCCCAGCTCGACGAGTGGACCTTCGAGATAACCCGCCACACGTTCATCCACGAGAATTTCCGCAAGCGCATCTTCGACGCCTTCCACTACGACGCCCACCCGATGGGGCTGCTGGTGTCGGGGGTGGCCGGTCTGTCGACCTTCTATCCCGAGGCCAAGGACATCTTCGATCCCGACAACCGCCGGGCCCAGATCGTGCGGCTGATCGCCAAGATGCCCACCCTGGCCGCGGCGGCCTACCGGTTCTCGCGGGGCCTGCCGTTCCAATTCCCCGAGAACGCCGACGACTACCCCACCCGCTTCTTGAAGATGATGTTCGACGTCGGCGGCGACTACGAGCCCGATCCGCCGCTGGTGCAGGCCATGCGGGTGCTGTTCATCCTGCACGCCGACCATGGCCAGAACTGCTCCACCACCGCTGCCCGGGTGGTGGGGTCGAGCCACGCCGACCCCTACACCGCCATCGCGGCCGGCTGCGCCGCCCTCTACGGGCCGCTGCACGGCGGGGCGAACGAGTCCGTGATCGACATGTTGACCCAGATCGGCTCCTACGACGAGGTGGACGCCTTCATCGCCGAAGTCAAGCGGGGCGGGCGCCGCCTGATGGGCTTCGGTCACCGGGTGTACAAGAACTACGACCCGAGGGCGATGATCATCAAGGCGGCCGCCCACGACGTGTTCCAGGTGATCGGCAAGAACCCGCTGCTCGACATCGCCCTGAAGCTCGAGGAGGTCGCACTGGCCGACGACTACTTCGTGAGCCGGCGCCTGTACCCGAATGTGGACTTCTACTCGGGCCTGATCTACCAGGCGCTGGGCTTTCCCACGAACATGTTCACCGTGCTGTTCGCCATCGGCCGCACACCGGGCTGGCTGGCCCACTGGAACGAGATGACCGAGCAGAAGTCCCGCATCTACCGGCCCCGCCAGATCTATACCGGCGCCCCCAAGCGCGACTACGTCGCAATGAAGGACCGCTAGCCGAACCTCCAGCCGGGATGCGTCCCGCGAGCACGATCCAGCCGGTCGTCCAGCTAGGCGGGATTCACGTCGAGGACGATCTTTCCGGCGTTCAGGTTGGCCTCCATGCGCTCGTGAGCGGCGGGCGCGTCTTCGAGCTGGAAGCGGCTGTCGATCACCGGCGCCATCGTCCCGGCCGCCACATGAGGCAGCATCTCGGCCGCGAACTGGCGGGTGACGGCGATCTTCTCCTCGATGGGCCGGGCCCGCAGGGTGGTGCCGATCAGGGCGGCCCGCTTGGCCATCAGCGCAGCCGGGTTGAACGGCACCGGGGCGCCGGCCATGGTGGCGACCTGGAGGATGCGCCCGTTGGTGCGCAGGCACGACACGTTGCGGGGCAGGTAGTCGCCGCCGATCACGTCGAGGACCACGTCCACGCCGGTGCCGCCGGTGGCCGAGGCGACGGCGTCGGTGAAGTCCTCGGAGGCGTAGTCGATCACTGCGTCCGCGCCGAGCGCCTCGCAGACATGATGCTTGCCCGCCGAGGCGGTGACGGCGATGCGGGCCCCCATGGCCTTGGCGATCTGGATGGCGGCGGTGCCCACGCCGGAGGCGCCGGCATGTACCAGCGCCCACCGCCCGGTGGTGAGCCCGCCCTGGCGCACCAGCGCGTCCCAGGCGGTGATGTACACCTCGCAGAAGGCGCCGGCCGCGTCCAACCCGAGAGCGTCGGGCACGGACATGGCCTGGCGCTCGTGCACTGCGACTCGCTCGGCGTAGCCGCCGCCGCCCACGATCCCCATGACCGGGTCGCCGACGGCGTGCTCGACCACCCGCTCGCCGACGGCCGCCACCCGCCCCGCAAACTCGAGGCCCGGGATCTCGTGGTCGGCCGGCGGGCCGGGGTACAGTCCCCGCCGCTGCAGCGTGTCGGCCCGATTGAGAGCCGAGGTCACCACGTCGACGAGCACCTCCTCGGGGCCAACCGCGGGCTCGGGCACGTCCTGAACCTGCAATACCTCGGGCCCGCCGTGGGCAGTGATGACTACGGCTCGCATGGTGGTCTCCGATCAGGCTGTGTACTGGTGGTCTGCGTACTGGTGGTGCAGGCGCACCGAGGCCAGGTAGGGAAACAGGGCGGGGACGTCACCGGCGCGGTTTCGCGGCTTCATCGACTCCCAGAAGTCGAGGGTGGCGATCTCGGGATGGTGCTCGGCGATCCGGCCCAGTGCCTCGGACTTGCCCCGGCGGGCTGGTCCCGACCACAGCCGGCGCGCCTCAGCTATCCGCGGCGTCGCTGCGAGCCATCTCGTGCTCGCGTCTCACCTCGGCGAACACGATCCGCAGGAACCTCTCGCTGAAGGAGGGGGCCAGGTCGACAGAGACGGCCACCTCCCGCAGTCGGACGATCTGCTCCGCCTCGCGCTCGGGGTCCGCAGCCGGCAGCCCGACTCGGGCCTTGTAGATCCCGACCTGCCTGGTGATCTTGAACCTCTCGCCGAGCAGCATCACCAGCGAGGCGTCGATGTTGTCGATGCTCGCCCGGTAGCCGGCCAGCGTCTCGTCTCCCGCACCCGCACTCACAGCCGGCCAAGTTATCGCGAGCGAGCCGACGACGGCCCCTCTAGGCGACGGTGAACAGCGGCTCAGGCTCTGCTGGACGCCGGTTGCCCTCACTATCCGGCGCCCCGACCTGAGCATTGTCCTGGGCCGTCGCTGTGTTGGGCAGTCGAGCGGCCCGGCGCGGGCGCTGATGCGGGGATCCGCGGACGGGTGGTGGGTCGGGTGCATGGGCGGGGCCGTGGCGGATGCGCTCCGGTGGTGCGATGGTGTACAGGCCTCGCCCGTCGGGCACTTCCCGCCAGCCATGGTGATGCACCTTCTGGTGGCACACCCAACACAGCAGCATCATGTTGTCGATATCGGTCCGCCCTCCTCGTGACACCGGCTCTCTGTGATGGCCATCGCAGATCCACATGTCAGCGCCACAGCCCCCGCAAGCTCCATAGAGTGCCCTCAACGCATTCATCTGGGCCTTGGTGGCCAACCGCTTGGCGTGTCCGTGCCACAGCGGCACGCCCCTGTGGCTGAACACCACCCCCGTGATGCGCGCGTTGCAGAAATGCTCCTCGAGCACGCTCGGGGGGATGACCCCGCCCCCAGCGACCTCAGCGAAGGCGTCGGTGCCGTCGGCACTGAGATGTTGCACGATGGTGATGTCAGCCGACACCCGGCCACACCCGCACCCGCCACCGGCCCCGTTGCCAGCCTTGCCCGAGTTGCCGACTCGGTTGGCACCACCCACGGCGCCCGCGTTGCCGTACCCGTCGCCGACGCTGTTGGCGCCATCAGCGTTGCCGGCGTCGCTGATCTCGTTGGCACCACCCACGGCGCAGCCATTGTCGGCGTCGGCGATGTTGTTGCCAGCGCTGGCCGCTCTGGTGTAGATGCTGCCGTGTGAGGTGAGAGTGTCGAGCGCGTCGGCCATGCGCTGGTCGAGGCTGCGCTTTTCACCCCCGGAACTTTGGAGGTCCAAGCGGCGTAGTCGCTCAGCCTCCTGCACGAACCGCTTGTGCACCTTGGCACCGTTCACCGGGTCCAACTCGCCCCGCAGGTGCACCATTCCGTCGTCTCCGTCCCAGAAGCTCAACCGCCGGCGAGCCCGCTGACGCCGATACTCGCCCTCGCCGCCGTCGTCCTGACGCTTCACCGTCCAGCGGCTGGCCTCCCTCACGAACTGATCAGGAGACAACTGAGCAGCCTTCTCCAACAACTCGGCGTCGCCGTCGACCTGGGCCGCACTCGTCCTGCCAGACGCCCTCGCCAGCGTCTTGGCGTTGGCAACGGAGATGCGGCCGGTCTCCACCGCGTCGCGGGCCGCAGGCATGTCCTGGAGCTTCTCCACAGTCTTGACCTGGCTGGCCGCATCTCGCTTCGACAACCCCGCAGACTGCGCCAACACCCCCACACCGCCGTCGCCGTGGCGCTCCCGCCGAGCCAACCCCGCAGCCGCATCGGTCTGCAACACGGCCAACTGCCCTCCGAAGGTCTTGCACTCCCCCAGCAGTGCCCGCAGATCCGAAGTCGGCGTGTCCGCATCGTTGACCAACCGGACCAGCTCCGCCAGTCCCGCCCGCACTCGCCGTGCCGTGTCCATAACCATGCGAACATCTTGCCAGAGGGGTGTGACATCTATCAGCTATATCCAAGATTATCTGAGTTAAATCAATATGTTTCAGAGCTGGCGCCCTCCGCAAGCGCAACATAGAGACGACGAACGTACCAGCCGCCCAGCGACGGCTGGAACCCCCGAGTCTGCTCAAGCAGCTTGCGCCGTACCGAGAGCTTCAGCGCGCAACAAGTAGACACGTTGCGCCAAATGGTCGATAGTCGTATGAAGGTTCTCGATCGAGCCGGCGAGGTCAAGGGCGAAGATCTCCAACCGTTTGCCCGTGTGGCGCACCTCATGCTCGACCGCGTCAGCCTCGCCCTTGGCGTAGACCAGCAGCCCGCCGGGGAGATCGAGAGCGGTGGCGTAGGCGAGGATCTGGTAGAGATCCGCGTTGGGGACACGCTCGTACCAAACACGCTTGTACTTGGCGTCACCGACGAAGACGCATTGGCGACCCTCCCACCAAGTGAAGTCGGGCTTGAGATCGATGCGGTCTCGCTCATCGAGAGTGATGGCCCGTCGGGCAAGGCTGGCATCGGAGCAGAACGTGCGCTCGGAAGCGCCCAGCGACTCCCGCAGCGCCCGTGTGACGAACCCCTGGAACACATCGTTCATGTTGATCAGGAAGCCAGAGGCCCGGGTCTCGCCACGCTCCAGTTCCAGGGCCTGATATCGCAGGATCAACCGTGAGAGCGACACCACCTCCCGGTAGTGCTCGTTGAGCCGGTCGAACATCACCTCCGGCACGTCCTGCGGGGGGAACCGAACAGACGTGACGTTGGCGAGCGTTGCACTCATCCACCGGAGCCCGTCCCGCGAGCGCGAGTCTTCAAGGCGCCCTCGACCAAGAAGCTCAGCCGCGGCCTTCACCAGACGATTCGCCAGAATGTCGTCAGTGAACTCGTCGTAGGTGACCTCAACTGGCACTAGCAGGTCGAACCTTCGCCTGAGCTGTTCTGCCATATCGATCCGGCCACGGACGGTCCGCAGCGCGTCCTGCTCGGTGCGATACCCGTGCAGCAATCCGCGCGCAAATGCTCTGCGAGCGGCGGCGGTCAGAGCGAGCGCCAATGCCTCCACCAGTGTCGGCTCTGACGTGAAGTCGAAGCGCTGTTCGTTGGGCTTGTAGGCCCCCATCGCGTAGGAGGCCAGGTAGATCACACGTGAGATGTCGAGCTTCGGACGCACGGCAACGGAAAGATCGGTGAACTCCAAGGCGCCGATCACTGCTTCGGGCCGCAGGGTGTAGAGGTCGCTCTCGCCTTCCACCGCCTGGATCGTGAGGGACGGCAGTGCTCGCTTGAGCGTGTCGCGCTCGGTGACGCTCACCCGTAGTGGCTCGCTCATGCGATACTCCTGCAGCTCAATCCGGCGCATTGCCGCCGTCCGCGGACTCGTCGCCTCCATCGGCAGCCGGAGCGTCGGGCTCCGTCTCGTCTGCGATCTCTCGCCTCAGGAGGTCGAGCTTGAACCCGTCAAGCTGATCGCGCTCTCCGAAGAGTTGCTCCTCGACGTACGGCATCACATTGTGCTCCCAGATCATCTCGACCATCTCCTCGTCGAGATCCTCTCTCATGAAGTAGCTGGGCCCGATGGCTGCATGGCGATCAGACAGCTTCTCATTGGCTCGTTCGACGACATCCGCAACCCACTCCATCCCCTCGACGTTGGTGTCCAACCATCTCCGGAGCAGACCCCGCACAGGCGGCTTGTCAGGATGGAACTCAAAAAAGTGGAACCGCCGCCGCAGGGCCAGATCCACCAGGGCGATGGAGCGGTCGGCCGTATTCATGGTGCCGATGATCCACAGGTTCTCCGGCAACTCGAACGGCTCATCGGAGTACTGGAGATGCACTCTCGTCTTCCGATACTCCAGCAGGAAGTACAACTCACCGAGAACCTTCGAGAGGTTTCCCCGGTTGATCTCGTCGATGACGAGGACATGAGTCTCGTCGGGCTCGTCCTCGGCTCGCTGAGCCATCTCAAGCAATGGACCGTCCTGCAACTCGAACCCGTGATGGCCACCCGCAACAGCGGGCCTGAATCCCTGCACGAAGTCCTCATAGGCGTAGGACGGATGGAACTGCACGAGCCTCACCCGCTCGGACGACCCAGCCAAGCACTCGGCCAGCGCTTGGGCCACATAGGTCTTGCCAGTCCCCGGCGGCCCCTGGAAGACGACCTGCTTCTTGTCACGCAGCAATCGCTCGATCCTGTGCAGGTGCTCGACCTCCCAGTTGAGGTCATCGGCAAGCTCGTCCAGCGACACAGGCTCGTCGGCAGACTCGGACTCTGGCTTCTCGCGGCCGAGCCGAGGGCCGGGATCACGACCCGTCAGCAGCACCTGATGCAGTCGCCACGAAGCGTCCTCCGCTCGGATGCGTCTAATGGTCCCCCGCTGGTTCATCGATTTCAGGAGATCCTCCCTGACCTCGGATCGGGACACGTCGGCCCGTCTCCAGTCCACCGACACGGTGTGCCGTGCGGACTCGTCGGCTCGATAGGAATACTCCTTCGTCACGGTGCCGACCGCGATGCGCCGTGAGCGCGTAGCCACCAGAGGCATCACGACCAGATCGCCAAGCGAAACCTCTGTTCGGAGTGTCCAGAGTTGACCTGCCCCGCTGAGGATCGACTGGCGAGACGCATCGGGACGCGCCCGCTGCATGACATCCACCAGTTCATCCCGACTCGATAAGCCGCTCAAGTCGGGCGGATTGTCGTAGTGCAGGCTGGCGAGTCCGTGTTCCAGGCTGTACTCCTCGCCCTCGCCCTTGCTGCCGGCTCTGATGAGCCACGCTGCCGCGGGCGGGGGCGGTGCCTCGGGCGGCGGTTCTGGGTACTTGGCGGCTTGCTCCATCTGCCAGAGGATCGATTCAGCTTCGAGACGGTCCTGGGGCGCGCCCTCGCAGTTGTCGATCAGTCGGTCAAGGAAGGACACAGCATGTTCATACGTAGATCCCTCGTCCATATCCCGCGAGGGTCTCGGATGACCGGTTCGCCTGTAAGCCCTGTCGAACTGCCGGAACTTGTAGGGCGGACAGTCCGATCCCAGCGCCATCAGCAACACTGAGACCGGCCTCAACCCCGTCCCCATCCGCTGCGCGGGCACGTCGGCGGGGACTAGGTCGAAGAAGCCGCGGATTCGTTCACCAGATGACGCGCCGCCCTCGGCCCACAGACTTCTCAGGGCACTCAGCGCTTCGTCTGAGCCCGACTTGAACCAGTTCTTGAGGGTCTCACCAGCACGCCAATCGAAGAGATCGTGTTCGAGCGTGACACCCTTCACCACCAGCGACGGCCAGTCACTGCTCCCGTTGCGCACCGCATCGAGCGCTGGGCGCAGCCCCTCGATGATCTCATGCTTCCACTCCACGATTTCCCTGACCTCATCAAAGTCGATGACATCCTGGGCCTGCTCGATGTAGTCGGCGTAGGGATTGCTCTCAACCACCTCGTGTCGCTCCTTCCGCAGTCCGGGCTCAACGGTCCGGCCGCCGCTGCTCCGCGCAACGTTAGGGCCGCCCTGTGACGGACGCGTCGAGCAGGGTCGGAGTCCATGCCGAACTTCGGCCGACATGAAGACGGATCTCGGCGCTGACCCGCAAAGCCCTCACCAACGCAGCTTCAACTCCGTCGCAGAGCTCACCGACACCATCGACACCTGGGCCCAGAACTGGAACGAGAACCCCCAGCCCATCGCCCTGGACCCAACCCGCCAACGACATCATCGCCAAAGCCAAACGAAGACGAGCCGCCCTAACCAAATCCGCGACAGGTCACAACTAGCCAGCACCAAGACGACGAACAACTCAACAGCCCAGCGACGGCTGAATGCCCCGGGTCTGTTCAAGCAGCTCACGCCGTACCGAGAGCTTCAGCGCGCAACAAGCGGCGGTGCCGCTGCGCAGCAGAGATCGCGACGCGCTTTCGGCAGCTGGTGGTTACCGCCTCCGGGGCCGGGGGCAAGCCAAGTCCCCTCAGCCTTCGGCTCTTGCTGAACTGACTTGCAGCCACCGGTAGAGCTTGCCTACGGTCCGCGGCTGAGGCAGCCGGGGCTCGGCCGCCACGAAGCAGGAGCGCTGGTCGACAGCATTGGAGGACGGCAACGATGACGCTGGAGTTCGGGGTGAGGGAGCTTGAAGCCCAGGCCATAGTGGGCATTCGCACGACCGTCGCGATGAGCGAGATCGGCGACGCTATGGGTCCGCTGTTCGGCGAACTGAGCGGACACATCGCGCAGAGCGGTCAGGAGCCGGCCGGGATGCCCCTGGCCAGATACCACTCGCCGCCGGGCGAGACCGTCGAACTCGAATGCGCCATACCGGTGGCGTCGCCCATGCCCGGCGAGGATCGAGTCCGACCCGGAGAGCTTCCCGCCGGGAGGGCCGCGACCGTCACCCACCTCGGCCCGTACGACGGCCTCCCCCAGACATGGATGGCGCTGACGGCGTGGATGGAGTCCCAGGGGCTCGAAGCCGCGGACTCGCCCTGGGAGGTCTATGTGAACGACCCCGCCGCCGAGCCCGACCAGTCGAGGTGGCGCACCGACATCTTCTTCCCGGTCCGCTAGGGAGGGATTCTTGCGGGGCCGTGCTCACGCCATAGAGGCGTATCGGCCGGACTGAAGCAAGGATCTGCGCATAGTGCGTGCGCGGGTAGGTGCAAGCTCGTCGCGTCGCAGCGGCGTCATTCCCGCTCTTGTTCGCTGCGCTCACGGGCCGCTCGGGACACGGCCTCGCCCGTATGGGCCGGAATCGCTCGCCTACTCGCTCGGCCTCTAAGAACAGCCGCCCCAGGTTGAAGCGCTACCAGCAGCAGGACGACGGCGGGCACGATCAGCAGACATGGTACGGGCCGAGGTCGAGCATGACCTCGCGCTCGGTCAGCTCATCTACGACCTGCGCATCGAGGTGGGTCTGAGCCAGCGCGAGCTCGCGGAGCGGATGGGCACGACCCAGTCGGTGATCTCGCGGCTCGAGGAGGGTGGCGGTGCCCGCAACCGCATTGACACGCTCGCCCGGGTGGCGACCGCGTTGGGACGTCACCTGGTGCTCTCCTTTCCGGCCGACATGCCCGAACGCCTAGAAGACGCAATCCAGGTCGCATAGAAGCTGGAGACTCGAGCGCCGGGCGGGATTTGAACCCGCGGCTTTACGGCTTTGCAGGCCGTTCCCTTGGTCCGCTCGGGCACCGGCGCAGGGACTCGCAGCGTACCGGCGGCGCGATGGGGTCGCCCACCACACGCGCCCGGGCGCGATATCGATTTGATACCATGCCGCCATGGCGATGACACTCAGGTTGACCGAGGAGGAGAAAGACGCTCTGCGGACGCGGGCCGCTCTCGACGGCACGTCCATGCAGGAGGCGGTCCGGCGGGCGGTGCGCGAGTACGTCGCCAGGGCTGAGCATCGCGACCGGGTCGCAACCGCGGCCGACGCGATCATGGACCGCCACGCCGACGCGCTCCGGCGGCTGGGCGAGTGAGCCGCAGCTTCGAATACCTCGACACTGAGGACCTGCTGGAACTCGCCCGCCGATTGCTCGGCGAGCCTCCGCCGGTGCGGGATGTCGGACTCCTCGGCGCAGCCGCGGCCCGACCCCAGGCCTCAGCCTTCGGCGAGGAGGCCTACCCGGATGTCTGGACGAAGGCCGGCGCGCTGCTGCAGTCGGTCGTCAACAACCACCCCCTCATCGACGGCAACAAGCGCCTCGGCTGGCTTGCGACATCCGTCTTCCTGGAACTCAACGACGCCAGCGTGCGCACAGTCGCCAACGACGATGTGTATGAACTCGTCATGGCCGTGGCAGCCGGTGCCCCGAGCGTTGACGACATCGCAGCCGCACTGCGGCGCATGCACGAGCAACCGGGTGGCGGGCGGGACTGACAGAGCCCTGCCTTCTGACTCGCTCCGTCTCAGTGGAGCCTGGTGCGGGCTGCTACCGCCGCTGTCACCGAGGCCGCTCCCGAGTCGCGCAGGCAGGCCACAACCGCGTTCAACGTGGTGCCGGTAAGCACAACGTCGTCGACCACCACGATGTGGCGTCCGGCCACCGGCTCACCAGCCCTGTAGCCCGCCGACGCCACCACGTCGGCCCGCCGGTCGGGCTCCAGGTGGCGCATACGCGGCGTGGGGTTGCTCTTCACGACGAGGCTCGGCCGACACTCCCCCGCCCCGGCGGCGGCCAGTGACGACGCGAGCAACCTAGCGAGATGCGGCCGATCACCGTCGCCAGCCGGCACCGGCCCGGACGGCACCGGCACCACCAGACGGGGCTGACCGCCGGCCGCCTCCGGCAGGGCCGCCGCCAGGCTCGCGAACCGCTCGGCCAGCGCGGCTGCGGCCCCCGGATCGTCGCGATCCTTGGCCCGGTGGACCAATTCACCGATCTCGGTGCGCTCGTCACGGTGCGGCTGCCAGTAGTCGCCGAGCGTGCAGATGGCCACGCCGCCCAGTTCGCCGAACTCCGCTCCATCGGCTCCGGCGGCATCCATCCGAGCGGACGACCGGCCTCGAACCGGCGACCTCAACCTTGGCAAGGTTGCGCTCTACCAACTGAGCTACGTCCGCGAGTCGGCCGATCCTACCGTCGCCCGACCCGGCGGCCACGTCGCCAAGCGCGTGCGCCCTCGCTTCATCCGTCGCGTTGCGCGAGAGGCTTGCCATCAATCCGCGCACTCTCTTTTGGCCCGGACTAGCTCGCCGAGCCGCTCGGCCTCTGAACCGCTCTGTAACTAACCGGCTTCCGGGGGGCGCAGGTCTAGGGTCAACTGCAGGACGCCGTCGCTGAGGGTTGCGGTGGCGTCGCCGATCATGGCGAAGTCCTGAAAGTCCAGTTGGGCCTGCTCTAGGAAGTGTCGGCGCTCGTCGCCCGCCACCGGCGGGAGGTTCCTGCGCTTGACCCCCTCCGCCCGCTCGCGGAACCGCTTGATCATCGCGTCAGCGTCGAAATCTTCTGCCATGGGCGCGAATCTAGACCGAACGCTCCCCGTCGTCTTGCTCGCTGGGCGCCTGCCTGTCCGACCTGCCTCTTGAGGTGGGGCCAGACTCGTCCTCAGACGGCACACGGGTCGGGCCCAACCGCTCCGCCACCCGGCGCATGAGCCCCGCCCAGTCGACTGCGACACGCCGCGGCGGCGACGCCGACCCGACCAATCGCTCCTGCACAGACCCAACCTGCTCCTGCGCTGACCCGTCGCCGCCGAGTTGAGGCTCCCCAGCCGGTTCAGCGCCGGGTTCCGATTCTTCGTCGAGCCCCGAGTCGCCGCCAGACTCCGAGTCGCCATCGAGTCCCGGATCCCCGCCAGACCCCGCGGCCCGGCCCGGCTGAGAGCCGGCGTCAGAATGTGAGTCATCGCCAGAGACCGATTCCGGGCTTGGCCGTGCGCCGCGATCAGACTCGGAGTCGCTGTTGGCCGCGTCGGACGAATCGTTGAACGCCTGAGCCGATGCTGCGGCCAGCCTCAGGCGCCGGCGGGGGCTGGTGTGCCACACGAAGACTCCCAGCAACACCGTCATCGCCCCGGCAATCGTCCACAGGGCGATTACCACCGCGTCAACCCGCTCTCCGCTCTCCCGCTCCACCAGGCGCCGTTCTGGGCCGCTCTCTGTGTCGGCCTGGGCGGTGGAGTCCAGACCGAGAGAGTCGGACGGGTCGGCGCTGACCACCGACTCGTCGCCGGATTCGACAGCCGAGGCGAACCCGGCCGCCAGCAGGCACAGCGTCGCCGCAACTAGCAGCACCGTCATCCAACCTCGGAACGCATGCACGACCTGCGACGCTAGCCGTCTGCCGCGGGTTGGAAGCGCGGCCCGGGCGACCTCGCGCCACGCACTGCCGGAGTCCGCAGTTGCACTCACGGCACATCGCCTACCGCGCGCCGGGGTCTATTCGGTCCAGTGCCCGGACCACGTCGGCTACCACGTCGTCGGTGTGCTCTAGGCCTGCCGAGAACCGGACTGTGCCCTGGCCGATGCACAGCGCCTCGAGCTCGGCCGGCATCAGGCTCACATGGGTGGTGGACGCCGGATGGGTGACCAGGCTCTCCGGCCCGCCCAGCGATGTGGCGAACTGCACCACCCGGACCTCCTCGGTGAAGGCCCGGCCGGCCTCGTACCCGCCCTTGAGGTCGAAGGTGACCAGGCCTCCGGCCAGATCCATCTGCCTAGCCGCCAGCTCGTGCTGCGGATGGGAGGCCAGGCCGGGGTAGTGGACAGCCTCGACCGCCCGATGGCCCGCCAGTGCGTCGGCCAGCGCGGCCGCGGTGTCGGTCTGCTGGCGCAGGCGCACCGCCAGCGTGCGGATTCCCCTCAGGGCGTTCATGGCGTCGAACGGCGAGGCCACCGCGCCGTGCAGCACCGCGTAGTTCCACAGCCACTCCAGCAGCTCCTCGCTGCCGGCCACCACCCCGATAGTGGCGTCGTTGTGGCCGGCAATGGCCTTGGTGGCCGAGTGCACCACCAGATCCACCCCGAACTCGGCCGGCCGCTGCCCCAGCGGCGTGGCGAACGTCGAGTCCAGCACCGTCATCGGCCCCTCGATGGCGCCCAGCGCGGCCAGATCGATCACATCGAGGCGCGGGTTGGCGGGCGACTCCGCCAGCACCAGCATCGTGCGGCCCGCGATGACGGCCTCGGCGAACGCGCCGGGCTCGGTGCCGTCGACGAACGTCACCTCGATCCCGAAGCGGGGACACGCCGTCTGCAGCAGCAGTTGGGTGCCGCCGTAGAGCTGGCGCTGGGCGACGATGTGGTCGCCGCTGGAGCACAGCCCCAGCACGATGGCGCTCAACGCGCCCATGCCCGAGGCGAACGCCCTGGCCGACTCGGTGCCCTCCAGGTCGGCCACCGCGTCCTCGAACGCCTTCACCGTCGGGTTGCCGTAGCGGGTGTAGAAGCGGGTCGAGTGGGTGTCGACCGCCAGGTCGCGGGCCTCGGCCACGCTGGCCGCGGTGAAGGTGGAGGTGGCCCACAGGATCGGGGCCAGCGCGTTCTGGTTGTCGGCCCGCCCCGCCCGGATCGCCCGGGTGCGGGCGTGCAGCTCACCGCCGGTCGTCGCGCCCTCCGGCGGATTGTCGTGCTCGTCACCGGTCGTCGCGTCGAGCACGGCCCGCAGCTCGGCGTTGGCGTCATCCGCCGGCGGATTGTCGTGCTCGTCACGGGTCACGGCGTGCCTCCTTCCACCCGGGCGCGGCCATTGGGGCGCCGCTGGTCGCGTCACACCGCATGGTGGACCTCCTCTAGGAAGCGGCTGACAGGATCGTGCATCAGCTCGTGCTCGAGCAGGAACCCGTCGTGACCCTCATCGCTGTCGAGCATCACCAGTCGGCAGTCCCCGCCACCGGCCCGGATCCCGTCGAGCAGCTCCTGCTGCTGGTGGGGCGGGTACAGGACATCGCTGCGAATCGACGCGGTGAGCGTCGGCACGCCGATGCGGCCCAGCGCGGCCGCGATGCCGCCGCGGCCCCGGCCGATGTCGTGCAGGTCCATCGACCGGTTGAGCACCACATAGCTGTTGGCGTCGAAGCGCCTCACCAGCTTCTGGCCGTGATGGTCGAGGTACGACTCCATCTGGAAGCGGCCCCACTGGTCGAAGGCCGCTGCGGGATCGAACATCTGCCGCCCGAAGCGGCGCTCGAAGGACTGGCCGGACCGGTAGGTCACCTGGGCGATCTGGCGGGCCACCGCCAGGCCCAGCCACGGTCCCTCGGGCTTGTCGTAGTAGTCGCCGCCGCACCAGGCGCCGTCGGTGGCGATGGCCAAGCGCTCCACCGCGCTCCAGGCGATCTGCAGGGCGCTGGCCGCGGCGCAGGTGGCCAGCGGCACGATCGAGCGCACCCTGGTGGGATACATGGCCACCCACTCCAGCACCTGCATGCCGCCCATCGAGCCGCCAATCACGGAGAGCCAGCTCCCGACGCCGAGGTGGTCGGCCAGCGCAGCCTGGGTGCGCACCATGTCGCGGATCGTCACCACCGGAAAGCGAGGCCCGTAGCGGCACCCGGCTTCGGGGTCGAGGTCGGCGGGGCCGGTGGTGCCCTGGCAGCCGCCCAGCACGTTGCTGCACACCACGAAATAGCGGTCGGTGTCGATGGCCCGGCCGGGGCCGATCATCTCGGACCACCAGCCCCCGGTGGGATGGGCGCCGCCGCGGTCGCCGGCCGCATGCGAGTCGCCAGTGAGGGCGTGGCACACCAGCACGGCGTTGGAGGCCTGCGCGTCGAGCTCGCCCCAAGTCTCGTAGGCGAGGCGGACCTCGGCGAGGCGGCCGCCCCACTCCAGGGCGAAGGGGCGCCCATCGGCGATGGTCAGGAACCGGCGGTCGCCCGCGGGGTCGCCGGGCTGCCAGGCGCCGGTAACGGGCAGCCCGGCCGGGAAGCGGCCCCCGGGGCCGGCCGAGGAGATGTGAGAACCCGCGCTCAACCTTGCTCGCTCCTTGTCCGCTCGGGCGCCGCCGCGGTGGCGAAGCGACGGCCGGCGACCGGAGGCGGATACTCAAGGGCCAGTGACCGCTTGGGACACTTGGTTGCGCCGGCCGATCCGACGCCGCATCCCCGCCCGGAGGCGGGATGGCACCTTGGGTGTCCGTCCCAGGTTGCCGGGTCCGACCCGGAGGCCGAACCGCTCTTGATGGCGTGACCCGCAGGGGTCGCCGGGCAGTCTAGACCGCTCCGAGCATCAGTGCGCGTCTGCCTTCGCGGCCGCGCCGGCGTCGAAGTGGACCAGGTCGCCCAGGCGGGAGTCGTTGGAGAACATCTCCACGATGGGCTCGTCGAGCTCGAGGCGGCGCTGGAGCCGCTTCACGTCGAGTTCCTCGTCCCACAGCGACAGGGTCACCACCACCCCGGACTCGCCGGCCCGGGCGGTGCGGCCGGCCCGGTGCAGGTAGGTCTTGTGATCCGAGGGCGGGTCGTACTGCACCACCACGTCCACATCGTCGACATGGATCCCCCGGGCGGCCACGTCGGTGGCCACCAGCACCGGCAGTTCGCCGGCGATGAACTGCCGCAACGACTTCTCGCGGGCCGTCTGGCGCAGATCGCCGTGAATCGGCGCGGCGTCGACGCCCTCGCGGCGCAGGTCGCGGGCCAGGCGGTCGGCCGCCACCTTGGTGCGGGTGAACATCAGCGTGCGCCGCACCGGACCGGTAATAGCCGCGGCCACCTTGACCTTGTCGAGCTTGTGGACGCCCACGAAACGGTGGACCATCTCGGCCACGGTGATCTCGCGGGGTGCCACCGAATGCATGGTGGGGTTGCTCTGATAGCGCCTGATCAGCGAGTCGACCGCGCCGTCGAGGGTGGCCGAGAACAGCAGGGTCTGGTGCCCGCTGTCGACGTTGCGCAGGATCCACTCGACTTGGGGCAGAAAGCCCATGTCGGCCATCCGGTCGGCCTCGTCCACCACCACGTGGCGCACCGCCCGCAGGCTCACCGCGCCCCGGTCGATCAGGTCGATCATCCGACCCGGCGTGGCCACCACCAGGTCGACGCCGGCGCGCAGTCGGGCGATCTGCTTCTCGATGGGCGCCCCGCCGTAGGTGGCCAGCACCCGGCGGCGCACCGCTTCCGCGGGCGCAGCCAGTTCGTCGCAGATCTGGTTGGCTAGCTCCCGGGTGGGGGCCAGCACCAGGCCGGTGGGTGAGCCGGGCTTGGCCCGGGGCAGCCGCTGCAGCACCGGCAATCCAAAGGCGAGGGTCTTGCCCGAGCCGGTCTTGGCCTTGCCGCACACATCGCGCCCGGCCAGCGCGTCGGGGATGGTGAGCGCCTGGATGGGGAACGGAGCGGTGATCCCCCGAGATGTCAGCGCCGCCACGATCTCGTCGCAGAGCCCGAGGTCGACGAAGCTGCCCGCTGCGGTCGGGACCGGCGCGACCGCAGCGGTATCCAACCGACGGTCGTCTACTAGCGGATCAGAAAGGGTCATCAGAACCGCAAGGCTAGCCTGAGGCATCCTGAATCCCGAGAACGCCCAGAGGTCGAGCTTGCGAGACCGTGGCCCGAGCGGCCCGTGAGCGCAGCGAACAAGAGCGGGAAAGACCCCGCCGCGACGCGACAGGCTCTCGCCGGATTGCGCTCGCCGACAGAGTTCGGGCCTCCCAATGTTGAGCGCATCCGCCGCGCCCCCAAGGTGGTGCTCCACGATCACCTCGACGGTGGGCTGCGCCCCGAGACCATCATCGAGTTGGCCGACGAGACCGGCTACCGCGGTCTGCCCACCACCGACCCGGCCGAGCTGTCGGCCTGGATGCAGCGGGGCGCCAACCGCAAGGACCTGACCCTGTATCTGGAGACGTTCGCCCACACCGTCGGGGTGATGCAGACCGGCGACGCCGTCGTGCGGGTGGCCCGCGAGTGCGCCGAGGACCTCGCCGCCGACGGGGTGGTCTACGCCGAGGTTCGATTCGCCCCCGAGCTGCACACTGAAGGGGGTCTCACCCTCGACGATGCCACCGAAGCGGTGCTCGAGGGCTTCGCACAGGGCAGCGCCGGAACCGGTTTGACCGTTCGGACGATCTGCAGCGCCATGCGCCACCTGCATCGCTCGGTGGAGGTGGCGCAGGCCGCGGTCCGCTGGAGGGACCAGGGGGTGGTGGCCTTCGACATCGCCGGACCCGAGGACGGGTATCCCCCCGACGACCACCTGGGGGCGTTCCAGTACTGCCACCGCGAGAACTTCCACATCACCATCCACGCCGGCGAGGCCTACGGTCCCCGCTCCATCTGGAAGGCGCTGCAGTTCTGCGGCGCCGAGCGCCTCGGCCACGGCATCCGCATCATCGAGGACATCGCCGCCGACGCCGCGGGCGACCGCACGCTGGGCCGGCTGGCCCACTACATCCGGGACCGCCGCATCCCGTTGGAGGTGTGCCCCACCTCCAACGTCAACACCGGGGTGTTCGCCTCGGTGGCGGAGCACCCAATCAACACGCTGGTCGAGCTGCGGTTCCGGGTGACCGTCAACACCGACAACCGGCTGATGTCGAACGTGTCGATGACCTCGGAGATGGCGGCCCTCGTGGAGGCGTTCGGATACGACTGGGCCCGGCTGCGATGGCTGACGGTCAACGCCATGAAGTCGAGCTTCCTGCCCTTCCGAGAGCGGCTCAAGATTATCGAGGGTGTCATCAAGCCTGGCTATGCTCCGCTCGAAGCGGCCCAGAGCGAGCCGCCCGCCTGAATCCGATCAGTGTCAAGTTCTGAGGAGACTCCCCATGACCCTGCCTAGAGACCGAGCGGTTGGACGAGCGAATCCGGCTCCTGCGGGCCGGTCCGTGACCCCGGTCTGGCCCCGAGTTGCGCTAGTCCTTGCGTTGGCGGCCTCGCTGCTGGCCGCGGCACCGGCGGCAGTCACCGCCCAGACCGCGCCAGACAACGCCAACTACCACCAGCCCGCCATCGACGCCCTATCCGGCCTCGACGATGTGGACGTGTTCTCGGGCACCGGATGCGGCCACGACAACGACAACCGCGACGGCGACAGCCTTTGCGCCGACGAGCCGCTGCCCCGCTGGGAGATGGCTGTCTGGCTGGCGAGGGTGACCCAGCGCAGCAATCCGCCCGCCACCATGACCCGCTACAGCGACGTGGACTCCGGCCAGTGGTGGGCCCCCCACGCTGAGCGTCTGGCGCTGCTGGGGATCGACCGGGGCTGCGGCACCCGTCCGCTGCGGTTCTGCGCCGACGACGCGGTCGACCGGGCCGAGGCGGCCGGGCTGCTGGCTAGAGCGTTCGGCCTGCCCGCCGCCGAGGCCGCGGGGTTCGACGACGTATCCGCCGACCACGCCGCCGCGGCCGACATCGACCGGCTCGCGGCGGCGAGGGTGACGGCAGGATGCGACACCGATCCGTCCCGCTACTGCCCGCACGATCAGGTCACCCGGGGTGAGATGGCCACCTTCCTGGCCCGAGCGGCCGGCCTCATCGCTCCGGCCCCGCCGGTGGAGCCCGCCTATGTGCCCGCCGCCGACGACACGCTGCTGCCCGTCGATCCGGCGGTGACCATCGGAACCCTCGACAACGGCCTCACCTACTACCTGCGCCACAACGACGATCCGGGCGGGAGCCTCGACGTGCGGCTCCTCGTCGATGTCGGATCGGTCGACGAGAACGACCGCGAGGCCGGCATCGGGCACTTCGTCGAGCACATGCTGTTCAACGGAACCGAGGACTACCCCGGCAACTCCATACTGGAGGCGCTGCGGGAGATCGGCGTGGAACTGGGACCCGACGCCGGCGCCCACGTGGGCCACGATGAGACCGTCTATCAGGCGCAGGTCCGCACCGATGATCCGGCCAGCGTGGCCCGAGTGTTCCATGCCCTGGCGCAGATGGCCGGCTCGGCCACCTTCGAAGCTGAAGCAGTCGAGTCCGAGCGCGGCGTCGTCCTCGACGAGATGCGTCTCGCGGTGGCCAGCGTCGGAGGCGTCATCGGACGCGAGTTCGACCGGATCTACACCCGTGGCACCCCCTATGCGGGGCGCGACCCGATCGGCAGGATCCGCATCGTGAACACCCTCACTCCCAAGAAGCTGCGGGCCTTCTACGAGAAGTGGTACGTCCCCTCCAACCTGGCCGTGGTGGCCGTGGGCGACATGGACGTCGAGGACCTCGAAGCCCTGGTGGAGGATCACTTCGGGCCGCTGCCGGCCGGCGACGAGCACCGTCCGCCCAAAGCAGTCGTCGTCCCCGATCCGGAGTCCTCCTCCCATGTAGTGACCGACCCGCGGCAGGCCTTCTCCTACATCTCCCTCGACATTCCCATCGCCGCCCACAACCTGGCCACCGTCGGCGGGGACCGGCTCTCAACCATGGAGACCCTCATCGAGCTGATGCTCCAGAACCGGCTCGACGACGCCTACCAGCGGGGCGAGCTGAGCCAGGTCGACCCTCCGAGCTTCATCTCCTTCACCTACAACCGCGGGCTGCGCTACTACGGCACCAACTGGCGGGGCGACAACCTCGACACCGCCTCGACCGACTACCTCGCCGTTCTGCTGACCGCACAGGAGCACGGCTTCACCGCCGGAGACCTCCAACGCGCCGCCAGCCAGCTCCAGACCTCTCTCGACTTCTGGCTGAACAGCGCGGCCACCACCCAGGACGCGCAGTGGGCCGGGCTCTACCAGGCTCACTTCTTCTACGGCGCCGACATCAGCGCGGTCGCCGCCGCGGTGGCGCGGACCGAGGCGCTGCTGGCCGAGATGACCCCCGCCGAGCTCACCGACCACTACCGCTGGCAGATGCACCGGGGCGGGCTGCTGGCCATCGCGGTCGGACCCGACCCCTCCAGCGTGCCCACGGTGGCCGATCTCGATGCCGCCTGGGCCACAGCCGCGCCCGGACCGCCGCCGCCCGAGGAGGTCGCCGTCACCGGGCTCATGGCCGCACCCGACCCGGTGGACCCGATCTCTGAAGGGTCTGTCGACCTGCTTCCCGATGCCTACCAATGGGAGTTCGCCAACGGGGCTCGGGTGATCTTCGCGCCCTCCGACATCGCCGCGGGCGTGGTCCAGATGCGCACCCAGTCGCTGGGAGGCTGGTCGGTGCTGGAGCCCGGTGATTGGGCCCTTTCGCGCATAGCGCTGGACGCGATAGGGGGCAGCGGCCTCGGCGAGCTGTCGCGGGCGGAGCTGAGCCGCTTCCTCGAGGATCGGGCCGTGGGGGTCGACCCGTACATCGGCGAGACAACCGAGGGCTTCAGCGCGGGAGCCAGCCCCGACGACGCCGAGACCATGTTCGCGCTCATGCACCTGATGGTGACCGCGCCCCGGGTGGACGACCGGGCCTACGCCGATGCCATCAACACCGCCGAGGAGCGGCTGGCACTGGTCGGCAGCGATCCCGGCTGGCAGGCCGCGGCCGCCTACTGGGAGGCCCGCTTCGGCGACGTCTGGCATCGGATCGCGGCCAGCGCCGACGAGATCGCCGCGCTCACCCCGCAGCGCCTGCTGTCGCTGTACCAGAGCCGCCTGGGCTCGGTCGACGACATGGTGGTGGCCGTCGTCGGAGACATCGAGGCTTCGGTCGTCGAGGATCTGGCCCGCCGCTACATCGGCACCCTTCCCGCGGGCGAGCCCGACAGCTACGTCAACCGTCGCCGGCCCATGCCGACCGACGTGGTGCAAAGGGAGGTCAGGCTCACCGAGGCGGAGAGCGCGGTCCTGGTCATCTACCAGGAGGCCGCCCTGGAGGCGACCCCGCTCAGGTCGGTCGCCGCCGATGTGCTGTCGTCCGCCCTCAGCGAGCGCGTCTTCCTGACCATCCGCGAGGATCTGGGGGCCTCCTATTCGGCCGGCGCGCAGATCGACGTCGGCGTCCTTCCCGAGCACGTCATCGATTCGGCGGTGTTCGCCACCCTAGATCCGGCCCGCTTCGACGAGGTCCACGCCAAGCTCCTGGAGATACTCGCCGATGTGGCCGCCAACGGGCTCACTGACGCCGAGTACGCCCAGGCGGTGGCCGTGAGCGCCGCCGACTACGCGGTGGCGAACAACGGTCACCTGCTGGCCGCCCTGCTGTCGGCGCGCCTCGTCGGTGACGAGAACGTCTTGACGCAGGCGCGCCGAGCCGAGGAACTGGCTCGCCTGACGCCGGGGGACGTGCAGGCTCTGGCCGCCGCGCTCTACGGCGAGGGCGGCCGAATCGAGATAATCCGCAGGCCGTGACCGGGATCCGCCGTTCGGCGGTGCCAGCCATCGCCGGCGCAGCGTTAGAGGCCGAGCGAATAGGTGAGCGATTCCGGCCCATACGGGCGAGGCCGTGGCCCGAGCGGCCCGTGAGCGCAGCGAACAAGAGCGGGAATGACCCCGCTGCGACGCGACCGGCTCTCACCTATTTTCGCGCCCTCTTCGGGAGCGGCTGTTGAGCCGGCTCGTTGCGGTGGCGCCCGACACTCGGCCGGTGATGCACGAGGCTTTCGCGGCCGCGGTTCGCGACGCGGGCGCAGAACTGGGCGGCCTCAGCGAGGCTCAGGGGTTGATCTGGGCCGACCCCTTCGCGGCCGGGCTGTATCCCGAGGTGATCTCGGCGGCTCCTGCGGTGCAGTGGGTGCAGCTCCCCTATGCGGGGGTGGAGCCGTTCGCGGACTATCTCGATCCCGGCCTGACGTGGACCTGCGCCAAGGGCGTGTACGCCGAGCCGGTGGCGGAATGGGTGATGGCCGCGCTGTTGATGGGGCTGCGGGACTTCCACCTGTTCGCGGCGGCCGATTCGTGGTGCGCGGAGTCGGGCCGCAACCTGCTCGGAGCCCGGATCACGGTGCTGGGCGGGGGCGGCATCACCCGCTCGCTGATCCGCCTGCTGGCCCCGTGGGGCTGTGAGGTAACGGTGGTGCGGCGCTCCGGCGAGCCCGTCGAGGCTGCGGCCCGCACCCTGACGCTGGCCGACGTGCATGAAGCGGTGGCGGGCGCCGACGCGGTGGTGGTGGCTCTGGCGCTGACCGACGAGACCCGCCATGTGGTGAACGCAGCCCTGCTGGAGTCGATGGGGCCGCAGGGCTGGCTGGTGAACGCGGCCCGCGGCGGCCATGTCGATCACGCCGCGCTGGGCGCGGCGCTGCGGGCTCAGACCATTGCGGGGGCGGTGCTGGATGTGACCGATCCCGAGCCGCTGCCCGACAGCTCGGAGCTGTGGCGGCTGCCGAACTGCGTGATCACGCCCCACATCGGCAACACCCGCGAGATGGGCCTGCCGCTGATCGCCAACCGGGTGCGCGAGAACGTGCGCCGCTGGCTGGCCGGCGAGGATCTCCTCGGTTTAGTAGACGTATCGCTCGGCTACTGACCAGCGACCAGCTCGCCGGCTTCAGCCGGTGATGCGGCGCAGTTCGGCTAGGCGAGGGGCTACCACCTCGGAGATGATGCTGGAGCGCTCGGACTCGGGGGCCACTGCGGCCTCTCCCCAGAGGGCCCGGCCGGCCATGAAGCCGGCGCAGCCCGCCTCGACCGCCACCTGCACCTGGTCGCGGTAGGAGCGGTAGTCGCCGCCGCCCGACAGCAGCGTCCACGGCATGTGGCAGCGCTCGGTGATCTCGGCGCAGGCCTCGGCCCACGCCGAGCGGTCGGTTTCGGCGCCCGGATCCACCGGGAACGGCAGCTTGAGCAGGTGGGGATCCAGGGCCGCGAACCGCTCGACCGTCTCGATCACCACGCCGCGGCGAGCGGCGGGGTCCTCAAGCCCATAGAACAGCGGCTCTAGCACCAACGGCAGGCCGACCCGCCGACATTCGGCGAGGATCTCGGCCGCTACCCGCTCCTGGGCGGCGCCGTGGGGGCGGTCGGGCCGATACAGCACCAGCAGCTTGGCCGCCGCCGCCCCGGAGGCCGCCGCCGCCTCCACCGACCAGCCCTCGAGGATCCGGGTCGGGCCCGCCTCGGGACTGGCCGCGTAGCCCTGGGCCTCCAATGCGGCGGTGAAGCCCACCGCGGCGGGCAGCGTTCCATCCATGAGCTGCGGTATCGAGTACTCGGGTTCGAGCATCACGCCGGTGGCGCCCGCGGCCAGGGCCCCCACCAGGTCGCGCTTCAGTTCGGTGATGTCGGCGGCGCAGACCGAGTCCGGGGCGTCGGGGGCCAGCACCGCTCGCAGCGAATCGCGGTGGTCGATGGCCAGAACCCCGAAGCGGCCGCCCTCTGAGATCTGGTCCAGGCTCACGGCTGAACCGTCCCGCAGCACGGCGGTGGCTCAGGGCTCACGGCCCGGCCGGGGTCACCACCGGCAGACCCCACTCCCCAGCCGTCCAGTCGGACTCGATCCAGGTGTGCTCGGCCATGAAGCACGGCGGGGTGCGCCGCTCGTCGTCTTGGAGCTCGCCGGCCAGATAGTTGAGGAAGTACATGTTGGCGCCGGGGCAGGCCACCGAGGTGTGGTAGCCCTTGGGGACCAGCGCCGCGTCGCCGTCGGTGATCACCATGGCGTCGTCGTAGTCCTCGTCGTGGCGCCAGTTGCGGTGGATGGCGTAGCCCTCGGGCCGGTCGAGGCGGAAGTAGTAGACCTCCTCCAGGTAGGGCGAGCCGTCGCGGCCGTCGTGGCAGTGCGGCGGCCAGCCCGACCAGGTGCCCCGCGGCACATACACCTCGTAGAGGATCAGCCGCTCCGCGGGCAGCGGATGCGACAGCGAGTGAACCACCTGCCGGTAGGCCTGCCCACCGCCGCGGATCTCGATCCGCATCTCCGACGGCTCGAACACCCGCACCGGGTAGCGGCCCTCGGCCGGGGCCGAGCCGACCGATGCCAGCAGCGCCGTCTCGGACTCGATCCGGTACGGGATGCCCGGCGGCACATAGACGATGCTGGCCATCTGGGTGAACACCGACTCGCGGCCCAGTTCGACCTCCAGGTCGCCGTCGCCGACCACCACCCGGCCCTGGCCCGACAGCGGCACGATGGCGGTCTCGCGGCCGGCCTGCACCCCGGACCACGGCGCCGCGGCCAACACCTTCACCACCCCGAACTCCACATGGTCCCAGCCCGCCGACTCGGGGGTGACGTGCAGGATCCGACCCGGTCCCTGCGTCGGGCGCACAAGCGACGAACTGGTCATGAGGGACTCTCCTCTAGATCGCCGGTGTCGCGCTGTTGGCGGAACCGGATCAGCAGCTCGCGGATGCCGGGGGGCTCGTAGCCGAGGACCTCTCTGGTGCGTCTCACGCTGAGGCTGGTGTCGTAGGGGATCGGGAACTCGCCCACCGCCCCCGCCGCGGCTGTGTCGGGGGCAGCAACGCTCAGCAGCGACGGGTCGAGGTCGAAGACTTCGCAGGCCAGCCGGGCCAGTTCCATGCGCCCCGCCGACCCGGATCCGCAGCAATGGAACACGCCGCCGGCATCGAAGTCGGCCGCGATGCGCCACATCACCTCGGCGCACTCGCTGGCCAGCGACGGCGAGGCCACCATGTTGATGTTGTCGGCCTCCCACACCCCGAAGGGTCGGCCGGACTGGAGCGCGTCCACGATGGAGGTGACGAAGTAGCCGAAGCCGCCGTCCTGCACCCGGGGGGTGGACTGGCGCAGCCAGTGCATGCCGCTCACCGCCGACACCCGGGCCACTGCGGCCCGCCGGGCGCTGCGCAGCGCGGCCTGCTCGCTGGCCATCTTGAGCACGCCGTAGTAGTTGACCGGGTTGGGCGGCGTGTCCTCGTCGGCGCCGGCCTGGGTGCCGTCGAACACCCAGTCGGTGGACACCAGGATCAGTTTGGCCCCCGCCTCATCGGCGGCCTGGGCCAGGGTCTCGGTGGCGCCCACGAAGCTGCGCCAGGCCAGGTCGCGGTCGGCGTACATGGCCGCGAAGTCGTTGAGGATCATGGAGTGGACGATCACATCGGGTCCGAAGGCGGCCACGCTGGCCAGCACCGCGTCACGGTCGAGCAGGTCGAGGCGCTCGGTGGTGAAGGAGCCCTCGTCGGCGGGCACGAACCGGTGGACGGGACAGTGCACGGCCGCGCCGTGGCGCTCGGCAAACACCTTGACGATGTTCGACCCGACGAAGCCGGTGCCTCCACTCACATAGGCGCGCACCGTCACCCGCCTCCCGCTACCCGATCTCGCCCGAGCACCCGGCCGGCCACAGCTGCATCACCTACACGCAACGTCACCCGCCTCCCGCTACCCGATCTCGCTGACCGCTACTGGGCGACCCTCGCGGACCGACTTCCAGGCGGCCAGGCCCATCACCAGCGGAGCCCGGCCGTCGGCCAGACTCACCGGCGACGGCGCGCCGGCGACGGTGGCCGCGAAGGCCTCCCACTCGGCCAGATACGACGGGGTGTAGCGCTCCAGGAAGAAGTGCGGCAGCGGCGTGCCGTGGGCGCCGGCGGAGTCCCAGTAGCGGGCGGTGGCCGCGGGCGGGTTCTCCGAGCAGGCCATCCCCGCCGACCCGAAGGCCTCCAACCGCTGGTCGTAGCCGTAGACGGCCCGGCGGCTGTTGTCGATGATGGTGACGGCGCCGTTGGCGTGGGTCACCACCACCGCGGCGGTGTCGAGGTCGCCGGCCGCGCCGATGGCCGGATCGACCCGCACCGCGCCGGTGGCGTACACCTCCACCGCCTCGCTGCCGGTCACGAACCGGGCCATGTCGAAGTCGTGGATGGTCATGTCGCAGAAGATCCCGCCCGACACCTCGATGTAGGCGATGGGCGGCGGGCCGGGGTCTCGGCTGGAGATGCGGACCAGGTGCACGTCGCCCACGTCGCCGGCGGCCACCCGGTCGCGCACACTGCGATGAGCGGCGTCGAAGCGGCGGTTGAACCCGACCTGCACCGCGATCTGAGCCTCGGAAGCAGCCGCGATACCCCGGTCCACTTCGGTGAGATCCAGCGACAGCGGCTTCTCGACAAAGGCCGGCTTGCCCGCCGCTGCGACCTCCACCAGCAGGTCGATGTGGGTGTCGGTGGAGCTGCAGACGGCCACCGCGTCCACATCGTCGGCCTCTATGACCGCGGCTGGGCTGTCCGCTGACCGGGCCCCGAACTTCTCGGCCACCGCCGAAGCCGCCTCGCCCACCACGTCGTACACCGCGGCCAGCGCCGTGCCCGGCACCCGCTGGGCGATCAACCCGGCGTGCATGGCTCCGATCCGCCCACACCCCAGCAAGCCGATTCGCGCCGGGGCGCTCACGCCGACGCCTCCCACGACACCGACCGTCGCTCGTTACAGCGACCGCCGACACGCACCGGGCCGCTCACGCCGACGCCTCCCACGACACCGACCGTCGCTCATTACAGCGACCGCCGACACGCACCGGCCCGCTCACTCGGGAGCCTTCTTCGGGGTGAGGCGCGACACCAGCTGGCCGTTGCGGACCGACACGTCGTAGAGGGTGATCGGCTCGGTGGCCGGGTAGCGCAGCGCCTCGCCGGTGCAAAGGTCGAAGCAGCCGTTGTGCTTGGGGCACTCGACCATGCCGTCGAGCACCGCGCCCTCGGCGAGGTGGGCCTGGCCGTGGGTGCACAGCCCGTCGCTGAGCACGAAGCCGTCGGAACCGTCGGCACCATCGTCGAGGTCGTCGGGATCGAGCCGGTAGAGGGCGTAGGTGGCGTCGCCGTGGTCGACCCGGCGGGCCGACCCGACGGCCAGACCCGCGGCCGGACCGAGGTCGATCAGTCCGTCGTGTGACTCTCCGGCCCAGGCGGTGAACCCGGTGTCGACGAACGACCGCTGCGATTCGGACACATCGGGCACGTCGGGGCGGGGATCGTCATACGACGGGTCGCGCCATTGGCGGCGCAGCGTGGCGAAGATCCGCCGGTAGGCGCTGATGGTGGACCGGTCGGCCGGGGCCAGATAGTCCTTCACCTCGTCGTGGAGGGCGGGCAGCGCGTAGTAGGGCACGCTCGGGAAGATGTGGTGCTCGACGTGGTAGTTCATGTTGGAGTACAGGAACCTCAAGACCGGGTTCATGTACACCGTGCGCGAGTTGTAACGGTGGTCGAGCACGTCCTCTCGCAGCCCAGCGTGCTGCATGGCCCCGAAGAAGACCATGAGCCAGGCCCCGTAGAAGGTGGGCAGCCCGATGTAGAGCGCGGGCACGATCGAGCCGATGGCGACGCACCACGCCGCGGTTCCGGCCAGCACCGCGATGTAGGCCCGAGACTCCCATTTGAGCTTGGGCAGCTCGTCTTCGGGGATGAAGTCCCGGGCGTCGTCGTCGATGCGGCCCGCGGCGTGCTTCAGGGTGCGCCACACCGTCTTGGGCAGGATCGCCACCGGCAGGTACACCCCGGCCACGGTGCGCGGGCTCGACGGTCGGGGGAACATGATCTCGGGATCGCGGCCCACCACGATGGTGTCGGTGTGGTGGCGCACGTGCGACCAGCGCCACAGCGTGGGCTGGCGCAGCAGCATGAACGAGGCGATGTAGTACACGATGTCGTTGAGCCGCTTGGTGCGGAAGGCGGTGCCGTGGCCGCATTCGTGCCAGCGGGAGTCGCCCGCCCCGCCGTAGAGGGCGCCGTACACCCCGAAGGCCGGCACCGCCCACCAGGTGCCCAGCGCCAGGAAGGCGAGATAGCCGAACAGCGCCAGCAGCCC
The DNA here is from genome assembly GCA_965221215.1 of Candidatus Aldehydirespirator sp. Taxonomy (GTDB): domain Bacteria; phylum Actinomycetota; class Acidimicrobiia; order Acidimicrobiales; family Aldehydirespiratoraceae; genus Aldehydirespirator. The sequence continues at coordinate 1,722,164 of OZ244872.1, forward strand.
GAGCCACAGCAACGTGTCGCGGGCCGCTCGGGCGTTGGTGCGGACCTGGAGGTCGCGGAGCCGCTCGGGGTCTATGGGCGGGCGGAACCACTCCGCCTCGGCCAGCCCCCGCTCCACCGCCAGCCGCGAGTCCGCCCCGGTCAAGCCGTAGTCGCGGACAACCGCAGTCACTCCGAAGCCTCCAGCGTCGCCCGCGCCGCCGGATACGGCCGCGCCGCTGGGCCGTAGTCGCGGGCCGCTGCGATCACGCCGACTCCAGGGGCGCGGGGAATACCGAGTCGCCTGCGCCCAGCACGGTCTGGTCCCAATCGACCACCGCGCCGGTCATCATCCCCGACTCGACGGTGGCCAGGTGAACGACAGTGCGGGCGATCTCGTCGGGCTTGATGAGCCGGCCAAACGGCATCTGTGCCTCGGCCCGCTCCAGCCAGCCGTCGGTCGCGCCGTCGAACCTTCGCTGCACCGCGTCCTCGGCCGGCGTGTCCATCCACCCGGGGCACAGCAGGTTCACTCGGATGCGATGGGGCATCAGCGAGAAGGCGAGGTTGCGGGTCATGGCCACCAGCGCCCCCTTGGAGGTGGAGTAGGGCAGCAGCTTGGACGGCCCGCCCCGGCCCGCCACAGAGCCGATCAGCACGATCGTGCCCTCGATGGACTCGCGGACCATGATCCGGGCCACGCCCTGACTGAGCAGTCCGGGCGCTCTGACGTTCACCGCCAGCATGGCGTCCCACAGCTCGGGGGGCGAGTCCCACACCGAGCCCCGGTCGGTGATGGCGGCACAGTTGACGAAGCTGTGGCAGGCGCCGAAGCGGTCGTCGAGAGCCGCGATCACCTCCTCGCAGGACTCGGTATGGGCGAGATCGGCGGCCAGGAACTCCGCCCGGCAGTCTGAGTCGGCCAGCGACGCGGCCGCGGCCACTCCCTTCACCGGGTCGCGGCCCACCAGCAGCAGCCCGGCCGCGCCTTCGGCCACCAGACGCTGGGCCACCGCGTAGCCGAGGCCCTGGGAGCCTCCGGTTATCAGGGCGACGCCGCCGCTGAACGAGCCTGTCATGGTCACCACCCCACTCTCTGGCGGGCCCGGCCCGCCTCCATGGCCTCGCGGGCCGCTCGCACCGACGGCCGGTCGCTCACCTCGGGCACACCCACCTCCCAGAACGAGCCGCCCTCGGTCCAGCGGTGGGGATGGGTGCGCAGCGCTATCACGTAGGTCCGATCGGCGGCTCGGGCCCGCTCCAGCGCCGCTTCCAGCTCGGCGATGGTGTGCACCGTCTCGGTCTCGCAGCCCATCGAGGCGGCATGGGCCGCGAAGTCGATGTCGACTTGTCGCTCGGTGCGACAGTCGGCGAACAGGTTGTTGAACGATGCGCCGCCCTGTTTGACCTGGAGCCGGTCGATCACCGCATAGCCGCGGTTGTCGCACACCACCACGATGAGCTTGTGACCGGCGATCACGGTGCTGTAGAGGTCGCTGTTCATCATCAGGTAGGAGCCGTCGCCCACCAGCACCACCACCTCGCGCTCGGGCAGGGCCATCTTGGCCCCCCAAGCGCCCGAGATCTCATAGCCCATGGTTGAATAGCCGTACTCGCAGTCGAAGGAGTGGGGCGCCTCGGCCCGCCAGCCGTTGACCAGCTCGCCGGGCAGCCCGCCCGCGGCGGCCACCACATAGGTCGATGCGTCGGCGGCCCGGTCCACCGCTCCCACCACCTGGGCGTAGGTCGGCAGCTCGGCGTGCGGGTCCGAAGCCTCACTCTCCCCGCCGGCTCCAAGGGTGCTCGGGGCGGCAATCTTGTCGATGTAGGCGTGGTACTGGGCGGTCTCCGATGCCGCTCGGGCCGTCCAGTCGGCGCCGGCCCGGTAGCCGCCCAGCGCCGCGCCCAGCTCGATCAGGCCCTCGCGGGCGTCGGCCACCAGGGGCACGCACCGGTGCTTGGTGGCATCGAAGCGGGCCGCGTTGAGCGCCACGATGCGGGCCGACTCGTCGCCGAACACCGTCCAGGAGCCGGTGGTGAAGTCCTGCATCCGGGTGCCGACGGCCAGCACCGCGTCGGCGTCGGCGGCCATGGCGTTGGCCGACGCGCAGCCGGTCACCCCAATGGGGCCGCAGTTGAGCGGATGGTGCGCCGGCAGCGAGGTGCGGCCCGCGGTGGTCTCCACCACCGGGATGCCGCAGGCCTCGGCGAAGGCGGCCAGCTGCTCCTCGGCCAGCGACCAGCGCACTCCCCCGCCGGCGATGATCAGGGGCCGCTCGGCCGATGCCAGCGCGGCCGCGGCCCGGCGCAGCTCGCCGACGTCGGGGCGGGGCCGGCGGATGCGGTGCAGGGTCTCGTCGAAGAACCGCACCGGATAGTCGAAGGCCTGGGCCTGCACGTCCTGGGGCAGCGCGATGAAGGCGGGGCCGCAATCGCCGGGGTCGAGCATGGTGTTGACCGCATGGGGCAGCGACTGCACGATCTGCTCGGGGGCGGTGATGCGGTCCCAGTAGCGCACCACCGCCCGGAAGGCGTCGTTGACGGTGGTGGACGGCGCTCCGAAGTGCTCCACCTGCTGCAGCACCGGATCCACCACCCGGTGATCGAAGGTGTCGCCCGACAGCAGCAGCAGCGGCAGCCGGTTGGCCAGCGCCACCGCGGCCGCGGTCACCATGTTGGTGGCGCCGGGCCCGATGGAGCTGGTGGCCACCATGATGCGGCGACGCTTGGCCGCTCGGGCGAACCCGCAGGCGGCCAGGGCCATGCCCTGCTCGTTCTGGCCCCGCCAGGTGGGCAATGCGTCGCCGGCCTGCTCGAGCTCGTGGCCGAGGCAGGTCACGTTGCCGTGGCCGAAGATGGCGAACACGCCCGCGAACAGCGGCACGACCTCGCCGTCGACTTCGATGCGCTGGGCCGCCAGGTACCGCACCAGCGCGCCCGATGCTGTCAGCCTCACCGTCTCCATGGCGACCTCCCTGTACCCCGTTGCTATCAGTCGATCCGCACCGACACCACGTCTGTCCAGGCCCCGGTCTGCCAGCTTCGCAGCAGCGCGGCCTGCACGCTCACGTACTCCAGCGCCTGCTCCAGGCCCGCGGAGTGGGGCCGCTCTTCGGCCACCGCGGCCAGGAACTCGTGATCCTGGATGGTCACCACGTCCTCGAACCCGATCGAGTTGGCCTCGCCGGGCACGAAGCCGGCGTGGTAGGGGTGGCGCTCGCCGGCGTAGACGGTGGTGTAGCCCCAGTCGCCGTCGCTGGAGCGGAACAGCCGCATCTCGTTCATGGTCTCGAAGTTCCAGCTGAGCGCGCCCTGGGTGCCATGGACGTCGAAGGCCATCTGGCTCTGAGGCCCGACCATGGTGCGGCTGGCCTCGAAGGTGCCCCGGCTGCCGTTGGCGAACACCGCCATGGCCCCGAAGTAGTCCTCGTTGGTGACTGTGCCGACGGGATCGCCCGGCGCCCCCCGGTCGTAGTGGGTGCCCGACGCCGACGGCAGCGGACGCTGCTTGATGAACGTCTCGCCGGTGCCCACCACTCGCCGGATCGGGCCGTTGATCATCATGGCCAGGTCGATGGCGTGGCTGAGGATATCGGTGGACACGCCGTGGCCGGCCTGATCGAGCAGGAACCGCCAGGAGAGCAGGCCGAGCGGATCGGCGCCGTACATGGAGAAGAAGCGGCCCCGGTAGTTGGTGATCTCGCCCAACTCGCCGGCGGTGATCAGGTTGCGGGCGTGCTGCACCAGGGGCACGAAGCGGTAGTTGTAGCCCACACCCGAGACGACGCCGGCGTCGCGGCAGGCCTTCTCGGCTCGGGCGGTCTGCTCCGGGGTGCCCCCGACCGGCTTCTCGCAGAAGACGTGCTTGCCGGCCGCGGCGGCGGCCTCCACCATCTCGCAGTGCACCATGTTGGGGGCGCAGACCGCCACCACGTCCGCGTCGGGATGGTCGACCGCGGCCCGCCAGTCGTCAGTGGCCTCGCGGAAGCCGAACTCGCCCACCGCCGCGGCTCGGCGCTCGGCCAGAGTGTCGGCGCACACGGTGAGCTCGGCCCGGTACTTGAGCCCGTCGAAGATCATGGGCAGCCGGGCGTAGGAGCGGGCGTGGGCCTGGCCCATCCAGCCGAAGCCGATAACGGCCACCCCGAGCCGGCGGCACGCGGTCATCGCGCCCTCCCGCCGTCGAGTAGGGGTGCGGGCGCGAGTGCCGGTGTGATGGCACCGGACTGCTGCCGCCGCGATGGCGCGGGAGCGTGTGCCGACTTCATGACGCTCTGCGCCGGTCTACGGCAGGGTCGGCTGCGGTTGGGTCGAGCAGGTGCTCGGGGGTGCCGCCCCGCAGCCACTCCAAGGCTTGGCCGAGGGCCTGACCGACGAGTCGCACCGAGCCCGCGGTAGTGGACGAAGCCACATGGGGGGTGACGATCACATCGTCTCGCTCCAGCAGCGGATGCCCCTGCGGAAGCGGCTCGGGGTCGGTCACGTCGAGGCCGGCGCCGCCGATCGGCCCGGAGACGAGGCCGGCCAGCAGGGCTTCGTGGTCTATCAGCGAGCCCCGGGCGCAGTTGACGATGATCACGCCGGGGCGCATGGCCGCGATGCTGGCCCCGTCCACCAGGTGGCGGGTCTCGGCGGTGGCCGGCGCGTGCAGCGACACTGCGTCGCTGTGGCGCCACAGTTCGTCCAGGCTCACCGGCTCGCCCAACTCGGCTGTGTCGGAGGCGTCGAGATACGGGTCGTGGACCAGCACTCTCATGCCCAAAACGTTCCCGTAGCGGGCCATGCGCCGGCCGATGCGCCCACAGCCGACCAGTCCCAGCGTGCGGCCGTCGAGCTCGAGGGCCCGATGGGCAGCCCGGTAGTGGCCGGAGCTGCCCCGCCTGTTCGCTCGGCCTCTTAGTTGCGCCTCGGCCGGCTTGAGCCGCTTCGACACGGCCAGCAGCAGGGCCAGCGAATGCTCGGCGGTGGAGACGGTGGGGGCGTCGGGAGCGTTGCAGGCCGCCACCCCGTGGGCCGCGCAGGCCGCGACCTCGACGTTGTCGTAGCCAATGCCGGAGCGGGCCACCACCTTCAGCCGGGGCAGCCGGCGGCAGGCGTCGGCGTTCCAGGCCTCGTCGGCGCCCACCACCACCGCGTCGGCGTCGGCCACGTCGTCGGTCAGCTCCGCGTCGTCGGGGATGACCACCTCCCGCGGCGGTGGCCGGTCGATCCACACTCGCCAGCTCATGCCGCCTCCAACACCGCGCCGATCCCGGCTCGGGTCGCATCGTGCCGGTCGATCCACACTCGCCGACTCACGCCGCCTCCAACACCGCGCCGATCTCGGCTCTGGGCGCAACGGGACGGTCGATCCACACTCGCCGACTCACGCCGCCCCCAACACCGCGTCGATCTCGGCTCGGGTCGCATCGTGCCGGTCGATCCACACTCGCCGACTCACGCCGCCCCCAACACCGCGTCGATCTCGGCTCGGGTCGCATCGTGCCGGTCGATCCACACTCGCCGACTCACGCCGCCCCCAACACCGCGTCGATCTCGGCTCGGGTCGGCATGGCGTCGGCGCAGGTCAGGCGACCGGCCACTATGGCGCCCGCGGCGTTGGCCCTGGTGACCGCCTCGACCGGGTCGAGGCCCCCCAGGAGTCCGTCGGCCAGCGAGCCCCCGAAGGCGTCGCCCGCGCCGAGCCCGCACACCACCTCCACCGGCACCGGCGACACTCGGGCCCGGCTGTCGGGGGTGGCCACCAGCACGCCGTCGGCGCCCATCTTCACCACCGCCAGCTGCACGCCCCGCTCGAGCAGGCGGTCAGCGGCCCGGTCGGGATCGGCGGCACCGACCGCGATCTCGCACTCGGTCCGGTTGCCGACCGCCACCGTGGCCCACTCGACCGCCGCGCCGATGTGTTCGGACGCCTCCGCGGCCGACGCCCAGAAACTGGGCCGGTAGTCCAGGTCCAAGACGGTGTGCTCGGCCCGGTTCCGCCGCTCGAGCACGGCCCGCACCGCCGAGCGTGAGGGCTCCTGGGCGAAGCGGGATCCGGCCACCCACAGCACGCCCACGGTGTAGGCCGCGGAGGGGATATCGCCCACGGTGAGGTTCATGTCGGGGCCCCGCGGCTCCCGGTAGAACAGCAGCGGCGGGTCGGTGGGGGGATCCAGCGCGCAGAAGGCCAGGGCGGTGCGCAGGTCGGGATCCACCGACACGAAGTCGTTGACCACGCCGTACTGGTCGGCCAGGGCGGTGCGGATGTAGGCGCCGAAGCCGTCGTCGCCCACCCGGGTGACCACCGCGGCCCGCCGGCCCAGCCGGGCCGCGGCCACGGCCACGTTGGTGGGCGAACCGCCGATCGACTTGGCGAACGACGACACCCCGCTCAAAGGCACGCCGCTCTGCTGGGGATAGAGGTCGACGCTGACCCGGCCGATGGTCAGCAACTCCAGCTCGTTCATCGCGATCGGGGGGAGGGATCGACCGCCTCAGAGCCGGCGACGGTCGACGAGCGGCGACAGGTCACCCTCAGCTGGAGCCCGCCTCGGCCAGCTCGTGCTGGAGCTCCTCCAACTCGGCGCCGCCGGCCATGAGCTGGGTCAGCTCCGACTGAGTCAACTCGTCTTTGGCCCAGTTGCCCAGCGACTGGCCCCGCTGCAGGATCACGAACCGGTCGCCCACGGGATAGGCGTGGTTGGGATTGTGGGTGATGAAGATCACGGCCAGACCCTGGTCACGGGCCTCCACGATCCGGCGCAGCACCACGCCCGACTGCTTCACCCCCAGAGCGGAGGTGGGCTCGTCGAGGATCAGCACCCGTGCCCCGAAATAGCTGGCCCGGGCGATGGCCACCGACTGGCGCTCGCCGCCCGACAGCGTGCCCACGCTCTGCTCGGTGTCGCGGATGTCGATGCCCATCTTGGCCATCTCTTCCTTGGCGATCATCTTGGCCTTGTCGATGTCGATCTGTCGGAACGGCCAAACCCCGGTCTTGGGCTCCTGGCCCAAAAAGAAGTTCCGCCACACCGACATCAGCGGCACCATGGCCAGATCCTGGTACACGGTGGCGATACCGGCCGAGAGCGCTTCCCGGGGCGAGGCGAACTTCACGTTGTCGCCCTCGAGCAGCAGGTCGCCCGCATCGTGCTGGTGCACTCCGGCCAGGATCTTGATGAACGTCGACTTGCCGGCGCCGTTGTCGCCGAGCACGCACGTCACCTCGCCGGGGTTCACCGTGGTGGTCACGCCGGTGAGGGCGATGATGTTGCCGTAGAACTTCGAGATTCCCTTGAGTTCGAGAAAGTCGGTCATTGCTCAGTCCCCCTTTGAGCCCGAATCGGACTCGGCTGGCACCACTATGGCTATCTCCGCTCGGTCGGGCTTGACAGCGCCTGATGCCGTCGGCGCCTTCTCGGCCCGGCCCCGCACGTAGTTGTTGACCAGCACCGCCACCAGCAGCAGCGCCCCCAGCACCAGGAACCGCCAGTCGCTGTTCCATTGGGCGAAGCCGATGCCCTGGGAGATCATTCCCCAGATCACCGCGCCGATGCCGGCGCCGAGCGCCGATCCGTACCCGCCGGTGAGCAGGTTGCCGCCCACCACGGCCACGATGATGTAGCGGAACTCGTTGCCGTCGCCCACGTTGGCCTGCACCGCGGTGAGCCGGAAGGCGATCAGCATGCCAGTGATCCAGGCTGCGCCCGACACCATCATGAACAGCGTGGTCTTGGTGCGCGCCGCGGGCACGCCCACCGAGCGGGCCGCGTCCTTGTTGCCGCCGACCGCCATGATCCAGCTGCCGAACTGGGTGCGCATCAACAGCCACGAGCCGACCGCGGCGAAGATCAGGAACGACAGCACCACCACTCCGAACTGGGTCTGCGGGCAGCGCATCTCGCCGTCGGTTCCCACTGTGCAGATCTTGTCGAGCTCGCTGCCGGTCACGAACAGCAGCCGGGCGGCCACGCTGAGCAGCACCGCGCCGATCCCGACTGACACCAGGGCCCGGCCGACCCCCTCGTCGCCGGTCATCAGGGTGCGGCCCACCGTTCCCGCCGCGTAGGCCACGAAGGCGACGATTCCCCCCTTGGCCGCACCGGTGAGCAGGGCGTAGAGGAGCCCGTCGCCGTCGGCCAACTCGATCACCGCGAACACTGCGAAGCCGGCCACCCCCAGCGCGCCGCAGAGCTGCATCCACCGGCCGAACTGCGGGGGCGGGGGCGCCGCGGTGCGGATCGCGCTCAGGTAGCGGGCCACTGCGGAGGCCGCCATCAGCAGCGCCACCAGCAGCAGCACGGTGAACAGCTCGACTCGCAGCTTGCGCGACGCCGACTCGGACTGGATGAAGAACGCCAGCACGACAATGGCCAGCGAGATGGCCAGCGATACCCACACCGCGGGCTGCACCCTTCGCGCCGTCGACCACAGCAGCATGATCCCCAGCAGGGCGAGCCCGCCGAACAGGATCACCCGGGCGGCCTGAACCGTCACCAGGAAGCTGATCGCGGGCAGGGCCACCAGCACCGCTCCGATCACGGGGTAGCCGGGCGTGACCCGCCCCAGCGCCGCCACCACCGCCAGCGCTCCGACTGCGGCGATGCCCAGCGCGAACACGAACTTGCCGATCCCTCCGCCCAGGTAGCCGAGCTGGGAGGAGTCGGTGGCGTCCATGGCCAGTGCCACCACCATGGCGACCACCAGGGCCGCCACCCCGCCGATCAGGTACTGCCACCACTGGGCCTCGGCGCTGCGCCCGGAGCGGTCCGGCGCCTCATAGCGGGACCGGCACCAGCCCGCCACCGCCACCAGCACGCCGGCGGTCACCAGAATGCCGCCGACCCAGTTTGAGGCCGAGCCGTCCTGGGCCAGCAGATAGATGAATCCTGCCAGCGCCACCACCACGCCTGCCGCGGCAACGACCATGGCCGCGGGGTTCGGCGCAGGGCGCCGGGCGTAGGTGAGCTCGAACGTGCCGACCATCAAGGCGGCGATGCCGCCGATCAGCAGCAGGGCCCACATCTCGTCGCGGACCAGCCACAGGTTGGACCAGCTTCGCACGTCCCACAGGTGGGAGTTGCGAAGCCATTCGGCGCCGAAGATGCCGTTCCAGAACTCGTAGCCCTCGGCCTCGTCGAGCCCCTCGACGAGCACCTTGTTGGTGAACAGCTTGGAGAAGCCGAGCTTGGCCCCGATCAGCATGAAGAACGTTCCCAGCGTGACGATGAAGCTGGGCAGAGAGGTCTTCTCGACCAGGGTGCCGTTGAACCAGCCGATGGCCAGCGCGAAGGCCAGTGACAGCGGCACCGCGATGTGCAGCCCCAGCCCGGCGCCGTTGATGTCGTTGGCCAGAAGGATGGCGATGAGGGCGGTGGCCCCGGTCATGGCGCCCGACGACAGGTCGAACTCGCCGCCGATCATCAGCAGCGCCACGGGCACGGCCATCAACCCCAGGTAGGCGGCAACGTCGAGGAAGTTGGCGGTGCCCCCCACGGTGCCGAAGGGCGCGGACACCAGCCAGAACAGCAGCCACACGCCGACGGCCCCCATCAGGGCCCCGATCTCGGGCCGGGTCAGCAGCGTTTGTATCGGCCCCCGGTGGGCCAGCCGCTCGTCGCCGCCCGCCTCGGCTGCTGCGGCGGGCTTATCGGTGGTCGTGTCGGCCATTTGATCCCCCAATGGCTAGTTGACTCGTGCCGGTCTCCCAGGTGCCCGAGACGACCGGACCGTTGTGATGATCCGCCAGCATCGGGGCCCGCGGAACCGCGGGCCCCGCGCTGGGGGAAGTTAGCAGAAAGGGGCGACAGGCGGTCTGCCCGCCGCCCCCGTCTGCGTGCTCTAACTCAGCTGATCAGCGTGTGCCCTGCTGCACCAGCGTCTTGACGACCGACGCGTTGGCGGTGTCGACGAAGCCCGGGCCGGTCAACAGCGGCAGACCGCCGCCCGCGGTGTTCTGGTTGGTGGCCTGCAGGTACATCAGGATGACCGGCAGGTAGCCCTGCAGGTACTGCTGCTGGTCGACGGTGAAGGCCACGTCGCCCGCCTCGATGGCGTCGATCAGGTCGCCGGAGAGGTCGAAGCCGCCGATGACCAGGTCGCGTCCGGCCTGCTCGCCGGCGGTCAGCGCCCGCAGAGGCAGGTTCGGGCCGACGCCGAGCACGCCGTCGATGGACGGATCGGCCTGCAGCAGAGCCGCGATGCTGTTCTGCTGCTCGTCGGGGTTGGCGTCGAGGCCGACGAACTCGGAGGTCACGTCGCCGTTGAACGTCTCGGCCAGGCCCTCGCAGCGCTCCTCGAGCGCCACATTGGACTGCTCCTGGCGGGCGCACAGCACATGGGTGGCGCCCAGTGCGTTGAAGCGCTCGCCTGCGCCGTTGCCGGCCACGACCTCGGTCTGGCCGACGTGGGTGACCGCGCCGAGTTCCTTGTAGTTGTTCACGCCCGAGTTGAGCGTGTACAGCGGGATGCCTGCGGCCACGACGCCGGCGGCGGCGTCGCTCACACCGGCCGGGTCGGCCAGCGAGATGGCGATGCCCGAGGAGCCGGAGGCCACTGCGGCCTCGATCTCCTGGGCCTGGGCCAGGGCGTCGTTGTTGGAGCCGAAGTACACGACGTCGCAGCCGATGGCGGCAGCGGCGTCGGCCACGGCCACCTCGACCACGGACCAGAACACGCCGGAGTCGCCGTGGGTGATCACATGGAACGTGTGGTCGCAGCCCTGGGTGTCCACCACGTCGTCGGTGGCGGCGGTGGTCGCCGGAGCGTCGCCGTCGTCGTCGGCCATGGCCGCGTCGTCAGCCGCGGCAGGCGCCTCGGCGGCCGGCTCCGGCGCGTCGTCGCCGTCGTCGCCGCACGCTGCGGCCACGAGCGTGATGGCGAGCACCACGCCGAGCAGCTTCAATAGTCTTGACATTGTTGTTTATCCCTCCGGGAATCGGTGGTTGTTGTGGGTTGCTCCGCTGCCCGCAACCGCGGGCACCAGATCTCGCAGGAAGTCCAGGCTCAGATCGGCGTTGCGCCTGAGCCGGCCCACCGCGGCGAGGTCGCCCTCGGCGATGGCTGCATCCTGCTCCAGGACGTACCAGAGGTCTCGTCCCGGCTCTTCGAGACGGGCGACGATCTCGGCGATCGCCACCCCTCCTCGACCTAGGGGCGGGAACAGGCCGCGCTGCACGGCCTCCATGAGCGACAGCTCTCCCGCGGTGAGGCGCGCCGCCAGGGCGAGGTCCACGTCCTTGAGGTGGACGAGGCCCACGCGGTGCGCGTGATGATCCAACAGTGCGGCGACGTCGGTGCCGCCGAGGGTGAGGTGGGCGGTGTCGAGCACGAGCGACACGTCGGAGCCCTCCAGCACCCGGGCCAGCTCCGCGTCGGTCTCCACCAGCGAGCCGAAGTGCGAATGGAACACCTGCATCAGGCCACAGCCGGCGACCACCTCGTCGATCTCTCCCAGGGCGCCGCACAGCGCGGCCCACTGCGAGTCGCTGAGCGGCCCCCGGCGCCAATGGTCGGGGCAGCTCACCGCGCAGGTCACGAAGAACTGCCCGCCGACGCTTCCGATCAGCTCGGCCCAGCGGTGGGCCGCGGCCCGGGTCTCGGCGGCGCGGGCCGGCTCGTGCAGCACCAGCGGCACGAATCCCCCCAGCAGGCGCAGGCCGTGGGCGTCGAGCGCGGCCCGCAGCCGCTGCGGCTCCGTGGGCAGGTATCCGAGCGAGCCCAGCTCGGTGTGGGTGAAGCCCGCGGCGGCCATCTCGGCCAGCACCCGGTCGACGGGGAGCTGGTAGCCCCAGCCCGGCATCTCGCACACGCCCCAGCTGATGGGAGCGGTGGCCACCCGGTCGACCAGCGCGGTGCCCACGGCGACCGTCATAGCGCGCCCGCGAGCAGTCTCAGTGTCGTCATCGACTTGCGGATTCGGTGGACATGTACCCAGCAACCCCCGCCGCTGATGGGTTTGGAGCGCTCCATTTTGGAATTGGAGCGCTCTAATGGTCTATCGTGCCCGGCGTGAAATGTCAAACCGCACGCCGGACCTCATCGGTGGCATGAACCGCCCCACCATGGAGGACGTGGCCGAGCGGGCCAAGGTTTCGCGGGCGCTGGTGTCGCTGGTCATAAACGACTCGCCGCAGGTCTCCGACGAGAAGCGGCGCTCGGTGCTGCGCGCCGCCCAGGAGCTGGGCTACCGGCCCAACCTGATGGCCCGCATCCTCGCCCAGCAGCGCACCCACACCATCGGCGTGCTCGTCGACGACTTCCGCAACCCGTTCTTCGGCGAGGTGGTGGACGGCATCGAGGCCGAGGCCGCCGAGCACGGCCTACGGGTGCTGATCCTCAACGGCCACCGCGACGCCGGGCGCGAGCTCGACGCGGTCGAAACCTTCCTGCAGTTGCGGGTGGAGGGAATGGCCCTCGTCGGCGCCCGCCTCGGAGACGACGACCTGGCCCGGGCGGGCGCGGCCGCGCCGTGCGTGATGGTGGCCAGCGGCACGGCCCATCCCGGCGCCGACAGCGTCGGCACCGACGACCGGCGGGGGGCGGAGCTGGCGGTGGAGCATCTGGCCTCGCTGGGCCACACCCGCATCGTCCATATGGACGGGGGCAGGAACGCGTCGGCGGCCCGGCGCCGCGCCGGCTACGAGTCGGGCATGCGGGCCGCGGGGCTCGGCGAGTTGATCGATGTGCGCCCCGCGGGCGACGACGAGGCCGACGCGCTGGCCGTCATCGACGACCTGCTGGCCGAGGATCGCCCGCCCAGCGCCATCTTCGCCTTCAACGATCTGCTGGCCGCGGGCGCGCTCAACCGCCTGGCCGACGCCGGCATGGCCGTGCCCGGCGACGTGTCGCTCGTCGGCTTCGACAACACCTTCATCTCCGCATTGCGCCACCTGTCGCTCACCACCGTCAACCAGCCGAAGCTGGACATGGGCCGCCTCGCGGTCCGCACCCTGCTGGAGCGCCTGTCCGACGGTGCGGGCGGGCCTATCCGCCACACGCTGGCGCCCGAGTTGGTGCTGCGGGGCACCACGGGACCGCCCGCCAACGGGTCGTCTCGGCACCGCTGACGATGCTCGACCATGTCTTCACCGACGCCATCGGCGCCTTGCGCGACGCCTTCGAGGACGCGCTGCTGGAGCGCCAGGCGGGCGAGGAGCGGTTTCAGACCGACGTGCTGGCCGGCGACGTCTCCTGGGAGAACTCCTACGCCCTGCCCGGCGAGGGGCAGCCGCCGAGAGTGTGCGCCGACGTGAGCTGCGTGTGGCCCACCTGGTCGCAGGCCGCCTACCTGAGCTGGTATGCGGGCGACGGCTACGCCGAGCCGCCCCGCATCGAGATCAAGATCCTGCTGAGGGCCCAGTGCCTGGTCGCCGCGCCCGGACCGGCCATGGTGCTGGGCGTGCTGCCCGCCACCAGCCCCGACATCGGCAGCGAGCCGCTGGTGCGGGGCGGTCCCCGGATCGAGTCGCTGTACAGCGAGGACCTCGACGATGCCGACGCCACCGAGTACGCCATCGACGTCGGCTATGAGGGCGCCTACGAGCTCGACGAGGCCGGCCTGTCCGACGGCACCGAGCTCGACAAGCACTTCACCGCGCTGGGCGGCTGGATCGCCTCAATGCTGGTGCGCCTCGGCGACCTGGATCTCAGCTACAGAACCCAGCCCGAGTAATCGGACGCGCCTTGCTGGCTCAGGCCTGGTTCGTGAGCTCTGAGAGCGCAGTCATGGGACGGGCGCCGACATGGCTGATCGCCTCTGCCGCAGCCCGGCTGCCCAACTCGGCGCAGCGGACCGCAGGCGCGCCCCGGCCCAGTCCCCACAGGAACCCCGAGGCGTAGAGATCGCCGGCCCCGGTGGCATCGACGAGTTGTGGGACGGTGACCTTGACCGCGGGCACTGCTTCTCGGATTGAGCCCTGAGCGACCACCGAGCCGCGGGCGCCGCGGGTGATGGCCACCGTATGCGCCATCTCCGCCGTGCGGTCCCGGGCTGCGCCAAAGTCATCGGTGCAGTGCAGCGCGCACACCTCTGCCTCGTTGGCGAGCACCACATCTACCCGGTCCTCGATCAGATCGAGCCATTCCTCGCGGTGCCGCTCCACACAGAACGAGTCGCTCAGCGCCAAAGCCACCGTCCTGCCTGCATCACACGCGGCCTCCATGGCCAAACGGATGGCGTCCTTGGCCGCCCGAACATCCCAGAGATATCCCTCGCAGTAGGTGATGGCGGCCGAGGCAACCAGGTCAGTGTCCACATCAGAGGGGTCGAGCAAGGCGGCCATGCCCAGGTAGGTGTTCATGGTGCGCTCCGCATCCGGGGTCACCTGCACCAGACAGCGGGCGGTCGGGGGTCCGTCCGACGCGGGCGGCACACCGAAGTAAACACCCATCGCCCGGATGTCGGCGACAAATACCTCCCCGAGATCGTCAGCGCTCACCTTGCCGATGAAGGCGGCCCGACCGCCGAACGAGGCCACTCCGGCCACGGTGTTGGCCGCCGATCCGCCGGGGGCGGCCACTCCCGAAGGCATGGCCCCGTACAGCTCCGCCGATCGCTCGGCCCCGACCAGGGTCATCGCCCCCTTGGTCAGACCGTGGTCGTCGATGAACGAGTCGGGAACCGCCGCGATCACGTCGACTATGGCGTTGCCGACGCCCACCACATCGAACGCAGGTTGCAATGATCCTCCCCCGGTCGCCGCCGGAACAGTAGGCGACCCCGTACCACCCGTTCCCACGGGCCGCTCGGGCCGCGCCACCCGCTCCTGCGCACTCCGCCCACAGGCCGCTCGGGCCCCGGGGGGCCGGCCGGGCGGGGCGGGTCAGCCGGTGGCTACTCGGCGGGCCAGCGAGCGGAAGGCCATCACGAAGGTCACGAGGGCGAGCCCGCCGATGGCGGCCGCCGCCTTGCCGATGGCGGCCGCGTCCCAGCCGCCGGTGAGCAGCGACCGCATGCCCTCGAGCAGGTAGGTGACCGGGTTCCAGGCGGCCACCGTCTGCATCCAGCCGGTCATCAGCTCGCGGGGCAGGTAGGCGGGCGTGAGGAAGGCGAACGGAAAGAAGATCAGGAACGACGAGTTGACCGCGGCCGGGTTCCCGGTGCGCAGCGCCACCGTGTACGGAAACCCGGTGAAGGCGAGGCTCCACGTCACCGCCAGCGCCAAAAAGAGCAGGATCCCCAGCAGCCCGGTCTCGAAGCGCACCCCGGCGATGAAGCCCATGGTGATCACCACCAGCGACAGCGCCGCAGCCAGCACGATGTCGGCCACCATCAATCCGAGCAGCAGGGTGGCGCGCCGCACCGGCGTGACCAGCATGCGGTCGAGGTAGCCGGTCTGGATATCGATCACCAGCACCGACGCCCGGGAGATGCCGGTGACCGCGAAGATGATGGCGACCGGTATCTGGAACGCCCGGTAGTCGATGCCCGGGGTCTGCTCCACGAACGACTCCAGCGCGCCGATGTTGACGACGAAGAAGAACGTCGGGATGATCAGCGCCGGGGCCAGCGCCTCGGGCTCGCGCAGCAGGCTGCGCACCGAGCGGCGGGCCACGGTGGCGATGTCGGTGAGGAACCCGACGGGGCGGACCATCCCGCCGCCGGGCGCACCGGACGTACCCGTTGTGCTCGTCTGGACGCTCATGGCCCGCTGCTCCTTCGCGCCCCCGATGCGCCAGCGTCGACGGCTGGGTCCACCGCCGACATCCGGTATCCGGTGGCCAGCAGGAACACGTCGTCGAGCGAAGGGGTGCGAATGGTGAGCGCCTGGGGATGGATTCCCGACCCCGACAGGGCCACCGCCACGCTGCCGATGGTGGCGGCGCCGTCGGCGGTGGCGATGGTGATGCCCCGCCGGCCCTGGGTGACCGCATCCACGTCGGGGACCGTCTCGGCCACGGCCGCGGCGGCGGCGATGGCGTCGGGGGGCAGATCCACCACGATCACGTCGGCGCCGACAGCCCGCTTCAGGTCCGACGGCGCCCCCTGCTCGACGATGCGGCCCTCGTCGATGATGGCCACCCGGTCGGCCAGCGCGTCGGCCTCTTCGAGGTACTGGGTGGTGAGGAACACCGTCACGCCCAGCTCGCGGTTCAGTCGGCGCACCTCGTCCCACACCTGGGTCCGGCTCACCGGGTCGAGGCCGGTGGTGGGCTCGTCGAGGAACAGCACCTCGGGGCCGTGTATCAGCGAGGCGGCGAGGTCGAGTCGGCGCTTCATGCCGCCGCTGTAGGTCTTGACCCGGTCGTCCATGGCTTCGCCGATGTCGGCGAGGTCCACCGCTCGGGCGATGGACGCGGCCCGGTCGGCCGCGCTCAGCCCGTACAGGCGGGCCTGCAGGTCAAGGATCTCGCGGCCGGTCTGGCGCTCGTCGAGGGCGGCCTCCTGCAGGGCCGCGCCGATGCGGATGCGCACGTCGCCGGGCCGGTCGACCACGTCGTAGCCGGCCACCACCGCCCGACCCTCGGTGGGCTTCAGCAGGGTGCACAGCATCCGAACCGTGGTGCTCTTGCCCGCCCCATTGGGTCCCAGGAACCCGTAGATCTCCCCGGAGTCGACCTCCAGATCCACCCCGTCCACGGCCCGCTTGCCGCCAAAGGTCCGAACCAGCCCCCGCGCCGAAATAGCCGCAGCACCGTTCCCAGCCAAGCCCGCCTCAGTCACGAGACCGCAGGCTAACGGAGCCGCGTCGCAAGTCGGCCCGACCGAGCCGCAGCCGGATCGCACCTACCCGAGTGGTCCAAGCCCATCGCCTTCGAGCTGATCCACGATGCCGGGCTGCCGATCTACTCCCAGACCCTGGCCATCCGCCCCGCCGACCTCGACACGCTGCGGCCCTGCCTGGCCAAGTTCGTGCCGATCGTGCAGCAGGCGGTCCTCGACTTCGCCGCCGATCCCGGCCCCACCAACGCGATGATCGTGCAGATCGTGGCCGACATCGCCAGCTTCTGGCAGTACAGCCCCGGTCTGGCGCAGTTCTCGGTCGACACCCAGATCGAGCTCGGCCTGGTCGGCAACGGCCCCGACAACACGGTCGGCAACATGGAGATCGACCGGATCCAGGAGGTGATCGACAAGATCGTCGCCGCCGGCTTCGACGTCGACCCATCCCGCACCGACCCGAACAACCTCGTCACCAACGAGTTCATAGACGAGAGCATCGGCTTCTAGAACTGGGCCGGGTGGGCCTCCTCCCTGAGAGCGGGGGGAGGCCCGCCGGTGCCAGTCGGCCCCAGACTTGGACGCGCCACGAAGGGAATGCCAGTGACCGATGCCGACCAGGGTGGGGACCGCCGGCCGCGGGCTGTCGATTTCGTGATCACCGGCACGGTGGTGACCGCCGATGCCGAGCGCCGGGTGTACTCCGACGGCGCGGTGGCGGTGCGCGACTCGAGGATCGTCGCAGTGGGCCCGAGGGCCGAGGTCGAGGCCGCCAGCGAGGGCGGGCGGCGCCTGGGCGGTCCCCGGGATCTGGTGATCCCCGGACTAATCGACACCCACAACCACATGGCTCAGGCGCTGGTGCGAAGCCTGGCGCTGGAGGATCTGCCCAACATCACCCGGGTCTACATTCCCGCCGAGGACGTGCTGGGCGACGACGGCATCCGCACGAGCGCGAGGGTGACGATGGCCAACCTGCTGCGGGCCGGCGTGACCACCACCACCGACACGACCTGCACCGCGGAGCACGAGGAGGCGGTGGGCGAGACCGCCCTGGAGACCGGCATCCGCTGCGCGCTGGCGGTGGGCGGACGGGATCGCACCTCGCGCCTGGCCAGCAACTACGAGCAGATCGAGGGCCGGTCGGAATACCGCGACGACCCGGCCATCATGGCCGACAACATCGCTCACCTCGAGGGCTTCCTGACCCAGTGGTCGCAGCGCGGCCGCGGCCTGGTGCGCCCCTACATCCATGCGGCGAGCGTTCCCTCGATCAGCGACGAGATGTTCGTGGCAGCTCACGACCTGGCCGAGCGCCACGACACGGCGGTGATGACCCACATCAACCGCGACCGCGAGGAGATCGAGCTCTGCGTCTCGCTGTTCGGACGGCGACCGCTCGAACACTTGAGCCGCCTCGGCGTCCTCGGCCCGCGCTTTTTGGCCATCCACGCCATGCTGACCACCGCCCGGGAGATCCGGCTGCTGGCGGAAGCCGGATCCAAGCTGACCCATGCGCCGGTGGTGTGCACCGACATCGTGTCGGCGGTGACCGATGTGGTCGGCATGCGGGTCGCCGGGGTGACGGTGGGGCTCGGCTGCGACACGGTGATCAACGACATCCTGGCGGTGATGAGGATCGCCTTCTTCATGCAGGCCCAGGCGGCCGGGATCCCCATGTACGACCCGATCGGGTTCACCACCGAAGACGCCTTCGAGATGGCCACCATCGACGGGGCCAAGGCTCTGCTGTGGGACCATGAGATCGGTTCGCTGGAGATCGGCAAGGCCGCCGACATCGCGGTGATCGACGGAGAGAACCCCCGGCTGTCACCCCGCCACAACCCGGTCGGCTCGATCGTGCGGTACGCGGTGGGAACCGATGTGCGCAGCGTCCTGGTCGACGGCCGGCTGGTAGTGGACGACGGCCGGGTGCTGACCATCGACGAGGACTCGCTGCTCACCGAAGCCGACGAGGTGGCGGCCCGAGTCCGCCGCGACCTCGTCCCCCGCCGCTATTGGCCCCTGAACCAGCGCTTCCGGATCATCGACGGCTGACAGCACCCGACCGCCGGGCACAAGCCCGCAATGGTCGGATTCACTCACCTATCCGCTCGGCCTCCAGGCCGTGTTCGATGAGGAGTTCCCGCTCCTCGTAGCTGAGCCCGCCCCGAGTCTCGATCAGGTCGGGGCGGCGCTCGAGGGTGCGGGCCAGCGACTGGGCCCGGCGCCAGCGGGCCACCTTGTTGTGGTCGCCCGACAGCAGCACCTCGGGCACCTGCCATCCCCGGAAGGCAGCGGGCCGGGTGTATTGCGGGTACTCCAGCAGCCCGCCGGCGAAGGACTCCTCGGCGGTGGAAGCCTCGTTGGAGAGGACTCCGGGCACGCAGCGCGCCACCGCCTCCAGCACCACCCCGGCGGCCACCTCGCCGCCGGACAACACCACGTCGCCGACCGAGACCTCCGCATCCACCAGGTGTTGGCATACCCGCTCGTCGACGCCCTCGTAGCGCCCGCAGAGCATCGAGAACCCATCGCCCGATGCCAACTCTTCGGCCATTGCCTGGTCGAAGCGGCGCCCCGCGGGCGACAGGTAGCACAGCGGCCGGGGCGGCTCGACCGCCTCAACCGCATCGAACAGCGGCTGGGGCATCATCACCATCCCCGCTCCCCCGCCAAAGGGTGCGTCGTCGACGCTGCGATGGCGCCCGGCGGCGGCCACCCGCAGGTCGTGGACCCGCACGTCAAGCCCACCGGCAGCCCGAGCCCGCCCGATGACCGAGGCCGAGGCCATGGCCTCCACCAGGTCGGGGAAGATGGTGAATATGTCGATGCGGAAGCTCACGGCTCGAACAGCCCGTCGGGCGCGTTCACCTCAATGCGCTCGCCTGGCACCGTGTCGACCACGAAGCGCAGCGGCACCAGGGTGCCGTCGTCGAGTTCGAGCAGGTCGCCGGCCGGATTGGCCACCACCGATGCGACCCGGCCCCGGTCCGTGCCGGAAGTATCCACCACCCGCGCCCCGATCAGCTCGTGGACCCACAGCTCGTCGGGGTCGGCGATCGGCGCGGCTCGCAGCACCAAACCCCGCAGGGCCTCGGCCTTGCCCCGGTCGTCGATGCCGGCGAACCTCACCAGGTGGCGCTGGTTGTGGGGCCGGGCCGCCACCACCCGCAGCGCCGCCGCATCGGTCTGAAGCTCCGATCCCGGCGCCAGCCGCTCGGGCCGGTTGGAGACCAGCGTGACCGCCACCTCGCCGCCGGTGCCGTGGGGCCGGCCCACCCGGCCGATCTCAAGCAGGCGCTCGGAGAAATCAGTCGACGAACTCGACCTCGATGTCCACATCGTCGCGGGATCCGGCGGCGCGCACGAGCGTCCGGATGGCATGGGCCACGCGGCCTCGCTTGCCGATCACCCGTCCCATCTCGCCTTGGGCGACGCGGACATCGAGGCGCACCGCGTCGGCTCCGGCCGAGCTGGCGGTTATCTGCACCGCGTCGGCATCGTCGACGATGCTGGTGACCACGTAGCGGCACATCGCCTCGGCGGTGGGGGCCAGATCGCTCACGAGCCGCCGTCCTCAGCGCCGGCCGCGGCTGCGGGCACCGCATCGGCAGGCTCGGGGCCGCGGAAGGTGTCCCAGGCGCCGCTGATTCTCAACAGCTTCTCGACCCGCTCGGTGGGCTGGGCGCCGTGGCGCAGCCAGTGCAGGGCCCGATCGTTGTCGATGCGCACCACCGACGGGTCCTGGCGGGGCTCGTAGAACCCGATTATCTCGATGAAGCGCCCGTTGCGGGGCGCACGGGAGTCTGCCGCCACAACGCGGTAGGTGGGCTGCTTCTTCTTCCCCATCCGCATGAGGCGCAACTTGACGGCCAATGTGATTCCTCTGATCTGTTGGGGGGCGTGAGGGTCAATTCAACCCGGGCCAGTCACCCTTTTCCAACCCTGGCAGGGCAAGAGGCGCCTTGGACACGGGCGCAGGCCCCTTGGGCGTGGTGCGGCCACCGGCGCTGCGGCGCCCCTTGCGGCTGGAGCGGGCCGCCCCCGGCCTCGATGCGGACGCCCTGCGCTTGCCGGCGAGACCGCCGAGGCCCCGCATCGCCGAGCGCATCTGCTTGAACTGGTCGACCAGGGCCTTGACATCGGCCGGACGGCAGCCCGAACCGGCCGCGATGCGCTGTCGGCGGGAGGCGTCGATGATGTCGGGCTCGGCCCGCTCCGCCGGCGTCATCGAGTGGATCATGCCGGTGATGCGGCCGATGCGGCCCTCGTCGATGTCGGCGCCGCGCATCTGTTGCGGCAGGCCCGGCATCATCCCGAGGAGGCTGCGCAGATTGCCCATGCCGAGGACCTGCTGCATGGTGGACAGGAAGTCGTCGAACGTGAACGTGCCCTCGAGCAGCCGCGACGCCGTCTCCTCCGCCTGCTCGGCCTCGAAGGCGGCCTCGGCCTTGTCGATCAGGGTCTCGACGTCGCCCATGCCCAGGATGCGGCTGGCGAGGCGGTCGGGATGGAACGGCTCGAAGTCCTCCAGCTTCTCGCCGACCGAGGCGAAGGCGATGGGCCGACCCACCACCTCCTTGACCGACAGCGCGGCGCCGCCGCGGGCGTCGCCGTCGAGCTTGGTGAGGATCACGCCGTCGATCCCCAGCGTGTCGTGGAAGGCCTTGGCCGAGTTCACCGCGTCCTGGCCGACGGTGGCGTCCACCACCAGGAAGGTGTAGTGAGGCCGCACCGCCTTGGAGATGCGGCGAACCTGGTCCATCATCTCGGCGTCGATGGCCAGCCGGCCGGCGGTGTCGACGATCACCACGTCGCGTCCGGTGCGGGCCGCTTCGGCCATCGCGGCCGACGCCGCCTTGACCGGGCTGCGGGGGTGGCTGAAGACGGGCACGCCGGCCCGCTCGCCCAGCGTGCGGAGTTGCTCGACCGCAGCGGGGCGCTGCAAGTCGGCGCCGACCAGCAGCGGGCTGCGGCCCTGGCGCAGAAACCACTGGGCCAGCTTGGCCGCATTGGTGGTCTTGCCCGTTCCCTGCAGGCCGGCCAGCAGGATCACAGTGGGCGGCTTGGAGGCGTGGCTGAGGACTAGCTGCTCGCCTCCGAGGCTGGAGGTGAGCTCCGCCAGCACGATCTTGACCACCTGCTGGGCCGGGTTGAGCGCCCCCGAGAGCTCCTCGCCGACGGCCCGCTCGCGGATGCGGGCGGTGAGGTTGGCGACCACGTCGAGGTTGACGTCGGCCTCGAGCAGCGCGACCCGGATCTCGGCGAGGGCGGCATCCACATCGTCGGCGGAGAGCCGTCCCTTGCCGCGCAGCCGGGAGAAGACAGTCTCGAAGCGGCTGGTCAGCGTGTCAAACATGGCCGGGCCACACTACCGGCCCGCCTAACTCAGGCGAACAGGGCGTCGGCGAACTCAGCGGCGTCGAAAGGCACCAGGTCGGCGATGCCCTCCCCCACTCCGACGAGCTTGACCGGCACCCCGAGCTCGGTCTGAACCGACACCACGATCCCGCCCTTGGCCGATCCGTCGAGCTTGGTGAGCACCACACCGGTGACGTCGACCGCTTCGATGAACTGTCGGGCCTGGGCCAGGCCGTTCTGGCCGGTGGTGGCATCGAGCACGAGGAGCGTCTCGGTGACTACGCCGGACCCCTTCTCGGCCACCCGCCTCACCTTCTGAAGCTCGGACATGAGGTTCTGCTCAGTGTGGAAGCGGCCGGCGGTGTCGGCCAGCACCAACTCGGCGCCCCGCGCCGCGGCCGACTCCACCGCGTCGAACACCACCGACGCCGGGTCGGCCCCCGCGGCGCCCCGAACGATGTGAGCCGACGAGCGCTCCGCCCACATGGCGAGCTGGTCGGCGGCCGCGGCCCGGAAGGTATCGCCCGCGGCCAGAACGACATCGGTGCCACCGTCGGCCTCGCGTTTGGCCAGCTTGCCGATGGTGGTGGTCTTGCCGGTGCCGTTCACGCCCACGAAGAGCCACACCGACGGGTGTTCGCCGTCGTCGCGCCGAGCCAGCGAGCGGTCGACCCCGCTGAGGCGGTCGCACAGCTCGGCCCGCAGCGCGGCCATGGCATCGACTTGCCCGTTGCCACCGGCCTCGACCCGGACCCGGGCCGCGCTCACGATCTCGGAGCTTGTGGTCAGGCCGACATCGGCTCGAATCAGGGCCTCGGTGACGCCGGTCCAGGCTTCCTCGGAGATGGAGGGCCGGTCGAGCGCCGAGGCGAGGGACCCTGCCAGCGCGGCTCTGGCCTTGCCCAGCCGGTCGCGCAGCGAAGGGCCGCCTCCAGCTGCGGCTGTCGGGGCGCGCTCTGCCACCCGGTCGACCACCCGATCAGCGACCCTGGCTGCATCTCGGGCTGCGACCTCGGCGCAGCGAGAGGGCGCCGCGCCCCGCTTGCGGCGGCTCCTCCACGCCAGCAGTGCGGCCACCGCAAGGACGGCGACGGCTGCGACGACTAGGCCAATGGCAACCTCAGGCGTCATTCGAGGACTTCCATCCCGTCCGTGGCCGCGTAGATTTCACCGTCAGGCCCAGCACCGCCCGTATCCCGACTTCAGCGTCATCCCAGCGGGTCGAGCACGGCGGTGGCCACGTAGAGGTCGCCGCCGCGCCTGACCGTCATCTCGACCGCCTCGCCGGGCCGTCGCAGCTTGATGGCCGCCGAGAGCTCGGCGATGTCGTACATCGGCTCGTCGTCGAGGCTGATGATCACGTCGCCTGCCGCCAGCCCGGCCTCCGCGGCCGGGGAATCGGGCAGGACTTCGACCACCACCACGCCCACGTCGTCGCCCTCGCCGGCCTGGCCGCTGATGCCGAGATACCCGAGCTCCAGCGACTCCCCGTTGATGATGCGGGTGGCGATCAGGTCGACGGTGTCGCTGGGCACGGCGAAGCCCAGGCCGATGCTGCCGCCGGTGGTGGTCTGGATCATCGTGTTCATCCCGATGACCCGGCCCCGCGAGTCGGCCAGCACGCCGCCCGAGTTGCCGCGGTTGATGGCGGCGTCGGTCTGGATCATCTCCACCGGCACCGGCGAGTTGGGGTCGGAACCGCCCTGCACCTGGATCCTCACCGCGCTGACGATCCCTGAGGTGACCGTGCCGGTGAGGCCCAGGGGGCTGCCGATGGCCACTGCCAGCTGGCCCACCCGCACGGAGCCGGCCGGCGCGAAGGGGGCCTCGACCATCTCGGCGGCCTCGGGATCGACCCGCACCACCGCCACGTCGTGCCCGGACGACCCGCCGACCACCTCGCCCTCGAGGCGGGTGCCGTCAGACAGGGTGACGAACACGGTGGCGGCGCCCTCCACCACATGCTGATTGGTGACGATGTACCCGTCATCGGCGTCCCAGACGATGCCGGAGCCCAATCCGAAGCCGACTTCGGCATCGACCTCGACGAGCACCACCGAAGGGCTGAGAGCCTCGGCCACAGCCACCACCGGCTCCTGGGAGGCAACCGGCGGCACAGGGGTCGGCTCAGTCCCGGCCACAGCAGGCCCGTCGGGGATGGCTTCCTCGCTCGGCCCGCTCGCCGGTTCACCCGAGAGCTGCTGGACAGCTGGAGGCTCGGCGCTCGGTTGCTCGCCCGTCGCAGACTCAGGCCCCTCGACAGCGGCAACCTCATCGGGCGACGCCAGTCTCAGGCCCGGCTCCGGCGCCGCGTCTCGCCAGCCATCCGCCAACAGCACTCCCAGCGAAGTTCCGGCCACGATCAACAGACAGCCCAGCATCACCACCGAAGCGATCCACCAACCAGACCCCCGCGCCCGAGAGCCGACCTCGTCGACCTCCCGCGGCCTGATCACCGCGGTAGGCCCAGCCGGAGGCCTGACCACCGCAGTCCGCCGAACAGCAAGAGGATCCCGCACAGCCCCCAACGCTAGGCCCAGCAGTCGAATATGCGGCCAGTCTGAAGCGATGGGCGGTGCTGGCCGAGGTTGGGGTTAGGCGGCTTCTGATACTCGTTCTGATACGACCATTGATGAGCCGCCGGGCTTCATTGAGACCCCTTGGAGGCAGTCCGCGGCCTCCATGGTTCGCTTCTGGTGGGTGACGATCACTAGCTGGGCGTCGGATCGGAACTCGTCGACGAGCTTCAGGAAGCGGTGCAGGTTGACGTCGTCCAGCGCCGCCTCCACCTCGTCCATCACGTAGAAGGGCGAGGGCCGGCTGCGGAACACCGCGAACAGGAAGGCCAGCGCGGCCAGGGTCCGCTCCCCGCCCGACAGCAGCGACAGCCGCTTCACGTTCTTGCCCGACGGCTTGGCCGAGATCTCGATGCCGGTGTCGAGCAGGTCGTCGGGGTCGGTGAGGCTGAGGCGCCCCTCCCCGCCCGGGAACAGCGCCTCGAAGAGCACCTCGAAGTTGGCGGCCACATCCACGAAGGCCGAGCTGAACACAGTCTTGATCTCGGCGTCGATCGACCGGATGACCCGGTTGAGGTCACGGCGGGCGGCGCGGATGTCGTCCATCTGGCCGCTCAGCAGTTCGTGGCGCTCGTAGAGCTCGTCGTACTCGGCCAGCGCCAGCGGATTGACCGGGCCCATGATCTCCAGCTCGGCGGCCAACTGCTCCACCCGCCGGCCGGGGTCGAGCCCGTCGGGCAGCTCCGGCAGAGGCGCCTCGGCCGCCTGCTGCGGCGACAGGCCATAGGCGTCGCGCAGGCGCTCGACCGCCCCCTGCAGCAGGGTGCGCAGCTCCGCCTCCTCGATGTCTCGGCGGCTCTCGGCCTGGCGCAGGGTCTCGTAGCGACTCTCGGCGTCGGCCTGCCGGCCGCGCAGGTCGTCGAGGCTCGCGGCCAGGGCCCGGACCTCCTCGGAGTGCCTGCGGCGCACTTCTCGGATCTCGGCCAGCCCCGCGTTCAAGATTCCCGTCCGCTCCTCCACCGCTCGTCTGAGCGTGTCGAGGACCGCCGCCTCGCGCTCCAGCGCCGCAATGCGCTCGGTGGCCACCGCCCGCGACGAGCGGTGGCGGACCAGCCGGTCCTCCAGTTCCGCGGCCCGGGCTTGCAGCATCTGCTGGCGCTGCTCCAACCCGGCATCGGTTGCGCTCTGCTCGGCGGCCAGCTCCGCCACCTCCGATGCCCGCCGGTCGAGCGCGGCGCGAGCCTCGGCCGCCTCCCGTCGCCGCTGTTGCGCCTCGGCCTCGGCCGCCTCGAGGGCGGGCATCGCAGAGTCGATCTGCGCCGCCCGGCCAACAGCCTCGTCGAGGCGGACAGTCGTCTCCGTCAGCTGGTCGCGCAGGCTCGTGCTGGCGGTGTCGAGGTGGCGGCGATCGGACTCGGCCCGGTTGATGGCGTCGGTCGCCGCGACTGCCGCGGCCTCGGCGGCAGCCAGTGCGCTGCCGAGCTCGTCGACGCGCTCTCGGCTCTCGGCCTGGGCGCGGCGGGCTGCCTCGCAAGCGGCAACGGCGCGCTCACACGCCTCTCGGGCCGCCTCGACCCGCTGATCGGCCTCGGCCAGCGCGGGCCGCAGCCCGGCCGCGCCGTGCACTCCGAGCCGCCAGCCCCGGCTGCTCAACCGGTCGCCGGCCGGGGTAACCACCACGGCGCCCCGATGGCGCATCCAGGTATCGGCCGCAGAGCGCCAATCGCCGTCCACCACCGCGGTGGATGCGAGCAGTCCGTCCAGCAGGCGGCCAACGGCCGGATCAGCGGCGCGGATCCGGGCACGCAACGGCTCCAGCCCGAGATCGAGAACCGGCACACCGGCCGCGCCGTCGGCACCGCTGTCCTCCAAGGCGATGACCGCCGCGCCGACGTCGCCGGCCTCGAGACTGTCGAGCAGGGTGCGAGCCGCGGCGGCATGGCGCACCACTACCGCGCCGATGGCATCGCCGGCCGCGGCCGCGAAAGCGGCCTCGAAGCCCGCATCCACCTCCACCAGGTCGCCCAGCACTCCCAACAAGCCATCGGCGACGGCCCGCTCACCGATGGGCGCGGGCCTGGCCGCCTCCTCGACCGCCATGGCCAGGGCCTCGCTTCGCGCCGTCCAGTGCCGCAGGTCGCCCTCGGCCTGCGAGCGGGCCTCGACCGCACCCTCCAGCGCACTGGCGGCATCGGCCAATGCAGCCTCCGCTTCCGCCAACTCGGACCGCCGAGCCGCGATCTCGTCGCGGCACCGGCCCGATTGGTGGCGGTGGCCGTCGACCCGCCCAGCCAACTCCTGAAGGCGACGCTCGGAGTCCTCCAGGCGCTCAGCCAAGCGTCGCTGCTCCGACTGGTTGAGCCCGATAGTCGACCGCAGCGCCGACAGCTCGCCCCTGGCCTCCGCCGCCTCGGCAGCCACGCCGACATCAGCACCGGCTGTCTCGCCCCACTGGGCACCGAACTGGGCTCGGTCGGCATCCAGGCGCTCTTGGGCCTGAGCCAGGCGGAGCCGGCCGGAATCGGCCGCCGCGGCCGACAGGACCACCGCGGAGAGCTCGGCGCGGCAGCGCTCCAATTCGGCCTCCAGCCCGGCAGCGAGATCATGGTCGGCGAGGGCGGCCCGCTGATGCTCCAGGCCCCGCTGCCGCTCGACCGCCACCGCGGCCAGACCGGCCGCCCTGGCCCGAAGCCCCTCCAGGCGGGCCAGACGCTCCGAGTGGTCGTCCATGCCGTGGCGGGCCAGCAGCTGCTCGTCGGCGCCGATCCGAGCGGCGACCTCTTCGAGCTCGGCTCGCAGGTCGGCCTGCTGCGCGGCCTGATCGTCCCCCCGCTCCTTGTGCAGCCGCAGCTCGTCGCGCATGGCAGCGATCTCGCGACCGGCCAGATGCACCCGCAGCGCCTCCAGCTCGGCCAGCAGGTCGGCATGGCGCCGGGCCGCCTCGGCCTGCTTCTGCAGGGGGCGCAGCCGCCGGCGCACCTCTCGCAACAGGTCGCTGATCCGGGTCAGGTCGCCGTCGGTGGCCAGCAGGCGGCGCTCGGCCCGCTCCCGCCGCTTTCGGTACTTGAGGATCCCGGCCGCCTCCTCCACCACCGAGCGCCGGTCGGCGGGGCGGGCGTTGAGAACGGCGTCGATCTGGCTCTGCGACACGATCATGTGCTGCTGGCGGCCCACACCGGTGTCGGAGAGCAGCTCGACCACGTCCAGCAACCGGCACGGGGTGCCGTTGAGCGCATAGGTCGACTCGCCGTTGCGGAACAGGGTGCGGGTGATCTGCACCTCGCTGGCCGCCAGCGGCAGCATTGCGTCGGAGTTGTCGATGGTGAGCGAGACCTCGGCCCGGCCCAGGGCCGACTTGTGGGCCGTGCCCGCGAAGATCACGTCGTCCATGCGAGCGGAGCGCACCGCGCTCGGTGCCTGGGCCCCCAGCACCCAGGCCACTGCGTCCACCACGTTGGACTTGCCGCTGCCGTTGGGGCCGACCACCACCGTGACCCCCGGCTCCAACCGGATGGAGGCCGGCTCGGCGAAGGACTTGAAGCCCTTCAGCGTCAGCGTCTTCAGATACACGGGTGCGACGCTAGTTCGGGCGACAAGCGCAGCCGGTCATCCCCACCGCAGCGAGACGAATGTTTCCCGCTCATGTTCGCTGCGCTCACGGGCCGCTCGGGCCACGGCCTCGCAAGCTCGGCCTCTGGTCTCTCAGACTTGGGTGTCGCAATAGTAGGTCCAGCGGCCCCGAAACTTGATCCGCTTGATCGGCGTCCGGGACCTCTCGCTCAGCTCGCCGTGGCGGCCCCACACCTTCAGATGGCCCCCGTAGCTGCCGGGCTGGCCGAACGGGTCCACGAACGGGCGCTCCGGCACCGACGTTCCCCGATACTTCATGGCATCGTGCATCGTGCCCACCAGCGCCCGGTGAAGGCGGCGGATCTCCTGGGTGGACAGGGTGTTGGCCACCCGGTCGAAGCGCAGCCCGGCCTCGAACAGGATCTCGTCGGCGTAGATGTCGCCGATGCCGACCACGAAGGTGTCGTCGGTGACCAGCGGCTTGAGCTTGACGTCCTTCTGGAGCAGCAGCCGGCCCATCTCCGTCCAGGAGATCGGCGTGGCCACCGGGTCGAGGCCAAGACCGGCCACATCGGGCAGCGCGGTCGAGAAGTCGTCGCAGGGCACCACGAACATCTGGCCCGTGCCGTCGGCGTCCACGAAGCGCAGCTGGCCGTACTGGGTGAACGAGATCACCACCTCGGTGCCGGCCACGGTGGGATGCTTGTTGGCGTTGCGGCGAGGCGAGCCCGACGAGCCGAGCGACACCACCAACAGCCTCTCGGTGCTGAGTTCGATCACCAGATAGAGGCCCGCCCGGCGCACGTCGGTGATCTTGGCCCCCTCCAGCTGCGAGGTGAAGGCCTTGCGGTTGCGGTAGCGGCGCAGGCACTTCATGCTGGCGGCCTCGGCCATCTTGATTTTCTTGCCGACGATCTCGCGTTCGAGGTCTCGCCGGATCGTCTCTACCTCCGGCAACTCGAAGGCAAGGTCCAGGCTGGCCCGCGACGCGCTCACGACTGCGCCTCTGATTGCCCGCTCATGTTCGCTTCGCTCACGGGCCGCTCGGGCCACGGCCTCGCAAGCTCGGCCTCTGTTCGTAGAGCTGCGTGGGCGATTTGGGCCGCTCGCTGCTCGGCGTCCTTCTTGGTGCTGCCTCGGCCGATGCCGCGGGCGGCGCCGGCCCGCACCATGGCCTCGAACGACGTGTCGTGGGCTGGTCCGCTGGCGGCCACCTCGTAGACGGGAGGGTCGAAGCCGAGCCGGGCCGCCAGTTCCTGGAGCCTGGTCTTGAAGTCGGCGTGGCCCGGGGCTCGGGCCGCGGCATCGATGCGGGCGCCGAGGAGCCGACCGACGGCACGGTCGGCCGCGCCGAGGCCGCCGTCGAGATGCACCGCCCCGATCACCGCCTCCATTGCATCGGCCAGGATCGACTGCTTGTCGCGGCCCCCCGAGGCGGCCTCCCCCCGGCCGAGGCGCAGCGAATCGCCCAGGCCGATCGAGCGGCCCACCTCAGCCAGCGTGGCCGAATCGACCAGCGAGGCGCGGGTCTTGGCCAAGTCGCCCTCAGACCATTCGCCGAACCGCTCGTAGAGCCTCTGGGCCACCACCAGGCCCAGAACCGCGTCGCCGAGGAACTCCAGCCGCTGGTTGGAGGACGATCCCGGATGCTCCGCACACCAGGACCGATGGGTGAGGGCCAACTCGAGCAAGCCGATGTCGCCGAACCGGTGGCCCAGCCGGTCCGTCAGCACCGCAGTGTCCGCCGAAGCGGCCTGAACCGTCAACCCAGCTTCGCTACGACGTAATCGACCGCGTCTCGCACCGAGCGCAGGTCTTCGAGATCCTCGTCTTCGATGCGGAAGCCCACCGCACGCTCCGCCAGCTCCTCCTCGATGCCCTCCACCAGCTCGATCAGGGCCAGCGAGTCGGCGTCGAGATCATCGGCGAACGAGGCGCCCTCCGCGATGTCGGAGGGATCGATCTCGAGGATGTCGGCCAAGCGGTCACGGATGAGCGCCAACACCTCCTCACGGCCCATGGGTGCCTGCTCCACGTGGGTTTCTGCCGGCATCGGCACCTCCATGCGCGGTATGTAGTCGATGCAGCCGACAACCCTACCGTCGAGGCCGCAGGCCGCCTATCGGCCCGTGCCGCCCTCCAAGCATTCCCGCTCCTGCTCGCTGCGCTCACGGGCCGCTCGGGCCCCGGCCTCGCAAGCTCGGCCGCTAGGTGCGGGCGGTGGCCGCGATGTGGTCCACCATGCCGGCGGCGACCATCTCGCGGGCCACCCTCACCGCGTTCATCACCGCGGCTGCGCTGCTGGCACCGTGCGAGATCACGCACACCCCCCGCACCCCCAGCAGCAGCGCGCCGCCCACGCTGTCGGGGTGGAGCTCCTCGGCCATGGCGTCGAGGGCGGGAGCGAGCAGCTCCCCGGCCCGCCGCGAGGTGTCGTCGGTGTCTATGGCCACCAGCATCCGGCCGAACAGGGCCCGCAGCGCCCCCTCCAGCGCCTTGAGCGTGACGTTGCCGGTGAAGCCGTCGGTGACCACCACATCGACGGCGGGAGTCATGATGTCGCGACCCTCCACGTTGCCGATCCAATCCGCGCCCACATCGTCGGCCCAACGGCCGTCGGCGAGCAACTCGAAGGCGCACTTGGTGAAGTCGTTGCCCTTGCCGGCCTCCTCGCCGATCGACAGCAGGCCCACTCGGGGCCGCTCGATCCCGAAGCGGTCGCGGGCGTAGACCGACCCCATGCGCGCGAACTGCACGAGCCACTCCGGCCGGCACTCGGCGTTGGCGCCCGAGTCGAGCATGGTGGTGGGGCTGGACCCCGGCGTGGGGATGGGCGTGGCGATGGCGGGGCGGGCGATGCCGCGGATGCGCCCCATGCGCAGCAGGGCCGAGCCCATGGCCGCCCCGGTGTTGCCCGCCGAGACCATGGCCGAGGCCCGGCCGTCGCGCACCGCCTCGGCCGCCCTCACCAGCGACGAGTCCTTCATGGTGCGCACGCTCGATCCCGGCTCGGCGTCCATGGGAATCACTTCGGACGCCTCGATCACCTCGAGCCCGGCGGTGTCTCCCATCTCGTCGGGGCGACCCACCAGCACCACCGGAATGCCCAGCTCGTCGGCGGCGCGGCGGGCGCCGGCCACGATCTCGTGGGGGGCGCGGTCACCCCCCATGGCGTCGACGGCTACCGGTTCCATGGCTCCGGCAAGAACCGCCCGATCCGGTTACCGGCCCCGCGGCGCATCCTCAATCAGACTGTTCAACGCCGACAAAGGTTCCATGCCAACTCGCTGACACCCGGCGTGCGACTGGGACCGACCACCTGGGACGCCGGCTATTCGACCTCGAGGGCCTGCCGGTCGCGATACCACCCGCAGCTTCCGCAGGCGCGGTGGGGCCGCTTGACCACGCCGCAGCGGCTGCAGGTGCTGCGGCCGCCGGGGCGGATCTGCCATGCGGAGGCTCGCCGGCTGCGCCCCTTGGCCTTGGAGGTCTTCTTCTTGGGAACAGCCATGAGAGATCCTGATCGTGGGACGACGAGCGAACTATTGCGACCGGCAACCCTACCGGCCACCGGCTGCGAACGCGGCGGGGCCGGTCGGGAAGCGCTCGGGCACCGGCCCGGCACAGTCAGCTGAGCACAGCGGGGCCAGCGGCAGGGCCAACATGGCCGCCTCCCGGGCCGCGGGGGCCAGGTCGATGCGCTGATCGCGGATGGGCCAGGTCTCCCCCTCAGTTGGCGTCCACTCGAACACCTCCCGCAGCGGCGCCTCCAGCGGGCCGCGAACCTCGCCGAGGCAGCGGCGGCACTCCGCCGTCCACGTCCCGGCCACCCGTCCGAACGCGGTGTAGGCGCCCCCCGCGGCTCGCACCGTCGCCTCGACCTCGACGGTGCCGTCCACCACCGAGGCTCCCTGCACGCCGGGATCGTCCAGCAGGCAGCGGCGGGCGACCTCGATGCGGTCGACCGAACCGGCCTCCAACCGCACGCAGTCGACAACGAGCCGGGTTGATACCCGCTCTTGTCCGCTCAACCCACGTCCTGGTCGAATATGTCGTCTTCCAGTTCCGGCGGCGCGGGCGCGGGCACCGGGCGGGGCAGCCGGGTGTCCTGGAGTCGCTGACGACCGGTCGACACCGCGGTGGCCGTCTTGTGGAGCATCGCCTCGAAGGCGGCGAGGCGCTGATCGCACCAGTCCTCGGTCTCCAGCTTCATCCTGCGGGCCCGCTCCTCGGCCTCCTCGACGGTGCGCCTGGCTCGCATCTCTGCCGACTTGACCACCTCGCTGCGCTGGACCATCTGCTCGGCCCGTGCTCGTGCCGCCGCGATGATGTCCTCGCCCTCGCGCTGGGTGCGCAGCCGCATCTCGTCGCGCTCCTTGAGCATCCACCGGGCCGCCCGCAGCTCCTCGGGCAGGGCCGCGAACGCCTTCTGCAACATCCCCAGCAGTTCCTCGCCGTTGATCATCACCGAGGTCGAGAACGGCATCGGCCGCGACCTCTCCACCACCCGGATCGCCTGGGTGAGCATCTGCTCGACGGCCAGCCGCCGTGTCTCGGCCGAAGTGTCGGCTCGGGCGGCCTCCGTCGAGCTCACTGTTCCTGCTCGAACCGGTCGGCCAGTCGCACCTGCACCGACTCGGGCACCATCGACGACACGTCGCCGCCGAGGCGCACCACCTCGCGGATCAGCTTGGAGGCCACAAACGATCGCTTGCTGGCCGACGGGATGAAGATCGTCTGCACCCCGGCCAGCGCGTGGTTCATCTGGGCCATCTGCAGTTCGTTCTCGAAGTCGGAGACCGCTCTCAGCCCCTTCACGATGAAGTCGGCCTCAAGGTCACGGGCCAGATTGACCACCAGGTTGGAGAACATCGCCACCGACACATTGGTCAAGTGGGTGCAGCACTCCTTGATCATCTGCTCGCGCTCGTCGAGGCTGAACAGGCCCTCCCCCTTCTGGGGATTGCGCATGGCCGCCACCACCACCTCATCGAACAGCCCGGAGATGGTCTCGATGATCTCGAGATGGCCGTAGTGGATCGGATCGAAGGATCCGGGGTACAGCACACGGGTCACTGATCGCTCCCTATCCGCTCTCGTGCGAACGTCACCACGGTACCGCCGTGACGCCTGCGGTGGTGGATGGCCCAGCGCGGCCCCACCTCGACACCGCGATCCGACTCGGCCACCACCAGGGCGGCTGGAACCCGGGCCAGCAGTTCCGGCCAGGCGTCGAAGGCGTAGGGCGGATCGACCAGCGCCACGTCGAAGCGCTGGCGGGCCAGCACGGCCAGTGCCGCGTCGGCGTCGGTGACCATGACGTCGGCCGCGTCCGCCAGCCCGGTGGCCTCCAGGTTGCGGCGCAGCACCTCGGCCACGGCCGGGTCCCGCTCGACGAACACCGCGCTGGCCGCGCCCCGGCTCAGCGCCTCAATCCCCAGCGCGCCGGTGCCGGCGAAGAGGTCCAGCACCCGGGCGCCGTCTATGGCGTCGAGCGAGTACAGCGAGTTGAACACAGCCTCGCGCACCCGGTTGGGGGTGGGCCGGGTTGCCAGGCCGTCGGGAGCGGCCAGCCGGCGGCCCTTGGCCGTGCCCGCCACCACCCGGATGCCCCCCATCGGCTCGGCCGCTCAGCTCTTGAGGAGGAACTCGGCATCACGGTCGCCGAGGATCAGGTCGATCTCGTCGGCCAGCGCCGGGTGGCCCTCCAGGTCGGGGTCGGCGTCGAGCATCTCTATGGCCACGCCACGGGCTATGGCGACCCACTCCTTGTCGCGGCGCAGCGAGGCCAGCCGCAGGTCGTTGCGGCCCTTCTGGCGCTCTCCCATGATCGTTCCCTCGCCCCGCAGTTCCAGGTCGGCCTCGGCCAGATCGAAGCCGTCGTTGGAGTCCACCACCGCGGCGAGCCGGGCCTCGGCCTCGGCGGTGGCGGCCTCGCCCACCAGGTAGCAGCTCGACGCGTGCTGGGCTCGGCCCACCCGGCCCCGCAGCTGATGGAGTTGGGCGATGCCGAAATGGCCGGCGTCGACCACCACCATCACGGTGGCGTTGGGCACGTCCACCCCAACCTCGATGACGGTGGTGGACACCATCACGTCGAGTGTCCCCGAGCGGAACAGCTCCATGGTGGCCTCCTTCTCCGCGGGCGAGACCCGCCCGTGCAGCAGGCCGACCCGCAGCCCGGCCAGCTCGCCGCCGTCGCCGGTGAGCCGCTCGTGGGTCTCGGTCACCGAGCGGACGTCGAGCGCCTCGGACTCCTCGATGACGGGACACACCACATAGGCCTGCCGGCCCGCCGATGCCGCGGCCCGCACCGCCTCCCAGACCTGGGCCTCCTCCAGCGGGCCGCGGGCCCACGAGGTGGCCACCGGCAACCGGCCGACGGGAAGCTCGTCGAGCACCGACACGTCGAGGTCGCCGTACACGGTCATGGCCGCAGTGCGGGGAATGGGCGTGGCCGTCATCACCAGCAGGTCGGGCATCACCGAGCCGGGGCCGCGGTCGCGCAGCACCGCCCGCTGCTCCACTCCGAAGCGGTGCTGCTCGTCTATCACCACCACGCCGAGCGCCCGGTACTCGAGTCCCTCGGAGATCAGCGCGTGGGTGCCGACCACGATGTCGACGTCGCCGGACGCGAGCCCGGCGGCGGCCCTGCGCCGGTCGGCCGCGCCCCGGCTCCCCGACAACAGCTCCACCCGCAGCGGACGCTCCCCGCCCAGCCTCGACTCATCGGGCACCGACAGGTCGCCCAGCAGCGAGACCATGGTGCGATAGTGCTGCTCGGCCAGCACCTCGGTCGGCGCCATCAACGCCCCCTGGAAGCGGCCCTGCACCGCGGTGAGCAGAGCGCACACCGCCACCACCGTCTTGCCCGCGCCCACATCGCCCTGCATCAGCCGGTGCATGGGATGGGGCTTGGCCAGGTCGTCGGCGATCTCGTCGATGGCCCGCTGCTGGGCGCCGGTCAGTGGGAACGGCAGGCGGGATTGGAACCGCTCGACCAGCTCGCCGCCGACCGCGTGCGATAAGCCGGCGGTGTGGCGCTCCAGCCGGCGCTTGCGTCGGACCAGTTCGAGCTGCACCCGCAACAGCTCGTCGAACATGAGCCGGCGCCGGGCCTCGCTCGACTCGCGCATGGCCTCGGGTCGGTGGATCCCGTCGAGGGCAGTGTGACGGCCCACGAAACCGAACCTCTCCAGCACCGCGTCGGGGACCGGGTCGAGTATCCCGCGGGGCCGGCAGCGGTTGAGGGCCTGCTCGACGAACCGGGCGATCTCCCAGGTGCTCACGCTCGCCTTCTCCGATTGCGGGTACACCGCGAAGAAGCGTCCGGTGCGGTCGCCCACCAGATCGACCACCGGATTCGTCATCTGCAGCGCGCCCCGGAACGGCTTGGGGCTGCCGAAGACCACCACCTGGCGGCCCGGTCGCAGGCTCTCCTCTTGCCAGGGCTGATTGAAGAAGGTGAGCTTGAGCCGGCCGGTCCCGTCGGTGATGACGGCCTCGACGAGCTTCTGGCGCCGCCGGGTGGGCCGCGACGAGCTGCGCTCCACGCTGCCCTCCACGAACACCTCCTCGCCGGAGGCCAGCTCGGCGATGCGGGCCTGCCTGGTGCGGTCGATGTAGCGGCGCGGGTAGTGCTGCAGCAGGTCCAGCACCGAGTTGATCTCCATCTTGGTGAGGGCGCCGGCCCGCTTGCGGCCCACGTCGCGCAGCCGGCTGACCGAGATGGCGTCCAAGTCCCGAAAGGTAAGAGGCGGATCATCCTCGGGCATCGCAGTGGTGCCCGGCGCTATTCGAGGCCGAAGTAGTAGGGGTACAGGGGCTGGCCGCCGTCCGAAACCTCGACCTCCACTTCAGGGTGATGCTCAGCCATGTGAGCAGCGATGGCCTCGGTGGCCGACGGAGCAGCGTCGGCACCGGTGAGCACGGTGAGCAGCTCGTGGTCTCCGTCGATGATGGCGTCGAGCAGCGCGGTCGCCGCCGCGGCCGGGTCCGACTCGACTGCGGCGATGCCGTCGGGGCCGATGCCGAGCCAGTCGCCTTCGACGACCGGGCCGACTGCGCTGGCCGCGTCGCGGACGGCCTGGGTGACCTCGCCGCCGGTCACCGAGGTGGCCGCGGCGGCCATCGCCTCACAGTTCTGGTCGGCCGTTGCCTCCGGCGAGAAGGCCAGCAGACCGGCGATGCCCTCCACCACGCTGCGGGTGGGGACCACGCCCACCGTGCGCTCGGTCTGGCCATCGACCTGTTCAGCCACCGGAATGATGTTCTTGTTGTTGGGCAGCACCACAACATGACCCGTGGCCAGCGAGTCGACCGCGGCGAGCAGCTCCGCGGTGGAGGGGTTCATGGACTGGCCGCCGGCCACCACCCGGTGGGCGCCCATCGACTGAAGGACATCGACCACGCCCGCCCCGGCGCCGACCGCCACCACCGAGCATCGGTCGGCCTCGGTGATCTCCACGGGCTCGTCGGGCGAACCGGCATCGTCGGACTCCAGCGGGGCGAACGACTCGGAGTGCTCGGCCGCCTGGTCGAGCAGGTCGGTGATCTGGATGCGGTGGGGCCGGCCTGCGGCGATGCCGGCCTCGATGGCCGCGCCGATGTTGTCGGTGTGGATGTGGCAGTTCCAGATGCCGTCGCCGCCGACCACCACGATCGAGTCGCCGATGTCTTGCCAGGCGGCCTTGAAGCCGTCCACGGCGTCGTCGGGCGCGTCCAGCAGGAACATCACCTCGTAGCGCAAGTCGGCAATCGACGGCTCCTCGGACCGCTCCGACGCGCCGGCCGCGGTTGGCGGGTCGGAGGGCTCGGGGGCCTCGGGCATGGGCCGGCCGTCGAGTTCGGCCAGGCCGGCGTCGAACAGCAGCAGCAGCCCTGCCCCGCCCGCGTCCACCACCCCGGCCTCGGCCAGAACGGCCAGCATCTCCGGCGTGCGGGCCAGCGCGTCGCCTCCTCGCTCGCGGGCCGCGTCGAACATCTCGGTCAGATCGCCGCCGGACGCGGCCGCGGCCACCGCCGACTCCGAGGCCTCGCGGATGACGGTGAGGATGGTTCCCTCCACCGGCCGGGCCACCGCCGAGTAGGCGCCGTCGCTGGCAGCGGCCAGCGCTGCGGCCACCACCGTCGCGTCGGGCCCGTCGGCGTCGCGCAGCACGCCGGCCACGCCCCGCAGGATCTGGGCCAGGATCACCCCCGAGTTGCCTCGGGCGCCCATGAGCGCCCCGTGGGCCAACGCCGCGCACAGCGGTTCGAGTTCGTCGTCCACGCCGTCGAGGCTCTCCAGCACCGACTGCATGGTCATGGTCATGTTCGTTCCGGTGTCGCCGTCGGGGACCGGATAGACGTTCAGGTTGTCGATCGCCTTGCGGTGGGCGGCCAGTCCGGCGTGGAAGCCGACGAGGACGCGGCGCAGGGCAGGCGCGTCGAGTACGGGCGGTGCCATGGCGCCGATGATACCGGCGCGCCCCGATGCGGTCCCGAACGCCTGCCACCGGTCCTCTCGATCGCCGGCTCGCCAAGAGGCCGAGCGCCGCGGCGCACCCGGCTCTCACCAATGTGCGCGCCCTCTACAGACTGATTGCGGCCATGTTCATGCTGCGGCGGTGGAGTCGTTACGGTCGCGCCTCGGCGATCCGCTCGCCCGAACTCAATGACTGATCTCGCCGAACCCGCATCCGTCGCCGCCGAGCTCGCCTCCACGCTGGGTCTGAACTCGGTGGACATCCGCTACGGGCTCACCCAGGACGAACTCTTCGACGCGGCGGTGGCGGGCGACCTCGGCCGGATCCGCCCCGGCGGAGCAGACGACGAGCACAAGGCCCACGCCACCGCGCTGGGCGCCGACGGTCCGCTGATCTTCTACTCCGACCCCTCCTGCACCGGCCGGCCGGTGGACGACACCTTCTGCGTGGACCGCCGCTCCATCAGCGCCGAGGTGTGGTGGAAAGACGGCTTCTCGCCCTTCGACGCCAATGCCTTCGACGCCCTGGTCCCCCGGGTCGCGGCCCATCTCAACCGTCGCCGGACCCGGCTCTACGTGACCGACGTGTTCTGCGGGGCCGAGGCCGCCTACGCCGAGGGGTGCCGGTTCGTCGGAGAGTTCGCCACCCACGCCTACTTCTGCAACATCATGCTGCCCGCCGACATCGACGGCGCCGCCGATCGCGGCGGGAACCGCTGGACGCTGCTCAACGTGCCGTCGTTTCAGTGCAGCCCCGAACGTGACGGCACCCGCTCGCAGCGCGCCGTGATCATCGACATCGAACGCCGTCTCGCACTGGTGCTCGGGCGAGCCGACTATTGCGGCATCAACAAGAAGACGATGTTCACCATCATGAACTTCGTGCAGCCCGGCCTCGGCCAGCTCTCGATGCACTGCTCGGCCAACGTGGGCAGCGCCGGCGACAGCGCCATCCTGTTCGGGCTGTCGGGCACCGGCAAGACCACCCTGTCGGCGGACCCTCGACGACAACTGATCGGCGACGACGAGCACGTCTGGACCGACGCCGGCATCTCCAACTACGAGGCCGGCTGCTACGCCAAGCTCATCGACCTCGACAAGCAGGCCGAGCCGGTGATCGCGGCAGCGCTGTCGATGAGGGGAACCCTGATCGAGAACGTGCCGCCGGTTGCAGGCCGCAGCCTGGCGCAGACGCATCCCCAAGATCTGGATCTGGGCGATCGCTCGGTCACCGAGAACACCCGCTTCGCCTACCCCCTCGAATGCAACCCGAACCTGGCGCCGGGACGCCGCGGCCCCCATCCGAGCACCATTGTGCTGCTCACCGCCGATGCCTTCGGTGTGCTTCCCCCGGTGGCGATCCTCGACCCCGACGAGGTGATGTACCACTTCGTGATGGGCTTCACCGCCCGGCTGGCCGGCACCGAGGTGGGCGTGACCGAGCCGGAGGCGACCTTCTCACCCTGTTTCGGCGCGCCGTTCATGGCCCGCAAGCCCGACGTGTACGCCCGGCTGCTCAAGCAGCGCATGCACGAACACCGGGCTCGCTGTGTGCTGCTGAACACAGGCTGGTCGGGCGGTGCCTACGGGGTGGGCCGGCGTATGCCGCTGTCGTTGACTCGCCGGCTGCTCGATGCCGCCCTCTGCGGGGAGTTCGAAGGCGCTCCTACCCGTGTGCATCCGATCCTGGGCCTGAGGATGCCCCTTCACTGCGACGGCGTAGACGACGCGACGCTCGACCCCGGCGAGACTTGGGAGGCTTCCGACGCCTACGACGCCGCGGCCCGCCGCCTCAGAGATCTGTTCCGAGCCCGCTACGAGCGAGAGGGGTACG
Organism: Candidatus Aldehydirespirator sp.; assembly: GCA_965221215.1. Taxonomy (GTDB): domain Bacteria; phylum Actinomycetota; class Acidimicrobiia; order Acidimicrobiales; family Aldehydirespiratoraceae; genus Aldehydirespirator. Next base: position 1,761,534 of record OZ244872.1, read on the forward strand.
CCGAGATGGGCATAGCGGCTGCGCTGTAGTAGCGGCGAGGCCTGCTAGAAACCGAGCGGATAGACTCCGTCGGCGATCCGCTGCGTCCCTAGAAGTCGGGTGTGCCCATGTCGACTTCGGAGCCGAGGCGCAGCCGGGTGGCCCGGCCACTGTCGTCGAGGTCGAACTGCACCCGCTGACCCTGGCGCAGCATCCGGAACAGCGACCCCTCCAGCGCGTCGGCGGCCAGATCGATGTCGGCCAGATCGGCCTCGTTGACGAGCACCCCGTCGCCGGTGACGGGGTCGTAGCTCTTGATGACACCCTGCACGAAGCCGCAGCCTAGAGCAACCGCGCCGACACCCGGCGACAGGAGGGGTCAATCCGCCCGGAGCCTCGGGGAGGCGACGGGATCGGGCTTCATGCGGGGATCGGGCTTCTAGGCGAAGCTGTCCAACAACACGGCGCGGATCCCCAAGCCCATCAAGAACAGCCCGGTGAAGCCGTACAGCAGGTACAGGCGGGCCCGAAGCTGCTGACGGTAGCTGTAGGCGATGCCGACGGCCACCAGCGCCGAAAACCCGTAGAGGGAGTGAAGGTCCGGGACCTCGCGGCCCCCGCGCACGATGAGCCACGAGCCGAGGCCGGCCTGCACGAACACGCTGAGCTGCGCCAGAATCGTCAACGCCCACAATGACCGCCGACGCGGACTGGCCCGGTCCGGCTGCGACGAATCAACTCGGCGTCGACGGTCCGGCACCCATAGCGACCGCCGACGCAGGCCGTCGCGGTAGTGGGCGGCGAGCGCCCAGCCTCCGGCCGCGGCGTTGGCGACGATCACTACCCACGAGAACCAGTCGTGGACCCCGGCGACAGCCGATGCGGCCACCGCCATCAGGCGACTGCTCCGCTGCGGCGCAGAGCCGCGGCCTCGTCGGAGTCGAGGCCCAACTCGGCCAGGATCTCGTCGGTGTGCTGGCCGGCGTGGGGCGGCGGCCGGCGGATCGCGCCCGGGGTCCGGCTGAAGCGGGGGGCCGGGCCGGGCTGGAGTGTTCCGGCCACCTCAACAAAGGTGCCGCGCTCTCGGTTGTGGGGATGCTCGGGCGCCTCGGCCGGTGACAGCACCGGCGCGAAACAGGCGTCGGTGCCCTCGAGCAGCTCGCACCACTCGGCCCGGGTGCGCTGGGACATGACCGCGGCGAGCTCGTCGGTGAGCTCAGGCCACGCGGCCCGATCCATCTGCTGGTCCCACTCCGGGCCGTGCAGGCCGAGCCGCTCCCGCAACTCGGCGTAGAACTGGGGCTCGATCGGCCCCAGCGAGATGTAGCCGCCGTCGGCGGTCTCATACACGTTGTAGAAGTGGGCGCCGGTGTCGAGCAGGTTGGTGCCGCGCTCGCCGCTCCAGAGGCCCGCGCCGGCCATCCCGAAGAAAAGGGTCATCAGCGAGGCGGCACCGTCGACCATGGCCGCGTCCACCACCTGACCCCGCCCCGAGCTCTGGGCTTCCAGCAGGGCGCACACCATCCCGAAGGCGAGATACATGCCGCCGCCGCCAAAGTCGCCGACGAGGTTGAGGGGCGGCACCGGCGCCTCGCCCCGCCGGCCGATGCCGTGCAACGCCCCGGCCAGTGCGATGTAGTTGATGTCGTGGCCCGCGGCGCCGGCGTAGGGGCCGTCCTGGCCCCAGCCCGTCATCCGGCCGTATACCAGGCGAGGATTGCGGGCCTGACAGTCCTGCGGGCCGATCCCGAGACGCTCGGCCACGCCGGGCCGGAATCCCTCAACCAGCGCGTCGGCGCCGTCGGCCAGCGACAGCACAGTCTCAACCCCTTCGAGAGACTTGAGGTCGATACCGATTGAGCGCCTGCCCCGATTGAGAAGGTCGCGGGGCGGGTCCTCGGGGTCGCCGCCGCGCACCGCCGAGGCCCGGTCGACCCGTACAACGTCGGCACCCATGTCGGCCAGCATCATGGCGCAGAACGGCCCCGCACCGATGCCGGCAATCTCGATCACCCGGACCCCTGTCAACGGCCCCATACCCTCCCCTTCCGTGCGGTTGTGCCCCTCAACCTCAACGGCAAGCTATCCAGGCATCGTCGTTAGGTGTAGCGTCGGTCGGTGGCCTGCATGGTGGACCTGACTTTGGCGACGTGCCAGCCGACGAGCAGTGACTGCTGAGGTCTTCGACACCGCTGCGGTGCAGCGGCGGACCGTGGCGGTGTCGATGAGCTCGGTGGTTCCCACGACGATGGCCATGGGGGCGGCGTTCGCGGCCTCGGCGGTGCTGGCCGAGGAGATAACCGGCAGCGCCACCCTGGCGACGCTGGCCGCGGGCTCGATGTCAATCGGCAGCATGGCCGCCGCCGTTCCGCTGTCGCGCCGGATGGCCCGCCTGGGCCGGCGCTCGGGATTGGTGGCCGGATGGTGGGCCGGCGCGGCGGGAGCGCTGGCTGCGGTGCTGGCGGCCCTGTTCAGCCTGTACCCGCTGGTGGTGCTGGGCATGATCGGGGTCGGCGCGGGCCAGGCCACCAACCTGGCCGCCCGCTATGCGGTGGCCGACAACGCGGCCGAGGACCGCCGGGCCCGGGCCATCGGCATGCTGGTGTGGGCCTCAACCTTCGGCGCAGCCACCGGGCCTGCCTTCGCGCTGGGCCCGATTGCCGACGCCGCCGGGTTCGTCGGCCTTCCCGAGCTGGCCGGCCCCTATGTGCTGAGCACGGCGATGTTCGTGGCCGGGCTGGCCATCACCCACGTCTGGCTGCGCCCCGACCCGCTCGAGGTGCTCGGCACGATCGGAGCGGAGGCCCCCCGCCCGGCGTCGCCGGCCACCGTGGTCCGCCGGATCGCGACCGTGCCCGAGGCCCGCCTCGCCCTGCTGGCCATGCTGGTGGGGCAACTGGTGATGGTAGGGGTGATGACAGCCACCCCGCTGCACATGACCAGCGGCGATCAGGACCTGGCGGTGATCGGCCAGGTGATCTCGCTGCACATCGTCGGGATGTACGCCTTCTCGCCGCTGGTGGGATGGCTCGTGGACCGGCTGGGAACCCACACGGTGGTCACCCTCGGCGGGCTGATCCTGTTCGTGGGCGCGGAGCTGGCCGGCCACACCGACCCCGAACACAGCGCCGGCCTGTTCAGCGGCCTCACTCTCATCGGCATCGGCTGGAGCTGCGGGCTGATCGCGGGCAGCACGCTGCTCACCAACGCCTTTCCCGTCCATCAGCGGGTGGAGGTGCAGGGCGGCGCCGACTTCGTGATGATCACCGGCGGCGCGGTGGGCGGCATGTCGTCGGGGGCCCTGGTCGAGCTCCTCGGCTACCAGTCGCTGAGCCACTACTCGGGCATAGCCGCCCTGCTGCTGGTGGCCGCCGCCGCCGGCGCCTGGATCACAGCCCGCCTGACCCGCCACCGCCAACTCGCCTGAAGCGGGATCGATCTACTGCTCAGCCCTCCAAGGGGGCGAGCTTGGTGGCGTCTATTGAGTAGGTGAGCGTCTCGCCGACGGCGGCGGCGCTGGGGTCTCGCACCAGCAGGGCGAAGTCGCCGGGGACGGTTCGCAGGGTCAGCTCGCAACGATCTCCTCGGAAGCGGACATCGGTGACAGTGCCGGTGACGGTGTCGCCGGCACCAAGCAGCGGGACGTCCAGGCGGGTGAAGGCGTCGGCGCGAAGCACGGCGGGGCCGGCGGCGGCACTCAAGGAGCCCCAGGGCACCGTGCCGTCGTCCTCGACGGTCACCACGTTGGCGTGGCCCAAGAAGCGGGCCACCGCCTCGCTTCGGGGATCGTGCCAGATGTCGGCCGGGGAGCCGATCCGAGCGATGCGGCCCGACTGCATCACCGCCACCCGGTCGGCCACCGCGAAGGCCTCGTCGTGGTCGTGGGTGACGTGCAGGACGGTCACGCCGAGGCGGCGCAGCAGAGTCCTCAGCTCCTCGGTGAGCTCGTCGCGGCGGGGACGGTCCAGCGAGCCCAGCGGCTCGTCGAGCATCAACAGCCTGGGCTCGGGGGCCAGCGAGCGGGCCAGCGCCACCCGCTGGGCCTCGCCGCCCGACAGCGTGGCGATCTGCCGCGCCTCGAAGCCGGCCAGACCCACCAGCGCCAGCACCTCGGCCACCCGGCGGCGGCGGGCCGGGGCGTCCATCTTCTGCATCCGCAGCCCGAAGGCGACGTTGGCGGCCACATCGCGGTGTGAGAACAGGGCGTGCTCCTGGAACATCAGCCCGAAGTCGCGGCGATGCACCGGCAGCCCGGCCAGATCCTCGCCGTCCCAGCGGACTTCGCCGCCGTCGAGGGGCTGCAGGCCGGCCACGGCCCGCAGCAGCGTGCTCTTGCCACAGCCGCTCGGGCCCAGGATGGCGACAACCTCGCCGGTCGCCGCCTCCAAGTCGACCCCGTCGAGGGCTGCGACCCGACCGAAGGAGACCCTGGCCCCTCTCACCGTCAGCATCTAGAACGCCCCCCTGCGGGTGTCGCCCCAAAGGTCCATGACGAAGACTGCCACAGCGGTGAGCGCCATGAGCGCCACCGCCAGTGCCATGGCCTGGCCCCTCAGAGCCTCGCCGGGGGTGCCCAGCAGCCGGAACAGCGCCAGCGGGGCGGTGAGCGTCTCTGGCCGGCGGGGAATGAACGAAGTCGCCCCGAACTCGCCCAGCGACACCGCGAAGGCAAACCCGGCGCCGACGGCCACGCCCCGGGCCGCAACCCGCAGATCCACCTCGCGGCGAACCCGCCGGGGCGGGGCGCCGAGCACCGCGGCGGCCTCCCGGGCACGGGGATTCACGGTGCGCAGCAGCGGCACCAGGGTTCGCACCACGAAGGGAATACCCACCAGCGCGTGGGCGATGGGCACCACGATCACCGAGGTGCGGATGTCGATGGGCGGGCGGTCGAGCACCAACAGGAACCCCAGCCCGATGGTGACGGCGGAGACGCCCAGCGGGAGGGTCAGCCCGATGTCGAAGGCTCGGCCCATCGCTCCGCCACCTCGGGAGTCCGACCGCAGCACCACCAGCGCAGCCACCCCACCCACCAGCACCGCCAGCGCAGCGGCGGGAACCGCGAACGCGAGCGAGTTGCCCAGAGCGGCCAGGGCCGTGCCCGGCAGCAGGCTGACCCGCTCGGCCATGGCTGTGTAGTTGCGGATCGTGTAGCCGCCGCCGCGGCCGGCCGCGAACGACCGCTCTACCAGCACCGCCAGCGGCAGTCCCAGAATCAGCCCCATCACCGCCAGGTTGGCGACCAGGCCGGGGCCCCTGCGTCGGGGCGCGGCCGCAGGCGAGGCGGCGGGCTCGATGGCGGCCCGCCGCCGCTCCAGCCCGTTCGACACCGCCACGAGCGCAATCACCGCGGCCAGCTGCACCACAGCCAGGGCTGCGGCCGTCTCCAGGTCGAGCCGGACCACGGCGTAGCGGTAGATCTCGGTCTCGATGGTGGCCCGAGCCGGTCCGCCCAGTATCAGCACCACCCCGAACGACGTGAACGAGAACAGGTAGACGATGGCTGAGGCCGCGGCTATAGACGGAGCCAGCCGGGGCAGCACGACGCGGCGGAACACCTCGATCCTTGAGGCGCCCAACACTCGGGCCTGATCCTCCACCCGGGCGTCGAGGTTGGCCCAGTGGGCGCCGACCGTTCGCAGCACCACGGCGTAGTTGAAGAACACATGGGCCGCCAGGATGGCCCACACGGTGTGGCGCAGGTTCACTCCGTCGCCGCCGGCGAGGCCGAACCGGGCGAACAGGCCCTCGAACGCGGCGGCCACCACCACGGTGGGCAGCACGAACGGCACCGTCGCCAACGCCCTCATCAGCCGCTGCCCCCGGAAGCGCAGCCGGGCCATGGCCGCCGCCGCGGGCAGCGCCACCGCCACGGTGAGGGCGGTGGACACCGCCGCCTGCCAGGCGGTGAACCAGATCACCGAGCGATGCGAACCCGAGCCGAGCACTTCGCCCAGCAGGCCGGCCGGGCTGCTCCCGCCGAAGCCTCGGGCGATAACTCCGGCCATGGGCCAGACAAAGAACAGCACCATGAAGGCGGCCACCGCCACCGCGGGCAGCGCGGCGGCCGTGCCCCGCCCGACCCGGACCGCGGCGGTCATGATTCCGGCCGCGAATCTAAGAGCGTGCGCGGGTAGGTGCAAGCTCGTCGCGTCGCAGCGGGGTCATTCCCGCTCTTGTTCGCTGCGCTCACGGGCCGCTCGGGCCACGGCCTCGCCCGTATGGGCCGGAATCGCTCACCTACTCGCTCGGCCTCTAAAGCGGGGCAGCCTGCTCGTACGGGGCGGGTCAGCGCAGGACTATCTCCACCCAGCGGTCGGTCCAGGCGTCGCGCTGGGCCTCGATCTCGGCCGGGTCCAACATGAGCGGGTCGGCCGCGATCTCGGCGTGGGCCACGAACTCCGGAGGCAGGGTGGCCGCCGCTGTGACCGGGAACACGAACATGTTGAGCGGAACGTCGTTCTGGAACGTGTCGGTGAGCATGAAGTCGATCAGCGCCCGTGCCCCCTCGGGGTTGTCGGCACCGGCGAGCACCCCGGCGAACTCGATCTGGCGGTAGCAGCTGGCGGTGACCACTCCGGTGGGGGGCTCGTCGACGGGCGGATCGGCGAAGATGACCTCCGCGGGCGGGCTCGACGCGTACGACACCACGATCGGCCGGTCACCGCCGCCCGCGGTGAACTCGCCGTAGTAGGCGTCCTCCCAGCCCGCGGTGACCGACACGCCATTGTCTCGCAGCGCAGCCCAGTAGTCCTCCCAGCCGTCGCCGTAGCGGGCGATGGTGGCCAGCAGGAAGGCCAGGCCCGGCGACGAGGTCTCGGGGCTCTGCACCACGAGCATGTCCCGGTAGGCCGGGTCGGTGAGATCGTCTAGGGACGACGGGGGCGGCGGCGAGCCGTCGAAGGCGTCGATCCAGTAGTTGAGACACACGTCGCCGAAATCGACCGGCGTGACCCGGTGCTCGGCATCGAGCACGAAGCGCTCGGGCACGCCGGCGAGGCCGGGGGATGCGTGCGGCTCGAACATGGAGCAGTCGAGGCCGCGCTGCAAGAAGGTGTTGTCGATCCCGAACAGCACGTCGCCCAGCGGCTCTCCCGCGGTGAGGCAGGCCTGGGCCACCAGCGCGCCGGCGTCGCCGGAGGCGAGCTGCTCCACCTCGATGCCGGTGGCTGCGGTGAACGCCTCGAACGTCTCCGGCGACACGTAGAACGAGTCGTGGGTGAGCAGCGTCACCGTGGTGCCCGCCAGGTCGTCGGGCTCTCCGGCGCGGTCGCCGCTGCAGGCCGCCGCCACCATGGCGACTGCGGCCACGGCGAACAGCGCGGCGCGAGACCGTCGAGGCCGAGTGTTCACACATCGACGGTTGGCTCGCGGGTGCGCGTCGGTCTGAGCGGGATTCAGAGCGTGCGCGGATAGGCAAGGGGGTGTCGCGTCGCAGCGGTGCCATTCCCGCTCTCGTTCGCTTCGCTCACGGGCCGCTCGGGCCACGGCCTCGCCCGTATGGGCTGGCTTCGCTCGCCGACCCGCTCGGCCTCTTGGTGGGGGTTGGTGATCCATGGGGTCTTCCTCCGCTGGCATTACCCAGATCAGGTCGGCGGGTCGACACCGCTGCGAATGGCGCGGATGCCCTCTCAGCCCGGCTGTCCCGAGCTCCCCGGCTCTTGTTGTCTGCGCGACTATAGGCGCTCGCACTCAGTCGTTGTCGTTGATGGTGATGATGGCTCTGCGGTCGGCGATGGGGACGGCCCCGAAGGGCGACACGAACAACAAGTTCACCTGGAACTCCTCGGCGGGCTCCACGAGGGAGTCTTCCAGGAGGCTCACCCGCACCTGACGCTCGACCACACCGGGCTCGAACGTCAGCCAGCCGCCCGCTCTGCCGAAGTCGACGTCCGTCACCGCCCAGATTGGATTCCTGGGGTTCCACGCGCTGGAGCCGCCGAACTCGGTCTTCCAGTACACCCGCAAGCGCTGACTCGAGGCATGCGACAAAGTCACCGTGACACTCACCCGCTCGCCCTCTGTGCCAGAAGCATCCTCGATAGAGAACCCGGGATCAACCACCGGCGGCGGCGGAGGCGGCGGAGGGGGTGCGGGATCGTCGTCGTCGGCAACGGCGATCGCCGCGGAGCCTTGCGTCGCCGACACCGTGTAGCCCGACCCGTCATCGACGGTCACCGTCACCGAGCCGTCAGCCTCATCAACATCGTCATTGGTCGTGGACACCGTCAGCGTCGCGCTCCCAGACGCGGGGATCGTCACCTGCCGAGAACCCGTCGCCGCACCAAAATCACCTGATGCCGTCACCGTCACGTCCACCGTCAACGCCGCCGACGGCGCCGGATCCGCAGTCACTGTGAACACCGCGTCGCCGCCCTCGGTCACGCCGCTGCCTGCGGAGATGCCCACCTCTGGCTCAACCACCGGAGGCGGGGGCGGCGGGGGTGCGGGATCGTCGTCATCGACCACGGCGACCGCCGCGGAGCCTTGCGTCGCCGACACCGTGTAGCCCGAGCCGTCGTCGACTGTCACCGTCACAGAGCCGTCTACTTCGTCGACGCTGTCGTTGGTCGTGGTGACCGTCACCGTGACGGCGCCGCTGGTGGGCACCGTCACCTGCCGCGAACCGGTGGACACACCGAAATCGCCGCTCTGGGTGACCGTCACGTCCACCGTCAACGCAGCCGACGGCGCGGGATCCGCGGTCACGGTGAACCCCGCGTCGCCGCCCTCGGTCACGCCCGCACCCGCCGCGATACTCACCTCGGGCTCAACCACCGGAGGCGGAGGCGGAGGCGGCGGCGGGTTGTTGCATCGTGCCATGGCTTGCAGGGTGCGCACCGTGCGATCCCAGCGCGTGTTGTCGAACCGGCTCTTGATGGCCTGGGCATCGGCCACCGTCATCGCCGCCTCGCCAGTGTCCACCCCCAACGCAGCCAGAACCCGATCCCAACGCTGCTGATGCGCGCTATGGCTGTACTCGCCGCGCCACTGCTGCACCTCCGAAACCGTCACCGCATCAGACGGCAACTGAACCGTGCACACCGGCGGAGGCGGCGGCGGATCATCATCATCGGCCACCGCCACCGTCGCGGAGCCGGCTGTGGACGACACCGTGTAGCCGGAGCCGCCATCCACCGTCACCGTCACCGAGCCGTCTGCTTCGTCGACGCTGTCGTTGGTGGTGGCCACCGTGTATGTCGCGCTGCCGGAGGTGGGCACCGTCACCTGCCGAGAGCCCGTCGCCGCACCGAAATCGCCGGACTGCGCCACCGTCACATCCACCGACAACGGACTCGACGGCGCCGGGCTCGCCGCGACGGTGAACGTTGCGTCACCACCCTCAGAAACGCCACCGCCCGCAGCGACGGAAACCTCGGGCTCAATCACCGGAGGAGGAGGCGGCGGCGGGTTGTTGCATCGTGCCATGGCTTGCAGGGTGCGCACCGTGCGATCCCAGCGCGTGTTGTCGATCCGGCTCTTGATGGACTGGGCATCCGCCACCGTCATGACAGCCTCGCCAGTGTCCACCCCCAACGCAGCCAGCACCCGATCCCAACGCCGCTGATGCGCGCTATGGCTGTAACCGCCGCGCCAGCCCGTCACCTCCGACACCGTCACCGCATCAGACGGCAACTGAACCGTGCACACCGGAGACTGCGGCGGCTGATCATCATCATCGGCCACCGCCACCGATGCCGAACCGGCCGTGGACGAAACCGTGTAGCCCGAGCCGTCATCGACAGTGACGGTGACCGAGCCGTCGGCCTCGTCGGTGCTGTCGTTACTTGTGGAGAGTGCCAGCGTGGCACTGCCAGAGGTCGGGACCGTCACCTGGTGCGAGCCCACCGGAACGCCATAGTCGCCAGCCTGCGCCACCGTCACATCCACCGTCAACGCCGCCGACGGCGCCGGGCTTGCCGCGACGGTGAACGTTGCGTCACCACCCTCAGTGACACCGGCGCCCGCCGCGATGCTGACCTCCGGCGTGGTTGATGAAGGAGCGTCGTCATCGGCTATCGCTGCCGTGGCAGCGCCTGCCGTCCATGACACCAGGTAGCCGTTGCCCCGGTTGACGGTTGCCGTTACCGAGCCGTTGGCTTCATCCGCCTGGTCATCGCTGGTGGCAACGGTCAGCGCGGCGCTGCCGGTGGTCGGGATGGTTGCCGTCTGCAAGCCCGGAGCGATCCCGAAGTCGCCGGTCTGGGACACGCTCACGGTGACGTCCAGATCGGCTGCGGGCGCCGGGTCGGCGGTTATTGTGAAGGTGGCATTGCCGCCCTCGGTTATGTCGCCGTCTGCCGCGATGCTGACTGTGGGGCCGGGCGAAGGGAGCAGCTGTTGCCGGGCGAGCCGCAGGGCCATGGCCTGTACGTCGACCGGCAAACTGGCGAAAGCGGGCTGCAGCCGGGAACTCGGGGCTTCCGGCAGAAGCGCTGCTCGCTGGTCCTGGCCGGTTTGGTCCCATTGCTGCTCCGCCAGCGCGACCAGTTCGGCATTGGTGACGGTAAAGCGCAGGCGCACTGTCGTGGAGCCGCCGCCGCTGTTCTCCGCCGCAAGACCAATTTCATAGACGCCATCTTGATTGGCGTCGCCCGGCGGGTCGAAGTCATGCTCATTGAACACAAGGAGACCGCTATCTTGGTACAAGATAAATTCGCCCCTGTCGGGTCCTGTCAAGGAGTATTCCACCTCTCTCCCGTGAGTCCGACTGACGAGCAATGGCACGACATGGGCTGTTCCTTCGCTGACCGAGTGGTCAGCGGCAAAGAGCAGCGTGGGTCCCGGCACTTCGTCGTCCTGCACCGTCACGCGCGCCGACCCGGCGCCGGCGATTCCGTATGCGCTGCTGGCGCTGATCTGCACCGTTACTACACTCGTGGCGGTAAACTCCGAATCGTCGGCAGTGGCGAGCGACATGCTGGATACCGCGCTATTGGCGGCGAAGGCTACCGTGGTGGGCAAGGGGCCAGTGAGCCGGTTCCCGCTTTCATTGACCGTAATGTCCACGGTAAGCTGCTGCTCCAATACGCTGCCCGATCGCTTGAAGGTGAAGTCTGCTGTCGATCCTTCGGTCACCGTTTGAGCATCAGCGCGCACCGAGATCTGCGTCAGATCATCATCGTTGACAGTGGCGGTGGCCGAGCCGGGAGTCCCGATGACGTAGTCACTGTTGTCGGCAACGCTCACGGTTACTGTGCTGTCATGCTCGTCTTCCTGGTCGTCGTCGATTGGCGCGTTTATGGTTGTGCTTGCCTGATTGACCGGGATTGTCACGGACCCCGGTCTGGCGCTGGTGAGCATCGCGCCGGTTTCGCTCCAGGTCAGGCCAATGGTTAGGGGCACCGACAACACACCGCCGCTGCGAGTTGCTGTTAGCTCCAGTCCGGCACCCTCGGTGGCCTGGGCCGAACTCAAGCCTATCGTCACCGTCGGGGTCAGTTCCAGCGGATCGGTGAAGATCCACGGCCGGGCCTGCTTGATGGCCAGCCGTTTGTCAGCAGTGATCTTGAACTCGATCTCAATGGCATAGTCATCACCATCCTGAACCCCGTAGAGGGTCTCGAAATGGTCATGGATGGTTTCAAGGTTGCTGCGCAGTTGACGCATCTGGGCGTCAGTCATCAGGAGATTGTTGGAAGTCGCCAGGTTGGAGCGCGACAGCACGGTGGCGGCACCGGTGGTTCCCAGCAGCAGTTGCTCAGGCTGGGAGTTCGCCTCGGGATTGGTTACCAAGTCCTCGCCCACTTGCGAGTTGACATAGTAGGCATTCTCCTGGAAGGTGACGGGGTCATAGCTAACCGCGACGCCGTTGACCAGCTCGTCGGAATAGTTCGGATGCACGAGGACGCCCATGTACACGGTAGTGTGATCGATCCGGTGGAAGTCGCGCTCCAGAAAGGCGCGGTAGTTCCACAGGCTGGCCCAGACACCCTTGATGGACTTGTCGATGCCGTCTTCTGCGGTCTCATCCGCGTCCTGGGTCTTGGAGCTGTACAGACCGGCCCCGTTGAACGATGGAAGGTCTTCATTGTTGGTGCTGGACCGGTATCGCAATGACTGGCCGTCGGGATACTTGGCGTGCATGGCGGTCAGAGCGTCAAGGATGAATTTGGGTGTGATCGCGTCCTTGATGGCATCGCGCAGATCGTCGAGCATCTCTTCCTGGATGTCATAGTCTGTCTGAAACTTGGGGTGTGCCAGCATCTGCGTGACCGCGCTCGCCAGCGTCGTTCCAGCCGCCAGCTCAATCTTTTCGTCGTCGGGCCACTTCTTCTTGCCGAGAAGCGTCTTCTCGGAAACAGTCGCCTGCTTCATGAATTCGTCGTAGAAGTAGAACGGAACTGCGAAGCCCACCGGAGTGGTACCGTCGGGCAGAGAGAGTTTCGTGAGTTCGGCGACGTTGGCCGCCTTGACGCCGAAGGCGGTCCAGTCGTCGAAGCTGACATCCGCCAGCGCGGCGATTTCGGTGACCGTCAAGTCGCTTTGCAGGGTATGGGCGCTCTGGGGACGAAGACTCTCGTGGTAGTCGTCCACTTCCTTTTTTGTTGCGGCGCGAATGGTGTAGCCGTCTGCGGTGACCGCGTAATAGACGTAGCTGTCCATCAGGGAGGCGATGGCGTCCTCTTCGAGCGCGTCGCGGATGAACGCATTGGGCAGGCCGTTCTGAATGGCGCGCAGGTTGACGTGGGACAGCGGCGTTTGCGGCACGGTGGTGATAGTGCCGGCCACGCGGGGCAGGTCGTTGGGCAAGCTCGTGTAGATGGCCACGTCGTAGGGGCTGGGACGGTCATCATCCTCCATCAGCCGCAGCCGTCCGTACCCTTCAGCTTGGTTGAAGGGCATGAAGTCAACGTCCGCGAGTATGTCTTTCTCCAACAGCACGTTGACCCTGGAGTCGTCAAAGGATTTCTTATTCCGCCGATAGACACGGAGTTGATTGTCCGTAAGCGGATAGTAAAACAGGTTATTCTCAAGCAGGGGCATAGCTGATGCCAGAACCTCGTTATATTTCGCAATGTTCTTGAGATTTCCATCCTCAAGCGCATCGAAGCTAAAGCGATAGATCCCCATTGACCCGTCCAGAGCCCGTACGTTGGGGTGGTACACGATCTCGCCCTTTGTGAAGGTTGAGCCGGCAGAAATATGCATGCCTATGGAGTGCGCGAATGAGCCGTGGTTCTGCGTGGTATTCGTGTTGATGAAATAAGTGATTGGATTGTCGGCAGCAGTATTCAACATATAGAACTTGATGAACTCCAGGTTCTGGAGATAGGCCAAATCCATATACTGTGAAGTTCCATTGAACGACAGTTCCTGGAACGTCTCCAAGGAATCAATGGCGACCGCGCCATTGACCATGTCTATGGCATTGGCCGGGTTGACCGGATTGTAGGTCCCCAAGTCTGCCAGTTCCGTCAGGTCATCCACGCAGTCGCCGTCGATGTCTCCGGGTTGCGCCACCGAATATTTTTCTACGCGATACCGGTCAGGGCTCAAGGGGGGCAGGCCGTCGACAAGGGGCGTAGTGCCATCCTCTCCCAGCGTGACTGATATGGGGAGGCGGTTAGTTGTCCCGTCGACTTTGGTGACACCGGCTACGTTGTCGATCTGAACATACAATACAAAATAGTCAGAGGTAGTCGAAGCTACCTCGATGGGAACATCGGTCACTGCCACCGCTACCGGGGTTGGGGCTACGTAGCCGTCTTCGCATGGTCCAGGCGGGTCGCTCGCCATTGCTGTCTGTGGAAACAGGACAATGGCGGCCAGTAACGCAATCACACCCCCCCCCCCAGCAGGGCAATTGGCCAATATCGCCGCCCGACCGGGCGGTTCACGTCCGTTCCTCTGGAGAGGAGGCGGCCAGGGAGATGGTTGGCAAGGTCGTCTCTGATGGACAAAATCCGGTCCTCAATTGCCACAGCTAGCGGAACATGCCTACGAGACGGTCGTCGCATCTAGTCGTTGTCGGTGATGGTGACGATGGCTCTGCCGTTGGCGATGGGGACGGCCCCGAAGGGCGACACGAACACCAAGTTCACCTGGAACTCCTCGACGGGCTCGACCCGAGAGTCCTCTAGGAGGCTCACCCGCACCTGACGCTCGACCACACCGGGCTCGAACGTCAACCAGCCGCCCGCTCTGCCGAAGTCGACGTCCGTCACCGCCCAGATCGGATTCCTGGGATTCCACGCGCTGGATCCACCGAACTCCGTCTTCCAGTACACCCGCAAACGCTGACTCGAAGCATGCGACAAAGTCACCCTGACACTCACCTGCTCACCCTCTGCGCCAGAAGCATCCTCAATAGAGAACCCGGGATCAACCACCGGCGGCGGAGGCGGAGGCGGGGGCGGGTCGTCGTCGTCTGACACCGCCACCGCCGCGGAGCCCTGTGTCGCCGACACCGTGTAGCCCGACCCGCCATCGACGGTCACCGTCACCGACCCATCCGGCTCATCAACATCGTCATTGGTCGTGGACACCGTCAACGTCGCGCTCCCCGAAGTGGGGACCGTCACCTGCCGAGCGCCGGTGGCCGCACCGAAATCGCCTGATGCCGTCACCGTGACATCGACCGTCAGCGGGCTTGAGGGCGCGGGGTCAGCAGTGACGGTGAACACCGCGTCTGCGCCCTCGACGACCGAGCCGCTTGGGGTGATGGAGACCTCCGGCTCAACCACCGGAGGCGGCGGCGGGGGTGGCGGATCGTCGTCGTCGGCCACTGCCACGGCCGCGACACCCGCGGTGCTCGAAACGGTGTATCCCTGACCGCTGTTCACAGTGGCGGTGACCGACCCATCTGCTTCGTCGACGCTGTCGTTGACGGTGGCGACCGTCAACGACACGGTGCCGCTGGCGGGCACCGTCACCTGGCGCGATCCGGTGGACACACCGAAATCACCGGACTGCGCCACCGTCACATCCACCGTCAACGCAGCCGACGGCGCCGGATCCGCGGTCACGGTGAACACCGCGTCGCCGCCCTCGGTCACGCCCGCACCCGCAGCGATACTCACCTCGGGCTCGACCACCGGAGGCGGCGGCGGTGGGTTGTTGCATTGTGCCATGGCTTGCAGGGTGCGCACCGTGCGATCCCAGCGCGTGTTGTCGAACCGGCTCTTGATGGACTGGGCATCGGCCACGGTCATCGCCGCCTCGCCAGTATCCACCCCCAACGCGGCCAGCACCCGATCCCAACGCTGCTGATGCGCGCTATGGCTGTAATCGCCACGCCACTGCTGCACCTCGGCAATCGTGATCGCGTCGGACGGCAACTGCGACACACACGGCGGATCGTCGTCGTCGCTCACTGCGACAGTCGCCGTGTTGGCGGTGGCCGACACGCTGTAACCCGAGCCGTCGTCCACCGTCACCGTCACCGAACCATCAGCCTCATCGGTGCTGTCGTTGGCAGTCGAGACTGTCAGCGTCGCAGTGCCAGACGTCGAAACCGTCACCTGGCGCGAGCCGGTGGACACACCGAAATCACCGGACTGCGCCACCGTCACATCCACCGACAACGCCGCCGACGGCGCCGGATCCGCAGTCAACGTGAACACCGCGTCGCCGCCCTC
Organism: Candidatus Aldehydirespirator sp.; assembly: GCA_965221215.1. Lineage (GTDB taxonomy): Bacteria > Actinomycetota > Acidimicrobiia > Acidimicrobiales > Aldehydirespiratoraceae > Aldehydirespirator. Next base: position 1,777,094 of record OZ244872.1, read on the forward strand.
GGTCACGCCACCGCCCGCCGCGATGCTGACCTCGGGCACATCATCATCGGCTACTGCGACTGTGGCCGTGTTGGCGGTCGCAGACACGGTGTAGCCCTGACCGGCGTTGAGAGTGACGGTGACCGACCCGTCGGATTCGTCGGCGCTGTCGTTCGTCGTGCCGACCGTCAACGCAACACTGCCAGAGGTCGGGATCGTGACCGTCTGCGAACCGGTCGCCGCGTAGTCGCCGGTTTGAGACACCGCAACGCTCACCGACAGCGCCGCTGACGGTGGTGGATCCGCGGTCACCGTGAACACCGCGTCGCCGCCCTCGGTGACACCTTGGCCGGCCGCAATACGGATTTCCGGGTCAACCGCGGATGGCTCTGGAAGGCCATCAACCGTCAACTTGAACGACCCTGTCCTCGATCTGGTGTAGGTGGTCGCCTCAATCGTGTAGTGCCCCGCCGACAACGACTCGACGATGCGCGAGTTGAGGCCGTTGCCGCCGTCATCGTTGGAGCGCACAGCATGTCCAGACTTCTGGTTCTCGCCAGACCGCAAGAACAGGTACGTGTCGACCCTCGACTCCAGATCGATCGTCACCGTGCTGCCGCTCTCCGAGTAGAACGTGTAGAAGTGCGCGTTGCGGCCATTTCGAGCCTCCGACCGGCACGCACCCGTCCAATTGCCGGAGACGCTCCCGTCGCCGGCAAGCGCGGTCACGCACGGGTCTGGGGGCGGCGCGTCATCGTCGGCCACAGCTACGCTCGCCGAACCGGCTGCAGGCGAGACGGTGTATTCCAGACCCGCCGTCAGCGTCGCGGTGATTCGGCCGTCAGCCTCGGCGCGACTGTCATCGCTCGTAGAAACGGTCAACGAGCCGGTGCCGCCCGTCGAGATCGTCACCTGACGCGAACCCGTCGCCGCACCGTAGTCACCGCTCTGGGCAACGTTGACGGTCACCGTCAAGGGACTCGACGGCACCGGGTCCGCCGACACCGTGAACACCGCGTCGCCGCCCTCGGTTACTCCTGGTCCAGGCGTGATGCTCACCTCCGGGCCCACTACTGTGACCACAACGGCCGAGTGGACTGGATCGTCGCCGTCATCGGCCTTGACCATCACGTAGTAGACATTGTCGGCGTCGGCGTCACCCGGCGCGGCTGTCTGGGGAGTTGCTCGGAAGCTCAACACTCCAGCGGCTGAGATGTCGAAGGCTGACGCATCCTCGCCTTCAAGCGTCCAACTCACGGAGCCACCGAGATTGTGGGCCACGAGGGTTGTCACCGCCTGGGTGTCCCCTTCGGGGTACGCGACGGCCTTCTCGCCGCCCAGTCGCGGCGTCGAGGGACCGTGAACCTGAAGGACTTGGTCATTCCCAGGGCCGTTGGAAGTCGTGACGTACAGGGCTCCGTCGGGCCCGAGCACCGGTGAGCGCAAGCGACCGTATGCCTGGTCGAGCTCAGACACGAGAACTTCGCTTATCAGGGTGCCGTCTTCGCTGAACTCGAAGAGCTTGAGCTGCCGCTGCTTCAGCAATGCCACCGCCAGCCGTCCGTCCCAGACTCCCCAGCCCTCTCCGTCCAGGAAGGCTGCGCCGCTGGTCGCGATCGCCGGAAACCCTGAATGCCACTTGGCCTCAAGCGCCTCAGGGAACGCCTCCAAGTCGGTCATCGGCACGTTCTCGTCGTATGAGCCGTTGCGCCAATCCGGATCCCAGCCATAGTTGCCACCGCTGACCAGGAGGTTGATTTCGTCGTCGTATGACGGACCGTGCTCCACCGACCACGCCTGATTGGTGCCCGGTCGGAAGGCGAGGCCCTGCGGGTTGCGGTGTCCGTAGGTGTAGATGCGACTGCTGACTGGGTTGTTGTCAGCCGTGAAGGGGTTGTCGGGTGCCCCAAGGCCCGTTTGCGCATCGACGCGCAGCACCTTGCCGCTTAGGGAGTTGAGGTCTTGAGGGGCCGGGGGGTTGTCTCCGTCACCAGTGGTGATCCACAGGTAGCCGTCGGGGCCGAAACGTATGCGACAACCGCCGTGGCGGGCAGGCTGGTTGAGACGAATGCCGTCCACCAGCGGATCAGCGACGCGAGTGGCCGCGCTGTAATCCGCGTTCATGGTCCAGGCAATCACCTGCACGCCCGCACCGCCGGAGTGGGCCTGGCAAGTGTAGAAGCGCCGGTTCGTGGCGAAGTCGGGGTCGACCTCGAGGCTCGTGAGTCCCACATAGATGTTGCTGAAGACGTCGCTGAAGTCTGCACTGACCTGCTGCACCCGCCCATCGGGGCGACGGCTCAGCAAGCGACCGCCCCGCTCGGTGACCAGCATGGTGCCGTCCGGCGTGAAGGCGACATCCCACGGAATGGCGAGTCCCGACATTACCGGGCTCACGGCCAGCGCCGGCGGCGATTCGCCGGCCGCTATCGGGGCGGGAGAGACCCACTCGGCCACCTTGTCCCAGACCACGTCATTGGGGCTGCGTCGGTCGGTGTACCTGGCCCGCACCTTGAGATACTTGCCGGCGTGCTCAAGGGCCGACTCGAAGGCTGCTGCCTCAGAGTTCTTGCCGGGCTGCTCGCCGGAGATTCCAGAAGTCACCCTGGTGAAGGCCGTACCGTCATCGGACACGCTCCAGTCCCATATGACTGATGCGGGATCGACTCCGCCGTCTGGTTCGGTCAGGCGGGCCCGGACGATGGTGCCGGCGCGGACAGTCTCGGGAGCCACCGACAGCGTGCCCGGCTCTTCGACGTCCGTGACGGAAATCGACACCTCGAACTCGGTGTCGCCATTGTCGTCGGTGGCCGTGACCGTCACCGTGTGGCGGTTCTGCTCCTCATAGTCGAGCCGATCGCCGGTGCGAAGCTGTCCGCTGGCAGAGTCGATGGCGAAGCTCGCGGCGTCGGCGCCCCCAAGCCGGTGGGTCACGGTGCCGACGGGATTGTTCGGGGTTACCGGGGCACCGACGTGAGTGCCGGCCGGTTGGTTCTCGGCCACCTCTCGCCCTGCGGCCGCACTTGAGCTAGAGCTGCTGGCCTCAGCGGTTCGAGCCCGGGATTGCGCGGCTGCCAACCCGAAGCCGAGCACCGCCATGACTGCCACGATCAGCAGAGCACTGCGGAAGGGTGCAGCCACCGAAGGGGGGGATGAGCCGCGGCGCGTGACATCAGGCACAGGGGCACACCGCGAGCCGGTCGATTCAGTCAGAATGGTTCTCCAGTGCGCGGCGCTGGCGGCTAGAGGTACCCGCCCACATGCCGCGCCGGTCAGGCTAGCGCGCCGCGGCCAAGCGCCAACCAGGCCCGAAAAACCCGCTTGCTCTCAGCCTTCCGACCCGGGCTGTTCTCCCCCGGCTTCGGTGCAGGACTCCAAGCCCAGCGCGCCCAGATCGTGGATCAGGGTCTCGGGTGGCGCCCAGGCCGCAGGCAGGCATCCCTCGAACGAATTGGTGCCGCCGAGGATGATTTGGTCGAGATCGGCCAGCAGCTTGCCCAACTCGGTGGGTAGCTCGCCCGACAGGCTGTTGTCTTGGAGCCACAGCCGCTTGATGGCGGCCAAGTTGCCCAACTCGGCCGGGATCTCGCCGGTGAGCCGGTTACCGTCGAGGTAGAGGCGCCGCAGCCCGGTCAGGTTGCCCAACTCGGCGGGGATCGCGCCCGACAGCTCGTTGCCCCGCAGCCACAGTTCTTGCAGCCCCGTGAGATTGCCCAACTCGGCCGGGATCTCGCCCGACAGCTGGTTCTCGTCGAGGTCGAGCCGGGTGAGGTTGGCGAGGTTCCCCAACTCGGCCGGGATCGCGCCCGACAGCTGGTTGTGCCACAGGTTGAGCTGCCTGAGGTCGGCGAGACCACCCAACTCGGGGGGGATCGCACCCGACAGCTGGTTGAACCGCAGCTTCAGGAGCCTGAGGTTGGTGAGGCTGCCCAACTCGGCGGGAATCTCGCCCTCGATGAAGTTGAAGCTGAGGTTCAGCGACTTGAGGCTTGAGAGTTCGCCGAGCGCCGCTGGAATCTCCCCGACCAGCTGGTTGCGGCTGAGGTCGAGCAGTTCGAGCTGGTCGAGCGTGCCCAGCGAGGCCGGGATCTCGCCCGTCAGACGGTTGCCGCGCATCTCCAGGCGGGCCAGGCCCGAGAGTTCGGCCAGGCTCTCGGGGATCGGCCCGCTCAGCCGGTTGCCGCTCAGGCTGAGAACTTCGAGCGCGTCGAGGTCGCCGATGGCGGCGGGGATCTGGCCTGAGAGCCGGTTGTGGCGGGCGTCTAGCCGGGTGAGCTGCTTGAGCCTGCCGATCCCGGCCGGGATCGAGCCCGACAGCTGGTTGTTGCGGAGGCTGAGCTCGGTGAGGCTGGCGAGGCGGCCGACGCTTTCGGGGATCTCGCCCGACAACTCATTGTTGTGCAGCAGCAGCAGCTCCAGCTTCGCGAGCTCGCCGATGCCCGCGGGAATCTCGCCCCACAGCCAGTTGTCGGCCAGGCTGAGCCGCTCCAGCTTCGCGAGCTCGCCGATGCCCGCGGGGATCTCGCCGGTGAGGCGGTTGTGGGAGAGGTCCAGTTCCCTGAGGCTCGACAACTCCACAAGATGCGCCGGAATCTTTCCCGATAGGTCGTTGTTGTGGAGGTACAGCCGCTCCAGCCTCGAGAGCCTCCCAAGCTGAGCGGGAATGGAGCCCGACAGCCGATTGTCCTCCAGCAGCAGGTCCCTGAGATGGGCGAGACGGCCCAGCTCGGCTGGTATCGGCCCCGTCAGCTCATTGTCCTCGATCCACAGGTGCCGCAGGCTCGCGAGATTGCCCAACTCGGCGGGAATCGGCCCCGACAGGCGGTTGTGGCCGAGCCATGCGGTCCTCAGTGCCTCAAGATCGCCCAGTCGGGCGGGAATCGGCCCCGACAGGCCGTTCACGCTGAGGCTGAGATCCTCGAGTCGGTCCAGGAGGCCGAGCGCATCGGGAATCTCGCCCGACAACTCGTTGTCGTGAAGATCGAGACGCTCCAGCCTCGACATAAAGCTGAGGTTCTCGGGGATCTCACCCGACAGGCTGTTGGAGCTCAGATCCAGCCAAACCAGGCCGGTGAGGCCGCCCAACTCAGCGGGGATCTCACCGAAAAGGCCGTTGGAGCTCAAGTCCAGCCAGACAAGTTCGGTGAGGCCGCCCAACTCAGCGGGGATCTCGCCCGACAGCCGGTTGCCGCTGAGCGCCATGCGGGTGAGCGACGTGAGGCCTCCGTACTCGGCGGGAATCTCGCGGGAGAACCCGTTGTCGCGAAGGTCCAAGATCTCCAGGCTCGCCAGTTGGCCGAGCTCCGGCGCGAGCGCCCCCCACAGGCCGTTGCCCCGCAGGTTCAGGGTGGCGAGCTTGTCGAGGTCGCCGAGCGCGGCCGGAATCTGCCGGTCGAGGTCGTTGTCTTGAAGGTCCAGGTGAGTGAGGTTGCGCAGCTCTCCGATCTCGCCCGGTATCTCCCCGTAGAGCTCGTTGTCGCCGAGATCCAGATGCTGCAAGCGGGCGAGGCCGCCGATGGCGGCCGGTATCGAACCCGACAGCCCGTTCGACGGCAGCTCCAAGCGAAGAACCCTGCCCTCGCCATCGGCAACGACGCCGTGCCAGCTGTCCAGCGGCAGGTCCGAGCCCCAGAGGTCGCCTCGATCCCAATCGTCGCCGCCGGTGGACTCGAAGAACTCCATGAGCACGCCGCGGTCGGTGGGCTCGGCCTCTTGGGCCAACGCAGTCGAGGTCGCGTTCAGCGAGGCCAAGAGGGTCGTCGCAGCCACCACAGCGACAAGCGTCCGAGGCCAAACGCACGGCCCGGATTTGGCTCCATCGGCTCTAGGCGAATCAACGGTTGGCTGCATTTGTGGCTCCCAATCGACGGCGAACGAGGCTCAGCTGAAACGTAGCCACGGCGCGATCGCCCGGCGCGGACCGTCACCCGGCCGCGCCGCGCCTGCTTACACCCATGAGCGGGGCCCACGCCGGTAGCTTCTGCCCATGAGCCAGCCCAACATCCTGATAGTCATGGCGGATCAGCTCGCGCCCCACTTCACCGGGGCCTACGGCCATCCGCTGGTGCGCACCCCGGCGATGGACTCCCTAGCCGAGCGCGGCGCCCGCTTCGACGCGGCCTACTGCCACTCCCCCATCTGCGCCCCGGCCCGCTTCACGATGCTGGCCGGACAGCCGGTGTCGGCCATCGGGGCATGGGACAACGCCGCCGAGTTCCCCGCATCGGTGCCGACGCTGGCCCACTACCTTCTGCTCGCCGGGTACCGCACGATCCTCTCGGGCAAGATGCACTTCGTCGGGCCCGACCAGCTCCACGGCTTCGACGAGCGCCTCACCACCGACATCTACCCCGCCGACTTCGCCTGGACCCCCAACTGGGACGATCCCCACACGAGGATCGGCAAGTGGTACCACAACATGGACAGCCTTGCGGAGGCCGGACAGGCCCTGGCCACCTACCAGATCGACTACGACGAGGAGGTCGGGTTCGCGGCGGTGCGCCGCCTCTACGACCTGGCCCGCGACCCCGACGAGCGGCCGTTCTTCCTGGTGGCGTCGTTCATCCACCCCCACGACCCCTACGTGGCCCGACCCGAGTGGTGGGACCTCTACGACCACGACGACATCGACCTGCCCGAGCCAATGGCCGCCGACGCCATGGACCCCCACACCCGGCGCATCCGCCGCGGCATCGAGGCCGACGCCGTCGGCTACACCGAAGACCAGTGCCGCAGCGCCCGCCGCGCCTACTACGCCAACACGAGCTACTTCGACTCCTGGGTGGGGCGCCTCGTGGAGGTGCTGGACGAGACCGGGCGCCGCGACGACACCGTGGTCATCGCCACCAGCGACCACGGCGACATGCTCGGCGACCGGGGCATGTTCTTCAAGTTCTCGTTCTTCGAGCGCTCGGCCCGGGTGCCGCTGATCATGGCCGGGCCCGGCGTGGCCAACACGACGGCCGCCAGCGTCTGCTCGCACCTGGACGTGCTGCCGACCCTGCTCGACATCGCGGCCGACGGCGCGGCCTGGCCCGATCTCGGCGCGCCGATCGCGGGGCGCAGCCTGTGGGACCTGGCGTCCGGAGGGACCGATCCGGTGGACGAGACGACCGGCGAGTACACCGCCGAGATGACCTCGCACCCGATGTTCATGGTCCGGCGGGGCCGCCACAAGTACATCCACTGCGATGCCGACCCCCCGCTGCTCTATGACGTGGAGTCCGATCCCGACGAGCGCCACAACCTGGCCGACGATCCCGACAGTGCCGCGCTGGCCGGCGCCTTCGCGGCCGAGACGGCCCAGCGCTGGGACAGCGGCGCCATCCGGGAGCGGGTGCTGCACTCGCAGCGCTCCCGGCGGGTGCTGCACGCCGCCGCACCGTCCGGCGGCGAGCACTCGTGGGATTTCAGCCCGGAGCGCGACGCCGCCAACGAATATGTCCGCAATCACATGGACTGGGCCGAGGCAGGCCCCCGTAGCCGCTTCCCCCGCCTGGCCTGAGGCTGAGCGCGGCTGGACGGGCGAATCCGGCTCACACGGGCGAGGCAGGGCCCGCGCAGCCGCCGGTCAGTCCCAGCCGAGTTCGTGCAGGGTCTCGTCGTCGATGCCGAAGTGGTGGGCCACCTCGTGCACCACGGTGACGGTGATCTCGTCCAGCAGCTCGTCCTCGCTGTCGCACATCCCACAGATCGGCAGCCGGTAGACGGTCACCCGGTCGGGCATGGCCAGCCCGCCGTAGTCCTCTCGCTCGGTCAGGGGCACGCCCTCGTAGAGGCCGAGCAGATCCTCTCGGAGATGGGCGTCCTCCACCACCACCACGATGTTCTCCATCATCTCCCCCAGCGCGGGGGGCAGCGAATCGAGAGCCTCGCCCACCAGCTGCTCGAAGCGGGCCTCGTCGATCAGGAACACCGGCCCGACAGTACCGCCGCAGCGGCGCGCCGATTCGCCCTGCATCTGACTACGCCGGGTCCGCTCGGCCTCGGATCTCCCGCTTTGTTCGCTTCGTTCACTGACCGCCCAAACCCCGGCAACACAGCCCACGGCCTCGCGTGCCCGTCCGCTCCGCCTCTAGGGTCGGGCGGTGACCGAAGCAGAGCATCCGCTGCTGGAGGGCCTGACGGCCGAGCAGCGCGACGCGGTCACGACCCGAGCCTCGCCGCTGTGCATCATCGCCGGCGCCGGCTCGGGCAAGACCCGCGTCCTGACCCGGCGCATCGCCTGGCAGGCGGGCGAGGGCCACATCGACCCGCGGCGCACCCTGGCGGTGACCTTCACCCGCCGGGCCGCCCGCGAGCTGCGGTCCCGGCTGAGGGGCCTCGGCCTCAACGATGCGGTGCGGGCCGGAACCTTCCACGCCATTGCACTGGCCCAACTCCGCCGCTACGCCGCCGACACCGGCCGGCGCCCGCCCCGGATCCTCGACAACGCGGTGAGGCTGATCACCGAGCTGCGGCCCCGGGCCGACCGGGCCGCAGCCGCCGACATCGCCAACGAGATCGCCTGGTGCCGGGCCCGTCAGGTTGCCCCCGAGGCCTACTCTGGGGCGGCACGGCAGGCGGGACGCCAGACGCCTTCGGGGCGCAGCGACCGCTTCGCCCAGATCTACGCCGACTACGAGTCGGCCAAGCACAAGCGCAGGGTGCTCGACTTCGACGACGTGCTGGCTCGCTCGGTGGAGCTGATGGCGAACGAGCCGAAGCATGCGGCCGCCCACCGCTGGCTGCACCAGCACCTGCTGGTGGACGAGTTCCAGGACATCAACCCGCTGCAGTTCGCGCTCTTGAAGTCGTGGCTGGGGCCGGACTCGACGCTGCTGGCAGTGGGCGACCCCGACCAGGCCATCTACGGCTGGAACGGCGCCGATCCCGGCCTGATCGGCTCGATCGGAGACCACTTCGCGGGCTGTGCGGTGCTGCACATGCGCACCAACTTCCGCTCCACGCCCGAAGTGCTGGCCGCGGCGGGCCGGATCCTTGACCGGTCCCCCCAGCCCGCGGTGCGCCCGTCGGGCGACGACCCCACGGTCACCGTCTGTGACGGTGCCGAGGAGGCCGCGGTGCTGGCCCGCCTGGTCCGCGGGCGCCACCGGCCCGGTTCGCGGTGGCGACGGCAGGCGGTGCTGGCCCGGACCAACGCCCAGCTCGAGCCGTTGCGCAGGGCGCTGCTGCGCCAGGGCATCCCGGTGGCCGCCACCAGCGAGGCCGCCCTGCTCCGCCGGCCCGAGATCGCGGCGGTGCAGCAGGCCTGGTCACGGAGCGCACCGCTGGCCTCCTGTGTGGCCGACGCCCGCCAGTGGCTGCGCGAATCGCCGGATGCCAGCGAGAACCCGGCCCTCGACACGCCCGAGGCCCGAGCCAACGTCGAGGCCTTCCTGGAGTTCGCCGAGGACCATCTGTCGCTCGACCCCGATGCCACTGTCAACTCGTTCACCACCGCCCTGCGGGCCGACGACCGTCTGCTGGCATCGTCCGATGGTGTCAATCTGACCACCTTCCACGGCGCCAAGGGCCTGGAGTGGCCCATCGTCCACCTCGTCGGCATTGAGGACGGGTTCGTGCCCATCGCCCACGCCCGCACCGCCGCCGCCCGAGCCGAGGAGCGCCGCCTGCTGCATGTGGCCGCCACCCGGGCCGAGCGCGAACTCCATGTGCTGTGGTGCGACCGGCGCGAGCTGGGCGGCAAGTCGATGGACAGGAAGCCGTCGCCGTGGCTCTCAGCCTTCGGTGAAGCCAACGCGGCCAGCACCGAGGCGCAGCGGGCCATCAACCGAGCCGGTGTGGCGCAGTCGAGGCGCACACTCGAGAGAACCAGGGCCGAGTAGACATTTCTCGTATTCTTGTGTTGCATCTTGTGTGAGCCCCAACTAAGGTTCGCGGCCATGCCCGCTGAGACAATTCTGCAAATTGTGACTGTGATCTTGGGAGTGTTGGGAATCATCTGGCACCAGCAGCACAGCATCAACAAGCTCCGAGACGAAACCACCGGCAGCATCAACAAGCTCCGAGACGATGCAATGGGTGCCCTCGACAACTTGCGAGAGGACAACAGCCGCGACCATGAGGCTCTGCGATCGGCCATCGCCCGCAACGGCGAGCGCATCGCCCGAAACGGTGAGCGCATCGCCCGCATCGAAGGTCGGCTGGGCATCGATCCGCCTCAAGGCGAACTGGACGGGGACGACTCCTAGCCCCGGTCAGGCGCGGGGCAGGGCCACTACCGCCACGTTGGCGGTACAGCGCTCCAAGACCGTCTCCACGGTGTGACCCAGGAAGGGGCGGCCGTCGACGTTGCGCAACGATGCGCCCAGCACCACCAGGTCGGCCTGCTGCTCGGCGGCCGCTGCCACCAGCGTCAAGGCCGCAGATGAGCCCTCCCGAACCAGGGTGCGGGCCTCGACTCCCATCTCGGCGCCCCGAGCCTGAGCCCCGTCCATAAGCGCCTCAACCACCGCGTCAGGTGATTCGACCGCAGGCTCGCCCAGCACCCGAGCCGCCAGCCTGGTGCGGGCCAGTCGCCTGGGGAGCCGCAGTTCCGCCCAGTGCCGCTGCACCACATGGGTGAGCACCACCTCGGTTCCCAGCTGGCTGCTCACCCCGAAGGCCACTTCCTGGGCGGCTCTCGACGACCGGGTCCCGGTGACCGGCACGATGGCCCGGGTGAAGGCCCCCGGCAGGGGCGTCTCCAGACCCTCGGCCCGCCGCACGATCACCACCGGCAGCGGCGAGTGCAGCAGCAGCTCGTCGACCAGCGGCGAGTAGAGCTGGCCCTCATGGCGTCCGGCCACACCGACGCAGATCGCCCCGTAGCCGAGGCGAGCCTCAGCCACGATGGCCGCGGCCACGACCGCACCGGCCGGGCTGGAGGCTCGCACCTGGCGATGATCGACGTCGCGGCCGTCGAGCACGCTGCGGATGATGGCGATGTCGGGCCACTGCGGCCTGGTTGCGCCGTCGGTGTGGTAGGCGCCGTCGCCGGGGCTCTCCGGCGCCACCGAGATGACGGTGGCCGGAACCTGCGGAGGCCAGGCCAGGTGCATGAGCTGAGCAGCCGCGATGGACGCCGGCTCGGCCCGCGACGCGAGCAGCAGCCGCGACGAGCGCACCACCAGGTTGCGGCTCAACGCCTCCTCGCGCTCGAGGCGCTCGCGCTCCGCGGGCGATCCCATCCAGTCCCGCACCGCCAGCCGCAGGCTCACCGCGGCGAACACCGAGGTCACCAGGGGCACTATCACGATGACGGTGTAGGCGGTCTCGCTGAACACGCCCAGAGACAGCCCCACCGAGGCGATGACGATCTCGAGGGCGCCCCGGGCGTTGAGCCCGGCGCCCAGCGCCACCGCGGCCCGCGACGACTGCCCGGCCAGCCGCGCCCCCGCGAAGGCGCCCGCGAACTTGGCCACGATTGCCACCGCCATCACCGCCCCGGCCCACGCCAGCGCATCGGCGGACCCCAGCAGGGCGAGATCCACCCGCAGCCCGGCTGTGGCAAAGAACACCGGCGCTAGGAAGGCGTTGGTGAGCGACTCGATGTGATGCACAACCTCGTGCTGCTGGAAGCGCGACCGGTTCAGCACCACCCCGGCCACGAACGCCCCCAGCACCGCCTCGATGCCCAGCGCCTGGGTGGCCACCCCGAACACCAGCATGACGATCACCGCGATGCCGAGCGCGCCGTGCAGGTCGGGCCCGTCGCGACGGATCCTGCGCAGACCGGCGTCCACGGCCCGCTGGCCCAGCGTCATGGCCAGCAGCAGGAAGGCGGCCAGTCCCAGCACCGTGCGCAGCGTGGCCCCCACCGACACCTCGCCTGCGGTGGCGAAGCCGGTGAAGACGGCGAGCATCACCCATCCGACCACGTCGTTGGCCATGCCGGCCGCCACCGTTATCTGGCCGAAGTCGCGCCTCATCAAGCCCAGCTCCGACAGGATCCGTGCGATCACGGCCAGCGCCGACACCGACAGCGCCGCCGCCACGAACAGGGCGAACACGGTGCGGTCGGCGCCGCCGCCCACGAAGTCGTCGGGCAGCAGCAGCCCGGTCACCAGGCCGCCGACCAGCGGCACCACCAGGCTGAAGCCCGTCACCAGCGCGGCAGCCCGCCCAGGCGTCGGATCAGCGCCAGGTCGGTCTCGAAGCCGGCGGTGACCAGCAGCAGGGCCACTCCGAGCCAGGCGACGGCGAAGATCGCGCCCGAGGAGATCTCCTCGTGGGGAAGGAACCACTCGAACCCGCTGGGCCACACCGCGCCGAACACCGAGGGGCCGAGCACCACCCCCGCGGCCAACTGGCCAATGACCGACGGCAGCCCAACCTTGCGCATCAGGTACCCCGCGGCCCGGGCCGCGGCCACCAGCACCAGCAACTGGGTCCAGAAGACGAGCAGGGCGTGCTCGTCCAGCGGCGTCAGCATGGCTGTGTCAGCGCACTCTCGTCGAGATCGACGAACAGGGGGGCGTGGTCGCTGGGCGGGTCGTCCTTGGGACCCTTGCGCTCGTTGCGGTCGACGAGCACGAAGGCGGTCGCGCCGGCTGCCGACCGGGTGGCCAGGGCGAGGTCGATGCGCATGCCCTTGCGCTTGTGGAAGTTTCCTCCCCGGTAGTCCCACCAGGTGAACAGCCCGGCACCGTCGTGGTGCTGGCGGAACACATCGACGAGGCCCCAGTCGAGCAGGCCCGCCAGCCGCTCCCGCTCCGGCCCGCTGGTGTGGGTGGTGTCGGTAAAGGCGGCCGGGTCGTACACGTCGCGGTCGTCGGGGGCGATGTTGAAATCGCCGCACACCAGCACGGGCCGGGCGGGATCGGCCTGCGTGTCGAGGGAGGCCCGCAGCCGGCTCAGCCAGTCGAGCTTGTAGTGGTAGTGGTCGTGGCCGACGGCCCGCCCATTGGGCACATAGCACGAAGCCACCCGCAGTCCGGCGCAGGTGGCCCAGGCCAGGCGGGCGTCGGGGTCGGGCTCAATGCCGTCGCCGAATCCGGCCACCGTGTCGGTGAGCCCCACCCTGCTCAGTACGGCCACGCCGTTCCAGCGTCCCTCGCCGTGGTGGAAGCAGTCGTATCCCAGCGACTGGAAGGCCAGTGCGGGGAAGGCGTCGTCGGCGAGCTTGGTCTCCTGCAGGCACATCACATCGGGCGAGAAGGCCTCGATCCAGCGCTGCACCCGGCCCAGGCGGGCCTTCAGGGAGTTCACGTTCCAGGTGACGACCCGCACGAGCCGACCCTACCCCGACCAGAAAGCGTGAAAGTAGGATCGCGGCCATGAACGAGCGGACCCGATCCGAAGCGAGCGACTCTCTGGGGGCCAACGCCTGGGTCATCGACGAGATGCGCGACCTGTGGGCGGCCGACCCCGCCTCGGTGGACGAGGCCTGGCGGGCCCTGTTCGAGGGCGAGACGGCGGACACGCCGAGCCGATCGGCGAAGGCATCGTCCGCCGCCCGCACCACCATCGACACCACCGCCACGGAGGTGACGGCGCCCGACGCGGCGGCCGCACCGCTCGCAGGCGATCCCCCGCAGCCGCCCGCAGCCGCCAAGGCGCGCCCGGAGCCGTCGCCCGACACGCCCGTCGGCGAGCCGATCAGGGGCGTGGGCGCCCGCATCGTCTCCAACATGGAGGCCAGCCTGACCGTCCCCACCGCCACGAGCTTCCGCGAGGTTCCCGCCAAGCTCCTCGAGGTCAACCGCAAGATCGTCAACGGCCACCTCAGCCGCAAGATGGTCCGCAAAGTCTCGTTCACCCACCTGATCGGCTACGCGGTGGTGCGAGCCATCAGCGACACCGTCGGGGCCATGAACAACATCTACACCACCGACGCGGCGGGCAAGCCGAGGGTGGTGCGGCCCGAGCACATCGGCCTCGGGATCGCGGTCGACATCGCCCGCGACGACGGCACCCGGTCGCTGATGGTGCCGTGCATCCACGACGCCGACACCCTCGACTTCGCCGACTTCGTGGAGCGCTACGACGCCCAGATCGCCAAGATCCGAGAGGGCAGGATCAGCGCCGACGACATGGCGGGCGTGACCGTCACCATCACCAACCCCGGCACAATCGGCACCCAGCATTCGGTGCCCAGGCTGATGGCCGGGCAGGGCACGATCGTGGGCATCGGGGCGCTGGCCTACCCCACCGAGTACGAGGCCGCCGACCCTGCGCTGCTGGCCGACCTGGGGGTGAGCAAGCTGGTCACGATCAGCAGCACCTACGACCACCGGGTGATCCAGGGCGCCGAGTCGGGGCTGTTCCTGCAGCGGGTGCACGACCTGCTGTTGGGCGCCGACGACTTCTACGGCGGGGCCTTCGGGTCGCTGCACATCCCCTATGAGGCGGTGAAGTGGCGGCGCGACTTCAACCCGGTGGACCGCGAGGCGGCCATGCTCGAGAAGCAGGCCAAGGTCAACCAGCTCATCAACCAGTACCGGGTGCGGGGCCATCTGATCGCCGACCTCAACCCGCTGCGCCACGAGGCGCCGGTGATGCACTCCGAGCTCGACCCGGCCACCTACGGGCTGACCATCTGGGACCTCGACCGCGAGTTCCTCACCGGCAGCGACACCGGCATCTACGCCACCGTGGGCCCGGACCGCCGCATGAAGCTCGGCGACCTTCTGGGCGTGCTGCGCGACGCCTACTGCCGCACCGTCGGCGTGGAGTACATGCACATCCAGGAGCCCGAGGAGAAGCGCTGGATCCAAGAGCAGATCGAGGGGTCCGACACCGAGCTCAAGGGCGAGGACCAGCGCCGCATCCTCAGCCAGCTCAACGCGGCCGAGGCCCTCAGCAGCTTCCTGGGCACCAAGTACGTGGGCCAGAAGCGCTTCGGACTGGAGGGCGCCGAGTCCGCTATCCCGCTGCTGGACGCCCTGCTGACCTGCGCGGCCGACGCGCCGCTGGCCGAGGTGGTGATGGGCCTGGCCCACCGGGGGCGGCTCAACGTGCTCGTCAACCTGGTGGGCAAGACCTACCACGAGCTGTTCAAGGAGTTCGAGGGAGCCATCACCGAGGATCAGATCCAGGGCAGCGGCGACGTCAAGTACCACCTCGGCCAGGTCGGCGCCTACGAGAGCCCGTCGGGCAAGCACCTGCTGGTGGAGCTGGCCGCCAACCCCTCCCACCTCGAGGCGGTCGACCCGGTGGTGGTGGGCATGGCCCGGGCCCGCATGGACAACATCCCGCCCGAGAGCAGCTACGGCCCCTACCCGGTGATGCCGCTGCTGGTGCACGGAGACGCCGCCTTCGCGGGGCAGGGCGTGGTGGCCGAGACCTTCAACCTGAGCCTCATCAGGGGGTACCGCGTCGGCGGGACCATCCATCTGGTGATCAACAACCAGCTCGGGTTCACCACCACGCCGGACTCGGCCCGCTCCACCCAGTACTCCACCGACGTGGCCAAGATGGTCGGCGCGCCGATCTTCCACGTCAACGGCGACGACCCCGAGGCCTGCGTGCGGGTGGCCCGCCTGGCCTTCGCCTACCGCCAGCGGTTCAACAAGGACGCCGTGATCGACATGATCTGCTACCGGCGCCACGGCCACAACGAGGGCGACGACCCCAGCTACACCCTGCCGGACATGTACCGCCGCATCGACGCCAAGCCGTCGGTGCGCACCCAGTACCGGGAGTCGCTGCTGAAGCGGGGCGACATCAGCGCCGAGGACGCCGACGCCTCTCTGGCCGAGTACCGCGACCAGCTCCAGGCCGCCCTCGACGAGACCCGGGACGCCGCCCCCGGCCACAACATCCGGGCCCGGCGCCCGCCCGAGCCGATGGGCGTGATGCCCCACGTCCGCACCGCCATCGACTCGGTGACGGTGGAGCGCATCTACGAGGCCCTCAACACGGTGCCCGAGGGGTTCACCGTGCATCCGAAGCTGGCCCGGCAGTTCGAGCAGCGCAACAAACTGTTCCGCAGCGGCGAGTTCGACTGGGGCGTGGGCGAGGCGATGGCCTTCGGGTCGCTGCTGATGGAGGGCACCCCGGTGCGGCTCAGCGGTCAGGACAGCCGCCGGGGGACCTTCTCGCACCGGCACTCCACCCTGGTGGACCATGTGACCGGCGCCGAGCATGTGCCGCTGTCGGCGCTGTGCACCCGCGAGGCCGATCTGTGGATCTACGACTCGCTGCTGTCGGAGTACGCCGCGCTGGGCTTCGAGTACGGCTATGCGGTGGCCAAGCCGGAGGCGCTGGTGATGTGGGAGGCCCAGTTCGGCGACTTCGCCAACGGGGCCCAGATCATCATCGATCAGTTCATCGTGGCCGCGGAGGACAAGTGGGACCAGCACTGCGGCATCGTGCTGCTGCTGCCCCACGGCATGGAGGGCCAGGGTCCCGAGCACTCGTCGGCGCGCATCGAGCGGTTCCTGACGCTGGCCGCGGAGGACAACATGCACGTCTGCCAGCCCACTACCGCGGGCCAGTACTTCCATCTGCTGCGCCGCCAGATGATCCACCGGGTCCGCAAGCCCATGATCGTGTTCACGCCCAAGTCGCTGTTGCGGGCCAAGCCGGCCCGCTCCAAGGTGGCCGACCTGTCGTCGGGCACCTTCGAGGAGGTGCTCGGCGATCCCGGCGTGGAGGCGGGCGCCGTCGATCCCGAGGCGGTGACCAGGGTGGTGTTCTGCAGCGGCAAGGTGGCCTACGCGGCCATGGAGCTGCGCGACGAGCACACCGCGCCGCTGGCGGTGTGCCGGGTGGAGCAGCTGTTCCCGTGGCCGTACGGGGCGGTCGACTACGAGCTGCGCCGCTACCCCAACGCCACCGAGATCGTCTGGCTGCAGGAGGAGCCCGAGAACATGGGCGCCTGGAACGGGATCAAGGGAAGGCTCTACGAGGCCCACGGCAACGACTGCTCCATCCGCAGGGTGAGCCGGCCCGAGTCGGGCAGCCCCGCAGGCGGCAGCCCCACCGTGCACGCCCAAGAGCAGCAGGACCTCCTAGACGCGGCGGTGCTGGCCTGACCGCTGAGCCTCCAGCCTTAGACGATCACCGCCTGGCTGCTGATCTGGCCCGCCGAGCCG
The DNA here is from genome assembly GCA_965221215.1 of Candidatus Aldehydirespirator sp. Classification (GTDB taxonomy): domain Bacteria; phylum Actinomycetota; class Acidimicrobiia; order Acidimicrobiales; family Aldehydirespiratoraceae; genus Aldehydirespirator. The sequence goes on from OZ244872.1 coordinate 1,794,094, forward strand.
GTGAGATGCTTGTGGGGCTGCGGGCGCGGCTGGTCGGCCGGGGGGTGCCCGCCGCGGTGCTGGGGGCCGAGGGTGACCGCCAGGCCCACGAGATGCTGGTGGACGCGCTGGCCTCGGCCCGTCCGGCCGACGCGGTGCTGTCGGAGGAGGGCAGCGACGACCCGGCCCGCCTCGGAGCCGAGCGGGTGTGGGTGATCGACCCGCTCGACGGCACCAGGGGCTTCTCCGAGCCGCGGCGGGCCGACTGGGCGGTGCATGTGGCGCTGGTCATCGACGAGCGCCCCGCGGCGGGCGCGGTGGCGCTGCCGGCGCTGGGTCTGACGCTGTCGACCGCGGCGCCGCCGGAGTTGCCGCCGCGGCGGGCCGGGCCCCCGAGGGTGGTGGCGTCGCGAACTCGGCCGCAGTTGGCGGCGCGGGCGGTGGCCGACGCGCTGGACGGCGAGGTTCTGGCACTCGGCTCGGCCGGAGCCAAGGCGATGGCGGTGGTGCTCGGCGAGGCCGACGTGTACGTCCATGCCGGCGGGCAGCACGAGTGGGACTCGTGCGCCCCGGTGGCGGTGGCCGCGGCGGCGGGCTGCGCGGTCAGCCGTCTCGACGGCTCCAAGCTCCGCTACAACCAGCCCGACACCTACCTCCCCGACCTAATGATCTGCCGCCCCGAGCTAGCAGGCCCCGTGCTCGCGGCGCTGGCAGCCAGCTAGCCTCCGGCCTCATCGCTGAGGCGACAGCACCGTGAACACCCGAACCCACAACGAACTGGCCCGGTTCATCTGGGGCATCTGCAACCTGCTGCGCGGCCCGTACAGGCGCAACGAGTACCGCAAGGTGATTCTGCCGCTGACGGTGTTGCGGCGCTTCGACTGCGTGCTCGCGCCCACGAAGCAGCAAGTCCTGTCTGCTGCCGCCGAGCACAAGGCGAAGACGGGCAGCCTGCGCAGCAAGCTCCTTGAGGCCGCGGCTGGGCGGTCGTTCTACAACGTCTCCGAGCTTGACTTCGCCCGCCTGCTCGACGACCCGAACCAGCTCGCACCGAACCTCCACGCCTACATCCGCGGCTTCTCGGAGAACGTCCGCGAGATCATCGACCGCTTCGGCTTGGTGGCGTCCCAGATTGGGTGTAATAGCGGTTGGGGCGCAGGTTCCTGGGGGTCATGTTAGGCGGCGCGTGTGACGGTGCGGTCGGGCTGGTCGGTGTTGGTGCGGGCGGGTTGGTGGAGTTGGTGTCGGAGCTCGGTGAGGGCTCGGGCGATGGCGGGTGTGTAGGTGAGGCCTCGCCAGCCGTTTGAGGCCCGGTCGAGCACGGCCCATACCAGTGTGAGGCAGCTGGCTTCGCCGGGGAGCCGGCCGATGACTTTGACTCTTCGGCGGGTCTCGCCGAAGGTGCGCTCGATCAGGTTGGTGTGGCGGATCCTGCGGTGGTGCTCTGCGGGGAACCGCAGGTGCGCGGTGAGCGCGGCGCGGTCGGTGAGCAGGCACTTCACGGCGGCGGGGAACTCGCTTTGGTAGCGGCGGGCGAAGCCGTCGATGCCGGCTTGTGCCGCGCTCACGGCCCCCTGGCCGGGCTCGGTGCCGTCGGGCAGGTCGAAGATCGCCCAGAACGCGGCCTTGAGCTCGTCTCGGCGACCGGCGGGGACCTTGGCCAACACGTTGCGGCAGCGGTGGATGAGGCACCGCTGGCGCAGCGAGGAGGCCATTTTGGTCTCGACGGCGCCGATGAGGCCCGCCGCGCCGTCTGAGACGACCAGCAGCGGCGGCCGCAGCCCCCGGCCGGTGAGGTCTTCGAGGAAGTCTGCCCAGGCGTCGTAGGACTCGTCGCCGCCGGGCTCCACGGCCAACAGCACCGGCCGGCCGAGGGTAGTGATGCCGTAGGCGACCAGCACCGGCTCAGCGCGTGACCCGTCGTGCATCTTGAAGTGGCTGCCGTCAACGAACAGGTAGTCCAGCTCGATATCGGAGAGGTCTGAGCTGCGGAACGTGTCGAACTCCTCACGCAGCCGCGCGCAGATCCGCGACGCGGTGGACCTCGACAAAGCGGCCTCCGGTCCCAGCGCCTCCGCCAACAAGGCCTCGATGTCGCGGTCAGACAGGCCCCGCACCCACGCTGAGATCACCAGCGCCTCCAGCGGCTCAGAGCGCACCACGCCTTTGCCCAGAAGCTGCGACGCGAACGCCTCGGCGGTGTTGCGCAGCTTCGGGCGGCGCAGCGCCACGGGCCCCGCGGTGGTCTTGACCGTCAAGTCGCCGTAGCCGTTGCGCTGACCGGCGCGCCCGCCCTCGGCACGCGAGTTCCAGCCCCGGCCCAGCCAGGCCGTGACCTCATCCTCGAGGACCTGCTGCAACACAAGCCGCGCCGACAGGCGCATCACCTCCTCGAGGACCTCCGCGATGTCGCGTCCCGAGCCGAACAACTCGTCGATCTCGGCGCGGACAGCTTCTGTGGGCGATACTCGTGCAGGCACGGGCGTAGGTCTCCTTCTTGAGTCGACATCTCTCTGAAGGAACCTACGCCCCTGCTGCTATTACACCGGCGATGAGACGCCACCTTCGGCTTCGGCGAGCACATCGAGCGCATGGCCAACAAGGACCTGCTGTTCCAAGTGGTGCAGCGCTTCGCCGCTTTGGACCTGTCGCCCGAGCGGGTGGACAACATGCAGATGGGATACGTGTTCGAGGAACTGATTCGGATCGGCGCCGAGCAGGCCAACGAGGAGGCCGGCGAGCACTTCACGCCCCGCGAGGTGATCCAGTTGATGGTCAGCCTGCTGCTCTCGCCCGAGAAGGACCTGGGCAAAGGTCACATCGTGAAGACGATCTATGACCCCGCCTGCGGCACGGGCGGCATGCTGTCGGTGGCCGAGAAGTACCTGCGGGACCACAACCTCGAGGCGATGCCGATCCTCTACGGCCAGGACCACAACGACGAGGCGTGGGCCGTCTGCAAGTCCGACATGCTGATCAAGGGCGAGAACGCCGACAACATCATCCTCGGCGACACCTTCACACAGGACGGCTACCGCCGCGGCACCGACGGCCGTCCATCAACATTCGACTACATGCTGGCCAACCCGCCCTTCGGGGTGGAGTGGAAGCAGCAGAAGCAGTCCATCAAGACCGAGCGCGAGACCCTGGGCTGGGACGGGCGCTTCGGGGCAGGGTTGCCGAGGATCACCGACGGCGCTTTGCTGTTTCTCCAGCACATGCTGGCCAAGCAGCAGCCCATTCGGGACGACGGCGCCGGCGGCAGCCGCATCGCCATCGTGTTCAACGGCTCGCCGCTGTTCACCGGCGATGCCGGCGGAGGCGAGAGCAGCATCCGGCGCTGGATCATCGAGAACGATTGGCTCGAAGCAATCGTGGCCCTGCCCGACCAGCTGTTCTACAACACCGGGATCTTCACCTACATCTGGGTGCTCACCAACCGCAAGGAACCCCACCGGGCCGGCAGGGTGCAACTGATCGACGGCCGTGAGTTCTATGTGAAGATGCGCAAGAGCTTGGGCAACAAGCGCAACGAGCTCTCGAACGCTCACATCGACGACCTCGTGCGCCTGCACGGCAGTTTCACCGACGGCGAGACCCGCGACCTCACCGACCCCGATCCCGTCACCCACGAGCCCCGGACCCGAGCCCGCGTGGTGAGCCGAATCTTCGCCAACGAGGACTTCGGCTACCGCAAGATCACGGTTGAGCGCCCGCTGCGGCTGAACTTCGCGGCCACCCCGGAGCGCATCGCCCGCCTCGACGACGAGCCGGCGTTCCAGAAACTCGCCACCATCAAGAAGCGCCCGGGGCCTGCGCACGATGCCGAGGTCGCCGCCGGGCGAGCCCGCCAAGATGAGATCCGTGCCATGCTGAATCTGCTGGCACAAACCACCGACGGCGCAGTTGCGAGCGACCGCGAGGAGTGTCAAGCAGTATTGCTGGAGGCTGCCAATGGTGCCGGTGCGCGGCTGACCGCGGCCGAACGCAAGGCCGTACTCGCCGCTCTGGCTGAGCGCGACCCGCAGGCCGAGATCTGCCGAGACCGTCACGGCAACCCCGAGCCCGACCCGGAACTGCGCGACACCGAGACCGTGCCGCTTCGCGAGGACATCGACGAGTACATGGCCCGCGAGGTGCTCCCCCACGCGCCCGACGCCTGGGTGGACCACACCAAGACGAAGATCGGCTACGAGATCCTCTTCAACCGCCACTTCTACGTGTACGAGCCGCCGCGGCCGCTCGAAGAGATCGATGCCGACCTTCAGGAACTAGAGCACGAGATCGTCGGTTTGCTCGCCGAGATCACCGAATAGTGATCCCTGGCACCAGCTCCCGTGTCTGCCTGCCAGATTGCGACGCGGCCGCTGCGACGTCCGGGGCGAGCGGTGGGGCGTGCTCCAGTATCTGTGCCGCTACGCGGTACATTCCACGGAGTGTGGACCTGATCGACTACCACTAGCAGGAGCGACTACCGTGCCCATGAAGAACCCACCGCACCCCGGCCTCAGCCTCAGACAGAACTGCATCGATGCCGAAGGCCTCACCATCACCGAGGCCGCTCGGCGCCTGGGTGTGGCGCGCCATACGCTGTCTCGGTTGGTACACGGCCACGCTGGGGTCTCCGCTGAGATGGCTATCCGGCTCGAGAAGGCCGGATGGTCCAATGCGGAGTTCTGGGTGCGCCGCCAGGCTGCATACGACCTGGCACAAGCACGCCAGCACCAAGACCGGATCGTGGTCGGAGCCGTCAACGCCTGATCCTGGACCGCTCTGCTGTGGAGCCCTCTTGGCTACCCCCAAAGGGAAAGGGGACCCATGCAGCCCCGGACGTCACCCACCTGATCAAGAGATGAGGCGCCCCTACCCGCTCTACCGCGAATCCGGTGTGGAGTGGCTCGGCCAGATTCCCGACCACTGGGAGTTGCGGCGGCTCGGACGATTCGGCTCGTTCTCAAGGGCGGCGGAGGCACCAAGGAAGACGAGACCGACGACGGCGTGCCCTGTGTGCGCTACGGGGACCTCTACACCCAACACGAGTATCTGATCAAAGACACCCGAGCCCGCATCGCGGAGGGCACCACAGGCAACTACAGAGAGCTCGAATACGGAGATGTCTTGTTCGCTGGCTCGGGCGAGACCATCGACGAGATCGGGAAGTCGGCCGCCAACCTCATCGAAGGCCGCGCATACTGCGGCGGGGACGTGATCTTGTTCAGGCCAGCGGTGGAGGCCGACGCGACGTACCTGGGCTACGCGGCCGACTGTCAACCGTCCGTCTACCAGAAGGCATGCATGGGACGCGGCGTCACCGTCATGCACATCTACAGCCGCGAACTCAAACAGATGCTCATCCCGCTGCCGCCGCTCGAAGAGCAGCGGGGCATCGCCGCCTTCCTGGACAGTGAAACGGGCAAGATCGACCAACTCGTGGACAGGAAGCGCGTCTTGATCGAGCGGCTTGAGGAGTACCGGCAAGCGCTGATCACGCGCACCGTCACGAGGGGCCTTCCGCCGGATGCCGCCCGCGCCGCCGGCCTCGACCCGCGGCCCCGCCTCAAGCCCTCCGGCGTCGAGTGGCTCGGCGATATCCCCCAGCATTGGAAAGTGCTGCCGTTCCGACGGGTACTTCGGGATCCGCTCAAGTATGGCGCCAATGAAGCAGCACACCTCGACGACCCTGATCTTCCACGCTTCATTCGGATTACTGATATCGACAAGGGTGGTCGGCTACGAGACGAGACGTTTAGATCTCTTCCGGTCCATATAGCGGAGCCCTACCTACTTGAGCATGACGACCTATTACTTGCCCGTAGCGGGTCCGTGGGACGCACTTTCCTCTACGACGCGTCATGGGGTCCCTGCGCCTACGCCGGATACCTCATCCGTGCTCGGATGGATCGCGCGGAAGTGATGCCCCAGTTCGTCTCGTACTTCTCGGCATCGAGTCCATACGCAGCTTGGCTCCGCACGGAAGCGATACAGGCAACCATCGAGAATGTCAGCGCCGAACGGTACGCACGGATGCCCTTGCCGCTGCCGCCACTCGAAGAGCAGCAGACCATCGCAGCGTTCCTTGACGAGCGGCTTGAGCGGATTGATGCATTGACGGCTCGGGTGGAAGCTGCGATTGAGCGGCTGGCGGAATACCGGGCGGCGTTGATCACCGCGGCCGTGACCGGCAAGATCGATGTGCGGAGTGGCGTGCCGGCCGAGCCTGAGCGAGCCGGCGCATGACGAGCCAGACGAACGAGGAGGCGTTCGAGTCGACCGTGGAGTCGATGCTGCTCGACAGTGGGTGGCGCAAAGGGAATCGAGCGGAGTGGGACGTTGGTCGGGCGCTGTTCGCGGCAGATGCACTGTCATTCATGCAGACTGCGCAACCGGAACTGTGGGCGCAGTTGGCCGCTCAGCTCGGTGACCAGCTCAGGCCGCTTGTCCTCGAGCACCTCGTCCGCGAGCTCGATCTCAAAGGGACCCTGACCGTGCTGCGGCGCGGCTTTCGGTTCCAAGGCAAGACGCTGCGGGTCGCACAGTTCCGGCCCGCTCACGGCCTCAACCCCGACGCGATGGCCCTGTTCGATCTCAACCGGTTGACGGTGACCCGCCAAGTTCTCTGCCATCCCGGCAAGCAAGACACCGTCGACATGCTGTTCGCTCTCAACGGCCTGCCGGTCGCCACCTGCGAACTGAAGAATCCGGGCACCGGCCAGAGTTGGCGCGACGCTGTCCGCCAGTACCGGCGGGATCGCGACCCGGACGCTCCTGTGTTCCGGTTCGCCAAGCGGGCGCTGGTGCACTTCGCCGCCGACTGCGACGAGATCCACATGGCCACCCGCCTCGCCAAGGAGGCGACGCGGTTTCTCCCGTTCAACCGCGGCAGCCACCCCGGCGAGGTCAGGTGCGGCGCCGGCAACCCGCAACACCCGTCGGGATACCGCAGCGGCTACTTCTGGCAGGAGGCCCTGGACCGCGACCGGTTCCTGAACGTCATTGGCTCTTACGTGTTCGTCGAGACCCGCGAGGAGAAGGTCTACAACCACCAGGGCGCGAGCACGGTGGAGCGCAAGACGCTGATCTTCCCGCGCTACCACCAGCTCGACTCCGTCGACGGGCTCGTCGAGGCCGCCCGAGACGCCGGGCCGGGGAGCAACTACCTCATCCAGCACTCGGCGGGCAGCGGCAAGACCAACAGCATCTCCTGGCTCGCCCACCGTCTGGCGAGCCTCCACACCCGCGACGACGACAAGGTCTTCGACTGCGTGCTGGTGATAACCGATCGGCGGGTGCTTGACCGCCAGTTGCAGGATGCCATCTACCAGATCGAGCACGCCCAGGGCGTGGTCCAGGCCATCGACCAGGATTCCAGGCAACTGGCTCAGGCGCTCGTGGACGGAACCAAGATTGTGGTCACCACGCTGCAGAAGTTCCCGTTCGTGATGCGGGGCCTGCTGGCCATCGCCGGCGGCGACACCGGCTCGACCGACGCGCCGACCGCGGCCGAGCAGGCCCAGGCGGCCCAGTGGCGACAGGCCATCGCAGCCCGGCGCTACGCAGTGATCGTGGACGAGGCGCACTCCAGCCAGACCGGCGAGAGCGCAAGGGAGATGAAGTCCGTCCTCGGATCGCGCTCGCATGCCGCAGCCGAGAATGGGGAGGAGGCCCAGAGCTGGGAGGACGGCCTCAATGCCGTAGTGGAGTCACGCGGCCAGCAGCCCAACCTGTCGTTCTTCGCGTTCACTGCGACGCCCAAGGGCAAGACCATCGAGTTGTTCGGCCGGGTCGGCCCCAGCGGCAAGCCCGAGCCGTTCCACGTCTACAGCATGCGCCAAGCCATCGAGGAGGGGTTCATCCTCGACGTGCTGCGCAACTACACCGACTACGACACCTACTTCAAGCTCGTCAAGCAGGCCGCCGACGACCCGGACTTCCCCAAGCGCCGAACGGCTGTGGCGCTGGCCCGGTTCTTGAGCCTGCACCCCTACAACATCGAGCAGAAGACCGCGGTGATCATCGAGCACTTCCGCGACCATGTGGTGCACCGCATCGGCGGCAAGGCCAAGGCGATGGTAGTCACCCCATCGCGGCTGCACGCAGTGCGCTACATGCAGGCCTTCGGGCGCTACATCGGCGAGCACGGATACGACGACGTGCGCCCGCTGGTGGCGTTCAGCGGCACCGTCGCCGACACCGGTGAGGAGTTCACCGAGCCAGGCATGAACATCGACGTCGTGTCGGGCAAGCCGATCAGCGAGGCGGCGCTGCCGGCCCGGTTCGACTCGCCCGACTACCAAATCCTCCTCGTGGCCGAGAAGTACCAGACCGGCTTCGACCAGCCGCTGCTGCAAGCCATGTACGTCGACAAGCGCCTCGACGGGGTGCAGGCCGTGCAGACGCTGTCGCGGCTCAACCGGGTCGCGCCCGGCAAGGAGCCGCCGTTCGTCCTGGACTTCGTCAACGACCCCGAGGACATCCGGGCGGCCTTCGCGCCCTACTACGACCAGACCCAGCTGCAGGACTGCACCGACCCGTACCAACTCGACCGGCTCAAGCACGAACTCGACGAGATGCAGGTGTACCACCAGCAGGAGGTGGAGGCGTACGCCCGGGTGTTCTACCTCCCTCCCGGGCAGCGCCAGGCGGAGCACCACGCTGCCCTTCAGGCGCAGGTGCAGCCCGCCGTGGACCGGTTCGACGGACTCGACGACGAGCAGCAGACCGAGTTCCGGGACCGGCTCTCGGCGTTCGTGAGCCTCTACGTCTTCGTGAGTCAGATGATCCCCTACGCCGACGGCGACCTCGAACAGCTGTCGGCCTTCGGCCGGGCCCTGCTGCCGCACCTGCGCCAGGATCACGAAGCGGTAAGCCTCGGCGGCGACGTGGAACTGGAGTACTACCGCCTCCGGCTGGTCACCTCCGGCGCCGTCGAACTGGCTGAGGAAGACGACGCACAGGTCACGAGCCCGACCGCCGTCGGCACCGGCGACCCCGAGGAGGAGACCGCCCCCCTGTCGGAGATCATTCGACTGCTCAACGACCGCTTCGGAACGGATTTCACCGAAGCCGACCGGCTGTTCCTCCAGCAGGTCAAAGAAGACGCCATCGCCTCAGACGGCATCCGCAAGACAGCCCTCGCCAACACCTTCGAGAAGTTCAGCCTCGGCATCCGCCCCGAACTCCAGAGGCTCATGGTCGACCGGATGGCCGGAAACGACGCCCTCGTCACCCGCTGCCTCAACGACCCCGACTTCCAGGAGATCGTCTTCTCCGGCCTACTACGCGACATCTTCGACGCGATAGATGCTCTGCATCCGACAACGGCGCCCCCAGTTACTTGAATCCGACCCCGGCGAACCGAGTCGCTGGGCGGGCCCAGCTACCAACAAGAAGAACTGCGCCATGCCCAGGTCCCGGTTGGTAGGGTCGCTCGGTGCGGCGGTTCGAGGGCCAGGTGGTGGTGATCACCGGGTCGGCTACTGGGATCGGGGCGGCCACGGCGCTTCGGTTCGCGGCCGAGGGGGCGCGGGTTGCCTGCCTCGACATCAACGACGCCGACAACGAGTCCACCGCCGAAGCGGCCCGCGCCGAAGGGGTCGAGGTGCTGGCGCTGCACTGCGACGTTCGCTCCCGAGACGATCAGCACGCCGCCTTCGAGACCGTCAAGGGATCTTGGGGCCGCATCGACGTGCTGGTGGCGTGTGCCGGGGTGTACGTCGGGGGGCCGCTGCCGGAGATTCCCCTCGACCGCTGGGAGGACATCGTGGCCGTCAACCTGACCGGGGTCCTGATCTCCAACAGCCTGGCTGCGCCGGTCATGACCGCTCAGGGGAGGGGCTCCATCACCAACATCGCGTCGATGGCGGCCAAGACGAGCTGGCCCTTCTCGGCCGAGTACTCGGGCACCAAGAGCGGGGTGGTGGGCATCACCCGCTCCGCGGCGATGGAACTGGGGCCCCACGGCGTCACCGTCAACGCGGTGTGCGCGGGCAACACCCTCACCGACATGGTGCGAGAGGTAGCGGCCGAGGTCGGGGCCACGGTGGGGATGAGCGCCCAGGAATGGCTGGACATGCGGGCCAACGACACCGCTCTCAAGCGGCTGGCCCGGCCGGAGGAGATCGCCGGGGTGGTCGCCTTCCTGGCCAGCGACGACGCCCGCTACCTGACCGGGCAGGCCATCGAGGTGGACGGCGGCCTCGTCCTCAGCTGACGTCGCACGCTCCCGGTCTAGGCGATGCGGTCGAGCATGTCGGGGCGAACCTCGTTGATGGCCGGCTCGCCGGCGAGGCTGCGGCGAACCTCCTCTACGGCCATCTCCCCCATGCGGTGGCAGTTCTCGATGCAGCCCGCGATGTGGGGGGTGACCACCACGTTGTCCAGGCGACGCAGCGGGCTGTCGAGGGCCGGGGGCTCCGGGTCGGTCACGTCGAGGAAGGCGAAGATCCGTCCGGTGGCCAGTTCGTCCACCAGGGCCGCCTCGTCGATGATGCTGCCCCGGGCGGTGTTGATCAGCACCGCTCCGTCTTTGAGCCGGCCCAGCAGTCCGGCATCGATCATGTGGGTGGTCTCGTCGTTGGCCGCGGCGTGGACCGACACCACATCGCCGCGCTCCATCAGCTCAACCAGCTCGACCCGCTCTACCCCCAGCCGTCGAGCCTCTTCGTCGCCGAGGTAGGGGTCGGCCACCAGGATGTTGGCCTCGAAGGGGGCGAGCAGTTCGATCAGGTGCCTCCCGACGTTGCCGACACCGATCAGACCGACGGTGGCGCGGCTCAGCTCGCGGGCATCCCAGCGGTCCCAGACTTCACTGTCTCGCCAGCCGCCGCGGCGTACGTGGTCGGACAGGGGCCAGATCCGCTTGCGGCCCACGATCATCAGACCGAGGGTGGTCTCGGCCACGTCTCTAGCCAGGGCCACCGCGGCGCTGGTGACCCGGATGCCCCGCTCCCACACCGCCGCCGACACGAAGCGCTTCACGCTTCCGCCCATGTGGGCCAGGTGCCTCAGGCGGGGGGCACCCGCCACCACATCGGCATCGAGAGGTGCCACTCCCCAACTGGTGATGCAGGCGTCGGCCTCGGCCAGAACGGCCAGCAGGTCGGCCTTGGCGGCCGGCTCGTCGCCGGGGTGGTGCGCTATCTCGGCCACAGCGGCCAGGTCGGCGAGGGCCTCGGCGCTGAACATGCGCCGGTAGTGAGATCGGCCGATGGCGATAGCGACGACAGGTCTGCTCACGTTGCTTCTCCCGTGGGCGTCCACCCTAGACCTGCCATGGCGAGACTGGCCGCGCCGACAGCAGGCCACGCGGCCTCGGGTCGGACCGTCACCGGCCGGCCGATGAGGTCTTCGACGACGGTGACCAGTTCCCCGTAACGGGTTCCGCCCCCGACCATGATCAGTTCCTCGCCGTCACCGGCCAGTCCACCGGCCCCGTCAAGGGCCTGGGCCACTTGGCGGCCACACTCCTCGAATGCGTCTCTCATCCTGTGCTGCGGGGTCTCGGCGAGCATTGCCCCCAGACCGCCCAGGTTCTGCGAGGCAGTCCAGACCCCGGACAGCACATGGGGGCTGAGATTCAACGACGGTGGGAGGGCAGCGACATCGGCCCGGTCGGTGACCGCAGTCAGCACCCATGCGGTGCCGGCCGACAGGAACAGGTCGCCGGGATCGACAACGCCGAGCCCGAGTGCAGCGCAGGCCTGGTCGTGGCCGCCCATCACCACCGGGGTGGCCGGGTCCAACCCGAACGCAGCGGCGGACTCACTGGTCAGTTCGCCAACGACGGTGCCCGACTCCCTGATCGGTGACAGCATCCGCCGATCGAGCCCGGCCAGGCTGCACAACTCGTCGCTCCACGTCCGGGCGGCAACGTCCATCAACTGCATGCCCGCCGCGTTGGACGGGTTGGTGGCCCACTGCCCGGTCAAGCGGAACACGAGATAGTCGTCGACCGAGGCCCATTGGGACACGGATCCCGGCTCGTGCTGCGGAACATGAGCCAATTGCTCGGCCTGCAGTCCGACGATGGTAGACAGGCCGACCCCGGCCGTGGGCATCCATCCGCTGACCGCGCGGACCCTCGCCGCCTTGCCCTCGGACCATCTCTCCGGCACGGAACGGAATCGGGTGTCCATCCAGGTGATGGCCCGCTCGGCGCCGTCCTCGACCGATACCGGAATCACCGAACCGCTCTGAGCGGCCACCGCCAGCGCCGCCACCGGCCCACCCGACCCGAGGCTCTCCACAGCCCGGCGGCCCGCCGCGGTGAGGGCCTGCCAGACCTCTTCGGGGTCTTGCTCGCTTCCGCCTACCGGTGTGGTGCGGGTGACGATGGGATGGGACTCGGCAGACGCCAGAACTTGGCTCGCCCGCCCAACGAGCACCGCCTTGGCCGATGTGGTCCCCGCATCAAGCCCCAAGACAACATCGTGCATGTGCTGATGAGGTCGCTCTCGAGGGCGCGGCCGCATCAATGGGCGGATGTGGGAGTGTCAATGGTGCATTTCCCGCCGCTGATGGCGATGTCGTAGTGGACCAGGATGTCCAGACCAAGGATCACTGTGTAATCCGGTGACCCAGGCTCCATGTGTACCACGTAGGCAGCACCATGGGCATGCGGCAGTCCTGCGATGCCCACTCGCAGCCAGAACGCATCATGGACTTGTCTGTTTCCGCTGGGGTATCTGATAGGCACGGTGCCGACCGGGCGCACCGCCAGGGTTTCTAAGACCGTGCTGGAGACACCGGTGATCTGTGCGCCAGTGTCCAGCAGCGCCGAGAATCTGTGCTGTGGGCCACCGGGCGGCACCTCACAGTCCACCTCCACCAGAATTCTGGCATCGGCAACTACAAATGAGGCCAACAGGCACTCTCAGGCAAGGCTGGCCGAGAAGATGCCCAACTCGATGGGTTCCCGACCGATCTCCTTCATGGAGAAGCTGCCCAAACCCCACTTCTCGTAGCCTGCCAAGTAGGCATCGTTTGGATCGTCGTATATGTCAATGACCTTGCCGTCATGCATTAGCGCGGTCTTGCCGTGGTGGTCGCGCTCCAACTTCTCTCTGTAGTCGTTCTCGTAGGCGACCTCGTTAGTCCCCAGCTGTCCTGCCGCCATGATCATCGAACCTCCTGAAGTCATGGAGGGTTACTGCGGGGGCGAGAGTAACACCGGAGACGTGACAACCCGATGATGGGAACGGTCGCACGACCTGGGACCATGCACGGGCCCGGCTCACGTCAGGGTTGACCCACCAAAGAGGCCGAGCGGATAGACCCCATACCCCCTGCCGTTCCCGCATAGCGCATAGCGAGGCCGTGGCCCGAGCGGCTCGTAAGCGCCAGCGAACAAGAGCGGGAACGACCCCGCCGCGACACGACTGGCTCCCACCCATTTGCGCGCCCTCTTACCCGTTCAGGATGGCTAGGGCGTCCTCGACGCTGGCGTCGGCGTGCACTGCTGCGGCCACGGCCCGTGTCATGGCTGTGGGGTTGTCGCTCTGGAAGACGTTGCGGCCCATGGCCACTCCGGCCGCGCCGGCGTCGATGGCGTTGCGGATATGGGCCAGCGTGGCGGCTTCGGAGCCCTTGGATCCACCCAGGATCACCACGGGCACAAACGTCGATGCGGTGACCCGGGCGTAGTCGTCACAGTAGGGGGCCTTGATGAAGTCGGCGCCCAACTCGGCCCCCAGGCGGGCCGCGAAAGCCACCGCCTCAGCGCCGCGAAGCTCCGGCGGCGAGTCGAAACCTCCCGGCACCATCTCGGCCATGACCGGCAGGTCCGAGCGGTGGGCCTCAGCGATGGTGTGGGCCAGATTGCGCAGCGTGTCTGCCTCCGCGGGCGAGCCGGGCAGGGCGGTGACCGCCAGGGCGTCGGCACCCACCCGCCGTGCCTCCTCGACGCCGAAGAACCGTCCGACCGAACCGGTGCTGGGCGATCCGAGGTTGCTCACCGACCCGTCGCTGCGCAAGATCAGGCCGACGCCCTCCAGTTCGGCTGCGAAGCGCTTGGCGATCCCGTAGGAGGTCAACACCGCGTCGGGTCCGCCGGCCACCACCGCCGCGATGGTCTCGGCCGGGCGCTCGAAGCCGGGGCAGGGGCCGTCGATCAGTCCGTGGTCCAAGGCGATGATCACAGTCCGCCCGTCGGGGCCGAAGATCCGGTCGAGGTTCGGCGAGTCCATGGCCGCCGATGCTAAAGGCGAGCGCAGATTGGTGCGAGTCGTGGTAGCTGCGGCCAGCACGGCCTGGCGCTGCGTCTGGCGATCCCTTGTACCTGTGGATCAGCCGTGGGCGTGCTTGCGGTGCCCGTAGCGCTGGCCGCCGTCCACCGTGATGATTTCGCCGGTGATGTAGTCAGCCTCGATGAGGAATCGGACGGCCTGGCCCATCTCTTCGGGGGTGCCCCACCGGCCGACCAGCGTCTCGTCGGCGACCCGCTGGTAGGTGGCGTCGTCGTAGTCGGCGGGGCGCAGGGCCGGGCCGGGGACCACCGCGTTGACCCTGACGGTGGGGGCCAGCTCCAGGGCCAGCTGGCGGGTCAGGGAGATGATCGCCCCCTTGCCCACCGCGTGGCCCGCGAACCCCGGCCAGGGCTCGAAGGCGCTCAGATCGCCGATGCTCACGATCGCGCCCGAGCCTTGGGAGAGCATGACCGGCGCCACCCGGTTGGCGCAGTGGAAGGGGCCGTGGACAAGGGTGTCGATCGACCGGCGCCACACGCTCAGATCATCGGTCGGGAAGGCACCGAAGGCGAAGGTAGAGGCGTTGTTTACCAGCACGTCGATGGTGCCGAAACGCCCTGTTGCCGCCGCGACCATGGCCTGGACGGCGCTGTCATCGGTCACGTCGGCGGCCACCGGCAGGGCCTGCACGCCCAGCGCCTCGGCATCGGCCGCGGTGCGGTGGGCCTCGTCGGCCGAGGTGTTGTAGTTGATCACCACATTGGCGCCGGCCCGGGCCAAGGTCAGCGTGATGCCCCGGCCAACCCGTACCGCTCCCCCCGTCACCAGCGCTGTTCGTCCCGCAAGGTCCATCGCGCCAGTATGGCAGCGGAGCACATCGGCCCTTCGCTCGGCCGCTCACGTACCGGACTCGCTCTCCGGTTCGCTCGGCCCCTAGCTTTGGCCGCAGTGCGGCTCGTGATCGCCCGCTGCACCGTCGACTACGACGGCCGGCTGCAGGCCCACCTGCCCTCCGCGGTGCGCCTCATCATGGTCAAGGCCGACGGCTGCGTGGCCGTCCACGCCGACGGGGGCGCCTACAAGCCGCTCAACTGGATGAACGCCCCCAACCGGCTCGTGACCGACGAGCAAGCCGGGGAGTGGCGGGTGACCACGCCGGGCCGCCGCGACTGCCTCGTCATCACGATCGAGGAGATCCTCCACGACAGCAGCCACGAGATGGGCGCCGACCCCGGTCTGCAGAAGGACGGCGTGGAGGCGCAGATGCAGGAGCTTCTGGCCGGCAAACCGGAGGCCATCGAGGCCGGCTTCACGCTGGTGCGGCGCGAGTACCCCACTGCCATCGGCCCGGTGGACCTGCTGTGCCGCGATGCCTCGGGAGGCACGGTGGCGGTGGAGGTGAAGCGCAACGGCGAGATCGACGGGGTGGAGCAGCTCACCCGCTACCTGCACTATCTGAACGCCGACCCAAGCCTGGCTCCGGTGCGCGGCGTGTTCGTGGCCCGGACCATCAAGCCCCAGGCCAAGGTGCTGGCCGGCGACCGCTCCATCGACTGCGTGGAGGTGGACTACGACGAGTTGCGGGGCATCGAGTCGCCGGAGCTGCGGCTGTTCTGAGAATTGAGGATGCTGGTCGCTTCGGGAGCCGGAGCGCGGCTGTCGATCCGGCGCGGTCACCGGCTGCGGATACCCTCAACCCGTGCTAAACGGGCAGGTGCAGCGCAGGTGGCTGTGGCCTGTCGTCGCAATTTTCGCCCTGGTCGTAGCGGTGCTGTTCGTCGGCTGGCAGGTGTACGAGACACAGCAGGATTCCGAGATCCGCGAGGGCGCCGTTGTGCGGGGGGTGGACATCGGCGGCCTGGAGCCAGAGGAGGCGGTCACCGCCCTCGAGCCGGTCGTCGAGGAGGTGGCCGAGACCACCATCGAACTGCAATTCATCGAGTTGCAGTTCCAGGACCAGAGCGTCACCGTTCCCGCCACCGAGTTCACCGCAGCCGAACTGGGCGTCTCGCTGGACACCGAGCGGACTCTGGCCGAGGCCGACAACCCGCCCCCTCCGGTGGTACGACCGGCCGCCTGGCTGTTCGATCTGTTCGCCAGCCGAGAGGTGAGTCCGGCCGTAACCACCGACCTTGGCACGCTGGCCGACACGGTCGACCCCTACACCGATCCCGAGACGCCCCGCATCGAGCTGGTGGACGGGGCGTTCCGGCCGATCGACAGCACGGACGTGCCCATCCCCGACATGGAGTTGCTGGCTCGCCGGCTCGAGGAAGCCGTGCTCAACAACGTCGGCGGCCGGGTTGTGGTCGAGGTTCCCATCCGGGGCATGGAGCCGGCCGACCCGATAGCGGTGGCGCGGGCGTCCGCCCTCGCCGACAAGGCCAATGAGATCACCGAGGCAGGGGTGGTGCTCGGGCTCGAGGGCGCCGTCGAGACGTTCGCCATCGGCGAGCTGGCCCTTCGACAGTTCATCGTCCTCGAAGGATCCCAGCACAACACCCGCCTCGGGCTGGACCCGCGGATTGCCGACACCCTGGCCAGCCTCTTCGTGGGAATCGGCAGCGCGGGGCTGCCCGCCGCCTTCAGCCTGGACGAAGCCGGCGAGGTGATCATCGCCGCGGGCGAGCCAGGCTTCACATGCTGCGACGCCTCGGCCGTAGACGCGCTGCTCGCGGGAATGGTCGACGACCAGCCGGTGATCACGCTGCCGGCCGCCCCGGCACCGCATCCCCAGGGCCGTGAGTGGGCCGAGTCGCTGGGAATCGTCCAGGTGGTGGGCGAGTTCACCACGCCGTTCAAGCCGGGCCAGGACCGGATCATCAACATCGCCCGCATCTCCGAGTTGACACGCGGCGTCATCATCGAGCCCGGCGGGCGGTTCTCGGTGAACGACTTCGTCGGGCAGCGCACCGCGTCCAAGGGCTTCGTCCCGGCGGGCATGATCCTCGAGGGCGTGTTCGTGGACTCGGTGGGCGGCGGCATCTCGCAGTACGCCACCACCCTGTTCAACGCGGCCTTCTTCGCGGGGCTCGACTTCATCGAATACCAGAGCCACACCATCTACCTGAGCCGCTACCCCTACGGGCGCGAGGCCACCGTGTCGTATCCGGCGCCTGATCTTGTGATCGAGAACAACTCCCCCTACGGGGTGATGCTGTGGCCCACCACCGGCCGCGACTCGATCACGGTGAAGCTCTACTCCACGCCGTGGGTGCTGTCCGAGCAGACCGACCAGTGGACGCGGACTGTGGGGACGACCTGCACCCGGGTGACCACGGAGCGGACCCGCACCTATCTCAGCGACGGGCGCAGCGAGACCGACACGGTGTGGGCCCAGTACCGCCCCGAGGGCCTGAAGTGCGACGGGTCGCCGTCGGTGACCACGACCACCACAACGACCATCCCGCCCGAGGAGGGCGAGCTCCAGAGCGGCGAGGAGGCCGGCTGGGAACAGGGCGAGACCGGAGCCGACACCGGCCAGCCCGGAACCGACGTCGGCGAGACGGGCACAGACTCAGGCGATACCGGAACCGATTCCGGCGAGACGGGCACAGACTCGGGGGATACAGGAGCCGACGCTGGCGAGACTGGAGCGGACTCCGGGCCGCAGTCCAACGGCAGCGACGTCGAGACGGATGCGCCACAGACCAGCCGCAGCCCTGCCGCTACCACCGGGGGCGAGTCTGCATGAGCGATTCGGCCTCCCCCGTCGAGGGCATCGACGACGCGGTCGACGCATGGTGGGAGCGCGCCCTGCGGGGCAAGCCGGCGCTGGATCGGATCATGTACGCCGCATCTGAGGCCGCCAACCACTCGCGGCTGTGGCACACGCTCGGGGCGGTGCAGGCCGCGGCGCGGCGAGATTCTCGGCCCGCCACGGAACTGAGCGTGGCCCTGATGGCGGAGGCGGTGCTGGTCAACGGGCTCGTCAAGACGATCTTCGGGCGGCGGCGCCCGGCTTTCAGCGGACGACGGCCCCACACCCTGCGCCAGCCGCTCACCAGCAGCTTCCCCAGCGGCCACGCCAGCGCGGCCATGGTGGCGGCGGCACTGCTGTCGCGCCGCAGCCGGTGGGCGCCCGCCTACTACGCGCTGGCGGCAGTCGTGGCCCTGAGCCGCATACATGTGCGGCTCCACCACGCCAGCGACGTGGCCGCGGGGATCGGCATCGGTGCGGTCATCGGCGCCGTCGCCCGCCGCCTGTGCCGCTGAGCGCAGGCGCGGGTTGGGGCCGCTGTCACACCCCCTCGCCATGATGTTCACATGACCGATCAACTGATTCTCATCGAAATCACTCCCGCCGCGACGGCCGAAACAGCAGGCAACTGGCAACTCGACCCCGCCACCTGCGAGATCGGCCGGCGAGGGGTGGCACGAGCCCGCCAGGCGCTGCAGAAGGCACGCTCGGACACCCCGACCGATACTGTCGCTCGCCCGAGCCTGCCCGCTGCGGCCTGATCACCGCGGGAGTCCTATCGCCCCGGCCTGCTGAAGGCTGAGGGGCCCAGATGGCAGCCATGCCCATCTTGCGGATCCAAGCCCCTTGTGAAGGGAGGCGGACGCGATGTTGCGTCTAACCCTGCGGGTGTTCGCACCCATGATGCTGTTGCTGCTCGCGTGGGGCTGCGGTGCCAACGCTGGCGACCCCGCCGACCCCGCGTCCAGCGCGACGGACTCCGAGCCAACCCCGTCGTCCGGCTTCGGCGTTGAGGGCGCAGTCTCGGCCCAAGCGGGCGGGCGCGACCCTCCCGCAACCACGACTCCCGGTGCTGGCGCAGACTCTCTTGAGAGTGACGGTGGCTTGGCGCCCAACGCGGTCGTCGAGCGCGTCGTGGATGGAGACACGATCATCGCGGCGATCGGGGGCCGTTCCGAGACCGTTCGCCTCATCGGTCTCGACGCTCCCGAGTCGGTGGCGCCCACCCGGCCGGTGCAGTGCTTCGGCCCGGAGGCGTCGCAGTTCCTCGGAGCCGTGCTTCCCGCCGGAACCGAGATCACGCTGGTACGCGATGTCGAGGCCCGAGACATCTACGACCGGCTGCTGGGCTATGTGGTGCGATCCCACGACGGCCTCTTCGTCAATCTGGAGATTGTGGCTGCCGGCTACGCCGCGGTGCTGATCTACCCGCCCAACGACCACTACGCCGAAGCCTTCAGTTGGGCTGAAGCACAGGCCGTCGCCTCCGGCCTCGGCCTGTGGAGCGTGTGCGGCGGCCCCGACGTTCCGCTGGGCTGACCGGGGCGGGCGGACCGCCCGGCGTCGGCGTCGGGTACGGTCAGGGCTGTGGAATCGCTGGTAGAGCGGCTGGGCCACCCTCCCGACGCGAAGCTCGTGATCGTGAGCGCGGACCGGATCGGCACCACCCACTCCTCCACTGCCGGCGGATATGCGGCTCTGCGCGACGGTGCGGCCACGACCGGCACGATCGTGATGCCCGCAGCCTGGGCCCGCCATGGCGCTGAGATGTACCGGGGCGAGGACTTGGGCGTCCACCTCACGCTCAACTCCGAGCTCGACTGCTTCCGGTGGGGTCCGATCACCAACGCTCCGAGCCTGCTCGACGGCGACGGCGGCTTTCCCCGCACACTGCAGGATCTTTGGGAGCACGCCGACCTCGACGAGGTGCGGCGGGAGTGCCGGGCCCAGGTCGAGCGGGCCGTGCTCTGGGGATTCGACGTCACCCACCTCACCACCCATCTGGCCGCCATGCAGCAGCGTCCAGAGTTCTTCGACGCGCTGCTCGACCTGGCCGTCGCCTTCGATCTGCCCCTGCGGCTCGAGAGTGGCGACGCAGAGGCCCGCGCCGGATTCCCGTTCCGGTCGCTGGCGACGGCCGCCGGCATTGTCTTCCCGGACCATTTCCGGCTCATCCGGGGTAACGCCCGCCGTCATGTGGCCCAGCAACTGGCCGACTTGAACCCCGGGGTTACCGAGCTGTCGCTGTGCCCAGCGCTCGACGAGCCGGAGATCCACGCCATCGACCCCGCGGCAGCAGGCCGGGTCGACGACCTCGCGCTCGCCCTGTCAGCCGAGATGGCCCAGATGCTCCGGCAGTCGGGCGCGGTGATGATCGGCTACGGCGCGCTGCGCAGCGCCCAACGCAGAGCACGGCACCGGATCTGAAGGGGCCGGCGGTCAGGCGACATCGTGGCACCGCACGAAGTCAGCGGACACGCGCCCTCTTCGGATTCAGCGCAGAGAGGCCAGCGCCGCTCGGAGCTGGGACGAGCGCAACAGCGGCCTCCAGCCGTCGAACAGCAGAACCTGGTTGCCTTCAAGCTTCATCCGGCCCGACATGTAGGCCGCTTCCAGCGAGAGCCCGCCCTGCCAGGCGTCCACGAAGTCCTGGCATGACCAAGAAAGCACCATGTCGGGCTCCGGGTGCCGTCCCGGTGCCGCGCTCAGGCGACCGTCGGCCACCGCGACACAGAAGGTGGCTGTTCCCGACGGCGATCCGCTGACGACAACCTGGGCCACGCCGTCGACCGAGCCGGCTGCGTCGACCGCCTCCAGTTCGGCCGCAACGGCCTCCAGCCATCCCTCGCTGAGGAGCGGCGCCATGCTCAGCGCAGGCCCTCGAACAGATCGCGCTCGGGCAGTGCCGCCGGGCGGGGGCCGCGGGCCAGAACGTAGTCGTCGTAGGGGTGAATGGAACGCTCGACCTCGGCGGGCAGCCCGAACCAGAAGGTCGACTCAGGATCGATCTGGGTCGCGTGGGCCAGCAGTCCCTCGATGCGGGCGTCGATGAACCCGTCCACCGGCACCTGAGTGGTGATCTGGCCGTCGGTGGAGGGGCGGTCGAACCACCACTCGCTGTAGGGCGACTCCAAGCCGAGATCCTGGAAGGCCTGGTGCCGCTCCTCGATGCGCCGACGGGACCAGAGCGTGTAGTAGAGCTTGGCCGGCGACCAGGGCTCGCCCAGATCGGGGCGATACTGCGGGTCGCCGGCGTGCTCGAAGGCCGGCATGGACACTTCGTGGACCCGCACATGGTCCGGGTGCATGTAGCCGCCCTGATCCTCGGGATAGGTCACGATCACCTGGGGCCGGTGGCGGCGGATCACCGCCACCAGGCGGCTCACGGCCTCCTCGAGGTCGGCGTTGGCGAAGCAGTCGGGGTGGGCGTTGGCCTCCGATCCCTCCATGCCCGAGTCGCGATAGCCGAGCATCACCACCTCGTCGTAGCCGATCGCCTCGGCCGCCCGGGCCAACTCCTCAGCGCGTATCTCGGCCAGCTTCTCGGCCATCGAGGGCTTGTCCAGCGCCGGGTTGAGGATCTCGCCCTCCTCGCCGCCCGTGCAGCACACCAGCACGGTTCGCACGCCCTCGGCGTGGTAGCGGGCCACCGTGGGCGCGCCCTTTGAGGCCTCGTCATCGGGATGGGCGTGAACGGTGAGCAGGCAGAGCCCGTCGGACGAAGACACCATGGCCGCTGAAGCTAGCGCCGCGGCATCATTCCCGCTCTTGTGCGCTGCGCTCACGGACCGCCCAAACCCCGACAACACAGCCCACGGCCTCGCCCGTATGGACCGGACTCGCTCGCCTATCCGCTCGGCCTCTTGGCTCGGCCATCCAGCTAGGTGGTAGACTACTAGTCTAGACTAGATCAGAAAAGGAGGATGCGTGGACTCAGAATCAGCCAGTTCAGAATCAGCCAGTGTGTCCCACTCCTGGACAGTCGCCGAGGCTAAGGCACACCTGTCGCACATCCTGCGCCGCGCCGAGGCGGAGGGTCTGCAACGCATCGGCCGCCAACGCACCTACATAGTGGTTCCAGAGCGGCTGTGGAAGGTCCGCTCGTCACCCGAGGTTTCCTTGGGCCGCTGGCTTGTGGACCATATGCCCCGGGACTACGAGCTCGAGCCCCCTGGCCGGCGCTCCGATCGCGACATCCCCTTCTCTGACGCGAGCCTCGACGCGCCATGACGGGCGTCCTTCTCGATACAAACGTCGTGTCAGAGACGGTGCGGCCCGAGCCCGACAGCCGTGTGCTCGCGTTCCTGTCTGCCGATCACCAACTCTGGCTGTCGACCATCGTGATTCATGAACTGGACTTCGGGGTAAAGATGCTCCCGGTCGGCCGTCGCCGGGACCTGATCGCGGTCGCCATGCGGTCGCTCGTCGCCCGCCACGCCGATCGCGTGCTGCCCGTGGGCGTCGATGAAGCGGAGAGGGCTGCCAGCCTCAGAGTCCGGGCTCGACAGTCGGGGCGGACCCTCGACCTGGGGGACGCGCTGATCGCCGCCACCGCGGCCGTCAACGACCTGGCCGTCGCGACAAGGAACACCAAGCACTTCGAGGGGCTCGACATCGAAGTCATCGATCCGTGGCGGCAGCCCTGAGCGCCATGTGCTGGAACTCGCTGAGCACCTCGTCGAGTACGAACCCGCACCCCTTGGAACTACTCGTCTAGGCGGTGGGCAGGCGCGGGCCCAACGGCTCCAGGACCATGGCGGCGTCGTCGTCTGTGTCGGTGAGCCGCCAGCCGCACATCTCGGCCAGGCGGTCGCGCCCCTCGTCGGGGCCGCTGGCGATCAGGGCGTCGCCGGGCACCACCCGCTCCTGGCCGCGGGGCCGGTAGCGGTACTGGCCGCCGCGGCGGATGGCCAGCACGGTGAAGCCGGGCTCGATGTTCAGTCTGAGATCCCCCAGCGTCCTGCCGTCGATCTCGGAGCCCGCCGCCACCGGAATGTGCACCACCACCTCGTCGCTGTCGCCGAGGGCGACGGCCAGTATCGGGTGGATCTGCTCCTGGCGCTCGATGATCCACACCATCTGCTGGGCCTGGTCGCCCAGATCCTCCGCGGCCTGCGAAAGCTGCAGCAACCCCCGCAGACCGGAATGGTCGACGTGTTCGCGAGCCGCTCGAAGCACCCACTCCTCCAGCCGGTCCTTCATCTCGTCGAGGCGATCCTCGAGGTGCCTCACCTCCGCCGCGAGGCTCTCGTCTCGCAGCACCAGCGACGAATAGGCCAAGCCGACGGCCACCTCCGACAGATCCTTCATCTCCACTAGGACGTTCACCGCCCGGCGCAGTTCCGAGGCGCGGGGGCCCTCGGGCTCCTCGGGCGGCGACCAGTCCGGCGACCCGGCCATGCTGCGCAGTTCGACGATCCCGTCGGGGGAGCCCCGCAGGAACAGCACGTCGTCGGGCACAAGCACCGTGTCGCCCCGCACCTGGGTGATCCACTCCCGCTCGCGCCTCACCGCCATCACCCTCATGCCCATTTTGGCCGGCATCTCAACCTCGGCGAGGCGGCGGTGGGCCAGCAGGGAGCCGTCGGACACCAGCACACGGTGCGACACCTCCTCGGCGGCGCTCAACTCGGCCACGAGCGCGGCCGGAATGCCCACTCGGTGCGTGACGATGCGGGCTATGTCGACCGCGTCGTTGGCGATGCGCTCGATGGCGGAGATCACCTGCAGCACCGACGACATGCCGTCGGCGTCGCGAGGATGGCGCACCGCCAGGATGCACACCGCCCTCATGTCCTGCACGAGGCGGCTCATCCGCTCCTCGAGCTCGCTCACCTCGTCGGCCATGTCGGGATCGCCGAAGTAGAGCGCGGCGTAGGCCAGGTCCACCATCAACTCGGAGGTGTCCTTGGCCTCGGCCAGCATCTCCCGCAAGTTGCGAGGTCTGTCTTCCATCAGGCCACTCCTCGATTCATCGTAGGTCTCATCGCTCGCGGTCCGCTATACCTCTGGCACCGGCCTCTAGGCCAGCCCCACGGCGACGAGGGCCACGATCAGGGTGAATGCCCCAACCAGGTCGAGAGACGAGGTGACCATGGGGATCCCGTAGGTGTCGGGGTCGACTCCGAAGCGAACCGCGGCCAGCGTCCCGTAGTAGGCGACCACCACGATCAGCACGGTGGCGAGCAGACCGCCGAGCACAGCCACCGAAACCAGGTCCGACAGCGCCGGCCCGGCGTGGCCGGCCAGACCGGCCGCCCCCGACGACACCAGGCCCAGCAGCGCGAACACCGGGATCGAGAGCGCGAACGTGGTGGCAAGGTCGACCCGGGCCGCCCCGGAGGGAACAGCCGAGGGACGGGCCAGCCCGAGATGGAGCTTGGTGGACAGACGGCTCGACAGCACGCCGCCGAGCGCTCCCGCAGTGCTCAGGTAGCCCGGCAGCAGAACGAGCAGCACCGGGAAGGCGACGAAGTCGTCGATGCGCTTCTCGACCGTGATCCCGGCCACCAGATCAAGCAGCCCGGCCGCGGCCAGCACCGGCAGCGACTCGCGCATGATCGTGCGCAGCTCCGCCCGCCGGCTCCACAGCCCCCATGCCGCCGAGAGGGCGGCGGTCGCCGCCAGCGTCCACGCGATCGACGGGGTGAGGATCTCGAGTCCGGCCAGCTCGGCCGCCACCACCAGCGACGGCAGGGTCACGACGTCTCCCGCCACCGTCACCATGGGCGCGACCACATTGTCGAGGTCCCAGCCGAAGCGGGCCGCGCCCGCGGCTGTGGCCAGCGTGATGGCCAGCACCACGAAAGCAGCGATCAGGCATCCCAGCGCCGAGATCACCACGAAGTCGGCCAGGCTCATCGTGGGCGAGACGTTGAAGACCAGCGCGATGCCCTTGGCCATGAGCGCCAGCGCCACGCCCAGCACGAGGCTCAACGCCACCGAGGCCGCCGCGTTCTGGGCCATCACCGAGTCGCGCCGGCGCGACAGCCGGAAGGTGCCGGCGTGGATGGCGGTGCCGAGTCGGCTGCCCAGCGCCCCGAAAATGTTGCCCTTCACCGCGATCGCGGCCGGTACCAGCAGCAGCAGGCCCGGCAGCTCCTCCAGCGTGTCGGTGATGGAGGCGAGGATCAGACCGGCCACCAGGCTGGCAACGGCCGCCATCACCAGCGCCGCGAAGGCGCCGCGCACAGCCAGCAGGTCGCGCCCCCAGCGCGAGCCCGCCCTCACCATCGCCTGGCCCATGCGACCGGGTGCAGCCATGGTGCCAGTGTGCTCCGTCGGGCCGGGCTTCGGCGCGATGATGCGCCGGGTGGCCGGCTGAACGTTGCCCGCCACGAGACTGGGCGCAGTGCTCCACCGGCTTGAGCCGATGCGCCTGGCGTTGCGCTGGGTGGCTACCGTGCAGGCGTGCCAGTAATTGCTTTCGTCAACCAGAAGGGTGGAGTCGGCAAGACGACGACCGCCCTCGGGCTGGCGTCGGCGGCCTGGGCGCGACGGGTTGAGTGCCTGGTGATCGACCTGGATCCGCAACAGAATGCAACCACCGGGCTCGGCGTCTGGGCACCGGCGGCCACGGTGGACGAGGCCCTGGCGTCGGACCAGCCCGGCGTCGTGGCCAAGTTGGCCGTTGGGTCGGGATGGCCCGACGACACGGGCCTGTCTCCCAGGGTGGTGGCATCCACTCCTGCGCTGGCGGGCCGCGAGCGGCAACTGCTCTCAGATCCGGTGGGCGCTCAAGACCGCCTCCGGGTGGCGCTGTCGGGTAGCGAGGGACTCACGCTGATCGACTGTCCCCCGTCGTTGGGGCTTCTGACCATCAACGCTCTGTTCGCCGCCGACGCTGCGCTGGTGGTGACCGAGCCCAGCGCCTGGGCCTCCGACGGGGTCAGCGAGATCATGCGGACCATCGAGCGGGTCGCGGGCCGGAAGCCGTCTGGCCTCAAGCTGGCGGGGGTGGCCGTCAATCGCCTGGCCCGCACCCGCGACTCCCGCTATTGGAGCGAGCAGCTCGTTTCCGACCACGGCCGGCTGGTGCTGCCGCCGGTACGCCTGCGGGCCGCAGTGGCCGAGGCCGCGGCGCGCTCGCTTCCCATACACGCGCTTGTTCCCCGCCGGGGTGCAGCCGAGGCGTGCGCCGAGTTCGATGTCCTCTACGATCTGGTGGTCGGTGCAGGCGGCCCGGAGGATGGCAATGGTCTATGACCCGCAGCGAGACCGGCCCCGCCTCCGGTCCAACGGGCACCGCTCCTCGATCGACAGCCTTCTCGATCCCGTGGACAACCCGCCCCAACCCGACGAAGACCCGCTTACGGCCGCAGCAAACGCCGAGAGCCCCGGAGCGGATCCTGGACCCGGCGACGGCTGGACCGAGAGGCTGCTGTATTCGGTGGGGATGTCCACCGTGTTGGGCGCGGCGGCAGGTTTGGTGGCTCTGAGGCTGGGGTGGAAGCTCTGGAGGCGCCGAACCCGCTAACCGGCCAGCTTCAGCAGCGATTCCTCCTCGGCGGCTCGAAGCTCTGAACGCCGGACTGTCTCGGCTTGGCCTTCGGGGCACAGCTCAGCATATGGACAGTAGTCGCAGAGCGGCCCGGGGTTGGGCGAGAACTCGTCGGTGTGGCAGGCATCCCCGATGGCGTCCCAGGTCGAGCTCAGCTGCTCGACGGCGCCTGCGAGCTCGGCGGAGTCGACGCCGGTGGAAACGACTTTCTGGCCCAAGTACAGCAACTGCGCCCGCACCGGCTGTTCGCCCGTCTCGGCGGCTATGGCGGCCGCATAGAGCAGCACTTGCTGCAACCGGCCTGGCGCGTAGCGCGCCGACGGAGCCCGGCCCGACTTGTAGTCGCTGATGACGAGTCCGTCCGGCTCGGACTCGACCCGGTCCACCACGCCCCGGAAGGGCACGCCGTCCAGCGTCACCGTCACCTGCTGCTCTGTGGCCCGCACATCCACGCCGGCCGGGTCCTCGATGTCCCACAGGCCCTCGATAGCCCTCCAGGCCCGCCACCGGAACCTGTGGGCCTGCTCATCGTCGAGTTCCAGATCGCGGAAGTCGTCGCAGCCTGAGACCTCCGGCCACGATGCTCTGGCGATCCGGCGGGCATCGCCTTTGGTGCGCCGGCTCGGCAACTGCTGCATCAGGCGCTCGAGCACTAGGTGGGCGAACGTGCCGACGAGAGCGTCGGGGCCGGGGGGATCGGGCAGGCGGTCCACATAACGGAACCGCCAGCGGCGGGGGCACTGCTCGAAGGTCGACGCTCCAGACGGCGACAGCCGCCGCGGCGGGCTCGGGCGACCGTCCTCGCCGACCGCGCCGACACCCACCGGGTCGAGCATGTCGGCGGGATCGAATGCGAGCTGCATGCCGTCGTTCTAGTTCACAGGTGTGACATCAGCAGGGATGTCCGGGCTAGAGGCCGAACGAACGGCGAGCGGGGCCACCGGTCAGATGTCAAGCATCGCCTCTTCCACCAGGGAGGAGTTCTCGACCAGGTAGTCGCGCCGCAGGGCCACGTCGCTGCCCATCAGCACGTCGAACATCTCAGCCGCGGCGTCGGCCTCCTCGACGTCGGCCATGGTGAGGCGGCGCAGCGTGCGGGTCGCCGGATCGAGGGCACAGTGCCGCAGCTCGTCGGTGTTCATCTCCCCCAGCCCCTTGAAGCGCTGCCACTTGACGCTCTCGGGCCGGCGGCTGCCCCGGCACAGCTCGGCGGTGATCCGCTCGCGCTCGTCGTCGGAATAAGCCCGGTGGGTCCGATCCCCGACCTTGGCGGTGTACAGCGGCGGCTGGGCCGAGAAGACGCGGCCCTGAACCAGCATCTCCCTCATGTACCCGTGGATCAGGGTCAGCAGCAGGCAGCGGATATGGCTGCCGTCGACGTCGGCGTCGCACAGGATCACGATCCGGCCGTAGCGGGCCGCGTCGATGTCGAAGGCATCGCCCGCGCCGGCGCCCATAGCGGTGAAGATGGCCTGGGCCTCGGCGTTGTCGAGCACCTGCTTGGGGCTGGCCTTGGCCGCGTTCACGATCTTGCCCCGCAGCGGCAGAATGGCCATGAACTCTGAGTCGCGGCCCCGCTTGGCCGGGCCTGCGGCAGAGTCGCCCTCCACCAGGATCAGCTCGGCCTCGTGCCCGTGGATGCGGCAGTCGGCCAGCTTGTCGGGCATGCCGGTGGAGCCGAGGCTGGCCGCCTTGCGCTTGGTGTCGAGCATCTGCTTGGAGGCGACCCGGTTCACCACCGCGGCGGCCAGCTTGTCGCCGATGGCCTTGACCTGCGAGCGGGGACCGCCCCCCGGCTCGAACCACTCCTTGATCTGCTCGTAGGTGACCCGGGCCACGATGCCCTCGACGGCGGGGGTGCCCAGCTCCTGTTTGGTCTGGCCCCGGAACTGCGGCTCGGAGAACGTCACCTTCACCGCCGCGATCAGGCCCTCGCGCACATCGTCCTTGGTGGCGCTGGTCTTGGCCCCGCCGCCCTTGCCGCCGTTGTCGCGGGCCAGCCGGGCCAGCTTGCGATTGTCCTTGAGCAGCACGCCGTTGACCACCCGTGTCAGGGCCTTGTCGAACCCGGCGAGGTGGGTGCCGCCCGAGCTGGTTGGGATCGTGTTCACAAACGACTCCACACCGCTGTCGTAGCCCGACACCCAGCGCAGCGCGATGTCGACGGTGCACTCCCGCTCGACCTCGGTGACCTTGCCGTCGACGGGAACCTTCTCGACGAAGCGCTCGATGCCGTTGACGGTGATCACCCCGCTCACCGCGCCTGCGCCGGACTGCTCGGAGCGCTCCTTCACCAGGTCGGCGAGGCCGCCCCGGCTGACGAAGTCGAACGGCTCGCCGCTGGCGCCGGCCCGGTTGTCGGCCACCGTCATCCGCAGGCCGGGCACCAGGTAGCACATCTGGCGGACCCGGCTGCGCACCTCGTCGGCGTCTATGCGCGCGTCGGGATGGAACAGGGCCGCATCGGGCCAGAACCTCACCCTGGTTCCGGTGGCCTTGGTGCGCCGGCTGGCGGGCCGCACGTTGCTGCTCGGCACGAACTTGCCGCCCACGAAGTGTCCGGGCTCGCGGTCGGAGAAGCTCAGCTCGTGGAAGTACCCGTCGCGGCGCACCTCTACATCGACGCGGGTGGACAGCGCGTTGACGACCGACGCTCCCACCCCGTGAAGCCCGCCCGACGCCTTGTAGGCGCCCTCGCCGAACTTCCCGCCGGCATGGAGCTCGGTGAATACCACCTCGAGGGCCGACACCTCGCGGTCGGGGTGCTTGTCCACCGGAATGCCGCGGCCGTTGTCGGACACCTCGATCGAGCCGTCTCGGCGCAGGGTGACATCCACCCGGGAGGCGAAGCCGGCCGCGGCCTCGTCCACCGCATTGTCGACGATCTCCCACACGAGATGCATGAGGCCCTCGGACCCGTTGCCGCCGATGTACATGGCGGGCCGCTTGCGAACCGCCTCGAGCCCCTCAAGCGTCTCGATGGAGTCGGCGTCGTAGGTGCCGCCGGGATGCGACGAGCCGTTGGCCCCGGACCGAGTGCCCGAATCGGCGGCGGGGCCCGAAGCGGAGGCAAGGTCCGAGGCGGCGGCAGGGCACGGCTCGGCTTCTGCCAGCAGCGGCAGCGCAATCGCCTCGGCGGCACCGGCTGACTTCACCATCACCACCGCCCCGGTGCCAGCACATGGATGCGGCGCTCGAAGCGCTGAGGCGAG
Source organism: Candidatus Aldehydirespirator sp. (assembly GCA_965221215.1). Taxonomy (GTDB): domain Bacteria; phylum Actinomycetota; class Acidimicrobiia; order Acidimicrobiales; family Aldehydirespiratoraceae; genus Aldehydirespirator. The sequence continues at coordinate 1,823,668 of OZ244872.1, forward strand.
CGGTACCGCGCGGTGGGCTCAACCCGCACTGGCACGGGGTGCGGGTCGACCTTGCGGGGATCGTCGTCCTGGCCCATCAGTGCCAGCATTCCGTCGGCGGCGCCCACCGCGGCGGCGACGACCGATTCGGTGGGCTGGAGCTTGACGACCAGCACTCCCTGCGCTCCCCTGCTCTGGGTCGGCAGCTCCGAGCAGTGCGTGGCTTTGATGCCGCCGCCAGTGCCGCCGTCGCCGGTGGCGACCACCAGCACCGAATCTCCGACCACGGGGCCCGCACCCACCGCAACGGCGCCCCCGCGCAATTTGATGCCGGCCATCCCCGCCGCGCCGCGCCGCTGCACCCGCACCGATGCGGCCTCCATCCGCAGAGCCCGGCCGTCGTCGGCCGCGAGCACGAGGTCCGCCTCCTCGGGTGCGGTGAAGGCGCAGGCCACCCGGTCGCCCGCCGCCAGCGAGATCAACGACGACCCCGGCGCCGCGGCGAGAACCTCGGTGGCGTCCACCCGCTTGGTGACCCCGCTCCTGGTCACGATGACCAGCCGGGCACTCCCCTCGGCAACCAGAGCCAGGATGCGCTCGCCGGAGTCGAGATCGAAGACGGACTTGGCGTCGACACCGCGGATGCGGTTGTTCGCCTCCTCGATCTCGGCGCCGCGCACGGTGAACGCTCGACCCAGGGTAGTGACCGCAGCCAAAGACGCTCCAGTCGAGGCCACGACCCGAGCCGCGATCAGATCGTGGCGTCCGGGCGAGGCCCGCTTGTCGCCTTTGAGCGAGGCGCGCCCGATGTTGCCGCTGGTCGACACCGTGACCACACAGGGCACATCCGGCCCGGCATCGGCGGCATCCGCGTCGGCGGGCAGGTTCGCCTCGCCCCGAGAACTCTCGGCAAGCTCGCGGTCGGCAACCTCGGCCGCCACGATCAGGCTGCGCCGCGGCCGGCCGTGGTCATCGACGATGCGGCGCAGTTCTCGCCGCACGATGGTCCGCTGCCTGCGTCTGCTCTCCAAGATCCCGGTGAGGTCGCCGATGTCCGCTCGCAGACCCTCGGCCTCGGCATCGAGCCGCTCGCGCTCGAGGGCGGTGAGCCGCCGCAGCGCCATGTCGAGTATGTGGCTCGCCTGCACCTCGCTGAGCCGAAATCGAGCCATGAGCGCTGTTCTCGCGCTGGGCGCGTCCTTGCAGCCGCGGATCAGCGCCACCACCTCGTCGATGTTGTCGAGTGCGGTGATCAGTCCCTCCACGATGTGGAGGCGATCTTCCGCCCGCTGCAGCCGGTGGCGGGTGCGGCGCACGACGACCTCGAGGCGGTGGGCCACGTATTGCTCGCACAGTTCCCGAAGCCCGACGGTGGTGGGGACGCCGCCCACGAGCACCACGTTGTTGACGCTCAGGCTCTCCTCGAGCGGTGTGTGCCGGTAGAGCTCGGCCAGAACAGGCGCAGGGTCGACGCCGGGTTTGAGGTCGATCTGGAGGCGCAGTCCGTCCATGTCGCTCAAATCCGCGATGCCCGACACGCCGAGCAGCCGTCCGGCGCCGACCAGTTCGGTGATCCGCGACACGACCCGCTCTGGCCCCACCAGGTGGGGCAGTTCGGTGACGATCACGGCCTGGCGGCGCCGGGTGACGGACTCGATGCTGACCCGGGCCCGCACCCTCACCGATCCTCGGCCACAGTCGTAGGCAGCTCGCAGGCTCTCGTCGGCCACCACGATTCCGCCGCCGGGGAAGTCGGGTCCGGGCAGCACGTCCATGAGCTCGTCGGTGGTGGGCCGCGCTCGGCGCTTGCGGCCCGCCGTACCGCCCGTGTCGGCGGACCCAGCTCGTGATCCAGCTCCACCGGGCTGCTTGCTCATCACCAACTCGATGGCCTCTCCGACCTCGGCCAGGTTGTGGGGCAGCATGTTGGTGGCCATTCCCACCGCGATTCCCGCGGTGCCGTTCACCAGCAGATTGGGCAGCGCGGCGGACAGCACGACTGGCTCGGTGTCCTCGCCGTCGTAGGTGGGGCGGAAGTCGACGGTGTCCTCGTCGAGCTCGGCCACCATGTCCATGGCCGCGTCGCTGAGACGGCATTCGGTGTAGCGGGCCGCGGCCGGCGGGTCGTCGAGGCTGCCGAAGTTGCCCTGCGGGTCCACCAGCGCCACCATGCGGCTGAAGTCCTGGCCCATCCGCACGAGCGTGTCGTAGATGGCGGCGTCGCCGTGGGGGTGGTAGCGGCCCATGGTGTCGCCCACCACCCGAGCCGACTTGCGGTAAGGGGTGCCGGGTCGCAGACCCATCTGCAGCATCGACCACAGGACGCGGCGCTGAACCGGCTTGAGACCGTCGCGCGCATCGGGGATGGCACGAGAGGTGATGACCGACAGCGCATAGGCGAGGAACGAGTCGCTCATCTCCTCGGCCACCGGCACGTCGTGCAGGTAACGGGCCGGGACAGGGTCGAGGCTTGCGGTGGTCAGCTGCTGGGTTGGTGACACTGTCGTATCCATGCTCTGATCCTTGCTCTGAATCTGGGGCGCTCTGGTTCTTGTCGAGGCTTCTAGTGCTCCGCGCGCCGCCCCGGGTCTGGCCTGCGGGGCCTTCATGTGCGGCTCACTGTCGTGACCGAAGGTAGCGGCTGAGGCTCCGGGCTTCGGTGACCCCGAGGCACCCTGGCCGGGGCTGTCGGCCTCTGTCGATTAGTCGCCGCGCCTCGGCTGCCTGACGAAGGTGAGCCGCGGGGAACGGTAGACCACTTGCTCGTGCCGTAGGCGTCAACTTCCCGCACGACACGCCGGTTGCTCCCGTGCAGCCACCGATGACAGCCGTTGCACAGCGCGACGAGGTTCTCAACGTCCGTCGCCCCGCAGTCTGCGCTGTGCTCGGCCACATGGTGGAGTGTGCATCGGTGCATCGGCGCCCGGCACAGCACGCAGCCCCGGTCCCGCAGCGCGACCGCCACGTACTGGGCGGTGTTGGAGCGCCGGATGCGGCCCAGCCACAGCGGCTGACCGTTGCCGCCGAAGACGGCTCCAACGAGGCGGTCGTCGGGAGAGATGCGGTCGAGAACCGTAGGCGGGATCGGCCCAACCCCAATCATCTCGCATGAGCCGGCAGGGTCGGTGCCGTCCACCAGGCCAGCGGTGACGGCGATGATTCTCCCCGTGGGCAGACACCGCGAGCCACGGGGTCCGTCGTCGACCCCGAGAGGCTCATGCGTCAGAGCATCCAGCCCGGTGCACAGTTCGAAGACGGCATCCATCGTTCGCTGGCCATTGGAGCGCACTTCGTCGGGAGTGCCGTCGCGGCCGCCGTCCTTACGCCACAGGTAGTCCCGGCGCTCGTCCACGGCCTGTTCCAGCACACCGAAGCTAACCGGGTCCATCTCACCCTTCAGCACGCCCATGCCGTCGCTGCCCACAAAGAGGTCGCCCTTGCGGCTGTTGCGCTGCGCCTTTAGCAGGTTGCCGCCTGCAGTCGGGTCATGACGCTGAGCAAACTTCCTCGCCACACCCTTGAACGACCCATAGTCCCTGACGGAGGCCTGGTACAGCAACTCGTCCGACCCGTCCACGGTGGCCGCGCCGCACTGCTTCGCCGCCGTTCCCAGAGCGAACACGCTCTCGAGCGTCAATTCCCCCGCGTCCAGCAGCCGCCCAACGTTGGGCATCTCCTCAATCTGGCGAGCCCCTTCGGTCACCCGCTTGGCCGCGTGACCCGACAGCTTGGCCCCCTCCACCAGCGCCTCACGCGCCGATCCGGCCCGTACCCGCTCCAACCGACCAACCGCTCGAAGCGTCAGCGCGTCCACTAGGGCCTTCACCCGCCCAGCCCCGCCGACAACCCCCGCCAGTTCCCCCTCGTCCAGATCCTCCAACGACACACTCCGCAGCAGCTCGCAGCAGGCCTTCAGTGCCTCCGACACCCGAGACCCTGCGGATGGCTCCCGGCACCCAGGCTCAACACCCTCACGAGGCACCAGCCCCCCGCCGCACGGCTCGTCTCCACTTATCCGAACATCTGTTCGCTCCATGACGATCACTCTAGCGACCCCCTATGACAACACAACCTGAAAACTCACAACATCATCGAATAGTCGGTCCCATCTCAGTACACGGGGGTTGCTCAGCCACAACCTCAGAACATGCGCGGACTGCTCCCAAGCGTGTTCACGGTGCGACCTCGACACCGCGAGACGGGCTGGGCAACACGGGAGCAGCGTACATCTTTCCTCCGCTTGCAACGGTGACCCGGGGAGCGAGCTTGGCCGTATCGTTGCACGCCGTGAACCTGCCCGGACCGCTCGACGGCATCCGCATCCTGGAGATGAGCGTGGCCATCACCGGACCCCTGGCAGTGGGTCTGCTCGTCGACCAGGGAGCCGAGGCGGTCAAGGTGGAGGAGCCCCGCCACGGCGACCAGATCCGCTATGTGGGCGTGGCATCGGGCGGGATCTCAGCGGTGTTCCAGACCTGCAACCGGGGCAAGCGATCCATCGCGGTGGACTGCACCCGCCCGCGGGGCCGCGACATCGTGCTCGACCTTGCCTCCCGCGCCGACGTGTTCGTGCAGAACATGCGCCCGGGCGTGATCGAGCGGCTCGGGCTCGGCTACGACGACGTGACGGCCCGCAACCCCGGCATCGTCTACGCCTCGCTGTCGGGGTTCGGCCCCGACGGCCCCTACGCCCACCGCCGGGCGTATGACTCGGTGATACAGGCCCAGTCGGGGCTGGTCGGCAACCAGACCGGCCTCAACGACGAGTCCCCCCGGTTCCTGCGCCAGGCCGTGGCCGACAAGGTCACCGCCTACACCGCCGCCCAGGCCATCACCGCGGCCCTGCTGGCCCGCGAGCGGGGCGGGGGCGGCCAGCACATCCAACTGGCGATGCTGGACGCCTCGGTGGCCTTCCTGTTCGCCGATGCGGCCGCCCACGAGGTGGCCTTGGACAACGAAGAGCGCCACCTGGCCCAGTCTTTCTCGGCCCACCAGCGGGCCATCACCCTCGCCAACGGCCATGTGGTGGTGGCCGCGGTGACCGACGACGAGTTCCACGGCATGGCCAGAGCGTTCGGCGTGGACTCCAGCGACCCCCGAGTGGCCACCATGCACGACCGCCAGCGCCACCCCGAGCAAACCACCGCCGTGTTCCGGGCCGTTCATGCCGCAGCCGCGGCCATGCCCGTGGCCGACGCAGTGGAAGCGCTGGATCGCCAACAGGTCCCGTTCGGGGTGGTGCTCGGCGTTGAGGACATAGCCGACGACGCCCAGGCCGTCCACAACCGGCTGTTCACCGAGCACGACCACCCGGCGATGGGCCGGGTCCGCCAGGCCCGCCCCGCGGCCCGCTTCTCGGCCACGCCCGCCGAGCTGCGACAGCCCTCGGCCCCCACCCACGGCCAGCACACCGACGAAGTGCTGGCCGAACTGGGCCTAGCGGACAGCATCGGCCAGCTCCGCACCGATGGCGTGATCAAGTGATCGTTCTTGAGGAGTGGCACAAGCAGTTCGAGCTCCACGGCGAGGCCCCGGCCATCCCCGCGGCCACGGTCGTGGTGCTGCGCGACAGTCCCGGAGGCCCGGAGTCGCTGATGCTGCGCAGGAACTCCCGCCTCGTCTTCGGCGGCATGTGGGTGTTCCCCGGAGGCCGCATCGACGACGCCGATCACGACAGCACCGGCGACCTGATCACCGCCGCTCGCAATGCCGCAGCTCGAGAGGCCCGCGAGGAGGCGTCGATCGTGCTCGACCCGACCAGCCTGGTGCACTTCTCGTACTGGGTCCCCCCGCCGATCGCGCCCAAGCGCTTTGCCACCTGGTTCTTCGCGGCAGAGGCGCCCGCCACCGAGGTCCGCATCGACGACGGCGAGATCACCGGCCACGAGTGGATGACCCCCGCCGAGGCCATGCGGCGCTGTGACGCCGGCGAGATCGAGTTGATCGCCCCCACCTGGGTGACTCTGCACACCATCAGCCGCTTCGCCTCGGTGGCCGACACGCTGGCGGGCCTGAGCCGCCGGATCCCCCGCCGCTACGTGACCCGCCTCAGCGACGGCGATCACGGCCCGATATCGCTGTGGCACGGCGACGCGGGCTACGCCACCGGCGACGCCTCGGCGCCGGGTCTCCGCCACCGCCTGGAGATGACCCCCGCCGGCTACCGGTTCGACGAGTCCGGCTACCGCGAGGAGGACTAGCCCGCCGCGGCGACGGGGCGCTCAAGAAAGACAGCCGCGGCGACGGGGCGCTCAACAAAGACCGCCGCGACGACCCGGCGCTCAACAAAGACCGGCGGCGGCCGGGCGCGCCGGGAGGACTCAGCCGGTGGGGCGGGCCAGGAGGTCTTCGATCAGCGCGGCCAGCTCCAGCGGGCGGTCGCCCTGGATCGAGTGGCCCGCCCCCTCCACCACCTCGTGCACCGTTGCAGGCAGCCGCCGCATCCATTCGGCCACGTCGGCATCGTCGATCACACTCCATGCGCCGCCCTGCCACAGCGCGGTCGGGACCGCCACCGCGGAGACCTTCTCCCACAGCTCCCCGAAGCCGGGCTCGGCCCCGCCGCCGGTCCTCCAGTCCCGCATCGGGTCGTAGTTCCACCTCCAGCGCCCGTCGGCGCTCTCGTGGGCGTTGTGCAGCACGCCCCGGCGCAGCGACGACACGCTGCGGGCCCGGTTGTGCTCCACGGTGCGCTCCAGGATCGCCTCGAAACTGTCGAAGTGCTCGGGCCCGTCGACGAAGGCGATGATCGGCTCGGCCTTGGAGCGATCGGTGCCCGGCGTCACGTCCACCACCCCCAGCCGCCTCACCCAGCGAGGGTGATCGGCGGCCAGGCAGATGGCGGTGAGCCCGCCCAAGGACATGCCCACCACCGCCTCAGCCCGCGGCGCCAGCGCCTCGATCGCCACGGCCACATCGTCGGCCATGGAGGCGGGGCCGTAGTCGTGGGCGGGCCGGTGGTCGGAGTGCCCGTGGCCGGGCAGGTCCACCGCCACCAGCGGCCGGCCGAGGGCCAGCGCCACCGTGTCCCAGGTGTGAGCGTTCTGGGCGCCACCGTGGATCAGCACCAGCTCCGGCTCGGCGGTGCCCCACACCAGCGCCGACAGTCGCAGCCCCGAAGCCAGCGGCACCGATTCACGGCGCACCGTCGGCGGGCCCGACCATTCCAGGCCGTGCTCGACAGCGTTCTCCGCGAACAGCCCGAACTCGTCGTAGGCGGCCATCCGGCGATGCTAGAGGCCGAGCGGAGCACCCGCCGTGTGCCGACGCGCCGCGAGCCTCCGGTCCCAGGGCCGATTATCGCCCGTTACCGCCGGAAGAAGCTCGCTCTAGGCCTCCGCTGGGCCGGCGCGGCGGCGGGACGCACGGCCGGACACCACCGGCGGCTCCCAGCTGAACCGCCATGCGGCCACGGCCGCACCGGCCGCCAACCACAACAGCATCACGCCGAGGCGGTGCCATTCGAAGGCGGGGGCCTCAGAGAACGGGTTCATGGCCTCCCCGAAGGCCAGGCCGAAGTGCTTCAGCGGGAACACGTCCCCGAGAAAGTCCAGCCAGGCGGGGGTGTCGCTGCCGAAGGGAACGAAGATGTTGGAGATGAAGGCGAGGGGCAGCAGGGTGGCGTTGGCGAGGGGAACCGCCATCGACACCGACCGGGCCAGCGAGGCCAGCGCCAGGCCCAGCGCGGCGAACGACACCGCCCCCACCCCGAAGGTGACGAGCATGGCCGGGACCTTGGCCGCCTCGATGTTGACCCCGTAGGCCGCCACTCCCAGCACCACCATGGCGGCCACGGCCAGCGCCGCGATCCACACCGCCGACAGCACCACTCCGGCGAGATACATCCACGGTGGCAGGGGCGTGCCCCGCACCCGCTTGAGGATGCCGAGCTCGCGCCGGCTGGCCAGCATGATGCCGATGCCGGTGTAGGTGGACGACGCCGCCGCGTACACGGCCAGGCCGGGCGTGTAGAACTGGCTGTTCCTCACCTCGCCGTAGACGCTGTCGAAGGTGTCGTTGCCGAAGATGGCGGTGAACAGCACCAGCATCAGCAGCGGGAACACCAGGGTGAAGAAGGCGGCGATGGGGGTCCGCCAGAAGATCCGGTTCTGAAGGCGGGTGCAGCGCCACAGCAGCCTCACCGCTCGCCGCCCCCGTCATCCGGCGCCTCGCCGTCGCCCGCCTCACCGTCGCCGTCGCCACCGACGAGGCTGAGGTAGACGTCTTCGAGGCTGGGCGTGGAGACGGTCAGGCCCTCGAGCTCGACGCCGCGCTCGGCGGCCCAGCCGGTCAGATGAGCCAAATCCGCGGTGGGAGCGTCGGTGGTGATCTCCACGGAGCGGTCACGCCCAACTATCCCGCCCGAGATCGGGGCCAGCAGGTCGGCCACCGGTTCGGCCCGGTCGGGCACGGTGAACCGGATCAGGGCCGCGCCCGCTCGGGCTCGCAGCTCGGCGGGCGTGCCCTCGGCCACGATGCGGCCACCCGCCAGCACCGCCACCCGGTCGGCCAGAGACTCGGCCTCGTCGAGGTAGTGGGTGGTGAGCAGCACGGCCCGCTGCTGTGAGGCGAGCCGCTCGACCAGTTCCCAGCCCCGCCGGCGGGCCGCCGGGTCGAAGCCGGTGGTCGGCTCGTCGAGGAACACCACATCGGGGTCGCCCACCAGCCCGAGGGCCATGTCGATGCGGCGCTGCTGGCCGCCCGACAGGGTGGAGATGCGGGCGTCGGCCTTCTCGTCCAGTCCCACCATCTCGATCAGCTCGCCGGTCGCCACCGGGCGCGAGTAGGCGGCGCCGTAGAAGGCGATGGCCTCGCGCACGGTCAGCTCGGGATCGATGCCCGAGGACTGCAACACCACGCCGATGCGGTCCCGGAACGAGGTCCCGGCCGACTCGGGATCGGTGTCGAGCACCCGCGCCGTGCCCGACGTGCGGCTGCGATGCCCCTCCAGGATCTCCACGATGGTGGACTTGCCCGCTCCGTTGGGTCCGAGCAGGGCGAACACCTCGCCCCGCTCCACCTCGAACGACACGCCGTCGACAGCCCGAACCGAGCCGTAATCCTTGACCAGTTCATCGACGGCGACAGCCGGACTCACCGTCGGCACGCTATCGGCGGCTACAGGCCGGGCGAGGTGGGTCAGCCACTCCGCCCCACGATCAGCGTCCTCATCTGCCCGCGCTCGCTCTACAGCGGGCACGATATGGGGGTGAAGCCGCTGCCGGGCATGGTCGCCATCGCCGAGTATCCCAGCCGCTGGGAGGCCGACGTGGCCGCGGCCCGTCTGCGCGAGGAGGGATACGAAGCTGCCGTGCTGGTGGACCCGGCCACCGAGGTCGCCCCCCACCATGTGACCCACCGCCTCGCGGTGCTGGTGGTGCGGACCGAGGTCGCGGACCTCGCCGCCGGATTGCTCGGCCTGGAGCGGCCCGACACCGAGGCCGAGACCCTCGACGCCGCCTTCCACCAGCGGCGCTTCGCCGACCGACCGGCCTGGGTGCGCTACCTGACCTGGACTCTGCTGCTGGCCATCCCCGTGCCGATAGCGCTCTCGGGCCTGGTGCTGCTGTGGGCCCTCCTCGACAGCCTCTTCCCGTGAACCGCGCCTAGCCCGCGGAATCCTGCGGGGCTGACAACCCGCCGCCACCGCAACGGCGGCGCTGTCACGACGCGGCGAGAACCTGGGGCTCGGCCAGGTTGATGGTGAAGGCGAGCATGGTGTAGTAGCCCACCAGCGTGGTCAATTCCACCACTCCGGCGGTGCCGAGCCGGTCGCGCGCCGCCGCGTATGCGGCGTCGGACACCCTGGAAGCGGCGCACATCTCCCGCACGAAGCCGACCACCACGTCGTCGGGCGGCTCCACCGCGCCGTCGCGGTCGCGCACCGCCGCGATCGTCGCCTCGGCCACTCCGGCCGACCGGGCCAGCCCGACGTGAGTGTCCCACTCGAACCCGCAGGCGTGGGCCACCGCCGCGGTGATGATGGCCAGCTCCCGGTCGTGGTCGCTCAAGGCGCCCTCGTAGCGGATCTGATGGCCGAGCTCGGCTGCGGGCCGGGCCATCTCGGGGACGTGGAGCATCACCTCGTAGGGGCGGATCATCGTGCCCCGGCTCTCGACGATCCAGTCGAACACCGCCAACTGGGTCTCGCTGAGACCCTCGCGGTCGGCAAGCAGCGGAAGTCTGGCCTCATGGGCCCGGTGATTGGTCATGAACCCCATTATCACACCGCCGCCTCCCGCCGCGAAGTCTGGCCATGACTGTCCGCCGGGGCGAAGTACAGGGCGCGAGTGCGCCAGGTCGGGGGCCGTGCCCCGGTGCCCAAAGTCTGGCCATGTCCGGTCGCCGGGGGCGGCGAACCCACGGTCGGACCCCGAATCGTTTCGTGATCGAGGGCTGCGGTATGGTCCGACCGCGGCCCGGCGGTAGGAGGCAACGGTGAGTTCATGGATCTTGATCAGCGGGGGAACTGTCATCGACGGCACCGGCGCGCCCGCGGTCGACGACTGCTCGGTTCTGGTGCGCGACGACACCATCGAGGCGGTCGGCGCGGGCGCCGGCGCCGAGTCGATACCGCGCGGCGACAAGGTGGTGCGCATCGACGCCACCGGCAAGACGGTGATGCCGGGGCTGATCGACGCCCACTGCCACACGTCGTTCGGCGAGGCCCGCATGCAGGAGGAGCAGGATCTCTACACCAGCCACGAGCTGCGCACGCTGCGCTCGGCCTGGAACGTCACCAAGGTGCTGCGGTCCGGGGTGACTGGCATCTCTGATCCCGGCGGCAGCTACTTCATCGGCGTCGGCATGCGCGAGGGCATCGCCGAGGGCCTCGTCCAGGGTCCTCGCATGACCACCGCAGGCCGGTTCCTGTCCACCAGCAACGGGATAGCCGACTGGTATCCAACCTCGGTGGGGGTGCCGGACTCGAGCATCGGCAAGGTGGTCAACACCGCCGATGAGATGGTCACCGAGGTGCGCCACCAGGTGAAGAACGGCGTGGACCTGATCAAGATCGGCGACAGCCCACTTGGCGACTACGAGGCGTTCTCCCGCGACGAGGTCAAGGCCATGTCCGACGCCGCCCACCGGCTCAACAAGCGCATCACCATGCACGCCCGCGGCTCCAACAACGTCGACTCGGCCGTGGCCGGCGAACTGGACTGGATCATGCACGGCAACGCCTTGCGCGACGACACCATCGAGCGGCTCGCCGAGTCGAAGATCCCGCTGTGCCCGGTGCTGCTGCTGCTCGGCAACCTGGGGGAGTTGGGCGGCGCAGTGGGCGTGCCCCAGGGCCTGCGCGACGCCTACATGAGGCTGACCGAGGCCACCGCCGAGTCGCTGCACAAGGCCCGAGAGGCGGGCGTCACCCTCATCGTCGGCTCCGACACCGGCTTCGCGGTGACCCCGTACGGCGAGTGGCACGCCCGTGAGCTGGAGCTGCTGATGCGCTACGCCGGAATGACCGCGCTCGAAGCGATCAAGGCCGCCACCAGCGACTGCGCCATCGTGCTCGGCGAAGACAACGACGTCGGGGCGCTCGCAGCCGGCAAGGGCGCCGACATCATCATCGTGGACGGCGATCCGCTGGCCGACATCCGGGTGCTGCAACAGAAGGAGCGGATCGAGACGGTGATCCTGCGAGGCGAGGTGCAGACCTTCGACGACGAGGTGCTGGCCCAGCGCCGCCCCTATGACCGTGCCCAGCACATCTGCCCGTCGGAGATCACCTACGAAGTCGTCTACAACGGGGGCCCAGGGTCGCAGCCGGACCCCCGCGACTTCGACTCCAACGGCGATCGCGAGCTGCTCGACGAGCTCGACGACCTGGCCGCCACCGCCGCCCAAGAGTCAAGCTGAGCTCGGCTATGGGCAGCACCGCGTTGCGACGGCCAGCGCCGCGGTCCAGCACGCTGCCTGCGCCCCTCACCCGTCGGAGGTACGTGCGGTGATCCAGTATCCGCTCGGCGCGGCCGGGATCCTGACCCGCGTCCTCGAAGCCGGCGAGGGCGACCGGACCATGCTGCTGGTCCACGGCGTGGGGGCCCGAGCCGACCGCTGGCGCCACAACCTCGACGCCTTCGCCGCGGCGGGCTACCACGTCTACGCCATCGACCTGCCCGGTCACGGCCTGGCCGAGAAGGGCGCCTGCTTCGACCATTCAGTTCCCAACTACGCGGCCTTCGCCCGGGCCGTGCTCGACGAGGTCGGGGCCACCGGCGAGGTCTGCCTGGTGGGCACGTCGCTGGGTGGCCATGTGATGGCTGCGGTGGCCTGCCAGATTCCTGAGCGGGTGGCCGCGCTGGTGATGGTGGGAACGCTGGGCATGGCCTCCATCGGCCAGGCGGCCCGTGAGCGCACTGCGGGCCTGATCGGCGACACCACCCCCGAGATGGTGGACCGCAAGCTCCATTCGGTGCTCCACGACGACAGCCTGGTCACCGCCGAGTTGCACCGCGAGGAGGTGCGCATCAACAACTCGCCCGGCGCGGCCGAGGGCTTTGAGCGGGTCGCCGACTATTTCGCCAACCGCATCGACGATGACGTGGTGGGCGAGCAGCTCGCCGCCCTGAGCGGCCGGTTCAGTATGCTGCTGGTGTGGGGCCGCGAGGATCTGGGCTTCCCGCTGGCCATGGGCGAGGCCGCCCACAAGCTGCTCGACGGGTCGCGCCTGGCCATCATGGACAACGCCGCCCACGCCCCCTACTACGAGCGGCCCGAGACCTTCAACGCCATAGTCACCCAATTCTTGGCAGGCCGCCTCGGCTCACAACCCCTAGAAGGCGTAGAGCTGCGAGGCTGACCCAGAGATGCACTGAAGATTGCCCGCTGAGATCCGAAGACCCCGGTGCGCCAAGACGAGTGGACGGTGTGGCGCGTTGGACATCGCGGATCGGACGACGGGTGCCTGCGTTGCCGCTACGGTTGCGGTTCATGAAGCGCCAGGGAGTCGCAATAGGTCCAACGGTCAGACGGGGGCACGGTCGCCGTTTTGACGGAACTTCTCCGATCCTTTGCGTACCGGTCTCCGTCAGTGTCGGGTGGCACGAGGGGGCAGCATGATCGGTGTCGTTGCTGACCGAGCAACGGAGATCGAGGGTCTGTGCCGCCGTTTCCATGTGGGTCGGCTAACCGTGTTCGGATCAGCTTCGCGGGGGGACTACAACCCTGATCTAAGCGACCTGGACTTCTTGGTCGAATTCCAGCCGGCCGCTCTGGACGACTACGCCAACACGTACTTCGGGCTGCTGGAGGCGCTGGAGACGCTGTTTGGAGTACCGGTCGATCTCGTCGTGCGATCGGCCATCAAGAACCAGTACTTCCTGCGCTCCGTCAACGAGACGAGCAGCGTGCTGTATGAGGCTTGAGACTCGGAAGTACCTACACGAGTAGTTCCAAGGGGTCAGTGGTCGTAGGCGGTGAGGGAGCGGGCGGGGCCGGGTTGTTGGGTGGTTTGGTTGTGCCAGATTGCTGCGGTGAGGGCGAGGAGCGGTTGCAGGACGCGCGCGGCGACGCCGCCTCTGGTGCGGCCGTGGTGGCGTTCGAGGCCGAGTTGGGCTTTGAGGGGTCTGATCCCCAGAGCCGGGATCGCCCGGGGCGGGTTCATGCCGAGATCCTCCAAGATCGGGGCTTGTTGACAGCCCAGATCTTGGACACCCTCAAACCCAACGACGCGGACCCACCACCACCCCCGCACCCCTTGGAACTACTCGTCTAGGGCACCCGGTTGGGCGAGCCGATCCTGGGTGAATGCGGTGCGAATCGATCCCGGAGCCACCGCGTTGACCCGGATGCCTCTCGGAGCAAGCTCCAGTGCAGCGTTCTTCGTGAGCAGGGCAACAGCAGCCTTGCTCGCGCCGTAGTGCGACGTGTTGACCAGGGCTATGAACGACGACATGCTGGCCATGTGCATGATCGACCCGCCTGCCTTCATTCGACGCGCCGCGCTCTGAATCCCGAACAAGCACCCCTGGCATTGACTCTCATGAGCCGATCGAAGACCTCCGGTTCAATGTCGAGAAGCGTCGTTCGATCGATCACGCCCGCGTTGTTCACCCAAGCCGTCAGTGGGCCCAGGTCCTGAGCGTGATCGGCAAGGGTTCTCCACGGACTCCCGGCTCGTGACATCCGTCACGTCGGCCTCTCGTCACGGTACAGCCCCACCGCGCCGACCAGCACTCTCACGAATCGGGATGGGATCAATGGGTGACGGACCGCAGCTCACCCAATATGGAGCCGGTCCTACGAAGAGGCCGAGGCTCTCAGGGCCAGTCGTCAGCGGTTTAGCCGCCCACGGCTGGCACGGACGCACGCCCCTAGTCCGAGGCCCGAGATCGTGCGTGGCACTGCGCGCGTTAGATCAGGGCGCTGCTGTCGTGGATGACGGCCAAGGCGTCGTCGAACTCGATCCAGTCGTCATCGGAGTAGACAAGATGTCGCAGTCTGGGGTACGCGTCCTGGAGGGCTCGATGGGCGGGGTGCCCTGGCTCGAAGGCTGGTGAGGCCGCGAACCCGTCGGCGGGGCGTTGCGTTGCCCGAGCGGTGAGCCCTGTAGGGATGGAGTCCACGATGAACTCGTGCAACTCCGCTACCAACTGGCTATTGAGCCGGGGTTTCACTGTCTCGTGGCGTATCAAGCAGGCCAAGTCGTAGATGTCCCGGGCGCGGCTACTTGCCTCGCTGGGGTCGTCGGAGGTGCTGCGCCAATGCAGAGCGTCGAGCTTGTCCACAACTGCGATGAGCGGGTCCGCTGTGAGGACTTCGAATGGCTGCAGCAGTGGGTGCTCCTCCAGAAGCGCCGGGTCTAGGCCGGCGGCGGCTTCGCCCGCTAGAGAGGTCACTGTCCGGCTGCTGTGTGTGCCCGGCGGCTGGCCACGGATGTTCATTTCGACGAGCACTTCGCCAAACACCATCCCGCCCGGACCGGCGGCGGGGCGCGTCGACACGGGCGGGTAGTGGACCGTTGTGGTCGCGAGGTTGGTGCCCTGCTGGTCGTGGTCCATCTCCAGCGCGAGCCCCGTCTCGAGTCTCGTCTGCAGTTCTCGGCGGACTCTCTTGCGACGGCTGTCCCCGAACTGCTGATCGGGTGGGGGCACGATGTTCACATCCACGTCCTCAGAGAAGCGATGCAGAATCGGGTACGCCTTCGCCAAAGACGTGCCGCCCTTGAACATCACCAAGGCTTCGGGGCACACCACGGACGGCACCACCGCATGGCGGATCGCTTCGGTCACGTAGAGATCTTTGTGGACCATCTGTTCGATGTTCCGCGACAGGTCGAACTTGTCGGCCAGCGCATCAAGGATCGCGTCCCAGACTTCGCCGCTTGCGATGAGCGAGCTGATGTCTTCTACGCATCCGGCCACGGCGCAGTTGCGACCCATTAGCGGACCGCGGCCGCGTCGACGGCCGCGGCAAGAGCGCGGCATCTCGGCAAGAAATCCGGGCCCAGTCCGCGTTCGGCCTCGGCTGCCTCGAGCAGCAGGTCGCTGCGCACCTCGTCGCCGTAGTAGCCGCGCTGGTTGTTGCGCCTGAACTTCTCCAACGCCTCATCCCAAGGCACCTCGGCCCAGGCATCGAAGCATCGGACAGCTTCGAGCAGCGACACCTCCCATCGCCGCAGGTCCAGGCGTCTGGTGTTGGAGCGCCCGACGAACACCGCGCCACTCTCTGGGCATCGCGGTGGCCGCCCCACGACGGCCACCCAAGGACGCGGCGACACCTGGGTGCTCCAGCCGATCTGATTGATGACGGCGGGCCCGGTGATGCCAGCGCCAGGCCCTGCGACCCGCCACGGCAAGGCACTGAGCGCCACGGCCGGCAGCTTCGTCCGGTAACGGGCCCCCACCCGGCGGCGGCCGTAGACCCCTCGGCAGGCGCGCGCTATAAGCGGGTCGTCGCCGCGGCAGAGCCTGCCCAAGGCCATCTTGAGAGCGTCTCGTGACTTGTCGGGGAAGGCTCTTTGCACATCGTCGAGATCGAACAGATCGCCGACTGGCAGCTGCTGTGCCCATCTGCGGATGTCTCCGTACATCGTTCTATCCCCAAAAGCGTTACTTCATTGTAGCACACAATCGAGACAACGCGAAACGCGCAAAGCGTTACTTCATTGTAGCACACAATCGAGACATGCGACGTATGAGCGTCGTTTCCAGAGTGGCGATCGTTTCTCACTTGTGCTTCTAGTCATGCCTCGGATCGTGCTGTGAGCCATTCGTCGATGAGGTGGGCGGGCCAGCCGACGGCGTTGGCGCTGAGTCGGATGGGCTGGGGGAATTCGCCCGCTCGACGAAGGCGCCAGATGGTTGTTCTTGACAGCCCTAGCTGGGCTTGGAGGTCAGCGACCCGCAGAATCTGGCGTTCGGGTCGTGAGGTCGCGAGCATGGACTTCCTCCGGTGGGAGCGTTGGGTGCCTCGATACCAGCTGTGAGGCGCCTGTCGTGTTGGTCAGGCAGTACTGAGCCATGCCCGCAACCTAGAGACGAGACACGAACGCTCGCGAACGCACCTGTGCTGACCTGCTCGAACTCGACCCAACACTGGTGTCGGCAGCGGGAAGGGACCGGGTAGAAGAGGCCGGTGGTGGCGCTTGCGGGGCGCATGACCGGCCCGGTGGGGTGATCTGCAAGGGGAACGGTGGGTCGTTGAGGCTTGTATTCCTCGTCATTCGGGTTGCGTTCCTGGCTGTAGAGCGGCGGGGCTCGGAGTCCGGTGTTGTGGCTGTGTCCGGTGGTGTCGGAGTTCGTTCGGTCTCTGTTGTTGGTGGGGAGCGTTCGCGACGATGTTTCCGGGTCAGTTTGGCCGCCACACGCTTGCACTAACAGTGCCGCCCACCTCAGAAGGGGTGAGCGTCCGCCAGAAATGGCGGACCGCCGCTCCGCCGCTGGAGCCGCTCGACGGCTTGAGGAACGCACGGCAACGCTGCGGAACGCTCGCGAACGCAGCGGCGATGTCGATGCATCTCATGGCTTCTGGTCAGGGCCGTGGTGCGGTTGGTTAGGATCCTGCCTGCGCAATAGCTGGTGAGGCTTACTTGCCGTTGTCAGTCGCAGAAGTGCTCCCACACCGCGTCTGCCCTGTACCAACCAATCCCGTCGATGTCCCAAAGCTCGCTCCAGCTGCGGATCGGCTGGGCCTCGACCAGCCGTTGCGCCAGCTCCCGTCCGATTTCGGGCACCTTCTCAAAGTCGGCTGCGGTGCGATGCTCGATCACCTGTTCATTGTTGCCGGCACGCAGGCGATTCACGTGCCGGTGAACCGTCTCGACCAGATCGTCGATCAGAGCGTCGGCCCGGGCGTGGAAGCCGGCGACGGCCTCCAGGATGTTGCTGAGAGGATCGGAGTCCGCCTCGTCGTGCACGGCGCCCTCGGTGTCGGTCATGGGTGCCACCGTACGGGCCACACCATCCCATCCCAGAAACCAGGGAGACTTCCGGTCGCCGACGTTTGCAGCGCCCGAAGGCTGATCGCGGCCGGCGGGTCGTCGTGCAGATGGTGATGTAGCTGCGCGTGGGCTTGCGCGCCGAGGCTTCAGGCCTGGCGAAGGGCGGTGGGTTGCGTCGAAGGTCACACGGGCAGCCCCGAGGTGCGGGCCTGGCTGCGTCACGTCGCCGGCAAGCGATCGGACCGGAACCAACCGCTATGGTCGTGGAGGTGGCTGGGGGCTCTGGGAGCGGGTCTTGGGCTTCGTCGCCTGGCACGCGCAGGTCGATGCAGGGCAACCGGAGCCGCGACACGAAGCCCGAATTGGCTGTGCGATCTGCCGTTCATCGGCGGGGCCTTCGGTTCCGGGTCTCTGCCCGTCCCCAGCCTGAGCTTCCTCGCACGGCCGATCTGGTGCTGCGCAAAAGCCGGATCGCGGTATTCGTCGACGGCTGCTACTGGCAGGCTGCCCCGAGCACCACACACAACCCGCTACCAACGCCGAGTATTGGGCGGACAAGATCGCACGCAACATCGAACGGGACGCCGAGACCACCGACTATCTGCAGCAGGCTGGATGGACGGTGCTGAGGTTCTGGGAGCACGAGGACCCCGAGTCGGTGGCCGACCGTGTGCAGGAATCGGTACGCGCTGCGCTCCGCAATCACGCCAGCCCCGGAATCGTCTGCAGCTAGCGCAGCGGCCCCAAACAGCCAAGGACCGCAGTCGTGGTACGCCAGATGGCAGTGGCTGCTCGCGCGATAGGAGGATCATGCTGCCCTAGCCGTCGCAGTGGCTCGCCCGTCTTGAGCGTCCGTCACCAGCGACGAATCGGTAGTGCTCGGCCGCTCTCAGGTGGACCACCCGGGCCGCTCCAAGGCAGACGACGGGACGTCCCGGAGTGTACGGTGGCGTCGATGAACGCCAGTTACCTTCGGACAGTGCGGGTGCTCCTGGCCTCGTTGACACTGACCCGCCAGGGCCTACTTCGTCCATTGTTGACCAGTTGAGTCCAGGACGGATTTCATTGAACTCTTCCCCGAAGTGGCGTTGGGAGCGGATTGACCCCAACCGGACGGGCGCGAGCGGCGACTTGTCGAAGATGTTCAGGAATGAGCCGGTGAAGGTGCCGGGCGTGTTGGGCGTCAACGCTCCGGCTCCTGAGGCGGCGCTGCTGGTACGTGAAGTGGTTCAGAACTCCTGGGATGCGGCGTTGGAGAGCCGGGAGGAGTTTTCCGATCTGGCCGGGCCGCCGTTTGAGGTGTGCTTCACGTTCAAGTCCTACACGAACGAGCGGCGATCAAGGCTTGTCGGTCACCTGGGTCTGGAGGAGCTGTCAGAGCGGGTCTCGGCTGTGGGGGATCGTCATGCGCTCGGCTTGACCGGCGATGACTGTCTGTTGCACCTGGACGACGAGGAGGAGCTTCGGCTGCTTGAGGTCTGTGAACAGGCCGGTGGTGGCATGTATGGGCCTTGGCGTGGCAACGAGTCCAAGCTGTGGATGGCCCTGTGCAGCATCGGCATCACCACCGATGTGACTGGGCGGGGCGGCTCGTACGGCTATGGGAAGGCTGGGCTGATCCGAGGCTCCCAGGTCCGCCTCGTGATTGCCTACACATGCTTCAGGGAGCGCGAAGAGGATCCGGGCGTGACCCGCCGTCTGCTGGGCATGACGTATTGGGATGGCCACAAGATCGATGGAACGAGCTACACGGGATCAGCACGCTTCGGCACGGGCGACTCTGACGACACCGCAAACCCGCTTGAGAACGAGGAAGCGGACCGGCTCGCGGAACAACTCGGCATGGATGTGCGCGATCCGGCCGTCCCCGCGGATCTCGGTACTACCTTGTTGCTGGTTGAGCCGACGGTGAACGCCCGCGATCTGGTCGCGGCCGCGGAGCGCTATTGGTGGCCGGCGCTTCAGGAGCCTGCGCTGCACTTCCATTTGCAGGTTGTCGACGAGGGTGGCGAGATTCATTATCCGCGCCCGAAGTCCAATCCTGACCTTCAACCGTTCATCGACGCGTACGAGGCGGCCACCACTCCTCAGGACAACCGGCGAGCTGAGGTGCGTCAGCGGCCGATCCGGCGCATCGGCGAGTATGCCAGTCCTGGAGTGCTGGGGATGAGGGCCGAGAGGGCGGGGTGGTCGTACCCGGCGCATGTGGAGGCAGACGATGGCGTCGACCACCGAAGCCTTGTCGCGCTGGTGCGCAAGCCGAGGATGGTTGTTGAGTATTTCGAGGCGGGGCAGGCGCAGCCATTTGTCCGGGGGACGTTTGTGGCCGACGACTCGATCAACGAGGCGTTGAGGCGAACCGAGCCCAAGGCGCACGATGCTTGGCAGACAGTGACTGCCGCGGGCGACGTGCCCGAGGGCTATGCGAGCTTGGCGCGTGGCCTTCTCGCCAGCATCAAGAGCCATGTCAATGTCTTCCGTCAGGAACTCAAGCCGACACCGAGGCCGGCGGAGCACCTGCACCTTCCGGAGTTTGATCGGGTCATGCGATCTCTTCTCGGCGGTGGTGGCTCAGGCAAGCGTCCGCCTCCATCGGAGCAACGGCCGTTCTCGATTTCTCCGGGTGGCGATCTAGGAGACCGCTGAGCAATCGGCCTGTGGTGGCGGCGGTCAGGCAGCGGGTGGGGTCTGTGTTTGTGCGGGTCGGTGGTTGTGGTTGTCGGCCGGCGGTGCCGGTGGGGCCTCGGCGGGCTGGGCTGTTGTGGCCGCTGGGTCGGGTGTTGGGGAGCCGGGGCGGCCGGTGGGGGCCGGGGATGGCCCGGCGGGGGTCAGGTGATGGCCCAGTTTGTGCCGTCGTGGTGCAGGCCGAGGTTGGTGAGGCGCACGAGGTTGACGGCGGCGGCGCGCAACGCCAGCCAGTGCCGGTTGCGTTGGATGCCTCTGTAGGGGCATCTTCGGTTGTTGCGCACGAGCCAGGCGATGCTGCGCTCTGCCATGGGCCGGTGGGTGGTGTAGGCGTCAAAGAACTTGCGGGTTCGGGCCTGGGCTCTGGCTGCGGCCAGCAGGTCGTGGCAGGGGTGCAGCCGGAGGGTGCGGCCGGCTTTGGCGGTGGTGCATCGCGCCCGCAGCGGGCAGTCCCGGCAGTTGGCTCCGAAGCGGGCGTGGCGGCTGGGGCCGATGGCGACGGTGACCCCAGCGGGGCAGGTGACGGTTCGGGCTTGTGTGTCGATGTCGAAGTCGTCGATGCTGTAGCCGCCTGGGACCGCGGTCGGCAAAGGCGGCGGTTTGATCACTGCTTGCATGCCGCGGTCTTCGAGCTCGGCTCGCAGCGCGCCGGTGCCGTAGGCGCTGTCGGCGAACACCACGGTGCCCGCCGGCTCGTCTTTGAGCAGCCCCGAAGCCGCGTCGGCGTCGGCGGCGTTGCCCGCGGTGAGGCCGACCGCGGTGACCAGCCCGGTGTCGGGCTCCGCGCAGACGTGGGCCTTGTAGCCGTCGCGGTAGCTGTGGGCGCTCTTGTGGGCGTGACGCGACTCGGGATCCACCACCGACACGACCCGGTCAGAAGCGACACGCCGAGCGATCCGCCACCGGCCCGGCGAGCCTGCGGGCTCGGTGTCTTGGCCCGCGACGAGCGCCAACAGCCCCAACGCGTCGGCCTGCGCGTCGTCGAGATCGAGATCCTCCGCCGCGCCGATCAGCTCCAACGCGTCATCGACCAACTCGCTCACCAGACGCTCCACATCCACAGGATCGCCCCAGTCCACCACCGCCCCGTCGGTGTCGAGGTTGTGCTCGCGCACCCACACATCGCCAAGCTGCGGCACCAGCTTGCGCAGCCTGCGCATCTGCACCCGCAGCATCGTTACCGTGTCCTGGCGCGCCACCGCGTCATCGAGCACCGTGGAGTCCAGCACACGGCGCTGGGACCCCGACACCGCCCCGGTGGCCGCGACCAGCTCGCGCACCGCGTCGAAGACCCGATCCGGCGCATCGCTGGCCCGCAGCCGGTTCCGCCACAACGTCAGCACCGTCGGATGGAACGCCTCATCAGTGAGCGCCAGCCCAGCCGCGGCCTTCCACCCCACATCGGTCTGCAACCTCGCGCACGCAGCCCGATCCGACAGGCCCTCCAACGCCTGCAACAACAACACCGTCGCCACCACCTCCCCCGGCACCGACGGACGGCCCCGACCCGACGCAAACAGATCCTCGAACATCGCATCGGGAAACAACCGGCTGCGATGCTGCGCCAACAACGCATGCACCGAACCCTCCACCAGCAGATGCCCACACACCGCCGCCGCGTCCAACAACTCCCGATCCGTCACCGCTGTGCCCTGCATACCGACATCGTCCCACACCCCCACAACGATCGCGAGCACCCCAACCCGAATAAATCAGCAGTCTCCTAGAGGCCGTCGCGGACGGACGGTTGCGTCTGGTGGGTACGGCCGCCGTCGAGTTCAGTGAGCATCATGAAGTTGGGTCTGCGGAGGGCGATGAGGTTGAGGTTCGGGTCTCGTACCGGTTCATGGAGGACGACCGACCGAGCGACAGCGCGGAGCTGGCGATTGAGCCACCTCTTGGGTTCACTCGTGTTCCTGGCCGGTCCGATACGTTTCGCGGACGCTTGGGCGCTGGTTCGGCTGCCAGATTCGAGTACTTGAGCGAGGAGTACGACCCGGGCTGGACTGGGAAGCTGCTCGTTAACGCCGAGTTGGTCAGACGGGAAGGCGCGGCCAATGGGAGTACGACGAGCGACGCTGGTGGTGACCCGCCGTGAGCAGCGAGTCGCGCCTGCTGCGGCCCTTCCAGATCGATGGGCGACTTGAGGGAGCGTTTCGAAACACCGAGTTCTCGTACGGTGACCGGCGCTGCACGGCTGGCGAGCACGTGCTCATCGAGGATCGGACATTCGGAATGCGTCAGCCGGTCCTTGAGTGGTCCTCCGAGGAGCACTTTGAAGACTTCAAGCGCGATCTCGCGTTGGGTGCCGTCGGCATGGGCATTCACGAATCGCACCTGTGCCTCGCCGTCACCGCGCGATCCGGCTACCTCAAGCACTGTGAGCGCGTGTTCTTCCAGCCGCTTGACGACCTCGACGGACTGGACCGCAAGGTGCCGCTGGACAAGGCCCCGGACGGCTCCCGCCGCCACGTCTTCTGCGCCGAGTCGCACGGCGCGGTAGTAGACGCGTACCTGGCGCTGCGACGCCCCATCAACCCGGCGCCACTTCGGCCGTCGCGTATGGCCGCATGGTTCGCCCATGCCTCGTTCCGGGTTGAGTGCGAGGGCGAACCGGACTTGTTCCGACCACAGCCGCTTGACAAGGAGAACCGCCAGAGGCTCCGCCTCGCTCAAGAAACCGTGCGGTTCTTGGAGCTCGATCCGACCAGCCTCACGCTTCCGCTCGCCGAGGGCGATGTTCCTACATTCTGGGTCGACGAGCAGCTGCTGTCCGATGTGGACCGTCAGGGACGATCGCCAGTCGCGCAGCACTTTCAGCGGCACCTGGCTCTTGATTTTGTCGTTGGCGTCATTCTTGGGTTCGCTCGCAATGCCGACCATGACGAGGTCGCGTCCTACGAGGATGTTCGAGATTCCCTGATCGGCAGAGTGGCACGGCTGTTGGCGGGCACAAGAGCAGACGACTCGCAACGCGACGCGATGTTGAAGCTGTGCAGGGAAGATCCGGGCAGGGCCGTCGCGCTGGCTGAACACGCCGTGGGACTGCGCTCGGCTGCGCTCAAGTCGCTGGAGCAGTGAAGCGTGAAGCACCCAATGATCGTCCGCAGCGCCGCTCTGCGCATCGCACAGGCCCGAACGGTTGCCTCCGCACAGCCGGATCATCTGCGGATCGATGACCTCAGCAGCGATCTCGCCGATGTCTTGAAGTTGTGGGGAGAAGGCGATGATCTCGACGTCACACCCCTAGAGGATGCTCAAGTTCAGATCGAAGGACTGCTGGACCACGAGGAGGCACAGGACTCTGACCCTGATCAGCTTGAGGGCAAGGCCGCATGCGTGCTGTTCCGGGCGATCACCGAAGCGGGCGCCGACGCGGCCGCTCTCGACGATCCGGGCTTCTGGCGATACGTGTGTCTGGCCCACGTCTGGAACTTCGCCGCGTGGCGTCAGCCCACCGCGTTCGCCGGGAAGCATTCGGCTGAAGGCATGCCAGAAACACCGGCGAGTCTCAAGTCCTACGTCGACGGAAACAGGCCCCACGAATGCGTACCCGTGCGCATGTACCTCCGGGTGAGGGCGCTGGGGGGCCTGGAACACGCCGACTTGGCGTCGGCCGTTCGTGACGGCACCGACTTCTGGCGCAGCCACATCCTGCGAGTCAAGGTCGGTGAGCACCCGCCGATTGTGCGAGCGATGGTCCGGCGACAAGCGAACGACGAAACCAGGCTGCTGACCGACGATCTCCGGGAGCTGGCGAAGGACTTGAACCGCACACTGACGAATGTCGTTCCGGCACTGTTCGACGACGACGCAGCCGAGGACTTGGTAGGCGAGCTTTGGGAAAATCGACTAGCACGAGCGCGTGCGGAGTACGGAACTCGCCGCACCAGACGCAGCAACGAGCCCGAGAGTGGAAGCGGCTAGAGCAATGCTGGACACGGTGACGGCACAGATCACGCTTGAGGGAGATCGGCTCACGCGACTGTTGAAGCTCGGACGATGGACGCTGCGCTCGTCGTTGGATGCCTCTTCCCTGGATGGCTCTGAGCGCAAGGAGGCTTGCAAGGATCCGCTCGGGGCATGGTGGAGAGCGTGCCTTTGCGGCGGTGTTCCCGAGCCTGCACCTCCTCTGGAGTCTCGTCCCAAGCCGCTCCGCGTGCTGGACCTGTTTTCGGGCGTGGGCGGGCTCATGGTCGGGATAGAGCAGCTCGCGGCCGAGGCGGGACGCCGCGTGGTCTGCGAGCTAGCGGTTGACACGGACGCGGACGCGCTCGCTGTGCACGCCCTCAATCACCGCACCCGCCGAGTCTCATCAGAGTCAGTCACCTCCCTCATCGACTACCGCATACGGGACTCTGGCTCCGCGGCACGGTTCGTCTATCCGCCGGCGCTGCTGGACGACCGCATGCTGGATGCCTGCCAAGGCGTCGACCTTGTCGGAGCCGGGCCCCCCTGCCAGGGGCACTCGAATCTCAACAACCACTCCCGGCGCAGCGATCCGCGCAACCTGCTCTATCTCACAGTTCCGGCATTCGCGGTGGCGTGCTCCGCGCACGCCGTCGTCATTGAGAACGTCATGTCCGTAGTGCGTGACGAAGCGCAGGTAGTGCAGACCACGCGCGCGCTGCTTGAATCATGCGGGTATGCAGTGACCGAGGGTGTTCTGGCAGCAGACGCAATGGGTTGGCCGCAGACACGCAAGCGGCACTTCCTGGTTGCTCGGCGAGCAAACGAGGCGACAGGATCGGCCCCTGTTCCGATCGAGGACGTGCAATCGGCTCTAGCCGACAGCCCGCCACGTTCGGTCTTGTGGGCCATCGGCGGGAGCGAGAGATTGTCGCCAGATCCGACAATGCACCTTGAGAGCGAATTGACCCCCTTGAACCGTGAACGAATCCAGTGGCTATTCGACAACGACCAGCATGACTTGGCGCTCCATGAACGGCCCGACTGCCACCAAGACGGAACCAGCTACGGCGCCGTCTACGGACGAATGCACGCAGCAAGGCCTGCGCCGACGATCACCACCGGCTACATGACGCCCGGTCGCGGACGCTTCGTCCATCCAACCGAGCAACGCACGATCACACCAGCCGAGGCAGCGCGGCTACAGGGCTTCCCAAACAGCTATCGATTCAACCCGGCATCGGATAGGCCTGCGAGCCGATCCCAACTAGCAAAGTGGATCGGCGATGCCGTCACGATGCCGCTCGGATACGCAGCCGCCGCGTCGGCACTCATTCCCCAAGTCGGTGCAGCTACAGAACCGGCCGGCTGATCTGTGCGGAACTCTGCCTGGGGTCAGATCGTGTCATTGCACTTACTCATGACGCGCCAACCCCCGACCCGCGGCAACGGTGGCTACACGGAGACTGCCCGTCTGCATGCGCGCCCGACATGGGTTGCTGGGAGGGGTCGGGCTAGGGTGCTGCGCCATGTCTGCTGAAACCGACGACCTGCTGCGACGCATCGACGAGACTGTCGAGGCCGAGCACATCAAGTTCCATCCCCTGGTGAGCGCCATCTGCGAGGGGAACGCCTCGCGCAAGTCCCTGAGGGGCTTCGCCCGGCAGTTCTTCTTCGTGGGGCCCAAGCCCAACCCGCGCCCGCACTGCGCGGTGTACGCCTACGCCCCCGAGGGCGACCCCGACATCGAGCACCTGTGGTTCGACGACGTGCTGATGGAAGAGGCCACCGGCAGCCACTCCGGCACCGGCCACCACCTCCAGATCTACTTCAACTGGTGCGCCTCGCTGGGCCTGTCCGTCGACGAGATGAAGGCCACCGACGCCATCCCGGAGACGGCCGCCTTCGAGCAGTGGCGCTACTTCAACGCCTTCAAGGGCGACTGGATCGCGGCCATCGCCGGTATCGCCTTCATCGAGGGGGCGTCAGCCAAGCGCAACGACATGCTCATCGAGTCGTTCGTCAACGACTACGGCTACACCCGGGGCACCGACGAGTTGCAGTACTGGGAGATCCACGCCTCCGAGATCGAGGAGGACCACGGCGACATCGGTCCCGCCATCGTGCGCCGCTACGCCAACGACGACTACACCCGCAATCGGGTGTGGAACGCGGTGAGGCGCAGCATCGACCTCCAGTGGCTCGCCTTCGACGGCATGTATCGGGCCTTCTTCGAGGACGACCCCCGCTACAAGCGCTGGCAGGAGTAGCCCGCCCGCCGACCCACGGGCGGGCACCGCCGCCCGCAACGCTGCGACGACCGCTTCGAGCGGTGTGCGGACGGTGTGACCTTGGCGCCGCGGTCGATCCAAATGTGGCCGAGTTCTTACAACGACGGCTTCAGGCGATCTGGGGGTGGTGTGTCTGTCGACCCGAGTTCCCGGTCGGAGAGGCAGCCCAGAGAGACTGCATGGGCCGCAGGTGGAGGCGGTCGCCGACGGTGAGGTGCGTCTGGCCGGTGTGAACCAGCACACCGGCGCGGAAGTCGCCGGGCGATGCGGCGTCGAGGCGGTCGCGCAGCCAGGCCACATGCCGCAGATCCTGGGCTCGAGGCGAACTGGTGGCCTTGATCTCTACGGCCGTCACCGCTCCGTCGGGACTCTCTAGCAGCAGGTCGACCTCGCGGCCGTCATGGTCGCGGTAGTAGAGCGCTCGATCTGCCGGGCGCGATGCCGACAACTGGCGGACTATCTCGTTGACGATAAAGCTCTCGAACAGTGGGCCGGCCGACGGCGACGTGGGGGCGGTCAGCGAGTTGGGCCCCACCCCCAAGAGACTGGCCGCGAGCCCAGTGTCGGTGATGTGGATCTTGGGTCGCCGCACGGCACGCGAGGTCAGGCGGCGAGACCAGGCACGCAGGCGGTGCATCAAGAACACAGTCTCCATCCAGTCCAGGTACGACTCCATCGTGGCCCTGTCGACACCCAGGTGGCTTGACACGGCTTGCACGTTGAGTTCGCTGGCAGTGCTCGCCGCGATCCAGCGGACCAGCGGCACCAGCGCCGACCGACGACGCAGATCGCCGAGGGCCACAACATCGCGTTCGATGACCGTCTCGACGTAGCTCTCGAACCAGCCCGGCCGCGAGCGGCCGCTCATGGACACGATCTCGGGGAATCCGCCCCGGCAGACCAGCCTCATACAGGCTCGGCGACCCGAGCGCGGCGAACCGGCCGGCACCGGCGCACGCGCCGACGCTTCGAAGCCCTCGATCCAGTCCCAGACCCCCGGTTCCGGGCACCCGGTGAGCTCGGCTTGTGACAGCGGCCACAGACGCAGAATGCGCACCCGTCCGGCCAGCGACTCACTGATGGTGGGCACGGTAAGGAAGTTCGTGGAGCCAGTGAGCACGAACCGGCCCCGGGCAGGGTCGGTGTCGACGATCTGCTTCAGGGCGCGCACCACGCGGTCGCCGCCGAGCTGGACCTCGTCCACAACCAGCGGGTGGGTCTGATCGAGCAAAAAACCGTGGGGGTCGGCGAGGGCGGCGTCACGGACGGCCTCGTCGTCGAGCGACGCGTAGGTTCCGCCGCGCTGCTCGGCCAGCAGTCTCGCCAGCGTGGACTTGCCGCACTGCCGGGCACCGTGGAGAACTACCGCGCGGAAGCCGTCCAAGGCCTCGTGCAGGCGGGGCAGCAGGTGGCGGGCGACGATCTCCACACCCTCAATATAGCTGCTAATCCTAGATCTCTAGGGCAGATAATCCAAGTTTTGTGGATCAGTTGATCTGAGATTTTGAGAGGCAGGCTGCCCCTCGACCGGGCCCGTGGGGTCAGATTGGGGTTGAGAGCATTCTGGCTACTGCGAAGGTGTCGTTTATGACGATCTTCTCGGCGAACAGGGGGCGGCCATTGTCGAACACCACCTTGTCGCGGTAGGTGCCGACCGCGAACAGGTCGGTGGAGCCGTCGAGGGTGGACTGGTACAGCGAGAAGTTGGCCTGCACCGACCACGCCCCGTCGTCGGTGCCATGCACCCGCACCACGCCGAGGACGTGCTTGTCGGTGTGGAGGTTGTAGAGGTTGGCCTCCCGCAGCGACACCACCCGGTCCCGCAGCATCCCCTTGCTGTTGCACGACATCAGCTCCAGCGGATAGCCCGCCTCGACGTTCTCACGCGACAGGATCTTGTAGGTGCAGTCGTCACAGAAGAGCTCGACCCACTCCTCCAGCCGGTCCTCGTCGATCAGGTGCACGTAGTCGGCCAATAGCGCCACGATGGCGTCGTATTCGCTCCTGTCGCCCATCAGGCTGCCCGCTCGATCCCGATGGCATCATGCCCGCTGGCATCGCGCTCGCTGCGGTCGCCCATCAGGCCGCCCGCTCGGTCCCAATGTGGTCGTGCTCGATCCTGTCGCCCATCAGGCGGCCTGCTCGGTCTCGATGCCCATGAGCTCGTAGTAGTACGACCAGAACCCCCGGATCGGGATCTCGGTCACCAGATAGTCGTGGTCGCCGATCTCGCCCTTGCCGCCGATCTCGACGATGCCGTGGTCGTCCTGCTCGCGCTTGACGGCCCGGTGCACCATCTCGACCGCCTCGCCGTCCTCCATGGAGATCAGCCCGCCCGGGCCGACCAGGTTGGCCTGGTTGAGGCGGTGGCGGGTCATCTCCTCGTCGTCGTCGGCGTAGCCGAAGTAGGTCCAGTACAGCTCCAGCTCCCCCGGCCCCCGGGTCTGGATCTGGCGGGTGCAGAGGCTGTTGGTGATCTGCTGCACCACCATGTTGGGGAAGATCGACAAGATGGTGAGCGACACGTCGTCGGGGAACTCCTTGTCGTACTGCAGCATCGACGGGTCCTCGAGCCGGAAGCCCTTGTCGAACACCTTCTGGGTGCCGGCGAAGGCCTCGGCATCGGCGTCGTCGTCGCTGGTGCCCATCATCGAGTAGCTGATGTTGTGGCGGCCCCGGTCGTCGAGCTTCACGCCGCCGCGCTGGGTGGGCCGGTACAGGCCGAAGGTGGCGTGGAACATGTGCAGCAGCGCGCCGTGGTTGGGGTCGCGCACGTTGTCGTTGTAGAGCTTCCAGTTGCCGAGGATGCGCTGGCGCTGGTAGCCGAGCAGGTTGAGGGGCCGGTTGAACACCCGGTCTAGCTCGGCCCGCACGTTGGCGCCGAGGTAGTCGGCCAGCGGCTCGGTGTCGTCACAGAACGTCCCGAACAGCACGCCCCGATAGCTCTCCACCCGCATCCCGGTGAGCTTCACCGACTTGATGTCGAAGTCGGCCGGCAGCCCGCCCCGGCCCATGTGCCCCTTGGCGAAGGGCACTGCCCGCAGTTGGCCGGTGAGGTCGTAGGCCCACTGGTGGTAGAGGCAGGTGTGCATGGTGGCGTTGCCCCGGCACTCCCGCTTGAGCATCGAGCCCCGGTGCATGCAGCGGTTGACGAAGGCGGAGACCTCGCCGTCGCGCTGGCGGTTGACCAGCACCGGCGTGTCGCCCACGTAGGTGGTGATGAAGTCGCCCGCTTCGGGGATCTCGGCCTCGAGGGCCAGGTACGACCACACCGGACCCCGGAAGATGCGCTCCTGCTCCTCCACGTAGATGTCCTCGTCGAGGTAGGCCGCGAACGGGATGCGGCTGAAGTCCTCGGCAGGCCATTCGAGGCTCATGGCTGTCGTCGTCATGGACGCTCTCCTTTCGGGGCGGGCGTGTCACACCGGGCGTATCGGGTCGTGCGCACAGGCGTATGGGGCAGACGGATCAGGCGTATTCGGCGCCGGCCACCGCGGCCAGGCGGCGCCGGTACTCGAGGGCGGGCTCGTCGGCCACCCGCAGGTGCAGCTCGGCGGTGATGTCCAGCGGCAGCATCTCGGGCTTCTGGTTCTCGACGATGTGGCGGTCCTGTTCGATGACCTTGCGGTGGAAGGCGATGATCTCGTCGTCGGTCTGGTCTTGGCGGCCCTTGATGCCGACGTACTCCCAGAAGCGCACCTGGTTGATCGACACCGGCTGGTTGGCGATGAACACCACCGTGCTCTGGGACTCGGCGGTGATCAGCAGCCGCCAGCTGAACGGGATCTCCACCCAGGTCTTCTGGGTGACCAGCTCGTCGGCGTCGCCGAACATGGCCTCGTCCACGTCGTGGCGCCTCGCCGAGAAGGCGTAGCCCCGGTCGGTGTCCTCCATGTCGAAGGGGGCGATCACCGTGGCCGAGGCGTCGGCCAGCAGGCCCGGATGCACGATGGGCAGATGCGACGTGTCGATGGCGTTCTCCACGAAGCGGGCCGCGCTGGCGTTCCAGGTCCACTCCCCCGGCCGGATCATGTGGAAGCCGTCGTCGTAGTACTCGGGAAAGTCCGGCACCGGCGCAACCGGCTCATCGAGGGCCACGTAGACCAGCCCGTAGTGCTCCGCGGTGCGATAGGCGGGCACCCTGGCCTGCGACGGGATGCGCTGGCGGTCGGGGGGCTGCGACGGGATGTGCACGCACTTGCCGCCGGAGTCGTAGGTCCAGCCGTGATAGGGGCACACGATGCAGCCCTCGGCGTTGACCGATCCCAGCGACAGCGGCGTGCCCCGATGGATGCACAGATCCTGCAGGGCGCAGATCTCGTCGCCGGAGCGGTAGACCACCAGGTCCTCGCCCAACAGCGTGGTGGCGACCGGCCCGGCGTCGAGTTCGGAAACTGCGGCCACCGGGTGCCAGTACTGGCGCAGCGCGTTGCTCATTGGCCTCCCCCATCCGGCTCGGCATGCGACGCAGCAACTATATGTCGCACGCCTGACAGCAAGCCCAACCAGGGACGGGGCCGGCTGCGCCGCGGCGCCGGTCTGTCAGACAATTTGCCCCGAATAGGCCAGCGGTCCGATTTGGTGTAACGCTATGGCTCTGGAGATGTCGGCTGGGGTCACCCGGCCCGGTACCTGGAAGGAGACACCCAAGTGAAGCGCATTCTCATTGGTCTGCTCGCGTTCGGCCTGATCGCCGCAGCGTGCGGCTCAGACGACGAGGACGAGGGGCCGGTCAAGCTCGGCTTCTTGAACGGACAGTCCGGCGACTATGGCCCGTGGGGCCATTGGGCGCTGGCCGCGGCCGAGGTGGCCGTGGAGGAGCTCAACGCGGGCGGCGGTGTGCTGGGCCGCGACGTGGAGCTGGTCGTGGAGGACAACGGCTCCACGCCTGAGGGAGCGGTGTCGGGCTTCGCGGAGTTGACCGAGGTGGACGGCATCCACGCGCTGGGCGGGATCGAGTCCGACGGCATGATCGCCATCTTCGAGACGGTGCACGAGTTGCAGATCCCCACGATCTGCAGCACTTGTGGCACCACCGAGCTCGACAGCACCGGCGGCGACATGGTGTTCAGGATCATCCCGTCTGACACCGACAACGGCATCGTGGGCGCGCAGGTGGCCCGCGACGAGGGCTACACCAGCGTGGCCATGCTGGTGGAGCTGAGCGAGGGCACCGAGAGCCCCGCCAACGTGTTCAAGTCGGTGTTCACCGAGCAGATGGGCGGCACCGTCACCGAAGACGTCCGCTTCAACGCCGGTGAGACCACCTACGCGGCGCAGGTCGCGCAGGCCTTCGAGTCCGGTCCCGACGCGGTGTACATCGCGGCGGGGTTCGAGACCGGGGTGCCGCTGCTGAACGAGTGGCAGCGCCGCGGCTACACCGACATCCCGATGATCTTCACCACCGATCTGCTCAGCCCCGAGATCGCCGAGATCGTCGGCGGCGTGGACGGAGCGTCGGCCATCGTGGGCGCCACCGCCTATGACACCGAGTCCAACCCGGCGTGGGACGCCTACGTGCCCCGCTTCGAGGCCAAGATCGGCGACCCGCCGGAGATCGCGTTCTACGACGCCTGGCAGTACGACCAGTACATCATCTTGGGCCTCGCCATGGCCGCGGCCGGCACCACCGACGGCGCCGCGGTGGCCGCCGCCATCCCCGACATCGCCAACCCGCCGGGCGTGGAAGTGTTCACCTACGCCGACGGGCTGGCCCAGCTCGAGGCCGGCAACGACATCGACTACCACGGCACCACCTCCAACCTCAACCTCAACAGCGTGGGCAACCTGCTGTCGCCGGTGATGGCCGTCATCCACGTTGAGGACGGAGACTGGGCCGTGCGCGAGAACATCGAGCTCGACCCCACCCTGGTCAAGCCGTCCTGACTTGACGAGACCCTGACGGCGACCGGCCCGGCGAAGTCCGGGCCGGTCGCCGGGGGTCGCTTGCCCCCGGAGATCAGCAGTGCAGAACGTCGTCTTCGGGATCGTCACCGGCAGCATCCTGGCGGTGGCGACCCTGGGCTTCGCGCTGGTGCGCCAGACCGAGAACTTCCTCAACATCGCCCACGCCCAGATGATGGCGCTGGGCGCGTTCGTGGGCGTGGTGCTGGTGGACACCTACGGAATGAACATCTTCGCGGCCGGCGCCATCACCGTGGTCGGCCTCGGGGCGCTGGGGGTGGTGCTGGCCGCGGTCTTCTTCGCACCGGTGCGCCACCAGGGCGGCACGGTGCTGCTGTTCACCTCCATCGGGCTGGCCCTGATGATGTACGCCGCCATCCTGGCCCTGTTCGGAACCCAGGCCCGCTTCTACCCCGACGTCTCCGGCAGCCTCCACCGCATCGGCGGCATCGGCATCGCCACCAACGAGCTGGTGATCATCGGGCTGGCGTTCGGCAGCATCGCCGCGCTCCAGCTCTTCCTCAACTCCACCGGGCTGGGCCGGGCCATCCGGGCGGTGGCCAGCAACGACGACCTGGCCCGGGTGCGGGGCGTGCCGGTGCGGACCGTGTCGCACACCATCTGGTTCATCAGCTCGGCCTTCGGGGCCATGGCCGGCGTGATGCTGGGCGTGCTGGGCGCAGTCAACACCGAGATCGGCTGGCACAACATCCTGATCGTGCTGGCCGCGGCGGTCCTCGGCGGGCTGCGCAGCATCACCGGGGTGATCCTGGCCGGGCTGCTGCTGGGGATCATGATGGACGTCTCCGCGCTGTTCATCCCCACCGCCTACCGTCCGGTGGTCGCCTTCGGCGTGCTGGTGGCGGTGCTGATACTGCGGCCCGAGGGGATCCTGTCGATCCAGCGCCGCAAGGACGCGGTGGCAGTATGACCGCCTCGGTCTCGAGGGACGTGGTGCGGCCATGACCAATCCCATCTTCTGGGTGGGCGTGCTCACGCTGGCGCTGATCTACGCCAGCCTGGCCATGGCCCTCAACGTCGAGTCCGGCTGGGGCGGGATGTGGGATCTCGGCATCGCCGGGCTGCTGGCCTCGGGCAGCTACTGCTACGTGATCCTCACCGCCGGCCCCGATCTCGACATGCGCTTCGCGCCCGGACTGTCGATGTGGGTGGCCTGGCCGCTGGCCGCGCTGTTCACCGGGCTGGTGGCCTTCGCCATCGGCGCGCCCGCGCTGCGATTGCGGCGCGAGTACTTCCTCATCACCACCCTGGCCTTCGCCGAGATCATCCGCCAGTTGGTGGTCATCCAGGCCGACTTCACCCGGGGCACGGTCGGCATCCCCAACATCAACCGGCCCTTCGACAGCTTCGTCTCCGGCCGCGAGTACAACTACGTGCTGCTCGCCATCGCGGCGGCGGCCGCGGCGGTGATGTACCTGGTGACCCGCCAGATCGGCGTGTCGCCGTTCGGCCGCACGCTGCGGGCCGCCCGCGACAACGAGGCCGTCGCCCTGGCGCTGGGCAAGCGGGTCAACCGCATGAGGATCCAGACCTTCGTTCTGGCCGGAGTGCTCATCGGGGCCACCGCCCCGGTGTACCTGTTCTACATCCGGGCCATCTCGCCACAGCTGTTCGCGCCGGGCATCACCTTCACGGTGTGGACGGCGCTGGTCATCGGGGGCATCGGCAGCATCCGGGGCGGTCTGGCCGGCGCCTTCGTGCTGATCGTGTTCACCGAGGCGGTGGGCCTGATCGAGGTCGATCCGGCCCACATCAACATCCTGGTGGCCATCGAGCCGTTCCTGGTGGGGCTGCTGCTGGTGCTGGTGCTGCGCTTCCGTCCCGACGGGCTGTTCTCGGAGCGGGCCGCCTTCGGGGCCGCGGGCCGCTCGGACAGCCGCGCTCCCGCTCCGCGGCCGGCCGAGCCCGCGGCGACATCGGGCGGATAGGGCCAGGCATGGAACTGGTGCTCGACGCGGTCCGCAAGACCTTCGGGGGTGTGGTGGCGGTGGACGATGTGTCGGCGGTGATGCCCCAGAACCAGATCACGGCGCTGATCGGCCCCAACGGGGCGGGCAAGACCACCCTGTTCAACGCCATCACCGGCTTCGACCCGCCCGACCGGGGGTCGATCACCTTCGGCGGCCGGCGCATCGACAGCCTGCCGCCGTGGCGGGTGGCCGAGATGGGGCTGATCCGGACCTTCCAGACCCCGGTCGGGTTCACCACCCTCACCGTGCGCGAGAGCATGCTGGCCGCGGCCACCCCCCACTTCGTGGAGACGCCGCTGGGGGCTCTCGGCCTGAGCCGCCGGGGCCGCGGCCACGAGCGGGTCGCCGAGGGCCGGGTCGATGAGATCACCGCGGAGTTGGGCCTGGCCGACCTGCTCGACGTGCGCACCGACGAGCTGTCGGCCGGCGACCGCAAGCTGCTGGAGTTCGCCCGCTCGCTGATGGCCGAGCCCAAGATGCTGCTGCTCGACGAGCCGGCCGCCGCAGTGGCGCCGGCCAATATCGGACGGCTGTCGCAGCTGGTGCGGCGACTGTGCGACGAGCGGGGTTTGGGCAGCCTGATCATCGACCACAACCTCTCGTTCCTCATGCAGATCGCCGACGAGGTACACGTGCTCGACCGGGGCGGGCTGCTGGCCTCGGGGCCGCCCGCGGACATCGCAGCCAACCCCGACGTGATGAGGGTGTATCTGGGAACCGACGGCGCCGGAGACGACGCAGCATGAGCGAGCCGGTGCTGCGGGTCGTCGGCATTGCGCCCATGCGAGGACCTGACGCGGGGGGCGAAGGGCCGTGAGCAACGCCGTTCTGCGGGTCGAGGCACTCGAGGCCGGCTACGGCGGCTTCCCGGTGCTGCACGGCGTTGACCTCAAGGTGGCCGCGGGCGAGATCGTGGCGGTAGTGGGGCCCAACGGCGCGGGCAAGTCCACCCTGCTGAAGGCGATCTTCCGGCTGCTTCCCGCCCAGGGCGGCTCGGTCAGCTTCGAGGGCGCCGACCTCAAGCGCCACCCCACCCACAGCCTGGCCGAGATGGGCATGGGCTATGTGCCCCAGGAGAACAACACCTTCCCCGACCTGAGCGTGCGCGACAACCTCACCGTGGCGCTGCGGGGATCCAACCCGGTCGAGGTCCGGCGGCGGGTGGAGGAGGTGGCCGAGTCGTACCCGGCGCTGCGCGACCGCATGGGCCAGAACGCCAGCACCCTGTCGGGGGGCGAGCGCCAGATGCTGGCGCTGGCCAGCGCCATGATCACCGGGCCCCGATTCCTGGCTCTCGACGAGCCCACCACCGGGCTGGCGCCGTCCATCGTGCGCGAGCGCATCGACGACATCCTGCGCATCCGCGATTCGGGCACCACCCTGCTGTGGGTGATCGAGGAGAGCCCGCTGGTGTGCCTGCCCCACTGCGACCGGGTGTACGTGATGCAGGCCGGGGTGCTGGCCCGGCCGGTGTCGAGCACCGAGGTGCTGGAGGACGCCGCGCTGCAGTCGCTGTTCTTCGGAGTCGACCACAACCCAGGAGAGATGTAGATGCCGATAGTTGTTCGCAAGATCCCCTTCGAGTTCGTCAGCGACATGGGCGGCCTGCTGGCCGAGATCGAGGGCGGCTCGTTCACCGCCGATGAGATCATCGGCGTGATCGGCAAGACGGAGGGCAACGGCGGGGTCAACGACTTCTCGCGGATCCTGGCCGACCGGGTGTTCCGCGACTTCCTCAACACGCACGGCACCCGGTCGCCGGCCGAGATCGACCAGATGCCGATCGTGTGGTCCGGCGGCACCGACGGCGTGATCGCCCCCCACATGAACGTCTTCGCCCGAGTCGGCGGCGACGGTGCCGGCGCCGGCGACGAGAAGCGGCTGGCGGTGGGCGCGACCATGTCTGAGCCGATCCGGCCCGAGGAGATCGGCCGGCTTCCCATGGTGGAGAAGGTGGCCGACGGGGTGCGGGTCGCCATGGCCAACGCCGGCATCACCGACCCGGCCGACGTCCACTTCGTGCAGTCCAAGACCCCGCTGCTGACCCGCGAGCGCATCGAGGACGCCCGCAGCCGGGGCAAGACCGTGGCCCTGACCGACACCATGGAGTCGATGGCGGTGTCCAATGCCACCGCAGCACTGGGCATCGGGTACGCGGTCGGCGAGTTCGACCTGCCCCGCGAGGATCAGATCGCCAGCGACCTCGACCTCTACTCGTCGGTGGCGTCGTGCTCGTCGGGCGTGGAGCAGGACGCGGGCCAGATCGTGGTGGTCGGCAACAGGGCCGGAGCGGGCGGCGACTTCCGCATCGGCCATGCCGTGATGCGCGACGCCCTCGACTTCGACGGGATCTACGACGCCATCCGCTCGGCCGGCCTCGACCTGCCCGACCGTCCCCATCCCAGCGATCTGGGCGACGCACTGGTGAACTGCTTCATCAAGTGCGAGACCGACCCGTCGGGGCGGCTGCGGGGCCGCCGGCTGGTGTCGATCAACGACTCCGACATCCACCACACCCACCACACCAAGGGTGCGGTGGGGGCGGTGGCGGCCGCCGCCATCGGCGATCCGGCCGTGTACTGCTCGGTGGCCGCCCTCCAGCAGGGTCCGGCCGGTGGCGGCATGGTGGCCGCCATCGTCGACATGTCGAAGACGCCATAAGCAACAAGGCGCCTTGATTCCAAGAGGCCGAGCGAATAGGTGAGCGATTCCGGCCCATACGGGCGAGGCCGTGGCCCGAGCGGCCCGTGAGCGCAGCGAACAAGAGCGGGAATGACCCCGCTGCGACGCGACCGGGCCTCACCAATTTGCGCCCTCTAGGGTAGGCGTCGCCTATACGGGGGACTGCGATGCGGGCACAGCAATTCGACCGGGCGCTGAGGCGCTACTGGCATCCGGTGGCGACCTCCGAGGAGGTCACGGCAGAGCCGAAACAGGTGCGGCTGCTGGGCGAGACCATCGTGGTGTACCGCGACGCCGAGGGACTGGTGGCGCTGCGCGACAAGTGCGTGCACCGGGGCGTGGCCCTGTCGGGCGGATGCATCCGCGACGGCCGGCTGATGTGCCCCTACCACGGCTGGCAGTACGACCGCAGCGGCAAGGTGGCGTTCATCCCCGCGCTGGGACCCGACGGCACCATCCCCAGCCAGGCCAAGGTCGAGCCCTACCGGGTGCGCGACGACCACGGCGCGGTGTGGATCGCGCCCGACGAGCCCGTCGCCGACCTGCCGCCGTGGCCCGACGACGACTGGGCCAGCGACGACTGGCGAGTCTTCCTGGTGGGGACGTGGCGCTGGCAGTCCTCGGCGGGGCGGATGCTGGAGAACGCCATCGACTTCGCCCACTTCAACTTCGTGCACGAGGGCTTCACCGAGTTGGCCGACGGGGCGTTCATCAAGCCCTTCAAAGTGGAGGTCACCGACAGCGGCATGACCTACGCCTACGACGACAGTGTGCTGCTGCGCGACTACACGCTGCACCTGCCGTTCACGCTGCACGACCGAAAGTCGGTGGTGTCGGCCGCCGGGGGCGTCACCTGGTCCGAACAGGGCGAGTCGAAGGCCGGCGACATCACCACCATCACGTTCATCGCCTCGCCCACCGACCGGGCCGAGACCCTGATCTTCTCGTGGCTGTCGCGCAACCACTCCTTCGACACCCCCGACGCCGACTTCGGGGCCGGGTTCCACGAGGTGATGGAGCAGGATCGCATCGTGGTCGAGGCCCAAGACCCGGCCGAGCTGCCCCTCGACCCCCGCGAGGAGCTGCACCTGAAGCTGGCCGACTCCGGATCGATCATCTACCGCAGGCTCCTGCGAGAACTCGCCTCCACCGCCGCGGCGTGACACGGAGTCGCCGATGATGGACGACAACGAGGAAGCGGCGAGAACTCGCCTCCACCGCCGCGGCGTGATGGCTCCGGGGACCGGCCTGATCGCCCTGCGTCGCCGGTGCCCGCCACGATGAGCGGCGGCCTGATCGGCAGTTCGCCCATCAGGCGGAAGAACCTCGACCTGCTGACCGGGAGCGCGCCCTACGTGGGCGACATCCGCCTCGACGGCCTGCTGTACGCCCAGGTGGTGCGAAGCTCGGCGGCCCGGGGCCGGATCGTCGGCATCGACTGCGGCGAGGCTCTGCGAGCGCCCGGAGTGGTGACCGTCATCACCGCCGACGACATCGACGACATCCGCATACCGATCCGGCTGCCGTTCGCTGAGGCGCCCGAGGCCAACCTGGCCCTGCAGCCGCCGCTGGCTGACGGCGTGGTGCGCTACGCAGGCGAGCCGGTGGCGGTGGTGGTGGCCACCGACCCCTATGCGGCCAGCGACTCCGCCGACGGCGGGGTCCGAGTCGACCGCTTCGCGCTGGCCCACGACGTGGGCCGGGCCGTCAACCCGCGGCTGCTCACCGGCCAGCTGGCGGGCGCCGCCGCTCAGGGCATCGGCGGGGCGCTCCTCGAGGAGATCGCCTACGACTCCAACGGGCAGCCCCTCACCACCAGCTTCGCCGACTACACGCTGCCCACCGCGGCCGAGTTGCCCAACGTGGAGGTGATCATCCTCGAGTACGGCTGCAGCGACAACCCTCTCGGCATCAAGGGCGGCGGGGAGGCCGGGATCGTCGGCGCGCTGGGGGCAGTGGCCAACGCGGTGGCCGACGCCCTCGGACCCGAAGCCGAAATTGTCAACAGCTCCGTGAGCCCGGCAAGGGTCTGGCGGGCCTTGAACCCCGGGAGGCGCAGCCCGTGATCGTCGACAGCCACGTCCACCACCAGATCACCCTGGCCGCGGCCGCCAATCCGGGGCCTGAACCACGTTGCCTACGAGTGCGCCGACGTCGACGACGCTAGAAGGCCAACGGCTCTTGGCAGCCGACTGAACACTGCCGGCTGCCTACTCGAATTCGGAGGACTTGGCGCCGAGGCTGCTGGCGTTCTCCGAGACGGTTCGGCGTGTGGACTCGTCGAAGCCTGCCTCGCTCTTGGCTCGAATCTCCAGCACCAATTCCACGTCGGAGCCGAGCTTGCTGCTGACGTGATCGGCGATCTCGCCGAGTTGCTTGATGCAGCGCACCGGGTCGAGGCTGAACTGCGCGTAGAACTGGGTGGGCAGGCTCGACGCCGGCTCGGTTGGGTCAACTGGCGGGTCGGTAGAGCCGTCAGTGTCGCCGGGGTCGTCTGGTGGTTCTCCCCCTTCGGGCTCCGGTTGTTCGTCGGGCTGCAAAACATGGTCGGGGTGGATCAGTAGGCCGCTGGGTGCGGCCGGGATGGCGTCGTCGGTGTGCAGGCCTACCCAGCGTTCGCCGTCGTGGGCTTCGGCGTAGGCGAAGGTGTCGTCGCGCCAGGTGATGGTGGAGGCCCGGTTGGCGATGGCGTTGTACAGCACGTCGCGGCTGGCGAGTCGGGGCATGTATCCGAATCGGGCGTAGGTTTCCCACAGCTTGTGGACGGCGATGTCGCCGCGTTCGGACCAGAGCTCGCGACGGTCGAGGTCCATGCGGATGCGCACTCCACTGTAGGTGCTGATCAGCTTCTCCTCGCTGCTGAGCTTGTCGCTGGTTCGCTGGGCCAGATCGCCGACGGCGGTCACCCTGGTGGTCTGCCATTCGATGTCGCGTTGGCCCGGCTGTTTCGAGGGCGTGAGAGCCAGGGTGAAGGTCTCTCCTATGAGGCTGTCGACCTGCTTGGAGGTCTCAGCCAGTTTGCTGTCGGC
Source organism: Candidatus Aldehydirespirator sp. (assembly GCA_965221215.1). GTDB lineage: Bacteria > Actinomycetota > Acidimicrobiia > Acidimicrobiales > Aldehydirespiratoraceae > Aldehydirespirator. The sequence continues at coordinate 1,863,524 of OZ244872.1, forward strand.
TTGGCGCTGCTGATGGGCGGTGAGGTTCATGGACTGGTCGCCCACGATGGACTTCCAGGCCAGGTACATGCGGGTCGCGGCCCGCAGCTCGGCTAAGCGGTTGGCGGCCGCCGCCAAGAACACCACCAGGTTGGGGTTGACTCTGGGGCCGGCGTCGCGCTGGGCCAGGATCTTCGCAGCCAGCTCCACCGCCGGGGAGTTGTCGTCATTGGGCGAGTGGGTGGCATCGGGCTCGAGGATCACCAGCCGTACGCCGTCGTCGTTGTCGGGCACGTCGCCTGGTCCTTCCGCGAACACCTGCACCGCCGCGAAGGCGCCCCGGCCGCGCTGGTTGCCGATCCGCCGGCGCACCTCGTCGTCGGCGTCGCGGTCGTCGTAGTTGGAGCCGGCCCGGTCCGCGGCGATTCGGGTGACGTTGGGGATCAGCGAGTACCAGTACTGGGCGCCATCGACATAGAGGTGAGTGGCTTCGCCCGACAGGCGCCTCAGCGCGTCGGCGAACTGGCCGGGGGACTCACCGGGCTGCGCACAGCCGAGCACCACCGACTTGAGGTCCACTCCCCTCCTGCCGTCGGGCCGGGGCGCGGAACCCATGTAGACAGCCCGCGCTGCCCGTCGTGTGGCCGACAGCCGCCCGAAGTGGCTGTTGTTGCCGTCGATGCGCAACGGCAGCGAGTTGGCTCCGTCCACGTCGGCTTTGATGACGGGGTCCCAGCCGTCCTCGAGGTACTTCTTCATCTCGCTGACCAGCAGCCCGTAGTCCATGGGCAGGTTGCCCGGCATGATCAGAAGCGACCGGTCGTCGCGCTGCCACAGCTGCGAGATGGCCAGCGCCATGAGCCGCAGCACGCCTCGGGTGCGCTGGAACTTGTCGAGCGCGGACCAGTCATCAAAGAGCCGGTCGAACAGCTCGGGATGGATCGGGTAGCACAGCTCCATGCGGCGGCGGTACTCGCCCTCGCTGACTCCGGCCGGGAACCTGTCGGCCTGGTCGCGGTACATGTCACAGAACGCCCGGATCACCCCGTCGCGAACTCTGGCCCTGTCGGCTGGCACGGGGTCGAACAGGCGGCGGCGCACGATCTCGAAGGACTCGTCCGGCGATGCTGGCTGCCATTGGGCTCCAACGCGTGCCACCACATTCTTCAACTTCTCCAACGCGGTCCGTCCCCGCGGTCCGCCCACCTCCACATCAGATGCAGGAATCGAGATCAGCGCCACCACATCGGGCACCGCCGCCGCGGCCTCAGTCAGGGCCTGAGCGAAGGTGAACTGGGTGTCGAAGTCTCCCCCGGCGAGACGCTCGCCTCCGGGACCGTCATCGGCGCCGTCTCGCAACTGGCGCGCGTACGCGACCCACTCGTCGATGAGCACCACCGCTGGGCCGAACCGCTCGAACAGCGCAGTGAGCGCGGCACCCGGACTCGTGCCGGCCAGATCGTCGGCCCGCACCATGTCGTAGCCGTCCCTGCCGCCGAGTTGGTAGGCGAGCCGGCCCCACAGTGTGTGCAGCCGGATGCCATCGTCGACAGGCACCGGTGATGACGGCGAGATGCTCTGACCGACCAGCACGGCCCGGTTCACCTTCGCGGGCAGCGTCAGGCCCTCCTCGGCAAGGATCTCCGCCAGCCCGGGCAGCCTGGCCGCGTCCGCCCCAGACGCCAGGTGGTAGAGCGCGATCAGCGAGTGGGTCTTGCCCCCGCCGAAGTTGGTCTGCAACTCGATCACCGGATCGCCGCCCGCGCCCGACAGCCGCCGGGCCGCGCCGGCCAACAGGTCGCGCAGGCCCTGGGTGATGTAGGTGCGGGCGTAGAACGACTGCGGATCCTGGTACTCGGCCTCAGCGCGGCCGTCGGCGACCTGTGCAAGGTCCGCTGCATACTCAGCCTGCTCGAAGCGCCCCGCGGCCACATCCGCGTGAGGTGTGATGATCTCCCGCCAGGGGGTGAGCCCAGCGTGGGGCGTTCCTTCGGTGGGCTTGGCCGCGGTGCGGCGACGCTCACTGCGGGACTCCTCGTCAAACATCTGGCGCATCAGATCCCGGCGCAGGCCCCGGATCTGGTCACGCTGTTCGCTGTTGCCGAAGGCCTCCAGCACCCGCTCCATCGAGTCGAGAGCCCGCACCGTGTCGTCGCTGGTCAACGACTGCTGATGCGCCCAGCGGTTGCGTACATCGGACACCTCGAACACCAGCGACCGCACCGACGGCCCGAACCCGTGGCTGAACACCTCGCTCCAGGTCGCCTTGATCCCCTTGAACAGGAACGCCGCATCCCCGACAGAGGGCTCGCGGTCGGGATGATGCAGCCGCGAGTTGACCTGCTCCAGCCACCCATCGCCGTAGAACCCCCGCCAAGTCGCCTCACACGCCGGCCCCAGCCCGTCCCGCAGCAGATCCAACGCCTTGGCAACCCGCTCAGTGTTGGCCATCACCATCGCACTCAGCCCCCACTGCCCGTGTCGGCGTCATCGACGACAGGAGCGTCCGGTGCTCCCCGTCTCATCCACTCCGATACGTCGGCGCCTGCTCGGGAAGCGGCAGAAGCGAGGCCATGCGCGGCCTGAGAGGCCACTTCGGGCCGGAGTCGCGTGATCGCACGGTACTGAGCGCCGTCGTCGCTGGTGAAATGCCAGTTCAAGGGATCACCGTCAGCGATCACCGCCCCGTCGTGCGTGGGAGAGAATTCCGGCATGACAAGCCGATGCGGACTCGACTCGAAGCCGATAGGAATGGTGTCTCCCTCAGGCGTGCGGATCATGGCTGCGGGCCCAGCGGGCCTGAGAGCGAGGGGCAGCATTGGGAAAGCCCGAGCTTCTGCGAGGCGAACGCTGTCGCAGAGCGGTTGGATACACAGCCAATAGCGTCCGTCTGCGCTACGAAGGACGATGCCCAGTTCGAGCTTCGGTGGCGTCTCTCCAAGACTGCTTGAACTCATCAGTACGGCCAGAGACTCGTTCGATGAGTTCGCGTCGCCGACCGCTGAGGCCAGATCGCGGACGGCCCGAGACACTTCCCTGTCCGTCATGCCGATCTTCACTAGGCCGTTGACGATTGCCCCGCGGCACAAGTCGATACCATCACGAGCCTTGAGAGCGTCGGGAACTCTCTGGTTGCTCATCAACCTGCCCGCCAACTGATCAGGCGAGCCGCCGAGCGGAGTGTCCGCTACATGGGAGCTAACAGATTCGAAGTCCCAGACCTCCCCGACTCGCTCATCAAACAGCGCCTGCTCCAAGTCGCTCGCTAGCAGACGAACGAATTGCGACCCGGCGTCGGCAGGCTCCGCGAGCAGTGCCCTGTGAACAAGCGCAGCCCCGTCCAAGTCAGAGTTGAAAGTCGCGAGGATCCGCGGAGCTGACTCGCGCAGTGCGTTGATGCCTCGGAAGGCGAACTCGGGCATCAGGCCCTTGAACACCATCTCAAGGTCGTCTCGGATCATTCTCGGTAGGTCGCGATAGTCGGAGGACGGCTGCCGCCTGTCCTCCCCGCCGGTCAGGGGTGGTCCCGGCTTGCCGAAGACCATCACGACGGTGTTGCCGCGTCTCAGCACGAAATCGTCGCCTTCGAAGCCCACATCCTCGACAAGGCGTCCAGCCACATCGTTCAGACTGTGTGCGCCGGTAAACACGACAATCGCGCCGAGACGGGACTTGTTCTGCTCGGAGATCTCGCGGATGGCGTCCACTGTTGCGGAAGGGTTCCCGAATATCAGCCAGTCAAGGATCAGCAGGTCGGCGATCCGAGCCCCGCGCTGCGCTATCGCGACGATGTCGGAACTCTCGGCGCTCGGTTCGACGACACTGCACACCACGTCTTCGTTGAGGAAAGCGCTAACGAGGCTCGACGGACGTACCGGCGTCTCGTCTTCTTCCGGCGGCTCCTCAAGGCCCGGCTCAGGCTCGTCATCGGGAGCGCCAGCCCTGTCGTTGTCTAGTTCCTCCAGCGCTCGATAGTCGGGCGCCACGCGGTCGTCGATCAGCAGGGCCGTGCGGAAGTAGTCGCTGATGGCAGTCATCACGGCTGCTTTCGTTGACGGATCACGAACTCGGCGCCGTTGTCGCGGCTTCCTAGCCCAATCGACCAGCCAGCCCTGTCAAGGACCTGGCTCGCGATGGCGAGGCCCAGGCCGCTGCCACCCGGCTTGGTGGTGAAGCCGAAGTCGAAGACTCGCTCAGCTAGATCCTCGGCGATTCCCGGCCCGGTGTCCCGGTAGATGAGCGCGTCCCCGCGTTTGCTCAACTCGATGAGGCTCTCAGAAGCGTCCGGTCCGGTGCTTTGGATCCAGTACAGGCTGTTGTCGACGAGGTTGATGAACACCGGATAGAACGTCGATGCGTAGCCGGTGATCTTGGCGGCTTCGAACTCGCGGTTTGCGCGGATCTCGGTGTGTGTGGCACGAAGGCGCGCGCGGAAGAGCTCGTTAAGAAAGCGGGCGATGTCACTCCCCTTGATCGTCGTCTTGGTGCGTCTCAGTCGCCGCTGCATCGGCGTCAGCAGCGTGAGGTAGCTGTCGAGATGGTCGAAGTCCCGCCGCAGATCCTCGTAGAGCCCGACCAGCTGAGGATTCTTCTTCGCCCAGGATCCAACCCTTCGCACATCGCTTCGTATGTTGGAGACTGTCGCTCGAAACTCGTGGTCAACCACCGCCAGAGCCAGCCCCAGCTGCACGTATTCGAGTTGGTCGTCGGCCTGGGCTCGAAGTTCGACGATCTCAGCGTCGGCGGCGGCCGCTAGCTCCGTCGGGGCCGGGGCACCGCTGGTGAACACCACATCGCTCGCTCGAAGGAGGTTGGCGACTCGTGACAGCGCCCTGCGGGAGTCGGCGGCCAGCGAGTCCAGGTCCTGCTCGAACTGAGCCTGCTCGCGGATCCAGCCTGTGCTCGCCGAACCGCTCGGACGGGCTATGCCTGCGAGGCGCTTGTCGAAGTCGGCTCGCAGTGTTCGGAGCGCGGCGGTTGCGTTTGCGTTCAACGCCGACAGCGCTCGGTCGGCATCAGTCTGGGAGGCTGTGATCTCTTCCGTTGCCGCCGCGATCCTCCGCTTGACGAACCGGTCCCGTTCCTGCTCATCGGCCTCGCGTGCGGCTAGGCGAGCCTCAGTGGCCCCTGCCAGATCGTCGACCAGCTCGAGGGCCGGCCGCACATACGACTCTTCCACATCCGCCGCACCACGTTCGACAAACGACAAGTCTTGGCGCATCGGCCCGGACGCTGCGAAGCCCTCCGGCTCGTCGACCTGGAGCGGTGTGACCACCTGGCGCAGGGCTCGTCTGGCCCGCGCGACCTCTTGCGCCGCTGGCTGAAGGCGATCGGCAGCCGCAAGCTGCGTGCTGAGGTGCTCAACTATCGCTGAAGTCCGTTCCTGGAAATCAGTCTCGGACAGGTACTCGGCCGCTGATGCCAGCTGTGAACGCAGCCGCCTGCGCCCTGCCGCAGCCTGCCTCTGACGCTCCTTTCGGAGCTTGTCCTCTCGAACTAGACGTTCGCGGCCCAGCTCGTAAGCGCTGACCTGCGCAGCCTCGCCTCTGAAGTATGTGGCGGCAAGCTGAATGAGGAGGTTGATCAGGAGTTGGCGAAAGTCGGAGTAGGCACGGCCCGACTTGAAACCCTCCCTGCCCGCCTTCTCCTGTAGGCCAGAGTTCTGCTGGCTCGCAAGGCTCACGGCGCCGAACATCCGCCGATAGGAGAAGAAGTAGTACGCAGCACCCAAGGAACGGCGCTCCTCGATCTCCAGGTAGTCGAAGTCAGGACGGCCGTAAGGCTGAACCCTGATCCCGTCCATGTAGACGTACAGGCCACCGAGTCGCCGCAGCTTGGCGTTCATGGAACCAAACGCCTCGGGGTCGAGCCTCGACTCGCTGGCCAAGCCCTGCACCACTCCGATTTCGAACGAGAACGGCCCGCAACGCGGCCGCAACGAGTCCGGGCACCTGACATTGAGGTCCGCTGCCTCCTCGTCGAAGATCCTGATCGTGCCGATGAAGTCGCCGTCCTCGTCGAATTCGCCGTGGATGTGGTGATCTGCTTCCTCAAAGTCCGCCGGTCCGAAGAAGTCGTCGGGCCGCAACAGGCTCTCAGAGTCGCCGCCGCCCCGGTGATCGACGAAGTCGACGGCGAAGTCGGGGGTAGAGGCCTCGCCGAGCCAGGCGTCGGTGAAGCCGTGCAGCGTTCTCTCGAACAGCGATGCTTCCTTAGATCCAGGGGCTCCGATCTCCGCGGCCAGATCCTCCGAAACCGAAGAGACCAGGAACACGGTGCCGGTAGCGCCGAGTGGTCCCAGGCCGGGGATGGTCCCGTACGGGTCGTCCTGCAACGCGTCCAACGTCGCCTGGATGCCGTCCAGCGCCTGCGTCCACCTCGTCGTTCGACTACGCCGCCGGAAGCGATTCAGCGCCTCCGCCAGCGGTGCCTTCAGACGGGCCACATCGGCCGCAGTCGGCTGATCGCCGTCGAGTTCCACCAGGCCGACAGGCACTTCGTCCAAATCGATGCCCGGAAGCTCGAACATCTTCCAGTTGACCAGCGCGGCCACCGCTGGGCAGCCATCCCGCTTGGACACGACCAGGACCTGGCTGCCGAGAGCACCGATGGCGAACCGGCCGATGCCCTTCTCGCCGAGTTGCACTCTCGGGGTCATCCCTGCGGGTCTTGGCGTCGAGTCGCGCTCCAGCTTCGACTCAGTCGCGATCGTGAGCCATGCGCGCTCGAACGTCTCGCGGTCCATCCCGACACCGTCGTCGCTCACCACAAGCACGTTGGGAACTCGGAAGAAGTCGGCGATCGCGGCGGTGGCGTATGCGTCGTGGGCGTTCTTGAACAGCTCGCTGAGAGCCGTGGGAAGATTGGCGATCTGCTGCCGTCCCAGCATGTCGACCGCTCGGGCCCGGGCCCGGAAGGCTGTCATGCGGCTTGCCTTGTGATCTCGGGAGTGCCGTCACCCCTCGGCGCACGCTGGCCTCGGGCGCTGGCGGTCCGCGTGCCCGCGAACGTCTCGGCGTGCTCCATCAGATGGTGGCCAAAGCGACGTGCGAGCGCGACAGGGACCGCGTTGCCGATCTGTCTCGCCTGTGAGGCCAAGCTCCCGAAGAACCTGAACTCGGTGGGGAACGTCTGCAGTCGTGCCGCCTCGCGGACACTCAGCGCCCGGTCCTGGTCCGGGTGGCCGAAGCGCCCGTTGCTGTAGCTGATGCACTTCGTGGTCAAGGTCGGGGCCGCCTTGTCCCAGCTCAACCGGCCGTACACGTCGGTGTGGCCGTCGAAGCCGCCCCGGTGGCAGTCGGGCCACAGACGCGCGGGCCAGTCCCGGCGGTCGCCTCCCTCGGGCGTCGCACGGATCCGGGAGAGGTTCAAGCTCGACAGCCCCATGGCCCGGTGGCTGCTCACGTCAGCGTCTTCCTGCCCAGCTGCGATGGGAGGCAGATCGCCGATCCAGTCACGGACCGTAGGGTGGGGGCGCTCGGCGCCGGGACCGTGCGTGGGGGCTGGCATGTCGATGGGCCCGAGACGGCTCGCCAACAGGACGAACCGCCGCCTTGTCTGGGGCACCCCGTAGTCGGCGCTGGTGATCGTGTCGCAGACGACATGGTGCGTCTTGGAGATCTCGTCCACAAACTCCGCTAGAGGGCCCTGCGAGGCGGTAAGGCGCTGCATCCCCGGAACATTCTCCACGAAGATCAACTCGGGGTTCAGGGACTCGACGAACCTGAGGAACTCCAGCAGAAGGAATGAGCGGCCGTCGCCGTTGGTCGGCGCGTGGCGGTGGCCGGCGAAGGGCTGGCAGGGTGCGCACCCCGCGAACAGCCTGATCTGCCTTCCCGACAGCGGCAGCGCAGCTTGAACCTCGTCCGCCTCAAGATCGCGGATGTCCCGTTCGACGACGGCAGTCTTCGGAAAGTTCAGCCGGAACGTCGCCGCCGCGTCCGGCTCCCAGTCGATGGCCAGTTCGGGCGCGATACCGGCATGGGCGAAGCCCAGCGACGTCCCGCCGCAGCCCGAGAAGAAGTCCGCCAGGACGACATCGGCCCTCATCGGCCCTCATCGGCTCCGCTCGGCAACCCTGCACGCTTGGTGCTGCTCATCTTGGTCAATCTAGTGGAGGGCTGCGACAGGTCACCGGCAAGCCGCCCGGCGCTTCCGAGGCTCGCAGTCAGTGAGACCTGGGTACGGACTGGTTTGCACTCGGCCCACGACCGAATGTGCCGAGCGATGGCTGGAGGCCGTCGCCATCGTAGACACTACTGACAGGTTGTTGTCCTCATGATGCTCTGATATATCTAGCTCCATGCTGAGTCACAGCAGGTCTGAGCGCGACGGCAGGACTGCAGTTGGTGCCGATGCCGACGGCGACCTTCTCGACGACTTCTCGGAGTGGGACGACTACATCCCCGATGGCATCCACATCTCCGATGCCGAGAGGCAGAGGCTCCATAGGGAGCACGAGAAATACGTTGCTGAACTGATTGAGGAAGTCGGCGAGCCGACGCCCGAGGAGATGGCGCAGGCGGAGGCCTGGTGGGGCCCGATGGTGGCGTCTCATCGCCGGTGTAATAGCAGCAGGGGCGTAGGTTCCTTCGAGAACCTCAACTCAAGAAGGAGACCTACGCCCGTGCCTGCACGAGTATCGCCCACAGAAGCTGTCCGCGCCGAGATCGACGAGTTGTTCGGCTCGGGCCGCGACATCGCCGAGGTGCTCGAGGAGGTGATGCGCCTGTCGGCGCGGCTCGTGTTGCAGCAGGTCCTCGAGGACGAGGTCACCTCCTGGCTGGGCCGGGGCTGGAACTCCCGCGCCGGCGGCGGGCGGGCCGGGCAGCGCAACGGCTACGGCGAGGTGACGGTCAAGACCACCGCGGGGCCCCTGGCGCTGAAGCGCCCGAAGCTGCGCAACACCACCGAGGCGTTCGCGTCGCAGTTGCTGGGCAAGGGCGTGGTGCGCAGCGAGCCGTTGGAGGCGCTGGTGATCTCGGCGTGGGTGCGGGGCCTGTCAGACCGCGACATCGAGGCCCTGTTGGCGGAGGCGCTGGGACCGGAGGCCGCCTTGTCGAGGTCCACCGCGTCGCGGATCTGCGCGCGGCTGCGCGACGAGTTCGACACGTTCCGCAGCTCAGACCTCTCCGATATCGAGCTGGATTACCTGTTCGTTGACGGCAGCCACTTCAAGATGCACGGCGGGTCGCGCGCTGAGCCGGTGCTGGTCGCCTACGGCATCACCACCCTCGGGCGGCCGGTGCTGCTGGCCGTGGAGCCCGGCGGCGACGAGTCCTATGACGCCTGGGCCGGGTTCCTCGACGACCTCGCCGAACGGGGGCTGCGGTCCCCGCTGCTGGTCGTCTCAGACGGCGCGGCAGGCCTGATCGGCGCCGTCGAGCAGAAGATGCCGCAGTCGCTGCGCCAGCGGTGCCTCATCCACCGCGCCCGCAATGTCTTGGCCAAGGTCCCCGCCGGTCGCCGCGACGAACTCAAGGCCGCGTTCTGGGCGATCTTCGACCTCGACGACGACATCGAGCCCGGCCAGGAAGCGGTGAGCGCAGCACAAGCCGGCATCGACGGCTTCGCCCGCCGCTACCAGCGCGAGTTCCCCGCCGCCGTGCGCTGCCTGCTCGCAGACCGCCAAGCGCTCACCGCGCACCTGCGGCTCCCCGCCGCACACTGGCGCAGGATCCGCCACACCAACCTGATCGAGCGCACCTTCGGCGAGACCCGCCGACGAGTCAAAGTCATCGGCCGGCTCCCCGGCGAAGCGTCCTGCCTCACACTGGTCTGGGCCGTGCTCGACCGGGCCTCAAACGGCTGGCGAGGCCTCACCTACACACCCGCCATCGCCCGAGCCCTCACCGAGCTGCGCCACCAACTCCACCAACCCGCCCACACCAACACCGACCAGCCCGACCACACCGTCACACGCGCCGCCTAACATGACCACCGGAACCTGCGCCCCAACCGCTATTACACCCAATCTGGGACGCCACCGGGCCCGATCAAGGAGCACCTGCAGAAGGGCTCCCACAGGTGAGCGTCCTAGTCCTCGACTCGGGTGCAGTCACCAGCCTGGCACGCCGAGACCCTCGACGCGCGGCGAGCATTCGCCATTCCGGCGATGGCAGCCCGCAACTCACAGTTGTTCCCGCAGTCGTTCTGGTCGAGTGTCTTTCGGGGCGTCAGCGCACCGACGCGGTGGTCAATCGCTTCTTGAAGAAGTGCAAGGTCTTGGACGCTCCCGATGAGAAGCTGGCTCGGCGGGCTGGTGCCCTGCGAGCGCAGGCCGGTCGGGGCTCAGCCGTTGACGCGGTGGTAGTAGCGCTGGCAGAGCCGGGCGGAGCGGTTCTCACCCACGACATCGAGGATCTGCAAGCGCTGGCCTCCCACGCCCGTGAGGTGACCGTCTTCGCCGCCTAGCCGGTCCGGTCGTCACGATCCGCGAGAGGCTCGCTCTCCAGGCCGAGCGCAGCCATGAAGGCGGCGGCTTCCTCGTCGGAGATCGTGTCGTCCTGAAGCTCCTCAACAGACTCGACAACGCCCACGCCCTGCGCTTGGGCGAGTTCTTCGAGCGACCGCATGGACCAGAAGTCCTCGCTATCGGATCCACCCGCCAATGCCTGGCCGGGCTGGGGCGGCGGCTGTCCGGGCCCGGTCACAACAGGGCCTGCTGGGACGGGCCGGCAGCCGCGGCTGCGCCGGTGCGCAGGTTGGGCCAGGCGGTGATGAGGCCGTTGTAGGCGCCGGCCTCGGCGGCCCAGCCGCGGTCGTTGGCCTTCTGGTACAGCAGGTAGGCAAGCTGACGAGCCCGATCACCGTTGCCGCCGAGGATGTGCAGGAGTTCGGCCGCCTCAGACTCCGAGCGCTCCAGCCCGGCGGCCAGGTGTTGGGTGGCCTCCCACACGGTGAACCGGTCGTCATGCACCGGCGACCAGTCGGGATCGAGTTCGCTGCGCTCGTACAGGCGGAACTTGCCGGCCCGGGCCTCGCCGATACCAGATTCCTCGATGCCGGCCAGGGAGGTGTTCTTGGCTCGGGCCACGCTGTCAGCGTCACCTGAGGGACCGGAGTCGTAGCCATGCTCGGCGAACCAAGTGAGTGCGAAGCGTGTGTCGGCATCGAGTTCGGCTTCCTCGCCGTCGAGCACTTCACCAAGCACATCGTTGATGATGGCCAGCGCGGCCGACACCGGCATCGACGACCCATCGGCCTCCACCACCCGGGCATACCGGGAGAACACCTTGATGCCCGGCCCGATGGTGGACTGTGCCATATCCACCGGAGCAATATTGCCCGACTGCAACATCCGCACCGCCTCAGGAAGCTCCTGCCGCAACGCGGCAATGAACTCACCACGCGTAGCTAGAACCGCCGAATCAGGCCGTGGTCGGCAGGCAAGCACGATCGAGGACGCGAGAGCGTTGGTGCCTCTGGCGAGAATTCGGCCAGGTGACTCGGTACGCATCGGCCACGTAGCGCAGACCTGCAATCCTGCACCGAAGACAGCCTGCAAGAACGTGTCCCAACCCGTCGTACGAACCTCTCCATCCTTGGATTCGGTCGCCTTGTACGCGTAGTAGATCGTCGCGGGGACATCTGGTGGCTGATTCTGCGCAACTTGAGCCATGAACTCCGCCATGCCGGACTCGAAGTGTCGCTCGGCTTCCTCCTTTGAGCCTGCCCGGTGGGTATTCGCAATGAGTTCTTCAGCTTTGGGAGTCAGCAGTGTCGAGCACTCGTCAGGCCACACGTCCGACAGGTTCCTTCGCAGCCAGACGTAGAAGAAATCCGACAAATCGGCGTAGGAAATGTTGTCATAGTACGGAGGATCAGTCGCGACGACGCCGCCCGCGGATTCTCGAACGCGCGCACGAGCATCCCGCTGGACAGCTACACCTTGGCGATCTTGAGAGCCAGCACATGATGGCAGTTCTGCAATGACCCGCTGAACCTTAGAAAGACAGAGTTCCCAGCTGCCTCCTCGTCCTGAGAAGGGACTTGCTTCCGCGAAGTCCCATGTCATAGGAATCGCCTGGCGGGCGAACACTTCACGGAAGGCCCCTCGATCATTCATCCATGTGACGACGTTCGACCAGAGATTCGTGCACTTGTCGATGGTGAACGCCAAGTACGTCACGATTGCATCTGCGTACGCATCGGCACCGCGGCCGCCCTCAAACAATCTCATTCCGTTCGTTGCCAAGCCAGCAGCCTGCGCATGGGATCGTGCCGACATCTTAACCTGGTGAAGAAGACTTGAGAATTCAGTTAGCGCAGTTAGCTGCCGGGGCGTAAACAGCTTCCACCATTCGTCTAGTCCGTAGATGGTAATCCAGATATTGCGAGGATCAAGCGCCACGTCGCTGGTAGGAATCCGGGAAGGCAGACCAGCATCTGCGGCCTCGATGTCTTCGTTTGAGGCAGCGCGATACACCTTGCCGTTCGAACTCTCTAGAATGACTGCCATCAACTGATGACGCATGCGCCCAGCAAGGCTCTCCGATTTGATGTAGCTCCCGGGAATGGCGGCACCCGTCGCAATGCAGGTGCCCTTGCCCCTGTCCACCGTTCTACCGTGGGACGGCTCACCGCCTTCCCGAATCTCATAGCTAATCGTCATAGCGTCGCGGTCGATGATCGGCGCGATCCAGACCTTGGGCTTGCCGGGCCGTTTGGCGAGCGTCCACGACGCCACTAGCGGCACATGGCCCGACCAGCTCGGGTCCGGCGACTCCACGGTGCGGGCCCAGATCCAGGCGATAGGCGTGAGTTGCTCTCCGTTGGGGCCGGTGGCATCGGGGTACAGGTGCCCGATGCGCTTGTAGGCCTCATTGCGCATCCACTGTCCATACGCCTCGATGTCGGCAGCGAGTCCCTGGGCCCGCTCCCAGGTGGTGAGGGTCTTGTCGATGTCGGGATGGACCGGTGGCAGCCCAGCGAAGCGGGGCGGGATCTCAATCGTTGCCTTGTTGATCAGCACCGCCACCGGGTTCAGGTCCCCGGCGAGCGCAGTGAGTCCGAGTCGCTGCGCCTCCAGCGGTATGGCCCCTCCCCCGGCGAAAGGATCCAAGATCGGCGGAGGCCCATCGGGGAAGCACCGGTCGATTTCGGCCCGGGCCTCAGCCAGCACGTCAGCGTTGTTCGAGTTCTCCCACTTGACCAGCCGCTCCAGGATCCCAAACAGCCGCTGCCGCTCAGCATCCATCTTCTGCTCACGCTCTGCCTTCTGCTCTTCAGTCTCGTCATCGGGGGTCACGAACTCGTCATAGCCCGAGGGATCATCCACCAGCGATGCCCAGATCACCGCCCGAGCCGCTGCCAGCGGCCGCCGAGCCCACCACAGATGCAGCGTCGACGGATGCCCATGCCGAATCGACTTCTCCCGCGCCGCCTCAGCATTGATCGCCGCCAACGGCAAAGCCACCTCGATCAACTTCGGCTTGTAGTCTTTCACGGATGGTCACGGTACCTGGTACTGACCCGACGGATGCAGATACGGAGGTCCGCTCATGGCGAACGCTACTCCCCGGGACGCACGTGCCGGATTCGCGATCTACCGTCAGAGGGATGGAGCCATCGAGCTTGATGCCATCAATTCTCGACTAGAAGAATCCGGTTACGGTCGAATCGCGCAACGCACCCTCACTCACTATCGCAATCTTGTGAAGGCCGGATTCAATCGATACATTTCAATCAACCGCTTCGATGTCGCTCGAGCCTCCCGACCCTATGAGAACATGTCCACATTGAGCCGGTATCGATACCACGCTGTCGGCCAAGAGATCATTGTAATCTTCTCGAAGAACAGCGAGATACTTGAAGTCCAAGGCCAAATGATCGAGTCGGGCGATGTGGGTGCAGTTCTGACGTTCTCCAACGAGGAGTCTCTTCAAAAACTACGACAGTATACGCCCCGCCCTGGTGTGTACCTCACTCTACACAAGGTCAATTCACCCACTAGTATCAGCGCAACAGTCATCGAATGCGACCTTGAGAGCAGTCCAGTTCTTCTTGAAGTCGAGTACACAACGCTTGTCTCCCTAGCTGAGATCGAAGATTCGGTTCCATCGCACAGCGTCTTGGCAGAGTTCACGCTCATTTCTGGTACCGATGGCCTGGAGGCTATGGATGTCATCGGAAGACGCCTGCACAACTTCTTTGATCTTCTTGAAGGCATGCGCGCGCTGTTGAACGAAGCTGGCCGATACTCGGGTGACGATATGTATGCCGCTCCTCCGGTGGTACACGAAATCCGAATTTCTTCACCGGCTGTTTTGCTTCTTCAAGTGTCACATGATCTCATTTCACTTGTGCCTTGGCCCTTGTTGATCGCGCTGTTTCCGGCGTGGCGCAAGACTTGGTACAAGGGAACTCGAGAGAAACGAGAAGCGAAGTTGGCAGATGTGGAGCGACAAAAGGCCGAGTTGGAACTGAAAGCAAGGAAGATGGAGACGAGCCTGCACTCTCAAATCGTTGAAAACATGCGTGCCCAAATGCCCGGAGCTAGTATTCCTGATTCTGTAATAGAACAGATCTGGCTTTCGGCTATTCTTCCATCCTATCGTGCGCTCTCGCGCTCCGACGTTCAAAAAATCATTGTCGAACAAGATGACGAAACTGAAGTCTCCAAAGATGGCTCTGACGATGATGGTTGATGCTGCTGCGCGTGGTTGCTAACTTTCATCAGCAAATATTGGCCTGATCTGTAATTCAAACTTAAGCGATTCGTCGTCATGAACGGACTCGCGTACCGGTTCATCGGGATACACATCCACGGTTCGACCAGTCGCATCCATCCAGTCGACGAGAGCGTCGGCCCAGCGGCCTTCCATAAGAGCGTCGCGGATTGCAGCAAGGTGGGTCCCTAGCTGCTTGGGTTCTGTGGAGGCAATCAACTCGAGGGCGATTGTCTGGTTGAGGCCCTCCTCGTCCCGTGCGATGAAGACCTCCGGCTCTGTCCCATCTTCGTGGACGACAGCATAGAAGACCCGCTGTAGGCGACGCTCCCGGTCAACGGATTCATCGCTCATCGTCTCACGAGTCGCCTCGGGCGAAGCCAGCGAGCCTCGGGAGGTCGTCGGATGAGAGCATCCGGATGACGTCTCGCACCGGCTTGTCAGGTCCGATGAGCGTCTGGAGCGCACGGTGCCCGGCGCTGGTCGGCGCGGGCCGATCGGTGGTCAGAAGCACAATCGGAGTGTCCGGCTCGACCGAATGCAGCACGGCCGCCTTGCCGAGTGCTTTCCAGAGAGTGTCCGTGCGGCGCAACCCGGGACGTTGCGTGACACTGAATGCCCCTGACACATCGAAGAACCACTTGCGACCAGACCGGTCTCGAGCCTCAAAGTTGACCTCGACGCCGCAGGGCTTCTTCACCTTCTCTCCAACAACCTCGAAGCCGCACTGGAGCAGCACCGCTTTGGCCATCACTTGGGCCTTGCGTCCCTCCCGCCCGGCCCTCGCCTGAAAGTCGCCCGGCACGCTGGAATCAGGACGGGTAGCGACATGCGGGGAACTGCCGTTCGACGAGGCCAACGACTCGACGAGGTCCAGGAAGAACTGGCGATCGCTCCTGCGTCTGGTCGACGGCGACGCGGTCACCGACCAGCCCACCCCATCGGATCGCTCCTCAAGCCTTTGCCGCTCATCGGCGATACGCCGTTCGGCCAACTCGATGTAGGAGGCGTCGGTGTCGAAGCCGGCGTAGCGACGGCCGGTGCGGACGGCGGCGACTGCCGTCGTGCCAGCCCCGACGAAAGGGTCGAGGATCAGGTCGCCGCGGTAGGTGTAGAGCTCGATCAGCCGCTCGGGCAACTCCACGGGAAACGGCGCAGGATGCTCGACGCGCGTAGCCGAAGCCGGGGGTATTTCCCAGACGTCTGTCGTGGCCTCCATGAACTCATCGACATAGGCGGAGCCATCCGAGGGCCAGCCTTTCTCGGCGCGCGCGGCGGGTGGCAGCGCCCGGTCGAAGCGGCCCTTGGACGCGATCACCACCCGCTCCGTGAGGTCTCGCAGCACAGGATTGCCGGGCTGTTGGAAGCTGCCCCACGCGCAGCTGCCAGTGGCGCCCTTGGCCTTCTGCCAGACCACCTCGCCTCGCAGCAGCAGTCGCAGGCGGTCCTGCAGTATCGCGATCACATCTGCGGACAGGGAGCGATATGGGCGCCGCCCCAGGTTGGCGATGTTCACTGCAATGCGCCCGCCAGGCTCAAGCTTCCGCACGCACTCCCTGAAGACGTCCTCCAGCATCTTGAGATAGTCGACGTAGCTGGCAGGAACGTGGCCGTGCCCCACGGCCTGCTCGTACTCCTTGCCCGCGTAATAGGGCGGCGAGGTCACGACGAGAGCAACCGAATCGTCCGCTACATCGCCACACGCGTCCATGTCACGGGCATCGCCCACCCAGAGACAGTCAGCGCTCGCATGGGGCTTGATCTCATCATCGTCACAGATCTCTGGAACCGGGAACCGCTCGTAGAACGCCGAAGCGTCGTGAGCCTCCCGGCGGCTCACGCCGAAGCTCGACGTAGACGTGCCGCGCCTACGGCCGTTCGATGCACTCACGGCCCGTCAGGCCTGCGGATGTTGCCCGCGTGGCTGTGCAGCATGATCGGGAAGCCGTTGAGAGTCACGGCAAGAAGCTACAGGTCCTATGCGACACCGACTCTGGAGCCGAGGATCCTCGCGGTAGGGAGGCTCGGCTCGCACATCAGGACTTTACCGCGTGTGAGGCTCAAATGCCAGTATTGTAATTTCGCTCGACGTAGCTCGGACCCACAGACCAGACACAGATGGACCGTGTCGAACAGTGCGTTTGATGCTACCTGACAGCCGAGACTGAGCCACGCAGATCAGGTCGGTGGGGTGGCGTAGGTGAGGAGGTCGGCGACGTTGAGGGGGACGCTGGTCTGGGCCGGGTGCAGGGTCACGTTCTTGAACGGCTCGACCAGGTAGTGGACCTCGGGTTCGGCGTCGGGGTCTTCGGGGACGGAGACCACGGCCAGTCGCCAGCGTTCGCGGTTGTTTTGGGACTGGCCTACCTGGCGGCGGCTGACGCTGATCTGTTCGGTTTGGGGTAGGTGGCCTTTGACCTCGATGAAGTAGCACGCTCCGGTGGCGGGGTCGATGGACAGTACGTCGTAGCCGGGGTTGCCGTGGGCCTGTTCCTCGGGGACCCGGCCCAGTTTCTGTTCGGCCTTCATCACTGCGGCTACGGCTCGGCGGTCGGTTTCGGCCTTCTTGGCGGGGTCGACGGAGATGACGGTTCGGCCGGCCAACTCGTCGAGCAGCCCTTGGGGCACTACGACCGCGGCTGCAACGATGGTGGGCGGGCTGTTGTGGAGGTCGTCCTCTTGGGTCAGCTCCAGGCGTCGTCGGGCGAGGCGGGCCTGCAGTTCGTCGGCTCTGGCCCGGGCGCGGCCTGAGTTAATACGGGGTTTCTTGCCTGCTATCTCCTGGGCCTTGATCTCCTCGGTGCGCCGGTCCCAGTAGCGGATCTCGGACTCCAGGCGCTCCCGCACTGCATTCCAGACCTTGGAGATCCGGGCGTGGGTGATGGCGGCGACCTCGTCGAAGTGCGGGCCGGCCAGGTGCTCGATGGCCCAGGACCGGGCCGTGTCCTCGGCGGTTCGGTCTGCCCATTCGAGGTCTAGCTGCCCGTCCAGGAGTGTCTGCTGGTCCTGGGTCAGGGGCGCGTAGTTGAGGTAGGGCTCATCGCCGGGGTCTCCGACATTGCCGGCGCGGTCGATCTCGACGTAGTGGAACCGGCGTGACACCACTTGGCGGGTGCCGTGGACCTCGCGTCCGTCGGTGATGGTGTGGTCCAGGTAGACGAGCAGACGTGGATCGGTTGACGGATCGCTGTCGTCTACCAGCACCGCGCCCTGCCGCAGGGTCGAGCCGAAGTCGGCCATGGCCTTGTTCACCACCGCCGCCAGCAGCGGCGTGCCAGGGGAGATCAGATCGGCCCGCATCGATGCGCCCGGTGGGCTATCGCTGGCGCGGTTCGGCTGGATGTGGGCCTTGTCGAAGGTCACCCGCTCGTAGCGGTCATGCACCGGCCCGAGGTCGGCCTCGGCGTGGGCCCGGACCGCGGCCGGCACCCGGGTGATCTCGAAACGGCCGTGCTCGCGCCCTGCGATCCGTCCGCTGTAGAGGCGCAGGGCCTCGGTGAAGAACGACTCCACGAACCAGGGCTGCAACCGGCGGGCCCGAGCGATCTCCATGTCGCGGCGGATCTTGTCGTTGGCGGCAGGATCGGCCAGCCCGGCCACCAGTGCCCGCTCGTCGAGCACACCCTGCATCTGGCGCCCGATGTCATCGTCGATCACCTCGTCCATCCACTCGACATGGGCAGGATCCTCATCAGAGGCGATGGCCCGCATCAGCAGGTCGCGCAGCGAAATGTTGATCTGGGCGTCGCCCAGCACGTCGTACACCTGGTCGCCGTAGACGCCGCGCTGCTCCTCGATCTTGGCGAACAGCCTCTCGAACACCTTGCCCTCGCGGGTCTCGAACGCGACCAGGTTCCACAGATGGCACGGCCGATGCTGGCCGATGCGGTGCACCCGCCCGAAGCGCTGCTCGATGCGGTTGGGGTTCCAGGGCAGGTCGTAGTTGACCACCATGTTGGCTGCCTGAAGATTGACGCCCTCGCCGGCCGCGTCGGTGGCCACCAGCACCCGCGCCGTGGGATCGACCCGGAACCGGTCCTGGATGCCGCGGCGGTCGTGGCGCTTGATCCCGCCGTGGATCCTGACCACCGCCTCCGGCCGGCCCAGCTCGGACTCGATCCGCTCGGCGACATAGTCGAGCGTGTCCTTGTGCTCGGAGAACACGATCAGCTTGCGGGCCGAATCTGAGCCGGCGCTCAAATCCAGACCAGAGTCGGACGAGTCCGAGAGAGCGCCCGTTGCGAAGCGGTCAGAGCGCAACAGGCCCCGCAGCTGGAGCCACTTGGTGTCGACGCCGCTGCGGCGCACGCCGTCGGCCAGCTTCACCAACTCCTTGAGCTCCTCGACCTCGGCCTCCAGCTCTTCGGCGGTGCCGGCCGCGGTGGCCGCGTCGATCACGACGTCCTCCAGGTCCTCGCGCTCGGCATCGTCGTAGTCGTCGAAGTCAAAGTCCTCCAGATCAGCGATCTTCACGCCCTTCGGCAGATCGATCACTGGCACCGGACTGCCGGAAGCAGCCAGACGGCGCAACTCCGCGGCCTGGTCGTTCAAGCGGTCCCGGCGGCGGCGCAGGGAGTGGTAGATGGCCGCGGGGGACGATGCCAGGCGGCGCTGGAGACCGGCCAGCGCGAAGCCGACAATGATCCCGCGGCTCTTGTCGCCCTCCTCGCTCATCCGCGCCGCCCGGTTCATGCCGTTGCGCACGTAGTCGGTGACTTCCTTGTACAACTCGGCCTCGGACTCCGAGAGCTCGAAGTTGAGGCTGTGAGCGTGGCGCTGAGGGAACAGGCGCTTGCCCTCAAAGGTCCGCAGGTTCTCCTTGGGTGGCGTCTCATCGCCGGTGTAATAGCAGCAGGGGCGTAGGTTCCTTCGAGAACCTCAACTCAAGAAGGAGACCTACGCCCGTGCCTGCACGAGTATCGCCCACAGAAGCTGTCCGCGCCGAGATCGACGAGTTGTTCGGCTCGGGCCGCGACATCGCCGAGGTGCTCGAGGAGGTGATGCGCCTGTCGGCGCGGCTCGTGTTGCAGCAGGTCCTCGAGGACGAGGTCACCTCCTGGCTGGGCCGGGGCTGGAACTCCCGCGCCGGCGGCGGGCGGGCCGGGCAGCGCAACGGCTACGGCGAGGTGACGGTCAAGACCACCGCGGGGCCCCTGGCGCTGAAGCGCCCGAAGCTGCGCAACACCACCGAGGCGTTCGCGTCGCAGTTGCTGGGCAAGGGCGTGGTGCGCAGCGAGCCGTTGGAGGCGCTGGTGATCTCGGCGTGGGTGCGGGGCCTGTCAGACCGCGACATCGAGGCCCTGTTGGCGGAGGCGCTGGGACCGGAGGCCGCCTTGTCGAGGTCCACCGCGTCGCGGATCTGCGCGCGGCTGCGCGACGAGTTCGACACGTTCCGCAGCTCAGACCTCTCCGATATCGAGCTGGATTACCTGTTCGTTGACGGCAGCCACTTCAAGATGCACGGCGGGTCGCGCGCTGAGCCGGTGCTGGTCGCCTACGGCATCACCACCCTCGGGCGGCCGGTGCTGCTGGCCGTGGAGCCCGGCGGCGACGAGTCCTATGACGCCTGGGCCGGGTTCCTCGACGACCTCGCCGAACGGGGGCTGCGGTCCCCGCTGCTGGTCGTCTCAGACGGCGCGGCAGGCCTGATCGGCGCCGTCGAGCAGAAGATGCCGCAGTCGCTGCGCCAGCGGTGCCTCATCCACCGCGCCCGCAATGTCTTGGCCAAGGTCCCCGCCGGTCGCCGCGACGAACTCAAGGCCGCGTTCTGGGCGATCTTCGACCTCGACGACGACATCGAGCCCGGCCAGGAAGCGGTGAGCGCAGCACAAGCCGGCATCGACGGCTTCGCCCGCCGCTACCAGCGCGAGTTCCCCGCCGCCGTGCGCTGCCTGCTCGCAGACCGCCAAGCGCTCACCGCGCACCTGCGGCTCCCCGCCGCACACTGGCGCAGGATCCGCCACACCAACCTGATCGAGCGCACCTTCGGCGAGACCCGCCGACGAGTCAAAGTCATCGGCCGGCTCCCCGGCGAAACGTCCTGCCTCACACTGGTCTGGGCCGTGCTCGACCGGGCCTCAAACGGCTGGCGAGGCCTCACCTACACCCCCGCCATCGCCCGAGCCCTCACCGAGCTGCGCCACCAACTCCACCAACCCGCCCACACCAACACCGACCAGCCCGACCACACCGTCACACGCGCCGCCTAACATGACCACCGGAACCTGCGCCCCAACCGCTATTACACCCAATCTGGGACGCCACCTCTCCTTGACCAGCCGTCGCATAACGTCGCTGACATCGGGCACGGCCGGGCCGTCACCGTCGGTGTCTGCCCCCGATCCGCCGCCACCGCCGTCTCGCAGCCGGCCCGCGAAGCGCTCGGGATCGATCAGTGTCATGAAGGCCAGGAAGTCCTCGTTCTTGCCGTTGTGGGGCGTGGCCGTCAGCAGCAGCAGATGGCGGGTGCACTCCCGCAGCGTCTCCCCCAGCACGAACCGCTTGGTGCGTCGCAACTCGTCGCCGTAGCGGTGAGCCGACATCTTGTGGGCCTCGTCCACGATCACCAGATCCCAGTCCGAAGCCTGGACCTTGGCCATCAGCTCCTCAGAGCGCGACATCTGGTCCACCCGGGCGATGAGCAGGTTCTTCTCAGTGAACGGGTTGCCGGTTCGAGAGGCTTCCACGGCTGCCCGCGACATCAGGTCGAAGGACAGGCCGAACTTCTCCCACAACTCGTCCTGCCACTGCTCCACCAAGCTCCCAGGCGCCACGATCAAACAGCGGGCCACATCGCCCCGCAGCACCAACTCACGGATCAACAACCCCGACATGATCGTCTTGCCCGCACCCGGATCGTCGGCCAGCAGGAACCTCAACGGCCTCTGGGCAAGCAGCCGGTTGTAGACAGCGTCGATCTGATGCGGGTAGGGATCAATGTTGGACGTGTCCACCGCTGCGAACGGATCAGCGAGATGGGCCTGTCGCATGCGGCGGGCCTCCGACGCCAGACGGAACATCGCGCCGTCGGCATCGAAACTCCACCGCCGCTCGGACACCTCCGCCAGCCCGGCCAGGTCGTCGACCAAGATGATCCGGTCACCGAGACCCCCGTCAGCCGTCTTGTACGTGAGCGTGGCCGAGTTGGCGCCGTGCATCTCCACAGCAACCACCGTCACATCCGCGTCAGCCACCACCCCTGACAGCCGCATCCCCGCAGCAAGATCACCGAAGCCGAGCGTCACACCGCCGATCCCCCGCACTGAGTCCACCCATGCACCGCTGCCTGCTCCCGGCCGCCGAAACGGCGATTAGATCCGCCAGCAGGCTACGCATCCCGTGTGACGCCGACGAGCGGGAACAGGCCCCGGACTGTCAGCCGGTCGCGGCGAGACCCCGGCACATGGCGTGGAGGCGCTCCGGGGTGACGGGCAGCGACGTCACCGCGCCGGGGCGGCCGAGGGCGTCGTCGATGGCGGCAGCCACCACCGCGCCGCAGGCGTTGGTGCCGCCCTCGCCCGCGCCCTTGACACCAAGCGGGTTGAGCGGGCTGGGGGCGTCCTCCGACAGCAGGATCTCCAACTCGGGCATCTCGGCCGCGGTGGGCATCAGGTAGTCCATGAACGTGGTCGCCTGGGGCTGGCCGATCTCGTCGTAGCTGAAGTCCTCGAACAGCGCCCCACCGAAGCCCTGGGCCGCCCCGCCCACGATCTGGCCCTCCACCAGCATCGGGTTGATGGCCCGACCGACGTCGTAGGCGATCACGTAGCGCTCGAACGACAGGCGGCCCGTGTCGGGGTCGATCACGGCCACGCCGGCGTGCAGCCCGTAGGGGTAGTTCATGTGGCTGGTGGTGTACCACTCCTCGGCCACCAGCCCGGGCCGGCCCCTTGCGAGGGGCGATGCCGGGCCCAGGGCCGACGCGATCTCGCCCAGCGTGACGGCCTGGGCGGGCGAGCCGGCCACGCTCACCGCGCCGTCGGTGAGCACCAGGTCGTCTGCGCTGGCCTCGAGCATCTCGGCGGCCGCCTCTAGGGCCCGTCGTCGCAGCGCCACGCTGGCATCGTGGGTGGCGGTTCCGGCCATCACCGTGGCCCGGCTGGCGAAGGCGCCCATCCCGTAGGACATCTGATCGGTCTGGCCGTGGACCACCGAGATGCTGTGGAGGCCGACGCCGAGAATCTCCGAGCAGATCTGGGCCATCACCGTCTCGAAGCCCTGGCCCACCGACGCCTCTCCGGTGGTGACGGTTACCCGGCCCGAGCCGTCGACCTCGATTCGGCTCCCCGCGAAGGGCCCGAGGCCGGATTTCTCCACGAAGAAGCCGAGTCCGAGCCCGGCCAGCTCGCCGGCCGCCCGCCGCTGCGCCAGCGACTCGGCCAGCGCCGGATAGTCGACGTGGTCCAACACCCGGTCGAGCATCGTCTCGTAGCGGCCCGAGTCGTATACCACCGGCGTGCCGAGGGCGTCGATGCCGCGCTCGAAGGGCATCTCGTCGGATCCGATCAGGTTGCGGCGCCGGACCTCGGCCCGGTCGATGCCCAGTTCGGCTGCAATGGCGTCCATGGCCCGCTCCCGCACGAACGTGCTCTCGTAGCGTCCCGGCGCCCGGTAGGTGCCCGCCGGAGTCTTGTTGGACAGCCTCACCCGGCCGGTGACGCGATAGTTCGGGATCCGGTACGGGCCGGGCAGCATGGCCGCGGCCAGCGTCGCCACCGTCGCCCCGTGGGTGCGGACATAGGCGCCCTGGTCGCTGACGAACTCCACGTCGAGGCCCTCGATCACTCCCCGGGCGTCGGTCGCCACCCGCAGCCGGTGCAGCTGATCGCGCGAATGGTTGGCCGCCACCAGATGCTCCTGACGGTCCTCGATCCACTTCACCGGCCGGCCGAGGCGCAGCGCGGCCAGCGCCACCAGCACGTCCTCGGGGTACAGCTCGCCCCGCACGCCGAACCCGCCGCCCACATGGGCCTCGCGCAGCACCACCCGCGACGGCGGCAGGCCCAGCATCTGTGCCAGGGCGTCGCGGTTCTGGAACGGGACCTTGGCCGCGCCCAGAAACTCGAGCGTCTGCGTGTCGCGGTGGTACACGGCCAACGCGCCCCGACACTCCAGGGGCACGCCGGTGTGGCGCCCCACCCGGAACTCGGCCGCCAGGGTGTGCTCGGCTCGGGCGAAGGCCGCGTCGAGGTCGCCGGTGGCCTCGGTGAAGACGTAGGCCTCGGTGTCGAGCCCTTTGTCGAAATCACCGAGCGGGCCGGCCGCGTCGAGCACCGGCGGCAGCTCCGCCACCTCCATCACCACCAGCTCGGCGCCGTCCTCGGCGGTGTACGGGTCAGCTGCGAACACCGCGGCGACGGGCTCGCCCACGTAGCGCACCCGGCCCTGGGCCAGGATGGGCTGGCGGTAGGGCACCATCTGATCGACGCCCACCTGCCTGAAGTCGATGGGCGGCACGTCGGCCACGTCGGCGCCGGTCCAGACCGCGGCCACTCCCGGCACGGCCAGGGCCTCGGCGGCATCAATCGAGGTGATCGTGCCGTGGGCCGCGTGGGATCGCACGACGCGCATGTGGAGTTGGTGCGGCAGGTCGATGTCGGCCACGAACCGTCCCTCGCCCCGCAGCAGGGGCCGATCCTCAAGGCGGGGAACCGACTCACCGATCACGACAATCCTGTGCTTCGAGCCGAGCGAGTTCCGATCACGGCCGCATCTGGTCGCGGGCCGCGTGCACCGAGGTGATGATGTTCTGGTAGCCGGTGCAGCGGCACAGGTTCGAGGCCAGCACCTCGCGCAGCTCTTCGTCGCCTATGTCGGGGCAGGATTCGAGCACCGAAGTGGCCAGCATCAGGAACCCGGGGGTGCAGAAGCCGCACTGCAGCCCGTGGTGCTCCCAGAAGGCCTGCTGGATGGGATGGAGGCGGTCGCCGTCGGCGAGGCCCTCCACGGTGCGGATCTCGACGCCGGGGCACTGCACCGCGAACATCAGGCACGACCGCACCGGCTCGTCGTCGACCAACACGGTGCAGGCACCGCACACGCCGTGCTCGCAGCCGAGATGGGTTCCGGTCAGCCCGCAGTCCTCGCGCAAGGTGTCGGCCAGGGTCTTGCGCGGCTCCACCGCCACCTGCCGCTGCTCACCGTTCACGGTGAGGGTCAAATCGACACGCTCAGCGTTCATGTTTCAGCCTCCTGTGGCCACGGTCTCGGCCACCGTTGCGGGCACGGCTTGGCGGATCAGCTCACGCACCCGCGACGGCGTGGCCGGCATCTCGTTCACCTCGATCCCCAGCGGCACCAGCGCGTCCGAGATGGCGTTCAGCACTGCGGCGGGGGCGCCGATGGCACCGCCCTCGCCCACGCCCTTGGCCCCGGTGATCGAAGCGTCGGTGACGGTCTGGATGTGAGTCACCTCGATGTCGGGAATCTCGCACGCGGTCGGCGGCAGGAAGTCCATCAGTGAGGCGGTCAACAGGTTGCCGTCGCCGTCCACCACCAACTCCTCGTAGAGGGCGTTGGCGATCCCCTGGGTGACACCGCCGTGGATCTGCCCCTCCACGATCATGGGGTTGACCTCCACCCCGGCGTCGGCGATCACCACGAAACGCTCCAGGCACACCGCGCCGGTGTCGGGATCCACCTCGACCAGCGCGGCGTGGCAGGCGTTGGAGAAGGTGCCGGCCGGGTCGTAGGTGGCCGACACCGCTAGTCCGGGCTCCATGTCGCCGGGCAGGCGGTGGCTGCTGTGATGGGCCAGACGGGCGATCTCGGGCAGGGCCATGCCGATGCTGGTGCCCGCCACGGTGGCCGATCCCTGCTGTAGGCGAATGTCTTCGGGGCTGGCCTCAAGATGGTGGGCCGCGATCGCCTTGAGCCGCTCGGCCAGACGCTGCCCGGCCAGCTTGGCCGCCCCGCCCGCGATGACCATCGACCGGCTGGCGAAGGTGCCCCACCCGTAGGGGGTGGCGTCGGTGTCGCCGTGGACCACCGCCACCTGCCGGGGCTCGACGCCGAGCTCGTCGGCCAGAAGCTGTGACAGGGCGGTGGCCAGTCCCTGGCCGTGGGGAGAGGCGCCGATGCGGGCGGTTACGTCGCCGGACGGGTTCATCTCGAGCTGCACCGTCTCGTAGCCGGGGGTGATCTCCATGGCCCGGGCCGCGAAGGCGGGGGTGCCGTAGCCGGTGCGCTCACCGAACACCGAGAACCCGATCCCGAGGTAGCGGCCCTCGGCGGTGGCCTGCTGCTGGCGGCGGCGGAATCCTTCGAGGTCGACCGCCTCGACGGCCGCTTCGAGGGTCTGTGTGTAGGAGCCGGGATCAACCGGGAGACCGGTGGGCATCGCGTAGGGGAACTCGGTGACCAGGTTGGCCCGGCGGACCTCGACAGAATCGAGGCCGAGCCGGCGGGCGGCGGTGTCGATGAGGCGCTCCATGGCCAGGGTCAGCACCGGGCGCGACACGCCCCGGTAGGGGGCGATGGGGCACAGGTTGGTGGTCACCGCCCGGGAGCGCACCCGGTACTGCGACAGCCGGTACGGGCCGGGGAGCTCGGCCAGGGCCATGAGGGGCTCCACGCCGAAGGTGACCGGATAGTTGCTGTAGGCCCCGATGTTGCACACGATGTCGGCGTCGAGGCCGAGCAGGGCGCCGCCGCTGGTGAAGGCGCCGGCAAGCCGGTAGCTGTGGTCTCGGCTGTGCCACGAGGCCAGCAGGTTCTCGGATCGGTCCTCGATCCAGGCGATGGTCGTGTTGAGCAGGCGGGCGGCGGCCACCAGCGCCACGTACTCGCGGGGCACGCACATCTTCTGCCCGAAGGCCCCTCCCACCTCGGGAGTCACCACTCGAAGCTCGGCCTCGGGGACATTCAGGACGTCGGCCAGCGCGGTGCGCAGCATGTGGGGCATCTGGTTGGCGGCGGTGAGCGTGGTGCGGCCGGTGCCGGGGTCGTGGGCCGCCAGCGCGCCCCGAGCCTCGATGGGCAGCGCGTTCTGCCGGTGGGCCCGGATCTCGATCTCGACGATCTCGTCGGCCGCCTCGAAAGCCGCTTCGATGTCGTCGGTGGCGAAGCGGGCGTCGAGCACCACGTTGTTGCCCATCGGCATGTCGAGGCCGTCGTGGACTGCGGGCGCGGCCGGGTCGGTGGCCGCCGCCGCGTCGAGCACCGGGCGGGTCGCCTCGATGTCGACGATCACCTGCTCGGCCAGGTCCTCGGCCTCGGCCCGCGAGCCGGCCACCACCAGGGCCACCGGCTCGCCCTGATGGCGCACCGCGTCCGACGCCAGCACCGGCGTCTCCAACGGCACGAAGTCGGGCCGGTCGAGCCGGGCGCAGATGGTCCCGATCCCCGAGAAGCTGGCCGCGGTAAACACCGGGGCACCGGCCGGGGCCTCGATCGAGCGGATCGTTCCCGCCGGAACCGGGCTGCGCACGAAGGCGGCATGGCGGGCGCCGGTGTGATTGTCGGCCACATCGGCCACGAACCGGCCCAGTCCCCGCACCAGAGCCGGGTCCTCGAACCGTCGAATCGACCGGCCCGTCCAGCTCACGCCAAGGCCTGGCTCAGCGCTCGGGTGACCATGGTTCGCACCAGATCTCTGCGATAGTCGGCCGAACCGTGGATGTCGCCGGTGGGGTCGACCTCCTCGGCTGCCGCGGCCGCGGCCGCTGCCACCGACTCCGGCGTGGCCGCACGGCCGCTGAGGGCAGCCTCGGCGTGGGTCGCCCGCACCGGTCCTCCGGCCACGCCGCCCAGCACGATCCGGGCACCGGCGACCGAGTCGCCGTCGCGCTCCACCGCGGCGACGGCCAAGACGATGGCGAAGTCGCCCCAGCGGCGGGCGAACTCGGCCATGCCGACGCCCCACGAGTCGCCGAGCCTCGGCAGCCGAGCCCCGACCAGCAGTTCGTCGGGCGCCAGGCAGGTGGTGAAGGCCATCTGCTCGAAGAAGTCGCCTGCGCCCACCGCTCGGTCGCCGTCGGCGCTGCGGCAGTGCATCTCAGCGTCGAGGGCGCAGGCCAGTGCACACCATTCGGCCGCCGGGTCGGCGTGGGCGAGGCTTCCGCCGAAAGTGCCGCGCACCCGGATCGGGTAGTGGCCCACCCAGCGGCCGGTGCGGGCCAGCAGCACACCCAGGGGCCCGGGGATCGTGTTGTGTTCCAGATCCAGGTGGCGCACCCGGGCCCCGACGGTCACACCGCCGGGGTCGTCCAGTTCGATGCGGTCCAGTCCGGGCACCCGGGCGATGTCGACCAGCACCGCGGGTCGGGCCAGCCGGAAGTTCATGGCCGGCACGAGGCTCTGACCGCCGGCCAGCACCTTGGCTTCATCCTGATGCTCGCGCAGCAGGCTGAGGGCCTCGTCCAGTGTTTGGGGCGCGTGATAGTCGAAGGCGGCGGGCTTCACGGCGGCGGCGGGTCAGGCGAACCCGAGGAAGCGCAGCAGGTTCCAGTCGGGCGGGCAGGGGCCGCCGATGCTGACGATCCGCTCGCCCCGGTCGGCCATGACCGCGTGCTCCACTCCGGCGGGCACATGGATGACCTGGCCGGCCTCGAACTCGAGCCGGGCGTCGTTGGTGAGGTCGCTCACCGTGCCCCGGCCCTCGAGGCAGAAGATGGTGTCCTCGGATTCGTCGTGGGTGTGGGGGACGTTCTCCTCGCCCGGCTCGAGCACGACGTAGTTCATGTTGGCCGTCTCGGCGCCCACCCCGGGCCACACCACGAACCGGGCGTCGCTGGAGATGATGGGCGCATACAGGCTGGGCTCGTCGCGGTGGAACACACGAATAGCCAAGGGTCAGCCCTCCAGATGCTCGTACAGGGCCGGGTCGGGCGGGCAGGGACCACCGATCAGGAGGGCGCCGCCATCTCCGGCCTCGATCCGGTAGGTGGTGCCTGCGTCGATGTGAAGCATTGCCCCCACCCCGATCGCGAAGCTCTCGCCGCCGTCGGGATCATCCGCGGTCGCCGATCCTTCGCACAGGTGATACACGGCATCCGACGGATGCTTGAGAATGCTGGTCCGCCCGCCGCCGTCGAGGCGGAGCAGGTGCATAGACCGGTGCACGGCCCCGACCCCGGGCCAGACCACGGCTCGGGCCTGTCCCCCCCGCTCAACGATGGGCAACTCGGGACAAGCCTCGCCGCTGTCCAAAACCCGCACTGCGTCCACAACCGAACGTTAGAGGCCAGGCAAGCAGGCAGGCGAATCCGGTTCGTGCCGGCGTGGCCGTGTCCCGAGCCGACCGGTGAGTCATTTGATCCGACAGGGTGGCGACGGACGCTACCGGCACGGGAGGGCAGTGGTGTATCGTTGGTGTATGGCTAGAACCAACATCGACATCGACGAAGCGGCATGCGCGTCGGTGATGAACAGATACGGGCTGCGCACGAAGCGCGAAGCCGTCAACCTGGCATTGCGAGCTGTCGCTGCTAAGCCCATGAGCCTTGAGGAGGCCCTGGAGATGCAGGGCACGGGCTGGGAGGGAGACCTCGACGAGATACGCGCCCGCCGGCACGAATGGACCTGATTCTCGTCGACACATCAGCCTGGGTGGAGTATCTCCGAGGCACCGACAGCCCGGCTCACGTCGCAACACGAACGGCACTGCTCGGCGATGCCCTCGCCACCTGCGATGCGGTTCGAATGGAGCTGCTCGCCGGTGCCCGCAGCGAGCGACACGCCCGCGACTTGAACTCACTGCTGGCGCGCGCTGTCAGCCTCGACACGGCCGCGACCGACTACGAGTTCGCCGCCTCGATCTACCGGCAGTGCCGCCGAGGCGGCGAAACTCCCCGGTCGTTGATCGACTGCCTGATCGCGGCGGTCGCTATCCGAACCGGCACACCCGTGCTGCACACCGACCGAGACTTCGACATGATCGCACGGCACAGCCCCCTCGGAACCGTCGCCAACCGCTGACCTCGGGCTACTCGAGTCTCAGTGCTCGGGTCGGGCAGGCCTCCACCGCCAGTTCAGCGTCCTCGGCCAGTTCGGTGCCGGGCTCGTCGACGAGGACGTGGCAAAGCATGTCGTCTCGCACCTCGAACACGTCGGGCGCGAGCATCTCGCAGTTCCCGCTGCCGATGCACTTGTCCGCCTCAAGCAAGATCCTCATCCGCCCCCACCTCCGGCAACCGCAAGAACGTTAGCTCTCTCGTGACCAACCCGACCGTGGGACCGACCAGTGCCGGGCACCTCAGACAGCGGCATTCCGGGCTGCGGTGCGGTAGGCCGCCAACTCGTCTGAATCAAGTTCTTCCGGTGGAGCGAGGTGGTAGTGGTGCTCACGGGCAATGGTGGCCCACCGTCGAAACTGTGCCGCGACCGCGGCCTGGCCATGACACCACACGGCCTGCGATCCTCGTTCCGCAGCTGGTGCGCCGAGCAAGGCATCAACCGCGAAGTTGAACCTTCCCGGAAGTAATGCAGGCTCTTGTTGTGAGTCTCAGCTTGGCGGTCAGCGCGCGGCTCAAGCGCCAACCCGGACTCCCCGAGAACACGAGAGTGAAACGATCCGCGTAGCATCTCATCATGCGGTCCCCCAAGAGGCGACGGCCTAGGAGGCGTGAGAGGTTCGTGCCGCCGGGAACTGATCTTGCAGCAATAGCTTCTCGCGTCAAGTACGTCGGGAGTCCCGAGCACAAGGATGCGGTCACGCAGTCGGGTGTGCCACGTCCGCGCGGCGATGCCTCCATCTGCCCCCGCGAGTACAAGGATTTTCAGCTTGCGACGAGCTGGCTGCGCTCCGCCATCCGTGATGGTTCGACCGGTGGACTGTGGGAGGGCGGCTTTCCGCGCTACGCGTGGCACAAGGAGGCAGCAACCGTGTTCGAGGCACGGCTCGTGAACCGCGGCGACGGTTCATACAAGGGGTACCCCCTCCACGACGATGAGTGGCCTCCACACATGGTGGACTCGCGATGACTGGTCTCGAGTTCATTTCGGACTGGCAGGACGGGGAGGGACTGCGGGGAGCCGAGTTGGCCGCAACTTTCGCGTCGCTGAGAATTGACGTACGGGGCCGGCCTCTGACGCAGGTCCTCGACCATCGGGCGCGCACTGTGCGGGACCACATCTTCGTTCCGCTCTATCCCATTGCTGAGTGGCTGGCCTCCAACTGGTGGTTCCTCGTGCACGAGCACGAGAACCGAGTCAAGCGAGAGGATCCGGCCTTCCGCCACCGGCACTCGTTGGGTGCGAGCACCGACGGCTATGCCCTCCCGAACCTGACGATCATCGCATCAGGCGGGAGGACCAGCCTCACATGGGGTGACCAAGGGCCCGGATGGGCCGCTGTTCGGTTCCTGGACCGAGGATCGGCGGCAGTCGAGCGGGACCAGTTCATGCAAGGGTGCACCGAGTTCATCGACAGAGTGATTCGAAGGCTCGTCTCGCACGACATCTCCTCGACGTTCCTGCAAGAGGAATGGGATGCAGTTCAGAACGCGGACGAAGACGAGCATGCATTCTGCGAGATGTCAGCCGGGCTGGGCTGGGATCCCTACGATCTGGACGACACCATGAGAGGGCAGGTGGTAGAACTCGCCGAACGCTTGGGCGAGTTGCGCAGCGAAGCCGTCGCCGTCATCGACTCGGTCACACCCTCACGAGACTGTTCGGCCCTGCTGGCCGCTATCGAGGCCGCGAAGCCGAACGAGCTCCCGCTGCCGCGTTTCAAGCCTGTCACGCGAGGCGCTGGGTTCCAGCAGCGGCCCCCGTGGGACGTTGGCTACGCACTCGCCCGAAGGGCGCGGAGCGAGTTCGGGCTCGACGGCCAGCCGATTGCCAGCACAGAGTCGCTGGCCCACGCGCTGGGACAGGACCTCGGAGCGCTGAGGCGAGCAACCAGGCCCCTCGAACTCTTGAGTCCTCTGGAACTCGTGGACGGCGTAGTGACGCAGGGGGCTTCGGGCGATGTGGCGCTCGGCTTGAGGGAACGGGGAGAAGCCAGCATGCGCTTCCTTCTCTGCCGGGCGCTGGGCGAGGCGTTCTACTCTCGCAGAGATGCGCTCCTGACCAAGGGAGCGACCGCGCGACAAAGGCTCAACCGAGCATTCGCGGCCGAGTTCCTCGCCCCGTCTGCGAGTCTCGCGAAGCGGATCGCGCATCCGACTGTGGACGGGGAGCAGGTAGACGACCTAGCCGAGGAGTTCGGCGTGTCGACGCGGGTGATCCAACACCAACTCGAAAACCACCGGATTGCAGAATTCGCCCACAACTGAAGAGCCCCCTCCTTTGGCGCGCAATGATGCCATCTGGGGGTGACACTCGCTGAGGCCGGAAGGTTGAGCCTCCAAACTTGTTTAGCACCCTCGTTGTGCTCGCGCTAGGGGTTGGGGTGGACTTCTGCGAAACGGTTTATTCTTCGCAGTTCTGGGAACAGCATCCACCAGGCGGCTACTACCGCCAGGGTGCCGACCCCGCCGAAGATGACGGCGCCGGCCACTCCGAGCAGCGCCCCGGCGACGCCGGACTCGAAGGCGCCGAGTTCGTTGGAGGCCCCGACGAAGGTGTACTCGACGGCCATGACCCGGCCCCGCATGTTCTCGGGGGTTGCCAGGGGCACCAGCGTGCTGCGCACGAACACGCTCACCGAGTCGGCGCCGCTCAGCGCCAGCAGCGCGATGAACGCCACCGCATACGAGCGGGTGAGGCCAAGCACGATGGTTCCCAGACCGAACACCGCCACCGCGGCCATCAGCGCCAGGCCCACCCGCTGCGCCAGGGGCCGCACCGCCAGCACCGCCATCGTGGACAGGGCCCCGATCCCCACCGCGGCCCGCAGCCAACCCAGCCCCACCGCCCCCACGCCGAGGCGCTCCTCGGCGATGGCGGGCAGCAGCGCCACCGCTCCCCCGAACAGCACCGCGAACAGGTCGAGGGAGATGATGCCCAACACCACCCGGTTGCGCCGGATGAAGCGGAGCCCCTGAAGGGCATGGACGAGCACCGCCCGCACCCCGCCGGTGACCGCCGTGGAGCGGGCCACGCCACTGGCCGGCACCACCGCCAGCAGCGAGGCGGCAGCCAGTGCAGCGGCGGCTGCCAGCAGGTAAGGCGCGGCCACGTCGGCCACGAAGACGAAGCTGAACACGACCGGCCCCACCACGAAGCCGGCCTGCCAGCCCGACATGCACATCGCCACCATCCGCTCGACCGCGCCGGGCGGCGCCAGGTCCACCGGCATGACCCGGCTGGCCGCGCTCAGCACCGAGCGGGCACAGCCGAAGACCACAACCAGGGCGAAGATCGGCACCACCGACGCAGGATCCGACGCCACGTAGAAGTACAGCCCCGCCGACGCGGCCGCTTCGCCCACCAGCCCGCAGGCGTACATCACCCGCCGGTCGAATCGGTCCGACAGCACTCCGCTGAGCGGCGCCAGCAGCAGGGTGGGCACGAACTCCGCCAGCCCGAGCAGGCCGAGGTCGAGCGGCTCGCCGGTCATGTCGTACACCTGCTTGCCCAGGATCGTGATCTGGCCCACGGTCATGGCTGCGGTCAAGAAGATGACGACCGGCAGGGCCCAGAGCCGCGGGCCGATCCGACCTGACGACCCGGCGCCGCCCGCCGGTGAGTCGTCGTCCCGCATCGGCCCCAACGCTACGAGGCCGAGAGGGCGCGCAGATAGGTGAGAGCCGATCGCGTCGCGGCGGGGTCATTCCCGCTCTTGTTCGCTGCGCTCACGGGCCACTCGGGCCACGGCCTCGCCCGTATGAGCCGGATTCGGTCACCTATTCGCTCGGCCTCTGAGCGCCCGCCTCTAGCCTGCGGGCGCAATGGCCCTGCCCGCTCTTGGCAGCTTCCTGCCCGACACGCCCGGCGCCGACGAGCTGCTCGACGCCTTCATCGACTGGTCGCTGGCGGCCGGCCTCGAGCTGTACCCGCACCAGGAGGAGGCGGTGCTGCGCCTGCTGGCCGGCGAGAACGTGGTGCTGTCCACCCCCACCGGCTCGGGCAAGTCGCTGGTGGCGCTGGCCGGAGCGTTCGCCATGCTGGCCCAGCGGCGCCGCACCGTCTACACCGCACCCATCAAGGCGCTGGTGAGCGAGAAGTTCTTCGGGCTAACCGCGGCCCTCGGCCCGGCCAATGTGGGCATGGTCACCGGCGACGCCTCCGTCAACGGCGACGCTCCGGTGGTGGCCTGCACCGCGGAGATCCTGGCCCAGCGGGCCCTGCGCTCGGGTCCCGACACCGCCGCCGACCTGGTGGTGATGGACGAGTTCCACTACTACGGCGACCGCGACCGCGGCTGGGCCTGGCAGGTGCCGCTGCTGGAGATGCCCAACGCCCGGTTCCTGCTGATGTCGGCCACCCTGGGCGACACCGCCGGGCTGCGCCGCGACCTCACCGCCCGAACCGGGCGAGACACCGCGCTGGTGGCATCGGCCGAGCGGCCCGTCCCCCTCGACGTCGAATACCGCGAGACCCCGCTGCACGTCTCCATCGAGGAGCTGCTCTCCACCGGCCGCGCCCCCACCTACATCGTGCACTTCACCCAGCGCGAGGCCGCCGCCCGGGCCCAGAGCCTCACCAGCCTGCGGGTGCTCGACACCGACGAGAAGGCCGCCGTCAAAGAGGCGGTGGGCGGGTTCCGCTTCGACACGCCCATCGGCAAGGATCTGCGCCGCTTCGTGCTGGCCGGCATCGGCCTCCACCACGCCGGCATGCTGCCCAAGTACCGGCTGCTGGTGGAGAAGCTGGCCCAGCAGGGCCACCTGAAGCTGATCTGCGGCACCGACACCCTCGGGGTGGGCGTGAACGTCCCCATCCGCACCGTGCTGTTCACCCAGCTCTACAAGTACGACGGCCGGCGCACCCGGGTGCTGTCGGTGCGGGACTTCCAGCAGATCGCGGGCCGGGCCGGAAGGCGGGGCTTCGACACCGTCGGCAGCGTGTGGGTGCAGGCCCCCGAGCATGCGGTGGAGAACAAGCGGGCCGAGATGCGGGCCGCGGGCGACCCCAAGAAGCTGCGCAAGCTGGTCCGCAAGAAGCCGCCCGATAGGGGCTACGCCCACTACGACGAAAAGACCCTGGCCCGGCTGTGGGAGGGCGCCCCCGAGACGCTCGAGTCCAGCTTCGACGTGACCCACGCCATGATGCTCAACGTGCTGGACCGGCCCGGCGACGGCTGCGCGGCCATGAAGCGCCTGCTGGTCGACAACCACGAGCCCCGCCCCCGCCAGCGCCGCCACATCCGCAAGGCGGTGGGGGTGTTCCGGTCGCTGATCGACGCCGAGATCGTGGAGGTGCTGCCCGAGCCCGACGCCTCGGGCCGCCCGGTGCGGGTGAACATCGACCTCCAGGACGAGTTCAGGCTCAACCAGCCGCTGGGGCTGTTCGCGGTGGAGGCCGTCTCGGTGTTGGACCGCGAGGCCTCCGACTACGCCCTGCAGGCGCTCAGCGTGGTGGAGTCGGTCCTGGAGGACCCGATGGCGGTGCTGCTGGCCCAGCGGGACGCAGCCCGAGACGCGCTGATGACCCGCATGAAGGAGCAGGGCGTGGAGTACGAGGAGCGCATGGCTCGGCTGGCCGAGGTGACCTGGCCCAAGCCCGAGGCCGAGTTCATCGAGCCCGCCTTCGCCACCTTCGCCCGCCACCATCCGTGGGTGGGACATCTGCGGCCCAGCCCCAAGTCGGTCGTGCGCGACATGGTGGAGCACGCCGACACCTTCAACCAGTACGTGAGCCGCTACGGGCTGAAGCGCTCCGAGGGCCTGGTGCTGCGCTACCTGACCGACTGCTACAAGGCGCTGGTGCAGACCGTGCCCGCGGTCGCCGTGGACGACCGTCTGGCCGAGGTGACCGACTGGCTGGGCACGCTGGTCCGCGATGTGGACTCGAGCCTGCTCGACGAATGGGAGCGGCTGCGCACCGTGAGCGCATAGCGGCCCTCCGGGCAGGGTCGCCGCCGACGTTCTCTGAGCTATCAACCCCGTGATGCGAGCGGGTCGCCGGTCACGATCCGGCGGTTGAGGGGCGGCGGGTGGCCCGGCTCACCAGCTCGACCAGGCTCGGGCAGCCCTCGATCTTGGAGAACCGGCGGTCGACGTACACCAGCGTGGCGAAGATCAACACGAACGACACCAGATAGTTGGCCACGAAGCGGATGGCCACGAACCAGCTCACCCCGGAGTTGTTGTAGAGCCAGATGTCCCACACCGACGAGCCGAGCTCGTAGAACGCGATCACCCAGGTGACGTCGCGCAGGGTGGCTGCGAAGCGTCGGTCCAGTCTCAGGGCCTCGGGGAAGTCGGGGACGAAGCGCACGGCCCACAGCGCGAAGGGCTTGCCGACCACGATCGTGGCCACCGCGGCCAGACCGATCAGGATCTTGGTGCCGATGCCGATGCCGAAGTAGACCGCCTCCGAGCTGACCCCGAAGTCCACCAGCTCGCGCTCCACCGCCACGGCGATGCCGGCCCGGACCACCAGGTAGGCGGTGATGATGGGCAGCCACTTGCCGATGGGCAGGCCCCGCCGCACCCGGCTGTAGGCGGCCTTGATCGACCATGCCGTGGCCGCGATCACCGCCACCTCGATGTTGTTGAGGCCGGCCACCTGGACTGCATCCAGGTTGTAGAACACCAGGAACAGCACCACCGGCATCAGCTGGTCGAGTTGGCTGCTGCGGCTGGGCGCCAGGCGCCGAGACTGCGCTATCGCCGGTTCGGCCACCGGTGGTGTCTCGGCCGGGGTCAGGGAGTGCTCGCTATCAGGGCGCTCGGTTTCGTAGGGATCGATGTCGGGGGAGCGCTCGGTGTCGGAGGGATCGATGTCGAAATGCTCCCGGTGCGCCTCGGTGGCCGGATCGTTCACGGAGCGAGCGCGGCCCAGGCTCGGGCGACCTGCTCGTCGCCCATCACCGACAGCGAGGCATCGTCGAGCGGCAGACGGTTCCACATGGCCAGGAACAGCGAGCTTCCCGGCCCCCGCACCGCGGCGTCGCCCTTGGCGTGGACGCGCTCCATGACGACCTCGTCGCCGTCGGCGTGAACGATCCACTCGCCGTCGCCGTCGGTGCGGTGCACATGCAGGCTGCCCGTCGGCAGGTCCCGGCGCTTGCGCCGCTGGGCGTTGGGCAGCACGAACTCGAAGAACTCGTCCACCCCGTCACGGCCGTGCTCGCTGTCCACCGGGGTGGTCGCGCCCACCGCGTTCTCGGCGTCCCAGCGGTGAATGCTGGTCTCGTGCAGCATCCGGCGGAAGTAGAAACCGGCATCGGGCCGGGGCGACCAGTTCCACACCGGCGTGTCGGGGTCGATGCCGGCCAGAGCGTCTACGAGCCGGTCGAGGGCGTCGGCCGCGAAGTCGACTGCCGAGTCGTCGTCGGGCACCTGGGGCATCTGCTCACGAGTCATCGGCTCGGTGGCGCGGCCGGCCACGTAGCCGCCCACCAGGGCGTACACCCATCCCATGTGCCCGGCCAAGTCCCGCAGCGTCCAGTCGCCGCAGGTGGGCACGGCCGCGCCGAGGTCGGAGCGGGCCACCTCGATCAGGCGCCGCCCGTCGAGCTCGATCTGGTTGACGGTTGCCTCAGAGTCCATGGCCAACAGTCTGGCCTCCCAACCCGCTAGTGCGACACCCCCGTCCGCTCGGCCTCCCAACCTCCTGGTCGCGACACACGCGCTCGCGGTGAGGCAAGCTGGGGCGATGGGTACCTATGCGATCAGCGGCTCAGCCTCGGGCATGGGCGCGGCCACCCGGTCACGGCTCGAAACCGCCGGACACCGTGTGATCGGCATCGACTTGCACGACGCAGAGGTGTGCGCCGACCTGGCAACGGCCGAGGGCCGGGCCGAAGCGGTCGACGCCGTCGTCGATGCGGCCGGTGGAGTGCTCGACGGGGCGGTGTCAGCCGCGGGGCTCGCTCCGCCCGCGGCGGCAGAGCTCATTGCCCGGGTCAACTACTTCGGGTCGGTGGCGCTGCTGGAGGGGCTGCGGCCCGCGCTGGCCGCCTCGGGCTCGGCCCAGGTGGTGCAGTTCGGATCCAACTCGTCGACCATCACGCCGAATCTGCCCGACGAGTTGGTGGCCGCCTATCTCGAGGGACGCGAGGACGACGCAGCGGCCATCGTGAGCGAAGTCGATGCGACCTTCGCCCAGATTGTCGCCTACGCAGGCGCCAAGCTGGCGATCACCCGCTGGTGCCGCGGAACCGCAGTGTCGCAGCCATGGGCGGGCAGCGGCATCCGGCTGAACGTGATCGCGCCGGGGCCGGTGGACACCCCGCTGCTGCGCCGGGTGCTGGCCGACGAGGTGTACGGCCCGATCGCGGAGTCGATTCCGATGCCGGTGGCCGAGACGCCCGACGCCGACACGCTGGCGCAGTGGGTGGAGTTCCTGCTGTCGCCGGCGGCGAGGTTCGCATGCGGCTCGGTGCTCTTCGTGGACTGCGGCATCGACGCCCTGCTCCGCGCCGACGACTGGCCCAACCCCTTCTGAGCGCTCACGCCAGTGGTGGGACTCGACAGACAACCGCGCGCATCGCAAGACCGCGCCACTGCCCCCTCTGAGCGGTCACACCATGCGTCTGAACAGTTCGGCCGCTAGGAGGCTCAACTCGTCGGAGCAGCGGTCGAAGTCGTCCTGATCGCTGGCGGCGGGATCGACGATCTCCTCCCACGGCTCCGGTTCCAGCGTGTCCAAGCCCAAGGCTCTCACCCTTTGAGCGAGGTCTCCGACGCCGGGCGGGGCCAGATCGCGGGCCAACCGGCGCAGCGACCCGGTGATCGGGGCTGCCTCGGGCAGATTGCGGCGGATCCAGCGCAGGTGCAGCGGTTCCATCACCACCACCAGATCGGCATCGACCGCGTGGTCGGGGCCGAACTGGCGCGACCGGTGGGCGTGATCGACGAGCCCGTGGCGGGCCAGCGCCAACCGGGTGAACACCCCCATGGGGTGGCCTTCCAGCACCAGGGTGCCCGCGCTGCGAACGTCGATGGCATCGTCGGCGTCGAGGTCCCGCAGCATCGCTGCGGCCATGGGAGACCGGGCCGCGTTGCCGGTGCACACCATGTAAACCACCGGCCGCTCCCCCATCACCTGAACTCGCTCTTGCGAATGTCTCGGGAGTGGTCAGGCTCGGCTGTCCGCCGGTGACCGGCGCACGGCTCGAGTGATGCGCCACATGATGAAGGCGACCGCCACGGCCACCGCCGCCAGGGTGACGAACTGGAGGGACCCGCCCCGGTCGCCGGAGTGCTGGGGGTCTGGTCCGGGATCAGGGGAACCGATGATCCGGTCGGCACCGGAGGGAACCTCGTACACCGGCCGCAGACCGTCGCTGCTGTCAGCGGGCAGGGACTCGTCCTCGCCCTCGTGGGCAGCCGCACCAGAATGGGCGCCGAGCACGAGGGCGCCAACCACTGCCGCCAGCACTATCGCTCGGCAAGTGCGTCCCGTCATGGAGGCCGAGCGAATAGGCGAGCGAGTCCGGCCCATACAGGCGAGGCCGTGGGCTGTGACGCTGGGGTTTGGGCGGCCCGTGAGCGCAGCGAACAAGAGCGGGAATGACCCTGCTTCGACGCGACTGGCTCTCACCCCACAGCGCTCCCTCTTGGCGTCGGGAGGATTGTCGGGCACGGAACTCTCCAGTGGACTCACCGACATCGGCCATGACGCTACCGCTGCCGAGGTAACGGGCAGCGTCAGAGGCCGAGCGACGGGAAGCGGCTCAATCCCGATAAATCTGATCGGGATTGTGTTGTATTGGGGTTGGCCGTGCGCTACCCTCGCAAATCCTGACTTGTCTTATCGGAATTATCGGAATCAGATGACCAGTACGCCACCGTCCTATCCCGTGAACCTGTGCCTCACCGGACATCACGTCCTGGTGGTGGGCGGCGGCCCGGTCGCGGCCCGCAAGGTGGAGGGGCTGCTGCAGGCGGGCGCCTGGGTGACGGTGGTCGCCCCAGCCGCCAGCGCCGCCATCGCCGAGAATCCTGAGGTGGTCTGGCACCGGCGGGCCTATCAGCCCGGCGAGTCGGGCGCCTACCGGCTGGTGGTGACGGCCACCAGCGACCCGGCGGTCAACGCCATGGTGGCTCGGGACTGCGAAGCGGCCAACGTCTTCGTCAACTCGGCCGACGATCCGGACAACTGCACCTTCACGCTGCCGTCGGTGGCCCGGCGCGGCGACCTGCAGGTGGCGGTCTCCACCGGCGGGCGCAGCCCCGCGCTGGCCCGCTGGCTCCGACAGCGGATCGAGCGAGAGATCGACTCGGGCTACGCCACCCTGCTGGAACTGCTGGCCGAGACCCGCGGCGACGCCAAAGCCGCGTTCGGCACCTCGGAGCTGCCCGGCTGGGAGGACGCGCTCGACGGCGGGCTCCTCGAATTGGTGAGGGTCGGGCGCACCGTCGAGGCCCGAGCCCTGCTGCGGCGCCACCTCGGACTCGTCCCCGACGACGCACAGGCTCTGGCGTCGTGACGCTCACCTCTCCCACGCCGGCTGCCGACAGCTTGCCCACCGCCCCCGACGCAATCACCCGACAGCCCTGACCGCGCTAGGAGCCGTGCTATGACCCTGCTGGAGCCCCGCATCGCCCCCACGACGCCCCCGCCTCCGCCCGCCGACGGCCCGGTAGACCCCGCCATCGGTGCCGATGTCGACAAGTACCGCCAGCAGTATGCGCTCTTCGAGGCGGGCGAGCTGAGCGACGAGGTGTTCCGGGTCTTCCGGCTCACCAACGGCATCTACGGTCAGCGCCAGGGCGGCACCAACCAGATGGTCCGGGTGAAGGTGCCCTACGGGTCGATCAGGCCCGAGCAGCTTGAAATGATCGGCTGGCTGGTCGACAACTACAGCCGGGGCTGGGGCCACATCACCACCCGCCAGAACATCCAGTTCCACTTCGTGCAGCTCGACCAGATTCCCGAGGTGCTGGAGCATCTGGCCTCGGTCGGCCTCAGCACCCGGGAGGCCTGCGGCGACACTGTCCGCAACATTCAGGGCTGCCACCTGGCCGGCGCCTGCCCCCATGAGCAGCTCGACATAACCCCGTGGGCCGAGGCCGCCTACCGCCACTTCGTGCGCAACCCGATCAGCCAGCGGCTGCCCCGCAAGTTCAAGATCAACTTCTCGGGCTGCGAGACCGACTGCGGCCAGGCCATGTTCAACGACGTGGGCGTGATCGGCGTGGCGCGCCGCACCGACCGCGGCGAGGTCGAGCGGGGCTTCAGGGTGTTCATCGCGGGCGGCCTCGGCACCACCCCCCATCCGGCTCTGGCCCTCGAGGACTTCACTCCCCGAGAGGAGCTGCTGCCCACCATCGAGGCCTGCCTGCGGGTGTTCGACCAGGCCGGCAACCGCGACAACAAGCTGCGGGCCCGCATGAAGTGGCTGGTCGACACCCTCGGCTTCGAGGAGGTCCAGCGCCGCGTGTTGACCCAGCGCAAGTTCCTGGTGGCGTCCACCTCTTGGCCGGGCGGGATCCCCGCCGAGGTGCAGATCGACGGCGACGACCCCGCCGGCGCAATCGATCCGGCCTCGGCCACCGCCATCGGCCACGGCACGCCGGTCACCATCGGCACCGGGACCGCCTACCAGCGGTGGGAGCGGGCCAACGTGGTGCGGGGCACGCGCGACGGCACCGTCTCGGTCTACGCCCAGGCCTATCTGGGCGACATCACCGGCGACCAGTTCCGGGCCCTGGCCGCCCTGCAG
Organism: Candidatus Aldehydirespirator sp.; assembly: GCA_965221215.1. Taxonomy (GTDB): domain Bacteria; phylum Actinomycetota; class Acidimicrobiia; order Acidimicrobiales; family Aldehydirespiratoraceae; genus Aldehydirespirator. The sequence goes on from OZ244872.1 coordinate 1,904,837, forward strand.
CGCGACCTCGGCGCCGACGTGCGGCTGACCAACCGCCAGAACGCAGTGTTCCGGGGCCTGCACCCCGACGACCTGGCTGCGGTCCACGACCGACTAGCCGCCATCGACATGGCCCGACCCGGCGCGGAGCTGGCCCGAGACGTGGTGGCCTGCCCTGGCTCGGATACCTGCAACCTGGCCGTCACCCAGAGCCGCGGCCTCGGCGACGCCATCGGCCGGCGCCTCGAGGACGAGGGCCTGGCCGAGGTGGGCGGCATCCGCATCAACATCTCCGGCTGCCCCAACTCCTGCGGCCAGCACCACGCGTCGGACATCGGCTTCTTCGGGGCCGAGCGGCGGGCCAACGGACGCAGCGCCCCCGGCTACCAGATGCTGCTCGGCGGCTACATCGGCGCCCAGCAGATGCACTTCGGCGAGAAGGCCCTGCGCCTGCCCGCCCGCAACGCCCCCGAGGCCGCCGTCCGGGTGATCCGCCGCTTCGTCGGCGAGCGCCGGGCCACCGAGAGCTTCCGGAACTGGATGGAGCGCGTCGGCGGCGTCCGGGCCGTGGCCGAGCAACTCAAGGATCTCGACGAGTTCCCCGCCTTCGAGACCGACCCGTCGTTCTACGTGGACTTCGACGAGACCGGTCCCTACACGGTGCAAACCGGCGCCTCGGAGTGCGCCACCTGAACGGACTGGGACGACGCCGCTCCGGTTGGCTTGCAGCCGACAACCAACCGGAGTGCGCCACCTGAGCGAGCTGACAGACGGTCGAAGCCGCTGGGCTATCCGGCGGGTCGGGCAGCGATGTCGACGGCCACGGGGTGATGGCAGGCGACGTAGTGGTCGCCGTCGCCAATCGGCTCGCTGACCGGCTCGACCTCGCGGCACACCTCGGTTGCCCGCGGGCAGCGGGTATGGAACCGGCAGCCGCTCGGGGGCGCGGTCGCCGACGGCAGCTCGTCGCCGATGTCGCCCTCTTCGGCGGCCACCGCCGCGGCGGGCTCGGGGATGGAGGCCAGCAGCGCCCGGGTGTAGGGATGGGCGGGGCGAGAGTAGATCTCGGCGGTGCTGCCGATCTCGCACACCTTGCCCAGATACATGACCACTATCCGGTCGCTGACGTTCTTCACCACCGCCAGATCGTGCGAGATGAACAGCACCGTCAGCCCGTAGCGGCGCTTCATGTCTTGGAGCAGGTTCAGGATCTGGGCCTGGATCGACACGTCGAGCGCCGACACCGGCTCGTCGCAGATCAGCACCTTGGGGTCGAGGGCCAGGGCCCGGGCGATGCCGATGCGCTGGCACTGGCCGCCGGAAAACTCGTGGGGTCGCCGGTCGCCGTGGCGGGCCTCCACCCCGACCGCCTCCATGAGCTCGTCGATGCGGTCGCGGCTCCATGATCCGATGTCGTCGCCCCACACGGCCAGGCCCTCGGCGATCACGTCGCGGACCCGGCGGCGGGGGTTGAGCGACGAGATCGGATCCTGGAAGATCATCTGCAGGCGGGGCCGCACCCGGCGCAGCTCCTCGCCCTCGAGGCCGGCGAGGTCCCGACCCTCGAACAGCACCTCTCCGGCGGTGATGTCGACCAGGCGGATGATGGCCCGGGCCACCGTCGACTTGCCGCACCCGGACTCGCCCACGATGCCGAGCGTCTCGCCCTCGGCCACATCGAAGCTCACGCCCGACACGGCGTGAACAACCCGCCCGCGGCCTGCACCGAAGTGCACCACAAGGTCCTTGACCGCCAAGAGCATGTCTTCGCGGCCCCGCAGCTGCGCCCGGCCGCTGCCGGCCATCAGCGGTCGCCCCCGACCGACATTCCTGCCGAGGTCACTCCCGCGGCCCGGTTGGCCGACATGGCGGCCGCGCCCCGCTCGGTGCCCGCCGGATGCAGGCAGGCAAAGCGGTGAAGTCCCAGCAGGCCATCCAGCTCGGGAATGCTGTTGAGACAGTCGCTTTGGGCGTAGGCGCAGCGGGGCGCGAAGGCGCACGCCTCGGGCGGGTCGATCGACTCCGGCGGTCGGCCCGGGATCGGATCGAGCCGGTGATGGACGGGATCCTCGATGCGGGGGATCGACCGCAGCAGCGCCTCGGTGTAGGGGTGGCGCATGTCGGCGAAGAGGGTGTCGGCGTCGGCGGTCTCCACCACCCGGCCCGCGTACATCACCGCCACATCGTCGGCCCGGCCTCGGGCCACCCCCAGGTCGTGGGTGATGAGGATCATCGACATCCCCCGGTGGCGCCGCAGGTCGTCGAGCAGGTCGAGCAGATGCTTCTGCACGGTGACGTCCACCGCGGTGGTGGGCTCGTCCGCGATCAGCAGCCGGGGCCGGCAGGCCAGCGCCATGGCGATGACCACCCGCTGGCGCAGCCCGCCCGACAGCTCGTGCGGATACTGCCGCACCCGCCGGGCCGGCTCGGGCACGCCCACCGTGTCGAGCAGCTCGACGGCCTCGGATCGGGCCTCGGACCGGGACCGGCCCAGGTGGTAGCGGAGGGTCTCGGCGATCTGCTCGCCCACCCGTTTGACCGGATTGAGCGAGGTCATTGGATCCTGGAACACCATGGTCATCTGCACGCCGAAGAAGTGCTTGGTTCCCGCCGCGGCCAGGGCCCGCACGTCGTGGCCGTCGTAGGTCACCTCGCCGCTCACCCGCGCGGTGCGGGGCAGCAGGTTCATCAGCGTCTTGGCCGTGACCGACTTGCCCGACCCCGACTCCCCCACGATGGCCAGGGTCTGGCCCTCATGCAGGTCGAAGCTCACGCCGTTGACGGCGTTGACGTCGCCCCGCTCGGTCGCGAACCGCACATGCAGGTCGCGCACCGACAACAGCGGATCACCGGTCATCAGCGCGCCCACGCCCACCGATCGCACCGCGAATGCAGCGCGGGCGCAACCCGTCGCTTCGGATCCATCAGAAGGCCAGCTCTTTGACGTCGAAGTGCTGGCGTATGCGGTCGCCGGCGAAGTTCAGCGAGAGCACGGTGGCGAACATCACCGCCACCGGGAACATCGTCACATGGGCGGCGTTCTGCAGGTCGCGCAGACCGGAGCCGTCGACGATCATCTTGCCCCACGAGATGGCGTTGTCGCCGGCCACCGACAGTCCCAGGAAGGCGAGCGAGCCCTCGGCCACTACGGCCACGGCCATGCCGAGCAGGGTCAGCGCGCCCATGGGGATGACCACGTTGGGCAGCAGCTCTCGCACGATGATCCGGCCGTGGGTGGCCCCGAGCACCCGGGCCGCGGCCACGAACTCGCGCTCGGCGAACACCAGCGTGGAGGCCCGCGACAGCAGGCCTACGGGTGCTACCGCCAGGATCCCGATGGTGAGGCTCACCACCAGCAGGCTGCGCTCGAGGGTGACGGTTATCAGGATGGCCAGCACCAGCGCCGGGAACGACAGCAGCACGAAGAACACGAAGCCCACGCCCTGATCCAGCCGGCCCCGGAAGTAGCCGGCCAGGATCCCCAGCCCGCCCCCCACCACCATCCCGAACACGATGGCGAAGCCGCCCACGGCCAGGCTGATGCGGGCGCCGTGCACGGTGCGCGAGAACACGTCGCGGCCCAGCGCGTCGGTGCCGAACCAGGCGTCGGCGGAGGGCGCCTCCCGGGGTCCGCCGAAGGCCACCTCGGTGGGGTCGGCTATGGGCAGCAGCGGCGCGAAGGTGGCCACCAGCGCCATGATCGCCAGCCACCCCACCGCCAGCCAGAAGCAGAATCCTAGACGCCTCACCGGGCCCGCACCCTCGGATCCAGCCAGCTGTAGAGCAGGTCCACCAGGAAGTTGAGCACCACGAAGGTGACCGCCACCACCATCACGATGGCCAGCACCACCGGGAAGTCGTCGCGGATCACCGCGGTCACGATCTCCCGGCCGATCCCCGGAATGCCGAAGATCTGCTCCACCACCAGCGACCCGCCGATCAGGGTGCCGGTGCTGACCCCGAAGACGGTCACCACCGAGAACAGCGACGGCCGCAGGGCGTGGCGGAACATGATGCGCATCGGCGGCAGCCCCTTGGCTCGGGCCATGTGCACGTAGTCCTCCTGCAGGGTGGTGATCAGGTCGGTGCGCAGCAGCCGCTGGTAGCTGGCCGCCAGCGGCAGGCCGAGCGTGAGGGCGGGCAGCACCATGGAGAAGAGCAGCCCGGAGACGCTGTCGCTCTCGTAGGCCGACGGGAAGATCTGCCAGCGCAGCGCCAGCAGGTACAGCAGCACCACCCCCAGCGCGAAGTTGGGCACCGACAGCAGGCCGAACGACGCCACGGTGGAGCCTCGGTCGAAGGCCCGGTTGGCCCGGTAGGCGGCTGCCACGCCCCACGGGACGGCCAGCCCCAGCGCCACAGCCTGGGCCATCGCCAGCAGGATCACCGTCTCGGGCAGCTTCTCGCGGATCACCTGGCTCACCGGCTGGTCGTTCTGGAACGAGGTGCCGAAGTCGCCGGTGGCCATGTCGCGCAGCCACAGCAGATAGCGCGCCGGCACGGCCCGGTCGAGGTGGAATTCGGCTCGGGCCGCGGCCACGGTGTCGCAGTCCCGGCTGGCGGCGTCCACCATGGTGTCCTCAGCGGTGCCGGCCTCGATGGCGTCGCAATCCAGCTCGGCCAGCACGCCCACCACGTTCACGAGCGGGTCGCCCAGCAGGTTCATGGCCGCGAAGCCCAGGAAGGTCACCGCGAACAGCACGGCGAACAGCAGCGCCACCCGGCGCAGCACGAACCTGGCCACCAGTCCCCCGCCCCCCGGTCGCCCAAATTGTCAGTTAAGCCAGACCTGGTGCAGCCAGATCCGTCCCTGATTGTTGCAGAAGAGCGGGTCGCCGGCGGGCCCCGTGGCCCCGCAGACGTTGTGGACGTTGTCGCGGGCGCCGACGGTCCAGTTGGTGTGGGTGAGCAGGATGGACTCGTAGGCGTCGCGGTTGATCGCCTGGATGCGGTGCCAGATCTCCACTCGCCGGTCGAGGTCGTCGATGGCGCGCTGCTCGTACATCAGATCGTCGCGCTCGGGGTCGCAGTGGCGGCTGAAGTTGAGCGAGATGAAGCTGATCGACCCGCACTCCATGAAGATGACGTCGTTGTCGGGGTCGACCGCCCCGAAGGCCGAGCTCAGCGCTACGTCGTAGTTTCCCAGCGCCACGTCGACGATCAGCTCGTCGAGGTGCTTCACCGTGGTGTCGACGTTGAAGAACTCTCCCCAAGTGGCTGCCAGCAGATCGCGGGCCCGGTCGCTCTCCACCGACGGGCCGGGAAGGCCGAGGCGCATGTTGATCCTGCCCTCCGAGCAGTTCTGGGGATGCTCGGCGCAGTGCTCGGCCACCAGCGGCCCGGCCCGCTCGGCCATGTTCGTCTCCTGGGCGACCTCGGGGTTGCGCCAGATCAGGTCGGGATGGAAGATCGACTCGGCCGCCGGTGCCACCCCCTCGCCCAGCAGCTCCACGTAGAGGTCTTGGTCGGTGGCGAACGTGAGCGCCTGGCGGGCCCGGATGTCGGAGAAGACCGGGCTCCTCGTGTTGATGAACAGCACAGACTCGTCGGCCCGCACGTTCTCAATGGTGGTCACCCCCCGATCGGCCGCGTCGCGCAGCGTCACGATGGCCCCCGTGCTGGCGGTGACCATCAGGTCGAGCTCTCCCGCGATCAGCCGCTGGGCGGCCGCGCTCGAGTCGGGGATGGGGTACACCTCGATGCGGTCGAGATAAACGTCGATCAGATCGGCGGCCCAGTAGTCGGGGTTGCGCACCAGCACCGTCACCTCGTCCTGGATGCGGCTCTGCACCATGAACGGGCCGGTGCCGACCGGCATTTGGTTGAGCGCGGGATCGGCGGCGGCCCGCTGTAGCCACTCCGACGGCAGGACCATCCCGATCTGAGTCGTGAAGGCGTTGGGCAGGTGGGCCGAGGGCCGCACGCCGACGAACTCGACGGTGTGGTCGTCGATCTTGCGGATGGGCTCGTCGGGGTCGAATCCGGGCTGGAACGCAATCGAGATCAGGGGGTCGGCCAGCTGTGCCTGGAACGTGGCCACCACATCGTCGGCGTCGAGCCCGGTCCCGTCGTGGAAGCGCACCCCCTCGCGCAGCTTCATCCGCCAGACGCTGCCGTCGCCGATCTTGGTCCACGACTCGGCCAGGAACGGGATCCAGTTGCCGTCGGCGTCGAAGTAGGCCAGCGGGTCGAAGACCGGCCCGGCCATCAAGAAGACGGGGGTCGAGATGGCGTTGGCCGCCGGGTTGAGGCCGTCGCCCTCGGCGTAGGCGCCCACTCTCAGCGTGCCGCCGTAGACGGGGCCCGGCTCGCCGCCGTCGGCGGGCGGCGCAGTGGTGGTCGTGGTGTCCACCGGCGCCACCAACAGCTCCGACTCGTCCGGTGGGTTCTGCTCAACAACCGCGGGCGCCTCGTCAGCCTCGCCGCCAGAGGCCGTCGGCTCGGCCGCAGCGGGCTCAGAAGTCGGGGGGGCTTGGGGCTCGCCGCTGCCGTTTCCGCCGCCGCACGCCGCCGCCGCAAGGGCGAAGGCGACCACGGCCGCGAGCCCGACCCTCCGAGGAATGCGGCTCCGTCGAGCAGCCATGCCAAATCGCCCTTCGATGCCCAGCCCGCGGCCGCTAGCTCAGCCAGACTTGATGCAGCTGCACCCTGCCCTGGTTGTTGCAGAACAGTTCCTCGCCGGTGGGGGCGGTCTGTCCGCAGATGTTGTGCACGTGCTCCCCCGCGCCGATGGTCCAGTTGGCGTGGTTGAAGAAGATGTAGATGTACGAGTCCTTGAGGTCCTGCTGGATCTGGTGCCAGATCTCCACCCGCCGGTCGAGATCGTCGGTCGCCCTCTGTTCGAACATGAGGGCGTCGCTCTCGGGGTCGCAGTTTCGGGGCCAGTTGATCGAGATGAATCCGATCGAGCTGCACTGGATCCACAACATGTCGTTGTCGGGATCGACCGCGCCGAACTGCCTCCAGGTGACCACGTTGTAGGCCCCGATGGCTACCTCTGTGATGTGGTTGTCTTGGAGCAGTTCCTGCTGGGTGACGTTGAAATAGTCCTCCCAGCCGTCGATCAGCAGATCCGCGATGCGGGTCTGCACCACCGACGGGCCCGAGTACTGCAACTCCATGTTGATCTTCCCGTCGCTGCAGTTGGAGGGGAAGTCCGCGCAGTAGGCGGCCACGAGCGGCCCGGCCCGCTCAGGCATGTTGGTCTCCTGTTTCACGTTCGGGTTGTGCCATATCAGGTCCGGGTGAAACATCGTGTCGGCCGGCGGGGCGGTTCCCTGGCGGATCAGGGCCACATAGGCGTCGCGGTCGGTGGCGAACGTCAGCGCCTGGCGAGCCCGTATGTCGTCGAACGGGGGGCTCTGCGTGTTCATCATGGCGAAGTCCTCTTCGCCCCGAAGGTTCTCGATGGTTCTCACCCCCTCGGCGTCGCGCAGCGTGAGGATGGCGTCGGCGGTGCTCGTCACCATCAGATCGAGCTCACCGGCCGCGAGCCGTTCCGCGGCGATCACCGAGTCGGTGATGGGATAGATCTCTATGCGGTCGAGGTATATGTCGGTGATGTCTGCAGCCCAGTAGTCGGGGTTGCGCACCAGCACCGTCACCTCGTCCTGGATCCGGCTGTCGACCATGAAGGGGCCGGTACCGGGCGGGGACTGGTTGAGGGTCGGATCCTCGATGGCCCGGGCCAGCCACTCCGAGGGCGGGATCATGCCGAGCTGGCTGGTGACGAACTGGGGGAAGTGGACGGTCTTGTCGAGCGGGTTGAACTGAACCGTGAGGTCGTCGATCTTCACAACGCCGCCCGTGTCGGCAAACATGGGCCGGACCGCCAGCGAGACCTCGAGGTCGCGAAGCTGGGCCTCGTAGGCCGCCACCACATCGTCGGCGTCGAACTCGGTTCCGTCGTGGAAGCGCACCCCCTCGCGCAGCTTCATCTCCCAGGACTCGCCGCCGTTGATCGGGGTGAACGACTCGGCCAGATACGGGATCCAGTTGCCCTGCGGATCCCAGTAGGCGACCGGCTCGAACACGGGATACGTCATCACGTAGGCCGAGACTGCGAAGTTGCCAGAAGTCGGGTTCAGGCTGTCGCCCTCGGCCTCGACCGCAACCCGCAGCGTGCCCCCGAACTGCGGCTGCGGCTCGGCCGGCGCATCCTCCACCGCTTCGGTAGCGGTGTCGCCGGTGGTTGGCGGGGCGGTGGTAGTGGTGGTGTCCACCGGAGCGACCAGCGGCTCTTGCGGCTCCGGCTCGGCCGCCGGCGCTGGAGCCTCGGCACTGTCGGCCCCATCGGCAACGTCGGCCGTCTCGGTGGTCTCCACCGCGGCCGGCAGCTGCGGCTCGCTGTCGGCACCGCCGCCGCATGCGGCCGCAATCAGCGTGAGCGCAAGGATCGGCGCCAACCAGGCTGGCAGTAGCTTGCAGGTCAGTCGTGCAGCCATTCGGATTGCCTTCCGTGCGGGGCCGGTCATCGAGCCGTCAAGGGGCCATCTTGTCAGAGGGGTATGACACCCCGCCAGGGAAGTGCATGCGGTCAGTCGCGCTCCATCTCGGCCATGCGCCGCTCGAGGTCGGCGATCATCGGGTTGGGCTCCTGGCCGACGGCGCCCGGCAACAGCTCGGCGATCTCGGCCGGTGTCCATCGGTCGCCCGACGACCACATCGAGCGCACCTCCTGCGGCTGGTTCCATACCGAGATCCGCCTGCCCACCACCGTGTAGATCTGGGCGTTGACGCTCCGGCCGGCGTCGCTGAGGAGATACACCGCCATGGGCGCCACTGCTTCGGGCTCGCCCGTCTCGAACTCGAAGGGAACTTTCTCGCTCATGCGGGTGCGGGCCACCGGCGCGATGCAGTTGGCGTTGATCGACGGCCCGCCCCGCAGGCGTATCGAGGCCGCGGTCATGGCCGCCGAGCGGGTGAGGCTGACGATGCCGCCCTTGGCCGCCGAGTAGTTGGCCTGAGCGGTGGAGGCCGAGAAGGCTCCCGAGGTGAACCCGACCAGCGAGCCGCCCGACGGCTGCTTGCGCATGCGGGCCAGCGCGGCGCGGTACACGTTGAAGTGCCCCTTGAGGTGGACGGCCACCACCTGGTCCCACTCGTCCTCGCCCATGTTGAACAGCATCCGCTCCCGCAGCACCCCCGCAGGGCACACCACGCCGTCGATGCTCCCCCACTGATCGCAAGCCGCTGCCACGATGGCGGCGCCCACGTCGAACCGCGACACGTCGCCAGCCACCGCGATGGCCTCGCCGCCCGCGGCCCGGATCTCGTCCACGGCCGCCTCGGCCACCGCGCTGGAGGGATCCGAGCCGTCGAGTGCGACGCCGTAGTCGGCCACCACCACGTTGGCGCCCTCGGCCGAGCAGGCCAGCGACACCGCCCGTCCGATGCCGCCCCCACCGCCGGTGACCGCGACAGTCTTGCCCTCGAGGTGCCCGCTCACGCTGTGTCGCTGGGATGCAGCGTCGCCGGGATTCAGCCTCAGGTGCTCAGGGTCGCCCTCTCAGCTTTTGCCCTCGCCGCCGCGACGGCGCAGCGAGGCCAGGATGTCCACCCCGGTGGCGGCCTCGATCTGCTCGGTCATGGCCACCAGCGAAGCCGGAAGCTGGCTCATCAGCCCCGGAATCCCCCCTCGGGACCCGCCGTCTCCGCTGCTGTCGCCGTTGCCGCCCGCACCGGTGTCCACCACCGCCACCCGGTCGATGCTCACGTTCTGCACGGTGGCGACGATCTTGTCGACCAGGTCCGGCAGCATGTTGAGCACCAGCACGTCGTGGCCGTCGGCGCCGGCCGCCTGGTACTGGTCGGTGAGCCGCTTGAACACCTCGACCTGGGCCTTGCCGTCCTCGACGATGGTGGCCGCCTCGGCCTGGGCCTGGAGCTGGCGGGCCTCGAGGTCGGCGCGGGCCGGCACCACCACGTCGGCCTCCACCCGGCGCTTCTCCAACTCGATGCGCTCGGTCTCCAGATCCTGGCTGGCCACCGCCTTGGCCGTCTCGCCGGCCACCAGCGCCTCCTCCTCGCGGGCCCGGGAGATGGCCTCGAGCTCGGCGGTGCGCACCCGCAGCGCGTTCTGCTCCTCCACGATGGTCTTGTCGGCCTCGATCTGGGCCACCTGGGCGGTGCGGCGGGCGGCCGCCTCGGCCTGCTCGGACTCTGCGGTGCGGTTGGCCTCGGCCACCCGGGCGTCGCGGATCACCTCGGCGGTGAGGCGCCGGCCCACCGACTCGAGGTAGTTCACGTCGTCGGTGACGTTCTGGATCTTGAGCACGTCGAGCTCGAGTCCCAGCGTCTTGATGTCGTCGTCGGCCTCGTCGATGAGCTGCTGGCCGAACTTGAGCCGGTCCTCGTTGACCTCTTCGGGCGACATGGTGGCCAGCACGCCCCGCAGGTTGGCCTCCAGGGTCTCTTTGGCGATCTTGCCGATGTGGGTGTGGTCGACGTGCAGGAAGCGCTCGGCCGCATTCTCAAGCAGTCCCTCGCCGCTCGACACCTTGACGTTGGCGATGCCCATCACGTTGAGGGGTATGGCGCCGCGCGAGTAGGCGTTCTGCACGGCCACCTCGAGCGGGATGGTGTTGAGGTCCATCCAGGCCACCCGCTCGATGAGGGGGATCCGCAGCGTGCGCCCGCCCTTGAGGATCCGGTAGCCCACGGTGCGCCCGTCGGACAGGGTCCGCTTGCGGCCCGAGATCACCGCCACCCGGTTGGGCGGGCAGATCACGATCAGCGACCGCACGATCAAGATCACAAAGAGAACGGCCAGCGCCACAGCGATTCCGGCCACCAGTGCTGAAGACATTGCGTCTACCTCCCACGCGTGCCGCGGGCCTCGAACCCACGGCCCGGCCGAGCGTAACCAGCCCCTCCCAGCCCCACAAGGGCGCGTTCAGGCCCAGAGGCCGAGCGAGTTAGTGAGCGAGTCCGGCCCATACGGGCGAGGCCGTGGCCCGAGCGGCCCGTGAGCGCTGCGAACAAGAGCGGGAATTCGCGCGGCTATTCCAGTTCAGGGTCGAGGCGGGTGACGAGGGCGACGCCGCCCTCGATGCGCACCACGATGACCCTCGCCCCGGCCTCGATGGCCCGGCCATCGTCGAGGGGATCGATGGGGGCGGCGGTCATCTGGGTGCGGGCGCCGGCCACGGTGAGCACGATGCGGCCCCGATGCTCGTTCGACATCGGCAGCGACACGCGGGCGATGCTGCCCTCGATCTCCTGGTCGCTCACGTCACTGGAGGCCTCGCTGCGGCGCAGGTAGGCGAAGGCGGCGCTGTTGAGCGCGCCGGCCAGCACCCCGACCACCAGGGCCAGCAGAAGCGTGAACACCGCGCCGGTTCCGAGCCACTCCGACGCCAGCCCGGTGGCGCCGAAGAACGTGGCCACGAAGGCGAGACTGCTCAGCGGTATCACCGACAACACGTCAGACAGCCCGTCCATCTCCGCGCCCGCGTCCGCCTCGGCGTCGCCGCCGCTGAACACGAACCACAGCAGCACCGGCGCCCCCGCCGCCAGCATGAAGGCATACAGCCAAGTCATCGGGCCGCTCCAGCCCCCGCCGTCCGACGGGTGCCTACTACGCCAATCGCCGCCGCTTCACGGGTGCCTACTACCCCAGTCGCCGCAGACTCACGGGTGCCGAGGGCCGGGGCGAACATGGGCCAAAGCTAGTATCGCCACCGTGAGGTCCGCACCGGGTTTCTGCTGGCGGGCACCGCAGGCGCGATGAGCTTCACCGACGCCTTCTTCGCGGTGCGCGACGAGGTGCGCAACTGGGGGCGCTGGGGCGACGCCGACCGCCTCGGCACGCTCAACCTGATCACCGACGACGCGGTGGCCCACGCCGCCTCGCTGGTGCGCACCGGCCGGCGGGTGTCGTGCGCACTCGATCTCAGTCACTCCGGCGGCGTGCAGACCGGCCAGATGCACGGGCGGATCAACCCGCTGCACACCATGGTCAAGATCCACAGCCCCGACCTGGGCGACGCCGACGGCACCGGAATGGTCGCCCACTTCTCCGACGACATCGTGACCATGCCCCTTCAGGCCGCCACTCACTGGGACGGCCTCTCCCATGTGAGCTACGACAACACCCTCTACAACGGGGTGCCGGTCTCGTCGATCAATCCCACCGGCGGCGCCACCGTGCTCGGGATCGAGAACGTCCGCCACCTCACCGGACGGGGCGTGCTGCTCGACGTTTGCGCGGCCAAGGGCGTCGACCGGCTCGCCAGCGATCACGAGGTCACCGGCGACGACCTAGACGAGGCGGCCGAGCACGCCGGGGTGGCCATGCGGCCCGGCGACATCGTGCTGCTGCGCACCGGTCGGATCCAGGTGTTCCGCGAGATGGGGGCGCAGCCCTATGTGACCGGGCCCGAAGCCGACGGGACCAGCCCGGGGCCCGGCTTCGACGCGGTGCGCTGGTTCTGGCGCAACGACGTGGCCGCGGTGGCCAATGACACCTACATCTTCGAGATCTTCCCCGGCCCGAGTTGGGACGACGCTCTGGGCGTGCACTGCCTGCATGTGGTGGACATGGGCATGACCCAGGGCCAGAACTGGGATCTGGAAGCCCTGGCGGAGGCCTGCGCCGAGGAGGGCCGCTACGAGTTCCTGCTGCAGGCCAACCCGGAGCCCTTCGTGGGCGGCTGCGGCTCCCCCGTCAACCCGGTGGCCGTCCTATGAGCCCCGCTCCTCGGGCCATGACTAACGACCGGGCCGCTGGACCGGAGGTTGCAGTGGTGGGCAGCGCCAACCTCGACCTGGTGGTGGAGGTGGAGGCGGTGCCGGTGGCGGGCGAGACGGTCCGCGGCGGTGACCTGCGGCGCATCCCCGGCGGCAAGGGCGCCAACCAGGCCGTGGCCGCGTCTCGCCTCGGACGGCGGGTCGCCATGATCGGACGGGTCGGCGACGATGACGCGGGCGCGATGCTGCGCGCCGCCATGGACTCCAGCGGCGTCGACACTGCCGGGCTGCTGACCACCGGGGGCACCGCCAGCGGCACCGCCCTGATCGCGGTGGGCGCCGACGGCGACAACGCCATCGTGGTGAGTCCGGGCGCCAACCGCCGCCTCAGCTCCGACGATGTGCAGAGCGCGGCGGAAGTGCTCGGCGCCGCTGCGGTGGTGCTGCTGCAACTCGAGGTGCCGCTGGAGGCGGTGGCGGCCGCGGTGCGCTGCGCCCAGGGCACGGTGGTGCTCAACCCCGCACCGGCGCCGGCGGCGCCGCTTCCCGCCGATCTGCTCGACGGGGTGGACGTGATCGTCCCCAACCAGACCGAGCTGGCCACCATGGCGAGACACGCCGGACTCTCCCCTATCGGCGGCGTCGACCCCGAGACCGCGGTGGCGCTGGCCCGGGGTCTGCCGGTGGCGGCTGCGGTGGTGACCCTGGGCGCGGCCGGTGCCATGGTGGTCACCCCCACCGATGCCACCCATGTGCCCGCGCCGACGGTAGTGCCCGTCGACAGCACCGCAGCGGGCGACGCCTTCTGCGCGGCGCTGGCCGACGCGCTCGTGTCCGGCGCCGATCTGGTGCGCGCCGCGGAGTGGGCCGTCAAGGTGGGAGCGGCCACCACGCTGCGCCACGGCGCCCAGCCCTCCCTGCCAACCCCCGCCGACATAGAGCACTTGCTGAGCTAAGAGGGCGCTCAAATAGGCGAGAGCCAGTCGTGTCGCAGCGGGGTCATTCCCGCTCCTGTTCTCTGCACTCATGGGCCACCCAAACCCCAGCGTCATCGAGCTGACAGCCGGATAAGCCCGGTTCATTTCAGATATGTCAGCGGGTCGGGTCCAGGTCAAGCCTCAAAATAGGCACGATCTCGAACACCCCGATGAACAGGTCGCAGCGAGCGGCCCACCTTCTCGATGGCATTCGCGATGTCACGGGCTTCGGTCGCCGAGATGTCGCCGTTGGCTACAGCCGTTTGGAGGATCTGGATCGAGTCGATCACTCTGCCCGGGCCGAGCGAGGGTCGCCGGGCAGCAAACTCGTAGGCACCGTTGTCGTCGGTGGCGAACTGTCCCCAGAGCTTCTCGGCGAAGTAGATGCCCTCGGCTTCGCCACGATCCCCCCTTGGCGGCTCCCGTCCGTCGTTGAGACCCACCTGAAGGCGGTACACGTCACCCATTTCGGCAACGCTTGGCACGGCAGGGTCTCCGAGCCAGGCCGCGGCAAGGACGTCGGCACAGTGGCTCTTGCCTGCATGCATGGCTGACTTGATCTCGGCGCGGATTCCCTCTGTCCATCTGGGCTCCGGCCGGTGGCCGTGGCAGTCCCGCAGCACATCCAGTCGCTGGACAGCCGCGAAGTGGCGAAGCGTGACAGCGTCATGGATCACCGGGTCCATGCTCCGATGGTACGAGCCGGTTTCAGGCTGCTACGGGATCCTCGTCAAATGCCTGGATCGCGATGTCTGGAGGATCCTGAGGGGTCGAGTAGTCGCTATCGATGGCGCTTGCCGCCTCCGGTCCGATGGAGTTGAGCGCCTCGATCATGTTGTCCACGTCAACGTCGAGTAGCTGCGCCAGGGGCCCAGCCCCGACGGTTCCATCCAACGCGCCTCGCAGACACCGCGCGGCGAGCAGTGCGGGCGGGCGCCTCTCGGGCCTGGCTCCCCGCGCTGCAAGCAGGCTGCGAGCCATCCCGTCGTCCTCAAGGTGCTCGACCAATCCGGTCCAGCCGATGCTCCGCAAGCGATCTCGTCCGTGGGCGTTGATGATCTGGAGGTTGTGCAGGCGATAGACGAGCGTCTCGTAGCTGACTTCGAATCTTATAAGCATCCGTGCCAGAGACTCCGCCCCGCGACCGTGCTCCTTGATGATTCCGAGAACTTTGGACTCTGGCATCAACAGTGCAGCGGCGAACGCATTGGCCAGCCGTTCCTCATTGGATCGGGCCCGCAGATCCCGGTCAATGTTGATCATTGCCCCATCGCCGCTGAGTACGTGCCCCAACTCGTGAGCCAGCGTGAACAGAGCCCGAGATCTGAGCTGGTCGGCGTTCACCAGTATGAACGAGAACTCGACATCGGTGATCGACAAGCCGAGCGGTGAATCCTTGCCTAGGCGCTCGACCATTACATCCACGCCCAAGCTGTCCTCAATGGCCGAGGCCAACTCAGTCAGACGATCCTCTCCCTCGGTAGCCGGATCGAGACGATGCAAGGCCCAGTCGGCTAGAGCGTTGGCGTGTTCCAGCCATCTGGGATCGCGGCTTGGAAGCCCGCCAATTTGGGCAGCGGCAGGATGCCCGCCGTCGCTCAGCACTTGGTGCAGTTCCGCCAGAGCTGTGATTCGCATCCGAGTGCTCCGGCTACCGCCGTCATCGCCGTTGGTGCGGTGAGCGACCGGAAGCCGCCCCAAGAGCGAGTGGGGCTCGAGGATGGCCAGTTGTGACACACCCAGGAAGTTCGCGATGGCAGCGAGTTCGGAGGCCTTCACGTTTCGCCGGCCGTGTTCGAGGTTGGACACGGCGCTGGCGTCTACCCCCAGCGCGTCCGCGAGATCCGCGGCCTTGAGTCCCGCAGCCTCTCTCAGCCGCCGGATCTGGCGACCGATGGACACCTCCACAGCGACAGTATGGGCCGCATCTTGTGGAAATCGCAAGTACTCCTGCGCGTGAGCTGCCCTGTCGTCGGATCAAGTCGTATGTTCTGGAGTGGACAAGAGAGCCTGAGGGCCGCTATGCGCTAGCGGCTAAGGACGAGGGTGGACCATTCGCCTTCGGTGCGGCGCTCCACTTCCGCCAGAGGGTGCAGGAAGCCCGCGGCCTGAGAGCACTGCGACGGCGAGAGGCCCCCGACGGCGAGCCAGCCACCCGGTGCGGTGTGCGACACCAGTTCGTCGGCGAGCGCCGCGACACCCGCTCTGGCGATGTTGGCCACCACGGCGTCGAAGCGACCCGCGATGTCCGCAAGAGGGGCGAGCGTCGTTTCCAGCTGAGAGCTCACGGCGTTGATGGCCGCGTTGCGCTTCGCTGCTTGGACCGCCTCATCGGCGATGTCGACCGCCACGACCCGGGCTGCGCCCAGCCGCAGAGCGCACAACCCCAGAATCCCGCTGCCGCAGCCGACGTCGAGCACCCGCTCGCCACCGGTGATCCGCTCCAGCAGCACCTCGATCATCTGACGGGTGGTGGGATGGTGGCCGTTGCCAAACCCGCCGAAGCCCAACTCGACCAGCCCCGGCCGGTCGCGACGATCATGCTCCGACCAGGCCGGACAAACCGTGAGCCGGCCGCCAAAACACACGGGTCGAGTGTCGGCGATCCACCTCGGCAGCGCCGCGCCGCCCTGAGGCTTCGTCACCGCCACCAGGCCCTCGGCCCGAAGCGACGCCGCCATCCCAGCCGCACCGGTTGCATCGTCAAGTGTCGCCAGCACCACCCGCCGAGCGCGGCCGGGCTCCACCACCTCCAGCGAACGCACACCAAGCGCCATGAGCCGCCCAACAACCCCAGCCAAATCGCCAACAGTGGTAGCCACCACAATCATCACCCCAGTGTCGCAGCGCGACAGCCTCATGGATCACCGGACCCACGCTTCGATGGCACAAGCCGGCGAACACACTGGCCAGCCGCTCCTCATCGGATCGCGCCCGCAGGTCCCGGTCGACGTTGATCGTTGCGCCGTCACCGTTGAGGACGTGCCCCACTCGTGAGCCCGGTTGAACAGAGCTCTGGATCCACCAGGCGACAGAGGACCTCCAGGAAGCAGCGTGTCACAGGTGGTGCGTACAGTCCGGGCTCGATGAGCGACGAGTCTGAACTTGCGAATGAGGCGCTGAGCCTGCTGCGGCGGCTGACCAGTGATCCCGCATCTCAGTTCCGGGCCGACCAACTCGAAGCGATCCTGGCGTTGGCGGGTGATCGGAGCCGGGTGCTGCTGGTGCAGCGGACGGGCTGGGGCAAGAGCGCGGTGTACTTCATCGCTACCCGGCTGCTGCGCGACCGTGGGCTTGGCCCCACGCTGTTGGTGTCGCCGCTCCTGGCGCTCATGCGCAACCAGATTGAGGCTGCTGAGCGTCTCGGGGTCAGAGCCGTCACCATCAACAGCTCGAACCGTGACGAGTGGGACGAGGTCGCAGGGCTGATCGAGGCAAACGCAGTAGATGTGTTGCTGATCTCGCCTGAGCGACTGGCGAACCGGCAGTTCCGCTCCCAGGTGCTGCCCATCGTCGGTCGGCGGAGCGGACTACTCGTGATCGATGAGGCCCACTGCATCTCTGACTGGGGCCATGACTTCAGGCCCGATTATCGGCGGCTGGCACGGGTGCTCGATCTGCTGCCAACCGGCGTGCCAGTGCTGTGCTGTACCGCCACTGCCAATGATCGTGTGGTGGATGACGTGACTGCCCAACTCGGAGCCGACTTCGTGCCAGTGAGGGGCACTCTTGCTCGCCGCGGCCTGCGACTCCACGCGCTGGACAAGCCGATTCAGGCGGAACGGCTGGTGTGGCTCGCCGCCGCCATCAACGATCTGCCCGGCACCGGCATCGTCTATTGCCTCACGGTCGCGGACGCCGAGCGGGTCTCAAGCTGGCTCCAGACGCAGGGCATTTCTGCGGTTGCCTACAGCGGTGATAGCGACGACGACCACCGGCGCGCTGTCGAACAGGATTTGCTCGACAACAACGTGAAGGCTGTGGTGGCTACATCGGCTCTGGGTATGGGATTCGACAAGCCTGACCTTACGTTCGTGATCCACTACCAGTCACCGGGTTCGCCGGTGGCCTACTACCAGCAGGTCGGCCGCGCCGGACGGGGCCTCGCCGAATCATGGGGGATTCTGCTGCGGGGCACCGAGGACGCCGACATCCAGGACTACTTCATTGAGTCGGCATTCCCGCAGGCTGCTCTGGCTGAACGTGTCGTGGACCGCCTCGAGGGCACCGCCGTTTCCATGACGACGCGGGAGATCCTCGCGGAAGTGAACGTGAGGCCGGGCCGACTGGAGAACCTTCTCAAGATCCTCGAAGTGGAGGGGCGGTGGAGCGTGAGGGCCGAGGGTGGCTGCGGACGCTCCAGCCGTGGACGTTCGATACCGAGCGAGTCGCTTCGGTCACCGCGCTACGCCGGGCCGAGCAAGAGCAGATGCGCAGGTACATCACCACCGACCAATGCCGGATGCAACTGTTGCGCGGCTACCTCGACGACCACGATCCCGCACCGTGCGGGATCTGCGACAACTGCACCGGCGAGAGCATGGATCGGGCCTTCGATCCGGCCGTCGTACAGCAGGCCGTCGAATTCCTGCGCAAGTCCGAGCGGGTCATCGAGCCGCGCAAGCAGCTTCCGGACGGAAAGCGGACCGCGTTGGATGAGAGGCTTGAGGAGGGGCGCGCCCTGGCCATGTGGGGAGATGGCGGCTGGGGCCGGCTGGTGCGTAGCGGCAAACAACAAGATGGACGGTTCGACGACCAACTCGTTAGGGCGGCACGCGATCTGATCCGCGGTCGCTGGCGACCCGAGTCCGAGCCGGAGTGGGTGGCGTTCGTGCCCTCGCTGCGTCACCCCGAACTCGTGTCGGACTTCGCTCATCGGCTGGCGCAGGCGCTCGGGCTGGACTGCCTAGATGCCGTCGTCAAGGTCAGCGATACCAAGCCGCAGAAGACGATGCAGAACAGCCAACAGCAGTATCGCAATGTTGTGGACGCGTTCGAGATCAGCGGTGAAGTACCGTCGGGTTCAGTGCTGCTCGTAGACGACATGGTCGACTCGCGCTGGACGCTCACCGTTGTGGGCTCGCTGCTGCGTGAAGCAGGAGCCGGCCCGGTGTTCCCGTTCGCCTTGGCGGACACGGGCGGGAGGTCAGGCGCTTGAGGCACGACGACTCGCTGGCCACGATCTTGCTCGTAAGCCGCCTCTGCACCGACGGGGTGCGACCGCTCAAGGCGTCAGAATACTGGAGCCTGCGCGATTGCAACCGCGCTGATGGGCGGCAACAGGCGGGCCCGGGATCGCTGCTTGGACGGGGCGCGGATCAACTCGTGCGCGATCACGGTCTGCCCGAGGATCTTGGCGAGCGCATTGCTGAGCTCATGGACCGTGCCACGGCGGTTGCCTTCGAATTGGACCGACTGGAGCAGTCAGGCATCAAGACACTCACGGCGTTCGATCAGCACTACCCGCGTGCGTGGCTTGAGAGGCTCCGTGCCAAGGCACCGCCGCTGGTGCACGCCGCCGGCGCGCTCGAACTGCTCGATGCGCCCGGGCTGGGTGTGGTCGGCAGCCGCGACGTGTCCCAAGCAGGGGGCGAGGTGGCCATAGAGGTTGCTCGGCTCGCAGCATGTCGGGGCCTGCCGCTCACGTCGGGCGGCGCCTGCGGCGTCGACCAACTTGCCATGAATGCCGCCTTCGAGTCTGGCGGAGCCGTCGTCGGCATGCTGGCCGAAGCGCTGTCGCGCAAGTTGAAGAGCCCCGACGTGCGAAGGGCCGTGTACGAGGGCAGCACGGTCATGTGCACGCCCTACAGTCCCAGTGCCCCCTTCAGCGCGGGCAACGCCATGGGTCGCAACAAGCTCATCTATGCGCAGGCTGCGCTCACGGTGGTTGTAGCGAGCGACGATGGGACTGGGGGTACATGGTCGGGCGCCGTCGAAGCCCTCAAGCACGGCTACGGGCCGGTCGCCGTGTGGCGAGGCGACGGGGAAGGTCCTGGCAACGATCCCCTTCAGCAGCGAGGCGCCCTGCCTGTGTCCAGCCTCGAAGACGTCGAGGCACTTCTTGAGGCCACCCAAGCACCATCAGCGGAATCGCCCCAGTCGCCGACGAGCACTGCCGAACAGCAGCCGCTGTTCGTCACGATGTCGCCCCTGTAGTGCTGGGCCACGAGTGGGTCGGCGTCGCGTCGGCGACCTCACTGCTGGCTACTCGCGGTGGTGGGACTCTATGTTTGAGTCGAGGGTGTGGTAGTCGGCGGCGTCGTCTACGAAGATGGCCCACTCGGTGTGCAGGCCGGTGGGCAGGTCCATGGTGCCAGCGCAGATGGCAATGTGGTCGGTCTGGCGAGGTAGACCCTCCGCTACCTGCCAGAACAGTGAGCTTCCGCATTCTCGGCAGAAGCCGTAGGCCACGTTGGGATCGTCGGCGGGGTGATGCCAGGCCAGGCTGGCATCGGACAGGAGCCTGAGGTCGGAGCGCTTGCATCCCGATCCAGCCATGTAGTGGCCGGTCCAGCGGCGGCAGCGCCAGCAATGGCAGTTCCAGACCTGGCGGATCGGGCCGTGCACCTCGTAGCTGACCGCGCCGCACAGGCAGTGGCCCGAGGGCGGCGAGTCTGGCTCCAACCGGGGGTTCTCGCTCACGCCAGCACCTCCCTGTTCTGTGACCGGCAGCGGTAGGGTCGCGATTGTTGCACGGCCCGGGGCGCCTACGCTCTCGGCCCGAGTTGCGGAGGGTGATCATGGCAGAGCGCGAACGCTGCTACGACTATGTGATCGTGGGCGGGGGCTCAGCCGGCTGCGCCCTCGCCAACCGGCTCAGCGCCGACCCTGGCACCTCGGTGCTCGTGCTGGAGGCGGGCCGGCGGGACTGGCGCTTCGACGTGTACATCCATATGCCGGCGGCGCTGTCGTTTCCCATCGGCAACCGCTTCTACGACTGGCAGTACAGCTCCGAGCCCGAGCCCCACATGGGCGGCCGCCGCGTTTACCACGCCCGCGGCAAAGTGCTGGGCGGATCATCGAGCATCAACGGCATGATCTTCCAGCGGGGCAATCCCCTCGACTACGAGCGCTGGGCCGCCGATGAGGGGATGCAGCGCTGGGACTATGCCCACTGCCTGCCCTACTTCAAGCGCATGGAACTCTGCCTGGCCGGCGACGACCCGAGCGGCCCCGGCCCCGACCGAGACCCCCGAACCGAGGATCCCGCCGATTCGGGCGGCGACCACCACGTCGCGGGCGGCGGCGTCTACCGGGGCGACCGGGGTCCGCTGGTGCTGGAGCGAGGTCCGGCCGCCAACCCGCTGTTCGAGGCCTTCCTGGCCGCCACCGAGCAGGCCGGCCACCCCCGCACCGCCGACGTGAACGGCTACCGCCAGGAGGGTTTCGCCGCCTTCGACCGCAACGTCCACCGGGGCCGGCGCCTCAGCGCGTCGCGGGCCTATCTGCACCCGGTGCTCGACCGGCCCAACCTCACCCTCGTCACCCGGGCCCTCACCACCAGGATCATCTTCGAGGGCAACCGGGCGGTGGGTGCGGCCTACACCAAGGCCGGCCGCAGCCGCACGGTGCGAGCCGGCGAGGTGATCTGCTGCGGCGGCGCCATCAACTCGCCGCAGCTTCTGCAGCTCAGCGGCGTCGGCCCGGCCGGGCTGCTGCACCGCCACGGCATCGACGTGGTGGCCGACGTGCCCGCGGTCGGCGCCAACATGCAGGACCACCTGGAGGTGTATATCCAGTACGCCTGCAAGCAGCCGGTGTCGATGCAGCCCAACCTGGCCAAGTGGCGGCATCCCTGGATCGGTCTGCAGTGGCTGGCCCGCCGCGGCCCGGCGGCCACCAACCACTTCGAGGCGGGCGGCTTCATCCGCAGCAACGACGAGGTCGCCTACCCCAACCTCATGTTCCACTTCCTGCCCATCGCCATCCGCTACGACGGCTCCACGCCCGCCGGCGGCCACGGCTACCAGGTGCATGTCGGGCCGATGTACAGCAACTCGCGGGGGACGGTGGCCATCGTGTCGGACGACCCCCGAACCAAGCCCGCGCTGCGCTTCAACTACCTGTCCACCGACGAGGACCGCCGCGAGTGGGTGGAGGCCGTCCGCCACGCCCGCCACATCCTCACCCAGCCGGCCATGGACCCGTTCAACGGCGGCGAGGTGTCGCCCGGACCCGGAGTCGGCACCGACGAGGAGATCCTCGACTGGGTGAGACGCGACGCCGAGACCGCCCTGCACCCGTCGTGCACCGCCCGCATGGGCCTCGGCGACGACTCGGCGCTGCACCCCGACTCGCTCGAGGTCCACGGCACCAGGGGCCTGCGGGTGGTGGACGCCTCGTCAATGCCGTATGTGACCAACGGCAATATCTACGCGCCGGTGATGATGCTGGCCGAGAAGGCCGCCGACCTGATCCTGGGCAACACCCCGCCAGCTCCCGAGCCGGTGGACTTCTACCGGGTGTGACCTAAATCACACCCGCTTTGACCCTTGATTCCTTGCAATCCACACCCGTGACCGAGACAATTCTCCATAGCGCCGAGACGCGGCGCACGCAGCGCAAAGGAGGACTGCAAATGCGTTCCATTCCCCTGAGCAACGCCAGAGTCGGTGCCAACTCTGTGTGGCGCGACGCGCTGGGACCCGGCTATGCCGTGGGCGCAGCCGAGAGCTTGTTGCGGGTTACCGGCGACGCCGCCGCCCGCCCCTACCGGAGCAGCCGCTGACTCAGTAGTCGCACAAGACGAATCCCCGAGGGGTGCGAGCCCCTCATCTGATCTCGAGGCCCCGCCGGTATTGGCAATCCCCCAGCCGATACGGCGAGGGCCTCGACGCGTCGCCCCGTCCCACCCGGTGGATGCCGTTGTTGTGCTCGGATCTCACGGGCCGCTCAGGCCGCGGCCTCGCTCTGCTCGGCCTGTAGGGCCGCGGCGATGGCCTTGCGCACCGCGATGGGACTCTCGACCTGCATGAAGTGGCCCACCCGGTCGAGATACACGGCGGGTCCGAAGGCTTCGATCATGCCGGCCGCCGCCCGATTGGGCGTCATCTTGTCCTCGCGGCCCAGCACGAGCGTGACCGGACACTGCACCCTGGCCGCGGCCGCCTCGGCGCCGTCGTAGGCGTTGCAGGCGGCCAGATCGCGGGCCAGCACTCCCTCGGGGGCCCGGTCCAGCAGCGAAGTGTTGCCGCCGATCAGCCACATGCCCGGCGAGGCGTGCCCGCCGGTGTGGGCTCGGCTGCCGATGCCCCACGAGGTGATGAGTCGCCCGGCCACCGGGTCGTCGGCATCGGCGGCCGATTGCAGGGCGGGATGCACGGGCATGGCCCCGGCGGTGCCGAGAAGCACCAGCGACCGGACCGCCTCAGGCCGCCGCGCGGCCGCCTCTAGCGCCACGAACGTGCCCATCGAGTGCCCCACCAGGTGCGCGGGCGCCAGGCCCAGGGCCTCGGTGGCGCCGGCCAGCCACTCGCCCATCTCGCCGATGCCGGCCAGCGCGGGGCCCTCGCTGCCGCCGTGTCCGGGCAGGTCGACCGCGGCGGCCCGGTAGCCGTGGTGCGCGATCCAGCGGGTCTGGAGTTGCCAGACCGTGCGGTCGCCGCCCGAGCCGTGCACCAGCACCACTGCGGGCTCGTCTCCGTCGATGCTGCGGCCCCCGGTGGCGCAGCGCACCA
The DNA here is from genome assembly GCA_965221215.1 of Candidatus Aldehydirespirator sp. Classification (GTDB taxonomy): domain Bacteria; phylum Actinomycetota; class Acidimicrobiia; order Acidimicrobiales; family Aldehydirespiratoraceae; genus Aldehydirespirator. Next base: position 1,928,160 of record OZ244872.1, read on the forward strand.
CCTTCCCGTCGATCAGCGCCTCCACTGTCAGCCGATCCTGTCGGGCGTGTCCCTCGTCAGCGCCTCAGAGCAGCGCCCCAGGGTCGCTTCGCAGAGCAGGCCCATCGAACTTGAACCGTGACCCTCGTCAGCGTTGCGAGGCCTTGAGGGCCCGCTCCAAGTCCTCGATGATGTCGCGGGGATCCTCCAACCCGACCGAGAGCCGCACGAGGTCCTCCCCCACCCCGGCCGCGGCCAGATCGGTGGCCGACATCTGCTGGTGGGTGGTGCTGGCCGGGTGGATCACCAGCGTCTTGGCGTCGCCCACGTTGGCCAGATGGGAGGCCAGCCGGACCGCGGCGATGAACTTGGCCCCCGCGTCGCGGCCCCCGGCGATGCCGAAGCTCAAGATGGCCCCGGTTCCCCTCGGGTAGAGCCGGCGGGCCAGGCCGTGGTCGGGATGGTCCGGCATGGACGGATATTTGACCCAGGTGACCGCGTCGTTGGCGGCCAGCGCCTCGACCACCGCCTCGGTGTTGGACACATGGCGCTGCATCCTCAGCGGCAGCGTCTCGACGCCCTGAAGGATCTGGAAGGCGTTGGCCGGGCTCATGCAGGCGCCGAAGTCGCGCAGCCCCTCGGCTCGGGCCCGGCTGATGAAGGCGCCGGGGCCGAACTCGTCGCTGAAGCTGATGCCGTGGTAGCCGGCGTAGGGCTCGGTGATGGTTGCGAACAGCCCCGAGGCGTCCCAGTCGAAGTGGCCGCCGTCCACGAGCATGCCGCCGAGGGCCACACCGTGGCCGCCCAGGAACTTGGTGGCCGAGTGCATCACGATGTCGGCGCCGTGCTCGAAGGGCCGGATCAGGTACGGAGTGGAGAAGGTGGCGTCCACCATCAGCGGCAGGCGGTGACGGTGGGCGACGTCGGCCACCGCGGCGATGTCGAGCACCTCGATGCCGGGATTGCCGAGGGTCTCGGCGAAGACGAGGCGGGTGTCGTCGCCGATGGCGGCCTCGAACTCGTCGGGCCGGCGGGGGTCCACCAGCGTGGCGGTGATGCCGAACCGGGGCAGGGTCAGGTTGAGCATGTTGTGGGTGCCGCCGTAGATGTTGCGGCTGGCCACGATGTGTCCGCCGGTGTCCATGAGGGTGGCCACGGCCAGGAAGAAGGCGGCCTGCCCGCTGGCGGTGGCCACCGCTCCCACCCCGCCCTCTAGAGCCGCTACCCGCTCCTCGAGCACGGCCACGGTGGGGTTGGAGATCCGAGAATAGATGTGGCCGGGGATCTCGAGGTTGAACAGCCCGGCCGCGTGGTCGGTGTCCTCGAAGGAATACGAGGTGGTGAAGTAGATGGGCACGGCCCGCGCCCCGGTGGCGGGGTCGCTGTGCTGGCCGGCGTGGAGGCTGAGGGTGTCGAAGCGAAGGAAGTCAGGCTCTACCACACCGCGAGCCTAGAGGCCGAGCGAATAGGTGAGCGATTCCGGTCCATACGGGCGAGGCCGTGGGCTGTGATGCCCGGGGTTTGGGCGGCCCGTGGGCGCAGCGAACAAGAGCGGGAAAGACCCCGCCGCGACGCGACCGGCTCTGGCCCATTTGCGCGCCCTCCTAGGTGTTCTGAGCGCAGAAGGTTGCAGCAGCGTGACGGAGTGGCCCAACTAGGCTCGCACGGTGCAGGCGGAGGCAGTGGCGGCGGCCCGCCAACTGGTCGACTCGGCCCAGCGGGTGACCGTGCTCACCGGGGCTGGCGTCTCCACCGACAGCGGCCTGCCCGACTTCCGCGGACCGAAGGGCCTGTGGACGCGTGACCCGGCAGCCGAGCGAGCCTCGAACATCGATGTCTACGTGTCAGATCCCGAGGTCCGCCGCAGCAACTGGGCCCGCCGGGCCTCCGGGGCGCTGTGGGCCGAAGTCGAGCCCAACCGGGGCCACGAGGCGCTGGTCCACCTCGAGCGGCGGCGCAAGCTCCATCTGCTCATCACCCAGAACGTGGACGAGCTCCACCAGCGGGCTGGCAGCGACCCCGCGCTGGTGGTGGAGATCCACGGCACCACCCGCAAGGTGCAGTGCCTGTCGTGCGAATACCGCGACGACATGGCGGTGGCCCTCGAGCGGGTGCGCGCCGGCGAGGAGGATCCCGACTGCCCGCGCTGCGGATGGCTCCTGAAGTCGGCCACCGTGTCGTTCGGCCAGAGCCTCAACCCCCTCGACCTGGCCCGGGCCGAGCGGGCCGCCCTCGAATGCGACCTGTTCCTGGCGGTGGGCACTACCCTGGCCGTGTCGCCCATCAACATGACCGCGCCGGTGGCCGTGCAGTCGGGGGCCCGCCTGGTGATCGTGAACGGCGAGCCGACCGAGTTCGATGCCCTGGCCGACGTGCTGGTGGGCGGCTCCATCAGCGAGGTCCTGCCCGCCATCTGCGGCCTGGACGCTCGGCCTCTTGTTGACAGGTTCTTGTGATCTCAATACGGTCAGAAGCAGCCGTCTTCCGGCTGATTTGCAACCGAGGCGCTCCCGGCGCCCGCCACTATTGGAGTATTGGAGAAACATCATGACTGCGCCTGTCAACCTCCCACCGACCATCGCCAACTCCGAGGTGATCACGCTGATCCCGTGGCTCGACCAGCGCGTCGACGCCTTCGGCCACGATCCGAGATCGACCTACGTCGAGCAGTTCTGGCTGGCCACGCTGGGACCGGCCACCACCTGGTTCCTGCGCCATTGCGCCGATCTGCTCGACGAGGTGGCCAGCACGGCCGTCAACCTGCGGGAGACGGCCAGCGCCCTCGGAATCGGCCACGAGGGCGGCGCCCGCAGCGCCATGGCCCGCACGGTGGGCCGAGCCTGCCGGTTCCGGGCGGCCCGGTCGGTGGGATCAAACACCCTGGCCGTCCGCCTCCGGCTGCCCCAGCTCAGCCGCCGCCAGCTGAATCGACTGCCCAAGCCGGTGCAGCGACGCCACACCGAGTTCCTGGAGAACTATCTGTGCCCGGACATCGTGGTTCGACAGCAGCCGCGGGCCCGGCGGCTGGCCTCGGGGCTGATCGAGTGCGGCGACACCATCAGCGAGGCCGAGCGGCAGCTGGCCGGCATGGAGTTCCATCCCGCCGTGATCGCCGAAGCGGTGCAGTGGGCCTGGTGCCTGCACCACGGCCCGACCCTGGACTCGGCAATGCCTGCTGAGAGCGAGCCCAACTTGGTGTGATCCGGCCGGCTCGCTCGGCCTCTCTAGCTCGGCCTCTCTAGCGGGCCGCGTTGAACGTGGAGGCCAGCTCCACCAGGGTGCGCACCCCGAAACCGGTGCCACCCTTGGCGATCTCGCCGTCGTGGGACTCGGCCCGGGCCGGGCCGGCGATGTCGAGGTGCACCCAGGGAATGTCGTCGGCCACGAACTGCTGCAGAATCAGTCCCGCGGTCAGCGCGCCGCCATGGTTGCCGCCGATGTTCTTCATGTCGGCCACGTTGGACTCGAACTGCTTGGCGTAGTCGGCGGGCAGCGGCAGCGGCCACACCCGCTCGCCCACCCGGTCGGCGGCGGCGCGCACATCGGCGACGAACGCCTCGTCGTTGCCCATCAGCCCGGCTATCGACGGGCCCAGCGCCACCATGCAGGCCCCGGTGAGGGTGGCCAGATCGACGATGGCGTCCGGCTCGTCCTCGCACGCCAGCGACAGGGCATCGGCCAGGATCAGCCTTCCCTCGGCGTCGGTGTTGAGCACCTCGATGGTCTTGCCGTTGCGGATCGTGAGCACATCGCCGGGCCGGGTGGCGTCACCGCCGAGCATGTTGTCGGTCATGGGCAGATAGCCCTTGACCCGCACCGGAGCGTCCACCGCGGGCAGCACCGACATGGCCCCGATGATGGCCGCGGCCCCGCACATGTCCATCTTCATGGCCATCATTCCCTGCGCGGTCTTGATGGACAGGCCGCCGGCGTCGAAGGTGATCCCCTTGCCGACGAGGGCCAGCGTGGCGGCCGGGTCGCCCTCGGGCTCGTAGCTGAGCTCCACATAGCGGGGCGGGTTGGTGCTGCCCCGGTTGACGCCGAGCAGGCCCCCCAGCCGCTGCTTCTTGATCTCGGCCTCGGTCCAGACCCGCGACTTCAGCCCGGCCTTGCGAGCAATGGCGACGGCCTCGCGGGCGAACACCGGGGCCGTGAGCGAGCCGCCGGGCTCGTTGGAGAGGTCGCGGGCCACACAGACGCCGGCCGCGATGGCCGCGCCGCGGGCCAGAGCTTCTTTGGCCGCAGCCGATGTGCTGCCCACGACGTCCACCCGGGCCAGCCTGGGCTGCTCGCCGTCGCCGACGACGTTGCCGAGGGCCGACTTGTAGCTGGTGAAGCGGTAGCCGCCGAGAATCACGCCCTCGGCCAGAGCCTGGCGGGCCGGGCCGGATGCCACATCGATACCGTCGGCGGGCCGGACCGCCACCCTGGAGTGACGGGAGCACGAGCGGGCCAACGCCGCTCCGGCTCGACGGATCGCAGCCGGGGTTGCCTCCGAGGCCGGGCCGAGACCGACCAACCCGGCGAAGCCGCCGTCGATGGGCTGGAGATGGACCTGATCCGCCTTGCCTGCGAAGCCGGCGGTGTCGAGCACGGCAGGGTCGAAGCCGCTGACGCCGGATTCGACGTCCTCAACGGTGACGAGCGAGACGCTGGTGGAAGCCGCCTTGGGCGCTGAGCGGGCGGCGTGGACTGTGATCGGCATCCGGTCAGGCTAAGAGGCCGAGCGGATAGGTGAGCAAGTCCGGCCCATCCGGGCGAGGGGGTGTTTCCCGCTCTTGTTCGCTGCGCTCACGGGCCGCCCAAACCCCAGCGTCACAGCCCACGGCTCCTAGGCGGGCTTGGACGGGGCGGGGAGGTCTTGTTCGAGGGTGAGCGTCGGCTCGAACAGGTCGCCGAAGTCGTCCACCCGGTCAAGCGCCTCGGCGGCGGTGAAGGTCAGCGGCTCGCCGTCGGCACCGTCGGACACCTCGTCCCAGGTGATCGGCGCCGACACGGCGGGACGGTCCAGGCCCCTAAGCGAGTAGGGGGCGATGGTCGTCTTGAAGCGGGCGTTCTGGCTCCAGTCGATGAACACCTTCTGTGTCCGCAGGCTGCGCTTCATCACCGACACCACCAGCGCCGGCAGGTGCTTCTCCAGAAGCTGGGCCACCGCCAGCGCGAAGCCGGCGGCGTGGTCGTGGGAGTGGGGCCGGTTGAGGGGCACATACAGCTGCATGCCCTTGCTGCCCGAGGTCTTGGCCCAGCCGGCCAGCCCCACCGACTCCAGCACCTCGCGGATGTGCAGGGCCACCCGGCAGCACTCGACGATGGTGGCCGGCCGGCCCGGGTCGAGGTCGAACACGACCATGGTGGGCGAGTCGAGGTCGCCGCAGCGAGCCATCGGCGCATGGATCTCCAGCGCGGCCAGATTGGCCGACCAAGCCAGCGCGGCCGCCGAGTCGAGCCGGCAGTAGTGGACCGGCCCTCCCCTATCGCCGGGTCCCCGGCAGGTTCCAACCCAGTCGGGGCGATGCTTGGGGCAGCGCTTCTCGAAGAACGACTCGGCGGTCACGCCGTCGGGCCAGCGCCGCAGGGTCACGCCCCGGTCGCCGATGTGGGGCAGCATCACCGGCGCCACCCGCACGTAGTAGTCGATCACCTGGGCCTTGGTGAACCCGGTCAGCGGATACAGGACCTTGTCGAGGTTGCTGACCGACAGCCGCCGGCCGTCGACGGTGACCGGCACCCGCTCGGATCCGCTCGCCATCGGTCAATCAGGCCGACTTGCGGATGTCCTCAGCCTGATCCGGAGCCTCGTCGGCACCGGGCTCGGCACCGGCGTCGGCGGCAGCGCCCGCGGCGGGGTGACGCTTGCGGGCCTCCTTGGCTGCGGCCACCGAGGCCTCCAACGCGGCCATCAGGTCCACCACCGTGTCGGAGGCCTGTGCCGGGGCAGCCACCGTGGCGGCCGCCTCGCCCGAGGCCTTCTGATCGATCAGCTCCAGCACCGCCTCCCGGTAGGAGTCGCGGTAGCGCTCGGGATCGAAATCGGCCTCCAGGGCAGCGATGAGCTGGCGGGCCATGGCCGTCTCACGCTCGTCGACGGCAATGTCGCCCAGCCCGTCGAGGCCGTCGATCTGCTCGGGGGCCACCAGCTCGTCGGCGTACACCATGGTCGACAGCATCAGCCGCCCGTCGACGGGGCGGATGGCGGCCAGGTACTGCTTGGAGCGCATGACGAAGTGGCAGACGGCCACCTTGTCGGCCTCGCCCATGGCCTCGGCCAGCAGCTTGTAGGGCTTGGCGGTGGCCTCGTCGGGCACCAGGTGGTAGGCGCTGTCGTAGAACACCGGGTCGATGTCGGCGAGGTCGATGAAGGCGTCGATGTCGATGGTGCGGGCCGCGGCCGGGGCCAGCGCCTCCAGCTCGGCGTCGCTGACGGTCACGTAGTCGCCCGACGGCAGCTCGTAGCCCTTGACGATGCGATCGGCGGGCAGTTCGGTGTCATCGGCCGACGACACCTTCTTGTAGCGCACCCGGGCCCCGGTCTCGGCGTCGAGCTGGTTGAAGCGCACGTTCTTGCGGCTCACCGCGCTGAACAGCTGCACGGGGATCGTGACCAGTCCGAAGCTGATCGATCCCTTCCAGATCACTCTCGGCACCACGGGCCTCCTCGCTCGGCCCGAGACCGGCACAGCCAGGACTCGGAGCACAGGCCTCCGCACCGCCCGAAGAAGTCTAGGGCGATAGCAGGATGCGGGCCACCAGGTCTTGTCCGAAGGCGGTGACGATGGCCAGGTATACGAGGCCGGTGGCGGCCATCACGGCCGAGTACTGGCGCTCGCGCAGCGCGGCCCGGGCCACTCCCACCAGCAGGATGGTCATGGCAGCGCAGGCGACCCAGAACCAGCCGAGCAGGCCGTTGTAGCCGTCGTCGATGGTGCCATTGAGCACCGACACCATGCCGGTGGGCCAAAGCATCACCACCACCGACGGCAGCCACAGCACGGCCGCGGCCCGCAGCATCTCCAGCAGCGGTCCGCGGGCCAGGCCCGGCTGCACCAGGTACCAGTGGCCCAGCAGCATGGCGCTGGTCACCGCGCCCACGAACAGGGCGCCCACCAGCGTGCGGGCCACAGCCAGGCCGGTCGGTCCGGCCGCGGCCAACGCTCCGAGCAGGGTGGCGACCAAGCCGACCGCCGCCGCACACAGGTCGAGCACGGGCGGGAACTCGGGAGCGTCTGGATCGAGCCGGGGCTCGGCCCGGTCGATCCCGGTCATCTTCGCCACTCGGGCCGAGCGGCGCTGAGCCTCGGCCCGCTGGCCGGCCACGCCCGCAGAACGGCGCGCCACCGAGACCGCTCCCGCAACGATCCCGACCCCGACGAAGACCAGCGTGGCCGCCTCGCGGCTCGGTGTCGGCTCGGACCTGAAGGCGATCACCAGGGAGCCCCCGGCCAGTGCCAGGAACACTCCTCGCATCAGCCATCCGTAGCCGAGCCCGACCTCGCGGCGGCGGGTGGTCACCCACAGGAAGAACCATCCGCCGGCCGCCCAGCCCACCAGTACAGTGGCAGCCTCGAGTTCAACCACTACAACTCGACCCTTGGCAGCGCAGTCGACGGCTCAGGCCACGACAGCGGCGCACTCGATCATCGGGTGCCGGACTCGCATCTCAGGCCACAACGGCAAGGCGATGGTCGGCCCGGTTGAGGGGGTCGGGGCCGGCCGGCGACGCAGCCACGATGTCCTCCAGGCGGGCCGCCCACCGTCCGGGCACGTAGATGCCCGGCTCCACCGAGAAGGCGTTGCCCGCCTGCAGCGGCTCGACGTTGCCCTCCACGATGTAGGGATCCTCATGGGCCTCGGTCCCGATCCCGTGGCCGGTGCGGTGCACGAAGTACTGGCCGTATCCGGCGGCGGCGATGATCGAGCGCGCCGCCCGGTCCACATCCTGGGCGGGAACGCCCACCTCGGCCGCGGCCACGCCCGCCGCCTGCGCCTCGAACAGCACGTCGTACAGCTCTCGGAACTCCGGCGGCGGCTCGCCGGTGTAGACGCAGCGGGTGATGTCGGAGCAGTACCCGACCCCGTCGTCGCCCACCATCGTTCCCCCGAAGTCGCACAGCACCACCTCGTCGGCACCGATCACCCTTTCGCCCGGCTCGTGGTGGGGGCTGGCCGCGTTGGCGCCGGCGGCCACGATGGCGAAGTTCGCCCGGTCGTGGCCCTCATCGACGATCTGGCGGCCCAACTCGGCCGACACCTCGGCCTCGGTCCGCCCCACCAGCTCGATCTCACCCCGTTGGAGCCGGCCTGCAATCCGGTCCACCGCCGCGCCCGCGGCCCGCAGCCGCTCCACCTCGTCGGAGGACTTCACCGAGCGGATGGGAGCGGTCACCTCCGACCCCCGACGCCACGCCGTGCGCGGCATGGCGGCCATCAGATCCACCAGGAACCTCGACCACATGTGGTCGCCCACCGCGGCCACCGCCGCCGAACCGGCCAGATCGGCCACGATGGCCACCGCATCCTCGGTCTCGTCCCAGGGCCGCATCCCGAACACGTCGGGCCGTTCGGCCACCCGCGGCGCCTCCATCCGGGGCACAACCAGCGTGGCCGCGCCGTCGCGGGGCACGACCAGCATGGTGAGGCGCTCCAGCGGCATGGCCTCATAGCCGCAGAAATACGGCAGGTCGGCCCCCACCGACAGCAGCAGCACGTCCACCCCCCGCTCGGCCATGAGTCCCCGAGCCCGAGCCAACCGCTCAACAAACACGGCTACAAGCCTATGAGCGCGCTGCGGTGGCGGCGGCTTGGCGGGCGTGGTAGCTGGAGCGGGTCAGTGGCGACGACTCTACGTGGCTGATGCCCATCGACTCGCCGATTTCCTTCCACTGCTCGAACGCATCCGGCGGCCACCAGCGATCCACCGGCAGGTGGCGGGCGCTGGGACGCAGGTACTGCCCGATGGTCACGATGTCGGTTCCGACCGCGTGCAGGTCGGCCAGGGTCTGCACCACCTCGTGGTGGGTCTCGCCCATGCCCGCGATGATCGACGACTTGGTGGTCAGCCCGGCGGCGCGGGCCCGGGCCAGCACCGACAGGCTGCGGGCGTAGCCGGCCGACGGGCGCACCGCCCGCTGGAGCCGGGCCACGGTCTCGATGTTGTGATTGAGCACGTCGGGGCGGGCATCGAACACCGTCTGCAGGGCGTCGGCGTCGCCGCCGAGGTCGCTGATCAGGGTCTCGACCCGGGCACCGGGCAGTCGGTTGCGGACCGCGGCCACGGTGGCGGCCACCGCCTCCGCACCGCCGTCACGAAGGTCGTCGCGGGCCACCATGGTCACCACCACATGCTCGAGACCCATCCGGGCCGCGGCCTCGGCCACCCGCTGGGGCTCCTGCGGGTCGGGCGGGCCGGGCCGGCGGGTGTCCACCAGGCAGAAGCCGCAGGCCCGGGTGCACCGCTCGCCCAGGATCATGAAGGTGGCGGTGCCGTCGTTCCAGCACTCCGAGATGTTGGGGCAGCCGGCCTCCTCGCACACCGTGGTCAGGTCGAGGCCCCGCAGCGTGGAGCGGATCTGGTGGAACGTCGGCCCGGTACTGAGCGGCACGCGCATCCACTCCGGCTTGCGCGACCGCAGCGGCACCGGCTCATGGGCCTCGCCGTCAAGCCGGGCCGCGGCCAGACGGCCCAGCAGTCGCGGCGACACTCCCTCAGCCTCGGCCGGCGCGGCCGCGCCGCCAGCAGCTGAGTCAGCCTCGACGTCGGCCGGCTCAGCGCTCGCGCCAGCGGCGCCGTTGGCCGACTCAGCACTCGCGTTAGCGGCGGTGGCCGGCTCAGCGCTCGCATCAGCCGCTCCGTTGGCGGCCTGCCGGGTGAACTGGGCCAGGTCGGCGGGCGCCACCCGGTGGGCCACATCGGCGCGGTCGGTGCGGCCGTGGGCGCCCCATGCCGCCATCGCCCGCTGGGCCACGAGGTCGACCACCTGCTGCATCGATGCCTCGACGCCCTCGGCCGCCAGCGACGTGACCCCCAGACCGGTGATCCCGCAGGGCACGATCTTGGAGAACCAGCCCAGGTCGGGATCGACGTTGAGCGCGAAGCCGTGCATGGAGCGGGCCCTCGACAGCCTCACGCCGATGGCGGCGATCTTGCGGGGCCGGGGCCCGTCCGGCTCGATCCACACGCCGGTGTGGCGCTCGATGCGCCCGGCCTCCAAGCCCAGGTCGGCCAGCACGCCGATCAGGAGCTCCTCCACGCCGCCCACGTAGGCGGCGGTGTCGGCCATCCCGCCGCCCCGCCGGCCAGGCACGGTGAGGATCGGATAGCCGACGAGCTGGCCGGGGCCGTGATAGGTCACCTCGCCGCCCCGGTCGGTCTCCACCACCGAGCCGCCCAGCGCCTCGACGTCGACCAGCAGGTGCTCGCGCCGGCCTCGGCGGCCCAGGGTCACCACATGGGGATGCTCGAGCAGGAGTAGGTGGTCGTCGGCGGAGTGGCTGTGGAGGCGGCGCTGCAGGACGAGGGCGTCGTCGTAGGCCACCCGGCCCAGCCATCGGATCCGCAGCACCGGCCCCTCAGCAGCAGAGCGGACTGATCCCACAGCGGGTGCCGGCGACAGGCTCAGCGGATCTCAGCGGACCAGTCGCGGGTCTCGATGAGCTCCTTGACCCGGTGCAGGAAGGCGGCCGCGTAGGCGCCGTCGAAGGCCCGATGGTCCCAGGCCATGGCCAGCACGCCCATCGAGTGGATGGCGATCGACTCGTTGCCGTAGTTGTCGGTCACCACCACCGGCTTGCGCGACACGCCGTCGGTGCTGAGTATGGCGACCTGGGGCTGGTTGATGATCGGGAACTGCATCATCGTGCCGTACTGGCCCGCGTTGGTGAGGGTGAACGTGCCGCCGGCCAAGTCGTCGGGTCCGAGCTTGCGGCTGCGGGCCCGGTTGGCCAAATCAACAATGTCGCGGGCGATCTGGCGGAGTCGCTTGCCCTCCGCGCCGGAGATCACCGGCGCCAGCAGTCCCTGGAAGTCGATGTCCACCGCGATGGCCAGGTTGACGTCGGCGTGGACCACCAGCTCGTCGCCGCCGAAGCTGGCGTTGAGGTGGGGGTAGTCGCGCAGGGCGTCGATCACCGCCCGAGCGATGAAGGGCAGGTAGGTGAGGCTGAAGCCCTCCTCTGCCTTCCATGCCTGCTTGGCGGCCCGGCGGACCGTCTCCACGCCCTCGTAGTCGACCTCGATGGCGGTTAGGACGTGGGGCGAGGTCTGCTTCGACATCACCATGTGCTCGGCGGTGCGCCTGCGGATGTTGTTGAGGGGCACGACGCTGTCGCCGCTGCGGGCCACGACCGCTGGTACCGCGGATCGCCTGGCCCGCCGCGGGCGCCGGGGCTTGACCTCGCCAGCCGGCTCGGCGGGGGTCTCAGCAGCAGCCGACGCCTCAGCAGCATCAGACGTCTCAGCAGCAGGCGAAGGCTCGGCGGCTGTAGGCGATGGCTCGGCGGCAGCCGTCTCGACCGGAGCCGCGGCGCGGGCCCGTATGGCCTGCTCGACGTCGGCGCGGGTGATGCGGCCTCCCAGACCGGTGCCACCGATGGTGGACGCATCGAGGTCGTTCTCGCTTATCAGCCGTCGCACTACCGGCGACAGCACCATCGGTGCCGCGGCGGTCGAATCCACCGGCGGAAGGGGCGCCACAACCGGCGGCACCGGTTCCAACACTTCGTCCACCGGCTCAGCGGGCGGCGGATCCGGCGACTGCACCGGTGCCACCACCGGCGGTCTCATCTCTTCGGCCGCGGGCTCCTCAACCGGCGGCTCAGCTACTTCCTGCACCGGCTCAGCGGACGGGGCCTCTCCCGAATCGCCGACCCGGGCCAGGACCTGTCCGACCTCCACGAGGTCGCCCTCACCGGCAAGGACCTCGGCCAGCACGCCCGCCACCGGCGACGGCACCTCGGTGTCGACCTTGTCGGTGGAGATCTCGAACAGCGCCTCGTCGAGGGCCACCTCGTCACCGACCTGCTTGAACCAGCGGGTGATGGTCCCCTCGGTGACCGTCTCGCCAAGCTGCGGCATAGTGATGTCGGCCATCGCGCTCCGCCTCTCAGCCGTGCAGCGAGCGGCCGGTCAAAGACAGCACAGTCTCGCCGAACAGTTCGCTCATGGTCGGATGGGGTTGAATCAGGCTGGCCACATCGGCCGCGGTGGCCTCCCAGTTGACGGCCAGGTAGGCCTGACCCAGCTGCTCGGTCACCCACGGCCCGGCCATGTGGACGCCGAGGATGCGACCGCCGGTTCCGTCAGCCTGCTTCTCGGCCACCACCTTCACCATTCCCTCGGTCTCGCCCAGGATCTGGGCCCGTCCGTTGGCCATGTAGCGGTGGACCGATGTCACCACATCGAAGCCGGCATCGACCGCGCTCTGCTCGGTGTGCCCGGCGAAGGCCACTTCGGGGTGGCTGTAGATGCACCACGGCGTGCCGTGATAGTCAAGCGGGCCGGGGTCCTCACCGAGGATGTCGCGGATGACGAGCATGCCCTCGGCGAAGGCGGTGTGGGCCAGCTGCGGGCTGTCGACCACATCGCCCACCGCCCAGACGCCCGGCGCAGTGGTGCGGCCCCGGTCGTCGACGGCCACGAAGCCGCGTCCGTCCAACTCGACGCCGACGGCTTCGAGTCCCAGGCCCTCGGTGCGAGGCCGCCGGCCGACGGCCACCACCACCATCTCCACGTCGACCTGCTTGCCCTCCCCGAACGACACGACGGTGCCGGAGCGGTCGGGGCGGGGCTCGTGGCCGTGCACCGTCACGCCGGTGTGGACCTCGATGCCCCGCTTGCGGAACGAGCGCCGGACGGTCTTGGCCACCTCGACGTCGCAGCCGGCGAGGATGCTGGGCAGGGCCTCCAAGACGGTGACCTCGGTGCCCAGATCACCCATCATCGACGCGAACTCGCAGCCGATGGCGCCCCCGCCGATCACCGCGGCCGAGTCGGGCAGGCGGCTGACCGAGAACAGCTCGTCGGAGGTGACCACCAGCTCGCCGTCCACCTCGAAGCCGGCGATGGTCCGGGGCACAGATCCCGAGGCGACGATGATCGAGGTGGCGGTGAGCGTCTGCGTCGACCCGTCGTCGGCCACAGCCTCCACCGTGCCGGAGGCGCCGAGCGAGCCGGTGCCGGCCAGGACGGTCACCTTGCGCTGCCCCAGCACCGATGACAGCCCGGCCATCATCTTGTCGATCACCTGCTGCTTGCGCTCCAGCACCGCCGCCCAGTCGAGGCTGGGCTCGCCCGCGTCCACACCGAAAGCGGCCGCCCTCGACACGGTGCGGTACACCGAGGCCGCCTCCAGCAGTTCCTTGGCCGGGATGCAGCCGACGTGGAGGCAGGTGCCGCCGACCTTGTGCTTCTCCACCACGGCCACGTCGAGGCCGGCACTGGCGCCGTAGAGGGCGGCGGCGTAGCCGCCCGGCCCGCCGCCGACCACCACCACGTCGTGGGCTGAGTCGCTCACACGGCCTCCCCGATCACGGCGCGACCCTACCGGCTCCGACTGTGTTCAGAACCGGCCCCACAGGACCTGGACGGTGAAGGCCACCAAGATGGCGAGACCGCACAACAGGGCGGCCAGTATCAGCCAGCGGGTGCTCACGACCGGCGCCGACGTCGGCGTCGGTGGCCGACCACCCAGCCGATGATCTCGCTCAGCAGCGCGCCCAATACCGCCGACACCACGATCACCGCCCACAGCGGGCCGTCCACTTCGATGAACAGCCACGACACGGGCACCTCGCTGCCGTTCTGGACGACGAAGACGATCAAGGCGGCCACCACCACTAGCGCCAACACGACACCGGGTCGGATCGACAGCTTCCGGCGGGGCTTCGGACTGGCGCCATGGCCGACTTCGGGCTGAGGGACAGAGGGTGTGGGATCGCCTTGCACGTCTCCTGCTTCCGGTAGATGGTCGTACTGAGACAGACATAGCGATGGTAGACCAAGTGCCAATGGGTGCGGTACAGCAATGCGGGTAGCAGTCACGGGGGCCACCGGGCTGATCGGCCGCGCCCTGCTAGCCCGCCTGGCGTCCGATGGGCATCAGGCGCTGCCGGTGGGCCGAGGCCGAGCAAGTGGGCGGACGCTCGACCGAGAGGCGAGCGGCGGATCCGACGAGCAGGGGCCAATGGTGAGCTGGGATCCCGCCGCGGGCCGCATCGAGGGCGAGGCATTGGAGGGCATCGACGCGGTGGTGCACCTGGCCGGCGAGCCGATCGCGGCCCGGCGCTGGTCGCCCGCCCAGAAGCAGCGGATCGCCGACAGCCGGGCGCGGGGTACGGCCCTGCTGGCCGGCGCGCTGGCCCGGCTCGACGCACCGCCGGGGGTGCTGGTGTCGTCGTCGGCCATCGGCTTCTACGGCGACCGGGGCGACGAGCGCCTCGACGAGTCGTCCACCGGCGGGACCGGCTTCCTGGCCGACGTGTGCCGCGATTGGGAGGCGGCCGCGGATCCGGCCCGCGCCGCCGGCATCCGGGTGGTCCATCCCCGCACCGGCGTGGTGCTTAGCGGATCGGGGGGCGCGCTGGGCGAGATGCTCCCCTTCTTCCGGCTGGGCCTCGGGGGCCGGATCGGCAGCGGCCGCCAATGGGTGAGCTGGATCACCCTGCACGACGAGGTCGAGGCCCTTCTGTGGCTGCTGACCGCCGACGTGGAGGGGCCGGTGAACCTCACCGCCCCCGAGCCGGTCACCAACCGCGGGCTGACCGCGGCTCTGGGGACGGCGCTGCGCCGCCCCACGCTGCTGCCCACCCCCAAGCCCGCTCTGTGGGCCCGGCTGGGCCGCGAGCTCACCGAGGCGCTGCTCTACAGCAGTACCCGGGCCGAGCCCGCCCTGCTAGTGCGCCGCGGCTTCGAGTTCGCCCACCCCGACATAGCCACCGCCCTCGCCGCCGTTCTGGCCGAGGCCGAGGGCGGTTAGGGGCCGCGGCGGGAGCGCTGATCGGCGGCTGCTCCCGAGGCCAGTTGGTCGACGATCTCGTTCCATTCGTCGCCGGAGTGGCCCTTGACCCACCGGAACGAGATCTCGCCCGGCCGGGAGCAGTACAGCTCGATCAGCGGCTCCCACAGGTCGCGGTTGGCCACCGGCTTGCGGTTGGAGTTGCGCCAGCCCCGCCGCTTCCAGCCCTCGTACCACTTGTCGCGGAAGCAGTTGACCACGTAGGTCGAGTCCGACGCCACCTCCACCGGCCCGGTCATCTCCCGCAGGGCCTCCAGCACCGCCTGAAGCTCCATCCGCTGGTTGGTGGTGTGCGGATCGGCGCCGCAGGCCCAGGCGCCGCCGGGCACCGCCCAAGCCCAGCCGCCTGGCCCGGGGTTGCCCAGGCATGCACCGTCGGTGTAAACGACCGTGATCTCGCTGGGCACACCCCGATAGTCGCGCATCAGCGCACCAAGGTCGCGAACCCACCCCCGCCGCCGCCCGAGGCCGAGCGGGTCGATCTATCCGCTCGGCCTCATACGCTTATTGGCGGTGGCCGACAACTTCCTGCGTCAACTCCCCGACATCGACCCGGCCGAGACCCAGGAGTGGATCGACTCGCTCGACGCCATCATCGCGGCCGGCGGGCGGGAGCGGGCCCGCTACATCGTGGCCAAGCTCCTCGAGCGCTCCAACGAGCAGCAGGTGGGGGTGCCGCCCACCACCAGCACCCCCTACATCAACACCATCCCCGCCTCTGAGCAGCCCTTCTTCCCCGGAGACGAGCAGGTCGAGCGCCGCATCCGCCGCTTCGTCCGCTGGAACGCGGCGGCCATGGTGATCCGGGCCAACAAGATCGCCGACGGCATCGGCGGCCACCTGTCCACCTTCGCCTCGTCGGCCTCGTTGTACGAGGTCGGCTTCAACCACTTCTTCAAGGGCAAGGACGACGGCCTCGTCGGCGACCACGTCTACTTCCAGGGCCACGCCGCCCCCGGCGTGTACGCCCGGGCCTACCTGGAGGGGCGTCTCAGCGAGCGGGAGCTCGACAATTTCCGGATGGAGGTGGGCGGCAACGGGCTGTCGGGCTATCCCCACCCCCGGCTCATGCCCGACTTCTGGGAGTACCCGACGGTGTCGATGGGGCTCGGGCCGATCAACTCCATCTACCACGCCCGCTTCAACCGCTACATGCATCATCGCCGCATCGACGACACCGCGGCCAGCACGGTGTGGTGCTTCCTGGGCGACGGCGAGTGCGACGAGCCCGAGACGCTGGGCGCCATCTCCCTGGCCGGGCGCAGTGGCCTCGACAACCTCAAGTGGGTGATCAACTGCAACCTCCAGCGCCTCGACGGGCCGGTGCGAGGCAACGGCAAGATCATCCAGGAGCTCGAGGGCGTGTTCCGGGGCGCGGGCTGGAACGTGATCAAGGTGATCTGGGGCACCAAATGGGACGAGCTGCTGATGCGCGACACCGACGGGGCCCTGCTCAACAAGATGGCCACCACCGTCGACGGCGAATACCAGCGCTACGCGGTGGAGACCGGCGACTACATCCGCGAGCACTTCTTCGGCCCCGACCCCCGCCTGCGCAAACTGGTCGAGCATCTCGGCGACGAGGAGCTGCGGGTGCTGCCCCGGGGCGGCCACGACTACCAGAAGGTGTACGCCGCCTTCAAGGCCGCCACCGAGGTGACGGGCCAGCCCACCGTCATCCTGGCCAAGACCATCAAGGGCTGGACCCTCGGCGAGGGCTTCGAGGGCCGCAACGCCACCCACCAGATCAAGAAGATGTCCACATCGCAGCTGATGGGGCTGCGGGCCCGGCTGCACATGGAGGCCGAGATCGACGAGGCCGACCTGGCCGACGGGATCCCGCCCTACTACCGGCCGCCGCCCGACTCGCCGGAGATCCGCTACATGATGGACCGACGCCGCGCCCTCGACGGCGCGGTGCCCCGCCGGGTGGTGCGCGACCGCCGCCCGGTGGCGCTGCCCGCCGACGGTCCCTTCCTCGACATGGGCAAGGGCTCGGGCGGGCGCAAGGTGTCGACCACCATGGCGTTCACCGCGCTGCTGCGCGACCTGCTGCGCGACCAGTACTTCGGCCGGCGGGTGGTGCCGATCGTGCCCGACGAGGCCCGCACCTTCGGCATGGACTCGCTGTTTCGGGAGTTCCGCATCTACGCGCCCCACGGCCAGCTCTACGAACCGGTGGACCACGACCTGCTGCTGAGCTACAGCGAGTCGACCGACGGCCAGATCCTCGAGGAGGGCATCACCGAGTGCGGCTCGCTGGCCAGCTGGCTGGCCGCGGCCACCTCCTACGCCAACCTCGGCGTGCCCATGGTGCCGTTCTACGCCTTCTACTCGATGTTCGGCTTCCAGCGGGTGGGCGACTCGATCTGGGCCGCGGCCGACGCACGGGCCCGGGGATTCCTCATCGGCGCCACCGCGGGGCGCACCACCCTGCCGGGCGAGGGTCTCCAGCATCAGGACGGCCACAGCCACGTGCTGGCGTCGACGGTGCCGGCCTGCGAGGCCTACGACCCGGCCTTCGCCTACGAACTGGGCGCCATCGTCGACGAGGGCCTGCACCGGATGTACCCGCCCGAGGCCGCCACCGGCGACGACGTCTTCTACTACATCACCGTCTACAACGAGAACTACGAGCAGCCGTCGCGGCCCGACCATGTGACCGGCGCCGACATCTGCAGCGGCCTCTACAAGTTCGACGACGGGCCGGGCGGCCGCGGGCGCTGCGCCACCATCTTGTTCTCGGGCGCCTCGGTGGGCGCGGCCCGCGGGGCCCAGGCGCTGCTGGCCGAGCATCACGACACGTCGGCGGAGCTGTGGAGCGCCACCTCCTACCAGCAGCTGAGGCGCGAGGCCCTCGATGTGGAGCGCCGCAACCGGCTGCACCCCGGATCGGAGCCCGAGGTGCCGCTGGTCACCCGCAAGCTGACCGACTCCGACGGGCCGCTCGTGGCGGTGACCGACTACATGACCCTGGTCCCCGACCAGATCGCCCGCTTCACCCCGAGGCCGCTGCACGTGCTCGGCACCGACGGGTTCGGCCGCTCCGACACCCGCGAGGCGCTGCGCGGGTTCTTCGAGGTGGACGCGACCCACATCACGGTGGCGGTGCTGTCGGCGCTGACGGCTGCGGGCGAGGTGTCGCCCGACGAGGTGGCCGCCGCCATGGACCGCTACGGCATCGAGGCCCACGGCGACAACCCCGGCCACCCCGACACCGGCGCCCGGCTATCGTCACCGGCGTGAATCAAGCGAGTCGAACGCGGCCGGCGGTGGCGGGCACTCTGGCGGTCACCGGCGACGAGGCCGCCGACCGGCTGGTGAACTCCGACCCGCTGGCGCTGCTGCTGGGGATGCAGCTCGACCAGCAGATCCCCATGGAGTGGGCCTTCATGGGGCCGTTGCGGCTGTCGGAGCGCCTCGGCGGCGCCTTGGACGCCCACGACATCGCCGAGCGCGATCCCGACGCCTTCGCCACCGTCGTGGGAACCAAGCCGGCGCTGCACCGGTTCCCGAGCTCGATGGCCAAACGGATGCAGGCCCTGTGCCGCCATGTGGCCGACCGCTACGACGGCGACGCGGCCGCACTTTGGGCCGGCGCCGCCACCGGGGAGGAGCTCTTCGGACGGCTGCGGGACCTGCCTGGCTACGGCGACGAGAAGGCCCGCATCCTGACCGCGGTCCTGGCCAAGCGCTTCGATGTGCGGCCCGAGGGCTGGGAGGCCCAGGCCGGCGCCTTCGCCGACCGCGAGCCCCGGTCGGTGGCCGACATCGACGGCCCGGAAGCGCTACAGCGGGTGCGGGCCTGGAAGAAACAGCAGAAGGCCCGCGGCAAGAGGAAGGACGAATGAGAAGCCGCTGGATGATCTGGGGTGTGGCGGTTGCTCTGATCGCCGCCGCCTGCGGATCGGACGACGCCGAGACCGTGACGGCACCGGTCGCCGCCGAGGCCGGTGCCGCCGTCTCCGATGCATCGGTAGCCGCGGCCGGTGACATGCCCGACCTCGACATGGTCAGCGTGCACACGGGCGAGACCGTCAATCTCCAGTCGCTGGTGAGCGGCGATGCGCCGCTGCTGCTCTGGTTCTGGGCGCCCCATTGACCCACCTGCCGGAGAGAGGCTCCGGCCCTTGAGCAGTTCGCTCAAGACAACGCCGACAAGGTGATGGTGGTGGGCATCGGCGCCCAGGACGATCTCGCCTACGCGGAGCGGTTCGTGGACCAGACCGGAACCACCTTCACCATGCTGTGGAGCGACTCCAACCAGTCGTGGCGCCACTTCGACGTGGGCCGGAACTCGAGCGTGCGGCTATTGGACCGCGGCGGCAACCTGGCCGACGACAGCCCCGGCAGCTTCAACCCCTCCAGCCTCAGCGACCAGCTCGCCGCGCTGACCTGAACTATGCAGTGCCCGCGCCCCGCCCGAATCGCGGCCGTGTTCTTGGCTCTGGCTCTGATGGCCGCAGCCTGCGGCAGCGAAGCCGAGCGGGGATCCGACTCGGCAGGCACCGCGGCCGACGCTGAAGCAGCAGAAAACGCTGCGGCCGCGGAGGCCGAAACAGAGGCAGAGGCCCAAGCCGAAGCCGAAGCGCAGGCCGCAGCCGCAGAAGCCGAGGCAGCCGCCATAGCTGAGGCCGAGGCAGCCCAGGCCGCGGCAGAGGCCGCCGAAGCAGCCGCCCAAGCCGAAGCCGAGGCAGCCCAGGCCGCGGCAGAGGCCGCCGAAGCGGAGGCCCAAGCCGAGGCCGCCGCAGCCGAAGCAGCCGCTCAAGCCGAGGCCGAAGCGCAGTCCGCAGCCGCGGCAGAGGCAGAAGCCCAAGCCGCAGCCGCCGCGGCTGAAGCCGCCCAAGCTGCATCTGAGGCAGCCGCCGCCCGAGCCGAGGCCGCCGCGACCCGAGCAGCCGAGGTCGCGGCCGCGCTGGAGGCTGCCATGGCCCAAGCGGCGCGAGACGCGGATCCGGCACTGCTCCTAGAGCTTGAGGATCAGCTGGCGCAGGCCCAAGCGGCTGCCAGTGCCGCGGCCGACGCGGCCGAGGCAGCCGCGGCAGAGGCACAGGCTGAGTCGGTCGAAGCCGCCGAGGCCGCCGCGGCACAAGCCGAGGCTGCGGCTGCTGAAGCGGAGGCTGCCGTGGCCGCCGCCGAGGCTGCTGCCGCGCAAGCAGCCGCGCAATCCGAGGCTCAGGCCGCCGCCGAAGCCGAGGCCCGAGCGGCCGCCGAAGCGCAAGCCGCGGCCGAAGCCGAGGCCGCCGCGGCCGAAGCGGCCGCCCAAGCCGCAGCCGAAGCAGCCGCCACGACCACAACAACAGCCCCTCCCACCACAACAGCCCCGCCCACCACCACTACCGCTGCACCGATCATCGAGACCGATGTGCCCGCTCAGGACATGATCGATGTCCGCACCGGCGCGACCGTCAACCTGCGCGACTTCGTGGACGGCTCAACGCCTCTGCTGCTGTGGTTCTGGGCCCCGCATTGACCGGTCTGCCGGGGAGATGCGTCTCCCGTCGGGCAGTTCGCCCGAGACAACGAAGGAAAGGTCATCGTCATCGGCGTGGGCGGATCGGACACCCTGGCCCAGGCCGAGAGCTTCGCAGCCGCCTACGGCGGTCCTCCCAACCTGCTGTGGAGTGATTCGGTCGTCGCGTGGCGCCACTACCGCGCCGGCAACCCCCAACTCGTGCTGCTCGACGGCACGGGCAACACGGAGGTCATCCGGCAGTCCGGCTTCAACCGGAGCCGCATAGAGGACGCCCTGGCCAGCCTCGCCTGAACCGCGAAGCGACATTTCACCTGCTGTTCACCAGTATTCACTCCCGGTTCACGGTGGCTCCGGCTGTGGGAAACCTCGACTCCTCTAGCTTGCCTGCGGCCCGCCGAAGGCGCGGGCTTGCCATGCCATATTCCCAAGGGAGGAATAACCAAGTGCGCAATTCAAGGCGACAGCTTCTCTGGCTGCCGGTGATTCTCGTGAGCTTCGCCCTCGTGGCCGCAGCATGCGGCGACGACGAAGACGACACCTCTACTCCGGCGGTGGCCACCGACGCCGCGGACACCGGCAGCACCGATGTCGCACCGACCACGGCAGCCGCATCCACAACTGAAGAGGAGATGGCCGAACAAGAGATGGCCTCGGTCTCCGGTGAGGTGAATATCTCTGGTTCGTCGACGGTTGAGCCGATCTCGATCCGGGTGGCCGAGTTGTTCGAGGACGCGGCTCCTGACGTGTCGGTGACGGTTGACGGTCCCGGCACCGGTGACGGCTTCAAGCTGTTCTGCGCGGGCGAGACCGACATCTCCGACGCCTCCCGCCAGATCAAGGACTCCGAGAAGCAGGCCTGCTTCGACGCCGGCATCAACAACATCGTCGAGCTCAAAGTGGGCGTGGACGGCATCGCGGTGATGACCAACGCCAACAACGCAGCGGTCGAATGCCTGACCTTCCACCAGCTCTTCGACATGATCGGGCCCAACGGCGAGGGCACCAGCACCTGGGCCGAGGCCTCCGCGGGCCTGCCCGACGCCCCGCTGGACATCTTCGGACCCGGCGAGGAGTCAGGCACCTTCGACTCCTTCATCGAGATCGTCCTCGAGGACCTCGCCGAAGAGGCCGGGGTCGATGCCACCACCCGCACCGACTACAGCCCCTCCGGCGACGACAACGTGATCCTGCAGGGCATCCAGTCCAGCGACACCAGCCTGGGCTGGGTCGGCTTCGCCTTCGCCGTCAACGCCTCCGGCGTGAAGCTGCTCGAAGTCGATGGCGGCGACGGATGCGTGTCACCCACCCCCGACACCATCGCCTCCAACGAGTACCCCATCAGCCGAGACCTGTGGATCTACGTCAACGCGGATGCGGCCGCAGCCAACCCCGCCCTCGTCGCCTACGTCGACTTCTACGTCTCCGACGCCCTCAGCCAGGCCGTGAGCGAGGTCGGCTACGTGCCGCTCACCGACGCCGCCCACGCCGAGACCGCCGACCGCTGGCACAGCCGCAGCCTCATCAGCTAGATAGAGGCGGCCAATCCCGGCGAAACCGGCCCGACCCCGGCGGAGGTCCCTCCACCACCATGACCGACATGAGCGTCGCCTATCCAGAGCGGCTCACCGTTGATCAGCTTCAGATCGCGCCGTCCCGCCGGCACCGCGAAGCGATCATCAGGTACGCGCTGCTGGTGACGGCGCTCGTGTCGGTCTTGGTGAGCGCGCTGATCGTGTGGATCCTGCTGCGGGAGGCGTGGACCTTCATCACCGAGGTCGTCTGGGCCGACACCTGGGGGCAGCAGGGATGGTTCCCGCGGCGGGGCCTCTACGACATACCGACCATCATCGTGCCCTCGCTGATCGTCACCGGCATCGCCATGGTGGTGGCGGGGCCGCTGGGCCTCGGCGCGGCGGTGTACCTGTCGGAGTACGCCAACCCGAGGGTCAGGTCGTGGCTGAAGCCCGCGCTGGAGATCCTGGCCGGCATCCCCTCGGTGGTGCTGGGGTTCTTCGCCCTCACCTGGATCGCCCCCAACCTGGTGGGCCCCATAGGCCGAAACACCTTCCTGGTGATCGGCGCGGTGATCCTGCTCGGCTATGCCGCGGTGTCGGCGGGAATCGCCAAGACCAAGATCAAGCAGTATCGGGAGGGGGTGGCCGATCCCTCGGCCCGAGTCGGCGCGGTGGCGTCGCTGGCGATGCTGGTGGCGGTCTTCGCGGTGGTGGGGGCCTGGCTTCTGGGCGTCTGGCTCGACTTCGCCCCCAACAACGCCGGCTCTCTGGCCGCGGCCGGCATCGGGGTGGGAATCCTGACCATCCCGCTGGTGGCCTCGATCTCCGAGGACGCCATGGCCGCGGTGCCCGACTCGCTGCGGGAGGCGTCGGCCGGACTCGGGGCCCGCAAGATGGCCACCGCCACCACGGTGGTGTTGCCCGCCGCCATCTCGGGAATCGTGGCCGCCTTCATCGTGGCCATTTCTCGGGCCATCGGCGAGACGATGGTGGTGTTCATGGCCGGCGGCGCGGCCGACGCGGCCCGCTTCACCGACTCCCCCTTCGAGGGCGGCCTCACCATGACCGCGGCCATTGCGTCGCTGGCCTCGGGCACCGACAGCGTGGTGGGAGAGGGGCTCACCTTCCAGAGCCTGTACTTCGTGGGCCTGCTGCTGTTCGGTTTCACCCTGAGCCTCAACATCATCGCGGCCCGCTTCGTGTCGAAGGTGCGAGAGGCCTACTGATGATCGACCGAGGGCCACGACGACAGCGCCACGATCCGACGGCGTGCAAGGCACCGGAGGCCTGCCAGTGATCAGCCGGCTGTCTGACGACAAGTCAAGGGCCGCCATCGCCGCCTCCATCGAGCGGCGCCGGGTGGACGCCAGGGGGCTGCTGTTCAGAACCGTCCTGCAGGCCTGCCTGGTGTTGACGCTGACCCTACTGGCCGTTCTGCTCATCACCGTGGCCTTCGACAGCACCGACCAGCTCGGCACCCGCTTTTGGGACTTCCTCGGTGGCACCCTGCGATCCCAGTCCGGCGACGAGCGCCTGGGAGTCCACCAGGCCATCTACGGCTCGCTGTGGATCGCCATCATCGTGGCCCTGCTGGCCTTCCCCATCGGGATCGGCGCGGCGGTGTACCTGGAGGAGTACGCCCCCCGGAACCGCTTCACCTCGTTCATCGAGGTCAACATCCGCAACTTGGCCGGCGTCCCCTCCATCGTCTACGGACTGCTGGGCCTGGCGCTGCTGCTCAACGGCCAGATCTTCGGGCTCGACCGCCTCACCGGCGGACGCTCCACCCTGTCGGGGGGGATCACCCTGGCCATCCTGGTGCTGCCCATCGTGGTGATCACCTCCGGCGAGGCCTTCCGGGCCGTGCCGGCCGCGCTGCGCGAGGGCGCCTACGGGGTGGGGGCCACCAAGTGGGAGATGATCCGCACCCAGGTGCTCCCCTACGCCGCGCCGGGCATCCTCACCGGAACGCTGCTGTCGATGGCCCGAGCGATCGGCGAGGCCGCCCCCCTGATCCTGGTGGGCGCGGTGACCGGGCGGCTCGGCGACAACCCGGGCCTGTTCGACCTCGGCGCCCTCGACGAGCGCTTCACCGCCCTGCCCATCGTGATCACCAGCTGGACCCAGCAGTCGGGCCGCGACGCCGGCTTCGCCACCGCGGCGGCGGCCGCAATCGTGGTGCTGCTCGTGTTCGTGCTAATGATGAACTCCGCTGCCATCGGTCTGCGGAACCGATTCGAGAAGAAGAGAGGCTGAAGTGTCGATGACGGACGAGGCCCCCCGCCTGATTGAGCGCCCGGTCGCAGCAGCAGCCGCAGCCGAGCCCCAGGCCGCCGAGCCATCGCCGGACGTCGAGCGGGACGTGGTGTTCCGCTCGCACGACGTGAACGTCTACTACGGCGCCTTCCGAGCCGTGCGCGACGTGACCTTCGACGTGCCCAAGAACGAGATCATGGCCCTGATCGGCCCCTCGGGCTGCGGCAAGTCCACGGTGCTGCGCTGCTACAACCGGATGAACGACCTCATCAAGGACGCCCGGGTGACCGGCGCCATCACCTACCGCGGCACCGACCTCTACGACGAGCGGGTCGATCCCGTCGAGGTGCGCCGCCGCATCGGCATGGTGTTCCAGAAGCCCAACCCGTTCCCCAAGTCGATCTACGACAACGTCGCCTACGGGCCGCGGGTGGCGGGCCAGAAGAAGGGCCTCGACGACATCGTGGAGAGCTCGCTGCGCAAGGCGGCGCTGTGGGAGGAGGTCAACGACCGCCTCAACGACTCGGCGCTTGGGCTGTCGGGGGGCCAGCAGCAGCGCCTCTGCATCGCCCGGGCCATCGCAGTGGGCCCCGACGTGCTGCTGATGGACGAGCCGTGCTCGGCGCTCGACCCCATCGCCACCGCCCGCATCGAGGACCTGATGCAGGAGATCAAGCAGGACTACACCATCATGATCGTGACCCACAACATGCAGCAGGCGGCGAGGGTGAGCGACACCACCGCCTTCTTCACCGCCGACGTGCGCTCCGAGAACGACACCCGCACCGGCATCCTCGTGGAGGTGGACACCACCCAGAAGATGTTCTCCAATCCCACCGACGAGCGCACCGAGAACTACGTCACCGGCCGGTTCGGCTAGGGCTGGGGGCTTCGGGCATGAGCGAGCAGACCCGCAGGGGCTTCCACGCCGAGATCGACGAGATCAGCGACCTGATCGTGCAGCTCGCAGCCCGGGCCAGCGACGCGGTGGCCAGGGCCACCAGCGCCCTGCTCGCCTACGACCTGGCCGAGGCCCAGCAGATCATCGACGACGACGACCTCATCGACATGGCCGCCATCGAGGTGGAGGAGAAGTGCCAGAGCCTGCTGGCGCTGCAGCAGCCCATGGCCGGCGACCTCCGCCAGATTCTGGCCGCCATGTGGATCACCGGCGAGCTCGAGCGCACCGGTGGTCTGGCCTGCAACATCTGCAAGGGCACCCGCCGCACGTTCCGCACCGAGCTGCCTCCGAGGCTGCGGGGCCTGATCGCGGAGATGAACGAGGAGGCCATCCGGCTGATCCGGCTGTCGGTGGACTCCTACTCCGAGCAAGACGCAGCCCTCGCCAGCGCCCTCGACGACATAGACGACCGGCTCGACAGCCTGCACCGGACCTTCGTGAAGACGCTGCTGGAGTCGAGCCGCACCCACGACCTCGACGTGCAGCCGTCGGTTCAGCTGGCCCTGATCGCCCGCTACTACGAGCGCATCGGCGACCATGCCGTGAACATCAGCGACCGGGTCCGCTACATGGTCTCAGGCGTAATGCCCTGGCGGGCCGGACTGGCCCGACACCGAGTCGGCGACGATCCGAGGACCCACGAACTGTCCCCCGAGGCGGCCGAGATCTCCCCCAACGGCGAAGACACGCCCGACTAGATCCGGCTGCTCGGTTGCAAGCCAAGCACGGCTTGGATGCCGTTGTCGATGGCCGCCACAAGGGAGCGGGGCAACCGACCGGCACGCTCGGCCAGCCAGGATCGGTCCACCAACTCGAGTCCGAGGGGCACGGCAACAGAGTCCCGCGGCAGACCCGTGGCCGACGAGGCGAGCAGCACGTTGCCGGCCAGTCCCGCTCGGTCGAGGTTCGACGTCAAGGGCACAACATGGGTCTGCCAGACGTCGATGTCGAGAACATCGGCGGAGGACACCACAACACAGGGCCGGCGCTTGTCGAGATCGATCCACCAGACCTCGCCTCGTGCTACCACGGCGCCGATCGCTCCATCCGCTCGCCCACCGTCGGGGCGGTCTGCATGTTGGGACGCTCAGCCGCCGCCAGCGCCGCATCGGCCGCAAGCTGTTCGGCGAAGGAGAGCGTCAACTGGTCCGCATGGCGGCGGAGCTGTTCGGCCACCCACCGAGAAAAGGGCATGTCGAGGCTCTCGATGATGGGTACCACGTCGTCGGGGACACTGATCGTCTTGTTGGGCATGTACGTATGATACCTACGTATACAACGCGGGCAAGTCCCCGGCAGTTGGCGCCGCCTGTCGCCTCGGCGGCTGACTAGAGTCGGCCTTCAATGATGCCGCTCGTCATCGGGGTGCTGCTGGTGGTGGGCGCAGCAATGGCGGGGGTCGCCCTCGAGCGGGTTCGCCTGCGCCGGTGGCTCAAGGGGGTGGCCGTGTCGCAGCGCCCGCATCCGGCTGACGGCGCGGGGCCGCGGCGGCGCCTGTCGGTTCGCGGCGCCGTTGCCGACGCCCACCGGCGCGCCGACATCGCCGACGGCGCCCGGTCTGCGGCCGAGACCGCCGAGCAGCGCATCGTGGCGAGCCTCGACGCGCTGCAGTCCGGGCTGGTGCTGTGCGACCGATCGGGGCGGGTGGTGGCCCGCAACACGGTCGCCACTGTGCTGCTGGAGGCCCGCCACGGCGAGGCTCTCGTGGCCGGTGCCATCAAAGACCTGCTCGAGCGGGCCCGGGCCGGCGAGAAGGTCACCACCAGCGTGGAACTGCACGCCGAGCCCCGCCGCAGCTACGAGGTGAAGGCCGGTCCGGTCGAGCGCCGCGGAGAGGTGCTCGGCGCGGTGGCGCTGGTGCGCGACACCACCGAGCACCACCGCATCGAGTCGGTGCGAAGGGACTTCGTGGCCAACGTCAGCCACGAGCTCAAGACCCCGATCGGCGCCCTGAGCCTGCTGGCCGACTCGCTGGCCGCCGATCCCGACCCGGCGGTGTCCGCCCAGCTCGCGGGCCGGATGCAGATCGAGATACAGCGGGCGGCCAACACCATCGACGACCTGCTGACCCTGGCCATGCTAGAGGACGAGAGCGGCCGCGGCGACGAGCCGGTCGATGTGGGCGCGGTTGTGGCCGCGGCGGTGGACCGGATCTCCGAGACGGCCGAGCAGGGCGCGGTCGAGGTGCGGCTCTCGAACCGCGCCGATGCGGCGTCGCTGCCGGGATCCCGGCTGCATCTCGAGTCGGCGGTGTTCAACCTGCTCGACAACGCGGTCAAGTTCAGCGAGCCCGGCGGTCGGGTCGATGTCGTCGTGGAGGCCAGCGGACAGGCTCTAACCGTGTCGGTGGCCGATGCCGGAATCGGCATTCCGGCCGCGGAGCAGTCCCGCATCTTCGAGCGCTTCTACCGCGTCGACCGGGCCCGCAGCCGCAGCACCGGGGGCACCGGGCTGGGGCTGTCGATCGTGCGCCATGTGGTCCTCAACCACGGCGGCGACGTGAGCGTCACCTCACGCGAGGGCCTCGGCGCAAAGTTCACCCTCACTCTGCCCCTCGCCCCCGACAATGCGTTCTAGTCTCCGTTGCGTTCGGCGGTTGAGGCCAGCAGCAACTGGCGCTGGCGCTCGAGCCAGCCCAGCAGCACCGCCACCGCTCGAGGGTCGTGGCGCAGGTGGTGCCCGGCGCCGGCGATGATGCGCAAGTCGGCGCCGGCATGGGCGTCGGCGAGGACTCGGGCGTCGAACAGCGGGACGGTCTCGTCGTCGCTGCCGTGCAGCACCAGCAGGGAGCGCTCTCCGAGGGACTCGGCCGCGGCCACCGCCCGCACCGCCCGGATCTCCGCGGCCCAGCGGTCGAAACGCGGCGGGAAGTCGGGATCGCGGATCACGCCCACCTCCCGGGCCCACACCAGCAGCTTGCGAGGGTTGCGGGCCCAGTCCTCGAAATCGGCCGGCGCAGCCACCGCGGCCACACCCTGCACTCGCCTGTCGCGGCCGGCCACCACCACCGCCAGCGCTCCGCCCGTTCCGAAGCCGATCATCCAGATGCCGTCGCAGTCGGTCTCCGAAGCAAGGAAGTCGACCGCGCCGGCGAGGTCGCGCCGCCAGCCGTCGAGCGAGAAGTCGCCGCCGGAGCCGGCCACCCCCCTCGACGCGTAGGTCAGCGCGGTGAAGCCGGTCTCGGCCGCGATCAGGTCGGCCAGAGCCGGCATGGTCATGGTGGAGTTGATGCCGCCCCCCGCCTCGGTGGGAAAGCCGTGCACGATCACCACCGCGGGCTGCACCGACGGCGCCCGGGCCGGTCGGGCGAGGTGAGCGGTCAGCTCGTTCGAGTCGACGACGAACCGCCGGTCCATTCGGGCCACGGTATCTCGGGCGCGCAGTGGGGCGGGCCTGCCGGCCCGCCCCACTGAATCGTTAGTTGCCGGAATCCCGGTCGAGCCGTGTGGCACTCGGCTACGGGAGCGCTGATGCCGTGCCGGATGTGACTAGGTCCGGCGACTCGGGTCCGGGGGTGGAGCTGGCGGGGATTCGCCAGTCGGTCCAGCTTGCCGTAGCTAGCGGCCAGCCACCTCCAAGGTCACACAACGTTTAGCACTCAGTTGGACCACCTCCTTTCCCTTGGTGGCAACAGTCAACCACACTCCGCCGCCCAATCCAAGCACCGCGCCTAGTCTTCACCGATCAGGAGGGAGGGCTCGCCGGCGCTGACTGCTCCGATCTCGGCCAGATAGGCGAGTTGCGCCTCAAGGATGCACACCACGTCCACCGGGTCGGGACCGCCCTCGTTGAGGGATCGGGCCACCACCGCGTCGCAGGCCGCGTCGGTGTCGGCCACCGCCATGTCGCCGACGGCCACCGCGGGATCGCCGAGCTCCTGGCCGTGGGAGGTGGCCAGGCCGACCCCGGCGAACCAGTCGAGGTGCCAGCCGAGCACCGTCGTCACGTCGTCGTAGCTCACCCTGGCGGTCACCTCGCCGGGCAGGCGGTCGGCCACGTAGTCGACCGCCTCCGCTAGCCGGTACATCGACGGGGCGGTCTCCTGCTCGAGGCGACCCACCGCGATCCCCAACGACACGAAGGCAATCGCCACCACTGCGGCCAAGCCTGTTGCGGCTATCAGCCAGATCACAGCGCCCAACCCACCCTCAAGCCGCTAGAGGCCGATGCGCTGGGCCAGCAGTTCCCGGTGGTAGGCAGGGTCGCCGAACAGGAGCTCGGAGCTCTTGGCCCGCTTGAAGTAGAGGTGGGCCGGATGCTCCCAGGTGAAGCCGATCCCGCCGTGAATCTGGATGTTCTCGGCCGCGGCGCTGAAATAGGCCTCCGAGCAGTAGCTCTTGGCCAGCGAGGCGGCCTGGGGCAGTTCGTCGTTCATCTCGGCCGCGCACCAGCCCGCGTAGTAGGCGGCGGACTTGGCCGACTCGACCTGCAGGAGCATGTCGGCGCACTTGTGCTTGATCGCCTGGAACGAGCCGATGGGCCGACCGAACTGCACCCGGACCTTGGCGTACTCCACCGACATGTCCAGGCAGCGCTGGGCGCCGCCAACCTGCTCGGCCGCCAGGGCTGCCGCGGCCAGATCGAGCACCGTTTCCAGCACCGGCCAGCCCTGTCCCTCGGCGCCGATTAGCGCGGCCTCGACCCCCTCGAAGGTGAGCTTGGCCTGCTTTCGGGTCTGGTCCATGGTCGACAGGGCGGTGCGGTCGAGGCCGTCGGCGCCGGGGTCCACCGCGAAGAGCGACACGCCGCTCGCGGTGCGGGCCGCCGCGATTATCAGGTTGGCGGTGTGGCCGTCGAGCACGTACATCTTGACCCCGTCGAGGCGCCATGAACCGTTGTGGGGGGTGGCCGCCATGGTGATGCCGGGCTCGTCCCAGCGGCCGTTCTGTTCGGTGAAGGCCAGCGCAGCCCTGGTGTCGCCCGAGGCGATGCCGGGCAGATGAGCCTGCTTGGCCTCCTCGTCGCCGCAGTGCAGCAGCGCGTTGGCGGCCAGCACCACCGAGGAGAAGAACGGTGCGCACAGCAGCGCCTTGCCCATCTCCTCGAGCACCACCACCTGCTCGATGCAGGTGAAACCCTGGCCTCCATAAGCCTCGGGGATCGCCAGGGCGGGCAGGCCGAGCTGCTCGGACATCTGGGCCCACACGTCGGGGTCGAAGCCCCGCTCGGTGTCCATCTGCTCTCTCACCGCGGCCTCGGGCGACTTCTCCTCGAGAAAGCTGCGGACGAATTCTCGAAGCTGCTCCTGCTCGTCGGTGAATGCGAAGTTCACGTGGGACTCTCCTGCCGATCGAACGTCGCCGCAAAGCTATCGGCCCGAACGCCCCCCACTCGACCCCCAACCCAAGCGCCGCCCGCCCGCTCGGGCGTGTCTCCCGCTCACGTTCGCTGCGCTCACCGGCCGCTCGGGCCGGGGGCCTCGCTGACCGCGGCCCAACGGCCACGCAAGTGCCGCCCGCCCGCTCGGCCCGTAGGATTCGGGGCGTGCCCGCTGCACCGCTCTTCGAGATCGACGACCTGCGCGTGGCCATCGCCGACGGAGGCTCCGAGATCCTGCGGGGCGTGGACCTGGTGGTCGGCGCCGGCGAGATGCACGCCCTCATGGGACCCAACGGGTCGGGGAAGTCCACCCTGGCCTCGGCCCTGCTCGGCAGCCCCGAATACGAGGTCACCGGCGGCTCGATCCGCTTCAAGGGGGAGGACATCACCTCCTGGCCCCCGGAGGTGCGGGGCAAGGCCGGGCTGTTCCTCGCCTTCCAGTACCCCCAGGAGATACCGGGGGTGTCGGTGCGCAACTTCCTCACCCAGGCCCTGCAGGCCCGCAAGGGCACCGACGTGAGCTCCATCGAGACCTACATGACCATGGTGGAGTGGATGGAGCGCCTGTCCATCGACTCGGCACTGATGGAGCGCCACCTCAACGAGAAGTTCTCCGGCGGGGAGAAGAAGCGCAACGAGATCCTGCAGATGGCGGTGCTGGAGCCCGACATGGCCATACTCGACGAGACCGACACCGGCCTCGACATCGACGCTCTGCGCATCGTGGCCGCCGGAGTGCAGGAGGTGCGAACCGAGCGGCCCGAGCTGGGCGTGCTGGCCATCACCCACTTCCAGCGCATCCTCGCCTCGGGGCTGCGGCCCGACCGGGTCCACGTGCTCCTCGACGGCCGGGTGGTCGACAGCGGCGGCCCCGAGCTGGCCGACCGGCTCGAGCGCGACGGCTACGAGCGCTACGGGTCATGAGCGACCGGTTCGGCACCGGCGCCAGGGGCGACTTCCCCCTCCTCGGACGGGAGCTGCGGGGCAGGCCCATCGTCTATCTCGACTCGGCCGCCTCGTCGCAGAAACCCCGCAGCGTGCTCGACGCCATGACCAGCTACTACGAGACGATCAACGCCAACGTGCACCGCGGCGCCTACGAGATCGCCGCCGAGGCCACCGAGGCCATGGAGTCGGCCCGGGCCGAGGTGGCCCGCTTCGTGAACGCGCCGTCGCCCGACGAGATCGTGTTCACCAAGAACGTCACCGAGGCCATCAACCTGGTGGCCCGCTCATGGGGCGGGGCCAACCTCGGCCCCGGCGACGCGGTGGTGATCACCGAGATGGAGCACCACGCCAACATCGTGCCCTGGCACATCATGGCGGACCAGTTGGGCTTCGAGCTGCGCTGGATCGGCGTCGGCGCCGACGGCCAGCTCGACCTCGGCAACCTCGACCGGCTCCTCGACGGAGCCAAGCTGCTGGGCGTCACCGCCATGAGCAACGTGCTGGGCACCCTCAACCCGGTCCGCCGCCTGGCCGACGCAGCCCACAGCGCCGGCGCGCTGGTGCTGGTGGACGCCGCCCAGTACGTGCCCCATCTGCCCACCGACGTGCAGGCGCTCGGGGCCGACTTCCTGGGGTTCACCGGCCACAAGATGTGCGGACCCACCGGCATCGGAGTGCTGTGGGCCAAGGCAGAGCTGCTGGAGGCCATGCCGCCGTTCCTCGGGGGCGGCGAGATGATCCTGGATGTGCGCAAGGACGGCTTCCTGCCCAACCGCATCCCCCACAAGTTCGAGGCGGGAACCCCGCCCATCGCCGAGATCGTCGGGCTCGGCGCCGCGGTGCGGTATCTCGACGGCCTGGGGATGGACCGGGTGCGCGAGCACGAGGTCAGCCTCACCGCCTATGCGCTGCGCACCCTCGAGGAGCGCTACGGCTCGGACCTGGCGGTGCACGGGCCGTCCGAGCCGGCCTGCCGGGGCGGGGTGCTGTCGATGAGCTTCCGAGACATCCACCCCCACGACCTTTCGCAGGTGCTCGACGACCGGGGCGTGTGCGTGCGGGCCGGGCACCACTGCGCCAAGCCGCTGATGCGCCACCTAGGCCTGCCGGCCACCACCCGGGCTTCGCTCTACGTGTACAACGACACCTCCGACGTCGACTCCCTGGCCGACGCTCTCGGCGCGGCCGGCGACTTCTTCGCCAGATAGGAGCAGGGCGCGGTGGCCGGGCTGGAGGACCTGTACCGAGAGATCATCCTCGACCACTACCGCAACCCCCGCAACCGCGGCGAGCTGGAGGTGCCGCCCGCGGTGTCGGCGGTGGGCTTCAACCCGCTGTGCGGCGACGAGGTGATCATCTACGTGGAGGTCAGCGACGGCGTGATCACGGATGTGTCCACCGGTGGACAAGGGTGCTCGATAAGCCAATCGTCGGCGTCGATGATGTCCACCGCGGTCAAGGGCCGCAAAGTGGCCGAGGTGCGGCGGCTGGTGCGGGCCTTCAAGCACATGATGTCCATCCACGGAACAGGGATCGGCGGAACCGTAGACGATCTGGACGACGACGGTGACGGCGGCAACGGGGCCGCAGAGGTCAAGCTCGGCGATCTGGAGGCGCTGCGAGGCGTGGTCAAGTTCCCCGTGCGCATCAAGTGCGCCACGCTGTCGTGGAACACCCTGGTGCAAGCCCTAGACGAAACCTTCGCCTAATCGTTTGGGCCTTCCCCGGTCGTAGGCGTGAACTCTTCGGGTCCGTCCTCTTGACCCCGCACAATACCGGCTAGGAGGGGCTTGAGGGCTTCGCCGTGGGCGGCGAGCTTGGCCGGGCCGATGCCTGGCACGGCCAGCAGGGACTCGTCGGTGGTGGGGCGACGCCGGGCCAGCTCTCGCAGGGTGGCGTCGGAGAAGATCACGAAGGCGGGCACTCCTTGCGTCTTGGCGCGTTCGAGGCGCCACGCCCGCAAACGTTGGAACACTTCGGCGGCCTCGGGCTCGGTCGCCTCGTCGATGGGCGGGCTCTTGGACTTCGGTGAGACTGCTGATGAGTCCCTACCCGAGGGTTCGGCTGAACGCCGAGATTTGCGGACGGGCTGTTCGTCGGGGCGGCCGGTGGGCTCAATGTTGGAGCGCCAGCTCATCTCGGTGATGAACGGGGACTTCGGGCCGTCGGCGATGACCAGCACCGACTCCGAGCCACGGGTCAAAGCGACATGGAACACGCGGCGCTCCTCCTCAGGGTCGCCGGCGAGGCGGTGCGGCATCAGGCCTTCGGTGGCCGACAGCACGATCACATGGGGCCATTCCAGACCCTTGACCCGGTGCACGGTGGCCAGGCGCACGCCCCGGCCCCACGTCGGCCGGTCGTCGTCGCCGGTGGTGAGGCGGCCCCGCAGCCAGTCCTCGAAGGTGGCCGGGTCGCCGCAGTGGGGCGCCACCGAGAGCAGGGCTCGCAGATCATCGCCGTGGGCGGAGCGGTCCACCGAGCGGCGGGAGGCGTCGAGGCGCTTATCGAGGCTGGCCGCCAACTCGGTGCCGTGTTGAATGGCGTCGAGCAGCCTTGCGGTGTCGGCGCCCGCCTCGGCCATGTCGCCGAGCCGTTCGATCTCGGCCGCGAAGTCGTGGACGCGCTGGGCGGTTCGCTCGTCGGAGATCCGGCCCGCCAGCCTGCGCAGCGCGCCGACGTTGCGCTGTTCGGCGATCCATTCGACGACCCGCGGCGAGATTCCCCGCGGCGGGCGGCGGGCCGCCACCGCCAGCGCCGACGGAGGCAGCCGGGCGGTCGCAGAGGTGGCCAGCCTCAGCCACGCCAACGCAGCCGACACCCCGGTGCGCTCCAGGAACCAGGGTCCGACCGGGGCCATACAGTCGATCCCGGCCTCCGACAGCAGGATCTGCGGGGCCAGCAGCGTGGAATTGACCCTGGTAAGCACGGCTATGTCTTGAGCTTCGACGCCGCGGCCGATGAGGGTTCTAACCCGCTCAACGACCGCCGCTCCCCCATCGGCAGCCACCTCCACCTCCAGCGCCTCCGACCCATCGGCAGCCTCGACAGCATCGGTCGTGTCGGGTCGAGGCTTGATCTGCTTGGTGATGCGGTGCTGGTTGTGCGACAGCAGGTTGGACGCCGCCTCCACCACCGCGGGCGGGCAGCGATAGTTGACGCTCAGCAGGTGGCGGGACGCGCCGGGGAAGAAGCGCTCGTAGTCGATCAGCCAGCGGGGCGAGGCGCCCGAGTAGCCGTAGATGGTCTGGTCGTCGTCGCCCACGCCGAACACATCGGCTCTCGGGCCGGCCAGCAGCCGGATCATCAGCAGATGGGCCGGCGTGAGGTCCTGGAACTCGTCCACCAGCAGCACGCCGCACGCCCGGCGGGCCGCGGCCCGAGCGACCGGATCGCTCAGGAGCACGTCGATGGCCCGGATGATCTGATGGTCGAAATCGACCGCTCCCCGCTCGTCGAGAGCCTCGGCGTAGGCCGGGGCCAGCTCGGCGAAGCCCTCCACATCGGGGTAGTAGTCGTGCTCGACCGCGGCGGGGTCGCGCAGTCCGAGGCGCGAGGCGCTGAGGGCCTCCAGCCACGCGGCCAGCGGATCGGTCATGGCCCGGCGTCGGCGGCGGGGGGCCCGCTCCCCCACCAGGTTGTGCAGCAGGTCGCGCACGTCTCGTTCGCCAATCACGTCGACCCGCCCGTGGCGCGCCGGACGGGCGAAGGGCCCGGAGCCGTTGCACACCGCCAGCGCCAGGCTGTTGAGGGTGCGCACCTCGAGCCCGTCGAGGTCGGCGGTGCGCTGCTGCATCTCGGCTCTGGCCCGCACGTTGTAGGCCACCAGGCAGATCGCCGACGGCGCCACGCCCAGGTCTCGGACCAGCCACCGGGCCCGCTCGGTGAGCACCCGGGTCTTGCCCGACCCGGCCGGGGCCACCACACACGCCCCGGCGCCGAGATGCCCGACCGCCTGGTGCTGGTCGGGAGCCAGGTCGGCGGCAGGCGCGCCGGGGCGCAGGGCCCGCAGGCGGCCTGCGGCGAGGCTGGCGGCCGGGATCAGCGCCGCGCCGGCGAGTTCGGCGCGGTCGAACGAATCCAGCGGCCCGCCGTCGCACCACAGCGCCACCCCGTCGACTGCGACGTCGCCAGGCTCGTCGGCGGGCAGGGGACGGGCGCCAGCCTCCAGGGCCCGGTCGCGTGGCACGAAGCGCGGCCGGTCGGGGTCGCGTGCATCGACCGTGTTGGCGGTGAACAGGTGGTGCCACACCTCGTCGCCCAGCGTTGTGCCGGGGTGCAGCGTCCACCAGGGCGCCTCCAGCGTCGGTTCCGGAGGCGGCAGCGGGCCGGTCACCTCGACCACCAGCCTCTGGCGACTGCTCCAGGCGCTCCTCAGGCGGCGACCGGCTTCGGGGGCGCCGGCGTCGGTGTGAACGGTCAGCCGCGGCGCCTGCGACCACGGCTCGGGCGCCCGCTGGCCGGGCGACACCAGCACGCTGCGGCCCAGACAGTCGGGCCCGGCCAGCGCCATCGCCTCGGTCAGCCCCTCTGCGCCGCGGGGCCGCTCCTTCGCCGTCACACCCGGCAGTGTCGCACAACACCGCCGTCGTACCACCGGCAACGGCCTTCTGGAAGCGGGCCAACGGCTGGTCTGTCGATTGCCCTTCGGAGCGCTCGCCCTTAGCATCGCCGCCATGAGTGATTTGCCCTCTGCTGACTGGTACACCGACCCTGAGGACGACTCGCAGTACCGCTACTGGGACGGGTCGGCCTGGACCGAGCACCGCGCCCCCCGACACACCCAGCCCGGTGGCGAGGGCCAGCCGATGCGCCGGCCGACTCGACTGGTGGCCGACACCTTCTCACTGGTGGGTCGGAGATGGCGGGGTTGGATGTCCCCGGCCCTGATTTACCTCGTCGGGGAGGCGGTAGCGGTGGTGCTTATGGTCATCGGAGCCAACCGGCTGTTGATGGGCGAGCTGGGTGAGATCTGGGACCGGGTCACCGACCCCGACTTCGATGTCGAGTCGCCCGAACAGACGGCCTACTTCGAATCGCTGGAGTTCGACCTCTCGCTGGTCAACTTCGTGCCGATGGTGCTGGCAGTGTTGATGATGTTGGTCTTGGGCAGCATCCTGCAAGCGGCCGTCGCACGCCTTGCGCTGAGCGACCTGCGGGATCAGCCTCTGACCGCGTCCGCGGTCCTGAGGATGGCGCTGAGGCGGACACCGCGACTGCTGGGTATCGATTTCCAGGTGATCTTGATATTCGTGATCGCGCTGGCAGCGGTGGGGTTGGCGGGAAGCGCCGTTCCGCTGCTCTGGATACCGCTGATACCGGCCTTCATTGCGGCTGCCGTGTACGGAATGGTGGTTGTGATGTTGGCCTACGTGGTCGCTTCGGTCGGACCCGCCACCCCGTCGCTGCGCTACGGGGTCCGCCTCGTCCGGAAACGGTTCTGGCCGACGCTGGGACGGATGCTGCTGGTGCTGATGGTGCTGACGGGGTTCAGCCTCGCGGTCGGGGCGGCCGCGACGTTGGCCGGGCCTTCGACACTGGCAGGTTCGATAATCTCGCAGGCGATCCAGACCGTGGTCGGCGTGGTGATCGCGGTTGTAGCCCTCGTAGCGGTCACCATCATCTACCACGACCTGGGAGGCGAGTCAGACTGACCGCCTCGCCAGCCGCGGCCGCGTCATTCCCGCTCTTGTTCGCTGCGCTCACGGGCCGCCCAAACCCCAGCGTCACAGCCCACGGCCTCGCCCGTATCGGCCGAACGCTCGCCAATTTGCCCGGCCGCTAGCCGGAGGCGGCGTCGACTCGCTCGATGAAGTCGCGGTCTCGGGCCGAGAGGCCGCCCACATCGTGGCTGGTGATAGCCAATTCCACCTTGTTGTAGACGTTGGACCACTCTGGGTGATGGAACAGCCGCTCGGCGATGAGGGCCACATGGGCCATGAACGAGAAGGCAGCCCGGAAGTCGGCGAACTGATACGAGCGGCGCAGCATGTCGCCGTCGCGGCGCCACTGGGGATGAGCGGCCAGCAGATCGGCGATCTCGTCCTCGGTCAGCAGATCATCGTTGCTCATGGCCGCTGATGCTAGAGCCTTCTCTGCAACACCTCTAGGCGAGCAGGTCGGCGAACGGGTCTCCGAAGGGGTCGGTGAACGGTGTCGTCTCCTCCTCCGGCGCGGGCAGGGCCGCGGTCCAGCGCTCGTAGCCGTCGGCCTCGAGCTCGTCGGCCAGTTCGGGTCCGCCAGATTCCTGCACGCGGCCACCGGCGAAGACATGCACCGCGTCGGGCCTGAGATGGGCGAAGACCCGGCTGTAGTGGGTGATGGCCAGCACGCCGAGCCCGTCGTGCTCGGTGGCCTCCTCGATGCGCCCGGCCACGAGGCGCAGGGCATCGACGTCGAGGCCGGAGTCGAGCTCGTCCATCACTGCGAAGGCCGGCTTCAGCACCCCGAGCTGCAGGGCCTCGTTGCGCTTGCGCTCACCGCCGGATAGGTCCACGTTCACGGGCCGCTGCAGGAACCGCTCATCGAGGCCGATCCGGCCGGCCTCGGTCCGCATCTGCTCGGCCACCGCGGCGCCCTCGGGCGTGCACACCGACTCGGTGAGCATGTCGAGCAGCGACACGCCGGGAACCTCGGTGGGGTACTGCATGGCCAGGAACAGGCCCGCCGCGGCCCGCCGCCACGAGGGCATTCCCAGCAGTTCGGCGCCGTCGAGGCGAACCGAGCCGCCCAGGACCTCGTAGCCGCTGCGGCCGGCGATGACATGGGCCAGCGTCGACTTGCCCGAGCCGTTGGGACCCATCACCGCATGCACCTCGCCCGCGGCCACCTCCAGATCGACACCGGTCAGGATCTCGCGGCCCGCCACCGAGGCCCGCAGGCCCTCGATCAACAGCGTGCTCACGAGGCGCCGCCAGCCGCGTCGGCATCAAGCTTCAGCACGACCATGCCGTCCACCACCGACACCTCGTAGACCGGCACGGCCCGAGTAGCCGGCAGCGACAGCGGCTCTCCGGTCTCCAGATCGAACATGGCCCCGTGGGCCACACACTCGATGGCGCAGTCGTCGGGCTCGACCCAGCCCTCCGACAGCGACACCTCGGCGTGCGAGCAGGTGTCGCCGATGGCGTAGACGTCGTCGCCAATGCGGACCACCGCGATCTCGCGGCCCAACACCTCGACCCGCCGGGCGGCGTCGGACTCGATCTCATCGATGGGGAACAGTTCGTGGGTCGTCATCTCGGAGTCTCCGATCTAGTCAGGGCGGCGGCCGGCGTCATGGCGCCGCCTTCAACATCTCATCGAGCTTCAGGGCCAGGGCCGCTCGGGCCGCCTGCTCGAAGCCTCGAATGGGCAGTCCGTCGAGCACCTCGTCGAAGAATCCGGCCACGATCAGGCGCTCGGCCGCCGGCGTGGGGATGCCCCGGCTCTCCAGGTAGAAGACCTGGTCGGGGTCCACCGGCCCCACCGCGGAGGCATGGCTGCAGCGCACGTCGTTGTTCTCGATCTCGAGGTTGGGCACCGACTCGGCCCAGGCATCCTCGCTGAGCTTGAGGTTGCGGTTGGTCTGGAAGGCGTTGGTGCCCCGAGCGTCGGGGCGCACCCGGATCAGCCCGGTGTACACGCTGCGGGCCGCGTCGCCCACCGCCCCCTTGTAGAGCAGGTTGGACGTGGTGTCGGGGGCGGCGTGGTCCTGGTAGGTGCGGAAGTCGAGGATCTGGTCGCCCGACCCGAAGTAGGCCGAAAGCAGATCGCCGCTGGCGCCCCGCCCCACCAGGCGGGTGTCGGTGCGGGTGCGGGCGTAGCCGCCGCCCAGCGCCACCGAGGCGGCGACGAGCGCGGCGTCCTGCTCCACTCTGGCGACATGGGCGGCGATCTGGGTGGCCCGGTAGTCGTGCTGCTGCAGGTTCACGTAGCCGAGCCGGGCGGCCGCGCCGACGTCGAGCTCCACCACCGGCACAACCAGAGCCGGTCCGGTCGAGCGCTGGATGTCGAGCACGGTGGCCTGGGCGCCGCGCCCCACCCGCACCACCAGCCGGGGGAAGCTGGCCCGGCCGGGCGCGCCGGTGTGATGCCGGATCACTATGGCCGCGTCGACGACGGCGCCGTCAGGCACGGCCACAGCCAAAGGAGCGGGCGCGAAGGCGTCGTTGAGATCAGTGAAGTAGTCGGAGGCGCCGTCGCACACCGCGCCCAGCATCCCCTCACCGCCGGGCGCATCGGTCACCGGCCCCACGAACACTCCGGCGGCCGAAAGCCTGTCGAGGCCGTCGATCGCCACCACTGCGCCGTCAACCACGTCCACGACGGCTACGGTCCCGATTCCAGCGCCGTCGAGGCTCAGGGCAACCCCGGCACCGTCAAGCGCACCCGCAACCGCTCCAGCACCGTCGAAGCCCTCGGCGGCCCCGGCACCGTCGATCAAGTCCGCGGAGGCCACCGCTCCAGTTCCAGCAACGCCGCGCCCCTCGGCGGCCCCGGCACCGTCGAGCATGTCAACGGCGGCCGCGGCTCCAGTGCCAGCACCGTCGAAGCCCTCAGCGGCCGGCGCGGCATCTCCGGCGCCGTTGGCGAGTCGGTAGGCGCCCAGATCGAAGTCGGCGATGGCGCTGTAGCGCCATTCCTCGGCCTCAGCGGTAGGTGGGTCGGCGGCCGCGAATCGCTCGGCCGCCACCACCCGGCGCTTCGCCAGCCAGCGGGGGCCCGGCAGGCTCCGGGCCGCATCGACAGTGAAGGGATGCACTCGGGTCAGCCGCCGTCGCGGTATCGGCGGCGGAAACGCTCCCCCAGCCCGCCCCGGCCGCCCTTGCCCTTCTTGGACTTGGCCTTGCTCCGAAGGCCGCCCCGGCGCTTGCGCCGCTCGGCCTCCACCTCGGCGATCACGTCTGGCGCCGCCGCGTTGACGATGTCCTCGGCGGCGTCGAGCAGCGCCCCGATGCTCTCATCGCTGCCGAGGCTCTCCGGTTCGGGCGGAGTCTCGGGCGTGACGAGCGACCCGTAGCTCCAGTTCACGTCGGCCAGGCGCCGGGTGTATTTGGGACAGTCGTCGGGGCAGCGCCAGGGTGCCTCGGGGGCCAGGTCGAGATCGCACTTCCTCACCGTCTCTCCGTTGGGATAGGTGCGCGACTCGAAGTACTTGCAGTCCTGGCGCATCGGCATGCCCCACATTGTGGCAGCCCACCACCGGATCGCGTCGCGCCGCCAAGAGGGCGCGCAAATTGGTGAGAGCCGGTCGCGTCGCAGCGGGATCATTCCCGCTCTTGTTCGCTGCGCTCACGGGCCGCTCGGGCCACGGCCTCGCCCGTATGAGCCGGACCACTCACCTACTCGCTCGGCCTCAAGCTCTAGTTGTATTCGGTGCCGCCCTTGCGGGTCAGGTAGGCCGGGTTCACGTACTTCGCTACCAGCCGGCCGTGTAAGTCGCGCCGGGGCTCGCACGGGCGCACCACCACACCCTCGCGCAGGCCGCCTCCGAGCAGCGACGGATCCGAGGCGAGCCGCAGAACCGACTCGTGGTCGAACGCCGCAGCCCGCTGCACCACCGGCACATGCGGGATGCCCAGCTCCTCGGCCTGCTGTTCCACATCGGCCGCATCCGCCCACTCGTCGCCGCGGCGGACGTCGAACACGCGCAGCTCCCGCTCGGCCAGGCCGTAGGTCAGGTCCTGGATCTTGGGGCCGACCACCTCGCCCATCACCGTCACCGGCCACCCGAGGGCCCGGGCGCAGGCACCGATGGCGTCGCCGTGGCGCTTCCAAGCCTCGACGTACACGTTGCCCTCGTTGGCGGAGTCCGCCAGATCGAAGCTGAACTTGCCGAGCAGTCCCTTCGACGACACGCAGGGGCCGTGCTCGGGGTCGAAGGTGAGCGCGCAGAAGGTGCCGTGCAGCTTCTCGGTGATGTGCACCGGCTCGCCGTCGGCGAAGCGGCCGGGCTGGGACTGCCACGACTCGATGTCGCTGAAGCCCCGCACGAACGTCGCCTCCACCACCGGCCCGTTGGTGTAGGCGGGGGTGGGCGGATGCCACTTGGAGATTCCCAGCTCCTTAGCCAGGTCGTCGCCCAGCGCAAACTCGGAGACGTCGGCGAGATGGGGAGAGTCGAGGGGCACCAGCAGCCCCTGCGACAACACCCCGCGCAGGCGGATCGCCTTGACGCGGTTGGCCTTGGATCCGGCCAGCCGACCGGTGAGACCGAGCTCATCTATCAGGCCCTCGGGCACGATCGACTGCTCGGGGATGTAGACGGCACGGTCGCCGCTGGACCATTGCCCCTTGGCCACCACCAGCTCGAAGCCCCCGACGCGGGCGATCTCCAGCCGGTCGGCATCAGGATGCGGCTCAACAGAGACCGCCACAACAGGACAAGCATGAACGCTCATGGCGACCTCAGCCGACGCTGCCCTCCATCTGTAGCTCGATCAGGCGGCTCCACTCCACCGCGTACTCCATGGGCAGGGTGCGGGTGACCGGCTCGATGAAGCCGTTGACGATCAGGCCCATGGCCTGCTCCTCGGTGAGGCCGCGGCTCTGGAGGTAGAAGAGCTGATCGTCGGCCACCTTAGACACGGTGGCCTCGTGGCCGATCACCGCGTCGCCCGAGCCGACCTCCATGTAGGGGTAGGTGTCCGACACCGAGTCGCCGTCGAGGATCAGCGCGTCGCACTGCACATGGCTCTTGCAGCCGTGGGCGTCGTCCTCCACCCTCACCAGGCCCCGGTAGGAGGTCCGCCCCCCGCCCGAGGAGATCGACTTGGACACGATCTTCGAAGTGGTCTCCGGAGCGGCGTGGGTCATCTTGGCCCCGGTGTCTTGATGCTGGCCCGGCCCGCCGTAGGCCACCGACAGCACCTCGCCCGACGCCTTGGGCCCGACCATAACCACCGCCGGATACTTCATAGTGAGCTTCGAGTTGTGGACGATGAAGCCCTCCGACACGAAGTTGCCGGTCCCCTCGACCTCGATGTCCCATGTGGGCACGGTCTCGGTATCGCCACTCACGCCGACATCGCGGATCTCGACGCTGGATGGCAGCTCGATCTGCGACCGACCCACCCGCCGAAAATGTCGCAGAGTCGGCTCAGGCTGGCGGGCTGCCGCCTCACGCAGCTCGGCCGACACCAGCTGAAGCAGCCTCGGGTCGGCCGGAAACTCCAGCCGATGCGAGCCGCGGGCGGTGGACTCATAGCCGAGGATCTGCACCCGCCGCTCGCCCTCGAACTCGGTGTGGAGCCGCGATGAGATACCCAGGCTGGTAAGGATGTCGCCAACGCCCTCAAGCAGCTCCCGGTTGACGGACTTGATCGAGAAGCCTCGCCGGCCGGACGGCGCGCAGCCGTCAGAGTCCAGGTATCCGGCCACGAACGACAGACGCTGCGACTCGGGTAGATCCAGCGCCCATACCGGCACCCGCTTGCACAGGGCACCGGTCACGAAACCGTTGTCCTCCAGCAGATCGGCCAGTTCGACACTGTTCCAGGTCACGGCGACACCGTCGGATCGATCCGTCGGTGAGGCGCCCGGCATAACACTGGCCATGATGCCGACGAGGCGAGTCCGAGCTCTGTCCGTGCGGGGAACCGAGAACACAACCTTGGCCCAGCGGCGACCGCCCGAGCGGGCCGCGACGGATTCGATGGAGCCGTCCCCGGTGAACAGACCGAACAGCCACATGAGGTCGTCGGTGGTCGTCTCCCCGACTGCGAGACGTGCCGACCGCCGGCGCTCGGCGACGAAGCTCCCGCTGTATTGGTTGCGGCTGGCGAACACCGTGGCCGTCTCGGGGAGTTCCAGTTTGTGGGGTTCGCCGTAGTCGAGGCTGGAGACGGGCACGATGGCCTTCTCCAGATGATCGGCCCGCACGTAGGCCAGGTTGTAGCGGCCCAGCTTCTTGGGTCGAGAGGCGTCGTAGGCGTAGGAGTAGAAGGGGTGGTTGTCGGTCACCCGCAGCCGGCGCGATCCGACCCGCACTTCGCGGACGGGCTGCTCGCCGGAGTAGCGCTTGGCCGTGACCCGTCGCCAGCACAGCGAGCCGGCGGCCTCGTCGTAGGACAGAACCTCGTCTCCGGGCAGCACCAACTCGATCGGCTTGGTCCCGCCCCGGGTGGTGACCCGCGAGCCCTCGGCCAGGCAGCCGATGTTGCCGTCTATCCACTCCATGTGGCCCTCGGCCTCCACCCTGGCCCGCTTGGTGACCAGGTTGTAGACGTTGTCGGACCAGTTCTGGATGGTGGTGTAGGTCACCCG
Organism: Candidatus Aldehydirespirator sp.; assembly: GCA_965221215.1. GTDB lineage: Bacteria > Actinomycetota > Acidimicrobiia > Acidimicrobiales > Aldehydirespiratoraceae > Aldehydirespirator. The sequence goes on from OZ244872.1 coordinate 1,971,867, forward strand.
AGCCGACCGGCCCACCACGATCTCGACCACGGCCGAGTGCAGCGAGTCGGTCGAGTAGGTCGGCGCCGAGCAGCCCTCGATGTAGTGGACCTGCGACCCCTCGTCGGCGATGATCAGGGTGCGCTCGAACTGACCCATGTTCTCGGCGTTGATGCGGAAGTAGGCCTGCAGCGGCGCCTCGACCTCCACGCCGGGCGGCACGTAGATGAACGAGCCCCCCGACCACACCGACGAGTTGAGCGCGGCGAACTTGTTGTCATTCGGCGGGATCACCGAGCCGAAGTACCGCTTGAGCAGCTGCGGGTACTCCCGCAGGGCGGTGTCCATGTCGCAGAACAGGACCCCCTGGGCCTCGAGGTCCTCACGGTTGCGGTGGTACACCACCTCGCTCTCGTACTGGGCGGTCACCCCGGCCAGGTACTTGCGCTCAGCCTCGGGGATGCCCAGGCGCTCGTAGGTGTTCTTGATCGACTCGGGGACCATGTCCCAGTCGTTGGCCAGCGTGTCGGTGGGCTTGATGTAGTAGTAGATGTCGTCGAAGTTGATGCCGGTGGTGTCGCCACCCCAGGCCGGGCGGGGGCGGCGCTCGAAGCGGCGATGCGACTTGAGGCGGAAGTCGAGCATCCACTGCGGCTCGCCCTTGAGCCACGACATCTCGGTGATGATGTCGTCGTTGAGGCCCTTCTTGGGCTTGAAGACGTAGTCTTCCTCGTCGCTCCAGCCGAGCTGATAGCGGCTGAGGTCGACGCCGATGTCCGCAGTGGTCATGGGATCTCCCGGTGCGCTGGCGCTAGCGCCACGAATCTACCGCACGATGCCGCGATCAGTCGATACGCCCCCACGGCGGCTCGCGATCGGTCGACGCGCCCCCGGCCGGCCAGCGGTCAGTCGATGCGGCGCAGTTCGGCCTGGTAGTGGCGGCCGCGCTCGGCGTAGACGTCGGAGTTGAGCCGGTTGTGGCCCGGCTCGAGCATGTTCTCGCGGATGCGGGCAGGGGTTCCCAGCGCCATGGCGCCGGGGGGCACCACGGTGGCGCCGGTCACGGTGGCGTTGGCGCCGACTAGGGCGTGGGGGCCGATGCGGGCCTCGTGCAGCACCACCGACGCCACCCCGATCAGCGAGTCGTCGTGCACCGTGCATCCCTCCAGATGAGCCTGATGGCCGATGGTGCAGCCGTCGCCGATGACGGTGGGAAGGCGGGGCGTGCAGTGGATCACCGCATTGTCCTGGACGTTGCTGCGGGCGCCGATGCGGATGGCGCCGTCATCGCCGCGCAACACGGCATAGGGCCACACCGAGGACTCCGGCCCGAGCTCGACGTTGCCGATCACCACCGCCAGCGGATGCACATACGCGGTCGGATCGATCCGCGGCACGAGGTCTCCCAGCGCGTAGATCGCCATCTACAGCTCCTCTACCCGGCCGTAGCCGCCCTGGTAGAACACCAGCGGCCCGCTCGCCGGCGCGGCAGCGTCATCGGCGCCGAGGGCCACCACCCGGCCCACCACGATGTCGTGGTCGCCGGCGGTGTGCACCGCTTCGATGCGGCAGTCGATCCAGGCCAGACACCCGTCGATCACCGGGGCGCCGGTGGCCTCGGCCCGAATGCTGATGCCCTCGAAGCGGTTGTCAACCCTGCTGGCGAACAGCGACGACACGTCGGCCTGGTGGTCGCCGAGCACGTTCACGCAGAAGGCGCCTGCGCCGCGCATCCTCGCCCATGAGTCAGAGTCGTGGCCGGGGCAGAACGACACCAGGGGCGGATCGAGCGACACGCTGGAGAACGAGCCGATGGTCATGCCCTCGGGCCCGTCGGCGGCGGCCGCGGTCACCACGGTCACGCCGGTCGGGTAGTGGCCCAGCACCCGGCGGAACTCGCGGCCGTCGCTGGGTTCGCTGCCGCCGGTCATCGCATCGGCAGGGTAGCAGTGGCACAATCGCATCATGAGTCTGGTGCCGCCCCTGCCCGAGGGACTAGTGGCGGTGGTCAAGCGCGACTGCCCCACCTGCGAGCTGGTGGCGCCGGTGCTGGCCGACCTGCACGACCGGGCCGGTCTGACTGTGATCACCCAGGACGATCCGAGCTTCCCCGCCGACGCCGACTGGGTGCTACACGACCGTGACTTGGCCCTGTCGTGGCATCACGACATCGAGACCGTGCCCACGCTGCTGCAGGTGGGCGACGGCCGCGGCACCGACCGCACCGTCGGATGGTCTCGCCAGCAGTGGCAGGAGCTGTCGGGGGTGAGCGGCTTGGGCGAGGGGCTGCCCGACTGGCGGCCGGGCTGCGGCTCTCTCAGCGTCGACCCGGCCTGTGCCGACGAGCTGGCGGTTCGCTTCTCGGGATCGGGCCTGCGCAGCCGCCGGGTCGAGTTGGCCTCGGCCGAGGACGAGTGGGAGGCGATGTTCGACCGGGGCTGGTCCGACGGGCTGCCGGTGGTGCCGCCGACGGAGGCGAGGGTGCTGCGGATGCTCGCGGGCACGACCCGCGGCCCGTCCGAGGTGGTGGCGGTGGTGCCGCCGAGCCTGGTGGAGTGCACCGTCGAGAAGGTGGCCGTCAACGCGGTGATGGCCGGTTGCGAGCCCGAGTTCCTGCCGGTGGTGATCGCCGCGCTGGAGGCCGCCTGCACCGACGAGTTCAATATGCACGGCGTGCTGGCCACCACCATGAGCGTCGGGCCGGTGCTGGTGGTGAACGGGCCGGTGGCGGCGCGCATCGGCATGAACAGCGGACTCAACGCCCTGGGCCAGGGCAATCGGGCCAACTCGACCATCGGCCGGGCCCTGCAGCTGGCGGTGCGCAATGTGGGCGGCGGCCGTCCCGGCGGCGTCGACCGGGCCACGTTCGGCTCGCCGGCCAAGGTCGGCTTCTGCTTCGCCGAGGACGAGGCGGGCTCGCCGTGGACGTCGCTGGCCGAGAGCCGGGGCTGGCCGGCGGAGGCGTCGACGGTGACCGTGTTCGCGGGCGAGTCGCCGAGGATCTTCGCCGATGAGCGGTCGCGCGCGCCCGATTCATTGACCAAGCACCTGGCCCAGGCTCTGCAGGCGACGGTGTCGCCCAGAATGATGATGGGGATGGACGCCATGCTGGTGCTCTCGCCCGAGCACATGGCCCGCTACGCCGCGGCGGGTTGGAGCCGGGAGCGATTCATGGAGGAGTTGTCGGCCGAGTTGCTCGGCGACGCCGACGAGCTGTTGGCCGGTGTTCGGGGCGTGGCCGCGGGCCTGCCCCCGGCGGCCGCGGGCCAGAAGATCCCGAAGTTCCGTCCCGGCGGACTGCTGGTCGCCCATGCCGGCGCCAAGGCGGGACTGTTCTCGGCCATCATTGGCGGCTGGGCCAACGGCCCCAGGGGCAGCGACCCGGTAACCCGCGAGATAACCCCGTGAGACTCGCTCGCGACTACCCTCGCACCGTCAAGGAGGCCATGCGATGACCGTCGTCCTCGATCCCACCTCGGAGCAGACCCCCGCAGCAAGACAGCGGGCAGCCCGGCCCGAGTCGCTGGCCGGGCTGACCGTCGGCCTGCTCGACATCTCCAAGCCCCGCGGCAACGTCTTCCTCGACCGCATAGCCGAGCGCCTCACCGGGCTCGGCGCCACGGTCAGCCGCTACACCAAGCCCACCTTCACCAAGCCCGCCCCGGTGGACCTGCGCCACGAGATCGCCACCGAGTGCGACGCGGTGATCGAGGCGCTCGCTGATTGAGGCTCCTGCGTGTCGTGCAGTGTGCACGACGTCAGCGACATGGAGCGCCGCGGCGTCCCGGCCGTGTTCGTGTCCACCGTGCATTTCGCCTCCGCGGCGACGGCCCAGTCGGAGTCTCTCGGCTTCGACGCAGCCGCGGTGCTGACCAGCCACCCCATCCAAGACCGCACCGACAAAGAGATGACAGCCATAGCCGACGACGCCTTCAACAAGTTGCTAAAGGCCCTAACCGACCCCTGACAGCCAGCTAGGCGGAATCGGGCCGCCTCATCAACAACGCGCCAGGTCAGCGGAGATCCTGGCCAGTTCCTTCCATGCGACTGCCACGTCCAAGAGGCGGGCACCGGCCGACTCGTTCAGGAGTGCGTCGTCAAGTACCCAGTCCCACTTGTCGATGCGGCGATTGGTGATACTCGCGGCAAGTTCGGCTGCCTCCGGCGGCTCCCGCCTGAGAAGGGTCCGCACTGCCGACTCAACCTCGCTTGCGCTGCTTCCCATGGCTTGCACCACCGGTCCCATCTTCTCAACGTTCTCCAGGCCGGTACTGCTCAGGGCTATCTTGATGGTGTGGAGGGCACGATCGCCGGTCCACGGGAACAGCAGCACACCACTGTCTGTGTCCAACACCATCGTGGAGTTCAGCCCGAAACGATGCCAAGCGGCACGACCCTCGGCCAACAGTTCGCGAGCGCGCGGATCCAACCATGCAGGCATCTCGTCGGAGCGATAGACCGCGGTCATCTCCTTGCGGACTCGATCCGATACCTGCGGTCCTGCACCCGTGAACCTAGGTAGCGCTCCGCCGCCGGAAGGCTCCAACTCGACGACTCGAACATCCTCGTCAACCGAGGCGATCCGCCAGCGCCTACCGGCGAAGATCAACAGGTCGCCCTCCCTTAGAGGTCCATTGATGGGCATTGTGCCCAGCGCCTTGCGCGCGGACACGAGCCGCCATTCTGCACTGGTCTCGAAGGCCGCGTAGAAGCTGTAGTGGTTGACAGTGCGCTCCCCTTTGTCGCCGTGGAGCAGCAAACCGCCCGACGCTTCGTTGACGAGCCCCTTGGCGGACATGGCGCGCAACAGGCGGGCGAACCGGGGCTCGTCCACGAGCTCGAACGGACCCGGACCGCACAGCGCCCGGTGCAAGTCGGCCGGGGCCGCTCCACCGTGCTGAGCGATCGTCGAGAGAGTCTGCTGGACAAGAGTCGAGTAGTTGAACCCAGGGTCAACGGGCGCTTCAAGCCACCGCTCACGCATCAGCCGCACCATTGCGACGGTCTGTGCTGTCTCACACCGCAGTTCGTCGACCGGATGAAGTGCACCGCCGCCGGCCTGCTCGGACAGGTAGATCCGAAGTGCGGCGGGCTTGCCTCGGCGCCCGGATCGGCCAAGCCGTTGCCGCATCGAGGCCACCGAGGGCGGCGGACCTATCTGGGCCACGCTGTCGAGCGAACCGATGTCGATTCCCATCTCCAGCGTCGATGTGCACACACCGGTAGCCGGGTGGGATGTGTCCTTGAGTGCTTCCTCCGCGTCTTCGCGAATCGGCTTCGACAGGCTTCCGTGGTGCGGCCAGAACTCATTCGTAACGCCCTTCTGTTCACTCAAGCGACGCAGCCGGTCGGAGTACTCCTCGACATCGCTGCGCCGGTTGGTGAACACCAGATTGTCCTTGCCGCGCAACTCCCAGAAGATGTGTTTGGCGATCTCCTGCTCCGCGCTTTCGCCAGGGCTGTCGGCCGGTTCGCTCTCAGTTGACTGCGGATCGGCTGTCTCAGCGCTCAGAACACTCCGTACGGGTCTCAGAGACTTGCGGTAGCCACGCACCTGGAGCAGCAATTCGCCTGACCCCGACGTGTCTTGAAGGCACACAACGCGGCCCGGGCCAATGGGCCGAAGGAAGGCTGCGGCCTGATCCATGTCAGCGAGCGTGGCCGAGAGGGCGATCCTGGGCGGGCGACGCCGGATCGCCAACTCGATGCGGTTCAATAGCGACTGAAGCTGGGCACCCCTGGGTGTGGCGATGAAGGAGTGGAGCTCGTCAACGACGATGCAGCGCAGCCCCGCGAAGAGCCGCCTGATCTGGCTGCCTCGATTCACGAAGAGTGCCTCCAGCGACTCAGGTGTGATCAGCAACACGCCCGAGCCCGCCAACAGCGTTCGCAGCTTCGCCGACTGCGCCACATCGCCGTGCCAGCGATGCACCTCGATCCCAGCCTGCTCGCACATCTGATCGAGACGGTCGTACTGGTCGTTGATGAGCGCCTTCAGGGGCGAGATGCACAGCACTTCGACGCGTGTGCTCGGCTCATCTCGGCGATCGGCGAGCATCGACAGGATCGGCAGGAAGGCCGCCTCGGTCTTGCCCGCCGCGGTGGAGGCCGAGATGATCACGTCGCGGTCTCCGGCCAGAATCGGCGTGACAGCGCGCTCTTGAATCGCCCTCAGTGAACGCCACCCCTGGTCGTGGGCCCAGCGCTGCAGCTTCGGATGCAGCCGCGAGAAGGCTGAGAGGGCCTCTGGAGGATCAGATGGTGACGGCAACAAGCCCGTCATCGCCACCCACGGATGTGGGATCCTCCTCACCGTCAAGCGGAACCAGGTCGGGGTTGCTCTCAGGCGCAATCTCGATGCGCGACACAAGGTTGGACCACTGTGTTCCGGGATGCTGCTCCAGCAGGGCGAGGAGGTCCAGGAACTCCTTGACCGTGGTTCGCGGCGTCCGGAAATAGGCATCACCAATCCGAGACTCGCAGTGCCCCATGAAGGCCCTCAGACCCTCGTCAGGCAGCAGGTAGGCACCCTGGTCGCCTCCCGCGAACACATGGCGAAGCTTGGTGAGCAGGATGTACATGTCCTCGGGTGTGAGGTTGTCGAGCCGCAGCACGGGTCCTGAGTAGTCGGCGAGTCCGGTGGAGGCGAAGGTGTTCTCCTGCAGACGGGTGCGCAGCGCCCCGTACGAATAGAGACCCCGCCGCTGATCAGTCAGGCTGTCGGTGGTGGCGCCCACGACGAACCCTACGTCGGCCGCCGAGCCTGCAAGGCAGTCGTTGAGGATCAGCAGCACCTTCTCGTAGTTGCGCTGGCGGGACTGGGTGTGCGAGAGCTTGTAGAGGTTCACCATCTCGTCTAGGCACACCAGCAGGCCGCGGTAGCCCGCCAGCCGAACGAATCGGGCGAAGAGCTTCAGGTAGTCATAGACGGATTCGTCGGTGACGACGGCGTTCACGCCCAGGGCCTTGCGGGCCTCGGTTCGGTTGGGGAACTCGCCGCGCAGCCAGCGCGCCACATCGGACTGCAGTTGGACGTTGTCGGTGTCGTGGCCGCGCCAGTATGCGGCGACTGCATCGGCGAAGTAGTAGCCGCCGTTGAGTTCCTGCAGATCGGCCATCCGGCCGCGGATCACAGCCTGGGGGCTGGCGCCTCGGGCTCGGGCGCGTCTGAGGCTGTCGGTGACGAACCGCTCCACCACCGACGGCAACGCCCCGCCGCCGGGCTTGCCGAGAGTCGAGACATTGCGCATCAGTTCCCGGTACAGGCCGAGGGCTTGCCCGCCCGTGGACTGGAGTCGGCGGTCGGGGGAGAGGTCGGCGTGGATCGTCACGAGTCTGCGCCTCAACGCGATAGAGCGCACCAGCCCCAAGAAGAACGACTTGCCGGCGCCGTAGTCGCCGACGACCATCCGGAACGACGAGCCCCGATCGGCAATCCGGTCGAGGTCAGAGACGAGAGCCTCTATCTCAGCGTTCCGCCCCACTTGTATGTGCTGAAGCCCGGCGCGCGGGATCACGCCGGCCCGCAAGGCATTGACAATGGCACCGCGATCCCGCGGGCGGATGCTCGCCGAAGCGTCGGCGGCGGTCGAGGAGGTACCAGTCACAGCGTCGGGTCTCCGGGCTCGACTCCCATGACGAGGCTCGCCGCCATGCGCCAGTCATCTTCGAGGGCCCGTGCCGAGACGTCACTGTCGACTACCGCCGCCTCGATCAGCCTCTCGGCTGCATAATCGTTCAGTTCCAAAGGATCCTCGCCGTCTAGCAGCAACTCGTCACAGTTCTCGAAAGCCGCCTCGTTGATCACGTCAATGGCACCGTTGAGCATGCCGAGGCCGAGAGGTCCAGCCAGACCCTCGACATCGGATCGGGACCATCTCGATTCGCGCGTCAGAGCCACCGCAAGTCGCGCGTGTTCAACGTCGAGTCCCCACACGAACACTCCCGCGGCCCGCGCGGGCGAGACCGACCAGGCCAGGCCCGGACCCTCCAAGTCCCGACCTTCGTAGCTGGCCGCCATCGGGCCCTCCGCGTGGAACGCTTCCGGTTCCCGCTGACCGCGGCGTGTGGGCTGCTCGGCCAGCCCGGGCACCTCCCCAGATTCGGCGGAGTCGGCACCACTGTCAGTGTCTCGGACATCAACTTCGACATCAGAGTCCTCATCGAATTCGACACCCAAATCCTCGTCGAGTGCAGTCGCGAAGTCCTCGTCGAAGTCTCCCTCATCGGCAAAGATGTCGGACAAGAGCGCCGTTGTCAGAGCATCATCGGCGAGCTTCCTGTCGATCGCCTCTTCGTCCAACGGCACCGCAGCCGGGCGATTCTCAAGTGCCGATTCTGAGACGGGTGTCTCAGCCGACTGAATCAGCGACGAGAAACGGGCCGCGCCGTGGTCGGACCTGTCGGGAGGCGCATCGACAGCTGCTGTCTCAGGAGGCGCCTGCACGCGTACGCGGCCAGGATCCGAGTCCACAGCCACCGCCGGTGGTGAGTCGCCATGGACGGCAGCCTTCTCCTGCAGCAACTCGAACAGCTTCGCCTGGTCGAGTCCGAGGCTGGCGAACAACGTCATTAGCGTCTGAACCTCTTCGGCATTGATCTGCCCGTCGGCTGCAGCCACATCGACCAGCAACCCGCCCACATCCAAACGCTGGTCTGCCGAGAGTGCTCGGACCCTTGCGGCGATGTCGGAGTGATCGAAGCTGCGCATGGCCATGTAGTCGAGATGCGCTTCCAGCCTCGATCGCTCCGACCCGTCGAGTCCCAGTCCGCTCTCAATATGGCGGGCCAGAAGACGCTGCTCTTCACTACTGACTGTTCCGTCTGCCGCGGCGACTGTCGCTGCCAGATGGACCACTGCACACGCTGCCGCGTAACCACGCGACGGTGCCGAGGTCGCTCCGTCGAGTAGAGCAAACAGCACAATGTCAGATCCAGAGCGGGCCACCGCCCCGCCGAATCGGACATCGGGCTCCATTCCCACGCCCAACTTTGCGAGCAGCCGTGACACCAGCAGAGCTTCGCTCCTCGACAGACCTTCGGAGCTCAATGAGCAGCGGCTCGCCACTTCGTCCCAGGGAACTGAGACCCTGGAGTCGCCGCCGAGTTGTCCCAAGAGCCATTCCCGAAGATCGGCGAGACTCCCACCGGAACCCGAATCGAGGAGTTCCTCGGGCAAGAGTGCCGCGCCGATCACGCTGTCGGCTCGATCGGGCCAGCGCTGCTTGAATCGCCTGAACGCTTCCAGATCGTCTGTGCACTCCCAGGCGAGATCCTGAACCAGATGGAACAGGCTTGCCGAGTCCCCGGCTCGGGATGCGAACTCCACGTCGGGCACTGATGCGACCGGTCGCCGAATCTCGTTGTGGATTCCAGGCGAGGCCGGACGGTAGCGAAGCATCAACTCGTGCTGGCACGGCGCCAATACGATTCCGTCCCCGAAGCGCTTCGAGTAGCGCGCTGAGAACAGCTCGTCGAACTCGGCGCGGCAGCGGTCCTCGGGGAGTCGGTGAGGCCGAGCCGGATGATGACGAAGATAGCTGAGCGCCCAGGGAGCAGTAATCGGTGAGCCAACGCTGGCGCACCGACCCAACCCGACCCGCAGCACGGGCGGCACGGCCGCGCCCAGCCGCGGCTTGGACGCTTCGACCGGCTGAGGCACCGAATGGACAGCACGCGCCGCTTCGACCAGGTCCAGCAACGACTGCGCAAATTCGCGGAACCGCGGTTCATGGCCGTACACATCGAGCAGGCCCGCCATTTCGGATAACAGCGAGTCGGTGTCCGAGTGGTTGAAGTCCTCAGCCATGTCGACCAGAAGGCGCTTCTCCAATCCGTAGTAGAAGAGGAGCACATAGTCGATGGCGACTCCGGCGTGACGCCGACCATGCGCCAGCCAGCCCAAGTAGGCGGCACGAGCTCTCGGGTCGAACGCGCTGTAGTCGGGAAGATCGTAGATGGTGTCGCCCGACCAGTCTGGGTGATCCCAGGCGACCGGCAGAGCAAGATCGATGCGGCTCGGATCAGGCTCAACGCTGTCCGCTGAAGGCTCGGGTCCGCGAACGTAGACCAAGCCCCCGCTGATACTGCGGCCATCGATGTCGAAACTCCCGCCCGCGGGCAACCAGAGAGGGCTAGGCGCCCTCAAGGTCGCACCCGGACCACCGACTGATGGCCGCGGAGTGTCGAGAGCAAGGTCAGGCTCCGAAGCGTGCCCCCGGGAGGGGAACCCGCTGGCATCAGCACGCTCAGGTTCGCCGACGCGATCGAACTCGTTGCTCAATTCGGCCAGTGATCGGCCATCGGGCAGATGCCATTCGGTCCAGCCATCAAGGACAGCTCTAGCCTGCGAGACCTGGGCTGCGGCAGACGGAGATGAGAACTGCCTTCCGTTGTCAAATCTCAGGTTTCCGCTGGCGAGTACCGTGACGTAGTGATCGACCCCTCGACGCGGGCGACCACGGTTGAGCACGGTCCCGGGTTCCAACAGTCCCGCATCGATCAGTTCGCGAACTGTCGCTCGCCGTACTCGGCTGGGCACGAGCGCCGATTGTATGGCAGACCAGGATCACGCTGCATCGCTGGACCCGCGGTCAACGCGCCGATTCGTCGCCAACGCACTGTCTCCCTGAAGGGCACCACAATCCAGCGCCTGGCTCCTCGCGAGGGCTGTCGTAGGTCTCCGGTACCTTGGCGTGCCGGGTCGGCGTTCCCCGCTATTGAACTGCCCCACGATCACGACGAGGCAGGAGGCGGAGCATGACCCAGTGCCGTGGTGAGGTTGCGTAGGCTGCCATTGGGACACAGCAGGGACGGACGAGTGTCGAACGAGGAAGCAGGCCAGGATGCCGGGTGGTCCGTGTATCTGGGGGACGCCATCGACGCCTACCCGCAGTGGCCCGCTCCCTCAGCGATCATTTCTGACGGCGCCTACGGGGTGGGCGGCTTCCCCGGCGACCCTCGCACGCCGCAGGGGCTAGCCGACTGGTACGAGCCCCATGTCGAGTCCTGGGCCAAACACGCCCAAGCCTCCTCCACACTGTGGTTCTGGAACACCGAGGTGGGGTGGGCAACGGTGCATCCGGTACTGGACCGCCACGGCTGGGAGTACGTGCAGACCATCGTGTGGGACAAGGGCATCGCACACATTGCCGGCAATGTGAACGGAGAGACGATCAGGCGCTTCCCGGTGGTGACGGAGGTGTGCGCCTTCTACCGGCGTCGGCTGGAGTTCCCGACTGCTGACGGCGTGATGCCGGCCAAGGAATGGCTGCGCTACGAGTGGCAGCGGGCCGGGCTGCGGCTTCAGGCCGCCAACGAGGCCTGCGGGGTGGCCAACGCGGCCACCCGCAAGTATTTGACGCAGGACTGGCTCTGGTACTTCCCGCCTGCCGAGATGATGCAGCGCTTGGTGTCCTACGCCAATGAGCACGGCCGAACCGACGGCGCACCGTACTATTCGCTCGACGGCAAGAAGCCGGTCACTGCGGACGAATGGGCCGCCCTGCGCGATGTCTGGAGCCACGCCCACGGCATCACCAACGTCTGGTCGGCGCCGCCGCTCAACGGCGGCGAGCGCTACAAGGGCAACGGCGTGCGCTCCGCTCCCCGCGTCCACCGGCCGGGGCGCAACGCCGCGGTACACCTGAACCAGAAGCCGCTGGAGTTCATGCGTCGCATCATCAGAGCCTCTACCCGGCCGGGCGACGTGGTGTGGGAGCCCTTCGGCGGGCTGTGCAGCGCCGCCGTCGCGGCCGTCGAACTCGGACGCCACGCGTATGGCGCCGAACTTGTCGAGCACTTCGCGGAGTTGGCCGTCGAGCGGCTGCAATCCGCCGGCTCTCGCTCATTGCCCGACTCCACGGCATGAAACCGATTCCCATTGAGCCTGCCGCCCCCAAGCCCGATCCCGACGACCCCCGAACGCCGCTGACACATCGGGTCAAGGAAGCGCTGCTGGCGCTTCCCGGCTACTTCAACTCGACCACCAACATCGAGGGAATCGACGCCAGCGACCTGTTCGCTCTCAACACGATGCTCGGAACCACGATCGAGGTGCAAGTAGTCAACACACTGAACCGGATACGAGATGTGTGGGACCCAGACGATGAGTGGCCCCTCCACCGATTCGAACGCCAGTCTCAGACCTTCCCGGACGTCCTGTTGCAGCGGCAACTCGACTCCGGCGACTTCGACGTGGCCTTGGGCATAGAACTCAAAGGCTGGTATGTGCTGTCCAAGGAGGCGGAGCCCAGCTTCCGCTACACGGTCACTCCGGCAGCCTGCACCGAGTGGGACCTGCTGGCGGTCGTGCCGTGGCATCTGTCCAATGTGCTCTCGGGCGTTCCACGCGTCGACTCGCCTGGCCTCTGGTCGGCCAGACACGCCGCCGAGTACCGGAACTACTGGTGGCAGCACGTCCGGGACACGAAGCGCAGCCGGGCCATCGAGTCGCCCTCGGTAGACGCCCCCTACCGGCAGCGCAGCCACACCTCGGACAGGCCTGATTACGACGGCGGCGGCAACTTTGGTCGGATAGCCAGAATCGGCATCATGAACGACTGGACCCACGACGTCTTGCAGCGGCGGCTGTCGGGAATACCCGCGAGCGACTGGATCAACTTCCTCAAGCGCCAAGCCCCCTAGCCGCGACGCCGATCCCAACACCCCTGCCCCAGGACCGCAGGCCCGGCATTCAAATCAGTGCGCTCTACGAGTGCTGCAAGTCGCCGGCCTCGGCGTCACGTTTCGGCGAACGGGTTGGTGATTCGGACGTCTCGGATGATCTGGCCGTCGTTGAGGTCTTCCGTCAGCAGTTGGGTACTTCCGGCCACGGCCGCGGCCTCGACGATCAGGGAATCCCAGATGGAGAGTCCGGCGGCGACGGCGGTCTCGGTGGCCCGAAGCACCAAGCGGTGGTCCACGGGCACGACACGCAGCGTCGCCATCTGGCGCACGGCTTCTTGTGCCGTCGGTCCGTCGAGGCCGAGCTTGCGGGTTACCACCCAGAAGAACTCGGTAAGCACCTGGGTGGAGATGACGATCTGGTCCGACCGTTCGATCAGCACAGCCCGGGCCTTGTGCTGCTTGACGGCATCGGCATGGTCGTAGAGGTACACGAACACGTTCGTGTCGACGAAGACGCTCAGCGTTCTGCCCGCTCGGCGTAGATGTCGGTGCGGGTCCAAGTGCGGCCAGCAGCCCCGCTGGTGGCACCCGCCTCTTCGGCTAGGTCGATGAGCGTCCGCACGGTGGCACCCTGCTGCGGCGTTCCGGAATAGGCAACCAGGAAGTCGCGCACCGCAGCATTCACCGAAGTGCCCGCCTCAAGCGCCCGAATACGCGCCCGACGCAACAAATCGTCGTCGATCGCCAGAGTCAGGTTTGCCACGTAAACAGTGTAACACATAACCCGTGTCCTCCAGAATCCTGATCAGGACCAGGCGGCTATTGCTATTGCGGTTGTGCTGGCGTACAGGACTCTGCGATTGCTGGCCGCGCTGAGGAACATTCCGTTGGCTACTCGAGAGCCGGTGGGGACGCGGTCGATGAGGGCCCCGGTGGCCATATCCACCACCACCAGGTCGTCGGAGGGCGGGCCCCCGCCCGCGCCGGGCGTGAAGTCGTTGATCACCAACTCTCCCGACTCCGGAAATACAACCGGCTGCATTGATGGGCGCACGTCCAGGTGCCAGGCGACTCGCATGTCCCGCGACGGCCCGTCCGCCAGCTTCTCCACCCCGGCGAGGCCGCCGTTCACCGAATCCCAGGCGATGGCCATCTGCACCTCGGGCACATGCACCGGCGGTGCGATTATCCCGCCGCCGGGGGTGCCGAACGGCTGGATCTCGGCCCCGTCGCCGTCGGCGAGGCTGAATCTCAACAGCCGCTGCGCCCCCGACCACGGCGCGGGCCGGCGCCACGACAGCGCGTTGCCGGGCGCCTCGTCGAAGCGGCCGTTGGGTTCGGCGGTGTGGATAGCCCGCACCGACTCGATGTCGCCGCAGTCCATGATCCAGCAGTCGCCGCCCGACAGGCACGAGTCCCAGGCCAGGCCCTGGGCACCGCCGGCGGCGCGATACCGGGGCCTCCAGCCCGCATCTATCTCCAGGCCGCATCCGCCCGCTCCGTGCGATCCGCCCGGTGCCCCGACGAAGAGGCGCCACAAGTGCTCGGTGCCGGGCACGTAGACCAACTCCACCGCGGATCCGTCGACATCGACGACGTCGGCGGCGATGCGTCCCATCGAGCCCTCGGGCAGCACCAGCGGTGCGCCGACCAGCTCCAGCGACTCCGGCTCCAGGCGGGTCAGGGTGGTGCCGCCCTGGCCCTCGAGGCGCAGATCCTTGGTGACGAGGGTGCCGTCGCTCAACGCCAGCATCCCATTGTGGGAGCGATCGACCGGGAGCCGCCTCTCGGCCAGCACCGTCAAGTCGCCGGGGTCGAGCTTGTGCAGGTACGAGCCGTTGACGCTGTACACCGCGCCGTTGGCGTGGACCAGGATCGACCCGCACCACACATGGCCGCCGCACGGCAACTGCGGCGAGCAAGCCAGCGGCTCCAAGTGTTCGGGGTCGGCGCCGCCCTCGCTCAGGTCCAGGCGCTCCACCCAGCCGTAGGGCTCGGGACCGCTGAAGGCGGGCATGGTGCCGCCCAGGTACCACTGGTCGGGCTCGCGCTCCACGGACATCACGTTCCAGCGCCCGTTGCGCCGGCCGGCCACCGAAGCGGTGCCCGTCGCGGCGTCGAGCCGCCCGAGGGCCGCCTTCTGGCGCCGGTTGCCGCCGCACTCGGCCGGCCACGCCGAGGGCCAGTATCCGTCGCGGGCCCCCGGCCGCCCCTCAAACCGGTCCAACCCAGTCATCGCCGCCTTAGAGCGTGCGCGGGTAGGTGCAAGCTCGTCGCGTCGCGGCGGGGTCATTCCCGCTCTTGTTCGCTGCGCTCACGGGCCGCTCGGGCCACGGCCTCGCCCGTATGGACATGAATCACTCGCCTACTCGCTCGGCCTCTTAGCCCCAATCCCGACCGTCATCGCACAAAGAGCTCGGGGACGACAGGGCAGTCGGAGCGTCGGGCCGCCTCAGTGGGCGCGTGAAGGCCCCAGGGTGTGACCATCTGGGTCACGAACCGGTCGAGGTCCAGCACGGCCAGCCCTCGCATGGCCGGATCCTCCAGACGATGCCTGGCGCTCAGAAGAGCCCACATGCGGTCGGGCAGTATCCGTCCTGCGCCAGCGATCAGCCACACCGGCGCTCCGAAGCCTCGGGCCATCTCGGCCACAGCCACGGCCTCGGCCACCACCAGGGCCTGCGACGGTCCCACGCAGTCGCTGGCCATCAGCACCAGATCGGCTGAGCCCGCGGCCTCGAGATCGCCTGGCTCGATCCACCGCAGATCCGGGCGGTCGTCCAGTGCAGCCCCGTAGGCCCCCAACTCCCCCACCGCGAGCACGCCCGAGGCGGCGGGCAGGCTGTGCAGTCCGTTCAGGAGCGCCCGCTCAGTGGCGTCGTCGTCCAGGTCCTCCATCACCCGCATCGCCTCGCAGCGGGGATCCATGGCGGTGAGCATCCGGGCGCACAGCCACACCAGCGGCGCACAGTCGCCGCGCCGATCCAGCAGCCGCCGACACGATGTGAGCAGACCCTTCGGATCGTCGGCAAACGAGGCCAGCGCAGCGGCCGACTCTCGCACCAGCGGCACCACCGGCACCACACCGGCCCGGGCCACATACCGAAGCCGCTCAATCGGGTGCATCCCCCGAGCGTAGGCAACCACCACCCGCGCCGAAAGCAACCGGTCCGCGCCGCGGGTGGCGGCGAGTCCGCATCGAACTCAACCGGCCCGGCCAGACACGACGCGAAGGCCAGGGAGTGGCGGCGAGTCCACATCGAACGCAACGGGACGGACTAGCCACGAATCGAAAGGCCGGGGGGTGGCGGCGAGTCGGAACGACCGAGGATAGGGCGAAGCCCGTTCGGTCGTTCGGACTCGACGACAGGACCCGCCGGCCGGGCGGACCCACCAGCCGGGCAGACAAACCAGCCGAAGACACCACCCGCCGGCCGGTAGTGCTCAACCGCTAGCTTGGGCCCTCGTGACGACCATCTCGCTCGACCTGGAGCTTGATCCCCTGGGCGGCAAGGCCAGGCCCCTCGAGGACTGGCTCACCACCTTCCCGCTGCTGCCGGTGCTGCTCGACCCCTACACCAACGAGAGCGCCTGGATCCTGCACACCGCCCGCCGCATCCTGGTCACCTACGCCGAGGCCGGGTGCCGGACCTGCTGGGTGGTGGCCTGCGGACCCGGTGACGCCCGGCGCTTCCTCGGGCCGTACGCCCGGGAGATCCTCACCTTCACCGACCCGGACCGCCGAGTGCCCGCCGCCCTCGGCATCGACGCGCTGCCCGCGTTCGCGTTCGTCCTGCAGGACGGATCGGTCGCCGCCTCGGCGCAGGGCTGGAATCCCGCCGAGTGGAGAGGCGTGGCCGAGACGGTCTCGGAGTTCACCCGCTGGCAGCGCCCGGTGATCGGCGACGGGCAGGATCCGGTGGCCTTCGGGGGCACGCCGGCACAAGCCTGACCGCGGAGGCCCCAGGAACGCGAGGCAGCATGGCCGACCCCGCCAACCAGCGAGACTCGAGCAGCGCAACACCCCCGCTGGCGCCGACGGCCAGCGAGACTGGAACGGCATGGACACTTCGGCCGACACCGCCGACCCGCCAGCGAGCAACAGCATGAGCGAATTCGCCTATTCGGACATGCTGCCCCTCGGACCCGACGAGACCGAGTACCGGCTGCTGTCCACCGAGGGGGTCTCCACCATGGAGGCCGCGGGCCGGACGTTCCTGCGGGTCGAGCCCGAGGCGCTGACCCAGCTCACCTCGGCGGCCATGCACGACATCAACCACTATCTGCGCTCCGACCACCTGCAACAGCTCCGCAACATCCTCGACGACCCCGAGGCCTCCGACAACGACCGCTTCGTGGCCACCGAGCTGCTGCAGAACGCCAACATCGCGGCGGGCGGGATCCTGCCCATGTGCCAGGACACCGGCACCGCGGTGATCATGGGCCGCAAGGGCGAGCAGGTGCTGACCTTCGGCAACGACGCCGAGGCCATCGCCCGGGGCGTTCACGACACCTACCGCACGTCCAACCTGCGCTACTCGCAGCTCGCCCCGCTCGACATGTTCACCGAGGCCAACACCAACAACAACCTGCCCGCCCAGATCGAGATCCACGCCAAGCCCGGCGACGCCTACGAGCTGTTCTACATGGCCAAGGGGGGCGGCTCGGCCAACAAGTCGTTCCTGTACCAGAAGACCAAGGCCCTGCTCAACGAGCAGTCGCTGCTCGACTTCTGCGACGAGACGCTGCGGCTGCTCGGCACCGCCGCCTGCCCGCCCTACCACCTGGCCCTGGTGGTGGGCGGCACGTCGGCGGAATACAACCTCAAGGCAGCCAAGCTCGCCTCGGCCAAGTACCTCGACTCCCTGCCCACCTCCGGCGACCCCGCCACCGGCCACGGGTTCCGAGACCTCGAATGGGAGCAGCGGATCCTGGAACTGACCCAGACCTTCGGCATCGGCGCGCAGTTCGGCGGCAAGTACTTCTGCCACGACGTGCGGGTGATGCGCCTGCCCCGCCACGGGGCCTCCAACCCGGTCGGGATCGCAGTGAGCTGCTCAGCCGACCGCCAGGCCCGAGCCAAGATCACCTCAGAGGGGCTGTTCATCGAGCGCCTCGAGACCGACCCGGCCCGCTTCCTGCCCGAGACCAGCGCCGACGAACTCTCCAGCGAGGTCGTGCCGGTGGACCTCGACCAGCCCATGGCCGCGATCCTGGAGCGACTCACCCGCTACCCGGTCAAGACCCGCCTGGCCCTCACCGGCACGCTGGTGGTGGGCCGCGACATCGCCCACGCCAAGATCAAGCAGCGCCTCGACGCCGGCGAGGCGATGCCGCAGTATCTGCGAGACCATCCGGTGTACTACGCCGGCCCAGCCAAGACGCCGCCCAGCTATGCCTCGGGCTCGTTCGGGCCCACCACCGCGGGCCGGATGGACTCCTACGTCGACCAGTTCCAGGCCGCGGGCGGATCGCTGGTGATGCTGGCCAAGGGCAACCGCTCGTCGGAGGTGACCGAGGCCTGCGCCCGCCACGGCGGCTTCTATCTGGGCTCCATCGGGGGACCGGCCGCCCGCCTGGCCCGGGACTCGATCCGGCGGGTGGAGGTTCTCGACTATCCCGAGCTCGGCATGGAGGCGGTGTGGCGCATCGAGGTGGAGGACTTCCCCGCCTTCATCGTGATCGACGACAAGGGCAACGACTTTTTCGCCGAGGTCTCCACCCCCGTCAGGCTCCGCGCCCGCTAGCTCCCCGACCCTGGCTCGGGTGCCGCGCCGCCCGTGTCCCCCGACTCCGCCTCGGTCTGCCAGTCGATCAGCGGACAGTCGCCCCACAGCCGCTCGAGCTGATACAGGGCGCGCCGCTCGGCATCGAACACGTGCACCACGAACGATCCGTAGTCGAGCAGCACCCATTGGCGGTCGTCGGCGCCCTCGATGCGCCGCGGGGAGGGGCCGCCCGCCTGCTTCACCAGCTCCTCGACGCCCTCGGCGATGGCGCGCACCTGCCGGGCGTTGTTGCCGTGGGTGATCACGAACAGGTCGGTGACCGCCAGCACGTCGCCCACATCGATCACCACCGTGTCGGCGCCCTTGCGCTCGTCGGCCGCCGCGGCCGCGGCCACAGCCCAGCGCCGAGCCCCGTCGCCGTCAGCCGCGGCCGGGTCAGGCGCACCGGCCAACGCGGCCGGGGCCGAACCGCCATCGGCATGCACCGCAGTGGCGAGATCGGCCGCGGCGGATGGACCAGAATCCGAGTGGGCCGACGCGGCGGCATCGGCCGGGCTGGCGCTTGTCGTCACCGGGCCGCCTGGTCGAGCCCGACCGTCACCGTGATGTCGACCACATCGTCCGCGCCCTGCACGAGGGTCATGTCGACGCCGAGCTCGATGGCGATGGAGTTGGTGATGGGGTCGTTCACGAGTTCGGAGCGATGGTAGGCGAATTGGGTGGCCTCCACACCGAAGGCGCTGGCGTTGCCGATCACGGTGACCACGCCCCCGGCGGCAACCACGTCGCCGGCCCAGCTGTCGCGGATCGACGGATCGCCGGTGCCGTCGAGCAGCTGCACCCGGGGACGCAGGAACGATTCCGGCTGCCGGGGCCAGGGCACCAGCTCCAGAGCCTCGGCCCGCAGCCACGACCGGCTCCCGGAGCCCAGCATCGGGACCGGCGCCGCGCCGGGATCGGGCGAGAACGACTCGAAGGGAACCACCTCCACCACCGTCGTGCCCGCCCCGAGGGCCCGCAGGAACGGCGCCAGCGGTGAGTCGGCCGGGGGGACGACCGCGGCCGGGTCCGGCGCCCGAGCGATCACCCCCAGCCACGACTCCCACATGGCCCTCTGGCGCTGCACTCGGTTGCCGTCGGCCTCGTCGGGGTTGCGATGGGCGTACACCGCGGCTGCGTCGGCCGCACTGAGCTCGTAGCGTCCCGACTCGTACACGACCCGCGTCACGCCGTCGGGCACCGCCTCGATGAGATCGTCGGCGAGGAGGTAGGGCAGCGGCGCGGCCCCGCCGATGCTGTGGGCAAGCCACTCGGTGGGCACCTCCACCACCTCGTCGAACCCCAGGCCGAACATCCGCTCGGCAACCGGACGGACGGCCTCCACCCCTCCCGCGGCGAAGATGTCGCTGAGCGTCTCGCCCTGCGCGGGCGAGACGCCCTCACCCACGATCAGCAGGTCGGCCGGCAGCAACACCACCCCGCCACCCGCATCGACGCCCGTGAGGGCCACGAAAGCGGCCCCGGTGAGGCTGCCACCGTCAGTGTGCAGCGACAGCAGCGTCGGCGTGGCCGCCACCAGCTCCAGGTAGCCGGGCTCGTCGGGTTCCAGGACGACCTCCTCCTCGACGCCCTGCACGGTGGTGTTGAGAACGGCCCGTCCGCCCTCGAGGGCCAGCAACAGCACCGCGATCCCCGCGGCTGCGACCACCCCCGGAAACACGAACCGCCAGAACGGGTGGGCGCGGGGCGCGGGCCGGCGATGCCCCGGCATCGGCACCCGTGCCGCAACGCTCCAGCGACGCTCGCCGGGCGCGTGAGCAGCGGGCCGGCTGCGCCTCAGCGTCCGCACCCGTACAAGCCCCTGGCCCGGACCACCTCGGTCACCGCCGCGGGCACCAGGGCCTGCACCGGCCGCCCGGCCGCGAACCGGGAGCGGATGTCGCACGACGAGATGTCCAGTGCGGGCGCCTCCACCACGACGCACGGCCAGTCCGCGCCGGGGCGCCCGCCGACGCGCCCCGCCCGATCTACCACCACCGCGGCAGCCAGCTCCCGAAGCTCAGCCGGACGCTTCCAGGTGTCGAGCCGGGGTGCGATGTCCGAGCCCACCACCATCAGCAGCTCCGCGCCGGGATGCAGGGAGCGCAGCTCGTGCAGCGTGTCGGCCATGTAGCTCTCGCCGCCTCGGTCGATCTCCAGGGCGCTCGCCTCGAGGCCGTCGAGGCCCCGCACCGCGGCGGCAACCATCTCCAGGCGCACCGCCGCGGGCGTCACCGGATGCACGGCGGTCTTCTGCCAGGGATCGTTGGCCACCACGAGCAGCACCACCGAGAGCTCCAGCCGGTGGCGCACCTCCAGCGCCGCGGCGAGATGTCCAAAATGCGGCGGATCGAACGTCCCCCCCAGCACGCCTATGCGGAGCGGGTCGGGTCGCGGCACCGCGGGAGTCTATGATGGGCCGCTCAAGCGCACTGTGTTCCGCTCGCAGGCGGCTCCGGCTGAAGGCGAGTGACCTATGTCACATTTGGCGCGGCTGCACGCCTTGACTTGCCCTCAGCGGGCAACTAATCTATATTGCTACGTCTGGGCTGGAGTAGCGCACTTGGAGGGTGTGCGCCCGGCACCGAATCCTCCCCACAAAGAAAGCGAGAAAGCCGCCCCGCCACGCGAGCGGGCCCGGCCAGGTGAATCCGACATGAGCGACTCAGTAGGACAGTATCTCAACGAAATCGGTGCGGTGGCACTGCTCAACGCCCAAGAGGAGCGCGAGCTGTCGCAGGCCATCGAGCGCGGCGTCGAGGCCCGCCTCCGCAAGGAAGAGGGCGAGACCGGCCGCGACCTCGACCGGGCGATCCGAGAGGCCGCCGCCGCCAAGGACCGCTTCATCCGGGCCAACCTGCGCCTGGTGGTGAGCGTGGCCCGCCGCTATCCCCTGCCCCCGGGCATGGAGCTGCTCGACCTCATCCAGGAGGGCAATCTCGGCCTCGAGCACGCCGTCGACAAGTTCGACTGGCGCAAGGGCTTCAAGTTCTCGACCTACGCCACCTTCTGGATCCGCCAGTCCATCGGACGGGCCCTCGACCAGAAGGCGAGCCTGGTGCGGCTGCCCGGCGACCGGTCGGCTTCGCTGCGGGCCGCGCTGCGGCAGGTGTCCGGCGACGGCGACGAACTCGACGACGACCATGCCCGGCTGCACCGGCTGACCACCCCCACCTCCCTCGACCGCACCATCGGCGACGACGACAGCAACGAGCTGATCGACCTGCTGCCCGACGCCAACCCCGGGCCCGAGCTAGAGGTCATGGCCAAGGCCGAGGAGGAGATGGTGACCGGCCTGCTCGACATCCTCGAGCCCCGGGCCAAGTACGCCGTCGAGCAGCGCTTCGGGCTCTCCGACGGCATCAAGCGCTCCTACCGCGAGGTCGGCGAGGAGCTGGGCGTCACCGCCGAGGCGGCCCGCCGCCTGGTGAAGCGCGCCATCAACGCCGTGCGAGAGCACGCCGAGGAACTGAGCCTGGCCGAGACGGTAGACGCGGCCTAGCGCCCATGTCCGCCGGAGACCCCACGCTGTTCGCCGGCGGAAGCGACTGGTCGCCCTCGTCCTGGAGGGCCAAGCCCGCCCACCATCAGCCGGCTTGGCCCGACCAGGCCGAGCTCGACCGGACCGCCAAGGCTCTGTGCGACCTGCCCCCGCTGGTGTTCGCGGGCGAGGCACGGGCCCTCACCGGGCTGCTCGGCCGGGTGGCCAACGGCGAGGCGTTCCTGCTGCAGGCGGGCGACTGCGCCGAGTCGTTCGACTCCTCCGCCGACTCCATCCGGGACCGACTGCGGGTGATCCTGCAGATGGCCATCGTGTTGACCTACTCCGGGGGCGTGCCGCTGGTGAAGGTCGGCCGGATCGCGGGGCAGTTCGCCAAGCCCCGCTCCAGCCCCACCGAGACCAAGGGCGAAGTGGAACTCACCTCGTTCCTGGGCCACATGGTCAACGACATCGGCTTCAGCGAGGCCGAGCGGCTGCCCGACCCGCGCCGCCTGCTCACCGCGTACCACCGGGCCGCGTCCACGCTCAACCTGCTGAGGGCGTTCACCCGAGGGGGCTACGCCGACCTGTCGCAGGTGTCGAGCTGGAACCGGGAGTTCGTGGCCACCTCGCCAGCGGGGCGGCGCTACGCGCAGATGGCCGACGAGATCGACCGGGCCCTGCGGTTCATGACCGCCTGCGGGGTCACCACTGCCAACACCCCCCAGCTCCACGAGGTCGAGTTCTACACCAGCCACGAGGCCCTAGTGCTGGACTACGAGGAGGCCCTGACGCGGGTGGACTCGCTGACCGGCGACACCTACGACTGCTCGGCCCACATGCTCTGGATCGGTGAGCGCACCCGCCAGCTAGACGGCGCCCATGTGGAGTTCCTGCGGGGCGTGCACAACCCGCTGGGCTGCAAGATCGGGCCCACCGCCACCGCCGACGAGGTGCTGACGCTGTGCGAGGTGCTCAATCCCCAGCGGGTTCCGGGCCGGCTCACGCTCATCACCCGCATGGGCGCGGGCAAGATCGAGAGCCTGCTGCCGCCGCTGCTGCGGGCCGTGCGGGACTCCGGCCACCCGGTGGCCTGGGCCTGCGACCCGATGCACGGCAACACCTACACCTCGGAGTCGGGCCACAAGACCCGCCACTTCGACGATGTGCTGACCGAGATCAGCGGATTCTTCGCGGCCCACCACGCCTGCGGCACCTGGCCCGGCGGCGTGCACGTCGAGTTGACCGGCGACGCGGTGACCGAGTGCGTGGGCGGCGCCGACGACATCAGCCACGAGGACCTCGAGCAGGCCTTCGAGACCCTGTGCGACCCCCGCCTCAACGGCCGCCAGTCGGTAGACCTAGCCTTCCGAGTAGCCGAAATGCTCTCCGACCGCAGCTGAACAGCCCCCAACATGAGGCTGGAGACGCCACCACCGATGGTGCAGGGCCTCAGTCCTCGGGCAGGGACGGGGGCAGGGCGGCGACGATCCGGGCGGTCTCCACGCTGACGGTCACCAGGCGGCGTAGGTGCCGGATCAGGTTGAACGGCTCGTCGGCCCAGGCGTGCCAGCCGTCGGGGCTGTCGACGATGCCTGAGGCCTTGTCGCGCTTGACCCTCAGGCTCTCGATGGCCCAGTGCAGCGGCGATCGGCCCGACACGGTGTAGTCGTGCGCTTCGGGCGGTATGCCGACGAGGCAGCAGCGGTCGTTGACCATCAGCACGCTGCGGTCCTCGTTGGCCTGGCCGCGCCCGCCGCCCCAGCGCATCTTGGAGTCGATGCGGTAGGCGCCCGGGTCGGCTGAGCCCTCGTCGGGCTCGCCGTCCACCAGGCACACCACCGGATGCTCCTCGACAGACTCGTAGCCGACGTGGAGGTCGATCAGCCGGCGACCGGCGGCTCGGAAGGCCTCGAAGTCGTCGGCGAGGGGAATGCGGGGCAGGTTGCGCTGCAGGTCGTGGCGGTAGCGCTCACGCCAGTCGGGGGCGTGCATCACGCCGTAGGCGTATTCCCAGACGTCGTCCTTGGTGATGTCGGGGCCGTAGCGCTCCTGGAACCGCGCCAACGCCCAGTCAGTGACGTTGTCGGGATCAAGGGACTCAGCCTCGAGGCCCAGCGCGAGCGTGCCGTTCATCGGATCAAGTCATCTCGGATCAAGAGCTCCAGCGTCTTGGGTGATCTGGATCACTGGGGCAGGGTTGCCGGGAGTTCAAGGCTGCCGACCTTATGTGGCTTCGATCTAGCGAGGCGTGCTACGGCGCGTCTTGCGGATGGCTTCCAACTCGTCCTCGCTGAACTGCCTGCGCTCGAATGCTTCAGCTATCTCGACGAGTTCGTCCGGCTTGGGGACAGGTTGAGCATCCGCCCGAGTCTTGGCGACCATGGTCACACTCCTCTCATCAACGCTCTGAAGGCCGGTCTCAGCGGCATCGCATGGATTATCAAGTCGTCGTCCACGAGCTTCAAGTAGAGCACCTCCAGCAGGTTACCGGCGTTGTCGGGACCGATGCAGACGCCTGTCGCCGGCTCGCTCTCATCCAGCAGATCGAAGTAGGCCACGGCATTGCTCCAGGCATGCAAGATGTCATCGTGTGCAACTCCGTGCCGATGGGCAGACGGTCCAACTCGCATGCCCGCAGCGTATGGCGATCATGGTCGCCGCCTGCGGGTTAGGGATCGGGTTTGCTAGCCGGGGCCCACCAGGTGCAGATCGGGCAGGACGGCGGCGGCCAGGGTGCCGAAGATCGCCATGTTGGACGGTCCGGCGATCATGATCGCCTCCTGCGGGGGAGCGCCCGGGTCTGGCGCGAGCCGTTGATGTTGGCCAGGTCCGGGATCGTGGCCGCGGCGAGAGCCTGGAAGTTCATGTTGGACGTGCCCGAGATCAAGATGGCCTCCTGCGGGGCAGGGCCCGGGTGGGCTGGTTGGTTCCCGAGGCGCTGAGGTCGGCTGCAACGGCCGTGGCCAGCGCGGCGAAGATCGCTCGGTTGGTGGGCGACGAGACCAGTAGACCCCCCCCCCCGTCGGTCATGGCTGGCTTCGAGGGGTCGCTCGGCAGGCCGGATCCAGCGTGTGCAGGTCCGGCAGAGTCATCGCCGCCAGCACCGAGAACACGGTCCGATTCGACGGACTCGACATCAGGATCGCATCCACCGCGGGAATGCTCGAGTCCCGCCTTCGAGCGAGTTGAGGTCGGTTGGCTCTCGTGTGGCGAGGGTCGCGAACCGGGTCCGATTGGAGGGACTGCTGACCAGTGTGTGTGTGTGTGTGTGTTGCTCGGTTCGTCCGGGAACATGGCTGAGATGGTCTTGACCGATGAGAGGATGCGGTCGTCCTCGTATAGCCAGAGTTTGGTGAAGGGCCGGTACAGGACCTCGCGGATTCGGGACTCCTCGAAGACGATCTCCTCGCGGCGGCGCAGCGAATGCTTGAGGGTGTCGGTCCACTTGATCCGATCGAGTTCGTCGTTGCCGGTGCACTCCTCCACGGTGCAGCCCGCCTCCACCAGTTCGAGGGCATCGTCGTAGGCGCCGATCAGGTGACTCATCCTGGCGATGAGGTCGTCGCGGGAGAAGGAATACACGTACACATCGCAGTTGGTGGCGATGCCGAGAGCGTGATCGGAGACGACGGTCTCTCCGGTGCGGCCAGACCGTCCCAGTTCGCAGACGGGCATCAGGTCCGCGAAGCTGCCGTCGGTGATGTTGACCCAGTCGTGGGTACCGTTCGGTTCGACGGTGTCGAACTGGTCGCTTGTCACGTCGCTGAGTTCGGCCAGCCAGTCGAACTTCTGCTTGAGCGTCGAATGCTCAGGAACCTCGGCGTAGCGCAGCACGGCGGGCTGATCGAGGGCCTTGTCGGGATTACGAACCAGCAAAGTGATCTGCACACCGTTGCGGGAGCCGGCTCCGAAGATCTTGTCGCCCTCTCGGCGGAACTCCTCGCCTGACTTCATGGCGTCGCCACGCAGGTTGACCACGTAGATGCCGGTGAACTCGTCTCGCAGCGCGGCCCGCATCCCGGCCAGCGACGGGGCGTTCGCCAGCGAGTTGGGATGCACGAAGGCAACGATCCCCGGTCTTCTGGCGTCGCCGTCGGGTCCGCTGATGCGATCTGAGGCCCAGCGAATCGCCTCCACGTACAGGTTGCCGGCGGACTTGCCGGCACCTCGGCCGGTTACCTGCTTGTGGCGGCGGCCGTAGGTGTCTCGGACTCGCTGCTCTATGTGGGGGTATTCGATGTTGGGGTTGTCGTCGCCCGCCGACTTCTGGCCCGCCGACCAGGGCGGGTTGGCCACGATCACCTGGATGGGCAGCTCGTTCTGAGCCTTGGCCCGGCTGCTGTTGTCGGCGATGGCGCCGGTTCCGGGCAGGCGGCCGTCGCCGGAGAGGTGGAAGGTGTCGGTGAGCACGATCCCCTCGAAGGGCTCATAGCCGCCGGTGCGGTCCCGGTAGCCCTCCTCGATCTTGAGCGCGGCCAGGTAGTAGGCCAGCAGCACCACCTCGTTGGCGTGGATCTCCGGCGCGGCCGTGCTCGCGAACCCGCGGGCAGCGCCGTGGAACTTGCGGTCCAGGTCTTCGTCGCGGACCAGGTACTCGCCGTGCGAGCCGCGCTGGGTCAGCAGCCGGTTGACGAAGGTGCCGGTGCCGGTGAACGGGTCGAGGATGTTCACGCCCGGATCGCTCAAGCCCCGGCCGAATTCAGCTCGGGCCACGGCGTCGGCCGAGCGCAGGATGAAGTCCACCAGCTCCACCGGGGTGTACACGATCCCGAGGCGCTTGGTCTCCGCTGGCATCGCCGCGGCGAAGAACTGCTCGTACGCGTCCAGCATCACCTTGATGCGGGTGTCGGAGTCGGCCGCGCCCGACAGCCGCTCCGCCACGCTGGCGTAGAAGCGCTCCAGGCCTCGGGTCTCGTCGGCAAGCAGCACGTCCTGGGCCTTGAACGTGCCCAGAAGCTCGTTGAGGGCCTTGGAGATCGGATTGCGGTCGGCGAAGCCGCTCTCGGCGAACAGCGCATCGAACACCGGGATGGTCACCACATGCTGGGCCAGCATGGCCACCAGCTCGGCCTGTGGCAGCGGACGCCCGACGGTGGCGGCCATGTCGGCCTCGAACCCCTCGAACGCCTCGGCCAGACGGGGGATCGTCCGCAGGGCGGAGCGGGCCCGCGTCGCGATTGCGCCGGTGATGCGGGCCACCTCGGCGCCCCAGCGGTGCCAGTACTGGCGGTCACCGCACTGCTCCACCACCTTGGAGGCCACCGCGTCGTGCAGCGGCAGCCGGCCCTGCACGCCGATGCGGGATGCGTCGGCGGTGTCGCAGTCGCCCTCGCAGCCAGCTTCGCCGCAGCGGTCGCAGAACCCCGAGGTGAGGATCGTGATCGGCGGCTTGCCGGTGAGGTCGGCGGTGTTGATGGCCACGTCGAGGCGCTCGTCGTGGGAGCGCAGCGCTTTGAGCACGCTCCACACAACCTTGAAGTCCGAGCCCGACAGCACCTCGTCGTCGTCGAGTCGAGCCCCGGCGGGCACCACCACCGGCAGCACCACATAGCCGCACGACTTGCCCTCGGCGCGGCGCATCACCCGGCCCACCGCCTGCACCACATCGATCTGGGAGCGTTTGGGCTCTAGGAACAGCACCGCGTCGAGGGCGGGCACGTCCACGCCCTCGGTGAGGCACTTGGCGTTGGTGACTATCCGGCAACCGTCGTCGGGATCGCCAGCCCGCAGCCAGCCGAGGACCTGGGCCCGCTGCAATGCGTTGCGGCTGCCGTCGGTGTGACGCACCTCGAACGCCAGCAGGTCGGGCCGGAAGGGGTTGTCGGCGCCAGCCTCGCCCTCGGTTCCCGGAGCACGCCGAGGCTCGGTGTTGCCTGGCTCGTCAGGTGATCCCCCCGCACTGGCTGCGGAGCCCGCTGCAACGACCGAGGACGATGAAGCCCTGCTGCTCCCGGCGCCAGTCGGTGCCCGGGCGCCCGAACCCGGCGCGAGCCAGCCTGCCCGGTCACGCGCTGCTTGAGTTCTGGCGTCCTCGCCAGCTACGGCGGCGACTATGCGGTTCCAGTGCCCCTCAACGAGCTGCGAGCGCTTGATCGTGTTGGTGAACGCGATGGCCCGGCGGGCGCTCGGACCGCTGGGTGGCACCGCGCCGGTGGTGCGGCCGTGCGGGGAGCGGGTGCTCGGGTCGGCCAGCGCGTCCCAGCACCCCACGAACTTGACGGCATCGCGCATCGTGACGGGCGTACCTCGTCCACGCCCCCCCCCCCGCGGGCGATTCGGCCTCGTCGGGCAGGTTCAGCACATCGGCACCCAGGGTGCTGGCAACGTGCAGCTCGGACACTGCGATCACCAGCACCTCGTAGTCGCTGAGATGGCCCTGCTCGACGGCCGAACCGAAGCTCATCCGATACAGCTCCGGGCCGTAGACAGCCTCGTCGTCCATGGAGAACACGTCGAAGTCGCGGCTCTGCTCGCTCGCCTTGGCCCGCACCCGGTCGGTGTAAACCCGCGGCGTGGCCGTCATGTACAGGCGCTTGGCCGCGGCGATGCGCGCCGGGTCGTGGATCAGCGTGAAGTGGCTCCCCGCCTCGGCCTCGTGCACCCCGGTGGTGCGGTGCGCCTCGTCGCACAGCGCCAAATCGAAGCCCATCGGTGCCGTGCCGCGGCCGCCGCCAGCAACCGTCGGCTGGGCGTGCGAGCCTCGCCGCCGATCGGGGCCGCCGGGATCTGGCCCCGCGTCGCCATCAACCGTCGGCTGGGCCTGCGAGCCTCGCCGCCGATCGGGGCCGCCGGGATCTGTCCTTGCATCGCCCGCAGTCGTCTGCTGGGCCCGCTCGATCACCTCCAGCGACTGGTACGTGCAGAACACCACCGTCATCGCGCCCGGCCCGGTTCCGGCCAGCGCTTCGGCCACCCGCTCGGGGTCGGTGGTCACCGGCATCGCCAACTCGGCGATGTCGGCATCCTCGTCGTTGCGCCCGGCCCGGGTGTCTGAGCACACCCCGATGTAGCGGTGCGGGATCCGCGGGTCGCGCTGGGCCGCCCACTCGCGCATCGTCTGACCCATCAACGCGATCGACGGCACCAAGTACAGCACGCGGCCTCCGGCACCCGCCATCTTCTCGGCGATCCACAGCGCCACCACCGATTTGCCGGTCCCGCACGGCAGGATCAGCTTGCCCCGGTCGCGGTCCGCAAGCCCCAACACAGCCGCATCAACCGCCTCGGCCTGATACGGCTTGGGCTCGTGGCGCACCGCCTCGAACCGCAGTTCCTCGGGCTTGTCGAGGAACGCCGCCCAGTCGACCGGCCACTCATCAAGCTGCGCCGCGTCGAGAATCTGGCAGCGAGGCGTCGCTTTCTTCACCATGAGATCGGCGTTGGCGCCCAATTCGGCGGTCACCACCAGCAGTCGTTCGCTGAAGCACTCACCCGCCGAGGCCGACAGGAAGGAGTCGACCGCGGCCTTGCCGATCGGCTGGCCCGGAGAGTGCAGCTTCGCCTGCACGGCGCAGAGCCCACCGCCCCAGGCCTCGGTCTGCTCGGCCACGAGGTCGATCCCGACATCGCCTCCGTAGCCGAACCGTTCACGGTCGGGCCACTGCGACCAGAGCCACACCCGCCGGAACCGCTGCGGACCGTACTCGCCAGGATGGCATCCGAACGCGGCCCTCAACAGCCGCTCAAACACCCGGCCCCGCTGCTGCGGCGAATCAAAGCGCCGGTTCAGCAACTCCACAACCGACTCCGACGCGGATCTCGTCAAGGCCCCCAGATCAGCCACGACGCCGCAGCCTATGGCGCGCGGCCGGTGTTAGGGATCATCGCAGCCCGTCGGCGTGCAGGGCTTCGGCCACGGCCACCCTGTCAGCGAGATCGACAAACAGCCAACCGTCGCCAGTGCCGTAGCGAGGTAGTTCCTCGGACGGTTCACTCAATGCATCGGACAGGTCTGCGGTCGCACGCATACGCAGTAACGTAGCGCACCCCTACAAGGCGGGCCGGGCGGGTTCGTTGCTAGGCGAGGCGGTCTACGAAGGCTTCTAGCTGGCGCAGGTTGCGGACCTCGAACACGCCGTCGCAGTGGGGGGCGTACTCCCCCACTATCGAGTCGCCGGTGTCCCAGTAGCTGCGGGGCTCGGGGTTGAGCCAGAAGACGTGGCGGGCCTTCTGGCGCAGGGCCTTGACGATCCAGCCCTCGGCGGCGTGGTAGTTGTTGCGGGCGTCGCCGAGGATCAGCACCGTGGTGCGGGGGCCCACGTCGTCGGCGAACTTGTCCCAGAACACGCCGAGCGCGTGGCCGTAGTCGGAGTGGCCGTCCACCCACACCACGTCGGCCTCGGTGTTGACCCGGTGCACGGCCTCAGCGATATCGTCGGTGCCCTCGAAGTAGCCGGTCACCTCGTCGAGCCCGTCGATGAACACGAACGACCGGACCTTGGAGAACTGGCTGGAGATGGCGTACACGAGGTGCAGCGTGAACCGGGCGAAGGCGGCCACCGACCCCGACACGTCGGCCACCACCATGATGTCGGGCTTGTGGGGCCTGGGATGGCGGAACTTCGGCTCCACCGGCACGCCCCCGTACGACAGCGAGTGGCGCACCGTGGACCGGAAGTCGAGCGGGCCGGAGCGGCCGTGGCGGCGCTTGCGCGCCAGTCGGGCGGCCAGCTTGCGGGTCAGCGGGTAGATGGCCTTGCGCAGGCTGGCCATCTCCTCGCGGGACGCGTGCATGAAGTCGATGTCGGCCGGCAGCGGCTTGCGCAGCGTCTTGGCCATGGCCTCGACGCCCCGGTCGGCCACCAGCCTGCGCCGGATCTCGGCCTCGATCTGGCGCTTCAGCTCGGCGATGCGCAACTCGTACTCGTCGCGCCGCAGGCGCAGGTCGAAGTCGTCGACGTCGCCGTCGGTGTGCTGCTCGGTGTCCATGAGGCGCTCCAGCACGCCCTCGAGGTCGAGGTTGCGCAGGGTGCGGTACAGGTAGTAGGTGCCCCCCACGGGACGGCCGGGCTCCATCCCCGCGTAGCGGCGGACCGCCCCTTTGGCCGCGGCCCGCAGCATCTCGGAGTCGCCCCGCAGCAGCGCCCGGTAGAGCATCTGGGCCAGCTCCTCTGCGCTGAGCATGTCGCTGCCGGAGCCCCGGTCGCCTTCGGACGCGGTCTCGGCGGCCTCGGCGTCGTCGGCGTCGGCGAGGTCGGCGGCTGCGATCTCGTACTGCGCGCCCCGAAGCGAGAAGTACACCTCGAACACGGTCTCGAAGGCGTTCCAGTGGGCCTGGTTCTTCACCAGCGTGGCGGCCAGGGCGTACTTGAAGGTGTCGCGGTCGCCGATGGGGACGTGCTTCACCGCCTCCATGGCGTCGAGATTCTCGGTGAGGCTGGCGGGGATGCCGACCGCCCGCAGCTCGGCGATGAAGCCGTTGAGCAGGTCCAGCAACTCAACCGGCGGCTCGGCAAGTCCGACGTCGGCCACAGTCACGGCGCGAGCCTCCCGCACCTGTAGCCGGCCTCCAAGAGGCCGAGCGAGCCACCGCGGCGCGACGGAACTCTCACCAAATTCGCGCTCGCTCTAGGGGCCGAGTCCGTCGACGGTTGCCAACTCCTTGTTCGCCTTGGCGATGTCGCTTTGGTACTTCAGCAGGATGTTGACCGTCTCGGCAGCCACGTCGGCATCGATGTGGCGCACCCCAAGCAACACCAGCGTGCGGGCCCAGTCGAGGGTCTCCGAGACTGACGGCGGCTTCTTGAGCTCCAGCCGGCGGATGGAGCGCACCACCCGGGCCACCTGGTCGGCCAGGCTCTCGGCCAGGTCGGGGACTTTGGCCAGCACGATCTGCTTCTCGCGCTCCATGGTCGGGTAGTCGATGTGCAGGTACAGGCAGCGCCGCTTGAGGGCCTCGCTGAGCTCGCGGGTGTTGTTGGAGGTGAGGAACACCAGCGGCACCTGCAGCGCCTCCATGGTGCCCAGCTCCGGGATCGACACCTGGTACTCGCTGAGGATCTCCAGCAGCAGGGCCTCGGTCTCGACCTCCACCCGGTCGACCTCGTCGATCAGCAGCACGATCGGGTCGGTGGCCCTGATGGCCTCCAGCAGGGGGCGGGCCAGCAGGAACTCGTCGGAGAAGATGTCGTCGGAGATGTCGTCCCAGCCGGCGTCGGCGTCGCGCTCGGTCTGGATGCGCAGCAGCTGCTTCTTGTAGTTCCACTCGTAGAGCGCCTTGGCCTCATCGAGGCCCTCATAGCACTGCAGGCGGATGAGCCGGCTGCCGGTCATCTCGGCCACGCTCTTGGCCAGCTGGGTCTTTCCCGTGCCGGCCGGACCCTCCACCAGCACGGGCTTGTCGAGGCGGTCGGCGAGATAGACGACCCCGGCGAGGCCCGAGTCGCAGAGGTAGTCGACGGTGGCGAGGTCCTGTTGGACGGCCTCGACGTTGCTGAAGCGATGCGACACGACGGTCAGCGGACGTGGCCCTCGCCGCGCACGACGAACTTGAGCGTGGTGAGCTGGTCGAGTCCCATGGGGCCGCGGGCGTGGAGCTTCTGGGTGCTGATGCCGATCTCGGCGCCGAATCCGAACTCTTCGCCGTCCACGAACCGGGTGGAGGCGTTGACGAGGACCGCGGCGGCGTCCACCTGCTTGGTGAAGCGGTCGGCGGCGGCGAGGTCGGCGGTGATGATGGTCTCGGAGTGGCCCGATCCGTGGTCGTTCACATGGGCGATGGCCTCATCGAGGCTGTCCACCACCCGCACCGACATCTTGAGGTCGAGGAACTCGGCGGCGTGGTCGGCGTCGGTTGCCTCGCCCATCGACGGAACCGCTCTGCGGGCCCGCTCGTCGCCGATCAGCTCCACACCGTTGAGCGCGGCCGCGGCCCGCGGCAGGAACTCGGCCGCGACCGCGGAGTGGACCACCAGCGACTCCAGCGCGTTGCACACCCCCGGCCGCTGGGTCTTGCCGTTGACGACGATGCTCACGGCGGCGTCGAGGTCGGCGGAGGCGTCCACATAGGCGTGGCAGTTGCCCGCCCCGTCGATCACGACGGGCACAGTGGCGTGCTCCAGCACCGAGGAGATGAGCGACGGCCCGCCCCGGGGGATCAGGCAGTCGATGTAGTCGTTCTGCTGCATGAACTCGGTTGCCGCAGCCCGGGAGGTGTCCTCCACCAGCACGAGGGCGTCGGCGGGCAGGCCGGCCGACGAGACCGCCTCGCGGATGGCGGCGGCGATGGCCAGGTTGGACTCGATGGCCGACGACGAGCCCCGCAGGAAGGCGGCGTTGCCCGACTTGAGGCAGAGGCCGGCCGCGTCGGAGGTGACGTTGGGCCTGCTCTCGTAGATGATGGCCACCACCCCGAGGGGCACTCGGACTCGCTCGATGCGCAGCCCGTTGGGCCTCACCCAGCCGTCGGCCACCTCGCCGATGGGGTCGGGCCGGGCCGCGATCTGCCGGAGGCCGCCGGCCATGGCATCGATGCGGGCCAGCGACAGGCGAAGCCGGTCGACCAGCGAGGCCGGAGTCCCGTCGGCTTCCGCCCGGGCGACGTCGATGGCGTTGGCTGCGCATATCTCGCCGGTGCGGGCCACCAGCGCGTCGGCGGCCGCCAAGAGCGCGGCGTCCTTGGCCGCAGTCGGGGCGGCCGCCATCAGCCGGGAGGCGGCCTTGGCCCGGGCGGCCAACTCCGCCACCGGTGTCGGGGCGGGCATGTTCGGCGCCACGGCGACCTCGGCGGGCGCCATGACGGGGGCTGCCGCGCTGCTCATCGTCTCAGGTTATAGGAACGCTGCGACTAGCCTCGCCCCGGCCAGGCGTATGGCGATGCCCGCGTCCGCGTCAACGCCGAGGCTGTGGGGACGGTGCTACCAGCCTCGCCCCCGACACTTTCATGGGCCCTGCGCCCGCGGCCACGGCTTCAAGGCCGCGCACGAGGTGCGACTAGCCTCGCCTCCGACTTCATGGACTCCGTTCGTAATGGCTGAATCGAGGCGGCCCCGGCGGGCGTCGGGCTCGGTGATGGTGGCGCTGGGAATCGCCGCGAGCCGCCTGGCCGGGCTGGGACGCGAGACGGTCGCTTCCCGGCTGCTGGGCAACACCGCCGCCGGCGACGCCTTCGCGGTGGCGATGCGCATCCCGAACATGCTCCAGAACCTGCTGGGCGAGGGCGTGCTGTCGGCCAGCTTCGTTCCCACCTACAGCCGGCTGCTCGACGACAGCGACGACCGTGACGATCCGGGCCGGGTGGCCGGCGCAGTGGCGGCCGCTCTGATGGTGGTGGTAGGACTCTCGGTGGCACTGATCATCACGCTGGCCCGACCGATCACCTTCGTGCTGGCCCCCGGGCTCACCGCCGACCGCTTCGACCTGGCCGTCTCGCTGGTGCGCATCACCGCGCTGGGCACGGGATTCGCGGTCCTGTCGGCGTGGTGCCTGGGCGTGCTCAACAGCCATCGGCGCTTCTTCTTGTCGTACGCCGCGCCGGTTCTGTGGAACGCGGTGCAGGTCGGGGCCCTGATCGTGGCCTGGCTCCTTGCCTTCGACCTCGACGGCACCGCTCGGGCCCTGGCCTGGGGGGTGGCCGGCGGCGGCCTGGCCCAGCTGCTGGTGCAGCTTCCGCTCACGCTGCGGCTGGCCCACCGGCTGCGGCTCAGGTGGGTGAGCGGCCATCCTGCCCTGCGCGAGGTCCGGCGCCGCTTCGGCCCCGCGGTGCTGGGCCGCGGCGTGGTGCAGGTCTCGGCCTACGTCGATCTGATGCTGGCGTCGCTGCTGGCCACCGGGGCGGTGGCCGCCCTGTACCGGGGCCAGATCCTCTACATGCTGCCGGTGAGCCTGTTCGCCATGAGCGTGGCCGCGGCCGAGCTGCCGGAGATGTCCCGCCAGGCCGACGACCCGGTGGCGCTGGCGGCGCGGTACCGCTCCGCCAGCCGCAAGGTGGCCTTCTGGATGCTGCTGGCCGCGGCCGTGTACCTCTCCGCCGGCGACTTGGTGGTGGGTCTGCTGTTCCAGGGCGGAGTGTTCTCGGAGGCCGACACCTTGCTGGTGTGGTTCGTGGTGGGGGCCTACGCGCTGGGACTGCCGGCCACCGGCGTGAGCCGGGTGCTGCAGAACGTCTGCTACGCCCGAGGCGACACGTCGGGTCCGGCCCGGATCGCGGCGGTGCGGGTGGCGGTGGCCGCCGTGGTCGGCATGGCGGTCATGTTCCCTCTCGACCGGGTGGCGGTGGATTCCGACGGCTTTCTCAGCACCACCGGCCCGCTCGGGCTGGCGTGGGCTCTGCCCGAGGCCGAGCGGATCCTGGGCGACCCGGTGCGGCTGGGCGCGGTGGGCCTGGCTGTGGGGTCGGCGGCCGCAGCCTGGACGGAGATCGTGATGCTGGCCCGCCGGCTGCGGGCCGAAGAGGCGGTCCGGGCCGCGCTGGGCGCTCCGATGACGGCCGCAGCAACGGCGTTCGCGGCGACCGCCGCCCTCAAGCTGGTGATCGGCGGCTGGCCGGTGCTGGTCTCGGCCCCAGCGGCGGTGGCATTCGCGGTGGGCGTCTACACAGTGATCGCCCACCGCCGCGGCGTGGCCGAGGCCCACCTGCTGCTGCGCCCGCTGCGCACAGCCCTGTGGCCCAAGCGGGAGTAAACCCTCGCCGCGGTCGAGCTAGAGATTCTGCGTGCGCCGCTATTGCGGGCGGCGCGGCACTAGAGTCCTAGCCATGTGGAAGCTCCTCAAGCGCCGCTGGAAATATCTGACCGCCCGCCTGGGAGGGCGCTGGGAGGAGAAGGCCGATCCCAAGACCCAGCTTGAGCAGGCCATCGCCGAGGCCCGCGAGCAGCATCGGCGGCTGAAGGACCAGGCCGCCAACGTGATCGCCAACCAGAAGCAGACCGAGATGCGCCTCAACCGGGCCATCTCAGAGCTGGAGCGGGTCAACGTCAACGCCCGCCGGGCGCTGATGATGGCCCAAGAGGCCGTCTCCGACGCCGACCAAGCGAAGGCCAAGTCCTACAACGCCGCCGCCGAGCAGCTGGCCGGGCGCATGATCACCCTCGAACAGGAGATTGAGAGCCTCAAGGATCTGTACCTGCAGACCTCGCAGGCGTCGGAAGAGGCCAAGGCGGCCGTCACGCAGAACTCCCTGAGCCTGCAGGAGAAGCTGCGCCAGCGCCAGAAGCTCCTCGGTCAGCTCGACCAGGCTCGC
Source organism: Candidatus Aldehydirespirator sp. (assembly GCA_965221215.1). GTDB lineage: Bacteria > Actinomycetota > Acidimicrobiia > Acidimicrobiales > Aldehydirespiratoraceae > Aldehydirespirator. Next base: position 2,007,904 of record OZ244872.1, read on the forward strand.
ATGCAAGAGCAGATGAACGAGGCCATGACCTCCCTGTCGGAGGCGGTCGGTGAGGAGCTGCCCACATTCAACGAGATCCGTGACAAGATCGAGGCCCGGTACGCCAAGGCCAAGGGCATGGCCGAACTCGCCGAGGGCGGTCCAGAAGTGAGCATGCTCGAGATTGAGGAAGCAGCCCGCAACAAAGAAGCCAAGGCCCGCCTCGACCAGATGCGAGAGAACCTGGGCCTCCCCGCCCCCAGCACCGACGAAATCACCGAAGCCTCCGTCGTGGAGCCAGCCACCCCCAAAGCAACAGACGCCTGAGACCCCCCCGCCGGCTAGATCAGGGCTGCGTAGTCCGTGTCGTCTCGCACCTGTGCGAACCGGCCAACACCGAGGGCGTGATTCCATAGTCGCTGGCCGGGGACCTTCATCCGGCGGTGAGGATGCTCTGGACTCCACCACATCGCCGTCTCGACCCGCTTGCCGGCATCTAGCGCAACCTCAATTGCGGGGACGAGGTCGCTGCCGGCCGACGCCAAGACGGCTACGTCGTAGACATCGTCGCGGGCACCGATTGCCGTGTCGAGGGCCATCATGACATCGATGCCCTTCTCCTCGGCCCGCCATGCGGTCGGCTTGCCCATCGACCACGCGATCGGCTGGTAGCGCAGCGGCCGGCTTCTGACCGTCACCAGCGACTGAGACTCCCAGGCGGTGAACTGCCGGGCGGAGCCGGCTTGCGCCCTCGGGCCGCTCTTGGGCCCGGCGCGACCCCGGTAGACCCTCACCGCTGTGAGTTCGCGAGCAGGATCAACCTTCTCACCGAGTTGGCTTAGCAGTGATCCGAGCCGCATCGGGCTCACATGCCCGAACGTGTAGGGATCGCACCGAGGATCCCCGAAGACTTCACGGGCCGCAAACCGGATGTTCTCATAGTCGATGAAGACGGCAACCCGGGTCACATGCTCACCTCCAACAAGAATATGCCCCGCCATTCCCGGCCGAGCCGGGAAGGCGGGGAGCAGTGCATGAACCCTAGCAGCTCCAGTTCCACCAACAACACCAACACCCGTAGCACCCGGACTCACGAACGGGTCCCCCTCAAGCGGATAGCTGCCCACAGCGGCGGTACTTCGTCGCGGTTTCGAAGATCCGGACGAACCGCGTCCGGCCAGGCCAGGACTCCATCTTGCTCCAGCGGGATGCACCGCCGAGCAGGACTACTAGGTCGATGCCTGCGCTGGCTACGCGCCGCCTGCCGACGAAGCGTGGAACAGGTGCTCTAACCAGTTGATGAAGTTGATTGCTGCTGGGGAGGAAGCGTCCAGATGCCCTGTTCTGATTGCGGAACCCATGGGACGCGCCGCCGCCCGGGCGGCGAGCCACGCATGCACCTGCGCCTTGATGGCCGGAGTGGGCCGTTCTGGCTCGGGGATGCGGGCGACGAACTCTTGGGCGAGGCGCCAGACGACATCCTCCGCAGGGATCATTGCGGCTACCAGATCTTCAAGCTGTCCCGGACTCTGGTTGTCGGGCATGAGCCACACGCCGGCACGCGGCCGGCCCTCCACCACGACACCGCGAGGCTCGGGGTCGCTCGGCACGAAAATGCTCCGGCGCCTGCACCGGTCGCGGACTGCCTGCCAGCGAGCGGCGGGGTTGTCATTGGCGTCCACGACCACTCCCAAAGCCAACCGGCCCGGCGCGGCCAACTCGACGGGAATGCTCCTGGAGAGTTCGGTGAAGCCGCCCTTCTGTCGGATGCTGAAGTTACGTGTCAGGCCCGAACGGTCGCACAGATGCTTGACGACGTGCTCGTCATCTTGCCCTTCCACGAGCAGCACACGGACAGGGGTTCCACGAGGCAGAGCCACCGGGCCGTCACCTGACCTCTATGCCCTGGCCCGTGGCTGTCTCAAGTTCCTCTTCGGAATACTCCACCGCACGGAGGCCGCCATCGTCGCGCTCCAAGCGAACAACGACCCCCGCAACATTGCCGTTCTCGCCCGATGCAGATGCGAATCCCCTGATGCAGTCCCAACCGTGAGTCGTGGCGATGACCTGGACGTTGTTGTCCGCCGCGGAGCGAAGCACCATGCGCCAGAAATCGTGCTGCAACGAATGGTGGATACCGTTCTCGGCCTCGTCGATGAGCAGCAGACCGTCAGCCGAGCCGGCCAGCGCGACCGCCACGCCGAACAACCTCACGGCACCATCTCCAAGACTCGGGAGCGGAACGCGATGTCCGTTCAGACGCACGAGGAAGAGACGATGAGAGCGATCTGCGCCGGGAACCAAGGCTACGCCGTCGATTTCAGAATGAACGGCTAGCCGCATGGACTCGACTGCCGCCTCCTCATCGGGCGTGAGCGCGATCTCGCCCCAGAGTTCGTCGAGTTGCGGACTCGGCAGCGGCTCCGGCCCGAGCGACAGGCACTTAATCGGGTCAGGCCACCGATCCTGCGTCATCCCCCGACGCGTGACCCGTCGGGACCTCGCTGGCATATCCATGGGAGATGGTGATGCGTAGCCGTCGAAGTCGCCAAAGGAGACGCTCAGTACCTGACCCGTCCCCACCGAAGCCAAGTCCCATCTCTTGTCGCGGCGCTCCCTGGGCACATCGTCGGCGGTCACGATTGAGACGCTCAGTATCGGACCATCGGAGTCCACCCCGCCCACCCGGAACGTCGCCCCTTCCGCTGAAGCCCTGCCGTGGAACAATGCAGAGAAGTCAAGCAGTGCTTGCGACCCATCGTCGCCGTGCGAGCTGGTGTCGAACTCTTCATTCTGCCTCAGCACCTCAGCCAGCGATGCCGCATAGCCGCGGTCGGCGAAGACTCGGACTGCGTCCAGCACGGTTGTCTTGCCCGTGCCGTTCCGGCCCGCAAGCAGCGTCACCCGGCCGAGGCGGTTGATGGTGAGACTGTCGATGCCGCGGAAGCCCTCAATCTGCAAGGAGGGCATGTGCAGGGAGTCGTCGACGGTGCTGTCGGACATTCGTCTAATCCATGCCGGGGCTATTCGCTGAACATCGTAGCCAGCGGCTGTGTGGCTCAGGAGTTGGGGAGTACTACTAGGTCGTTGGCGTGGATTGCTATGTGGGGGGCGCCTGGGGGGAGGTCGTCGCGGCGGCGGCCGGCGGCGGTGCTGAGGTCTTCGCTGCTGTGGCGGGCCAGGCCCTTGGCGAACACGGTGCCGTCCTCGGTCAGCACCTCTACCGGCGCGCCGGCGTCGAAGGTGCCCGACACCTGCTTGACTCCGATGGCCAGAAGGGACTTGCCCCGCTCCAGCGCGGCCCGCGCTCCGGAGTCGACTGCGATCTCGCCCTGGGAGCCGACTGCGAAGCCGATCCACAGCTTGCGGGCCGGCAGCCGCTGGGCCGAGGCCCGCACTAGCGTGCCCACTCCGGCCGCGCCGGCTGCGGCGTCGGCCAGCACGTCGGGCCGCTGGGCGTCGGCGATCACGGTGGACACCCCCGACAGCGACGCCACCCGGGCCGCGGTGAGCTTGGACGCCATGCCGCCGCTGCCCCGCGGCGTTCCCGCGCCGCCGGCGCGGCTGGTGAGGAGTTGATCGAATTCGACGATCTCCTCGATCAGCGAGGCGTTCGAGTTGCGCCGGGGATCTTCGGTGAGGACTCCCGCGGTGTCGGTCAGCAGCACCAGCAGGTCGGCCTGGACCAGGTTGGCCACCAGCGCAGCCAGCCGGTCGTTGTCGCCCCAGCGGATCTCGTCGTCGGCCACCGCATCGTTCTCGTTGACGATGGGCACCACACCGAGATCGAGGAGCTTGCGCAGGGTGGCGGCGGCATGCACGTACTGGCTGCGGATCACGAAGTCGAGCGGCACCAGCAGCACCTGGCCGGCCACCACACCGAGGCGGGCGAACACCTCCCGGTACATGCCCATCAGCGCGCTCTGGCCGACGGTGGCCACCGCCTGCAGAGTCTCCATGCTCGCCGGTCGCCGCTCGCCGCCCATCCCCAGCTCGGGCAGTCCGGCCGCGATGGCGCCGCTGGTGACCACCACCACCCGGTTGCCGCCCGACCTGAGATCAACGACCTCCGAGCAGAGTTTCTCCACGCAGGCACGGTCGATGGCGCCGACATCGTCGGTGATGGACGACGTGCCGATCTTGGCCACAATCGTGCGCCCGGCCTCAGGAGCGTCAGGCGATGCCCCGCTCACCGGACACCCCCGCGCCGAGCGCCGGTCCCACTGGCGACTTCGGCGGCATCGTCGAGGTAGGTGAAGCTGAAGTCGCCTATGCGCACCTCGTCGCCGTAGACGGCACCGGCTCGGGCCAGCACTCGCTCCACTCCGAGGCTGCGGAGCCGATCCTGGGCGTAGGCGACGGCGCCGGGATCGGTCATGTCGCTCAGAGCCACCGCTCGGCGCGCCGCCCTTCCCTCCACTGCCCAGACGCGGGCATCGAGGCGCCGCACCGTCACCTCCTGGGCAGGCGGCAGAGGCCGATGCACCAAGGGCGCCTCAGGAACCGTCTCGCTGGAGCGAGCCTCGGTGACCAATCTGCTCAACTCGCCGAGAACCTCCTGCACCCCCTCACCGGTAACCGACGAGAGGCGCCCAACCAGCCCCGACACGCCCGCCAATACCGAGCCATCCGCCGAGTCCGAACCGATCGCCGAATCTGGGACAAACGACTCGCCCGAACCAGCTTCCGATACGGAGCCAGCCGCCGAGCCCGAACTGAACGACTCGCCCGAACCAGCTGCCGAGTCTGGGCTGAATGACTCGCCCGAACCGAACGCGGAGTCTGGGTTGAACGACTGGCCTGGGGCGGTGTCGGCTCGGCTGCCCACCACCAGCCGGGGCCTGGCCAGCAGCTCGGGGCGGTAGCGGCCCAGCTCCCGCAGCAGCACGGCCAGTTGGTCGGCGGGCGGACAGCCGGCCAGCTCGCACAGGTCGATCAGCACGAGCAGCACCCGGGCCCGCTCCACATGGCGCAGGAAGCGATGGCCGAGGCCTCGACCCTCGCTGGCGCCGGAGATCAGGCCCGGAATGTCGGCCAGCACCATCTCGAAGGTGTCGTCGAGCCGGCACACGCCCAGGTTGGGCTCCAGAGTGGTGAAGGGATAGTCGGCGATCTTCGGCTTGGCCGCCGACACCCGGCTGATGAACGTCGATTTGCCGACGTTGGGGAACCCGACGATGGCCACGTCGGCCAGCAATTTCAGCTCCAGGCGAAGCCAGCGACGCTCGCCGAACTCGCCCTGCTCGGCGAAGGCGGGCGCCCGCCTGCGGTTGGACAAGAAGCGTGCGTTGCCCCGGCCGCCCTCGCCCGCGGCCGCCGCCAGCCAGCGCTCGCCGTGGGCCGACAAGTCAGCAAGCTGCGAATGGTCGCCGTGGTCGAGCACCACGGTGCCCACCGGGACCTTCACCTCCAGATCGGCGCCCCGCGCCCCGTGGCGATTGGCGCCCGAACCGTGCGTGCCGTCGCCGGCCCGGCGATGGGGATGGTCGCGGAAGGCCAGCAACGAGGCGACGTTGCGGTCGGCCACCAGCCAGACGCCTCCCCCGCTGCCGCCGTCGCCGCCCGAAGGCCCGCCCCGAGCCACATGAGCCTCCCGGCGAAAGGCCACGCACCCGGCCCCGCCGTCGCCAGCGGTGACATGCAGGTTGCACTCATCAACAAACCCGGACACCCCTAAAGCCTAAGCGCAGGCTTCCCGGCCAGGGACCGACGGCAAAGACGGCCCCGCCGGCCGGGCGGCCCCGTCAATCAGGCGTCGGCCGGGACGACCTCGACCAGTTTGCGGCCGTGGCGGGCGCCGAAGCGCACCACGCCGTCGGCCTTGGCGAACAGCGTGTCGTCGCCGCCCCGACCCACGTTGGTGCCGGGATGGATGCGGGTGCCCCGCTGGCGCACGATGATCGCCCCGGCGAGGACCCGGCCCCCGTCATACACCTTCACCCCGAGGCGCTGCGCGTTCGAGTCGCGGCCGTTGCGGGTGGATCCTCCGCCCTTGGTCTTGGACATGTCGATTCAGCCCTTCTGGATGTCGGTGATCTCGATGGTGGCCAGTGTCTGGCGGTGGCCCCAGCGGCGCCGCTGGTTGCTCTTGGACTTGTAGGTGAACCCGCGGATCTTGGGGCCGCGATGCTCGTCCACCACCACGGCGGTCACGCTGGCGCCGGCCAAGTCGGCGGGCGTGGCCAGCACGGCGGTGCCGTCGACCAGCATCACCGGTCGCAGCGAGATCTCCGAGCCGGGCTCGCCGACCCGCTCCACCTCGATGGTGGAGCCCTGCTCGACGCGGTACTGCTTCCCGCCGGTCTCGACCACTGCGTACATAGCGACCAGAGGCTACCGACAAGGGGTTGCTAATCCACGAGGTCGACCAGGAGGCGGTAGCCGCGGCCCGAGCAGTCGCCGCAGATGTCCGACAGCGAGTCGAGGAGCCCCTCGCCGCTGCGCTTGCGGGTCATCTCCACCAGACCCAGGCCGCTGATGTCGAGCACCTGGGTGCGGGTCTTGTCACGGGCCAGCGCGTCGCGGAAGCGCTTGGCGACCTGGGCCCGGTTGGCGGCCTGCTCCATGTCGACGAAGTCCACCACGATGATTCCGCCGATGTCGCGCAGCCGCAGCTGGCGGGCCAGTTCGTCGGCGGCCTCCAGGTTGTTGGCCAGCACCGTCTCCTCGAGGCTGGACTTGCCGACGTTCTTGCCGGTGTTCACGTCCACCACGGTGAGGGCCTCGGTGTGCTCGATGATGAGCGAGCCGCCCGAGGGCAGCCACACCTTGGGCTGGAGCGCCTTGGAGAGCTGCTCGGTGATGTAGTAGCGCTCGAACAGCGGCAGCTTCTCGTTGGCCGCGTCGTAGTGCTCCACCCGGTCGGCCAGCGGCGGGATGATCGACGACACGTAGCCCGACACCTCCGAATAGAGCGACCGGTCGTCGATGATCACTCCCCGGAAGTCGGAGTTGAGCTCCTCTCGGATCAAGCGCAGCGGCGCCTCCGGCTCCCGGTACAGCAGCGCGGGCGCGGCGGAAGACTTGGCCAGCTTGGAGATGTCGTTCCACTGGCCCACGAGGCGGGCCACGTCCCGCTCGACCTCGGCCGCGGTCACCTTCTCGGCCGCGGTGCGCATGATCAGCCCGTGGCCCTCGGGCTTGACCCGCTCCAGGATCGACCGCAGCCGCTTGCGCTCGGAGTCGGGCAGCCGCTTGGATATCCCGAAGCCCGACGAGTTCGGCACCAGCACCACGAACCGCCCGGCCAGCGACACGTCCTGGGTGAGGCGGGCGCCCTTCTCGCCGATGGGGTTCTTGGTCACCTGGCACAGGATCGACTGCTTGGGGCGCAGCAGATCCTCGATCCGGGGCTTGGCCTTGTCGCCCTCGGCCCGGCCCGACTCGAGCTCCTCGGGGTCGTATTGCACGTCGCCGCGGTACAGCACCGCGTTCTTGGGCGTGCCGATGTCGACGAAGGCGGTCTCCATGCCGGGCAACACGTTCTGGACCTTGCCCAGATAGATGTTGCCGTGGATCTGGCTGACGTCGTCAGCGGGGCGGGACACCCGGAACTCGATGAGGCGGCGCCCCTCGAGCACTGCGATCTGGGTGGCCTGATCGGAGACGTGGACGCACATGAGGTAGCGGCCCACGGCCTGGCCCTTGCGGGTGCGGCCCCGCCGGCCCCTCATGCTCTTCTCGTCGAGCTCGACCGGCTCGTCGTAGGTGACCGCCTCCACCACCGCGGGGCCCTGCGATTTCTGGCCGCCGCCTCCGCCGCCCCGGCCGCCGCGCCTACGGCGACGCCTGCGCCCGCCGGATCCGCCCTCAGAGCCGCGGCCGGCGGGTTCTTTGGGGGGCGTCGGCGGCGCGGGCCGGGTGTCGCCGATCTGCGGTTTGCGGCCCGGGCGCCGTTGCGTCGCCGGGGACTTGGCTTCCTTGTCGCCCGACTTCTTAGGTGGTTGTGCTCTCTTGTCGGCGGCGCGGGAGGCGCCCGCCGGTTGGCTCTGTGTGGTCATTGTGTTCCTTCGAGTACGTGAGCGGGGTCCTCATGGCGCGACTCCCGCTCCTGCGACCGACAACTCGGCGACTGCCAGCGGTTCACGGCGCTCGCCCGCGTCGGTTGCGATCCATTGATGAAGACGGCACGCCCGCAGCAAACTGAGCGGTGGGCCAAGGCTCGCCAGAAGCTCCCCCGGGCGCGCCGCCCGAGGCTGCGTGGCCAGCTCGGCTATGAGCCTCACGCCGTCGTTGATGTTCGGTTGCACCTCGACTGCGTGCACGGCGGGCCGGATGTCGTCGGTGCTGAGCCGCCCCTTGCGCTCGCGTTGCACGAGCAGCTCGCTGCTATCCATGGCCCGCGACACCGCCTCCGACACCTCGCGGGCACTGGCCGCGGCGGCGTCGATCCTCCAGGTGCAGCTGGTCACCGCGTGCTGGAGCGACGGCTCGCCACCGGCGAGCTCGGCCGCGGCCAGCGCTGTCATTCCCGTCGGCAGCGACGCGGTCAGCGCGCCGACGAGGGTTCCGTCATCGATACCGGCCTCCCAGGCCGGATCGACCTCGACGTCGAGGTACTCGGCGTCGGAGGAGTATCCGGTGGGCAGGGCCAGCCCGAAGGCGATCTTGGGACGGGGACTGAAGCCGGCCGAGTAGGCGACGGGAACCCGGGCCCGCCGCAGCGACCGCTCCCATATCCGGGCCACGTCACGGTGCGAGGTGAAGCGCACCTTGCCGTGCTTCGAGAAGCACACCCGCAGCCGCCGCCGGCTCACGCCGACGCCCCCACGAGAGTGCGCCCGGCCTCGGCCTCTGGGCTGCGCTCCAGCAGGCGCACCGGGACCTCGCCGCCCCGGGCGGTGTCCATACCGGTGCCCTGGCTTCCCCCCGCGGGCGGCACCGCCGAGGCCACCACATGCTCGATGCCGTAGCCGGTGCAGGCCCCGCAGTCGTAGCACGGCGTCCAGCGGCAGTCCTCCAGCCCGACCTCTACAAGGGCGTCCTGCCAGTCCTGCCACAGGAAGTCCTTGTGGAGCCCGGCCGACAGATGGTCCCAAGCCAGCACCTCGTCGGCGCGGCGATGCCGGTGGACATAGGCGTCGATGTCGATGCCGCAGGACGACGCCGCCGCCTGCCATCGACCGAGATCGAAGTGCTCGGACCACTCCTGGAACGTGCCGCCGCGACGCCAGACATGCTCGATCACCGCGCCGAGGCGGCGGTCGCCCCGGCTGGCCAGACCCTCGGCCAGGCTGGCGGCCGGATCGTGCCATTTGAGCTGCACGCCCTTGGCCCGGCGCAGGTCGTCGCGCAGCAGGCCGATCTTGCGGCGCAGCTCCGCCACGGTGTTCTGGCCGAACCACTGGAACGGGGTGAACGGTTTGGGCACGAACCCGCCGACCGACACCGTCACCGACGGCGAGCGCACATGGCTGCGGCCCAGCGCCACGCAGTTGCGGGCCAGCTCGGCGATGCCGAGCGTGTCGACGTCGGTCTCGGTGGGCAGCCCGGTGAGGAAGTAGAGCTTCATCCGGCGCCAGCCCTGCGAGTAGGCCGACTCCACCGCCGAGTAGAGGTCGTCGTTGGTGATGAGCTTGTTGATCACCTGGCGCATCCGCCAGGTGCCCGCCTCCGGCGCGAAGGTGAGCCCGGTGCGGCGGGCCCGCTGGATCTGGGCTGCGATGCCCACCGTGAAGGCGTCCACCCGCAGGCTGGGCAGCGACACCGACACCTGGCTGCAGCCGGCGCCGTTGACGGTGTCGGCCACCACCTGCTCGATGCCGCTGAAGTCGGCGGTGCTCAGCGAGGTGAGCGCCACCTCGTCGTAGCCGGTGCGCCGCAGACCCTCGCTCACCATGGTGCGGACCTGCTCGGCGGGACGCTCCCGCACCGGGCGGGTGATCATCCCGGCCTGGCAGAAGCGGCAGCCCCGGGTGCAGCCCCGGAACACCTCGACGTTGAGCCGGTCGTGCACCACCTCGGTGAGCGGCACAAGCTGGCGCTTGGGGTAGGGCCAGTCGGCCAGATCGGCCACCGTGCGCTTCTCCACCACTGCGGGCACGTCGGAGTGCCGCGGCTCGACCGCGACCAGCCGGCCGCTGCGGTAGACGGCGCGGTACACCGACGGCACGTACACGCCGGGCACCCGGGCCAGGGCCCGCAGCACACCGGCGCGGCCGCCCGCACGGCCCGACCCCTTCCAGTCGCCCACCACCTCGGTGATGTCGCCCACCGCCTCCTCGCCGTCGCCGAGAACGGCGAAGTCCAGGAAGTCGGCCAGCGGCTCGGGGTTGCTGGTGCAGTGCCCCCCGGCGCCGATCAGCGGATCTGAGTCGCCCCGCCCCTCCGCTCGCACCGCCACCTGAGCCAGGTCTATGCAGTTCAGCACGTTGGTGTACGTGAGCTCGGCCGAGAGATTGAAGGCGATCACGTCGAAGAGCGCGGCCGGACGGTGGGTGTCGAGCGAGAACAGCGGCAGCCCCTCGGAGCGCATCAGCGCCTCGAGGTCGATCCAGGGCGCATAGGCCCGCTCGGCCGCCGCGTCGGGCCGCTCGTTGAGGATCTCGTAGAGGATCTGCAGACCCTGGTTGGGCAGGCCTATCTCGTAGGTGTCGGGATATGTGAGCAGCCACGACACGATGCCGGGTCCGTGGCGGGGCGTCTGCATTCCGTCTTCACCGCCGATGTAGCGGGCCGGCTTCGACGCCTGGGGCAGCAAGGGCTCAAGTTGATGCCACAAACTGCTCACCGGGGCAGTCTACGGGCTGCACGCAGGCGTTAGGGTCTCGCCCCTCGAAGGGGTGTCTCCCGCTCTTGTCTCGCTCCGCTCACGGGCCGCTCAGGCCACGGCCTCGCAAGCTCGGCCTCTCTGCTACTGGCTATGTGCTGTGCATCCCTTCTATGTCTAGGCGGCGGCGGTAGACGCCGGCTACGAGCCCGAGCGACGCCATGGTGGTGAGCATCGACGATCCGCCGTAGCTCACCAGCGGCAGCGGGATGCCGGTCACCGGCATCATCCCCATGGTCATGCCCACCGACTGGAACGTCTGGAACAGCAGCATGGCGAAGATCCCGGTGCACATCAGCCGCTCGAAGGGGGTCGGGGCGAGCTGGGCCGTGCGCCACACCCTGAACAGCAGCACCGCGAGCAAGCCGAGCAGCACCGAGGCGCCCCTCAGGCCCAGCTCCTCGCCGGCCACGGTGAAGATGAAGTCGGTCTGCTGCTGGGGCACCAGGTCGGACCGGGTCTGGGTTCCCTGGAACAGGCCCTGCCCCCGCAGCCCCCCGTTGCCGATGGCGATCTGGGCCTGCTCAACGTTGAAGGCGTAGCTGGCGGACTCGTCGGTGACGTCGGACTCGAACAGGTACACCCGCAGGCGGGCCTCCTGGTATTCGGCCAGCGCGTCGGACCGGTACACCCCCACGGTGCCTGCTACTGCCACGATGGCGAGCAGGGCGATCCAGCGGGCCTTGATCCCGCTCACCACCACCATGACCACCGCCACCACCAGATACACCAGCGTGGTGCCCAGGTCGGGCTGCAGGAGCAGCAGGGCGGTGGGCACCGCCGCCAGCGCCACCGCGGCCAGCACCCGCCGCAGACCCACCTCGCTCTGGCGCGACGACAACAGCAGGGCCAGCCCAATGATCACCACCAGCTTGCCGGGCTCCGACGGCTGCATCCTGAACGCGCCCAGCGAGAACCAGCCCTTCGTCCCGTTGACCTCCACCCCCACCTGCAGCACCAGCCACAGCGCAGCCAGCATCGCCGCGTAGGCCAGCGGATAGAGCCTGCGCATCAGCCGGGGCGACACGAAGGCGGCGCACACCCCGACCACCACCCCCATCACGATGAACAGCGCCTGACGCTCGAGGTAGTCGGTGCTGGGCTCGGTGAAGTCGCCGACCACGCCCCTGGTGGCCGAATACACCAGCACCGACCCAATGGCCGAGGTGGCCAGCGCGGAGAGGATCAGGAACGGGTCGACCAGCAGCCACCACGGATCGGGCGAGGCACCGCGGCGCGCCGCCTCGGTGGCGGTGGCGGTCACGCGTCGCCAACCTTCCAGATGACGCGGCCGCAGACACCGCGGCGCGTTCGTTCCGAGGCGGTGGCGGTCACAGCAGCGCGTCCAGTCCGAGGCGCTCCACTTCGGATTCGCCGCCGACCAGCTCCGAGCAGTCCTCGGAGAGCTCGGGGCGCGTCTCGGAGATGGGCTCGCCGTCGTCGTCGACCTTGATCTCGCCGGTGCGCACCCCCTCGAGGAAGGCCGCCAACTGCTGGACCTCGCCGTAGCAAACGTCCACCTCCCGGGCGGTGCGGGCCCGCTCGACGGTCTCGGTGGCGATGGGGAGAAGCACCCGGGCCACCGCCGGCGCGGCCACATCGCCGCCGAAGCCGGCCTCCTCCAGCACCATGGCCACCGCCACCTCGGGCGTGTGGTCATAGCCGCGCTCGGGCCAGGGGGCGGGGCCGAAGGCCGCGAACCAGGCGAAGTCGGCCCTTCCCTGCTTCTCGGCCGTGCCGGTCTTGCCCGCCACCGGCCATGCGGCCAGGGGGAAGTCGACGCCGCCCTCGGCCGGGAGGTTGAAGGCCTCATAGGCCGTGCCCCGCAGCAGGGCCTCGCCGCCGGTACTGCTGGGCAGGTTGAAGGCAGTGACGCCGTTGAGCCCGTCGAGCAGCGGGGCGGAAACCTCGACGGGCCATTCCAGCTCCCGCAGCAGCCTCGGCCCGAACTCCTCGAGGACCTCGCCGCTGCGGTCGGTGATCTTGGTGGCGATGTTGGGCTGGTGGAGCTTCCCCTCGCCGGCAACCGCGGCGTAGGCGTTGGCTACCTGCAGCGGGGTGGTCAGCAGGTTGCCCTGGCCGATGGCAAGGTTGATGGTGTCGCCCGCGAACCACTGGTCGCCGCTGCGCATGAACACCCCCTGGTCGAACTGGAGGTCGTAGTAGGCCCGGTCGGGCACCACCCCGGCGCGCTCGTGGGGCAGCGGGATGCCGGTGTGCGATCCCAGCCCGAAGGCCCGCGCCGACTCCTGGATGCCCTCGTCGAGGGGCGACCTTCGCCGGAAGAAGCCCTCGCCGCCCACCCGGTAGAAGTAGGTGTCGCTCGACACGGTGATGGCGTCGCGCAGATCCACGCCGCGCTCGCAGCAGTAGGGGCTGTTGAACACGCAGGTGTCGGAATCCTCCAGGCAGTAGGGGTAGCGGTACGTGCCGGTGTCGTTGTAGAACTCGTCCACCCCGATCAGCGAGAAGGCGTCGTCGCCGATCACGCCCTCGGTCATGGCTGCGTAGGCGGTAACCACCTTGAAGGTGGAGCCGGGCGGGTAGAGGCCCTGAATGGCCCGGTTGAGGATCGGCGAGAAGTTCTCCTCCGCGGTCAGGTCGTTGAACTGCCGCTGCGAGATGCCGTTCACGAAGTCGCCGGGATCGAAGGTGGGGAACGAGGCCATGGCCAGGATCGAGCCGTCGCGGGGATCGACCGCCACCGCCGCCCCCGACGAGGCGGTGAAGTCGGGTGCGTCTGGGTCGTCTTCGGGGGGCGCCTGCCTGCGAGCCTCGTCGAGGCCCCGCCGCAGCTCGCGCTCGACCAGGCTCTGGATGTCGAGATCGATGGTGAGATGCACGTCGTTGCCCGGTGTCGGCGCCCGGCCCCGGTCGTCGTGGACCCGCACGATCTCGTCGAGCCGGTTCACCTCGAACACCCGCACCCCGGGGATGCCCCGCAGCTCGTCCTCGAAGATCCGCTCCACTCCGGACTTCCCGATCTCGTCGCCGGGCTGGTAGGTCTTGGCACTGGGGTCGGTCGCATCGATCTGGGCGCTCTGGGCCCGGTACTCCGACTGGGTGAGCGGGCCCACGTAGCCGAGCAGATGGGCGGCCAGCTCGCCGTAGGGATAGCTGCGCACGGTCCGCTCCTCCACCGCCACCCCGTGGAACAGGTCGGGCCGCTCGCCCAGGTACACCAGCAGGTCGGGGTCGATGTCGAAGGCCACCGGCACGTTGTCGAAGGGGCCGAACTCCAGGCTGGCCAGCCGCTCCTCGAAGTGGCGCACCTTGGTGAGGCGGCCCGAGCGGCTGATGATCTCGGCCAGTTCCAGCAGGACGGCCTGCTGCTCGGACTCGTCGAGGGCGGCCCGGAACTCCAGGCGGTCGATGGTCACCACCTGCACCACCCGGTTGTCGACGATGATCCGGCCCTTGGCGTCGAAGATGCGGCCCCGCGGCGCCTCGGTGTACACCACCCGCAAGATGTTGGTGGCCGCAGCGTCCTGCAGGTCCTCGCTCTCAAGCACCTGCAGGTACCAGAGGCGAGCGAACAGGGCGGCCACCAGGCACACCGCCACAATGCCGACCACGTAGAGCCGGAAGCCCTGGCGCTCGGCGGCGTCGGCGCCGTTGGAGGCCATCAGCGGCCTCGGCGCGCCGCTTCGGCGGGCTCGCGCCATTTGCGCTCGCTCTTCGCCCGGCGCATGCCCAGAGCCCAGCGCATGGCGGGCGCTATCGCCAGCGAGAGCACGGCGTTGAGGGCCGACGCCACCAGCACCACCCGCAGCAGGCGGTCCTCGATCAGGCCGCGCTGGCCGACCACGGTGCCCAACAGGGCGTAGGCGGCAACGGTGGCCGCGGTGCCTATGAACACCAGCACCGCGGTTTGGATGCGGGTGTCGTGGAAGAGATCCTCGGTGACTGCGCCCAGCGCGTAGGCCACCAGCGCGAAGGTGGCCGCAGCCAGCCCCAGCGGCGTCGAGAGGTACACGTCCCACAGCAGGCCGGCCCAGAAGGCGATCACCGAGCCGTGGCGCGCACCGGCGAAGAGGCCGGCCAGAACGGCCACCAGCGCGGGCAGCTCGGGCGCCACTTCGGCCACCCGCACCTCCGAGAAGAACGTCAGCTGCAACAGCAGCGCCAACAGGTACACCACGATGAGCCGCAGCCCGATCAGGGTCATGCGGCTCCCGGCCAGCAGCCGGCGCGACCGCAGCACCGTCGGCGGCATCGACACCGGCGCGGTCACAGCCGCACCGCTCTCAGCCGATCGCTCGCCGTCATGGCTGCCCCGCTGCCAGACGGCCACCCCACCGTCACAGCCGCCCCAACGTCATGGCGAGCCCTGGGGGAACGGGGAGTCAGGGCCGACCGGCGCCTCGTCGGTGGGGGCCTGCAGCAGCACGGTGACATAGCCGAGGTCCTCCACGTTGGCGGCCAGATCGACGGTCACAAGCAGCGCCAGACCCGCCTCAGCCGGCTCGACCGACGCCACCCGCCCCACCGGAATGTCGGCCGGATAGCGGCTCCCAGCCGCGGTCACCACCGGGCTGCCGATGGCAGGCAACTCCGTGAGGTCCCCGGTCTCGGGCCAGCGCAGGCCGGCGTCCACCACGAACCTGGTCGGATCGCCGGCCATGCCGTGCCCGAGACCCACATCGCCGGTGTCGAGCAGGCGCACCCCGATGACCAGGCCGGGGTCGCTCACCGCGGTCACCGTGCTAGACGCCGCGTCCACGATCTCCACCCGGCCCACGAATCCGGCCGAGGTGACCACGGCCATGCCCGGCGCCACCCCGTGGCGGTGCCCGGCGTCGATGGATATGGCGTCGTCGTCAAAGTTGCCGGGCGAGTCGCGCAGAACCGTGACGGTCAGCTGTGCCACGTCGTCGACATAGGTCACCCCGGTGGCGTCGAGGAGCCGGTCGAACGCGTCCTGCTGCGCGGCCGAGCGGACATCCGCGCTGGCGAGCCGGTCGACCTCGTCTCTGAGCTCGGCGTTCTCGGAGCGGAGGTCGTTGTAGGAGAACATGACCGTCCAGACCTCCGCCACCGGCCCGAGCACCGCGTCGAACACCGACACCACCGGCTCGAGGGCGTCTCGCACCCGGCTCTGGGCCGTTTCGAGCGGACCGAAGCCGCGAAAGTCGAGGGTGAGCAGCGTGGCCGCGGTCAGTAGCAGAAGCAGAAGGCGGTAGCGGGACCGCCCGCTGCGCTGGGCGACCGCCATCGCCCGATACTACGAGATTCGCGGGTTTGTGATGCCGCTGCGCAGTGCGGCGCGGTGTGTCCCGCTCACCGCTGGTCCAAGTTGTCGAGCATCTGGCCGCAGCCCCGCACCACGGCAAGCAGTGGATCCTCGGCAACCCTTATCGGCATGCCCGTCTCATTGGCTATCCGCTGGTCGAGATTGCGCAGCAGCGCGCCCCCGCCCGCCAGCATGATGCCCGACTCCATGATGTCGGCGGCCAGCTCCGGCGGCGTGTGGTCGAGGGTGCCCCGCACCGCGTCGCAGATGGCGGTGACCGACTCCTCGAGGCCCTCGCGCACGTCCTGGGTGGTGATGGAGACCACTCGGGGCAGTCCGCTCACGAGATCGCGGCCCCGGATGTCGGCCCTGGCCTCCCGGGCGAGGGGGTAGGCCGAACCGAGAACGATCTTGATCTCCTCGGCAGTGCGCTCCCCGATCAGCAGGGAGTGCTCCTTCTTGACGTACTGGGCGATCACGTTGTCGAACTCGTCGCCCCCCACCCGGATCGACTGGCTCGACACGATGCCGCCGAGCGAGATGACGGCCACCTCGGTGGTCCCTCCGCCGATGTCGACGATCATGTTGCCCGTCGGCTCCCACACCTGGAGCCCCGTGCCGATCGCCGCGGCCATGGGCTCCTCGATTATGTGGGTCGGCTTGCGGGCGCCGGCGGACTCCGCCGCCTCCTGCACGGCCCGCTGCTCCACGCCGGTGATTCCCGACGGCACCGCGATCACCATCCGGGGCTTGGTCCAGCGCCGCTGGTGGACCCGCTCGATGAAGAAGCGCAGCATCTCCTCGCACATGTCGAAGTCGGCGATCACGCCGTCCTTGAGGGGACGGACGGCCTGGATGTGCGACGGGGTGCGGCCGATCATGCTCTTGGCCTCGGCGCCCACCGCCAGAACCTTGCGGTTGCGGGTGTTGACGGCCACCACCGACGGCTCGTCGAGCACGATCCCCTCACCGCGCACGTAGGCGACGGTGTTGGCGGTGCCGAGATCGAGGGCCATGTCGCGGCCCATGACCCATCCCAGCCCCGTAAGCGTGCTCGCTTTGCTCATCGTGATGCCTCGATCGGATGGGGGCACCGGTGGAGGACCCGGCCGCCCGCTAGCGGGAGTGTAGACCACCGCGAGCGGCGGCGCACAAGTCGCATCACTGGCCTCTCAGGGCCGTGTTTTTCATGAGTTTCTGCAATTTCCTACTGTAAATCTGGGAAGAAGATCGCTATCTCGCGTTGGGCCGACTCGGCCGAGTCGCTGCCATGGACGAGATTCTCGGTGACCTCGGCACCAAGATCGCCGCGTATTGTTCCCGGCGCAGCCTTGTTGGGGTCGGTGGCACCCATCATCTGGCGGACCACGCTCCAGGTGTCGGACGGCCCCTCCACCACCGCGGCCAGCACCGGGCCACGGCTCATGAAGGCGACAAGATCGTCGTAGAAGCCCTTGCCCACATGCTCGGCGTAGTGGCGCGCCAGCACATCGGGGTCGAGGGTGCGCAGCTCGGCCGCGACCAGCTTCAGGCCCTTGCGCTCGAAGCGCCCGACGATCTCGCCCACCAGGCCGCGCTCGACCGCGTCGGGCTTGCAGATGACCAGCGTGCGCTCCACCGCAGGGAGGCTACGGCTCACCGGCTCCCAGGGCTACCTTGGCTGCGCCTATCACGGTGAAGGAGCCGGTCACGGTCACCACATCGTCAGCTTCGGCCAGCTCCAGGGCGCGGTCGAGGGCCGCTCCCACGTCGTCGATCGCCTCGGCCGGCGCGCCGACCGATGCCGCCGCGGCGGCCACCTCCGTCGCCGGGATGCCCCGGGCGGTGGGTGCGGTGCAGCACAGCACCACCTCGGCGCTGGCAGCCTCCAGTCCCTGAAGCACGCCGACCACATCGCGGCCCGATTGCATCCCCACCACCAGGAACCGCCGCCCCGACGGCGAGAAGTCCTCGCTGAGGGTGTCGGCCGCGGCGCGGGCGCCGTCGGGGTTGTGGGCCCCGTCGAGCACGACCAGCGGCTCGCGGCGGGCGATCTCGAAACGGCCGGGAACCTTCACGCTGGCCAGAGCCTCGCCGATCACCTCGTCGGAGAGCTGCGCCTCGAAGAAGGCCTCCGCGGAGGCCACCGCCAAAGACACGTTGTCGAGCTGGTGGCGGCCGTGCAGCGACACGAGCACATCGCGGTGGCTGCCGTAGGGGGTGCGAAGGTCGGCCAGCCATCCGCCCACCGCCAGCCGCTCCCGCTGCGTTGCGAAGTCGCGGCCCCGCTCGAACATGGCCGCATGGGGCTCGGCCCGGAACACGTCGCGGATGCGGGGATCGCTCTCGCCGCACACCACCGTCGAGCCGGGCTTGATGATGCCGGCCTTCTCGACCGCCACCGCCCGCCGCCAGTCGCCGACGCCGTCGGTGTGGTCCATGGCGACGTTGGTGATGGTGGCGACCTGCGCCTCCACCACGTTGGTGGCGTCGAAGCGGCCCAGCATCCCCACCTCGACCACGGCCGCGTCCACCGCCACGTCGGCGAAGTGGGCCAGCGCGGCCGCGGTCACCGTCTCGAACCAGGTCGCCCGCATCTGCAGGTGGTCGGTGAGCCGGGCCACGCCGCCTATGGCCGCGCCGAAGGTCTCGGCGTCGATGGGCTCGGCGTCCACCGAGATGCGCTCGGTGGGGGCCACCAGGTGGGGGCTGGTGTAGGCGCCGACACGCAGGCCCATCTCCTGCAGCAGCCGGGCCACCACCCGCACCGTCGACCCCTTGCCGTTGGTGCCGGTGACGTGGATCACGCGGTAGCACCGCTGCGGGTCGCCCATGGCGGAGGCGAGGCGCTGCACCGAGTCGAGGCTCAGACCGGCCACCCGGCCCGCCCGCGGCTTGACCTCGTGGTTGATCAGGGTTTCGAGATGGTCCAGGGCCGCGCCGTAGTCCAACGCGAGGTTCCCGCCGGGGTCAGCTGGCGCGCCGGGAGCGGGTGTCGTCCTCCTCGGCGCGGGGCACCAGCGTGGGGTTCACGTTGCTGGCCACGACCTCGCGGTCGATCACCACGGTGGAGACATCCTCGCGGCCGGGCAGGTCGTACATGATGTCGAGCAGGACCTCCTCGAGCACGGCTCGCAGGCCGCGGGCGCCCGAGGCGCGCTTGATGGCCTCATCGGCGATCTCGTCCAGCGCATCGGTGGAGAACTCCAGCTCGACGTTCTCGAACCGGAACATCTTCTGATACTGCTTGATCAGGGCGTTGCGGGGCTCCACCAGGATGCGCACCAGGGCATCGCGCTCGAGGCTGCCGACCGACCCCATCACCGGCAGGCGCCCGATGAACTCGGGGATCAGCCCGAACTTGGTGAGATCCTCGGGGAGCACCTCGGAGAAGATGGCGCCCAGGTCCTTGTCCTCGGGGCGGCGGATGTCGGCGCCGAAACCCACGCCCCGGGTGCCGGCCCGGCGCTCCACGATCCTCTCGATGCCGGCGAAGGCGCCGCCGCAGATGAACAGCACGTTGGTGGTGTCGATCTGGATGAACTCCTGGTGCGGGTGCTTGCGCCCTCCCTGGGGGGGCACCGAGGCGGACGTGCCCTCCAGGATCTTGAGCAGGGCCTGCTGGACGCCCTCGCCCGACACGTCTCGGGTGATCGACGGGTTCTCGCTCTTGCGGGCAATCTTGTCGATCTCGTCGATGTAGATGATCCCCTTCTCGGCCTTCTTCACGTCGTAGTCGGCGGCCTGGATCAGCTTCAGCAGGATGTTCTCCACGTCCTCGCCCACGTAGCCGGCCTCGGTCAGCGCGGTGGCATCGGCGATGGCGAAGGGCACGTTCAGCATCCGGGCCAGGGTCTGGGCCATGAGGGTCTTGCCGCAGCCGGTGGGGCCGATGAGCAGGATGTTCGACTTCTGGAGCTCTACCTCGGGATCCTGGCTCTCGCCGAGCTGCACCCGCTTGTAGTGGTTGTAGACGGCGACCGACAGGATGCGCTTGGCGCTGTCCTGGCCGACGATGTAGTCGTCGAGGAAGGCGTAGATCTCCCGGGGGGCGGGAAGCTCGTCGACGGGATCCTCCGACGGTCCGGCCAGCTCCTCATCGATGATCTCGTTGCAGAGGTCGATGCACTCGTCGCAGATGTAGACGCCGGGGCCGGCGATGAGCTTCTTGACCTGTTTCTGCGACTTGCCGCAGAACGAGCACTTGAGAAGCTCGCCCCCCTCACCGAGCTTGGCCACGCGGTCGCCCCCCTCCCAGAGTGTTGTTGCCGGTCAGCTGATCGCCCTGATGGCGCTGCTGTTGTCGACCACATTACGCGTTTCGATGACCTCGTCGATGATCCCGTACTCCTTGGCCTGCTCGGCGGTCATCACAAAGTCCCGGTCGGTGTCGGCGGTGATCTGCTCTATGGGCTGTCCGGTGTGCTCGGCGAGCACCTCCTCCAGCGACTGCTTGAGCCGGGCCACCTCCGAGGCGATCCGCTCGATGTCGCTGGCGTCGCCGTGGGCTCCGGCGTAGGGCTGGTGGATAAGGATCTTGGCGTGGGGCAGGGCCAGGCGCTTGCCCTTGGTGCCGGCCGCCAGCAGCACCGCAGCCGCCGACGCGGCCTGACCGAAGCAGATGGCGGTGATGTCGGGCTTGATGTACTGCATCGTGTCGTAGATGGCGAACAGCGAGTTGATGTCGCCGCCGGGGCTGTTGATGTAGAGGTTGATGTCCTTGTCGGGATCCTCGGACTCGAGGTGCAGCAGCTGGGCACAGATCAGGTTGGCCACCACATCGTCTATCGGGGTGCCCAAGAAGATGATGTTCTCCTTGAGGAGCCGGCTGTAGAGGTCGAAGGCGCGCTCGCCGCGGTTGGTCTGCTCCACCACGGTCGGTACCAGGTAGTTGCGGGGGCTGATGGGGGTCATGACTCGTCCTGGGTCTCTTCCTGGGTGTCGTCGTGGGCTTGGGTCTCGTCGGGGGCCTCGTCGGCTGCTACATCCTGAGGGTTGTCGGCGCTGTCGCCAACTTCGTCGGGGAGGGTCAGCAGTTCGGGGTCGATGACCTGCCCGTCGGGATCGACCAGCTCGGTGCGCTCGGTGATCCACTCCAGAGCGGCCCGCTTGGAGACCTGGGACCGTATGTCCGAGAGCCGACCCGACGATGCCAGCGCCTCGCGGAGCTGCTCCGCCTTGGCGGCCGCGTCGGCGTCGGCGCCGTTGCCGGTGGCGGCCATCAGGCGCTGCAGCTCGGCGTCCACCGCGTCGGCGTCGGCTTCGAGCCCCTCCGCGGCGGCCACCGCCCTCAGCGCCAGATCGAGCTTGACGGTGCGGTCGGCGCCGGCGCGCAGGTTGGCCTCGAACTCCTCGCGGGACTGCCCGATGGTCTCCAGGTAGGCGTCTAGCTCGTAGCCCCGGGCGGCGAGGTCGCCGGCCAGGCTCTCGCGCCGGATCTCCATCTCGGAGGCCACCATCGCCTCGGGGACCTCGTCGGTTACCAGCGCGGCGACGGCGGAGGCGATGGCCTCGCGGCGCGCCGACTCGGCATAAAACGCCCGGGTCCGGGCCTGGCCGGTCTCCAGCGTGGCGCGGAACTCCTCGGCGCTCTCGAACTCGGTGTTGGTGGACACGAACTCGTCGTCGAGGTCGGGCAGCACGGTCTGCTGCACCTCTTTGACCAGCACCCGGAAGCTGAGTGTTCCGTCCTCGTCGGGATCGGGATGGGCGGCGGTGAACTGCAGGATGTCGCCGGCGGTGGCGCCGCGCAGGTTCTCGTCGATCTCGGGCACGACCGCGCCGGTGCCGAGCAGATAGTCGTAGTCGGAGGTGGTGAGCCCGTCGACGGTCTCGCCGCCCAGGGTGCCGGCTATGTCGATGGTGAGGTGGTCGCCGTCGGCCGCAGGCCGCTTGGTGGGCGACAGCTCGGCGAACTGCTGCCGGAACCGGTCGATCTCGGCCTGAATCTCGGATTCGTCGACCGTGGGGCTGGGGATCTCCACGCTCAGCTCGCCGTAGCCCGACACGCCGATGGCGGGCCGCACGTCGACGGTTGCGTCGAAGCACACCGGCCCCGATTCCGAGCCCTCGGTGATCTCGATCTCGGGCGTGTCGATCACGTCGATGTCGTGCTCGACAACGGCCCGGGCGTAGTAGTCGGGCAGCGACGCCCGCAGCGCCTCCACCCGCCCGGCCTGCGGCCCCAGCTGCGCCTCCAGCAGGCGGCGGGGAGCCCGACCGGGCCGAAAGCCCGGGATTCGCACCTCGCGTGCGATGCGCTTGAACGCCGCCTCGACCTCGGTCTCGAACTCTGCCTCGTCCAACTCGACGGTCAGCTTGACCCGGTTGTCGGCGAGCGTCTCCACGCTGCTGCGCACGCCGGCGAGTGTACCGGTGCATCCCAATCACCCTCCCCGGTTAGCAGGAGGCCGTCAGGCGGGCCGACCTGGGTCGAGGGGGCGATACGGTTGGGGGGTTCGCGGGCGTAGTTCAACGGCTAGAACCTCAGCCTTCCAAGCTGATGATGCCGGTTCGATTCCGGTCGCCCGCTCACAGCCATGAAGACCATCTCGACTGACGGCGTCCGCGGCGGGCCTGCGCTGGCACCAGACTGACGGTTCGTGCGCACCGAGTTCGATCCTGACCGGCTTCCGCTGGCCATCCTCGAGCTGTTCAGGATCAAGCAGGGCGAGATGGTGTCGGCTCTGATGCACCTGGGCACTCGGCTGGAGCTTTGGGACGCCCTGAGCGGCCGCGAGCCTTGCACCAGCGACGAACTGGCCGAGGCGGCCGGGCTCCGGGAGCGCTGGGTGCGGGAGTGGCTGCACGGCATGGTCGCCGCCGGGATCGTGCAGCACGACGACGACCAGTTCGCGCTCACGCCCGAGGCGCGGGTGGCGCTCACTGACAGCAGTCACTGGGCCTACATGCCGGGGGTGTACGGGCCGCCGCTGACCCACCGCGAGATCGAGCGCACCGCCGAGGCCTTCCGCACCGGGGTGGGGATGACCTGGGACGAGCACGGCGACCATGCCTGCCACATGCAGTGCGCCATGTCCGCCGCCCGCCAGGAGAGCTTCCTGGTGCCGGAGGTGCTGGCCGCCTTCGACGGAGCGACCGAGCGGCTGCAAGCCGGCGGCGCCCGCATCGTGGACGTGGGATGCGGGTCCGGCGTGGCGGCCAGGCTGCTGGCGTCGAGCTTCCCCGCCGCGCGGGTGGTGGGCATCGACCCCTCCGAGCGGGCGCTCGCCGCGGCCCGCGCCCGAGCGCAGGAGGCCGGCCTCGACAACCTGACCTTCGAGCAGGGCACCTTCGACGACCTGGACCGCTTCGGCCCCGCCGATCTGCTCGTCACCCTCGACGTGCTCCACGATCTGCCCCGGCCCCAGCAGGCGGTGGCCGCCGCCGCCCGCAGCCTGGCCACCGACGGCTGGTGGCTGGTGGCCGACATCAAGGGGCGAGGCGACCTCGAGTCCAACCTCAAGATCCCGCTGCTGCCCTACATGTACGCCATGTCGGTGTTCTATTGCATGTCTTCGGGCCTGTCAGAGCCCGACGGCGAGGGCCTCGGCACCCTGGGACTGCATCCGGCCCGACTCGAGGAGATGGTGCGCAACGAGGGGTTCACCCGCTTCACCCCCCACGAGGTGGAGCAGGATCCGACCAACTGGTACTACGAGATCCGCCGCTAATCCGCCGCGACGCGAAGAGGCCTGGGAGCAAGCCCCGCTCGCTCCCAGTTGGCCGGATCGGCTCTAGTCGTCGGCGGAATCCGAATCCGGGGCCTTGGGCGCCACCTCGGGATAGAGATGCGAGATGGTGCCCGGCTCGATCCGGCACGACTGGATGTAGGCGTCGACATCCTCGCCCTTGACCCGGATGACCCGACCCATGCGATAGGCGGCGATGTACCCCTCATCAATGAACCGGTACAGCGTTCGCGTCGTGATGCCGAGGCGCTTGGCAGCCGCCGTTGTGCCCAACCACTCGGTCTGGGCCTGCTCGGACTGTTCTTCGTCGATCATGGCTATAGTGCCTTTCGGTACTTATTGTGTTTTGTGAGATGACTCGAAGCTCATCGCATGAAATAGTATGCCCTGCGACGAGGTCAAGGGGGAGCCTACGGCATTGACCGCGGCAATACGTGGATGCAGTTTCGATGGGCTAGCCTCGGCGGCGTGATCGACCGGGTGCTGCTGGCCTCGCCCCGGGGCTTCTGCGCCGGGGTGGACATGGCCATCAAGGCGCTCACCTGGATGATCCAGGCCTTCGGCCCGCCCGTATACTGCTACCACGAGATCATCCACAACCAGAAGGTGGTCAAGCGCTTCGAGGACGCCGGCGTCCGCTTCGTGGACGACATCGCCGACGTTCCCGCCGGAGAGCCCATCATGCTGTCGGCCCACGGCTCGGCGCCCGAGGTGGTGCAGGCGGCCCGCGACCGGGGCGGCTACCTGGTCGACGCGGTGTGTCCGCTGGTCACCAAGGTCCACCACGAGGTGAAGACCCGATCGGCCAAGGGCTACCAGATCGTGTACGTGGGCCACGAGGACCACCAGGAGGCGGTGGGGACGATGGCGGTCGCGCCCGACGCCATACACCGGGTGGACAATGCCCGAGGGGTGGCCGCCCTGCCCGAGTTCACCGAGCCGGTGGCGGTGCTGGCCCAGACCACCCTGTCGCACCGGGAGTGGGAGGGCGTGCTCGAATACACCCGCCGGCGCTTCCCCGACCTGTGGCAGCCCAGCATCAGCGACCTGTGCTTCGCCACCACCAACCGGCAGGCCGCCATGATGGACATCGCGCCCGAGTGCAACGCGGTGCTGGTCATCGGCTCGGCCAACTCATCCAACACCCAGTCGCTGGTGGACCTGGCCGCGGAGGCGGGCTGCCGACGGGTGCTGCGGATCAACGACGCCGACGACATTCCGCCCGACCTCGAGGGCACGGTCGGCGTGACCGCCGGTGCCTCCGCGCCCGAGGACCTCGTGCGGGGGGTGATCGAGCGGCTGGCGCCCGCGCAGGGCGTGGAGGAAGTGAACGTCATCGACGAGGACGAGTACTTCCCGCCGCCGCGCAACCTCCGCGATCTGCTGGCCGCGGTGGAGACGGCCGCGGTGGTCGCCCTCGGCTCGCGCGCCGCCGAGCGGGAGCCCATGAACGACCGCTCGATCAACGCCAGCGACCTGCTCGACCGGCTCGACTCGCGCCTCGCGGGCTAGAAGCCGAGGGCTGGCGAGCAAAGCCAGCCTGCCAAAGAGACTGAGCGGTCTGGCGAACGAAGCCGGCCCGCCTCGAGGCCAGCTCGGGCTGGATCAGGCTGGGCCGGGTTCTTGGCCGGCCAGCACTCGAGCCTCCACGTAGAGGTCGCCCAGTTCGTTGAACAGGCGGTCGGTGTGCTCGCTGACGGCCCGGCGCGGCAGGCGCCCGTCGATCTTGGCCGGCGGCGGGATCGGGTTGCCCACCACGACCACCACCCGCCGGGGCCGGGGGATTACCGACCCCACCGGCAGGGCCCGGACCGTGCCGCCGAGCCCGACGGGGACGATCGGCACGCCGGCCCGGGCCGCCACGAACGCGGGGCCGTCGAGCATGTCGTCGCGCTTGACCCGGTCGCCGCTGCGGCGCGTCCCCTCGGGGAACATCACCAGCGGCTCGCCCAGCGACAGCACGTCGGTGGCGGCCCGCAGCGCGGTTCGGTCCGCCGTTCCCCGCTCGACGGGAAAGCCCCCCAGCGCCGACAACAAGGCTCCCAGGGGCTTGATCTCCCACAGGCTCTCCTTGCCCATGAAGCGCAGCCGCCTGCTGGTGGCCATCCCCGCCACCAGGGTGTCGATGAAGGACCGGTGCACCGGCGACAGGATGAACGGACCGGACGGGAAGTTCTCCTTGCCCTCGATTCGCAGCCTGAACAGGATCTTGCACACGGCCAAGACCATCGACCACATGACCCGGTAGAGGATGCGGCCCCGCCGCGAATGCTGGCTGCGGCCGAGGGCACCGTCGCCCGAGCTCCTGCGCCCGTACACACTGCGGCTCACAGCAGCGCCAGTATCTGCTCGATGGTCTCGTCGAAGGTCTGTTCGGTGGTGTCGATCACCACGGCGTCGGAGGCCACCGCCAGCGGGGCGGCTTGGCGGGTGGAGTCGATCGTGTCGCGCCGGGCCAGATCCGCGGCCACCGACTCGACCGCGCCGGCGTCGCGGTTGCGGTCGAGCGCCCCGCTCTGGCGGGCCCGGCGCAGCGCCCGCACCTCGGGATCGGCCCTCAAGTAGACCTTTAGGTCGGCCTCCGGGAACACGACGGTGCCGATGTCGCGTCCCTCGACCACTCCACCGCCCCGCCGACGGGCCCAGTCGCGCTGGCGGGCCACCATCTCGGCCCGCACCTCGGGGTTGGCCGCCACCACGCTCACCGCCCGATCCACCGGCGTGCCCCGGATCTCGACGGTGGCATCCACCCCGTCCACCAGCACCTGCTCGCCGGTGACCCGCACCTCGACGGTTCGAGCCACCGCCGCGGTGAAGGCGCGGTCGGCGGGGTCGCCGCGGGCTCGCAGCACCGCGAAGGTGACGGCCCGGTACATCGCCCCGGTGTCGAGGTAGTCGAGGCCAAGCCGGGCGGCCAGCGCCTCAGCGACGCTCGTCTTGCCCGAGCCGGCCGGCCCGTCGATGGCGATGACCCTCATGCCCCCCGAGTCCCCCGCACCCTCGACACCGCTCATCTGCGCAACGCCTCCAGCGTGTCGTAGAAGCCGGGGAACGTCTTGGCCACGCATCCGGGATCCTCGATTCGCATTTGCGGCACTGCCAGCCCCAGCACCGAGAACGCCATCGCGATGCGATGGTCGTCGTAGGTGCGGATCCGGGCCCCGACCGGCGCCGAGCCTCCGGGCACGGCGAACCCGTCGTCCAGCTCCTCGGCCGCCACGCCGCAGCGGCGCAGCTCGGCCACCACCGCGGCGATGCGGTCGCTCTCCTTTCGCCGCACGAACCCGATGCCCCGCACGGTGGTGGGGGTGGAGGCCAGCGCGGCCGCGGCAGCCAGGGTGGGCGCGGTGTCGGACATGTTGGCGAGATCCACGTCGATGCCTCGCAGCGGACCGCCGCTTGTCACCCGGATGCCGCCAGCGGCCTCCTCGGCCGACGCGCCCATCGCCTGCAGCAGCGACGCAAAGCCGGTGTCGCCCTGGATCGAGTCGGACCCGAGGCCCTCCACCGTCACCGTCCCGGTGGTGATGGCGGCCGCGGCCCAGAAGTACGACGCGGCCGAGGCGTCGGGCTCCACCGCATAGCTCTCCACCGGCGAGTACCCGGTGCCCGCCACATGCACCGCCTCCGGCCCAACCGTCACCACGGCACCGAACGACCTCATCACCGCCGCGGTCATCTCCACGTAGGGCCGGCTCACCGCCGAGCGGTCGATCTTGAAGCTCAGCCCGCCCGCCACGAGCGGCCCGGCCAGCATGAGCCCGGACAGGAACTGGCTGGAACGATCAGTGGCCACCGCCGCCTCGTCGGAGCGGATGGGCCCACGGATGTGCATGGGCAGGCCCTCACCGCCGGCCGGCAAGTCCACCTGCACGCCGAGTTGTCGCAGCGAGTCGGCGAGGTCGCCGAAGGGCCGGGCCCTCAGCTGCGGATGGCCGTCGAGGGTCACCGGCTGGGCCGACATGGCCAGAACCGGGGCCAGGAAGCGGCCCGTGGTGCCCGACATGCGGGCGTCTACCACGGTGCCCGCGGCCGTCCCGATGATGCCGCCCGTCCCCCGGATTCGCATAACCGCCTCGCCCCGCCCGCAGCCGACCTCGGCGCCCAGCGCGCTGACCGCAGCCACCATGGCCTCGGTGTCGTCGGCGAAGAGGGCGCCGGTCAGCGTGGTCTCGCCCGGCGCCAGCGCGGCGCACACCAGTGCCCGGTTGGTGATGCTCTTGGAGCCGGGCAGCCTCACCGTCGTCTGCGGCGGAGCCTTCAGCGGCTCGATATCCAGCGCCGGGGGGATCATCCCAGCAGCTTGAGCGACGGTCGGTAGCCGGCGTCGGTCAGGCTCTGCGCGAACCCCTCCGCCGCCTCGCTGTCGACCAGGGCCAGCACCACCCCGCGGGCACCCTCGGCGGAGTGGGCGATCTCGAGGTCGTAGAGGTTGACGTCGAGGTCGGCGGCAAGGGTGGTGATCCTGGCCAGCTCGCCCTTCTGGTCGCGGATGGCGATGCGCACCTCGGCCAGGCGGGAGGGCTCGGGCGCGCCGACGGCCAGGCTCCGCCGGCTGGCGCGGGCCGACTCCAGGCGGGCCAGCAGCTCGTCGCGGTCCCTGCCGGAGACGATCAGGCGCATCTCGACCAGCTCGTCGAGCAGTTCGTCGAGCACGTCGGTGATGGCGGCGCGGTTCTCGACGCAGATCTCGGGCCAGATGGCGGGATGGCCGGCCGCCACCCGGGTCATGTCGCGGAAGCCGCCGGCGGCGAGTCGCAGCAGGGCGCGATGCTCGCTGGAGCGGCCCTCGGCGATGCGCATCAACACCGCCGCGGTGAGATGGGGAACGTGGGAGACCACCGCCACCAACGCGTCGTGGCGCTCCGGGGCGAGCGCGATCGGCTGGGCGCCCAGCTGCGACACGATGTCGCGCACCTGGGCCAGGGCCGCGTCGTCGGTGCTGTCGGTGGGGGTGAGCACCCAGACCGCGTCGCGGAACAGGTCGGGATGGGCACCGTCCAGGCCATCCTGCTCGCTGCCGGCCATGGGGTGGCCGCCCACGAAGCGGGGATCGCCCACCGCAGCGCACACCGGCGCCTTCACGCTGCCCACGTCGGTGACGAGGGCCGCGCCCGCGTCGAGCAGCTGCTGGGCCACCCCGGCCAGCGCCGAGGGGGGCGTGGCCACCACCGCGAAATCGCAGGGGCCGGGCTCGCCGATGGCGTCCACCGCGCCGGCGGCCAGCGCGGCGTCGGCTCGCTGCGGGTCGGGCTCGATGCCGGTCACCTGCCACCCGGCCTTGCGCAGGGCCATCCCCACCGAGCCCCCGATGAGGCCGGTGCCGGCGATGACGGCGCTGCGGGTCGGGGCCATAGGCGGCGATGCTACCGGTGCGATCCGCCCGCCTTCATTCCCGCCCGCCTTCTCCTGCGCTCACGGCCGCTCGGGCCGCAGCAGCACAACCCGCGGCCGCGGCCGCATGAGCGGGGCTCGCTCGGCTACCCGCTCTGCCTCTGCGTTGTTGTGGCCGACGCGGCTGCGGCCTTCTCGAGGCTTCTGGTCTCGGCGGGGGTCAGCGGACGCCAGGCGCCGGGGGCGAGGCGGCGGTCGGCCAAGGGCCCGATCCTGGTCCGCACCAGGCGGCGCACCGGGTGGCCCACCGCCTCGCACATTCTGCGGATCAGGCGGTTGCGGCCCTCGTGGACGGTGATGCGCAGCACGTCGGGCGCCACCTGCGCCACCCGGGCGGGGGCGGTGGGCCCGTCGTCGAGCTCGACTCCCTGGCGCAGGGCGCGGACCGCGGCTGGTTTCGGCGCCCCTGTCACATGGGCGAGGTATTCCTTCTCCACGCCGTACGACGGGTGGGTCAAGCGGTGGGCAAGGTCGCCGTCGTTGGTGAGTATCAGCAGCCCCTCGGTGTGCAGGTCGAGGCGCCCGACCGGGAAGACGCGGGGCTCGGCGGGGACGAGTTCGGTGACGGTGGTCCGGCCCTGCGGATCCTGGGCGGTGGTCACTGTGCCCGCGGGCTTGTTGAGCAGGTAGTGGACGAGGTCGGGGCGGACTCCCACCACCACGCCGTCCACCTCCACCACCGCCCGAGCCGCGTCGATGCGGGCACCCAGCCGGGCTGCGATGCCGTCGACAAGCACCCGGCCCTCGGCGATCAGCTCCTCGCAGGCCCGCCGGCTTCCAATTCCCTGGCGGGCCAGCACCTTCTGCAGGCGCTCACCCTCGGCTTGCGTCACCGATCGCGGCCGTCGGAGTCGGTCCCAATTGCAGAGTCGGCACCGGTGTCGGTACCGGAGTCGGTGCCAACGTCGGGGTCGGGCACCACCCGGAGGCGGCGCTCCATGGCCTCGACCGCGTCGGGGTTGGGAACGAACTCGCCGAGCGGGGGCAGATCGTCGAGCGAGTCGAGTCCCAGATGCTCCAGGAACTGCGACGTGGTGCCGTACAGCACCGCCTGACCCGGGCCCGGAAGCCGGGCGATCTCGTCGATGTAGCCGCGGCGGCGCAGCGTCCGCATCACCCCGTCGACGTTCACGCCCCGGATCTCGGCCACCTGATGGCGCGACACCGGTTGCTTGTAGGCCACCACGGCCAGCGTCTCGAGCGCCGCGGCCGACAGGCGGGCGCCGTGGCCGTCATGCACGAACCGCTCCACAAAGTCGTCCTGGCTCGGTGCCGTCTGGTACCGATAGCCGCCCGCCACCCGAGCCAGCACGAAGCCCCGACCCTGCGCCTCGTACTCGGCGGCCAGCGCATCGCAGGAAGCGCGCACCTGCTCGGTCGAGGCCCCCACCACGGCCGCCAGCACCTGCGGCGACACCGGCTCGTCAGCCAGCAGCAGCACCGCCTCAAGCGCGGCCGCGATGGATCCGCCAGACGGGGCGTCGGGGACGGGAGCGCTCGTCATCGTGCCGGTCGGGCCGATCAGCCTTCGTAGGCGTCGACGCTGGCCAGTGCGGCCTCGCGGACCTCGGCGTCGTTGCCGCCGGTCCACGAGATGACGATGTCGCCGAAGGTGATCGCCTGCTGAACGTCGGCCAGTCCCTGCTTGACCAACTCGAGAATGGCCAGGAACCGCACCACGAGCTCCAGGCGGTCGTCGATGCCCGCGGTGAGGCGCCGGAACGTGGCCCGCCGGTGCACGGCCAGCTCCCCGATCAGTTCGGCCACCGCGTCGCCCACGGTCAGCGAGATGGGGGTGATGTGGGTGATGTCCACCCGCGGCTCGGGCCGGGGGGCGGCGGCCCGCAGGTAGGCGGCGCGTACATCGGGGGGCGACACCGCCTCCAACCCGTCGGGGGCCAGCATGAGCCAGCGCTCCTCGGTGACGCCTGCGATGCGGGGCCGGCTGCGGGCCGCCTCCTCGAAGAGCCGCCGCAGCGTGCGGGACGCATCCCGGAACGTGTTGCACTCCAGGAGGCGGGCCAGCAGCAGGTCGCGCTCGGAGACGGCCTCCAGCTCGTCGTCGAGGTCCACCGCGCCCTCGGCGGGCAGCAGGCGCTTGACCTTCAGCTCGATCAGGGTGGCAGCGATCAGCAGGAACTCGGTGGCCGTCTCCAGGTCGCACTCCGGCGCCTGTTCGACCTCGGCCAGGAAGGCATCGACGATGCGGGCTATCTCGATGTCGTAGATCTCCACCTGCTCGCGCAGGATGAGCTGCAGCAGCACGTCGAACGGTCCGCTGTAGGCGGGCGTCGACACCTGGTATCCGGTTGGCGGGCCGCCGCGGGCCGGTGCAGTCACCTTGAGGGCCATCAGCGTGAGATTACTCCCAGAGGCCGAGCGACCGGGCCACCGGCCAAGGCCGAGGCGCGAGCGGAGCGAACAGGAGCGGTCATTACGCTGGCGGGCCATGACCAGGGTCCTTTCAGGCATCCAGCCCAGCGGCGATCTGCACCTCGGCAACTATCTGGGCGCGATCCGCAACTGGGCGAGGATCCAGCACACCGCCGACGCCTTCCACCCGGTCGTGGACCTCCACGCGGTGACCGTGCCCCAGGAGCCCGGCGCGCTGGGCAAGGCGACGCTGCGGATGTCGCAGCTGCTGATGGCCGCCGGCTTGGACCCCGACGTTTGCACGATCTTCGTGCAGAGCCATGTGCGCGAGCACACCGAGTGCGCCTGGCTGCTGGAGTGCACGGTGTCGTTCGGGGAGCTGAGCCGGATGACCCAGTTCAAGGACAAGTCGGGCCGCCAGGAGTTCATCTCGGCCGGGCTGTTCACCTACCCCGCGCTGCAGGCGGCCGACATCTTGCTCTACGACGCCGACGAGGTGCCGGTGGGCGACGATCAGCGCCAGCACATCGAGCTCACCCGCGACATCGCCGAGCGGTTCAACTCTCGCTACGGCCCCACCTTCAAGCTGCCCGCGGCGGTGGTGCCCGCGGCCGGGGCCCGGGTGATGGACCTGCAGAGCCCCACCGACAAGATGTCGAAGTCGCTGGACTCGCCCCGAGGCTCGGTCGACCTTCTCGACGACCCGGCCCTAGTGGTGCGCAAGATCAAGTCGGCGGTCACCGACAGCGAGTCCGAGGTCCGCTACGACGCCGCAGCCAAGCCGGGCGTGTCGAACCTGCTGTCGATACTGGGCGCCGCCACCGGCCGAACCCCCGAACAGGTGGCCGAGGGCTACTCGATGTACGGGCCGCTCAAGGCCGACACAGCCGAGGCGGTGGTCGAGCTGCTCCGCCCCATTCAATCCCGCTTCACCGAACTCGAGGCCGACCCGGCCGAGACAGCCCGGCTATTGAAGCTGGGCGCCGACAAGGCCCAAGCCATCGCCGCAGCAACCCTAGAGAGAGCCCGAACAAACATCGGCCTACTGGCCCCGTGACGGACACCCCGAGGGGCTGGTCTCTACCCATCCCTGTGGCGCAACCGTAAGCATGTCGTTCGCCGTAAGCCCAGGGGTCATCCGTCTGGGATGAACCCCTCGGCGGCTGCTCTGGCCTCCACGTACTCACGCACCGTGGAGTCGGAGAAGGCGGCTCGGCCGCGGCCGACCGAACTGATCAAGCCTGCCGAGAGCAGCCGCCTTCGGTAGGTGCTGAGGCTGTGGGGGCTGTGGCCCCAGCGGCGGCCTATGTCGGCGATGGCGCTGGTCCCGGCGTCGGCGAGCATCGCTACCAGGAACCGCTTGTCGAGGTCCGACAGGCGGTTCCACACCGGGCCGTGAACATGGCGGCCGAACTGCACCGTCGCATCGGCCACGGCGCGGCGAGCCTCGTGCGCGGTCGCCCCTCGGGCCAGATCCTCAGCGTCGTCCCACAGGTACGAGCCGATCAGCTGCACAAGGTACGGCTGGCCCATGGAGGCGTCCACCGCTATCTCGAGCGCATCGTCGTCGATGCGGCCTCCAGCCTCCTCGATGGGCTCTCGCAGCGCAATCGCGGCCTCCGACGGGCGCAGATTCGCAATCTCATGGCGGCGGCACCGCTGCAAGAACGTGCTGGCATCACCTGCCATCAGCCGGTCCTCCAACTCCGGCAGGGCCGCTCCCACGAACGCCACGGGCCGCTCTGCCCGGCGCGACGCCAACTGGAAGACACTGCCGAACTCCCTGATCTCGTCGGTCTCGCTCACATGCAGTTCGTCGATCGTGACCAGCAACCCGGTGCCCTGTTCGACGAGCGACTCCCCCAGCGTCGCCAGGACCGTCTCCAAGCCGGCCTCCTCGGCCTCGGCACGCTCCGCCGCGCTCGCAGGCTCGAACTGGATTCCCGTGCCCATGACAGACACCCCGGTGACGGCACGCCGCGAAGGCGCCTCCTGCATGCTCCGAACCGAGTGCAGCAATGCCGATGCCTTCGAGCGGATCTGGCCGACTAGTCCCTCGCGGCCCACGGCCGCCGCCGAGACGACCATCCAGCCCTCGGCTCTGGCACGGTCCTCAAACGCGTTCAGCAGGACGGTCTTGCCGGTGCCCCTCAACCCCCACAGCAGGGTGGCGTAGCTCGGGCTGCGCACGTTGTCGAACACCGAGTCGAAGCTGCGCAGCACCTCCCGCCGCCCAGCCAGGACCGGGGGACTGATCCCGAACGACGGCGAGAACGGATTGACCGGACGCACAGTCAGGGGCCTCCTGTAGTCCTGCGGCCAGCCGGGTCAAGCGCTGGCCGGCTCGACTCTAGCAGCCTCCATGATTTTGTTCTTGCGGAATATTTTGTTTCTGCGGAATATTTTTTCTTGCGGGATATTTTGTTTTAGGCGGGCCGGTTCGGGGTTCAGGCGGTGGCTCGGGGGTGGGCTGCTCGGTAGACGGCCCTCAGGCGCTCGGTTGAGACTCGGGTGTAGATCTGGGTGGTGGAGACTGAGGCGTGGCCAAGCATCTCTTGCACTATTCGTATGTCGGCGCCGCCGTCGAGCATGTGGGTGGCGCACGAGTGGCGCAGCACATGGGGGGTCAACTGCGATCCGAGGCCGGCTGCATCCGCGTGGCGGCGCACGATCAGCCACAGGCCCTGTCGGCTCAGGCGCCCTCCCCGGCGGTTCAGGAACACGGCCTCCGCGTCGCCTCGGCGGGCCCAGCGGTCCGGCTCCAGCCTGCCCCGGCCCTCGGGGGACAGCCACCGCGCCAGCGCCTCCGCCGCGCAGCGGCCCAGCGGCACGATCCGCTCCTTGGCGCCCTTGCCGGTGACCCGGACCAGGCCGTGGTGGAGGTCGACGTCGGGCAGCGACAGCGAGCCGGCCTCGGAGATCCGACAGCCGGTGCCGTAGAGCAGTTCCAGCACGGCCCGATCCCGGCGGGCCGGCGGATCGTCGCCCATCACGGCCTCCATCAGCGACGCGACCTGCTCGGCCGACAGGGCCTTGGGAAGGCCCCGGGGCAGGCTCGGGATCTCCACATCGGCGCTGGGATCGTCGGCCCGATGGCCCTCGGCAACCAGGAAGCGGTGCAGCCCCCTCACCGACACCAGCGCCCTGGTGACCGAGGCCGGCGCCAGGCCGGCGCGCTGGAGGCCCCGCACGAAGGCTGCCACGTCGGCCTCCGAGACGTGATCCAGGCTGAGCCCGCCGTCGGTGAGGTGGCCCTGGTAGCGGACCAGGTCCCGCCGATAGGCCTCCACCGTGCGGGGCGAGCGGCCCCGCTCCACCGCCAGCCAGGCCAGGAACTCCTCGGCCCTGGCATCCAGCCTCACCGCCGCGGGCTCCGGCGCGATGCTCATCTGCCTCCGGCTGCCCGGCTGCGAAACACGGCAAACGCCGGCCACCGCGCCGCAGTCATCGGGCCAGGCGGCGCAGGGCCAGCAGCACGCCGATGATGGTCTTGGCGTCTTGTATCTCTCCGCTGTCGATCATGGCCTCGGCCTCGTGCAGACTGACGCGCTGCACCGTCATCCACTCCTCCTCGGCGCCGTCGGGGCGGCGGGGCACCCCGCTGAGCCCGCGGGCCAGGTACAGGTGCGACAGCTCATCGCAGAATCCCGGCGAGTTGAAGAACGTGCCCAGCTCCTCCAGCGACTCGCAAACCAGGCCGGCCTCCTCGGCCAGCTCGCGGCGGGCCGTGCCGGCGGGATCCTCACCGTCCACGTCGCGGGTGCCGGCCGGGATTTCCAGCAGCTCGCCCTGCACCGGGGTGCGGTACTGGCGCAGCAGCACCACCTCGTCGCCGTCGACCGCCACCACCGCCACCGCGCCGGGGTGGTGCACAATGTCGCGCCTCATGCGCCCGCCGTCGGGGGTGGCGAAGACGCTCTCAGTCAGGCGCACCACCCGTCCGGCATGGATCTCACGCTCACCGGCCTTGCGAAACTCCGACACTGAATCTCAACCGGGCGCCGAGGACTCGGCGGTGAAGTCGCTCATGTCGGGCAGCCGGGGGTTGCGGCCCGCGGCCCTCACCAGGGCGGCAGCTACCAGCCCGCTGAACAGCGGCGCGGGCCGGTTGGGGCGGCTCTTGAACTCGGGATGGGCCTGCGTGCCCACCCAGAACGGATGGCCCTCCAGCTCGATGAACTCGACCAGCCTGCCGTCGGGCGACTCGCCGCTCAGCACCATGTCGGACGCCTCGAAACGGCTCCGGTAGCGGGGGTTGAACTCGTAGCGGTGGCGGTGCCGCTCCGACACCACCTCCTCGCCGTAGGCCCGAGCCACCTGCGAGCCGGCCCGAAGCTGGGCCACGTAGGCGCCGAGGCGCATGGTGCCGCCGTAGTCGGTGACGCCGCGCTGGCTGTCCATGAGGTCGATCACCGGATGCGGGGTCCGGGCCGCGAACTC
This sequence comes from Candidatus Aldehydirespirator sp., assembly GCA_965221215.1. Lineage (GTDB taxonomy): Bacteria > Actinomycetota > Acidimicrobiia > Acidimicrobiales > Aldehydirespiratoraceae > Aldehydirespirator. The sequence continues at coordinate 2,043,761 of OZ244872.1, forward strand.
GGTGGAGTTGGCCTCGGCTAGCCCCAGGGCGTTGCGGGCGTACTCGATGGTCATCACCTGCATTCCCAAACACAGGCCCAGGCACGGGATCAGCTGCTCGCGGGCGTAGCCCGCGGCCGCGATCTTGCCCTCGATGCCCCGCTCACCGAAGCCGCCGGGGATGACGATGCCGTCGAGGTCGCGCAGCCGGCCGGCGACCAGCAGCCCCTCCACCTCCTCGGCCTGCACCCATTCGATCTCGATCTCGGCGCCGTGGTGGATGGCGGCGTGGTTGAGCGCCTCAATCACCGACAGGTAGGCGTCGGGCAGGCTCACGTACTTGCCGATCAGTCCGATGCGCACCGGCGCCGAAGCCTCCCGGATGCGGCCCACCAGCGCCTCCCACTCGGCCAGGTCCACCGGCCGGGCGTCGAAGCCGAGCTGGCGGCACACCACCTCGTCGAGCCCTTGCGACTGCAGGATCAGGGGTATCTCGTAGAGGCTGGCCGCGTCGGGGCAGGTGATCACCCCCTGGGGCGACACGTCGCACAGGTTCGAGATCTTGAGCTCGAGGTCCTTGGTGAGGGGGGTCTCGCAGCGGCACACGATGGCGTCGGGCTGCACCCCCCGGGAGCGCAGTTCGGTGACGGAGTGCTGGGTGGGCTTGGTCTTCTGCTCGCCCGACGGCCCGATGAACGGCACCAGGGTCACATGCACGAAGCAGACGTTCTCGCGGCCCACGTCGAGGCGGAACTGCCGGACGGCCTCCAGGAACGGCAGGATCTCGATGTCGCCCACGGTGCCGCCCACCTCGGTTATCACCACGTCGACGTCGTCGCCGGCGAGGCGGGCGATGCGCCGCTTGATCTCGTCGGTCACATGGGGGATGACCTGCACGGTGCGGCCGAGGTAGTCGCCCCGGCGCTCGGCTGCGATCACCTCGGAGTAGATCGACCCGGTGGTGCCGTTGGACTCGCTGGTGAGGCTCTCGTCGATGAAGCGCTCGTAGTGGCCGAGGTCGAGGTCGGTCTCGCCGCCGTCGTCGGTGACGAACACCTCGCCGTGCTCGAACGGGTTCATGGTGCCCGGATCCACGTTCAGGTAGGGATCGAGCTTGAGCATGGTCACTCGCAGGCCCCGGGCCTTGAGCAGACGGCCCAGCGAAGCCCCGGTCAGCCCCTTGCCCAATCCGCTGACCACTCCACCGGTGACGAAGACGTGCTTTGTCATCGGGATCTCACCCTACCGCGCTCGGGCCCACAGCCCGCGGACACTGGCGGCGGCAGGCCAGACACCGCCGGTTGGCCCCAACCGCCCCGCACACAGGCCCGCCGCGGACGGTTCGCACACCGCGGCGCGTGGACGAGGGGCGGCTCGCTCAGGCACCGCGGTGCGTGGACGATGCGGCGGACAGTAGTTCTTCGGCGTGTTGGCGGGCTGAGGCGGACTGGGGCGATCCCGACAGCATCCTCGACAGCTCGATGAGGCGATCCTCGCCGTGCAGCGCTCGCAGGCTCACCGCTGCGTCGGACTTCTCCAGCACCATGTGATGGTTGGCGTGGGCCGCGACCTGCGGGAGGTGGGTCACCACGATCACTTGGTGGGCGCCGGTCAGCTCGGCCAGGCTGCGGCCCACGGCCTGGGCGGCGGCGCCCCCGATGCCGGCGTCGACCTCGTCGAACACCAGCGTGGGCGGCCCGGCGGTGAGCACCAGCCTCAGCGCCAGCATGGTGCGGGCCAGCTCGCCGCCGCTGGCCACGCTGCGCAGGGCCATGGGCTCGTGGCCGGGGTTGGCCGCCAGCCGGAACGACACCTGTTCGCCCGCTTCGCCGTCCACGCCCACGGCCAGGCGGGCGCCGCCCATGGCCAGACCCCCCAGGTGCCGCTGCACTGCCTCGGCCAGCCGGGGCGCGGCCTCGGCCCGCTCCTGTCGCACGCGAGACCGCTCAGCTCCGAGGCGCTTCGAGAGATTGGATCGGCGCTGTTCCAGCGCGGCGGCTCGCTCCTCGTGGCTCTCCAACTCGGCGAGGCGGGCTGCGGTGTCGGCGCGGTAGTCGAGCACCTCGCCCAGCGTCGAGCCGTACTTGCGCCGCAGTCCGGCCAGGAGCTGACGGCGGTCGCGCAACGCGGCCAGGGCGGCTGGATCGTCGTTGATGGCCTCCGACAGGGCTCGGGCCTCGGCGGCGGCGTCGGCGACCTCGGCCGCGGCGTCAGCCAGGCGGGCGGCCAGCGCCGCGAAGGGTGCCCGACCGGACAGCGCGGCCTGGGCCTGGCCCAGCCCTTCCGACACCGCGCCGTCGGCGCCAAGCAGCCCAACTGCCAGTGCTCCGGCCTCCCGGTGGGCGGCGGCGTCGGCCAGCGCCGACTCTTCGGCGTCGAGGCACTCGTCCTCGTCGGGTCCGGCGATGGCGGCGGCGTCGATCTCGGCCAGTTGATGGCGCAGCAGGTCGATCTCGCGGAGGCGGGCCCGGGCGTCGCCGCCCACCTCGGCCAGGCTGCCGTCGACGGCGCGCAGGTCGTCGACGAGGCCCTCCAGCCGGGCGGTGTCGACCGCGCCGAAGCGGTCTAGGGCGGCCCGCTGGACTCCGCCGCCCAGCAGCGACTGGTGGGCGTGCTGGCCGTGAAGGTCCACCAGAGCGCTGCCCAACTCGCCGAGGGCGGCCACGGTGGCGAGGTGCCCGTCGATGTAGGCCCGGGACCGGCCGTCGGACGGGATGACGCGGCGCACCACCGTCTCGGTTTCGCCGACGACGAAGCGGCCCTCGATCTCGGCCGCGGCGGCGCCGGGACGCACCAGCCCTGCGTCGGCCCGGCCTCCGGTGAGCAGGTCGATAGCGCCCACCACCAGCGTCTTGCCCGCACCGGTCTCGCCGGTCACGGCCGTCATGCCACCTCCGAGGACGATCGACAGCTCGTCGATCACGCCCAGGTTGCGAACGGCCAGCTCAGTCAGCATGCAGTAAGATTTGCGACTTCACCGGTCGTTCAGTCCGAACTTGGTCTTGAGCACCTGGTGGAACCGGCGGGCGCCGAAGGTCACCAGACGGGCGGGATGCGGCGAGGCGGAGCACACCACCTCGTCGTGATGGTTGAGCTCGGCCAGGCGACGCCCGTCCACCGACAGCACCGCGCCCCGGTCCGACAGCACCTGGAGCTGCAGGGTGGTGTCGGCTGCCACCACCATCGACCGGTCAAACAGCATGTGGGGCGACACCGGGGTGAGCAGCAGGGCCCGGTGGGTGGGATCGACGACCGGCCCCCCCGCCGACAGCGAGTAGGCGGTGGAGCCGGTCGGGGTGGACACGATGAGGCCGTCGGCCGCGTAGGTGGTGAAGCGCTCGCCGTTGAACGACACCCCCAGCCGCAGGGCATATGAGGCTGCGGGCCGCTCCACGACCGCCTCGTTGAGGGCCACCCGCCGCTGCCCGCCGGCGAACTCGACGGTGAGCAGCATCCGCTCCTCCACACCGTGGTCGCCGGCCAGCATCCGGCGGATGGCGGCGTGGGCGTCGGCGGGCGCCACCTCGGTGAGGTAGCCCATCCGGCCGAAGTTGACCCCGAGGATCGGCACGCCGGCGGCGCCGACCAGCTCCACGGCCCGAAGGATCGAGCCGTCGCCGCCGAGGGTCACCACCGCGTCCAATCCAGCCGCGAAGCGCTCCGGGGCGATTTCCAGGTCTGCGCACCCGGCGGCAGCCGCCTCCTCGGGCGGCATGCGAGCCCGGTGGCCCTCGGCGGCCAGCCACTGCGACAGATCGCGGGCCGCGGCGGTCGCCTCCGGGCGTCCCTGGTGAACGATCAGTCCGATGACCGCCATAGCGCTTCAGCCTCCTGCCAGGGCTGACGCGTCGGCCACGGCCTGGTCTACGGAGGCGGCGAGGTCGCTCACGCCTACGGCGCCGGGGCGGACATCGGCGTGCAGCAGGAACTCGACGTTGCCCTCGGCGCCGGTGAGAGGCGAGACCATGACCCCCATGATGGCCGCTCCGGCGCCCACAACGGCGCGGCCCGCCCCAAGAACGGCCCTGCGCCACACTTCGGGGTCGCGGATCACGCCGCGGCCCCGGTCGGCCTCGGCCCGGCCCGCCTCGAACTGGGGCTTCACCAGCATCATCAACTCCGCGCCGGCCAGCCGGCAGAGGTCGGCGGCCACCAGCCGCAGCGAGATGAACGACAGATCGGCCACCACGATCTCGGCCGGACCGCCGACGGCATCTGTGCTGACGGCGCGCACGTCGGTGCGCTCCAGCGAAGTCACCCGCGGGTCGGCCCGCAGCCGCTCGTGGAGCTGGTTGCGGCCCACATCGACGGCCACGACCGCCGCCGCGCCGTGCTGTAGCAGGCAGTCGGTGAACCCGCCGGTGGACGCGCCCACATCGACGGCCCGGCAGCCGACCGCGGCGATGCCGAAGCCGGCCAGCGCCGCCTCGAGCTTGTGGCCGCCCCGCGACACGTAGCGGGGCGGGTGGGCCGCCACCTCGACCGGCTCGGCCGGGTCGACCAGCCGCGACGCCTTGGCCGCGGGCGCCCCCCGCACCGTCACCCGCCCGTCCTCGATGAGGCGGCGGGCCTCGCTGCGGCTGCCGGTGAGGCCCCGGCGCACCATCTCCAGGTCGAGCCGCCGACGCCGGGGCGTCACCGCGTGCCGATGCGGGTCTGGCGGTCGAGCCAGGCGAGGGTGAACGCGTTCCACTCGGCTGCCATCTCGTGGAAGGCGATGTGGCTGGAATGGGGGCCGCGGAACACATGCATGGTGGAACCCGCAATGGCCCGCTGCACCTCCAGTCCGTAGCGGGTGGGAACCTGCCAGTCCACCTCGCCGGATGTGATCAGGGTGGGCACTTCGACGGCGCCGAGGCGGTCGAGGGCGTCGTGGGTCTTGTCGGCGTGGAAGTGGCCGAGCATCCCTGCCTTCGACGGCGGATGGGGGTTCTCAAGGATGAAGCCGCGCTCGAAGGCGGCCACGTCGTCGGGCTGGTCGTTGATGAAGGCGGGGCTGGCCACCCACAGCAGGGCGGTGCGGATGTAGCCGGCAGGATCGTCGTGGAGGATGTAGGTCTCGTTGGTGTCGATCATGCGGATGAACCACTCGTCGGAGCAGCCCCAGGTGCAGTGCAGTTGCAGGGTGGCCACCTTGTCGGGGTGGTTGACGGCCAGCTCCTGGGCGGTGGCCGAGCCGAGCGACAGCCCCGAGACGTGGGCCCGCTCCACACCGAGGCGGTCGAGGAGGGCGGCCGCATCATCGGCCAGTATCCGCATCGAGTAGTCGCCCACGTCGGCGGGGTGGGTGGACTGGCCGGTGCCGCGAGCGTCGTAGGTGATGACAGTGTAGCGGTGCCGGTAGGCCTCCACCTGGGCGGCCCAGGTGGTGTGGTCGGCGGCTGTGCCCATGATGAGCAGCAGCGGATCGCCGGTTCCCTCCACCTCGTAGTACATCTCGATGCCGGTGGGCAGATCACAGAACGGCATGGCGCCGCCTCCTTGCTGGACTCAGGATCGTTCCGACTCGCCGGGGGCGCGTGTCGGCGGTCGCCTCGACGACACGCCCGCGACCGACTCGAAGCAGGCGCCGACCCGCAGCGCGGTCTCCTCGTCGAAGGGCGCGGCCGCGATCTGCAGCCCGATGGGCAGGCCGTCGCGGTCGAAGTCGGCGGGCACCGACAGCGCGGGCAGACCCGACAGGTTGAACGGGCCGGTGGTGCGCACGTAGGCCAGCGTCACCGGCTCGACGACATCGCCGAAGCGAAAATCGTCTGCGTCCTTGGCGGCGGCGGTGGCGGGCAGGGTGGGGGTGATCAGCGCGTCGAGCCGGTTGTGGGCGAAGGTGCGGCGCAGGGCGTCGGCGATGGCCCGCCGGGCCTGCAGCGCCTTGAAGTAGTGCTCGGGCTCCAACATCAGGCCGGCCACCAGCAGGGTGCGGATGCCGGCATCGATCTGGTCGGGGCGGCTGCGCAGCAGCTCGCGGTGGTAGGCGGCGGCTTCGGGGGCGACGATCCCGAACTCGGCGGCGAGGCCGTGTTGCAGCTCGGGCACCTCCACGCCGACGGTGGCCGCGCCCTGCCCGCCGAGCAGGTCCGACGCGGCCGCGAACGCCTCGGCCACGTCGGGCTGCATCGGCTCCAGCGGCGCCCCGCTGAGCACCCCGATACGCAGCCCGTCCACGCCGCGATCCAGGCTGCGGGAGTACGCCGGCACGGGCACAGACACCGCCGAGGGGTCGAGCGGATCGGGTCCGGCCAACACTTCGAGGGCCGCCGCGCTGCACGCCACGGTGGCGGTGAGGGGTCCGAGATGGTCGAGCGACCAGGCCAGGGCGCCCACCCCGGAGCGCGACACCCGGCCGTAGGTGGCTTTGAGCCCCACCGTGCCGCACAGCGAAGCCGGGATGCGGATCGAGCCGCCGGTGTCGCTGCCGATCGCCATGGGCACGATCCCGGCCGCGACCGCGGCGCCCGAGCCGCCGCTCGACCCGCCGGGTATGCGGTCGAGGTCCCACGGATTCGAAACCGGCGGGCTGTACACGCCGCAGGCCAGCTCGTGGGTGGTCGTCTTGCCCACGATCACTGCTCCACCGCTGCGCAGGCGCCGCACCAGCGCGGCGTCGGCTGCGACCGGAACGGGCGGATAGGCGGGCGAGCCGCACCGGGTGGGCAGCCCGGCCACGTCGACGATGTCTTTGATGCCGACAGGCACGCCCATGAGGGGGCTGAGATCGCGGCCCGCGGCGATGGCCTCGTCGGCGGCGTCGGCCGCGGCCAGAGCGCCGTCGGAGTCCACGGCCACGAAGGCCGACAGGTCGGCGTCGAGGGCAGCGGCGGCGGCCAGGCTGGCCTCGGTGAGCCGACGGCTGGTGGTGCGGCCCGAGCGCAGCGCCCGCCCCGCCTCAGCGACGGAAGTCACGCCTCGGCCTGCGGGTCCTCGTCGGCGGGCCAGCTCGGATAGAAGGCGGTGGGGTCGAGCGCTCCGCCGGCGGCCGCCAGGTCGTCGAGGCTGGCGCTCCGAGCGATCCAGTCGGCGAGATCGGCCGCGGTGGCAGCCGGGTCGATCACCGGATGGTCGAGCCCCAGCGCCCGCAGCCGGGCCGCTACCACCGCCACCGGATCGTCACTCACTGCCGGCTCCGATCACCGCCACCACGTCCACCTCCATCATGAGGCCGGGCAGGCCCAGGGCCGCGGCCTGACAGGCAGTCACCGCCGGGAACGGCCGGCCCGCGAACACCTCGCGCCGGATCTCGATCTCAGCGGCGATCTCGCGCACGTCCTGCATGAAGTACGTGACCTTCACCACGTCGGCGATGGAGCTGCCCGAGGCGGCCAACACCGCCGCAATGTTGTCCCACACCTGCCGGGCCTGCTCGGCGACGGTGGTGCCCACCACCTCGCCGGCCTCGTTCAGGGCCACCTGTCCGGCCAGGTAGAGGGTGTCGCCCGCCCGCACCGCGTAGGAGTACGGCTCCGGCGGCGGGCACAGCCCCGGCACGTCCACCACGGAATCCAGCGGCACGGCGGCCAATATAGGCTGCCGCCCGTTCACTATCCGTATCCGCGGGACAGCTCTTCGGGGGAGGACTTCGATGCCCAAGGTGAAGGTCAACGGGGTCGAGCTCTGGTACCGGTTCAGCGGCGAGGGCGAGACCGTCGTGCAGATCGGCGGCGCGGTCAGCGCCCACGAGGGTTACGCCACCATCACGCCCGGCCTGTCGCAGCACTACCGGGTGCTCGACTACGACCACCGCGGCTACGGCAGCAGCGACCGCCCGGCCCAGCGCTACACCCTCGACACCTGGAGCGACGACCTGGCCGGGCTGATGGACGCGCTGGGGCTGGAGCGGGCCCACATCCACGGCGGGTCGATGGGCAGCTTCATCGCGGTGAACTTCGCGGCCCGCTACCCCCACAAGGTCGACAAGCTGCTGCTCGGGGCGGGGGCGGTGGGCCGCTGCGACCGCATGGGCGTGCTCCAGTTCCGGGGATGGCAGAGCCTGGCCCGGGCCTACGGGGTGGCGTCGCGGGAGGTGGCCGAGCAGTTGCTCACCCATGCCTTCTCGCGGGCCTACCTCGACGGGCCCGACGGCGGCGAGCAGGCCCTCGACCTGATGCAGGAGGTCACGGCCCGCAACGTGGGAACCGACGTGTTCATCGACGCCTGTCAGGCCATGATCGACACCGACGTCACCGACCAGCTCCACCGGGTGACCGCGCCTGCGCTGGTAATGGTGGGATCCGATGACGTGCTCACCCCCCTCGACGCCGGGCCGTGCGGCGCCGGCGCCCGCTACGTGGCCGAGAACCTCCCCAATGCCCGGCTGGCCGTCTTCGAGGGCAGCGGCCACGGCCACTACATCGAACAGCAACAAGAGTCGCTGGACGCAATCCTCGGCTTCCTAGCCGAGTAACCCCGGCCTGCGGCTAGCCTCGCCGCCTAATGGCGGGGCGAGTAGGCGAGTGATTCATGTCCATACGGGCGAGGCCGTGGCCCGAGCGGCCCGTGAGCGCAGCGAACAAGAGCGGGAATGACCCCGCCGCGACGCGACGAGCTTGCACCTACCCGCGCACGCTCTAATGGCGGGGCGACGACTTCTGGAGATCAACGGCGACCGCCTGCTGCAGCGGCTGTGGGACCTGGCTGAGATCGGACCCATACCCGGCGGGGGCAACAACCGGCTCGCCCTCACCGACGCCGACAAGGCCGGCCGCGACCTGGTGGTCACCTGGATGCGCGACCTCGGCCTCGAGGTGAGCATCGACACCATCGGCAACGTCGTGGCCTCCCAGCGCGACACCGGCAGCGGCCCGCCGGTGATGATGGGCTCCCACATCGACACCGTCGCCACCGGCGGCAAGTACGACGGCAACCTCGGGGTGCTGGCCGCGCTGGAGGTGATCGAGACCGCCATCGAGAGCGGCGTCGAGCTGGAGCGCCCCCTGGCCGCGGCCTTCTTCACCAACGAGGAGGGCTCCCGGTTCCCGCCCGACATGATGGGCAGCCTCTGCTACACCGGGGGGCTCACCGTCGAGGAGGCCATGTCCACCACCGACGCCGACGGAGTGTCGGTGGGCGACGAACTCGACCGCATCGGCTACCGCGGCCCGATGCCGTGCCCGGGCCCGGCACCCTACGCCTTCGTGGAGCTGCACATCGAGCAGGGGCCGGTGCTGGAGCGCGACGGCATGCGGATCGGGGCGGTCACCGGAGTGCAGGGCATCTCCTGGACCGAGGTGAACATCACCGGCCAGTCGAACCACGCCGGCACCACCCCGATGAGCATGCGCCGCGACGCGGGCCTGGCCGCGGGCGAGCTGGTGGTGGCGGTGAGGCGCATCGCCGCGGAGATGGGCGGCACCCAGGTGGGCACGGTGGGGGCGCTGAGGCTGCACCCGGATCTGGTGAACGTGGTGGCGGCCCGGGCCCAGCTCATCATCGACCTGCGCAACACCGACGACGACGACCTGCAGTCGGCCGAGCGGCAACTTCTGGCCGAGGTGCGCCGGGTGGCCGAGGCCGAGGACGTGGAGATCGACACCAAGTGGGTGGCCCGCTTCGAGCCGGTGGTGTTCGACCCCCGGGTGGTGGAGCTGGTGGAGTCGACCGCGGCGGCGCTGGGGCTGTCGGTGCGGCGGATGCCGTCGGGTGCGGGCCACGACGCCCAGATCCTGGCCGGGGTGTGCCCGGCGGGGATGGTGTTCGTGCCCAGCGTGAAAGGCATCAGCCACAACCCGGCCGAGCACACCGAGCCCGACGATCTGGTGGCCGGCGCCAACGTGCTGCTCAACACCGTGGTCGCCCTAGCCACCGAGCGAGCCTGAAGCAAGGCCCGAATCGGTTTTGACAGCGGTGCGGGCCACGTTCACGGGCTGGGGCAAGTGCGTGCCCCCGGTGAAGCTCACCAACGCCGACCTCGAGCAGCTCGTCGACACCGACAACGACTGGATCGTGGAGCGCACCGGCATCCGCGAGCGGGGCATCTCCCATGTGGAGACCACCGACCTGGCCGAGGTGGCCGCCCTGCGGGCCCTGGCCGCGGCCGGACTGGAGCCCGCCGACATCGACATGCTCATCCTGGCCACCGTCACCCCCGAGATCACCTGCCCCAGCAACGCCTGCGTGCTGCAGGAGCGCCTGGGGGCGACCAACGCGGCGGCCTTCGACCTCAACGCGGCCTGCAGCGGCTGGATCTACGGCACCGCCACCGCGGCGTCGATGATTGCCGGCGGCGTGGCCGAGCGGGTGCTGCTGGTGGGGGCCGAGAAGCTGCACTGGGTGATGGACTACTGGGACCGCTCCACCTGCATCCTCTTCGGCGACGGCGCCGGCGCGGCGGTGCTGGAGCCGTCACACAGCGGCGACGGGGTGCTGGGCACCGATCTCGGCGCCGACGGCGCGGCCGGCCGCACCATGGTGTTCCCCACCCTGGGCACCCGGGGCCGGTTGAGCAGCGTCCGGGATCCGTCTGTGCACCGCCTGCACTTCGACGGCCGGGCCGTGTTCAAGATCGCGGTGCAGGGCATCGAGAAGTCGGTGCGGCGGGCGGTGGACCGGGCCGGACTCAGCCTGGCCGAGGTGGACGCGGTGATCCCGCATCAGGCCAACGAGCGGATCATCTCCGCCGCGGGCCGGCGGCTCGGCCTCGACCCCGACCGGGTGATGCTCAACATCGCCACCCACGGCAACTCGGCGGCCGCATCGGTGCCGATGGCGATGTGCGACGCGCTCGAGTCCGGGCTGATACAGCCGGGCGCGGTGGTGGTGCAGACCGCCTTCGGCGGCGGCGTCACCTGGGGATCGACCGTTGCCCGCTGGGGCGAGCGGACCGCGCCGCTCGGGACCTCCGACGCCGAGCTGCCCCCGTGTGACGACACGGTGTTCGACCTGCTGGCCGCCAACCGCAACTTCTACGCTCCGCTTCACCATCGAGAGGGCGCGGTGCGCTAAGGTCGGCTGCGGTCTCGGCCTGTCCGCCACCCAAGGAGGCCCCCGCAATGACTCCCGCATTACGACGCGGTTTGAAGGTGGTGGGAATTGCGCTGCTGCCGATCGCGCTCCTGGCGGCCCTGCCCGGAGCGGCTCTGGCCGACGCAGGACAAGGCGAGCATGCGGGCCTGCCCCGCGAGGAGTTGCAGTTCATCCTCAACACCTTCGCCTTCCTGATCTGGGGCGCGCTGGTGATGTGGATGTGCGCCGGCTTCACCATGCTGGAGTCGGGCGCGGTGCGCACCAAGAACGCCTCGATGATCTGCCTCAAGAACATCGGCATCTACTCCATCGCCGGCCTGGCCTACTACTTCGTCGGCTACAACCTGATGTACGTCGATGTCGGCGACGTGGTCGGCTCGTTCCAGTTCCTGTACGGGCCGTCCGACGCCGAGCTGGGCCTGCTCGACGGCGCGGCCGAGCATCTCGGCGAGGTGGTCGGCAACGGCTACGCAGTGATGTCGGACTGGTTCTTCCAGATGGTGTTCGTGGCCACCGCGGCATCGATCGTGTCGGGGGCCATCGCGGAGCGGATCAAGATGTGGGCGTTCTTCCTGTTCACCCTGATCCTGACCGCCTTCATCTACCCCATCGTCGGATCCTGGTACTGGGGCGGCGGCTGGCTCGCCGAGCAGGGTTTCGTGGACTTCGCCGGGTCGACCATCGTCCACAGCACCGGCGGATGGGCCGCGCTGGCCGGGGTGCTGGTGATCGGGCCGCGGCTGGGCAAGTTCCGCTCCAACGGCACGGTCAAGTCCACCCCGCCCTCCAACGTGCTGGTGGTCACTCTGGGCGTGCTGATCCTGTGGCTGGGCTGGTTCGGCTTCAACGGCGGGTCGCAGCTGGCTCTGGGCAGCGCGGCCGACGCGGTGGCCATGAGCAACATCCTGGTCAACACCAACCTGGCCGCGGCGGCCGGGGTGGTGGCCGCGCTGGTGGTCTCCCGCCCGATATTCGGCCGCATGGACCTGTTCGCCGGCCTCAACGGCGCCCTGGCCGGGCTGGTCTCGATCACCGCCGCACCCGACATCACCGAGCACTGGTGGTCGGTCATCATCGGCGCCATCGGCGGCGTGATCTGCACCCTGGCCATCAAGGGCCTGGAGCGCATCAAGATCGACGACGTGGTGGGCGCCATCCCGGCCCACCTGGTGTGCGGCATCTGGGGGACGCTGGCGGCCAGCATCGCGGGCGGCGCCAGCTTCGGCACGCAGCTCGTGGGCGTGTTGGCCGTCGGGGCCTTCACCTTCGTCGTGTCGCTCATCGTGTGGAAGCTGATGGACATGGTGATGGGCCTGCGGGTGGGGGTCGAGGCCGAGCGCCTGGGCCAGGACACCGCCGAGCTGGGCATCGAGACCTACCCCGAGTTCGTCCTAATGCCCGAAGACTTCGACGACGACGCCTAACCGCGGCTCCCACTCGGCAGGAGGCTGAAGCCGAGTTCAGTAGAGTTCGATCGTGTTTGAGGCGCTGGGCATCGAGCACCTGACTGATCTGACCACCGGCGAGGCGGTGGCGGCGTTCTTCACTCCGCTGATCATCTTCGCGGTGTTCTTCGTGCTCCAGATCGTCCTGCCCGCCAGGCGGGTCACCGGCTACGTGAAGGACCGCGACACCGGGGCACCCCGCAACTACCGGCTGAACGGCCTGCTGGTGTTCGTGATCGCGGAGCTGGTGTGGGCCTTCGGGCTCATCCCGCGCGACTGGTTCTACCGGTCGACGCTGTGGGCCGTTGTCGGGGGCACAGTGTTCTGCGCGATCTTCGCGGTGTGGTCGGTGTTCACCCAGCCCCCCGGCGAGATCCGCAACCCGTGGCTGGCGCTGTGGGAGGGCCGGTCCCAAGAGCTCCAGCTGTTCGGTGGGCGCATCGACATCAAGATGTGGTGGTACGTAGTGGGCGGGACGATGCTGTCTCTCAACGCCCTGTCGGGGGCGGCGTGGCACCACAACAACGTCGACGACCCCAACCCGGGCGTGTATCTGTACGCCGCGTTCTGGACGTTCTACGTGTTCGACTACTTCATCTGGGAGCGGGTCCAGCTCTACACCTACGACCTGATCCACGAGCACATCGGCTTCAAGCTGTGGTGGGGCGGGTTGGTGGCCTACGGGTGGCTGTTCATCCTGCCGCTGTGGGGCATCGCCCCCCTCAACGACCCCGGATACTCGATCGGGCTCACCTACCTCTGGCTCATCGGGGTGTCGGTGCTGTTCCTGGTCGGCTGGACCATCGGCCGGGGCGCCAACCTCCAGAAGTACGTGTTCAAGCGGTGGCCGGACCGCAAGTTCCTGTGGGTCGAGCCGGTGTACATCGAAGCTGGCGAGCGCAAGATCCTGTGCAGCGGGTGGTGGCGCCCCGCCCGCCACTTCAACTACATGGGCGAGGGGTTCCTGGCCGTCTCGTTCGCGCTGGTGTTCGGCCATCCCGGCAATCTCTGGTCTTGGACCTACTCGATCTTCGTGGTCAGCTTCTTCACCGTCCGCCAGCGTTTCGACGAGCGCGAGTGCGCCAAGAAATACGGACCCGACAAGTGGGCCGAGTAACAGAAGCGGGTGCCATACCGAATCTTCCCCGGCATCTACTGACCCCTTCTCGCCAACACGGCAATGCTGTGAAAATCTGCTACGGGCGCGTTTAGGTTGCGGATTGGTTGCTTAATCCATATTGTGGTGCCGATGGCGACCATCGACGACCTCCTCGGCTCGGATCCCGACACCGCGGCCCGAGCCGCGGTGGGCGCAATTCCAGACTTCGTCGCCGAGATGGACGAGCTCGCTCCCGCGGTAGCGGCCGGCTGCGGCCGGTCGGTGCTGTTCAACTACTGGGGGGCCGTCGACAGCGCCGCCCAGCGGTTGACAGCTCTGCCCGCGAAGGATCCCGACACCGCCGAACGGGCCGCAACGGGATACTTCCTGTTGCGCAGCAACGCGGCGGAGCTGTTGTGGACGGCGCCCACCGTCGACGGCACCGGGGTTCTGACCGCGCTGGTGGACCGGTTCAGGGTCCTCGTCGGCGGACTGGCGCGCCCCCCGCGTCGTGGCGGCACGGCCTTGGACCGGGCTGTGTTCCACCGGGTCGTCATGACGCTGGCCGACATCGACTTCGAACGCCGCGTCGACGAGCCGCTGAGGCGGGCTATGGCGACGCTGGCACTGACCAGCAGCGACGTCGCAAAGGCGATGGGGGTGACCCGCCAGGCCGTCGACAAGTGGCTGCGATCCGGAGCCCCGGCCGAGCGCCTCGACCGTATCGGCGCGCTCGCTGAGATCGCCGACATTCTCAGGCACCGCCTGCGCGACGGAATGCCCGCCGCCGTCGCACGCCGGCCCGCCGACGCTTACGGGGGCCGCAGCATGCTCGAGATGATCGCCGACGGCGAACACCGCGAACTGCTGGAGTCAGTGCGGGCGAGCTTCGACTACACGCGCGTCGCGTGACGTGCGCAGCGTCGCCGTCGGCGGGACCTACTGCCGCGTCGCCGATCCCCGCTGGGACGATCCCTCGACACCGGCCACGCCGCGGTGTCGGGGCAGCGCTGGAACCCGGCCGGGGTCGCCTGCCTGTACCTAAACGACGACATGGCCACGGCCCGCAGCAACCTCGTCCACCGCTTCGCAGGCCTCCCCTATGGGCCCGAGGACCTCGAACCCGCCGAGGCGCCGGTGCTGATCGTCGTCGAGGTGCCCGCAGGCCGAGCCCTCGACGCGGTTTCCGACGAGGGACTGAGCGCGGTCGGGCTGCCCGTCACCTACCCGCTCGACAGCGACGGCAACGTTGTCGCCCACAGCGTCTGCCAACCCATCGGGGCGGCCGCTTCCGACGCCGGGCTCGACGGCGTCGCGTGCCGTTCGGCCGCGGCCGACGGCGGCCGCGAACTCGCCTGGTTTCCGCGCTTTGAGCCAGCTGTCGCGACCGAGCGCCTGTCCTTCGAAGCCTGGTGGTGATGCAACACCTCTCTTGGCCTGTGCCGCGCTTCCCCGCACTGCCGTCAAGGAGGCTGAACAACGCTCACATGTGCTCCCGTTCGCGGGGGTGGACAGCGGGCGGGGGGTAGCGTCGCTGGGATGAACTCCGGGAGTGGACCGCATCAAGGGAGCGCGTAGCAGCCGGAGAAGCCGTCAGCCGCGGACTCTTTGGGGTGGCGTCTCATCGCCGGTGTAATAGCAGCAGGGGCGTAGGTTCCTTCAGAGAGATGTCGACTCAAGAAGGAGACCTACGCCCGTGCCTGCACGAGTATCGCCCACAGAAGCTGTCCGCGCCGAGATCGACGAGTTGTTCGGCTCGGGACGCGACATCGCGGAGGTCCTCGAGGAGGTGATGCGCCTGTCGGCGCGGCTTGTGTTGCAGCAGGTCCTCGAGGATGAGGTCACGGCCTGGCTGGGCCGGGGCTGGAACTCGCGTGCCGAGGGCGGGCGCGCCGGTCAGCGCAACGGCTACGGCGACTTGACGGTCAAGACCACCGCGGGGCCCGTGGCGCTGCGCCGCCCGAAGCTGCGCAACACCGCCGAGGCGTTCGCGTCGCAGCTTCTGGGCAAAGGCGTGGTGCGCTCTGAGCCGCTGGAGGCGCTGGTGATCTCAGCGTGGGTGCGGGGCCTGTCTGACCGCGACATCGAGGCCTTGTTGGCGGAGGCGCTGGGACCGGAGGCCGCTTTGTCGAGGTCCACCGCGTCGCGGATCTGCGCGCGGCTGCGTGAGGAGTTCGACACGTTCCGCAGCTCAGACCTCTCCGATATCGAGCTGGACTACCTGTTCGTTGACGGCAGCCACTTCAAGATGCACGACGGGTCACGCGCTGAACCGGTGCTGGTCGCCTACGGCATCACTACCCTCGGCCGGCCGGTGCTGCTGGCCGTGGAGCCCGGCGGCGACGAGTCCTACGACGCCTGGGCAGACTTCCTCGAAGACCTCACCGGCCGGGGGCTGCGGCCGCCGCTGCTGGTCGTCTCAGACGGCGCCGCGGGCCTCATCGGCGCCATCGAGACCAAAATGGCCTCCTCGCTGCGCCAGCGGTGCCTCATCCACCGCTGCCGCAACGTGTTGGCCAAGGTCCCCGCCGGTCGCCGAGACGAGCTCAAGGCCGCGTTCTGGGCGATCTTCGACCTGCCCGACGGCATCGAGCCCGGCCAGGGGGCCGTGAGCGCGGCACAAGCCGGCATCGACGGCTTCGCCCGCCGCTACCAAAGCGAGTTCCCCGCCGCCGTGAAGTGCCTGCTCACCGACCGCGCCGCGCTCACCGCGCACCTGCGGTTCCCCGCAGAGCACCACCGCAGGATCCGCCACACCAACCTGATCGAGCGCACCTTCGGCGAGACCCGCCGAAGAGTCAAAGTCATCGGCCGGCTCCCCGGCGAAGCCAGCTGCCTCACACTGGTATGGGCCGTGCTCGACCGGGCCTCAAACGGCTGGCGAGGCCTCACCTACACACCCGCCATCGCCCGAGCCCTCACCGAGCTCCGACACCAACTCCACCAACCCGCCCGCACCAACACCGACCAGCCCGACCGCACCGTCACACGCGCCGCCTAACATGACCACCGGAACCTGCGCCCCAACCGCTATTACACCCAATCTGGGACGCCACCCTCTTTGGGACGATTATGCCGAAGCCGCTACGGCAGCGGCGTTGTTGGAGACTGCAAACCACAACTTTCTCGATTGGCGATATGCGATGGAGCCGGGGGGTGCCACAGGAGGCATACCGAAGCCACTACTCACGGTTGCAATTGCAGTGACTCTCGTAGGGATGGACCGACTTGCCGAGTGGCAGCAGACCAACGGCATCTCTGCACCTGCTAGCTAGGCACGCGCGCTCCAGGGGTTAGGCAGGCCCAAGGCCACGTTCGCTTGCGCTTACGCGCTTTCGAGAACGCGCCGGAACTCCAAGCCCGGCCGTGGTGCGGCAATGCGAAAGGCTCGGCCCCGTCTGTGCTTCTTCCGGCTGGACCATCAAGTGACCCTCGGCCTTCCGTGGGTGTCACCGGCGCGGCTGACCGGGCGGGGCTTCGGCGAGCGCCTGCTGGATCCGGCGCTCGGCGGCGGTGCGAGGCTGGCGCAGCCGCAACGGCGGCAGATCGAACTCGGCTACGAGCGCCTTGCCGAGCTCATGCAAGACACGGGCGGCGCGGTCGGCTCGCATCTTTTTGCCTCGCCCTTGTTCGAGGTTGATGATCCACTGACGCGAGGTTCCGGCCCGGCGAGCCAGTTCGGACTGGCTCATGGCTGCTTCCTGTCGCAGCCTCCGCATTAGAGCCCCCAGCTCAACGGCGGTACCGATCCTGATGGCGGCGCCCATCAAGACGCCCGAGGCCCGTGCCTGCCGCTCACGGCGGCTGCATGGGCCAAGATTTGTTCGCCGATCCGTTGGGCCGATTCTGCCGCCCACGGCGGGCACCGGCTCACTGCCGTCACGAACGCCTGCGGGAGCCGGGCAACCAGGGCGTCGATCTCGTCCGCCCCGACGCCCACATTCATCTGCTTGGCGATGGCCGTCCAGTCTTCGACGGTCTCAGCAGGTGAACCTGCAAAGCGCATGGCCTGCGGCAGCGCGGCGCCCGGCTCTGCATAGGGAGCGCTCGATACCAGGTCGTACAGCGGCGCAAGCCGCGGCAGGCCGTCGCCGAGAATGACGCCGTAGTTCTTGGCATGCGCGTCCGTGTTGCCGATCAGCCAGCTGTAGACGAGCGCCATGAAGAACGGTCGCCCCGCACCGTGGCGACCGAAACGTCCCAGGAGAGCCAGAACCGCTTCGGGTGTCGGACCGCCGTCGGCCTGGTACTTGAGGCGGGGACCGTAGCCGAGCGCCTGGCACACGTCTTCGGAATGGACACGGCGCAGATCGGTGTCAGCGGCTCGCCTGTCGAAGCGTTCTGACACCAGACAAACCTCGCCCTCGAAGGACTCCAGAGTTGTGGCCGCGGCGTCCAACCCGACCAGCGCTGCCGCCGACTGGCAAAGGTGCTCGTTCACGGCAACGGACTGGCGAACCCTCGCGTTGAGATGCGCTCGCTGGGGCTTGAAGACGTGGGACGTGGCCGCTGTGCCGGTAGGCAAGTGCCATGCGCCGGCCACCAAGCGCAGCGCCATCTTGGGCTGCGCCCCCGGCAGCGACAGTCTCAGATTCTCCAGGCTCGGCTCGAAGCGGGGCTCCTGCGGCTCTGTGAGCAGCCGCAATGCGGCGGCGATGTCGGTGTCGGAGAGACGTTCGAGTCCGCCGGCCGAGCGGTCCTCGGGCAGAGTGGCGACCGTGTGGAACTGCACAGCGCCGGCGCATTCCAGACCCGCCGGGGTGGACAGGAGATCGAACGGGCGGGCCGATCCCGCTCCTAGCGCCCGGACCCATCTCGCCCTTGTCACGTCGTTGTCGGGCAGCAGCCCATCCATCCAATCGCCGATGTCCGCGGCGGCTCGCCGGCCGTGCGGAACCGACAGCGACAACGGCACTGCCGACGCCGGGCGCTCAGAGCGATACGAGAAGAGGACCGCCTCCCGACGCGACCGCACAGCCACACCGGCGGGCTCGCCATGCACGAACACCCACAGCTCGTTGTTTCGGTCAGGCATCTGGCTGGGGGCAGTCGCGCGCTCCCACGGTTGCGCCTAGAACAGTGAGCGTCTTCAACAGGTCTCCAAGCGACGGGATGCGGTCTCCGCGCTCGATCTGCGACACCCACGCCTGCGACCGGTTGACAGCAGCCGCTAGCTCTTCCTGGCTCAAGTCGCGGCGCTGGCGCAGGTGGCGCACGGCGAGACTCAGCTGCGCCGGCGTCACCAAAGGGAGGGTGTCTGTCACGTATCGCACTTTATCGCGAGTATCGCGAACCGTGACATGAGGGGCGACACCTACAACCTTGCGGTCGTGCCAGCCAGTCCAATGTCCCATATATGGATCGTTGATACGCCCATATATGGGCATGCGGTTTGGCGCATGGCCAGCGGTGGAGGTGAGGGGACTCGAACCCCTGGCCTCCTCGATGCGACCGAGGCGCTCTAGCCAACTGAGCTACACCCCCGCGGGAAGCCGAGAGTTTAGCGGCGCATCGAAAACGTGGGGCGGCGAAAGTGTGCCGGAGGCGAGGCTCGGATCGCCTACAGGTGGGTCAGCCGTTGGCTACCCGTCCCAGGGGCATGGTGGCCGCTTCGGCGGGCGCGGGCCGATCGGGATACAGCACCCGCACCTCGGCCAGGGTTGCCGCCGGGGCCGGCTGGCGGTTGAGCGATCCGAAGGCGAACAGCACCAGCACCAGGTCGACGATCACATGCACGGCCAAGGCAGCCGACCCGGCCACGGGCACGGCCAGCAGCGACACCAGCGCCGCCGCCAGCAGCACTGCGGCCACACGACGGCGGCGGCGGAGGGCCTGCCGGCGGGTCCGGGGCGGCTCCAGCAGATCTTGGAGACTCCATGGGCCCAAGCCGCCGGCGCCGAGGCCAGCGACGGTTCCGAAACCTGTCAGGGGGGCTCGATCCCGGCTGGCGGCCACGGCGGATCCGCTGAAGGGTCGGCCCACGTCAACCAAGCCGTCGCTGCGCCGAAGCCCCGATGTCCGCTTCTCCCGGAACCACAGCGCGAAGTACCCCAGCCACGCCGCGGCCAGCACTACCAACACGATCAGGGTCACTGGTAGATCCTCCTCCTCGTACGCACGAATCGGGTCGCCGACGCTGCTCACGGCACACACTGGCGCACCGCACCGCCGCTTTGACGACCCGTACATGCATACGACGGTTCCGCCAGAATGACATGTGAGACCGGCCCAGTGGTGGACCCTCGCTCACCTACTAGAACATGCGCTACGCCCCGCGCATCATCTTGCGCTCGCGCTTGGTCTCCGACACCGGGCCTCGCCTGGCCTGCGCGTGCGGCGCTAGCCTGCGGGACGATGGCGGCCCCACTGGTTGACAGCTTCGGGAGAGTCCACCGCGACCTGCGCATCTCGGTGACCGACCGGTGCAACTTCCGCTGCACCTACTGCATGCCCGCCGAGGGGCTGGAGTGGGTGCCCCGCCACGATCTGCTGACCTTCGAGGAGATCGCCCGGGTGGCCCGCATCATGGTCGAGCGCTACGGCATCGACGGCATCCGCCTCACCGGCGGCGAGCCCACGGTGAGGGCCAACCTGCCGGTGCTGGTGAAGATGCTGTCGGAACTTGGCACTGACCTCGCCCTGACCACCAACGGGGTGTCGCTGCCGCTGCTGGCCGCCGAGCTGCACGCCGCGGGCCTGCGGCGGGTGAACGTGTCGTGCGACTCGCTGCGCCCCGAGCGGTTCGCCGAGCTCACCCGGCGCGACGGCCTCACCAGGGTGCTCGAGGGCATCGACGCCGCGGTTGGCGCGGGCTTCGACCCGGTGAAGGTCAACTGCGTGGTGATGCGGGGCGTGAACGACGACGAGATAGCCGACTTCGTCGACTTCGGCCGCAGCCGGGGCGTGGAAGTCCGCTTCATCGAGTTCATGCCCCTCGATGCCGACGGGATCTGGAACAACGACCTGGTGGTGCCGGTGGACGAGATCCTGGCCGGCGTCAGCCGGGCCTGCGCAGTGGCGCCGGTGGAGCGCACTTCGGCGCCGGCCACCCGCTACCGGTTCGCCGACGGGTCGGGCTCGGTGGGGATCGTGGCCTCGGTCAGCGACTCGTTCTGCTCGACCTGCGACCGGGTGCGTCTCACCGCCGACGGCCAGTTCCGCAACTGTCTGTTCGCGGTGACCGAGACCGACGTTCGGGCCCTGCTGCGATCCGGGGCCGACGACGACGAGATCGCGGCCGCCGTCGGCGAGTCGGTGGCGTCGAAGTGGGCCGGGCACCAGATCAACCGGGTCCACTTCGTGCGGCCCCGCCGATCGATGTCACAGATCGGCGGCTAGGGGTCCGTCGTGGGCTTCACCCATCTGGATGGGCAGGGCCGGGCGCGGATGGTGGACGTCTCGTCGAAGGCGCCCACCCACCGCCGGGCCGTGGCCCGGGGCCGGGTGCAGATGGCGCCCGAGGTGGCCCAAGCCCTGAGGGCGGGCGAGATCGGCAAGGGCGACGTGCTGGCCGTGGCCCGGGTGGCCGGCATCCAGGCCGCCAAGCGGACCTCGGAGCTGATCCCGCTGTGCCACGGCCTGGCGCTGAGCTCGGTGGCGGTGGACTTCGAAGTGGGCAACAACGAGGTGGTGATCGAGGCGCAGGTGGAGACCGTCGACCGCACCGGGGTGGAGATGGAGGCGCTGACCGCCTGCAGCGTGGCCGCCCTCACCGTCTACGACATGTGCAAGTCGATGGACCGGTCGATGGCCATCGGCGACATCGCCCTGTGGGAGAAGTCCGGCGGCCGCTCCGGCACCTTCCGCCGCGAGGAACGCTGAACATCCGCTCACGGGCATCGACACGCAGCCGGTCCGACATGACGCGCCGGCTGGCGGCGCGGGCCTGACAGGGGGGTTAGAGCAGGATCACGTCGACCGGATCGCCGGCTGTGACCTCCGCGCCGTCGGGCACCACGGCCAGCGCGTCGGCCCTGGTCATGGCGGCCAGTTGGTGCGATCCCTGGCCGCCGGAGCGGGCGACGTGCAGCACGCCCCGCTCATCTCGGGTGGCCGCCACCCGCACGTAGTGGGTCTTGCCGTCGCCGCGGTGGCCGAGATCGCCGTCGCTGACGGCCCGCACCGTCTGTGGGCCGAGCTCGAGCGGCGCGAAGCCGGCCATCGCTCGCAGCGCAGGCTTGGCCAGCAGCTCGAAGCTCACCATCGACGACACCGGATTGCCCGGCAGCCCGAACACGGGCACACCGCCGACGATGCCGAAAGCGAACGGCTTGGCCGGCTTGATAGCGATCTGCATCCAGCGCATGTCGCCGATGCGGTCGAGCACCACCTTCACATAGTCGAAATCGCCCATCGACACGCCGCCCGACGACAGCATCGCGTCGCAGTCGGCCACCCCGGCCCGGAACGACCGCTCAATGTGGTCGGGGTCGTCGCGGGCGATGCCCAGGTCCACCCCCTCGAAGCCGGCCTCGGCCACCAAGCCCAGCAGCGTGCGGCGGTTGGTGTCGCGGATCTGGCCCCGACGCAGCGGCCCGGCGGTGTCGGCCAGCTCGTCGCCGGTGGAGAGCACCCCCACCCGGGGGCGCCCGCAGACGGCCACCTCGTAGGCGCCCACCGCGGCCAGCAGTCCGATCCGGCCCGGCGTCACCACCGTGCCGGCCTCCAGCACCCGCTCGCCCTCGGCCACGTCCTCGCCGGGATGGCGGATGTGGTTGCCGGGCTTGACCGCGGCCTGCACCAGCACCCGGTCGTCGTCGCCGTCGAGGCGACGGGTCAGCTCCACCTTCACCACCGCGTCGGCGCCGTCGGGGATGGGAGCGCCGGTCATGATGCGGGCGGCTTGGCCCGGCCCGACGTGCAGCGAGCCGTCGTCGCCGGCGCCGATAGTCCCCACCACGTCCAACTCGACCGGCGCGGCCCGGGTGTCGTCGGCCCGCACTGCGTAGCCGTCCATGGCGGTGTTGGCGAATCCCGGAATGGGCTCTGAGGAGGACACCGGCTCGGCCAGCACCAAGCCCAATGCCTCGGCCAGCCCGAACCGGCGGGCGGGCAGCGCCTCGACCCGCTCCAGCACATGGGCCCGGGCCTCGTTCAACGGGATCAACTCTTCAGCCTCCTTTCGGTGCCGCGTACGAGCCGCACGATATTGCCGTGGTGGCGCATGGCCATCACCCCCATCACCAGCGCGGCCACGATCACCTCGGGCGCGGGCCAGCCGAACACCAGCGCCAGCACCGGGTAGGTGACGCCCACGCTCAGCGAGCCCAGCGCGGCCACCCTGGTGAGGCGCACCATGCCGAAGAACACCACCACGCAGATGGCGCCCATGATCGGGTCGAGGACGATGCCGCCGCCTCCCGCGGTGGCCATGCCCTTGCCGCCCCGGAACTTGCGCAGCACCGGCCACACATGGCCTGCCACCGCGCCGATCCATGCCGCCAGGGCCTCGGGCCGGTCCCACAGCAGCAGGGCCGCGCCGACGGGCGCCGCGCCCTTGGCCATGTCGCCCAGAGCCACGGCCACGCCGGCCAGTCGCCCGCCCAGGCGGTAGATGTTGCTGGCGCCGGGGTTGCCCGAGCCCTCGCGGCTGGGGTCGCGGCCGATCCTGTGGCCCACCAGCCCGGCGGTGGGAAACATGCCCGCGGTGTAGGCAACGACGAAGGCCACCCCCATCCACACCGTCACGCCCGGATACTAGAGGCCGAGCGGACGGACAGTCCGATCCGCGGACACACGCGAGACGCGCAGCGGGGCCGTGGCGTTATCCTTCGCCGCCGTGCCGGTGTACGACTACCGCTGCGAACGCTGCACTTCGCAGTTCGAGGTGCGGCAGTCGTTCAGCGAAGACACGCTGACGGTCTGCCCGCCCCAGGGTGGCCCGGCCTCCTGCGTCTCGCCCGGTGAGGGCCCCGTCAAGAAGGTGTTCAGCGGAGTGGCCATCGCCTTCAAGGGCGACGGCTTCTACAAGAACGACCACGGCTCCATCGCCCAGGATCGCCGCAAGGAGAAGGCGTCGTCCAACGGCGCCTCGGAGTCGAAGGACTCGTCATCGAAGGACTCCTCAGAGTCGAAGAGTTCCTCGTCGAAGGATTCTTCGTCGTCGTCGTCCGATTCGACGTCGAAGTCGGGGTCCGATTCGGCTTCGGGCCGGTCGAAGGTTGACACTGGCGCGTCGTCGTCCTCGACTAGCTGACTCGCCGCCGCCGCGGCCCGGCACCGAATCCAAGACGGTGCCGCCCGACCGTGGGCCGTGCGCGCCCACCCGCCGCCGGGAGGCCCGATGTCGCCCACCAGACCCAGAGCCCGTGACGGCCGCACCGCGCTCGCCCGAATCCAGGCGATGCTGTATCGCCATCGGTGGGTTCGCTGGCTCGCGGCGGGCACGGCCGCCCTAGCCGTGGCGCTCTCGCTGCGGGAGACCCCGACCGACCCGGCGCCCCCGCCGACGGTGACTGCGCCGCCGGGGCCGGCCGGACTGCTCCCGCCGGGCACCCGCGGCGTTCCCATCCCCACTGCCAGCGGAGTGTTCGCGGCGCACGACCGGGTGGACGTCCACGCCGTGCTCGACGGCGCCGAGGTGGCGCGCGGCGCGCTGATCGTCGACGTGGCCGCAGACGAGGTGGTGGTGGCCGTTCCCCACGACCGGGTGGACGCCACCGTCGACGCCCTGGCCACCGGTGGTGTGTTGCTGGTGCTGGTGCCCCAGTCAGCGCAGGCCGGTGGCGAGTAGGGCCAGGACCGCGGCGCCGGCCAGCACTCGGTAGGCGACGAAGGGTCCCATGCTCGTGCGGGCCGCGATCGTGGTGGTTGCCCACACCGCAGCCCAGCCGGTGATCAGCGACGATCCGGCCCCGGCGGCCAGCGGGGGCCATAGCGACTCCGGGACGCTCAGCCCGAACAGTCCGTAGACGCCGGCGCCGGCGATCACGGGCAGGCTCATCAGGAACGCCAGCCGCACCGCCGCCTCCCGGCTGTAGCCGAGACTGCGGGCCACGGTCATGGTCACACCGGCGCGCGACACTCCGGGCTGGAGAGCGAGGGCCTGGCCCGCGCCCATCAGCACCGCGTGCCACGGGCCGAAGTCAGACTGGGTGCGCCGCTCGGCCAGCCGGTCCGAGGCGCCCAGCAGCAGCCCGAACACGATCAGGGCCACCGCCACCAGCGCGATGCGGTCAGAGCCCCGCAGCGCGTCGCCCGCAGCCACCCCGACAATCCCGGCGGGCACGGCCGACAGCGCCAGCGACCAGCCGACCCGGCCGTCGGTGCTGAGCGACCCGCGGCCAAAGCACGGCGCCAGCGCGGCGGTGGCGTAGGTCACGACGTCTCGGCGCAGATAGGCAGCGGCACCGGCCAGGGTGCCCACATGGACGGCCACGTCGAAGGCAGTGGCTGAGTCGCCGGTCAGCTCGTCCCAGCCGAACAGCCAGCGAACCAGGATCAGATGTCCGCTGGAGGACACCGGCAAGAACTCGGTGAGGCCCTGGACGATGCCCAGCACGACGGCGTGAAGGATCGGCACCGCCGTCGAGGCTAGGGGTTGGACTCGGTCACCTGCCGGTCACGAGCCAGACATGGTCACGTCGGCCACCGCCAATGTCACCCCGGCCGCGCTCATGGGGAGCCACTCCAGATCCGAGCCGACCTCGGTCACGTCCATCAGCAGCCGCTGGATGGTGCTGGCGATGGTCACCTCCCGGATCGGCTCGGCGGTCTCGCCGTCGCGTATTCGCAGCCCCTCGGCACCCACCGAGAAGTCGCCCGACACCGCGTTGACCCCGCTGTGGAGGCCGGTCACGCCCTGCACCAGCAGGCCGTCGTCGATGTCGGCCACGATCTCGGCCTGCGAGCGGGCGCCGGGCGCCAGCCTCAGGGCGTGGGCGCCCACGCCGGGGGTGCCCTTGAACCCGCCCCTCACCGCCGAGCCGGTGGAGGCGACCCCGGCCCGCCGGGCGGTGTAGGTGTCGTAGAGGAAGGCCCGCAGCACGCCGTCTCGGATCAGCGGCACCCGGCGGGTGGCCAGGCCCTCGGCGTCGATGGCCGACGCGGTGAAGGCTTCGGGGTCGGTGGCGTCGTCCACCAGGGTGAGCTCGGCTGAGCCCACCGCGTCGTGCATCCGGTCGGCGAACAGCGACCGGCCCTTGAGCACGGCGTCGCCGCTCAGCGTGGCGCCCACGATGCCGAGGAGCTGGGCGGTCACGTACGGGTCGAGCACCGCGGTCAGCCGGCGGGTGGGGGCCTGGGCCGCGCCCAGCAGGCGGGTGGCCCGGTCGGCCGCGTCGCCGCCGGCCTTCTGCACCGACAGCTCGTCGGGCCGGCGGCCGACCGAGAACCCGAATCCGGTCTGGGTTTCGCCGTCGTCGGCGGCCAGGCTGTAGGCGGCCAGGTAGCAGCCGGTCTCGCGGGCCTCAGCGGCCACACCCCGCGAGGTGGCCACCGCCCCCTCGTAGATCGAGTCGGCGTACTCGGCCGACTCCACGCCGGTGACCCGCGGGTCGGCGGCCAGGGTGGCCCGCTCGAGCTCCACCGCCAGCGCCACCTTGTCGTCGGTGGCGAAGTCGGCCAGTTCGCGGCGGTAGAGGTCGAGCGAGGCGGGGGCCACGCCGTCGGGCTCGGCCACCCCCGCGAACTCGTCGACGCTGCCGAAGCGGGAGTTGTCGAGCGCCTCGTCGAAGGTCTCGCGCAGCGTGTCGCCGTCGAGGGCGGCGGCGTAGGCGAAGCCCTGCCGGCCGTCGCGCACCACCCGCACCCCGATCCCCACCGACGTGGCCGCGGTGAGCGACTCGACCTCGCCCTGATAGGCCCGCACCTCGGTCTCGTGCTCCCGGGCGACGTAGGCCTCCGCATCGACGCCCGCGCCGGACCAGCCGACGACCCGCTCGGCGATCTCCAACAGGCTCGGCTCAGCCACGCTCAGCCCTCGACGCCCGCCCGACGCAGCCGCCGGGCGCCGCTCACGCCGCGGTGCCGGCCACCGGTCACACCGGCGCTCACGCTGCGGTACCGCCCAACGATCCCGCCGGGATCAACGCCACAGCGCCGGCCAACGGTCACACCGGGACTCACGCCGCGGTGCCGGCCATCGGACAGGCCGAAGTTCACGCCGCGGTGCCGCCGACGGTGAGGGCGGTCACCCTCAGCGTGGGGGTGCCGTCGCCCACCGGCACGCCCTGGCCGTCCTTGCCGCAGGTGCCCGGCGATCCCATGGCGAAGTCGTCGCCGAGGGCGTCGATGCGGGTGAGCACCTCGGGTCCGTTGCCGATCAGGTTGCCCTCCCGGATGGGGGCGGTGATCCGGCCGTTCTCGATCAGGTAGGCCTCGGTCATGCCGAACACGAAGTCGCCGGTGGCGGTGTTGACCTGGCCGCCGCCGAGCTGGGCCACATACACGCCGTGGCTGGTGTCGGCCACGATGTCGTCGGGGTTGGCATCGCCGTTGTCGATGAAGGTGTTGGTCATGCGCACCATGGGCAGGTGCTGGTAACTCTGGCGCCGGCCGTTGCCCGAGCTGGCCCGGCCCTGCTTGCGGGCCCGCAGGCGATCCCACATGTAGTCGGTGAGCACCCCGTCGGAGATGAGCACGTTGCGGGCCGCGGGCCTGCCCTCGTCGTCGATGCCGTAGTGGCCCCACTCCCCCGCCATGGTGCCGTCGTCCACCAGGGTGACCATCGGCGCGGCCACCGTCTCGCCGACCCGCCCCGCGAACACCGACGCCGACTTGGCCACCAGGTCGGCCTCCAGGCCGTGCCCGCAGGCCTCGTGGAACAGCACTCCGCCGCCGCCGGGGCCGACCACCACCGGCATGGTGCCGCTGGGCGCGGGCTGGGCGGTGAGCTTGGTGAGGGCCCGCTGCGCGGCCCGGCGGGCCATGTCCTCCACGTCGTAGAGGTCGAACAGCTCGAATCCGGCGGTGCGGCCCGCCGACTCGCGGCCGGTCTGCATGCCGGTGTCGCCGGTGGCCACGCACGACACCGAGAACAGGGTGCGCACCTGGTCGTCGCTGGTGAACAGCCCGTCGCTGTCGGCCACCAGGATGCGGCGGCGGCCGTCGCCGTAGCGGGCCGACACCTGGGTGATGGCGCCGCCGGCGGAGCGGGCCGCAGCGTCGGCGGCGGTGAGCAGGGCCACCTTGCGGTCCTTGGGCACCTCCTCGGGCGGAATGCGCACCTCGATGCGCTGCGGGGCCTGCAGGGCCGACACGGCCACCGTGCGGGTTCCGCCGCCGCCCCCCCTGGCTGCGGCCGCGGCCGCGTCGGCTGCCGCGGCCAGGCCGGGTGCGCTGAGGTCGGCGGTGTGGGCGAAGCCGGTGGTGTCGCCGGCCACCACCCGGATGCCGGCGCCCCGGTCGCGTCCCGACACGACCTCCTCGACCCGGCCGTCGTCGAGCACCGCCGAGGACGAGCGCTTGTCCTCGGCGAAGATTTCGGCGAAGTCCGCGCCCGTGCGCATCGCGGCCGCCAGCGTGCGATTCACAAGGTCGGCTTCGAGCATGGCCGACTACTGTAACGCGATGGCTTCGGAGGTCGCGGGCGCCTATTCCCGACAGGCTGGGGACCCCTCGGCCCGCACCGGGCGCTCCGGACGTAGGCGCTTCGCGGGCGAGCGATCCGGGGGCGGGGCGCTGCACTGGTGGAGCGAACTGGTCATCATCGGCGCCTTCTACGGGGTGTACACCCTGATCCGCAACCAGTTCGGGTCGGATCTGGGGCCTTCGGTGAAGCAGACCGCCATCGACAACGCCTACGACGTGATCGCCTGGGAGCGGGCCGTGCACCTCTTCGGCGAGAAGGGCATCCAGGACCTCTTCATCGAATGGGACCCGTTCATCCAGTTCTGGAACATCTTCTACGGGTTCTGCCACTTCGCGGTCACCATCGGCGTGATGGTGCTGCTGTTCGTGCGCCATCCGGCCCGCTACGGGGTGCAGCGCACCGTGCTGGCGCTCACCACCGCGCTGGCGCTGGTCGGCTTCGCCCTCTACCCGCTGATGCCGCCCCGGCTGCTCAACGACTGCAGCGCCTTCGGGGCCTGCGACCCCAACTACTCCTATGTCGACACCCTGGTGGACCCCGGCGGATTCTGGTCGTTCAACTCGAGCGCCATGATGGACATCTCCAACCAGTACGCGGCCATGCCCAGCCTCCACATCGCCTGGGCGGTGTGGTGCGTGGTGGCCGCGCTGCCGGTGCTGCGCCGCCGCTGGGCTCGCCTGGGGATGCTGTCGTACCCCTGGCTTACACTGTTCGCGGTGATGGTCACCGCCAATCACTACTGGCTCGACGCCGTGGGAGGCATGCTGGCGGTGGCGGTCGCCTATCCGGCCGGCGTGCTGCTGTCGCGGCGGCTGCCCGGGTGGCTGGCGCCGCGACCCCCCGACGACGCAAAGCAAGCACAACAAGCACCCCAGGAGCACCGCCATGCAGCTTGATTCCATAGTTTCGCCCGACGACCTGCGCGAGCGCTCCGCCGACGAGATCGACGACCTCTGCGCACAGATCCGGGCCCGCATCATCGAGGCCGTCACCGCCCGCGGCGGCCATCTGGGCTCGAACCTCGGCGCGGTGGAGCTCACCGTGGCCCTGCACCGCGTGTTCCGCTCCCCCCACGACGTGATCCTGTGGGACACCGGGCACCAGGCCTACGTCCACAAGATGCTCACCGGCCGGGCCGCCGACTTCGACACCCTGCGCACCTCGGGGGGGCTGGCGGGCTACCCGTCGCGGACCGAGTCCCCCCACGACTGGATCGAGAACAGCCACGCCTCCACCGTGCTGTCGTACGCGCACGGCCTGGCCACCGCCTTCGAGTCGTCCGACGCCCGGCGCCGGGTGGTGGCGGTGGTGGGCGACGGCGCCCTGACCGGGGGCATGGCCTTCGAGGGCCTCAACAACATCGGCCACAGCGGCCGCAACGTGATCATCGTGCTCAACGACAACGGCCGCAGCTACGCCCCCACCGTGTCGCGGCTCTCCGAGAGCCTGGTGAGGTTCCGCTCCAACCCCAAGATCATGCGCCGCTCCGACCGACTCGAGGAGATGGCCGAGCGCATCCCCTGGGTGGGCGAGACCGTCCAGCGGGGCATGAAGATGTCGCAGGCCGCCCTGCGCGAGCTGTGGGACTCGGCCGGCTTCTTCGAGAACCTCGGCGTGCGCTACCTCGGCCCCTTCGACGGCCACGACGTCGCCGGGGTGGAGGAGGCTCTGTCCAACGCGGCCCAGTTCGACGGGCCGGTCGTGGTCCACGTGCTCACCCAGAAGGGCCGGGGCTATGGCCCGGCCGAGCAAGACACCGTCAAGCACATGCACGACGTGGGCAAGGTGAAGGCGGGCACCTACACCGGCATGTTCTCCGAGGTGATGGTGAAGCTCGGGAGCCTGCATCCCGAGGTGGTGGCCATCACCGCGGCCATGCCCGACTCCACCGGGCTGCTGCCGTTCCGCGAGCATTTCGGCGACCGCTGCATCGATGTGGGCATCGCCGAGCAGCACGCGGTGACCTCGGCGGTGGGCATGGCCATGGGCGGGCTGCGGCCGTTCTTCGCGGTGTACAGCACGTTCCTGAGCCGGGCCTTCGACCAGGTGAACCTCGACTGCGGGCTGCACCGGGTGCCGGTGGTGTTCTGCATCGACCGGGCCGGGATCACCGGCGACGACGGCCCGTCGCACCACGGCGTGCTCGACATGGTGCTGCTCACCAAGGTTCCCGGGATGGTGGTGCTGGCCCCGTCGTCGCTTCAGGAGCTGGAGCGGATGATGCTCGACGCCATGGACATCACCGCCGGCCCGGTGGCCATCCGCTGGCCCAAGACCGCGGCCCGCAGCGTGAGCCCGAGCGAGGTGGGCTCGGGTCTGCGGGCCCGACAGGTGCGGGCCGGCGACGGCCGGCTGTGCCTCATCGGGGTGGGCAAGATGCTGGAGGCGTGCGAGCAGGCCGCCGAGATGCTGGCCGGCGATGGGGTGGACGCAACGGTGTGGGATCCCCGGGCAGTGACTCCGCTTTGCGAGCGGATGCTCGCCGACGCGGCCGGCTGCGAGGTGGTGGTGACCGTGGAGGACGGGCTGCGGACCGGGGGCGCGGGCACGGCGGTGCGCGAGGCGCTGCTGGAGCGGACCGAGGCGCCGCCGCGGGTCCGGGTGCTGGGCGTGCCGCTCGACTACCTCCCCCACGGCAAGCCCGACGCCATCCTGGCCGATCTGGGCCTGGACGCGGCCGGCATCGCCGCCACCATCAAAGCCGAGCTGCTCTAGCAGCGGGGCTGCCACCACTGGTCTCGCGTCGGGGGCTGCGGTGGCGGCAGGGGCTAGCTGAAGTAGGGGTTCTCCCCGGCGTTGTGGTCGGTGGCGTCGATCACCTCGGCCACCTCGGGGATGGCCTCCATGATGGCCCGCTTGATGCCGTCGGACAGGGTGGCCTGGCTCATGGCGCACCCCTGGCAGCCGCCACCCATGGTGACGACCACGGTGTCTTCGTCGCGGACCTCCACCAGGCTGGCGTAACCGCCGTGCGATGCCAGCGCCGGGTTGATGCTCGCCTCAAGAAGCTGCTGCACCTTGTCGCCGATCCCGCCGGTGAGCTCCAGGCGGTCCATGTCGCCCAGCGGGTTGGGACGGTTGGGGTTGCGGATCACGAGCCCGCCCTGGCCGGGCATCGACGGAACGTCCAAAGTCGAGCCCCGCAGCCGGCTGACGCTGGCCTCGGGAACCATCACCGTCAAGCCGGCCACGGTGTGGAGGTGGTCGTCGGCGGCTGCGTCCGCTACGGGGTCGAGGGCCAGGTCGTAGGAGTAGTCGATTCCCGCGGTGCCGGTCACCTCGACCCGCAGCCCCAGGGTCTCTCCGTCGTCCTCGCGGTCGCGGATGGCCAGCACGGCCGTCCGGGCCGCATCGGTGACGATCAGCACCTCCTCGACGGCGGTCTCAGCGTCGCCGGTACCGACGGCGGTATCAGTCACGGCCCGGAGCCTACCCACAAGCCCCATGCGGGCGGTCGAGACGGCTGCGATACGGTGCGGCCATGACATCCAAGACCTCCTATGCGGTCACCGACGGGGTGGCGGTGCTGCGCCTCGACGACGGCAAGGCCAACGCGGTCGGCCACGACACGCTGGCGGCCGTCAACGCCGCCCTCGACGACGCAGAACAGTCCGCCGGGGCGCTGGTCATCACCGGCCGGGAGGGCCGCTTCAGCGCCGGCTTCGATCTCAGCGTGATCGGCGGGGATCCCGACGCTGCTCGGGAGCTGGTCGCCGCCGGGGCGCGGACCGCGGCTCGAATCTACGGCGCACAAGTCCCGGTGGTGGCCGCCTGCAACGGCCACGCCCTCGCCTTCGGAGCCATCCTGCTGCTGGCCAGCGACGTTCGCATCGGCGCCGACACCGAAGCCAAGATCGGCCTCACCGAGGTGGCCATCGGTATGCCGCTGCCCATCTTCGCCATCGAGCTGGCCCGCGACCGGCTCAGCCCCCGACACTTCACCGCGGCCACCGCGCTGGCGACCGCCTACTCGCCCGCCGGGGCAGTCGAGGCCGGCTACCTCGACGAGGTGGTGGGGGCCGACGAACTGCACGACGCGGCGTTGGCTCGGGCGGCCGCGCTGGCCGCCCATTTGCGCCGGACCGCTTTCAGGCTGACCCGCCGCACCGCCAGGCAGAGGACCATCGACCACATGCTGTCGACCCTCGACGACGACCTCAAGAGCTTCGGAGCCCTGGACTGAGGCCGTGACGGGCCACCCTGTGGACAACTTGACGGGGAGACTGTGGACAAGTTGGGGATGACTGCTCGCTATGACGCGGTCGTGATCGTTTCGTTCGGAGGCCCCGAGGGGCCCTCGGACGTGGAGCCCTTCCTGGCCAACGTCACCGCGGGACGCGACATTCCCGCCGAGCGCCTGGCCGCGGTGGCCCAGCAGTACCTCCACTTCGGAGGGATCAGTCCCATCAACGCCCAGTGCCGCCGCCTGCGCGCCGCGCTGGCCGACAGCCTCCAGGGGGCGGGCCACGACCTGCCCGTCTTCTGGGGGAACCGCAACTGGAGCCCCTTCCTGGCCGACACGGTGGCGGAGATGGCCGGGGCCGGTCATCGCCGGGCGCTGGCGGTGGTCACCTCGGCCTACTCGTCGTACTCGGGCTGCCGCCAGTACCTCGACGACATCGAGTCGGCCCGGGCCGCGGTCGGCGCGGGCGCACCTGCCATCGACAAGGTGCGCGCCTACTACGACCACCCCGGCTTCGTGACCCCCTTCATCGACGCGGCAGCGGCGGCCCGTGGGCGCCTCCCCCGCGAGGCGCGCTCCGACGCTCACCTCGTGTTCACCGCCCATTCCATTCCCGAGGCCATGGCCGCGGGCTGCGACTACCAGCACCAACTGAACGAGGCGGCGCGGCTGGTGGCCGCCGGAGCCGGCTTCGGCGCCTGGACCATGGCCTGGCAAAGCCGCAGCGGCCCGCCCTCGGTGCCGTGGCTGGAACCCGATGTGAACGACTGCCTCGCCGATCTGTCACGCCGCGGCGTCGAGGCGGCGGTGCTGGCCCCCATCGGCTTCGTCACCGACCACATGGAGGTCATGTGGGACCTGGACGTGGCGGCGGCAGCGACGGCGGACACCCTGGGAATGCAATTGGCCCGGGCCGTGACCCCCGGCACGGAACCCGACCGCCGCTTCGTGGCCATGTGGCAGGAGCTGATAGTCGAGCGGCTGGTGCCCGGCACCGCCCGGCCCGCCCTCGGCCGCCTCGGGCTGCGCCCGGATGCATGTCCGCCCGGCTGCTGCCCGCTTCGCTGAGCCGAGCATCCATCCCCAAGCTCGTCGGCCGACGCATCCGATGCCGCCTCGATGAGCCGACCATCCACCAACCGTCCTGTGGATAACTGTATTTTCTTGATGCTGTATACAGCCAACCCCCGGGAACATCTGCCGATGAACCACGCTCGTATCGCAGCCGAGGCGATCCGGTTTCGCATCTCCACGATCCGTCGTCCCCTGGTTAGCAGCGAGACCGTCGACGTGGACGCAATGGCGGCAGCCGCGATCACCGCAGCCGCTCCGGAGGTGGACCAGGCCCTGCGAATAGTGGCCACCGCCTGGCAGCGGGCCGGCTTCGAGCCCGAGGCTCTGGCGAAGCCCTGGACGGGCGAGCAGGCCGACTACGTCAAGAGCCGACCCGATCTCATAGACGCCATCGACACGATCGTGCGAGGCGCCAGCGGAGCAACCGCCGCCGCCTGACCCGCCACTTGCCTGCCGCTCTACCCGCTTCGGCCTGATCGCGTCGGGTGCGGCGCCTGACATTGCCAGCGACCGGGTCCTCGCGCCGCAGCCTGATCCGCCGCCAAGAGGCCGAGCGAATAGGTGAGCGATCCCGCCCCATACGGGCGAGGCCGTGGGCTGTGACGCTGGGGTTTGGGCGGCCCGTGAGCACAGCGAACAAGCGCGGGAATGACCCCGCTGCGACGCGACTGGCTCTCACCGGTTTGCGCGCCCTCTAACGGTTACGGTGCGGCCGGTGCCCGAGCTTCCCGAGGTCGAGACCATTCGAGCCCAGCTCGACCCCCGCCTGGCCGGGCGGGCCATCACCGACGCGGGCGCCCATCCCTCGGCCAAGTTCGCCCCGGCGACGGACGCGGTCGGCGGCGAGATCACCGCCGTCGGGCGCCGCGGCAAGTACCTGATCCTCGCCCTCGACGACGGCTGCGAGCTGGTCGTCCATCTCGGGATGACCGGCCGGCTGTCGATCTCGCCCGAAGTTGACCGCAACCATCCGCACCTGCGGGCCTGGTGGCGCCTCGACGACGGCGAGGTGCTCACCTTTCACGACGTGCGAAGGTTCGGCCGCATCCATGTGGTGGAGGCGGGCCGCTACAAGACCATCGCCACGCTGCACCGCCTCGGCCCCGAGCCCCTCAGCGACCAGTTCACCGGCGAGAGTCTCTGGCAAGCGCTGCGAGCCAGCCGCCGCTGCATCAAGACCCAGCTGCTGTCGCAGCGGCCGGTGGCGGGCGTGGGCAACATCTACGCCGACGAGGCGCTGTGGCTGGCCCAGATCAACCCGGCCGTCCGCCACCTGTCGAAGCCCCGAGCCGTCCGCCTGTCCGAAGCGATACGCACCGCGCTCGAGTCGGGGCTGCGCCACGGCGGCACCACCCTGCGCGACTACGCGTCACTCGACGGGTCGCGAGGAGCCAACCAGCACCACCTGCACTGCTACGGACAAGCCGGCGAACCCTGCGAGCGCTGCGGCACCGAATTGCGCCGCAAGATCATCGACGCCCGCGGCACCACCTGGTGCCCAATCTGCCAGCGCCGCTAAGAGGCCGAGCGAATCCGGCTCATCCACCCCATTGCCAATGCGAATGTCGCCCAGAGGATCGTCAGCGTGGCCAGCGACTCGAGGCGGAAGTCCCACAGCAGTTGCGCCGGAAAATCATCGGCCACCAAGTCTCCGCCGGAGGGCCACACAGCGAGCAGCACTGCGGCGCCGACCAGCGCCGCGGCCCCAGTGACGACCACGGCCGCAGAGCGATCGAGCCGGGTCGCGAGACGCCCATAGAGCATGCCCACCGCGAAGGCGCCGATTATGGCTACCGCCAGAAAACCGAAATAGAGCAGGGTGCGCTCGTTGACGGTGTCGGGATCGCCGACCGCGGGCGGGTTGGCGGGATACTTCAGAGCGGGCAGCACCGCGGTGACCAGATAGGCCGCCGAGGCCAGCAGCAGCACCCGACCCGTGTCGGTGCCGACGGTGATCCTGTGGCGGAGGGCGGCGTAGGCCGCAGCGAACACCACGCCGATGACCAGACCGAAGATCACCGCGGCGACGAGGCCCCCCACAACCTGCTGGCCGCGTGTGAACAGGGCCTCGTCGCCGTGGTGCTGGGTTGCGCCGCCGGAGTCGGTGGACTGGCCGGCATCGTGATCGGCGTCGTGGGCGGCAGCCGCGGCGGCTTCCTCGATAGCGATGGCGGCGTCGATCGAGTCCTCGGCC
Organism: Candidatus Aldehydirespirator sp.; assembly: GCA_965221215.1. Lineage (GTDB taxonomy): Bacteria > Actinomycetota > Acidimicrobiia > Acidimicrobiales > Aldehydirespiratoraceae > Aldehydirespirator. The sequence continues at coordinate 2,079,221 of OZ244872.1, forward strand.
ACCAGCCCCACGTAGACGGCTGCCAGGGCGCCCGCCAAGAGACCGGCCAGCACCGATCGCCGAAGAACGGTGCCGAAGCTGATGTCTGCCTGCTGGTGGGGACCGCCTTGGAAGCGTCCGGCTGACGCTACGGCATCAGTGGCAGGGGACGCCGAAGACATGGCGGCCGTCGTGGAAGAACTCGTGGAGCACTTCCCATGACTGGGCGAGCAGTACCCCGTTCTCGTTGAAGCAGAGGTACATCAGCACAACCGCTCCGAAGGCCGCCGCCCAGCCGAGGGCGGGCACCCGCACGGGGGCTGGCGCGGCGGGGGCGATGACGGCGGTGTCCATGTCGATCCATCCTCGAGATTGTGGCGGGCTCCTCAGCCCCGGCCGCTGGTGCTCTGGCTTGGCTTCGGGCGGACCCTCGGCTCCAAAGCTGCGGGACGGGCCCGGATTCTCACCGACGTTCCCCCAGCAGCCCGGTACCCTAGCCGCCCGTGGCGCGGGCCTCAATTGCTCTGGTCAAGGTCAAGCATGCTTAGAGGCCGAGCGGACCAACGTGATGCAGGCAGCGCGTGCCCCCAGCATCTGGCCGCAGCACCCCACGCGGCCACAGCCGCCGCCGCTAGCGTGGGCGGCCATGGAACTCGGGCCGGTCCACCACGTATCGATCAATGTCGCCGATGTGGAGGCCGTGACACCGTTCTACACCGAGGTGCTGGGCATGACCGTGCTGCCCCGGCCCGACTTCGGCTTCGAAGGCCGCTGGCTGCAGAGCCCCGGAGGCGGCGAGGTGCACCTGATCGAGGTCGAGGGCTGGGTGCCGCCCGAGGGCCAGCACTGGGCCTTCAAGGTGAACGACATCGACGCCGCCGTATCAGAGCTACGAGATCAGGGGGTGGAAGTTGACGACCCCAAGCCCCTGCCGGGCACGCCGGCCCGCCAAACCTTCTTCAGCGACCCAGCCGGCAACCTGATCGAACTAAACCAACCAGCCTGACCACACCGGACTCCGGGCAACCCGTAGAGTGGCGGAAATGGGCGAACTAACCGAACTGCAGCCAGCGAAGGTGTGGACCATCGGCCACTCCAACCACTCTGGGGAGCGGTTCATGGAGTTGCTCGGGAGGTTCTCCATCGATGTGGTGGCCGACGTGAGGTCGCAGCCCTATACCCGCTATGCCTCTCACTTCAGCCGGGCCCCTTTGGGGCAGTTGCTGGCCGATGCTGGGGTGCGTTACGTGTTCTTGGGGCGGGAACTCGGCGGTCGCCCAGACGAGCCAGAGCTGTACGACAGCGAGGGCCGAGTGCTGTATGGGCGTCTGGCTGACATTGCGCGCTTCCGGGACGGTCTGTCGCGGCTGCTGGAGGGAGCTGCTCGGTGGCGCGTTGCGATGATGTGCAGTGAGGAAGACCCGACATACTGCCATCGTCGCCTGCTGATTGCCCGCGCGTTGCGCCTAAGCAACCCCGAAACGACGATTCGCCACATACGAGGAGACGGCAGCGACATAGAAGAGGAGCAACTTGGCCACGAGAGCGACCCCTTCGATCAACTCGCACTTTTTGGAGAGAAGGACCAATGGAGATCTGCACGATCGGTTTCACTAAGCACGGTGCACACAGCTTCTTCGAGATACTGAGAGCCGAACGGGTCAAGCGCCTAGTTGACGTCCGGCTCAACAACGCCAGCCAGCTCGCTGGTTTCGCCAAACGAGGTGACCTTAGCTACTTCTTGAGAGAAATCTGTGATGCCGACTACCTGCATCAGCCCGAGCTTCTCGCTCCCACCGCAGACTTGCTCAAGGCATACCGAAACGGCGAGATTATCTGGGAAGACTATGAGGCCCGCTTCTTCGATCTAATGGCAATAAGGCGTATCGAAGAGCAGTTGCCTCAGGAAATCTTCGAACCGCGCACCGTCCTGCTGTGTAGCGAACACTCACCGCAACGATGCCACCGACGGCTGGTTGTCGAGTATTTGGGCGCACACTGGCCTGACCTCACCGCGCTACACCTGCCTCGCCAGGAGGTCTCCGAGGCTGGATCCAAACAGGCTGCCTTGGAGGCGGTCAGTGCCTGAGATTGAGATGCTGTGCCTTGCCAACTCCTGGAAACACGGAGGGCGATGCGTCGCGGGTGTCAAGCACGATGGATCCTGGATACGACCCGTCTCCGACACCGAGGATGGATCGCTTACGGCAACAGCCTGCCTCATGCGCGGAGGGCGTTCGGTTAGAGCCCTCGATGTCGTCCGGCTACGGGTTCTCGGCCCCGATCCCCGGCCCCATCAACCCGAGAACTGGATCGTGACGGGCGATGAGTGGATCCTGCGGCGCAGCAGAAGGGTTCACGAAGTCTTGGAGTTCCTCGACTCGCTGACGGTCCAAGGACCATCTCTGTTCGGCACGATCACCGAACGGGTGGCCTGGAGCCAGATCCAAGAGTTCGAACCGAATCCGTCACTGGCCCTCGTCAAGGCACAAGGACCACTGTTTCACTGGTCAGCGTCGAACCCCTCTCAACGGAGAGCCAGCTTCGCTCTTGGCGAAGTCTCATACGACCTGCCGATGACCTTCGAGTTCGGGCTGCCGGCCAAAGGCGAGGCGAACCACCGCTCACAGTCGTCGTGGTACTTCACGATCAGCCTGGGCGAACCGTTTGCCCGACTGGGCAACGACTGCTTCAAGTTGATCGCAGGCGCAATCGAGATCCCCTCCACCGAGTAGTCCCGCCCCCTCCTTCCACTCGCGAGTACCGGACCGGCCGCCGAGCAGATGTGCGCCGCCCCGCAGTTCGGGCTCCTCAGTAACCGACCGCTGGTGTGGCGTAGTTCCAGCTCGGAGATCTCCAGCGCCGCCCCGCAGTTCGGGCTCCTCAGTAACCGACCGCTGGTGTGGCGTAGTTCCAGCTCGGAGATCTCCAGCGCCGCCCCGCAGTTCGGGCTCCTCAGTAACCGACCGCTGGTGGACTTGCCTAGATCTGCCATAGGTACGACAGCGGCAGGGCAAGGATCCGGTCGGCGAGCCTGAGGGGGTGATCGCCGGTGTAGAGGACCAGGCCGATCTCGAACCGCTCACCGATCAGGTCTCGCAGCCACAGCAGCCACTTGGCGTCGGCGAGACGGACGTTGGCGCCTGCCGTCACCTCTACCGCGATGAGACGGCTGTCGGGCCGCTCGATGAGCAGGTCGACCTCACGACCGCGGGAGTCCCGATAGTGGCAGAAGTGCAGGTCCGGAGCGACGGCAGCCGCCTGACGGCGTAACTCGTTTACCGCGAAGGTCTCGTGCAGGGGTCCGCGTTGGGCCGCCGCCGGATCGCTGAGCGATTCGACGGTCATGCCGAGCATGGTCGCGGCCAGGCCCGTGTCGGCAATGTGTAGCTTGGGCCGTCGCTTGGCCCGCGTGGCCGCCCCGGTAGACCAACCCGGCAGGCGGGTCACCAGATGGGTCATCTCCAGATACGACAGGTAGTCGGCCGTGGTGTCGATGCTGCCGAACTCCAGGTCCCGGTGCAGATCCTGCACCACCAATTCGCCGGCGGTGCGGGCCGCCGCGGCCCGCAGCAGACGCGGCAGTTCAGTGGATCGTCTGGCCCCGGTGAGTTCGACGATGTCGCGGGCCACGGCGGTGTGAACGTAGGCGTTGAACCAGAGCCGGCGGTCGGCGTCGCTGAGACCGACGGCCTCGGGGTACCCGCCCCGGCAGATCCGCTCGGCGTACTCGTGCCGGGTCACCGTCGAGGGAGCGGCCCCCAGCAGTTCGGTGTGCCCCGAGGACGCGCCGTCCGCCAGATGAGCCAGCAGACCGTCGGCGGCGGCCTCGATCTCGACCTCGGAGAAGGGGGCCAAATCGAGGAACACAGCCCGGCCGGCAAGGGACTCCGAGAGCACCGGGACGGCAAGGAATCCGGCTGAACCGGTGAGCAGGAACGCCCCCGGAGTGGGATCCTCGTCGACGGCAATCTTGATCGCTCGCACCAGGTCGTCGCCGCCCCGCTGAACCTCGTCGATGACGACCGGCTTCGCTCGACCGGTGACGAACCCGGTCGGATTGTCGAGGGCAACAGGCAGCAGCCCGGGCTCGTCGAGGGACAGAAACGTTCCACCGTTGACGATCTGACGGGCCAGGGTCGTCTTGCCCGACTGGCGGGGGCCGTGCAGCACGACAACTCGGAACACGTCCATGGCGCGCCGCAATGAAGGTTCGATCCGTCGTGTCAGCCTTGCCATCTCATCCATGCCGCGTCCACCCCGCGTCGTGACGACTGCATGCTAATAGTAGGAATACCCTAGATCTATTAGTAGTTTTGCCACTTGGCTAGCACTTGCTTTTGCAGAACTTCACAGAAGCCCGTTCCAATGGTGTGCCGCGCCAATGACGGCCATCAACCAGGGGCGCGGGATTGGCACCCCATATGGGTGGAGACGGCCGAGGCGGATATGGACTCAGCCAAACCCCAGCGAGTACCGCTGTCATCCGCGGCGCTGGCATTGCCAAACCTGCTCACTTGTGAGTACAGTCTCTCCGTCTGGAGCGTCTGGCCCGGATCAGACTCACAGAAGCAGGGGGCGGAGTCGATGACCGTAGGGCCCGAGACGGAACGCCGCGAACCGACTCGCATTCACCTCCTATGGAAGGGTCCTCACGCCTTCGAGGACATGCTGCAGATGGATGGCGTCACGGACTTCGGGATCTACCAAGTCTACGGCCCCCATCCAGCCAGCGGGACGGACTCGTTGCTCTACATCGGACAGGCAAACGACCAGACCTTCGCCGCGAGGTTCACAAACCCCGACCGCCAGCCGTGGGGCCCCCATGACGCTCCCTGGGGAGACAACACTGCACTGCTGAGGTTCTTCACAGGACGGGTCCACCCGACTCAGTGCCAGCGGGACCGCGGAGCCGTCGATGATGAGCTGTGGGGAACCTATGTCGACACGGCCGAGAAGCTCCTGATCTGCGCACATGCCCCCCACTGGAACGCACAAGGCGTCTCCGGGATCAAGCCCGAACAGACAGATGCCTACGACAACTGCCACGTCCTCAACTGGGGAACCCGAGCATCGCTGCTGCCGGAGGTCTCCGGCGTCCGCCATGCTTGGACAGAGTTCGACCGAATCAGTGACGACCCGCTCGAATGGACCGCAAGCCAAGCCGGATGAGGACGGCTACGCGGCTACGGGACCATCGGTAGCTTGGATGTCGCGCCCGCGGCGGTGCCAGTCAGCCTCAGATGTGAACGCCGCGTCGGAGCCGCACAGAACCATCTGACCCTTGGCGTGAGCGTGGGGCTTGTTGGCTCTCTGGTTGTGTTCCGGTCGCCGGGTCCGAACCTATGCTCCCCAGCCAGGGGAGACACCGGTGTCCCGCTCGGTTCTGAGCGATCGACTCAGCCAGACTGGGCCCTACCGTCAGAGATGTCAGCGCGGCACCGGAGCAGGAGGTCCGTCGCATTGCAGCCACAACGCAAGAATCTGGCTGAGCTCTTCGATGGGAAGCTCGTGTACGCCGTCCCGAACTTCCAGAGGCTCTACGTCTGGAGTCGCGACGACCAGTGGGAACCGCTGTGGTTCGACATCCGAGACATCGCCGAGGAACTCATCGAGAACGCCGCTAGGGCTGAAGCCGGTGGTGCCGACCGTGACGTCGAGCCTCATTTCATGGGTGCGGTGGTGTTCAAGATCAGTGGGTCCACCCCGGACCTAGCGAGGCAGTATCGCGTCATCGACGGGCAGCAGCGCCTGACGACCCTTCAGATTCTGATGGCCGCGGCGGTGTCGGCCCTTGACGTGGCGGGCCTTGCCGAGCCCGCCAAGCATCTCCGCACCTACATCGTCAATGACTCAGATGACCAGCCCCTGAAGATCCGATTCCAGAGGCACCGCAACGGCCATGACTATGAACGCTTCCCCGATGTCATGGGCGCCGCGGATGACAGCGACGACGATCCCGATATCGACGGTCCCATGGCCAAGTGCTATCGGTACTTCACGAGCGTGATCCAAAAGTGGCTCCACCTGAAGGGCGACCGAATCAACGTGGCGGGCACCGCGCTCGTACGAACGCTCGCCGAGAAGCTCCGTGTCGTCGCGATCTATCTGGATCCCCACGAGAAGGAGCATGCGATCTTCGAGAGCCTGAACGCTCGCGGAGAGCCGCTGACCGAGTGGGACAAGATCAAGAACTATCTGCTGTACAAGGCCGACGAGGACCACCGCCTGAACCAGGAGACCTTCTTCGAGAAGTATCTGGATCACTTCGATGATCCCTGGTGGCGTCAACTGACCGGCCGCGGCGTCCAGAGACCGCGCGGCGATGTCTTCGTCGATTACTGGCTCGAGGCCCAGACCGGCACGCCTGTCGCGGTGCGGCGAGTGTTCCGCGAGTTCCAGAACTACGTGGACCCGAGAGACGATCCCCTCAAGGAGATCATGGAACAGTTGCTGGACGACGCGCGCTACTTCAAGAAGTCAGAGACGGTCGAGCCTGGAGCAGGTGGCCGCGAAGCGCTGTTCCACGAACGCCGCCTCGCGATGGGAGCCGGTGCGGTATGGCCGCTACTGCTGAAGCTGCGACACCTCGATATCGACACCGATGACCGACAGGCGTGCCTCGTAGCCCTCGAGAGCTACCTCGTGCGCAGGCTGATAGCCGGATACCAGGCACGCAGCTACGACCAGGTCGCCCTGGAGTTGATCGAAGCCCTATCCGAACACGCCGAGATCCCCGAGGCGCCAAGCAAGACAATACGCACCCACCTGTTGTCCTACACGGAGAACGCGAACCTGTGGCCAAACGACACAGCCACAATCCAGGGTGTCTTGCAGCGGCATCTCGCGGTGTACGCACGACGCCTGGTGCTGACCGCCTTGGAAAGGAGCCTGATCACATCGAAGGCCGGCAACCAGAGCGTCCCCGCCGGCCTGCACGTGGAACACCTCTTGCCCCAAGGATGGGGGCCAGACGAATGGCCGTTGCCGAGCGGGATCGACCCCGAGCGGGCACAGGAGCAGCGAAGTCAGGCGCTCGCCACGCTAGGGAACATGACTCTGCTAAACGCCCCACTGAACTCGTCGGTCAGCAACAGGGCGTGGACCATCAAACGCGAGAAGATACAAGAGTCCGACAACCTGTTCCTGAACCGGCGGCTCATCAAGGAAGCCGGCGACCGGTGGACCGAGGACGACATCGAGCAGCGCGGACGCTGGATGGGCGACAAGATCGTCAAGATCTGGCCGCGCGGGTGAGGCTCGCGCGGGGTACGGGCCTTCCAGAGCGAGCACCTGGCAGCAGAGCGGCACCGACATGTCGTTGGGCCTGTACCTGTCCAGTCGCCTAGCCACCTGACCCGAGGAACCTGTAATGGCGCTGCAACGGCTGGAACCTGAGCTTCTAGACCACCTTGTCGTCGAGTTCGGCGAGTATGGCCGTCGAGCTGCTGACCTGCTCACGGACGCGCACGCCCACTTGGTGTCTGGGACGCCGACGCTCCGACTTCGAGAAGGCGTCGCCCACTGCCTACGGGAGGCATTGAAGTCGATACTGGAATCGGTCGGGTCCGGCGGAGCCGGTACATGGAGGCAGATTTCACGGCGCGTCGTCAACGCGCGAAGGCGATACGGAATAGCCGTCGGGCTTCCAGGCGAGGATGCCGAGGGCGCCTTGCGTGATCTTCTTGCGAACATCGATGACCTGAGCCGCTTCCACGACAAGGAAGCGGGACTGCACGAGAGGCGGCTGATCGCCGTCATGGTGAACCGCACCGGCACGGCACCACTGTCGACTGGAACTGCTCCGGTGCATGCCTACCAGGATCTCCTGCACCGTCTCGATACGGCAGCCCACGGCGGCAGGACCCAAGAGAGCATCGAGCAGATGTGGGCGGAGTGCGTAGCAATCTTGCGAAGCCTGTTCCTTCCTCCAGAGATCCGGCAGGAAGCACTCGAGAGACTCGCGCAGACGGCGCATCCCACCAGCAGTGACACGCAAGCTGTCCTAGAGCTTGTGTCCAGCCCCGGGCACTTGCAGTTCTTCTTGGGCAGGGTCGAGAGCCCCGCTTGGCTCGAAGCGCTGGGAGCGACTGGTGCGTTGTACCCGACAGACACTGATGGCCGGTGGCCCCCACATACAGCCGCGGCCCGCCTCGCAGAGCGCCACCCCGCCGAGGTCGCGGCATGGCTCCAAGGCATGTACCAATCACATGGCGCGACACCCGCGCTCGCGTCGCAGATCGGATACACGGCATGCGCCGCAGGTGGGCCAGCCCTCAACCTGGTGTTGGCTGCCGTGCAGCAATACCCGGAGCACCGTGGAATCGTGATGACTGGTGTCCGGGCGGCAGAGCGGGCCGAAGCCTCCGATGCTCTTGTAGAGGATCTTGCAGATGTGATTCTGAACCCACGAAGCTGGGCTGCGGCCGTGTTCGTCAACCGCCTGCTGGACCAGGTCTCAGCCGGCATCAACGAAGACAACTCCCAGCGCCGTATCAACATCCTCGTTTACAAAATCCAGTCGCTTCCCGAAGACGACCGGCTGCTACGGAGATTCAGGTGGCAGCCTTCCGGATCGGTAGCCGACATCCCTAGGTCCGCGCGCGATGACCGGTCCCGGTTGCTGTTGTCGTGCTTGCTGCGCCTCTTGGAGAGTACTTGGGCGTGGACGCCCGCGACTGGTCTCCTTGATGCTGTCAAGGAGCTGCCCGACAGCGGTCTGCGCCAACGGCTCCGGGCCTGGGTGCTCGCGAACGCGCCGGATGTCGACCCAAGTCTCATCGCCGATGAGATAGAGCACGCGATCTCCTCGCGGTCGCCGACGGGCGACGACGTTGCCCTGGCAGACCGAGCCGCCACAGACTGCGACCACTCCACATGCGCCCCCAGCTGGAGCGAAGCACTGGGTGCCGCACCAGATGTGGAGCAAGTAGGCCGTGCGCTAGCCGAGGACGAGGTGCACGAAGACTGGCTTCGGGCGCTCCGATGGGTTCCGCTGTTGCCCGCCGAAGCAACGGGCACATGGGCGACCGCATGCGACATCCTCGCAGCAAGATACGGAAGACAAGGCAGAGACGCCCTCGTCCAACGTGAGTCTCATGGCGCCCAATTCGCAGTAAGCCCCATCACAGCCGACGAGTTGCGATCAGTGGATCCAGACACCGCAGCCGCGAGAGTCGCGCAGTGGCGACCCGGCCCGATGGACTGGCTCGGCGGGGCACATGAGATAGGAAGAACCCTGGAGTCGGTCGTCAAGGACAACATCGAGGAGTGGGTATCCGCCCCGATCCGCACGGTCGTGAACCTGCGCCATCCGACCTACATCAGCCGTTACCTGTACGCCTTGACGTCAGCTGCTTCCGAGCATGAGTTGCCTGTCGGCGAGCTTCTCGACGTGATCAAGCTTGTACGAACACGCCCATGGCCGGTGGAGCGGCTCGCCGATGATCGCGGCGACTACAACACCGACTGGCGCGAGACAGAGCAAGCTACCGTCGGTCTGATCAAGGCCCTGGCCGATTCCGACCGAGGTTTCGACGGCCGCGCCGACGAAGCCTGGGCCGTATTGGTATCAGAAGCCTCCGACCGCACAGAACCGTCCGACATCGTCTCAATCAGCACCGGACCGGATTTCCTGACAAGCGCCATCAACCGACCATGCACGCGCGCGCTGGAGGCTGTGCTGTCCTTCCTTGGGCACGAGTACCGGTCCGCTGGCACGGTGCGCCCAGAGGCAACATCCCTCTTTGAGGACGGCTTGCGGCTCACGGGCATCGACGGCGCCGAACACCGCGCCGTGCTGGCATCCAGGCTCGGATTCCTGTTGCACGTCCTGCCAGAGTGGACCGAGACGACACGCGAGCTCCTGTTCGGATCCCTCGCCCCTGAGGGGCTTGGCCAACTCAGCGTCGAGCTAGCCATCGAGTGGAGCCCGCCGAACCCGTGGCTGCTTGAGAACTTCTGCGAGGCGGTCCACAACGCGGTCAGGATCGACACCGAGCACGCCATGGAGCACATGATCGTCGCGATGCTCTGGAACTCCCCCGGCTACTCCGTCCAACAGACCGTGGCGTTCCTGCGGGCCTCGCCCGAGTTGGTGTCGAGGTCCGGGCACGCGTTGGGCCTCGTACTGGACGACGCCGACGCCGACCAGAGTCTCGTTGACGTCGCCGCCGACTTCTGGAGGACAGTCCTGGTGACAGAGACCAGCGCCGCGCTGGAGGGCTTCGGCTTCCTGTCACAAGTCGCCGCGATGGACGCCGACATCTGGGAGGAGCTGATGCTGCAGACAGTCCAGGCAGCCGGCGGCCGAGTCGACTGGAGCCACGGAATCGCCGAACGGCTCGAGACTTCACGTCCGACAACCACTGGCCTCGCGATCCTCAACGAGTTGGTACGCGGCGGGATCGAAGACTGGGACCGCGTGCTGGTCATTGAGAAGGCCTCTGCCATTCTGGCCAGAGCGACCGACTTGCAGGAAACCGACGACTACAGGCGCCTGCATACAACGCTGCTCGAACGAGGCGTCATCGACGAGTGACCCTGACCAGGATCCAACCTGCTAAATGAAGCGGACGGGACGCTGCCCGTCGCATCCAGAGAGGTCAGGCTGCGGCAGCAACCACGGCTGCGCGCACTGTCAACGGAGTTGGAGAGTGCGCTGTCTCCCACGCGCCGTCCGGGGAGCTGAGCCGCTATCGTGCGGGCCTGCTGGTGTGCTGGTTAACGGGCGCACATTCGTCTGGGAGGTGACAATGAGAGTCGCTGTTTCTGTGATCAACATGAAAGGCGGAGTCGGCAAGACAACGATCGCGACTCTGCTCTGCCAGCGCTTGTCGCGCGCCCACAAGGTCTTAGCGATCGACTTGGACCCTCAGGCCAACATGTCGCAAGCGCTCATGGGTGAAGACGGATACCGGAGGTTCCTGGCCGACAACTCCCCGTCCGTGGTTGAAGTGTTCAAGGGATATCAACCCCCCGGCAGCGCACCCTCACCAACACCGCTGGATGCGACCGAGGTGGCGCGGACAATCCGGCGGAGCCACAACGGCGAACTGCGCATCGTTCCTTCCCGGTTCGACTTCTCCGACAACCTGCGTGACGCATCAAGAGCCGACGATCAAGCTCTCGCTCGCTTCATCGCCGACAGTTTCCACGATGTCGACATCGTCTTGATCGACTGCGCCCCGACGGAGTCGGTTCTCACGCGGGCTGCCTACCACGCGTCACGGTATCTGCTCGTTCCCGTTCGCCCGGAGTACTTCGCAACCATCGGATTCCCGCTGCTGCATAAGTCGCTGGAGGATTTCAGGGGGAGCAACCCCGGTCACGAGATCGATGTGCTCGGCGTCGTGATCAACGATGCGGGCTATGACGGCGGGAATCAGGGCGGGCCTGAGAGGATACGGGCGATGGCCGAGATCGAGGACGAAGCCGCCGATCACCACTGGAGGATCTTCGCCAATCAGATCCCGTTCTCCCGTGGGTTCCCGAAGATGATGCGCGGGGACTACAACTACCTCGGCAATGCCCCGATGTTCTACGATTTCGCGGAGGAGCTGCGCGACTGCTTAGCAGAGGAGGGATACTTGTCGTGACGGGAGACCGACTCGCCGCCTCGCTACGCGAACTAGTGCAAGAGCACGGGCTCAAGCAGGTCAGCCGGTCGCTCCACGAGATCGGTGGGCCCGACGGCCCTGCACAGGACGCGGCACCCAGCACCGGCCAGCCGGCTCAGCGCTCGGCAGCCAGGCGGGGCAATCAGAAGCGTGCCCCCACCGCGCTAGAGCGCGCCAACAAGATGGACCTGCCGAGGGAGACAGCCGACAGCGTCGTAGAACTCGCAAGGCGGTTCGACAAGAAGTCCTTCTTGCCGACCTTCGGCGACATCGCCCATTTCTGCCACGTCTACGACATCGACGAGCCAGCATCGAAGTCCCGAGCCTCTGCGATTCCGCGGGTCTTCCGGGCCATCGCGGCCATGGACGCCGAGGACATCCAGATGCTGCTGGACTACGGCGCGTTCTCCGGCCCATCACGTCTCGGGCCGATAGCCGACGCAATAGCCCGCAGCACAGCGCGCGCCTGAGCCCTGCCGTCACGACGGGCGCCACGAGGGCTCCCTCTGCGCCTGAGGCCCGTCAAGGGTGGCATCCAGTCAATGCTACTCGGCCACCGAGTTCGGAGCGATACTCCAAGTAATAGCACGATTCTGATTCTCAGCCATTTTTCGAGGTCAGAGGGTATTTTTTGGGCTGGCAGTGGCACCCCGTACGGGATTTGAACCCGTGCTACCACCTTGAGAGGGTGGCGTCCTAGGCCGCTAGACGAACGGGGCAGGTGTGCCGCGGCTGTCCGCGGCGGGCGCAGCATATCGCCGTGCTTCCCGCTCTTGTTCGCTGCGCTTGCGGGCCGTTCGGGCCGTGGGTTCGGGGAGGAGGACTTGAACCCCCAATGGCTGGGCCAGAACCAGCTGTGTTACCGATTACACCATCCCCGATAGAGCGCCTCAGGCTATCCGGCGGCGCCGGACCCGCCTCATGCGGCTGCGCTGGCGTTGAGGTCGGCTAGCTGGCCCTTGGTGCCCAGCGCGATCAGCATGTCGTCGGCGGCCAGCACGAAGTCGTCGGGCGGGTCGGTCACGAACGAGCCGCCGCGGCGCACCGCCAGGATCGTCGCACCGGTCGACTCGCTAATGCCGCACTCGGCCAGCGTCCGGCCGGCTAGCGGGCTGCCGTGGGTGACCGGGGTCTCGGCGAGGCGCACCGAGAGCTGGCCGGCGTGCATGGTCACGCCCAGGAAGTCGGCCACATTGGGCTCCAGCACCAGCGCAGCCATCCTCGCACCGCCGATCTCGTGGGTGTTGACCACCCGGTCCACCCCGGCCTGGCGCAGCTTCGGCTCGGCGGAGAACTCGTTGGAGCGAGCCACGATGAACAGGTTCGGGCACATCGAGCGAGCCGTGAGGGCGATGTAGAGGTTGTCGATGTCGGAGTCGAGGGCGAGCACCAGCGTGGTGGCCCGCTCCAGCCCGGCCGATTCCAGCACGCTGTCGTCGGTGGCCTCGCCGATGACGGTGTGCGGCAATTCCTCGTCGAGGTCTCGGCGGTCGACCACTACCAGCGTGCGGCCCGCCGCGGCCAGCTCGCGGTGGATAGCCCGCCCGACCTGCCCGAAGCCGCACAACACCACATGGTCGCTCAGCCGGTCGATCTGCTTCTGCATGCGCCGCCTCCGAATCTCGACGTCGAGCCGCCCCTCGAACAGCGACTCTATGAGCACGGTCAGGATGTAGAGGGCCGTGCCCACCCCGAACAGGATCAGCAGCACGGTGAACACCCGGTAGCTGTCGGTGACGGTGCCGATCTCGTCATAGCCGACCGTGGTGATGGTGATTACGGTCTGGTAGAGGGCCTCGCCCACGGTCAACCCGAGGCGGTAGTAGCCGAACGTGCCCGCGGCGATCACAACTGCCAGCCCGATCATCCCGGCCCAGAAACGGCCCCACGGATCCTTGGGAGCGCCCCTCACCAGATACGGCGAACGGCTTCGGCGACGCCGAATGCTGAACCTCACCGCAGCCAACAATAGATGCAGCGCACAACGCGAGAAGCGCTTCGGTCCGCGGCGACAGCTCATCTGCTGGCGCTCGTCCGAGGCCGGACGCAGCAGAGGGGGCTTGTACCTTTGGCCGGCGTGAGCGAGACGGTGGGCGTCGGACCCCATCCCGAGCCGTGGCCCGCCGGCGACCACCTTGATATTGAACTGCTGGCCGACGGCGACCGGCGCAACGTGGTCGACCGCTACCGCTACTGGACCGTGGACGCCATCAGGGCCGACCTCGACACCCGGAGGCATCCCTTCCATGTCGCCATCGAGAACTGGGAGCACGACCGCAACATCGGCACGGTGGTGCGCACCGCCAACGCCTTCGCCGCGGCCGCGGTGCACATCGTGGGACGGAGGCGCTGGAACCGGCGCGGGGCGATGATGACCGACGTGTACCAGCACATCCGCCACCACGCCTCGATTGAGGAGCTGGCCGCCTGGGCCGCCGCTGAGGACCTGCGGCTGGTGGGCGTGGACAACCTGCCGGGCGCAACCCCGCTGGAGACGACCGAGCTGCCCCAGCGGTGCGTGCTGCTGTTCGGCCAGGAAGGCCCGGGCCTGTCAGCGGAGGCGAGGGCAACCGCGGCGCAGGTGGTGTCGATCGCCCAGTACGGCTCCACCCGCTCCATCAACGCCGGAGTGGCCGCCGGAATAGCCATGCACACCTGGATCCGCCAATGGACCCCGCCTCCGGCCTGAGCACGGTGGCGTCATTGGGGCGGGTGAAGAGCGGTTAGCGTTGGCGCCCGCATGAACCGACCTGTCCACGAGACGCCGAGCCGGGCTGCGGTCCCCGACAAGCCTGTCCTGGAGGGCCTCGAGGCCAAGTGGGACGCCGCCTGGGAGGCTTCGGGGATCTACCGCTTCGAGGAGGGCCGGCCCCGCGGCGAGGTGTTCTCCATCGACACTCCCCCGCCGACGGTGAGCGGCTCGCTGCACGTCGGCCACGTCTTCAGCTACACCCACACCGACATCATCGCCCGCCACCGCCGCATGGCCGGCCAGGCCGTGTTCTACCCCATGGGCTGGGACGACAACGGCCTGCCCACCGAGCGCCGGGTGCAGAACTACTACGGCGTGCGCTGTGACCCGTCGCTGCCGCACGACCCGGACTTCGCGGCGCCGCCCGACGCGGGGCGGCCCTCGGCGGTGGCCAAGCGGCGGACCATCTCGGTGAGCCGGCCCAACTTCATCGAGCTGTGCGAGGAGCTCACCGCCTCCGACGAGCAGGCCTTCGAGAACCTGTTCCGGCGCATCGGGCTGTCGGTGGACTGGACCCGCACCTACACCACCATCGACGCCCGCTGTCGGCGGGTGTCGCAGCTCGCCTTCCTCGAGAACCTCGAGCGGGGCGAGGCCTACCAGATCGAGGCCCCGTCGCTGTGGGACGTGACCTTCCAGACTGCGGTGGCCCAGGCCGAGCTCGACGACCGGGAGGTGCCCGGCGCCTACCACAAGCTGCGCTTCGCCGCCGCCGAGGGCGCTGACGGCCCCGGTGGCGGCGCCGACATCTGGATCGACACCACCCGGCCCGAGCTGGTGCCATCGTGCGTGGCGCTGGTCGCCCATCCCGACGACAGCCGCTACCGGCCGCGGTTCGGCACCACGGTGCGCACCCCAGTGTTCGGCGTGGAGGTGCCGGTGCTGGCCCACCGCCTCGCCGACCCCGACAAGGGCACCGGCATCGCCATGATCTGCACCTTCGGCGACACCGCCGACGTGACCTGGTGGCGCGAGCTCGACCTGCCGGTACGCACCGTGATCGGGCGCGACGGGCGCCTCGCGGCCGAGCCGCCCGCGGTCATCGAGTCACAGCAGGGCCGGGCCGCCTACGCCCGCCTGGCCGGCAAGACCGCGGCTGCGGCCCGCACCGAGATCGCGGCCGTATTCACCGAGTCCGGCGACATCGACGGCGAGCCCCGGCCCATCACCCATCCGGTCAAGTTCTTCGAGAAGGGCGACAAGCCGCTGGAGATCGTGTCGAGCCGCCAGTGGTACATCCGCAACGGCGGGCGCGACGACGACCTGCGCCAGGCCCTGATCGACCGGGGCGTCGAGATGAACTGGGTTCCCGGCTACATGCGGGCCCGCTACGAGAGCTGGATCGCGGGGCTCAGCGGCGACTGGCTCATCAGCCGCCAACGCTTCTTCGGGGTGCCCATCCCGCTGTGGTACCGCCTCGACGCTTCCGGCTCGCCCGACTGGGGCCAGCCGATCCGGCCCGAGGCCGCCGCCCTGCCGATCGACCCGTCGTCGGACTGCCCGCCCGGCTGCGACGAGTCCCAACGGGGCCGCCCCGGCGGCTTCATCGGCGACCCCGACGTGATGGACACTTGGGCCACATCGTCGCTCACCCCCCAGATCGCCACCGGCTGGCGCGCCGACGAGGCCCTGTATTCCTCCACGTTCCCGATGGACATGCGGCCCCAGGCCCACGACATCATCCGGACCTGGCTGTTCTCCACGGTGGTGAGGGCCCACTTCGACGCCGGCACTGTGCCGTGGCGCAACTGCGCGCTGTCGGGCTGGATCCTCGACCCCGACCGCAAGAAGATGTCCAAGTCTCGGGGCAATGTGCAGGTGCCCACCGACCTGCTCGAGCGCTACGGGGCCGACGCGGTGCGCTACTGGGCGGCGTGCGGGCGTCCCGGCACCGACACCGCCTTCGACGAGCAGCAGTTCCGCATCGGCCGGCGCCTGGCCGTCAAGCTGCTCAACGCCTCCAAGTTCGTGCTGCGCTTCGACGAGCTCGACGACGAGGCGGCCCAGATCGTGCGAGATCGGGCTGCGGCTGCGGGGCCGCGTGTGTTCTCCGACGCGGTGCCGGACGGGATCACCGAGCCGCTGGACCGCTCGATGCTGCACCGGCTGGCCGGCCTGGTCGACGAGGCCACCCGGGCGCTGGAGTCGTTCGACTACGCCCGGGCCCTGGAGCGCACCGAGACGTTCTTCTGGGCGTTCACCGACGATCATGTGGAGCTGGTGAAGGCTCGGGCCTACGGCGAGCACGGGCCCGCCGCCGCGGTGTCGGCCCGGTTGTCGCTGCAGTTCTCGCTGCGGGTGCTCCAGCAGCTTCTGGCCCCGTTCATGCCCTTCGTGACCGAGGAGGTGTGGAGCTGGTGGCAGGAAGGCTCGATCCACGCCTCCGCGTGGCCCAGCCCCGTGGTGTTGCGAGCCGCAGCCGGGCCGAGCGACGACCTGCCGAGCACGGTGGCGGCCGCAGTGCTGCGAGAGGTGCGCCGGGCCAAGTCGGAGGCCAAGCGGCCGCTGCGCACCGAGGTGCTGCAGGCCACCGTGACCGACACGCCCGAGCGGATCGCAGTGCTGGCCGCCGTCGCCGACGACGTGTGCGCCGCAGGCCGAGTCAGCAAGCTGCTCACAGCCGAGGGATCCGAGCTCTCGGTCGCCTGCGAGCTGGCGGCTGAAGCCCCGAACTAGTCAGCGCGGGAGGCCGGCTATCTGGCGGGCGGCCCGGCGACCCGACAGCAGGGCGCCGTGCACTGTGGACGGGAAGCGGCTGTGGGTGGCCTCGCCCGCGAAGAACAGTCGCTCGCCAACCGGCTGGGACATCTCCTGGTAGGTCTCGAACTCCACACCTGCCGGCAGGTACGAGTACGAGCCTCTGGTCCAAGGGTCCGAGCCCCAGCGGGTGCTGACCACTTCGCGGGGCTCGGGCACTTCGCCATAGACGGCCCGCAGGGTCTCGACTGCTCGGGCGGCCAGCTCGGCGTCGGAGTGCTGCTCGATCTCGGCCCCGAACGAGCCGGGGTTGAACATGGCCAGCACCGGCTGGCGCAGAAAGGGGTACAGGTTTAGCGTCTCGGACCACTGGCCCGGACGCTGTCCCGCATAGCCGATCCACTCGACGCCGCGATCCCAGAAGGCGTCGTCGAACAGCAGGCACGTCCGGTTGAGGATTCCCATGTCCAGCGCGTCGATGGCGTGTTGCAGGTGCGGCGGCAGCGCCGGAGTGAACGAGATGGCCCCGGCCTTGAGAACGCCGAGGGGAACGGTGACGATCACCCGGTCGGCGGTGAACGTGTCGCCCGACTCAGTGGCGACGGTGACCGCCGGTCCGGTGTGATCGATCTGCGCCACCGGGTGGTGAAGCCTTATGTCGCGGCCCTCGGCCAGCACGTCGACGATCTGGCTGTACCCGGCCGCGAACACGACATCGCCGCCGCGCAGGGTGCTGGGCCCGTCGTAGCTCATGATCGACAGGTCGGAGATGTCGGCGCCGAACTCGTGCTCGAACATCGACGACAAGGCGTGCAGCCAGAGCCGCCGGGCGTCGCGGTCGAGGCGGTTGGCGGCGGCGAACTCCTCGAACACGTCGCGCAGCGACTGGTCGGGCCGCTCGTGGGCCAGCCTCATGTATTCGTGCCATTGTCCCGGCTCGACCGGCGCGATCGGCTGGCCGTCCCAGTCGTAGAGGACCGCGTTGTCGTAGTCGGACTCGACCGTGGAGATGCCGTTGCTCTCGGCGATCTCGTGTACCGGGTTGCCGCGGATGCCGTGGATCCAGGTGGCGCCCAGCTCGATGGGTATGCCTTCGCCGATGCTCGATGTCCAGATGCGCCCGCCGATCCGGTCGCGGGCCTCGAGCAGCACCACATCGTCGAAGCCCCGGATCTGCAGCTCGTCGGCCGCGGCCAGCGCTGCGATGCCAGCGCCCACGATGACGATCCGCTCGCCGGAAGCGCCGGTGTCGGCGGTGGCATCGGGACGGCTTCGGCTGCAGGCTGCCAGCAGGGCTGCAGCTGCCGCGCTGAGACCGCCGGTGATGAACCCCCGCCGGGGCAGCCCAAACGTCGATGCCTCGCCCATATGTGCCACGGTCTCGCCCATTCGCTCGGCCTCAGGTGAACATCAGGTTAGAACTTCGAGCCGGGCGGGCTCGGGGGCGGTTCGGGGGGCGTCTCGGGGGCTAGGGTCGGCTGGTGCGCATTCTTGTCACCAACGATGACGGCATCGACTCCATCGGACTGCATGTGCTGGCTCGGGCCATGGCCAAGCTCGGCGACGTGGTGGTGGTCGCCCCCGACAAGGAGTACTCCGGGTACGGCGCCGCCTTCGGTCCCCTGCATCTGATCCAGCCCGACGTGCACCGCGCCCGCATCGACGGGCTCGACGAAGTGTGGTCGGTCACCGGCCCGCCGGCGCTGTGTGTGATGTTCGGCCGTCTGAACCTGTTCGGGCACTACGACCTGGTGGTGGCCGGCATCAACCCTGGCGCCAATGTGGGCCGCTCGGTGTACCACTCGGGCACGGTCGGGGCCTGCCTGACCGCCCGCAACGGCGGCATGAGCGGCGTGGCCGTGAGCCAGACGGTGGAGTCGTTCGGGGTGGAGGGCCAAGGCTGGGAGGAGATGCTCGCCGATCAGCACTGGGACACCGCCGCGGCAGTGGGCGCAGCCGCGGTGGAGGGACTGGTGGCCGCGCTGCCGCCGGAACCGGTGGTGCTCAACATCAACGTGCCGGACCGGGAGCTTCACGAGGTCAAGGGCTGGAAGCGCACCGAGGTGGGCATAGAGCCGCCCCGCTCGATGGCCACCGCACGCCTCGAACCCAGGCCGGGCCACACCGACGCCTTCCGGGTGAAGATGGACTGGGGCGAGGCCATCGAGCTGCCCGACTACACCGACGGCGGCGCGGTGATGGCCGGATGGGTGTCGGTGGGCTGGCTGGGCCGCCTGGAGGCCACCGAACCGGGCTTCGCCGGGGTCGCCGAGGCCGAGTCCCGCCTCGACCAGCTGCTGTCCTGACCCATCCGCCTCTAGGCGTTGCACGGTGACTCTTGCCGCGTCGGGCCTGGCCAAGGCCTACGGCGCCCGCCGGCTTTTCGAGGGCGTGACCCTGCACCTGTCGCCGGGGCGGCGGGTTGCGCTGGTGGGCGGCAACGGAACCGGCAAGACGACGCTGCTGGAGATTCTGGCCGGCCGGGGCGAGCCCGACGCCGGCACCGTTGCCAAGCCCCGCGATGCCCGGATCGGATACCTGCCCCAGGATCTGAGCGAGGTCTATGAGGGAACGGTTCGCGGCCATGTGATGGCCGGTGCCGGACACCTGTCGCAGCTGGCCGGAACCCTGCAAGAGCTGGAGCACCGGCTCAGCGCCAGCCCCGACCGGCAGGACGAACTGGTGGTGCGGTACGGCGAGGCTCAGGCCCAGTTCGAGCAGCTCGGCGGCTACGCCCTCGAGTCCGAGGTGGCCAAGATCCTGGCCGGCCTCGGCTTCTCCCCCTCCGACTCGCAGCGGCCGGTGGCCGAGCTGTCGGGCGGCTGGAGGATGAGGGCGGCCCTGGCCCGCCTGCTGGCATCGGAACCCGACATTCTGCTGCTCGACGAGCCCACCAACCATCTCGATGTCGACTCCATGTCGTGGCTGGAGCGGCACTTGGCTTCGTGGCCCGGTTGCCTGCTGTTCGTAAGCCACGACCGCGACTTCATCGACGCGGTGGCGGACCGGATTGTCGAGCTGGCGGCGGGCACTACGACCGCCTACGACGGCGGGTTCGCCGAGTTCGTGGTGGCCCGCACCGAGCGCATCGAACGAATCGAGGCAGCCGCGGCCCGCCAGGCCCGAGAGGTGGCCCGGGTCGAGCGCTTCGTGGAGCGCTTCCGCTACAAGGCCAGCAAAGCCCGCCAGGTTCAGAGCAGGGTCAAGACCATCGAGAAGCTGGAGAGGGTCCAGATGCCCAGCCGCTCCGAGCTGGCCGCCCGCTTCGCCTTCCCGCCGCCGCCCCGCTCCAGCCGGGTGGTGGCCGAACTCACCGACGCCACCGTCGGCTATCCCGACGGCGAGGGCCCGGTGGTGGCCGGTGCGACCCTGGCGGTGGAGCGAGGCCAGACGGTGGCGCTGGTGGGCCCCAACGGTGCGGGAAAGACCACTCTGCTGAAGCTGATACTGGGCGAGCTGTCCCCCACGGCCGGACGGGTCCGGATCGGTGCCAGCGTGCGGGTGGCGGCCTTCGGCCAGCACCAGGCCGACGAGTTGGACGGCGCCAAGCGAGCAATCGAGGTGTTCTCGGCCGGCATCGATCCGGGCCGGCGCAACTTGCGGACGGTGCTCGGCGCGTTCGGCTTTCGGGGCGACGACGCCGACCGGCGGGTGGCGGAGCTCTCCGGCGGGGAGCGCACCCGGTTGGCTCTGGCTCGCCTGATGGTGGAGCCGGCGAACCTGCTGGTGCTCGACGAGCCCACCAACCATCTCGACCTGCCCAGCTGCGACATCCTCGAGGACGCTCTCGGCGCCTATCCCGGCACGGTGCTGCTGGTGACCCACGACCGGCACCTCATTCGGGCGGTGGCCGACGCGCTGATCGAGGTCCGCCACGGCCGGGCCGTCTGGCATCTCGGCGCCGACGAGTCGGTGCTGTACCCACAGGATCAGCATGAGCAGCCCGCCCCGGCTCCGCAGGCAGCGAGGACGCCGAGTCCGGTGCGGGCCGACCGGGCCGAGCGCCGCAGGGCCAGCGCCCAGGAGCGGGCGGCTACCAGCAAACTCCGCCGAAGGGTGGCCGATCGGGAGCGAGCCTGGGCCGCGGCCGACGCCGAGGTGACCGAGCTGCACCGCCGGCTCAGCGATCCCGCGGTATACGAACGGCCCGAGGAGGTCCACGCGCTGGCATCGGCGCACACCGAGGCCGCCGAGCGGGCCACGGCCCTGCTGGCCGAGTGGGAGGCGTCGCTGGCCGAACTCGAAGCGCTCGGCTCGCGCCCAGAAGGAGGATCAGCGGCAGAATGACCATCCCCCGCAGCCTGCCCAGGGGGTACGACACGCCACGGTCCGCGGCCTTCTACCCGACCTGGCGGGATCTATAGGATCGGTGACCATGACCGCCAGAGCCCGCTTGATCCCCAGCGCCGCAGCCGAGACCATTGCGGCGCCGGGAACCTCGACCGTCACCGAGTCGGACGTGCGGCCGGTTACCGACGACGGCGACCACGACCGCTTCGCCCACTACACCCGCCGGGCCGACGCAAACCGGGCCTACGTCGAGGGCACGCCGGTGCGGGCTCTGTGCGGCAAAGTGTGGGTGCCGAGTCGGGACCCGTCCCGATACCCGGTCTGCCCGGAATGCGCCAAGATCCGGGACCGCCTTCGCAAGAGGGCGCGAAATTAGATGAGAGCCGGTCGCGTCACAGCGGGGTCATTCCCGCTCTTGTTCGCTGCGCTCACGGGCCGCTCGGGCCACGGCCTCGCCCGTATGGGCCGGAATCGCTCGCCCATTTGCTCGGCCTCTGGGCAAGCCTTCAACTGACGGCCGGGCTGGCGCCGGAGACCGCGATGCGCGCCCACCTGCAGGGAACGTTCCTGCTGATCGTGCTGCTGCTCGTGTTCTGGGGGATGCTGAACTGGGCCGTTCCGATCCTGGACGATGCCGTGTTCGGCGACGACGGCGCCATCGTGGCCCGAGCACCCCTGGAGGTGGACGATCCGACCGAGCGCGGCTTGGAGGAGGATCGTCCGCTCGACGGCCCCGAAGTGGCCGACCTGCAGGGCGCGCTCACCCAGCTCGGCTACAGCCCCGGCCCGATCGACGGCATCCTGGGCGAGCTGACCCGCAGCGCCGCAGACGAGGCCAAGGCCGACGTGGGGCTGGCCGAACAGTCGGACCGCAAGCTGCTGGAGACCCTAAACGCCGCCCTCGAAGCTCTCGGCGACGCCCCCGAACAGCCCTGAGATGCCGCGCTCGGGCGAGACTGTGCTGACCGCGCCGGACCGGTCCACGGTCTTCCGGCCCGGCTATGACCTCAACCTGCCGGTGACGTTGATGTGGGTGAAGACTTCACAGCGGCGCACCGGCGTCGGCTGGTGGGCGACCGAGACGCCCGAGGGCTCGGCTTCGGTGGCCTTCCGGGCCGTCGGCGGCGAGGTCGTGGCCGACGCTTGGGGGCCGGGCGCCGAGTGGGCCATCGACCAGGTGCCGGCCCTGCTCGGAGGCCGCGACGATCCCAGCGGGTTCCGTCCTCTCGATCCGGTGGTGCGCGATCTCACCGCTCGGCTGGGCGTGCCCCGGCTGGGGGCCACCGGCCGCTGGTTCGAGGCGATGGCCACCGCCGCGGTGTACCAGCGGGTGGTGAGCGCCGACGCCAGGACTTCGGTGGCCCGGATGGGCCGGCTGCACGGGGCCGAGGTTCCCGGATCAGGGCCGCTGCCGCTGTTCCCCCGCCCCGAGGCGGTGCTGAAGGTGCCCGACCACGGATTCCATCGAGCCGGCGTGGACCGGGCGCGCGCCCGAGTGATCCGGATGGCAGCCAAGCACGCCCACCGCCTCGAGGATCTGGGCGACCGACCGGCGGACGAGGCCCGCCAATGGCTACAGCGCCTGCCCGGCGTCGGCCCCTGGACCGCGGCCCGAACAACGGGCGCGGCCGCGGGCGACCCCGACGCGGTGCCGGTGGGCGACCTGCACGTGCCGAGGCTGGTGACCTACGCCCTCAGCGGCGCCGCCGACGGCGACGACAACTCGATGCTGGAACTGCTCGAGCCCTACGCCGGCCACCGGGGCCGGGTCGTACGCTTGGTGAAGGCCGCCGGCATCGGCCCGCCCCGGCACTTCAGCGCCCCCACCCGCTTCGACATCAGCCGCATCTGACTTGCGCTCGCTCTTGGAGCCAGGGCGCACGCGGCGCGAGCCCACGGCGCGGCCTACCCGCTCGGCCTCTTGGCGGCCTTCTGTGCTTGACGGGCTGCTCGGCGCGCCCGGTGGGCCAGGGTGCGCTCCACATTGGGGGCCACTTCGGGCGTCTTGCAGCCGGTCTGGCCGTGGTCGACCTGCACCGGCCCGATCCGGTTCGCGACGGCCAGCACCGCTTGGCGCAGGCTGTCGTGGCGCAGGGCCATGACGATCATGGCGCCGTTCATCTCGTGGCGGACCCGGTTGGGCCGCCCGCCGATCTTGTCCAGCGCGGCGTAGCTGACCCCGAACATGGGCTGGGCCGCACCGTGGCGGGCATAGACCTTGCGGTTCTGCCCCGTCCCCGCCGCCTCCAGTTGCGCCAGAACCTCCGAGAGCTGCGCCACCAGCGGGTCTAAAGCACCACGACGGAGCGCAGCACCTCGCCGCGCTCCATCTTGTGGAAGGCCTCCTCCACGTCGCCGAGGTTGATCGTCTCCGACACGAAGCCGTCGAGGTCGAGGCGGCCCTGGAGGTAGAGGTCGATCAGCATGGGGAAGTCGCGGCTCGGCAGGCAGTCGCCGTACCAGCTCGACTTGAGGGCCCCGCCCCGGCCGAACACCTCGATGAAGGGCAGTTCGATGGTCATGTCGGGCCGGGGCACGCCCACCAGCACAACCGTTCCGGCCAGGTCTCGGGCCTCGAAGGCCTGCCGATAGGTGTGGGGCAGGCCCACCGCCTCGATGGCCACATCCACGCCGTTGCCGCCGGTGAGGGCCTGGATCTCCGCCACCGCGTCGGCCTCGGACGAGTTGACGGTGTGGGTGGCGCCGAATCCCTTGGCCCATTCGAGCTTGCGGTCGTCGATGTCCACCGCGATGATGGTCGAGGCGCCGGCCAGCTTGGCCCCGGCGACAGCGGCGTCGCCCACTCCCCCGCAGCCGAACACGGCCACGCTGTCGCCCCGGCCCACGCCGCCGGTGTTGATCGCCGCACCGATGCCGGCCATCACGCCGCAACCCAGCAGGCCCGCCGCAGTGGCCGGGGCGGCCGAGTCGACCTTGGTGCACTGGCCCGCCGCCACCAGCGTCTTCTCGACGAAGGCGCCGATGCCCAGCGCGGGCGACAGCTCGGTGCCGTCGGTCAGCGTCATCTTCTGCGAGGCGTTGTGGGTGCTGAAGCAGATGTGGGGACGGCCCCGCAGGCACGAGCGGCACTGGCCGCACACTGCCCTCCAGTTGAGAATCACATAGTCGCCGGGCACCACCTCGGTCACGCCGTCGCCGACGGACTCCACCAGCCCGGCAGCCTCGTGGCCCAGCAAGAAGGGGAACTCGTCGTTGATGCCGCCCTCGCGGTAGTGGAGGTCGGTGTGGCAGACGCCGCATGCCTGTATGGCCACCACCGCCTCGCCCGGGCCGGGATCAGGCACCACGACCTCGGCGATCGTGACGGGCTCTCCCACCGCCATCGACACGACTCCTTGCACGGTCTGGGTCATTTTCTGAACCTCCTGGGCTCTCCGGGAACCTCGGCACACTACCGCTCAACGCTCCGCCGGTCCATCAAGCAGCCAGCGCCCCTCGCCGAAGCTCGGGATTCCGCCGCAGCGCCCTCATAGAGTCAGGGTCCATGTGCCGCAACACCACGGCCCTTGGGGGGCTGTCGGAACTCGCGGCCCAGGCCCGCCGCCACGGAGTGCGCGACGAGGCCGTCTTGGAGGCCATCGGCCGGGTGCCTCGCCAGCACTTCGTCCCCCGCCGGTTCGCGGCAGCCGCCTTCGACGACGGGCCGCTGCCCATCGGAGAGGGCCAGACCATCAGCCAGCCCGCCATGGTGGCAATAATGGCCGAGGCGGCGCAGCTGAGCCCCGACGACCGGGTGCTGGAGGTGGGCACGGGCTCGGGCTACGGCGCGCTGGTGCTGCGGACCCTGGCCGGGCGGGTGGTGACCATCGAGCGGCGGTCGGCGCTGGCCGAGAAGGCTCGGGCCGCACTGGCCGCCCAGGATCCCGGAGAGGTGGAGGTCGTGGTGGGCGACGGCACGCTGGGGTGGCCCGCCGAGGCGCCCTATGACGCCATCGTCGTCACCGCGGCCGGTCCGGCGCCTCCGCCGCCGCTGCTGGAGCAGCTCGCACCGGGCGGCCGTCTGGTGATACCCATCGGCCCTCGGCACGGCAGCCAGCACCTCATGCGCTACACCCGCCGCCATCCAGAGGGCGAGGATCCAACGCCGAACGACGCGTATCGCGAGGAGCGGCTCACCCCGGTGCGCTTCGTGCCCCTGATCGGCGCCCACGGCTACGCCTAAGGGCAGCGCGGGTAGGCAAGGGCCGGTCGCGCCGCAGCGGGGTCATCCCCGCTCTTGTTCGCTGCGCTCACGGGCCGCTCGGGCTGTGCCTTCCCGCTCTTGTTCGCTGCGCTCACGGGCCGCTCGGGCCCGGGGCCTCGCCCGTATGGGCCGCAACCGCTTGCCAATTCGCTCGGCCTCTAGCCTGACGCGGTGATCGATCTTCGCTCCGACACTGTCACGAGGCCCACCCCGGCGATGCGGGCCGCCATGGTCGCAGCCGCCGTAGGCGACGACGTGTACGGCGAGGATCCCACGGTCAACAAGCTCCAGGACGCGGTTGCCGCCCTGCTCGGCAAGGAGGCGGCTCTGTTCGTGACCAGCGGCACCCAGGGCAACCTCTGCGGGCTGCTCGCCCACTGCGGGCGCGGCGACGAGTACATCGTCGGCGACCATGCCCATACCTATATGTACGAGGGCGGCGGAGCGGCGGTGCTCGGGTCCATCCAGCCTCAGACGGTGCCCACCGGCGACGACGGGATGATCGATCTGACCGCGGCCGCCGCCGTCGTCAAGTCCCCCGACCATCACTACGCCCGGACCCGGCTGCTGTGCCTGGAGAACACCAACGACGGCAGGGTCCTCACCCCGGCCCAGATGGAGGACTCGGCTCGGTTGGCGGCCCGGCACGGCCTGTCGCACCACCTCGATGGGGCGAGGCTGTGGAACGCGGCGGTCGCGCTGGGCGTCTCGCCGGCCGAGGTGGCCGCGCCGTTCGACTCGGTGTCGGTGTGCCTGTCGAAGGGTCTGGGCACGCCCATGGGCTCGGTGCTGGCCGGATCGGCTGACCTCATCGACGAGGCCCACAAGTGGCGCAAGATGCTGGGCGGCGGGCTGCGCCAGGCCGGCATCGTCGCGGCCGCGGGCCTGTACGCGCTGGTGCACCACATCGACCGCCTCGCCGACGACCACGCCAATGCGGCCCGCCTGGCCGAGGGATTGGCCGCCATCGAGGGCGTGAAGATCGACTCGTGCGCCACCAACATGGTGTTCATCCGCCTCGACGAGGGGCTCCTCGATGAGCGTGGGGATCTGGCGGAAGCGCTGGCGGGCCGCGGCGTCCAAACCGACTGGAAGGGCCCGCGGTCGCGACTGGTCACCCACCTCGACGTATCAGCCACCGACATCGAGACGACGATCGGCACCTTCACCGAACTGCTGGGCTGACACCGCCGCATGAAGTCCCTGCCGCGGTAGGGAACACCCCCCCCCCCAGCAGGATCTTCGCCTCGGCGGGCCGAGGTGGATCATCCGGCCCGAAGACGCTGTGTACGGTGGCGCCATGACTCTGGCGGTGGCCGGCACATTGGTGCAGACGCCGACGCCCGAACGCCTGGCGGTGACCGACGCGGTGGTGGAGGTCGATCGCGCCGGGACCATCGCCGCGGTGCACGACCGGGCCGGCGCCGCCGGCCGGCAGGCGCTGGACGCCGCAAGCGAGCGGGTGGACTTGGATCCGGGCACGTTCCTGATGCCCGGCCTAGTCGACTTGCACATCCATGCCCCCCAATGGCCCCAACTCGGCACCGGGCTCGACCTGCCGTTGGAGCGCTGGCTGTTCGACTACACCTTCCCGCTGGAGGCCCGCTACGCCGATGCCGCCTTCGCCGCCGCCGTGTGGGACGACCTGGTGCCGTCGCTGCTGGCCATGGGGACCACCACCGCGGTCTACTACTCGTCCAATCACCTGGAGGCCACCGCCGCGCTGGCGCAGGCGTGCGTCCGTCACGGCCAGCGGGCGCTGGTGGGACGGGTGGCCATGGACCACCCCGAGGGCACGCCCGAGTGGTACCGGGACGCAACCGCCAGCGAAGGCGTCGAGGCCTCGGCCGCTTCCATCGAGGCCGTGGCCGCGCTGGGCAGCCCGCTGGTGGAGCCGATCATCACGCCCCGCTTCACCCCGGCCTGCACCGACGCCCTGCTCGAGGGGTTGGGCGAGTTGGCTGCGGCCACCGGCGTGCGGGTGCAGACCCACTGCGCGGAGTCGGACTGGCACTGCGGCTACGCCCTCGACCGCTTCGGCGCCAGCGACCCCGCCGTCCTCAACCGCTTCGGGCTGATGCGCCCCCGCACGGTGCTGGCCCACAGCGACCACCTGACCGTAGACGAGATGACTCTGGTGGCCGGCCGGGGTGCGGGTGTGGCCCACTGCCCGCTGTCCAACGCCTATTTCGCCAACGCAGTGTTCGGGGCGCGTCGGGCGCTGGGCGCGGGCGTCGGGGTCGGATTGGGCAGCGACATCGCCGGCGGCGCCCGTCCGGGGCTTCTCGGCGTGTGCCAGGACGCGGTAACCGTCTCGCGCCTGCTCGAGGACGGCGTCGACCCGTCCCTCGGCCCGTCCGAGCGGGGCGTGCCGGACTCGCGCATCGACACCGTGACCGCCTTCTGGCTTGCGACCGCGGGAGGCGCCGCCGTTCTCGACCTGCCAGTGGGCCTGATCGAGCCGGGCCGCCAATTCGACGCCATCGCGGTCCGCACCGACCGTCCGGGCGGCGCCATCCGCCTCTGGGAGGGTATCGACGACGAGGCCCGAGCCTTCGAGAAGCTGGTGCGCCTGGCCACAGCCGACGACATCAGCCACGTCTGGGTGAACGGAGCAAGGCGTGCCTGAGATCATTGAGGTGGAGGCCTACCGGAAGGCCATCTCGGCCACGCAGGGGCGCACCGTGGCCGGTGTCCACGCTCCCGACGAGTGGTTCGCCAAGGGCGGCACCACCACCGAGGCACTGCGGCTGGAACTGAACGGAGCCTGCATCGAGAGGGTGCGGCGCATCGGCAAGCTGGTGGTTGTCGATACCGACGGGCCCCGGCTGGGGCTGCGGTTCGGCATGACCGGCAAGATCGTGGTGGACGGGGCCATGCCCATCGACCACCTGCTCTACGACAGCCCCCGCCGCGAGCCGGCCTGGGACCGGTTCGGGCTGGAGTTCGAGGGCGGGGGCGCCATGGTGCTGCGCGACCCGCGGCGACTTGGCGGCGTGCAGCTCGATCCCGACGAGGAAAAGCTGGGGCCGGACGCCTTGTCGCTCACACTGGGCCAGCTGCGCAAGGCGCTCGACCGCTCAGCGGTGGCGTTGAAGGCCCGGCTGCTCGATCAGAGCCGCCTGGCCGGCCTCGGCAACCTGCTGGTCGACGAGGCGCTGTGGCGGGCCCGGCTGTCGCCCGTGCGGAAGGCGGGAACGCTGGACGCCTCGGAGTCGGTCCGGCTCCATCGGGCCATCGGTACGACGCTGAAAGTGTTGGGGCAGCGGGGCGGATCCCACACCGGCGACCTCCAGCCGGGCCGCGTCCGAGGTGGCTGCTGCCCCACCGACGGCGCCCCATTGCGGCGCGAGCAGGTAGGAGGCCGCACCACCTACTGGTGCCCCGAACACCAGATGTGACCGGCTCCGCCACACGCTTGATCCGCCGCAGGACACCCGCCCCCCACCACCCCGGTCGTAGCATGAACGGATGGCGGGACCGCTGGCGCTGCGCTTCGTGTCGTCGTATCCCCACGCCCGGCAGATGCCCGACACCGCGGCAGAGATCGCTCTGGTGGGAAGGTCCAACGTGGGCAAGTCGTCGCTGCTGAACGCCCTGGCCCAGCGCAAGCAGCTGGCCCGCACCTCCAAGACCCCCGGCGCCACCAGGCTGATCAACGCCTTCGAACTGGGGGCGGAAGGCTCGGGCCGCTGGCTGGTGGATCTGCCCGGCTACGGCTACGCCAAGGCCTCGAAGGCCGAGCAGGCCCGCTGGAGCGCCATGGCCGAGGGATACCTCGCCCACCGGGCGCCGCTGCGGGGCGTGCTGCACCTCATCGACGGCGAGATCGGCCCCACCGGCGGTGACCTTCAGACCGTCGAATGGCTGGACGGGCTGGACCTCCCCGTCACCTACGTGGCCACCAAGATCGACAAGGTACGACCCTCCCGACGGGGCGCCCGCAAGGCCGAACTCGCCTCCAAGCTCGACGCCGACCGGGGGGCTGTCCAATGGACCAGCGCGGCCAAAGGCACCGGTATCGCCGAACTGCGGGCCCTGGTATCCGCCCTGCTCCACGCCTAGATCTCGCCTTCAAGAGGGCGTGTGGTCTGGATTCGCTCGCCTATTCGCTCGGCCTCCAATTGCCTGAGTCATCCGCCAGTTCGGCGGGCTGGCCGCTCGAAAGTAGGCTCGCGGCCGTGAGTATCCGCGTCACAGACAGCCGCCCGTCTAGAAGCCAGAGCGTAGAGGGCGCGCAAATTGGTGAGAGCCGGTCGCGTCGCAGCGGGGTCATTCCCGCTCTTGTTCGCTGCGCTCACGGGCCGCCCAAACCCCGGCATCACAGCCCACGGCCTCGCCCGTATGGGCCGGAATCACTCACCCATTCGCTCGGCCTCTTGAGGTTGAGGCCTTGACCGGGGGGCCCCGCAGCGTGGGTGGCCGCTACTTCGTTCAGAACCCGGGGCCGACCAACATCCCCGACCGGGTGCTGGAGGCCTTCCGCCGCCCCGCTATCGACTTCGCCGATCCCGAGTTCGTGGCACTGGCCGACAGTATCTGGGCCGACCTCCCCGAAGTGTTCGGCGGCGCCGACGAGATCGTGGTGCTGACCACGGTGGGACACGGCGCCTGGGAGTCGGCGCTGACCAACACCCTCGATCCCGGCGACGCGGTGCTGATTCCCGACTGCGGGATGTTCGGGCGGCGCTGGGCGATGATGGCCCTCGACCTCGGCTACGAGGTGGTGTCCACCTCCCCGCAGATACGAACACCCATCGACCCGGCCGAGGTCGCCGACATCCTGGCCGCCGACACCGCCCACCGGATCCGCAGCGTGTGCATCGTCCACACCGAGACTTCCACCGGCGCGGTAGTCGATCTGGCCGCCATGCGGGCCGCCATCGACGCCTCCGGCCATCCGGCGCTGTTCGTGGTGGACGGAGTGTGCTCGCTGGCCATCGAGCCGCTGCGTATGCGCGACTGGGGCATCGACGTGGTGGTGGCCGCCGCTCAGAAGGGCCTGATGATGCCGCCGGGCCTGTCGTTCTGCGCGCTGAGCGAGCGGGCGGTGGAGCGCAACCGCGCCGCGGCCACGCCCCGGTTCCATCTGGCGTGGGCCCCCCGCTTCGAGGAGGGCCACATCTACAAGCGCTTCGGCGGCACCCCGCCCATCCAGCACATGTTCGCCCTGCGGGCCGCGCTCGACATGATCGCCGAGACCGGCGGCGTCGACGCCTCGATAGCCCGCCACCGGCGCTGGGCCGCCGCGGTGCACGCCGCGGTGGACGGCTGGGCGTCGGCGGGGCCGTGGGAGATCAACATGACCGAGCCCGAGCACCGCACCGCGGCTATCACCTGCGTGCGCACCGGTGATCTCGACGCCAATGCGCTGATCTCAGCGGCCCGCGACCGCTTCAGTGTGAGCGTCGGGTCGGCGATGTTGACCGAGACGGAGGGCCATGCCTTCCGCATCGGTCACTTGGGCGACCTCAACGAGCCCATGCTGCTCGGCGCGTTGGGCGGAATAGAGACGGCCATGATGGTGCTGGGCCTGCCCCACGGCCACGGCCTGCCCGCCGCGGTCGCGTCTTTGGCCGCCACCGCACGGTCGGAAGAGGACCCAGGCACCGGCTCAAGCGCGGTCGGCGGCGCCTGCTGCACCTAGCAACGGCTTGCCGAACCGGCGAGGGGGATGATGGAGCGGCCCAGCCGATCCCGCCCCACCAACAAATGCTCGCATCCGAGGCCGGGATCGATCCGCCACATGCCGAGACTCACCGTGCCATACTCCACGGCATGGTTCCCGACCCGGTGATGGACCGACTCGAAGCCTCTTTCGAGCGTCGTCGCGCCAAGATGCTGCGGGAACACGAAGGCGAGTGGGCTCTTCTGATCTACCGTCGCGTCACCGAGCCGACCGAGTTCTTCCCAACTTCGAACGACGCAGTAGGCGCCGGATATCGGAAGGCAGCAGGTCAGCGCTTCCTCGTGAAGCAGGTGCTCAAGGAAGACAGGGTGTACTACATTCCCCGGCTTGTACTGGCCGACCAACTCTGACGATCCGGGCTACGCGCTCATCAGGGGACGCATCGATCCCAAGGCAGGCGCCATCGTCGAGGTGAAGCTAGAGGCAACCACCGCCGAACTCGCCCTCCTGAACGCCCAGGGCAAAGTCGCTCCGTTGCCACGTTACGGCCGGGGCGTCATCGATACAGGCGCAGAAGTCTCATGTGTGAACGACGGGATCGCTCAGGCGCTCGCTACTGAGCCGTCGGGCACCTACCGCGTGGTCACTGCTGCTGGCATCCATCCGCGCCACGTCTACCCACTGAGCGTCACACTTGGACCGGATCTGAACCCGCGGCCCGACCCGATCGAAGTGGATGCACCCGAAATGCGCATAGAACACGGCATCTTGCTTATCGGCCGCGACGTGCTGAGCCGCGGAGAACTGGTGGTCTATGGACCCGACGCCCGGTTTGAACTGGTGCTGCCCCGGGGTGTCGACCAGTTCCGCTGACGGCAGAACTGGCAGGTTGAGGGCGAGTCCGGCTGCGGGTCAGCGTTGGCCCAGGGTGGCGTGGGGCAGGTTCTCGATCACGCCTTGGGGAGTGACCGCCACGAACTCGGCCAGTTCGGCGAACTCGGCCAGCGTGCGGGCGTTGGTGTAGCTCATGGCGCTGCGCAAGCCCGCCATCAGCTGCAGCACCAGCTTGGAGGCCTCGCCCTTGTAGGGCACCGTGCCCTCCACGCCCTCGGGCGCCCGGTACGACAGGTACTCCTCGTCGAGGTCCTCGCCCGAACGGTCGGCCCGGGCCATGACCGCCTCGAAGCTGGCCATGCCCCGGATGCGCTTCTGCAGACCCTGCGCCCCCTGCTCCAACTCGCCGGGGCTCTCCTTGGTGCCGGCCAGCATGCTGCCCACCATCACCGTGGACGCTCCCGCGGCCAGGGCCTTGGCGATGTCGCCGGAGCTGCGGATGCCGCCGTCGGCTATGACCGGCACGCCGACGGGGGCCACGTCGGCGATGGCCGTCAACTGGGGGACGCCCACGCCGGCCACGGTGCGGGTGGTGCACACGCCGCCCGGCCCGACCCCCACCTTGACCGCATCGGCGCCCGCCTCCACCAGGTCGTTGGCGCCTTCGAGGGTGGCCACATTGCCGGCCACCACGTCGGTGTCGGCGAAGTGATCCTTGAGGGTGCGCACGCCGTCGATGGCGTGGTCGGAGTGGCCGTGGGCGATGTCGAGCACCAGCGTGTCGGCGCCGGCGGCCACCAGCGCCTTGGCCCGGTCGACCATGTCGCGGTCGGTGCCCACCGCCGCGCCCACGGCCAGGGAGGCGCCGGCGTCCTTGACCCGGTAGATCTCGTCGGCCTGGGTGTCGATCGGCATGAAGCGATGCACGATGCCGATGCCGCCCAAACGGGCCATGGCGACGGCCATCTCGTGCTCGCAGACGGTGTCCATGTTGGCCGCCACCACCGGCAGGTCGAGTGCGACTCGGCGCGACAGCCGGGTGCGCACCGACACGTCCTGGCGGGATCTGATCGACGACCGCCGGGGGACGAGCAGCACATCGTCGAAGGTGAGCCCGGTGCGCAGTCCTTCCAAACCCATACTCGCCGCCAACCTACAGGGCGCGGCTGCGCCGGGCCAGATATCCGCTGAGATTGGCGGCGATCAGGCGATCAGTCGACGGAGATCTGGGCCATCAGCGAGGCCCGCTGCTCGTCGAAGGCCTCGAGGTCCATCTGCCCGTCGTCGTAGCGGCGGTGCAGGTCCTCAACCTTGGCCATGATCTCGTCATTGCTGAGGGACGGACCCTGCGGGGCGGCCTCGGCATCGTCGTCGTCGTGCTGGCCATGCTCCAACTCGTACAGCTCGCCCCGCCCGAGGCGCTTCTGGCGCTTGGCCTCGGCCCGTGCCTTCTTGGCCATGTCACGCTGGCGCTTTGCGAAGCTGGATCGTCCGGTTGCCACTGGGATCAGCCTCCGTGAAAGTTGCACTGGCACCTGCTCTGGCAGGGGCCGACGTAGCAGGCTAGGCCCAACATCGGACATTTCCATCCGAGGCACAAGCCATACAGACCGGTGCCTCGGCGGGGGTGGCGTAATGCCCGCCCTTGCCCGGCTTCGCTCACGGGACGCTCAAGCCGCGCAGCACGGCCCACGGCCTCGTCAGGTGGAGGGCCTCACCGAGGACGATCGGGTTCGATCCGTCGGTCTCAATCGGCGCAGGCGAGGCCTCCGCCCACGGGCAGCGTGGCGCCGGTCAGGTACGACCCGGCCCGCGCCGCCAGGTACACCGCCGCCGCGGCCAGGTCGTCGGGCTCGCCGATGCGGCCCAGCGGCACCCGGCCGGCCAGCTCGGCCCGGGCCTCGGGGTCGTCGAGGATGAACGCCATCATCTTGGAGTCGAAGGGGCCGGGCGCGATGGCGTTGACGGTTATGTGCTCGGAGGCCAGCCGCTTGGCAAGGTGGCGGGTGAGATGCACGAGTCCCGCCTTGGACGCCGAATACGAGTAGGTCTCCAGGTCGGGCGCTCTCAGCCCGTCGACAGAGGCTACGTTGATCACCCGGGCCGGATCGGCAGGGGTGGCCGCGGCCCGCAGCAGTCCCAGCAGCTTCTGGGTGAGGAAGAACGGGCCGCTCAGGTTGGTGTCGATGACCTTGTTCCAGCCGTGCGCCGGGAACTCGTCGAGTGCCGCTCCCCAGCTCGCTCCGGCGTTGTTGACGAGTATGTCGAGCGAGTCCCACCGCTGGCCGACGGCCTCTGTCAACCCGGCGCAGCCCTCGGGGGTGGACAGGTCGGCCGGAATCGCCTCGCAGGGGCCTTGGGCCGCGAGCCGGCTGGCCGCGGCGGCCGCCGGCTCCGCCTTGCGGGCCGAGATGATCACCCGGCAACCGGCATCGAGCAGCCCGCCGGCGATCATGTGGCCGATGCCCCGGCTGCCGCCGGTGACCACGGCCGACTTGCCGTCGAGCCCGAACAGGTCGACCAAGCGGTCGGTGTTCATCGCCATGGCTGAGCGTCCTCCAGAGATTGGGTCTGTGAGCCCGCGGTCAGCAGCGGCGGCGGGCCAGGTCGAAGCAGGCCACCGCGGCGGCGGCGGCCACATTGAGCGAGCCGAGCGTGCCCCGCAGCGGGATGGAGGCCACCACATCGCAGCGCTGGGCGACGAGCCGGGACAGTCCCCTGCTCTCGGAGCCGAGAACGAGCGCCACCGCTTCGCCCGCCAGGTCGAGTTCGTGAAGGGGCCGAGGCCCGGCCGCATCGAGGCCAACCGTCCACACGTCGTGGCTGCTCAGCGTGCGCAGCGCGGTCGGGATGCCAGGCACGACCGCGAACGGCAGGTGCTCCACCGCGCCGGCGGCCGCCTTGGCCACGGTGGGGGTGATCCGGGCGGAGCGGTGGCGGGGCAGCACCACCCCGGTAACTCCGGCGCATTCGGCGGTGCGCAGCACCGCGCCGAAGTTGCCCGGATCGGTTATGCCGTCCAACACCAGCAGAAACGGAGCGGCGGTTGGGCCACGGTCTCGACCGGCGGAACCGTCCGGCGAGGGCATCCCGGCTGAGCGGGCACCGTCTGGCGGGGGCGCTCCGTGCGGACGACGACCGCCGCTGGCGCCGTCTAACCGGGTGGAAGCCAGTTCGGCCAGCTCGACCTCGGGCAGCGGATCGGCACGGGCGACCACGCCCTGGGGCGCGTCGGTGCGGGCGGTGTTGTCGAGCTCGGCCCGGCTGACCCCGCGGATCGCGGCCCGCTGCTCGCGGGCCAACTCGACGATGTGCTCGACGATGGGAGCGGGGTCGAGTCCTTTGGCGATCATCACGGTGCGGGTCCGCCGCCGGCCCGCTAGCAGCAGCTCCCGGACCGCCTGTCGGCCCTCGACCTGCTCTCCGCCCAGACCGCTTCGATCCCGTCCCGCCGGCCTCGGTGCCGCCCGCCGGTTGCCGGACTCGCGCGAGCCCCCACGCGGCGAGGGTCCCGATCTCCGGCGGCCAGACCGGCTGGGACCGCTCACCGGCGGGTATTCCCGTCGGGGTCGTCGGACCGTCGGGCTACCAGGGCCACCGCCATGGCGGCCACCCCCTCGCCGCGGCCCAGCGCGCCCACGCCCTCGGTGCTGCGCCCGGTGACGGTCACGGGTGCTCCGGCCGCGGCGCTGAGACGCTGCTGCATCGTGTCGCGGTGCGGGGCCAGCCTGGGCGAGTCGAGCACCACGGTGCAAGACACGTTGACCGGGTCCCAGCCCGCCTGCCGCACCGCGGTGGCGGCTCGGCCCAGCAGGTCGATGCTGTCGGCGCCGGCCCAGGCCGGATCGCGGTCGCTGAACATCTGGCCGATGTCGGGCAGGCCCGCCGCGGCCAGCAGCGCGTCGATGCAGGCGTGGGCCACCGCGTCGGCGTCGGAGTGCCCGTCGAGGCCGCGCTCGTCGTCGAAGCGAACCCCGCCCAGCACCAGCGTCCGCTGCGGGTCGTCGCTGTAGCGGTGAACATCGAAGCCCTGCCCGACCCGAATCCCAGGCTCAGCCATGCCCCACTCCATCGCCTGCCTGCATCTGGCTGGCCTTGAGGGGCGACTCGGATAGGTGAGAGGCTCTCGCGTCGCCAGGGGGTGTTTCCCGCTCTGGTTCGCTTCGCTCACGGGCCGCCCAACCCCCAGCAACACTGCCCACGGCCTCGCCCGTATGGTCCCGATTTGTGCGCCTATCCGCTCGACCTCCAAGCAGCAGCGCTTCGGCGGTCACCAGGTCGTGGGCCTCGGTGATCTTGAGGTTGCGGCTGTCGCCGTCGACCGTCACCACCGTCGCGCCAGCGGCCTCCGCCAGCGCGGCGTCGTCGGTGGCGTCGGCCCCGCCGGCGTGGGCGGCCCGCAGCACATCGGGTCGGAAGGCCTGGGGGGTCTGCACCGCGGCGAGCCGGCTGCGGTCGGCGGTGCCGCCGCCGCGCCAGCGGATCGTGTCGGTCACGCCGATCACCGGAACGGCGGCATCGGCCCCAGCCCGCACCGCCTCGATGACCCGCTCGAACACGCCATCGGCGGCCAGCGGGCGGGCGCCGTCGTGCACCAGGACGATTTCGGCGTCGTCGGGGATCCGGCTCAGCCCGCAGCGCACCGAGTCGGACCGCAACACCCCGCCCGCCACCACAACCACCCGCCCAGAACAGTCGCCGAGCGACTCCGACGGCATCCAGGCGTGCTCATCAGCGCGGGGCAGCACTACTACAACTCCCTGGCACCAGCGGGCCGCGCCCTGCACTGTCCAGTCGAGCACGCGGCGGTCCCCGAGAGGGCTGAACTGCTTGGCCCCCCCGAAACGGTTCCCCGCCCCGGCCGCAGCAACGATGGCCCAAACGCCCGCCCCAGAGCCGGCCCGATCCACAAGATCGCTCTCGCCCACCGCATCTGCTGCACCGGCACGGACTCCCCGAGCACCCCCGAAATTCGTGCTTTCGCTCTCGCCCACCGCCACTAGTGTGCCGCTGGTATGCCCGACACCACCCCTGCCATCGGGACGACCCCCGAGGAACTTCGGGAGGCGCTGCGCTCCACCATCCTCTTCGCCGACCTCGACGACGACCAGATCGACCACATCGCGGCCGCCGGGGCGGTGCGGTCGCTGAGGCGCAATCTGGTGCTGTTCGACGAGGGGGCCGAGCCCCACGAGTTCTACCTGGTGCTGGCAGGGCGCATCGCTATCGCCCAGGAATCCGAGGACGGGCGGGAGTCGCTGCTGGCCCTGATGGGTCCCGGCGATCTGTTCGGCGAGCTGGGATTTCTCGACGGCAAGGCCCGTTCGGCCCAGGCCCGGTCGCTGGAGGAGTCCGAGGTGCTGGTAGTGCCCTACGCTGAGTTGCGGCTGCTGTACGAGAACCATCCGACCGCGCTGTGGAGCGCGGTGCAGCTACTGGCCCGGAGGCTGCGAGCCACCGACCGGGCCCTGTCCGACACGGTCTTCCTCGACGTGATGGGCCGCACCGCCAAGCGACTGCTGGAGATGGCGGGCGACAGCGACGAGTTCGAGATGCCCCTCACCCAGGAGGAGTTGGCCTCGATGGTGGGCGCCAGCCGGGAGCGGGTCAACAAGGCGATCCACGCTTTCACAAAGCTGGGCTGGATCACCCACGACCACCGCCACTACAAGATCACCAACCGCAAGAACCTAACCATCCGAGCCCGCTAACTCTGAGGGCGAGCTCTTCAGTGGGCGGCGGATAGGGCTTGGTCGACCAACTCCAGGGGGTGGCGCACGTCCAAGCCGGTGGCGGCGAGGTGCAGCGAGCAGCCGGGGTTGGCGCTGGCCACCACCGACGCGCCCGAGCGGGCCACCGCCGCGGTCTTGCGCTCGCGGATGGCCCGGGAGAGCTCAGGCTCCATCACCGAATAGGCGCCGCCCGCCCCGCAGCACAGGCCGTCGTCGTCGAGGGCCACGACGGAGGCCACGAACGGTCGCAGCACCTCCGGCACCGCCTGATGGGCCCGCTGCACATGGCGCAGATGGCAGGGATCCTGCACGGCCACGGTCAAATCCAGCGGAGCGGCCGGCCGCTGCTCCACCAACTCGTCGAGGCGCTCGGCCAGCCACTCGTGCACGTCGTACACCCGAGCCGAGAAGGCCCGAGCCTCGTCGGTGCCCAGCAGGTGGCCATAGTCCTTGAGCGAGGCGCCGCAACCGGCCGCGTCCACCAGGATGGGGCGGTCGTCGCCCGACAGGCCGGCCATCACCTCGCGGGCCATCTCCTTGGTCTCGGACTCCAGCCCGGCGTGGATGTGCAGAGCCCCGCAGCACGGCGCGATGGCGCCGGTGGGCGCCACCCCGACTCCGGCCGCCTCCAG
The DNA here is from genome assembly GCA_965221215.1 of Candidatus Aldehydirespirator sp. Taxonomy (GTDB): domain Bacteria; phylum Actinomycetota; class Acidimicrobiia; order Acidimicrobiales; family Aldehydirespiratoraceae; genus Aldehydirespirator. The sequence goes on from OZ244872.1 coordinate 2,117,588, forward strand.
CACCCGCTGCACGGCCAGGTGCACATCGCGCTGCCAGGCGTCCATCACGCAGCCGGTGAACAACCACACGTCGTCGCCGGAGGCTCGCAACCGCGGGCGCCGCAGCGGCATCCTCGCTGGCAGCCCCAGACGCCTAGTCGGCAGCAGCCGCAGCCGTATGGCCAGCGCCATCAGAGTCGAGCCGGCGAACAGCAGGCGGCGGTGCCTCAGCACTCGCATGGCCAGGCGCTGCCAGCGGGGCGTGATCCGGCCCGCTTCGGCCAGGGCGGCCCGAGTGCCCTCCATCAGATGCCCGAACGGCACCGCGCTCGGGCAGGCCGTCTCGCAGGCCCGGCACTGCACGCACGTCTCCATCGAGCGGATCAGGTCGTCGGTCACCGGCGCACCCTCGTTCTGAACCGCCCGCATCAGCGCGATCCGGCCCCGGGGCGACTCGGTGTCGCGTCCGGTGATGGTGAAGGTGGGGCAGTGCGGCAGGCACAGCCCGCAGGAGACGCAGGCGATCAGCTCGTCGTCTTTCAACCCGAGGTCCATCAGGGCCTTCTCAGGGGGTCGCGGCCGGGGTTCAGGCGGCCAGCGGGGTCGAAGCGCTGCTTGAAGCGGCGGTTCAGCTCGGCTGCGCCCGGCTCGACCGTGCGGGGCGGCTGAGGCTCGGCAGCATGCACTATCCCGACGCCGATCTCGGCCACGAACCGGCCCGCCGCGCCGTTGCGGGCCGCGAAGGCCGCAGCCTCTGCCGGGGTGCACGACCACCGGTGCGGAGGCAGCTCGGGCGGGCCGTCCACCTCCTCGCAGGGGCCCAGCCGGCTGAGATCGTCGTCCACATCGACTTCGTAGCCGCTCAGCAGGGCCCACACGTCGGCGCCGTCCCACAGCACTGACGCGGCGGTGTGACACGACCGGGCCGCGCCCGCATCAGCGCCGGCCAGGCGCACCCAGCGCTCAGTCTCGCCCATCGGGACGGTGCGCAGCAGCACCTCGCCCACCAGCCCGAGCGTGCCCAGCGACCCCACCAGCAGCCGGCACACATCGAAGCCGCTCACGTTCTTGACGGTGGCCGCGCCCGCGGTGGCGAGTTGGCCGTCGGCGCACACGTAGCGGGCCTGAAGCAGCGCCTCGCGCACCGGCCCGAGCCCCAGGCGGGCGATGCTCGACTCGCCTGCCATTAGCGCCCCGCCCACCGTGCCGCCGTCGCGCTCGGGCAGTGCGGTGCGCTGACCACCGGCCGCCAACTCCTCGTGGAGCACGGCCACCGGGGTTCCGGCCCGCACCCGCACTGTCATCTCGGCCGGCTCGAAGGCCACCACGCCCGTCGGGGCCTGCACTACGAGCGTGCCCGGCGCGACCTCGCCGCCCAGGCTCCAGCGGGTTCCGCCGCCCCGCACGCACACCGGGCCGTCGGGGCCGACCTCGGCCGCGAAAGCGGTGAGAGCCTCGTCGAAGTCCCCTGTCACCGCTAGGCCTCGTCTGGTCAGCCCCAGACGCCGGCCGCGTCGGAGGCCCGCAGCGAGCCGATGTCGGAGCAGCTGTGGGCGCTGGGCAGCACCTTGCCGGGGTTCATCCGGCAGTGCGGATCGAACGACGCCCGCAGCCGGCTCTGCTGGTCGAGGTCCACCTCGCTGAACATGCGGTGCATGTGGTCGCGCTTCTCCACCCCTACCCCGTGCTCGCCGGTGAGCGCCCCGCCCATGTCCAGCGACATCTCGATGATCTCGCGGCCCGCGGCGTGCACCCGCTCGTCGGCGCCCGGCTCCCGCGAGTCGTAGGCCAGGATGGGATGGAGGTTGCCGTCGCCGGCGTGGAACACGTTGAGCACGATCAGGTCGTGGCGGTCGACGATCTCGTAGATGCTCTCGAGCACCTCCACCAGCCGGGTGCGGGGCACCACGGTGTCGTGCAGGTAGTAGTCGGGCATCACGTTGGCCACCGCCCCGAAGGCGCTCTTGCGCCCCTTCCACAGCCGGGCCCGCTCGTCGTCGTCGGCGGCGGTGCGCACGCTCATGGCCTGGTTGCGCTCGGCGATCTCGGCCACCTTCGCCGCCGCGATGGCCACCCCTCCGGAGGCGCCGTCCACCTCCACCAGCAGCACCGCGGCCGCGTCTCTGGGATAGCCGGCCTGGGCGAAGTCCTCGACCGCGATCACGCAGCGCTGGTCCAGCATCTCGATGGCGGCCGGCACGATCCCGGCCGCGATGATGGCGCTGACGGTGGCCGCCGCGTCCGACACGTCGGAGAAGCACAGCAGCATGGTGCGCACCGCGGGGGGGTTGTGGGTGAGGCGCACCGCGACCTTGGTGGCGATGCCGCACATCCCCTCGGAGCCGACGAACGCTCCCCGCAGGTCGTAGCCGGCCGGCTCGGCGCTCAGGTCACCCAGCGTGACCACCGACGCGTCGGACAGCACCACCTCGATCGCCACCACATGGGCGCTGGTCACGCCGTAGGCCAGGCAGTGCGGGCCGCCGGAGTTGTTGGCCACGTTGCCGCCGATGGTGCAGGCCGCCTGGCTGGACGGGTCGGGCGCGTAGTGGACGCCGTGGGGGGCCAGCGCCCGGCTGAGATCGAGGTTGACGATGCCGGGCTGCACCCAGGCCACGCCGTTGTCAAAGTCGATCTCGAGGAGTTCATCCATGCGGGTCATCGACAGCACCACCGGCCGGCCCAGCGGCGCCGCGCCGCCGGCGAGGCCGGTGCCCGCCCCCCTGGGCGACACCGCCCGCCCGTGGCGTTTGGCGACCCTCACACAGGCGGCCACGTCGTCGGTGGAGCCGGGATAGCAGACCGGGCCGGCGTTACCCTCCCGGTAGATGGAGGCGTCGCGGGAGGCCAGATAGCGCGCCGCGGCGTCGGCTCGCACCCGGTCGGCCCCGATGGCCTCGACCAGGTCGGCTACCAGGGCGGCGTCGGCCGGGTCGGCGGAGGGGACCGAGGCTGAGCGGTCGCCTCGGCGGCGCGATCCCAGCACCCGGCGGGTGGCGGCAGCGAGCGTCCCAGCCACGGCGCAGACCCTAACGCGGCGCGATGGGGGCTCGGCACTTCGAGCCGCTGCCGGACTTCCGCCGCGGCGGCGTGCCCAGGTGCGCAAGCACGACCCGCGTAACCGCCTGTAGGGCCGCGAAATGGGCGAGATTCGCTCACGTCTCACTCGGCCTCTAGCGTTGTCGATTGTGATCGCAGGCCAATCCCAGCGTTCCTCGCCGTTCGTGCCGGTGCCGCTCACGCCGGTCTCCTTCCTCGACCGGGCTCGGCTGGTGCACGGCGACCGGCCCGCGGTGGCTGACGGGCCGCTGCGGCGAAGCTACGAGGACTTCGCCGACCGCTGCGAGCGGCTGGCCGGCGCCACCGTCAACCTGGGCCTGGCCCCCGGCGACTCGGTGTCGGTGCTGGCCCCCAACGTGTCGATGGCCCTGGAGGCGGCGTTCGGATTCCCCATGGCCGGGGTGGTGTTCAACGCCCTCAACTCCCGGCTGTCGGCCGCGGAGCTGGCCTGGATCACCGAGCACGCCGAGTCCAAGGTGCTGTTCGCCGACCACGCCCTAGCCGATGTAGCCCAGTCCATCGCTCAGCAGGTGCCGGGGCTGCGGCTGGTCACCTCGAGCGACGCCGCCGTCTCCGGCGTGGCCGACTGCGAATATGAGGCACTGCTGGCCGCGGCCGAGCCCCACCGGGCCGAGATCGCCGACGAGCACGCCGTGCTGAGCCTCAACTACACCTCGGGCACGACCGGCCACCCCAAAGGCGTGATGTACTCGCACCGGGGCGCCAACCTCAACGCGCTGGCCATGGCCGCCCAGTGCGGCCTCGACAGCGACGCGGTGTTCCTGTGGACGCTGCCCATCTTCCACTGCAACGGCTGGTGCTTCCCGTGGGCGGTCACCGCGGTGGGCGGAGCGCACCTGATGCTGCGGACCCCCGATCCGGGCACGGTGTGGCGCCACATCCGCGACGACGGCGTGACCCACTTCAACGCCGCCCCCACCGTGCTGATCGGCCTGGTCAACCATCCCGACGCCGCCCCGGCGCCCCGCACCGTGAAGGTGTGCACCGGGGGCGCGCCGCCGTCGCCCACCCTGCTGGCCCAGATGGCCGAGCTCAACATCGCCGTGACCCACCTCTACGGCCTCACCGAGACCTACGGCCCATCGCTGATCTGCGACTGGCGCAGCGAGTGGGACGGCCTGCCCGCCGCCGAGCAGGCCCAGATCAAGGCCCGCCAGGGGGTGGGGACGCTGGTGACCTCATCGGTGCGGGTGGTCGACGGCGACGGCGCGGACGTGCCCGCCGACGGCGCCACCCAGGGCGAGATCGCCATTCGGGGCAACAACGTGATGCTCGGCTACTACAAGGATCCCGATGCCACCGCGGCCGCGTCGGTGGACGGCCCCGGCGGCACCTGGTTCCGCACCGGCGATGTGGCCGTGATGCACGACCACGGCTACGTGGAGGTACGCGACCGGGCCAAGGACGTGATCATCTCCGGCGGCGAGAACATCGCCTCCATCGAGGTGGAGCAGGCGCTGGCCTCGCACCCAGACGTGGTGGAGTGCGCGGTGGTGGCCGCCCCCGACGACACCTGGGGCGAGGTGCCCGCCGCCTTCGTGGTGCTGCGGACCGGCTCGGCGGTGACCGAGGCCGACCTCGTCGAGCACGTCAAATCCCGCATCGCCCGCTTCAAGGCCCCGAAGTCGGTGACCTTCGGCGAGCTGCCCAAGACGGCCACCGGCAAGATCCAGAAGTTCGCCCTGCGAGACCAGCTCTGGGCCGACCGCGACCGCCGCATCAACTAGCCGCGAGACATAACGCCCGCTCTCGCCCCTTGGCCGTACATGCCCGCTCTTGTTCGCTCCGCTCACGGGCCGCTCGGGCATACATACCCGCTCTTGCTCGCTGCGCTCACGGGCCGCTCGGGCCCGTGAGCCTCGCAGGCTCGGCCTCTAGCTTCGGCTGCCGCTGAAACCGGGATCCGGGCCGGGGCGACGAGGCGGGGCGAAGAAGTCGTTCTCGTTGTCGGCGAGTTGCTTGCGCTTGCGCATGATCGCCCTGCGCTCGGCCTCCAGGTACAGGTACCGCTGCACATCGGTGGGCGTGTCGTCGCTCATGAACATGTCGACAGCCACCGGGTCGCGGCACAGCTCATGGCGGATGTCCTCCTTGGTGACGGTTCGGCCGCCGCTCTTGCGCTTCATGCGCCGGCGGTACCAGCTGTTCCTGGCCACCGGCACGATCAGTCCCAAGTTGAACATCGCCAATCCGAAGAGCGCGAACTCCGCGGTCATCACGAACGGCGCCATGGTGCTCCTCCTGTGTGAGCGGATATCTGGCGCCCGGACGACTGGGCCGCGATACTCGTCTGATCTCAACATACCGAGTGTGTTCTTGGCAGATGCCCGAGTCAAGACCCAATCTGACCGCCTGTCCGTCCTACTCGTAGGCTCAAGCGGGCATGCCTGCTGTCATCACCGGGACCGGAGTGGCCGTCCCTCCCAATGTCGTAACCAACGGCGATCTGGCCCGGATCATGGACACCTCCGACGAGTGGATCCGCTCCCGCACTGGCGTCGTGTCGCGCCGGTTCGTCGATCCCGGCACCGCCACCTCGGATCTGGCCGCCGAGGCAGCCCTCGCCGCTCTGTCCGATGCGGGCCTGCACGGCAGCGACATGGACGCGGTGGTGTGCGCCACCATGACCCCCGACCACCAGAATCCGGGCATCGCCGGCGCGGTGCAGCACAAGGCCAGCCTCGGCGACGGGGCCGTGTTCGACCTGCGCCAGCAGTGTGCCGGCTTCCTGTTCGGGCTGGACCTGGCCGACATGCTGATCTCCACCGGCCGGGCCGCAACCGTGGTGGTGGTGGGCGCCGAGGTACACGCCGGCTACCTGCCCTGGGGCGACGCCTGGGAGATCGTGCTGGGCCGCAACGACAGGGCCCCGACCGCCGAGGAGCGGGCGCGGGCCACCCGCCACCGGGCCTGGAGCGTGCTCTTCGGCGACGGCGCGGCCGCCGCGGTGCTGCAAGCAGGAAGGGCGGGCCGCGACGGGGTGCTGAGTTCGGTGCTGAGAACCGACGGCGCCCACGCCGACCTGATCGAGGTGCCGGGACTCGGATCTCGGCATCGTCCCTACGCCGATGCGGCCCAGATCGCGGCCGGGCTGCATCATCCGACCATGAACGGCGCCGGGCTGTACCGCATGGCGGTGGAGACCATGCCGGCCGCGGTGCGCGAGGCGCTGGCGGCGGCCGGCTGCGGGCTCGACGAGCTCGACCTGGTGGTGGCCCATCAGGCCAACGACCGCATTCTGGAGGGCGCCCGGCGCCGGCTCGGGGTGGACGCGGCGGCGATGCCGTCCAACATCGCCCACTGGGGCAACACCACCGCAGCCACGCTGCCGATCCTGTACCACGAACTGCGCCGGCAGGGCCGGGTCGGCCCAGGGTCGCTGGTGGCGTTCACCAGCTTCGGCGCGGGCGCCCACTGGGGCGCAGTCCTCTACCGCCAGCCCGGCACCGACGAGGCCGCGTGAACGCCCTGGGCCTTACCGCGCTGGTGGCCGTGGCGCTAATGGCTGGGTGCTGGCTGGTGAGCCTGCCCAAGCGCGACGTGTCGATCGTGGATCCGCTGTGGCCGATGGTGTTCGTGGCCGCGGCCTGGTCGCTGTGGCTGTGGGGCAACGGAGCCGGCGGCGGCCGGGCCCAGCTGATGCTGGTGATGGTGTCGGTGTGGGGGCTGCGGTTGGGCGTCCACCTCGGCGCCCGCAAGTGGGGCGAGCCCGAGGACTACCGCTATCAAGCCCTGAGACGGCGCCTGCAGCCGTTCTGGCTGTGGAGCCTGCCGGTGGTGTTCATTCTTCAAGCCGCTCTGGCGGTGGTGGTGTCGCTGCCGCTGCAGGCGGTGCTGGCCGACCCCGAGCCGTCGCCGCTGGGGTGGCTGGACTGGGCGGGCGCGGCAGTGTGGGCGGTCGGGCTGGCCTTCGAGTCGGCCAGCGACGAGCAGCTCCGCCGCTTCACCGCCGACGGCGCCAACCACCGCGAGGTCATGGACCGGGGCCTGTGGCGCTACAGCCGCCACCCCAACTATTTCGGCGACAGCGTGGTGTGGTGGGGCATCGGGGTCGTCGCGGTGGCCGCCGGGGCGTGGTGGACTCTCGTCGGCCCGCTGGTCATGACCGTGCTGCTGTTGAAGGTGTCGGGGGTGGCGGTGCTGGAGCGCACCATCGGCAAGCGCCGCCCCGGCTACGCCGAGTACACAACCCGCACCAGCACCTTCGTGCCCATGCCGCCCCGCCGCGTCAACCGGTAGCGGCCTGCGTTCGGCGGAGAGCCACGCCCCGACCAAGCGACCGTCCGCACCGAGCGCGCACACAGATGGGCAAGACCCATGCGGGAGGCCACCCAGCCGCGTCAACCGGTAGCGGCCCACGCCGGCGTTACCATCGCTGGCCATGAGCTTTCGCACTGAGTTTCTCGACGAGGCCCTCGCCGACTACATCCGGATCCACTCCACCCGCCCCGACGAGGTGCAGCGAGACCTGATCGAGGTCACCGCCGCCCTCGGAGATGCCAGCGTCATGCAGATCGGCCCCGATCAGGGCGCCTTCATGACGATCCTCACCACCCTGCTCGAGCCGCAGTTCGCGGTGGAGGTGGGCACGTTCACCGGCTATTCGGCCCTGTCCGTGGCCAAGGCGCTGCCGTCGGGCGGCCGGCTGCTCTGCTGCGACGTCTCCGAGGAGTGGACCGCCATCGCCCACCGGCACTGGGAGCGGGCCGGGGTGGACGACCGCATCGACCTGCGCATCGGCCCGGCGCTGGACACACTGCGCTCCCTTCCCTCTGCGCCTACCGTCGACTTTGCCTTCATCGACGCCGACAAGGCCTCCTACATCGCCTACTACGAGGAGCTGCTGCCCCGCCTGTCGGAGCGGGGAGTGATACTGGCCGACAACGCACTGTGGGACGGGCATGTGGCCGACCCCGACCGGACCGACCCCACCACCGAGCAGCTGCGGGCCTTCAACGCCCACGTCGCCAACGACGAGCGGGTGCTGGTGGCGCTGCTGCCAGTGGGCGACGGCCTGTCGATGATCACCCGCCGCCCCGCCTGACCAGAGGCCGAGCAAAGAGGTGAGCTAATCCGGCCCTCCGGTCGGACCGCGGCGGGCGGTCAGGCGGGGTCGAGAGCGACTGGATTCGACAGCACGCCGATGCCGGTGATCTCCACATCGACGACGTCTCCGAGGACGAGCTGACAGGTCGAGTCAGCTCCCATCCACAGCACGTCGCCGGGATGGAAGGTGATGTAACGCGACGCCTCGACCATGAAGTCCCACGGGTCGAAGACCATGTCGCCGGTGTCGAAAGTGGCCCGGACCTCGCCGTTCACGCGCACGGTGGTGGTCTGGGCCATGGGGTCGACGTCGGTTTCGATCCAGGGACCCATGGGCTTGAAGGTGTCGCTGTTCTTGCTGCGCCAGAAGGAACGGTCCGAGCGCTGCCACTCGCGGGCGCTCACGTCGTTGCCGATGGTCCAGCCGAACACCGACTCCTGCGCCTCGGCCCGCGATGCATTGCGCAGGCGGCGGCCGAGAACGGCCACGACCTCGCCCTCGGCCTCGAAACGGCCGGTCACGTCGGGCGGCACGAGTATGGACTCGCCGTGTCCGACCAGGGCATTGTTCGCCCGGTAACCCACCTCCGGACGATCAGGCACGGCGACGTCCCGTCCCGCCGCTATCTGCTCCTCGATGTGGCGCCGGTAGTTCAGGCCGACCGCATAGAACACGAACGGCACCACCGGCGGCAGGAAGGCCAACCCCTCCAACGCTCGGAATCGCTCGACGACGGGGGCGCCCTCGAGGGGAGAGCTACGCAGCACATGGACCGCGTCGTCGTCCACCCGGACCCAGCGGATCTCGCCGTCGATAGAGATTCGTCCGTACCGCATCGGAAGCGAGCCAGCCTAAGAGGCCGAGCAAACGGACGGGCGAATCCAGCCCATACGGGCGAGGCCGTGGCCCGAGCGGCCCGTGAGCGAAGCGAACAAGAGCGGGAATGGCACCGGTGCGACGCGACCAGCTCACGCTTGTTCGCGCTCGCTTCAAGAGACCGAGCGAGTGAGTCCTGAGGAGGCCCACCGGTCCAGCACCACCATGACCCTCGGATGGAGCTGCAGAGCCGAAGCTGGGATCTCAGCGGTGACGGGTCCCTCCAGGGCTCGGGCCACGGCCTGGGCCTTGCGCTCCCCGCATGCGACCAGCACGAGTAGCGCGGCGGCACTGATAGTGGCGATGCCCTGGGTGATGGCTCGGGCGGGCACGGACCGTCCCGCACCGAAGAAGCGAGCGTTGTCGGCCCGGGTCTGCTCGCTCAACTCGACCACCCGGGTAGCGCTGTCCAGCGGAGATCCCGGCTCGTTGAAGGCGATGTGGCCGTTGGCACCGATGCCCAGCAGCTGCAGCCCGATGGAGGCCTCCCGCACCTGCCGCTCGTAGCGGGCGCACTCCGCGACCACATCAGGCGCTTGGGGGTTGGGGCCGTGGACGGCGCCGGAGCCCATGTCGACCTGACCGGCCAGCAGCCGGTGCACCACGTTGCGGTAGGCGCACGGATCGTCGTGAGCGACATCCAGGTACTCGTCGAGAAGATAGGCGTCGACGCGAGCGAAGCTCAGGCCCTGCTCGCGGTGGCGCCGCACCAGTTCGACGAACACTGCCTCCATCGTCTGGCCGGTGGCCAGGCCTAGAGCAGGCCGCGGTGCGGATGCTATGTACCGCTCAACGAGATCAGCGGCCACTCGTGCGGCTGCGGCTGCAGACTCGCTTACGACGACCCTCACCGCACTACGGCACCAGCGATGCGGCCGACGCGTCGTGACGCGACCGCGGCGCCGACTACACCGGCGTGCATGCCGAGGTGGGCCATCGAGATGGGCTTGGACAGATCGAGGCTCGAAGCGAACCGGTCGAAGTTCTCGCTCAGCCCGCCGCCCACTACCCAGCGCGACGGGTTGAGCATGGCTTCCAGTTCGTTGAAGAAGGGCTGGGCTCGCCGGGCCCATTCGACCGGGGTGAGTTTCTCGGCAGAGATCGCCCTGCCGGACGCGATCTCCTCGAAGCGTCCGGTCTTGCCCACCAGGCCGCCCAGCTCCGAGTTGGCTATGAGGTCGCCGTTGTGGAGCAGCGCGCTGCCTATGCCCGTTCCGAAGGTCAGCACGATGGTCAGCCCATCGGAGCCGATGCCGGCGCAGCCGTAGGTCAGCTCGGCCAGACCGGCGGCATCGGCATCGTTGATGAGCACCGCGTTGGCGCCTTCGGGATCTCGCAGCCATGTCAGTGCGCCGTCGTGCTCGAAGGCGCCCGAGAGGTTGGGGGCATGGCGCAGCGACGACCCATCGATGACGCCCGGCAGGGCCACGCCGACCGGGCCGGACCAGCCTGACGCGGACACGATGCGGCCGATGGCCGACACGACGTCGCCGGGCGTAGCCGTAGGCGGCGTCGGCTCGGAGCGGATGGCCCCAGCCAGCTCACCTGTGCCCAGATCGACCACCGCGCCCTTGATGCTCGTGCCCCCGACATCTATGCCGAGCTGCATGTCGGATCCTGCGCCGCGGTGTCTCCCGCTCTCGTTCGCTTCGCTCACGGGCCGCTCGGGCCACGGCCTCGCTCGGCGTCTCGCGTCCCTGCTCACGGACTACTACCTGTCCGCTCGGCCTCTGGGTCGGGGTCGCCCGTTCTGGCGCCGGTGATGTAGGCGACCAGGTCGTCTTTGGTCACCTCGCCCACGTCCACCTCCGCCGTCTTGCGGCCCTGGCGCAGCACCACGGCGCGGTCGCAGACGTCGGTGACGCGGTCCATGTTGTGGGTGATCAACAGAACCGCCACTCCGGCGTCGCGCAGGCTGCGGATGAGTTCGAGTACCCGGGCCGCCTGCTCCACCCCCAGCGCAGCGGCCGGCTCGTCGAGCAGGACGATCTGCTGTCCCCAAGCAACGGCGCGGCCGATGGCCACCGCCTGGCGCTGGCCTCCCGACAGCGAGCTCATCGACCGGCGCAACGACGGGATGCGAATGTCGAGCCGGCCCAGTATCTCGCCGGACTCAGCCCGCATGCGCTTCTTGTCGAGCAGGCCGAGCCGTGCGCCGAGGCGTCCGCCGCGGGTGTGCTCCCGGTTGAGGAACAGGTTCTCGACCACATCGAGGGGGTCGATCACCGCCAGCGTCTGATGGACGGTCTCGATGCCGAGCGACCGGGCCGTCTCGGGCGAGGCGATGGCCTGGACGGCCCCGTCGATCTTGACCAACCCCGCGTCGGGGGCGTACACGCCGGAGATGCACTTGACCAGCGTCGACTTGCCCGCGCCGTTGTCGCCGAGCAGAGCCGTGACCCGGCCGTAATGGAGGGTCAGAGCCACATCGTCGAGCGCCCTGACCGCCCGGAACGACTTGCACAGGCCCTCAACCTCGAGCGCGGCCGTGTCGGACGCGACCGTCACGTTGGACTCCCGACCACGGCCTCGTCGCCGAACCCGTTCCACACGCCTGCCACCCGGGCCCGGCCCGCGGACACGCCGGCGACGCCCACGACGAAGGTCCGGGTGACGAAAGCCTGGATCCGGAATCCGAAGACCACGGTCGCGCCCTCGGCCACAGTGCGCGACTCGTCGGGGTGGAGCGGCGCGTAGTAGTCGATGGCCGCGGGGGCGGGCATGTCGACCGGCACCGGCTCCGTCATGACCTCCGAAGGGTCGTGGGCGACGACGGCTTGCACCTGGTAGTCGCCGAATACCGGGTCGATGTAGAGGCCCCCTCCGAAGCAGAGGGGCACGCCCTGGTGGATGTGGGCCACCTCACTGAGATAGAGCACTGCGGGCTGCTCGGGGAGGTCTCGCCCCGCGTGGAGGGGGGTGGTGCCGGTGAGGCCGTGGCCGGGCTCGACCTGGGTCGCACCCGCGGCAGCCAGCATGCCGAGCACCTCGGTGGAGGTGGTACCGGGCGCGTTGATTGCCAGCGTCGGCGGGCAGGCGGGGTGGCCGCGGGCGATCTCGGCGGCCCGGGCCAGCGTCTCGACGTTGGGGGTGAGGCGGGCCCCGCCCGAAGCGGAGTCGAACAGCAGCGCCGGGAAGGTGGTCAATCCGGCGAACTCGGCTCCCTCCATCCCGGCGATGCGATCGATCATGGCGGGCAGGTCGTCCAGCCCGACGCCGCCCTCGTGACCGGCGTAGAACGTGTCTCCCTCGGCGAACACCCGCACCAGCAGCCGCTGCGACCGCCCGAGCCGGTGGGCCGCGGCCGCGGCCTCCTCGGCCTTGTTCTCAGAGAAGATCGTCCAGTAGTCGGGCTCCAGCCCGGCAGCTTCGCCGGCCTCGGCGCGGGGCACCTGCACGAGATGGCCGACGTGGCCGAGGTTGTGGCCGTGGCGGGCGATCGGTCGGGCGCAGGCCATGTCCACGGCGACATAGCCGTCGACACCGCCGGCGGTAATGGCGGCCAGCGCCGCTGGGGCCCGGCCGATCTGCTTGGTCATGGCGTAGACGGTGAGGCCCAGCCGGCGGGCCTGCCGACACAGCCCGGCCGTGTTCGCCTCGATCGCGTCGAGATCGAGAACACAGCTGTTGGCCGGTATCTGTCCCGCCTGGTGCAGCTGCACCGCAGCCTGCACGAACTGCGGGTTGCGCCTCAGCAGCGACTGCAGGAACACGTCAAGCCTCCTTCTGCTCGCGCCCGTCCAGCGCCACCGCCGGCTCCCCCATCACGTTCTCGCTCTCGCCCAGCACCACTCGCTCCCCCATCAGAACTTGCGCATGCTCAGTGCCACCAGTCCGCTCCCCCATCACGTCTCCTTCTGCTCGCGCATGCTCAGCGCCACGGCCAGGATGATGATCACGCCCCGGGCGATCAGTTGGTCCGCCACCCGCAGGCCCATCAGGATCAGGCCGTTGTTGAGCATGGCCATGACCACCGACCCGACGATGGCGCCGGCCACCGAGGCCCGCCCGCCAAACAGGTTGGTGCCGCCGATGACCACCGCCGCGATCACCGTGAGCAGCAGGTTCTCGCCCAGGTCGTGGCGCCCGATGGCCAGGCGTCCGGCCAGCAGCACGCCCGCGAACGAGGCCGCTGCCGCGCTGGTCATCAACGCAGTGATGCGAATTCGGTCGGTGCTGATGCCGAGCGCGGCAGACGCGCCGCGGTCGGCCCCCACCGACAGCACATGGCGACCCCACCGCAGCTGGTGCAGCACCAGATGCCCGATCAGCCCGACCACCACGGTCCAGATCAGCAGCGACGAGATCGGCCCCACCGATCCGGCCCCGAAGACGGCCAGAAACATGTCGTTGCGGATCGGCAGCGACTGGAGGTTGTTCATGTTGCGGGCAATGCCGCTCACGATTCCGAGCATTCCCAGGGTCACCAGGAACGACGGAATGCGCACTTTGACCGCGATCAAGCCGTTGACGAGCCCGATGGCGGCCCCGACGGCCAGCGCCGCGGCCGCACCGGCCGCGAACCCGTAGCTGCCCACCGCCTCGGCCGCCACCAGCGACGACAGGGCGGTGACCGCTCCGACCGACAGGTCGATCTCCGCTGCGGCCAGCGCGAAGGTCATGCCCACCGCCATCACCGCGATAGGGGCGGCCTGGCGTCCGATGTTGAGGAGGTTGGAGGCGGTGAGGAATCCGTCGTCGTGCAGGATGACTGCGAACAGCCCGAAGATCAGCGCTGCGGCCATGTACACCACGTACTGGCGCAGCCCCGGATCCTGGCGCCGCCGTTCCAGCCATCGGTGGGCGCCGGGGTATCGGTGTCCGGCCGCGGCGGAGTCGTAGGTCATGGGTTGCCCTCTAAGCCTTCCCTGAGCCCCGGCGGCAACTCAACGCTGGTTGCCGCCGGAGCTTGGGGGAAGTCTGCCTCAGCCCAGGGCGTCGAGAACTTCCTGGGGAGGATCAGCGGCCAGCGACTGGCGGTAGCCCTCGACGATGTTGTCGGCGGTCACGCCGATGGCCGGCACGACCGCGAACGCCGGCGCGGCCTTGCCGAGCAGCCCGTAGGCCCCTTCGATGGCCATGGTGCGCCCGAGGTTGTAGGCCTCGTCGGCGGCGATGCCGACGACGTTGCCGCCCTCGACCATGTCGAGCGACACGTTGGTGTCGAGGTCCATGGTCACTAGGGCCACATCGGAGGCGCCCGCAGCTCGCAGGGCGGCCAACACCCCGTCGGCGGGACCGGCCGACCACGGGGCGTAGATGCCGTCGAGGTCGGGGTTGCGGGTCAGCATGGCCGTGGCGATCTCCTCGGCCGCGGCCGGATCGGCCAGTCCCTGCTCGGCGACGATGGTGATGCCGGGATAGTTGATCTCGATCCAGGCCTTGAATGCCTGGTCGCGCTGGTTGGTCACGTAGTAAGCGGCATCATGGAAGATGTAGCCGACCTCGCCCTCGCCTCCGAGAGCATCGGCCAGCAGGTCGGCGGCGGTGATGCCCATGGCGGCCAGGTCGTCGGTGACTATTCCCACGTAGTCCTGGCCGTGGACGTAGCCCTGGGGCACGTTGGACAGGAACACCAACTGCACGCCCGCGTCGACGGCCGGACGGAACGCCTCGGCGCCGGCATCGGGGCCGATGGCGAGGCTGATAATGATGTCGGGGCTTTGCGCCATGACCGTCTCCACGTCGTTGGCCTGCTGGACCGCGTCGAACTGGGCGTTGGTCTCGGCCACGACCTCGATCCCCAGCTCCGCGAAGGCGTCGCGGGCACCCTGGCTGACCGCGTCGGTGAACGCTCCGGCGGTGTGCCACAGCAGGGCCGCGGTGTGGCCGCCCGCCTGCACCTCGGCGATCTCGTCATCGCTCAGGGCAATTTCGCTGGAGGCAACGGCCTGCTCGCCTCCGGGACCCTGGGTCTTGGGCGGTTCGGGCCCTGGCTCAGGCGCAGGTTCCGGCTCGGGATCGGGCTCGGGCTCAGGTTCCGGCTCGGGCTCGGGCTCAGGTTCCGGTGCCGGCTCAGGCGCAGGTTCCGGTTCTGGATCGGGCTCCGGCGCCGGCTCAGACGCGGCAGTGGTGGCCGGCGGCGCGGCGTCGTCATCGTCGGCGCAAGCCGCGGCCAAGACCGCGAACACTGCGAGCAGCGACACGATCAGCAGCCACTTGGGCCTTCTGTTTCTGGTTGTCATGGCCCCTCCCTATGGGTCCGGTTTATCGATCGTGGGCGCCGCACCACCCGGCGACGAAGTGGGCGAGGGTGCGGGTGGCCGCGACCAGCTCGTCGATGGCGAGCCGCTCGAACGGGGTGTGGCAGTTGGAGATGTCGCCCGGCGCGAAGTACACGCCGGGGATACCCAGGGTTCGCAGGAACGGCTTCTCCGACCAGTACGGCGCCCCCTCGATACGGGCGGGCTCGCCGGTCACCGCCTGGATCGACCGGGCCAGCTCAGCCACTCCCGGCTGGTCGGCAGCCACCTCGTCGGGCGTGCCTCCGAGCCGGTGGTCGCGGGGCGCGCTGAACTCGACCACGCAGTCGACGCCGTTGTCGGCCGCGACCTCGGCCGCAATGGACTCGATGCTCTCAGCCGCGTCATCGAGGCTCTCGGTCGGCAGGATCTTGCGAATCAGCGACAGCTCGAAGCGGCCCGGCACCGCGATGTTGCCTCCCGATGTGACCGACGTGACCAACAGGAAGGCCTCACCCAACAGCTCGTGAGCCGGAACCGACGCCCGCAGCCCGTCGGAGTGCTCCCATAGCCGGTCGAGCAGGCGGTGCCCGGCTCGCAGCGCGTCGATGCCGAGCTCAGGTCGCCCGAAGTAGGCCGACACCCCCGTATAGGCGATGTCGGCGATGAGGAAGCCCATCTGCGCGGTGTAGATGGCCGAGGTGGTCGGCTCGGTGTAGATGGCGAAGTCAGCGTCGGGCCGCGGCCCGGCCCGCCCCTCTACCGATGCCCGGATCCCGGCCGAGACGCCGCTGCCGGGCTGGCCCGACTCCTCGTCGCACACGAACAAGGTCGACACCTTCCCGGCAGGCCGCAGCCCGGCGCGGTCGAAGGCCCGGATCGCCTCTATGACCGCGCAGATGCCGGCCTTCTGGTCGGCGACTCCCCGGCCCCAGATCTCGCCGTCGATCACATGGGCGCCGAAGGGATCCGCCCGGTCGGTCCCGGCCCAATGCTGGAGCCAGTCGTCCACAGCCACCGTGTCGAGGTGTCCGGCCAGCAGCAGCGACCTCCCCGCGCCGTCGCCAGCCGTTGCGTACACATTGGGTCGGCCCGGCTCGCACTCGAAGAGTTCGGCGGAGTCGAATGCGTCCGACTCGATCATCTGGCGGCAAGCCCAGCGCGCGAACTCCTCCTCGTTCGGGGTGACGCTCGGAATGCGGGTGGCCTCGCGGACGAGCTCGGTGACCGCCTCGCCGTCGACCGCCGACGAGACCCGGGTGGCCGCGCTCGTCACTGCTGGTCCCCCAGGATCTCGGGCACCAGGGACTCGTGGATGAAGCGCAGCGACATGGACACCGCGCCCACCAGGGCCGCCCGTCTGCCCAGTGTGGATGCGGCCAGCTCGGGCGGCTCGGCCACGAGGCTCCCCAGGCGATCCCGAACGGCGTCCACGAACACGGGGTTGGCTCCGACCCCGCCGCCGAACACCACCCGGGTCGGGTCGGCAATCAGGCACAGGTGCGACACGGCGAGAGCCATGGCGGCGGCCACATCGTCCAGGACGGCTGCGGCGGCGCGGTCGCCCGCGGCCGCAGCCGCGAATATCTCAGGAACGTCGGCGCTGGGGTCGAGCCGGGAGGTATGGCCGTCCTCGATGGCCCGACCGAAACGCTTTCGAATCGACGGGGCGGAGGCCACATCCTCGAGGGTCACTGGCGCCTCGCCCGACTGGGGCGGCGACAGCAGCAGAGAGCCCAGCTCCCCCGCCGATCCAGTACCGCCCCGATAGAGCTCGCCGCCGATCACCATTCCCAGGCCAACGCCGGTGCCCACCGAGATGGCGGCGAAGTCGCCGTCGGCCGGCTCGTCGCCCATCCGGGTCAGTTCGCCGAGGGCGGCCAGGTTGACGTCGTTCTCCACGTGGATGCGGACGTCGAACCTCTCGCAGAGGTAGGCACCCAGTTCTAGGTCGCCGAATCCGGGAAGGTTGAGGGCCTGCTCGACGCGGTCGCGCTCGGGCCGGTAGATCCCGGGCACGCCGACGCACATCGCGTGGCATGCGCCGTCGATGTCTCGCAGCATCTGCCCGGCCGCGCCGGTGAGGCTCTCCAGCGCAGCCCGGGCATCGGGGCCAGTGGTGAGTTCGCGCTCGGCAATCAGGTTGCCGAACAGGTCCGCCACCCCGACGAGGATCTTGGTCGCGCCGATGTCGGCCACCACCGAGTGGCGAGCGGTGGGAACCAGTTCGTACAGGGCGGCTGGACGGCCGATCGATCCCGAGCTGGGACTCTCGTCGGAGACGCGCACCAGGCCCGCCGATTCCATGTCGGCGATGAGCGCCGAAACGGTGGGCTTGGACAGGCCGGTGGCCCGGGCGATGCCGGCCCGCGAGATCCGGTTCGGGTGAGCCGAGAACAGGGCATCGACTATCCGCTGCCCGTTGAGCAGCCTCAGAACGCCCGAGCCGGACCCCTCACCCATATTGTTAGTAATATTACCTTACAAATGTACCCTGTCAACCCAGCCCTGATCTCGACGAGCGGGCGACAGGAACTCGGCTATTTCAAAATCTGATTTTGAAATAGCCGGACAGGGATTAGGGGCCGCGGGCGGTTAGCGGCCCTCTTCGAAGTCGTCTTCGGGCCTGGGGGCGTGCTGCTCGGCGTGCAGCGCCCGGAAAGCTTCCAGCTCGTCCTCCGACAGGGTGGCGGCGCCGTGTTCGCTGTCGTCGCGCAGCCATGTCGTCTGCTGCGGGAACGGGATCTCGATGCCGGCCGCGTCGAAGGCCTCCTTGAGGCGCAGACGGATCTCTCGCTCCACCGACCACTGCAACGACGGCTCGGTCTTGACCGCCAGCCGCAGGCCGATCCCCGACGCGCCGAGGCTCTGGATGCCGAACACCGTCGGCGGCTCCGACAGCTCGTCGCCGCCCCACTCCGGGTCGTTCCACAAGTCGTTGGCCACCTGCTGCATGACCCCCATCGCCACCCGCACATCGGTGTCGTAGGCCACCTCGACGTCCACCAGCGCCTTCGACCAGAGCTGCGAATAGTTGGCCACCCTGGCGATCTCGCCGTTGGGGACGTGCCACACCGTGCCCCGGATGTCGCGCAGGGTGGTGGACCGCAGCGACACCTCCTCGACGGTGCCGGAGGCATAGCCCACATCGACCCAGTCGCCCACCCCGTAGTGGTCCTCGATCAGCATGAACAGGCCCGACAGGAAGTCCTTCACGATCGACTGGGCGCCGAAACCCAGCGCCACGCCGCCGATGCCCGCGCCCGCGATCAGCGGACCCAGGTTCACGCCGATCTCGCCCAGGATGATCAGCGCGGTGAAGCCCCACACCATGGCCACCACCACGCTGCGCAGCACATGGCCCAGCGTCTCGGCCCGAGCTTCGGCACGGGAGCGCTCGGCCTCATCGATCAGAGCCCGGCCGGGGCCGCGCTCGCGCAGCTTCTGCAGCCGGGCGCTGCCCGGCGTGGCCGCGATCCGCTTGGTGAAGCGCACGATGGCCCGCTTGGCGATGCGGGCCACGAGCCAGGCCACCACCAGAATGAGCGCGATGCGGATGGGCCGGTCGAGAAGCCAGTCGGCCGCGGTGGCCCAGCCGTCGCTGCCGGTCCAGTCGTAGACCCGCTCGCACACGAAGCCGCGGTTCGACTCGCCGCAGGCGTCGGCCAATCCCTGATCGGTGGATGCTTGAGCGAAAATGAGCATCGCCACACCCTAGAGGCCACAGCACAGGCCGAGCGGACCCGCTCCGTGCTAGAGGGGCGGCGTCGGTAGATTCGTGCGTCTATGGCGACGGGCAGCATCACCCGGCTGCGGGCGGTAGCCGCCGCCGGTGCCGCGGTGTCGATGGTCGCCCTCGGCTGTGCGACCGCGGCCGACGACGGCGACGTGGTAGTCATGGCCGCCTCGTCGCTCAGCGACGTGGTCGAGATCGTCTTCGAGGACCGCGGCCGCGTCACTCCGGTGATCGCGGGCAGCGCCACGCTGGCAGCCCAGCTCGCGGCCGGCGCCGAGGCCGACATTCTGATCACCGCCGATGCGGCCACCATGGACCGGGCCACCGCCGACGGCTCGGTCCGGGGGACGCCCGCAGCGATCGCCACCAACGCGCTCGTGCTGGCTGCCGCGCCCGGCAACCCGGGTCGCGTCACTGCACTGGCCGACCTGGCCCGCCCCGACCTGCTGGTGGGGCTGTGCTCGGCCGACGTGCCGTGCGGGGCGCTGGCCCGACAGGCGCTGGCGGCGGCTGAGGTTGCGCCGTCGGTGGACACGCTGGAGCTCAGCGTGCGCGCCCTGGCCACCAAGCTCGCGCTGGGAGAACTCGACGCGGGCCTCGTCTACGCCACCGACGCCGCCGCGGCCAGCCTGGGCGTGGTGGACGCTCCCGAGCTGGATGGCCACGCCAACCGCTACTACATCGCCTCGGTGTCGGCCGAGCCCGCTCCGGCGGTTCAATCCGTGATCGACGACTTCACCGAGCCCGGCGGCATCGGCGCCATGACCCTGCAGGCAAACGGATTCGGGCCGCCGTGAGCGCTTCGACCCGGGTCGGGGCAGGGCGGATGCCTGCGGCGGTGACCTGGGCAGGATTTGCCGCGCTGGGCCTGCTGGTACTGCCCGTGGTCGGATTGCTGCAGCGGGCACCGTGGTCGGCGCTGCCGTCGATCCTGGGCGAGCCTGAGGTGCTTGAGGCGCTGCGGGTCTCGCTGATCGTGAGCCTGGCCGCCACCGCGGCATGCCTGGTGCTGGGCCTGCCCCTGGCCCTGGTGCTGGCCCGCCGGCGGCTGCTATTCCCCCGGATGGTGCGGGCCGTGGTGATGCTGCCCATGGTGCTGCCGCCGGTGGTGGCCGGCACTGCCCTGCTGTTCGCGCTGGGCCGACGGGGCCTGGTGGGCCAGTGGCTCGAGGCGTGGTTCGGGATAAGCCTGCCGTTCACTGTGGCCGGAGCGGTGGTGGCCGCCGCCTTCGTGGCCCTCCCCTTCTTCGTGGTGACCGTCGAGGCCGCCCTGCGCCAGGCCGGTGACGACCTCGACGAGGCGGCGGCCACTCTCGGCGCCGGCACCTGGGCCACCCTTGTGCACGTCACGCTGCCAACCATCGGGCCCGCGCTGGCCGCCGGCACTGCGCTGGCCTGGGCCCGGGCCCTCGGCGAGTTCGGGGCCACCCTCACCTTCGCGGGCAACTTCCCCGGCCGCACCCGCACCCTGCCGCTGGAGACCTACCTCGCCCTGGAGCACAACCCGGAGGCGGCGGTGGCCATCAGCCTGGTGCTGATGGCAGTGGCGCTAGCCGTGCTGGTCACTCTGAGAGACCGCTGGATGCCGCGATGACGGCCACTGAACCCTTGATGCCAGCCGGAATCAGCGGCGCGGTGCGCCCACAAGGAGCCCCGGGGAGGCCGCTATGACGGTCTGCTTCGACGGCCCCTTCGGTCGCGGTCATGATCTCACGCAGAACCGGCCGGAAAGGCCGCGATGACGGTCTCCTTCGACGGCCGGGTGGCCCGTGCGGGCTGGGCGCTGCAAGCAGACAGCCTCGACATCGACGAGGGCGTTACCGCGGTGATCGGGGCCAACGGCGCGGGCAAGACCACGCTGGGCCGGGCCGTGGCCGGGTTGGACCGGCTGCAAGCCGGCCGCCTGTCGATCTCCGGCTCGGTCGCCGACCACCCGGCCGCGGGCGTGTTCGTGCCCGCCCACCAGCGCCGGGTGGGCATGGTGTTCCAGGACCACCGGCTCTTCGGCCACCTCCGGGTGATCGACAACGCGGCCTTCGGGCTGCGCCGGGCCGGCGCCAACCGAACGGACGCCCGCCGACAGGCCGCCGCCCTGCTCGAACGAGTCGGCGTGGACTCCTCGGCGTGGTCGAGGCGGCCGGCCGCGCTCTCGGGAGGTCAGCGCCAGCGAGTGGCCGTGGCCCGGGCCCTGGCCCCCGAGCCCGATGTGCTGATCGTGGACGAGCCGCTGGCTTCGGTGGACTCGGCGGGCCGGACCCGGCTGCGCTCGGTGCTGGCCGAGTCGCCGGCCCGGCATGTGATCCTCATCACCCACGACCCGGTGGACGTGGCCACCCTGGCCCACACCGTCGTAGTCCTCGACGCCGGCGCCGTGGTCAGCCGGGGCTCGACCGCCGCGGTGGCGGCCGCTCCGGGCTGCGAATGGGCGGGCCGGTTCCTGGGCGCCAACGTGGTCGCGGGCCTGGCTCGGGGCACCGAGGTGGCCACCGAGGGCGGCCTGGTGCTCACCGTGGCCGAAGAGGCAGCCGGAGGGGTGTACGTGACCTTCGGCGCCCATGCCGTCACCCTGCACCGCGACCGGCCCGCGGGCAGCGCCCGCAACGCCTGGCAGGCCGAAGTGCAGAGAGTCGACATCGACGGAGAGCGGGCCCGGATCCACCTCACAGGACCGCTGGAGGTCCGAGCCGACGTGACCCGCCGCTCCGCCGACGAACTCGGCCTGCGCCCCGGCGTAGGGGTCTGGGCCTCCCTCAAGGCCACCGAACTCAGCGTCGTAACCTGAACCACCGACCAGGCATGCACCGCGGCCGAGCCAACGCGGGCGGTGGCGGTGATGCGCACCTCCTCCCCCCGGTAGTGCGCACCACCGCCCCGCTGGGTGACCGGAATGCCCACGCGGCTCCGGTCAAGGAAGGGAATCCCAAGCCATACTCGCGCAATCGTGGGCGCGCCGACAAGCCGAGCGCCCCACCGATGGGCTGACTACAGCTCAGCTCGCCGCTAATGCTGTTCGACGGGCGGCAGTGGCGGCATGCCCAGGGCGTCTTGCAGGAAGCGGAGCTGGAGCATCAGCAGGTTCTCGGCCACCTCCTCCTGCGGCGTCATGTGAGTGACACCGCTGAGCGGCAGCACGGTGTGGGGACGTCCGGCCTCGGTCAGCGCCTGCGACAGCCCCAGGGTGTGGGCGGCCACCACGTTGTCGTCGGCGAGGCCGTGGATCAGCATCAGCGGGCGCTGCAGGCCGGAGGCGAGAGGGGTGAGGTCGGTGCGCTCGTAGTTGCCGGACTCGGCCGCGGGATGGCCCAGGTAGCGCTCGGTGTAGTGGGTGTCGTAGAGGCGCCAGTCGGTGACCGGAGCGCCGGCGATGGCCGCCGCGAACACGTCGGGACGCCGCAGCACCCCCAGCGCGGCCAGGTAACCGCCGAAAGACCAGCCCCGGATGGCCACCCTCGTCAGGTCGAGGTTGTCGCAGCGGTCGGCGGCGGCGCCTAGGGCCTCGATCTGGTCCTCGAGCACGGGGCCGGCCAGATCGCCCCGCACCGCCCGCTCGAAGTCGGGGCCGCGTCCCGGTGTGCCCCGGCCGTCGACGACCAGCACGCAGAAGCCCTGGTCCGCGAACCACTGCGAGGTGTGGAACAGCGCCTCGGCCCGCTGTACCCGCTGGGCGTGGGGCCCGCCGTAGGGGTCGAGCAGCACCGGCAGCGGGCCGTCGTCGTTGCGCCCGACGCCGGCAGCGGGCATCACGATGGCCGAGACGAGCCGGCGAGGTCCGAGCTCGACAATCTCGACGTTGAGCTCCAGACCCGGTTCGGCTGCATGGGAGGCGATGCGCAGGCCGCGGCCGTTGGGCTGGGACGACGGCGCAGGAACGGCGCGGGGCCCAGCCGTGCGCTGGTCTCCGGCGACCGGAGGCGGCGATGTCCGCGGTGTGGCGCAGGGGCCACTCGGTGGGGCACCGGGCTGGAGCGAGTGGACCGTGCAGTGCCGGCCGGGATGGTCGAGCGAGCGGCTGACGATGACAACGGTGTCGCCGCCCGCGGCGATGCCGTTGACGCCCGAGCCGGCGGTGAGCCATTCGACCGTCCCGTCCCAGCCCACCCGGGCGGCGTGAACCTCGGCCGGATCGGCCGAGGCGGTGACGACCGCGCCAGCGTCGTCGGCGTGGTGCACGGCCCGGATCTGGATGTGGTCGCCGGTGAGCGGCTCGCCGTCGGCGCACAGTTTCCGGGCCGGGCCGCGGTCCTCCACCGTGACCAGTCGACCGGCCACCAGCCGGGGCACGCCGGGCACGAGCTCCACCCAGGCATCGTCGCTGACCGCTCTCAGCAGCCGGCAGTCGCCCGTGTCGGGGTCGGCCCGCAGCACTGCGAGGGTGCGCTGGTCCCTGGTCTGCACCGTCAGGATCAGCCCGTCGCTGCTCCACCGCACGTCGGCCAGGTACTCCCAGCCGCCCTCGTGGAAGGCCACGTCCACCCGACCGGCGGCCTTGCCGCCCGAGTTGCTGTCTCCAACGCCGGGCCCCGTGCCGATATCGAAGATCGCCAGGCTCACCGCGGCGTTGGCTTTGCCCGCGGCCGGGTAGCGGATCTCGGCTGGCTCGCGGCCCGGCGACGCCGGATCGGCGATCCACCATCTGGCCACGGCCGAGGTGTCCACCCGAGCGGCCAGCAGCCTCCGGCCGTCGGGGGACCACCAGTGCCCGGTGGTTCGGCCCATCTCCTCCGCGGCCACGAACTCCGCTGCGCCCCAGCTCACGGTCTCGCCGGACTCGTGTGCGATCAGCCGGTCGCCGCTGGAATCACCGGTCACCCGCAGCGAGGAACCCGCCACATAGGCCACCCGGGCGCAGTCGGGCGCCAGCCGAGGGTCGAACCCGCCCGGCGCCGCATCCAGCGGCTCCGGCGCAACCTCGGCGGTGAGGCTCACCCGCCACAGGCACCCGCCCAGCGCGAACGCGGCGGCGGTCAGTGAAGCATCGGCGTCATAGGAGACGATGCCCTCGGCCGTCTCCCGCACCCGCTCGCGCCGGGCCCGCTCGGCCGCGGGCACATCGCCGCCGTCACCGGCACCCGTGTTCTCGCCGTCGCGCCGTCTAGCGAGATCTCGCGGGTCGGCGACCAGACGCTCGACCCCCGTGGCCACATCGAGCACCCACAGCGAGTTGACCGCATCGAGTGGACCCGACGAGCGCAGAAAGGCCACCCGGGCCCCGTCGCCGGACACCCGGATGTTGCGGGGCTCGCCCAGCGTGAACCGCCGGGTGCGAGCCTGGCGCCTGGGAAACGACTCGGACCCGTCCACCCGGCCCTGCTCGCTCTATGTCCCAACCCCCGCGGGCGGGGTGATCAGTCGCCCAGCTGGGCCTGGAGGTAGTTCTGGATGCCGATGTCGGCGATGGCGCTCTGCTGGGTCTCGATCCAGTCGAGATGCTGCTCCTCGCCCACCAGCAGATGCTCGAGCAACTCTCGGGTGCCGATGTCGCCGTGCTCCTCGGCCAGGGCCACGCCCCGGCGGTAGCGCTCGATGGCGGACACCTCCAGCAGACGGTCGTTCTCCATCTGCTCCTCGACGGTCTTGCCGGCCCGCACGCTGGCCAGGCTCTCCAGCCTGGGCAATCCGTCGAGGTAGAGGATCCGATCCATCAGCTTCTCGGCGTCGTGCATCTCCTCGATGGACTCCTCGCGCATTTTGGCGGCCAGCCGGGTCCATCCCCAGTCCTCGCACACCTTGGAGTTGACGAAGTACTGGTTGATGGCGGTGACCTCGGCGGCCAGAGCCTCGTTGAGGAACTCGATGATCTCCGGTGAACCTTGCATGGCGCAACCCTAACCCCAAATTGGGCGCGGTCAGTCCTCCACGACGTGGGCGGCGAAGCGGTCCAGCGACCGGTCCCAGGCAGCCTCATCCACTGCGCCGCCCGAACCCACCGACTGGGCCGCGGCCTCGCCCATGGCCAGCACATGGTGCAGGTTGTCGAGCACGCCTAGCCCGTGGCGTCCCAGCGACACGATGCGGTCCGCCACCAGCGACCGCAGCCACGAGTCGACGGTGGCCCGGTCGCCCATCGTGGCCGTCTCGTAGACGGGGTAGACCGCGGGCAGCCGCCGGACCTCTACCGCCTCCAACGCTGGGATCTCCAAACCCATCTGTGCCATGTCCGCGGCCACCAGCTCGCCTAGTTGATCCGCCGGGCGCTGCCACAACTCGTCGCCGGGCCAGCAGGGAATCTCAGCGCAGAGCACGGTGCGCGCCGGCGGGTCGTCGCCGTTGCGATAGTTCTTCGGCTCCGACAGCCGGGACACGACCGTCTCCGGACCCGGGAAGTAGTGGGCATCGAAAGGGGTGAACCGGTCGCGGCCCACCACCAGGTAGACGAGCACCACGGCTCTGCTCCGACAGCGTTGCAGGGCCTCGACCACCGCCGGCGGCGGAGACGGATCGACCGCAGCCGCCAGCGCCGGAACCGGCATGGTGGTCAGCACCGCGTCCGCGTCGAGCACCCCGCCGTTGAGGCTCACCGACACCGAGTCCTCGGCTGACCGAAGCCCCAGCACACGAGTCCCGAGTCGCAGGTCGACGCCCAGTTCGACCGCGAGATCCGCCAGCGTCTCACTGAGTTGGCCGTAGCCCCGGCGGGGATACAGGAAGCTGCGCCCCTGGGGTCTCGCCGCCCTCGCCAACCGCCTCAGGATGTCGCCCGCCCCGGTGGCCGACACTCTCCGGCGAGCCAGGTCGCGGTCGAGCTGGTCGGGCTCTGTGCCGTAGAGCTTGCGAGCGTAGGGCGCGTAGAACTCGCAGGCCACCGTAGGTCCCAGCCGGAGGGCCACCTCCTCGGCAAACGTGGCCGGGTCGGCACTGCGGCGGTGCAGCGGCGCCGCGGCTGCGTCGAGCGCGGCGCGCGCCGCGAACGACGGCGGCAGGTGGCGCACCATGTCGCCCGCCCGCAGCGGGAAGGCGACCCACCGACCACCCAAGCGGATCCGGCCGTTGCGGGGCCGCACCTGCAGGTCGGACCCGAGCCTCGACCGGAACAGTTCCAAGAACCGCTCGTCGGTGGCGGGATGCAGCCGGTGCGAGCCATGGTCGACCCTCTGGCCCGCTACGTCGAAGCTTCCGGCCATACCGCCCACGGTGCGCTGCGCCTCCACCACCACGCATCGATGGCCTGCCTGTGCGCTGCGTATGGCTGCCATGAGTCCAGCCGGGCCAGCGCCCACGACGACGATCTCAGCCATGCGGGCCGGTCCAGTTTCTCATCGGGCCACAGTTCTTGTAAGGTATGCCTAATGTCTGCTATAACGCTCAGTGAATATACCAGCACTCGCCGCCGTCAGGGCCGGGTGGCGGTGGTGACGGGAGCGGCCGGATTCATCGGCTCCCATCTCGTCGACCTCCTCCTCGATCAAGGACACACGGTGATCGGACTGGACTCCCTCGACCCTGCCTACAGCCCGGCCCAGAAGCGGGCCAACCTTGCGGCGGCCGAGCAGCGCCCGTCGTTCCGGCTGGTGGTCGACGACCTCCGGCGCGCCGATCTCGCCGGGCTGTTCGCTGGGGCCGCAACGGTGTACCACCTCGCGGCCCGAGCCGGCGTGCAGGATTCGTGGCGACAGGGCGTCACCGACACCTGGGAGGTCAACGTGGCCGGCACCCAGGCCGTGCTCGACGCGGCACTGACCGCTGGCGCCGGGCGGGTGGTGCTGGCGTCGAGTTCGTCCGTCTACGGCGAGACGGCCGCACCCGGCGGACCGCGAATCGTGAATCCGATCAGCCCCTACGGCGCCTCCAAAGCCGCCTGCGAGCACCTGGCCGGCGTCTACGACGGCAGGGGCCTCGAAGTGGTCACGCTCAGATACTTCACTGTCTACGGACCCCGGCAGCGCCCCGACATGGCCATGCACCGGATGTTCGAGGCGACCCGGGCCGACGGGCCGACCTTCTCGCGGAGAGGCTCCGGCGAGCAGACCCGCGAGTTCACGTTCGTTGGCGACGTGGCCCGAGCGACCGCGGCGGCCGCGGCAGTCCCGGCCGCCGCCGGGCGGGCGTTCGACATCGGAGGCGGTGCCCGCCACTCGCTGAACGACGTGATCGCCGCGGTGGACGCAGTGTCCGGAGCCGCGGTGCGAGTGCGGACCGTGCCCCGACCGGCCGGCGATCCTCAGGCGACGTCCGCCGACGCCGACCCGGCTCGCCGGTTGCTGGGCTGGAGGCCCGTCACCTCGCTGCGTCGGGGCTTGGCCGAGCAGGGGGCATGGCATCGGCAGCGGCGCAGCCCGACGACGCGCCCGCCGGCTGCTCAGCCCGGCTCGGCGCAGTCCGTGCCGGCCGCGATCTGAGCCGCCCCAGGCTCAGCAGTTGCTCGACGTGTGCCACCGCGAGCGGCACTGCCTGGACCGGGCCGCGAGGTGAACCACCCCCACACTCCCGCCGCGGCCACCACCACCGCCCACGCGACGGTCAGCGCCACCGAGCCGCCCTCGAAGTGGCGATGGTCGGGCAGCAGGGCCGACCACACCTGGTAGACGGGATTGGCGGTCTCCTCGAAGTCCACCACGAGGGTGCGTCTGCCGGTTGACGCCTCGACGACCAGCCACAGCCAGCTGAAGATCCCCACCAGGCAGCCCCCCAGCGCCAGCCGCTGAATCCCGCGCCGCCGGTCGGCCAGCATGGCCACCGCCACCACCGCCACCGGAAGCACCGCCACCACCTGGCGGCCCGGCCACCACCAGCCGTGCATGGTCAGCGCCGCCCAGGTCGCCACCGCGTACCCGGCCCCGAACACGGCCAGCAGGATGGCCCAGCCCGGCGGGCGGCGGCGGGCCAGCGCGGCCAGGGACGGCACGGCCAGCAGATAGGCGGGGGTCCAGGCGGCCAGCCCGAAGCCGCGGTCGGCCAGCAGGCCGATCAGGCGCCGGCTGCGTCCCAGGTAGTCGGGATCGCTTCCCAGCACCAGCAGCTCACCGTCGACGAAGTGGTCGCCGCTGGCATAGGCGGTCCAGCCGCCATAGACGCTGCGATGGAAGGCGAGGTAGACGGCACCGGCGACAGCCAAGACCGCTAGATCCACAACAAGCTGCCGCCTGCGGTCGGGCCACGACCTGACTGCCAGCGCCCCCGCGAGCACCGCGGCCACCGGCACGAACTTCACCGACAGCCACGGCAGGGCCACAATGCTCGCCAGGGCCGCCACCCGACCGGCGCCCGCCCCGGCGCGCTCCGGCGACGCGGTGACCGCGGCCAGTCCGAGCACCACGCACAGCGCGGCCGGCATCTCGGGATAGACCTGGGTGGCGTAGCCCACCAGCGGCGGCGCGGCGAAGAAGGCACCCACCACCACAGCGCCCACCCCCACCCCGACCCCGAAGCGGCGGACCGCCAGCCACAGCGTGGCCGCGGCGGTGGCGGCTGCGATCGCGGCCAGCGCGGCCTTGGCCGCCACCCAGCCGCCCAGCCGCATCGGCACCGCCAGCAGCGCGGGCAGCAGCGGATCGTGGGGGCTGACCCGCCGGCCCGTGTCGTCGAGGTCGATGGTCTGGGGGTTCAGGCTGATCTCGTGGTAGGGCTCGAAGCGCCGCTCGGCCAGCTCGTCGCTGATGTCGAGGTCGAAGTCCTCGCCGATGCTGATGGCCGTGGTCAGGTACTGGGGCTCATCCGCGGTCACCCTGGCGCCGTAGGTGGCGCGGGCGCCGATGGCGGGCAACGCTATGGCGAAGGTCCATACCGCCACCGCGGCCATGGCCAGTGCGAGCCTCGAAGGTTGGACCGAGAGCAGGCGCCTCACAGCAGGTGGTCGCGGCGGATCACCAGGAACCACGTCAACACGAACGACAGGGCGACCAGCACCACGGCCATGATCCCGGCCTCGGCGATGAAGGCGTCCTCGAAGGAGCTGAAGATCCGGGTGGCCAACGTCGAGAATCCCAGCGGCGACACGAACAGGCTGATAGGCAGCTCCTTCATCACCGACAGCAGCACCAGGCCCGTGGCGGCCAGCAGGCCCGGCCCCATCATGGGCAGGTCGACGGCAACGAAGCGGCGCAGCCGCCCGGCGCCAAGGATCCGAGCCGAGTCATGGAGCCGTTCGGGGACGCCGCGGACCGCCACCAGCGTCACCCCCATGGCCAGCGAGCCGAAGCGGACCATGTAGGCGAAGATCAGCAGGGCCATGGTGTCGTTGAACAACTCGAACGCCAGATCCGACCGCAATGTCCAGAACCGCATCGACAACGCGATGAGGATGCCGGGCAGGGCGAAGGTGCTGATCACCAGCGCGTGGGCGAACGAGCCGGCCCGAGACCGGTACCGGCCCACCAGCAGGGCTATGGGCAGCACCGCCGCGGTGGACACGACCGCCGCGGCCACGCTGACGCCGAGGGTGTTGACGGTGGCGTCGAGCACCTTGGAGGAGTCGATGGTGAGGGGCCGGCCGCCGGTGGCCGACCTGATCAGGCCCCTCGCGGCCCAGTCCAGCAGCGCCACCAGGGGCGCACCCACCGCGCCGGCGGCGGCCAGGGCCGCCATGCCCAGAGCGGGCATCCGCCAGCGGCCGAGGCTGTAGATCGTCGGGCGGTTGGACCGGCCGCCGGCCGCGTCGGGCAGCCGGCGCGAGAAGCGGCGCTCGCCCAGCACCACCAGCGCGGCCAGCACCAGCAGGATCAGGCTCAGCGCCAGCGCCACCGGCGGGTTGGCGAGCTGGTTGGTGGCGATGGCCCGGGTGAGCGTGTCGTAGCGCATGAGCTGCACCGCCCCGAAGTCGCTGAGGGTGTAGAGGAACACCAGCAGCGTCCCGGCGCCCATGGCCGTGGCCGTCTGGGGCACGCAGATGCGCCAGAACACCTTCAGCGCGGTGTCGCCCAGCACTCTGGCGCTCTCCTCGAGGGTGCTGGGAAGCTGTCGCAGCCGGGCGGCCACCGGGAGGTACACGTACGGATAGGTCATCAGGGTTAGGACCAGCCACGCTCCGGTGAAGCCCCGCAGTTCTGGGGTGCGGTCCACGCCGACGCCGGCGAGCAGGTCGTTGGCCAGCCCACCGGGGTTGAGGGTGTGGATGAAGGCGGCCGCGCCGACGAAGGTGGGAAACACCAGCGGCAGCGGCATCAGGATGCGCCACAGCCTTATGAGCGGCAGGTCGGTGCGGGTGGTGAGCCAGGCCAGGGCGGTGCCGAGCACCAGCGCCGCGGCCGACACCGACACGGCCAGGCGCAGCGAGCGCCACAGCGGCCCCACGGTGCGGTCGCTGAAGAGCAGGCCGGCCGGGTCGGCCCCGGCGGCGAAGTTCCGGTACACGAGATAGGCGCCGGGGAAGGCGAAGGCCCCGGCCAGGGCCAGACCCGCCAGCCGCAGCAGCGGTGGCGCCCCGGCGGGGCGCGGCGGGGGCGTCGCGGTGTCGGCCGTCACCGGTTGAGCCTCCGCGACGCCTTGAAGATCACTCATGGAGCATGCCGCCACCGCAACCGCCGACCACTCAACCCGGCCCGGCTACTGGTTGAGGATGCCGCTCGCTTCGATGATGGCGATGGTCTGCTCGAAGCCGCCCCCGAGGGCGTCGAAATCGACGCTGCCGATCTCCAGCGCCTTCAGCTCAGGGAGGATGTCGGCGGGCTCGACCCCTGCCGCCAGCGGGTACTCGAAGGTCCGCTCACTGAAGTAGCGCTGCACCGGCGCGGTCAGCAGGTAGGCGATCAAGTCGTTGGCGGCCCGACGGTTCTCGCTGCCCGCGGTGATGGTGGCGGCGGTGATGATGAGCAGCGAGCCGATGTCGTCGTCGGCCAGATCGTGGTTGGCGGCCCGGTGGCGGTCGCCCGCGGCGGCGGCCTCCTGGTACTGGTAGTAGTGGTTGACCAGGCCCATGTCGATCTCGCCCCGGCCCGCGGCCTCGACGATGGACCGGTTGTTGGGGTAGTAGCGGGCGTCGTTGGCCACCATGGCGTCGAGCCAGTCGGCGGCCACGTCGTTGCCGTACTGGTCGCGGAACACGGTGAACCAGTCGACGAACGAGCCGTTGGTGGCGGGAATGGCGACCCGGCCCCGGTAGCGCTCGTCGGCAAGGTCGAACACCGACTCGGGCAGCTCGTCGGGAGGCACCGAGTCTAGGTTGTGCACCAGGACCCGCTTGCGGCCCGAGAAGCCGATCCATGTGCCCGATCTGGAGCGGCTGTCTGCGCCGACGAGGCCCAGCACCTCGTCGTCGATGACGCCGAGCAGGGCGGCGCTCTCAAGGAACCCGACCGGGCCGGGCGAGCGCGACAAGAAGACGTCGGCCGCAGTGCGGTCGCCCTCCTCCGACATCAGCAGGGCCAGCTCGGTGGAGCTGCCCCAGCGAACCGACACGTCGGTGCCGGTCTCGCAGGCGAAGGCTTCCAGGGTGGGGCCGATCAGGTTCTCGGTCCGGCCCGAGTACACCGTGACTTGCCGGCCGTTGGACGATGCGCACTGGCCGCTGTAGATGTCGGCCGCGGTTCCGTCGAGGTAGCGGACCTCGTCCTGCCCGCACGCCCCCGCAACCAGGGCCAGGGCCACGGCTGCACTGAGAATTCGTGTGATCATGGCGCAGCACTATAGCCTCGGTTTGCGAATATCGTAAAGTTAGCCTAACCATGCTGGGAACCCCGCCCTCCACAATCCGAGCACGCCCCGGACCGCCCGCAAGACGATGGCCGACCTAACCACACCATGAACCTGCTCTCCACAATCCGAGCGCGGCTGCCCCGCGGCGCGGCGGTGACGCTCGTTGCGGCGGTCACCGGCTTGGCCGCGGTCGCGGTGGTGACCACCGTGGACGCCGAGGCGCTGGGGCGGGCCGCCCGGACAGCCCAGAGCGAGCCGCTGCGGGTGCTGGCCGCGCTGGCGGCGTTCGGCTTCGCCTTCCCGCTGCGGGCCGCAGCCTGGCGGCGGGTCCTGCCCGGACTCGGGTTCGGGCACTCCCTGGCGGGCATCCATCTGGCGCTGGGCGGCAACCACCTGCTGCCGCTGCGCCTCGGCGAGCCGCTGCGGGTGGTGAGCGTGGTGCGCAGAGCCGGAGTGGACTTCGAGTCCGCCACCGCCTCCACGGTGGCGTTGCGCTCGGCCGACTTCATCGCGGTGATCGGGCTTGGGTTGGTGGCCGGCCCCGCCGCGCTGGCGGGCCTGGCCGGATGGGGAGGATGGCTGGTCATGGCCGCGGTAGTCGCCGCGTCAGCCGCGGCCTGGCTGTGGCTGCGCCGTCTTGCAGGACCAGGCAACGACGAGCACACGCCCCACTCCGGCATGCACCCGCCCCACACCGATGCGCTCGAACCGGCCGGAACCCGCCCGGGCGTGCGCATGCCCGGCCCGGCGGCGCTCGGGCTGTCGGCAGCCGCCTGGCTGGCAGAGGCGGTGCTGGTGTGGCAGGCCGCCCATTGGGCCGGCTTGGAGATCGGCTATGCGCAAGCGCTCGGTGTGACGGCCGTGTCGGTTGCGGCCCAGATCGCGGCGATCGCTCCCGGCGGCTTCGGAACCTACGAGGCAGCCGCGGTGGGCGCCTACGTCGCTCTCGGACACGATGCGGGCGACGCGCTGGTGGCCGCGCTGGGGGCCCACGCCCTGAAGACCGCCTACTCGTTGGCCGCGGGCGCTGTCGCCATGGCCGCACCCAGCCCCAGCCTGGCCGGAAGGCTCCGCCTGCACCGACCAGCCGGCCCGCCGCCCCACGCACCCGCCTCGGGGCAGGCCGGCCGAATATCGCCGACCGGGGCGCTAACGGCAGCACATCCGACTGCACCCCACCCGGCCGCGGCGGAGCAGTCTGGGACGATCGTGTTGTTCATGCCGGCCCACAACGAGGAGGAGTCGGTCGGAGCCTGCGTGCGCCGGGCGCCCGCCGCGGTGCTGGGCCGACCGGTGGAGGTGCTGGTGATGGACGACGGCTCCACCGACGCAACCGCACATGTGGCCGCCGCGGCGGGCGCAGAGGTGATCAGCCTGCCCACCAACCGGGGGTTGGGCGCGGCCGTGAGGCTGGGCCTGGCCGAGGCGGTGGACCGGGGGGCGGCTGCGGTGGCGTTCTGCGACGCCGACGGCGAGTACCCGCCCGAGGAACTGGCGACCCTGATCGCTCCGATACTCGCCGACGAGGCCGACTATGTGGCCGGCAGCCGCTTCCTGGGTCGGATCCACCACATGAGGCCCCACCGCCGTCTGGGGAACCTGGTCCTCACCCGGGCCCTGTCGATCGTGGCCCGCCGCAAGATCACCGACGGGCAGACCGGCTACCGCGCCTTCTCGGCTCGCGCCGCGGCCCACGCCGAGATAATCCACGACTACAACTATGCGCAGGTGCTGACCCTCGACCTGCTGGCCAAGGGCTACCGGTACGCGGAGGTGCCGATCAGCTACCGCTTCCGCACCACGGGCCAGAGTTTCGTGAAACTGGGCCACTATCTGCGAAACGTCGTGCCCGCCGTCTACCGGGAACTGAACTCGGTGGCGCCAACCTGACATGAGCCTGCACTGATAGGCCGGATTAGCTGAAGTTGGCGATTGGTGTTAGGTATGCCTATTATTACCGCTTAGGCCCACGAAAGGACTAGCCATGCACCGCTTCCCCTCCCGCCTCCTCGCCATAGCTGCCCTCGCGGTGGCTGTCATCGCCGCCTCGTGCAGCGACGACGACGGCGCCACCGTCCGCGAGATCAACGACGGCTCGGAGTCGGTCTCCGCATCCGGATCCGGCTCGGGATCAGCCAGCGGCTCCGGCAGCGCCAGCGCCAGCGGCTCAGCATCGGCGACCGCCACTGGATCTGCCTCGGCGTCGGGCTCGGCCAGCGGCTCGGCGTCAGCCAGCGGCAGCGCGTCGGCCAGCGGCTCGGCGTCGGCGCCTGCGAGCGGCGACTCGTCCGCCACTGCGGGCGACGGAGGCTACGAGTACGCATCCAACGTCGACTCGCACCGGCTGGTGGTGGCCGACATCTGCGGCATCGGCGACCTGCTCGACGCCGGCGACTTCGCAGCCGTCGAAGCCATCTACCGCAACGGCGAGCACTCGGTGAAGAGCGACGGGTCGATCCGCACCATCGGCGGCTTCGCTGCCCGCGACGACCGCAGCCACGGCCTCAACGACTACTACGGCACATCCGCCCCGCTTGACGAGTTCGTCACCGCCGCACTGGCGGGAACCGGGATGTTTGCGGGGCAGAGCGACGCGGTGCGGGGCCAGGGTGCGGAGAAGGGCATCCAGAACCAGGTGATGGTGGCCTGGACGGTGCACGAGCTCAACGCCGCTCTCGCCAAGGCCGCCGACGGCAACTTCGATGTGGCCAGCGGTGCGGTGCACAACTGGGACGAGGGCTGGGCCTTCTTCCACGGGGCCGAGCCGGGCTGCGCTCCCTACGCCACCGGCAACAAGCGGGCCGGCAACTTCGGAACAACCGGCGCCGACGGCGAGACCGCTCTGGCCAACGAAGCGATCCTGGCCGCCATGATCGAGGGCCGCGACGCCCTGGTCTCCGGTGACGCGGCCACCGCCGAGGCGGCCGCGGCCGAGGTCATCCGCAACGTGGCCATCACCTATTCGCAGGCCGCCATCCGCTACGCCAGCCTCATTGAGGGCGACTTGGCCGACGGCAACGACGCCAAGGCCAAGGAGCATCAGGCTGAGGGTCTGGCCTTCTGGCGCGTGGTGGAGGCCTACATGGTTCCCGCGGGCGCCGACGCCGCCGCCCTGGACGCCATCTTCAATCTGGACAATCCCCCGGGTGCCAACGGGTACGGCGCTGAGGTGCGCGCCGCGCTGGCGCCCGCGTGGGACGCCCTGGGCATCGCCGCGAGCGACATCGGCTCCCTTCAATAGTCGCGAACCCAGGGCGCGGCGTCCCGCCCTCTTATGCGCTCCGCCGGGACGCCGAACTCTCGCAGCCTCGCTGCGCTCACTCGTGCACCATGGTGGTGTCGGTGGCTGTGGTGGCTGTTGATGCGCCCTTGGGCGGACTAGACCTGGACTCGGGGTACTCGGGCCGAGATCGAGGTGACGATCTCGTAGGCGATGGTGCCGAGTCGTTCGGCGATCTCGGTGGCGGTGATGTGCTCCGCGCCTTGGCGGCCGATCAGCACCACCTCATCGCCGATCGCGGCCTCTTCGGCGACCGGGGAGGCGAGGGCAACCATTAGCTGGTCCATGGTCACGGCGCCCACGATGCGGCATCGGTGGCCCCGCACAAGCACCTCGACTCCCGCTGAGCCGCTGTCGCGGCGGATGCCGTCGGCGTATCCGATGGCGGCGGTGGCTATCCGGGTGGGCTCGTCGGCCCACCAGCGCCGACCGTACGACACGCTCTCACCGGACGCCACCGTCCGAAGCGCGGTGATGCGAGACACCAGTTCAAGGGCCGGTTGGAGCGGC
Source organism: Candidatus Aldehydirespirator sp. (assembly GCA_965221215.1). Taxonomy (GTDB): domain Bacteria; phylum Actinomycetota; class Acidimicrobiia; order Acidimicrobiales; family Aldehydirespiratoraceae; genus Aldehydirespirator. The sequence goes on from OZ244872.1 coordinate 2,152,846, forward strand.
ACAATGTCGGCCAGTTCCGGCGCGGGCGGGACGCCGTAGACGGCGATGCCGGCCCGGACCATGTCCCGGCGCGCCGCGGGATGGGCCAGCAGTCCGGCCGAGTTGGCCGCATGCACAAACAAAGGGCCGACGCCGCTCTCGCGCAGACGGGTGACGGCGGAATCGAATCGGGTCAACTGCTCGGCTGTGAACGGATCGTCCGGGACGTCGGCCACGGCGAGATGGGTCCACACACCTTCGAGGCGGAGCCGGCGCCCGGCCGCTCGCAGGGCTGCGGTCGCCGCGTCGAGCTCGGACGGGAGCGCGCCCATGCGGTGCATGCCGGTGTCCACCTTGAGGTGGACGGCACGGGCGGGTCCCGGCGCGGCGGCCAGCGCCTCGATGCCCGCGGTCGAAGCCACCGTGAACCGGATCCGTTCGCCACAGCACAGCGATGCGTCGGCCACGAGTGTGGGCGCGACCTCCGACAATACGAGCACCGGCGCGTCGCTGCCGACGCTCTCGGCGGCCTCGGCCGCTTCGAGGGCTTCGGGGATCGTGGCCACTCCCAGCCAGGACGCGCCCCCCGCCAGCGCGGCACGGGCCGCGGTGACGGCACCGTGGCCATAGCCGTCGGCCTTGACCACCGCGCACAGGGCTGCGTCGCCCGCCAGCTCGGCCAGACACCGAACGTTGGCCTCGATGGCAGTGCCGCGAACCCTGACCAGGCGCGCCGTCAGCTTTGGGATGCCGACCCCCGACCCGAGCGACCCCACTGACTTGTTCACGGCGTGACGGTGGGCAGAGCGGCGAGCAGGTCGCCGGCCATTAGGCAAGGGCCGGGAATTGCTGATGCAGCCCGGCCGTGAAGGTGGGCGGCCTCGGCCACCCGGTCGATCAGGCGTTCGGGGCCGAAGGCGGCCATCCGGCCGGCGATCATGCCGGTGAGAACATCGCCGGTGCCCGCGGTGGCCAGGCGGGCATCACCGCTGGAGATGATCCTGACCCGCCCATCGGCGTCGGCCACCACGGTGGGTCCTCCCTTGAGCAGCACCACAGCGTCCAGCCTTGCCGCGGCTTGCTTGGCCGCGGCAATCCGGTCGGGGCCGGGCGGGGCCGACATCAGCGCTTCGAACTCGCCGTCGTGCGGTGTCAACACCAGAGGCGACGAACCGCCGCGGCGCTGATCCAGCATCTCGGCCACTGCGGGGTCGCGCAGCAGGCGCAGACCGTCGGCGTCCACCACCGTCGGCAAGTTCAACGCCAGCGCAGCGGCGAGGCGGGCCGCAGCCTGCTCGTCGGTGCCCAGCCCCGGTCCCGCCGCGCACACCTTGAAGCGGTCGGCGTCCACCGTCAGGGGCGGCTCGGATCGAACCACCTCCACCGGCCATGCCGTCCCGGCCGAGGCCGGCGAACTGAGGTGGACCATGCGAGCTCCGCTGCGCAGCGCCGCGGAGCAGGCCAGCGACGCGGCCCCGCCCATGCCGGGAGAGCCCGCCACCACCAGCACGGCCCCATCCCACTTGTGGGTGGCGCCCGTGCCTGCGGGCAGCGCCTCGACATCGGCGTCGGTGAACAGTGCGCAGGCGTCTCCATCGGCATCACTGACGGCAAGGCCGATATCGGCGACGGTGGTGGTGCCACAGACGGCGGGACCCTTGCCGAACAGCAGGCCCGGCTTGAGCGCCGCGAACGTGACCGTGCGCTGCGCCGCCCACACCGGTTCGCCCAGCACCTCGCCAGTGAGCCCGTCGAGTCCGCTGGGTATGTCGACGGCCAGCACCGGCGCGTCGAGGCGACCACGCTGGGGCGGAGCATGGGGCCGGGAAAGCCCGGTGCCGAAGGCCGCGTCGATGTAGAGATCTGCCGACGGCAGGGTCTCGGGACCGTCGGCGACGGAGACCACCCGCACCCTCACCCCGCCGCGCCGGAGCCGGCGGGCCGCGGCCCGGCCGTCGGCACCGTTGTTGCCGGGGCCGGCCAGCACCACAACCCGGCGCCCGTACCGCCCACCCATCATCTCGACCGCAGCCCGAGCCACCGCCGCTGCGGCCCGCTCGATCAACACATCAACCGGTTCGGGAGCGGCCGCATCAATCTCAGCCATCCGAGCCGGGGCGACAATCGGAATCATCGAGCCAGTGCTACGACGGTGGCCTGGGCTAGAGCGTCGGTGTGGGACAGCGAGACGAGCCAGCGGCCGATGCCGTGGTCCGCGGCGGTGGAACGGGCGTCGCCGTGCAGCACGAGTTCGGGGCGGCCGTCGTCGTCTCGGACCACCTCGATCTCGGCCATGCGCATGCCCCCCAGGCCGCAGCCGAGAGCCTTGAGGGCTGCCTCCTTGGCCGCGAACCGTGCTGCCAGCCGGGCGGCCGGATCGGACGCCCGCTCGGCGTAGGTTCGCTCACCAGCGGTGAACAGCCGGTCAGCCACCGAGGGTCGCCTCTGGAGCACGGTGCGGAACCGGTCGATGTCGACCAGGTCGGTGCCGATCCCCACCACCCCGGCATCGGACAAGCCCCTGATGCCCTCGGTCACTCGCCCAACGATACCGATGCGCCCAGTGTGATCTCGCCGTTCCAGATTGACGGCGGCGCGTGTCGCTCCCGTGGTTCAGGTTCGCCAGTGGTCGGCCACGTCTCCGATGGGGGCTGTGAGCAGATCGACCACCGCTATCTCGGCCAAGCGGTCCTCGTCGAAGGCGGGCTCGGTCTCGGTGACCGCGTCTCGCAGCTCCGAGAGGCGGTTGCGGTACCCCTGCATCACGCTGCGAGCCGCCGCCGCGGGCAGGAGGTCCTCGAATCGGACGTGCAGCAGGGTGATCCCCACCGCGGCGCCGGCGGCAACCTCGGGGACGAACACAACCGTGCGCCCGTCGTGGCGTCCCCGAGCGGCCAGCACCCGACGCTCCACTGCCACACGGCGCTTGCTTCCGGTCAACGAAGGAGCGGCGAGCGTGCGCGAGGCAATGCTGGTGGCGATGCCGCCCTGGGCGACCACGGCGATCTTCTCGGGTCCGTCGAGCCGGTAGCGGGTGTGACCCTGCACTTCGGCCACCGCCGGACTGAGATCGGCCAGAGCCCGGACAGTGGAGTAGGAGAGGCTGTCGCGGGGCGCGCCCGCGGCGAGCGCGGCCCGGATCAGCCGCGCCTCCAACAGCGTCTGGTCGGAGCGGGAGATGCCGACGGTGACCGTCTTGGCCTGGTGGCGGATGGCGTCCACCGGGCGGGTCAGCTCGTCGATCCCGACGCTCAGGGCGGCTTCGAGGTCGTCGATCACCGCGGCGGGGGTGCCGACTCGGCCCAGCTCCAGTTCATATCCGTCCAGCGGGGCCAGCCCGGTGGCGTAGCGCATCAGCGTGACGATGCGCACCGCGGTGGATGCCTCGAGATGTCCGTTGTAGTCGCCTCGCCCCAAACCGGCCGTGAAGGCGGCGCCGGCCTGCTGCAACGCGGGCCCGGCCAGGCTCAGAACCTCTTCGGCGGTGGCGTCGGTGCGGGCGGCTGCGGCCTCGACGGCGGCGCGGGCCTCTCGCAGAGGCTGCGCCCCGGCGTCGATGGCCAGCGCGGCCTCGTAACCGAAGAGGTGGCCCACCATGGTGGCGGGCAGGAAGGCCAACCGGGGGTCAACCCGCGGCACACACAGCACTGCCGAAGCCCCCTCGAAGCGGGTGTCGCCGTCGTCGGCCACCACTACCGGGGCGGCCCGGTGGGCGCCGAAGATGGCCACCTCCTTGGCCACATCGTCGGCCACCGAGCCCGACAGGCCTGCCGCGCACACCAGCACCAGGGGCTCGGCCGACAGGTCGATGTGCTTCTTGTCCTCGGTGGCGTCGCTGGAGATCGACATGTAGCACAGCTCCGAGAGCTTGATGCGCACCTCGCGGGCCGCCACCTGGTTGGGGCCGTTGCCGACAACGGCCCAGTGGCGCCGGACCGGCGCAAGGCTGCGGGCCGCCTCAGCAATGCCGTCGCGCCGCTCAAGCACCGTCTGCAGCACCTCAGGCATGGCCCGCAGCGATTCGAGGAGGCTGCGGCGCGACTCAGCGCCCCGGTCTCCTGCTGCCTCGCCCGCACCGACTGAGCACGGCGCTGGGACGGCATCGCCCGCCACCTCGCTCGCGAAGGCCACGGCCAGAAGGCAGCCCGCGGCCACCTGGGAGTAGAACGCCTTGGTGGAGGCGACGCTCATCTCCACGTCTCGGCCGTCGGAGGTATAGAACACGCCGTCGGCCCGCTCGGCGAGGTCGCTGTTGCGGCGGTTGACGACGGCCACCACCGCGGCGCCTCTGGCCCGCACCAGGTCGACGGTGCGGTTGGTGTCGGTGGTGGTGCCCGACTGCGAGATGGCCACCACCAGCGTGTCGGACATGTCCACCTTCAGGTGGAAGGCCGACAGCTCGGTGGCGGGCAGTGCCGCCACATCGAGCGATCCGGCCCCCTCCGCGTCGGCCAGCAGGGTCCGCAGACAGCGGGCGAAGCTCTCCCCCGCCACCGCCGCGGTGCCCTGGCCGATGGCCAGCACCGTCGACACCGACCCGTCCCGCAGCCCGGCCCTCACCGCGGTGGGCAGCGTCTCACCGCCGATGGCCAGGCCGGGACCGTCGGCGGTGTCGATGATTCGGCCTCGCAGCGTCTTGCGGAACGACGCGGGCGCCTCGCCGATCTCCTTGAGCAAGTAGTGGCGATGGTCGCCGCGATCGATGTCGCGGGTGGTGATGGACGCGGTCGAGAGCTCGCCGGGGGCAACCGGCAGCGGCGCCCCGTCGTAGGACTGGCGGACCAGGCCCTCGATGAGGCCGGCCCGGCTGCCGTCGAGCTCGACGATCTGGCCCCTGGCATCGGCGTCGCCGGCGACGTTCTCGCCGTCCATGCGCAGGTAGCGGGAGGTCTCCTCCACCACCCCGTAGGGCTCGCTGGCCACAATGAACGTGTCGACGGCGAGTCCGACGTAGAGGGCCTGGCCGCTGCCCCGCAGCGCCAGCTGCAGGCGGTCGGGCGAGCCGGCGGTGCAGACGGCCACCGCCACCGAGCCCTCGCACTCGGCCACGGTGCGCCGAAACGCCTCAGCGGGCGGCAGACCGGCAGCCAGGCGGCGGCCCATCAGCGCGGGCACGGTCTTGGAGTCGGTGGTGATGGCGGGCGGCACCCGGACCCCGGCCGCGGCGAACAGCTCGGCGTAGTTGTCCACATCGCCATTGACAGCGCCGACCACGTAGGGCGGATCCTCGCCGAGCACCTCGCTGTTGAGCGGATGGGCGTTCGCCTCGGAGATGATGCCGACGGAGGCCCAGCGGGTGTGGGCCAGCACCAGCACGCGGGCCCCCGCGGAGGCCAGCGCCGCGGCCAGCAGCCGGTCGGAGGCGACCGCGGCCCGCAACGCGGCGGTGTTGTCGCCCAGCTCGCCGATCTCGGCCGCCGTCTTGTACACGATGCCGAGAACGCCATCCACGAGGCGCACCGAGCCGGCGCCGAACGACGGGTCGTGGCCGCGTCTGTCGATGGCCGCAGCCACTGCGGGATCGTCGCGGTCGAGTCCGTGGCCGCTGATCAGCAGATGCAGCCCGGCCGAATCGCGTCCGCGCACCTCGAGCCGGTCCAAGGCACCGACGGCCTGATGGATGGACAGGTAGGCCTCCACCGCGGCCGGCGCCGAGTCGGCGGTCAGCCGCGCCTCGGCCAAGAACTTCGAGACGGCGCGAGCCGCGCCCAGCCGGTCGCGTCCAAGCGCCCACAGGCCGTCGCGGATTCGCACCAACGGCTCGTTGAGGTGCTCCAGTTCAGCCGGGTCGAGGGCCGGGTCGGCGTCGAGTCGGGCGTCCAGTGCCCCCACCGAGGCCGTTGCCTCGTCGATGAGGGTCGCGAGCGTGTCGGCTGTCTCGGGCGAACCGAGCAGGAGTCGCAGCCCGGCGACCCCGCCCAGCAGCTCGTTGGCGGCCTGAAGCTGTTCGGCTGCGGTCGAGAGTTTGGGGGCGGAAGCGGCCGGTCCGGCGAGGGCGACAGAGGCCGCCTCAACCATGCCGATGACATCGGCAGCGTCGGGCACCGGCCGCGTCGAGGGGCGGCGCACGATGGCGACTATCCCGCACATCAGGCCAGAACCCTCACCGCATGCCGGTGCTGAGACTTCATGGCGACATCACCGCTTCGCCGACGCGGGCTGCGACCTGCTCGGCTTCGGCTCTGGCCGTGTCGTGGTCGGTTGCCTCCACCATCACCCGCACCAGCGGCTCGGTGCCCGACGGGCGCACCAGCACCCGGCCCGAGTCGCCGAGGCGGGCTGCGGCGTCGGCCGCGATCGGGCCGAGGGCTGCGTCGAGGTCGGCGGACCGGGCACCGGCCGGCAGCGGCACTCCCACCAGAATCTGGGGCATGCGGGTCATCGCCGCGGCGGTGAGGTCGCGCAGGCTCTGCCCGGAGCGCTTGACCGCATCCAGCAGCTGCACCGCGGTGAGCAGCCCATCGCCGGTAGTGGCCAGGTCGCGGAAGATCAGATGGCCGGACTGCTCGCCGCCGAGCACCAGGCCCTGCTCCTCCAGCGCCACGAGCACATGCCGGTCGCCCACCGGTGTCTCAACCACCCCAATGCCGCGGCCGGCCATGGCCCGGCGCAGCCCGAGGTTGGCCATGACGGTGACCACCACCGCGTCCCCGCTGAGCCGGCCCCGCGAAGCGCGGTCGATGGCGCACACCGCGAGGATCTGGTCGCCGTCCACCAAGTCGCCGCGGCCGTCGACGGCCAGCACCCGGTCGGCGTCTCCGTCGAAGGCGAGGCCGACGTCGGCGCCGGAGGCCGCCACTGCGGCTTGCAGGCTCTCGGGATGCAGCGACCCGCAGCCGTCGTTGATGTTGTGGCCGTCGGGATCGGCATGGATCGCCTCAACGTCGGCGCCCAGGCTGCGCAGGCACTCGGGCGCGCCGCGGCACGCCGCGCCGTTGGCCGCGTCGACCACGATGCGCAGCCCAGCCAGGTCGCGTCCCTCAATGCTCGCGGCCACCGCGTGGACGTGGCGACGGTGTGCCAGTTCCCCCGCCTCGACGTCTGCCGCAGCCGGGCTGGGCCGGAGGCGGTGCTTCCGGTCCCCAGCCGCAACCGTCGGGCCGCTTCCAGGGGCGCGTCCCGCGCCGCAGCCTCCGGAATCGGCCGAGTCGAGGCCGTCTCTCGCGCCGGCCGCTGCGCCGCTGGGCAGGTCTTCGAGCAGCTCGCGATAGCGCCGCTCCACGGCATGCTGGACCTCGTCGCTCAGCTTGCGGCCCCCGGGCGCGAACAGCTTCACACCGTTGTCGTGCCACGGGTTGTGCGATGCCGACACCACCGCTCCGGCAACCTGCTCGTCCTGGCACCAGCGGGCCACCGCCGGGGTGGGAACCACGCCCAGGTCGGCCGCCGACCCTCCGGCCCGCTCCACCCCCCGACGCAGGGCCTCCGCCAGCGCCAGCCCGGAGGCCCTGGTGTCGCGCCCGACCGCGAACCGCTCCGAACCCAGAACATGGCCGGCGGCCTGGCCCACCGCGCCCACCAAGTGCTCTGTCAGCGGCCCGCGGGTGTCGCCGCGCACTCCGTCGGTGCCGAACGCCAAGGTCATGCTTTGCCCGCAGTCCGCGCGCCCGCCGAGCCCGCCGCCGGGTGCGCCGTTCGGGGCGCCGCGGTCAGCGCTTGCTGTACTGCGGCGCCTTGCGTGCCTTCTTGAGGCCGTACTTCTTCGCTTCCTTCTTGCGGGGGTCGCGAGTGAGGTACCCGCCCTTCTTGAGCGTGTCGCGCAGCTCGGGCTCCACCTCCACCAGCCCTCGGGAGATGCCCAGGCGCAGCGCTCCGGCCTGCCCGCTGGAGCCGCCGCCATGGATGGTGGCCTCCACGTCGTAGCGGCCCTCGGTGGCGGTGGCGGTGAGGGGTTCGATGATCTGCGTCTGGTGGGCCCGCGACGGGAAGTACTCCTCGGCGGTGCGACCGTTGATGGTGACGACTCCGGCGCCGGTGCGCAGCCGGACCCGGGCCACAGACCGCTTGCGGCGTCCGGTTGCTTGCACGAGCGGAGCAGTCATTGTGACCTCACCTCGATCATCGGAAGGCGTCTCATCGGGCCCGGGCGTGCTCGATGGCGTAGGGCTGGGGCTTCTGGGCGGCGTGGGGGTGGGTGGGTCCGGCGTAGACCTTCAGCTTGCTGATCTGGGCCCGGCCCAGCCTCGTCTTGGGCAGCATGCCCCGGATGGTGTCGCGCAGGGCCTCGTCGGGGCGGCGGGCCAGCTTGGCACCGTAGGTCTCGGTGCGCAGGCCGCCGGGGTAGCCGGAGTGGCGGTAGACCCGCTTCGAGTCGGCTTTGCCCGCGGTGAGCACCACCTTGTCGGCGTTGACGATCACCACATGGTCGCCGGTGTCGATGTGGGGAGCGAAGGTGGGCTTGTGCTTGCCCCGCAGCAGGGTCGCGACCTCGGTGGCGAGCCGCCCGAGCACCATGCCCTCGGCATCGACGACATGCCAGCTGCGCTCGATCTCAGAGGCTTTGGGGCTGTAGGTCGCCACATTCGCTCCCGTCGGTTCGTGGTCGGACTGAAGACAGCCCCACGGGTCCAAGCGACCGCCCAGACCGGCCCCTCAGGCTAGGCCCACCCCCAACAAACAACAATCCACCGACCCGCCCCCATTCTGTTATCCAGACTATCCCCAAAATGTTGTATAGAATCTTCTCAAAACGTTATATGAAATCCCCCTAAAGTGTTATATGATCCGAAGGCATCATGTGGACAGGAGGCCCGCCAATGGATGACCGACGACGCCCCTTCCCGAGCTACCGACCGAGACTGGCGGAAGACGATATCGGGGCCGCGTTGAGCCGGCGCGGCGCGGTGCTCATCGAGGGTGTGCGCTGGTGCGGCAAGACCTCGACCGCGCTTCGGTTCGCAAACAGCGCACTACGACTTGACGACGCGGACGACCGGGTGCTGGCTGACACCGACCCATCCGAGGCGCTACGCGGGGGTACTCCCCGCCTCATCGACGAATGGCAGAACGCTCCGCTGCTGTGGAACCGGATCCGGCGCGAGTGCGACGAGCGAGCCGCCCCCGGCCAGTTCATCCTCACCGGCTCGGCCTCGCCCGGCGAGGACATCACCCGCCACACCGGCACGGGCCGCATCGCACGGGTGACGATGCGGCCCATGTCGCTGTTCGAGACAGGCGCCTCCGACGGTTCGGCTTCTCTGCGGCGGATATTCGCGGGCAGCACGATCGCCGGGGCAGCCCGCAGCGAAATCGGGCTGCGCGACATCGCTTCGTGGATCTGCGCGGGAGGCTGGCCGGCACACATCGGCCTCAATGAGACCACGGCTCGGCGCTCGGCACGCGACCATCTCGAAGAGTCGATCCTCGTCGATGTACGCGCCGCCAATGGAGTGCGCCATGACCGTGAGGCGCTGATGAGCCTCGCCCGGTCGATTGCCCGCAACGTGGCTACCGAGGCTCGCACCTCCAAGTTGGTCGCCGACATGGCCGGACCCGACCGCGATGACACGGCGGCGAATGTCTGGCGCCAGACAATCACCGCGTACCTTGGCGCGCTGAAGCGGATCTTCCTGCTGGAGGAACAGCCCGCCTGGCCCGGCCACCTCAGGTCGAGGGCCGTGCTGCGCAAAGCCCCCAAGCGGCACTTCGTCGACCCTTCGCTGGCCGCTGCCGCGCTGCGAGCATCATCAGAGCAGCTCCTAGCCGACACCAGCACGCTCGGCCTGCTGTTCGAGTCGCTCGCGGTGCGTGATCTGCGAATCTACAGCGACCGCCAGTCGGCGGCGGTGTACCACTATCGAGACAGCGACAACTTAAAGGTCGACGCGATCATCTCCCGCGACGACGGAGCCTGGCTTGCCGCCGAGATCAAACTGAGCCACCACAGCGACACCGTGGACCAGGCCGCCACCAGTTTGCTGCGCCTACGCGACAAGGTCGCCCCATCGCGCCAGGCAGACCTAGCGGGCCTGCTAGTCATCACCGCACGCGGCCCAGCGCACCGCCGCCCCGACGGAGTGCAAGTAGTCCCCATCACCAGCCTCGGCCCCTGAGAATATCAAGGACTCCGATTGCCAACTGCAGGGCCGCTGCCCGAGCAAGCGGACCTCACCGCGGGAGCTGCGCCATGCAGTGAGTCAAAGCCAGAACCTCCGCTTGGAGGCCGAGCGAATAGGCGAGCGATTCCGGCCCATACGGGCGAGGCCGTGGGCTGTGGCGCTGGGGTTTGGCGGCCCGTGAGCGCAGCGAACAAGAGCGGGGAATACCCCGCCGTGACGAAACAGGCCCTCACCTATTTGCGCTCCCTCTAAGGCCGTCGAGTTGTCGAGTCCGGCTCAGCCGCTGCGCTCGCTTGGTGAGCACCTGGTAGCGGCCGATACCTCGTGAGGGCGGCTGAGGCATTGGGGCCGGGCTATTCGTAGAGGGCGGTCCATAGGACTAGGCCTTGGGGTGGGGCTGGGCTGGGGGCTGCGCTGCGATCTCGGGCTGCGATGATCTTGCCCACGTCTGACGGCTTGTGGCGGCCCCGGCCCACCGACACCAGCAGCGCCACCAGCGAGCGCACCATCTGGTGGCAGAACGAGCTGGCCTCGATCTCGAACACCGCCACATCCCCCTCGATCCACCACACCGCCCGCCGCACGGTGCGCACCATCGACTGGTCGGGATGCGACGGATTGCGGCGGCAGAACGAGCTGAAGTCGTGGTCGCCCAGCAGCCGGTCGGCCGCGGTGCGCATGGCCCGCAGATCCAGCGGATGCTCCACATGCCAGCACAGCCCGCCCGCCAGCGGATTGGGAACCGGCGCGTTCAGGATCCGGTACCGATACACCCGGCCGGTGCACGAGTGCCGGGCGTCGAAGTCGGCGGCGGCCACGCTGGCCCTCGACGCCGCGATGTGAGGACCGCACATGCGGTTGACGGCCCGCACCAGCCGCACCGGGTCGGCCCGCTCCACATCGGCGTCGAAGGAGACCACCTGGGCCCGGGCGTGCACGCCCCGGTCGGTGCGGCCCGCACACACCAGATCAACAGGGTGGCCCAGCACCCGGCCGAGGGCGTCGCCCAGGGCCCCGGCAACGGTGGGCACCCCCTCGTTGCGGGCGAAGCCGTGATAGTGCGAGCCGTCGTAGGCCACCGTCATCCGCATCCGGACAACCCCGACCAGTTCGCCGCTACCGGACAATCAGAGGCTCCCCATACATGCCCCCACCCCCCGTGGGGTGAAGAGTGTCTTAGACGAGTTCTATTCGGGCCATGGGGGCGTTGTCGCCTTGGCGGGGGCCGAGCTTGACGATGCGGGTGTAGCCGCCAGGCCGGTCAACGTAGCGGGGGCCGATGTCGTCGAAGAGCTTGGACGCCATCTCCCGATCGCCCAGGAACCTCACCACCTGCCGGTGGTTGTGCACGCCGCCGCGGCGGGCCTTGGTGATCATCTTCTCGGCGATGGGGCGCACCGCCTTGGCCTTGGCCTCGGTGGTGGTGATGCCCTCGGCCGCGATCAGCGACGCCACGAGATTGGCCATCATCAGCTTCTGATGACGGCTGCTGCCCCCGAAGCGGGGACCCTTGCGGGGGCGGGCGGGCACTAGTTCTCGGCTCCTCGCAACGACAGCCCCATCTCGTCGAGCTTGGCCACTACCTCGTCGAGGCTCTTGTCGCCGAAGTTGGTGATGGCCAGCAGATCATCGGGGGTCTTGTCCAGCAACTCGTTCACCGTGTTGATCTGGGCCCGCTTGAGACAGTTGCGGGGGCGCTCGGTGAGCTCGAGGTCCTCCACCATGAGCTCGGCCTCGGCGTCGACTTGGGCCAACGACATGATCTCGCCCAGCTCCAGGCCCCGCGGCTCGTCGCTCATCTCCTCGATCATCTGGATCAGGCTGCGCAGCGTGGCCCCGGCCGAGGCCACCGCTTCGGTCGGGGAGATCGAGCCGTCGGTCTCCACGTCGAGCATGAGCTGGTCGTAGTCGGTGGACTGCTCCACCCGGGTGTCCTCCACACTGAAGGCGACCCGCCGCACCGGCGAATAGATCGAATCGACGGGAATCACACCGATGGCCGCGGCCAGCTCCTTGTTCTCCTCGGCCGACACATAGCCGCGGCCCCGGGCCACGGTGATGTCGAGGGACAGCCGGCCGGACTTGTTCAGCGTGGCGATCGGCGCCTCCGGGTTGAGGATCTCCACATCGGAATGGCGCCCGATGTCGCCTGCGGTGACGTCGGCCGGGCCGCGGGCGTCGAGCCGCAGCGTGACCGGCTCCTCGCTCTTCACCACCAGCACCAGATCCTTGAGGTTCAAGATGATGTCGGTGACGTCCTCGGCCACGCCGGCAATGGTGGCGAACTCGTGCAGGGCGCCGTCGAAGCGAACCTGTGTGACGGCCGCGCCCGGAATGGACGACAGCAGCGTGCGCCGCAGCGAGTTGCCGAGCGTGTGGCCGAAGCCGGGCTCGAGCGGGCCGATCGCGAACCGCTGCCGATTGCCGTCGGCCGGCTCGAGCACTTCGACGGTCGGGCGCTGCATAACAAGCATGGGGGACTCCTCGACTCTGTTGCGTCAATAGGTTTCGACGACTCGATGCCGCCGGGGGACGGGCTACTTGGAGTACAGCTCGACGATGAGCTGCTCACGGATCGGCACGTCGATCTGCTCCCGCATGGGCAGCTCGCGCACCGTGGAGGTGAAGCTGTCGGCACCGGGATCGATCCACGCGGGCGGGGTGCGGTCGAGCACGTCGACGTTCCACTGGAGGGTGGCCGAGTTGCGGATCTTGTCTCGCAATTCGACCACGTCGCCCTTGCGCAGCCGGTAGCTGGGGATGGTCACCCGGGAACCGTTCACGTTGAGGTGGCCGTGGTTGACCAGCTGGCGGGCCTGGGGACGGGTGGCGCCCCAGCCCATGCGGTAGACGAAGTTGTCGAGGCGCAGCTCCAGGAACCGCAGCATGTTCTCGCCGGTCACGCCCTGGCGGCGGCTGGCCTCGGCGAACAGGTTGCGGAACTGGCGCTCGGTCAGCCCGTAGGTGTGGCGGGCCTTCTGCTTCTCCTGCATCTGCACCAGGAATTCCGACGCGGTGCTGCGCCGCCGCGAACGGCCCCGGTCGCCGGGCGGGTAGGGCCGACGGTCGAGGGCGAGCGCCTCGCCCTTGGTGCCCCAGATGTTGGTGTTGAGCCGGCGCGACACCCGCGCCTTGGGCCCCGTATAGCGTGACATGTCAGCCTCCTGCCGCCTTCGGCCCCGTGTAACGCGACACTTCAGACCCTTCTGCGCTTGGGCTGGCGACAGCCGTTGTGGGGAACCGGCGTGACGTCGGTGATGCCGGTTACGTCGATGCCGATGTTCTGGATCGACCGGATGGCGGTCTCACGGCCCGACCCGGGCCCCTTGACCTGCACGTCGACCTTGCGCAGGCCGTGCTCCATCGCCTTGCGGGCGGCCTGCTCGGCCGCCATCTGCGCCGCGAACGGCGTGGACTTGCGAGAGCCCTTGAAGCCGACATTGCCGGCCGAGGCCCACGAGACCACGTTGCCCTGCAGGTCGGTGATGGTGATGACCGTGTTGTTGAACGAGCTCTTGATGTGGGCCACGCCGTGGGTCACGTTCTTGCGCTCGCGCTTGCGGGTGCGCCGCTTGTCCGAGGATGGTTTCGCCATTGCCTACTTCTCCGCCTTCACTGCCTCGCCCGCCGACCTACTTCTTGACCTTCTTCTTGCCGGCCACGGTGCGCTTGGGACCCTTGCGGGTGCGGGCGTTGGTGTGGGTCCGCTGACCCCGAACGGGCAGGCCGCGGCGGTGGCGCAGGCCCTGGTAGCAGCCGATCTCCATCTTGCGCTTGATGTCCTGGGACACCTCGCGCCGCAGGTCGCCCTCGACCCGCACGTTGCTGTCGATGAAGCCCCTGAGCCTGGCCACCTCGTCGTCGGTGAGGTTGCGCACCCTGGTGTTGGGGTTGATCTCGGAGGCTTCGCAGATCTGCTGGGCGGTGCTGCGCCCGATCCCGAAGATGTAGGTGAGCGACACCTCCACCCGCTTCTCGCGGGGAATGTCGACGCCGGAGATGCGGGCCATCAGCAGTGCCTCTCGAATGCGGGGACGAGCGTCATGTTCAGCCCTGTCGTTGCTTGTGGCGAGCGTTGTCGCAGATCACCATGACGCGACCGCGCCGACGGATGACCTTGCAGCGGTCGCAGATCTTCTTGACGCTGGGTCGGACCTTCATCGGCAGTTGATGCTCACTTGTAGCGATAGGTGATTCGGCCCCGCTGGAGGTCGTACGGCGTCACCTCGACCTGGACGCGATCCCCGGGCAGTATCCGGATGTAGTGCATCCGCATCTTTCCCGAGATGTGGGCCAACACGAAGTGCCCGTTCTCGAGCTCCACGCGGAACATGGCGTTGGGGAGGGACTCCGTGACGGTTCCCTCCAATACGATCGCGTCCTCTTTCGGCTTCGGCAGTGTTTGTCCTCCTGCGGGATGAGCCCCGGTCGGCGCGCGTCAGCACCGGCCCAAGGCCAAACGGCAACGCTACCCGCGCCCAACCGGCCATCCAACCCGCCAGAGGCTGAGCCCGCGAAGCCGTGGCCCGAGCGGCCCGTGAGCGAAGCGAACAAGAGCGGGAAACCAGAGGCTGAGCGGGGGGCAGATCAGCCACGGGTGTGCTCGATGGCGGCCACCACCCGCTCGAAGACCTCGTCGGGCGAGCCGACGCCGTCGATGGCAGCCAGCAGCCCACGTCCCTCGAACCAGTCGAGCAGCGGCGCGGTCTGCTCCTCGTAGAGCTCCAAGCGGCGCCCGATGGCCTCGACGGTGTCGTCGGAGCGGCCCCGCTCCAGCATCCGGGCCGTGACCTCGGCGATGGGCACGTCGATGTTCAAGGCCACATCGAGGCGGTGGCCCAGATCGCCCAGCACCGCCTCCAGCGCATCGGCCTGATCGGCGGTGCGGGGGTAGCCGTCGAGCAGCACCCCCGACTCGGCGACGTCGTCGCGGCCGAGGCGGTCCCGCACGATGCCGTTCATGATGTCGTCGCCCACCAGTCGGCCCGAGTCCATGATGGTCTTGGCCTGCCGGCCCAGCTCGGTGCCGGCTGCCACCGCGGCTCGCAGGGCGTCGCCGGTGGAGAGGTGCACGCACCCGAACCGGGCGGTGAGGCGCTCCGACTGGGTTCCCTTGCCCGAGCCCTGCCGGCCCAGGATCACCATGCGCAGAGCAGCCATCGAGAGTTACTTCAGGAAGCCCATCGTGGCTGGCTCATCATGAGCTGGCTGTCGACCGAGCCCCAACCCGGCTGTCACTTCAGGAAGCCCATCGTGGCTGGCTCATCATGAGCTGGCTGTCGACCGAGCCCCAACCCGGCTGTCACTTCAGGAAGCCTTCGTAGTTTCTCATCATGAGCTGGCTGTCGATCTGCTTCATGGTCTCGAGGGCCACGCCGGTGGCGATCAGCAGCGAGATGCCCCCGTACAGCAGCCCGCTGGCCCCGCCGCCGAGGCCCGCGCTCAGATCGCTGTCGAGGAACACCACATAGAGGATGGACGGGACCAGCGCCACCGCGGCAATGAACAGCGAGCCCGGAAGGGTGATGCGCGACAGGATCTTGGCCAGGTAGCGCTCGGTCTGGACTCCGGGGCGGATCCCCGGAATGAAGCCGCCCTGCTTGCGGATGGTGTCGGCCTGCTTCACCGGGTCGAAGGTGATGGCGGTGTAGAAGTAGGCGAACCCGATGATCATCAAGCCGAAGGTGACCAGGTACACCGGGCTGGTCGGGTAGGTGAGGTGGTCGTTGACGAAGTCCCGGATCGCCCCGCCGATGCCGCCGTCGGGCATGGCCGCGCCGATCAGCGTGGGCAGGTACAGCACCGAGCTGGCGAAGATGATCGGGATCACGCCCGACTGGTTGACCTTGAGCGGGATGTAGGTGCTCTGGCCGCCGTACATGCGCCGCCCCACCACCCGCTTGGCGAACTGCACCGGAATGCGGCGCTGGCCCTGCTCCACGAACACGATGCACACCAGCAGGGTCACCGCCACCAGAATGAAGCCGATCAGGGCGTCCACCCCGTTGTTGGCGTGGACCGCGGTGAGCTGGGCGGGCAGGGTCGACACCACGCTGGTGAAGATCAGCAGCGACATGCCGTTGCCGATGCCGCGCTGGGTGATCAGCTCCCCCATCCACATCAGCAGGGCGGTGCCGGTGGTGAGCGTCAACACCACCACGAACACGGCCCACACGGTGAAGTTGGGCAGCAGGTCGATGCCGCCCACCAGAGCGCCGCTGTGGAACAAGAAGGCGAAACTGGTCGACTGCAGCAGGGCGATGCCGACGGTGAGATAGCGGGTCCACTGGGTGATCTTGCGCTGGCCCACCGCGCCCTGCTGCTGCCACTGCTCGATGCGGGGGATCACCACCCCCAGGATCTGCATGATGATCGAGGCGGTGATGTAGGGCATGATCCCCAGCGCGAAGATGGCGAACTGGGTGAGCGCGCCGCCCGAGAACAGCTGCACAAACCCGAGGATCCCGCCCGAGGTGTTGGCCTGGTCGCGCAGCAGCTGGACCGCGTCGGTGTCCACGTAGGGGGCGGGGATGAAGGCGCCGAGCCGGTAGACGGCCAGGATGAACAGCACGAAGAGGATCTTGTTGCGCAGATCCGGGATGCGGAACATGTTGAATACGCGGTTCAGCATGTCGGCCTCCCGGACTTCGGCGGGGGTGCGACGATCCTCATGCGACGGCCTCTAGCGGTTGGTGTGCTGGTTGTAGCTGCCGTGGGGCGGCCGGCGGTCGCCCCAGGGCTTGGGGATGATCTCGACGCTGCCGCCGGCGGCGGCGATGGCCTCGGCCGCGGCGGCCGACACGGCGTGAGCCTTCACCTGCACCGCCCGGTTGAGCTCGCCTCGGCCCAGCACCTTCACCAGCGCCTTCTTGGAGATGAGGCCCCGCTCGCGCAGCGTGTCGGGCGACACCTCGTCGAGGCCGGTCTCGGAGATGGTGTCGAGGTTGATGGGCTGGTACTCCACCCGGAACGGGTTGGTGAACCCCCGCCATTTGGGAACGCGGCGCAGCAGCGGCATCTGGCCGCCCTCGAAGCCGACAGGCACCTTGCTGCGGGCCTTCTGACCCTTCATGCCCCGGCCCGCGGTCTTGCCGCCTCGGCCGGCGATGCCCCGGGCCACCCGCTTGCGCGGCCGGCGCGACCCCGGAGCAGACCGCAGGTCGTGAAGCTTGGTCTGCTCGGTCATCCGTCCACCTCCTGCACCGACACCAGGTGCGGAACCCGTTGGATCATGCCTCGGATCTCGGGGCGGTCGGGCAGGGTGTTGCTGCGACCGATCCGTCCCAAGCCGAGGGCTCGAAGCGTACCCCGCTGCTTGGGCTTGGTCCCGATGGCGGAGCGAACCTGGGTCACCTTGAGCGACGATGCCATCACTCGTCCTCCGCCTCGGCCACCCGCTGGGCCGCGGCGGCCCGGTCGATGCGGGTGGTCTGGTACGCGTCCCACAGGCCCTTGGGCAGGAAGTCGTCGGGGGGAAGGCCCCGCAGGCGGGCCACCTCGTCGGGGCGGCGCAGCCCCTGCAGCCCGCTGATGGTGGCCCTAGCGACGTTGATGTGGTTGGGCGAGCCCAGCGACTTGCACAGCACGTCGCCGATGCCGGCCTCCTCGAGAATGGCCCGAGCCGCGCCGCCGGCGATCACGCCGGTGCCGGGAGCGGCCGGCTTGAGCAGCACCCGCCCCGCGCCGGTGGTGCCGATCACGGGATGCATGATGGTGCTGCCCGCCATCGGCACCTCGAAGACGTTGCGCCTAGCCTCCTCGGTGCCCTTCTGGATGGCCAGGGGCACTTCCTTGGCCTTGCCGTAGCCGAGACCGACCCGGCCCGCGCCGTCGCCGATCACCACCAGGGCGGTGAACGAGAACCGGCGCCCGCCCTTGACCACCTTGGCCACCCGGTTGATGTTGATCACCCGCGACTCCCGCAGCGGCGGACCGCTTGTGCGCTCCTCGCTCATCGCCACACCGATCCCGGAATCGAGAGCTGCTCTTCGCTCATTGCCTCAGAACTCCAATCCAGCCGCGCGGGCTGCGTTGGCCAGTTCGGCCACCCGGCCGTGGTACTTGTAGCCGCCCCGGTCGAACACCGCCGCGGTGATCCCCGCATCGAGGGCCCGCTGCGCGATCAGCGCGCCCACGGCTCGGGCCGCGGCCACGTTGCCCCCCGACGCCGAGCGCAGGTCGGCCTCCAGGGTCGAGGCCGACGCCACGGTGACGCCGCCGAGGTCGTCGATGAGCTGGACCGAGATGTGGCGGCTCGAGCGGAACACCGACAGCCGCGGCCGCTGGGCCGTCCCCTGCACCTTCTTGCGGACGCGCCGGTGACGGCGGATGCGTCCCTCCCGGCGCTTGCGGGCCTGATCGACCATGACTACCAACCGTCGCTTTCGGTCATCACTGCGGAACCTGCACTACCTGGACTACTTCGCGGCCTTGCCGGCCTTGCGCTTGACCCGCTCGTCGGCATAGCGGATCCCCTTGCCCTTGTAGGGCTCGGGCGGGCGCCACTTCCTGATGTCGGCCGCCACCTGGCCCACGAGCTGCTTGTCGATGCCCTTGACGAGGATCTGGGTGCGCTGGGGCACCTCGAACTCCACGCCGTCGGGCGCCGTGATCTGCACGGTGTGGCTGAAGCCCAGCGCCAGCTCCAGCGACGTCGGGGTGGACTCGGCCACCCGGTAGCCCACGCCCTGGATGCGCAGCTCCTTGCTGAACCCCTCGCTCACGCCGGTCACCATGTTCTGCACCAGACTCCGGGTGAGCCCGTGCAGCGATCGGCTCTGCGCGCTGTCGTCGCCGCGCTCGACGAGCAGAACGTCGTCGTCGGCCCGCACGCTGATGTCGCCGGGCAGGTCCCGGCGCAGCGTGCCCCTGGTGCCGGTCACCACCACGGTGCGGCCCTCCACGGCCACGGCCACGCCGCTGGGCACGGCGATCGGAGAATTCCCCACTCGACTCATCGAACTGCCTCTGTGCTCCCGCTCTTGTTCGCTGCGCTCACGGGCCGCCCAAACCCCGACAACACAGCCCACGGCCTCGCTCGGCGCATCTCGAAGACCCTCACTAGTCGCTCCCCATCCGCTCGGCCTCTACCACACGTAGCAGAGGATCTCGCCGCCCATGCGGTTGCTCCTCGCCTCTCGGTCGCTCATCAGACCCTTGTTGGTGGACACCACCGCCACCCCGAGCCCGCCCTGCACCCGGGGAATCTGGTCGCGCTTGCGGTAGATGCGCAGTCCCGGCTTGGAGATGCGGCGCAGCCCCCGGATGACGCGGTCGCGCTCGGGCGAGTACTTCATCTCGATGGTGAGGGTCTTGCCCGGCCGGGGCGCGTTGTCGCTCTCGGCGAAGGACGCGATGTAGCCCTCCCGCTGAAGCACTTCGGCCAGGGCCAGCTTGCGCTTCGACGACGGCATCGAGACCTCGTCGTGCATGGCCACGTTGGCGTTGCGGATGCGGGTCAGCATGTCTGCGATCGGATCGGTCATCGTCATTGCTGTGTCACCTCGTCACCAGCTCGCCTTCTTCACGCCGGGCAGCTCCCCGGCGTGGGCCAGGTCGCGCAGGCAGATGCGACACAGGCTGAACTTCCGGTACACCGAGCGGGGACGGCCGCACACGCGGCACCGCGTGTAGGCCCGCACCTTGAACTTGGGGGTGCGCTGCTGCTTCTCCCTCAGAGCCTTCTTGGCCATCGCTCTATTGCCCCTCTCGGCGGAACGGAAACCCGAACGCCTCTAGTAGCGCCCGGCCCTCGGTGTCCGACTTGGCTGTGGTGACGATCGTGATGTCCATCCCCCGGGTGGCATCGACCGAGTCGTAGTCGATCTCCGGGAAGATGAGCTGCTCGGTGATTCCGAACGTGTAGTTGCCGCTGCCGTCGAAGGACCGCAGCGACAGCCCGCGGAAGTCGCGGATGCGGGGGATGGCCAGCGTGATGAGCCGGTCGAAGAACTCGTACATGCGGTCGCCGCGCAGGGTGACCTTGCACCCGATGGCCATGCCGGCCCGCAGCTTGAAGCTGGCCAGCGAGCGCTTGGCCCGGGTGATGACCGGCTTCTGGCCCGAGATCACGGCCAAGTCGGCCAGCGCGCCCTCCAGCAGCTTGGCCGAGGTGATGGCCCCGCCGACGCCCATGTTGACCACGATCTTGGTGAGCTTGGGCGCCATCATCACGTTGGACAGCTCCAGCTGCTCGACCAGCGCTGGCTTGATCTCGGTCTCGAACGCGGTGCGCAGCCGGGGCCGGTAGTCGGTTGCGGTGCTCACAGGTCGGCCCCCGTGCGGCGGCAGATGCGGACCTTGGCGCCGTCGGGCGTGAACCGGTAGCCGGCCCGGGTCGGCTTGCCGTCGGTCGGGCTGATCAGGGCGACGTTGGAGGCGTCGATGGGCATGGCCTTGTCGATGATGCCCCCCTGCTGGACGTTGCGGGTGGGGGCCTGGTGCCGCTTGGCCATGTTGACGCCCTCCACGATCACCCTGCCCGACGCGGGAATGACCCGCTCCACGGTGCCCTCGACCCCGGCGTCCTTGCCCGACAGCACCACCACCCGGTCGCCCTTGATGATCTTGGAGCGGCGGTTGCCCTTGGCGCGTCCGGCCATCACAGCACCTCCGGCGCCAGCGAGACGATGCGCATGAACTGCTTGTCGCGCAGCTCTCGGCCCACCGGACCGAAGATGCGGGTGCCCCGGGGCTGGTCCTGCTCGTTGATCAGGACCGCGGCGTTCTCGTCGAAGCGGATATAGCTGCCGTCGCCGCGCCGCTTCTCCTTGCGGGTGCGCACCACCACGCAGCGGACCAGGTCGCCCTTGCGGACCTGAGCGCCGGGGATGGCGTCCTTGACGGTGGCCACGAACACGTCGCCCACCGAGGCATAGCGGCGCCGGGAGCCGCCGAGCACCTTGATGCACAGCACCTCCTTGGCGCCGGAGTTGTCGGCCACCCGCAGCCGGGACTCCTGCTGGATCATCGGCGGCGCTCCAAAGAAGACGTTCTCGGCTGGATCACTTGGCCCGCTCCAGGATCTCCACCAGGCGCCAGCGCTTGGTCTTCGACCGCGGCCTTGTCTCGGCCACCCGCACGAGGTCGCCCACGCCCAGCTCGTTGTCGGCGTCGTGGACGGCCAGGCGGGTGGCGCGCTGCACCGTCTTGTCGTAGCGGGGGTGGCGGACCCTCTCGGTGGCCTCGACGATGGCCGTCTTGTCCATGCGGTCGGAGACCACCACGCCCTCGCGCACCTTGCGGCGGTTGCTCCGCGGCTCTGAGCCCTCAGCCATCGTCATCTCCCCTCGGCCTCGGCGGCCGCTATCTCGCGGGCCCGCAGCTCGGTGAGCAGGCGGGCAATGTCGCGGCGCACCTGCCTGAGGCGGGCCGGGTTGTCGAGTTGGCCGGTGGCGAACTGGAAGCGCAGGTTGAACAACTCCTCTTTCGCCTCCGACACGCGCTCGACCAAATCGGTGTCGCCGAGATCGACCAAGGCCTTGGCGCGGGCCATTAGAACCCCTCCTCGCGGGCCACGAAGCGGGCCTTCATGGGGAGCTTCTGGATGGCCCGGTCGATGGCGCCGCGGGCGATGGTCTCGTCGTGGTACGACAGCTCGAACAGCACGCGGCCCGGCCGCACCACCGCCACCCAGTGCTCGGGGTTGCCCTTGCCCGAGCCCATCCGGGTCTCGGCCGGCTTCTGGGTGACCGGCTTGTCGGGGAAGACATTGATCCACACCTTGCCGCCCCGCTTGATGTGGCGGGTCATGGCCACCCGGGCCGCCTCGATCTGGCGCGATGTGAGCCAGCCGGGCTCGAGGGCCTGGATGCCGAAATCGCCGTGGGCGACCTCGGTGCGGCCCTTGGCCACACCCTTGGTGCGTCCCCGGTGGTGCTTGCGATGGGCAACCTTGCGCGGCATCAACATGACTCGATCTCGCTCCCTGCCTCAGCCGTCCTGGCGCGTGCTGTCGCGCCCGCCTGTCGCGAGCCGCCAGCCGGGCCTGCTGCCTGTGCGAATGTGTCTGCTCATCGCGATGCCTCAGTCGTCGCCGGGGCGGAAGTGCGGCGTCTCGTGGTGCTCGCGGGTGGAGGCCTCGATGGCGGCCTCCTCGTCGAGCAGCTTCTCGAACTCGGGGTCGGCCTCGCCGATCAGCGGCGCCGGCTCCTCGTCGACCATCTCGTCACTGAACTCGCGGCGCCGGGCCGCGGAGGACGACACGATCTTGCGGGGTGTGGCTCCGGGCCCGGAGGTCTCGCCCGCGGCCATGGCCGCCTCCTTGGAGGCCTTGTCCTCCGAGAGCGTCTTGTAGGGCAGGATGTCGCCCTTGTAGAGCCACACCTTCACGCCGATGCGGCCGTAGGTGGTGCGGGCCTCGCGGAAGCCGTAGTCCACGTCGGCCCGCAGGGTGTGCAGCGGCACCCGCCCCTCGCGGTACCACTCGGTGCGGGCCATCTCCGAGCCGCCCAGCCGGCCCGAGCACTGCACCCGGATTCCCAGTGCGCCGGCCCGCTGGGCGTTCTGCACCGCCCGCTTCATGGCCCGGCGGAAGGCGACCCGGCCGGTGAGCTGGTCGGCCACACCCTGGGCGATTAGGGCAGCGTCGAGCTCGGGCTGCTTGATCTCCTGGATGTTGAGCTGCACCCGAGGATTGCCGCTGATGTCGGTGAGGCCGGCCCGCAGCCGGTCGGCCTCGGCGCCCCGCCGGCCGATCACGATGCCGGGGCGGGCCGTGTGCACGTCGACGCGCAGACGGTCGCGGGTGCGCTCCACCTCCACCCGGCTGATGGCGGCGTGGGGCAGCTCGGTCATCAGGAAGTCGCGGATCTTCCAGTCCTCGATGACGTTGTCGGCGTACTCCTTGCGGTCGGCGAACCAGCGGCTCTTCCACTCGGTGGTAACTCCCAGGCGGAACCCGTAGGGGTTGACCTTCTGACCCATCAGCCGCTCCCGTCAGCCTTGTCGGACTCTTCAGCCTCGCCGGACCCTTCGGCCGCGGGCGCATCGGCGTCGTCTGTGTCGTCAGCACTGGACTCTGCGGCCTCGCCGGACCCTTCGGCCACAGGCTCGTCAGCGCCGCCCGCTTCGTCGGCGCCGGACTCTGTGGCCATGGCAGCCTCGGTGGCCTCGACCACGGCCGCGGCCTGGGCGGCGACGTCGGCTTCCGCGTCGGTTTCGGCCGACTCAGCCGGCTCGTCGGTTTCCGCCTCCTGCGGTTGGGCTGCGGCCCGCGACCGCGCCACCCGGCGGCGGCGGGCCTCGGCCGCGGCCATGCCGCGCTGCGACTGCCTGGCTCGCACCTGCTCGAGCATCTCGGGGTCGTAGCGGCTGACAATCACGGTGATGTGGCAGGTGCGCTTGCGGATGCGGGTGGCCCGACCCCGGGCTCGGGGCCGCCAGCGCTTGAGGGTGGGACCCTCGTCGGCGTAGCAGGCCGACACGTACAGCTCGTCGATGTCGAGGCCGTCGTTGTGCTCGGCGTTGGCGATGGCGGAGTCGAGAACCTTGCCGATGGGCCGGGCCGCACCGCGCTCGGAGAAGGCCAGGATGTCCTGCGCGTCGGCGCAGCTCTTGCCCCGGATGAGGTTGAGAACCTCGCGGGCCTTGTAGGCCGAGCTGCGCACATAGGAGGCTCGGGCCCGGGTTCCGGGACGCTCATTGGTCTTGACCGAGGCCATCAGCGGCGCGCCCCCCGCTCCTGGCCGGCATGGAACCGGAACGTGCGAGTGGGTGCGAACTCGCCCAGCTTGTGGCCCACCATCGACTCGGTGATGTACACCGGCACGTGCTTGCGGCCGTCGTGGACGGCCAGGGTGTGGCCCACCATGTCGGGGATGATGGTGGAGCGGCGCGACCACGTCTTGACCACCCGCTTCTCGTTGCGCTCGTTGAGCTCGTCGATCTTGCGCAGCAGGTGGTCGTCCACGAAGGGACCCTTCTTGAGGCTGCGGGGCATGGCTCTTACCTCCGGGTGCCGCGTCGGCGGCGGCGGCGAACGATCAGCTTGTCGGAGTCCTTGCGGCGGGCCCGGGTCCGCCCCTCGGGCTTTCCCCAGGGCGACACCGGATGGCGCCCGCCCGACGATTTGCCCTCGCCGCCGCCGAGGGGATGGTCCACCGGGTTCATGGCCACGCCCCGGGTCTGGGGGCGCACGCCCTTCCAGCGGTTGCGGCCGGCCTTGCCGATCTTGGTGAGCTCGTGCTCGGAGTTGCCGACCTCGCCGACGGTGGCCCGGCAGTCGATCGGCACCCGCCTCATCTCGGTGCTGGGCAGGCGCAGGGTGGCGAACCGGCCCTCCTTGGCCACCAGCTGCACGCTGGCCCCGGCGCTGCGGCCCAGACGACCGCCCCCGCCGGGCTTCAGCTCGACGTTGTGCACCACCGTGCCCACCGGGATGTAGCGCAGCGCCAGCGCGTTGCCGGGGCGGACCTCCGACCGGGAGCCCGACATCAGCCGGTCGCCCACCTCCAGGCCCCTAGGGGCCAGGATGTAGCGCTTCTCGCCGTCGTGGTAGTGCAGCAGGGCGATGCGGCAGGTGCGGTTCGGGTCGTACTCGATGGCGGCCACGGTGGCAGCGACGTTGTCCTTGGTGCGAATGAAGTCGATCTTGCGGTAGCGCTGCTTGTGGCCGCCGCCGCGGTGGCGGGCCGTCATGCGCCCGAGGTTGTTGCGCCCGCCGGTGCTGGACTGCTTCACCAGCAGGCTGCGCTCGGGCTTCGAGCGGGTGATCTCTGAGAAGTCCGACGCGGTCTGGAAGCGGCGGCCGGGACTGGAGGGCTTGCGTTTGCGGATCGCCATGGTCAGGCCTCGAACAGATCTATCGAGTCGCCCGCGGCCAGAGTGACCAGGGCGCGCTTGGTGTCGGGCCGCCGGCCCCAGGTGTTGTTGCGGCGGTTGTGGCGGCGCTTGCCCTTGCGGCGCAGGGTGTTGACCTTCACCACGTCGACGTCGAAGATCGCCTCCACCGCGGCCCGGATCTCGGGCTTGGTGGCCTCGGGGGCCACGACGAAGGTGTACACGTTGTCGGCAAGCAGCGAGTAGCTCTTCTCCGACACCACGGGCCGCAGGATCACGTCGCGGTGATCACGCATCGCCGTCACCGCCGCGCTGGGAACCGTCGGTGGGTTCGTCCCGTAGGATCACGTCTCGGTGATCACGCATCGCCATCACCGCCGCGCTGGGAACCGTCGGTGGGCAGGGTGTCGGAGGTGAACACCACCACGTCGCTGTTGAGCACGTCGTAGGTGTTCAGCTCGCGGTAGTGCAGGCAGTGCACCACCGCGAGGTTGCGGAAGCTCTTCTGGGCATCGGAATCGTCGTCGCCCAGCACCACCAGCACCTTCCCCGTCGCTCCGATGGCGTCGAGGGCTTGGGCCGCGTCGCGGGTGCGGGGCCCGTCGAAGCGCCAGCGGTCCACCACGATCACGCTGTCGGAGCGGGCCCGGTCCGACAGGGCCGAGGCCAGGGCCAGGCGCTTCATCTTCTTGGGGGTGCGCTGGCGGTAGTCGCGGGGCTTGGGTCCGTGGGCCGCCCCGCCGCCACGCCATTGCGGCGACCTGATCGACCCGTGGCGGGCCCGGCCGGTGCCCTTCTGGCGCCAGGGCTTGGCGCCGCCGCCAGCCACCTCGGCCCGGCCCTTGGTGCTGTGGGTGCCGGCTCGGCGGGCGGCAAGCTGCGCGGTCACCACTTGGTGCATCACGCCGATGTGGGGCTCCACTCCGAAGATCGTGTCGTCGAGGTCTACCTCGCCGACCTTGCGGCCCTCGGGCGACACCACCTGCACCGGCCCCATCGGCTCAGCCGCTCTTGACCGCGTTGCGCACGACCACGGTTCCGCCCTTGGGGCCCGGCACCGCCCCCTTGACCAGCAGCACCTCGGCGTCGGCGTCGGCCTTGACCACCTCGAGGTTGAGAGTGGTCACCTTGGTCGCTCCGGAGCGGCCGGGAAGCTTCTTGCCCTTGAACACCCTCGAGGGGGTGGCGCACTGGCCGACCGCTCCCGGCTTGCGGTGCACCTTGTGGGCGCCGTGGCCGGCGGGTTGGCCCTTGAAGCCGTGGCGCTTCATGACGCCGGTGAAACCCTTGCCCTTGGAGACCGCGGTCACATCTACCTTCTCGCCGGAGCCGAGCACGTCGACGCTGATCTCCTGGCCGACTGCGTAGTCGCTCACATCGTCGAGGCGCAGCTCGAGCAGGGTCGGGCCGGGGGCCACACCGGCCTGCTGGAAGTGCCCGGCCTCGGGCTGGGTGAGCCGGGCCGGGTCGACCATTCCGCAGGTGACCTGTATGGCGCTGTAGCCGTCGTGCTCGCTGGTCTTGACCTGCACCACCCGGCAGGGCGAGACGCGCAGGACGGTGACACCGACGACTTGGTTGTTGTCGTCCCACACCTGGGTCATGCCGACCTTGGTGCCGACGATCGCCTTGGTGGCCATGGCCTCGTCCTGATGTCTGGGCGCGAGCGCCGCTCACGCGAACGCTCCGCTCGGGGCTTGCCCGGCGGAGCGGCGACTTGGTTGTGCCGCACGGTTCCCCGCGATCCCACGGTGTCCCGCGATCCCGCAAGGGCCTGTGCGGACTTCGATTCGTACTCGCCCCGGAAGCCCCGAGGCGAAGCCCAGAGTGTAACCACCCACATCCGACCCCCCAACACCAATGTGCGCTCACCTTCAGCCAGTACCGAGGAGCTATCGCTTCGCTCGCGTGGCCGCCGAGCGTCAGGGATCGGGGAGATGGGTGATCTTGCCGTCCTCCCATTGCATCGACGCGCGATAGAAGGCGACAGCACACGCAACCTCGTAATCGGCGAAGGGGTGGGACTGATACGGCTGGCCGAACGGGTACCTGTCAAACTCCGAAGCAGGCATTGACCCCTCACGCCGCAGTACCGCGACAATTTCTCTGAAGTCCGGATCGGTGGCCAGAAGGTGGTCAGTTATCTGACTCTGCTCAATCAATCCAGACGGTACCAGCCAAACATGGACGTCGCCGTCGGGGGCCGTCAGACTGACTTCCCAAACGTACCAGCGGCTGCTTTCCTCGGGCTCGGGAAGCTCATCCAATTGGCCACTCGAGGAACGGAACCCCAAGGGATTCCGTTCTGTCACGGCCCGGCGCGACCGGCGGTCGGCCTACTTGACTCCCACTTGCGCGCGGCCTCACGGGTGGTCTTGCGGCCCACCTGTCGGATGTTGCCCTCGCCGTACTGGCCACGCAATTCCCTCTCTCTGCGATCCAGATCGTTGGTAATGCCGCTGTGCTTGATCCGTCGGTCCGGTCCTACGAATTGGTACTTGTAGGTGTCTCGGTCGCTGGACATAACGGAGCCTCCTTCCGGTATGGCTGTTCTTGTCGGGCGTATAGCACCCTCGTGGCTGAGCGTAGCGGTCGGGCTGTCACCCGTGGCACCAGCCTCACAGATAGGGTCACGGTGGTGGATGACGGCGCGACGACGATGCCGGCGTGGGCGAAGCGGGCCATCGTCTGGTTCTGGCTCGGCGGGCTGGCGACCTTCTATCTCGTGGGCGTGATACGGGCCCTGGGGACACTGCTGGTGGTGCTGATCGTGTCGCTGTTCCTGGCCTTCGCCCTGGAGCCGGCCGTGAACATCATGGCGAGGCGGGGCATCCGCCGGGGTATCGCCACGGCCATCACGTTCGCGGCGGTGGCACTGCTCGCTGCCGGCTTCTCGGCATTGGTCGGCTCCGCGCTCGCAACCGAGACCACCTACCTGATCGACACCGCGCCCGGCCACATCGACGATGTGGAGGACTGGCTAGACGACACCTTCGACATCGAGGTCGAGTTCGACGCGCTCCGAGACGAGTTCCTAACCGGCGGCGGGGCCCAGGACTTGGCGAGCCGGTTCGCCGACGACGTGCTCAACGCTGGCGCCACGCTGCTCAGCCTGCTGTTCCAGCTGTTCACGGTGGCCCTGTTCACCTTCTACCTGGTGGCCGAGGGTCCCAAGCTCCGCAAGATGATCTCGTCGCAGCTGAGCGAGCGACCGGCCGCGGTCGTGACCGAGATCTGGGATCTGGCCATGAACAAGACCGGCGGCTACATGTACTCGCGCTCGATCCTGGCCCTGATCTCGGCGGTGGTGCACTGGACCGCCTTCGTGCTGCTCGACGTTCCCTCACCGGTTGCGCTGGCCATATGGGTGGGCGTGATTTCACAGTTCATCCCGGCCATCGGCGCCTACATCGCCGGGGTGCTGCCGGTGTTGGTGGCGCTGCTCCACGATCCGCGCACCGGCCTCTTCGTGCTGCTGGTGATCGTCGCCTACCAGCAGCTGGAGAACTATCTCCTGTCGCCCCGCATCACGGCCCACACGATGGAGATCCACGTCGCTTTGGCCTTCGGCTCGGTGATCGCGGGCACCGCGCTGCTGGGCATAGTTGGCGCCTTCCTGGCCCTGCCCGCCGCGGCCACCGCGCAAGCGTTCATCTCAAGCTGGCTGGCCCAGCGCACTGAGCGGGCCACGGCTGCTGAGGCGTCCCCGGCGCCCGACCCCCCGCCGGTGGAGACGGCCGCGAGCGGGGGCGAGGAGGAGTAGCGAGCACCCCGGCGGCGGCTCCGGGCCTGCCGGTAGCATCGCTGGCGTGGTGACCGTGTCTCCGACAGCACAGGCCGCCCATCGACAACTCCCGATCCCGGAACTCGGGCAGGGGATCATTGAGAACCACCTTGCGGTCAGCCAACTAGGCCCATTGAGCAGATCATGTGACGCACACCTTGGAACCGGCCAGAAGCACCCGTTTGCTTCACTTCTGCCTTCGAGGGCAGGGACGGGAGGCCGTAGACCACCATTGCGCTTCTCCGGTTCTGAGTGGGCCTCTGCCGTAAACTGTTATTCGCAATCGCAGAAGCAGGACGTTCATGTCTGAAGCCGCCGCCACCGGCATTGCCAATGAAGCTGCTGCTGCCATTAGCGGTGCACTGGCCAGGCTCAAGGAACACGCCCATCAGCAGACTGACGGCATCTGGCTGGAAGATGTGACGGCGGATGTGGCGACGCATGTTCGTGATTGGAATGTGGACCGCTGTTGGCGGTGGGAGGACTGGCCCGACCGCGACGAAGTGATGCCCGAGGGCACTCCCGCAGTGGATGCCGGGATCGACCTGGTGGCTCGCCGCCGCGACGACAGAGGGTGGATCGCCATTCAGGTCAAGTCCCGCAGACTCAATCTGGCAGGTGAGGGCGAGCGTGTCACCTCCTACGAGATGAACAAGTTCCTGGCCGCGGCAGCGGACCGCGACATATGGGCTGAGCGCTGGCTGGTGGTCAACGGCGCTGTCCCGCTGGGCGGGCTTACTCCCGGCAAGGTCGCGATGTCGGGCGCTCCGGTGAAGGTGGTGAACGTCGCCCAGGCTGTCGAGTCGCAGCGCGCCGCGCTTGCTGCCGCCGACGAAGATGACAGCGGCGGCGCTCCGACAGGTGATGAGCCTCCCGACCAGACGCGCTCAGCTATGCAGCGAGAGGCGGTCAAGACGGCCGTGGAACGCCTGCGAGCGAACGAGCAGACCGATGAGGAGAACATCCCGCGAGGCGAGGCCCGTGGCCGCATCGTGCTGCCCTGCGGCACCGGAAAGACGCGCATTGCTTTGCGGATCACGGAGGAACTGACCTACTCCGGCGAACTGTCGGTAGTGCTGTGCCCGTCAATCGCGCTGGTCGCGCAGATACGACGCGAGTTCCTCCAGCACGCCAACGTCCCGCTGAGAGTGATGGCGGTCTGCTCCGACAAGGGCGTGGCCGCCGACGACGAGGAGAAGGTCGCCAACGACGATGACGCCACCCTCGACAGGGGCCTAGCGACCACCGAGGAGATCAAGGGCTGCCCGGTCACCACCGACCCCGACGAGATAGCCGACTGGATACGCAAGCGCCGCGACGACACGTTCGGCGACGCGGTGAGTGTGATCTTCGGCACCTACCAGTCGGCGCAGCGCGTCTCTGAGGGCATCAAGAAGGCCGAAGCCGGGGACGCGTTCAAGGTGCTGGTCTGCGACGAGGCGCACCGCACCGCTGGAGTGCGCCGCCGCAAGCGCAGCACCGCCGCCGAGGAGCGGCTGCGCGAGTTCACGCTGTGCCACGACCGCGACGCGTTCCCGGCGACGTACCGCGTCTACCAGACCGCCACACCGCGTATCTACGGCGACAGCGCCCTGGCGGACGCGGCGGGACGCTCCGACCGGGCCGACTTCGTGGTTCGTCAGATGGACGACCAGGCCACCTTCGGGGTGGAGTTGTACCGCCGCTCGTACGCCGACGCGGTGCGCAACGGCTGGCTGTCGGACTACCGGATCATCGCGATGGGCGTAGGCGATCAAGACGCAGTCGACCTCGCCAACCTGCTGGTCCGCGAAGCCGATGAGAAGGCGGCACTCGAAGCGGCGGAAGCGGAACGCGGCAAGAAGGTGGCATCTCGCTCCAAACGCGGCGAAAGGCTGCCCACCACGGGCGACTACCTCAAGGGCATGGCGTTCGCTCTTGCGATGGGAGGGGGAGCACTGGCAAGGGACGGCAGCAGCGTCCCCCTCAAGTCGTGCATCGGGTTCCTGAACACCATCGCCCGCAGCAAGACGATGACCGCCGTCTTGCAGTCCGACGCAGTGCGGAACTGGATTGCTGAGCAGACGGGAGGCTCCGCATCCGGCTACGGGCTTGAGCACCTTGACGCTTCATCGCCTGTCGCAAAACGTGACGAGGCCAAGCGCCGCCTCGCCGTAGCGGACGCCGACGAGCCGCACGGCATCTTGAACGTTGGCATCTTCGGGGAGGGCACGGACTCGCCGTCGCTGTCGGCGGTCGCGTTCTTGGAGCCGCGCAAGTCGCCCATTGATGTGGTGCAAGCAGTCGGGCGGGCGATGCGACGCGCCCAGGGCAAAGACCTCGGCTACATCGTTGTCCCGGTCGTCATTCCCTCAGGCGTGGACGCGGAGCGGCATCTCGCCATCAGCGACAAGCATGAAGGCTGGCGAGAACTCGGAGACATCCTCCAAGCGCTGCGAGCCCACGACCAACGCATCGAGGACGCCCTTCCCGAGGTGTTGACGATCCAACTGCCCTCCGAACAGCCGCCGCTGCTTGAGCTGAGGACCGTTGTGGCGGTGGGAAGGCCCGAGCACAAGAACCTTGAGTACGCGGTCGTGACCGGCAGCCGAGACGACGCCGAAGACGTTGCCCGTGCCGCCGTGAAGCAGGGCCGGTCGCTGCTGGACTTCGACAACACCGAGAAGTTCGACCAGAGCCTGTGGTCAGAACTCAAGGACCAGCCGACCTCGATGATCGTCCACGTCAAGCGTCCCGACGATAGCACCGAAACACGCGAAGACACGGTGGTCCGCCACAAACCGAAACCCAACCAGGAACAAGGAGACGTAAACGAGCGCCAGACCAAGCGGCGGGCGGGCAAGGTCGCCAACGGCGAGCGCGGCAGACCGCTGCCCGACCCCTCCGAGCGCGAACAGAAACGCATAGAGCGACAAGCCCAAAAGAACGCCGAGTTCGAGGCACACATCCAAGGGGTGCTGGTGGACCTGTCAGAGCAGCTGGGCGGATCCATAGCCATGAACCTGCTGGAGAAGTCCGGGCTGACCGGCAACAAGGTCCAACGCGATCTGAACCTGCTGGAAGACGCAGTCGGCGAGGCAGCGCGGCATATCCACGACGAGGCGGGCCTCGCAGCCGAACTGGACGCCCACTTCGGCAACGACAACCTCGCCGCGCCCAAGCAGGGCAAGCCCCGAGCCGACGGGGCGACCATCGCGGCGCTGCTGTGGATGAACGCCGCGATGCTGCACCAGCGAATCCACATAGGAGGCTGGCTCGGGCGCAGAGGGATAGACCCGCTCGCAGACATCAAGTCGTCGCCTGAGCCGGAACGGATGTTCTCTCGGTCGTGGAACGCGATCACCCGACAGGACTTCCTGCCTGTGATCGACCCGGCTGTGGAAGCACTAGACGCAGCAACCTCAGCGGGGCGCCTCGGCGGGCTGCGCCGCGCTCTGCGGCATCTCGCCGCCGAGGCCGAGCAGATCGCTGAGACCTACGCCGACATGGGCACCGACCACGCCGGCGCGCTGTTCAACAAGGTCATGGGCGACCAGTCCTCCGACGGGGCGTTCTTCACCCGCCCGGTCGCGGCGGACATCGCCGCGAGGCTCACATTGGAAGCCGTCGACCCCGACAACACCCTGGACTGGTCAGGCACCGACGTGTGGCGGCACCACAAGACCGCCGATCTGGCGTGCGGGTCGGGCACGCTTCTCACGGCGGTGATGACCGAGATGAAACGCCGCGCCGCCCACCACGGCGCAGACCGAGACCAACTGGCGGCGTTGCAGAAGACCGCTGTCGAAGAGATGTTGAAGGGGCTCGACATCAACCCTGTGTCGCTCCAACTGGCAGCCACACAACTCATGGCCGGAAACACCGACATCAAGTACCGCAAGATGGGGCTGCACCTGATGCCCTACGGCCCCCAGCCCGACGGCACCGTCGCAGCCGGGTCACCGGAGCTGTTCGGACGCCAAGACATCGTGTTCGCGGGCCGCCTGTTCGACGACGCCGCAGCCTCAACCACCGTCAAGACCGGCGCCGAACACACCGGCGGCACGCTGGAAGGCCCCGAGATGGACGATGCCACCACAGCAGCCCGCGGCGCCCGCATCGTGATAATGAACCCGCCGTTCACGAACCGCACCAAGATGGGCGAGAAGTTCGACAAGGACACCCAGCAAGCCCTCCGCCGCAGGATGGACACCCTCGAAGGGTTCCTGGCGAATGCCGACCGGCGCCTTAGCGAGTTCATGGACGCGAACTCGCTAAGGCCGCGATTCGCGGCCCTAGCCGACCTCTGCCTCAACCGCGACGAGGGCGTGTTCTCGACCGTGCTCCCGACCACAGCCCTCACCGCCACCTCGGGACTGGACGAGCGCCTCGAACTCGCCAGACGCTTCCACATCCACACGATCCTCACCCACATGGGCACAGCAGACGTCAACCTCAGCCAGGGAACGCATCGAGAGATGAACGAGAGCATCGTGGTGATGCGGCGCTGCAACAGCACCCCCCCCCCCCGGCGACACGGATCGTCTCGCTGGACCGATTCCCCCGCGACGAGACCGACACCGACCGGCTGTTCGACGCGCTGAGCGCCGCCGACGGGTCCGGTCAACTCGCTGACGGCTGGGGCGAAGCCTCCGCCTGGCCCACCGAACGGATCCAGGCCGGCGACTGGAGCGCCGTCGCATGGAGATCGCCGCGACTCGCTGACGCCGCCTCGGCGTTCGCTTCGCACCGCGACCTTGCAGAAATGCAGAGAGAGAGAGAGAGAGAGAGAGAGTCCGAGTCAACAAGACCGGACCGACGCTCAGCACCGGATACCACCGAGCAGAGCGGGGACGGTGATGGTTCACGCCACCCTTCAGACGCTCTACGCCGACTATCGCAGGGTCGGAAGCCCCCGAGCCGCTGCGAGCTTCTAGCGGTTCACGCGACCGGACAGACGATGCGCGACGACTACAACAAGCAACCCGCCAGCGGCTCCGAGCCGTTCCCCGTGCTCCAATCCAAGGGGGCAGACGGGCAGCAACGGATCGAAGCCGAGCCCGACGCGTGGTGGGAGTGGAAGCGGCCCGGCAAACCGCCGATTCTGGCGAAGGCCGGACACCTGCTGGTGACTATGGGGCAGAACACTTCGGCGGCTCGGCTCATGGCGGTCGCATCTGATGAGCGCTACGTCGGGCAGGGATGGATGCCCGTCACTGGATTGGACGCGGCCGAGGCGAAGGCTGCCGCAGTCTTCCTGAACGCCACACCCGGACGCTTGATGGCAATGCGGAATCCGGGCAAGTCACTGGTCTTCCCGTTCTACAACCCCGCGGCCTGGGCTGCGGTGCCTATCCCCGATCTGTCCGACTACCGCATCATCAAGTCGCTCGCTGCTAGCTGGGAGGCAACCCGCTCCGAGGTCGTGCCCCAGTTCCGTGACGGCTATACCAGCATCCGCCGCCGCTGGGACAAAGCCGTCTGCGCCGCCCTCGGCTGGGACATCGACGACATCACGGAACTGGGAGAACTGCTCGCACGCGAGCCGCGCGTCAGGGGAGTCGCTTACGGGCAGTGGAAGGCATTGCCCCAGCCGGCCTAGAACGGCTCCACGTCCGCCCCCTCTGCCAGCCTGGCCGCGGTGATCACAGCCGGATACGACAAGGCGTCCGACGACCGCACGTTCATCCGCTGACCGCCAGGGGCAACGGGGCCAGCGGCGGGGCCCCGGCGGCCGGGGCGAGGAGGAGCAGCCCCGGCGGCCCCGGGCCCGGCCGGTAGCATCGGCGCCGTGACGACCGTGCCCCCCGACAGCGCCGAGAGCACCGAGGGCGAGGCTGCCTCGGGCTCGAGCCTGCCGGCCAGCGGCGTCGGGTTCGAGTTCAAGCAGGCATTGCTGGCCGAGGGCCTGTCGGTGATCGCCGAGGTCAAGCGGCGCTCGCCGTCGGCGGGCATATTGAATGCCGGCGCCGACGCGGCCGAGGTCGCCTGCCGGTACCGCGACGGCGGCGCCGCCTGCCTGTCGGTGCTGACCGACGGCCCTCGCTTCGGAGGGTCACCCGAGGACCTCAAGCGGGCCCGGGCCGCGACCGGCATTCCCGTGCTCCGCAAGGACTTCCTCACGACCCTTGAGCACATACGCGAGTCGAGCGCCATGGGCGCCGACGCCATGCTGGTGATCGTCGACGACGTGGACCCCCCGCTGCTGCGCCCCATGCACGAACTGGCCCGCGAGCTGGGCCTCGACGTCCTGACCGAGATCCGCAACGAGCCCGAACTGGAGCTAGCCGTCGACGCCGGGGCCTACATGATCGCGGTGAACCAGCGCAGCCAGCCCAAGGCGACCAGATTCACCGTCAACTTCAACAAGGCGGTCGAGATGGGCCCGCGGTTCGCTGAGCTCGGCGACGGGATCGTCTCGGTGGCTGCGTCGGGGATCGGTGTCGAGGGCGGGACCACCATGGCGGAGATCGCCGGCGCCGGATACGACGCCGCCCTCATCGGCGAGGCGCTGATCACCGCATCCGACCCGACCGCCCGGCTGAGCGAGCTGTTAGCCGACGCCGCCCGGGCCGTTCGTCGCTGAGCGGCGGCGCTATTTATGCGGACTTTGGGCGTTTATGTATGAATCGGACATAAAGGCAGAAACTCCGCATAAATCAAACTGGGCTCGCGGTATGGACCGGCGGGGCTGAGGCTAGCCGCAGGGGTTCGACCGTCCACAGAACTGCCGTCCCGCAGGGAACCTAGGCCTGTTGGACCTTCAGTTCTATGTCTACGCCGGCGGGGACTTCTAGGCGCTGGAGGGTGTCCACCGTCTTCTTGGACGGCTCGAGGATGTCGAGCAGCCGCTTGTGGATGTGCATCTCGAAGTGCTCGCGGGAGTCCTTGTCCTTGAACGGCGACCTCACCACCGTGTAGCGATGCTTCTCGGTGGGCAGCGGCACCGGTCCGCTGAAGTCGGCCTGGGTCCGCTTGACCGTCTCGACGATCTTCTTGGTGGACTGGTCGAGGATCTCGTGGTCGTAGGCCTTGAGCCTGATCCGGACCTTGTGCTTGGCCGCCACCGCGAGACCCCCGTGCCGCTACTTGATGATCTTGATGACCGAGCCCGCGCCCACGGTGCGCCCGCCCTCGCGGATGGCGAAGCGCAGGCCCTCGTCCATGGCGATGGGGCTGATCAGATCGACGTGCATCACGGTGTTGTCGCCGGGCATGCACATCTCGATGCCCTCGGGCAGGGTGATGGTGCCGGTCACGTCGGTGGTGCGGAAGTAGAACTGGGGCCGGTAGTTGGAGAAGAACGGCTTGTGGCGGCCGCCCTCCTCCTTGCTCAGCACATACACCTGGGCCTCGAACTCGGTGTGGGGGGTGATGCTCTTGGGCGCGGCCAGCACCTGGCCCCGCTGCACCTCGTTCTTGTCGATGCCGCGCAGCAGGGCGCCGATGTTGTCGCCGGCCTCGCCCCGGTCGAGGATCTTGCGGAACATCTCCACCCCGGTGCAGGTGGTCTCCTGGGTGGCTCGCAGGCCGACGATCTCGACCTTGTTGCCGGTCTCGACCACGCCCTGCTCGACCCGGCCGGTCACCACCGTGCCGCGGCCGGTGATGGAGAACACGTCCTCGATGGGCATCAGGAACGGCTTGTCGACGTCGCGCTCGGGGGTGGGCACATAGTCGTCCACAGCCGCCATCAGCTCGATCACCTTCTCGGCGGCCTCCTCGTCGCCGTCGAGGGCCTTGAGGGCCGACACCCCGATCACCGGCGTGTCGTCGCCGGGGAACTCGTACTCGTCGAGCAGCTCCCGCACCTCGAGCTCGACCAACTCGAGGATCTCCTCGTCGTCGACCATGTCGACCTTGTTGAGGGCCACCACGATCTTGGGCACACCCACCTGGCGGGCCAGCAGCACATGCTCGCGGGTCTGGGGCATGGGGCCGTCGGCAGCCGACACCACCAGGATGGCGCCGTCCACCTGGGCCGCCCCGGTGATCATGTTCTTGATGTAGTCGGCGTGGCCCGGCATATCGACGTGGGCGTAGTGCCGGTTGTCGGTCTCGTACTCGACGTGGGCGACGTTGATCGTGATGCCGCGCTCGCGCTCCTCGGGGGCGTTGTCGATCTTGTCGAACTCGGTGAACTGGGTCCCCTCGACGCGGTCGGCCAGCACCTTGGTGATGGCGGCGGTCAGCGTGGTCTTGCCATGATCGATGTGACCCATCGTCCCCACGTTGACGTGGGGCTTGGTCCGCTCGAACTGCTCCTTGGCCATGGGTGTTTCCTCTTGTGGTCGGTTGGTTGAGGACTTCGGATCACTCGCCGCGAACGCGAGCGACGATCTCTGTCTGGACGCCCGCCGGGGTGGGCTGGTACGAGTCGAACTGCATCGTGTACGTCGCTCGCCCCTGCGTGCGTGATCGAAGGTCGGTACTGTATCCGAACATCTCCGCAAGCGGCACCTGCGCGCCGATCACCTGATTGGCGCCCCGCCGCTCGGTGCCGCGCACCTGGCCGCGGCGCGCGTTGAGGTCGCCGACCACATCGCCGAGGTAGTCGTCGGGGGTGACGATCTCCACCGACATCACCGGCTCGAGCAGCACCGGCTTAGCCCGCGGCGCCACCTCGCGGAACCAGCCGCCGCCCGCGATCTTGAACGCCATCTCCGAGGAATCCACGTCGTGGGTGCGCCCGTCGGTGAGGGTGACCTTCACGTCCACCGTGGGGAAGCCGGCCAGCACGCCGTTGCTCATGGCCTCGCGGATGCCCTCGTCGACCGGCTTGATGAACTCGCGGGGAATGGCCCCGGCCCGGATGGTGCTCTCGAAGGCGTACTGGCCGCCCGGGTTGGGCTCGATGGTGGCGGTGACCACCGCGAACTGGCCCGAGCCGCCCGTCTGCTTCTTGTGCACGAAGGTGTGGCCGGCCACCGCCGCGGCCAGCGTCTCGCGGTAGGCGACCTGGGGCTTGCCCACGTTGGCCTGCACGTTGAACTCCCGCATCATGCGGTCCACCAGCACCTCAAGGTGGAGCTCGCCCATGCCGGCGATGATGGTCTGGGCGGTGTCGGCGTCGGTGCGCACCCTGAAGGTCGGATCCTCCTCCGACAGGGCGGTCAGGGCCTTGGACATCTTGTCCTGATCGGCCTTCGACCTCGGCTCCACCGCCACATCGATCACCGGGTCGGGAAAGTCGAGGTCCTCCAGGGCGATGGGATGGGCCGGATCGCACAGCGTGTCGCCGGTGCGGCAGTCCTTGAGGCCGATGGCTGCGGCGATGTCACCCGCCGCCGCCGATTCCAGATCGACTCGGTCGTTGGCGTGCATCTCGAGGATGCGACCGATCCGCTCGGTGCGCCCAGTGCGGGAGTTGAGCACCTGGGCGCCCTTGGCCAGCGTGCCGCTGTAGACGCGGAAGTAGGTGAGCTTGCCCACATGGGGATCGGTGGCGATCTTGAAGGCCAGCGCGGCCAGCGGCTCGGAGTCGTCGGCCGACCGGGAGGCCTCGGCGCCCGAGCGGGGCTCGACGCCGGTCACCGCAGCCACGTCGCTGGGCGCCGGCAGGTAGTCGACTACCGCGTCGAGCAGGGCCTGCACGCCCTTGTTCTTGAAGGCCGAGCCGTTGAGCACCGGCACCAGGCCGCCGCTGATGGTCCCGGCCCGGATGGCGGCGGAGATCTCGGCGGGGCTGATTTCTTCGTCCTCGAGGAACTTCTCGAGCAGGGTCTCGTCGTAGTCGGAAAGGGTCTCGAGCAGGTCGTGGCGGTAGAGCTCGGCCTCCTCGGCCATGTCGTCGGGAACGTCGGTCTCGGTCCAGGTCACGCCGAGGTCCTCGCCCGACCAGATGCGGGCTCTCATGCGCACCAGGTCGACGATGCCCCGGTAGTCGGACTCGGCGCCGATGGGGAGCTGCA
Organism: Candidatus Aldehydirespirator sp.; assembly: GCA_965221215.1. Classification (GTDB taxonomy): domain Bacteria; phylum Actinomycetota; class Acidimicrobiia; order Acidimicrobiales; family Aldehydirespiratoraceae; genus Aldehydirespirator. The sequence goes on from OZ244872.1 coordinate 2,191,335, forward strand.
CCACCGCCAGCCGCTCGGTCAGGCGCTCGGAGATCGAGTCGAGCACCGCGTGGAAGTCGGCCCCGGTGCGGTCCATCTTGTTGACGAAGCAGAGCCGGGGGACGCCGTAGCGGTCGGCCTGGCGCCACACCGTCTCGGTCTGGGGCTCCACCCCGGCCACGCCGTCGAACACGGCCACCGCGCCGTCGAGCACCCGCAGCGAGCGCTCCACCTCCACCGTGAAGTCCACGTGGCCCGGCGTGTCGATGATGTTGATCCGGTGGTCGCGCCAGATGCAGTGGGTGGCCGCCGAGGTGATGGTGATGCCCCGCTCCTGCTCCTGAGCCATCCAGTCCATGGTGGCCGCGCCGTCGTGGACCTCGCCGATCTTGTAGTTGCGGCCCGTGTAGTAGAGGATCCGCTCGGTGGTGGTGGTCTTGCCCGCGTCGATGTGGGCCATGATCCCGATGTTCCGGGTCGCAGACAGGGGGTGTCGTTCTGCGGGCATTGCGGGCTTCCTGAGGTGATTCGGGACCGGCGTGGGTGCGGGTCGGCCTGTTGCGGGCTGCGGCGTCGACGTGACCCGAGTCGCCTCACGAGCGCCAACAAACCGGAACCGGGCCCCAAGGCCCGGCCGCAAGCCATTCTACGCACCCGCGATGCCATTCGCGCGCCACCCCTTCGCGCCATATTCACGGTTCCAGCGTGTTCAGGGCCCTAGCGCCGCGGCGGGAACTATGGGATGCCGTCGTCTTCACGAGCGATGCGGCGCCCATGAACTCGGGCGCCTCGGGCAGCCGACGGGGGCCGACTCGCAGGACTCCGGTGGCGATGGACGGGTCGCACAGGAAGCGTTTGGGCCGAGAGCGCATGGCCTGTTTCGCGGCGGGCCGGAACCCCCACGGCCAGCAGTCCTCACGAAGGAACACTCTCTCGAACGCATCGAGGAACGCGGGCAGCGTCTTGCGGTCCAGCTGGGAGGCCTGCTCGCCCGCGGCGATGTCGCGAGCCAGTGCGCTCACCGACGCCGAGGTCCCGATGTTGCGGGCGAATGACCGCAGCACCAGCCGAGCGGTGTCGACGCTGCGATACGGCGCGGAGTCGGCACCCAATTTATTGGGTGCTCGCCACCCAATAAATTGGGGGGCGAGCACCAGCTCTGTGTTCAGCCGGAAGCGCAGCTCAACGTTTCGGCCATCGGATCGGTGACCGCGCAATCGTCACCGCGAACCGCGCTGACCTGCAAGACGAGACCTTCGTGACGTAGCAGGCAGGCGATGACCTCAAGCAGGTCACTGGCACGCGAATCGCCGTCTGGACCGAACATATGTGTCACGCTCTCCGCCGACCTGCCCGCCATCACGCCGAGCTTCTCGAATCCGACAGTAACGATGACGTAGTCGCGCAGTGACCTCTTGGCGATCCCGACCTCGCCAGCAAGCAGGTGCTCCAACCCACCGGTCAGGAGATACCCCCGAAATTCAGGATCGCGGCGGGCCCGGGCATGCACAGTCTTCTTATGGTCAAGGGTCAGCGCCATGTCAGACCTCCTCGCGCTTGCGGCGCTTGTAGTCGCGCCAGAGTTCACGGGCCCTCTCGATGTCCTGCTGCTGACGGGCCTTCGTGCTTCCTGCGAGCAGGATGACCAACGCGTCCCCGTCCCGGCCGAGGTAGATCCTGTAGCCGGGGCCGAAGTGTAGTCGATGCTCCAACAGCCCACCGCCGAGACCCTTGAGGTTCGACAGGTTCCCGGCCGCGATGCGGTCAAGGACACTCTCGACCCGATAGGCCACCGCCGAATCCAGCCCGTCGTACCACCGGCGAAACGGACTGCGCCCCCGGCTGTCGACATACTCGCGGATCTCAACCACACACCGACCGTACCAGCTCTAGCTATTTTTCAATCATTCTCAATATAATCTCATATATTTTACTGCTGTATGATTTGTGGGGTGAGGGCTGCTGGAGCCTGTGGCATCTGAACCCACAATGCGGGCATCTCAGCCGCCTCAGCGTTGACTCGACGCTGGCCGCAAGGCGCGCCGCGGTGTCTTCGAGCACCTCCAGCACCCGAATCTGCGGCAAATGCAGCCGCACCGACACAACATCGCAAGCCATCGAGGCCCTCCTGGATCGTGATCATGTCAATCACCGATCCCAGCAGGGCCTCGACCCCTCAACGGGGACCCTCAACCACCCCGCTCCCCACGTTTCCGCGCAGGCTCAACAAATTGGGTGGTAGGCGGCAACTCTGTGTTCAGCCGGCAGCGCTGCTCAACGCTTCGGCCATCGGATCGACGGCCGTACGATCGTCACCGCGAACCGCGCTGACCTGCAAGACGAGACCTTCGTGGCGCAGCAGGCAGGCGAGGACCTCGAACAGATCGCCAGCGCTCGGGGCACCCTCCGGGCCGAACATGTAGGTCACGCTCTCCGCCGCCCTGCCCGTCATCACACCGAGTTCCTCGAACCCGACAGTCACGATGATGTAGTCGCGCAGGGACATCTTGGCGACCCCGACCTCACCGCTGAGCAACGATTCAACTTCCCCCGCCAGGACGCATTCCCGGAACTCTGGATCTCGGCGCAGCCGGTCTTGCACAGTCTCACGAAAATCGTGAGTGAGCTCCATGTCAGACCTCCCGGCTCTTTCGGTGCCTGTACTCTCGCCAGAGTTCACGGGCCCTCTCGATGTCCTGCTGCTGACGGGCCTTCGTGCCTCCTGCGAGCAGGATCACCAACGACTCCCCGTCCCGGCCGAGGTAGATCCTGTAGCCGGGGCCGCAGTGTAGTCGATGCTCCAACAGCCCCCCGCCGAGACCCTTGAGGTTCGACACGTTCCCGGCCGCGATACGCAGGAGGGCCTGCCTGACCCGGTTGGCTGCAACCGGATCGAGCCCGTCATACCATTGGCGAAATATGTTGCGGCCACGGCTGTCGACATACTCGCGGATCTCGGCCACGCCCCGACCGTACCCGCTCTTGGTCTCTTGCAATCATTCTTATTGGATATCGCTGAGACTAGCGGAGCCTTCACGGTCTTGTCGGATGTGAGGGGTCCGTTTGCAGTGGACGAAGCCCTGCTGGGATCGGTGCTCGTCGGACGCTTCGGTCGCTGACCGATCTCGGTAGCGGCGCGTCTACCAGCGGTAGTGGGCGAAGGCTTTGTTTGACTCGGCCATCTTTTGGAGGTCTTCTCGGCGCTTCACTGAGGCGCCTACTCCGTTGCCGGCGTCTAGCAGTTCGTTGGCCAGACGCTCGGCCATGGTGTGCTCTCGGCGGCCGCGGGCGTATGAGACGATCCAGCGCACTGCGAGGGTGGTGGCCCGGCGGGGTCTTACCTCCACCGGCACCTGGTAGGTGGCGCCGCCCACTCGCCGGCTGCGGACCTCGAGTTGGGGGCGCACATTGTCGACGGCCCGCTTGAGGGTGGAAACGGGCTCCGAGCCGGTCTTGTTTTCCACGATCGACATGGCGTCGTAGACGATGCGCTCGGCCAGGGTGCGCTTGCCCCGCTGCAGCACCTTGTTGATCACCTGCGTCACCAGCAGCGACCGGTAGATCGGGTCGGGCTGGAGCTCGCGGCGGGCCGCCGGTCCCTTGCGCGGCATCTCAGGATTCCTTCTTGACGCCGTAGCGGCTGCGGGCCTTCTTGCGCTCGCGCACGCCCGCGGTGTCGAGAGTTCCCCGCACCACCTTGTAGCGCACGCCGGGCAGGTCCCTCACCCGGCCGCCCCGCACCAGCACGATGGAGTGCTCCTGGAGGTTGTGGCCCTCGCCGGGAATGTAGGCGGTGATCTCCACCCCGGTGGTGAGGCGGACGCGGGCCACCTTGCGAAGGGCCGAGTTCGGCTTCTTGGGGGTGGCCGTATAGACCCGGGTGCACACGCCCCGCCGCTGCGGCGCCCCCTGCAGGGCAGGCGTCGACTCCTTGCGGCGCTTCGACTGGCGGCCCTTGCGGACCAGCTGCTGGATCGTGGGCATTGTCGGGGAGGTTCCTCTGGGTGTTCAGGCGACGGGGCAGTCTAGGGGTGGCGCGCCGGGATCGGTCACCCGGCCTCGGTCACCGGGTCGAGCGGATAGTCGAGCACCTCGGCGCCCGCCATCTCGTGGCTGCGCTGAGCCAGCAGGTCGGCGATGTCGTCCTCGGAGCTGTAGAAGTCCATCGGCGTATGGTCCGGGGCGTGGGTCCGGAAGGTCTCGCGGTAGCGGGCCATGCCGGTGCCGGCCGGGATGAGCTTGCCGATGATGATGTTCTCCTTGAGGCCCACCAGCGTGTCGCGCTTGGACTCGATGGCGGCCTCGGTGAGCACCCGGGTCGTCTCCTGGAAGGAGGCCGCCGACAGCCACGACTCGGTGGCCAGCGAGGCCTTGGTGATCCCCATCACCTCGCGCCGCCCCGACGCCGGCCGGCCGCCGGCCCGCACGACCTCGCGGTTGGTCTGCTCGAACACGGCCTTGTCGACCCGCTCGTCGGGCAGGAAGTGGGTGTCGCCGGGCTCGCCGATGGCGACCCGCTTGGTCATCTGCCGCACGATCAGCTCGATGTGCTTGTCGTGGATCGACACGCCCTGGTCGCGGTAGACCTTCTGCACCTCGGCCACCAGGTAGCGCTGGGTGGCGTCGATGCCGCGGATCTCCAGCAGCTCCTTGGGATCGCGCGGGCCCTCCACCAGCGCGTCGCCGGGCTCCACCTCGTCGCCGTCGCGGACCTCGAGGCGGTACTCGCTGCCGATGCGGCAGTCGTGCTCGGTGCCGTCGTTCTCCACGATCACCACGGCGCGGTCGCCGCTGCCCTCGTCGCGGATGCGGACCACGCCGGCCACCCGGGCCAGGATCGCCTTGCCCTTGGGGGTGCGGGCCTCGAACAGCTCCACCACCCTGGGCAGGCCGCCCGCGATGTCTTGGGCGCCGGCCACGCCACCGGTGTGGAAGGTGCGCATGGTGAGCTGGGTGCCGGGCTCGCCGATGGACTGGGCCGCGATCACGCCCACCGCCTCGCCCTGCTCGATCTGCTTGCCGGTGGCCAGCGACATGCCGTAGGAGGCGGCGGTGATGCCCGACGACGAGTCGTCGCTGAGCGGCGACAGCACCCGCACCCGGGTGACGTCGGGATCGTCGCGCAGCGACTCCAGCTCGCCGTCGCCGACCATGGTGCCGGCCAGGATCACCGTGCCGTCGCTGAGCGCCACATCGTCGGCCAGCACCCGCCCGAACAGCCTGGTCTCCAGATAGGTGCGCTTGTGGGGCGAGTCACCGGCGATGTCGTCGAGCCATATGCCCTTCACATGGGCGCCGGACTCGAAGGGATTGTCGCCGTTGATGATCACCTCCTGGGCCACGTCCACCAGGCGGCGGGTGAGGTAGCCGGAGTCGGCGGTCCGCAGCGCGGTGTCGACCAGGCCCTTGCGGGCGCCGGGGGTGGCGATGAAGTACTCGAGAACCCTCAGGCCCTCGCGGAAGTTGCTCTTGATCGGCCGGGGGATCATGTCGCCGCGGGGGTTGGCCACCAGGCCCCGCATGCCCGCGATCTGGCGGATCTGCATCATGTTGCCCCGGGCGCCCGACCCGACCATCATGTTGACCGGGTTGAACGCGTCGGACTCGAGCTCGTCCTTCATCCGGCCCGTGACCTCCTCGGTGGCCTCGGACCAGACCTCCACCTCAAGCTGGCGGCGCTCGCCGTCGGTGATGATCCCCCGCCGGAACTGGCGCTCGATCTTGTCGGCCTGCTTCTCGTAGCGGTCGAGGATCTCGGTCTTCTGCTTGGGGGTGCGCACGTCGTCGATCGAGATGGTGAGGCCCGAGCGGGAGGCGTACTCGAAGCAGATGTCCTTGACCTCGTCGAGGCTGCGGGCCACCTCGGCCACGTTGAAGCCGCGGGCCAGCCGGTCGACGATCTCGCCCATCTGGCGCTGGCCGACGGGGTAGTTGACGTAGCCGAAACCGTCGGGCAGGGCGTGGTTGAAGAACACCCGCCCGGCGGTGGTGGCCTCGTAGCGGGCCGCGTCGCCGTTGGCCGGGGCCTCCAGCAGGTCGGGCGCGCCGCGGAACTCGATGGGCGCGTGCAGCGAGAGGTCGCCGTTCTCGTAGGCGAAGCGGACCTCGTCGATGGTGCGGAAGGCTCGGCGATCGCCAGTGGGCGCCTCCACCATCTCGGTGAGGTAGTGCGCACCGATGATCATGTCCTGGGTGGGCGTCACCAAAGGCCGGCCGTGGGCGGGGCTCAGCACGTTGTTGGCCGACAGCATCAGCACCCGGGCCTCGGCCTGGGCCTCGGCCGACAGCGGCAGGTGCACCGCCATCTGGTCGCCGTCGAAGTCAGCGTTGAAGGCGGCGCACACCAGCGGATGGATCTGGATGGCCTTGCCCTCCACCAGCACCGGCTCGAAGGCCTGGATGCCCAGCCGGTGCAGTGTGGGGGCCCGGTTCAGCAGCACCGGATGCTCGCGGATCACGTCCTCGAGCACGTCCCACACCTGCGGCTTGCGGCGCTCCACCATGCGCTTGGCCGACTTGATGTTGGGGGCCAGCTCCACGTCCACCAGCCTCTTCATCACGAAGGGCTTGAACAGCTCCAGGGCCATGATCTTGGGCAGGCCGCACTGATGGAAGCGCAGCGTCGGCCCGGCCACGATCACCGAGCGGCCCGAGTAGTCCACCCGCTTGCCGAGCAGGTTCTGGCGGAAGCGGCCCTGCTTGCCCTTGAGCATGTCTGACAGCGACTTCAGGGCCCGATTGCCCGGACCGGTCACCGGGCGGCCCCGACGACCGTTGTCGAACAGGGCGTCGACCGCCTCCTGCAGCATCCGCTTCTCGTTGTTGACGATGATGTCGGGCGCGGCCAGATCGAGGAGGCGCTTGAGGCGGTTGTTGCGGTTGATCACCCGCCGGTACAGGTCGTTGAGATCCGAGGTGGCGAACCGGCCGCCGTCGAGCTGCACCATGGGCCGCAGCTCCGGCGGAATGACCGGCACCACGTCGAGGATCATCGCCCTCGGGTCGTTGATGCGCCGGCCGTAGTTGTCGCGGCGGTTGAACGCAGCCAGGATCCGCAGCCGCTTGATGGCCTTCTGCTTGCGCTGGGCCGACAGCGGACGCTGCCCCTCGGGGGGATTGATCTGGGCCCGCAGCGTCTCCTCTTCGGCGTCGAAGTCGAGCGCGGCGATCAGGCGGGCGATGGCGTCGGCGCCCTGGCCGCCCTCGAAGTAGTCGCCCCAGCGGTCGACCAGCTCCCGCCAGAGCTCCTCGTCTTCGATGATCTGGCGGCCGAACAGGTCGGCGAAGACCTCCCAAGCCCGCTCGACCCGCTCACGCTCGATCTCGAAGCGCTCGGAGATCTCCTCGAAGTCCTTGTCGGCCTGGCGCTGCAGAGCCCGCAGCTCGGACTCTTTGGCCTCGGCCGCCTCGGCTTCGGCCAGCTCGGACTCCAACCGCTCGCTGCGCTGGCTGAGGGCGAGGCGCCCGTCGTTCTCGATGGCCTCCAGCTCGCGGCGGATCTCCAGCTCGAGCTCGCTCATGTCGGCGTGGCGGCGGTCCTCGTCGACGCTGACCACCAGGTTGGCCCCGAAGTAGATCACCTTCTCGAGCTGCTTGGCCTTGAGCTCCTCCTTGGGCTGGGTGCCCATCAGCAGGTAGGCCAGCCACGACCGCGTGCCCCGCAGGTACCAGATGTGCACCGCCGGGGCGGCCAGCTCGATGTGGCCCATGCGCTCGCGCCGCACCTTCGAGCGGGTCACCTCCACATTGCAGCGCTCGCAGATGATGCCCTTGAAGCGCACCCGCTTGTACTTGCCGCAGGAGCACTCCCAGTCGCGGGTGGGGCCGAAGATCTTCTCGCAGAACAGGCCGTCCTTCTCGGGCTTGAGCGTGCGGTAGTTGATCGTCTCGGGCTTCTTGACCTCGCCGTTCGACCAGGTGCGGATCGAGTCGGCGCTGGCCAGGCCGATCTTCAGGTCGCTGAAATCGTTGACGTCGAGCATGCCGTCTCCAATCGTGCGTCAGTGCTGCAATGCGTGGGTTGCGTGGGTTGTGGTGCGTGGATGGGTGGGTTGTGGCGCGTGGGTGGCTGTGGCCCGGCCTCGCTCAGTGGCGGGCGGCCCGGGCCAGGTCGTCCTCGTCGGTGCCCCGCTCGGGCCGCTGCAGGTCGATGCCGAGGGCCTCCACCGTTCGCAGGCTCTCCTCGTCGAGCTCGCGCATCTCGATGTGCTCGCCCGCGGCCGACAGCACCTCGACGTTGATGCACAGCGACTGCATCTCCTTGATGAGCACCTTGAAGCTCTCGGGGATGCCGGGGTCGGGGACGTTCTCGCCCTTGACGATGGCCTCGTAGGCCTTGGCCCGGCCGAGCACGTCGTCGGACTTCACGGTGAGCAGCTCCTGCAGGCAGAAGGCGGCGCCGTAGGCCTCCAGCGCCCACACCTCCATCTCGCCGAAGCGCTGGCCGCCGAACTGGGCCTTGCCGCCGAGGGGCTGCTGGGTGATCATCGAGTACGGCCCGGTGGAGCGGGCGTGGATCTTGTCGTCCACGAGGTGGGCCAGCTTCAGCATGTAGACGTAGCCGGTGGTCACCGGGTTGTCGTAGGACTCGCCGGTGCGCCCGTTGTAGAGCGTCTGCTTGCCGTCGACGTTGATCAGCCGGCGTCCCTCGGGCGTCTCGGGGTTGAGGTTGCCGAGGATGTCGACGATGGTCGGCTTGTCCTGGGCCAGATCCCGCTCGTCCCAGGTGGCGCCGTCGAACACGGGGGTGGCCACATGCACCGACGGCTCGGTGACGGGGCGAGTCTTGCGCTCGCTTCGGCGATCAGGCTCGGCGCCGACCCGATCGCCGTTGATCTGCCAGCCGTACCGGGCGCAATAGCCGAGATGGGCCTCCAGCACCTGGCCGACGTTCATGCGCGACGGCACGCCCAAGGGATTCAAGATGATGTCCACCGGGGTGCCGTCGGCGGTGAACGGCATGTCCTCGATGGGGAGGATCCGGGCGATCACGCCCTTGTTGCCGTGGCGTCCGGCCAGCTTGTCGCCCACGCTGATCTTGCGGTTCTGGGCCACATACACCCGCACCAGCTGGTTGACGCCGGGCGGGAGCTCGCCCGCTTCGGGGTCGTCGCGGTCGAAGACCTTGACGTCGATCACCTTGCCCGCCTCGCCGTGGGGGACCTTGAGCGAGGTGTCGCGCACCTCCCGGGCCTTCTCGCCGAAGATGGCCCGCAGCAGCCGCTCCTCGGGGGTCAGCTCGGTCTCGCCCTTGGGCGTGACCTTGCCCACCAGCACGTCGCCCGGCCCGACCTCGGCGCCGACGCGGATGATGCCGCGGGGATCGAGATCGGCGAGGATGTCGTCAGAGAGGTTGGGGATGTCGCGGGTGATCTCCTCGGAGCCCAGCTTGGTGTCGCGGGCGTCGATCTCGTGCTCGTGGATGTGGATCGAGGTGAGCACGTCGTCGCGCGCCAGCCGCTCCGACAAGATGATGGCGTCCTCGAAGTTGTAGCCCTCCCACGACATGAAGGCCACCAGCAGGTTCTTGCCCAGCGCCAGCTCGCCGTGGTCGGTGGAAGGGCCGTCGGCCAGCACGTCGCCGGCGGAGATCTTCTGGCCCCGGCGCACCAGCGGCTTCTGGCTGATGCAGGTGTCCTGGTTGGACCGCTCGAACTTGCGCAGCCGGATGGCGGTACGGCCCGAGCCGGAGTAATCCACCAGGATCTCGTCGCCGTCCACCTCCACGACGGTGCCCCCCTCGGAGGCGATCACCATGTCGGCCGCGTCGCGCGCCGCCCGGCCCTCCACGCCGGTGCCGATGTAGGGAGCCTCCGAGCGCACCAGCGGCACAGCCTGGCGCTGCATGTTGGCGCCCATCAGGGCCCGGTTGGCGTCGTCGTGCTCCAGGAACGGGATCAGGGCGGTGGCCACCGACACGATCTGCTTGGGCGAGATGTCCATCATCTGCACCTCGTCGGGAGGCACGAAGGAGATCTCGGTGGTGGCCCCGAAGAAGACCTCCTGCTCGAGCTGGAGGCGCAGATCCTGCAGCGAGGCGGCCTGCGGCGAGCGCCGCACCAGCACCCGAGGGTTGATGAAGCGGCCGTCGGAGTCGATGGGCGCATTGGCCTGCGCCACCACGTACTCCTCCTCCTCGTCGGCGGCGAGGTAGACGATCTCGTCGGTGACCTGCCCGTCTTTCACCACCCGGTAGGGCGACTCGATGAAGCCGAACTCGTTGACCCGGGCGAAGGAGGCCAGGCCGCCGATCAGCCCGATGTTGGGACCCTCGGGGGTCTCGATCGGGCACATGCGCCCGTAGTGCGAGAAGTGGACGTCGCGCACCTCGAAGCCGGCCCGCTCCCGGCTGAGGCCGCCGGGGCCGAGGGCCGAGAGCCGACGCCGGTGGGTGAGGCCCGACAGCGAGTTCACCTGGTCCATGAACTGCGAGAGCTGCGACGTGCCGAAGAACTCCTTGATGGCCGCCACCACCGGCCGGATGTTGATCAGGGTCTGGGGGGTGATGGCCTCGACGTCCTGGGTGGTCATGCGCTCGCGCACCTGCCGCTCCATGCGCGACAGGCCGATGCGGACCTGGTTCTGGATCAGCTCGCCCACGCTGCGGATGCGGCGGTTGGCGAAGTGGTCCTGGTCGTCGAGCCGGTAGCCGGGCTCGCCCTTGGCCAGGTTGAGCAGGTAGGTGGCCGCGGCCAGCATCTCGCACGGCGACAGCAGCGACTGATCGGGATCGGGCCGCTCGATCTCCAAGCCGAGAGTGTTCTCTAGGAAGTCGAACTCGGGGCCGAGCTTGCGGTTGAGCTTGTGGCGGCCCACCCGCGACAGGTCGTAGCGGCGCCCGCTGAAGAAGGAGTTCTCGAAGTAGGAGCGGGCCGTCTCGGCGGTGGCCGGGTCGCCGGGGCGCACCCGCTTGTAGATCTCGATCAGCGACTCGTCGCGGGTTGGGGCCAGGTGGCCCTGCTTCTCCCACTGCTCGGCCAGGAAGTCGAAGTGCTCGACGAAGCGCTCGAGGAACCCGGGGTGGTTCTCCTCGTCGTAGCCGAGGGCTCGCAGCAGGGTGAACAGCGGCAGGCGGCGCTTGCGGGCCACCCGCACTCCCGCGGTGATCTCCTTGCGGGGCTTCTGCTCCACGTCGAACTCGATCCACTCGCCGCGGTAGGGGTGGATGGTGCCGGTCACCAGCTGGTACTTGGCCAGGTTGCGCAGGCGGTAGCGCTCGCCGGGCTGGAAGATCACGCCGGGCGAGCGCACGAGCTGGGAGACGACCACCCGCTCGGTGCCGTTGATGATGAAGGTGCCCTTGGTGGTCATCATGGGGAAGTCGCCCATGAAGACGATCTGCTCCTTGATCTCGCCGGTGCCCGCGTTGAGGAAGCGGGCCCGCACGAAGATCGGCGCGGAGTAGGTCATGTCCTTCTCTTTGCAGTCATCCACCGTGAACTTGGGCGGCGGGTGGAGCTCCTCGTCCTCGGGGTCGAATTCGAGCTCGAGGCGCAGCGTCTCGCTGTAGTCGGAGATGGGCGAGATGTCGCGGAAGGTTCGGGCCAGCCCCTCGTTCATCAGCCAGGAGAAGCTCTCCCGCTGTATGGCGATGAGGTCGGGAAGCTCGAGGATCTCCTCGAGATTTCCGAACGAGTAGCGTTCGCGTGAAGCGGCGCGTGCAGTCACGTGATACTCCCGAGGGGCGCTTGATCCGATGTCACGGGGTCGTGCGCGCGCGCGTGACGAAAGAAGGATTAGTCACGGGAGCCGCCTCCCAGCGCGCACAGACGACCACGGTGGCCGGGATGCTAGCGCGCGACAAAGCGGGCCGCAACCACCCCGGTGATTCGCCTCAGAGACAGACGCTAGTGCAGTCAGACTGGAGCGATCAAGGCAACTCCGCCGACAGCGTGGAGCGGGGATCCTCCGAGCCCCTGCAGCCAGGCTCAGGCCATCAAGGCGGCTCTGGCCGCCTCCAGCTCCGAGTCGCTCATCCCTGCGGCACCCAGATAGCCGGCCGCGGAGCCCCAGCGCTGGTGAAGCTGCGACAGGGTGGCCTCCATCACCGCGGGCCGGGACTCCCACAGCGGAGTGAACCGGTTCGGGTCGAGGCCCTGGTCCTCGAGCAGGGGTCGCAGGGACTTGGCCTCGGTGTGGTCGTGCTGGCGGCTGGGGCGTCGCTGCGCCGACAGGGCGTAGTCGGCCACCACATGCTCGGCGGCCACCCCGGCCAGGTCGAGCAGCAGCATGGCGGCCACCCCGGTGCGGTCCTTGCCCGCGGTGCAGTGGATCACAACGGGTTCGCCGTCGGCCACCTGGCGCACCACGCGGGCGAACGATCCGCCGAAGTTCTTGAGGATGCGCAGGTAGCCCGCCACCATCTCGGGCTCGCCGTAGGCCTCGATCTCGCCGTCGATGATGCGCTCGTAGATGGTGCGGGACTGAAACGTCTCGTCGCTGGTCATGGGCAGCCGGGTGTAGGTCGCCCCGGCGGGCAGCCGGTCGGGGAAGTCGGCCGCCTCTTGATCGGAGCGCAGGTCGAAGACGTGGCCGACACCGACGGCCTCGAGATGGCGCAGGTCGGCGTCGCTGAGCGTGCAGAGCCGGTCGGCCCGGTACACCAAGCCGAACCGGATCGAGCCGCCGCCGGTGGTGGGCAGGCCGCCGAGGTCGCGAAAGTTGCCGGGACCGTCGAGGTCCACCCGTCGCTGCATCACCCTCAGAGGCCCCGCGGGCGGACAGGGCCGACGGGAAATTCCCCGCTCATGTTCGCTGCGACCTGAGGGCCGCTCGGGCCGCGGCCTCGCACGCTCGGCCTCAGGCCAGTTCCACCTCGGCGCCCACTGCCTCCAGCGCAGCCTTGGCCTTGGCGGCGTCGTCGGCGTTGAGGCCCTCGAGCACCGGCTTGGGGGCGTTGTCGACGAGCTCCTTGGCCTCCTTGAGGCCGAGCGAGGTGAGGCTGCGCACCTCCTTGATCACCTGGATCTTCTTGTCGCCGACGCCGGCCAGCACCACATCGAAGGAGTCCTTGGCCTCCTCCTGGTCACCGGCACCGTCGCCAGCGGCGGGAGCCGCCACCGCCACCGCGGCCGGTGCGGCTGCGGTCACGTCGAAACGCTCCTCGAACTCCTTGAGCAGTTCGCTCAGCTCGAGCACCGTCATCTGTGAGATCGAATCGAGGATCTCTTCCTTGGTTGCCATAATCAGGCCTCCTGTGTCTCGGATGTTTCAGGTTGCGGATCTGTTTCGGACTGCGGATCTGTCTCGGACTGCGGATCTGCCTCCGATTGCGGACCGTTGCCGGCGGCGGCACTGCGGGTGTCGATGAGTGCCTGCAGGCCATAGGCGAAGTTGCGGGGCAGCGCCTGCAGCAGGCCGGCCAGCTTCACCAGCGGCGCCTGGAATCCTCCGGCGAGCTGGGCCAGCAGGTGCTCGCGCGGGGGCAGGTCGGCCAGCGCGACCAGATCTTCGGCGCTGAGCACCTTGTCGCCCAGCACCCCGCCCTTGAGGACGAGATCCCGGTTGGCGCGCGAGAAGTCCCGCAGGGCCTTGGCCACCGCGGCCGCGTCGCCCGAGGTGCCGTCCTGTTGGGTGCCGACGAAGGCGATGGCGGTCGGTCCGGTGAGCTGGTCGGCGAGATCGAGGCCCAGCTCGGCGGTGGCCAGGCGGACCATCGTGTTCTTGTAGACCGTGTACTCGCCGCCCACCGCCCGCAGCGACCGGCGCAGCTCGGCCATGGCCGACACGTTGAGGCCGCGATACTCGGTCAGCAGGGCCGCGTCGCTGGCCGACAGCCGATCGCGCACGGCGGCTACGACGGCCGCCTTCTCAGGCCTTGGAGCTGTCATGGGTGCCTTCCTCGTCCGGCGGGCCTTCGGGCCCATTGGTGCTCCCCGCGGAGCGCACCGGATGTCTCAGGTGAGCGCGGTCAAGTTGCGGGAGTATACGGGTGCGGCACGCAGAACTGCGACGACAGGTGACGAGTTAGTCGGCTGCGGCCACGTCGGCGGGATCGATCCGCACGCCGGGACCCATCGAGGAGCTGAGCACCATCTTCTTCATGTACTTGCCCTTGGCTGCGGCCGGCTTGGCCCGCTGGAGCTCGGCCACCACCGCCCGCAGGTTCTTGAGCAGGTCCTCGTCCGCGAACGACGCCCGCCCGATGGGCACGTGGACATTGGCGAAGCGGTCGGTGCGGTACTCGACCTTGCCTCCCTTGAACTCCTCGATGGTGCGGGCCACATCGTTGGTGACGGTGCCGGTCTTGGGGTTGGGCATCAGGCCCCGCGGCCCGAGAATCCGGCCCAGCTTGCCCACCACCGGCATCATGTCGGGGGTGGCGATGGCCACGTCGAAGTCGGTCATGCCCCCCGTCACCTGCTCGGCCAGGTCGTCGGCCCCCACGATGTCGGCGCCGGCCGAGCGGGCCGTGGTGGCCGCCTCGCCCTGCGCGAACACCGCCACCCGCACCTCCTTGCCGGTGCCCGAGGGCAGCGACACGGTGCCTCGCAGCATCTGGTCGGCCTTGCGGGGGTCCACGCCGAGCCGCACCACGATGTCGACGCTCTCGTCGAAGCGCCGGGTGGCCAGGCTCTTCACCAGGCTCACCGCGTCGGCGTCGCTGTGGAGGCGCAGACGGTCGAAGCTCTTGGCCGCCTCGGCGTGCTTCTTGCCCTTGGCCATCGTTGCGCCCCCCTACTCGACGGTGATGCCCATCGAGCGGGCAGTGCCCTCGACCTGCGCCTTGGCCGCATCCAGGTCGTTGGCGTTCAGGTCGGGCATCTTGGTCTGGGCGATCTCGGCCAGTTGGGCGTCGGTGATGGTGCCCACCGTCTCACGCCCCGGCGTCTCGGAGGCCTTCTCCAAGCCGGCCGCGGAGCGGATCAAGAACGACGTCGGCGGGGTCTTGGTGATGAACGTGAACGACCGGTCCTCGTAGATGGTTATCTCGGCCGGGATGACCTGGCCCCGCATCTGCTCGGTGCGAGCGTTGTAGTCCTTGCAGAAGTCCATGATGGCCACACCGTGGGGACCCAGCGCGGTGCCCACCGGAGGAGCAGGCGTGGCCTGTCCCGCAGGAATCTGGATCTTCACCAGGGCTGCGACCTGCTTGCGTGGCGCCATGTGGACTCTCTCGCTGTGGTGGGGGTCGTGTCTGGAGCGCTGAGCGCGGTCCTGCGAACGTGGCAGTGTGGCGGCATCGCCGCCGGGCGGCAACCCGAGGGCGGCCTAGAGGCGGGCCACCTGCGCGAACTCGAGCTCGACCGGCGTCTCGCGACCGAAGATGTTGACGAGCACCTTCACCTTGAGCTGGTCCTCGTTGATCTCGATGATCTCGCCGGAGAAGTCGGCGAAGGGGCCGTCCTTGACCCGGACGGTCTCCCCCATGCCGTACTCGAACATCGGCTTGGCCCGCTTGGACGCCTCCCGGGAGCGGTCGGCCTCAACCCCGAGGAAGGCCTCCACGTCGCGGCGCCGCAGCGGCGAGGGGGCCCCGCCCTGGTTCACGAAACCGGTGACGTTGGGGGTGTCGCGGATGACCGGCCACACCTCGTCGTCGAGCTCGCAGCGCACGAACACGTAGCCCGGGAACAGCCGCTTGGAGGAAATCACCTTCTTGCCGTTCTTGAACTCGGGCACGTCGCGCAGCGGGATGACCACCTCGTGGATGCGGCCCTCCATGTTCATCGACGCGGTGCGGGCCTCGAGGTTCTGCTTGACCTTCTTCTCGTAGCCGGACTGGGTGTGCACCACGAACCACCGGCCCGGCTTGTCGTAGGGGCTGACGGGCTGGGGGGGCTCGTCGGCGGAGCCGGCTTCGTCGAACAGGTCGTCCTCGGTGATGACGGCTTCAGACGGGGCGACGGATGTGTCGGACATGGGGGTACCTCAGGATTCGAAGAGCTCGAGCACGAAGGTGGAGAACACCCAGTCGAGCCCGTAGATCATGGCGGTGAGCACTACCACGGTGACGAGCACCACGATCGAGTAGTTGACCGTCTCGGCCCGGCTGGGCCAGGCCACCTTGCGCAGCTCGCCTCGAACCTCGCGCAGGAACTGGCCCGGCGAGGTGCGCTCGGAGGGCGGCGTCGAGGCGGCGCGGTTGCGGCTGCGGACCGGCGCGCCCTCAGCATCTATCTCGCCCTGCTTCTGGAGCAGACGCTTCTGCTGACGGTTCATCGCCATTTGTGGAGCTCACCTCGTGTGGATCTGGTCGTGGCCGCCATCGATTCGCAGGGGCGGAGGGACTCGAACCCCCAACCGCCGGTTTTGGAGACCGGTGCTCTGCCAATTGAGCCACGCCCCTCAGCAGCGCCGCAGGCTACCAGCGCCCGCCCGCAAACGGCTACGGACGAGCCGACACCAGCTCGCGCTCCAGCGGGCGCGCAAATTGGTGAGAGCCGGTCGCTCCGCAACGGGGTCTTTCCCGCTCTTGTTCGCTGCGCTCACGGGCCGCTCGGGCCACGGCCTCGCAAGCTCGGCCTCTCAGGAGGCGAGTCTGGCGGCTCGGCGGTGGCGGGTGGTGAAGGCTATGAGGCCCGCCGCGGCCGCCGCGCCCGCAGCGACGGTCGCCGCCACTCGGGGCCGCCCGTCGCGCGTCCAGCGGTGGCCGTAGCGATCCAGGTGCATCAGGATCTGGGCCTCGAGTCGGGAGTCTTGCGGTGCGCAGACCTCGCGCAGCAAGGCCATGGCGTCCATCAGGCGCCGGTAGCGGACCTGCTCCACCCGGCAGCGCAGACACGACGCCAAGTGGTCCAACTCGGCAGGCTCGTAGGCGCGGTCGCCGCCCGCGGCCGCGGCCAGCGCATCACTGACCGAAGCGCAGTCGAGCCCGGCGGCGGTCGGCTCACCCGCCACGGTCCGACTCCTCTCCGGGCAGGGGCAGCACCTGTTCGCGCAGGCGGCGGCGGGCCCGGTGCAGGCGCACCTTGGCGGCGGTCACCGAGATGCCCAGCTCGGCGGCGATGGCCTCGTGGGGGAGGTCGTACACATCGCGCAGCACCACCACCGAGCGCAGCCGCACCGGCAGGTCGCGGATGGCGTGGTCGAGCCGCTCCCGCAGCTCGGCCCGGTCGCCCTGCAGGGCCGGGTCGTGGTCGGGCCGGGTGTCGATCACATCGTCGTGGGCGCCGAGATGGTCGTGGCGGTGGCGCTGGCGGCGGCCGAGGTGGGTGGTGGCACAGTTGGCCACTATGCGGTAGAGCCAAGTGCTGAACTGCGCGTCGCCGCGGAAGCGGCCGATGCCTTTGTAGGCCCTCAGATATGCCTCTTGAACCACGTCGCGAGCATCCTCCGTGCTGCCCGTCAGGCGCAGGGCCAACGCGTACGCGTCGGAGTGGGTGACCCGCACGAGCCGGTCGAACGCCTCCCGGTCGCCGGACTTGGCCCGCTCTACGAGCACAGCCATGTCCGCTGAAGGTTGAGACTCGCGTTCGGCGCTGGCGTTACGCGCCGGAGCGCCCACCGCGTGCAGATGGCGTCGTGGCGCCGCGGTCACAGTGCGTCGGGCGAGGATGCCATGTAGCGACGGACAGACTTGAACTGTCGACCTCTCGATTATGAGTCGAGCGCTCTTGCCAACTGAGCTACGTCGCCGGGCGGGGCAGGCCGCAAGCCTGCGCCGAGCTCCCTGTCAGAGTCGAACTGACGACCTTCTCCTTACCATGGAGACGCTCTGCCGGCTGAGCTAAGGGAGCGGTCTCGGCGCCGGAACGCCGCTGCGACAGGATGCCACACCGCCGCGGCGATCCCAACCGCCTGGGTTGACCACACCGCCGCACCGTTCCCAACCGCCGGTCCGTTCCACTCCTGCGGCAGTCTGGTCAGGCCGCGAACTCGGCGACGGGAACCGGTCGGCCCCTTTGCGCGCTGGCCACCGCCGCTTGCAGCACCTCGGTGACCGCCAACCCGACCCGGCCGTCGGTCTCAACCGGGGGACCTCCCCTGATGGCGGCCGCGAACTCGGTGACCTGATCCACCAGCGGGTCGTTCACCTCCAAGTCGGCCTCGGCGGGCACCGCATCGGCGGTGGTCTGCAGCAGCAGGGAGGCGCCGTCGCCCCGATTGAAGGCGGCCGCGGCCGTGCCGTGCACGCTGAGGGCCACCGCGCCGGGCACGAAATGAGTGGTCAGCAGGGTCCCGACCGCCCCCGACTCGAACTCGAACATGAGCCCGGTGGCGTGATCGAGGGGCACATCGGGCAGGACGCTGCGGCTGAACGCGCTCACGACCGCTATCGGACCGAGCAGGTAGTGGTACGTGTCGATCATGTGGACGCCGAGCCCTGTCATCCCGCCCAGCGGGGTCTCGGCCCCGTCGGCTCTCCAGGTGGCCGGATACCCGCGCGACACGTTGAACATGGACGATGCCAGCAGCACCGTCCCGAGCTCGCCGTCGTCCAGCAATCGGCGGATGCGCCGGTTGGCGGCCTGCCGCCGGCGCTGGTAGCCCACCATCAGCACGGTGCCGGCCCTGTCGGCCGCGGCCACCGCTCGGCGCCCCTGTTCAGCGGTGAGGGTGAGCGGCTTCTCAACCAGCACATGCTTGCCTGCCGCAGCCGCCTCGCAGATCTGGTCGGCGTGGACGCTATGGGGCGTGGCCAGCATCACACCATCCACTTCGGAGTCAGCCAGCAGCTCGCGCAGCGAGGCCACCGGCCGGCAGCCGGCCCGCTGGGCGAACTCCTCGCGGGCCGACGCAGTCCGGGCGTGGCACGCCACGACATCGGCCACCCCCGAGCGCCGGGCCGCGGCCGCCAACTCAGCCCCCCACCAGCCGAGCCCGACCAGGCCCAACCGAACCATCGCTTCGCTCATCTCCAGCCTCCCTGTCCGGCTGACACGCTCACAGCAGCAGCCGCTCCTCATACTCGACCCTCGACAGCACCTGCGGATCGGCGTCGGTGACTAGGACCATGTCCTCGATCCGCACGCCGCCCCCGCCGACCACGTCGGGAACCCACACCAGCGGCTCGACCGCGAACACCATGTTGGGCTCGAACTCGCACACGGTCGCCCCCGGCATGCTCTCGCCGATGTAGGGCGGCTCGTTGGCGCCGACCCCGATCCCGTGGCCGATGAAGAGGCTGAACAGGTGGTCCTCAAGGCCGTGCTCGGCGATCTTGGCCACCACGGCATCGGCGGCGTCGGCGTTGGTCAGTCCCGGACGCATCTTGTCGATGCCGGCCATCAGCCCCTCGTACACCGCGGTGTAGATCTCCTGCTGGCGACGGCTGGGCCTGCCGATGACGGTGGTGCGGCCGATGTCGGCGAAATAGCCGTTCCACATGGCGCCGATGTCGATGAAGCAGAGGTCGTGGTTCCGCATCAGCTTGTCGGTGGCCAGCCGGTGAGGGGGCGACATGTGCTCGCCCGAGGCAACGAACGGCGTTATCACATGGGCCATCTCGCCCCCGAGGTGGAACAGCGTCTGCATGGCGTCGCCAGCCACTTCCAGCTCGCGGCGACCGGCCCTGGTCTCGTCGAGGGCCCGCTGGGTGACCGCGTCGCCGATGGCACAGGCCTCGGAGATGATGGCGATCTCGGTGTCGGTCTTGATCAGCCGGGCCCGCTGCATGACGGCATCGCCGTCGACGATCTCGAGGTTGGGCAGGTGGACCCGCATGGCGTCGAGGAACGACACGCTGGCCGCGTCCACCCCCAGGCGCCCGTCGGCGAGGCCCCGTTCGGCCAGGATGGGACGCAGGATGCTGGACACGAAGCCGTCCACCAGCTCGGCCTGCTCCATGATGGGTATGGCGTGGGCCTCGGCGAGCCATCCCATTCCGGCCCGAGCCTTGTCGATCTCGCCGCCCGAGCACAGCAGCACCGGTTCTTCGCCCGCCTGCAGCAGCGCGCCGTTGAGGGCCATGGTCTTGCCCGCGATCAGCTGGGCCCGCAGCGAGGTCAGATACCTGACGTTCTCGTCCTTCCACACCATCACGGCATCGACGCCGGCGGTGGCCAGCTCCCGCTGGGCGGCCGCCACTCGGTCGCGCCGCAGCCGGGTCATGTCGTAGCGGTCCTCCCAGTCCACCGCGAAGGGGCCCTGGGCGTAGCCCGAGGGCGAAGCGCTCGGACTCAAGGCGAAACCTCCGCCAGATACTGGTGCAGCGCGGCCGCGTCGAGGTCGCCCAGGCCGTCGGCCATGGCCGCGAGGTACTGGGGCAGGGCGGCATCGAGCAGCGGCGTGGGCGCGCCCACGGCCCGAGCGTGCGCCGCGATGATCTCGGCGTCCTTGCCGATGATGGCCAGACGGGCCGAGGGTGGCTCGTACACCCCGGCGACCATCATCGGCCCCCTGATGTCGAAGATCTTCGAGGAGCCGACTCCGGCGCCGATCACCTCCTGAACGACCTGGGGATCCAGGCCGCTGGCCGCGCCCAGCCGGTGAGCCTCGGCCGCGGCCAGGGTGTGGACCGACACCAGCAGGTTGGCCACGAACTTTATGCGCGAGCCGTTGCCGAACTCGCCCAGATAGAAGGTTCGCTGCCCGACATGGCTGAGGATCGGCTCGGCCGCCGCGAAGGCATCGCGGTCACCGCTGGCGTAGACGATCAGGGTGGCGTCGGCAGCCTGCAGGCCGGTGCCGCTGAGCGGCGCATCGAGCACCGCCGCGCCGGAGGACTCCAACACGGCCCTCGCGTCCTGCTTGGCCTCGATTCCGAAGGTGCCCGTCTCCACCACCACCAAGCCCGGCTTCCGAGCCGAGGCCAGGGCGCGGCTGGCCTCCCGCAGCGACTCGACGGTCGGCAGGGAGAGCACGACCACATCGGCCTCGGCGGCCAGCTCCGACGCCCCCGAGGCCGGGCGGATCCCGCACACAGCGGCCCGGTCCGGGTCGATGTCGAAGCCGACGACATCGTGGCCCGCGGCGCGGATGTGCCCCGCCATCGCCCCGCCCATCACCCCGAGGCCCACCACCCCGACGACGGGCAGCCCTCCGGTGCTATCCATCGTCGGGGGGAAGGATCGCAACCCTCCCGGCATCGCCGTCGAGCATGCCCAGGCGGGGGCCGCTTCGCAGCAGGTCGCCGATCGGACAGTCCACCACCGCCGGCACGGTCAGCGATCGGGCCACCTCGAAGAGGTGCGCGGTGGGTGCGCCTCCCAGCGACACGATCCCGGCCGCGTCGAAGAGCAGGGGCGAGAAGTTGGCCAGCGGGTACTGCGTGACGATGATGTCGCGGGGCCGCACATGGTCGGTCTGCTTGGAGTGCTCCACCCAGACCAGGCGACCGGCCCCCACTCCCGAGGCGCTGCCCCGGCCACCATAGACCTCGCCCTGCAGAGCGGCCACGCCGGCCAGCACCGGCTCCCACCGGTCGAGCCCCTGGCGGCCGGCCGGTCGGGTGCGCTCGATCAGCCGGCGGGCCATGCCCAGCAGCCGAGCGGCGGGTTCCTCATCCACCGGCGCCAGCGACCGCAAGGCCTCTATCGACTCGTTGGGCCGGTCGCTGCGCATGCGCCGCAGCACGCTCATGGCCCGCCCCTGGGCCTCGTCGGGGGCCGCGCCCCACGCCTGGGCCACCAGGCGGCGGGCCAGGGCTCGAGCGGCGTCGGCCAACTCGTCAACGGACGCTTCGGCGGGGGGCTCGACCGGCGCAAGGCCCCGGCCCATAGCCGGCAGCCAGCCCAGCACCAGCTCCTCGCCCCACGAGCCCGGATAGTCGCGGGCGATGCGCACGAAGTCGGCGGCGAAGCGATGGCCGAGGGCGGCGGGCACCTCGAAGCTGGCGGCGGCATCGCCCGCACGGGACCGCTGAACCTGCAACAGCAGCGGCTCGCCATCGAAGACCACCCATTCGATCAGGTTGCAGCCGAGCTCGCGGCGCGCGTCAAGGGCTAGATCGGCCACGGACCGCAACGCATCGAGGCCCACCAGTTCGACTGCGTCGTGGCCCGACACCTCCCGACCAGTCACCTCAGCCCGGCTGCCGGAGGACCAGCCGGCCATCAGGTCGCGCGGCGATCCCTTCACCGCGTCGATCCTCACCGACCCGTCGGCGAAGCTCAGCGCGGCCCCTCCGAAGTCGGGAGCGATCTCCGGCTGCACCACCAGGCCCATCGGCGCGTCGGCGGGCTCGATGCTGGCGGCCTCGTAGCGCTCCAGCACTTCCAGCGAGTAGCAGGAGGCCCAGACGCTGCGGGCCGCCTTGGCGATCTCGCCGCGGCGCACCTCGGGCACTGAGGTGAACGCGCCCGACCACTCGCCGGAGCCTTCCAGGATGCTGGAGGAACGCACGATCAGCGGCTCAGGCAGGCCCTGTGCAGCCCGCTCCAGGGCATCGGTCAGCTCAGCGTCGAGTTCGCAGCCGATGATCGCCATCCGGGCGCCACCGGAGCCCCGGCTCGCCATCTGAGCCTCCGCCAGTTCCAGCGCGGGCCCAGAAGCGGCGGGTGACACGACGAAACCGTCAGGCACGGGAAGGCCGGCGGCGGTGGCCAGAGCCAGCCCGGCGCCCTTGGCGCCCGCGGCGGCCACATCGCACGCGGCGGGGTGGCCGAGGGGCAGAACCAGCGGCGGCCCGCCCTCGGACACGCGGGCGCTCACCCGGCGCAGGTGATCTCGTCGAGGGGAAAGGTGGAGATCAGCTCCACGCCGGTCTCGTCGACGATCAACATCTCCTCGAGGCGCACACCGAACTCGTGGAGCTTGCCGTGCTGGGTCTCTAGGGCGAACACCATGCCCGGCTGGATCTCCTGAGGATGGTCCAGCGACCAGATCCGCGAGATCACCGGCTGGTCGTATTGGGCCAGCCCCAGGCCGTGGCCCCACAGGTTGGCGGCGGCCTCGTCCTCCTCCTCGTAGCCCCAGATGTCCTTGGCCGAGGGCCACACCGCGGCGATGTCGGCGGTGGTGACACCGGGCCGGGTGGCCTCGATGGAGTCCTGCAGCCACTTGTTGGCCAGGTCGTAGTAGCGCTTCTGCTCGTCGGTGGGCGTGCCGCCCACGCAGTAGGTGCGGTACACGCAGGACTTGAAGCCGTTCCAGGTGAGCGCGGCCAGGTCGATGATGACCAGATCGCCGGGGCGGATGATGCGGTCGCCGTGGTTGCGCCAGTTCGGCCAAGCGTTGGGACCCGACGAGACGATCACGTCCTCCACGTTCTCCATGCCCGGGATGCTGTACAGGTACTCCATCCCGAAGGCGGTGACCTCGTTCTCGGTGAGCCCCGGCTTGAGGAACTGCGAGAACTCGTAGTGGGTGACGTCGCAGATCGCCCCCACGATGCGCATGGCCTTCTGCTCGTTGGGGCTCTTGATGGAGCGGGCCTCCATCATCGGCGTCATGCCGTCGACCCAGTTGATGTTGCGCTCCTCGAAGGCTCGGATCATGTTGAGATCCATGAAGTCCACGCCCAGCGGCTGGTCCGACACGCCCGCGTCCTCTAGGTCGGCCATGAGCGCAGCGGTGAACTTGTCGACCTGGGCGGTGGACGCCGGCCCGGCCGCTCCCTTGATCCAGGCGTAGGAGTAGCGCACGTTCTCTTTGGGGATCCAGGGCGAGTGCTCGCGGATGTGGTAGCCGATGTCGCCCTGCTCGTAGAGGATCGGCTCCTTGCCCTCGATGAGCACCGCGTAGCGCAGACCGGGCTTGAGCTGGTTCCAGCCCGGCGTCATGGTGGACGTGACGTAGCGGATGTTCTCGTCGTACATCAGCAGCATGGCGCCGAGGCCGTGGCGCGCCATGGCCTCGCGGGCCCGGCGCAGGCGCCATTCGCGCACCTCCTGCCAGTTGATCCCCTCTCGCCAGTCGGTACCGAGGACTCCGAATGCTTCTTTCACTGTTGCTCCTTGTCGGGGATGCGGGCTGATCGGGCGCCGGGGCGCGGCCCGACTAGCTGATGACCCTGCGGGCGCACTCGACGAACTCGTCGTTGCTGAGCAGGCCCTTCTTCTGCAGCGACTTGGCCTTGACGATGCCGAGGATCTCCAGAATCTCGCCCTCGCCGGCGGACATGTCGTTGCGCTCGAGCCAGACCCGGATGGAGTCCACGCCCGAGCCCTTGCCCAGCACGATCTCGGGGGCAGCCTGGCCCACCAGCTCGGGGCGGAACGGGAAGGCCTCGATCACCTCGTCGCCCACATTGCGGACCCAGGTGGCGATGATGCCGGACTCCACGTTGAACAGGCGCTCCCCGACGATGGGGCGGTTGCCGGGCTGCGCCACCCCGGCCATGGCCAGCACCTGCTGGGAGATGTCGGTGAAGTGCTCTGTCTTGATGCCGGTGTCGAGCCCGTACATGGTGAGCAGGGCCAAGATGGTCTCTTCGGTGGGCGTGTTGCCCGAGCGCTCGCCGAGGCCGGTGACGGTGGTCTGGATGACTTCGACGCCCTCGGTCACGGCCAGGATGGTGTTGGCCACGCCCATGCCGAAGTCCATGTGGAAGTGGGTCTCCATCGGCACGCCGAGTCGGTCGCGGGTCTGGCGCACGAAGTAGGCGACGGCATGGGGCGACAGCACTCCGAAGGTGTCTACGAGAGCCACCGCGTCGACGTACCCGTCGGTGGCGACCCGCTCCATCATGTCGAGGTATTCGCCGATGTCGGCTCGGGTGGCGTCGATGGGGAAGAAGGTCACCTTCAGGCCGTGGTCACGAGCGAAGTTGGTGGCCTCGATGGACGCGTCGAGCGCCCTCTCCACCGGCCAGCGGTAGCCCTTCTCGATCAAGTGGTGGCTGGAGGGCACCTCCATGACGACGCCGGAGACGCCGCAGTCGATGGCCAGCTTGACATCATCGACCATGCACCGCGAGAAGGCGTAGACCTCGGCGTCGAGCCCGGCCGCGGCGATCCGGCGCACGGCCTCCTCGTCGGCGGGCGACACCGCGGGCAGGCCGGCCTCGATGCGATGGATCCCGGCGTCGCTGAGCAGCTCGGCGATGCGCATCTTCTCGTCGGCGGTGAACTCCACCCCGGCCTGCTGCTCGCCGTCGCGCAGGGTGACGTCGTGAACCTTGAGCGTCTCGGGGAGGTTCATCTCCCCGGTGGCCTCGGGCAGGTAGTTCCACGGGCTCGAGAACCACTCGTCGGTAATCCACGGGGTCTGTGACGAACTCATCTGGCCTCCTCGGCGCAGCCTCGACAAAGCGCTGATCATATATTATGTCAGGTCTTGCGGCCAGCGCGGCCCACGGCAGTTACAGGTCGAACAGGCGGGCTGCGTTGACGCCTTTGAGCGCGGCCCGCTCGGGCTCGGTCAGGCCCTCTATCCGGTCGATGAGGCCCACCGGATCGGTCTCGCCCATGTCGAAGGGGAAGTCGGTGCCCATCATCACCCGGTCGGTGCCCACCACCTCGATCAGGTGCTTCACGTACTGGGGCTGAAACACCATGGTGTCGTAGTAGAGGCGCTTGAAGTAGTGGCTGGGCGGCCGGTCGGGGATGCGGGTGCGGGTCTCGGGGCGAACCTCCCAGGTGTGGTCGGCGCGGGCCGCGTAGAAGGGCACGTATCCGCCCCCGTGCAGCAGCACCAGCTTCAGGTCGGGAAGCTCCTCGAACAGCCCCGAGAAGACCATCCGGTGCACCGCCACCGTCGTCTCGAGAGGGTTGCCGATGCAGTTGACCAGGAAGTGCTCGTCGAGGCGGTGGCTCTCCTCGTAGCCGTTGGGATGCAGGATCACCGGCACGCCCTTGGCCGCCACCGCCTGCCAGAAGGGCCGGAAACGGGGCTCGTCGAGGTTGTGGCCGTCGACCGTGCCGCCGATCTGCAGTCCCTTGAAGCCGAGTTCGTCGACCGCCCGGTCCATCTCGGCAATGGCCGCATCCACATCCTGCAGCGGCACGGTGGCGCCCAAAGCCGCGAACCGTCCGGGTACGTCGACCACCGCCTGAGCCAGGGCGTCGTTCTGGATCCGGGCCGACTCGGCCGCCACCGACGTCGGCAGCCAATAGCCGTATTGCGACACGAAGGTGGCCAGACCCTGGACGTCGACGCCCATCTGGTCCATCGGCTCGATCCGGGCTCTCGGATCGTGCAGCTGCGCCGCGATCGACGGGATCATCACCGCGTTGTGCTCCTGGGAGCTCTGGTTCATGAAGTGGACATAGGGCTCGTAGGCAGAGCGGCGGTGGGCGGCCAGCAGCGGCTCGCACGACGCCACGGCCAGGTGGCAGTGCATGTCGATGGTGCGAACAGGCCCGGCGCCCGCTGGCGCGTCAGCAACCGTCGACGCCATATCGACGCCTCCTCGCTCGGGCTCTAGGACTGCAGGTCGGCTTGGAGGACCGACCGCGGGATCTCCAGGTGATCCCGGATCGCATCGGCCGCGGCGGAGGCATCGTGGCTGCGGAGGGCCTCGAAGATGCGCTGGTGGTCGCGGGTGGCCCGCTCGCGGGTGGCAGGGCTGCGCTTCACCGCCATGCTCACGTACATCACCGACGTGTCCAGCAGGGTGCGCAGGATGGCCAGCAGCCGAGGCGATCCGGCCGCCTCGTATATCGCCATGTGGAAGTCGCGGTTGAGCATCACCCAGTCGGCCGTGGGGTGGGCTGCCTGCATCTGCTCCAGCACCGCGCCGACCTGAGCCAGCTGCTCGGCGGTGATCCGAACCGCGGCCTTCTCCATCGCCACCACCTCCAGCAGCAGGCGCAGCTCATAGATCTCCTGGAGCTCCTCGGTGCTGATGCGGTGCACGGTTCCGCCCCGGTGGGCGTCCAGCTCGACGATCCCCTCCGCAGCCAAGTCGCGCAGCGCCTCGCGAACCGGGGTGGTGCTGACACTCAGCTGCTCGGCGAGATCGGCCTGCACCAGCCTGGTGCCGCTGGGAATGCTGCCGTCGAGAATGCCCTCCCTGAGGGTCTCGCGCACGAACTCGTGGGCGGTCACCCGGGTTCGGGCGTTCTTGTGCGGCACGGTGAGGCCTGTATCGGTCACTTGCGCTCCATCTCCTCTTGTGCAGGAGGTTGATCGATAGTATCAACCGGGCTGTAGGCGAAGGGGAGGCCGACATGAAGTGCGTGCAGGTCACCGCGCCCGGGCGCCTGGCCCACACCGACGCCCCCGATCCGACTTCGGCCGGCCCCGCACACGCGGTGGTCAAGATCGACACCGTCGGGATCTGCGGAACCGACGTGAAGATCCTCAGCGGATCGATCCCGGTCTCCTACCCGCGGATCATGGGCCATGAGATGGTCGGGGTGGTGGCGGCAGCCGCCGAGTCCGGCCCGCCGGTGGGCCGCAGGGTGCTCATCGACCCGGCCATCGTTTGCGGAACCTGCGCCATGTGCATCAAGGGCCGGGGCAACCTCTGCCTGGCCGGCGGCCTGTTGGGCCGCGATGCCGACGGCGTGTTCGCCGAGTACGCGCTGGTGCCGAGCCACCGGCTGCTGGAGGTGCCCGACTCGGTCGGCGCCACCGCGGCCGGGCTCCTGCAGGTGCTGGGCACCTGCGTGCATGCCCAGCGAAGCTCGCCGACCATTGTGGGCGATGTGGCGGTGGTGCTGGGCCTCGGCGTCAGCGGGCTGCTGTTCACCCAGCTGCTGAGTGCGGCCGGGGTCACGGTGGTGGGTGTGACCCGCTCGGAATGGAAGCAGGATCTGGCCCGCCGGCTGGGCGCGGCCGCAGTGGCCGCACCGAGCGAAGCCGATTCGCTGGTGCGGGAGATGACCCAAGGCTTGGGGGCGGATCTGGTGGTGGAGGCGGTGGGGACCGAGGCGACCGTGGCCCAGGCCATCGAGCTGGCTGCCGTCGGGGGCGAGGTGATCGTGTTCGGCACCCTCACCGGCGGAGACCGCGGCCTGCCCTACTACCAGCTCTACTTCAAGGAGCTCACACTGTGGAACCCCCGAGCGGCCACGGTGGACGACTACGCCCGCGGCATCCAGCTGGCCGCATCGGGAACCCTCGACCTCGAGGCCATCGTCACCGACCTCTTCAGCCTCGCCGAGGCGACGGCCGCATTCGAGCGGGTCCGCAGCTCCGACTCGCTCAAGGTGCTGATGTCGGTGGCCTGACCGGGTCTGGCCCGATGCTGGGTCAGGTGGCAAGAAGGTCGAGTTCCTCGAACTTGCGCAGCACATGGGCCTTGGCCACGGCCACCTCGTCGTCGGAGGGATCGCGCGGGAAGGGGAGGTCGATCTGGATGTCGTCCTCGAGGCGGCCGCCCTTGGCGAACACCAGGATCCGGTTGGACAGCTCGACCGCCTCACCCACGTCGTGGGTGACGAACACCACCATCTTCTTGGTCTCGTCCCACATGTGGTGAAGCTCGCGCCGCAGCGCCCGGGCGGTGATGGCGTCGAGGTGGCTGAAGGGCTCGTCCATGAACAGCACGTCGGGCTCGATCGAGAACGCCCGGGCGATGCCCACCCGCTGCTGCATGCCGCCTGAGAGCTCGCCGGGGAACTTGTCCCCCTTGTCGCCCAGCTGAACCATCTCCAGGTAGCGCTGACAGCGCTTCCTGGTGGCATCGGAGCGATCCTCCTGCACGAACATGAGGTTGTCGGTCACCGTGCGCCACGGCAGCAGCCGGGCGGCCTGGAACACGTAGCCGGGCGCGGCCACATGGCCGTCGCTGGTGATGTCCACCGTTCCGTTGGTGGGGGTCTCAATCCCGGTGAGGATGTTGAGCAGCGTCGACTTCCCACAGCCCGAGGGCCCGACGATCGACACGAAGCTGTGCCCGGTGATGTCGAGGTTGACGTTCTCGAGAGCGACCACCTTGTCGGCGCCGACGCCGAACTCCTTGTGGAGGTTCTTGATTTTGATCTCAGCCACTTGATCGTCCGTTCATTGGTTTTTCCGACAGTTCTCGCCCCGCGCTGGGCACAGGCGCATCAGTGCCTCGCCGGCTCCTCTTCGCCGTAGGTCTCATGGTGCTCGCCGAAAGCCTCCTCGACCACCTCGGTCTGGAGCTGCGGCCGCCAGCGGAAGGCCCGGCGGCTGATGGGCTCGAACACGAGCCGCTCGAAGAGGATGGCGAAGATCACGAAGAAGGCGGCGTAGCCGACCACGCCGTGGGCCCGGTGGGCGTCGTACCAGAACTTGATGGTCCAGCCGGCGCCGTCCTGGCCGCCGAACACCTCGGCGATGACCAGGCCCTTCCAGCCGATGGAGAAGCAGTACCGGGCCGCCGCGAACATGAACGGCATCAGTGACGGCACCAGCACATGGCGGATCACCTTCGACTGGGGAACCTGGAAGGAGCGAGCCATGTCGAACAGCTCGCGCGGCGTGTTGCGCACCCCTTCTCGCACGTTGACGATCACGAAGGGAATGCCGGCCAGGATCACCGTCAGGATCGGGCCGCGGTCGTCGAAGCCGAAGATGATGCTGTTGAACAGGGCCCAGGCCAGCGCGGGCATGGCCAGGATGGCCATGGTCCAGTCGTGGCAGAAGGCATTGGTGGCCCGCGACAGGCCCATGGCCAGCCCCAGGGCGGTGCCCAGGACCATGGCTATGGCGAAGCCGGACATCAACCGGCGCAGCGAGATGTAGAAGGTCTCGTAGAGGTTCTTGCGGGCCAGGGTGTCGGTGATGAACTCGTCCCACATGAACCCGCCGACCTCGCTGGGGGTGGGCAGCACGTCCACCGCGAAGGGCCAGATCTCCTCCACCGCGGTCAGCGAGAGCTCCCACACCGCGAACAGCGCGATGGGGAACAGCACCCGGGCGAAGTGCGGCGACTTGGCGATCCTCACAGGAAGCTTGATCAAGCTCGGCCCAGAACTCGGATTCGGCTGCGAGCCGGAGGCGACGCTCGCGGGGGTCTCGGTGACAGTCATGGTTGGCGAGTCCTCCCCTCAGCTTGCGGTAACGGCCTGGCGCCAGCGGAAGTAGCGCCTCTCGATTGCTTCGAGCACGACTTTCTCCAGGAACAGGGCGAAGAAGAAGAAGGCCAGGATCCAGGTCAGGAACTCGCTCATGTCGAAGAGCACCGCGGCGATCCGCATCTCGAAGCCGATCCCCTCCGACGACGAGAAGACCTCGGTGAGCACGGTCACCTTCCAGGCGATCGAGAACCCGAAGCGCAGGCCGGTGAACAGGTAGGGCGCCAGGTGCGGGATCACGATCTGGCGGTTGCGCTTGAACACGCTGACCTGGAACGACTTGGCCATGTCGAGCAGGTCCTTGGGCAGCGCCCTGATGCCCTCGGAGACGTTGACGGTGACCAGCGCGAAGGTGGTCAAGATGATGGCGATGGTGGGGCCCAGCGGCCGGTTGCCGAAGATGATGGCAGTGATCAGCACCCAGATGAGCCCCGGCGCCGACAGGCTGATCAGCACTGCGTCCTTGAAGAAGCCCTCGAACCACTTGGACTGCATCAGGATCCCGACCATCGCTCCGATCAGGAACGACAGGCCGAACCCGATGGCGATGCGGGTCAGGGTGGCCTGGAAGGCGGCAGGCATCGTGCCCTCGCCCCAGATCTCGAAGAAGGTGCTGACCACCTCCGAGGGCCCCGGCAACAGCTTGGGATCGAGGGGACTGCCCCGCAGGAAGCTGAAGATGTCGAGGAGGGCGAACTCCCACACGGCCAGCACCGCGATATAGCTGAGGATCCGCCAGAACCAGCGCGAGGTCAGCTCGGCGCGGCGGGCCTTGCGGGCCAGCTCCTCCTCGGTTACCCGGTGGGCGCCGGAGGCGTCGGCCGTGATGTCAGTGTCTGTGGTGGTCACAATGGTTCACCGGTCTGCGGCAAGGGTTTCGAAAAGAGGATGCAATGGCGGACTGACCGCTGGGGGGTGCGGTCAGCCCGCCATTGCCGCCCTTGGAGGAACTTAGGGCGCGACTACCTCGTAGCGAGGCGCTGGATAGTCAGCCGGGAGCCCGTTCGGGTTGTCTGCGTGCAGCTCGGTCATGAAGTCGTAGATCGCAACCTCATTGGCGACCCACTCCTCATCGAGGTACACGCTCTCGACGAACCAGTCGTTGGCGCCCTGCATGAACTCGACGGTGAACTCGACGTCGGCGTCGTCCTCGACCGCGAAGTGCTGCGGATAGGCCCGCACGATGTCGGCGGTGTTCTCCTCCCACTCCGCGATGCCGATCTGCCACAGCTCGAGGAATGCGGCAACCTCACGCGGGTGAGAGTCGTACCACTCCTCGGTGGCGGTGAACAGGTTGGACATCACATGGTTCTTGCCGTCATTGAGGCCCGAGAACTCGTTGTAGAGCTGGAACGGCATACGGCCGTCGTACATGATCTCGATCTCGCCGGAGCGCAGGTGCGGCACGGCCGCCTCGGGAATGACCACCGCAGCCTCACAGTCGCCGCGCAGCAGGTTGGTCGGGTTCACGAAGTGATCGTTGACGATCAGGTTGTAGTCGCCGCCACCGACGCGGTAGTCGATGCCGTGGAGCTGGTCGGCCAGCACGGTCCAGAAGCCGGTGTTCGACACCGGGCTGCTCACGCAGATGTTCGAGCCGAGCGGAATGTCGGCCAGCGTCTGATACGGGTCGCCGGCGCGGCGCATCATCGGCGAGCGCTGGAAGTTGTACTTGCCGAAGGTGACCGTCTTGATCGACGTCTCGTTCTCGAGCACCGGGATCTCCTGGGTGCCCATCGACACGATGTCGCCGTGGCCTCCCGCGAAGTAGGTGAACTCGTCCCAGGTGGAGCTGGTGTGGATGCGGATGTTGTTCTCCTCCTCCCACTGGGCGAGCAGACCAGTGTCGGTCAGCCAGTCCCAGACGGGGTCCGGAGCGAACGCGAAGCGGATGATCGACGCCGCCTCGGGCTCCATCATCGCCGCTTCCTGGGCGGCCATCGCCTCTGCCTGGGCCGCGGCAGCCTCGTCCTGGGCGGCCATGGCGTCGGCCTGAGCGGCCTCGGCAGCAGCCTGGGCGGACTCGGCAGCAGCCACCGCCTCGTCGAGCTCGGCCTGAGCGGCAGCCGACGCGGCCGCATCGGCCTCGCTGGCGGCCATGGCGTCGGCCTGAGCCTGCTCCAGCGCAGCGAGCGCCTCGGCGGCCTGGGCGGCTGCCGCATCGGCGGCGGCCTGGGCCGCGTCGGCCTGAGCCTGGGCCGCGGCGGCCTCGGCCTCGACCGCGCTGGTGTCGACGACAGGCGCAGGCGCGTCGTCGTCACCGCAGGCCGCAGCCAGCAGGCTGAACGCGGCGAGCGCCGCGATCACCTCTACCAGTCGGTTCCGTCTAAACATGTTGTCCTCCCTCTCGCAGGAATCGGATCCGGCCACCGCCGGAGGTGGCAGCCGCTTCGCCGAATCGAGCCCGACGGATGTCCTGAGCCCGACCGATCATGCACTATACATTCGATATTATCTTGCGGTCCATCCGAGTCAAGTCGAGTTGCGCGCATTCTTGGGAGAACAGCCGTGCGGGTTGAGCTGAGCGCCGTCTCGTACCGGTACCGCGACGGCACGGCCGACGAGGTGGAGGCCATCAAGGATCTCGACCTCACCATCGAATCGCGGTCGGTGCACGCCATCGTCGGCCCCACCGGCTGCGGCAAGAGCACCCTGTTGCGGGTACTGGCCGGCGTCGTAGAGCCGCAGTCGGGCTCGGTTCGCTTCCTTGGCCGGCGGATGCGGCCGAACCGCACCGCCATGGTGTTCCAGGACCCGACGCTGATCCCGTGGTGGTCCACCGGCCGCAACATCGGCATCGGGGTGGAGTTCAGCTCTAAGCGCCGCCACCTCTACCGCAAGATCCGCTCCTTCAGCGCGGACCGGGTCGGCCTCAAGGGGATGCTCGACCGCATGCCCGGCACCCTCTCCGCGGGACAGCAGACGCGCGCCGGCATGTCGCGGGCCTTCGCCCACGACGCCGACGTGATGCTCATGGACGAGCCGTTCGTGCACCTCGACGCCCTGACCCGCCGCCGCCTCTGGCAGGAGTTCGAGACGGCCTGGCAGTTCGATCCCCGCACCTATGTGTTCGTGACCCACGACGTGGAGGAGGCGGTGCTGCTGTCGGACCGGATCACCGTGCTCGCCGGGCCGCCCGCCTGGGCGCTGGCCACGGTGGAGGTGCCCCTGGAGCGGCCCCGAACACCTCACACCACCACCGAGGCGGCCTTCCGCAGCACGGTCGCGGCGGTGTGGGACGCCCTAGAGCGCAGCAGCCTCGGATGAGCGGCCGCGGCCGGGGCTCTCGCATTCGGCCACTTTCGGCGCGAATCATGTGGGACTCATGTGGGACGCCCTAGAGCGCAGCCACCGATGAGCGGGGCCGGCGGCCGGGGCTCGGCGCTCACTGGGCTGGCCGTGTCGACGACCTCGATCGCGCTGGGCGCCCTGCCGGTGTTCCTGCTGGGCGCGCTGGCGGTGTTCATTCGCGACGAGCTCAACTTCAGCGAGACCCGCCTGGGGCTGGCCGCGTCGGCCTACTACCTGTCTTCCGCGCTGTCGTCGGTCCCCGGGGGCCGCTTCAGCGAGGCCGTCGGCGGTCGCCGGGCGGTGGCCGTGTCGGCTGCGCTGGGCGGGGCCGCGATGGCGTCGATCGCGCTGTTCGCCCGCAACTACGGCGGGCTGCTGGTCCTCATGGTGGCGGCGGGCCTGGCCAACGGCGCGGCCCTTCCCGCCTCCAACCTCGTGATGACCGAGACGATCCCGGTCCGGCGGCAGGGCGCGGCCTTCGGGGTGAAGCAGTCCTCCGGGCCGATCAGCACCCTGTTGGCCGGGGCCTCCGTTCCTCTGCTGGGCTTGACGGTGGGCTGGCGCTGGGCGTTCCTGCTGGCTGCGGCGGCCACGCTCCCGTTGGTGGTGTGGGGCCGCCGAGGACAGGGCCGCAGCCTCAGGGACCGCTCCCGTCCAGCGGCGCCGGTTCCGGTGGGGCCGCTGGTGGTGCTGGCCGGGGCAGCCTCCGCCGCGGTGGTGGGCGGGGCGTCGGTGGCCGCCTTCTACGTGGAGTCGGCGGTGGCGGCCGGGGTGGCGCCGGGAACCGCGGGCACGATCCTGGCCGCGGGCAGCCTTACGGGCATCGGGGCCCGGATCCTGTGGGGCGCGGCCGGCGACCGGTCGCCGCGGCTTCACGTCCCGCTGATGACAGGCCTGATGGTCGTCGGCGCGGCCAGCTTCGTGCTCATGGGCCGGGTGAGTGCGCCGGGGCCGCTGCTGGCGGTGACGATCTTGGCCTTCGCCAGCGGCTGGGGCTGGCCGGCGCTGTTCAACTACGCCATCGTGAGCCGCGTGCCGTTGGCCCCCGCGCTGGCCACCGGCATCGCCGGCACCGGGCTCTACGCGGGCGGGGTCGTCGGCCCTCCGCTGTTCGGAGCGGTGGTGGAGGCGTCGGGGTACTCCACCGCCTGGCTGTGCGTGGCCGCCAGCGCGGCGTGCTCCTCTCTGCTGATGCACATCGGAGGACGCTGGCTCGAACGATCCGCCCGCACCCGCGTCTAGCTAGCCGTCGGGAGGGCGAACGTCGCCGACCCGCTGGTTGTGACAGTGCCGTCGGACTTGCGGGCCCAGAGATCGGCGTCAAAGGACCCCGCCTCGGCGTCTACCGCAGTGACCGTCCCGCCGAACTCGAGGCTGTCGCCCGCATACGCCGGCGCGAAGTGGCGGTAGGCCATGGTCAGCGGACGAGCCTCAACGCCCAGCCACACCTGCACCGACCGCATCATCTGGGCGCCTTGCAGCGGACCGTGGACCAGCAGGCCCCTATGGCCGTCGTGGCCGGTGGTGAATGCGGCGTCGTAGTGCACCCGATGGATCAGCCACGAAGCCGCGCTGAACATGAACAGGTCGATCTCGTCGGGACGGCACTCCAGCGGCGGGATCTCGTCGCCGACCGACAGCGCAGCCGGAGCGGGCGGCGGCGCCGCGTCGGAGGCGCTCATCGGTAGATCCTCGTGAAGCGCTCCCGCATAACCATCTCCGATTGCTGGTTCCAGAAGGTGAACTGGGTCTTGACGAACGCCATCGGACCCGACCGCCCGACCTTCTCGTACAGGTCGACGATCTCTTTGTGCAGCGTGATCGTGTCTCCGGCCACCACCGGCACTCCCATCTCGATCTCGGTCTCTCCGGCCATGGCCCGCTCGACTTCCAGCGGCGGCACGTCCTCGGTGGCCGAGCCGTCCGGCTCGAGCCCGGAGCGGTCGGTGAGGTGGGCACCATGCATCCGCACCACATAGGGGAAGTACGGCGGGGCCAGCAGGTCGCGGTAGCCGGCGGCCCGGGCGGCGGCGGGGTCGATGTGGACCGGGTCGGTGGCCCCGATGGCGTGGGCGTAGCGCCGGATGTCGTTGCGGCCCACCTCGAACACGACCGGGACGAAGGGCTCGGCCGCCCAGCGCCGGGCCTGATCGGTGATGAGCGGTGACTCCATTCAGATCCCCATGGTCTTGGCGATGATGTTGCGCTGGATGTCGGAGGTGCCGGCGCCGATCACCCCCAGCCGGGACTCGCGGAAGTGGCGCTGCAGGTCGTGCTCCATGGTGTAGCCGTAGCCCCCGAGCACCTGCAGGCCCTCGTCGGCCACCCTCTTGTAGGCCTCGCACACGTGCAGCTTCAAGATGGCGGCGTCCCTGGTGGTGGCCGCGCCGCGGTCGAGGCGGTCGGCGTAGCGGTAGACCAGCATCTCGGATATCTCGGTGAGCATCTGCATCTCGGCCAGCCGGTGGCTCACCGCCTGGAATTTCGAGATCGGGCGGCCGAACTGCCGGCGCTGCTGGGCGTAGGCGAGCGCATCGGCCAGCGCGGCCTTGGAGGCCCCGGTGCGGGCCGCCGACAGGCACAGCCGCTCATAGCGCAGGTAGACCGCGTTGTCGCGCCAGCCGTCGCCGAGGGCGCCCAGCATCCGGCCCTTCGGGACCCGGACGTCGTCGAAGAAGACGTGGGCCGTCCCGAGCGGCCAGTGGCCGAGGGTCTCCATCGGCGTCCAGGTGATGCCCGGCGACGAGGTGTCGACCAGGAAGTTGTTGATGCCCTGGTGCTTGGGACCCTCCGACGAGGTGCGGGCGGCCACGAGGTCGTAGTCGCTGACCTTGAAGCCCGACGTGAACACCTTCTGGCCGTTGAGCACGAAGTCGTCGCCGTCGGGCACCGCGCTCAGCGAGATGGAGGCCGCGTCGGAGCCGGCCTCGGGCTCGGTCAGCGAGTAGCACACCGACCTCGTTCCGTCGGCGATCAGGGGCAGCACCTCCCGCTTGAGCTCCTCGGAGCCGTCGCGCCCCACCGCCAGTCCGCCCCAGGTGACCGCCCTGAAGATCCACAGCGCCAAGTCGAGGAAGGCCCGGCCGACCTCCTCCAGCAGGATGGCCACCTCAACCGCGCCCCCGCCGGAGCCGCCGTAGTCGACGGGAATGTTGATGCCGAGCCAGCCCAGTTCGCCGAGCTTTTCGTAGAGGTCGCGCGGCGCCCGCCGCTCGCGGTCGCACTCCCGCACGTACTCGCGGGAGATCTCCCGCTCGCAGAAGTCGCGCACCGCAGCGCGGAACATCTCCTGTTCGTCGCTGAGTTCTACCGACATGGGCCGGCCTCCATTCTGTTCATTGTTGCCAGTCGAATGCCGCGACGAACCGGGGCGGGGCGGTTTGGCTGGCCGGCGCCTGCTCCGTAGGGTGCTCGACCGGCTCGCCCGCGTCCGCGGGCCCACCGAAAGGACCTGCGGAATGGCAACTCCCAACATCGACACGGTGCGCAGCATCTCCGAAAGGCTCTGCAACTGGGGGCGCTGGGGCGACGACGATCAGCGGGGAACGCTCAACTTCACCGAACCCGAGCACGTGGCCGCGGCCGGGGCGCTGATCAGGACGGGCAAGACCATCTCGATGGCGCTCCCCTTCGACGACGAGGGGCCCCAGACCGGGGGAGGCCGGTTCAATCCCATCCACCTGATGATCCGCGACGGCGCCGACGCCATGGCGGGCACCGCGGTGCGGGACTTCTACGGGGGCGTCGACCGGCACTTCGCCGGCACCGACGACATCATCATCATGCCGCTGCAGTGCGGCACCCAATGGGACTCGCTGGGCCACATCGTGTTCGAGAAGCGCATCTACAACGGCTACTCCGCCGACTGGGTGACCAGCCGGGGCGCGCTGAAGAACTCGGTCAGCCAGGCCGCGGGGGCCATGGCCGGCCGGGGGGTGCTCCTCGACGTGGCCGCGGCCAAGGGCCTCGACTGGCTCGATCCCGGCTACGCCATCAGTGGCGACGACCTCGACGAGGCGGCGGCCTTCGGCGGGGTCGGCGTCGGCTGCGGCGACCATGTGTTCGTGCGCACCGGCGCCATCAGCCAGGTTCGGGCCCGCGGCGCCTGGGCCGACTACGCGGGAGGCGACGCGGCCGGGCTGGGGCTGGCCAGCGCCGACTGGCTGGCCGACAACCGCATCGCGGCGGTGGCCACCGACACCTGGGGCTTCGAGGTTCGCCCCAACGAGACGCCCGACGTGTACCAGCCCATGCACATCGTGACCATCGTGCACATGGGCCTGTGGGTGGGCGAGATCTTCGACCTCGATCCCCTCGCCCGCGACTGCTCGGCCGACGGCGTCTACGAGTTCTTCTTCTGCGGGCCGCCGCTGCCGTTCACTCGGGCGGTCGGCTCGCCCCTCAACCCGATGGCCATCAAGTAGCGGGGGCCTCGCCCGGATCATTTCTGCCGTTTGAGGGTTTCTGATATAGTCGATCATATATGATCTGCGCCAGCCTATAGTCTCCCGTCATGGCCACTCCAACGCTGACCCCGAGGTCGATGATCTTCATTCCCGGTCATCGCCACGACCTCATCGACAAGGCGGTGCGATCGGGGGCCGACGCGGTGATCGTCGACCTCGAGGACGCGGTGGCGCCCAGCGAGAAGCCCAAGGCCCGAGCCGCCCTCGCCGAGCTGCCCGACGCCCCCATCCCCTTCTTCGTGCGCACCAACGCACCCGACACCGAGATGTTCTGGGACGACGTGGTCGCGGCGGGCCGGGCCGGGGTGGCGGGGCTCGTTGTGGCCAAAGCCGAGAGCCCGGAGGTGCTGCGCCAGCTCGACGGCGCGCTGCGGGCGCTGGAGATGGCGTTCTCTTTCGATGTTGGCTCGACCG
The DNA here is from genome assembly GCA_965221215.1 of Candidatus Aldehydirespirator sp. GTDB lineage: Bacteria > Actinomycetota > Acidimicrobiia > Acidimicrobiales > Aldehydirespiratoraceae > Aldehydirespirator. Next base: position 2,229,238 of record OZ244872.1, read on the forward strand.
TCGTCGCCCCGCTCATCGAGAGCGCGGCCGGGGTGCGGGCCACCTACGACATGGTCCGCTGCAGCGGCCGGGTGGCCACCGTGCTGTTCGGCAGCGGGGAGCAGGGCGACCTGGTGGCCGATCTCGGGGTTGAGTGGACCTCGGAGGGAACGGGCCTCATGCACGCCCGCTCCAAGGTGCTGCTCGACGCCCGGGCGGCCGGTCTGGAGCATCCCATGGACGCGGTGTTCATGGACTTCCGCAATCTCGAAGCCCTGCGAACCGAGTGCGAGCTGGCCCGCCGCCTCGGCTACGGGGGCAAGGTGGCCATCCACCCCGCCCAGATCCCGGTGATCAACGACGTGTTCACGCCGTCGGAGCAGCAGGTGGCCCACAGCCGCCGCATCATCGAGGAGTTCGACCGGGCCCTGGCCTCCGGGCAGGCCTCGATCGCGGTGGACGGCAAGATGGTGGACTACGCGGTTGCCCGGGTGGCCCGCACCGTGCTGGCCCGGGCCGAGCTCGCCGCCCGGGCGGCCGAGAGGAGCGACGACCAATGACACGCAGCCGCTACATCCGCGACGGGGTCGGCGTCGCCGTGATCGGGGCCGGATCCATCGGCACCCTGAGGGCCCAGATCGCCCACCGCCATCCGTGCGTGGACTTCCTGGCCGTCTGCGACTTGGTCGGCGAGAAGGCCCAGACCCTGGCCGATGCCTGCGGCGCCGACGCCTGGTCGACCGACGCGGCCGAGTTGATCGCCCGGCCCGAAGTCGACGCGGTGATCGTGGCCTCCACCGAGGACGCCCACTTCGATCCGGCCATGGGGTCGATCCTGGCCCGCAAGCCGGTGCTGGTGGAGAAGCCGCTCGCCATCCTGCCCGACGAGGCCGAGAAGCTGCTGGCCGCCTCCGACGAGTACAGCGTGGCCCTCTACACCGGATTCACCCAGCGGTTCCGCCGCCGCTACCTGGCCATCAAGGAGCATGTTCTGCGGGGTCATGTGGGCCAGGTCACCAGCGCCAAGGCGACCATCTACCTGACCGAGGCGGTGGCTCGCTCGGTGATCTCGCGGGCCGGCACCACCACCCCGTCGATCAACACCATGACCTACCTGTTCGACCTGCTGTTCTGGTATCTCGACGGGCCGCTTCCCGTGTCGGCCTACGCGGCCGCCGCCCGGGGCAACATCCACGACGACTACGCCGCCCCCGACGCCACCTGGAGCGTGCTCACCTTCGAGGACGGGGCAGTCGCCAACCTCGGCGTGAGCTGGGAGCTGCCCGAGTTCTGGCCGGCGTACGTGGCGTCGATGGACTTCGAGCTGTTCGGCCGCGACGGCACCATCAGCGTCAAGGACGACCACCGCGACGTGCTGATGGCCAGCCGGGTGCCGGTGCCCGCCCCCTACACCCCCGACGTGAAGATGAACGTCGCCCTGCTGGGCAGCTACATGCCCGGCGATTGGGCCCTCGGCGAGCACTTCGGGGCCATGCAGGAGGAGACCCACGCCTTCATCAACAGCGTGGGCCAGCGCCGGACCGATCCGATCCTGGCCACCGGGGTTGACGGCCTCAACGTCTTGATGGTGTCGCGGGCCGTGGACGCCGCCGCGGCCGGTGGCGAGGTCGTGCCCATCACCTGGGGCCTGTAGCCGGCAGCCGTGGGCGCCATGCTGGAGGGCGTCACCGTCCTGGAGCTCGGTCAGGTGATCGCGGGCACCTTTGGGGGGACCATCCTCGCCGACATGGGCGCCGACGTGATCAAGATCGAGCCCCACCGGGGCGACACCGCCCGCAACCCGAACATCGCGCCGTTGCGGGGCGAGAGCGCCATCCACCTGTTCATGAACCGGGGCAAGCGCAGCGTGGTGCTCGACCTCAAGAATGAGCGGGGCCTAGAGCTGTTCTACCGGCTGGTGGAGACGTCCGACGTGGTGGTCGACAACTTCCGGCCCGGCGTGATGACTCGGCTCGGGATCGACCACGCCGCCCTCAAGGCTCGCAACCCCGACATCGTCACCGCCACCATCACCGGCTTCGGCGAGACCGGCCCGCGGCGCGACAAGGCCGCCTTCGACCTGGTGATCCAGGCCTACAGCGGCCACATGGACTACACCGGCGAGCCCGACGGCCCCCCGGCCCGGGTGGGGACTCCGCTGGGGGACCTGTCCGGCGGCATCTACGCCTGCATCTCGATTCTGGGCGCGCTGGTGGGACGGGAGCTGCACGGAGGCGGCCGCCACGCCGACGTGGCGATGCTCGACTCGCTGGTGTCGCTGCTGGCCTACGACGGCCTCGACCATCTCAACTCGGGCCGGGTGGCCAGCCGCCAGGGCACGGCCCACAGCCATATGGTGCCCTGGCAGGCGTTCGCCACCCGCGACGGCCACGTGGTGGTGGTGGCCCGCGACGAGAAGTTCTGGCGCAACCTCTGCGAGGCCATCGGACGCCGGGACTTGATCGACGATCCCCGCAGCCGCGACAACGCCGCCCGGGTGGCCAACCGTGACTTCGTGGTGGGCGAGCTGGAGGCGGTGTTCGCGGCGATGGCCACCGCCGAGTTGACCGAGCTGCTCGACAGCCACGACATTCCGTCTGCCCCGGTGAACGACATGGCCGCGGTGCTGGCCGACGACCATGTGGTGGCCCGGGGCATGGTCCGCACCTATCTCCATCCCCGGGCGGGCGAGATCCGCTATCAGCCCAGCCCGATGAAGCTCAGCAACTGGGAGCAGCCCGACCGCCACGCCCCGCTGCTGGGCGAGCACACCGAGTCAGTCCTGTCTGAGCGCTTGGGCCTAAGCGCCCAAGAGATCGCCGCCCTAGCCACCGAAGGAGCCATAGGCACACCCGACAGCCTGGCAGACGGCTAGACCCCTGCTCGAACCGGGATCCCGCCTGCGTCCACCAGCTTTAGCCTGAATCCACCGGTGGGCTGGTCGGGGTGGCTGGTTGGGGTGTTTGTGCTGGTGTTGGGCGGGTGCTGGTGCCGTGGGGTGCTGTTGGGGCGTGTTGGGGCGGCGGCTGGGGTTGTGGCTGGTTGGTGGCGCTTGGGGTGTGTGCTGGGCGGCACCGGGCCCGGGTGTGTGGGTTAGATGAGTTGGGGGAGGTTGCGGGTGTGTTGCAGCGCGGCGGCGAATTGGTGTGCCCATGGCCAGTTCGCGGGGAGGCGGAGCTTGCGGCGGCGGCTGTGGTTGACGAGGCGGCCCGGCACCGCGAGCAGCCGCCGGCGCACGGTGGCGGCTGCGGTGAGCCGGTCGGGGTGCTGTGTGTGTCCGATGCGTGTCATCCAACGGGCGAGGTTGTGGGCGAGCACGGCGCACGCGAGGTGGGCGGCGTTGGCGGAGAACTTCCCTGAGGGGCAGTGGGCGAGTCCGTTGTCTTTGAGGTCTTTGATGGCGAGCTCGACTCGGGCGTGGCTGCGGTGGTAGGCGTCGGCGGCTTCGGCGTGGAGGTCGTCTCGGTTCGTGACGAGGCAGTGGTGGCGCCAGTCGGGCCACAGCTCGCGCTGGGGGCCCTCGGCGAGTCGGGTGCGGCGCACCACGAGCCGCAGCTCTCGGGGGCCGCAGGGATCGCGCCGTCCCGTTGTGATAGCGGTCTCCGCGACCTGGGCCTCCCCGTCGGTGTAGGCGATCGGCGCCCAGGCCGCCTCGTCGATGGCGGCTATGGCGGCTTTGACCTTGGCGTTCTGTGGGATCGTGACCGACCAGCGGGCGTTGTGGGCGTCGAGCTTGGCGATCAGCGCGTAGGAGAAGAACCCCGCGTCGGCGCGCACGGTCACCGCCGCGGCGGGCGCGAGGCGCCCAAGACGCGCCAGGGTCTCCGCGGCGAAGCGGGCGTGGCCGCGCCCAGAAGACCCCGACCGCATCCGGGCATGGACGACCTCGCCGGTGTCGTCTCGCACCGCCGCCAGCGGGTGGTATCCCCAGACCTTGGTGTGGCCGTAGGCCGCGCCCTGCTTGGACTTGCCGAACACCTCACACACCGTCGAGTCCAGATCCAGCGTCAACTCCGCCGCATCAGGCGCCGCGCCCGAAGACCACGCCCTCCCCAGCGCCAGCTCCAGGGCGCGGTCGAACTGTCGCACATGGCCCAAAGCGAAGGACCGCAGCCACGTCCCCACAGTCGACGGCGCCGCAGGCACAAACGGCAGCACCGCCCCCGCAGAACCGGCCCGCAGCCGCTGAGCATCGTCGATGAACGACCCGCCCACCAGCATCGACGCCACCACCGACAGCGCCTTCGCCCCGGACCCCCGGCCCGCCTGCGGCGGGCGCACCACCGCATCGATGAGCGCCTCCAAACCCAGCCGGTCCATCACCGTGCCCGCCAACAACAGCCCCGCGTCGGCCACCAGCGAAACGTCGTCGAAGACCGCCTCGATCCCGTCGATCCCACCCGCTACGCTGCTCACAGGAAGTGCCTCCTCACATGGCCAGAATGACCGTTACTTCCAAACAGCATTCTCCCATGTCAGGAGGCCTTTCCGATGGACGCGCCAACCCCCGAACACCCACCACACCGGTGGATCCAGGTTTAGAGCATGCGCGGATTGCTCCCAAACGCCTTGCGGTGCGGCGTTGCCACTCCCGCTCTTGTTCGCTGCGCTCACGGGCCGCTCGGGCCACGGCCTCGCTCTGCGGTCTGCGGGATCCCCAAAGGGGGACGGGTCTATCCGCTCGGCCTCTTGGGCGCTCTTGGAGCTGTGGTGCCACCGGACGGCGCCGCTCGGGTGGATAGGCGATCCACAGCTGCACGCCCAGTCCCCAGTAGACGAGCTGGCACTCGGCCTCGGTCAAGTCCCCGCGAGGGAGTCCCCGGATCAGCTGGATGCCGCAGCCGTGGTCCAACTCGGCCGCCGCCTGCTGCAAGAACGCGGCCACCGCAGGGACCTCGAAGTCCTCCCGGCCGAACGGGATCTGCAGTCGGCGGTCTACGGCCCGGCCCAGCGCGACCTCGATCTCAGCGAGCTCGGCCGGACCCAGACGGCGGATCCAGCGGGAGTCAGCGGCAAGGTCGGCGCTGCGCCAAGCACTGGCATCAGCAACCGGCAACCGCCGCGAAGCACCGGCCGATCCCAGTCGCGTACAAGCGTCACTCATCGCAGCCTGCCCTCTCGCCCACCCCGCGGTCAGGCGGCGATGTCGAATAGTCGGGCTGCGTTGGCGCCGAGGATCCGGGTCCGGGACTGCTCGGTGAGGCGGGCCTCGGCCAGAAAGGCCAGCGGGTCGGTGGGGCCCATATCGAAGGGGTAGTCGGTTCCGAGCAGGACCTGGGTGTCGCCGAAGGTGTCCACCAGGTACTCGATCATGCCGGGCTCGAACACGGTGGTGTCGAAGCAGAGCTTGCGCAGGTACTCGCTGGGCTTGCGATCGATGTGGCGGCGCAGTTCGGGGCGCACGCTGAAGGCGTGATCGGTGCGGGCGAAGTAGTAGGGCAGGTAGCCGCCGCCGTGCACCACCACCATCTGCAGGTCGGGATGGCGCTGCCACACACCGCCGAGGATCATGCGCGACACCGCCAGCGTGGAGGCCAGCGGCATGCACACGACGTTGACGAGGTAGTAGTCGTTCATCCGCTGCCCGTGGGTGAACCCCTGGGGATGCATGATCACGGTCATGCCCAGCTCGACGGCCTTCTCCCACACCGGGTCGTAGCGGCGGTCGTCGAGGTCGCCGCCGTTGATGTCGGCGTTGATCTCGAAGCCGCCCATGCCGAAGTCCCGGCGGGCCTCGACCATAACCTCGACGGCCAGGTCGGGATGGTCCATGGGCAGGTTGGCCACCGCGGCGAACCGGCTGGGGTGCTCGGCCACCACCTCGGCCAGGCGCTCGTGCTGGATGCGGGAGGCCCGCACCGCCAGCTCACCATCGAGCCAGTAGAAGTACTCGCCGGGGGGCACCGACAGGATCTGCATGTCGATGCCCTGCTTGTCCATGTCCTCGATGCGGGCCTCGGGCTGCTCGAACTTGGCGACCTGCTCGGGCTGGCCGCGCAGCTCCCGGTTGTAGCGCAGGCTCTCGGCCGGCGAGAAGAACGAGCGCGGATCCAACTCGGGTGAGAAGTGCGGCTTGGCCACCGCCGACGCCGCCGGCACGGCCAGGTGGGTGTGCACATCGATGCACGGGCACGGCGGCTTGGGCACGGCCGACGGCGCCCACACCGGCCCCAGCTCGGGCCACCACTCGGCGGGCTGTTGCTCTTGGTCTGGCTCTGCGGTCATGCGAACTCCCTGGCGATCATGGCGGGGCGCCCCTCAACGCGGCCCAGCATTGCTCATGCAACGGTGGCAGCCCCGGCCAATCTCTGGCCCTGCCTCGCCCACCAGCGCCAACGTCGGGGCGCTCATGCAACGGTGGTGACCCCGGCAGCAACCAGTTCCGCGAGTGCGGCGTCGTCGAGGCCCAACTCGGCCAGCACCTCGCCGCTGTGCTGGCCCAGCGTGGGCGGTGGTCGGCGGATGGCCGCGGGCGTGCCGAACATTCTGAACGGCACCCCGGTGAGGGCCACCTCCCCTGCGGTGGGGTGCTCGACGGTGGTCACCATGTCCCGGGCCATCGCCTGCGGGGAGGCCAGAGCCTCGGCCACCGAGTTGATCGGACCGCAGGGAATGCCGTTGGCTTCCAGGTCGGTGCTCCACTCAGCCCGGGTGCGAGTGGCCATCCGGTCGCGGATCAGGCCGTCGATCAGGTCGCGGTTGGCCACCCGGTCGGCGTTGCGGGCGAAGCGAGGATCCGAGGACCACTCCTCACGGCCCATCACCCGGGCGAACTTGGCGAACTGGGCGTCGTTGCCCACGGTTACGGCCAGCTCGCCGTCGGCGGCCGGGTAGGTGCGGTAGGGCACGATGTTGGGATGGCCGTTGCCGTAGCGCGCCGCCTCGGCGCCGCTGACCAGATGGTTGGCGGCCACGTTGGCCAGCATCTGCAGACCGGTGTCGTGCAGCGACAACTCGATGCGCTGGCCGCAGCCGGTGCGCGGGCGGGCGACCAGCGCACCCAGCACCGACATGGCGGCCAGCATCCCCGTGCAGACGTCCACGATGGCCACGCCGAGCTTCATGGATTCGCCGTCGGGCTCGCCGGTGATGGCCATGAGGCCGGTCTCGGCCTGCAGGATGAAGTCGTAACCCGGCATGGCCGCCTTGGGGCCGGTGGATCCGTAGCCGGAGATGGTGGCCCGCACCGCGGCCGGGGCCTCGGCGGTGTACCAGTCGTCGGTGAGGCCCCAGCGGTCGAGGGTGCCGATCTTGAAGTTGTCGAGCACCACGTCCGCGCCCCTGATCAGCTCCTTGAGGATCTCCAGGCCCCGCGGCTCGCCCAGATCCAGCGTAAGGCTGCGCTTGTTGCGGTTCACGCCCAGGTAGTAGGCGGCCTCGGGGCCCGCGAACGGCGGTCCCCAGGCCCGGGTGTCGTCGCCGGTGCCGGGGCGCTCGACTTTGATGACATCGGCGCCCATGTCGCCGAGCCACATGGCGCACAGCGGGCCGGCCAGCACCCGGGTGAGGTCCACCACCCGAATGCCCTCCAGCGCACCCTCGGTCGCCATGCTCAACCGTCCTGTCTCAACCTGCGGGCGATGGTTGCCGGTCGCCCGGTCAGGCCGGCCGGGCCCGGCGCGAGGAATCGCTCTGATTGCGGCCGTCGTTGAAGTCGTCCATGTAGGTGTCGAGCGCGGCCCGGTTGCGCTCCCGGAACTGGTGGAAGTCGGCCGGGCGCTTCTCCAGGAAGGCGTTCATCCCCTCTAGGGACTCCTCGGTTCCCCAGATGTTGGCCAGCAGCTCCATGCCGTGCTGCCACGACGGGTACAGGGCGTCGCTGTCGAAGTTGAGCGACACCTTGGTGGACCGGATGGTCTGGGAGCTGTAGCCCTTGATCTGGGCCACCACCTCCTGCACCCGGGCCAGCAGCTCGCTGGCCGGCACCGCCTCGTTGGCCAGCCCGATGTCGGCCGCCTCGGCGCCCGAGTAGCGCTTGCACAGAAAGATCATCTCCTTGGCCCTGCGCTCGCCGATGAGCTTGCCGATGTACTGGGTGGCTCCGACGGTGGGGCAGGCACCGACCCGAGCGCCGGTCTGGCCGAAGATGGAGTCCTGCGCCGCAATCACCAGGTCGCACCACAGCATCAGCTCGTGTCCGCCGCCCACGCAGGCGCCCTCGACCATGGCGATGACCGGGATGGGAAGGTTGCGGCAGGTCATGGCCACCTTCTGCATGCGGTCGTTCCACATGTAGGAGTTGGCCTTGTTGAGCTTCATCATGGCGTGGAAGTCGCCGCCGGCGGAGAAGTGGCCGCCCACCCCGTACACCACCGCCGCCACGATGGTGGGATCGGTGCGGGTGGAGTTGAGCGCATCGGCGAGCTCGTCGAGCGTCTGCTCGCGGAAGGCGTTGCGCACCTCGGGACGGTTGATGCCGATCCAGGCCGCATCGTCGCGGACCTCGAAGACAATCTCTTGGTATGACATGGCCTCGATTGAACCTCCAATGATCCGGGAAGCGCGGTGGTGCCGCCGCGAGCAGCGGCTCGCTGTGTCCGACGAGACGAACATATATCATATATGATCGCTCAGTGAACCTGGCCCCCCGTCTGAGCCGACCCTTCGGCACGGCCAGCAGACCCTATGAGCTTCTGGCGATCGCCATCGCAGTGGGATCGATGGGCGCGCTCGGATTCTCGGTCACCGCGCCGATTCTGCCGGACCTGGCCGACGCCTTCGGAGTGTCGCGCGGGTCTATCGGCTTGGTGCAGGGATCCATCTCCTTCGCCGGCGTGCTGTTCTCAGCCATCATCGGCTACCTGGCCGACAGGACCGGTCGGCGCAGGGTGATCCTCGCCGCGCTGACCCTGTTCTCGGTCTTCGGCGTGGCCGGGTTCTTCGCCAACTCGTTCTGGTCGCTGGTGGTCGTGCGCTTCATTCAAGGAATCGGCACTTCGGGAATCCTCGGGGTCGGCATCGTGTTGATCGCGGACGCCTTCGAGGGCAGCGCACGCACCCGCGCCATGGGCATCAACCTCACGGGACTGCAGATGACCTCGCTGCTCGGTCCGGTGATCGCAGGCGTGCTGGCAGTTGGCGGGACGTTCCGTCCGTTCCTGATCTTCTTGGTCGGTGCGCCGCTGGCGGCCTGGGCCAGCCGGATGCCCTCGGACCGGCCCGACGCCACCGTCGATCCGCCGCTGCGGCACTTGCGCGCCGCCATCGTGGCCATGGGCCGAGACGGCACCCGCGCTGACTATCTGGGCGTGCTGGTGGCGACGTTCATGGCAACCTACTTGCTGCACGGGCTAGGCCTCACCGTGGTGCCGCTGCTGCTCGAGGACGCCTTCAGCGTGGACGTCGGCGCCCGCGGCGTGTACATCGCCTCGTTCCAGTTGGGCATCGTGCTCGCCGCCGTGCGCATCGGCTGGCTGATCGACCGCCTGGGCAGGACCACGGTCGTGACCTCGTCATTCGTGCTGATGGCGTTGGGAGCTGCCGTCACCGCGCCAGCGCTCTCCGCGGCGACCGTGGCCGTGGGGCTCACCATTTGCGGGTTCGGCTTCGGCGGCTTCATCCCGCAGGCACAGGCGTATGCCGCCACAGCCGGCGGGGCCACCCACCGCGGCCTGACGGTGTTGATCTGGGTGACGGTCATCAGGCTCAGCCAGGTGACTGGACCGCCCGCGGGCTCACTCCTGTACGACGCCACCGGCACCGGAGTCCCGTTCTGGTCGGCCGCAGCCGCCTGCGGCGCGATGGCGGTGGCCTGGGTCCCGCTGCGCCGCACCCTCGCCGCGAGACGCTGATCTCAGAGCGTGCGCGGGACAACTCCAACCTGTCGATGTCGGCGGGCGCAGCCGGCCAATCCGTACTAGAAGTCGTAGAAGGATGCTGGATTTTCGACGAGGATGCGGCGCAGCAGATCGGGATCGCTCGCCCACGAGGCCAGGAGGTCGACCAAGTTGCCCTCGTCGGGCATCAGGCGCTGGTCGTACTTGTTGGGATGGGGCCAGTCGGTGCCCCACATGATCCGCTCGGAGTTGGCGTCGATGGCGGCCTCGGCCAGCGGGGCCACATCGTCATAGCCCGGCGCGCCGACCGCGCTCACCCGATCGGCGCCGGAGATCTTCAGCCAGGTGTTGCCGTCTCGCAGCAGCGACAGCAGTGCCTGGAAGCCCTCGGCCTGCGCTCCGTCGGCCGCCGGCTGGTAGGCGAAGTGGCCGATGCAGGCGGGCACCGGCAGCGCCGCGATGAGCGGTGCCAGCGCGGCCATCTCGCGGCCGGGGAACAGGAACTCCACATGCCAGCCCAACGGAGCTATGCGCCGGCACAGCTCGGGAAGGTCGTCCCAGCCGATGGGCATCCCGCCCACGTTGTCGGTGTTGAGCCGGATGCCCCGCGCCCCCCGGGCGTGCATGTCGGCCAATTCGTGATCGCTCACCCCGCTGCCCACCGCCACCACGCTGCGGGCCCGCCCCGGTGTGGCCGCGTTGAGCTGGTCGGAGCCGTCGAGAATGGCGCGGTTGTCGGTGCCGTAGATGGAGGGCTGGGTGAAGACCACCCGCTCAATTCCCATGGCCCGGTGCATGTCCATCAAGTGCGTCAGCGTCGAGTCGGGCGGGTCGTAGCCCCGCTGCGGCGCCAGGGGGTAGCTGCGGTCGAACACGTGCACATGGGTGTCGACGCTGCCCGCGGGAAGCACGGCGTGAGGGGGGCGGGGCGAACGGGTCGGCGCCAGGCATTGGGGCAGAGATGTCTTCAAGGGCTCGAATCCCGGTTTGTGGGTGCTCAGCTCGCGAATCTCGTGCGCCCGGTGGCAGCACGAACGATGCATCATATATGATGCATCATCGGCGCGGCCAGCCAGGCCGCCGCGGGTGAGTGCGGCCGCCGGGGCCAGCCTGGAGAACTCAATGAGGGCGCAGCGAAGCGACGGACCGGTCATCGACATCCACTGCCACCGCGAGTGCGGCCCGGCCACCGAGATGATGAAGATCGAGGAGCAGCGGGTCGGCCGGGTGCGGCTGCAGTACGGCAGCGCCACCACCCGCGAGGTCAACCGGCGCCAGCTCGAGTACCTGCGGCCCAAGATGGACTCGTTGGAGGTCCGCTTAGCCGACATGGACCGCATGGGCGTGGACATCCAGGCCGTGGCGGTGGCGGTGTACCAGTACTACTACTGGGCCGACCCCGCAGTCGCGGCCAAGGTGTGCCGGCTCATCAACGAGGAGTTGGCCGAGTCCACCGCGAAGTATCCGGGCCGCTTCTCCCCGCTGGGAACGGTGCCCCTGCAGGACACCGAGGCGGCGGTGGCCGAACTGCGCTACTGCGTCAACGAGCTGGGCATGCGGGGTCTGGAGATCGGCAGCCATGTGGAGGGCGCCGAGATTGCCGACGAGCGCCTCGAGGACTTCTGGGTCGAGGTGGAGCGCCTCGGCGCGGCGGTGGTGATCCACACCGATGGACACACCCACAAGGACCGTCTGCAGGGCCACAACTTCGTCAACATCATCGGCCACGCCTTCGAGGCGACCCTGGCCACCGCCCACCTCATCTTCAACGGTGTGATGGAGCGCCGGCCGGGCCTGAAGATCGTGGTGGTGCACGGCGGCGGATACCTCCCCGCCTATGCGGGCCGCATCGATCACGGCTGGCGGGCCCGGGCCGACGTGAGCGAGGGCGTGCCCAACCCGCCCACCAGCTACCTGAAGCGCTTCTTCTTCGACACCATGGTGTTTGAGCCCGACCAGGTGAAGTTCCTGGTGGACAAGTACGGCGCCGACCATGTGCTGCTGGGCACCGACTATCCCTACGACATGGGCGACGACGACCCGCTCGAGCTGATCGGCTCGGTGCCGGGGCTCGACCAGGCCCAGGTCGACCTGATCGCGGGCGGCAACGCGGCCCGCCTGCTGGGATACGCCTGAACCCCGCGGCCGGGCCGAGCGGGCCCCCAAGGGCGAACCGGAGACGGCACACTTCGAGAAGAATGCAGATTGCAAGGAGCGAACATGGCTGACGGGATCGGACTGGCCGTCATCGGCTGCGGCACCATCGGGCGGATCCGAGCCGTGCTGGCCCGGGAGTACTCGGGGGTCGAATGGCTGGGCCTGTGCGACGTCCACGAGCCCACCGCCAAGCAGCTGGCGGTCGACACCGAGGCCGACTTCGTGACCACCGATGCGGCCGAACTGCTGGACCGCGGCGAGGTCACCGCGGTGATCGTGGCCACCGACGAGCGCGAGCACGTCGAACCCATCACGGTGTCGGTGGCCCGCGGCTTCCCCATGTTCATCGAGAAGCCCCTGGCGACCGACCCGGTCGAGTCGGCCCAGGTGCTCGAGGCCATCGAGAGCCGCGGCATCGATGCCGTCATCGGCTACACCCAGCGCTTCCGGCGCCGCTTCCTCACCGTCAAGCAGCGCCTGCGCGACGGCCAGTTGGGCGAGGTCACCAGCGTGGTCACCCGAGCCCTCATGAACCGGATGGTGGTGGAGGCCACCCTGTCGAAGGCCGACGACCGCACCAACCTCACCCCCATGGTGGTGTCGGGCACCCACAGCCTCGACATGAGCATGTGGCTCATGGAGGGCAAGCAGCCGGTGGAGGTGTACGCCCGCTCGGTGGACAAGGTGCTGGGCTCCTGGGACACCTTCGACGCCACCTTCGGCCTGTTCACCATGGACGACGGCACCCTGTTCTCGATGAACATCAGCTGGGCCCTCCCGGTGGTGTGGCCCGGCGCGGTGTACGGGCTCGAGATCGGCATCGTGGGCACCAAGGGAGTGATCGACATCGAGGACACCCACCGCGACGTGATCGTGGCCTCGGAGATCCCCCAGCCCGCCGGCTACCGCAGCCGGGGCTTCGAGGCGCCGGCCAACCGCCATGTGGACTTCATCGGCAGCTACCCACCCGGAGACCTGTCCGACGGGCTGCTGTGGGGACCGATGCGAGAGGAGACCGCCACCTGGTTCAACCGCCTCTCGCGGGGAGTGGACACCCCCCACGCCACCGCGGCCGAGGGGCATCGCAACCTGCTGCTGACGATGGCGATGGACTACTCGGCCCGAACGGGCCGGCCCGTGAGCCTGCCCGCCGACCCCGAGGAACTCAGAAGGGGCCTACAGGGCCGAGGCTAACGAGAGCCGAGCGGCCCGACCCGCAGTGCGCAACAGCAGACGAGCAGAAGCAGCAGACCCGAAAGGAGCCAAGGAGATGGTGAAGCAACTCAATGTCGGAGTGATCGGCACCGGATGGTGCGGGGGCATCAGGGCGGTGGCCTGCGCCCGGCACGCGCTGGTCGATCGACTCCACATCGCGGAGACCAACCCGGTTCGCCGGGCCGAGATGGAGCAACTCGTGGACCCCGCCGGCAGCACCGAGGACTGGGAGGCGCTGCTGGAGCTCGACGAGCTGGACGCGGTGCTGATCTCGGCCACGCCGGAGACGACCCACTACCCGATGGCCCGCGCCGCGCTGGAAGCCGGCCGGCATGTGCTGCTGGAGAAGCCGATCTCGCTGGCTCTGGAGGAGGCCGACGAGCTGATCGAGCTGGCTGACAACCAGGGCCTGAAGTTCACCATCGGCTACTCGCAGCGGTTCAACCCGAAGCAGTCCTTCGCGCGCCGCAGCGTGCGCGACGGCAGCGTCGGCGACCTGCGCCATGTCTTGATCACCCGCCACGTCGGTCGCCAGCTCGGCGCCAAGATCGGGAACCGCATCAAGCTGTCGCCGGCTGCGATGGAGGCCACCCACGACATCGACTTCGCCTTCTGGTGCCTGCAGCCCCGCCGGCCGGTGCGGGTGTACTCGCAGATGGCGTGGGGAGTGCGCCAGTCCACGGTGGGGCTGGCCGACTCGCAGGTGATGATCATCACGATGGACGACGGCGCAGTGGTGACCGTCAACGCGGGCATGGCCCTGCCCTCGGGCGGCTATCCCAACGCGGCCACCACCTGGATCGAGCTGGTGGGCACGTCCGGCACGGTCATGATCGACGACACCCACAAGGACATCGTCCACAACACCTCCGACAACGGGGTGCGCTTCCCGCTGTCGACCATGCCCGGCGAGTACGTCGAGTCCACCTACGCCGGCCCCATGGAGCGCGAGACGACGCACTTCCTGGAGGCCGTGGCCAACGACACCGAGGTGATGGTGGACGCCCGCGACGCCCGGCTGGTGATGGAGGTCTACATGGCGGCCGACCTGTCCGCCGATCTCAACGAGGTCGTGGAGCTCCCGCTCAGCCGCGATCAGCAGGGCCTGGCCCTAGTCGCCTCCAGCAAGCAGTAGCCGCCCGCATCGGACCGCTAGAGCTCGGTGTCCGCGGTGGCGGGCACGGCGTGGGGGCCCAGTCGGGCGACCACGGCTGCGGCCATCTCGTCGATCATGGCGTCGGCCACCGCCTCGGTGCGGGCCTTGGCCGAGATGCGGACCCTGGTCTGGTTGTCCGAGAGCAGGTAGGCCACCGACGGGTTGGCTGAATCGTTCAGGTCGCCGAGGATCTCGGCCACCTGCGACTCGCCCAGGCCGACGGTGGCCAGCAGCCGGCTCCGCAGCACCGCGGGCTCGCCGGCCAGGGCAGTGAGGCGGGGCATGACCTGCTCGTCGAGCATGGCCGCCATCTCGGAGGGAACCCCGGGCAGAGCGAAGAGGCAGACGCCGCCCTGCTCCATGGCCGTGCCCAGCGCCACCCCCACCGAGTTGGGCAGCGGGTCGGCGCCTTCGGGGTAGTCGGCCATGCGCAGCGCGCTCTCAGTGACCGTCCCTCGGGCGTAGTGGATCCGTTGGCGGATGCGTTGCTCCTGGGCCGCGTCGCGCGCGAGGCCCACGCCTGCGAAGGCGCACAGCGCGTCGCGGGTCAAATCGTCGGGAGTGGGGCCCAGGCCGCCGGTGAGCACCACCGCGTCGGCCCGTTCGGCGGCCTCGGCGATGGCGCCGGTCAACCGCTGCAGATTGTCACCCACCGTCACCTGGTAGTGGGCGTCGAGGCCGGCCGCGGCCAGGCGCTGGGCGATGGCGGCCGCGTTGGAGTTCACGATCTGGCCGAGCAGCAACTCGGTCCCCACCGAGATCACCTCGACGATCACGCCGCCAGCCTCACACCACGGGATTGGCGAGGCTGCCGATGCCGTCGATCGACACCTCGACGGCATCGCCCGACCTGAGATAGACCGGCGGATCGAAACCGATGCCCACCCCCGACGGGGTGCCGGTGGCGATCACATCTCCCGGCTGCAGCCGAACCGCAGCCGAGATGGCCTCGATGAGCGTGGGGATGTCGAAGATCAGATCGCTGATGGGGGCATCCTGGCGGAGCTCTCCGTTCACCGTGGTCCTCAGCCGGGCCGCGCCGATGTCGTCGATCTCGTCGGCGGTGGCGATGCACGGCCCCATCGGGCAGAAGGTGGCCGCGCTCTTGCCGATGAAGAACTGCACGTGGCGGGCCTGAAGCGCCCTGGCGGTCACGTCGTTGATAACGGTGTAGCCGAAGATGTGGGCCATGGCGTCGGCCGCGGCGATGCGGTGCCCTCCGGCGCCGATCACCACGCCCAACTCGCCCTCGTAGTCGGCGGTGCCGCTGGGGTCCATCGAGACGTCGATGGCGTCGCCCGGCCCCACGATCGACGACAGGGCCTTGGTGAAGATGATCGGATGGTCGGGGATCATCTTCTTCTCGGAGGCGTCGAAGCCGCTGGCCGAGAACTCCTTGGCGTGATCGTGGTAGTTGCGGCCCACAGCCATCACGTTGTTGCGCGGCATTATCGGGGCCAGCAGCCGCACTTGGTGCGCTGGGCGGGCGGGACTCGACGCGAGGGCGGTCCGGATCGCAGCCGTCCCGGTCTCGCCGGCGGCCACCACATCGAGCATGGTCTCGCCCACGCCCGGCGCCCCGGACACGTCGACCACCGCTCCGGCGGCACCCAGCACCCCGACCCTCGGCCCGGCGCCGTCGTCGAATGTCACCAGCTTCATGGTTGCTCCTATGCCTCAGCCGCGAGGCGCTGACCGCAAAGGCTCGCCGCCGTCGATGTCACCAGCTTCATGACTGCTCCCAGTCCAGTTGACCCGTCTCGAGCCTTCTGGCCAGCGCGTTGAGCTCATCCACCAGCGGCAGCGGCACCGCGATGCCCTCGGCCCGGTTCTCCGCCTCCAGCCGGCCCGCCTCATCGCCGGGAAGCCTCAACGGCCCGTGGCGGTTCGAGCCCGAGTGGCGAAGCTCGGCCAGGTGTTCGGCGACCGCGGCCCCCGAGTCGTCGGGCCGGAACAGGTCGGGCCGCATCACGAACATGGCCTGGCCGGTGTTGGTGGGCGAGGCCAGCTCGGCGTTCTGATCGACGACGGAGCGCCCGAAGGCGGCGCCGTTGAGCACCCCGGCCAGCAGGCCGATGGCGATGTTGAGCCCCGAGCCCTTGTAGCCGCCTATGGGCATCAGGAAACCGTCGTGCGCCCGGCCGGGATCGGTGATGGGCTCGTCGTCGGCGTCGATCACCCACCCGACCGGCATCTGCTCGCCGGCCTGGGCCGCGACCTTGATGGTTCCGTGGGAGGCGACCGTCGTGGCGATGTCGAGCTGGAAGGGCGGGTCGTCGCCCGCGGGCACCGCGATGGCGATCGGGTTGGTGCTCAGCAGCTTCTCGTTGCCTCCCCACGGCGGCATCGAGTTGGCGTTGCCCACGGCCATGTAGATCGAGACCAGGCCCCGGCGGGCGGCCATGGCCGGGTAGACGCCGGCCGCCCCCGCATGATTGGAGTTGACGGTGCCCACCCAGGCCATGCCCATCACCTCCGCCTTGTCGATGGCGATGAGGGCGGCGGTGGTCATCGCCACCTGGCCGAGGCCGTTGTCGCCGTCCACCAGCGCGGATGTCGGCCCCTCCGACACCACCGACACCCGTGGCCTGAGATTCACGCTGCCGGCCTCGATTCGCCTGACGTAGAGCGGAATGCGGATCAGCCCGTGACCGGTTCGACCTCGCAGGTCGGCTTCAACCAGGCGCTCGGCGGTGACCGAGGCGTGGTCGGTGGCGACTCCGACAGCTCGCAGGATCCCCGCCGCGAACCCGGCGAGCACATCATGTCCGTACCGGCGCGGCTCGGCGCCCTCAGCCTCCGGCCCGGCCGCGCTCACCCCGCTCAAGCCCGGCTCACCCAGCCGGGGTGGGGGCAGCCATCTGGGAGACGGTCTCGCCCGTGTCGGTGAAGGTGCGGGTGACCTCGGCGGCGCCGTACACCCACAGGATCCGCATGATGTCGTCGCCGTCGTTGTGGAAGCGGTGCGGCACGTCGGCGGGCACCTTGGTGGTGTCGTAGGGACGGATGCGGTGCTCCACCCCGTCCAACTCGACTACGCCCGTGCCTTCCAGCAGGGTGACCTGCTCGACAGTGTTGTGGCTGTGGCGAGCCAGGCCCGCTCCAGGCGGGAACGAGGTGATGCCCATGATGAAGCTCTGCCCCGGCAGCGGATCGCCGGTGAGGCGGACGCTTATGATGCCGTCGCCCCGCTCGACCCTCTCAGACGAGGCGAAGTCGATCAACTCTGTCATGGGATCCTCCTAGCGCACTGTCCCCGACAGGCGTCGATCATATATGTTGCAGGATGAAGGGTCCGGCTCCGCCCTCGACGGCGAGGCTGGAAGGCTCCGTTCCGTTTCCATCTCCGTCGGGGGGAGGCTCGCATGAGGATCGTCAGCGTCGAGGCGGTGCCCATCACCGTGGGACTGGCCAAGCCGGTGGTGATGTCGCACATCACCGTCGAGCGCTCCCACAACGTGCTGGCCAAGGTGACCGCCGACAACGGCCTCGTCGGCTGGGGAGAGGGGGTGGAGGCCACCGACCTGACCGGCGACACCCAGCCGGCCATCGCGGCCGCCGTCGAGTTCATGGCCCCCCGGCTGATCGGGACCGACCCCCTGAGGCGCACCGAGCTGTGGTGGGCGCTGGGCAAGATGATGCACGCCAACGAGACCGCCAAGGGCGCCATCGACATGGCCCTGCACGACCTTGCCGGCAAGCACTTCGGGGTTCCGGTGGTGGAACTGCTCGGAGGCCGGGCCCGGGACTCGGTGCCCGCTCTCACGATGGTCGGCAGCGGCGACCCCGACGCCGACGTAGCCGCGGCCCGGGCCAAGCACGACGCCGGATTCCGCTGGTTCAAGGTGAAACTCGGAATCGGGTCGATTGACGCCGAGCTGGAGACGATGCGGCGCGTCCGCGAGGCCCTGCCTGCGGACTGCGTGCTCAGCGGCGACGCCAACCAGGGCTGGACCGAGCCCGAGGCCGTGCGGTTCCTGCGAGCCCTCGACGGCCTCGACATCGGATTCATCGAGCAGCCCATACCGCAGGGCGACCACGCCGCCATAGTGCGGGTGGCCCGGGCCTCGCCCGTGCCGATCTGCGCCGACCAGAGCGTCCACTCCCACAACGACATCATCGGCTTCGGGCGCACCGGCGTGGCCGGGGTGAGCCTCAAGCTGGTCAAGCTGGGCGGCATCACCGGCGTGATGAGGGGCGCGGCGCTGTGCGAGTCGCTGGGGCTGGAGGTGAACCTCGCCGGCAAGATCGCCGAGTCGAGCGTGGCTGCCGCGGCCAACGTGCACTGCGCGGCGGCGATGCGGTCGGTCGGGTTCGGCTGCAGTCCCGGCAACCAGGGCATCAGCTCCGATGTTGCCTCCGACCCGCTGACCGCGGTGGACGGCGAATATCCCGTGCCGTCGCGGCCCGGCCTCGGCATAGAGGTAGACCAGGCGTGAAGGACAGGCCGTGAGAGTCGGATTCGTGGGCCCAGAGGCCGAGCTTGCGAGGCCGTGGGCTGTGACGCTTGGGTTTGGGCAGCCCGTGAGCGCAGCGAACAAGAGCGGGAATGACCCCGCGGCAAAGCGACTGGCGTGAGAGTCGGGTTCGTGGGCTTGGGCCGGATGGGCCTGCCGATGGCGCGGCGAGTCGCCGCGGCCGGGCACGAGGTGACCGGCTTCGATGCCGCCGCCGAGGCCTCGCAGCGGGCCGCAGCCGCCGGGCTGGCCACCGTCGCCGATTCGGGCGAGCTGTCCGGATGCCAGGTGGTGTGCTCCTCGCTGCCCGGCAGCCGCGAGGTGGAGGAGGCGTACTGCTCCGACGGCGGTCTGCTCGAAGTGCTGGGCACCCACGCGGTGGCCGCCGACCTGTCGACGGTGTCGGTGGAAGCCAGCCGCCGGGTGGCCGCCGAGGCTAGGCGCCGCTCGATCGGCTTTCTCGACGCGCCGGTGAGCGGCACGTCGATCCACGCTGAGGCCGGAACGCTCACGGTCATGGTCGGCGGTCCGCCCGAAGCACTGAGCGCGGCCCGCGGCGTATTGGAGACGTTCTCAAGCCGGATCGAGCGGATCGGCGACAACGGCGCAGGGCTGCTGCTCAAGCTCATCAGCAACCGGCTGCTCACCGCCTATCTGGCCGCCATCGCGGAGGCGGTGGTTTCCCTGGAGCGCACCGGACTCGACGTGGCCCAAGGCATCGAGCTGCTGCGCGCCGGTGCCGCGCCCCGCCAACTCGACTACAAGGCCGAGCCGATGGCCGCCCGAGACTTCGCCCCCATGTTCACCGTCGACCTGATGCGCAAAGACCTGCGCCTGGCCGCCGAGGCCCTGCCCGCAGCCCGCATCGCCGACGCGGCCCAACAGATCCTCGAGGAGACCGCGGCCACCGGACGCGGTCGCGAGGACCTAGGCGCGCTCATCACCGCGGTCGAGCAGTACATGGAAGCGCCATGAGCGCCTTCGACAGCCTGACGCTGGTCGATCCCGGACTGCTGCGGGCCGACGGCTACATCGGCGGGCGCTGGATGCCGTCAGCCGGCGGCCGGCGGTTCGACGTGATCGACCCGGCCAGCGGCGAGACCATCGCGGCGGTGGCCGATATGGGCGCGGCTGAAGCCGGTCGAGCAGTCACCGCGGCCAGCGAGGCGATGCCCGCCTGGAAGGCGCTCACCGCCAAGCAGCGCTCCGCCGTATTGCGCCGCTGGTACGAGCTGATGATGGAGCACGCCGCCGATCTCGGCGCCATCGTCACCGCCGAGATGGGCAAGCCGCTGGCCGAGGGGCGAGGCGAGATCGCCGCCGGCGCGGCCTACGTGGAGTGGTTCGCCGAGGAGGCCAAGCGGGCTTACGGCGAGACCATCCCGACCCACGACCCGGCCATGCGCCTAGTGGTGATCAGGCAGCCGGTCGGGGTGGTGGCCGCCATCACGCCGTGGAACTTCCCGTTCGCCACCGTCGCCCGGAAGGCCGGCCCCGCGCTGGCCGCGGGCTGCACGGTGGTGGCCAAACCGGCCGAGGACACTCCCCTGTCGGCCCTCGCGCTGGCCGAGTTGGCCGAGCGGGCCGGCGTGCCCGCGGGCGTGTTCAACGTGGTGACCGCCTCCGACCCGGCCACCGTCGGCGCCGAGCTGACCTCCAACCCGGCGGTGAAGAAGATCTCGTTCACCGGCAGCACCGAAGTGGGCAAGCTGCTGATGGGACAGGCGGCCGCCACCGTCAAGAAGGTCGCCCTCGAGCTCGGGGGCAACGCACCGCTGATCGTCTTCGACGACGCCGACCTCGACACGGCCGTCGCCGGGGCCATCGTCTCGAAGTTCCGCAATGGTGGGCAGACCTGCGTAGGCGCCAACCGGATCATGGTCCAAGCCTGCGTCTACGACGAGTTCGTCGAGAGGTTCTGCGCGGCCGCGGCCGCCTTGCGGACCGGGCCCGGCACGTCCCCCGGCACCGACATCGGCCCGCTGATCAACGCCGAGGCTCTGGCCAAGGTGCAGCGCCTGGTCGGCGCGGCGGCGGCGGGCGGCGCCACCGTGCTACTGGGCGGCTCGGCCCATGCGCTCGGCGGCACGTTCTATGAGACCACGGTCCTGGCCGGCGTCACCGACGACATGGGGGTGGCCACCGAGGAGGTGTTCGGTCCGGTGGCGTCGATCTTCCGCTTCGACACCGTCGAGGAGGCCGTGGCCGCAGCCAACGACACGCCCTACGGCCTGGCCGCCTACTTCTTCACCCGAGACCTGTCCCGAGCGTGGCAGGTGGCCGAGGCGCTCGAGTACGGCATGGTGGCCGTCAACTCGGGGCTGCTGATGACCGAGCTGGCGCCCTTCGGCGGAGTCAAGGAGTCCGGCATCGGCCGCGAGGGCGCCCGCGAGGGCCTCGAGGAGTTCCTGGAGACCAAGTACCTGGCCATGGGCGGCCTGGCCTGAGAGCGCCTGACACCGCTGGCTCGGCTGCTCAGGCCATGAAGCGGCCGCCCAGAGGCCGAGCGGGTAGGCGAGCGAATCGGCCCATAACGAGCGAGGCCGTGGCCCGAGCGGCCCGTGAGCGCAGCGAACAAGAGCGGGAGTGACCCCGCTGCGACGCGGCTCGGCTGCTCAGGCCATGAAGCGGCCGCCGTTCACGGTGACCGTCTGGCCGGTCATGTAGGCGGCCTCGTCGGAGGCCAGGAACATCATCCAGTTCACTATCTCGCCGGTCGTGCCGTAGCGGCCCAGCGGGATTGCAGCCTCGGTGCGGGCCCGCTCGACTGGTCCCCGGACCTCGCGGATGCGGTCGGTCATCACCGCGCTGGGAGCTATGGCGTTGGACGTGACGCCGTCGGCGGCCAGTTCGTAGGCGAATACCCGGCTGAGGGCCAGCACCCCCGCCTTGGCCGCCGCGTAGGCGGGCGAGGACCTGTACACAGTGGTCTGGCCCGCCAGCGAAGACAGCGTGACGATGCGGCCCGCCCGTGATCGCCGCAGCAGCGGCATGGCCCGGCGGGTGCAAAGGAACACGCCCTTGAGGTTCAAGTCGACCACTTCGTCCCACTCGATGGAGGACAGCGTCTCGGTGGTGTGCTGCTGCCAGAACCCGCCCGCGTTGTTGATCAGCGCGTCGAGGCGGCCCGAGTCCCGCTCGATCCGGTCGAACGCGGCCTCCACCGAAGCCGCTTCGGTCACATCGCAGTGCAGGAAACACGCGCCCGCGTCGGCGGCAGCCGCCAAGCCGGCGTCGCCGTCGATGTCGAGCCCGTACACCTCGGCCCCGGCCGCGGCGAAGGCCCCCATGGCATCGGCCCCCATCCCCGAGGCCGAGCCGGTGACAGCCACCACCCGAT
Organism: Candidatus Aldehydirespirator sp.; assembly: GCA_965221215.1. Lineage (GTDB taxonomy): Bacteria > Actinomycetota > Acidimicrobiia > Acidimicrobiales > Aldehydirespiratoraceae > Aldehydirespirator. Next base: position 2,251,318 of record OZ244872.1, read on the forward strand.
CCGAGAAGTCCCAAGCAACGTTGGTCACAGGTGGCCGGCGCTCAGTTGAGCCTGGTGTTGTCGCCCCGGTACCAGTCGACCGGGTCGGCGGCGGTGCGCACCGTCACCGAGCGGACGTGGGTGAACTCGTGGAACGACTCCCAGCCTCCCTCACGGCCGGCGCCGCTGTCGCGCACCCCGCCCCACGGCAGCGACGGATCGAGCCTGTGATGGTCGTTTATCCAGACGATGCCGTGCTCAAGACCGTCGGCCACCCTATGGGCTCGGGCCACATTGGAGGTCCACGCAGACGCCCCGAGCCCATAGGGAGAGGCGTTGGCCAGAGCCAGCGCCTCGGCCTCGTCGCGGAACGGTATCACCACCACCACCGGCCCGAAGATCTCCTCGCGGGCGCAAGCCATGTCGTTGGTCGCACCGGTGAGCACGGTCGGCTCCACGTAGAAGCCCCCGCCGAGGGCCGGATCGGCGGGCACTCCCCCGCCGCAGACGATCCTGGCCCCGTCGCTGACTGCGCCGGCGATGCAGCCGAGCACCCGCTGCCTGGCCTTCTCGCTGATGACCGGCCCTAGCTGGGTGTCCTCGTCGGCGGGGTCTCCAATCCGGATCGAGCGGGCGATGGCGGCCAGTTCGTCGACGAAGGCGTCGTGGATGGACGCCTCCACCAGCACCCGGCTGCCGCAGATGCAGGTCTGGCCCGCGGCGATAAACCCCCCGAAGGCCACGCCGGGGGCTGACACTGTGAGCGGCTGGTCGGCGAACACCAGCACCGGCGTCTTGCCGCCCAGTTCCACGGTGACCTTGGCGAAGCGGCTGGCGGCCGCGGCCGCCACCGACCGGCCCGCCTCGGTGCCTCCCGTGAACACCACCTTGCCCACATCGGGATGCTCGGCGAGGCGAGCACCGACCACCGAGCCGATCCCGTTGACCACGTTCAGCACTCCCGGCGGCACCCCGGCCTCGGCGGCCAGGTCGGCCAGAAGCAGCGGCGTGAACGGGGTGAGCTCCGACGGCTTGACCACCACCGAGTTCCCGGTGGCCAGAGCGGGGGCGAGGCTCTTGGAGGTGATCATCAGCGGATGGTTGAACGAGCTCAGGATGCCCACGGTGCCGATCGGGAAACGGCTGGTGTAAGCGTGGTAGGGACCGGGCACAGGGGCCACCGCGGTGCGGTCGGCCAGCAGCAGCGCGGCGTTGTAGCGGTACCAGCCCGAGAGCCTCGACACCTGGGCCCGGGTCTCGGCGATGGGCCGGCCGTTGTTGAGGGTCTCCAGGCGGAACAGGTCGTCGAGGTTGCGGTCGATGGCGTCGGCGAGACGGTGCAGCACCGCGGCCCGGACCGCGATCGGCATGTGCCGCCACTGGCCGCGCTCGAATGCCTCGGTGGCTGCGGCCACGGCCCGGTCCACATCGGCGGGTCCGGCCGCCGCAATAGTGCCGATGGGGCGGGCGTTGGCGGGATTGACGACGTCGAGGGTGGCCCCGTCGGCGGCGGCTACCTCCTCGCCATCGATCAGCAGCCCCCGGCTCAAGCGGTCATCCATAGATCATGCAAGATATATGGTTTTCCCCGGTTGGAGGTCGGGCAGGACTCGCTCGCCGATCCGCTCGGCCTCTAGCTTCTGTTCGCGTGAAGTTGCGGGCACCGCGATGAACGGGCTCCGTGTGGGGGTAGTGGGCGGCTCGATCGGGGGGCTGACCGCGGCCGTGCTGCTGCATGAGATGGGCTGTGATGTGCAGGTGTTTGAGCGCTCCAGCGCGGCGCTGCAGGGGCGTGGGGCCGGGATCGTGGTGCTGCCCATGACCGAGCGGTACTTCACAGAGTTGGGGACCAGCCTCGGTGCCAGCGGTGGAACGACCCGCCAGGTCGCCCTCACGCTCACCTACTGGAGCTATATCGACCGTGACGGAGCCATCATCGACGCGGCCGCCACCCACAACCGTTTCACGTCTTGGAACACGCTGTACCGGGCGCTGCTGGAGCGTCTGCCGCCACAGCGGTACCACTTGGGCTGCCGCGCCGCTGGTGTGGTTCAGTCGGGCGACTCCGCGGCCGTGCGCTTCGTGGACGGGGGCACCCACCCGTGCGACCTCGTCGTGGGCGCCGACGGGATCGGCTCGACCGTGCGCGAGGAGGTGGCGCCGGACACGCCAACCACCTACGCCGGGTATGTCGCCTGGCGGGGCACCGTCCTGGAGCGCGACCTGCCGCCCGGCACGGCCGAGACCTTCGCCGACGCCATGGTGTACCAAGTCCTGGAGCACTCCCACATCCTCGTGTACGCCATCCCCGGCCCCGGAGACTCGGTCACCGCGGGCGAGAGGACCCTCAACTTCGTGTGGTACCGCAACGTCGCCGGCGAGGCCTACGACGACCTGATGACCGACCGCGACGGGGGCCACCGGCCGGGCACCGTGCCGCCCGGACAGGTGCAGCCCGGCCTCGTCGCAGACTTGCACGCCGACGCCTCCGCACAGCTGGCCCCGCAGCTGGCCCAACTGGTGCTGGCCTGCGACGAGCCCTTCATCCAGGCGATATTCGACATGGCCGCCCACCGTTTCCGTCGTGGCCGCGTCATCCTCATCGGCGACGCCGCCGCCGCCCTGCGGCCCCATGTCGCAGCAGGCACGGCCAAGGCATGCGCCGACGGGTGGGCGCTGCGGGACTTCCTGTCCGGCGCCGAGGACCTGAACGGCGCGCTGGCGGGCTGGGAGACCCAGCAGATGGAGCTGGCCAAACGCATCGCCGCCAAGTCCAGGGCGATGGGCGAGGCGTCCCAGACGGCCGGCACGATGGTGCCGGGCGACCCGGACTGGCGATTCGGCCTGTTCGGCCCGGGAAACTGAGCCCGCTCGGCCTCTAGCCGGCGACGGCTGCTCCCGCGGCGATCAACTCCTCGATCTCGGCGGTGCCCGCGCCCAGCTCCCGCAGGACCTCACAAGTGTGCTCGCCCAGGTCGGGAGGGGGCCGGTCCGCCACCGCGGGCTCGGCGTCGACACGCACCGGCGAACCGGTCACCGGCAGCGGTCCGTGACGGGGATGTTCGAGGTCCACCCGCATCCGGTTGTGGCGCACCTGGGGGTCGTCGAACACCTCCGGCAGATCGCGGATGCGGCCGGCCGGCAACCCTCGTGCGTGCATCCGCTCGAGCCAGACGTCGGTGGTTTCAGAGGCCAGCACCTCCGACACCGCCGCCTCCAGTCCCGCCCGGTTCCGCACTCGCAACTCGTTGCTGGCGTACTCGGGGCGACCGGCCAGATCGAGGTCCAGTTCGTCGCACAGGATCTCGAAGTGCCGATCACTGACTATGGCCAGGTTGAGATGCCCGTCGGAGGTGGCGAAGGCAGCCGTGGGAGCAGTGAACCAGGACGCCGTGCCCACCCTGGACGGCTGGCGGCCGTCGGCGAAGAACATCGCGTTCCAGCTCGACTGGATGGCTATCAGCCCATCGCGCAGCGAGACGTCCACCCGCCCGCCGTTGCCGGTCGAGTCCCGGCGGAACAGCGCCGCGCACACCGCCAGGGCGGCGTTGGTGCCGGCCAGATAGTCGCCGACGGTGGTGGCCGTCTTGGCGGGCGGTCCTGTTTCGTCGCCGCTGATGCTCATCATGCCCGACTCGCCCTGGAACAGGATGTCGATCCCGGCGCGCGCCGCGTCCGGCCCGGTCGACCCGAATGCGCTGACCTCGGCATACACCAGACGGGGGTTGTCGGCAAGCAGGTCGTCGCAACCCAGTCCCATGCGCTCCATCGCGCCGTGGCGGAGGTTGTGCACCACCACGTCGGCGGTCGTGCACAGCCGGCGCACCCACGGCGCGGCCCGCGGCGCGCGCGGGTCCACGGCAACGCTGCGCTTGCCCCGGTTGATCGCCGCGAAGTAGTAGCTGACCCCGCCGACGTAAGGGCCGAAACCCCGGGCAAGATCCCCGCCCGGCGGTTCGATCTTCACCACGTCGGCCCCCATGTCGGCCAGCAGCATCCCGGCGTAGGGCCCGCCGATGAGGTTGCCGAACTCGACCACCCGCACCCCGGCCAGGGGTGGACCTGCGGCTCCAGACATGGTGCGCCTCCTTCACAGTGCCGATATTGCATTTTGCACGATCCGCGGCCAACCTTGGCCTTTCACAGCGACGGGGAGGACGTCTTGGCTGCGGTGCACATCGACTCGTCGGGCGCCGGCCCTCCGCTGGTGCTTATCCACTCGCTGCTGACCGATGCCCGCGCCTACGACGCCGTCGCCGCGGAATTGTCGGGCCGGTATCGCTTGCACCGCGTCTGGCTCCCCGGGTTCGGCCCCTCGCGGCCGCTGGACGGCGAAGGCGACCCCAGCCTCTTCGACCTGGCTGCCATGGTGGCCGAGGCGATGCCGGGCGCCGGAGCCGGACGAGACGCCGCCGTGCTCGGCAACGGGTTGGGTGCCTTCGTGGCGGTTGCCATGGCCATCGCGGGCGGATCGGAGTTCGGACCCCTGATCGTCGCCAACGGCGGCGCGGTCTTCTCCGACGACCGCCGGGGAGCATTCCAGACCATGAGCGGGCTGGTGTCGGAGGCGGGCATGGCCGCAGTGATCGACACCGCGGTGAGGCGCATCTTCCCCGCGGACTACCTGGCCGCCAGCCCCGAAGCGACCGAGGAGAGGCGCAGGGTGCTGCTACAGATCGATCCCGCCTGTTTCGCGGCGTGCTGCCGGGCTCTGCACGCCATGGATCTGCGGCCCGGCCTGGAGAGCATCACCAACCCCACCCTGGTCATCGGCGGGTCCGAGGACGCCACCACCCCGCCGGAGATGTCCACCGAACTGGCCGCGTCCATTGCCGGAGCCGAACTGGTGATCCTCGACGACTGCGGTCACTGCCCGCCCCTGCAGCAGCCGGCTGCCTTCGCGGCCGCAGTCGACGCCTTCCTGATCCGCTGCCTGCGACCATGACCTGACCAGGCCGCGCCCGGACCGGCCGTGGGCCGCAACGACGGCCGCCACCCGACACCCCGCCGAACCTCAACGATCGGAGACCTGACGTGGAGATCAACACCGACCTGCTCGACGCCTACTGCGCCCGCTTCCGGAACTGGGGACGCTGGGGAGACGACGACGAGCTCGGCACCCTCAACTTCATCACACCGGCCAAGATCGCCGAGTCGGCCGGGCTGGTGATGCGGGGCAAGGTGTTCTCGCTGCAGCTGCCCCTCGACGGCAACGGCCCCCAGACCGGAGCATTCGGCAGGGTCAACGCGGTGCACCAGATGGTCGCCACCGGCACGGACCACGTTGCCGGAACGCAGGGCTGGCCCATGGGGTGGGGCGTGGCCGACGACACCCTGTTCCTGTTCCTTCAGGGCGGCACCCAGTGGGACGCCCTGGCCCACATCTTCCACAACGGCAAGATGTACAACGGCTACGGCGCCGGCCTGGTCGACAGCCGCGGCGCGGCCCGCAACGGCATCGAGAACGTCAAGACGGTGGTCAGCCGGGGAGTGCTGCTGGACATCCCCCGGGTGCTCGGCATCGACTGCCTCGAGCCCGGCTTCGCCATCGGCGCCGACCTGCTGGACGCAGCCTGCGAGGCCCACGGCGTGCAGGTGGGCACCGGCGACATGGTGCTGATCCGCACCGGCGACATGGCCCGCCGGCGGGAGCTGCCCGGCTGGGACGGCTACTCGGCCGGCGACTCGCCGGGCCTGTCGCTGCTGGCCGCGCCCTGGCTGGCCGAACGAGAGATCGCCGCGCTGGCCACCGACACCTGGGGCGCCGAGGTCCGGCCCAATGAGATCGAGGGGAGCTTCCAGCCGCTGCACCTGGTGATGGTGGTGAGCATGGGCCTGCTGGTGGGCGAGATCTGGCACCTCGACGAGCTCGCCGAGGACTGCGCGGCCGACGGCGTCTACGAGTTCCAGCTGGTGGCCCCCGGACTGGTGATCCCCGGTGCGGTCGGCTCGCCCCTAAACCCCCAAGCCATCAAGTGACCGTCGAAGTGCCGCAACACAGTGACGCAGGGGACCGACAAGGGCCGCAACGCAGCGGCGCCGAGACGCTCGCCCTCATGCTCGCCGAATACGGCGTCACCCACATCTTCCAGGTGCCGGCGGTGCTGCGGCGAACGATGGTGGAGATCGAGCGGCTCACCGGCATCAAGCGGATCCGCCCCCACGGCGAGAAGCCGGCCGCCTACATGGCCGACGGCTACGCCCGGGCGTCGCGGCGGCCGGGGGTGTGCATGGCGCAGGTGGTGGGCGCCCTGAACCTCTGCGCCGGGCTGCGCGACGCCGCTTTGGCCCATTCCCCGGTGATCGCGCTGACCGGCGGCCGCGACCCGGCGACGAAGTTCCGCAGGGTCTACCAGGAGATCGACGACGTGCCCGCCTTCGAGACGGTCACCAAATGGAACGCCACCGTCGACGACCCCGAGCGCATCGGTGACATGGTTCGCCAAGCGTTCCGAGCAGCCACCTCGGGCTCGCCCGGGCCGGTGCATTTGCAGTTCGCGGGCAACGAGGGCCAGCTCGACGCCGGCCTCGTCGATGCCGAAGTCCTGGCCGAGCCGCGCTATGGGTCGGTGCCGCCCCATCGGCCGGCCCCCTCTGAGGCGTCCGATGTGGGCCGGGCCCTGGAGCTGCTTCGCAGAGCCGAGCGCCCGGTGCTGGTCGCCGGCGGGGGGGCCCGCTGGTCGAGAGCAGGCCGCGCGCTGGTCGAGCTGGCCGAGCGCCTCGACATTCCGGTGGCGACCACGCTGAACGGCAAGGACTCGATCCCCGGCGGGCACCGGCTGTGCGTGGGCGTGGTGGGCACCTACTCGCGATCCTCGGCCAACCGGATCGTTTCGGCGGCCGATCTGGTGTGCTACGTGGGCAGCGAGACCGGCAGCATGTCCACCCACTTCTGGCAGGTTCCGCCGCCGGGCACAGCCACCATTCAGATCGACATCGACCCCGAGGCCATCGGTCGCAACTACCCTGCCGCCGTCGGCATCTGCGGCGACGCAGCCACCGTCTTGGACTTGATGCTGGCCCGCACGGGCGACCCCGTGTCGCGCCCTGCCTGGACCGCCGAGGCCCGCGAGGCGGTGGAGCAGTGGCGGGCTGAGCACGGCGCCGAGTTGCTGTCGGACGCGGCGCCGGCGCGCCCCGAGCGGGTGTGCGCCGAGTTGACCGAGCACACTCCCTGCGATGCCATCGTGGTGGTCGACACCGGACATGCAGGGATGTGGATGGGCGGAATGTTCGACGTCGCCGAGGGCCAGGACTACCTGCGCTCGGCCGGCCACCTCGGCTGGGCCTTCCCGGCCGCGCTGGGGGCCAAGTGCGGCCAGCCCGACCGCCCGGTGGTGTGCTTCACGGGCGACTCGGGGTTCTGGTACCACATGGCCGAGATCGAGACCGCGGTCCGGTGGAACATCGCCGCGGTCACGGTGGTGAACAACAACGCCTCGGGGAACCAGTCGAAGCGGGGCTTCGACCGCGCCTATGGCGGCGTGCAGACCGAGCGGGGCTCGGCAGAACTGTGGAAGTTCACCATGGTCGACTTCGCGGCGCTGGCCGAGCAGATCGGGGCGCTGGGTCTGCGGGTCACCAGGCCCGGTGACTTCGCTCCCGCGCTGGCCCGGGCGCTCGACTCGGGCCGGCCCGCCGTGATCGACGTGGTAACCGACATCGATGCGCTAGCGCCTCTGGCCGTAGTCGGCTGAGCTGGCTAGCCGACGCAGGCCAGGGCTCGGGTGGAGAGGGCGATCCCTCGGCGGGCCGAGGCGAGGTCGTTGCGGTCGAGGCCGTTGGTGAGGTAGGCGAACGACACCCCGGTGGCGGGATCGGCCCAGGCGACCTGTCCCCCGGCACCGCCGTGGCCGAAGGCTCCCGCGGACGCCCCGTGACCGTGGCCGCGCATGCCGGCCTTGCCGTCGCTGCCGGCCAACACGAAGGCGTGCGACCGGTTGACCGGGGTCCCGGTCCAGTCGGGCATGCTCTGGCGGACGGTTGTGGCGTCGGCGCGCACCTCGGGACGCAGGAACCCGTCGGTGTTGTGAAGCACCGCCCCGTACCAGCGGGCCATCTCCGCGGCCCGGGCGATCCCTCCGCCTCCGGGAATCCCCACGGCCCGAAGCCAGGGCAGGTTGAAGGCCGTCAGCGCCTCCTCGGCGACGATCTCGGGCAGCTCTTCAAGACCGAGTGCGGCCAGCTCGGAGGCGGTCGGCGCCGAGCCCACCCCCGCGACGTCGGCCACATCGGCCTGATCGTCGATGTCGATGCCCAGCCAGCGCGAGCACCCCGCGGGGGCCATCACCCGCTCGGCGATCACGTCGGGGTGGGGGCGGCCGGTCACCTCGGCGATGATGTCGGCCAGCACCCAGTGGGCCGACAGAGGGTGATACTCGAACCGGGTGCCGGGCGCCCAGTCGGTGCGCCAGGAGGCGTAGGCGGCCAGCCGGGCGGCCCGGTCGGTGGTCCCAGCGAGGTCCAGCGACGCCTGCGGGAAGCCGCCCGCATGGAGCATCACCTGCGAAACGGTGATGGCCTCCTTGCCGCCGGCCGAAGGGCTCCAACACGTCGCGCACCGGCGCCGCGACGTCGAAGAGCCCCTCGGCGGCCAACTCCAGGGCGGTGAGGGCCACCGACGGCTTGACCGCCGAGTACATGTGGAAACGGGTGTCGCTCGTGCAGTCTCCGAAAGCCTCCGACAGCACGATCTCACCCTCGCAGGCCAGCGCGAGCTGGGCCGCGGGCAGCAGGCCGGAGTCCACCTCGCGCCGGGCCCGCTCAACCAGCGCGCCGACCGCGGCGCTGTCGATCTTGGGCATCACCAGATGCTAAGACCGCCGAGGCCGGTCTGGCGCCGAGAGGCCGAGCGAACAGGAAGCGCTAGTTGACCGCTTTGGTCAGGTGCTCCCAGTAGGGGGCTCGCAGCTTGAACTTCTGGAGCTTGCCGGTGGCGGTGCGGGCCAGCTCGTCTCGCACCTCCACCGAGGTGGGGCACTTGTAGTGGGCGATCCGCTCCCGGCAGTGGGCGATCAGCTCCTCGGGCGTGGCCTCGGTTCCGGGGGCCAGCACCACCAGCGCCTTCGGTGTCTCGCCCCACTTGGAGTGGGGCACGCCGATCACGGCCACCTCGGCCACGGCCGGATGCGAGAACAGGGCGTCTTCCACCTCGATCGACGACACGTTCTCGCCGCCTGAGATGATCACGTCCTTCTTGCGGTCGGTGATCATGTAGTAGCCGTTGTCGTCTCGGTAGCCGCCGTCGCCGGTGTGGAACCAGCCGTCGACGATGGCCTCCGCGGTGGCCTCAGGCTGTTCCCAATAGCCCTCCAGCACATGGTTGCAGCGGGCCACGAACTCGCCGGAGTCGCTCACCTGCATGCGCACCCCCAGCGCGGGCACGCCCTGGCGAGACAGCTTGCGGGCCCTCTCGGCCGACGGCAGGTCGTCCCACTCGGCCCGGCTGCGGTTCATGGTGAGCACCGGGGCGGTCTCGGTGAGGCCGTAGAGCTGGATGAACTCCCAGCCCAGCTCGGTCTCCATCCGCTCGATGGTGCGGGTGGGCGGAGGGGCGCCGGCCACCACCATGCGGGTGCGGCCCGCGCCGGGGATGGGGCCGTCCCAGGCCGCGGCCGCGTCGAGGACGGCGGCTGCCACCGCCGGCGCGCCGCACAGCAGGGTGATGCCGTGGGCGTGCACCCGGCGCAGGATCTCGGCCCCATCGACCTTGCGCAGCACCACCTGCTTGGCACCCATGCCGACCAGCACGTAGGGCATCCCCCAGCCGTTGCAATGGAACATGGGCAGGGTGTGCAGGTAGCTGTCGCGGTCGCTGACCGAGGCGTGCAGCCCGAACACCGCCGAGTTGATCCACAGGCTGCGGTGGGTTTGCTCCACACCCTTGGGCCGGGCGGTGGTGCCCGAGGTGTAGTTGATGACCGCGGTCTCGTCCTCGTCGGGCGTCCAGGTCTGCGGAGACTCGCCGAATCGGAACAGGGCCTCGTCAGACTCGTGGCCGAGCACGAACTTGTGGCGGCACGGCACCGGATCCAGGGCGTCGGCCAGTTCGGGATCAACGAGCAGCACATCGGCGCCGCAATGCTCGACGATGTAGGCCACCTCGTCGACGCTGAGCCGGAAGTTGACGGGCACGAAGATGCGGCCGTTGCCGCTCACCCCCCAGAAGCAGGTGAGCAGCCGCCCGGCGTTGTGCGACACCATGGCCACCCTGGCGCCCATGGGCACGCCGAGAGCGTCGAGGCCGGCGCCGGTGGCGTCGACCAGTTCGCCCATGCGCGAGAACGTGACCTCGCCCATGGAGGGCGCCGGCTGCTCGGGCTCGTCGACGAAAGCGACCCGGTCGGGATACACGGCCAGGGCCCGGTCGATGTGATCGCGGACTGTCAGCGGAACCTTCATAACGCCATCATGGCAGCCCCACCGAGCGCGGCGCATCTCAGGCCACCAACTATTGAGACTGCACCAATCCGGCTCCGCGTCTTTCTTTTGCACCTCTTTGATGGACGCCGAGCAGTTGTATGTATGAAAGGAAGTTATGTTTACGCGGTGAGGACCACTATCTCGCTTGACAACCAGCTTGCCAGACAGGTGCGACGAGCAGCCACCAGCCGTGGCATGAGCGTCAGCGCGTTCATCGCAAGACCTTGGACGACGCCTTGAAGCGCCCGGCGCGCGAGCCGGCACCGCCGTTCCAGCTGATCACCGTCGAGGGCGTCCGGGCGCGGCCCGGTGTTGACCTCGACCGCCCAAGAGCACTCGACGCTCTCGGCGACGAGACCCGATACGGAAACGAGCGATGAGGTTCGATCCGAGCCCTATTGAGATTGCGCAGAGGCGATGCGCCCGCGCTCGTATTCGAGTTCACGTCGCTCGAAGTAGTCGGCAGCCTCCGCGAGCAGTTCTTCAGCGTCGGGATGCTCCCGCATGAACTTCTCATGCCCTTCAGACGCGGGACACAGGTCAAGTCCCTGAGAGCGGCGGAACAAGCGCACGCCAGCGAGGTTAGCAGCTAACCCCCGGACCGCTTGCGGCCACGCCTCTCCAGGCGTCTCTGGTGGGCCAAGTGTCTATCGAACAGGGTGTCGGCCTTGCGGATTTTTTGCCTGTACCAAGTGCGCTCCCCGCCCTTCCCTGCCTTGTCACCGCCACACAGCAGCACGGCTCGCCGTTGGGAATCGAAGGCGAAGAAGCCACGTAGCGTGTCGGTTGGCCGCATCTCCTTCATGTTGGCATGCCGCGAGTTGGAGACTGTGTCGACGTGGGGCCTGCCAAGCGACGGGCCTTGCTCCGCCAGCAGCCGCTGCAGAAACAAGACGCGCGCCTGGTGCTGCTTCGGCAACGACTCTCTCCACTCACTGAAGTCGGGGGTTTCGACCACTTCCCACATCGGAGCGAGACTCTAGGCAGGCGAGGCCTTGCGCTACCGTCGCGGTGTGCGACGGGGACCCGCGCTGGTGGTGACGCTGTGCGCTCTGGTGTTGCTGGTGGCGGCGTGCGCGGACGGCTCCGGCGATCCGGCTGACTCGCCGGTCGCCGATGGTGAGTTCGCGGGGACGATTTGGCTGGGGGCTGCGCTCAGCGAGACCGGCAAGTATTCGGTGGAGGGCCGCGACGCCCGGCAGGGTTATGACACCTGGCTGAAGTGGGTGAACGACGAGTACGGCGGAATCCGGGTCGGCGCCGAGCGCTACCGGGCCGAGATCGTGTACTACGACGACGAGTCCGACGCCGACACCGCCGGCAACCTCACCCAGCGGCTCATCGACGACGACCGGGTCGACTTCCTGCTGGGCCCCTACTCGAGCGGCCTCACCAGCGGCGCCAGCGCCATCGCCGAGGCCAACGGCGTGCTGATGGTGGAGGGCACCGGCGCGGCCGACATCCTGTTCGAGCGAGGGTTCCAGAATCTGTTCCTAGTAGCCACCATCGCCAGCGACTACACCCGCTCGGGAATCGAGGCGCTGGCCGCCCGGGGCGCCCGCACCGCGGTGATCGCCCACGAGGACACCGCCTTCGCCACCGCGGTGGCCGACGGCGCGGCCCGCCACCTGGAGGCCAGCGACATCGAGGTGCTGGCGGTCGAGACCTACCCCAAGGACATTCAGGACGTGTCGGCCATCATGACCAAGTTCCGCGACCTGGGCCCCGACCTGTTCGTCGGCGGGGGCCACTACAACGACGCGGTGCTGTTCGTGAACTCGGCCAAGGAGCTCGACTTCGCCCCCGACGGCATGCTCATCACCGTCGGCCCCTCCAACCCCAAGCTGGTGGAGGAACTCGGCGGCGACGTGGAGGGGGTGCTCGGCCCCACCCAGTGGGAGCCGTCGATGGCCTATCGGGGCCCCTACTTCGGCAGCGCCGCCGACTACGCCGGCTTCTACGAGAGCCTCTGGGGCGAGCCGCCCGTGTATCAGGCGGCCAGCACCACCGCCGCCGCGCTGGCGCTGCACCTGGCCATCGAGGCCGCCGGATCGACCGACACCGACGCGGTGCGGGCCGCGCTGCGGGAGCTGTCGGCGGACACCTTCTACGGTCCGATCAGCTTCGATGGGCGCGGCGTCAACACCAGCAAGCCGATGGGCATGATCCAGGTGATCGACGGCGACATCGTGGTGGTGGCCCCCGACGACGCCGCGTCGGCCCAGCTCCTGTACCCGCTGGGCTCGGAGAAGGGATCAAGCTCGTCGTCGGGGTTGGGCCGCTTCGCCCAGGCCGTGGTCAACGGCATCGCCCTGGGCGGCATGTACGCGGTGCTGGTGCTGGGCTTCTCGGTGATCTGGGGCGTGATGGGGGTCATCAACTTCGCCCACGGCGAGTTCGTGATGATCGGCGCCTACCTGGCGTGGCTGGCCGACGACCTCTGGGGCGTCGACCCGTTCCTGTCGGTGCCGGCGGTGTTCGTGGTGATGATGGCGCTGGGGTACGCAGTCCAGCGGGTGCTGGTGGACCGGGTCATCGACCGCCCCCATCTGGTGTCGCTGCTGGTGATGTTCGGCCTGGCCATAATCCTTCAGAACGCCATGAAGCTGATCTTCTCGGCCGACTTTCGCCGGGCCGACACCGCCCTCGACGGGAGCTGGCGCCTCACCGACTCGCTGACGGTGCCGGTGACCAAGTTCTGGATCCTGATCATCGCTCTGGGCGTGCTCGGCGGGCTGAGCCTCATGCTGGCCCGCACCCGGCTGGGCAAGGGGATCCGGGCCGCGGCCCAGAACCGGGAGGCGGCCCGCATCGTCGGCATCGACGTGAGCCACCTGTACGTGATCGTGTTCGCGCTGTGCATCGGCATCACCGGCGCGGCCGGGGCGCTGGTCAGCCCGGTGCTGGCCATCCAGCCCTTCCAGGGGGCGCCGCTGACGCTGAAGGCGTTCGCCATCACCGCCATGGCCGGCCTCGGGTCGATCCGGGGCGCGCTGGGCGGGGCGATGGTACTGGGCCTGGTGGAGGCGGGGCTGGCCGTCTACGTCGGAGGGGTGGGCACCAACCTTGCCGTGGTGGCATCGTTCGTGATTCTGGTGGCGGCGCTGGTGCTGCGCCCCCAGGGCCTCTTCGGCGGCCTGCGACCGGTGGACGCCACCGCGACATGAGCACTCTGCGACAACGGCCGGCCACCGGTCCGGGGCGGACTGCGGCCCGAGTGGCGGTGGCCGCGGTGCTGGGGTGGCTGGTGGTGCTGCCGGCGCTGGGCGCCACCGATTCGACGCTGTTCACCATGACGCTGATGTTCACCAGTGTGGCGGTGGCCATCAACTGGAACCTGACCGGGGGCTTCACCGGCTACGTCGATTTCGGCCACGCGGTGTGGTTCGGCCTCGGCGCCTACGCCACCACCATCCTGATGTCGCTGCAGGCCAACAGCCTGGGCATCGGCTGGCCACCGATACCCGCCATCGTTGCCGGGGCAGTGGTGGCCGGGGTGCTGGCCGGGCTGATCGGGCGGGCCACCATGCGGCTGCGAGGCCCCTACTTCTCGATCGCCATGCTGGGCACATTCGTGGCGATGCGCGAGATCGTGCGCACCTGGGGCGGCCTCACCGGCGGGGGCGTCGGCCTGACCCTGCCCCCCTACCTGAACCGGCAGCTCTTCTACTACCTGGAGCTGGTGCTGGTGGTGGGACTGATCGCACTCACCTGGTGGCTGCGACGCACCCGCTTCGGCGCCGCGCTGGTGGCCATTCGCGAGGACGAGCTGGGCGCGGGGACGCGGGGAATCTCGACCACTCGCCTCAAGGTGGCGGTCTTCAGCTTCGCAGGCGCCTCCACCGGGCTGTTCGGCGGACTCTGGGCCTACCAGAACACGTTCGTCGACCCCGACATCGCCTTCACCGAGGTGCGAACCATCGACGCGGTCATGGGAACGCTGCTGGGCGGACTGGGAACGGTGGCCGGGCCGGTGGTGGGCTCGGTGGCGCTGTACTGGCTGCGCGAGGTGCTGTGGGCCAACCTGCTCGACTACCACCTGGTGGCGCAGGGCGTGCTGCTCATCGTGATCGTGTTGCTGGCACCCCGCGGCATCGTCGGCGCATTCGACCGCCGGGGCACGTCGCTGCTGAATCTCTGGCGCCGACAGCCCGCGGCTGTCCCCGATGCTGCCGATGGCGGTGCCGATGCCCACGGCGCCGAGCACACATCCGACGCTGCCAACGACGCCGTTGAGACCCGCAGCACGGAGCACCTCTCCAATACCGCCGACGGGCATGCCGGAGCGGACACCAGCGACCGTGCCCCCGAGCGGATTGCGGCGCCGGTGGTGCTGCAGGGCCGCGGCGTCGTCAAGCGCTTCGGCGGGCTCACCGCGGTCGACAGGGTGGACATCGAGGTGTCGAGGGGCGAGATGGTGGGGCTGATCGGCCCCAACGGCAGCGGCAAGACCACCCTGTTCGACTGCCTGAGCCGGGTGCAGAGCCTCGACGGGGGCGCCATCCGCCTCGACGGCGCCGACATCTCCCGGCTGCCCCCGCACCGGGTGGCCCGGCTCGGAGTGTCGCGGACGTTCCAGATCATCCGGGTGTACCGCGACCTGACCGTGCGCGAGAACCTGGAGCTGAGCATCCAGTGGGGCCGGGTCGGGCTGCGAGGCCTGTTCAGTCGCACCGACGGCGAGACCCGTCACCGGGCCGAGCGGCTCATGGAGTTCCTGTTGCTGGCCCCCCTGGCGGACGAGCCGGCGGGAACGCTGTCGGGCGGGCAGCGCCGGCTGCTGGAGATCGGCATGGCGCTCATGAGCGAACCGAGGCTGGTCCTGCTCGACGAGGCCACCGCGGGCGTCAACCCGAGCCTGGTGGAGGACATCAAGGACCGGCTCAGAGCGGTGAACTCCGAGCAGGGCGTCGCCTTCCTGCTGGTCGAGCACAACGTGCAGTTCGTGGCCGACCTCTGCGACCGGGTGGTGGTGCTGGACGCGGGCGGCAAGCTGGCCGAGGGCACTCCGGGCCAGATCATGGACGACCCCGCGGTGGTCGAGGCCTACTTCGGCGCCCCCGGCCGAGCGCGGGCCGACCACCCAGGCAACCGCAGCGGATCCGAGCGATGAACGCGACGCCGCTGCTGGATGTGCGTGCGGTGTCCGCCGGCTACGTGCCGGGCCACGACGTGATCCGCGGCATCGACCTCGAGGTGCGCGCCGGTGAGATCGTGTGCGTGATCGGCCCCAACGGCGCGGGCAAGTCGACGGTGTTCAAGGCGATCTACGGGCTGGTGCCGGTGCGGTCCGGGCAGGTGCTCTGCGACGGTGCCGACATCACCAACATCAACCCGTCCGACGCCCTGGCCACAGCCGGGATCGCCATAGTGCCCCAGCTGCGCAGTTCGTTCGCTCAGATGACCGTCTACGAGAACCTCGAGCTGGGCATGTACCGCTGCACCGATCGGGCCCGGGTGCGCGAGCGCATCGACTTCGTGTGCGACCTGTTTCCGAGGCTGGGCGCCCGGGCCCGCCAAGCGGCCGGGACGATGTCGGGAGGCGAGCAGCGGATGCTGGAGATCGGCCGCGCCCTCATGTGGGAGCCCCGCCTGGTGCTGATGGACGAGCCCTCGGCCGGGCTGTCGCCCATCGTCACCGCGGAGGTGTTCGAGACGGTCCGGCGGCTCAACCGGGAGATCTCCCTGACCGCTCTGATGATCGAGCAGAACGCCCGCCAGGGCCTAGAGGCCAGCCACCGCGGCTACGTGATCGAGCACGGCCAGGTCACCCACCACCGCAGCTCAGCCGACCTGCTGGCCGACCCGAACGTGCGCCGAGCCTTCCTAGGCGCCCGCTGACCCGAACGCCGGGCAGACAGCTGCGCTTGCTCTAGGCGCGAGACGCGCCGTCTTGGCCGGAGCGGGCTTTGCTGGGAGACTGAGCCGTCAGCACCGACAATTCATTCGGGAGGCAAGCAGGTGCGAGTCCTTCGCAACGCCCGCCTGGCCGACGGCCGCAAGGTCGACGTTCAGATCGATAGCACCACCGGCACCATCGCCGGAGTCGCGGCGACGGATCCGGCCGGGATCGACTCCGCCGACGTCGAGGATCTGGGCGGCTGGTTGCTGCTGCCGGCCATGGCCGAACCCCACGCCCACCTCGACAAAGCACTGACCGCCGACGAGGTGCCCAATCCCAAGGGCGACCTCATGGGCGCCATCGGTGCCTGGTTCGAGGCCGCCGAGAAGGGGAGGCTGTCCTACGGGCGCACCGTCGAGCGGGCCACTGCGGCCTTCGAGCTGCTGCTAGTGCACGGGGTGACCGCGGTCCGCACCCACATCAACGTCACCGCCGACATCGGCATCAGCAGCGTGCTGGCCGTACAGGAGGCGGCGCGGTCCATGGAGGGCCTCATCGACTTCCAGATGGTGGCCTTGACGGGCTGGCCCATGACCGGCCCCGACCGGGGGCCCAACGTGCGGGCGCTGCATGAGGCGGTGGAGGCCGGCGTCGGCCTCGTCGGGGGCGTCCCGAACCTGCAGGACGACCCCGCCGCCCACATCGCCGATGTGCTGGCCCTGGCCGCTTCGGCAGGCATCGACATCGACCTGCACACCGACGAGACACTCGACCCGTCGGTGCTGACCCTGCGAGAGCTGGCCCGCCAGGTGAGCGACAAGGGCTTCGACGGCACCGTGGCCGCCAGCCACTGCGTCAGCCTGGGCATGCAGCCCCCCGACGTGCAGGCCGCGGTGGCCGCCGAGGTGGCGGCGGCGGGAATCTCGGTGATCGCCCTGCCCCAGACCAACCTGTTCCTGCAGGGCCGCGACGACCCGACGGCCACCCCCCGGGGCCTGACCGCGGTGCAGGCCCTGCTCGACGCGGGCGCACAAGTGGCCGCCGGAGCCGACAACGTGCAGGATCCGTTCAACCTGGTGGGCCGCAGCGACCCGCTGGAGACCGCCGCACTGATGGTGATGGCCGGACACCGCCTGCCCGACGACGCCTACGCCATGGTCTCGAACGTCTCCCGCCAGGTGATGGGCCTGGCCCCGGTCAACTTCGAGCCCGGCGATCCCGCCGACCTGGTGGCCATCGACGCGCCCTCGGTGCGGGGAGCGATAGCCGACGCACCAATGTCGCGCCGGGTGTACCGCAGAGGCCGCCTAGTAGCCAAAGCCAACCAACAAACCCAAGTCCTCCCCCCAGACTGATCCGCCGATCTAGAGGCGCGAGCGTAGAAATCCGATAATCTGATTTTCGTGACCGAAATCAGCTCAACCGTTGCCGCAAAGTCGCTGTCGAGCGTGCTGGACCATGTCGAGCATCGCAGCGAGCAGTTCACCGTCGTACGCCACGGCCGCGCCGTGGCGCGTATCGTCCCAATCTCAGGCGGCATCGGCCGCGATGTCAAGGAGGCGCTGACACGACATCCTCCGGATGCGGACTGGATGACTGATCTGTCGGAGATCCGAAGTCTGCTGCAAGCGGAACGCATGTGAGCGCTCTGCTGCTTGACACGACCGCCCTGATAGACGCAGAGCGAAGCCCCGACGGACTCGACGAACTCGTCGGCGACGACGATCTCGCCGCTATTGCCGCCGTCACCGCCGCCGAGTTGCTCGTCGGAATTGAGTTGGCCAGCGGAGCGAACCGCAGCCGCAGAAGGGCCTTCGTCGCCACGATCCTTGATGTGCTTCCGGTAGTTCCCTACGACATTCGGGTGGCCGCGACCCACGCCAAGCTGCTCGTCGAATCCCGGCGTCTGGGACGACCGCGTGGCGCGCACGATCTCATCATCGCGGCCACCGCCCGGGCCACCGGCCGGACCGTGGTCACTGCCGACAAGCGCGGCTTCGACGGCCTATCAGGCGTAAGCGTCGTCAGCCACCGCTGACTTCGGGCCAACCTGCCCAAGCCGCGGAGCTAGAGCGCTGAGGGCCGCCGCGTAGCCCAGCGGCATGGCCACGGCATCGCCGATCCATTTTGCTAGCTGCGACCGGCTGACATCTGCCTCAGGCTCAGGCCGCCACCGGTAGGTGTCGGGAAACCCTTGGAGTCGGGCAGCCTCAGCCGGGGTCAGCGTCCGCGGTTTGCTCGGATGCACGAAGCGCCCGCGGCCCGGAGTGGTGAAACCGGTGGTAATCGTCGGGGCAGGCCGGTCAACGTGCATTCGGCCGTACACCGCGCCGTAGCTGGTTCCTTCCTGATGGCATTCTGGTCGCTCGTCAAGCGCAAGATCGTGCTCGTCGTTCTCGAAGAGCCACTGGATCCGCTGCCGGTTGGTCTCCGTCATCTCAGTGGCCTCGTGTAGAGCAGAATCGTGCGCGAGCCCCTGGCCTCCTCCGATGGCCCATCCCACTGTTCGGGCGCGTGGCTGACCCAACACATCACCGATGGTCTCCAGCGACGTGGGATCGCCCGTCACCTCACGACGCGCCACAAGAAAGTGCCGTTTGCGTGTCTGGGGCCATCCCATCGCGTCGGCGCTCAGCACGCCATCGGTGACCCGGTAGCCGCTCGACTCAAGCAGCTTCCGGGCCGTTTGCACGACCTGCGAGTCGTCGTGGATCACCGACGGGACGTTCTCGACGACCACAGCACCGGCTCCGCTGGCAACCGCGAACGCCGGTACTGCGAGGTAGAGCCGGTTGCGCGGATCACTGCGCCGCGAGTGGTTGTTCAGGTTGGAATGCCCTTGACACGGCGGGCCGGCTACGACCAGATCGACACTCGAGCAAGCCTGATGCATCTGGTCTTCAAGCAGTTCCGGCGAATAGACGAACTCGGCGTCGGAACCTGCACCTCGAACGCGATAGTCGACGAGCGAAGTTGCCGACCCCGAGTGCGTACGCTTGGTCCCATGGTTGCGAGCGTGCACACGGAGCGCGTCCAGATCAATGTCCACAGCCAGTTCGCAGGTCATCTTCAGTCCGGCTTCGGCTAGGAGTTGGCCTACACCGACCAAAAACCCGCCAGCACCGGCGAACAGATCCACGACACGCACGGGACGGATGTCTGGGCCGCTGCCACCCACTCCAGCCTCACCCAGCGAGTGCTCATGGCGCGGCACTGCGCCGCGCATGCAGGCCTTCCACCAGGCACCGAGCGGATCAGTTTGGGCCTCTTCGGCCGTGATGCCGGCAAGTGCAAGCGGGATGCGGGAACGAACGGCTCTGCCGTGAAGAACGGCCTCTCGCACGAGGTTGTCGCCATTGGCTTGCACGCCGACGCCAATGACAAGCGCATCGCTCTCCAGGGCGGCCTCGCGCGGAGAGTCACAGCTCACATCGGCCAGCGACTCGATCACCGGCGAAGGCAGCGAACCGACCGCGGTCGTGTTCACGGCAGCTGACGGTCCCACGACTCGCCCACTAGGCGGTCGGCCGCGTCGTCATCAAGCATCGCCGGAACCAGGTTGACCAGGGTGCGGTTGATGTGCTTGGCGAACTCGCGCAGCGGCGTGGTGTCGAGCCGGGTTGCGGGATCTACTTGGCGGCGCACCATCGCTCGCACGATTGCCGGGTGCTCGCCGACCTTCACCCGCAGGATGTGGCTTCGCCAGAAGTCGGTGCCCTTATCGACCGCCGAGGCCAGATGACCGTGCTCAAGCCCGCCGAGACACTTGACCCGCAGGTACATGCGAGTCGCAACACAGTTGAAGTAGTTGAGGCCGTCCACATACTGCTGATAGCCGCCGGCTGTCGGAGCCTCCTCGCCGAGTTCGGGCTGCTTCGGCTTGAACGCCGGCTCGCGCCATGTTGCGAAGTTCCAGATGCAAGCCAGCGAGACGTAGCGCCAGAATCCGGGGTCGTCGAGCGCGGCAAGATCGGCGCCGGACGCCTCGACTGCCCGGTACAGAATCACAGACGCCCGACCTTCGGTTTGGTCTAGTCCTGTTCGCCTGCCCTCGCGGGGCAACAGGCTCTCAATCTCGGTTCGGGCGACCCGCAAGGGCCCCGGGTCGATGTGATCTCCCTCACCGACCTCAACTACGCCTGTGGCGACATCGGACTCAAGATCCTCGATAAATCTCGTTGCTGAGTCGGCCGCCGACCGCACGCGCCGAGCAGCCACACCCCGGCAGTGGTCCATTCGCAGATGAGTGCACAGCTCTACTCCGAGGGTGCCATCGACTTGTGTGCAGCCGACAGCAAGCCGCAGACATCCTGCGCCAACGCAACGGCACGGGCCGGATCCTTCCGGCACATTCCCAGGACCGTGTCTCTCTCCCTGCGCGGTTTGGCCCGATCCGCTAAGAACTCCACAATTCTTCCGACGGTGGCGTCCCAGATTGGGTGTAATAGCGGTTGGGGCGCAGGTTCCGGTGGTCATGTTAGGCGGCGCGTGTGACGGTGCGGTCGGGCTGGTCGGTGTTGGTGCGGGCGGGTTGGTGGAGTTGGTGTCGGAGCTCGGTGAGGGCTCGGGCGATGGCGGGTGTGTAGGTGAGGCCTCGCCAGCCGTTTGAGGCCCGGTCGAGCACGGCCCATACCAGTGTGAGGCAGCTGGCTTCGCCGGGGAGCCGGCCGATGACTTTGACTCTTCGGCGGGTCTCGCCGAAGGTGCGCTCGATCAGGTTGGTGTGGCGGATCCTGC
The DNA here is from genome assembly GCA_965221215.1 of Candidatus Aldehydirespirator sp. GTDB lineage: Bacteria > Actinomycetota > Acidimicrobiia > Acidimicrobiales > Aldehydirespiratoraceae > Aldehydirespirator. The sequence continues at coordinate 2,272,298 of OZ244872.1, forward strand.
GGTGGTGCTCTGCGGGGAACCGCAGGTGCGCGGTGAGCGCGGCGCGGTCGGTGAGCAGGCACTTCACGGCGGCGGGGAACTCGCTTTGGTAGCGGCGGGCGAAGCCGTCGATGCCGGCTTGTGCCGCGCTCACGGCCCCCTGGCCGGGCTCGATGCCGTCGGGCAGGTCGAAGATCGCCCAGAACGCGGCCTTGAGCTCGTCTCGGCGACCGGCGGGGACCTTGGCCAACACGTTGCGGCAGCGGTGGATGAGGCACCGCTGGCGCAGCGAGGAGGCCATTTTGGTCTCGACGGCGCCGATGAGGCCCGCCGCGCCGTCTGAGACGACCAGCAGCGGCGGCCGCAGCCCCCGGCCGGTGAGGTCTTCGAGGAAGTCTGCCCAGGCGTCGTAGGACTCGTCGCCGCCGGGCTCCACGGCCAACAGCACCGGCCGGCCGAGGGTAGTGATGCCGTAGGCGACCAGCACCGGCTCAGCGCGTGACCCGTCGTGCATCTTGAAGTGGCTGCCGTCAACGAACAGGTAGTCCAGCTCGATATCGGAGAGGTCTGAGCTGCGGAACGTGTCGAACTCCTCACGCAGCCGCGCGCAGATCCGCGACGCGGTGGACCTCGACAAAGCGGCCTCCGGTCCCAGCGCCTCCGCCAACAAGGCCTCGATGTCGCGGTCAGACAGGCCCCGCACCCACGCTGAGATCACCAGCGCCTCCAGCGGCTCAGAGCGCACCACGCCTTTGCCCAGAAGCTGCGACGCGAACGCCTCGGCGGTGTTGCGCAGCTTCGGGCGGCGCAGCGCCACGGGCCCCGCGGTGGTCTTGACCGTCAAGTCGCCGTAGCCGTTGCGCTGACCGGCGCGCCCGCCCTCGGCACGCGAGTTCCAGCCCCGGCCCAGCCAGGCCGTGACCTCATCCTCGAGGACCTGCTGCAACACAAGCCGCGCCGACAGGCGCATCACCTCCTCGAGGACCTCCGCGATGTCGCGTCCCGAGCCGAACAACTCGTCGATCTCGGCGCGGACAGCTTCTGTGGGCGATACTCGTGCAGGCACGGGCGTAGGTCTCCTTCTTGAGTCGACATCTCTCTGAAGGAACCTACGCCCCTGCTGCTATTACACCGGCGATGAGACGCCACCTCTTCCGACCAGCGAATCCGCCACATCCGCGTAGCTTGATATCTCGCCGTCGGTCTGCGACGCGAACGCCGTGATCACATCTGTGATGAAGTCAGCCATGAGCTGACGCTGTAGGAACTCCGCCTGCGACGTGCGGGCACCGGCGTCGATCTCCACAAGCAACTCCTTGTCGACCCAGAACCGGGCTGACTCGCCACCGTCGAGCGCGTCTGTGAGATCGCCGTCAATCTCCGTATAGCTGACCGTGCCGCTCGGCAGTTTCAGATTCCTGCGTTCCTCGTCACTGAGCGGATGAGGCCTGAAGAGTTCGGACTCGCTATCGCAACGAAGTCGGAACGTGGCATGAGCGAGCCATGTGCCGACTCGGTACGGGCGCATGGAGCGGCCTGCAGAGGTGTTGACATCGCGGACCAGCGCCACATAGGCGTCCACGACGGCGCCATGGGAATCGGCACAGAAAGCGTCGGGGCGAGCACCGTCGGGGCGAGCGCTGAGATCTATCGGGTTGCTCAAGCCGTGACACTCCGACACCGAGTGGGCGAACACCATCTCGCAACTCTTGAGTGCAGACGTGCGCGCCGTTACAACCAGCTGCAGCAGCGCTGGATCGAAGCCGGCAGCCACCGCGCCACGACGCACACGGCGCTGCCATTCCTCGAATCCATCGTCCGCACACCAGCGAAGCCTCGGTATTCGCCGTCCGAATTCGCTCGCAACCAGAACGCTCCCGCCCGCCTCGCATTGAACGTTGCCGTATGAGAGAACGCTCCCCTCCAGTGCACCCTTAATCTCATCGATGCCCTTGAAGGGCCGAACCGTCCGGCGTTCGAGACTCACGGCTCCGAGTTCGCAGACTCGTCGCCGGGATAGCGGTCACGGTTGACGATTTCCGCGGAAACCCGCAGTTCGACGGTCCAGTCTCGGTCGTAGGGGTCGGTCAAGTACGGGAACTCGACCCGCTCACCGGCCTTGATGCGCCCGTGAAACGTGTTGCCCTGCGGATCCAGCCGCTGGAAGCCAGCGGGCTCATCTGCATAGACCGCAACGATGTGCTGCTGGCCGGTGCCGTCCAAGGCTGCGAACACACATCGTAGACTCACCTCAACTAGGTCGCCTTCAGGATGCTCGGGCGTGTAGTGGTCGCTGTAGCCGATCGAGGCTACTCCTTCGACATACGGCTTACCCTCGTTGGAGACTTCGAGCCCTTCACCGGGCTGGATCGACAGCGGCCTCGCGGGCGCGGGAGGAGGCCGTTCGCCACTGCCAGCGCCGCGCCACAGCATCCGAGCAAGTTGGTCCCAAACTGGAAGCCTCATCAAGGAGCCCGGCCGCGGCTTGGGTCTCAGCGCATTCCGGAAGTCCCGTACGCAAGACTTGACTTGTTGAAGCAGTAGACGCGCCGTCTCCGCATCCTCTTCGGGGATGTCCCCCGACGAACTCGATGTCTGCCAGGCGTCATGGGCCTTGTTCTCGGTGCGCCTCAAGCGCTCGTTGATCGCTTCGTCGGCGACGAAGACACCCCTCACGTACGGTGCGCTCCGTGATCCAGCCTCGAGGTACTCCACGACCATGCGAGGATCGCGGATCAATGCGACGAGGCTGCGGTGGTCCACCTCGTCGGAATCGTCGGTGGTCTCAGGGAAGGACCATCCTGGATTCTCGGCTGTCAGCGCGAGAGTGCCGTACTGCTTGAAGTAGGTTCCTACTTTCGGTTTGAGCACCCTCTTGTACAGATCCTCTCGTGCATTGTCCTGTGGTGTCGTAGCCGCTTCGAATGTTTGAATGAACGGCCTCAAATCGGGATTCCTCTTGGGACGCGGTCGCCCCCCCCCCGGACGCGGATTCATCAATCACCACGATCTCGAACTGCAGAGAGCCGTCCTCCAACGCCGGCCACCAGAACCGTTCCGCAGCGCGTCGCAGATCATCTGCATTGACCGTCGGATCAACGAGCATGAAGGTGGAGCCGTGGTCCGCTAGACGGCTCGGGTCACGCGTCGCGATCCCCAATTGCGAAGCGACACGGTCGGCGTCGCTGTCCTCGTAGGGGTGGTGCACCTCGTCAACCCGCCGTGCAAGCCAACGCGCTCCGTTGAGGCTCACGTCGCCGTGATCGTGGCTCCCCCAGTAGGTCATCCCAAGAAGACGCCGCGTGCAACCAGGGTCTTCCTCTGGCCGCTCTGCGAAACATGTGTAGGCCACAACCGTCCGGATTGCAGAGCTTCGTATCATGCCGGCCTTGCCATACCCGAAGGATCCGCCCCTGCCTTCTGTTGACGGCGTGATCCCAAGCGTGCACAGCGCCTTGAAGAGCTTGGACTTCTCGCCGCGCCACGGTCCGTGCATGCCCCCGGCTGCACGCTCGCTGATTTCGAGCATCCGCAGCGGTTCGCTGCCTTCAAGCGACATTAGGCAGTCGCGCTCATCCAAACCGAGCAGCCGTCGGTCACCCACCATCGCAAGTCGTCTCACAAGATCGCGAAGGCCCATGGCCGTGATGCACCTCTCGCGTTCTGCGCCAGTCAACTCGAACAGCCGAAACGCAACCTCGAAGGGAGGCGACTCTCCAATCTCCTCGCGGAACTCACGGGCCGCGTCCCAGGAGTTCTGAACCGCCTCCCGCACCAGAAGCGCCGACTCGTCCTGCAGAGACGCGGCACAAAACATGCCCGACTCCTTGACGCGCTCGCCTCTGAACATCTTCGCGAAGTCAGCGCTTGCGGTAGTCCGGCCAGCTTGCAACTCCTCCCAATGCCATTCCGGCATCACCACCCCGTTCACCTCCTGGTCCCCTCTCTTCGCATGCATCGTTGCATCGGATCCCAGGCAATCGCCGGCTCGCGCACGGCTGACGACCCTACCGCATGCGATGCCGGCTGGCCGACGCACGACCTCCCGGCCGCGAGCAAGCTACCCGGTCCCCGCGACCGCTCATGCGCCTGAGAACCGACGGACAGAGTTGAGTGCGGCCCGACGACTCTGCGTTCCCCGAGCGCCGATCCGTTGTTCGAGCCAAATGCAGGATGTACCTCATGGAGAGGTATGACATGGTTATACTCGCGGCGTGAAAGTTGCTGTCTCCATCCCCGACTCGGTGTTCAGGGCTGCTGACGAGCTGGCCGCCCGTCGTCAGTGCTCACGGTCCAGCCTCTACGCCCAAGCGTTGGAACGATTGCTGGCCGAGGCAGACAGTGGCGATGTGACCGCTCGCCTAGACGCCGTCTACGCCGAGGTGCAGTCCGAGCTTGATCCCGCCCTGCGAGACGCGCAGGCCGAGGCCTTGGCAGAACCTTGGTGATCCGTCGCGGCGACATCTGCTGGGCTGATCTTCGCGAGCCGACCGGGTCAGAGCCCGGCTACCGACGGCCCGTCGTGGTGGTGTCCAGCGATCACTTCAACCAGAGTCGAATCAGGACCGTGCTAGCCATCGCGATCACATCCAACCTTCGCCTCGCCGAGGCTCCAGGCAACATTGAGCTGACCACCGAAGAGTCGGGGCTCAACCGCGACTCGGTAGTCAACGTGTCGCAGATGGCGACTCTCGACAAGTCGGCGCTGTCAGACCGGGCCGGCGGACTCGGTCCCGCAACCATGCGCCGGGTGGAAGCTGGAATGGCCCTGGCCCTCGGCCTGCCCACCGCCGAGTGAAGGTCGTGGGCGTGGTAGCGGGGGCTCAGGCTGGTGTTGTTGACCGCTGGGTCGGTAGGTCGGCGTAGGCGTACTCGGTGGCGAGGACTTCGTCGCCCGGTTTCACTACGTAGTTGCCGGCTTGCAGTTGCACTGGGGGCTGGTTGGGGTCGAAGCTGACTCCTGTGGGGTCGCCGCCGCTGGCTACTGCCTGCACTTGCTCTAGGAACTGGCGGCGCACCATCGACACGCCCCGGTCGCTGGAGGCGAGCCGCTCGGTGGAGTGCCGCGTGATCGGACCCTGACCGACCTGGGTCTCGTAGTCGCCGGGGTAGCGCTGATGGCCCGCCTCGTCGAGGTCGAACCAGGTCTTGTCGTCGGCATACACCGGCAAGCCCTGGGCCGGGCGGTCCTTGGGCTTGCGCAGCATCGACACCACCCAGGTGTGGGTGTCGTCGATGGGGACGGCCCACGACATGTTGTTGGTCTTGCCCACCACGGTGAGCGTCGGCGTGGGGATCACCCTGATGGTGGGAACCCGGATCTCGGTCACCCGGTGCAGCATGTTGCCGTCGGGCAGGTCTCGGTCCTGGCTGGCGGTCACCCCCCAGTCGTGACGCTGCCAGTCGATGCGGGGCCAGATCTCCAGCCTCGGATCGAACTGGTGGCCGCTGATGGCGTTGTGAAGGATGAAGACGTGGTAGGGGTCCATGGCGTTCTCGTGGGTCTGGAACCAGTTGCAGGGCGCCACGGTGGGACCGCCGAAAGCGAAGTGGTCGATGATCACGATCTCCTCGTCGTCTCGCAGACCTTCGAAGATGTCGTAGCGGGGGAACACCGGCTGGCGGTCGGCCGGCCCCAGATAGGCGAAGACCAGCCCGTGGTACTCCCGCACCGGGTACCAGGGCTGGCGATACGAGGCCCGATTGCGTCCCCGGTCGGGCTCGCAGGGCTGATCGAGACAGGCGCCGTCCACCGCGAAGAGCCAGCCGTGGTAGGGGCAGCGGATCCCATCGTCGGTAACCCGTCCGTAGTAGAGGGTGGTGCCCCGGTGGCAGCATCGGGGCTCGACCAGGCCGGGGCGGCCCCGGCCGTCGCGAAACAGGATCAGGTCCTCCCCCAGGATCCGCACTTTGCGGGGCAGGGAGGCAGCGTCGGAGCTGCGGGCGACCGGATGCCAGTAGCGCCGCAGCAGCTCCCCCGCGGGCGTGCCGGCCGAGGTCTCCACCAGGTCGGGATTCCACTCGCCTCGGGGGCGTCCGTAGGCCCGGCCGTCGCCTGTTGGACCTGAGGTCTCAGCCCTCGTAGTTTGAGGCTCAGTCATGGACCGAGTGTCCCACACCCCCACCCCCGGCGCTAAGGGCGGGCACAGGCCGGACCCTCTTGTCCCGCGGGCGATAGACATCTCGGCCCTGTCAGGCGACGGTGCCGGAGCGGCCGTCGCCGAGATCGAGGCGGCCTGCACCACTGACGGACTCTTCGCGGCCGTCGGCCACGGCATCGACGCGCAGCTCGACGCGGCCTTCGGGGCGGCTCGGGCGTTCTTCGCGCTCGGGCCCGAGATCAAGGACCGGGTGCCGAGGATCGACCGCTACGGCTACGTGCCCGACCGGATCGAGGCCCGCGACCCCTCCGACTCGGCCTACCTGGGACGCTCCAGCCTGGCCGCGGAGTATCTCGACATGGGTCTGGCCGACGAGGTCGACCTCGAGGCGGTGGAGGCGCTCGGGTGCGAGGGATTCGTGAGCGCGGTGCGGGCCTACCAGTGCGCCGCGCTGGCCACCGCCCACGGCGTGCTGGAGGCCCTGGCTGCCACCCTGGGGGTTCCGGGCTTCTTCGCGGCCCGCATGTCGCAGCCCCAGTGCCGGCTGCGGTTCCTCCACTATCCGGCGACCGAGCGCCTCGACGACGGCTCGGCGCCGGTGTTCAGCACACCCCACACCGATTACGGGGCGATCACCCTGCTGGCGGTGGACGGGCTGTCGGGCCTCGAAGTGCTGCGGAACGGCACCTGGAGGCCGGTCTGCGCGCCGGCGGGCAGCGTGATCGTGCAGCTCGGCGACATGCTGGCCCGCTGGACCAACGACCGCTATCGCTCAACCCCGCATCGGGTGGTGGGCTCGTCGGGACGCGACCGGTTCTCGATCCCGTTCTTCGTAAACCCGGACCCCCACACCGTGGTGTCCACCATCGGCAGCTGCGTCACACCCGAGCGCCCCGAGCGCTATGAGCCGGTGACCGCGGGCGAGTTCCTGGTTTCGCGCATCGACAGCCCCACCGAGCCCTACATCTGAACCAGAACCCGGCGAGGGCCGGCGCACTGGGCACCGACCCCCGCGGGTCTAGTTCCAAACGATGCGGCTCAGATTAGAAGCCGATCGCGGATAGGTGAGAGTCTCTCGCGTCGCAACGGGGTATCTCCCGCTCTTGTTCGCTGCGCTCACGGGCCGCTCGGGCCACGGCCTCGCCCGTATGGGCCGGATTCGCTCGCCTATCCGCTCGGCCTCTTAGAAGCCGATGCTGTTGTCGATGAACTCGTTGGTGAACAGGTCTGTCACCGCGAGCCCGTCGGGCACGTCGGAGGCCAGATTGGTGGCCAAGATGGCGTCCATCACGCCCTGGATCCGGGCGGCGTCCATGTTGCCCACCGTGGAGTCCGGCCCGTTGCCGATCAACCCGTAGTCGCGCTGGGCCTGCACCGAGAACTCCGCCAGACCCGGCGAATAGGTCCAGAAGCTCCCATACTGCTCGACCGCGTCCACGATGATCGCGTTGGCGCGGCCCGGCGAAGCGTCATAGGACACCACCGCCTGCTGAATGATCGGAACCAGACGCTCCAGACACGGCCTCATCGACTCCATGTCCCGTGGCCGCACACCAATGGTCTGCGAATAGATCTGGAACCCCGAGTCGTGCAACAACTCGAACGCCACCGGCTTGCCCCAGTCGGTGTGAGTGTTCAAATACTGATACGGCTCAGCCGAAGCGAACCCCTGCTGCGCGATCGCGCCGCCCTCGGACACGAACCGCGCCGGGCTGCCGTCATAGGACGGATCCACCTGATCCTCAGACCAGATCCCCTGCGCCACGAACACCAGCGGGAACACCCCGCCGCCGAACACGTTCACCGTCACACCCTCAGCACCAAGATCCGCGATGGTGTTCACATTCGGATAGGTCTCCGGATCCCACATGATCATCTGCGGGTTCTGCTCCAGAGGAGCCACAACCGACACCAAAGGAGCATCCGCCCACTGAAGGATCTGCGCATCAGTGGACGCATAACCCAAATGGATCGAATCGTCGGTGTACATGTAGCTCGACACCGGAGCAAAACCGATCGCCGGGCCGCCAGTGCGAACCTGGAAGTCGATCCCCAGATCGGTGCCATCAAGCACCATCGAACCCGTAACCGTCTGATTCTCAGTATCCACCGTGTAATCATCACCGATCAAATGGTACATCGCACCATGCTCAGCCTCAGGGAACCAATCCGTCTGAACCACCAACATCGACGGACACACATCGGCCAAACCGGCGGCAACTGCCTCGGCCAGCGGCAGACCCTCAGAGGCCACGCCGGCCGTACCGGGCGCGTACGAGAACACCACGTTGCCCATGCTGGTCTCGGCGTTCTCCTCGCCGCCGATGTTCTGCACGACGGTGATGCGGGCCGATCCGCAGTCGCCGAACGCGTCGCAATTGATGGTGCCGATCAGGCCTTGGAAGCCCTGCACGCGGTTGAGGTGGTCTCGGATGCCCTGGCGGTCGATCATCAGGTTGCCGTCCTCGATCCACGAGGCGGCCGCGATGGCGTCGAGCAGCAGGGTGGTGGCGTCGTAGCCGTGTGCCCAGAACGGCGCCGCGGGCTTCTCGCCGTAGCGGCTCTCGTACTCGTTGAGGAAGTCGACCGCGCTCTTGCCGGTGCTCTCGTTGACGTTCTCGCCGAAGCGCTGGTCCGGACCCGAGAAATAGATGCCCCGGGTCTGGGGCAGGGCCAGATAGTTGGTGTTCAACAGGCCGTCGGCGGCTACTAGCACCGTGTCCTCCAGACCCGACACGCCCGGTGCCTGGTCGGCGATGAAGTCGCCGGCGGGCTGGAAGATCGGGAAGAACAGCGCGCCAGGGCTGCCCGCGGCGATCTCGGTTAGCACCGGCACCATGTCGGTGTCGTCTTTGTTGACGGCCGAGAATCCGGTGACGGTGCCGCCCTCGGCCTCGAAGGCGTCGGCGAAGGCCTGGGCCAGGCCCTGGGTGTAGGGATCGCCGTCGTGGATGGCGGCCGCGTCGCTGATTCCGAGCTCGCTGAACACGAACTTGGCCATGGCCGCGCCCTGGTACAGGTCGTTGTGGGCGGTGCGGTAGTAGCCGACGCTGTAGTTGGGTCCGGCGTTGCCGGCCAGGTCCGACGTCAGCGCGGGCGAGGTGTTGCCTCCGGAGATCAGCACCATGCCGGCGTCGGTGATGAGCGGAGCGGCCGCCACCGCCGCGCCGGAGCACGATGTGCCGACCACGCCGACCACGTCCTCGTCGGCCACGATCTGCTGGGCCGCGGCCTGGCCGCCGTCGTTGGAGCACAGGTCGTCGAGGCTCGTGCCCAGGTCCACGTCGAAGCCGTGAATGGGGCCGTAGTCGTCGACCGCGATCTGCGTGGCCCGGTCGATGGGCAGGCCGAAGAAGGCCACGTCGCCGGTTATGGCCTCCAGCGAGCGGATCTGGATGGCGTCGCCGGCCTCGACCGTCACCACGCCCAGCGACCCGTCGCCGAGGTGCTCCATCATCTCGTCGGCCGGCGCGTCGGCCGGCGCCTCCTCAGCCGGGGCCTCAGCGGCAGGCGCAGACACCTCGTCGGCGGCCTCATCGTCGTCGCCGCAGGCGGCGACCACCAAGCCGAAGGCCAGCACCACCGCCAGCAGACGAACCAACAAATTCTTGTGTCTCATTTTTCCCCCATGGGACTGCCGACCGAGGTCGTGACGGGTGATGTGACGAAGCGCACGCACAGTTCCAGGCTGGCGCGGTTTGGCTGACCTCTGAACTGCCCGGCGCTCAAGGCCGGACCCTACCGCCACGACACCAGTGCGTGCCACTAGACGCGCTGAGGGGGCCGGCGAACCGGCCCCCTCTTCAGCGTTGAGTCAGCGGCTAGAAGCCGATGCTGTTGTCGATGAACTCGTTGGTGAACAGGTCTGTCACCGCGAGCCCGTCGGGCACGTCGGAGGCCAGATCGGTGGCCAAGATGGCGTCCATCACGCCCTGGATCCGGGCGGCGTCCATGTTGCCCACCGTGGAGTCCGGCCCGTTGCCGATCAGCCCGTAGTCGCGCTGGGCCTGCACCGAGAACTCCGCCAGACCCGGCGAATAGGTCCAGAAGCTCCCATACTGCTCGACCGCGTCCACGATGATCGCGTTGGCGCGGCCCGGCGAAGCGTCATAGGACACCACCGCCTGCTGAATGATCGGAACCAGACGCTCCAGACACGGCCTCATCGACTCCATGTCCCGTGGCCGCACACCAATGGTCTGCGAATAGATCTGGAACCCCGAGTCGTGCAACAACTCGAACGCCACCGGCTTGCCCCAGTCGGTGTGAGTGTTCAAATACTGATACGGCTCAGCCGAAGCGAACCCCTGCTGCGCGATCGCGCCGCCCTCAGACACGAACCGCGCCGGGCTGCCGTCATAGGACGGATCCACCTGATCCTCAGACCAGATCCCCTGCGCCACGAACACCAGCGGGAACACCCCGCCGCCGAACACGTTCACCGTCACACCCTCAGCACCAAGATCCGCGATGGTGTTCACATTCGGATAGGTCTCCGGATCCCACATGATCATCTGCGGGTTCTGCTCCAGAGGAGCCACAACCGACACCAAAGGAGCATCCGCCCACTGAAGGATCTGCGCATCAGTGGACGCATAGCCCAAATGGATCGAATCGTCGGTGTACATGTAGCTCGACACCGGAGCAAAACCGATCGCCGGGCCGCCAGTGCGAACCTGGAAGTCGATCCCCAGATCGGTGCCATCAAGCACCATCGAACCCGTAACCGTCTGATTCTCAGTATCCACCGTGTAATCATCACCGATCAAGTGATACATCGCACCATGCTCAGCCTCAGGGAACCAATCCGTCTGAACCACCAACATCGACGGACACACATCCGAGAGGTCAACCGCGATCATCTTCTCGGGGAAGCCGATGCTGTTGTCGATGAACTCGTTGGTGAACAGGTCTGTCACTGCGAGCCCGTCGGGCACGTCGGAGGCCAGATTGGTGGCCAAGATGGCGTCCATCACGCCCTGGATCCGGGCGGCGTCCATGTTGCCCACCGTGGAGTCCGGCCCGTTGCCGATCAACCCGTAGTCGCGCTGGGCCTGCACCGAGAACTCCGCCAGACCCGGCGAATAGGTCCAGAAGCTCCCATACTGCTCGACCGCGTCCACGATGATCGCGTTGGCGCGGCCCGGCGAAGCGTCATAGGACACCACCGCCTGCTGAATGATCGGAACCAGACGCTCCAGACACGGCCTCATCGACTCCATGTCCCGTGGCCGCACACCAATGGTCTGCGAATAGATCTGGAACCCCGAGTCGTGCAACAACTCGAACGCCACCGGCTTGCCCCAGTCGGTGTGAGTGTTCAAATACTGATACGGCTCAGCCGAAGCGAACCCCTGCTGCGCGATCGCGCCGCCCTCGGACACGAACCGCGCCGGGCTGCCGTCATAGGACGGATCCACCTGATCCTCAGACCAGATCCCCTGCGCCACGAACACCAGCGGGAACACCCCGCCGCCGAACACGTTCACCGTCACACCCTCAGCACCAAGATCCGCGATGGTGTTCACATTCGGATAGGTCTCCGGATCCCACATGATCATCTGCGGGTTCTGCTCCAGAGGAGCCACAACCGACACCAAAGGAGCATCCGCCCACTGAAGGATCTGCGCATCAGTGGACGCATAACCCAAATGGATCGAATCGTCGGTGTACATGTAGCTCGACACCGGAGCAAAACCGATCGCCGGGCCGCCAGTGCGAACCTGGAAGTCGATCCCCAGATCGGTGCCATCAAGCACCATCGAACCCGTAACCGTCTGATTCTCAGTATCCACCGTGTAATCATCACCGATCAAATGGTACATCGCACCATGCTCAGCCTCAGGGAACCAATCCGTCTGAACCACCAACATCGACGGACACACATCCGCCAAACCGGTATCCATGGCTTCGGGTGCAGCCGTGGTGGCGGGGGCAGCCTCGTCGGTTTCGCTTGATGCCTCGGCCTCGTCGGTCGCGCTCGGCGCGTCGGTCTCGGCGGCCGGAGCGGCGTCACTCGCCGGGGCGTCGTCATCGTCGTCGCCGCAGGCAGCTGCCAGCAGTCCGAAGACCGCCAGGACCGCGAGCCAACGAAGCGTCTTGGTGTGTTTCACTTTGTCTCCTCCTGGGACCCGATCCAGACAGCCCGGATCGCTTGTATACAGATACCTATTTCTAGCGGCCCGACCGCTGCGCCGCAAAGGCGAGCCTCAGACCGTCACTTCTGCACCGACTCGTGCCACTTGCCGATCACGGCGTTCTGCAGCCAGCCGAACGTCCAGAAGACCACGATGCCCAGCGCCGACGACAGGATCACCGAGGCCAGCAGTTCCTCGCCGTTGAGGTTGTTGGCGTAACGGCGCAGCAACTGGCCGATGCCCACCTCGCCCCGACCGAAGAAGAAGTCCCCGACGATGGCGCCGATCACCGACAGGCCCGCGGAGATGCGCAGTCCGGCGAACACGGCCGGCAGGGCCGCAGGGAACATCAGCTTTCGCAGCCGGGTCAACCGGTTCGCCTGGTGCAGAGTGAACAGGTCGTGCATGGCCCGGTCGGCGGACAGCAGGCCGAAGAGGGTGTTCACGATGATGGGGAACAGCGAGATGATGATGCACACCACCACCCGCGAGGTCTGGCCGTAGCCCCACCAGAAGCCGATCAACGGCACGATGGCGAGGATCGGAATGGCCTGAAGGGTGACCATGAACGGGAACACCGCCCGCTCGAGCACCTTGGCCTGGCTCATGATGATGGCCAGGAAGAAGCCGATGGAGATGGCGATGGCCAGCCCGATGAGCGCAACCTTGGTGCTCGACCACAGCGCAGTGAGCATCTCGGTGAGGTTTTCGGAATCGAGGAAGCCGACGTTGACCACCTCGTGGGGCGGCTTGAGCAGGAACCGCCGGCCCTCGTCGATCACCACCAGCGACAGGTAGTACCAGAACGCCAGGAAGAGCCCGCCCAAAAGCGCGGGCGGCAGCACCGTCTCGAGCAGTTCCCGCTTGCGGGACTTCAACCGGTAGGCCTTGGGCGCATCGGCCGTCATGGCGGCCCGGCCCTCGGCCATCGTGTCGGAGACGCTGTCGGAGCCGTCCGCGGGGGCGTCGGTTCGGTGCACCGGATCTGCTTGAAGAGTCATGAGTGTGAACCTCTCAGTGCTTGGGACACCTCGCCGCTCAGCATGGCGAAGTCGGGGTCGAAGCGCAGTTCAGGCTGACGGGGGTAGTCGAAAGGAATGTCGTACTCGGCCACTATGCGTCCGGGGCGAGCCGACATCACGTACACCTTGGTGCTCATAAAGACGGCTTCGCGGATCGAATGGGTGATGAACAGCCCGGCGAATCCCTCGGACTGGAAGAGCCTCTGAGTCTCTTCGTTGAGGTGCTCGCGGGTGATCTCGTCCACTGCGCCGAAGGGCTCGTCGAACAGGAACACCGGCGGCTTGAGGGTGAGAGTGCGGGCCAGCGAGGTCCGCATCTTCATCCCGCCCGACAGCGACTTCGGGTAGTGGTTCTCGAAGCCGTTCAGGCCGACCAGATCGATGGCGGCCGACGACAGCCGCTTGCGCTCGGCGGCGTCGAAGCCGTGCAGCTCGGCCAGCAACTCCACGTTCTGGCGCACCGTGCGCCACGGCAGCAGGGTGGCGTCCTGGAAGACATAGCCAAGCCGGGCCCGGTCGACCGCGACGCTGCCGGCGGTGGGTTGCAGCAGGCCCGAGGCGATCCGCAGCAGAGTCGACTTGCCGCAACCGGAGGGCCCGACGACGGTGACGAAATCACCCTTGTCGATCGAGAGGGTGATCTCCTGCAGCGCTTCGGTGCCGTCGGGAAAGATCATGCCAATCCCGTCGAAGGACAGTGCGCCGTTGGTGCTGACAGTGGTCACTAACTGAGTCCCCCTTGCACTGGTGTGCGGTTGTCCATCGAGTCGTGAACTTCTGATGTCGTGAACTTCGCGAAGGTACAGTATCGCCGCTCGGCACCGACTAGTCAGAATCATGATTCCGGGCCAGCCGGCACCGTCTGGGCGAGGGGCCGGCGGGAGCGGTTCTGGGGCGACCGCGGGCAGGTACGGCGCCCCCGTGGTGAGACGGTACCGCCGAGGCGCGTATCTTCTTTCGGTGATGCGGGTTCTTGTGCTCGACGGCTACGAGCGTGCCGACGACGACCGCCGCGTGGTGGACGAGGCGGTGGCTGTGCTGAGTGCGGGTCACCACGAGGTGGATCTGCTGGCGGTGCACGCCTTCAACCCGGTGATGTCGGAGGCCGAGCGGGCCGCCTACCACGGCGATCAGCCGGTGATCTCCGACGATGTGCGCGACTCGGCCGAGCGGCTGCGGGCCGCCGAGGGCCTGCTGTTCTGCTACCCGACGGTGGCGTTCAACGTGCCCGCCACTCTGAAGGGCTGGCTGGAGCGGGTGATGGTGCCCGGTGTGGCCTTCGTGTTCGACGACCAGGGCCGAGTCCGGCCCGGCATGCGGGGCATCCGGCGGTTGGGGGCGATCACCACCAGCCCGCATGGCCGTTGGGCTCGATTTCGTGCCCGCGACGCCGGCAAGCGCACCACGGCCCGCACGCTGCGGCTCATCGCCCACAAGCGCTGCCGCACCACCTTCGTGTCGGTCCCCACCCCCGCCGACGACGAAGGCAGAGCCAAGATCCGCAAAGCCCTGAGCCGCTGGTAGTCCCGCGGCCGGGCGGCCCCGATCAAGAGGGCGCGCAAATGGGTGGGAGCCAGTCGCGTCACAGTGGGGTCATTCCCGCTCTTGTTCGCTGCGCTCACAGGCCGCCCAAACCCCCACAACACAGCCCAAGGCCTCGCCCGTATGGGCCGGATTCGCTCGTCTGAGCGCTCGGCCTCACCGCAACAGTGGCAAGACTCCCTCGGCGATGCGATGCAGTTGCTCGGTGACCTCGGCGTAGGGGTCGCCGGGCATGGCCGGGAACAGCAGCAGGTTCTCGAGGCCGATCTGCTCGTCGTACCAGTTGATGGTCTCGGCCACGTCCTCGGCCGTTCCCACCACGCACATCTTCTGGTCCATGGACTGCTCCAGGGTGGGGATCAGCCCCGGCTCAGCCGGCTTGCCGTCGGCACCCATGTAGCCCTTGCTCCACCCGTAGGGGCCGAGGAACTTCCAGAACTCGTCGTGGCCGTCGCGCATCGACGCCACCGCCTGCTCGCGGGTGTCGCCGACCCGCACGTTGAGCACCAGCAGGCGGTGCTCGCCCCGGTTGAGCTCGCGGCCGTGCTCGGCTGCGTAGATCTCGGCAAACTTCTCCCAGCGCATCTTGACGAAGGAGTGGTGGTTGTTCCAGAACACGCCGCCCCAGCCCCAGCGGGGCACCTGCTCCAGGGTGGGGGGCGAGGTGATGGCCTGCCAGATCTCGTAGGGGTACAGCGGGCGGGGCACCAGCGACAGCTCGGTCACGAACCCGCCCCGGTCGGGAATGCCCGCCGGCGGGAAGTCGTAGACCTCGCCGTGGAAGCTGAACGTCTCGTTGTCCAGCGCCAGCCGGATCACCTCCATGGCCTCGTCGAACTGCCTGCGGTTCAGTTCGTCGGCCGCGGCCTTCTCGGGATTGTCGAAGCTGCCGATCTGGGTGCCCAGCGTCTCAGCCTCCCGCGGCACCGTGCCTCGGCCCACACCCAGGATCCCGCGGCCGCCGGAGATGTTGTGCAGCGTGGCGAAGTCCTCGGCCAATCGCAGCGGATGCCACTGCGGCACGATGTTGAACGCCATCCCGATGCGGATGTCCTCGGTGCGCTCGGCCAGGATCGTCCCCACCAGGATCCCGTTGGGGACCACCTCGTAGCCCTCGTGCTGGAAATGGTGCTCGGTCAGCCAGAACGAGTCGAACCCCAACCGGTCGCACAGCACGCCGGCGTCGATGATCTGCTCGGTGGCCCGCCACACCTCCTTGGCGCCGAAGCGGCGGTCGGTGGGCGCAGGCGGGCCCGCGCCGGCATCGTCGAACTCCGCCCCGCCGAACAGGAACACCCCCGTGCGCACGACGCCAACTGTAGGCGCGACAGAGGTCGCGCCCGACGGCGGCGCCGGTCCCACCCCGGTGCGCCTGTGATTCTCGCTCACGGTCGCTGCTCGTACCGCCCGACACCGTTCCCATCCGCTTGACCGGTCGGACGGCGGTGATTCAGCAGTCGCGGATCTGGCGGAAGGTCCGCAGCGCGGCCTCCCGGCACCAGTCCCCCATGGCCGCGTCGACGACTTCCACATCGGCGCTCGGCACCGCGTCCCAAGCCTGCTGCGACTCCCAGCGGATCACCGCGTGCACCCGGCCGGGGTCGTTATCGTCGACCCACATCTCCTTGCCCGCGAAACCGGGCCGGCTCTCCAGGTAGCGGCTCCAGTGGCGCTCCTCCACGGCCAGCCACTCCTCGCGCTCGCCGGGGTCCACCTCGAAGGTGAGGAACTCGATCACCACCGGCGACAGGCTAGAGCGCGGCACAGCGTCGAGGCCGAGCGGCCCGCCAGCGCAGCGAACAAGGCGGGAATGACCCCGCTGCGGCGCGACGGGCTTGTACCTGCCTGCGCAGGCTTCTTAGGGTGAGAGGATGACCGAGACCGTCTGCGACCTTCGCAGCTACATGGCCGTCGCCGAGGCTGCGGGGATGCTCAACCGCATATCTCGCCCGGTGAGCCTCGAGCACGAGTTGGCCGACGTGGCCGCCGCACTGGAGCGATCCGACGCCGGGCCGGCGCTGTTCGAGGCGCCCAAGGACTCGCCGTGGCCCATCTTCTCGGGCGCGGTGTCGAGCCGGCGCACCGCGGCGCTGGCCCTGGGCTGCGAGCCGGGCGACGTGGTGGACCGCATGGGCCACGCGCTGGAACCGGCCAACGGGGTGGACACGGCCCGGGTCGACAGCGCCGCCTGGCACGACAACTGCCTCACCGGCGACGACGTGGACCTGGCCGCCCTCCCCATTCCCACCCACTCCCGGGGCGACGGGGGCGCCTTCATCACCGGCGCGGTGAGCGTCACCAAGGATCCGGTCGGCGGCCGGGGGAACCTGTCGTACAACCGGATGCTGATGCTGGACCGCAGCACCCTGGGCTTCAACGTGAACGAGTGGCGCGACGTGGGCACGTTCATGCGCAGCCGGCCCGACCCCGACGCGCCCTTCGACGTGGCCCTGGCCATCGGCCTCGACCCGGCGGTGATGATCGCGGCGGGAGTGCGCACCCCCGTCGACGAGCTGCTCATCGCAGGCGCTCTGCGCCGGCAGCCGGTGGAGGTGTGCCGGGGGCGCACCGTCGACGTGGAAATCCCGGCGAATGCCGAAGTGGTGATCGAGGGCCGGATCCATCCCAGCCGGCGGGCCGACGAGGGGCCGCTGGCCGAGTTCCACGGCTACCACGGCGAGATGTGGCCCAGCCCCACCGTGGAGGTGACGGCCATCTCGTGGCGCCACAGCCCCATCTACCAGACGATCATCCCCGGCTGGTACGAGCACGTCTTCATCGGCAACGTGCTGCCCCGGGAGCCGCTGTTGCGCCGCTTCGTGCGCCACCTCGACCCGCACGCCGACGTGCACATCCCCCCCTACGGCAACGGGTTCTTGGCCGTGGTCCAGATCGACCGCGACAACCCGGGCACCCCCAAGAACCTGGCCATGGCGGCCATGGCGGCCCACATCAACATCCGCAACGTGATCGTGGTGGACCGCGACATCGACGTGAGCCAGCCGTCGGAGCTGCACTGGGCCCTCACCAACCGGGTCCACTGGCTCGACGACGTGTTCTGTGCCGGCGGGGCCCAGGGTCATGAGATGGATCCCACCGCCGACAACCGGGGCGTGGGCACCAAGGTGGGCATCGACGCCACCTACAAGCGGGAGCGCCGCGAGTACGGCGAGCGGGTGGCGTACGCCCCCGTCGACCTGCAGAAATATCTGTCATGACCGGGGTGCGGCGGGTGGTGGTGGCCATCAGCGGGGCCACCGGCGTGGCGTACGGGATCCGGGCACTGGAGCTGTTGCGTGCCGTCGATGATGTGGAGACCCACCTGGTGCTGACCGGTCCGGGCCGTCAGACGCTCGCCTACGAGACGGACCTGGCTCCAGCCGACGTGGAGGGCTTGGCCGATGTGGTCTACGGCTCGCGTGACATCGCCGCGCCGATCTCGTCGGGCTCCTACCCCACCGCAGGGATGATCATCGCCCCCTGCTCGATCAAGATGCTCTCCGCGGTGGCCAACTCCTATTGCGCCGACCTGGTGTCGCGGGCGGCCGACGTGACCCTCAAGGAGCGGCGGCCCCTGGTGATGATGGTGCGGGAGACGCCGCTGCACCTGGGCCATCTGCGCCTGATGGTCCAGGCGGCCGAGATCGGCGCGGTGCTGTACCCGCCGGTGCCGGCCTTCTACACCCGGCCGGAGTCGATCGAGGACTTGGTCGACCACTCGGTGGTGCGGGCCCTGGAGCATCTCAGCGTCGAGGTCGGCCAAATCCCCCGCTGGGGCGAGTAGCCCCGCTGTCGCGGCACCGTCGTACATCTCCCGGCCGGCGACTCCTGTCACGGGCGCGCCCTGGCGGCGCTAGCGCCGCCGTTGCACGCCCCCGCCACCCCAGACTCACGGTCAACCCCTCAGTCGGTTCCCGGTCTCGCTCGCTTCGCTCACGGGCGCTCGGGCCCGGCAGCGCCCCATGACCGATTGGCCGCTATTGCAGGGTTCGGAGAACGGCGTTGGCGGCGTTGCGACCGGCGGCGCCCCAGATCCCCGCCCCCGGGAACGTGCCCGCGCCCGACAGGAACAGTCCAGGCACCGGCGCCCGGTACCGGCTCAGCTCCCGGCGCCGTCCGAACAGCGACGACAGAGGCGAGGCCGCGTACGACGGGGTGTAGCCGCGGCCCAGGAACAGCTCACGCTCGTAGCGGTCCGGGGTCATGGTCCGGTAGCGGTCGACCGACTGCAGGAAGCCCGGCTGGAGCCGGCGCGACCACACCTCCAGCCATCGGGCCGGCTCCGAGGACCCCTCCCAGCCACCCTCGAGGTCGTAGGGCGTGAACAGCGCTTCGAGGCTCAGCACATGGTGGCCGTCGCGGCTGCGCATCGACGGATCCAGCACCGACGGCGCGTTGGCCATCATGGTGGGCCGCGGCGCCACCCGTCCCAGGGGCCGCAGCCGGTGGGCTTCGGCCACCTCGGCCGCGGTCGGTGAGATCACATAGTTGGACTGGCCAGGGTCGCGGTCCTCGAACAGGTCGAGCAGGTTCGAGTCCTCCAGCACCAGGTAGCGGGGAACATCGGTGATGACCGCATCGATCTTCGACTGGTAGCCCTCGCCGGGCGCCTGTGAGCGGGCCCGTTCGACGAAGCGGCGGGCCGTCCGGCTGCCGGGCGACGAGAGCCACTGCGACGCCACCGTGACCGGATCGCAGGCGGTCACCACCGCGGCGGCGGAGATCTCGGTGCCGTCGGCGAGGCGCACTCCCCGCACCCGGCCCGAGTCGGTCAGCAGTCCGCTCACCGCGGTGCCGCACTGCAGACGGCCCCCGGCGGCGGTGAGCGAGGCCGCCAAGGCGTCGGTCAGCGCGCCGCTGCCGCCGGTGGGACGGCCCGTCTTGACCATGTGGCGCACCGCATATGCGGCGGCGGCCAGGCCCGTTCCGGGGCGGTCGGGGGCCACCCCCCACACCGAGGGTCCGTTGCTGATGGCCGGCATGATCAGGGCCTCGTCATCGAAGTACCGCCTCAGCACGTCCAGCGCGCTGGCCCGGCTCCACTGCAGGAGTCGAGTGGCGCCCCGTCCCCGGCGGGCCAGCACCCGGGCCAGCATGCGCGGCGTGGAGGCCCGGCCGGTGCCCATGGCCAGCGTCAGCTCGGCCACAGGTTGGGCATCGACCAGGTAGCGGCGATAGGCCTTGGCCTGGGCGGGCCGGTGGCGCCCGATCGACTCGATGGTGCGCTCGCTGTCGTTGAAGAACAGCCACGGCGGGTTGCCGTCATGGTCGAGGTAGACGGTGCTGGGATCAGCCTCCACATACGTCAGCCCGTGGGTCGCCAGGTCCAGGTCGTCCATGAACGGCATGGCCCGCACCAAAGTGTGGTCACAGCTGCAGATGTTGAACCGGGCATCCAGATCACTGACCGTCGAGGCGCAGCCGCCCACTTCGTCGCGGGCCTCCACCAGCAGGACGTCCACCCCGGCTCGGGCCAGGTAGGCGGCACAGATCAGACCGTTGTGACCGCCCCCCACCACCACCACGTCCACATCACCCACCGCGCCGGAGGAGTTCACGGCTGGGGACCGTCGGTGGCTGCGACCACCAGTGAGTCGGTCCCCCGGCGGTCGAGAGCGCCGACCAGCGCCTGCACCTGGGGGTCGTCGGGGTCGGCCCCGGCCACCGCCACCGTGAACCGGGCCGAGCGGGGGACGTTCTTCAACATGCCGACCTCGCTGGTGAGCGCGGCGGCTGCTCTCTCGGGTGTGAGCCGCTCATAGGGCGAGCAGCCCGCAGCTGCGGCCACTCGCAGCGGGCGATGGACCCGGTCGGCGATCACGTAGCCGAGCGCATCGGCGCCGATGCAGGCCACCACATGAGTGGACAGGGCCGGGATGGGCGGCTCCCACGGTGCGGGTGCGGTGAAAGGGCGGCGGCGGGCTCCATCGGCCTCAACCACTATGTGATCGGCGACTCCGGCAGCAAACCAGCGGTCGACGTCGGCGGGCGGGTAGCCGAGCGCCTTGCGCTCATCGGTAGTGCGCCAAGCCAGCACGGCATCGTCGCGTTCGAAGGCACCGGACAGATCTTGTTCGGTGGCCCCGATCAGGCACGGAAACCCGCCGGTGCGGTCGCACCCCATGCGGGTGGTGGTGGTGAGCAGGGTGCGAGCCGGCAGGCTCCGGCCCAGCGCGAACAGCAGGGTCGTCTTGCCGCCGCCGCCCACCAGCGACACCAGCGACCGGCGCCCCAGCCCCAGCGCTGTGGCGGTGTCGGCCAAGTCGATGGCGCGCACGCTGCCGCCGGTGGGTCAGGTCTCCCGGATCTTGCGAGCGAGCACGACGACCACGGCCACGAGCACGCCCAGGATGATGAGCCGCTTGAAGTTCTTCACGGCCCGGAAGCGTAATGGGCCAACAAGCAACCGCGGCCCGCGAAGTTGGCCAGCCGCCAGGCACGGCTACCCTGCCGCCCGGAGGTGTCTGAGCGCCTGGTGGGCTCCCCCGCCTTCAAAGCGGGTGGGGCGGGCGATCCCCGTCCGGCGGGTTCGATTCCCGTCCACCTCCGCCACAAGCTGTATTGTTGGGCGCACGCGTGAACGCTGTTGTTAGCAAATGGCTCCAGTGTCGTTGTTCCTGAGTTGTTCCGGCTTGGTTGGATCGGGCTGGCTCGCTCGCTAGCCTGGCGAATCGGTACAACGTGGGAACAACGAAGACAGAGGTGAGTCGTCAGATGTACACCGCAAGTTTGAGCCAGACCCAGGGCCGGCTGGGCTACTCGATCATATTCCGGCATCCAGTTAGGCGGTCGGATGCGACCGGCAGGCCAGGCCTTCGAGTGCGTTGCGGCCTTGGCACACGAGACGAGGCAGAGGCGGGACAGCTACGGGACGAGCTCAACGTCTTGTTGGGTGACGCCAAGTACCACGACCCTTCTGCTCGTTCCGAGGCCAAGCGCAGATTCGATCCCCGCGTCGTCAACATCTTCTTCGACAAGATGATCCCCGAGAAGACGGATTTCGCGAAGCTGCGCGATGCCGAAATCGCTCTTCCCGAGTCGGACCCGGCCGGATATCGGCGTGTCCTCTTCCTCGGAACGACCGGAGCCGGCAAGACAACGCTAGTTCGCCAGTTGATAGGGACGGATCCAAACAGAGAGCGCTTCCCGTCGACATCCACGGCCAAGACGACCATCCACGACACCGAGATCGTCCTCGCCCAGGGCGACTGGCGTGCTGTGGCGACTTTCGCCTCACGCGACGAGGTACGCGAATACCTGAACGAGTGCGTTTCGGACGCCGTGCTCGCCGCGGCCAGGGGCGCAGACAACGCTGACGTGCTCAGGCGAGTCCTGAACCATGCGAATCAGCGTTTCCGGTTCAGCTATGTACTCGGAAACGGCCCGACAGTCGCCTCCCAAAGCTCAGACTTCGACGATGACGATGTGGATTGGGAGGACGAGGAGGACCTCCTCTCCGAAGTGGAGCGCGGCACGATCGACATGACACGAACTGAGGAACTCCTTGCGGAGACGATAGAAGTACTCCACAGTCTTGCTGACCGCCACCGCGACGCGCTACACGCCGAACTCGGAGTCGATGGGGACGAAGACAGGCGCGTGGCTGAGGAGCTCTTCGAAGAGGAGCTCGACAACCTGTTGCGCGACGACGAGGACTTCCACCAGGCAACCGATGCGCTGATGGAGGAGATCGAGAAGCGCTTCGAACTGCTGCCACCCGGACAGGTCAACAAGACACGCCAAGGCTGGCCACTCACCTGGAGTGGCCAGTGGCCGTCCGACGAACGCGCCGAGTTCCTCTCCGCGATTTCCCGTTTCTCCAGCAACTACGCGCCTCTGTTCGGGCAGCTGCTGACACCACTAGTGAACGGCTTGCGTATCGCCGGTCCCTTCTCTCCGGCTTGGAATGGAAGCGAGGTGCCAAAGCTCGTCCTGATCGATGGCGAAGGGCTCGGCCACACGCCCAAGTCAACTTCGGCGGTGTCGACGGCAGTGAGTCGCCGTATCGAGGCGACGGATGCGGTGCTCCTAGTAGACAACGCCACCCAGCCGATGCAGGCAGCATCCCTCGCCGCCATGCGGGAGGTCGTGGCGACCGGCAACGCCCGCAAACTCATCATCGCCTTTACGCACTTCGACGAAGTCAAAGGCGACAACCTGCCGACCCCATCGGCAAAGGTGCACCACGTCTTGGCCTCTGCTAACAACGTGCTCGCGGCCTTCGGAGAGAAACTGGGTCCTGATGCCGAACGCACGCTGCGGCAACGCGTCGAGCACGCTCGCTTCTTCCTGGAGGACATCCACAAGCCACTGAGCGAGACCACCGCGTCGGGAAAGCGCACGATCTCGCAGCTTCGCAAGCTCCTGCATTGCATCGATTCGGTGATCGAGCCTCCAGAGCTTGTGGCGGCTCAGCCGGTCTATGACCAGATAAACCTCGTACTCGCAATCCGCAGCGCGGCCGACTCCTTCCATGAGGCGTGGCGACCGCTCCTCGGTCTCGAGTCCAAGCCCGGCTTCTTGAAGGAGCACTGGACGCGGGTCAAGGCCCTGAGCCGTCGGCTCGGCGAGGGGTGGGGCGACGAGTACGACACTCTTCGGCCGGTCGCCGATCTCTTCAATGAACTGAAGGAGCGCATCTACGTGTTCGTTCAGAGCCCTCTGCGCTGGGAGGGGCCCGAACCGACAGACGACCAGAAGCGGGACACCTTCGACGCCTTCGCGGGCAACCTAAGTCCACGGCTGCTCGAACTGTGCACTCGGCGCGTGTGGGACGAACGCGCGGAGCAGTGGGAGAACGCGTACTACGAGCGCGGAGCCGGCTCGACTTTCGTACGCGCCCGCATCATCGGCGACGAGATCTACGAGCCCGCCGCGCCTGTTCCCGACGCCACGCCATCTCCTGATCGCAACCAGTTCCTTCGTGAAATCATCGCAGAGGTACAGCAGGCGGCCGACGCGACCAATGCAGTGCTCAAGTAGGAAGGCGAAGACGACTCGACGTTTCCTATCGGGCGTGATGATCTTCCCTGGCAGCGTCCCGGGAATGGTGAGCTTCGAGGTAGCTCGGAGGCTGCCGAAGCGCTTGACAGAAGCGGCGGGGCCCCGCCATGACATCGACCAACGTTCGATACCGCCCCTTGTCGAACGTTGGCGATTGGGGTAGGCCTGGGCACATCGCAAGGACGCATGCCTGTCCGGCAGTACCCGCCGGCGGCCGCTACACGTGGCCCCGAGCACAAGACGGCACCCATCTTTGACACAGTCTCAAAGAATCTGCGGAGCCGCCGACTAGAACCTCACTGAAACCAGATCCGCGCAAGGAGACCGCCATGGCTAACCAACAGCCCACCAGATTCCTGTTCCTTGACGACTCCGGCCACCCGGCCCCCAACTACGCCACCCGCGCCGTGGTGATAGGCGGCTTCTCCGTCGCGTCCGGCGATGTCGCCGCGATCAACCGCAGACTCGCCGGCGCGAAGGGTGGGATCTTCTCCGAACGGGGGCGACCATCTCAGTGGGAGGTGAAGGCAGCCCACATGATCCGGCCCCACCTGTGGAAGCGGCCCCGCAACCAGCAACTTGCGGGCGAGATCGTCTCCATCCTGCGGGGCCTGGACTGCACCGTCTACACAGCCAGCATCTCCAAGACTCGCATGCACCACCAGATGACCCAGCGCACCACCATGCCGTTGCAACTCCAGGCGCTGGTCGAGCACTTCGCGGTTGAGTGCGCCCAACACCTCTCGGTCGGAGCCATCGTCATGGACCGCTCCAACCACCCCATCGACGCCCACGCAAGTCATTGCGCCGCCAGCTACGTGGTCTCCCAAGACCTGCCTCTGCACCCCACTGTGTACTACGCCGACTCGGTGACCTCCCAGCCTGTGCAGATCGCCGATCTCATCTCGGGGGTCCGCCGCCGCGTCCTCGAGGGCGACACCTCCCTTCGCTCCATCGACGCCTCCCTGGGCTCGCTGCACCCAGATGCCCAACGGTGGCCGCTCACCCACACCGGGCGGCGCTGGACCAATCGGATCGTCCTGTTCTGATGCTACGGCAAGCTCCTTGCAACACGCCTCTGCAGGCTGTAGCGTCTCAGATGCCTGAAGGTCACGGTTAGTAGGCCACGGCTGAATTGACCGTATACCCCAGGTGTTGGGACCCCGGAACGCACGGGGTCCCTTTCCTTTGTGCCCAGCGAGCCGTCACCCCCGGGCGACTGCGTACGTCGGAACGTCTATTGCTGGACCTCTTGGGTCCGCACGCCGGGTGGGGCTGTGCCAGACCGGCGATCGGGCTCAGCGGCAAGGTCGAGTTCGTCGCGTCCGACGTCGACAACAACCTCAACAGCTGCTGTCGGCCGTCGAAAATCTGATAGCTCCCCGGCGAGCTTGCGCGCAAGCGAGGCCAGTCCCGACCGAACAGGTGGGCCGGAATTGTGGCCGTCTGCTCGGCCTGTAGGGCGGGCGCCTGGCCCCGGACGCGAGTCCCTGTGGCCTCTAGACGGGAGCCTCGGTATCGGCTACTACCAGCCTTATCTCCAAGCCGTCAAGAACACCCTCAGCGTCGGCCCACTCATGAATGGCGGCCACGAGGTCGTCCAAGTGCTCCGAGCCTCCGGTGAACCCGAGATCGTCCTCCGCCCACCAGCGCGTGCCCTCATCGTGGTTCTGGTACACGCGAACTTCATGCATCGGACGCCTCCTGATCGGACGAGCCGCTGTTCATAGTAGGTCCAATATCTCCTCGTCGGTTAGCCCAGCCCTTTCAGCCAGCATGTGGCGCAGCGCCGCTGGCGGCACCTCGGCGCTGTCGTGGAACGCGAAACCGATGGGGTGGCGACCGGGAGCGACCAGTTTGCGGTGGAAACCGCGCTGACGTTCCTGCTTGTATCCGATCCTGGCGAGAAGCCTGAGCACTTCACAGGCCTTCAGTGCCGGGAAGCGCGACGCAGGAATTGCCATCGCTCCAAACCCTACAGACGCGCTCTCGGAAGAAGGGAGGTGCAGCGGAGCATCCGCCCCCGGCAGCTTCGCCGCCGCTCTGGACAGTGCACTGATGGATCTCGACGACCTTCGAAGGAGCGTTTCAGCCGAGGCCGTGGTGGCTGGGTGCCCAGACGAGTTCGGCGAGTTCGCGGTAGAGGGCTTGGCGCTCGTCGATGTCGGCCTTCGTGAATGCGGATGGGGATGGCGTGAATCTCAGCCTGTGGGTGTCGATGAGCCTCAGGAAGGTGGGGTTGTTCTGGTACGTCCTGGGATGGAGCGACCTGGCGAGCGGGTTCTGGCCGTGGTAGTGCTCGACCTTGTCGTTGTAGTCCATGGTGCCGTAGCTGGCATTGAAGTCCTTGGGCAGCAGTAGCAGCGCGCCGATCCTGTTGCGGTGCCGCTGGAACTCGTCGGGGTGGTCGAAGTCGTCGGTGTGCCGGTCGAAGCGGTCGGCCCAGATGTGCTCCACCTCGAAGGGGTGCCTGCGGGCGGTCTCGCCGAAATAGTCGCCGAAGCTGCCCGTGCTGCCCAGTTGTTGGTCGAGCCAGGCTGTGATCCGGGCGAGGATGTAGTGGATGTGCCAACGGTTGCGTTTGGTGAGCCGGAGCCTCAGAAGCCCGTCGAGTCGTTCGTCTTCGCTGTCGAGCCAGCCTGATCGCCGACGCTCGCGGCCGACTCTGCGACCAGCATCTCAACGCTGTGAGACCTACCGTCGCGGTGAACCTGCCGCTGACCGTCACACCTAGCAGCCGCTTGTTGTAGCCGGCCCGCTGGGGCACATAGGGGAACCACGGCTTCAGGTGCGTGCTGGCGTAGCGGATGAAGCGGGCCTCGGAATCGAAGCCCAGCAGAGCCTGAAGCACCGCCAACGTCGCCAGCTCCGCGTCCGACAGCGACGGCGCGATGCCCACCGCGGGCCGCTCAGGCGCCCAGTGGGGATTCACCGCCAACAAATCGTCGATGCGCACATACAGTGCACACACGAGGGTGTCCAAGTCCGGGTTCATGCCGAGATCCTCCAAGATCGGGCCTGTGGAAAACCCCGAGCTTGGACACCCTCACCCCTCAAATGGTGGACCCCCACCCCTTGGAACTACTCATCTAGATCTGAGGTGGCGAAAACGGGCTAGACCAATCTCGTCCTCTTGAAGCTCGCGCCTACAGGTCCTGTAGCACGAGGTCGCCTCCGCCTTCTTGGATCGCGTGGATGACCAATTTGCGTACGCTGGTCAGAAACTCCGATGCGACTGCTGAGAGTTCGACACCCGGGACGGGCACGGCCTCTCCGTAGATTTCGCGCAATTCCTGCGCTCGCTCGTATGTGGAACCTCTTCCAGCGTAGGCGAAGGCCTTGCCCCATCCAGTCAGGTGCTGCTCGATGATCCGCTCCGTTGCGAACGAGTGTAAGGCGGTATGCACTTCAGCCCGGATTCGAGCGATGGCTGCGGTGGCTTCGTCGCTGTCAATGGCGGGCGGGTCCCATGTCGCGGGTGCATCGAGAAATCGGGAGATCGCTTCCGACAGCCGCGCGATCAGTTCCGCGACGGGCTTGAGGTGCTGGTACTCGTAGTTGTCCATGCGAAGCGCTACACGGCGAGTCAGCGCTTTCGGCCGTGCCCAGTGCTCCTTGTTGACACCATCTCGGTGCCTGTAGCCAAGTCGTGCATCCCACAGCGAATGGAAGTCTCCAGCGGCCGCCTGGACCGCGAACGCAAGTCCCGCCGGGTCATAGCGCGGCCTTGCTGCGGGGGGCGGTGCTTGGGCGATGGAGTCTTCGACGAAGCCGGTTAGCCGCGCCAGTTGCTTCTGGGCTCCGACAGGAACCTTCGTGGCTGGCTGATCGAGCCAGCCGAGCATGAAGCAACGGTTGTCAATCTGGCGCTCAAGGCCGCTCAGGACGACATCCCCGATCGCGTCGTGGAGGCCGTTTAGAGCGCTCCTGACGGATGCCAAGACATGGTCTCGTTTCGCGGTGTATCCTGGAAGGTTGTCGCCCTTGACAGCGTCAAAGTGCGTGAACGCGATCGCCAGCTTCTCCTGATGACCGCTAGTGGCGATCGAGCGCAGCACCGACAGAGGTGCCGCCTGCATCGGCTGCTTGGCATTGTCCACGAGCAGTATTACGTCGACCGATCTGTATCGGGAGGTGTAGTGGGTGCTGACGCTCGCCGCGGATTCTGGCGTGTGGCCGAGCCCCTCGCCATCGATGAGTACCCATCTTGGAATATCGCCATCGAAGCTTGGAGCGAACGGCCCCTTGGCACGGATCCCCTGCACGACGGGCGTTAGCAGCCGCCCGTACGCCTCATGATGGTTGCTGGAGAACCACCGGATTTGTCGAATGAACTCATCCCGGTCAGAGTTACTGAAGGTCCATTTCTCTGGCCACCCGCCCCTCTTGGTCAGCGTTCCTGCCTTCAGGATGTCAAATCGGGCGAGCACTTGATCGGCGATCGTTTCTACGAGTTCCGAGTAGCTCGAGAGCTTCTCGACATGCTCGAGGAGCAACTCGCTTGCTGCTTCGAGGTCGTCTCCGCTCAGTCTTTCTAGCGACTCGCCAAGTTCCTGGGAGAGACTTGCCTCGGCTGATTTCGCGAGACCGCAGAGCGTCTCAATGTGGTCTTCAATGCTCTGCTGCATTTCGGTCCGCTCCTCGGTGGTTGGAAGCCTCCCAGAGTCCAGTTCAGCCTCGTCAGCCTTGGGGTCGGCCTCGTCAGCGTTGATCGCAGTTTGCTCTCCCCAGTCGTCTTCGTCCGCTTCATGCGCTCCCGGCTGCCACGATCCAAGGATGTATCCCAGCCTGAAGCGCTGCTCCTTATGGTTGAGCAGGTCTAGGGCTATCTGTTCACGTGGCCCACCCCGCCAAGCCGTATTGCACGCTTCGAGCACAGACTCGGCGATATAGGTGCGAACCAGTTGTCGCGGAAAGAACGTCACGACGGCCTCAAAGTCGCCGTGGGCAGTGATTACCTCGATGTCGGCGATTGTCGTCTTGCCGGTGGATGTCGACGGAAACCGGTCGCGCCTTCGATCTGTGCCAATCAGGTGACGGAGCAGCGATGTCTTGCCAGCCCCGGTGGTCCCCATGAACATGACCCGCGAGTAACCGTCGTCCTTGTCCGGCAGAGGCATCGCGGCATCGCGGATGGTCGCCGGGGCCGTGCCGGCAGGAGTCTCCATAGGTTCGTAGAACGCGCGCACGACCCGATTGTTGAAGCGTTGCTCGGCACGTGGCCGCTCGGCGATGGTCCAGTAAGTCTGGTCACTGAGCAGGACATTGATTTCATCAACGAGAGCGTCGGCGGTCGCTTCATCGCTCGTGCCGAGCCCCCGTCGCACCTTGACGCCTGGACGCCCCTCGTCGTCGTGACATACTGGATGCCGGAAAGTCACGGCCCACGCGTTCCGGCCCTGGGTTCGCGACTTCGATGCCGTGTACTTGGAATCTCGCATCGGCGACCTCCTCGTCCTGTTGTTCCTGGTTGTTCCAAGATACCGATCTTGAGTAGAACAACAACCTCTGTTGGGAATCGGCACGAGCATGAGGCCCAAGAGGCTTTAGTAGCTGGCAGCCGTGAGCATGCCGACGGGATGGGTGGCCACCTGCGTCAATCCCGAGTATTGGCGCGTTGGCGGGAGTTTGGTGATGGCGGATGGCCTCTGACGTGGGGGTTTGTGTCTCTGGATCGACCTCACCACCAGACACACTCCCCTCCAGGCCCGAACCCTCACCGCCGTCGGAACCGATGTCAGCAGGGGCCATGAGCCCGTCCAGAGTGGCTCACTCTACCGAGAGCGCCGTTCGGTGATTCTCAACCCAAGACCGACCGGTTGCGCCTCCACCGGTCATAGGAGCGGCAGCGGGAGCACGCATTGTCGGGACGGGTGCAGCCAACCCGGCAGTACTTGGAACGCAGGAACGTCTTGCGCTTGGACGCCTTCCGCGCCTCCTCGGAAACCGGCTTGGCCTCGACGTCGCGTTTGGGGGCGACCCTCAGCCTCATTAACGGGTCGTCTGGGGGGATGCGCATTCCCACCGACCATACGCAGGGGGTATGACACGGCGGGGGCTGCTGCTTCCACCGGCCCGAGACTCGCTTACCTGAGCCCCCGACGAACGGGGCAGCGGCGGCAGCTCATTCGCTGTCCGGCGACTCCTCGCGCTCGACTTGCAGCTGGTCATCCAAGTTCAGTTCGCCGACGGCCTGACGAAGGTCCGCCTCGATGCTGGCCGCCAGATCGCCGCTGGCGTTGGCTTGTAGCTCCACTCTCACGGAGACGCTGTCGCAGGCATGCAACCTGGGCAAGACTTTGGTGCCGAAGCGGTTCCAGGCTGTCGGCGGGAGCGTTCCCGTGACTCGTAGGGTGGCCCTGCTGGGACTCGTGGGCGTAGCGGGCTCGGGGCCCTGGGGATCCTCGGGTTCGGGATCGGGTGTCGGCGGGTCGGGGGGCTGGGGTTCCGTCGGGCGCCGGAGCATCTTGGCTCGAGCCTTCGTGAGGAGGAACACGCCTGGCTCGTAGGCGATCTCCTCGGTTGGGACGAGTTCTTCGTGCCACACCGTTCGCAGGTCGCTGTCGTCGGGATCTCCAGAGGCGAGGCCGAAGTCGCCAGCATGCACCCATTCGGTGACCCGCAGACGGATGACTTTGTCAGGATCGGGAAGCCGCGTGAGGGATCCATCGAGGAAGCTCTGACGCAGGCTCACCAGCGGCCATTCGCCCGAGTCCCTGAACGCTGGCGGCCAGTTGCGCTCGATGTAGCCCGCCCCGATGGTCTCGTTGAGCAGGCCCTGCGACCTCAGGGCGGCGACGATTCGCCCGCAGAGCGTCTCACTGGCGCTGGAGTGACCCGCGCCGAGGTCGATCACCTTCAGGCCTCCAGGTGCCTTGGCGTCGGCCAACGCCACGAAGCGGTAGCCCGCCCACACCTCGTCCTTGGCGGCCTCCTGGGCCTCTCGGACCTGGGCCTTCACCTCGGTGTTATCCGCTCTTTCGACCTCGGCGCCGAGGATGCCCTGGCCGAGTTCATGTGACACTCGCCGCCACGCAACCAGCAACTCAACGCGGTCCTTGAGATCACGCCCGGGCTTCTTCATGCACCAGACCAGTGCAGACGGGTGCAGCCGCGGCGACTTGCCCCTTTGTGTGGTCCATGCGCCGATGCGCTCGGCCAGGTCGTCCTCGCCGTCGTGCCACTCCTGTGTCGGGTCCACTACTACCAGTGTCAGCCGCGGCGTGTCCGCGACGGCGTCTCCGTCGTCGGGGAAGCAGACCAGCGGCAAAGTCGCGCCCCGTTCGAACTCGCTCCTGACGATCTTGCTCATCTCCGGGACTACCTCGGTCGCGTCGTCGAGGGAGGCCCGCCGGTCGCTGACAACTTTGCGAAGGGTGGCCTGGTGGTGGATGCGGTAGCCGTCGGTGCCGACCCTGCGCAAGAAGAAGCCGGAGCGCTCGAGGGCGGCGACCGCGTTGTCGATGCTGGTGGTGTCGACATCGGGCTCGCCGAGCGCGAACCGCAGCTCGGGCAGGTGGGCCACCTTGTCCACCTGCCCGCCTGACGACTCAAACAGGATGGCTGTGCCCACCCGGCGGTGGATGTCGCGCAGCGCGCCGCTGGTGTCGGTGTCGAGAGCTCGGGCGTGGGCCGCCTCGGCTGCGAGGTCGGCGTCTATGGCGGCGTCGAGGCGGGGCTCTCCAAGCTGTCCGAGCACGACGGCACGGAACTCGGGGACGTGAAGCGGGGCGGACCCCAGCGTGATCAACGGTTCGCTACGAGCCGTCTTGAACTGCTCGCGCGCCGCCCAGGAGATCCACTGCGCCAGCATCGCCAGCGCCCCCCGTGTCTGTTGGAATTGAGCGAGCGCCCGCCACTTTCGCTGGAACACCGACAGCGTCGCCGGGTGGAACGGGTAGCACGCCTCGAAGCGCTTGCGGAGGTGTTGGCGTCCTTTGCTCTTGGTGCTCGCCGAGTCGACCGCGGTCCATTCGGCCGGTAGCCGGGCGGAGCGCTCGAAGCACCAGTCGGCGTAGGCCTTTGCGATCTGCTGACGGGTTCGGTCGGAGCCGAAGTCCTCGAAGAGCCGACGGCGAACCACCTCGCTGATCTCGGACTCGTCGTTGGCGATGAGGTCCTGGGCGACTCGACGCACGACCTTGGTGATGCGGCCCTGCCACTCCTGGTCCCACGCCGTCATCTCGACCTGGCTGCGGGGCAGACTAATGACCGCCGCCGCCTGAGTCGTCCCGGTGACCGCGACAGTCAGGTTCTGCAGGAAGGCGTGGAACGGCTCGGCCATGGCCCGGTGGCGGTTGACGAAGTTGAGCACCTCGTCGAACAGCAGCAGCACAGGCCCGTTCGTCGCGGCGAACACTCTCGACAGTGCCTCTGTTCCCGGCGGCGCTGTCGTCGCGGCGTCACCGAGCGCCTCGACGCCCTGGTCACCCGCCAACTGCCGTGCCAGGTCAATCCACGGCGTCTCCCGACCCGCGCCCGGATCCCAGGCATTGCCCACGAACACACCGACACGAGCCGCGGGAACCTGGACGACGTCGGCGGCGCTCAGTAGGCCCGGTATGCCAGGCATGGAATCCGCCCCACGCCCCGCATTGGCGAGGTGGTACAGCGCAGTCAGCGTGTGGGTCTTGCCGCCGCCGAACTGCGTAATCAGCGTCAGGACCGGCGCAGTGTTCTCCGTCCGACCCGACAGGCGCCTCAGCACCATGCCGGAATGCTCCGTCAAGGCACGGGTGAAGCAGGTGCGCGAGAAGAACTGCTCAGGGTCTCGGTAGTCCCGCGGCGCCGTCCCGGCAACGACCTGCTCGAGCGCGATGGCGAACTCGTCGGGGCTGAACGACCGCCCTTCGCGAACCTCCTTGCGAAGCTCGACGATCTTGTACCAGGGCCTCATGCTCATCGCTCCCGACAGGGCCTCGACAATCTAGTCGTCGCTTCGGCCCTCAGTGTCAGCGAGGCGGATCCGGATCAGATGCCCCCGGACGACCACGATCGCCGCTTGCTCCAAGACGCTCGAATGGCGCTCGAGCAGCTTGTGCATCGCCGCTACCCTCTCCGCCTGTGCCGTCTTGAAGAAGCGGATGATGCAGAGATGCGGCAGCCCCCGCCGATACACCAACTCGCCAAAGTCCTTGTCGTGGGTGACAAGCACCCGCTGCTCGTTGTAGGCGAGCGCAAGCAGATCCTCATCGCTGGCCCCAGGCGCAATGTCCGAGGCCGCGCTCACATCGTGGCCCAGACCAACCAGCATCCGGTGCAGCCGAACAGAGTTGGCACACTCGTCGAGCAAGAATTTCAATGGTTTCAGTGAATCAGAATATGATCATGGACGGTTTCGCCGACGATGGAGCGATACGCGTAGACTAGGCAAGCCTGAATGTCCTCGGACTCCAGAATCTCGTACTGGTCGAGGATCGTCTCCACGCTGTCGCCTGCGGCCAGCATCCCCAGGACGTGTTCGACCGCGAAGCGCATGTCGCGGATGATCGGCTTGCCGCCGAAGACGTCGGAGCGCACGGTGATCCGCTTCAACAGATCGTAGTCGTCGAGCGGCGGCTTCGTCTCGGTGGCGTCCATGACAGGAACGCTACCTTGCGGCCAGCAGCATCGCGTCTAGGAGCCGCTTCTCGTCGCTGCCGCGCGGGTACAGCGCGGACAGGGCGTTGGCGAGGCGCAGGAAGTCGGGCCCGCGCTCCTGCTCAGCCTGCAGCAGGGCGCGAAGCGCCTGTGTACGGCCCGAGCCTTGCAACAGCATGGCGGCGTGAATGCGATCCAGTGTGGTGGCGTTCGGCGAAGCGTCGAGATCGTCCATCTGGCCTGCTGCGCCGCGCCGGCGGGGACGGCCGTGAACTGTGGGCGCCGCCTCGGGGAACAAACTGAGCTGTGGGTCGTAGGCAGCGGCAGTCTCAAGCTCATCAGCCAGCACACCGGCGCCCGCGTCCCCAAAAAGCTGCTTGCCGCGGTCTCGCACCGGGATCAGTCGCACCACGCCCTTGTCTGTGTTGATGGTGCGCGACTCCCACTCGTCGAGGTGTATGCCGAGAGGCTGCGCGAAGCGTCGCACCACATCGAAAGGAAGGCTGTGTGCGCCCGGCCTCGGCGCTGCCTCCGCGTCCTCGTCATCTCCAGTCCCGTCGCTGCTGCTATCCGTGCCTTCGCTGGTGCTCTGCATCGTCCACAAGAACAGTGCAGTAAGACGGGCGTCTTCCTCCAGCGCCCCGGCCGCGCCGTTGCGAGCACGGGCCTCCGCCGTGCCCAGAATCTGCGCAAGAGCTTCTCGGCCCACGACCTCCCAGACGCGCTCCAAATAAGCGGGCAGGGCGACAACCTGCCCGTCGGCCGTCTCCACCGCTGAGTACCGGCTGTAGATCTCCAGTGCCGGCCCGACACAGGCGAACACCAGATCGGCGCCTCGAACGCCCTCACTCTGCAGCCGCTGCATCCAGTCGCCCACCCGCTCGGGCAACTCCCGCAGCACGTCGGCCCACTCGCCCACAGCGGCGTCCTCCGGCCGTGGTCGACACACCAGATGAACGCTCGTGGCGAGCGCAGCGGACTCCTGTGCCCGAAGCCGCGACCCCATCTCGGTTGCGATGGGCCACGAGGCGGTAATGGTCCAGCCGCCGCGGATCATGCCCGAGAGCAGAGCCTCCCAGCCCTCGGTGGTCTTGTGGGCGAAGACGACTGCACCTATGCCGTCCTGGCTCAGCACGCGCCGCCCCTCCGCGAACGCGCGGGCCATCGTCTCCTCGAACCAATCGCGGTCCTTAGGCTGACCGTCTACATGCTTGGTCTCGTCTTGGACCACTTCAGGGCACTTCGGAGAGAGCGGATTGTCGGGGTCAAACGGATCCCGCAGCAGTGGATGCCCGGGAAGGCTGCGCCTCAGCCAGACCAGAAAGAAGTCCGACAGGTCGGCGTACGGCACGGCGTCGTAGTAGGGCGGGTCCGTGAACCAGACGCCGCTCGACTCATCTGGCAGAGGGTGCTCTGTGGCGTCCTCTTGTTGAACGCTGCCCGGATGGCTCACAGCAGCAGACGTCTGCGCCACGACCTTCAGGACATGGCCCAGCGCGCGCTCAAAGCCGACGTAGGCCTCGCCAGCGGGATTCGTCTCCGCAAAGTCCCAGACGATTGGTAGCGCCTGTCGTCCGAACAGGTCACCCACATCCTCGTTGGAGGCACGCCACTTCGCCAGAGAACAGTTGAAGTCTGCCACCTTGTCGAGGGTGGCGTCCCAGATTGGGTGTAATAGCGGTTGGGGCGCAGGTTCCGGTGGTCATGTTAGGCGGCGCGTGTGACGGTGTGGTCGGGCTGGTCGGTGTTGGTGTGGGCGGGTTGGTGGAGTTGGTGGCGCAGCTCGGTGAGGGCTCGGGCGATGGCGGGTGTGTAGGTGAGGCCTCGCCAGCCGTTTGAGGCCCGGTCGAGCACGGCCCAGACCAGTGTGAGGCAGGACGTTTCGCCGGGGAGCCGGCCGATGACTTTGACTCGTCGGCGGGTCTCGCCGAAGGTGCGCTCGATCAGGTTGGTGTGGCGGATCCTGCGCCAGTGTGCGGCGGGGAGCCGCAGGTGCGCGGTGAGCGCTTGGCGGTCTGCGAGCAGGCAGCGCACGGCGGCGGGGAACTCGCGCTGGTAGCGGCGGGCGAAGCCGTCGATGCCGGCTTGTGCTGCGCTCACCGCTTCCTGGCCGGGCTCGATGTCGTCGTCGAGGTCGAAGATCGCCCAGAACGCGGCCTTGAGTTCGTCGCGGCGACCGGCGGGGACCTTGGCCAAGACATTGCGGGCGCGGTGGATGAGGCACCGCTGGCGCAGCGACTGCGGCATCTTCTGCTCGACGGCGCCGATCAGGCCTGCCGCGCCGTCTGAGACGACCAGCAGCGGGGACCGCAGCCCCCGTTCGGCGAGGTCGTCGAGGAACCCGGCCCAGGCGTCATAGGACTCGTCGCCGCCGGGCTCCACGGCCAGCAGCACCGGCCGCCCGAGGGTGGTGATGCCGTAGGCGACCAGCACCGGCTCAGCGCGCGACCCGCCGTGCATCTTGAAGTGGCTGCCGTCAACGAACAGGTAATCCAGCTCGATATCGGAGAGGTCTGAGCTGCGGAACGTGTCGAACTCGTCGCGCAGCCGCGCGCAGATCCGCGACGCGGTGGACCTCGACAAGGCGGCCTCCGGTCCCAGCGCCTCCGCCAACAGGGCCTCGATGTCGCGGTCTGACAGGCCCCGCACCCACGCCGAGATCACCAGCGCCTCCAACGGCTCGCTGCGCACCACGCCCTTGCCCAGCAACTGCGACGCGAACGCCTCGGTGGTGTTGCGCAGCTTCGGGCGCTTCAGCGCCAGGGGCCCCGCGGTGGTCTTGACCGTCACCTCGCCGTAGCCGTTGCGCTGCCCGGCCCGCCCGCCGCCGGCGCGGGAGTTCCAGCCCCGGCCCAGCCAGGAGGTGACCTCGTCCTCGAGGACCTGCTGCAACACGAGCCGCGCCGACAGGCGCATCACCTCCTCGAGCACCTCGGCGATGTCGCGGCCCGAGCCGAACAACTCGTCGATCTCGGCGCGGACAGCTTCTGTGGGCGATACTCGTGCAGGCACGGGCGTAGGTCTCCTTCTTGAGTTGAGGTTCTCGAAGGAACCTACGCCCCTGCTGCTATTACACCGGCGATGAGACGCCACCTTGTCGAGCGCCATCGCGAGCAACTCGGCTATGTGTTGGGCACCCACGGCGTTGTAAGTGGAGGCGATCCTGTCGGCGATCGTCGCCAACGACACTAGCTGACGTGCGGTGAACAGATCGCCCCACTGCAGCATCCCGTAACGCTGAACACTGAAGGCCCGACCCGCACCAGATCCGCCGCCCGCTGGTGTCGACTCATCCGGCACTGGGGAAAGGCCCTGCCGCCCGCCTCGATCCCACCCGTCAAGCACCTGCGCAAGCCGCTTCTGGGAGGCGCGGACAGCGGCATAGTCAGCATCCGTCGGCAGCCGGTAGCCGCGCCGGCGTTCCCCAGGTCGGCGCGTAACCACGGCCGTCAGCCTTGCTCCACCTGTACGGTTGCCGTTGTCGTCGAAGGTGGCGTTAGCACCTCCCCGCTGGGCTGCCAGTTGGGCGCGCACCCGATCCGGCGGCAGCACCGCTCGGCAGCACAGGCAGGTGGCTCTTGCGCGAGACACCGTGCTACCGGCCACTTCGCTCGCAGCCTCCGGCTCGAATATCTCAAGGCTCACTCGAGGAGGGCTCCCGTACTGCCTCGTGACACTTGGCTTCAGCGCAATCTTCCGGTTGGCCTTGCGGCACAACCAAAGGGAGCGCATGAGGGGCATCTCCGCCCCGCAGTCCGGGGCCTCGCAGCGGACGGTTCGAGCCCACAGATAAGCGATCGGCGTCGCGCCATCGGAGTCCTTGGGGTACAGCTCGGCCAGCTGCCGCTCGGCCTCGGCCTTGATCCGCTCGCCAGCTGCTCGGAGCTCATCGACTAGGCCGGAACCATGACGGGGGATGTCCTCAAGCAATGTCCGGAGAATGAGACAGGCGACTGGGTTGAGGTCGCTGGCAAAGGCGTCACAGTCGAGGCGCAGCGCTTCAAGCGGAATTGAGCCACCACCGGCGAAGGGATCCACGACCAACGGCGATTCACCCGGATGGGCGGCATCGACGAGGGCACGGCCTGTATCGAGGTAGGCCGGTATCGCCGAGTTGTCCCAGACAGCGAAGTCGGAGATGAAGCGAATCAGCATGCGGCGCAAGCCAGCATCGGTTGCTACCTGCTGCTGCCATTCGGCTGGCCGGCCATGCATCTTCAGCAGAACCTGACGAGCTCGTTCCTTGAAGCGGTCTGGGCAGTCGGAGTCGCATGGGTCTGGCAGAAGCAGTGCAAGCAACATGGCACGCGATGAGGCCAAGGGGCGACGCGCCCACCAGTGGTGCATCGTCGATGGCAGTCCCCGGGGTACCGGGAACTTCTTCTCTCGGTCCATGACAGCCGAGCCCACCGCGGCGATCGGAAAGTCAACCTCCGCCAGGCGCTTGCACTCGTTGGGGATCACGGAGCCGAGTCCGGCTTGGACAGGGTTCCTGTGTCCAGCCAGTAGTGCTGCACCTTGCTCACCTCATGCCACGGGAATCGTGCCGGGTTCTCGATGGTTTCGAGTTGGGGAACGTCCGCGCAGTTGGTGACGACATAGAGCCAGTAGCAGTCGGGGCGGTCTTCGGCCACGTCGCGCTCATTGGGCGTGAGCAGGATGGTGCCTTTGGCGGCAGCCAGGCCCTTGACCTCAATCAGGCGCAGGTCGCCGGTCTTGGGATCGATGCTGGTCACGTCGTATCCGAGGTCTTGCTCGTGGACGTCTTCCACGAGGCGGCCCTGAGCCTCCTCGTGTTCCATGGCGACGCGCATGGCGGTCCACTCGGTCTCGGGATTGGGACGCAAGTTCTGCAACTCCGGCGACTGGCGCTCGGGATGAGGCAGAACCAGCACGCTCGTGATCCGCTCCACTCCCTGGAGCGTCAGCGTGCGCTGCTGTTCAAGCTCCTGGGTGCGTTGCTGGCACCGGGCGGTCGCCTCCGCATGCCGGTTCTCGGCTCGGGCCAGGCGGCCCTCTGCGCCTGTTACCTGCTGGTCCACCTCCTCGCTGGCCCGGCCGATCTCCTGGTCAGCGCGCAGCAGCACCGCCTCCAGCGCGATGTCGACATGGGCTGCGACCCTCTCGATGTAGGGCAGGCGCTCGGCCCGCACCTCGTCGAGAAACGGCATGAGCGCCCGCTCGCGCAGCCAGTCGCCTCGCTCGGGTAGCGACGCCGCGGCAGGCA
This sequence comes from Candidatus Aldehydirespirator sp., assembly GCA_965221215.1. Taxonomy (GTDB): domain Bacteria; phylum Actinomycetota; class Acidimicrobiia; order Acidimicrobiales; family Aldehydirespiratoraceae; genus Aldehydirespirator. Next base: position 2,310,888 of record OZ244872.1, read on the forward strand.
GGTTGTCCGGTGCCGGTGCCGGTGTGAGGTTGCCGATGAGGCTCTGGTCGCGCAGTTGCGGTTCAGCTCCTTCGGCCAACTCGACAGCGAACAGCCGCTCGTGGATGATGTGCCCAAGGCCATCGACGACACGTGCCCGATAGAAGTCGAGCCTGGCCGGCGATGACCGCTCCAGTGAGTGGAAGCAGGCGCCAGCGCCGAAGGCCTTCTGCCCGATGTCGTGGCTGTGGCGGCGGAGCGCCTCGAAGAGCGGGTGTCTCGGCGTGACCCATTCCAGGTTGCGCTTCTCGGCCGTCTCGCGGTCGGTGGACACCCGGCCGTAACGCGTCGCCAGCGCCGGGAGCGACCAGTCCATCTGGCGCTCATACAGCCTCAGCCCGGCCGGTGTACGACCGCAGTCGAACGTGTGCGCCAGGCTCTTCACTGGTTGGAGACTCAACGAGGCCACGCCGGCGCTCTGCGACATGAAGCGGGCGATCCGTTCGGGAACTACCCGCCGCTGCTGGGCGCGGGCCTTGCGCTCGTTCAACATGTCGAGGTTGAGCCGGCGTGTCGACAGGCCCTCCAGTGCGGTCTGGCATATGGCCCGGAAGCGGTCCGCGTCGACATCTCGCAGGAGCCGATCCTCGAGGTCTTCCTCGCCGAGGTTGCCCGCATAGAAGTCGCGGAACACCCGGTCGATCTGGGCCGCGGGCAGCACCTCGCCCACCACGTTGAACACGGCGTCGTCATCGAGGGCGTCGCGGATCTCCTGGAGTTTGGTCAAGAGCCGCTCAAGCACCCGACCCTCGATCGTGTTGACGGCGACGAAGTTGAAGATGATGCAGTCGGAGCGCTGGCCGTAGCGGTGGATACGCCCCATGCGCTGCTCCAGGCGGTTGGGATTCCACGGGATGTCGTAGTTGAACAGGATGTGGCAGCACTGCAAGTTGATGCCCTCACCGGCTGCCTCGGTCGCCACCAGAACCTGCGTCGACCCGTCGCGGAACTGTTGCTCGGCGTGCAGCCGTGTGCCTGGCTCGTCGCGCGAGCCCGGCTTCATGCTGCCGTGGATGCAATCTGCCTGGAACCCCCATGACCGCAGACGCTCCAGCAAGTAATTGAGCGTGTCGCGGTATTCGGTGAAGACCAGCAGCTGCTTGGTGTGGTCACTAAAGAAGCCCTGCTCCTCAAGGGTGCTTCGCAGCTTGCTCAACTTGGCCTCACCGCCAGCGTCCTCGACCGAGCGCGCCTGCGTGGCCAGATCGCGCAGTTCGGCGATCTCTTCGCGTATCTCGGCCTCGTTCCCTGTCAGGGTGATCGCCTCGAGAATCCGCTCCAGCCTCTCGCGCTCGGCGTCCTCGAGTTCTTCTAGGTCGTCCCAGTCGAGCCCCGGGGGCGCCTGCTCGACCAGGTCGCGGGCCTGATCGAGGCCGTCCTCGAGCCGGTTTGCGCGGTTCTCGAGCGACCGGCGCAGCGCGTGGGTGCTGGAGGCAAGGCGCCGCTGATACAGCGACATCAAGAAACCCACGGCGCGCGCCCGCCTGTCATCGCCTCGGGCCGCGGCCCGCATGCTCTGGCGCGTCACATACCTGCTCACCGCTCGGTAGAGGGCGAACTCATCGTCGTCGATCATGAAGCCAGCTGTGTGGGTCACCCGATTCGTGAACACGGGCCGGGCCGCCCACGACCCGTCTGGCTGGCGCTCCGGGAAGTAGACCATGGCCTCCTTCGTGCGCCGCAGATAGAACGGTGCCGCCCCCTGGCTCATGGCCTCCCGCACCGACGTGACGTCCGCGTAGGCATCCCGGTCGAGCAACTGCAGGAACAGCGTGAAGTTCTCGGGATCGCCCTTGTGGGGCGTCGCGGTCAACAGCAACAGATTGTCGGTGCTGTCGCGCAGGAACTCCCCGAGCCTGTAACGCTGGCTCTTGTGCGCCTCGTCGCGCGCGGACATGCGGTGAGCCTCATCGACGATCACCAGATCCCACTGAGCCTGGGCGAGCCCCGGCATTATCTCCTCGCGCTTCGCGAAGTCCAGTGACGTGATCACCTGATCCTGGCTGAGCCACTGGTTCACCCCGAACTGGTCGCGCACGTCCCCGCCCTTGAGCACGATGAACTGCTCATGGAACTTCTCCTTCAGCTCGCGCTGCCACTGGAAGCTGAGATTTGCCGGGCACACGACCAGCACCCGCTCGATCAGACCCCGCAGCTTGAGTTCGCCTATCAGCAGGCCAGCCATGATCGTCTTGCCCGCGCCGGCGTCGTCGGCCAGTAGGAACCGCACACTGGGGAGCTTCAGAAAGTGCTCGAACACCGCCTCCAACTGGTGCGGCAGCGCATCGACGTTCGAGATCGAGAGACTGAAGTACGGGTCGAACTCATGGGCGATGCCCAGCGCGTATGCCTCCAGGCCCAGCCGCAGATGCTGCCCGTCGCCGTCGAACGTCGGGGTAGCGTCAATGACCTCCAGAGCAGCGATCTCGTCCTTACCCAGCGTCACCTGGCGGAACGTGCTCGTGTGTTGGCCGACCAGGCCTACTTCTACGTTGCCGTCGCTGCTGGCTCCGACGGTGATGACCCGCATCGGCTCGTTGAACGCCCGTCCTCTCAAGATCTGCCCATCCCTGATCGCGGCGGGTGGGTTCATCGGCGTTACTCCCTCAACTCCTAGACACGCCGATCATTACTGGTGCAACGAGTGGCCTTCGGGATCAGTCTTCGGCACCGTACCGACATCGGTTCGGTACCTGCAATGGTATCGGATGGCCTCACCGGGGTTCGGATCCTCTTCACAGTGATCGACATCCTGGCCATCTCCTTGATCACCTCCGAAATGAAGTCCGGTGCAATCTGTCCACATGCGGGTGAACATCTGCGACCGCTGACCTACCCACCCGCAGTGTCAAAGGCAAGCCCATGCGGGACCACGGACCCTTGGAACTCCGACTGCCAGAAACACACAGGAACGCATAGGAAGACAACCCGAAGTCCACCACGCCACGCCCCCGAGAGGCCTCCTGACGGTTCGCGGGCCGGGCCTCAACCTGGCGCAGCTAGCCCGGTGTCTGCAATGGTGCGAAACGTGATCGAGACGCGTCGTTGGCGCTTGGTCCTTTGGCCGTTCCAAGTGTCGGAGTGCCGTTTCGCAATACCGTGACGCCACTTGGAGCGGGCATCGCCGTGGAGAAGGACGAGGCTGCCCGGCACCAAGCGCTGCGCATGCTCGTCCCCGGTCGCATCGCAACGGAAGTCCATGTTGACCTCTGAGCCCAAGCTCACGGTCGCAACGACGGGCCCGAAGCAGTCTCTGTCGATGTGGGGGGCGATCCCCTGTCCAGGCAAGTACTCGTTGATGATCGCCTGTTCGAACGGCTGGTCGGGGTCGAGCAACTGCTTCGCTTCCTCAGACGCAGATGTACGCACCATGTTCGACAGTTGTGCCAGCCACTCGGGCAATGGCCCGATGCGAGCTGTTTCGTCAAGTCTGCGGCTGGTGTAGTCGTACTTGTAGCCGAAATGCATCACGCGCCGCGAGAGGTCCGAGAGCCACTCAGAGTCGTCGATATACGCGAGCAGCCCGTCCTCCTCGGCGGCACCCACGAAGTCGGGGTGATACTCAAGCCCCGTAGGCGCAGTAGCTGCCTCCGCGTCCATCAGGGACAGCTGCATGCTCATCTGCGTAAGATCCAGTGCTCTGCTCGTATATCCCACCGTTGAGATTGCTCGTCCCAGAGTATCGCGCCGTCACCACCGGTGGGATCGGGGAAACGCCGCCGCACTTGAACATCAAAGGGATCTTGCTTCTTGAGGATGTTGGCCTCCTTCAGCATCTGCTCGAGGTCGAAGAGCGCACCGCCGCTGAGACCCGCGGTGGTGTAGATGAGCTCGACAGCCCGGTCCACCTCGCCGACGGCTCGCTTGATGACGGACACCCACGAGCCTACGTGAGCCGGCGTGACAGCATCTTGGTGGGCCACATAGCTGAACGTGAACAGCAACCGATCAACGTCGGCGAAGTCGACATCCTCAAGCGACTCGATGTAGTCGGCTGATCTGAAGTCCGCACCGAGATGCCCGAGGATCTGTGTGCCGAGCTCTTGCATCATTGGATTGGGGTCGAAAGCCCGGTAGTCGACCCGTTGGCGCTTTTCCCGCTTGAGAGCCTCACCTAGCCCAACGGCTACCGTCGCCGCCCCGGCGACGATGTCAACAACCAACAGCCGCTCGCCCTTCTTCGGTGGACGGTGGCGAGCCTTCTTGTACACCTCGCGGAAGACATCGGCATGGCCCCGTTGGTAGTAGAAGGAGTCGCACAGCGCATAGGCGTCAGACGCACCGGGCTCGAGTTGTCCTCGGCGGCGCGAGGACTCGGCTGCGTTCCGCTGCTCGTCTGGAGTCTCGCTCCAACGGGACACGATGACCTCGGAAAATGCCCTGTCGTAGTCCACCGCCATACTGCATACCTCTAGCACCCCCGACTTGGGTTTCCTCAACTTCCCCAGCGGTGGTTAGACGTTTAGGAGGTCTCTGGCTCCTGTGTCGCTGGAGGGGTGGCGGAGCTTGGACATGGCCCTTGCCTCGATCTGGCGGATGCGCTCGCGGGTGAGGTTGAAGTGCTCGCCGACCTCCTCGAGGGTGCGGGGCTCGCCCCGGTCTAGGCCGAAGCGCAGCTTGAGGATGTCGCGCTCGCGCTCGTCGAGCGGCGACAGCAGGCGCATGATCTCGTTGGGCAGCATGGTGGTGGCCGCGGTGTCGAAGGGCGAGTCGATGGACCGGTCCTCCACCACGTCGCCCAACTCCGCGTCGCCGTCCTGGCGCAGCGGCTCCGACAGCGACAGCGGCTCGGACTGGAAGCGCAGAGCCTCGGTGACCTTGTCCTCGGGCATCTCCACCTCGGCGGCCAGCTCCACCAGCGTGGGCGGCCGGCCGTACTTCAGCTCCAGGCGGGAGCGGGCCTTCTGGAGACGGGCCAGGGTGTCGCCGGCGTGGACCGGCAGCCGGATGGTGCGGCCGGTGTTGGCGATGCCCCTGGTGATGGCCTGGCGGATCCACCAGGTGGCGTAGGTGGAGAACTTGAAGCCCTTGCGCCAGTCGAACTTCTCGACCGCGTGCATCAGCCCGAGGTTGCCCTCCTGGATCAGGTCGAGCAGCGGCAGCCCCGACGCCTGATACTTCTTGGCGATGGAGACCACCAGCCGCAGGTTCGACTGCACGAAGGTGCGCTCGGACTCCAGGCCCCGCCGATCCTTGCGGCGCAGCTCCCGGCGGCGATGGTCGGTCAGGCTGCCGGGGGCGGCCTCCTTGAGCTCCTTGCGAGCAGCCAGCCCGGCTTCGATGTCCTGGGCCAGCCGGACCTCGTCGTCCTTGGTCAGCAGCGGGTACTGGCCGATGTCGGTGAGATAGAGGCGGACCAGATCCTCCTCATCCCTCTCAACTCGCTCCTTGACCTTTACCACGTACCCCCGCCCCGGGTTCAAAGGGCCGATCTTCAAAACGACCGCCGCCACGCGCCATTGCTTCGCTGAACGATAACGACCAATTCCCCATCGCCAACCACGCCCCGGAGAGGACGCGGGACGCTTTGTCTGGCCTGCGTTAAGGCCAGGTGTCGGGTCGCAGGACCGACGCTGCGACTATGCCCCCCGCGGCGGCCAGCACCTGCTGGGCATCGTTCACAGCCCCGCCACCGGAGGGCCCGCCGCCTGCGGCGGGCAGTGACCGCTCGACGGCTTTTTCGAGGGTGCTGTCGGAGGGTTCGCCGCCTGCGATGGGCAGTGACCGCTCGACGTCGTTCTCGGGGGTGCTGTCGGAGGGCTCTCCGCCGCATTCGCGGTCCAGGTCGAATCGGAGCGAGCAGGCCGCTGAGATCAGGGCACCGTCGCAGTGGGGCGTAGCGTGCTCGCAGATCGCGGCGTAGACGCGCAGGAACTCGGGCACCAGCACCCCGTGGGCGATGTCGAGATGGTCCGGCGATCCCTCCAACGCCGCGATCTGATCGAGCGCGGCATCCAACGCTGCGTCCGCAGGGGCAGCCTGCCTCCAGGGCACCATCAACTCGGAGTCGGGTTGGAGCCTGTCGAGCACCTCGCGGTGTGCGGCGAGGCGGCGGCTCAACTCCGACAACTCGATCGCCGCCTCAGCGTGCGCGAGCGCAGCCGCTGCCTGTTCGGCCCAGGCACCGAGCATCTTCGACAGCCGATCGCAAGTCCAGCGCAGCGCGCACACCAGCCGAGCCGTCTGAGCAACCGAGTAGCCGCTCATGTTGAGGCCGAGCGCATGGGCGGCAGCTGGTTCGGGCTCGTGCCAGGCCTTAGCTCGCGAGTGCAGCGAACAGGAGCAGGAGCGACACCGTTGCTCAGCGACGGGCCTTGCATCTATTCGCCCCTGCTCGTGGAGCGGTAGCGGTTGATTATGGGCATGCGCCGGTCTCGGCCGAAGGCTCGGCCGGTGAGCCGGGGGCCGATCGGCGTCTGGCGGCGCTTGTACTCGGCTGTGTCCACCAGGCGGCACACCCGCTCCACGACCTCCGGCGCAGCGATCTTCGCCGCTTGGATCTCGCCTATGTCCTGAAGCTCTTCCACGTAGCGGCGCAGGATGGGATCGAGCACCTCGTAGGGGGGCAGCGACTGGTCGTCGCGCTGGCCGGGGGCCAGCTCCGCCGAGGGCGCCTTGGCCAGCACGGCCGCGGGGATCACCTCGCCGCGGGCCCAGTCGCCCAGGTCGTAGTCGTCGAGCAACCCCGCGGGGATCGACTCGTCGCCGGCCTGCTCGTTGCGCCACCGGCACAGCTCGTACACGTCGAGCTTCCAGAGGTCCGAGATCACCGCGAACGCTCCGGCGGTGTCGCCGTAGAGAGTCGAGTAGCCCACCGCCAGCTCGCTCTTGTTGCCGGTGGTCAGGACCAGCCAGCCATTCTCGTTGGCCAGCGCCATCAGGGTTGTGCCCCGAATGCGGGCCTGAAGGTTCTGGTCGGTGAGCCCGCCCGGCTCCAGCCCGCCCCCAATCTCGGCTTCGAGCATGCCGGCCAATGCGGTGTGGGCCGGCTCGATGCCCACGATGCAAGTGTCGATTCCGAGGTTGGCGGCCAGCTTCTCAGCATCGGCCACCGAGTGGTCGCTGGAGTGGCGCGACGGCATCAGCACGCCGTGGACATGGTCCGATCCCACCGCATCCACGGCGACGGCCGCGGTCAGCGAGGAGTCCACCCCGCCGGAGAGGCCCACGCACACGTCTGTGAACCCGCTCTTGGCCACATAGTCGCGGGTGGCCAGCACCAGCGCGAACCAGCGCTGGGCGGCGATGCTCATCGGTTCCACCCGCGGAGCGGCCCGACGCCGGCGATCTGCTGCCGGCTCGCTCGCCGGCGTGACCGGGATGACCGAGCGCCCCGATGCTGCGGCCACCGAGCCTTGAGGCGAGAGGTCCACATCGAAGGCGTCGACAGACTCCGCGAACGACAGGCATCGGGCCGCCACCGCCCCGTCGGCGCCGACCACGAAGGAGCCGCCGTCGAACACCAGCTCGTCTTGACCGCCGACCAGGTTGACGCACACCACCGGGACGCCCGCCTCTGCGGCCCGTCGGCGGATCACCTGCTCGCGCCCCTGCTGCTTGCCGGTCCGGAACGGCGATCCGTTGAGGTTCAGCACCAGCTGGGCGCCGGCCTGGGCCAGGTCGGCTACCGGGCCGCCGGGCACCCAGGCGTCCTCGCACACGGTCACCCCCACGACCGCTCCGCCGATCTCGAACAGCGGCGGCGCCTCGACACCGGGCCGGAAGTGGCGCAGTTCGTCGAACACGTCGTAGTTGGGCAGATGGCGCTTGCGGTAGATGCCGTGCACCCGTCCTCGGGCGCATACCGCCACCGCGTTGTAGGCCTCGCTGAAGGCCTCGACTCCGGCCATGTCTGGCACCGGCCGCTGCGACTCGCCGGCGCCGTCGACGAAGCCGACCACGGCTGCGCAGTCTCCCGTCGCCGAGGCGAAGCCCTCGAGTGCGGCCCGGCTGGCGGCCACAAACCCGGGCCGCAGCACCAGATCCTCGGGCGGATAGCCGGTGATGGTCAGTTCGGGCAGGACCGCGACCTGCGCTCCGGCGGCTTCAGCTTGGGCGAGCGCCTCAGCGGCTAGGGCTGTGTTCGCCTCCAAGTCGCCGACGGTGGGGTTGACCTGGCAGATCGCCACCCGCAAGCAGTCGGGGCCCGCCCCGACGGTCTCGCGGCCAAACGGTGATCCGCCTCGGAGAGCCATCAGAGACTGAGCGAATGGGCGGACAAGGACAGCCCATAGGGACGAGGCCGCGGGCTGTGTTGCCGGGGTTTGGGCCTCCCGTGCACGGATGGGATCAGCCGCAGCCGACGAGCGCCTCGCAGATGGTCCTCGTCAGCAGCCATCGCCGGCCGGGCCGGAAGGGGATCAGCCGTAGCCGACGAGCGCCTCGCAGATGGTCCTCGTCAGCAGCGCGGTCACATGGTAGGGGTCGGCGTTGGCGTTGGGCCGGCGGTCCTCGATGTAGCCCTTGCCGTCGCGGGCCACCTGCCAGGGGATGCGCACCGACGCGCCCCGGTCGGACACCCCGTAGGAGTACTGGTCGTAGCGCTCGGTCTCGTGCTCGCCGGTGAGGCGGAACTCGATGCCCGCGCCGTAGCCGCCCAGATGCTCCTCGGGCTTGCCGGCCTTGCCCAGCGCCTCGCACGCCGCGATGATCGGCTCATAGCCCGCGCGCATCGCCTTGGTCGACACGTTGGTGTGCATGCCCGCACCGTTCCAGTCGCCCAGCATCGGCTTGGGCTCGATGGTCACCTCGATGCCGTGCTTCTCGGCGAGACGGAACAGAAGGTAGCGAGCCACCCAAATGTGGTCGGCCACGGTCACAGTGTCGAGCGGCCCAATCTGAAACTCCCACTGGCCCGGCATCACCTCGGCGTTGGTGCCCGCAATGGTCAAGCCGGCCTGAATGCACGCCGTGGTGTGCTCCTCGATCAGATCCCGGCCCGAGATCCGCCCGGCGCCCACGCCGCAGTAGTAGGGGCCCTGCGGCGGCGGGAACCCCGCGGGGGGGAATCCGGCCGGCCACCGCGTGCTGGCATCAAGCAGCGTGTACTCCTGCTCCATCCCGAACCATGGATCCTGGTCCTTGTACTTCTCGTACACGGCCACGCACTCGGCTCGCCGGTTGGTGGGATGCGGCGACAGGTCACGGGTGAGCAGCGTCTCGCACAGCACCAGGATGTTGTCGCCGCCGCGGACCGGGTCGCCACAGGTGAACACCGGCTTCAGCACCACGTCGGAGTTGTCGCCGGTGGCCTGATTGGTGGACGAACCGTCGAAACCCCAGATCGGGGGGGCCTCGTCGTTCTTCAGGATCTTCGTCTTGGTGCGGATCTCGCCCACCGGCTCCACGCCGTCGATCCACAGGTATTCGGCCCGATAAGTCACGTCATCTCCTCGCTGTGCTCGATTCGGTTACTCGGCTTGAGACGTTGAATGAGGGTAGCGGCCCCAGCGGCCCGAGAGCGCAGCCAACAAGCGCGAGAAACACAGCGGCCCGAGAGCGCAGCCAACCAGACCGGGATTCAGCCGCTACTCGATTCAGCCGCGATTGTCGGCCCACCAGCGGTCCAGCCGGCGCAGCAGCTCTTCGGGGGGGAGCACCCCCTCGGCGCGCTTGAGCTCCAGCAGCCAGGCGAGGGCCCGGCCCACGTCGGGGCCGGGGGGCAGGCCGAGATGGGCCATGACCGCGGCGCCGTCGATCTGGGGCCGCTCGGCCGCCTTGCGCTCGACTTCGGCCAGCTCGGCGATGCGGCGCTCGAGGTCGTCGATCTGGTGGTGGAGGTCGGCCTCCTTCTGGCGGTTGCGGGTGGTGCAGTCCGATCGCACCAACTGGTTGAGGCGGCCCAGCAGCGGCCCGGCGTCGCGGGCGTAGCGGCGCACCGCCGCGTCGCTCCACCCCGACGCGTAGCCCTTGAACCGGCCCGACAGCCGCACCAGCTCGCTCACCTCGTCCACCATGGGCTCGTCGAAGCCCAGCGCAGCCAGCCGCTTGCGGGTCATCCGGGCGCCGACCGCCTCGTGGTGTCGGAAGGTCACCTCGCCGTGCTCGTAGCTGCGGGTGCGGGGCTTGCCGATGTCGTGGAACAGCGCGGCCAGCCTGACCACCAGGTCGTCGGGCGTCTTGGCCACCACCGCCACGGTGTGGGCCAGCACGTCCTTGTGCCGGTGGATCGGGTCCTGCTCCATCTGCAGATCGGGAAGCTCTGGAACGATCTCGGCCATCCTGCCCCGGTCGATGGCGGACCACAGCCGGGGCGCGGGATTGTCGCCGCGGAGCAGCCCGCAGAGTTCTGCTCGATTTGCCGTCTGGACATCCACGATGGTCACCGCAATGCAGCCTATGATCCGGCCTCAGTGTTCGGTCCGCGACGACGGGGCCGGATCCGAGGTGTATGGTGGGCGCCCGGAAAGGAGTTCCTCATGCGATCACTGAGGCTCGGGACCGCAGTATTCGCGCTGGCGCTGGTGGCGGCGGCGTGCAGCGACGACGAGAACGGCGAGGACGAGCCGGTCGAAGAGGTGACTACCACCACCACCGTGGCCGCTGCTCCTGCTACTACCCAGCCCTTGGTGACCACACCGACCACCGCGCCGGAGGCTCCGCCGCCCACCACCGTTGTCGAGGCGGCACCGACCACGAGCACCACCGCGCCGCCCGAGGCCGGCGGTTTGGGGCCGGCGGTGGCACCGATCAACGTGCGCTGCCAGGCCGGCAACGCCGCCAACGAGCTGCTGGTCGAGTTCGACGCTCTCCCCAATCCCTCCGATGTCGCCAAGATCCGGGTCTATGTGTCGGTGGACGGCGGGCCGATGATCACCAACGCCGAGTACACCGTCGATCAGGTCGACACCACCCGCTCCGGCGGTGCCCGCTGGGCCGCTCGGGCCCGGAGCCTGCCGCCGAACGTGCCCCTGCGGCTCGCGGCAACATCCTTCAACCAGCTGGGCCAGGAATCGGGCTGGTACATCGTGGAGGCCTCCTACACCGGTGCGGGCGAACCCTGCGGCACTCCGCTGCCTCCGCCGGTCTGCACCGCCGGCTGCGAAGAGGCAGGCGAGGGCGAGCCCACGCAGTAACTCCCCGGCCACTCAGAGGCCGAGCGAATAGGCGAACGATTCCGGCCCATACGGGCGAGGCCCCTGGGCCCGAGCGGCCCGTGAGCGGAGCGAACAAGAGCGGGAGACCGGCCCGAGCGGCCGTAAGCAACGAACAAGAGCGGGAATGACACCGCTGCGACGCGACGGGCTCTCACCATTTGCGCGCCCTCAGGAGCCCGCCTCCATTAGGTTCTGCGTCCATGGTTGAACGGGAGACAGCTGCGCAGAGGTGGGCACGGCAGATGGCCGAGTGGGCCATTCCTGCTGAGATCCTGGGCTCGGCGCCCCGCCGGCCCTTCGTGTTCACCCCGGAGATCTTCGCCGCGCCCGAGCCGGGCACGTTCGAGCGGTCGCTGTCCAACCGGCGAGCCGCCGAGGCTCTAGAGGCCGAGCGAATGAACCACGGGGGCTCTGTGCTCGACGTGGGCTGCGGGGGTGGAGCGGCGGCCTTCGCGGTGGCGCCGCCCGCCACCGAGGTGATCGGCACCGACCGCCAGCCCGACATGCTGGAACTGTTCGCGGCCACTGCCGCAGAGCGAGGCGTCGTGTGTCGAGTGCATGCCGGGTCGTGGCCGGAGGTGGCCGACGCGGTGCCCGAAGCCGACGTGGTGGTGTGCCACAACGTGCTCTACAACGTGACCGACATCGCTGCGTTCGTGACCGCATTGGATGCCCGAGCCCGGCGCCGAGTGGTGATCGAGATCACGCCCAAGCATCCCCAGGACCGCCGTCGCATGCTGTGGCGCCACTTCTGGAACCTGGAGCGGCCCCACGAGCCCACCGCCGCCACCGCGGTGGAGGCCATCGCCGAGGCCGGCTTCGACCCGGTCGTCGAGGAGTCGCGGCTGCCCGAGGATCCTCGGACCGCCCGCCGCCGCGAGTTCGAGGGGGCCCAGTGGTGCCGCAACCTGTGCCTGCCGCCCGAGCGCGAGCCCGAGGTGACCGCGCTGGTCGCCGACGTGCCGTTCCCCCGCGAGCGGGTAACCATCTGGTGGGACACCGAACGCTGAGCGCACGGTCAGGGCTGGGGTGTGTTGCCCTCAGCTGGCCTTTGCTTCTTGGGTGAGGCTGGCCGCCACCGTCTCGAGCGTGTCGGCCACCGCTTCGAGGTCGGTCTTCACCGGGGTCAGCAGTTCGCCCAGCGGTGCGGTGCGGTCGGCGATTGAGCGCACGCCGGAGTTGATCTGGCCCAGCGAGTCGTTCACCGCTCGCAGCACGATCACTACCCGGGTCAGGTAGTAGGCCAGCGCCGCCGCGATCACCAGGGCGATCACGACGGTCACGACGGCTGCGGCGGGCATCAGCGGCTGCCTCCGGTCACAGCAGCGGTCCCGCCGCGCCTACGTAGCGCACGGCCAAGCCCTTGGCCGCGGCGACCAGGTCGCGGGTGTCGGCCACCGCCGGCAGCGGCTCGAGGTTCTTGTCCAGCCCGACGGCGTGCTCGAGGATGTCGGCGCCGTAGCGCTTGATCTCCAATGCGGGCCGTATCACCCGGTTGGCCAGCAGCAGCACCACCGGCACGACGGCCACCAGCAGCACCGCGTTGCCGATCCACCAGAGCCACATGCTCGCCTCCTCTGTGCGCTGTCGGCAGAGCATAGTCGCCGCTAGATGCAGTTCGCATCTAGTCCAGCCGCCCGGAGGGCCGAGACGCGACGGGCTCTCGCCAATTGCGGGCGCGCTCAAACGAGGTCTAGGGCGTCGGCCAGGCTTTCCAGCGCCTCCACGGCCGGAGCCGACGGCGCGTGGTCGACGGGCGACACGCCAAGCCGGTCGGCGGCGTCGACAGCCGGATCCTCGGGCACCACCACCAGCACCCGGTCCCCGAAGGCCTCCTCGATGCGGGCCCGGTCGCCGCCGTCGGCGACCTTGTTGGCCACAACCACCACCCGACCCTGACGCTGCTCGTCGGCGACGGCCACCGCCCGGCGGGCCACGTCGATGGAGCGCAGCGTGGGCTCCACCACCACCACGGTGGCATCCACCGAAGCGGCATCGAGGCGGGTCAAGGTGCCGATGCCGGCCTCCAGGTCGGCCACCACGGTGGCGGCCTCATCGTTCACGGTGCCGAGCAACTGCTCGACCGACAGCCCGCATCAAGGTCAACCGGGCTCGGGGTTCTCGATGCGGGTGATGGCGGCCAGGCGCACCCCGTCGGGAGCGTCGGCGCCGTAGCGGTCGAGGATGTCGCCGAAGGTGAGGGCGTGTTCGGCCTCGCCCTCGTCGAGCAGGTCGCGCAGGGTCAGGAGCCGCTCGGTCTCAACGTCGCCCACTCCCAGCGAGAGGCCGAGATTGGGGTTGGTGTCGCAGTCGAGGGCCACCACCCTGTTGCCGCGGCGGCCCAGCGAGCGGGCCAGCACCGCGCTGGCGGTGGTCTTGCCCGCTCCGCCCTTGCCCACCACCGCGATCTTCATCGGGCCACCTCCTCGCCGAGAGAGTAGAGCGAAGCGACCTGATCGACCAAGGCATCCACGGCGTGGGCCACGGCGCCGTCGGGGGCCGCGTCCAGCGGCGCGGCGCCGCAGCGGTCGGCCCGCGACGCGGCGGGATCGTACGGCACCACCGCGGCGGGCCGAACCCCCAGCCGCTCGCTGATCCGGTCCGCGTCGGCGCGGTCTCGGGCCTTGTTGACCACCAGCACCAGGTTCGACGGACCCCACTTCGCCTGCGACAGCCTCAGCAGCCGGGCCGCGGTGTGCAGCGACTTGACGGTGGGCTCCACCACCACGCACACCGAGTCGGCGTACCTGGCCCAGCCGAACATGGCCTGGCGGGTGCCGCCGGGCAGGTCGCCGACCAGGTGCCAGCGGTCTCGGTCGAGTTCGGCCACCACCTGGCTCCAAGCGTGCTGGGCCTGCTGAAGCCGCACCGCCGGGCCCCAAAGGTTGCCGAACTGCAGGTAGCGGACGCCGTCGGGGCACCGGGCCGCGTAGCGGTCCACGATGGCGGCCGCATCGAGGTCGGGGCGCAGAACCCACCGGGGTCCGCCCTCGGGGCCGGGAACCACCACGTCGTCGGGAATGGGATGGTCGTCTACCGACACCCCCAGCGCATAGGGCAGGCCCGGCATGGGGTCGGAGTCCAGCGCCAGCACCGGCCGGCCCCGACGGGCCAGCAGCCGGGCGAAGGTGCCCGCGATGGTCGACTTGCCCGCGCCGCCCTTGCCGACGAAGGCCACCCGGATCATCGGCGCCGGATCTCTGGGGTCAGCCTCCGACAAAGATCAGCTCCGAGGTGCCGTCGGCGACTTCGGTGAGGATGTCGCCCAACAGTCGGAAGGCGGCGCCGACACCGGCCGCATCATCGGCTGACACCCCACGGGCGCCGCTGGAGTGCGGTCAAAACGACACCTCGAAGGGCGCATCGGTGCCGGCAGTGATCTTCTGGCGCACGTCTCGGCCCATCTCGGTGTCGGGCACTGCGTCGAGGTCGGCCACCCGCACGGCCTCGCCGGCCAGGCGGACCTCGGCCTGGAGACCGGCCGAACTGGCGACCGCTGCGAAGTGATAGGCGCGGAACAGCGCGTCGATGCTGGTGCGGGGGTCAGCGGTGGTGAAGAAGATCAGCTTGCGCCTGCCGCCCATGGTCGGCTCCTCTCGTTGGTGTCATGGTCTAGCGCACTTCGGGCGGCCGCGATGAGTGCCTCGGTCTCGGGGTGGGCGGGGGCGTTGACCAGCCGCTCGGCGGGACCGTCCTCCACCACCCGACCGGCGCAGAGCACGACGATCCGGTCGGCGACCAGGCGGGCCAGGGAGATGTCGTGGGTGATGAACACCAGCGTGGCGCCGAGCGCCTCCCGAACGGCCAGCAGGTGCGCAGCCACCGTCGCCCGCAACGACGCATCAAGCATCGACGCCGGCTCGTCGGCCACGATGAGCTCGGGCTCGGCCACCAGCGTGCGGGCCAGGGCGACCCGCTGGCGCTGACCGCCGCTGAGCGTTGCCGGGTGCCGGCTGAGGAACCCCTCGGCGGGGGTCAGCCCCAGCCGCTGCAGCGCCTCGGTCACCCGCTCGGCGCGAGCGGTGCGCCCCACCCCCGCAATGGCCAGGGGCTCGCTCACCAGCGCCTCCACCGTCATGTTGGGGTGCAGCGACTCGTAGGGATCCTGAAACACCATCTGGACACGACGGCGCAGCCCTCGCAGCTCCCGCGGCGAGGCGCGGTCGAGCGCTTGGCCCAGCAGCGCCACCGAGCCGGAGGCCGGCTGCACCAGTCCCAGCGCCAGCCTGGCGATGGTGGACTTGCCGGCCGCGCTCCTGCCGATGACAGCCACCGACTCCCCCGCGCCGACCTCAAGGGTCACGCCGCCGAGCGCAGTGACCGCCGGGCTGCCGCGGCGCCGCCCCCCATAGACCACCCACACATCGTTCAGGCTCAGGGGCGGCGCGGGTTGCTCCCCAGCCTCTCGCGGCGCGGCGTTGTCGCTCCCGCTCACCTTCGCTGCGCTCACGGGCCGCTCGGGCCCAAGCACTTCGGGGGGCGTAGACGCGACCGGGGCGTGATGGCAGGCGACCGTCACGCCTCCGACGGACCGGGCCGCGGGCACATCGCGGTCGCAGTCGTCGCGGCGGTGGGGGCAGCGGGGCGCGAAGGCGCAGCCACCGGGCAGGTCTCTAGAGTCGGGAACTTCGCCCGGCACGGGCCGCAGGCTCAGCCCGCCGGAGTGCAGCGATGGAAGGGCTGCGAGCAGCATCGACGTGTAGGGATGCTGGGGGTGGGCGACCACGAGCCGGGCCGGGCCGGCCTCCACCACCCTTCCGCCGTACATCACCGCGAGGTCGTCGGCTCGCGACGCCACCAGGGGCAGGTCGTGGGAGATGAGCCACAGGTCGAAGTCCAGCTTGCGGCGCAGGTCGTCGAGAAGGTCCAGGATCGCCTGCTGGGTGACCACGTCGAGGCCGGTGGTGGGCTCGTCGGCCAACAACAGCTTGGGCCGGTTGGCGACGGCCATGGCGATCACCACCCGCTGGCGCTGGCCGCCGCTCAGCTCGTGGGGGAAGGCTCGGTGACGCTCGGGGGGCAGGCCGACCTCGCACAGCACGTCGCTGGCCCGCTCCGCCGCCGAACCGCCCGACCGCTCAACAGCCGAACTGCTGGCCCGCTCTACCGCGGTCCCGCCCGCCGAGGTCAACGCGGCTGATTCGGCCACCTGGTCGAGCACCGTCATGGTGGGGTTGAGCACGCTCATGGCCGCCTGGGGGACGACCGCCACGTCGCGGCCCCGGATCTGCTCCAGACCCTGCCTGCCGAGCCGGCGCAGATCGACGTCGCCCAGCATCACTGCCTCGGCACGGATCAGCCCTGGATGGGGCACGAGTCCCGGCACCGACAGGCCGAGCGTCGACTTGCCCGACCCTGATTCGCCGACGAGGCCCAGCACCCTGCCGCGGCCGACTCGGACATCGGCGTCGCGAACCACCGTGACGCCGTCGAAGTCGACCGACATGGCACGAACGTCGAGACGCACTTCAGGGGGACACGGGGCGGGAATCTCCGGTGCCAGCCGGCGGCGGCTGGGCGGCCTCCAGCCGTGCCCGCCCATCTGCGGATCAGCCAACTCCTCGAAGGCGAACCCGACGAAGGCCAGCCCGACGATGAGAATGGTGAGGGCAACGCCGGGCGGCACGATCCACCACAGCCATGCGTCGGTGAGGATGGCGCTGCCGTTGTTGGCGAAGTACAGGGTCGAGCCCCAGCTGATGCGGCCCGGATCGCCCAGCCCCAGGAACGCCACCCCCGACTGCACGATGACCGCCACCGCGGCGGCTCGAACGAACTGCGACACCAGCAGCGGAACGAGCCGCCAGAGAATGTGCGCCACCATGATCCGCGTCGAGCCCGCCCCCATGGCCAGGGCGGCCTCGGTGTGGCCGAACTCTCTGATCTTGAGCACCTGACCGCGCAGCAGCCGAGCGGGCCGGGCCCACAGCACCCCGGCGATGAGCACGATCAGCACGTCGAGCCCGCGGCCGAAGTAGGCGGCCAGCACCAGCACCAGCACCAAGAAAGGAAGCGACAGGGTCAGGTCGACGAGCCGCATGATCGCTGCGTCCGCCCAGCCGCGGTGCCAGCCCGCCACCAGGGCAGCCGCCGTTCCCAGCACGGTGGCGACCACGGCCGCGACCAGGCCCACCCACAGCGACACCCGGGCGCCGAACACCAGCTGCGCCCAGAGGTCGCGCCCGAGATCGTCGGTTCCCAGCAGGTGGTCGGACGACGGGGCCGCATAGGGCGGGCCGCTGGAACGGTCGGGCGGATGCACGGTCAACACATCGGCGAAGACGGCCGCCCCCAGCACCAGTATCAGCATTAAGAATCCGACCGCAGCAAGCGCCTTGGTGCTGGGCCGCAGCTGCGCCCGATGCCTGGCTCTCATCGCGAACCGGCCCGGCGCACCCGGGGGTCGAGAATCGGATACAGCAGGTCGGCCATCAGGTTCGCGCCGATGGCGATGAGTGACAGCAACAGGAACACGGCCTGCAGCACCGGGTAGTCGCGGGCTCGCACCGCGCTGAAGGCCAACGAGCCGAGGCCCGGATACGAGAACACGCTCTCGACCACGGTCGCCGCGCCCACCAGCGTCGAGAACCCCAGCAGAGCCACCGTCGACACCGGAACCATGGCGTTGCGGGCGGCGTGACGGCGGACGGCGGTGTCGGGCAGGCCCTTGGCCCGGGCCATGAAGACGTAGTCCTCGCTCAGCTCGGACACCATCGCCGAGCGGGCCACCACGAACACCGATCCCAGGCCGACGAGGGTGAGCGTGGCCGCCGGCATCACCAGGCGCTGGCCGGCGTCGGCGATCCAGGCCCAGCCGGTGAGCGCCTCCGGCGACACCGCCCCATAGACGGGCAGCCACTCAAGCTGAACCGAGAAGACCAGCAGCAGCATCAGGCCCACGAAGAACGCCGGGAGCGCGTCGAGGGCCAGCACCCCGGCCAGCAGCGCCACGTCGCGGCGCGATCCTCGGCGCCAACCGGCTGCGAATCCCAGCGCCACGCCCAAAGCGGTGGACACCGCCACCGCCGTCCCCACCAGCAGCAGCGACCATCCCAGCCGGTCGACCACCACCTCCGACACCGGCCGGCCGTCGCGCACCGAGATGCCGAGGTCGCCCCGAACCAGATTGCCGAGGTAGCTGCCGAACTGCTGCCAGCCCGAGCCGTCGAGGTCGAAGCGCTCCAGCATCGACTGGCGCACCGCCTCCTCGACCGCTCCCGACTCCGGCGGCACGAGATAGTCGGCCGGATCGCCCGGCGCCAGCCGGGGCAGCGCGAAGTTGACCACCAGCGCGGCCAGGACCACCGCCGCGTACTGCGACGCCAGCCGAGCCCAGCGAGAGCGCCCGGCCATAGACGCGGCGCGGTTGCCAGGATTCTCAGTCTTCGACGGTGCCCTCCCGGCTGCGGCGCCGCACGACGACGAATGGCGCCACCGCGGCCGCGACGATCACCAGGACCACTACGAACGCGACCGCACCGCCGGACCCGCCGTCGTCGGCATCGTCGGCCGCGACCGACTCGTCGGGATCAGCCGCGACGTTGTCGGCAGCTTCGTCTTCGGTCGCGTCGTCGGCCGCTGCGGTGCTGTCTGCCGCAGCGCCGGCTGAGTCGTCGGTGTCCTCGGCTTCAGGCTCGGCAGCCACCGCTTCATCGGGCTCGGACCCCGTGTCTGCAGATTCAGAGGCCTCCTCGGTGTCGGACTCGGATGCCTCCGGCTCCTCGGCAGTTTCCTCCGGCGCGGCCGAGCCGGCCGCATAGGGCGCGAGGAACGAGCGCTTGGTGAACACCCCGTGGCCCGGGTCGCTGATCCAGCCGTCGTATGCACCGGGCCGGTATCCCCAGCGGCCGTCGGGGTAGTAGAGCACCACCGCGGGCGCCTCGGCTGCGAAGATCTCCTGGGCCTGCCCAATCAGCGAGAGCTTCTCACCGATCTCCGCGTCCAGAGCGTCCTCGAGCACCGCGTCGAACTCGGCATTGGCGTAGCCGCTGAAGATGCCGCCCACGCCCCGGCCGGGGGTGTGGAAGAAGAAGAACAGGTGGTCGGGATCGGCATGGGCGTGCGACTCGAACACTGCAATGAACATCTCCACCGTCGGCGGGCCGTCGGCACTCGGGCGCCGGGCCGCGGTGATGGCGGGCGCGTCGAGGGGCTCGACCGTGATGTCCACGCCGATGGCGGCCAGCTGCTCGGCCACCAGCTCCCCGGAGCGGATCTGGGGCGGGGCGGCCGCGTTGACGAGCAGGGTGAAGGCGAGGGGGGCACCATCGCCGCTGCGGCGCACACCCCCGTCGCCCATCGGGTATCCGGCCTCGTCGAGCATGGCGTTGGCCGTTTCGACGTCGAAGGCATGGCCGCCGACGGGATGGGCCCAGGGTGAATCGGGATGGGTCCAGGTGTCGTTGCCGGGACGGCCCAGGCCACCCTCGACGATGTCGACTATGGCCTGAACGTCGAGAGCCATGCTCAGGGCCTTGCGCACGGCCGGTTCTTTGAGGATCGGCTTGCGGGTGTTGAACATCAGGTACAGCGACTGCATGCGGCTGCCGCCGATCACCCCGAGCTCCTCGTTCTCCTGCACCCGCGGCACCAGCGGTGCGGGGAGGTTGCGGGTGACGAAATCGAGTTCGCCGGTCTGCAGCCCGGCGAAGGCGGCCTGGGCGTCGCCGACCACCGGCATGATGAGCGTGTCCACCCGCGGCGCGCCCATGAAATAGTCGGGGTTGGCCTCGAGGCGATAGGAGACGCCGGGGTTGTACTCGACCATCACGAAGGGGCCGGTGCCCACCGGCAGCGAGGTGGCGTCGGCGCGCGGGTCCTCGATGCCCTCCCAGATGTGCTTGGGCAGGATGGGCAGGTCGCCGCCGGGAAGCAGCTCGAAGGTGGGCACGGGATCCTGGAAGGTGATCTCCACGGTGGCGTCGTCGATCACCGACGCCGACATGAACACGGGATGGTCGTAGACGTGGTGGCCGTAGCGTCCCGGTCCGCCGTCCTCCGCGAAGTACTGGAAGGTGAAGGCCACGTCGGCGGCCGAGAACGGGGTGCCGTCGTGCCATGCCACGTCGTCGCGCAGCGTGACCGTCCAGGTGCGGAAGTCCTGCGACGGCTCGGCGCCGGTGGCCAGCCAGGGCTCGGGGTCGAGGCGGCTCTGCGACCAGAAGAGGCTGTCGTACACCAGCATAGTGAAGTCGTGGGTGATGGGCAGCGCCTGCGGGACGATGAACGGATTCAGGTTCTTCTCGGCCGCGTGCAGGCCCACCCGCAGCACGACGGGGTCGTCGTCTTGAGCGGCCGCGGGCGGTGCCAGCGCCACGCTGACCAGCGCCAAGATCAGGGAGAGGATGATGATTCGGTGTCGAGGCATGGCGGCGGAAGCTAGAGGCGCGCTCACCACGGAGTCAATTTCACTATATGTAACTTACATCTAGCAACGGTAACGGCCGCGATGAGGCTCCCCGGCTTGCACAAGGTCGGTGCCTGGACCCGATTCGCCGCCTACTCGTGCAGAAGGCAGGCGGCCCAGCGACCGGGCGCTATCTCCTTGAGCTCGGGCGTCTGTTGGCTGCACTCGGCCATCGCCTCGGGGCAGCGGGGGGCGAAGGGACAGCCGCTGGGCGGGGCGGAGGCGCTGGGGATCTCGCCTCGCAGCACAGTGCGGCGCCCGGCCGCCCCCGGCACGGCCGACAGCAGGGCTCGTGTGTAGGGATGGGCCGGGCTGTCGAACAGTTCGCGGACCGATGCCGACTCGACGATGCGGCCCAGGTACATCACCGCGATCCGGTCCGAGATGTGGCGCACCACAGCCAGGTCGTGGGCGATGAACAGGTAGGCGAGGCCCCGCTCGGCCTGCAGGTCGAGCAGCAGGTTGATGATCTGGGCCTGGATCGACACGTCGAGGGCCGACACCGGCTCGTCGCACACCACGAGGCGGGGATCGACCACCAGCGCCCGGGCGATCCCCACCCGCTGGAGCTGGCCGCCCGACAGCTCGTGGGGGAGGCTGCGGGCCTGGGCGGCACCGATCCCGACCCGTTCCAGAGCCTCGGCGGCCCGCCGGCGCGACTCGGCCCGTGAGGCCAGGCCTTGGATCCTCAGTCCCTCGCCCACGCTGTCGCCGACGCTCTTGCGGGGATCCAGCGCACCGATCGGGTCCTGGAACACGATCTGCATCCTCTGCCTGAGGGCTTTCAACTCGGCTCGGCCCGCGGCGAGCACGTCTCGACCCTCGAAGGTGACCGAGCCGCCGCTGGGCTGGATGAGGCGCAGCACGCTGAGCCCCACCGTCGTCTTGCCGCCACCCGACTCGCCCACCAGCCCCAGCGTCTCGCCCGCGGCGACCCGCAAGCTCACCCCGTCGACCGCCCGCAGGGGCTGCGAGGCGCGGATCCGGTAGTGCTTGACCAGGTCGACTACCTCCAGCAGCGGGTCAGGGACATGCGGGGCACCTCTGTCCGCTCGACCTCTAGCCATGGAGCCAGCACCTGACGTGATGCCCGTCGCGCACCGACACCGGCTCGGGGGGCTGCTCGGTGCACGCGGTCAGACCGCTGGCAATCCGGGCCTCGCAGCGGGGCGCGAAGCTGCAGCCGGCTGGCAGGTCGAGGGGAACGGGCACGCTGCCCGGTATCGCCCGCAGCCGGCTCTTGGGCTGATCGCCGGCGGGCCGCGACTCCATCAGCCCCCTCGTGTAGGGATGCAGCGGCGCGTCGTACAGTTCCGAGACGGCGCACTCCTCGATGATGCGGCCCGCGTACATCACCGCAGCCCGGTCGGCGACCTCGGCCACCACGGCCAGGTCGTGGGTGATCAAGATGACGGCCATGCCGTTGGCCGACTGAAGTTCCCGCAGCAACTCCAGGATCTGGGCCTGCACGGTGACGTCGAGCGCGGTGGTGGGCTCATCGGCGATGAGCAGGTCGGGCTCTCCGGCTAGGGCGATGGCGATCATCACCCGCTGGGCCATCCCGCCCGAGAGTTGGTGCGGATACTCGCGGACCCGCCGGTCGGGGTCGGAGATGCCGACCCGGTCGAGCAGTTCCACCGCCCGGCGGCGGCGAGCGGCACGGTCCATAGAGGTGTCCGACTTGAGTGCCTGGCCGATCTGGCGCCCCACCGACATGACGGGATCCAGGCAGGCTCGGGGCTGCTGGAAGATCATGGCGATCCTGGGACCCCGCACCGAGTTGAGCACCCGCTCGGAGGCTCCCACCAGTTCGGTCCCGTCGAAGCGCACCGACCCGCCGACGATGCGTCCCGGCGCTTCGATGAGGCCGGCGACCGACAGCGAGGTCACGGTCTTGCCGCAACCCGACTCCCCCACCAGGCCCAACACCTCGCCCCGCCGAACTGCGAAGCTGACCCCGTCGACCGCCTTGACCACCCCGGCATCGACGAAGAAGTGGGTGCGGAGATCCTCGACGCTCAACAGCGGCTCGGTCATCCGACGGCCTTTGACGAGCGCGAGCGCGGGTTCCAGAAGTCGTTGAGGGCATCACCGAGCAGGTTGACGCCCAGCACCGCCACCGCGATGGCCAGGCCGGGGAACACCGACATCCACCAGGCCCGCCGGACGAACGACTGGGCGTTGTTGAGCAGGTAGCCCCAACTGATCACGTTGGGGTCGCCCAGCCCGAGGAAGCTCAAGCTGGCCTCGATCAGGATGGCTCCGCCCACCTGCAGCGAGGCCAGCGCCACCACCGGAGCGATGGTGTTGGGCAACACGTGAGCCCGCAGATTGCGCCACGGCGACGAGCCCAGCGCCTCGGCCGCGGTCACATACCCGAGCTCCTTGACGGCCAGCACTCCCGACCTTGCCACCCGGGCGGTCAACTCCCAGGAGGTCAGGGCCAGCACCAGCACCATGTTGGTGAGCCCGGGCCCGAACAGGGCCACCACCGTCAGCGCCAGGAAGAACCGGGGCAGGACCTGCGAGAACTCGGTGAGCCGCATCAGCAGGTCGTCGATCTTGCCGCCCGCGAAGCCGGATACGCCGCCCACCAGAGTGCCTATCACCAGCGACGCTCCGGCCACGGCCACCCCCACGAACAGGCTGGTGCGGGCGCCGTGGACCACACCCGCGAAGACGTCGCGTCCCAGGTCGTCGGTACCGAGCCAGTGCTTTGATGAAGGCGGCTCGAAGGGCAAGCCCGTGAACGAGAACGGGTCGGTGGGCGCAATGTAGGAGGCCAAGGCGGCGACCAGCACGAACAGGGCGGTCAGGGCGAGCCCGACCACTGCCACCGGGCTGGACGCGAACCGCCTCCAAGAGCTGCCCGTCCCCCCGGCTCCGCGGTGGCCCGCGTCGCTCGGGCCGGCGGGACGGCGACCGGAGACGGCCCGTTGCCTCAGCGCGACCAGCCGGTCGGCTACTGGCCCCTCAAGTGCCATGGCGCACCCGTGGGTCCAGGAGCGAGTACACGAGGTCGGTGACGAGGTTCATAAGGATGATCGTCACCGACAGCATCAGCAGCATGGCGGTGACGATGGCGAAGTCGCGGGCCAGGATGGCGCTCAGCAGCAGCCGGCCGAGGCCGGGCCAGGCGAACACCGTCTCGACCAGTACCGAGCCGGCGAACATGTAGCCGATCTGGCTCCCGATCACTGTGACGATGGGCAGCATGGCGTTGGGCAGGGCGTGGCGGACCAGCGCCCGGCGCCGCGACTGGCCGCGAGCACGAGCGGCCCGGATGTAGAGCTCGTCGAGGTTCTCGATGACCGCGGCTCTGGTGACCCGCATGATCGGAGGCACGTACACCGTCACCAGCGCGGCGATGGGCAGCACCATGTGGTGGGCCACATCGAGCGTCGCCCGGAGCCCCTCGTAGCCGGCCCGGGCGTCGCTGCGGCCTTGGACCGGGAACCAGTCGAAGCGCAGCGCGAACACCAGCAGCAACACCTGCGAGAGCCAGAACACCGGCACCGCGTGGCCGAGCAGGGTGGCGGTGCGGGCGGTGTTGTCCAGAGCCGAGTTCCTGCGGGCGGCCGCCATCGTGCCCACGCTGATCCCGACTGCGGTGGCGATGGCCAGCGCCGGCACCATCAGCAGCAGGGTGGCCGGGAGCTGGTCGACGATCACCCCGGCCGCGGAGCGGTTCTGCCGGTAGGAGAACCCCAGGTCGCCCTGGGCGAGGCGGCCCAGATAGACGAAGAGCTGCTCGTGCAGCGGGCGGTCGAGCCCGAAGCGCTCCCGCATCATGGCGTAGTAGCCGGCGTCGCCGTCCTCGCCGGCCAGAGCGACGATCGGGTCGCCGGGCGCGGCGTGGATCAGGATCCACGTCACCACCGACGCGCCCAACACCAGCGGCACGGCCTGGAGGAGGCGCCGCACGGTGTATCGGACCACCAGCGCCTCCTCTCGACGGCCCGCGCCGCTCGCCGCTCTAGCAGATCCCGACCGCCGCCCCGCGACGGCGGCCGGATCTATACGGTCTAGTCTGCTCCAGGCCTCCGCTACTCGAAGTAAGCGGTCTCGGCTACGTGGCCGGAGTTCGCCTGGAGGCCGCGAACATTGGGAACGGAGCCCGCGGTGAACTGGGTCTCGACCAGCCACAGGTAGGGCAACTCGGCCGTGAGTATCTGCTGGATCTCGCCGTAGAGCTCGCCTCGCCGGGCCACATCGGGTGTGCTGGCCGCCGCGTCGAACAGTTCGTCGATCTGCGAGTTTCTGTAGGCCGCGCCGTTCGAGAACGGGATGTCGCCAATGTTGCTGGAGACGTACATGCGGGCCACGCCGATGGACGGGTCGGTGTTGTTGCAGTAGCTGATGATGTTGGTGTCGAAGTCGCGGTCGGTGAACACCTTCGGGATGAAGGCGCTGCGGTCGAGCGGCATGACCTCCACGTCGATACCCACTTCAGCGAGGTTCTGGCGGATCACCTCGGCGTATTTGGGAAACACGCCGAAGCTGAACACCAACAGGTCGATGCTGAAGCGGGTTCCGTCGGAGGCGTAGCCGGCCTCGTCGAGCAGCGCGTTGGCCCGGTCGACGTCGTAGGGGTAGCTGGTCACGTCGTCGGTGTAGGCGAAGGCCATCTGGCTGTTGATCGGCCCGGTGGCCACCCGGCCCTGGCCGAAGATGACCTGATCCAGCAACTGCTCACGGTTGACGGCGTGGGCGATGGCCTGGCGCACCCGCAGGTCGTCGAAGATGATGCGCTCGGAGTTGAAGGTGAGCGTCGGGATGCAGAACCCGCCGCCGGGTCCGCTGTTGACGTTGTGCAGAGTCATGGAGCCCTCGCCGCTGAGGCGCTCGATCTCACCGCCGGGGACTCGCCAGATGTAGTCGACCTCGCCCTCCTCGAGGGCCAGCACCTGGGTGTTCTGGTCCGGGATCACTCTGAACACGACCCGGTCGAGGTAGGGCAGGCCCTCCTTGAAGTAGTCGTCGTTGCGGACGAGCGTGATCTCGTTGTCGATGTCGTAGGACTCCAGCTTGAACGGTCCGGTGCCCACCGGCGCGAGGTTGGCTGCCGCGGTCTGCACGTCGTCGACTCCGTCGTAGATGTGCTTCGGAAGGATCGGGGCCTCGGTGGAGTTGAGGCGCTGCAGCAAGGCCGCGTAGGGCTGGGTGAAGTTGAACACGACCGTGGTGTCGTCGGGAACCTCGATCGACTCGAGGACGCCGCTGAGCCCGCCCTTCGTGCGCGAGTGGTAGTTCAACAGGATGTTCTCGAAGGTGAACTTCACGTCGGCGGAGGTCATGGGCTCGCCGTCGTGCCAGCGCACCCCCTCGACGAGGTGGAACGTGTACTGGGTGCTGTCGTCGCTGACCTCCCAGCTCTGGGCCAGGTCGGGGTGGGGATTGGCGTTGTCGTCGAGTTCGACGAGCCCGTTGAAGATCGAGCCGGTGACGGCGTGCACATTGAACCCGGTGGTGATGCCGGGGTTGAAGTGGCCGGGATCGTCGGAGAGGGCGATCACCAGCGTGCCGCCGTCGGACGGTTCATCGGCGGCTTCGGACTCGGCGGCCGCCATCGCCTCTTCTGCCGCCGCGTCGGCGGCCTCAGCTGCGGCCAAGGCGTCGGCCGCGGCCTGCTCGGCCTGGGCGAGCTGGGCCTCGAGGTCGGCCACGACCGACGGGTCGACCCCGTCGGCGGAATCGGCGTCGGCCATCGCGGCCGCGAGCGCCGCCTCGGCTTCGGCCGCGGCTGCCGCGGCCTCGTCTGCCTGCGCCTGGGCAGCGGCCGCTTCGGCCCGAGCCGCAGCCGCCTCGTCGGCAGCCGCGTCGGTGTCGGCCTGGGCCTGCGCCAGGGCGGCGGTGTCGGCAGCACCGGCGTCGTCAGGCTCGTCGCCGCCGCAGGCGGCCGCGACCAGCGTCAAGGCCAGGATCGCGCTCAAGAGTTTCAGTAGTCGCATGGGGTTCCCTTCTTGGCTGCCCGGCGGCCGCGCCGGGCCACAGGGTCGCAGCAAGCTAGGGACAGCCAGCGCGCGAGTCAATTTCACTATGTGCAACCTGCATCTAGTAAAGGTAACGGAGCGGACTGGGCCGGAGCCGTGGGCACGGCACCGGTAGCGTCGCGCTGATGGGGCGCCGTCACCTGCAAATGACCGGCATCGTGCAGGGCGTTGGGTTCCGGCCCCACCTGCATCGGCTGGCCCGAGGCCTGTCGCTCACCGGTGTCGTCGGCAACGACGACGAGGGCGTGTGGTGCGAGATCCAGGGCCATCCGGCCGACCTCGACGAGTTCGAGGCGCGGGCGGCGGCTGAGGCCCCTCCGCTGGCCCGAGTGGACTCGATCCGCGGCGCTGAAATGCCCCCAGTCGAGGGCGAGCGCGAGTTCTTGATCGCTCCCAGCGAGGTCGGTGCTGGAACGGTCGCCGGGGCCGTGCCCCCCGACGTTGCGCCTTGCGCGGCCTGCCTGGCCGAGATAGCCGAGCCCGGCGGGCGCCGCTACCGGTACGCGTTCACCTGCTGCACCGACTGCGGACCCCGCCACACGGTGGTGCGGAGCCTGCCCTATGACCGCGAGCGCACCTCGATGGCCGCCTTCGAGCTGTGCGAGGCCTGCATGGCCGAATACCGGGACCCCGGCGACCGCCGCCACCACGCCCAGGCCGTGTGCTGCGGAGACTGCGGGCCGGCGGTGTGGCTGACACTGACGATGGGAGAGCCCGTCAACGAGGACCCGATAGACGCCGCCGCTGCCCTGTTGCGGGCGGGCCGAATCGTGGCGGTGAAGGGTCTCGGCGGTTACCAACTGGCGTGCCGGGCCGACGACCGCGACGCGGTGGCCCGGCTGCGGCGGCGCAAGCACCGCGAGGAGAAGCCCTTCGCGCTGCTGGTGGCCGCGGTCGATGAGGCCCGCGAGCTGGTCGAACTCGACGACTTGGCGGCGCGGGCCCTGTGCGGGCCGGAAGCGCCGATCGTGCTCGCTCCCCGGCGGGAGTCGGCGGCGGTGGCCGCGGCGGTGGCCCCCGACACCGGACTGCTGGGAGTGATGCTCCCCGCTTCGCCGCTGCACGCCCTGCTGGTCGAGGCGGCCGGCCTGACGCTGGTGTGCACCAGCGGCAACCGCTCCGACGAGCCAATCGTCATCGACGACACCAGGGTCGGCCCAGAGCTCGGCAACATCGCCGACGCGGTGCTGGGCCACGACCGGGTGATCGAGCGCCGGGCCGACGACTCGGTCGGCCAGGTGGTGGCCGACGGCTTCCAGGTGCTGCGACGGGCCCGCGGCTACGCCCCCGGCCGGGTGCGACTCGACCGCGGCGGACCGCCGGTGTTGGCCGTGGGCGCGGAGCTCAAGAGCACGCTCTGTCTGGCCCTCGGCGCCGACGCCCACCTGTCGGTGCATCTAGGCGACCTGGAACATCCGGCCGCGCTGGCCGCCTTCGAAGCGGCGGTGGCCGATCTCTTGGAGCTGACCCGGGCCGAGCCCGAACTGGTGGTGCACGACCTGCACCCCGAGTATCTGTCGACCAAGTTCGCGGCCAGCGCCGATCTCGGGTCCCGGCTGGGGGTGCAGCACCATCACGCCCACCTGGCGTCGTGCCTGGCCGACAACGGCTTCGACGGCCCGGCCATCGGCGTGATGTTCGACGGCATGGGATGGGGCGCCGACGACACTCTGTGGGGCGGCGAGATCCTGGTGGGCGACGCGGCCCGATACCAGCGCTTCGCCCATCTGCGGCCGGTGTCCATGCCGGGAGGCGTCGCCACCATCCGCAAGCCCTGGCGCATGGCGTTGGCTCATCTCGCTGAAACGTTCGGCGAGGAGCTGCCCCCGGTCGCGGTGCTCGCCGACCGGGGCGAAGTGGCGGCGCAGGTGCTGGATCAGTGCCGTGAGGGCCAGTCGATCCTCACCTCGTCGATGGGCCGGCTGTTCGACTCGGTGGCGGCGATGTGCGGGATGGTCGAGACCGCTACCTACGAGGGCCAGGCCGCGGTGCGCCTCGAGCAGGCCGCGGGTCCCGACGCAAGGCGATACCCGGTCGAGATCAGCGACGGTGAGCCCGCCGTGATCGACTCGGTCCCAGTGATCAGGGCCGTGGCCGCCGACCTGCAGGCCGGGCGGGGGCCGTCGCTGATCGCCGCCGCCTTCCACCGCTGGGTAGCTGATGCTGCCGCTGCCGCGGCCCGTCAGGCCCGCGAGGCGACCGGGCTGAACGCGGTGGCCCTCTCGGGCGGCGTCTTCCAAAACCGCCGTCTGGTGGAACTGCTGACCCCGGAGCTGGAGCAAGCCGGCTTCAAGGTTCTGCGCCACCGCCAGGTTCCACCCAACGACGGCGGCATCTCGCTGGGCCAAGCCGCCATCGGCCGGGCCACACTGGCCGACCGCGGGTAGCGTTCATCCGTCGAGCATCCGGGTGAGGGAGAGGTTGACGCCATGAAGATCGGGGTTGTGGGCAAGGGAGGCGTGGGCAAGACCACGCTGAGCGCGCTGCTGGCCCGGTCGCTGGCGGAGCGCGGTCGCCGGGTGCTGGCGGTGGACACCGACTCCAACCCCAACCTGGGGCTGTCGCTGGGGCTCAGCCCGGTTCAGACCGAGAGCCTGCCGACGGTGCCGCGCTCGATCGTGGTCGGCTCGCGGGGCGACCTCACCGTGGCCGAGTTGATGGCCGACTACGCGGCCGACACCCCGTCGGGCGTGACCGTGATGTCGGCGCTGCGAGTGGCCGAGGCTGCGGCCGGATGCACCTGCGGCGGCCACGCCACGGTGCGGAGCCTGCTGGGCGAGGCCCTCGACGCCGAGACCGACGACACCATCGTCGACATGGAGGCCGGCATCGAGCACCTCAGTCGCTCCGGCGGGACGCTGGCCCATGCCGACGTGCTGGTGCTGGTCATGGAACCCAGCCTCAAGGCGGTGATCACCGCCCGGCGCACCATCGCTCTGGCCCGCGACTTGGGCATCGACGCCTTCTGCGGCGTGGGCAACAAGGTCGCCGACGACCAGCAGGATCTGCTGGCCCGGCTCTGCGCCAACCACGACGTGCCCCTCGACGTGGTAGTTCCCGCCAGCCCCGACATCATCGAGGCCGACCGGATAGGAACCCCGCTGGGACAAGGCGAGGCCGGCGACGTGTGGGACGCAGTCGAATCCCTGACCAACCGGCTCTTCGACCGGCTTCACGCTACGGCGCTGCAATAGGCACCCATCGATGGAAGCGGACTGCTATCGCTGAATGGTGCGTCTCAGGAAGTCGTCGAACAGCGGGACGGTGAACGCGGTGTCACCGTGGGCGGGACTGTAGATCATGCCCTTCGCGATCAGCGCCGACCGCCGGGGCGCCACGGACTGCACCCGTACACCCAACTCGGCGGCTATGTCGCCTGAGCGGTGCGGACCGGGACCCAACTCGGCCATCGCCCGGAGATAGACGCGCTCCTTGGGAGTGAGGCGATCGAACCGCACCCGGAAGAAATCCCGGTCGAGCGTGTCGGTCACGCTGCGGCTCGCCGCGCTCACGTCGTGGAGGGTTATCAGATCCCCCGGAGCGGCGTTCCAGGCGTGATAGCCCCACTCCTGCACGAAGTACGGATAACCGCGGGACTCCGCGATGATCGATTCGATCGCGGGCGGCTCGAAGCGGGCTCGCTTAGCCTCCGCGGGCAGCACTAGAGCGTCACGGGCATCGCCGGGCGTGAGAGCGCCGACCTCGGGGAATGAGAACAGCCGCTCGGTGTAGGTGCGCGCCTCTCCTGCGATGGCGCGCAACTGCGGAAGTCCGGCAGCCACCAGCACCACCGGCAGGTTCAACTGAGTGGTGCGATGTATGGCACCGATAGTTGCTCCCATCTCGTCATCCCGCAGGTACTGCGCCTCATCGACGGCCAGCACGATCCCGCTGCCGCCGTCGGCCGCCGCTTCCCCCGCAGTGACGAGCAAGTCCGCGAGGTCCTCCGACAGGACGCCCGAGTCGGCCAGCCCGGGCGTGGGCTCCACTCCGACGGAGATGGCGGAACCGTCGGGCAGGTGTAGAGCGAACGACCTGAGCGCCCCGAGTGCCCGGGCCGCGGCCCGCCGGACCGGGCCCTCAGCCAACTGCAGCAGGATTCGGCGGAGCCGAATGGCAAGGAGTTGGCTGAAGCTGCCTGAGTCGGAGGCCTCAACGAATGCAGTCCGGGCGCCCTCCTGGCCGGCGATCTCCATGAAGCGGTTGAGAAGAACCGTCTTGCCCGTGCCGCGCAGGCCCAGCAGCATGCAGCTCTTGCCGGGGCGCTGGTCGAGTGACCGCCTCAAGGTCACGCCGAAGTCGTCGATCATCAGGTCGCGTCCCACCAGCGCCGCCGGCTGCGTGCCTGCGCCCGGCCTGTAGGGATTGGCAAGTCGGTCCATCGTCAGCCTCCATCACGCGGACCCTCATCAAGAGTCCTCTACGGCTACGGGATCGACAGAGTTTACCATGGTTTATGCATGTTATCCTCATGCAGATAACTCTTGCATATATGGTGCTCAGTCGTTGTGGCGGTGGCGGTGGTGCAGGTCGGGCACATGGGGGTGGGTGTGCACCCTGGGCCGGTGCTGGTGGACGTGGGTGTGGCGCCCCTCGACGGCCTCGGGATGGGGGTGATCGTGATGGTCGTCGTCGTGGCTGTGCTCGTGCTCGTGCTCGGTGGGATCGTGGGCGTGCCTGTGGTCGTGGGCGGACTCCAATGACACCCCCACCCCGGCGGCGGCGATCACGACCGCGATCAGCTGCGCGGCGGTGACCGCCTCGCCCAACACCGACCAGGCGATGACTGCGCCGATGAACGGCGCGGCCGCGAAGATGACCTGCCCCCGGGCCGCGCCGAGGTCCCGGGCGCCCTTCACCCACAGAGTTATCGACACCCCGTAGCCGGCCGCGCCGATGGCCAGCCCGGCCACGATCTCGCCGAGACCGGCATCGGTGGCGCCCTCGGCGAAGGCCAGTCCCAGCCCGAAGTTGGCCAGACCGGCCACGAACCCCTTCAACAGCACCACCTGCTCGGGACTGAGCTGGTCGATCTTGGCCGTCACGCCGTTGTCGATGCCCCAACAGAAGCACGCGGCCGCGATCAGCAGAGCTCCCAGGCTCAGCTTGAACCCTGGCTCCCACGCCAGGACGACCCCCGCCACCGTGACCAGCCCCGCCCCGGCCAGGACCCGGCGCCCCAAGTGCTCCCGGAAGATGGTGGCCGCCAGCACCACGGTGGCGACCAACTCCAGGTTGAGCAGGATCGAAGCCGTAGCGACAGGTGCGCGGGCTAGGCCGGCCACCAAGAACGCGGGCCCAACGGCCCCGCCGGCCACCACCGCCACCAGCGCGGGGCGCCAGTCCCGGCGCAGCGCCACCGCCGTAGGGGGCGAGCGGACCACCGAGGGCAGCACCGCGAGGCCCGCCCCCAGATACAGCAGGCCGGCCAGCATCAACGACGGCATCTCGCCGGCCAACTTCGACGCGGCCGGTGCCGACGCCCCGAACAGCACCGCGGCCAGCAGGCAGCGCACGATTCCGGCGCGACTCATGGGCCTCCCCTAGCGACGGTCCCGGCGCGGCTCACAGGCCACAAACGCCCCGATCGGCAGCACCATCAGCAGATCCGGGGCAGGGGGTCGCCGACCAGCATGTCGACGATCCTCGTTCCCCCGAAGCCGGTGCGCACCAGCACCAGGCCGGGGTGCTCGTCGGTGATGGCGCCCACCACGCAGGCGTCGGCGCCGGCCTCGCAGCTGCGCATCGCCGCGACGGCGGCTTCGGCGTCCTCCTCGGGCACCACGGCCAGCATCTTGCCCTCGTTGGCGATGTAGAGCGGATCAAGGCCCAGCAGCTCGCAGGCCCCGGCCACCGCGCCCCGCACCGGCAGCGCCGCTTCGTCGAGTTCCACCCCCAACCCGGACGCGGCGGCCAGCTCGTTGCAGATCGAGGCCACCCCGCCGCGGGTCGGGTCTCGCAGCCAGCGGGTGCAGGGCACCGCCTCCAGCAGCGCCGCCACCAGCTCATGCAGCGGCGCGGTGTCCGAGGCCACGTCGGCGGCCAGGGCCAGGTCGCCGCGGGCCACCATTACCGCCACTCCGTGGTCGCCGATGGTGCCGGAGAGCACCACCGCGTCGGACGGCCGCACCGACGCCGCTTCGAGCTGCGTCCCCGGCGCCACGAACCCGAGGCCGGCGGTGGTGATGTAGCAGCCGTCGGCCGCGCCCCGCTCCACCACCTTGGTGTCGCCGGTCACCACCGGCACGCCCGCGGCCGAGGCGGCCCGAGCCAGATCGTCCACGATGGCCCGCAGCTCGTCGACCTCCAGCCCCTCCTCGAGCACCAGCGAGACGGTGAGGGCGGCGGGCTCGGCCCCCATGGCGGCCAGGTCGTTGATGGTCCCGTTCACGGCCAGATCCCCGATGGAGCCGCCGTTGAAGCGCCGCGGCGTCACCACGAAGGCGTCGGTGGTGACCGCCATCGGGCGGCCGTCGCCGATGTCGAGCACCGCCCCGTCGTCGAGAGCGTCGAGCACCGGGTTGGAGAAGGCGGGGCGTATCACGGCCTCGATCAGCGACTGGCTGGCCCGGCCGCCCGCGCCGTGGGCCATGGTGATGGTCTCGTCGGCCAGCTTGGGGGCGCGCCGCCTCCAGGACTCGACCCGGGCCAGCACGGCCTGACGAGCCTCGAAATCGTCCTGCGCCGGCATCAGGTGGCGTGGACCGGGATGCGCGACCGGCTCGAGTACCGCCCGTAGTTGTAGTAGGCGGCGCAGGCGCCCTCCGACGACACCATGCAGGTGCCGATCGGGGTCTCGGGGGTGCAGGCCGTTCCGAACACCTTGCACTCCCAGGGCCGCAGCGCCCCCTTGAGCACCTCGCCGCACTGGCAGGCCTTCGGGTCGGCCACCCGCACGCCGGGAACCTCGAAGCGCAACTCGGCGTCCCACGCCGCGAACTCCGGCGCCACGGCCAGAGCGCTCTGGGCGATGAACCCGAGGCCCCGCCACTCGAAGTGGGGCCTCACCACGAACGCCTCCCGCAGCAGCGCCAGCGCCCGGTCGTTGCCGCAGCCTGCCACCACCCGCCGGTACTGGTTCTCGACTTCGCAGCGTCCCTCGGCGAGCTGGCGCAGCAGCATCAGCACGGCCTGGAGGATGTCGACCGGCTCGAAACCGGCGGTGACCAGCGGCCGGCGGTACTGCTCGGCCACGAAGCGGTAGGGGCGGGTGCCGATCACGGTGGAGACGTGTCCGGGGCCGAGGAAGCCGTCGAGGTCGAGTCCGGGCGAGTCGAGAATGGCTTTGAGCGGCGGGACGATGGTGACGTGGTTGCAGAACACGCTGAAGTTCTCGACGCCGCGCTCGCGGGCCTGCAACAGGGTGACCGCGGTGGACGGCGCGGTGGTCTCGAACCCGACCGCAAGGAACACCACCTGGCGCTCGGGCAGCCGCGCCGCGAGGGCCAGTGCGTCCAGCGGCGAGTAGACGATGCGGACGTCGGCGCCGCGGGCCTTGGCCTCCAGCAGGGTCGACTCCCCGCCCGGCACCCGCAGCATGTCGCCGAAGCAGCACATGGTCACGCCCTCGATGCGGGCCACCGCGATGGCATCGTCGACCCGGCCCATGGGGATGACGCACACCGGGCATCCCGGCCCGTGGATCAGCTCGATGCCGTCGGGCAGCAGGGCCTCGATGCCGTGGCGGTAGATGGCGTGGGTGTGGCCCCCGCACACCTCCATGAACTTGCGGGGAGGCTGCTCGGCGGCGGCCGCGGCGATGTCGGCCAGCAGGCGGCGGGCGGCCTGCGGGTCCCGGAACTCGTCGACGTACTTCACAGCGCGGCCGCGAGCTCGCACAGCTCGCTCATCAGCGCGGCCTGGGCCTCCTGGATGCGGTGCACCGACATCGACTGTACGACGAGGTTGTGGTGCACGCTCTCCCAGCCGGTGAACGACCCGCCCCCGTAGCCGCTGATCCCCACCGTGGCCAGCCCCATGGCGGCGGCCTGGTCGAAGGCGGCCAGCAGGTTGCGGGATGCGCCGCTGGTGCTGCATCCCACCAGCACATCGCCGGATCGTGCGAAGGCGTCGAGCTGGCGCGAGAAGATCCGCTCGGCACCGAGATCGTTGGCTAGGGCGGTGGCGACGGCGTAGTCGGCACAGAGTGACTCGGCGGGGATGTCGCGGGTCCGCAGCAGCCGGGCCAGCCGGGCGGCGTCAGTGGCGCTGCCGCCGTTTCCCATGGTCAGCACCCTGCCGCCTGCCGAGACCGCCCGCCTGAGGGCGGTGCCGGTGGCGGCCAGCGCGGCCCGGTTGAATTCGAGCGTCTGGTACGCCAGCCGCTCGGACTCCTCCACCTTGGCTTCGGCCGACGCCCGCAGCGACTGGCGCAGCGAAGCCTCGTCGGCCTCGGCCGCGTCGAGGAACGGATACAGGAAGCCGGTGGAGTCCCCGCCGGCCGCGGCGGCGCCGGCGACCAGACCGGGATGCTCGAGCGCGACCTGTACCAGCTCCCACAGGACGTGGTAGCTGCGAACGATGGCGGCGTCGGGCTGCTCGGTCGAGATGAACAAGTCGGTGCCCGCCCGGTCGGGTCCTATGGCCAGCGCGGCGTCGGCCGAGGGTGCGGATTCGGCCACCGCCGCGGCCAGGGGGCGGGTGCCGGCCACCACGGGATGCACGAACTCCACAGCCACATGGTGGGCATGGTCGGGGGCGGTGGGCGCCCGCACGCACAGCCGCCGCCCGGCGGTGAAGGCTCGCGCCAGCCACATGGCCGCCCCGACCGGATCCCGCCCACAGTCGATCGCCGGTGCGGGTGTCGTGGGGTCTGATGACTGACCCAAATCGCTTGTCACGCCGCTCTCAGGGGCCGCTTGAGCGGTCATGGCAGGTCGCGGCTGAAGGCCTCGATCTCCTCGTCGTACACCGATCCCAGCTCCCGCATGAACGCCAGCGTCTCGGCCGCCTCAGTCTCGTCGATCTTCGACATGGCGAAACCGACGTGCAGCAGCACCCACTCGCCGACGGCCAGACCCTCGTCGTCGACCATCACAGTGTTGACCTCGCGCTGCGCGCCCTCCACATCGACGATGGCGCTATGGGACGGCCCCAGCTCGATCACCCGGGCGGGGATCCCGACACACATCAGACCCCGACCTCCACCCGGTCCCCCACGAGCGCGCCGACCAGCTCCTCCACCGCGGCGACCAGTGCATCGTCGGGGGCGAAATCGAGCAGCGGCCGGGTCTCGGCATCCGCGTCGAGCACGGCCTCTGACCAGGGCAGGATCCCGACCAGTTCCAGCCGGTGGCGCCCGCAGAACTCCTCGATGGCGTCACGGTCGCTCTGCTGTCGGCACTTGTTGGCCACCACCGCCACCCGGTCGATCGAGGTCTCGGCAGCCAGCGAGGCTTGCAGCCTCACCGCCTCCAGCGACCGGTAGTAGGGCTCGGCCACCAGCAGCAGCACATCGCAGTGCCGGGCCGTTCCCCGGCTCAGGTGCTCGGGCGACGCTTCCAGGTCCAGCACTGTGACCGTGCCGGCCGCCGCGCCGAGATCGGCCAGGAAGGCGCTCACGGTGGCGTGGGCCGAGCACAGGCAGCCCTCGTCGGCGTGCTGGGGCATCCCCATGCGCACCAGCCGCACCCCGTCGGGCGCCAGCGTGCTGTGCCGGTCGAGAACCTCGTCCACCGGAGCCGTCAGCCTCGGCCCGTCGAAGCGACGCGACACCAGCGACGTGGGCAGGAACGGCGCCGCGTCGGCGGCGTCGACTCCGATGGCCGCGTTCAGGTTGGGGTTGGTGTCGCCGTCGATGGCCACCACCCGCAGCCCCGACCGGGCCAGCAGCCGGGCCGCGGTGGCACAGATGGTGGTCTTGCCGGCGCCGCCCTTGCCCGCAACCGCGACCCTCATGGGCGGGCGCCGTGTTGTGCCTCGAAGTGCTCCAGGGCGGCGATCAGGCCGTCTCGGGCCGCGGCCAGGTCCGCTGCCGCGGCCCGGGCCGCGTCGTGCCCGGCGGAGGTGAGCGAGTAGAGGCGCCGGTCCGGTCCAGCCAGCGACGAGACCCACTGCGAGGTGACCAGGTCGCGCTGCTGCATGGCCCGCAGGCCCCGGTAGACCGCGGCCAGGTCCACCGACAGGCCCAGGGCCTTGACCGTCTCGTAGAGCTCGTAGCCGTAGGACGTGCCGTCGCGCTGGAGGCTGAGCAGCAGGAACGGCTGCAGGAACCGCCTCGGAAGACCCTCGGTGGCTTCAGCAGCCATGATCGTGGCTGTGACCCAGGCGCTGCGCCACGCAGGCCTCGGCCTCGTCGACGGAGGCGTGGCACCAGCAGTCGTCGCTGCACTCGCCGTGGCTGGGCTTGGTCAGATCGGCGAAGGCCTCGCCGAACTCTCGGGCGCCCCGCTCCAAGCCGAACTCCGACAACGCGAACCAGTCGCCGTCTCGCACCAGATAGCCCTCTTCCACGAGGCGGTCGAGGTAGGTCATGCCGATGGCCGCGTCCACCCCGAGAAAGCGCTCGATCAGTCCGGGGTCGACCACATCGCCGAATCCCTCGCCCCGCAGCCAATACATGACCTGCAGGATCTCGCTGCGCCAGTAGAGGGCGGCCAGCGCGTCGGACTTAGGCGACGCCGCCGAGAGGCTCACGATCCAGCGGCCGGCTCGGGGGCGCTCACGATCTGGCGCCGAGGCGCTCGGCCTTGACCGACACTCCTTCGAGCGCGCCAGCGATGACGGTGAGCTGCTCGTTCACCCGGGTGACCGACGGACCCACCGACGCGCACTGGGTCTCGATGGCCCGCACCCCGAAGGTGACCTTCCCCAGCGACTGCGAGATGCGCCTCAGCGAGCGGGCAATGGCGACCAGATACACGGCCAAGGCCCCCACGAAGATCAAGATCTCCACCACGGTCAACACGATCAGCAGCGTCCGCATCAGTCATCACCCCCCGTGGAGGCTTGGGAGAGGGCCTCGTCGAGGAAGGCGTCGTGGCGGAGGGCCTCCTCGGTGAATGCGTCGAGCCGCACCGTGGTCTGGTGCAGCATCCAGGTGGTGGCGGTGTTGCGGGCCACCTGCTTGCCCGTCTCCCAGATGGCAGCCGAGCCGGCCTCGATGCGACGCACCTTGCGGTAGAAGATCTGCAACAGCAGCACCGCCACCAGGCACACCACCAGACCCAGAGCCAGGGTCAGCCACCACAGCGAGTTGGTGCTCATGATCAGCCCCCGCCCTTGGCAGCGAGATGCTCCCGCACCGCGCCCGCCCCCGCGCCGATCCGCTCGATGGCCGAGTTGACGTCGTTGACCGCCCACAGCGGAGCGGTGTTGTCGCGGGACTCCTCAAGTCCAGCCAGGATCGACTCAGCCGTCACCGCGGCCCGGTGCGCGCCGCGGATCATCAACAGCAGCAGCACCACCACCGCCAGAATCAGAACCCCTCCGATGAGGTAGCCGATGACCCATCCTGTCGACATGAAACCTCCCGCCGCGGCCGGCGGCAGCGATACTACCCCAAGCTCCCCGCTAGATGCGATTCGCACATAGTGTTAGGGTTGTCTTTAGCGCATGTCCACGTTCGGGAGGCTTCGCTCGTGGCCCAGTACACCAAGGTCGTGCCCGGCTCCACCCACGGCGAGCTGGAGGCCAAGCCGCTGCTCACCGACCCCGACGACCCGCTGGCGCCGGTGGCGCTGCGCAGCCCCACCCGGCCCAAGCGCTCCGAGCTAGTGTCGCAAGGCCCGCTGGAGAAGGCCTACCTGTTCTGGATCGTGGGCGCCAGCTGCGACGGCTGCACCATCGCCATCTCCGGCGCCACTCATCCCAGGGTCGAGGATTTGCTGACGGGCCGGGTTCCGGGACTGCCTCGTATCGAGCTCGTGCACACCGTGCTGTCGGTGGAGTCGGGGCCGGAGTGGACCGAGAACCTGCGCCTCGCCGCCGAGGGCAAGCTCGACGCCCCCTACCTGATCTTCTGGGAGGGCTCGATCATGGACGAGACCGTCTCGGGCGAGTACGGCTACTGGATGGGGCTCGGCGAGGACCGCGACGACGGCCGCCAGATAACCAGCCTGGAATGGCTCGACCGCCTGGCTCCCGGCGCGGCGGCAGTGCTGTCGATCGGCACCTGCGCCTGCTGGGGCGGCATACCGGCCGCCCAGGGCAACCCCACCAACGCCATGGGCGTGATGGACCACCTCGGCAAGGACTACCGGTCCGCGCTGGGGCTGCCGGTCATCAACATTCCGGGCTGCTCGCCGGTGGGAGACAACATCACCGAGACTGCGGCCGCGGCTCTGCTGTTCCTCAACGGCCTGGCTCCGCTGCCCGAGTTCGACGAGCTGGGCCGCCCGGCGTGGCTGTTCACCGAGACCGTCCACCGGCACTGCCCTCGGGCCGGCTACTACGAGGAGGGCGTGTTCGCCCACTCATATGGCGACAAGGAGTGCCTGGTCGAGCTGGGCTGCTGGGGGCCGGTGGTGCAGTGCAACATCGCCGAGCGGGGCATCGTCGACGGCCACGGCGGCTGCATGAACATGGGCGGCATCTGCATCGGCTGCACCATGCCCGGCTTCCCCGACAAGTTCTCGCCCATCTACGAGCGTCCGCCCGGCGCGCTGCTGTCCACCAACACCAACCGGGTGATGGGCGGGTTCATCCGCCGCATGCGCCAGCTCTCCCAGAGCGACAAGATGCGCTCAGCCCGCTGGCACGACAGCCGCGACCTCCCCAGCGGCTGGAGCCGCTACAAGACCCAGCCCGTGGGGACCGAGCGGCTGATCCACCGGCTCTACTCCCGCAAGCAGCACTCTCACGAGGGAGGCCGCTAACCGTGCCCAACCCCATCGTCACCGCTACCACCCACGCCCCTGCTGCCTCAGGCAGGGCCGACAACGCCAGGACCCAACAGCAGAGGCCGCTGATCTGACATGTGCTTCAAGAACCTGCCCATCGCCTTCGACGAGAACGGCAAGGCCCACCTGCGCGACGGCGTCGGCGACCCCTACGCGGTGGCGGTGGCCGAGCCGCGGGACTTCGTGAGGGGCGCACAGGAGCGCCGCAGCGTGGGGGCACTGGCCGCCCCGCCCCGCCTGCGGGAGTGGAGCATCGACCCGGTGACCCGGGTGGCCGGCGCGCTGGCGGTCCACACCGTGCTCGACCTGGAGACCCGCACCGCGGTGGAGGCCCACTCCATGGCGATGCTGTTCCGCGGCTACGAGATCATCCTCAAGGGCCGCGACCCCCGCGACGCCATCGACATCTCGTCGCGGGCCTGCGGGGTGTGCGGCGGCGTGCACGCTTCGGTGTCGTCGCTGGCCATCGAGATGGCCTTCGGCATCCAGCCCCCGCCCCTCGGCGTGTGCGTGCGCAACCTGGGCGAGGTGGCCGAGATGTTCTACGACCATCCGCTGCATCTGGGGCTGCTGGCCGGGCCCGACTACTCCACGGCCATCGTGTCGGTCACCAACCCCGAGCTGGTGGAGCTGGCGTCCAAGACGCTGGCCCCGCACGCCGATGTCCACGGGTACGTCACCATCAAGGACATCATGGACGGCTTCAACCCGCTGGAGGGGTCCATCTACCTGGAGTCGCTGGAGTACACCCGCATCGCCCGCAAGATGTGCACGCTGATGTACGGCAAGTACCCCCACCCGTCCACGCTCGTGCCCGGCGGCGTGTCCACCACGGTCAGCACCACAACCTTCAACGAGTACTACGCCAACCTCGGCCTGATCTTCGACTACGCCAAGCGGCTGGCCGGCATCTGGGACGACATCTGCGACTTCTTCCTGGAGGCCAACCCGGCCTACTCCGATGTGGGCCTGCGGCCGTCGAACCTGATCCAGACCGGCATCTGGGACGATCTCGAGGCCTACGACGCCACCTACGCCAACATCGACGCCTGGGGCCAGGCCCGCTACTCGGCGCCGGGCATCATCAAGGAGGGCGAGCTCCTCACCACCAAGCTCACCGAGATCAACATGGGCATCGAGGAGTTCGTGGAGCACTCCTACTACGAGGACTGGACCGCCAACGGCAACGGCAGCGGCAACGGCCATATGCGGTTCCCCACCGACGCGTTGGGCAACCCGCTGTCGCCCTACCACGCCTGGAACAAGGAGACCATCCCCCGTCCCGAGGGCAAGAACTTCAAGGAGAAGTACTCCTGGTCGACCGCCCCCCGCTGGGACCGCACCTCCATGGAGACCGGCGTCTACGGGCGGATGTGGACCACGGCCATGGCCCAGCAGCTTCCCGACAACCCCTACATCGAGGCCACCGGCGACGGCCTGCGCCTGCTGCTCCCCGCCCACGACCTGCCCGAGACGGAGCTGTTCTGGCGGGTGCCGGCCAAGCTCAACGCCTTCGAGCGGAACCGGGGCCGGGCCTACGGGGTGGCCTTCACCGCCGCCATCGGCATGATCTGCCTGATGCAGGCCTTCGAGTATTGGCGCAAGGGCGACACTGCGGTGTCGACGCCGTTCAAGGTGCCCCGCGACGAGCGGGTGTCGGCCGGTTTCTGGGAGGCGGGCCGGGGCTACCTGACCCACCACATGCACATGGACAAGGGGCGGCTGATCAACTACCAGATCAACACCCCCTCCACGTGGAACGCCTCGCCCCGGGACCCGTTCGGCAACCCCGGCCCCTACGAGGAGGCCATCCTGGGAACGCCGATCCTTGAGAGCGTGTCCGACGACGACATCAAGGGCATCGACATCCTGCGATCCATCCGCAGCTTCGATCCCTGCATGCCGTGCACCACCCACATGGACACGGGCCGGGG
The DNA here is from genome assembly GCA_965221215.1 of Candidatus Aldehydirespirator sp. Classification (GTDB taxonomy): domain Bacteria; phylum Actinomycetota; class Acidimicrobiia; order Acidimicrobiales; family Aldehydirespiratoraceae; genus Aldehydirespirator. The sequence continues at coordinate 2,352,195 of OZ244872.1, forward strand.
GGTCATCACCCGCGAGGTCAACTCGTGCGGGTGCACACTGGAGTGATGCGGGCCGCGCCCAACGGCACTCCCCACAATCCTCCAAACCCGACGGCGGCGCCTAGCGGCGCGTTCGCGGGCGCAGGCCCGTTCTTGGCGGGGCGCGACGAGGCCCTCGACACGCTGCTCGGGCCCGGCGCCCGGATCAAGCCGGGCCGGGGCGAGGCCGGGCCGGGCTGCACGCTGGTGGGGGGCATCGGCCTGCCGTGGCTGCGCGACCTGGACTTCGGCACGAACTGGCTGGCCCGGGCCGCCGCGCTGGAGTGGCCCGAAGGCGTGGTGCTCGAAGACCTGTCGTATGCGGCCCACCGAGTGATGCACCGCCTCCAGGAGCTGCAGCCGGGGCGGGCCGTGCTGCTGGGCTGCATGTCCCGAGGCACCGCCCCGCCGGGAACGATCCGCCGGTACGCGCTGTCGGAACTGCCCGAGATCGACCCCGACGAGGTGCACGAGCGCCTGGGCGAGGCGGTGGGGGGCATCGTCGATCTGGACCACACCCTGGCCGTGTGCCGGTATTGGGACGCGCTCCCCGACGACACGGTGGTGATCGAGGTGGAGCCGGCCGAGAGCGAGTTCGGCTGGGGCTTCTCGCAGCCGGTCGAGGAGGCAGTGGAGAAGGTGCTGCAAATGGTCCGCCGCGAGGTGTCACGTTGAGTAGGGACTGGATCGGGCCCGCGCCCGACGAGCTGGCCTACCGCGACATCCTCGAGCGGGCGGCCGAGCTGGCCTCCCGTCTGCTGGAGTGCGGCGACGAGCGGGTGGCCGCCGATGCCGAGGAGATGCTGGACTGGCTCGACGCCTACCACCGCGAGGGGCTGGGCCGGCTAGTGGAGATGGTGCGCCAGTGGCGGGGCGAGCTGTTCTTGGAGCAGGCGGCCCTGGACCCGGTCGTGGGCGAGCTGCTGGCCACCTACGGCCTCGGCACCGACACCGACGCGGCCGCCGCCGACCGGGCCGTGCAGCTGGCCCTCGACGAGGTCCGCCCCTACATCCACTCCCACGGCGGGGAGGTGGAGGTGCTCTCCGTGGACGACGGCGTGGTGCAGCTGAGGATGCACGGCTCATGCAACGGCTGCACCGCGGCCGGCGACACGGTCACCCGCCGCATCGAGGTGTCGCTGCGCGAGCACTGGATCGACTTCCGGCGGGTGGAGATGGAAGAGCACACCGAGGCGCCCCATCCGCCGCCGAGCCCGGGCGAGGTCTCCACCGGTCTCACTATCGGACCCCGCCGCTCATGAACGCGGCGGAGATCGACGATCTCTGTTTTGCGGCTCGGGCCTTGGCTCAGACCCATGCCATGACCGAGGCGTCGCACCGCTACCGCCAGGAGTGCCTGGAACAGGAGCGCCGCCGTCAGCCCGTCACCGAGCTGGCCGACTGGGCCGCCACCGCGCTGCTGGTGGGCTACTGCCTGCGCCGCACCGAGGAGCAGCGGGTTCCCGACGATCAACTCGCGGCCGCATCGGCCCCGTCCGGTGACCGCATCGACCTTGAGCAGGTGGCCGCCCTCAGCGAGCTGCTGCGGGTGGGAGACCCCGGCCGGGTCACGCTGCTGTCCTGCGAGGCGATCGTCGCCGCGCTCGACCGGATCATCGCCACCGAGCTGGAGAAGCGGCACGAGCACCTGCGCGAGCAGCTGGACGAGGCGTCGTGGTCGGAGCTGGAGGACTACATCGCCTGGTGGGTGATCCACGGCTACGCCCTGCGGGCCAGCGAGCGTCCGCGGGTCGAGCCAACAGACCTGGCCGCCTCAAGCCGATGACTCCGGTGCGTGAGTTCGGCCCAGGTTGCGGCACCAACAGAGTCCACGTTGACACAGCGTCAAGCCGATGACTCCAGTGCGGGTGCTGGTGGTTGGGGTGGGCAACGTCCTGCACGGCGACGACGGCTTCGGCGTCGAGGTGGTCCAACGACTCGGCGAGCGGCCCCTGCCGGCGGGGGTCACGGTGGCCGAGACCGGCATCGGCGGGATCCATCTCGTTCACGAGCTGATGGCGGGGTATGACGCGCTGGTGGTGGTCGACGCGGTGGACCGGCAGCGTGAGCCCGGAACAGTGATGGTGATCGACGCCGAGGTGATCGACACGAGCGACCTGCCCGTCGATGAACGCCACGACCTGCTCGCCGACATGCATCTGGCCACCCCCGAACGAGCGCTCATGGTGGCCAAAGCGGCCGGCGTGCTCCCGCAGCGCACTGTCATCGTCGGCTGCCAGCCCGAGGAGATCGACACTCTGGGCATAGGGCTCACTGTGACCGTGAGCGGCGCGGTAGCGCAAGCGGTGGCTGAAGTCGAGCGCTGCGTGCAGGATCTCGCCTCCGAGGCCGAGCGGGCAGAACCTCAGCGCGCCGCCAATTCTCTTCAGCGCGTGCAGGATCTCGCCTCTGAGGCCGAGCGAGCAGGAAGCGGCGCATGACCGTTGAAGGCCTTGAGGCTGAACTCGCCGCCGTGAGCCGGGCCGAGGCGCCCAACGACTGGGCACTGGCCGCCTACCGGCTGGCGGTAGCGAAGTCGGAAGCGGCCGGCCGGCCCGAGGACGTCGATCAAGCGCTGGAGTTGCTGGAGGCGTCCGCTCGCATCCTCACCGCTGATCGGGCGCCGGTCGAGCACGGGCGCATCCTCACCGCGGCAGCCAACTGCCACCGGGCCGCCGGTCGGCCGGACAGGGCGCTCGAGCTTTTTGACCGGGCGGCCGATTTGCTCGCGTCGCGTGCGCCAGCGAACGAACAGGCGAGCGCGTTGATCAACGTGGGCCTGGCCCGCGGCGAGGCCGGGCAGCCCGAGGCCGGGATCGAAGCCCTGAACCGAGCCATCGATCTGCTCACGGCATCACCGCCAGAACCGACCGCGGCGAGCGAAGACGACGAGGCAAGCCGGCTGCTCGGCGCGGCCCTCATCAACCGGGCCCAGGCCCGGCAGGCCCTCGGTCACAACGACGACCTCGAATCGGCCATCGGCGACTACCGGGCCGCGGTGGCGGTCCTCCCGGCCGCGTCGCTGCAAGCGGGCATGGCCGCCCATGGGCTCGGCGCGGCCATCCTCGAACTCTGTCGGCGGGGTTCGGCCCTCGGCGATCCCCACGACGCCGTCGCTGCCTTCGAGCAGTCTCTGAGTGTGCTGAGCCACTCCAGCTTCCCGTTCCACCACGCGGTGGCGCGCCACAGCCTGGCGCTGGCCTGCGAGACGCGGGGCGAGCCGGGCGATCTGGCCCGGGCGCTCAACAGCGCCCACGCCGCGGTGGCGGTGTTCGATCCCCGGCTGCACGCCACCCACTGGCGCACCGCCCACGCCACGCTCACCCGAATCGAGGCCGCGCTCGACGACGGCAACCCAGCGACCAGCCGCGCCAGCCACCTGGCCCGACTGCTGGCCGACACCACCGAAGCCGAGCGCGAACTGCTACTGCGGGACCGGCTCGTGCGGGCTGCGTCGTTGCCGGCCACCCGGATGAGCGCCGATCTGGACTCGCTGATCGGCTCACTGGCGGAGTTGGAGCTCCACGACTATCGCACGGTGCTGCGATCCCTGATCGGGGTGCTGATGGAGCTTCCCGACCCACTGCTGGAGGCGGCCTGCGAGACGCTTTGCTGCGTCCACGCCGAGCACGACTCGACCGAGATGTTGGACGAGGCGCTGGACGCGGTGATCACCGACCGGCTCTTCGGCCCGCAGCGGGTGAGAATGCGCGACCTGCTAGAGGCCAACGGCTGGGTGCGTCCGTGAGCGACGCGACCGAGAGTGCCGGTGACTTCATCCACGCCATCGTCTGGGCTGAACACACCACCCTGTGGGACCTCTTGAGCGACCGCGGCCGGGCCGCGGCCCTGTCGGTTGCGACGCACAACGGGCTCGACCGGGTCGTGGCGGGCCGGATACGCGACGGCCTCGCCGACCCGCTTGAGCAGGAACGGTTCCTACAGCAGCTGGTGGGAGGCCTGCGCCGCGATCTCCGCAGCGTCGAGCTAACCGAGTTAACCGTCGGGGAATGCAGCGCCGGCGATGACGGCACCGTCATCTTCGAACTCGAGACACCCTCTCAGCTCCCCGGCATTGATGCCTGGCCCGCGGGCCAGCTCATCCTCAGCCACGACCCCGAACGCGGCTGGCTGGTCGACCGACTGGATCCCAGGCTGGCCGGACCATGATCCCGCCGACGAGGACGGCTGCGGTGGCCCTGTCGGTCGAGGCGCTCTTGCAGCAGTGGGCCCGCCAGTCGGCGGCACCGGCGGGAGCGGCGGTGGTGGCCGAAACAGAGATCGCGGCCCGTGGCCGGGGCGGCGTCGAGTGGCGCACATCCAACGCGGTGGCGGTGAGCGTGCTGGCCCGGCCCGGCGACCTCGATCCGGGCGCGGCCGACGTGGTTTGGTCGGCAGCCAGCCTGGCCGCGGCCCAGGCGCTCGAGGATTGCCGCGACGGTCGGCGGTTCTGCCTGTGGCCCGACCGGATCGACGGCGAGCCGGGCGACGATCTCGAAGCTGCGGTCGGCGCGGCCTGCACCCTGGGTCCCGGCAGGATCGAGTTCGCAGTGCTGACTGTCCGAGCGGGCCCCTTGACCGTCCCCGAGGAGCGATCCCGGATGACGGAAGCGCTGCTGATGCACCTGCGCAGCCTGGCAGCCGACCTCGACGACCCCGCCAGCATCCTCGACGAGTACCGCCGCCGCTGCGCCACCATCGGGCAGGCGGTCGAGGTGGCGTTGCTGCCTCACGGCACCATGCGAGGCCTGGCCGAGGACATCGACGACGCCGGCCGGCTCGTGCTCGAATCCCCAACCGGCCTGCGAGAGCAGATCACGGTCGCCGCGCTCAACCAGGTGACGCTCCTGCAAGCGTGAGTATCCCAGCGAGGCTGCCACAGTCCGGGCCTCGCCCGTGGATCCAGATCGGTCAGGTTGCGGTGGCGAACAGGACGATGGCAATGGCGCCCATCGCCGCGCCCGCCCACTGCCAGCGGCGCACCGCCTCGCGGTAGATGCGCCAGGCCAGGAACATGGTGGTGACCGGGGCGAATCCCAGCATGGCCGCCACCACGGCCACGTTGCCCCGCTGGAAGGCGATGACGCTGGCGATGATGGCGCCGATGTCGATCAGGCCGACCAGCAGGGCGAAGCGGCACACATCGCGTGTCACCGGAGCCAGGGGCTGCAGCGGTCTGGCGATCAGCGGGATGAGCACAGCCGCGCCGAGCTGGGTCAAGAAGGCGGGCATGGCGCCCGCGTCCGGCGAGATCCGACCCAGTACCAGGCTCTGCAACCCCAACAGCACCCCCACCAGGCACCCCATGCTCAGCGCCGACCCCGACCAGAGCGTCTTGTCGGTGGGCAGTCCGCCCTCGCTCACGATCAGCAGCACGGCCGGGATGGCCAGCAACACCCCAAGCAGTTCCGCTCCGCCCAGCGCGTCGCCGGTCAACGGTCCGACCACCGCGGGGATCACCAGCGACACCAGGCTGAACACGGGAGCGACCACGGCCATCGGACCCCGCTCCATCGAGAGGTACAGCAGCGGCCGGACGGCCGCCACCAGCACTACCGCCACCAGCGTCCAGTAGAGGTCCGCCCGGTTGAAGTCCGCCGGGCGGAACACCAGCACGAAGACTCCCGCCACGGTGGCGCCCACGCACGAGGCCAGCCAAGCGATCGACACCACCGCACCCCGATGGTCGATGCGACGGCCACCGACCCCGCCGAAGAAGTCGCCCATCCCGAGCAGCCCCGCGGCCAGTCCTCCAAGGAACACAGGCAAGCCCCCAGGCTAACCCCGCCCACCACGGCACCATCTGAAACCACCGCACGGCCAATTGGGCCTGTGAGGCCAAGCACTCTGATGGGTAGGGTCGCTCTCCAATGGCGGGATCGGTCAGCCGTTGGAGTCGGGTTGCTTTCTTGTCGACTCTGGCCACGAGTGCGGTACTGATCTTCGCTCCGATCTATGCGACCGCTTCGTGCGAGTCTGTGGCCGGCGGTGAAGAGATATGCACGACCGGCCGCCAGTCGCTTATCGAGCACGGGGGGCTCGGCGCGGTGGCGGTTGTCTCGTTGCCCGTGCTTCTCGCCGCCGCACCGATCGTGGTTCCCAGACGCGCGGTGGCGATCTCCGCAGCGGTGGCCCTCTCCGCCCTGACTGTGCTGGGCGCGGCGTCTGTCGGGCTGTTCTTTGCTCCGGCCGCCGTGCTGGCCTGGCTGGCAGTGCCCCGCAGCGGAGCGGATTAGGGGCGCTTACTCGTCGGGGGTCGGTTTGGGGCGGCGGGCTCCGGCCACTGAGCGCATCGGCATGGTGGAGATCTCGAAGACCGCGCCCACGAGCTGGGCCGGGGCGCGGGCGGCTTCGACCAAGCCCCGGCCGAGGATGGCGCCCGCGGTGCGGCCCGATGTGCGGCGCGTCCAGCCCAGCGACACGAACACGCCCAACGACAGCAGCGCGATGAAGGACATGAACCCGACGACGATGATCCATCCGGCCGGATTGTCGAGCAGCGGCAACTCGACGAAGTTCATCCCGAAGAACCCCGCCACCAGCGACAGCGGCAGCATGATGGCCGCGTACACGGTGAGGACTTTGGTTACTTCGGTGGCCATGCGGGCCTCGGCGCCGCGGTAGGCGTCGAGCGACTCGGCCAGCGCCATGCGGGCGCCGTCCACGCCCTGGGCGGCTCGGGAGGCGGTGTCGAATACGTCGGAGAGCCGGCGTCGGCCCCGGTCCGACACCAGCGGCGAGATCGAGTGCCGCAGAATGTCGAGTGCCTCGCGCTGGGGGTGGACCGCCCGGCGCAGCGCGGCCAGATCGGCTCGCACTGCGGTGATCTCGACCAGGAAGTCGGCGTCGGCGTTGAGGGCCCGGTCGATGAGCTCCTCATTGCGGTCGTCGAACACGTCGAGCACGCCGACGAGCCGGCGGGTGGCTACGTCGGCCAGCCGGGCCAGCGCCTCGTCGGGACCGCCGCTGGCCAGTTCGGGGCGGGCCAGCACGCCGTCCCAGAGCGCATCGACCGACGGTGAGCGCTGCTCGTGGATGGTGACGAGCCGGCGCTCGGACAAGAAGCAGTCAAGCTCGTAGGTCTCGATCCGCTCGTCACCCAGCGCGTGCAACACCACCAGCATGAACGTCCCGAAGTCGTCGACCTTGGGCAGGTCGATGTCCTCCACCGCATCGCGCACCGCCAAGGCGTCGAGCCCCATCTGCCCGGCGATCTCAGCCAACTCGTCATGATCGTCACGCCCCGCAGTGATGTCGATCCACACCCAGCCCCCTTCGGGAAGCGCCCCAAGAGGCTCCACCGCCACCGCGCATCGCCCCGGCTCAAAATGCACCGCCCGCTGCCGCATCACCAAAGATGTTCCCACACCACCCCACCAACCGCATGACCCGCCCAGTCAGCTTCGAGTCCGTCCAACGAGATCTGACGTCGTCGGAACACCCGACCGGGCACTCGGTGGAACTCGGGCTCACAGAGAGGCCGAGCAGCCTCGACAGTGATCGCGCTCAGTGTTGGGGCTCACGCTCGAACAAGTCGTCGAGGGAATCGGCCCATGTCTCATCGATCCGTTGGACAGCACCGATCTTTGTGTTGTCCTTGGCCCACGGGATGAGATCGCGGGCCCACTTGAACCTGAATGTCCATCGCCTGGTAACCGGGAACATGCACGCGGCGACGATGTCGAAAGCGTCGCTTGCGTACTTCCTTCCTGCGCCCGAGTCGCGTGTCTTCTGGGTCTCAACCTTGGCGTCGCCGTCCTTGTACGTCTCGCTGAGAGCGTTCTTGCACTCGATCGTCATCTCGCGTCCGTCGCCGAGCCAGATCCGGAAGTCGGGCATTCCGTCCTGGTCGATCGACTCATGGGCAGCGATGAGGGGATCGCCGTCGAGGAGGTTGCCCAAGTGGTGTTCTGCAACGCTCCCGCGCACCGCTACACCGAGGCGGAAGTTCGATTCGATGATGTCGAGGATGGTGGCCGCGCTGACACCGTAGAGAGTCTCCAGATCGTGACGACCGATCCTGCCGTCAACGAAGTGCTCAGCGAGGCTGAGGCGCAGGCCCGTGTCGAAGCCGAGGCTCGTTGCGAGCGCCTCGAAGCGGGCGTAGTCGAGCAAGCGGTCGGGACGGAAGCCGACCATCGACTCAAGACCGGCCCAGCCCTGGCCCTGAATCGTGCGCGGTCTTGTCTTCTCCCTGGCCCACCAGGCCCAGCCGGTGGCCCTCACTGCTTCAGCGTTCGTGTCCCGGTAGTAGCCCGAGATTCCCATCGGGAGCTGCGCGTAGACGAGGGGATCCAGACCGACGATGATGCCCGTCTCGGGGTCGGCAGCGAGTATCAGAGTGACGTCGATTCCAGCGGGATCGTGGCCTACCGGGTTCGGTTCGAGGCGAACTCGCTCTGGGTCGCCGTACCGGATCTGGAAGCGGTGCTCTGTGGCTGGTCGGTTCCGGGTGGCTCGTCTCGTCGTGGTGAACGGGTAGACGAGAAGGCCATACCGGTGGTTCTCCCCGTCCTCGACGCCTATGGGGATGGGTGCCAGCTTCTGGGCAGGGAAGGAGCACGAGACCACTCGTCCACCTCCGTCCTCGATGCCCTCGCGCAGCAGGTTCACGGCGGAGGTGCGGGACTTGGAGATGCGGTACAGCTTGGGGATGTAGCTGCGGCCGGCCAGCTCCGCCACGGCCCGCTCCTCAGTTCGGCCGCGTTAGCACGCGGCAGACACGGCCTGAGCGATTTGCTCCGAGAACCGCGGCGGGACCGAGTTCCCGATCTGAGCCTGCACTGATGCTCGCCTGCCGACGAACGCGAAGTCGTCCGGGAACGTGAAGAGCCTACGAAGCTCAGGGACGCGCAGGCGGCGGTTGTCCCAGTGGAACGGGCCGACGTTGGGGCCGGGCTGAGCCTGGATCGTCGGTGACGGCCTGTGGGGATCGAGCTTCAACAGGAACGACCAATACCGGGACCGCCACTCGAAGATCGGCTCGGGGTGGCCTCGCTTCTCGGTGAAGTGCAGATAGTTGTCGCCAGGCGGGATCTCAGGCAGGAGATGGCCCCAGCGTCCTCGAACGACCTCCTCGAGCTCGGGTTCGGTGACCAACCCGGCGAGTGCCTCGCCCGCGGTGACGTGGGGCAACGGCCCACCGGTCGTGGTTCGTCGTTCCCACGGCCCGTGATGCGTCGGTTCCGGCAGATCAGGCAATGTGTCTCGCTTGCGGCAGCCCACCACGCACAACCGGGGCCGGGCCTGGGGCACCCCGAAGTCGGCCGTGTTGAGCACCTGCCACCTGAAGCGGTACCCGGCAGCCTCGATCTCTGCCAGCATGCGGGTGAACGCCGGCCTGCTCGCCTTGTTGTTGAAGGTCAGCGCGTACACGTTCTCCAGGATGAAGTATCGGGGCCTCGCCTCGGCGAGCACACGGGTATAGGCCTGCAGCAGACTCGCGGCGGGGTCGACGCCATCGCGCTTCCATTCGAGCCAGAACCCCGACTTGGAGAACGCGACGCACGGTGGCCCGCCCACGAGCAAGTCGGGCCTCTCCCGGCTCGACAGGCCCGCCGCTCGGAGGATGTCGCGCGTGGTCACCCCCTCGCCGACGCCGGTAGCGAGCGGGTAGAGATCGGCCCGGACCACTTCGCGCAGACACGGAAAGTAGGTCGGAGCGTTCTTCTCCATGGTGTCGCTGGCGTCGTAGTCCCACTCGACGGCAGCCAGGACGGCGAACCCTGCAGTCTCGACACCAAGGTCGAGCCCACCAGCGCCCGAGAACAACGAGATCGCGGAACCGACCGTCACGCCTTCAGTCTGCACTCCATCGCCAGCCCGGGTGCGCACCCTCTGACTATCGAGGAAACGTAGCTGCGAGCCTCCGGCTCGCTGATCGGTTCGACAGGGATTCATGCCAGGAAGTACACCGCAGGGGTGCGACATCCCGGGCCTCCCTGTCGCTCAAAGCGCCAGGCGATGCTCGATCAGGTCGACGAAGGCAGGGTTCAGTTCGATGCCCACCCAGCGGCGACCCAGCTCACGAGCAGCCAATAGCGTCGTTCCCGATCCGGCGTAGGGGTCGAGCACCACATCGCCGGGCTCGCTGGTGATCATCACGCACTGGCGGGCCAACGTCATCGGCATCACCGCGGGATGGTCGTCCACGCCGCTGTCGGCGCGCCGGCGAGGCTCGGTGTTGATGTCCCACACGGTGCGAAGCCGCCGGTCATTGGAACCCCGCACCGCGTCCACGTCGTAGTAGTAGTCCTGACTCTTGGACAACAAGAACACCGTCTCATGGGCCTTGGTGGGCCGGTCCCTCACCGACTCGGGATGCGCGTTGGGCTTGTGCCAGATCACCTCCGAACGCAGCCACCACCCAGCGTCCTGCAAGGCCAGCGCAAGCCGCCAGGGCACCCCGATGAGGTCCTTGGGCTTGAGCCCCTCCGGCGTCGACGGGCGAACCCGCATCGCCCGAGCCCGGTTCTTGCGGTCCGGAGCCCGATACCGGCGGTTGCCGGAGGTGTAGCTGTCGCCCACGTTGAGCCACACCGTCCCGTCGTCGGTTAGCACCCGGCGCACCTTGTCGAAGGTCACTGCAATGCTCTTGAGGTAATCGCCGAGCGCGTCATCGCGCCCGATCTGCCCGTCAGCCTCATAGTCGCGAAGCGACCAATACGGCGGCGACGTCACCACCGTGCGCACGCTGCGATCAGGCAGCATGTCGAGTCCCTCCAACGCCGGCCCACATATCAGCACCGAGTCACCCATCGGGTCCACGGGCTCAGCATCACCAAAGGCAACCTGCCGGTATGGCATCGCCGAACCCAGTTCCTCGCGGCGCTCCATCGCCTCCGACGCTAACCGCACCCGTCTCGGCAAGGGAGGATCTCCGGCACCGAGACCGAACAATCGTTCGTCCATATCGCCCACAGTAGGCCAGCCCTGTGACACGCCGAGGCGGGAACTGCGACAGTTGCTCGTGAAATCCCCAGGCCTTTCCCCAGGAACAGCTACGAAATCCCCAAGAATCCTCTACGGATTGTGACCGAGGTCAACAGGGCCGTGTTGTCACAGCTAAGTCGCGGATGCCGGTGAACTCGCCCAGATCCGCGACCGCGGGCACCCTGACCCGCGCCCTGGCTCAAGCCATCCAGACCGTCTGAATCGCTGTGAGGCTCGCTGACGGGGCCGCGACGGGCGCGCTGTGAGCGAACTCGTCTTATCGACTAGTTACCTGTCGTTGCCGCTGCGCGGTTCGTCAGGTCCCGGCCCGATGCCAGCGGCGCCCAGGTGGCCTAGATTCGCGGCGTGGATCTCACACCATCCGTAGCAGAGCTACCCGAGCACGTCCAGCGTGGACTCGCGAAGTCCTTCATCGAGGACGCCGTGATTGGCCAGTACCGTCAGTTGGTTCGCTGGCAGCACATCACCGGTCAGTCAGCCCAGATCGATTCCGGCTACCTGGGCCAGCACCTCGTGAGCCTGGTGTCGGGCAAAGCCGGTCGGGGTCGAGGCAGCCGCGGAAAAGGGGCCGATCTCGACGACGGTTCCGAGATCAAGATCGCGAGCACACTCGGCGGCGTGGACAAGCCTCGCTGGAACAACAAGCTGAGCACTCCGCACGCAGTCGCGACTTACCTCGGGAATCCTGCGATCTACTTCGGACTGTTCGACACATTGGAGAAGGGCGAAGACTTCCCGGTGCGAGTTCGCGTGTGGATCGTCGAGCCCCCGACGGATGCGGTCTTCTGCAACGTCGTGAAGACATGGGCGGACAAGCAGACCTCCGGGAACTTTCAACTTCATCCACCGTGCTGGTCAGATTCCAACGTCGCTACGAACAACAGCGGCAACCTCGAACTCCCGCTCGCGTTTTTGGCAGTCCAGCTAGACATCGAGGGCGTGGACTACCTCGAGGTCGAGCACTGGGATCCGAATCCGGGCGCGTGTACCCCTGCGGGACCGCAACTGAGAGTTCGGCAACAGCAGGCCGCTCACGGGAGGCTGAACCAAGCCCACCGCACGATGGGAGGGCGCTAGGACTCCATCCCCATCAGGCTCACATAGAGATCGCGCAAGCCCCGTCTCGCGCTCGCAATGTTCTCAAGGTGATTTCGCGCGGTCTGTCCTGCCTGGGAAATCCACGAGTCATCGAATGGCGGAAGCATAAGGGAGAGCACATCTTCGGGATCGATCCGACGACGTGAGCTCGACGTCCCTCGGCCCAGCGGCGCTACTTGACGACGAACAAGCGGGTGCTGCAGTAGCACCAGCGCGGCGTAGGGATCGATATCCGGTCGAAACACCCCAAACTCCGCTGAGCACTGGACCTGTCCTCCCACAATTGGCACTACCGCCGCCCTAAACTTCCGAGGATTGAGTAGCGAAACGAGTAGCTCCCCGGGCTCTGCCAGTTGGCCCGGAGTAACTGGGCGATGTGTCTCTGCGAGGTCCCAGTCAACCGCTCCGAGTTCGTCCACATGGAGAACCGAGATGAACGGAAGTACGCCAGTGAAGCGGGAGCGACGCTTGCGATGAGCATGAAGAATCGTCCGAGCTTCGAATCCCCCCGCCTCCTTGAGCAGGACGCGAGCTGCTTCCGCATCCTCATCGAGGGTTGAGGCATCGAGGCTCGACAGCTCGGCGACCCGTCTCCTGGCCACTTGCTTCGACGGTTGCCAGGTATTTGAGTTCCTGATGAACCGCCGGAGTTCGGTCACGATCCCGGGGAGGTCATCGCCCTCGGGATCGCGAGCGGGTGATCCCTTGCTCATTACAAACCCGACGTGATCGGCTCGCGCCAGAAACACATACTTGTTGGGTTCGGCGGCAGCCTTGCGGAGGAAGGTCACGCTGGTCTTGGCAGTCGTGCCGGCGGGGGCGAACGTGGCTGACGGCAGGCTGATCACTCCCTCCACACCCAGCGTCAAGTCAAGCCGGGGCATACCGAGGAGAAGCTCCCGCATCGCGCGGCCATCGCCGACGCCGTCAGGCAGAACGATCCCCGCTACGCCACCCGGCGCGAGAAGCTCGACACAACGAGCCACGAATGCGAGCGCCGGATCCACTCGGGGGGACCCCGCCAGAGTCGGAAAGAACGAGGCTGTGCGCTCGATTCCTTCAGTGGAGTCGTACTTCTTGTCTCCAAATGGGGGGTTGGTGAGAATCAGGGAGAACCTGCTCCGTCGCTGCGACACGTGCCGGTCTGTAATCGAGTCGTTCACAACAAAGACCTTGGGTGTGCGGATCCCCGCTGCCATGAGGTTCACACGCGCCATCGCAACCGATGATGCGGACTGATCCGCGCCGAACAGAGCACCACCGTCCCTGAGCCAGCGCTCATCCAGTCCACGTCGTTGAGCCGCGTGGAGCATGCCGACCAGAAACCGGCCGCTGCCACAGCATGGGTCACCCATCAGAGACGATCCGTTGGCTTCGGGCCCGGCAGCCTCAAGAAGCTCAAACCCGACCGCAACCATCACGTCGACGACACCCTCGGGAGTGAGGTAGGTCCCTAGGCCCCCGGCATGCTCGTATCGGCCGCGGAGGAACACATCGAAGGCGGTGCCGACAGGGTCGTACGCTCCATGAACTCCGAACTGGATGCCGCCCAGGATGCGCACAGCTTCGGAGAGCACGTCTCCTCTCGTGATCCGCAGCGGTTCGTCGAGGGGCCATACCGGCTGCTGTTCCCCGCTGGGCAACAAGGCACCCAGCGATGGCAGCCTGTTCGCCACCCGGAATGCCGCCTTGGCCAGATGCAGGCCGTCCTCACGACGGAGCCGAACACTGTCCAAGACGCTCGCGAGGTTCCCGAAGCCCTCCACGACGACATGCGGTTCGCGTTCGGCCGCAATCCGCAGCAGAAGCAACTTCGTGAGCTCCTCGACCGCAGCGTTAGAGGGGCGTATGCCTCCGCGCGTGTAGAGCAGCTGGTGGAGGCCATCAAGTTCCTTGGCCAACTCAACAGACACAGCACTCACCGTCTTCATCGAACCTCCCTCCAGAAATCATCCGAGGTACTGTCTTCAAGGGACCTTCCATCGTTCCTGCACTGTGTGACACGCGGCTACTCATCGTCGTCGAGGCGACCCGTTTGGACCGCCCATCGCCGCACATCCGGCCAGAACCAGATGAGCGTCCGGGAGACGATCGTCACCGGCGACGGAAACCTCTCGTGGCGTCGACGCCAGTCGTGCACGACCTGGAGGCGCTTGACACCAAGCCTCGAAGCGATCTCGGCTGCACCCACAAGCTCATCGACATCGACGCGGCGGCCCACTCCCACATGTTGCCACACACTGCGTACATATTGACGCACCTAGGCATCCCCCCGAGTCGTGGAGACATTGGGCATCCCCCCGAATCGTGGAGGCATCGTCTATGAGGAGACGCTATGTCACATCCACGACGCAAGTACGACCCGGAGTTCAAGGCCGGCGCTGTGCGGATCGTCCGGGAGACTCGCAGACCGATGTCTGAGGTCGCCCGCGAGCTGGGGATCGGCGCGGGGGTTCTGGGCAACTGGGTCCGCAAAGACCGCGTCGAGCGGGGCGAGGCCGAGGGCCTGACCGCCGACGACAGAGCCGAGCTCGTCAGGCTGCGCAAGCGCTGCGCTGAGCTGGAGACGGAGGCGTGATGGCTGCTTGAGCGATCGACGGTCTTCTGGGTCAGGGAGGCAACGCGATGACAGCGGAGTTCATCGCGGCCCAGAGGACCGATCACGGTGTGCCTCACGCGGTGGCCTGCCGGGCGCTCGGGATGCCGTCGTCGACGTTCTACAAGTGGCGCGGCCGGCCCCCCACTGCGGCGCAGCGGCGCAGAGCCGCCCTCGATGAGAAAGTCAAGGCCTGCTTCGACGCGTCGGGGGGCACCTACGGCTCGCCGCGGGTGCGGGCCCAGCTGCGCCGCGACAGCCCTGGCGGTGTCGAAGAAGACCGTGGAAGCGTCCATGGCCCGCCAGGGCCTCCAGGGCCGCTCGCCGCGCCGGCGGCGGCGGGGCCTGACCCGCCCCGACAAGGCGGCCGCGCCGGTTCCGGACCTGCTGGGGCGCGACTTCACCGCCGAGCGGCCCGACCAGAAATGGGTCGGGGACTTCAAACAGGTGAACACCGACGAGGGGCCCGTGTTCCTCGCGGCGCATGCTGGGCTTCGCCCAGTCTGACGCCTACCCGACGGCGCAGCTCGCCACCGACGCGATCAACATGGCCGCCGCAGCGCGAGGCGGCCACGTCGAAGGCGTGATATTCCACGGTGGCGTCTCATCGCCGGTGTAATAGCAGCAGGGGCGTAGGTTCCTTCGAGAACCTCAACTCAAGAAGGAGACCTACGCCCGTGCCTGCACGAGTATCGCCCACAGAAGCTGTCCGCGCCGAGATCGACGAGTTGTTCGGCTCGGGCCGCGACATCGCCGAGGTGCTCGAGGAGGTGATGCGCCTGTCGGCGCGGCTCGTGTTGCAGCAGGTCCTCGAGGACGAGGTCACCTCCTGGCTGGGCCGGGGCTGGAACTCCCGCGCCGGCGGCGGGCGGGCCGGGCAGCGCAACGGCTACGGCGAGGTGACGGTCAAGACCACCGCGGGGCCCCTGGCGCTGAAGCGCCCGAAGCTGCGCAACACCACCGAGGCGTTCGCGTCGCAGTTGCTGGGCAAGGGCGTGGTGCGCAGCGAGCCGTTGGAGGCGCTGGTGATCTCGGCGTGGGTGCGGGGCCTGTCAGACCGCGACATCGAGGCCCTGTTGGCGGAGGCGCTGGGACCGGAGGCCGCCTTGTCGAGGTCCACCGCGTCGCGGATCTGCGCGCGGCTGCGCGACGAGTTCGACACGTTCCGCAGCTCAGACCTCTCCGATATCGAGCTGGATTACCTGTTCGTTGACGGCAGCCACTTCAAGATGCACGGCGGGTCGCGCGCTGAGCCGGTGCTGGTCGCCTACGGCATCACCACCCTCGGGCGGCCGGTGCTGCTGGCCGTGGAGCCCGGCGGCGACGAGTCCTATGACGCCTGGGCCGGGTTCCTCGACGACCTCGCCGAACGGGGGCTGCGGTCCCCGCTGCTGGTCGTCTCAGACGGCGCGGCAGGCCTGATCGGCGCCGTCGAGCAGAAGATGCCGCAGTCGCTGCGCCAGCGGTGCCTCATCCACCGCGCCCGCAATGTCTTGGCCAAGGTCCCCGCCGGTCGCCGCGACGAACTCAAGGCCGCGTTCTGGGCGATCTTCGACCTCGACGACGACATCGAGCCCGGCCAGGAAGCGGTGAGCGCAGCACAAGCCGGCATCGACGGCTTCGCCCGCCGCTACCAGCGCGAGTTCCCCGCCGCCGTGCGCTGCCTGCTCGCAGACCGCCAAGCGCTCACCGCGCACCTGCGGCTCCCCGCCGCACACTGGCGCAGGATCCGCCACACCAACCTGATCGAGCGCACCTTCGGCGAGACCCGCCGACGAGTCAAAGTCATCGGCCGGCTCCCCGGCGAAGCGTCCTGCCTCACACTGGTCTGGGCCGTGCTCGACCGGGCCTCAAACGGCTGGCGAGGCCTCACCTACACACCCGCCATCGCCCGAGCCCTCACCGAGCTGCGCCACCAACTCCACCAACCCGCCCACACCAACACCGACCAGCCCGACCACACCGTCACACGCGCCGCCTAACATGACCACCGGAACCTGCGCCCCAACCGCTATTACACCCAATCTGGGACGCCACCTATTCCACACCGACAAAGGCTCCCAATACACCTCAGAGGCGTTCGCTGAGGCCTGCGGGCGCCTCGGCGTCACCCAGTCGATGGGACGCGTCGGCTGCGCGTTGGACAACGCCGCCGCGGAGTCGTTCTTCTCCACCCTCGAGCACGAACTCGTCACCCGGCGCTGCCGGCGCATCCCGCAGCGAGGCGGAAAAGCTGTTGGCGGAGATCGTCAAGCGGATGCACGACGGCGACTACCAGGCACCCGACAAGATCACCGTCAGCGACTACCTGCTGAACCGGTGGTTGCCGTCGAAGCGAACTCGCGTGAAGCCCTCCACGGCCAACTCCTATGAGCGCAACATCCGGCTTCACATCAACCCCAACATCGGAGCCATCCCGCTGCAGAGGCTCCAGCGAGGACCTCGACGAGCTGTATGTCAAGCTCCTCACCGACGGCAAGAGCAACGGCGCCGGAGGCGGCCTGTCGGCCAAGTCGGTGCACAACGTCCATGCCACCTTGCAGAGCGCGCTGTCCGACTCGGCCCGCAAAGGCACCGTCGTCCGCGTCGAGGGCGGATACCGCCGATCCGTCCTCGATCAGCCGCAGCGGCCGATCGATCAGCGTGTGGACCGGCGACCAGCTGCGCTGCTTTCTCGACGCGATGGCCGGCCACGAGCTGTATGCACTGTACCTGCTCGCCGCGACAACCGGCATGCGCCGGGGCGAGATCGCTGGCCTGCTGTGACACAACGTCGACCTCGAAGCGGCCCGGCTCACCATCAACCAGCAGATCGTGTCGATTCAGTACCAGCTCATCGAGAGCGACCTCAAGACGCCCACGAGCCGACGCAACATCGACCTCGATGCCCGAACCGTCGCCGAGTTGCGCCGACACCGCCTTTGTCAACTCGAGGAGCGTATGGCCATCGGCCAGCGCGGCGACGACGGCTACGTGTTCGCCAAGCCCGACAGCTCCCCCATCCACCCCGACCTGATCAGCCAGACCTTCGAGCGCGCAGTCGCCAAGCTCGACATTCCCCGCATCCGCCTACACGACCTGCGCCACACCCACGCCACCATCCTGCCCAACAGAACGTGCACCCCAAGGTCGTCAGCGAGCGCCTCGGCCACTCCAGCGTCGCCTTCACCATGACCGTCTACCAACACGTCCTGCCCGGCCTACAGGCCCAAGCCGCTTCTGCCTTTCAGGCAGCTGTCTTCGGAGAGTGAGTGTTCTCACAGGCCCAACGGGTCTACCTCTACAGCGACGCAACGAGCTTCTCGATCGCCTTGACGCACGCCTGACGCTGACTCTCGTTGACTTGGACTCGACGGCCCTTCACGTCCTTCTTTCCCGCTAACAGCCGGTTGATCGGACAACCACGGGCAGCCGCGACGACGCCTACGGTCTGAAAATCTCGAACGCTGACGAAACCGTCCTTGGTGCTCGCAAAATCAAAGATCTCCGAATTCGTCTCAAGGAGGCTCTTCACGTCCTGCTCGATCGCCCGGAGAACGGCGGCGTAGGCCGAGGCCTCCCCCATGTACTGGGTGATGCGGTTCTTGACGACGAGCTTCGCCGTGGGGAGTTTACGACCCTCGTCGGTCAGGCGACTGGCAAAGTTGTGAGTCGCGTAGATCGGCGACGGCAGCTTCAACCCGTGAATCAGTGAGAACGAGTTCTGCACGGCGCGCCGACTCGAGTCATCCGCCATAACGGGGAGCACCAGTGAGTCGGCGACCGACAGTGCGATCTGCGTGTAGAGCGAGAAGCTGGGGTTCGCGTCGATGAAGGCCGTCTCGTAGTCCTCGCGGATGGGGTCTAGGAGGTCGCGGAGCCAGTCGACTACACGAAGCCACGTGTTCGTACCCGGGATCTGCGTGTTCGCCAGGGTCGACATGGCGTTCGCCTGAAGTTCCAGCAGCGGGTCCCCACAGATGAGGTCAATGTTCTTGGGGATCTGCCTGTTGAATTGACTCGGCGTGGTGATGAAGTCCCTTGCCTGGAAGGTCGGAACCGCGTAGGGAGCCGGTAGTCGAAGCTCGAAGTAGCCGCCGATGGACGCCCGTGGTGTCTTGCCCTGCTGTCGTAGGAGTCTGTCGCTCCCGCTGTTGACGAGACCGCCGAGGAACAGTTCAGAGATGTTCGCCTGAGGGCACACATCAATGACCAACACACGCTCGCTCGGGTGGGCAGAGGCATAGAAGCAGGCCGATTGAAACGCCAGACTCGTCTTGCCGGTGCCTCCCTTGTTGTTCCAGAAGCCGTAGACCTTCATAAAGTCCTCCTTGTACGATAGTTAGGTACTCTGTGTACGCACGAAGCGTACTAACAGGAGCACCGGCCGCAACCGCCGATGGCAAGATCCCCAACGGATTGGCACTTCCCGCGCCGGTATTCAAGCTCGAGCATCGGGTCGCGGGCCTGGTCTCCAAGCACCGGCGGCAATACTGAACCAGGGGCGCGGCTCCAGAGTCGACGCGCCCGTCCCAGCAGCCAGGAGCAAACGCTGCCCGTCGCTGGGACGGGGGCGGGGAGGTTGAGGGCTTGGGTCAGCTGTTGGCCGACGCGCTGGGCGCGGCGTATCGACGCTGCTGGTCTTCGGTGATGACCGGCGCGGGACGCTCCGCTTCAAGACCGAGCTTCCACTTGATGTAGTTGGCGGTCGCTCGGCGCGTGGGTACGCGGGTAACCACTTCGTTTCCGATCATGCAGATGCCCTGCCAGTCGGGGTTGGACTTCTTCCAGTCGATGTGACGCAGGCCATCGAGGACGTCAGTCCAGGGCCCGACGGCTCCGTTGTGGGCGGCGCGAGCAGCGGCACCCGCAGAACCGAGGGCCCACAACGACAGCGCGTACGACGACACGTACAGCTGTCGGGCCTCTGGGGCCTTGGTGTCGCCTTCGAGAATGGACTTCCATGGCACCACCAGATCCGTGAGACGGGTCCAGTAGTCCACCGCGATGGCCCGCATGTCGTCCACCTCGGCCTGCGGGAGCTTCTCGGGAAGATCTCCCAGCAATTGGACGTTGGCCTGCTGCAGCCCTGAGAGCGTGGCGAACTTCGCTGAGCGCACCGACAGCGACACACGTTCCTTGTCGACACGGTCCTCGAACAGCGGTACCTCCTCTAGGCAGTCCATCGTGACCCCGTTGATCGGAAGCCTGTGGTCATAGAGGATGTCGAGGGACTTGGAGGTCTTGTGCACCGTGCGGTTGAGATCCGAGAAGATCTGCTGACTGCGCTCGAGCTCACCGTCGGGCAGCACAACGACTGAGATCGTGTCATTGGCCAGCTCGGGGTCCTGCTTGAGCGCTTCTTCGATGCCGGCAACGCGGTGCTGGCCGTCGTTGATGACGTATTTCGCCTCCAACGGCAGCACCAGAGTGCCGACATTGGCTCCCTCAGCGGCGGGGGTGAAGAAGACAGGCGAGTCAACCGAGACGGTGATCGCTGAGAAGATGTAGTCCTCGTGGTCCATGATGTAGCTGGCGATCTCGGGGACCCGCTTGCGCTTGAGCGCCCGCTGGGAGCGCTCCTCGGGAGTGAGTTCCATCATCTTGTCGGGATCGAAGGTGAACAGCTTGGTCACCGCCCCGAAGGGAAGCGTGGCCGTGTAGTACTCGGTGGCCCCCATGCGGCCCCTAGTCGCCGGCACCTGGAACGTGGAGTTGAATTGGCTTGTGATCATCTTGGGGACCTCCTTTCTGGAGGGATAGTCGGGCCGGGCAGCCCTGATGCTGTCCGGCTGAGCCCAGGACGGTAGCGCGTACGTCGTTCTGATGCACCTTGTATGTCTATTTTCTCTTGTGTTTGTCGATCAATTTTTGAGTACCAGCTAATTTCTGAGATGGAATAAGACGTGCTGCTGAGAGTCAGCGCAGCAAGCTGTGGGCTGATCAACGCTATGGCGGACCCCCCATCAGCGGATGCCGGCGGGGCGAGTTGCTGCACGCCACGGGCTAGGTGCCGCGGGCCGGAAGCCCTAGAAGGCTCAGCACCACCAGATGTGGACCGCCCCCGTGTAACGCAGCGACCGGAGCCAGTGTCGCCAAGCTACCGAAACCCGCGTCCCCAGGGGTCACACACCTACCGGAGCCAACGCGTCAAGCATCACCCGGGACAACACAGCCCCTGTCATGAGCCATGCCAGAGAATCCATTGGAAGGTTGGCCTTAGCGCGGTGAAGCCCAAGTCGGAGCATGTGCTCTGACCTGGGCTCTTGTTTGGTGGCGGGGGTAGGAATTGAACCTACGACCTTCGGGTTATGAGCCCGACGAGCTACCAGACTGCTCCACCCCGCAGCGCGATCTTAGCGAGGTCGACCTGGACCGGCAACGCGCTACTTGGGGGGTAGGCGGATGCCGGCGTCGACCCTTATGACCTCGCCGTTCATGTAGTCGTTGGTGAGCAGCTCCATCACCATCGAGGCCAACTCGTCGGCGGTGCCCAGGCGCTTGGGGAACAGGACTCCGGCAGCCAGGCGGGCCTTGAACTCCTCGGCCGCCTCCCCGGTGCCGTAGATGGGCGTGTTGATCAGCCCCGGCGCGACGGTGTTTGCCCGCACCCCCAGCGGCACCAGGTCCCTGGCGATGGGCAGGGTCATGCCCGCCACCCCTCCCTTGGAGGCCGAGTAGGCGTTCTGGCCGATCTGGCCGTCGAAAGCGGCCACTGAGGCCATGTTGACGATCGCGCCCCGCTGGCCGTCGGCGTCCACCGGCTCGGTGCGGGCCATGGCCGCCGCCGCCAGCCGGATGCAGTTGAACGTGCCGACCAGGTTGGTGGCCACCACCCGCTCGAAGCTCTCCAGCGGCATGGGCCGGCCGTGTCGGTCCACCGTGCGCACCGCTGAGGCGATCCCGGCCGAGTTGACCAGCACCCGCAGCGGACCCAGCTCCCCCGCCGCCTCGACCGCGGCCTGCACCGGCACCTCCTCGGCCACGTCGCCCTCCACGAACACACCATCGACCTCTGCGGCCGCCTCCGCGCCCTTGGCCGCGTCGATATCGAGGATCACGCAATGGGCGCCCAGTTCGGCCAGGCGGTGCGCGCACGCCCGTCCGATCCCTGACGCTCCCCCGGTGACTATGGCCGCAGCCCCTGCCAAGTCCATGTCGGTTCCCTTCGCTCGGAGCCGGCCGACCCGCACAACCTAGAGGCCGCACTGGCGGCTCGCGGTTCTCACCCTGCCAACCCATGCCGAGGCCGACGATTGCGGTGCCCACCTTCCCGGTACGCAGGTGGCGGTTTGAACGGGCGGACCGCAGGAATCGCGGCTCTCAGTCGGCTAGCACGCCTACTACGTCGTCTAGGACCGGGAGGCTGTCAGGTGGTCCTAGCACGGTGATCTGATCGTCGGCCTCCAGCACCAGGTCGGCCTCGGCCCGCAACACCCGGCCCTCGCGGCTGACCGCCTCCAAGAAGTAGCCCGCGTCGATGGTGAGCGCGTCCACCCGCCGGCCGATCAGCGCCGACGTCGACAGTTCCGGCAGCAGCGGATACTGGCCGATCGACAGATCGGGCAGCAGCGCCTCCTTCACCTCGGCCTCGAAAGCGGCATCGGCCACCGCCTCGGCCCGGTCCGAATGCAGATAGGCGGCCAGCTCGCCGGCCAGGCGCAGCACCCGGCCCGGCTCGGCGCTGCACCCGGCCAGGAAGAACAGCGCCTTCACCTGCTCGTCGCGGCCGCCCCAGGCCGCGGGGATGCGGATGCCGCCCGCGGCCCGCACGATCACCAGATAGTCGTCGTCGGTGTCGAAGAAGGCCACCGGCGTGGCGGTGGGATGCAGCTCTGAGGGCTGGATCCACAGCGAGCCCGACTCCAGGAACCGGTCGGTCACTGTGCCCACATCCACCCTCGTCTGGGCCGACAGCACCTCCGAGGCTCGGGCCGCGGCCTCGTTGATGTCGGTTCCCTGGGGGATGCTCACCACCGCGGCCCGGGCGATGAGCCCCGGATACTCGTCGCCGGCCCGCGCCCCGTGGCTCTGCACCGCCGCGCTCAACTCGCGGTCGAGGCCCCGATCGACCAGCCTTCCCCAGCGCTCGAACACATGGTAGATGGCCCCTCCGTGCATCGAGCGGGTGCGGCCGTAGATCACGTACCAGCCCACACCCGCCACCACCGACGCCCCGGTCAGCCACAGCGCGGTAGCGCCCAGCTCGACTATCAGATACAGATCGATGGCGATCCCGGCCAGCTGCAGGTAGGGGAACAGCGGCGCGCTGAAGCCCGGCGCATACGAGGCGATCCGCGACGCCCGCAGCACCAGAACCGCCGAGTTCACCAGCGCCAGGGTGAGCAGCACGAAGGCGCTGGCCACCTTGGCGATGGCGGCCACGTCGAGGACCAGCACCACCGCCGCCATCCCCGCGCCGGTCGCGGCCACCCCCCAGGCCGGGGTGTTGAACCGGTTGAGCCGTCCCAGCCTCTCGCCCACCAGCCGGTCGCGGCTCATGGCCAGCGGATAGCGGGCCGCGGCCAGGATCCCGGCGTTGGTGGCCGACGAGAAGGCGGCCAGCGCGGCCAGCACCACCAGTACTGCCCCCGCGGCGGGCATCACGTCCTCCGCGGCGGTGTAGATCGGGGCGAGGTCGTCGTGCAGCAGCGCGGGCGGGACCACCGCCACCGCCACCAGCACTCCCAGCGTGTACAGGGCGGTGCTCACCAGCAGCGACAGCCCCATCCCCAGCGGGATGTTGCGCGACGGGTCGTTGATCTCCTCGGCTGCGCTGGCCACCTTGGTCAGCCCGCCGTAGGACACGAACACCAGCCCGACCACGCTGACCAGTCCGCCCGCGCCGTCGGCGAAGAAGGGCTCGAGGCTGCCGTCGCCGCCGCCCACCTGGGGCAGGCCCGCCACGATGAACCAGCCCATCACGGCCAGCACGAACCCCACCAGCAGCATCTGCACCAGCGCGCTGGCCCTGGTGCCGCAGATGTTGACAACGGTGAAGCCCGCGATCAGCGACACTGCCAGCGGCTTGGCCGGCACGTCGAGGACGATGTTGAGGTAGGCGCTCATGCCGACCAGGGCGAAGGCGTCCTTGAGCACCAGCGACAGCCAGGTGGCCATGCCCGAGAAGGTTCCGACCGCCGGTCCGTAGGCCCGCACCAGGAAGTAGTAGGCCCCGCCGGCCCGGGGCATGGCCGTGGACAGCTCGGCCACGCTCAGCATGGCGGGCACGGCCACTGCCCCGGCCAGGGCGTAGGCCAGCACCGCACTGGGTCCGGCATCGGCCGCGGCCAGCCCCGGCAGCAGGAACAGGCCGGAGCTGAGCATGGCCCCAGTGCTCAGCACGAAGACGTGGCGAAGCCCCAGCGAGCGAGACAGCCCGGCCTGAACTCCGCCTGCGCCTCGCTCGCTCACACGCGCTCTATGGGCCGGGCCATCCCCAAACCTAACCCGGCCCGGTCCCCGCGCTCAACACGCCCCCGCGGGCGCGGCGAAGGAGAGCGCTCGTCCTCCGACCCTCACAGCCACGGCCCGTAACACCATCCGGCACCGCGGGCGCGGCGACAGGAACCGGCTAGTTCTCCAACTCCTGTAGCAGGCGTTCCAGAATCTCGTCCTGGCGGCGGCGCAGGTCGGCCAGCTCGTCGATCAGCTGCTGGGTCTCCGAGGAAGTCAGCTCGCCGACGCCGAGGTCCGGCCCGTCCGCCACCGACGGCTCGTCGGCCTCAGCCTCACCCGGCTCGTCAGCCACCGGAGCGTCGCCGTCGGTCGCCACCGGCGGCAGCACCACTCCGTCGAAGTTCGTGCCCGGATACAGGTCCTCAAGGGCCTCGCCCAGCGTCTTGCCCAGCGCGGTGCGGTTGCCGACCGAGGCGATCACCCCCGCCAGCAGCGGGATCTGGGTTCCCTGGGCCCGCACGTACATGGGCCGCACGTACAGCACCGAGTCCTCCACCGGCAGCAGCAGCATGTCGCCGAAGTCGACCTGCGAGCCCTGGTCGTTGAGCAGCGTGAGCTCGCGGCTGATGTCGGGATTGGTGGAGATGTTGGAGGCCACGATGGCCGGGCCGGGCGCCAGCAGGTTGGACATCTCGTAGGACACCAGCCGCGACGTGCCGTCGTCTCGGGTCTCGCCCACCATGAAGGCGGTGAGCTCCTTGCGGCTGTCGTCGTCGGAGACCGGCACGAACGAGCGCAGCGCCACGAACGACGCCTGCTCCTCGCCGGGAAGCTGGATCAGCGAGTAGTAGGCCGGAACCCGCCGCTCCCGCCGGGTCAGCACGCCGCCCTCGCCCACCACCGCCTCGGCGATGCCGCCGGCCTGGACGCTGCGGCCCGGATCCTGGGCCACCGCCCACCGCTCGGTGCCGATGATCAGCGCCTCGGGGTCCGACACCTGATAGGAGGCCCACATGTTGGTCTGCACGGTGAACAGGTCGTTGGGGAAGCGCAGATGCGAGCGCAGGCCCTCGGGCATCTCGGAGAAGTCGGTGAACAGGTCGGGGAAGGCCGACTGCCACGCGGCCACGATCGGGTCGGCGACCGGCATCACGTACAGCGTCACGTCGCCGTCGTAGGAATCGACCACCACCTTCACCGAGTTGCGGATGTAGTTGGCGCCGGCGTCGGCCAGCCCCGCCTCGAGGCCCAGGCCGCTGGTGTCGGCGCTCTGGGAGTAGGGGTAGCGGTCGGTGGTGGTGTAGGCGTCGAGCACGTAGTGGATGCGGCCATCGTGCACCACCGGGTACACGTCGGAGTCGAGCTCCAAGAACGGGGCGACGTTCGTCACCCGGTCGCGGGCGTCGCGGATGTAGATGATGCTGGTGTCGCCGTCCACGAAGTTGGAGATCAGCGGGTCGAGCTGGCCGAAGCGCAGCGCGAAGGCGGACTGGCGCAGGAACGACCCCATGCCCACGCCGCCGTCGCCGGTGTAGCGGAAGCTCTCCTCGCGCCCCTGGCCGTCCACATAGTCGACCTCGTCTCGGGTCGCCCCCACCAGCGCGTAGCCGTCGAGGTTCTCGCCCACATAGATCTGGGGCTCGTCGAGCTGCAGGTCGATGGCCGGGTCCACCTCGACGGGCAGGCCGCCGGTGATGAACACCGGGCTGCCCCGCACGTCGGTGACGTTGGCCCGGGCGATGGCCATCCCGTAGCCGTGGGTGATGGCCACATGCTGGCGCTCCCACGACCCCAGCTCGCTCAGGTTCAGCTCGCGGGCGGCCAGCACCACCTGGGTCAGCTCGCCGTCCACCTCATAGCGGTCGACGTCGAGCACCCCGGAGAAACGGTAGAAATCCCGCTCGCCCTGGTCCTTCTCAAAGGTGTCGGTGAGGGTCAGCGGGTCGAGGATCCGGGCGTTGCTGACGGTCTGGGCCGCGGACCGCAGCTGGGCGGGCGTGGGGTTCTCCCGGTAGTCGAACACCTCGAGGGCGACGTCGGCGTCGGGCACCAGCGAGTAGGCGGCCCTGGTAGCCGAGATGTTGTCGGCGGTGTAGACCGACTCGCGGGCAGTGGTGTTGGGATCGACCTGGAAGCGCTGCACGAAGGCCGGGTACAGGTTGCCCATCACCAAAGCGGTGAACGCCCACAGCCCCACCGCCAGCGCGGGCAGCACCCAGCCCCGGCGGCGCAGGTTCACCAACAGCAGGACTGCGGCGAACAGCGAGATCAGCAGCAGCAGGTTGAGGGCGGGCAGCTTGGCCTTGACGTCGGTGTACAGGGCGCCGTCCACCACCCCGCGGTCCGACACGGTGAGCTCGAAGCGAGACAGCCAGTAGTCGGCCGCCTTGACCAGGGCAAGCACGGCCAGGATCGCCGACAGGTGCACCTTCACCGCGGGCAGCACCCTGGGCGTGCCCCGTGGGACCTGGCCCCGGATTCCACCGTTGATGTAGTGGGCCACGCCGATCACCACGAGGATGATCATGAAGGCGGCGAAGGCCCAGCTCACCAGGAACGTCAGGAACGGCAGCCGGAACACGTAGAACCCGATGTCGGTGTCGAACAGCGGATCGACGATCCCGAAGTTCTTGCGGTTGACGAAGAGCAGCCACTCCTCCCACTGGCTCGACACCCCCGATGCGGCCAGCAGCGAGAACACCACCGACACGGCCAGCCGGACCAGCCGGGTGCGGCTCGACAAGACGTCGTGGATGCGCCCGAGCATCTCCTCTTCGGGTCCGGGCGGTCGGACCTCGGGCTTGAGGCGGTCGACTATTGCCAGGTTGATCCAGATCAGCACGAAGAAGATGGCCGCGAAGATCACGAACAGCGCGATCTTGGCCAGCAGCACACGGCCCCACACGTCGGTGCGGCCCAGCGAGTCGAACCACAGATAGTCGGTGTAGAAGCGGGCGATCCCGCGCAGCGACAGCATCAGCACCAGCAGGCCGCCGGCGATCAGAAGGGCTATGAAGCGGGTTCGTCTAGAGCCGAAGCGGGGTCGGCCGCCTGAGGGGGAGGTTACGGTGCGCACCGGGTCACGCTATCGGCTCGGGCCAGCCCGCGGAGAAGGCAGCCTCAGCGGCGGAATCGGCCCGGCGCGATCGGGACTCCCGGTAGATGGAGCGCACCGCGCTGGCTAGCTCGTCGGCGTCGTCGGTCTCGTCGGCCAGATCGCCGAGGCGGGACCTCACCGGCTCGACCAGAACCGCCACGATGGCGTCGCCGGCCGCGGCGAGATCCACGTCGTCGATGCTCACGTCGATGTCGGAGGCGAAGTCCTGCATGGGCACGCGTGCGGCCCGGGTGTAGTCCTTGGCGTCGGCCGCGATAGCGGAGCGCACGGCTCGGACCCCGCTGCGGCGGATGCCGTCGAGCAGGTCGCCCTGTTCGTCCACCACCAGCCGCTTGAGCCTGCGGGCGATCCCGCCCACCGCCACGGCCCGGGCCGCGCTGAGGAGGTCATCGGGATCGGGCGGCTCGGCCGGGACCGCACCGCCGGCGGCAGCCTCGTGCTCCTCGTCGAACTCGTCGGGGAACTCGGTCGGCGCCTCCGCGGTCCCGGTCGGTGCGCCGCGGCCCGGTTCGGTCGAGGTCGGCACCGGCTGGGCGGTGATGGAGCGCAGGCGGGCGAAGATGGCCCCGGCGTCCGGCGACGATTCAGTGGACATCGCCACCGCCGCGTCGGGTGCCAGCCCCGGCGCAACCTCGGGCTCCGCCTCGATGTCGTAGAGCCGTGCGGACTTGCCGGGCGACTCGGCGATCTCGACGAGTCCAGGCTCGTCGACGTCTTCGGGACCGGGACTCTCCGGCGCCGCATGCTCGGCGTCGTCGACGGCGGTGTCGCCAGCATCGGCGTGGGCGCCCTCGCCGGGTCCGCCATCGAGGGGCCTTCCCGCCAGGCGGGCCGTGCCGATCTCGGCCTCGATCTGGGCCACGGTGGGCTCCGGCTGGGCCGCGACCCGCAGCCCGGCCCGCTCGGCCGCGGCGGCGGTCCGGGGCCCGGCGGAGACCAGCTCGTCGATCCAGCCGTCGAGACCCGCTCGGAAGATGCCGAGCGCCTCCAGCAGACGGTCGCGGGTCTCTCGGAGCTGCTCCACCTCTATCTGGTACTGGCGGCGCTTGGCGGCCAGGTCGGACAGGATCCGCTCCCGCACGTTGCGAGCCTCCAGCACCATGCTCCTGCCCTGCTCGCGGCTGTCCTCGATGGTGGCCGCGGCGGTCGTGGAAGCCTCGCCGACGATGCGGGCGTGCTCTGCCTCGGCGCGCTCGACCCTCTCCTGGGCCGCTTCGCTGGCCGACTGGAGGATGCGGGTCGCCTCGTCGCCCAGCGCCTCCGCCACCCGGCGCGACTCGAGCACCTCGGCGGGAGTGGACTCCAGCTCCTCGATGCGACCCGACAGCGAGCCGACCAGCGTGTTGAGCCGGCGGATCTCCTCGGCGGCCTCGCGCAGCCGGGCCCGGACAGCGCCGGGCTCGTAGCCGCGGCGCGCCTTGGCGAAGTCGACCTCCTCCACCGCTTCGGGGGACAGCCCGACTGCGGGGTCAGATTCTTCACCGTTCTCCATGGCTTGCCCCCGCTCCTGTCAGACAGACTCCTACGATACTCAGCCGCGTGCTGCGCTAGTCAGCCGAGCAAGCGTCCCACGCGCCGCGTCGGCAGCCACGAAGCGCTACAAGAACCGGAATCCCCAGACACTCAGCCGAGGAGGCGTCCTACGGGCTCGCCGCCGGCGCCCTCGAGGGCCTGCAGGGCTTCGTCCAGCGTCGCCACCCCCACCACGGGCACATCGCCCGCGCCCGACAGGGCCTTGTCCACCGACGCCTCGGGCACGATGATCATCTCAGCGCCCGCATCCCGGGCCGCCACCGCCTTCTGGGTCACGCCCCCCACATCGCCCACCGACCCGTCGAGGCGGATGGAGCCGGTGACGGCGATCCGCTTGCCTCCGGTGAGCTCGCCCGGAGTGAGCACGTCGAGCATGACCAGCGCGAAGGCCAGTCCCGCCGACGGTCCCCCCACCGCACCCGAGGCGATGTCGACGTCGAAGGGCAGCGGCGACCGCTCGACCCGCTCGGTGATCCCGCTCAGCCCGATGAACGAGCCGCCGTGGTCGGGATGGGCATCGAGCGTCAACTCCACGTCGCGGCGCTCTCCCGTGTCGAGGCTCTCCGCGGTGACCACGACCGTGTCGCCCGGCACCAGCTCGGCCAGCACCTCGCGCAGCGACTCGACGGTGGTAACCGGCTCGCCGTTGATGGCCAGGATCACGTCGCTGGCCTCCAGCAGTCCGTCGGCCGGGGCGCCCGCTACCGTCTCAACGAACAGCACCCCGGTGAAGTCCGCGGCGTCGACACCGAGGTGCTCTAGGGCCACGATCGTGGCCGCGTCCTTGGAACCGTCCATGAGGTGGCGGTTGTGGCGGCGCTGCTCGGCGTCGGAGCGGTCGCCGTAGACCGATGTCCGGCTGCGCAACTCGATGGCGTCGTCCATAGACGACCGCACCCAGTCGAGCACGTTCAGGTCGCTGTCGATGGCGACGGTAAGCAGCAGGATCTCGCCGTCGGGATCGAACACCTCGATGCCGTCGGCTTCGACCCGACCCGACGTGGCTATGGCGGTGCCGGGCATGAAGGCCACTGCGTCGCCGTCCACCACCGAGTCGCCCGGCACGATCCGGCCCGCCCACTGGGCCGGGACGAAGTACAGCCCCACCCCGACCGCCGCCAGAGCGGCAACGCTGCCAGCGACGGCCAGCACGAGCCGCCGCGGGAACCAGCGGCGGCGTGGCGGCATCGGGGCAGTGGGCGGGGGCGAAGCTAGCGTGATGGGCCGTCCAGTCGTCTCCACTCGAGCACCGCTGATTCGCAGCGGCTTCGGGACACCAAGGTACCGCCCATGGCGACAGCCCCGACCACCGGCGAAGCTCTCTCAGAGCAGACAAGCGACGCAACTCCGCCCGAGTCCGACGGGAGCGCAACCCCACCCGAGACGGTGGGGACGCACGACGAAGCTCCAGCGGGTTCCGACCAGGACGGGCCTGCGAGGACTGATCGGATCGCCCGCTGGGCTTGGACGGTCCTCCAGTCGGCGTGGGCCGACCGCCCCAGGCTCATCGATGTGCTGCGCTTGCTGGGGCTGGCCCGCCGGGCTGTGCCCCGCCCGGTGGTGGGCCCGAAGGCCTACCCGCAGTGGTGGCAGCGGATCCTCGCACTGGCGGTGCTGGCCGCGCTGGTGGTGGTCATCGGCTTCGTGCTGGCCGCGCTGGTGGGCCTGCTGGTGGTGGTGGCCGGCTTCCTGCTCGAACAGGCCATCTCCTAGGTGGCCACCGCGGGGGCCATCGGGCGACGGCGGAAGGCGGCCGAGGCCGGACACGCCGGCGACGCGGCCGGGGCCCGGCCGTATCTGCGAGACGGCGACGCGATGGTGCGATCCAGCGCGCTGCGGGCGCTGGAGAGGATCGGAGATCTAGCCGCTCCAGAACTTGAGGCGGCGCTCGCCGATCCCGCGCCCGAGGTTCGATTGACCGGACTCGAGCTCGCCTCGGGCCGCGACGACATCTCGGCAGCCGCGGTTGCGGAACGGCTGGCCGACGACGACCGCAGGGTGGTGGAAGCGGCCGCCTGGACGTGCGGCGAGAAGGCCTCGGCCAACCACAGCGCCGAAGCGGCCGCAGTGGTCGATGCGCTGGCGCAGGTGGCCGGAGCCCACGATGATCCGCTGTGCCGCGAGTCGGCCATCGCGGCTCTGGGCGCCATCGCCCATCCCGCCGGGCTGTCCGCGGTTCTGGCCGGGCTCAACGACAAGCCCGAGGTCCGCCGCCGGGCCGTGATCGCGCTCGCCCCCTTCGACGGACCCGAAGTCGACGCCGCGCTGGCGAAAGCGTCCACCGACCGCGACCGGCAGGTCCGCACCGCCGCCGACGAACTGCGAGCGGTGTAGGCGACGGGGTTCGAGCTACTCGATGTGGGTAGCTATTCGAAGTCGTCGCTGAAGATCGAGAAGTCCATCCCGAGCTGCTCGAGGCATCGGCCCGCGCCCCGCACCACCGTCTCCAGCGGGGCGTCGACCCGCCGCACCCGCAACGACATCTCGCGCGACAGGCGGATGTCCATCCCTCTGAGCAGTCCTCCCCCGCCGACGAGGTAGGCGCCCCGGGCGATCAGATCCTGGGCCAGCTCAGGGGGAGACTGCGACAGGCAGCTCAGCACCGAGTCGACCATGGCAGTGACCGGCTCCTCGATAGCTCGGCGGATCTCGTCGGGGGTCACCACCGTCGTCTTGGGCATTCCCGACATCAGTTCCCGGCCCCGGATCTCGGCCGCGGTCTCGTTGCGGGTGGGCGACGCCGAGCCGACCACGATCTTGGTGTGCTCCGCGGTGGGCTCGCCCACGGCCATGCCGTACTCGCGGCGCATGTGGGCCTGGATGGAGTCGTCGATGTCGAAAGAGCCGACCCTCACCGCCTCCAGGGCCACGATCCCGCCCAGGCTGAGCAGGGCGGTCTGGGTGGTGCCGCCCCCGATGTCGATCACCATCGACCCGACCGGCTCGTCGATGGGCAGCCCTGCGCCGATGGCGGCGGCCACCGGCTGGTCGATCAGCCTCACCTCGATGGCGCCAGCCCGGCGGGCGGCCTCCATCACCGCCCGGCGCTCCACCGGGGTGATGGCGGAGGGCACGCACACCACCACCCGGGCCCGGTTGACCCGGCTCACCCCCACCTGTCGGAGCAGGATCCGGATCATGTCCTGGGTGATCTCGAAGTCGGTGATGGCGCCCTTGCGCAGCGGCCGGCGAGCCACGATGTAGCCGGGCGTCCGGCCCAGCATCCGGCGGGCCTTGTGCCCCACCGCCAGCAGCTCGTTGGTGTTGGTGTTGAGCGCCACCACCGACGGCTCGTTGAGCACCACGCCCCGGCCTCGGGCGTACACCAGAGTGTTGGCCGTGCCCAGGTCGATGGCCAGGTCGCGGGGCACCGCTCAGCGCTCCGAGGCGACGGGCGCGTCCTCGGCGGCGGCCTCGCCGTTGTCGGACCTCATGGGGTCGAGCCTGG
This sequence comes from Candidatus Aldehydirespirator sp., assembly GCA_965221215.1. Taxonomy (GTDB): domain Bacteria; phylum Actinomycetota; class Acidimicrobiia; order Acidimicrobiales; family Aldehydirespiratoraceae; genus Aldehydirespirator. The sequence continues at coordinate 2,384,337 of OZ244872.1, forward strand.
AGATCCCGCTGGCGGGGCCGGACCGCCTAGGGGCGCCCGACACCGCCTCGAGTTGGCGCAGGTACGGGGCGGGCCGCCGCCAGGTGATCTTGCGGGCCACCCACAGCAGCATCGAGACGATCGTGGCCAGCCCTAGCGAGCCCACCACCAACAGCACCGAACCCCTCATCAGGCGACCTCAGCCACAGCCGGAGCGCTGGTCTCGTCAGCGTCTGCCACGGACGGTCCACTGCTCTCGACCTCAGCCACAGCCGGCCTGCCGGTCTCGTCGCCCCCAGCCACTGCCGGACCGTTGGTCTCGTCGACCTCGATGATGTGCTGGGCCTCCAAGCCCCAGCTCTCGCCGCCCGCCCAGCGCTCCCGCTTCCAGATGGGAACGGCGGCCTTGAGGGTGTCGATAGCGAAGCGGGCGGCCTCGAAGGCAGCGCCGCGGTGGGGAGACGAAACGGCCACCACCACCGCGGGCTCTCCCACCGCCACCGGCCCCACCCGGTGCAGCATGGCGATGCGCCCGAGGTCGTCCCAGCAGCCCCGCATCTGCGCGGCGATGGCGGCCAGGCGGGGCTCGACCGCCTCCTCGTACGCCTCGTACTCAAGGAGGTCCACTCCGGGGCGGTCGGTGGAGTGGTCGCGGGCCGTGCCGCTGAACTGCACCACCGCACCGCAATGGGGCCGCACCACCCACTGCGCCACCTCCGCCGATGGCAGCGGATCGGGTGACAGGCCGAGCCAGGTGTCGCCGGGGTCAGGGGGTGCCAGCACTGCGAGACATCGTAGTGGTGAAGCCGGAGGCCGAGCGCGGTCGGAAGTCCGGTGCCGTCAAGATCAGGTGCGTTTGGCGCGGCGGCGCCGGTGGAGGGCTCGGACTGCGAGGCCGGCCCCGACCAGGACCCCGACCAGCAGTACGCCTGCGGCCGCGAGCAGTAGTTCCTGGCGTCGGCGGGCCGGGAGCGCTTCGAGGGGATTGGGCTCGTGCGACACCACCCACGCCTCCTCGTTGCTGTGGGCGGCGCGCCAGCCCAGGGCCCGCAGCCGGTCGTTGGCCACCACCCACGGATGGGTCGTGTAGGGCACCACTCCCGGCGGGGTCGGCGCCAGGCCGGAGCGCCAGCGCAGCGCGCTCAGCATCCGCACCAGGTGCGACGGCGCCCGCAGCCGGGGGCGGGGACCCTCGAGCTCGGCCAGGGTGCCACCGGAGATCCAGCCGTCGGGCGCCACGTTGAGGATGCCGTCGTAGCTGACGCCGACCGCGGCAACCACCGCCGCGGCCAGATCGTCGGCGTGCAGGTACTGCACCGGCGGGTCGCCGTCGGCCGCCACTCCCGACCGGGCGGCCCGCAGCGTGTTGGCCAACTGGCCGAGGCGGTCCTCGGCCACCACGGCACAGGGGCGCAGAATGGTGACCGACCGGCCCGGCGCCAGACCCCACTGCTGGGCCAGCTTTTCCAGCCGGTGCCGCTGCAGGGCCCAGTCGAAGTCGGGGTTGGGCCGCACCGGGGCGTCCTCGGTGATGGGCACGGGGTTTTCGCGCCGAGCGCCGTACACCATCGCGGACGACATCACCACCAGGTGGGGCACCGCGGCGGAGTCGAGCCCGTCGAGCACCCGGTGCAGCAGGGCGGCCTCCAGTTCGATCTCGGCCGGGTTGAGGGTTCCCGCGGTCACGGTCGAGGCAAGGTGCACCACCGAGTCGGCGCCGGACAACAGCGCCCCCAGGTCGGCGTCGGCCAGGTCGGCCTGCTTGACAGTGACGGAGTGCTCTGAGGCAACGGGGATGTGGGCGGCCTCCTTGTCGATGGCGACCACCGACGCGGCCGGACGCTGCTGGGCCAGCCGGGCCACCACTCGACGCCCCACCGACCCGTGGGCGCCCGTCACCACTATCCGGGTCACTGCCGGGGCGGGGTCCACAATCGCGGCTGCATTCCCTTACCATGCCCCCATGAGCGGCGATCCGCCAACCGAGGGCGGACCCGACGATCCTGTTGAGGGCCTAGACGACTCCGACGACTCAGCGGACCCAGCGAGCCCCGACGATTCAGAAGGCATAGCGGGCCTGGAGGGCCTCGAAGGCTTGGAAGGTCTCGAGGGTCTGGCAGGACTCGGCGATCTCGGCGACCTTGAAGGCTTGAGCGGCCCCGACGATCCCGGGCCGGGCGGGCCGGGTGGGGTAGGCGATCTGGGCGGCATTCCGGTTATCGGCGATCTGATGCGGATGCTGCAGGGGGCGACACCCGGCGCCGGTCACGCCCGCGAGGTGGGCCGGGCCATCGCCAGCGGCGGAGTGTCGGAGCCCAACATCGATCCGTCGGCGCGCATGGCCGTCGAGCAGCTCGTGCGAGTGGCCGAGTTGCGGGTGGCCGATGCCACCGGCCTCCAGCCGTCGCCGGGGACGGCCCTGCGGGTGGAAGTAGTGAACCGGGTCGGCTGGTCGGACCGCACCGTCGGCGACTATGACGAGCTGTTCAGCGCGCTCAACCAGTCGATGGCGGCCTCCATGGCACCGGACCCCGACGACGGGCCCGGCGACCCGATGGCGGCCATGATGGCCGGCCTCACCAAGATGATCGGCCCCACCATGCTGGCCCTCACCACCGGCGCCATGGTGGGCCGTCTGGCCCAGTACGCCCTCGGCGGCTACGTGCTGCCGGTGCCCCGGCCGGTCGGCAAGCCCATGCTGATCACGCTGCCCAACGTCGACGAGTTCGGCCGACAGTGGTCGCTGGATCCCGACGACCTCCGCCTGTGGGTGTGCCTGCACGAGGCCGTCTACTGCGCCGTGTTCGGGGTGGATCATGTTCGCGGGGCGGTGAGCGACCTGCTGCTGCGCCATGCTTCCGGTTTCGAGACCAATCCCCGGCGCCTTGAGGAGCTCCTGGGAGACTTCGACCCGATCGCGGGCGGTCCCGAGGCGTTCGCCGCGCTCCAGTCGGAGCTGGGCAGCCCCGAAGCCCTGCTGGGAGCGGTGCGCTCACCGGCCCAAGAGGCTCTGCTGCCCCAGCTGACTGCGCTGGCGGCGGCCATCGCCGGCTACGTCGACCACACCATGGACCGCATCGGAGCAGACCTGATCGGCTCCTACAGCCGCCTGTCGGAGGCTCTGCGGCGCCACCGGGTGGAGGCCAGCGAGTCGGACCGCTTCGTGGAGCGGCTCCTCGGCCTGGAACTCGACCAGACCCAGTACGAGCGGGGTGCGGCCTTCGCCTCCGGGGTGGTGGAGCGGGCCGGCGCCGAGGGACTGCAGCGCCTGTTCAGCCACCCCGACAACCTGCCAACCCCCGCCGAAGTCGACGCAGCCGGCCTATGGCTGGCCCGCATAGACCTGCCTCGCTAGACCTGCCCCGCTAAGGGGCCGAGCGAATAGGCGAGCGATTCCGGCCCATACGGGCGAGGCCGTGGCCTGAGCGGCCCGTGAGCGCAGCGAACAAGAGCGGGAATGACCCCACTGCGAAGCGACCGGCTCTCACCTATTTGCGCGCCCTCTAGGGCTGGGCCCTCCCGGCCGGCGGGCCTACCGGGGCGACAGGCTTGCACCGACCCACCCATGCTCTAGGTGGTGGCGGTGCGGCGCCGACTGATTATGAACGAGACCAGAGCGAAGGCCGCCACCAGTGCCACCAGCACCGACCCCAGCCGGGCCGGAATGGGCACGACGACCGGCACAACGGCGCCGGCCACCCAGGCGATCTGGAAGCGGGCCTCGAAGCGGGAGAACGACCTTCCGTGGTTGGCGTCGGGAGCGTCCCGCTGGACCAGCGAGTCGAAGGCGAGCTTGCCCGCCGCGGCTGAGATGGCCACCCCGGCCGCCAGGAACGTCAAACCCATCAGTCCGCCCGACACTGCCGCCAGCACCGCGGTGGACAACACCACGGCCAACGCTCCCAGCAGGATCAGCTCCTCCACCAGGCTGCGTCTCAACAAGGGAGCGATCTGCACTCCAGTGAACGCGGCCAGTCCTGCAGCCGCCACCACTGCGGCGTAGTGCCAGAACGGGGCGCTGGGATCGCCGACGATGTCGATGCCGCGCTCGGAGGCCACCGCCCCACCCAGGGCCGCGCCGGCCGCGCTCACGTTGAGGCCCTCCTCGCCGCCGCGCAGCTCGAAGGCCAGCATGAAGGTGACGAACCCCACTGCGCCGCGCATGACGGCCATGGCCGACGCCGACAACAGGATGGTGGCAGCCCGCAGCGCCGTGCGCTCAGTCGAGGTGGGCCGGCGCTGCGCCACCGGGATCCGGGGCAGCTGCAGCGTGATCCCCGCGGCCACCAGGTAGCCAACGGTCGCTGCGCCCGCGGCCACGGCCGGGCTTCCCAGGAAGGCCAGAGCCGAGCCGATGCCCGCCCCGACCAGGCTCATCACCGCGCTGATCAGGGCTAGGCGGCTGTTGGCCTGCACCAGGTTGATCTTCGACGTCACGTAGCGTGGCACCACCGCGCTCTTGGCCACCGCATAGGACTTCTGCAGCACCAGCAGGGCGAAGGCCTCGGGGAACAGCCAGAGGGTGTCGAGATGGCGGATCATCAGCAGGGCCACCACCAGCCGGCCCAGGTTGGTGACCAGGATCATGGCCCGGCGCCCGCCCGGCATCCGGTCGATGACCGGGCCGATCAGCGGCGTGACTACCGCGAACGGCGCCACCGACAGGGCCAGGTAGAGGGCCAGCCGGTCGCGGGCCGCGTCGGGGCTGATCGAGAAGAAGATCGACCCGGCCAGAGCCACCGCGATCACCGCATCGGTGGCGGTGGCCGCAGCGTGGACGCGGGCCAGGCGCTGGAACGGGCTGTACGCGGGCACCGGCTGGCCCCGATCACTCACCTCGTCCTGCCCCACCCCCTCAGGGTACGACGCGTGCTGGCACAAGAAGGCCGCATCATGGGTATCCGCTCGGCAACTTGAATCAGCGCATGCCCCGGTAGGCCGGGGGTGGCGGCGACAGGACCCGCCGGCCGGAAAGGCGGCGCGCCTACGTTGTGCGAGCCCGGTTCAATGCGAGCTGTTGGAGCCTGACATGGGTGTCGGTGTCGGCGCCGCGGTCGCAGCGGGTCCACACGCCGTCGGAGTCCAGCGTCCAGGCCAGTCGCTCGTCGGACAGGCAAACTTCGGCCACCTCCACCACCCGGGCCACCAGCCGGGGATCGTCCACCCGCACCAGCGCCTCCACCCGCCGGTCGAGGTTGCGGGCCAGCAGGTCCGCCGAGCCGATGTAGGTGGCGGCACGGCCCGGACCGTCGCCATTGGCGAAGTGGTAGATCCGGGAGTGCTCCAAGAACCGGCCCACTATGGAGCGCACCCGTATCGTCTCCGACAGGCCCTCCACCCCGGGCCGCAGACCGCACAGGCCCCGCACGATCAGGTCGATCTCCACGCCGGACTGCGATGCCTTGTAGAGCTGGTCGATCATCGGCCCGTCGGCCAGCGAGTTCAGCTTCATGATGATGCGTCCGCCCGGCACGTGCATCTCCTGCTCGATCAGCTCCGAGAGGCGGGGCCGCAGCTGCTCGGGCGCGGTGATCAGGTGCTCGTGGCAGAGGCTGCGGCCGTAGCCGGTGAGCTGGTTGAAGAGGCTGGCCACGTCGGCGCCGGTGTCGGGATCGGCGGTGAGCAGACCGAAGTCCTCGTAGAGGCGGGCGGTGCGGTGGTTGTAGTTGCCGGTGCCGATGTGGCAGTAGCGGCGGATCCCGTCGGGCTCCTCCCGCACGATCATGGCGATCTTGGCGTGGATCTTCAGTCCGACGAGGCCGTAGGCCACATGGGCGCCAGCCCGCTCCAGCCGCTTGGCCCAGCTGATGTTGCGGGCCTCGTCGAAGCGGGCCTTGAGTTCTACCAGCACCGCCACCTGCTTGCCCCGCTCGGCGGCGGCCACCAGGGCATCGATGATGGGACTGTCGCCGGAGGTGCGGTACAGCGTGAGCTTGATGGCCAGCACCGCCGGGTCGCGTGCGGCCTGATGGATCAGCTCGCCCACCGAATGGCTGAACGACGAGTACGGATGGTGCACCAGCAGGTCGTCCGAGCGCAGCACCTTGAAGAAGTCGGCGGGGCCGTCCTCGGCGATCAGTTCGGGCTCGGTGATGCCGCCCCAGTGGGGCCATCTCAGCTCCGGCCGGGGCAGGTCCGCGATCTCGTTCAATCCTCCGAGGTCGACCGGCCCCCGCACCCGCACCACCGCGTCGGCGGTCAGGTTGAGCTCGCGCACCAGCAGGTCGAGCACCTCCTGCGACATCGAGTCGGCGACCTCGAGGCGCACGGCCCATTGGAAGCGGCGCCGGCGCAGCTCCATCTCCACCGCGATCAGCAGGTCGTCGGCGTCCTCGTCGTTGAGGGTGAGGTCGGCGTTGCGGGTCACCCGGAAGGCGTGGTGCTCCAGCAGCTCCATTCCGGGGAAGAGCATGTCCAAGTGGGCCGCGACCACATCCTCGAGGGCCACGAACCGGCTGGAGTCCTCGCCGGTGCGAACCCAGCGGTCGAGGGTGTCGGGAACCTTGATCCGGGCGAAGCGCCGCTCCGAGTCGACCGGGTCGCGCATCAGCACGGCCAGGTTGAGCGACAGGTCCGAGATGAACGGGAACGGATGGCCGGGGTCGACGGCCAGCGGTGTGAGCACCGGGAACACCCGCTGCTCGAAGTGCCGGCGAAGGTGGTCGCACTCCTCGGAGCTGATCTGGTCGGGAGTCAGCAGGTGTACGCCCTCGGCCGCCAGGGCCGGGTTGACCCGCTCCAGGAAGAGGCGCTGCTGCTCTCGGCACAGCTTCGAGGCGATCCGGCGGACCTCGCGGAGCTGTTCGGCGGGGGTGTGGCCGTCGATGGTGCGCTCGGTCAGCTCGGCCGCCACCCGGTCGGCGAGCCCCGACACCCGGACCTGGAAGAACTCGTCGAGGTTGGTGGCGAAGATGCTGAGATACCGGGCCCGCTCCAGCAGCGGGATGTCGGGGTCGTCGGCCAGGGCGAGGACGCGGCCGTTGAAGGCCAGCCACGAGATCTCCCGGCTGAAGTAGTCGGTGAGAGGCTTGGACCACCCCCCGACGCAGATCATCGTCCTACTAGAGGGGCCGGTCAGCCCCGCTCCCGATCGGTGTAGGGATCTTCTTCCTCGGGATAGCCGAGGTCCCAGTCCACGATGATGCGCTCGCGCTCGGCATCGCGATTGACTCGCTCGCGGTTGCGGCGGAACTGCGGGTCGTGGGGGGGCAGCAGCAGCAGGCGGGCGTGGACCCGATCCCGGAACGAGTTCATGAAGTCGACATCGCCGTAGACGGCGCGGATCTCCCAGTGGGGTGCCACCGGCCCGAGGTAAGTGATCGTGGCTTGGCCCACCGGCGTCTCGTCGACCGGCTCGATGTCGGCGCTCGCGAGCGTCATCTGGGTCTCCGCTTCGTTGCGAGGGCTCTCAGGAGGAGCCGTTCTTGCCCGAAGCTCCTCCGCCCGAGTTGTCGCCCCCGGTCGCCTTGCTGCCGCCCCCGGAGGCTTCCCCCTCGTTGGCGCTTTCTTGCAGGCCGTCCTTGAACTCGCGCTGCGCCTGGCCCAGCGAGCGGGCGAGCTTCGGAAGCTTCGCCCCACCGAAGACCAGCAGGACGAGCACCAGGATTATGAGCAGTTCAGGTGCACCTATGTTTGGCATTGCCGGGAAGCATACCCTTCCTTTTCCACAGCCGCATCCCAGCTACGGCCCAGGCGGGACCGGAGTGCTCGGGCTCCGGCGTTGGGATGCTCGGGCGCTGGCACCGGAAAGGGGCGAGCCGGGATGCTCAGGCGCCGACGGCGGCCCGGCGCTGCTGGGCGCGGACTCGCCGGATGCGACGGCGCTCCCTCTCGCTCATGCCGCCCCAGATGCCGAACTTCTCACCGTTGTTGAGCGCGAACTCCAGGCACTCCTCGCGCACCACGCAGCCCTTGCAGACTTCCTTGGCCTCGCGGGTGGAGGCGCCCCGCTCGGGAAAGAAGAGGTCGGGATGCACGCCCAGGCAGTTGGCCTCGCGCTGCCAGGACATGTCCTCGGCCGGAAAGATGCCGTGCAACTCCATTGGGTCCTCCTCTGTGGAGACCGTCCGAACGCGACGCTTGGGTTCCCGTCGGTGGGCTCCCGTCGGTTCCATCAATGTAATTACACCACTGTCATATGACAACTGCAAACTCGGGCGGTGGAAGTTCTCACCGCTCCCCCGGCCTTCTCGGAGGGGAGTCAGCGGCGGGCGTGGACCAGGCTGCGCTTGTGCTCCACGAAGTCGACCAGCACGTAGTCGCCGAGGTTGGCGTTGGTGGTGAAGAAGGCTCGACCACCGTTCATCTCGGTGATGCGCTCGACGAAGTTGGTCAGATACGACGTGGCGTCCAGCATGAACGTGTTGATCCGGATGCCGTCGCGGGTGCACCGGCCCACCTCGGCCAGGGTGAACTCCACCGTCTCACGGGTGGGCGGGTAGCTGAAGAAGGGCCGGCCCGACGGCGCGATGTGGGCGGTGGGCTCGCCGTCGGTGATCATGATGATCTGCTTGGTGCCGCTCTGGCGGCTGAGCATGCGGCGGGCGAGCATGAAGCCGTGCTGCATGTTGGTGCCGTAGACGTAGTCCCACGACACCTCGGGCAGCTTCTCGGGGCGGAACTCTCGGGCCACCTCGCTGAATGACACTAGGCCCAGGTAGTCGCGGGGGTACTGGCTGGAGATCAGCGCGTGCAGGGCCATGGCCACCTTCTTGGCCGGCAGGAAGTTGTTGCGCATGGGCATCGACAGCGACAGGTCGAGCATGAGCACGGTGGCTGAGCGGACCTGCTGCTCGGTTCGCTCCACCTCGAAGTCGTCGGGCTGGAGCTGCACTGGAACGCCGCCGCCGGTGCGGGCGACGGCGTTGCGGATGGTGCGGCCGATGTGAAGGTTGAACGGGTCGCCGTAGGCGTAGGGCTTGGTGTCGGACTCTCGCTCGTGGCCCACCCCGGCGCGGTGCACGGCGTGGCGGCCGAGCTTGTCGGCGTCGAGCCGGGCAAACAGATCCCGCAGGGCGCCCTGGCCGATCTTGCGGATGGCCCGGGGGGTCAGGTCGAAGCGTCCCTCACGGTTCTCGATCAGGCCGGCCTCCTCCAGCATGCGGGCCACTTCGGCCATGCGCTCGAGGCTCTCGGCCGCGTCGTCGCCCAGCAGCCTGCTCACGGTGTCGGGGTCGGCTTCGGCGAGCGCGCCGGGGCCGGACGAGCCCTGCAGCAGGTTCTCGAGCCCGTCGATGTCGCCCAGCTCGGCCAGCATGTCGGAGGCTTGGGCGAGGTCGAGGGGGTCGATGCCGCTGAAGTCGTAGCGCCGGTCCCAGCCGAGATCACCGAATTGGCCGCGCAGATGGCGGGCCAGCTCGTTGACCTGCCAGTTGAGGTCCATGTCGGCCAGCAGCTGCTCGGAGAGCTGCTGGAGCTGGTCGCGCTGGGCGGGCGTCATCGAGTTGAGCAACGACTGGGCCGCGGCCATGCGGCGGGCCATCAGCTCCAGCAGCTCGTCGAGGGTCTTGGGGTTCTCCGGAAAGAAGTCGCCGTAGCGCTGCATGAATCCGTCGAAGTCGGGGGTCTCGCCCCGGGCTCGCTGGGCCAGCATGGCGTTGAGCTCGGCCAGCATGTCCTTGATCCGCTGCATCTCCTGCGACGAGTCGGTGCCGGTGGCATCGTCGACCGCGCCCGCCATCTGGTCGAGGAACTGCTGCATGAGCTGCTCGCGGAGGCGCTCGGCCAGCTCGGCGAACTGCTGGCGGGCCTCGTCGCTCTCGAAGTCGTAGCGGTCGAGGGCCTTGAATTGTGCGGCGAGGTCGGGGGGCATCATGTCGAGCTGGGCGCTCTTGGTGGCTGCGGTGGCCCCGGTGAGCTCAGCCCGGCGGTCATCGCCGCTGGCCCGGGCCCGCGCGGCGGCCGTGTCGAGGTCTTCGAGGGCCCGGCGCTCGGTGCGGATCACGTCGCGCAGGGCTTCGGCGATGTCGTCGTACACGCCGCCAAGGTCGTGTTGCTCCAGCAGCTCGCGGCGTCGTTCCCGGAGGCGCTCGAGCATGTCGCGAAGGCCCTCGACCATGCGGCCGGAGCGGTCGCGGAAGCCTTCGGCCATGAGGCGGCGCAGGGCGCTGGCAAGATCGCCGTGATAGAGCAGGTCGTCGGCAAGCTCCTCAAAGATGTGGTCGGCGTCGAGGTCGTAGCCGGACTGGGTGCCGTCCCAGCGCGAGTAGGCGAAGCGGGCCGGAGCGGGCTGCGCCCGTAGACGAGTGCGCCAGCGTTTGCGCAGAGCCATGAGCCGACCCTAGCGGTCACGTCCGCTTCGAGCGGCGGGTCCCTTCGTGCGAGGGGTGCGGTGGCTATGACCCTATGGCGACAACGAAGAGGGCCACCCAGATCGAGACGGTGGCCGCACAGATGGCCGACACGACAACATACATGTGGCGTGCCTGACTCCTCATGAGTTCGGCGCGCCCCTTGTCCGCCCGCGCGAACCCTTCAGCGCGCTCCTTGTCCGCCCGCGCGAACCCTTCAGCGCGCTCCTTGTCCGCCCGCGCGAACCCTTCAGCGCGCTCCTTGGCAGCCTGAGCGAACCCTTCAGCGCGCTCCTTGGCAGCCTGAACGAACCCTTCAGCGCGCTCCTTGTCCGCCCGTGCGAACCCTTCGTGCATCTCGGCCCGCAGAGCCGTGAGTTCGGCGCGGTTGTGAGCTAGCTCGGCGCTGATGGCGGCGAGCCCCTCGGACAGCGCGCTCTTGGTGACCACCTGGTCCCAACCGCCCAGCGGCAGTTCTGACATGAGGGTCTCTGCGGCCTCGTCGCCCAAAGTGTCCACCAGTGTCGTGTACAGCGCAGCGCGCTGTGCCTGTGTTGCTGCCATCGCAGTCGCTCCGTTCCGCTCGAGATGCTCGGTCTGGGACGCCCGCTCGGGCTGCTCCGATGCCGCCGGCCCTTCTCTCGCCGACGGATTGCACGCACCCTAGAGCAGTCAAACACAGAAGGCAATAACACAGTAGATGATGCACTCATCGCACTGACCGAAATGGCGGCACAAGGGTGGAGCGACCCCGCGGCGTTGGACAGAATCGCTCAAGACCAAAGCAAAACGATAAAACCGCGGGGCCGCTCGTTTGTGGCCGGCTGCGGGCCGGAGCGGACTCGAGGCTTTAGCCATACCACCCCGCAGGCCATGGATCAAGAGTGATCCGTCACAATTCTAGGGGGAGGCCGGCTTCGGCCCAGCCTTCGATGCCTCCTTCGAGGTCGGTGGCCCGCTCGAAGCCCAGGCGCTGTAATGAGGCCGCCGCGAAGCTTGATGTGTAGCCCTCGTTGCACACTGTCACCAGCGGCTGGTCGAGGGACCGCACCGCGGGGTGCGAGTGGCCTGAAGTTGGGTCGCAGCGCCACTCCAGCACCAGCAGCGGAATGCTCACCGAGCCGGGAATCATGCCGGTGCGCTCACGGTCGTCGCGGTCTCGAATGTCGATCACCAGCGGCCGGTCCTCGGCGGCGGCTTCCAGTTGCTCAACGAGCTCGGCCGGGGTGAGTCGCCGAAGGCCGCGGCGGGCCTCGGCCAGCAGTTCGTTAACTGTCGTGCGCTGGCGGTCGAGCCCATCCTCACCGGGCCGCTCGCAATCCTCTGCACTGTCGCCCCCGGATTGGGCGGCGCTCTCAGCTCTCGCGACCGCGCCGGACCGCGCCGCGCTCTTGGACATGGCGGGCTGGCTGGGCTGTTCGCCGTCGATGGGTTGAAGTGTGTCCGCTTCGACACCTCTGTTGGCCGCTCCTGCTGTGCTGCGGTGGCGTTCGGAGTGTCGGGCTAGCTCCTGTTGCAGATGGTCGGGAGTCCAGCCCTCGTCTAGGGCTCGGTGCAGCAGGTCTGCTTGCGACGGTGGGGCCAGGCCGTCCACCGGCTGGTCGTGGTCGAGGTTGGTGGGGAAGGCGTAGCCCTCGGCGCAGGCCGCCACCACGTTGGCCGCCGCGGCCCGGTCCAGGCCGGCGGCCATCCTGGACCGCAGCGACGGGTAGACGGCGTTGACCATGCGAGTCCGGTCCACGGCCTCGGTGGCCCGGCCGAACGCCGAGGAGATCTGCAAGAGGTTGGCCATGCGGTGCACGTCCGTTGTGCGGTTGTGCCCGGCAGCGTGGAACATGGCCGGGCTGAAGAACACCGCGTCGCCGGGGCGCAGCGGCAGCTGCACCCGATGTTGGGAGAAGTACTCGATGAACTCCGGGCGGCGCCACGCCAGATAGCCCAGCTCGTACTTGTGGGAGTGCGGCAGGTACATGGTGGGGCCGGTCTCGACGCCCATGTCGCAGTGGGCGATGGCGCCCTGGAGGGTGAGCAGCGGCGAGAGCCGGTGAGCATGGAGGGGGAAGCGCTCGGCCTCGTCGTCGGTGAGAAAGCCCATGTGGTAGTCGCGGTGGGGCTGCTGGGCCTCGCCGCCCGGATTGACCACGTTGACCTGCTCGGTCAACTGGTAGCGGGGCCCCAGCCAGGCCTCGCAGACCACCGCCACCGCGTCGGAGCGGTGATAGTCGATGAAGGCCTCGGGATCGGCCAGCGCCAGCTTCTCCAGCGCGTTCCACACCCGGTCGTTGGCGCCCGGCTTGGCGAAGTGGTCGCCGGCCAGGCCTCCTTGGGCGTGCTGGACCGCGATCAGGTTCCAGAACACGCGCGATGCCCGCTCCACCGCCTCGGTAGGCACTGCTCCCTCGAGCATGACGATGCCGGGGCCGTCGACGAGGGCCGCGGCCAGCTCGGCCCGCAGCGCATCGCGGTGCTCGGCGCCGCCGTTGGGGCCGTGGGCCAGCGCCGCGGCGTCGTAGGCGGGAACGCCCTGGATGATGCTCGCCGCCAGCGGATAGTCGTCCGGATCGGTCGGCTGCTCGACCAGTGCCGCGAAAGCGTCCAGGTCGCAGTCGTGGCGAGAGCCGAAGGCGGCGCGATGGGAGGTCACCGCCCTGAGGGTAGGCGACAACTGTCACACGTTGGAATCAAGCCCCCAGGCTCCTGGAGCGGATCAACCCCATCCCGCAGCGGCGCGAAAGGCTTGCCGTCAAGCCACGCTCTCTCTTAGCGTGGGCCGGCTACTGCTTCGACTATGGGTGGAGGTGCCATGCCCATCAATCCCGACGCCGTGGGCGCAGTGGGAGACGAGTCCGAGATCAGCTGGACCTCCACCGACAGCATGCTCTATGCCCTCGGCGTAGGGGCCGGGGCCACGGATCCCACCAGCTTCGAGCTGGAGTTCACCACCGAGAACACCCGGGACGTGCCCCAGCGGGTGCTGCCCACCCAGGCGGTGGTGCTCGGCCGGGGCCCGATGCCCGACTACGGCGATTTCAACCTGGCCGCGCTGCTGCACGGCGACCAGCACATCGAGCTGCACCGGGAGCTGCCCGCGGCCGGCTCGGCGCTGGCCCAGTCGCGGGTGGCCGCCATCTACGACAAGGTCAAGGCGGCGCTGGTGGTGCTGGAGACCAGCGTCCGCAGCCACGGCGGCGAGCCGCTGTGGACCAGCCGGGCCGGGCTGTTCATCTCGGGCGAGGGCGGCTGGGGCGGCGACCGGGGCCCGTCCAGCACCTGGAAGCAGCCCGACCGAGCCCCCGACCATGTGACCGGCTACGACACCCGCACCGACCAGGCTCTGCTCTACCGCCTCAACGGCGACCGCAACCCGCTGCACTCCGATCCCTCGTTCTCGGCCCTGGCCGGGTTCGACACCCCGATCCTGCACGGCCTGTGCACCTTCGGGGTGACCGGACGGGCGCTGCTGCACACGCTGTGCGACAGCGATCCGGCCCGGTTCGCCTCGATGGGCGGACGGTTCAAGGCGCCGGTGTTGCCAGGACAGCGGCTCGATGTGCGCATGTGGGTGGACGGCGACACCACCTTGTTCCAGACCTGTGTGGGCGACCGGGTGGTGTTCGACGCCGGCGTGTTCACCACCCGCTGAGCCCCTCCCCGGCGGCGGAGACGGGCGTGTCTTTCATGTGGGGTGCGGGGACTTCCTCGGTGTCGGCCGAGGGGGTGGCGCCTGCGGCCGACTGGTCGGTTTGGGAGCGCGACGGGCGGGCGCCGCGCTCAGGTGACGGGGCCGGGTTCGCCCGGGACTTCCGCGACGACCTGGCCCAGTTGGCCCGGCTCGGGCTCAACAACCTGAGGCTGACGGTGGAGTGGGCCCGGGTGGAGCCGGCCGCGGGCCGTGGAGACCGCGATGCCCTCGACCGCTACCTCGACATCGTTGACGCGGCGGTGGCCGCGGGCCTGGGTGTGTGGATCACGCTGCACCACACCTCGCTGCCCGGCTGGTACACCGACGACGAGGGCGGCCACGCCGACGAGGTCGCCCGGCGGCGCTGGTGGGCCCGCCATGTGGACCGCATGGCCGAGGCGTTCGACGGGCGGGCCTCGGGCTGGTGCCCGATCGAGGATCCGATCGGCTGGGCGATGCGGGGCTACGGTCTCGGCACCCGGCCTCCGGGGCTCCGCAGCCCGGAGGCGGCGGCCGAGGCGGCCGAGGGGGCGATGCTGGCGCTGCACGAGGCATGCCGGTTGCTCGAGTCGGGGCCGCAGCCGGTGATGGCTGTGTTCGGCGCGCCCACCCTGCACGCCGCACCGATCGAGCGCGAGCACGCCCACGCGGCCAGCATCGAGACCCGCCGCTGGGACGAGCTGCTGTGGGGCACCTGGACCCGGGCGTTACGAGAAGGCGCGGTCGAGGTGCCCGGACGGGCGCCGGTGGCCGCGCCGTGCTTCGAGAAGGGGCCGGAGCTGGTGGGGCTGAGCCACGACCATCCGGTGGGGGTGACCGAAGCCGGTGGCCTGGTGAGCTGGCCGGCGTCGGCCCGCCGCTCGAGCGCGGGCTTCGCCCCGGAGCCGGCCGAGTTGGGTGAGGCGGTGGCGCGGGCACTGGACGCGGTGCCGGACCGGGGCGTGGTGGTGGCCGCCCACGGGGTGGCCACCGATGACGACGACTGGCGGGACACGCTGCTGGACGCGTCCCTGGCGGTGGTGGCCGACGCAGAGGCCGCGGGCCTGCGGGGCTACTTCCACGACAGCGCGGTCGACGGCTACGAGTGGGCTATGGGCTTCAGTGCGCCACGGGGGCTGATCGGCCGCGACCGGGTCATCAAGCCGTCAGCCCAGCGTCTCGCCGCCGCAATCTCTGGAGCCGCTAGGAGCTAGCGCCCGGCGGGTGGCCGCCGGCGGTCGCTTGCTCGCACGGGCTTCGCCCTACTCACTCGCAAGTCGACCACCGCCGTCTCCCGCCTACCCGTTTACTGCGGCCATCACGGCGCCGCCCAGAGGCCGAGCGAGTTGAGCGAGGCCGTGGCCCGAGCGGCCCGTGAGCGAAGCGAACAAGAGCGGGAGATGCAACACCGCACCGCGACCCGCTCGCAACCAGTACACGCCCACCGTAGGGTGGCCGGCGATGTCTGGGTCCAGACCGATCACGCTGGGCGAGTTGCGGGCCTCCGGCTGGACGTCGGTGCCGGTGCGCCAGGAGTTGCGCCGCAACGCCACCGAGCGCATCCTCTCGGGCCAGCCCCTGTTCGACGACGTGCTCGGCTACCACAACACCGTCATCCCCCAGGTGGAGAACGCCCTGCTGGCCGGCCACGACATGATCATGCTGGGAGAGCGTGGCCAGGCCAAGACCCGCATGATCCGCGGCCTGGTCGGCCTGCTCGACGAGTGGATGCCGATCATCGCCACATCCGAGATCAACGACGACCCTTACGCCCCGGTCTCGGCCCAGGCCCGGGCCCTGGTGGCCGAGCACGGCGACGACACCCCCGTCGCCTGGATCCACCGCGACGACCGCTACGGCGAGAAGCTGGCCACCCCCGACACCTCCATCGCCGACCTGATCGGCGAGGTCGATCCCATCAAGGTGGCCGAGGGCCGTTACCTGTCCGACGAGCTCACCCTGCACTACGGGCTGGTGCCCCGCACCAACCGGGGGATCTTCGCCATCAACGAGCTGCCCGACCTCGCCGAGCGCATCCAGGTGGGCCTGCTCAACGTGCTGGAGGAGCGCGACGTCCAGATCCGCGGCTACAAGGTCCGCCTGCCCCTCGACGTGGTGCTGGTGGCGTCGGCCAACCCCGAGGACTACACCAACCGGGGCCGCATCATCACGCCCCTCAAGGACCGTTTCGGGGCCCAGATCCGCACCCACTACCCGCTGGACGCCGGCACCGAGATCGCCATCGTCGAGCAGGAGGCCTACGTCGGCTCGGGCGGGCCCGGGTCCGGTGACGACGGCGACGGCGACGGCCGTGACGCCACCGGCGTGGCTGTGACGGTGCCGTCGTTCATGACCCGCATCGTGGTGGCGCTCACCAGGGCGGCCCGGTCCAGCTCCCATGTCTCGCAGCGCTCGGGAGTCTCGGTGCGCCTCAGCATCTCCAACACCGAGACGATGGTGGCCAACGCGGTGCGCCGCACCCTGCGGGTCGGCACGGACCACGCCGTTCCCCGGGTGACCGACCTCGAAGCGCTCACCTCGTCGACGGCGGGCAAGGTCGAGATCGAGACCCTGGAGGAGGGCCGGGAGGCCGAGATACTGGAGCGGCTAGTCGATTCGGCGGTGCTGTCGGTGTTCAAGGACAGCGTGCCGCCCGACCTCCACCGAGCGGTGGTGGACGCCTTCGAGGAGGACTTGGTGGTGGATGTCGGCGACGATGTGGCCGACGCCGACTACGCGGCCCTGCTGGCCGATGTCCCGGCTCTCACTGCGCCGGTGCAGGCGCTGCTGTCCGGCGACGAGGCCGCCGAGTCGCCCGCGGTGGTGGCCTCCGCGGTGGAGCTGGTGCTGGAGGGCCTGCACCTCTCCAAGCGTCTCAACAAGGACGCCCAAGGCTCCCGAGCCCAATACCGAGCCCGCTAACCCGCCCTCCCGGCTAGCGGCTCGGGTCTCGAGAGATCGCAGTAACGGCTAGGCGGCCACCCGCCGGGCACACCAACGCGGCGCCGTGACGGCCGCAGTAAACGGCTAGGCGGGAGACGGCGGTGGTCGACTTGCGAGCGAGTAGGGCGAAGCCCGTGCGAGCAAGCGACCACCGGCGGCCACCCGCCGGGCACACCAACGCGGCGCCGTGACGGCCGCAGTAAACGGCTAGGCGGGAGACGGCGGTGGTCGACTTGCGAGCGAGTAGGGCGAAGCCCGTGCGAGCAAGCGACCACCGGCGGCCACCCGCCGGGCACAGCAACGCCGGACGCATCAACCGCCGGGCGCATCAACCGCCGGGGCACAGCAACTGCGGGCGGTAGCTTGGGACGGTGGACCTGGGCGGCACGTGGCGGATCGCTGCGGCCACCGAAGGGCGACGGCGCACGTTCCACGAGTTCGACCACGACGACTCGCGCTGGACGACGATGCCGGTGCCCGGCTACTGGTCCCAGGCCGCACCGGATGACGAGGGCACGGACTTCGCCCTCGAAGAGTCGGTGCTGTACCGCCACCGCTTCGAGGGACCGCCGGAGGCGATGGCAGCCGGGGTCGAGGACGCCGGTGACGGAGCCGACGACCCCGCCGGGGGTAGCAGCCGGCGCTGGTGGCTGCGGATCGAGGGGTTGGCCCAGCAGGGGGACGTCTGGCTCGACGGCTCCTACCTGGGCCACACCGACGGGTACTTCGTGCCTCACGAACTGGAGGTGACCGGGCAGCTCGCGGCCCGGTCCGAGCACCTGCTGGCCATCGAGGCCACCTGCCGCCGCTTCGGCGACCCCGACAACCGGACCCTGCTCACCGGGGCGTTGCAGGATCCCGAGTTGTGCGGGGTCGACGACCTGATCGTGGGCGGGGTGTGGCGGCCGGTCCGGCTGCGGTCCACGGGACGGATCGCGATCCGCCACGCCCGGGCCGTCTGCGCCGAGGTCGACGCCGGCGAGAACCGGGACCGACCGCAGGCCCGGCTGGAGCTGAGAGTGGTGCTGGACGTGCCCAGCGGCGGTCCGGTGGATCTGCGCACCCGGGTGGCCGGCAGCGAGCACGTCCACAGCCACCACGCCGCCGACGGGGAGAACCGGGTGGAGTGGGCCGTCGACATCGACGATCCCCCGCTGTGGTGGCCCCACGCGCTGGGCGACCAGCATCTCTGCGACCTGGTGATGGAAGCGTTGACCGGCACCGAGGTCCAGGACCGGCGCCGCTTCCGCATCGGGTTCCGGTCGGTGGCCATGCGCCGCTGGGTGCTGCACGTCAACGGTGAGCGGCTGTTCGTCAAGGGCGCCAACCTGCTGCCCACCCGGCCGCTGCTGGGCGCGGCCACGGCATCGGAGGTGGCCAACGACATCCGGGCCGCCCGCAACGCCGGCCTCGACCTGGTGCGGCCGGTCGCTCACATCGCCCGGCCCGAGCTGTACGACGCGGCCGACGAGCTGGGTGTGCTGGTGTGGCAGGACCTGCCGGTCCGCGGCCTCATGAGCCGCAGCGTGGCCGACGAGGCCCGCCGCCAGGCCCGGGAGGCCGTCGACCTGCTGGGCCACCGTCCCTCGGTGGCGGTGTGGTGCGCGCACGACCAGCCGTACTCCCGGGCCCGGCGCCCCGGCCGCACACCGGCGGTGGTTCGCCGCCAGGGGCCGTCATGGAACCGCGACGTGCTCGACCGGCGGCTGGGCCGGGTGCTCGACCGCTGCGACGGCTCCCGCCCGGTGGTGTCCCACACCGGCGTGCCGCCCCGCGCCCCGCTGCTGGACGGCACCACCAGCGAGCTCTGGTTCGGGCTGCACGGGGGGCGGGCCGCCGATGCCGGTCCGGTGCTGGCCCGGGTGCCGGCTATGGGCCGGTTCGTGTCGGCGTTCGGCACGCCGGTGGCCGACGACCAGCCCGAGGTGGTCAAGACCACCATCGAGACCCTGCGGCGGCTGAAGTACCGGCCCACCGGGGGTTTCCTGCTGCACGCCCTGGCCGACGCGGGAGCCACCGACGCCGCCGCGGCGGCCGCCGCTACCGGTTCCGGCGGCGGCTTCGGCGTGCTGGACAGGTTGCGCCGGCCCAAGCCGGGGTGGTGGGCGCTGGTGGAGGCCTGCCGCCCGCTGGTCGTGGTGGCCGATCAGATGCCCGAGAGCGTGCGGGCCGGCGACTATCTCGACCTGGCGGTCCATGTGGTCAACGACACCCGGGCCGACGTGCCCGGCATGCAGGTGCAGGCCCGGATGCTGGGTCCCGACGGCCGCGTGGTCCGCGAGCACCGCTGGGAGGGCGCGGCCCGCGCCGACGACTGCGTGCTGGTGGGCCGGCTGTCGGTGGTGGTCCCGGTGGTCGCCCAGCCCGGCCGGCTGACCGTGGAGTTGACCCTCACCGGACCCCCCGACCCGGACGGTCAGTCCGAGGCGATAGCCACCAACCGTTACACCACGGTGATCGTCTAGAGAGCGGCAGGCACATAGCGGCTGTACCTATTACTGTATTGTCCACACTTATTGGCAGGTCATAAGCGAGACAGCGATGTACGAGGCAACCGACCAGACATCGACCACAGCCGAGCACCCCGCCGGGTCCGAGATCCGCGAGAGCGACTGGCACATCCTGGCCGGGTTCTGGCATCCGGTGGCCTTCTCGTCGGAGCTTGCCGACGGCCCGGTCGCATCGAGGCTGCTCGACGTCGACCTCGTGGCGTACCGAACAAGCGAGGGCGTGGCCGTGGCCAAGGACCTGTGCGTGCATCGGGGCTCGAAGCTGAGCCGTGGCTGGATCAGCGACGACGGTGCCTGCATCGTGTGCCCCTACCACGGACTCCACTACGACCGATCCGGCCAGTGCACCTGGATTCCCGCCAATGATCCCGACAGCGCCCCGCCTCCCAAGACCATGAGGCTCGTCCCGTTCGCCACCGACCTGAGGGTGGACTACTACGAGGACGACGGCGAGAGTTTCGTCACCAGCCACTTCTTCGACATCGGTTCGCCCGTCAGCGCCCGGACCACCGACATCTACCAGGTCTCGCTGACCAACATCCCGGGCGCCACCGTCGAGGACTACGCCGAGTACCAGCTGGTCACCAACAGCGAGGACATCGTGATCGTCGAGAGCCAGCGCCCTGAGAACGTGCCGCTCAACCTGGCCGCCGAGACCCACATCCGCGCCGACAGGCTGTCGGTCCGCTACCGCCGCGACCTTGTGGAGATGTTCGGGCTCGGCTCGCCCGAGATGGTCGCCTAGCGGGTGTACGGGACAGGACCGCGCCACACCGCGGCCGGCGGACCCCGGCGAGCCTCGCGATGACTGCACCCGACCCGGGCTCGCTGCTCCATCCCGTCGCCGGCTGCGCCGATCTGGCGCCGCGCCACGTGGTCAAGGCCCGCCTGCTCGGCCAGGACCTTGCGGTGTGGCGGGCCGACGACGGCTTCGTCAACGTCTGGGCCGACCGGTGCATCCATCGGGGCGTCCGCCTGACCGTCGCCGCCAACGACGGTGCCGAACTCGTCTGCCCCTACCACGGCTGGCGCTACTCCAACCGCAGCGGGAACTGCGCCTACATGCCGGCTCATCCCTCAGACGCACCGCCGCGCAAGCTGCGGGTGCCCACCTTCCGGAGCGAGGAGAGGTACGGGCTGATCTGGTCGGGCGGCTCCCCCGAAGCCGAGCCGCCCCGACTGCCGCACCTGGAGGGAGAAGACACCCTGGTACTGAGGGCCCTGCCCGTCAACGCTCCCCCGGACCTCGCGCTCCAGGGTCTCCTCGAGTGGCCCTGCCAGCCTGTGCCCGCGCCCGGGGACGGAGCGTCGATCAGCTGCGACTCCGCTGGTCCCTTTGCGGTCGCCGTGACGGCACGCACCGGCGGCACCGAGGAGGCTGTCGTCCACTTCGTGCAGCCTGTCGACGGGGGCCGCTGCGTGATCCGCCCGGTGATGCGGGGGGCTCCGGCCGCCGACCGACGACTGAGCATCCTCCGCCACCACGCCCGCCAGCTCGAGGAGCTGCGGACCAGGCTGGAGAGTTCGGCTGGCTCCCCGGTCGCGGTGCGCGGGCCGTCCACGCCGCTCCAACCACTGCGAAGGCCTACCGCAACAGCAGTGTCCGGCCGAGCGCCGCAGCTGGAGGTCTGCGTCGCTCGCAAGTGGCTGACCGCCGAGGGCATCGCCGCGTTCGAGCTCGCCCCGGTGTCGGGACAGCTCCCGAGCTTCCAGCCCGGCGCCCATGTCGACGTGCACCTGCCCAATGGCCTGGTGCGCCAGTACTCACTCACCAACGGACCCGGGCTCACCAGCGTCTACCGCTTGGGGGTGAAGCTCGAGCCGGACTCCCGGGGCGGATCTCGCTGCATGCACGGCTCCGTCCACGAGGGCGACAGGCTCCAACTCTCCGAGCCGCACAACAACTTCCCGCTGCGCCGGGACGCGGCCAGAACAGTGCTGATCGCCGGCGGCATCGGCGTGACGCCGCTTCTGGCGATGGCCCAGACGCTCCAGCGGCAGGAACTGGCCTACGAACTCCACTATTTCGCGCAGAGCGACGACCACCTCGCCTTCGGTGAAGTGCTCGAACCGCTCTCGACGGGTCTGGTCAAGCACCTCGGCCTGTCGCCCGACCAGACGGCCGACGAGATCAAGAAGATCACCCACGACTACGGGACGGCCAGCCATCTGTACGTCTGCGGCCCGGGTCCGATGATCGAGGCGACCCGCGCCATTGCGGCCGACTCGGGATGGCCCGACGATGCGGTGCACTTCGAGTACTTCAAGAACGAGTCCGAACTCCACGACGCGTCCACCTTCGAGGTGCGGCTGGCCCGGACCGGTCAGACGCTGGTGGTCGGCCCGGGGGTCTCGCTGCTCGACAGCCTTCGCGACGCCGGGGTGGACATGCCGTCCTCGTGCGAGCAGGGAGTCTGCGGGACCTGCATGGCCACCGTCCTCGAGGGAGAGCTCGACCACCAGGACGTGTTCTTCAACGATTCCGAGCGGGCCGCCGGCGACCGGATTCTCACCTGCGTGTCGAGAGCCGGCGGCCACAAGATCGTGCTGGACCTGTAGGCCGCCGTGATCAAGCTCTACGACTACCTCCTGTCGGTCAACTGCTACAAGCAGCGGCTCCTGCTGAGCATCCTCGACGTGCCCTATGAGCGGGTGGACGTCGACTTCTATCCCGGCTGGGAGCACAAGGGCGCTGAGTTCCGCAAGATCAACCCGCTGGGGCACATCCCGGTCATCGACGACGACGGGTACGTGCTGTGGGACGCCCACGCCATCCTGGTCTACCTCGCCTGCAAGTACGACCCCTCCGGATCCTGGTACCCGACCAGCGATCCCCAGCGCCTAGGCGAGGTGGCCTCCTGGATGCTGTTCGCGGAGGGCACCACCAACACCGCGTCGGCGGCCCGCCTGCACGTCAACCTGGGCTACGACTTCGACCTGGAGGCCTGCCAGGCCGGCGCGCACCGGCTGTTCCGGGTGCTCGACGAGCACCTGTGGTTCCGCGAACAACAGGGACAGGCGTGGGTGGCGTCGGGCGAGTCGCCGACGATCGCCGACATCGCCCTGTTCCCCGATGTCGCGCTGTCCGAGGACGGCGGAATCTCGCGCCTGGACTACCCCGCCCTGCGGCGCTGGACCGAGCGCGTCCAGCGCCTCCCGGGCTTCATCGACATGCCCGGCATATTCCCGGTCGCGAAGGCCCCGGCATGACCATCACGAACGGCCGCAGGTCAGGAGCAGCCACCGGACCCGCCGATCCGGTGGCGATCGACCAGTGGTACGCCATCACCGCGCTGGACGAGATCCCGATCGGGCGAACCGTGCGGACCGAGCTGCTCGGCGTGCCGATGTCGTACTGCCGCGACCACGACGGGTCGCCGCTGGCGTGGCTGACGCAGGACTCGTTGCCGGCGGGAGCACCGGTCGACGCCGGGACTCTGGATGCTCCACTGCCCACGCTGGCCGACTACGGCTACCTGTGGACCACGGTGGGGGAACCCGACGGCGGGCTGTTCGACATCCCCGAGACCGCAGAGCCCGACCGCCGCATTCTCAACGCGGGCACGTTTGGCATCTTCACATCGGGCCCGCGAGCCGTCGAGAACTTCCTCGACATGGGCCACCTGCCGTTCGTGCACCCGGGGGTGCTGGGCCAGCAGCCCTTCACCGAGATCGTCGACTACCAGGTGGAGTACCGGAGCTCGGAGATATACGCGGTCAACTGCCTGATCTTCCAGCCCAAGGCGGCCGCCGCCTCCACCTCGGGACAGATGGTGAACTACACGTTCCGAGTGCCCCACCCGCTCTGCGCCCTCCTCTACAAGTCGACACCCGAGGACGATGTCCGCCTCGACGTGATCGGCCTGTTCGTGCATCCCATCGATGACGGCCGCGTCCGGGCACACCTGTTCAACTGCCTGCTCGACACGGTCAACACCGACGGGCAGCTCCGGCGCTTCCAGCAGGGCGTGCTCGCCCAGGACAAGCCGATCCTCGAGAACCAGGTCCCCAGGCAACTCCCGCTCGACCCCGATGCGGAGGCTCCGACGAGGGCCGACAAGACCAGCAACGCTTACCGCCGCTGGCTCAGCGAGCTGGGCATGACCTACGGGGTGGTCGCCCGCTCCAATAGCTAGGAGTCGGCTACCACGAGGATGATCCGGGCCCCGTGCCCGGAGTGCCAGCGATGGGGGACCCGGCTCTTGTAGAAGATGGCGTCCCCGGCCTGCAGAATGATCTCGGGCCGTTCCTCGAACTCGACTCGAAGCGTCCCCTCGAGAACGTACAGCGCATGCTCGGCATCCGAGGAGAACCAGTCCTCGACGTAGTCCTCGGGGGAGATCTCGTAGTCATAGAGTTCCGAGATCTTCCCGCCACTGCGAAGTATGGCCCGCGCGATGGCTGACCGCTGGTCTTCGGACACAGGGATCTGCCGGGTCTCCGACGATCTCACGACCTCGATCTCGGCCGGATCGGCCGGGGGCAGCAGGTCGCTCGGCTGCACGCCGAGGGCATTCGCGATCCGGTAGAGGGTCGCGATAGCCAGGGAACACTGGCCGGACTCCAACTGACTCAGGAAGGGCTGGCTCACACCCGCGGCCGCGGCGAGCTTGACGCCCGACAGACCAGCCTCGATTCTGAACTGGCGGACCTTGGCGCCGATCTCCGCGCTGAGGACTCTCCCCGCGTCGTCTGCGACAGCCATGCGAACTCTCCCCTAACCGGCTGCTCGCCGCATCGGGAGGAACGGCAGCTCGACGACGGTCCCCCCGACGGGATGCTCCTCGCCCATCACATCCCATCCTAGGGTGCCTGCACCGTCCGCGATCCCAGGAGCAGCGCTCGCGTCCTGGCAGCGACTCTACTTATAAATGTGAGACTCTACTTATGATAGATTGCCCCTGGCCGGTCGCAGACCGCTCCCGGATGGAGCGTCGAGACCGGCTGCCGATCAGACTGATTGATGATCGTTCCAAAGGGGGCAAACATGAAGAGAAGGACCCGGACGTGGCTGGCGGTCACGTCGACGATGTGTCTGGTGATGGCCGCTTGCGGGGATGACGAGGCTGACGCGCCCGCCGCGCCTGCGACCACCGCCGCCGCAACGCCCGACACCACGACCACCGCCGCGCCTGAAGCGCCCGCTGAAGTGACGACCACCGTGCCCGAGGCACCCACGGAGGTTGCCGACACTCCGAGCGCGTCGGATGGCACTGGGATGCGGATTGCGGTGATCTACGACGGAACGCTCGACCAGGGCGGGTGGCAAGGCTCGATGGATGCGGGGACGCAGCTTCTCGAGGATTCGATGCCTGGCGCCGAGGTCCTCAGGGTCGAGGCAATCGCCCCTGGGCAGTCTGCTCAGCGAGCGATGACGGACCTTGCCGAGGACGGCTACCACTTGATCATCGGCACCGCCACATACGACGCCGACATGGCCATCGTGTCCGCGGAATATCCCGAGACCGCGTTCCTGCATGCTTGCGACGCCACCGTCACCGCCAACATGGGCCAGTACTGCCTGGCGGTGGAAGAGGCCCGGTACGTGGACGGCGCGCTGGCGGCCGCGTTGAGCGAGACCGGCAAGATCGGCTATGTGGCGGGATTCGGGATCTCCTTCGTGCTCAAGCCGCTGAACCTGTTCGCGGCCGGCGCCCGCTCGGTGAACCCCGATGCCGAGGTGCATGTGGTGTTCACCAACGACTGGTTCGATCCCAATCTCGAGCTTCAAGCGGCCAACGCCCTGATCGATCTCGGTGTCGACGTCCTCACCTATGACCTGTCGTCGTCCGCGGTGCCGGAGGTGGCCGCTCAGCGCGGCGCCGGGTTCATCGGATACGGGTACGACGACGCCCGCCTCCAGGCGCCCGACTCGTGGCTGGGAGGGTCGCTCTACAACTGGGGTGCGGCCTTCGTGACCACCGCGCAGGAGGTAGCCGCGGGCACTTGGGAGCCCGGATACATCTACGGTGGCTACGCCGACGGGCTCCTCGGCTACGCCGAGTTCGGGGCGGCGGTTCCCGCCGAGGCGCAAGACCTGGTGGACAGCTTGATCGCGGACATCGCCGCCGGTGACCTGGATGTGTTCGCCGGTCCGATAGTGGACCGCGACGGCAACGTCGTCGTACCCGAGGGCGAGACCCTCGAGTTCTTCGATCGCGCCATCTGCTGCGAGTGGGTGATCGAAGGCGTCCAGGGCGAGATCGGCTAGGTGGCTCATCCCCCGCGATCCCGCACCGCGGGGGTTTAACAGGTCATGCCGCAGGACACGGAGTTGGCGGTCCGCACGATCGGCATCTCCAAGGAGTTCTTCGGCCAGTCCGTCCTCGAGGACGTAGATTTCGACCTTCGTTGGGGCGAGATCCACGCCCTGCTGGGCGAGAACGGGGCTGGAAAATCGACGCTGTGCTCGATCCTGGCCGGCTTGTACCACCCCACTCGGGGCGAGATGATGCTGGCCGGAGCCCCCTACAGTCCCCACTCCCCGCACGCGGCCCTGGAGGCCGGCGTCGGGATGGTGTACCAGCACTTCCGGCTGGTGGAGCAGATGACGGTCGCCGAGAACATCCTGCTCGGCAATCCCGACGTGCCGGTCAGGATGACCGCGAGCGGGCTGGCCGGCCGCGCCCGGGAGGTCATGGACAGGCACGGCCTGTGGATCGAGCCGACCAAGTACGTCGGTGACCTTGCCGTCGGCGAGAAGCAGCAGGCCGAGATCCTCCGTCTCCTCAACCGCGGCGTGAAGGTTCTCATCCTCGACGAGCCGACGGCCGTGCTGACCCCCCGCGAGGCTGAAGCCCTGTTCGCGGCACTCAGGAGCCTCGCCGATCAGGGCCGGGGTGTGATTCTCGTGACCCACAAGCTGCGCGAGGTCCAGCAGTCCGCCGACACCG
This sequence comes from Candidatus Aldehydirespirator sp., assembly GCA_965221215.1. GTDB lineage: Bacteria > Actinomycetota > Acidimicrobiia > Acidimicrobiales > Aldehydirespiratoraceae > Aldehydirespirator. The sequence continues at coordinate 2,410,612 of OZ244872.1, forward strand.
TGACGGTCCTGCGATCCGGGAAGAAAGTCGCTCACCAACGCGTCGACGACACCACCACCCACGACCTGGCCAGACTCATGATCGGCGACGACCTCGAACCGGGATCCGGGTCCGTCGACGCATCCCACACCACCGGAGACAAGCTCCTGGAGTTGCACTCGGTATCGGTCGTCAGCGACGCCGCGACGCGCCCCGAACTCGACGGCGTGAATCTCACCGTGAGGGCAGGCCAGATCGTTGGGGTGGCCGGCGTGTCCGGGAACGGCCAGCGCGAGCTGGCAGAGGTCATCACCGGGCTCCGCACCACAACGTCGGGCACGATCAGGCTCCGGGGCGAGGACATCTCATCGCAGACGATCGGCGGCAGGATCAAGAAGGGGATGGGATTCGTTCCCGAGGACCGCTTGACGAGGGGCCTGGTTCTCGGACTGGAGATCGAAGACAACGTGCTGCTGAGGAGTCAGCGAGACCGGGGGTTCCGTATCGGGCCGTTCCTGCGGCTGTCGGCGATCAACCAATGGGCTCGACGTCTGATCGATCGGTTCGATATCCGCGGCGTGCGCAAGGGCCTGCCGATCAGCGTGCTGTCGGGAGGCAACCTGCAGCGGCTGATCCTCGCTCGCGAGCTGTCGCGGCAGCCCGCCCTACTGGTCGCGTCGGAGCCGACCCGCGGGCTCGACGTCGGGGCGGCCGAAGCGGTCCAGACCATCCTCAAGGCCGAACGCGGCCGGGGCGTGGGCATCCTCCTCTTCTCGGGGGATCTCGAGGAGGTGCTCGGAATCTCCGACGAGGTGGTCGTGATGTACGAGGGTCGGGTCGTGGCGTCACGACCGGCATCCGAAGTCGATGTGGCTCAAGTCGGGCGCTGGATGGCAGGCCTGACATGACCGCGCCCACCGTCGACCGTGCCGCCGCACGGAGTGGCCGCTGGCACATTCCCATCACGGTTGAGCAGCGGGCCGCGTCACGCTTCCTCCGGCAACTGGGCATCAACCTCGTCGCTCTGGTCCTGGCGTTCGGGCTCGGAGCGATCCTTCTGCTGATGGCGGGTGACAATCCCTTCGACGTCTACCGCGAGATGTTCGACCGGGCATTCGGCTCGTCCAGGGCCCTCCGTGAGACGCTGCGGTCGACCACGCCGCTGATCCTCACCGGGCTGGCGGTGACCGTCTGCTTCCGCATGGGCCTGTGGTCAATCGGTGCGGAGGGCCAGCTCATCGCGGGCTCGGTGGCCGGTGCGGCCGCGGCGCTGGTGCTCGGTCCCTCGCTTCCCGCTCCGCTGGCAGTGGCCGCGGTCGTCGTCGCGGCCGCCCTCGGCGGAGCGGCCTGGGCCACGCTCGCAGCCGTGCCGCGGGCCCTGTTCGGAACCGACGAGGTGGTCACCACCCTGATGCTCAACTTCATCGCCCTGGGGATCATGAACTACCTGATCTTCGGCAGCGTCAGCTATTGGCGGGATCGCGCCAACCTGGGATTCCCGGCCGGGAAGGTCATCCCGGAGTCGACCCAGTTGGATCCCTATTTCGGAGTGTTCGATGCGGGGCTGATTCTCTCGCTGGCGCTGGCGCTGATCGTCGCCCTCGCGCTCCGCAGAACGGTGTGGGGCTACCAGCTGCGGGTGGCCGGGGACTCCCGGGCTGCGGCCAGCTACGCGGGGATCAGCGCGACCCGCCAGATCATCTCGGTCTTCGCGGTGTCCGGAGCCCTCGCCGGAGTCGCCGGTGGAACGTACGTGATGAGCATCACCTTCGCGCTCGAACCGCGGGCCATCGCGGTCAATCTGGGATTCGTCGGCATCGTCGTCGCCGCGGTCGCCTTGCTGAAGCCTCTGCTGGTGGTGCCGATCGCCTTCCTGATGGGGGCGTTGCTCAGCATCGCCCCGTCGTTGAGCATCTTCGGCGTCTCGCCCGCGGTGGTGATCGTGATACAGGGCATCATCCTGCTCTGTGTCGCCGGAGCCCAGTTCTTCATCCGGTACCGGGTCCGGATCACCCGGGTCGAGGTTGGCAGCCGATGAACGACTGGGTATTGATCCAATCCCTGGTGGTCGCGGTGTCGACGGGGACCCCGGTGGTTCTCGCCGGTAGCGGGGCGATCCTCACCCAGCGCAGCGGCGTCCTCGACCTCGGCGTCGAGGGCACGATGCTGATCGGCGCGGTGACGGGGTTCTGGGTGACGACCTCCACCGGCAGTCCGGTCGCGGGCTTGGTGGTGGCGGTCCTCGCGGCGGCCGTATTCTCGATGATCCAGGGCGTGCTCGCGGTCTCGTTGCGAGCCAATCAGGTGGTGGTCGGGGTGGCCCTGGTGATTCTCGGATCCGGCCTGTCGAGCTTCATCGGCGACCAGGGCGACCCCCCGGTGGCGCGACGCTTCAGTGGAGGCATCTTCACGCCGGTGTTCCCCGAGTCGGTCCACGACTGGCCGGCGGTGGGCCCGCTCCTGCTGTCGCACGATCCGGTGGTCTACCTGTCCTGGGCCTTCGTTGCCGTGGTCCAGTGGTACATCTTCCGCACCCGGACCGGCATGCACCTGCGAGCGGTGGGCCACGACCCCGCCAGCGCCGACGCCGCCGGACTCCGTGTCAGCGCCGTGAGGTACCTGCATGTGGCTCTGGGGGGAGCGGCGGCCGGAGCCGGCGGGGGATATCTCACGCTGCGCCTGTTCTCGGACTGGTTCGACGACATGACGGCCGGCATGGGCTGGATCGCGGTCATCCTGGTGATCCTCGCCAGCTGGCGCTCCCTGCGGCTGCTGGTGGCGGCCTACGCCTTCGGTGCCATCTCCAGTCTCGGGTTCACCCTGCAGCTGCTGGGATGGAATATCCCGACCGAGCTTCTGGCGATCCTGCCGTTCCTGGTCGTGTACCTGGTCATGGTCTTCGTCTCCGCGGCCGAACGGCGGTCCCAGATGCCGGCGAGCTTGGCGGAGCCCTACTTCAGAGAGAGCCGATGAGGAGGCGCTAGTGACTACCACCGACACGGAGCGGACCATCATGGGGACGGCGTTCTACCCGCGCACGTCCCTCCTCAACGAGCGCCAGAAGTGGAACGCGTGGGACCGCTACCACATCGCGGACGCCTACACCGACTGGCAGGAGGAGTTGAGGACGGTTCGGGAGCGGGCCTCAGCCCTCGACCAGTCGCCGCTGTCCAAGCACTACATAGCCGGTCCCGACGCCGTGAGGTTGGTGAACTACCTGATCACCCGGGACGCCACCAAGATCGAAGTGGGCCAGATCTACTACACCCCCTGGTGCAACCAGGACGGGGCTGTGGTGGGCGACGGCTTGGTCGCCCGGGTCGCGCCGGACCGGTTCATGTTCTCGGCCGATCCCATGATGAACTGGTTCAGACACAACGCCGAGGGCTACGACGTCACCATCGAGGACGTCACGTTCGACTTCGGGCTGCTCGCGCTGCAGGGGCCCAGATCGACCGACGTCATCGAGGCGGCCACCGGGCAGAGTTGGTCCGACCTGCGGTTCTCGCGGCTGCGGACCACCGCCATCGGCGGAGTGGAGGTCACCGTCTTCCGTCAGGGCTTCACCGGCGAGGTCGGCTACGAGTTCTTCGTGCCCGTCGCCGACGGCGCCGACGTGTGGGACGCGCTGTTCGACGCGGGAGAGCCCCTCGGCCTGGGCGCCGGCGGCCTGCACGCGGTCGACGTAGCGCGGATCGAGGCCGGGATGGTCATCGTGGGCGCCGACTACACCCCGGCCGCCATGGATCGCCTCGGCGACCCGCTGCCCGTCTCGCCCGAGAACATGACCACACCGTTCGAGTTGAACCTGCACCGCTTCGTGGACCTCGGCCAGGAGGCCGACTTCGTGGGCAAGGAGGCTCTGCGGCGCGAGCTCGAAGCCGGGCCCAAGCGGTCGATGGTGGGAATCGAGCTCGACTGGCGCGACGTCGTCGGCGTCTACCGGGACTCCGACATCCCGCCGGAGGTGACCCCTCAGGTCATCCGGTTCCCCCTCCCCATCCTCCGCGACGGATCCCGCATCGGAAGAGCCACCAGCGTGACCTGGTCACCCACCGTCAACAAGATCATCGGCTTCGCCCACGTCGTGCCGGCCCACGCCGATCCGGGCACGCCGGTCACGGTGGAATGGGCAGCCGGGCCCGTCGGTGGGGAAGTGGGCGCCACCCTGGTCGCCCTCCCCCACTACCGGCTGAAACGAGCCGGTTAGGAGGAATCATGAGCCCTGAGGACAACCAGCCGACTGAGCCCACTCGCTGCGACCTGCTGCTGACCGGCGGCACCGTGCTGACGCTCGACCCGGACCAGCCGGTCATCGAATCCGGGTTCGTGGCTGTCGACGGCGACAGGATCGCCGCGGTCGGTGACGGCCTGGAAGCGGGGTCGTTCCAGGCCGACCGGGCGATCTCCTGCCAAGGGAAGGTGGTGATGCCCGGGCTGATCGACTGCCACAACCATCTCTACCAGTCGCTCGGACGGACTCTCGGAGAGTGCCTGACGGGGTGGGAGTGGCTCAGCCAGTTCATGTGGCCCTACTCGGCTGCGATCTCCCAGCAGGAGACGATCGCCTCGGTGTACCTGGGGGCCCTCGAAGCGGTCCTGGCCGGGACCACGACCGTGCTGGATCACCACTACGGCCGCGACGACCACGACACCACCGTGATGGTGGCCGAAGTCCTCGAAGAAGTGGGGCTGCGGGGCCGAATCGCTCGGGGCGTGACCGGTACGCGGACCGCGGTCTCCCAACAGCAGAAGCTGCCAGAGACCTCGTTCCAGCGTTCGGCCGATGAGGAGTTGGCCATCACGGAGGCTTGCATCCGCTCAAGGCCGAAGGGCTCGAGGATCGAGATCTGTCCCGGACCCATGAACGCGGCCTACACCAACATCGACCTGATCGCGGCCAGTGTCGAGCAGGCTCGTTCCCATGGGGTGGCGTGGCATACCCACCTCAGCGCGCCCCGTGACGACCCTGAGGTGTTTAAGCAGCAGCACGGCTCGCGCCCGGCCACGTGGCTCCACCGCAACGGGCTGCTCGGTCCTGATGCGATCCTCGCCCACGCCACATGGGTGGACGACGAGGAGATCGAGGCGCTCGGGGACACGCGGAGCGCGGTCGCTCACTGCCCGTTGTCGAACTTCTACATGCCGTACGGCGTGATGCCCCTGCACGAACTCGTCGATGCCGGCGCCGCGGTGGGGCTGGGCAGCGACGGGTCATGCTGCGGGCACCGCCAGGACCTGTTCGAGAACATGAGGCTCATGGTGCTGATGCACCGGCTCAACACCCTCGACCCCAAGGCGTCGAGTGCCGAGGAAGCCCTGAGAGTGGCCACCCGGGGCGGGGCGGCCGTTCACGGCATCGAGGCCGGCGTGCTGGCCGAGGGGGCGCTGGCCGACATCGTGGTGGTCGACACCACGCGGCCGCACTTCGCGCCGATGCACGACCCGGTCGCGGCCATGGTGTACACCGCCCGCGGCACCGACGTCGAGATGAACATCGTCGGAGGCGAGATCATCGTCGAGGGGGGACGGTCGACACGGGTCGATCAGGACGCAGTCGTCTCCGAAGCGCGGGCGCGAGCCGGCGAGCTGGCCGAGAGGATCAACGCCCGCTAGCAGGCGTGCCGGCAAGCGGCCACAACTCGCATCGATTGCGGTTGGCGGAGCGGCGCGGCTAGCTGAGGGACTTCCAGAGCCTCCGGTAGGCGATGGAGAAGGCGTCGGTCGGCAGGGCCACCTCACCGGTCACGTCGAGCCGGAACGACACCGCCCTGGGCCGCAGGGCCTCGCAGATGACCCGGTCCTCCTCGTTGACCGCGGCCTGGAAGTCCCGCCGCCGCTGCGGAACACCACCACCGGCCGGCCCAGCAGCACCACGCCCACCGGTCCGTCGTCGATGGCGTCGGAGCGGGCCACCGGGTGCCAGTGGCGCTCCAGCACACCGAGCTCGGCCGGGTCGATCCCGGCCACAGCGTCGGCGGTCATAGCGCGAGACCGGCCCCGGATCCGTCCATGGCGGCCCCGTCAGCCGCCGGCCGCCACCAGGATTACCCGGGCGGGCGACTCCGACGCCAGCCGCCAGCGGGTCTGCACCCAGGCCGAGTGGAACATGACGTCGCCGGTGTGCAAGATCACACTCGGGCGGTCCTTGAGCTCCACCTGCAGCGATCCCTCAATCACATAGATCACGGCGTCGTCGGCGGACTCGAACCACTCGTCCACGTCGGGGCCGGGCTCGATGCGGAAGTCGCCGAGCTCGGTGATGCGCCGTCCGCCCCGATAGGCCGTGCGGGCGGTGGTGGCGTTGGGCAGCTCGCTCACCGGCATCCGGTTCAGCTCCGAGGCTTGGAACACCTCCACCCGGTCGCCGGTTCCGGGGTCGGGCAGCAGGTCCGAGGGCCGCACGTCGAGGGCGGCGGCCAGGCGGTACAGCGTGGCGATGGCCACCGACGTGCGCCCGGCTTCGAGTTGGCTCAGGAACGGCTGGCTCACGTCGGCGGCCGCCGCCAGCTTGCGGCCCGAAAGACCCTGCTTGAGGCGGATCGCCTTGACGGCCGCCCCGATCTGCTGGCCTAGTTCATCGAGCACGGTGCCGCTCTCCCCATGTGACCGGGCCACGGTACCGGCCGAAGCAATGGGCCGAAGCAGCGGGCGGGTGCGGGTCGGTTCAGCGAGCCTCGCGGGAGTACGGCTCACCCAGGCTCGCCGGGGCGCCCACCTTGCGAGCCCAGTCCGGGTTGGCCGAGGCCACCACCACCACGATGAAGGTCACCGCGAACGGCGCCATGTTCAAGAAGTCCGAAGCCACTTCCACGCCCGCGATCTGCAGCGTGAAGCCGAGCGTGCGCAACGCGCCGAACACATAGGAGGCCACCAGCACCAGCAGGGGCCGCCAACCCGAGAGGATGACCAGCGCCACCGCGATCCATCCCGCCCCCGCGGTAAGCCCCGCCTGCCAGGTTCCCAGCACAACCAGCGACAGGTAGGCGCCGCCGACGCCCGCCCCGAAGCCGCCGATGAGGGTGAACACGTAGCGGGTGCGGGCCACCGAGAGTCCTGCCGCGTCGGCGGCGCCGGGATCCTCCCCCACCGCTCGAAGCGACAGGCCGGGGGTGGTCCGATACAGGAAGTACGCCACCGCCGCGACCAGCACCCAAGACAGGTACAGCACGATGTCGTGGCCGAACAGGATCGGCCCGATGGCGGGCAGGTCCCGCAGCGCTTCGGGGAACAGCGTGCCGACGGAAACGCCGTTGGTGGTCTGGGTCAGCGGCGCGTCGCCGCTGCTGCCCCAGAACGACGAGAACCCGCCCCCGACGATCACCAGTGCCAGGCCCGAAACGATCTGGTTGACACGCAGCGAGATCGCCAGCAGGGCGTGGATCACGCCGAGCAGCGCGCCGCCCAGCCCGCCCGCGATGAGAGCGATCCAGAGGTTCTCGGTCTGCACGCCGGTCCAGAACGCGGTGATGCCGCCCACCAGCATCATCCCTTCCACGCCGAGGTTCATCACCCCGGAGCGCTCGGTGAGTATCAGCCCGAGCGAGGCGAACAGCACCGGCGTGCCGGCCACGATGGCGCTCACGATCGACAGGATCAGCACGGAGTCGTTCACGACTGCGCCTCGCTTCCCTCGTCACCGGATGCCGACGACTTGAACACCAAACGGTTGGCCAGGAAGAACTCGCCCGAGGCGACGAATAAGAAGATCAGGCCCTGCAGCAGGAACACGACCTCGGCCGCCACGCCGATGGTCTGCATGCTGGTTCCCGAGGCGGCCACCGCTCCCAGAAGTATGGCCACCGGCACCACGCCCAGCGGGTTCAGCCGGGCCACCGCAGCCACCACAATGCCGGTGAAGCCCAGCTCCGAAGAGGAGATGGCGCGCGGGTCGAGGTTGGTCAGCACGCCGCTGACCTCGACAGTTCCCGCCACCCCGGCCAGCGCCCCCGAAAGGGCCAGCACCGACAGGAACTTCGTCTTGACGCTCATTCCGGCGTACAGCGAGGCGGCTATCGAGTCGCCTATCGAGCGCGACTCGAATCCCCAGGTCGTGCCCCGCAGCACCCACCACAGCGCCACCGCCACCAGCAGAGCCAGCACGAAGCCGTAGTGGAGCCGGTAGCTGATCACGGGCAGCTGGGCCGAGTCGGGAAGAATCTTGCCCTGCGGGAAGGTGGCGTCGGGGTCGCGCCAGAAGCTGCTGGAACCGAAGATCAGGTAGTTCATGAAGTACAGCGCCACGAAGTTCAGCATCAGCGTGGTGATCACCTCGTTGGTGTTGAAGTAGGCCTTCGGGATGGCTGCCAGCGAGGCCCACACCGCGCCTCCGACCGCGCCGGCCAGCAGGATCGCCAACAGCATGAACAGCTTGGGCGTGTCCTCGGGCAGCGCCACCGCCAATCCGCTGGCCGCAATGGCGCCGACATACAACTGGCCCTCGGCGCCGATGGTCCAGACCCGCATCCGGAACGCCACCGCTGCGGCCAGGCCGGTGAAGATCAGCGGTGTGGCCAGAACGAGCGTGCGGGTGATCGACCGCCACCCGACGACGCTGGACTCGGCCATGATCCGGTAGGCCTCGGTGGGGCTGGCGCCCGCGATGAGGATGACCACAGCTCCGGCCAGCCCGGCCGCAATCAGCGATGCGATCGGGACGCCGATCTGCACCGCCGCGGGGGCCTTGGCCCGGGGTTCTATCGAAATGTTCGCGATGTTCATTGGGCGCGCTCCTTGGCGCCGGTCATCAGCAGCCCGAGCTCCTCGAGATCGAGATTCTCCGGCGTATAGCTGCCGACGATGCGCCCGTCGGAGATCACGATGATCAGGTCGGACAGCTCGGTGATCTCGCCGAGGTCCTCCGAGAACAGCAGCACCCCCCGCCCGGCGGCGGCCTCGCTGCGCACATGGTTGCGCACCGCCGCGATGGCCCCGAGGTCCAGGCCCCGCGTCGGCGAGGCCGCCATCAGCACCTGGTGGGGCCGGTTGAGCTCCCGGGCGAGGATCGCCTTCTGCAGGTTGCCGCCCGACATCAGGCTGACTCGCATCCCCTTGCGGGCGCCGCGCACGTCGAAGCTCTTCACGAGCTTCTCCGCGGTCGAGCCGATGGCGCGGCTCGACAGCACCCCCCAGCGGCTGTGGGGGCGCTCCCGGTAGCTCTTGAGCACCAGGTTGTCGTCGAGGGTGAGGCCCCTGGCCAGGCCGGTGCCCAGTCGGTCCTCGGGCACGTAGGCCAAGCCGAGGCGCGAGCGCCGACGGGCGCTGGCCTGCGTCACGTCGGTCGTGCCCAAGCGGATCGAGCCGCTGTCGACCGGGCGCAGCCCCGCAATCGCCTCCTGGAGCTCGCGCTGGCCGTTGCCGGACACGCCGGCCACTCCCACCACCTGCCCGGCCAGCACCTGCAGGCTGGCGCCGTTCACCACCGACGTGCCCCGATCGCCCTTGGCATGGAGATCCTCGACCGTCAGCACCGGCTCGGCCTCGTCGAAGCGGCCCGGCGCACGGGGCGCCACGTCGGGGATCTCCTCGCCGCCGATCATCAGCGAGGCCAGCTCAGCGGCCGAGGTCTCGCGGGTGATCACCGGCTCCCCGGCGTTGCGTCCGTGGCGCAGCACGGTGACGCGGTCGGTCTGGCCCCGGATGTCGTCCATCTTGTGCGACACGAGCACGATGGAGTGGCCCTGCTCGGCCATGTGGCGCACCGCCTTGAACAGGTTGGCGACCTCCTGGGGGGCCAGCACCGCGGTCGGCTCGTCGAGGATCAGGATCCGGGCGCCCCGGTAGAGGCGCTTGAGGATCTCGACCCGCTGCTGCTCGCCCACCGACAGCTGCCACACGTACGAGTTGGGGTGCACGGGCAGGCCGTGCTCCTCGCCGAGGGCGGCCACCTTGCGCTCAACGTCTCGCAGCGACAGGCGCACTCCCTGGTCGCGCAGCCCGAGGATCATGTTCTCGGCCACGGTCAGCGACGACACCAGCCGGAAGTGCTGGTACACCATGCCGATGCCGTGCTCGGCCGCGTCGTTGGGGGAGCGGAAGTTCACCGCCTCCCCGTCGATGGTGACCGAGCCCGAATCGGGCCGGTACAGGCCGGCCAGCACCGAGCACAGCGTCGACTTGCCCGCGCCGTTCTCGCCCAGCAGTCCGTGCACCTCGCCGGAGCGCAGGTCGAAGCTGACGTCGTCGTTGGCCTTGAAGCCGTAGAACGACTTGCAGAGGTCGCGGACCTCCAGCACCGTGTCGCCCACGGCGGACACTGGCCAAACCCCCTGGTGCCGTCGAACAGGGCTAGCTGATCGACCCCTCGATGCCCTCGATGAGCCAGGTGCAGCACAGCGAGCGATCCGCCCACGGGATGGTGTCGCCGTCGGCCACCTGGACGTTGCCCTCGTTGTCCACCAGCGGACCGGCGAAGAAGTCCAGAGTGCCGTCGATGATCTGCTGTCGCCTCTCGTCGACCAGCGCCAGGATGTCGTCGGTCACGTCGGGGCCGTAGGGGGCGTTGCCGATGAAGCCGTCGGCCAGGCCGCCGTAGGTGAGGGCCGGCTCCCAGTTTCCGTCGATCATGGCCTGGATCTGGTCGATGTAGTAGCCGCCCCATTCGAAGGTGAACGAAGACAGCCAGGCGGTGGGGGCGGCGTCCACGCGGTTGGACGAGTAGCCGATGATGTTGAGCCCGCGGCTCTCGGCCACCGAGGCCACCGCCGGGGAGTTCAGCTCGTGGGCCAGCACATCGGCGCCGGCGTTGGCCAGAGCCTCGGCTGCCTGCTGCTCCTGGGGCGGGTCGTACCAGCTGTTGATATAGATGACCTGCACCACCGCGTCGGGATTGACCTCGCGCACGCCGATGGTGAAGGCGTTGAGCGCACGGTTGACCTCCTCGATCGGATACCCGGCGGGATAGCCGATCACACCGGACTCGGTGATGCTGCCGGCGATCAGACCGTCGAGGTAGCGCCCGTCCTCGGTCGCTCCGTCGTAGTGGCCCATGTTGTCGCTGGTCTCCCAGCCGGCCCAGCTCAAGAAGATGGTGTCGGGATTCTCAGCCGCGACGGGCGCCATGTCGGGCTGGTAGAAGCCGGTTCCGATGACCATGTCGACGCCGGCGGAGGCGAGATCCTCGAAGGCGTTGGTGGCGGTGGGGCCGGCGGACACTTCGGCCACGGTCTGCACGTCGAGACCGGGGAAGGCGGCACGGACCTGCTCGACGGCCCGGCTGTGGGTGGTGTTCCAGCCGCCGTCCTCGAAGAACCCGTCGAACACGAACGCCACCGAGAAGCCGCTGCCGTCAGAGGAGGCGGCCGGCTCGGAATCGTCCATCGGCTCCTCGGCCGCCGGTTCCGGGTCGGGCTCCTCCGCAGTCGGCTCAGATGCAGGCTCGGAAGCTGCGGGCTCGGCGGGGGCCGCTTCGTCCTCGTCGTCGCCACAGGCTGCAGCTGTGAACGCGAGAACGGCTAGTACTGCCAAGAACCATCTGGCTCGTCTCATGTCTCCCTCCAAGGGTGCTTTGACAGGGTGATAACTGCTTCTTATCATTCCGCAGAGACGATTTCAAGCCGTAGCTTGTGACATGACCCGAGCGACCCGGGAGCAGGAGTGATTCCACCATCCAGACGCCCGAGCGACCCGGTGGCAGCCGATCCGTTCACGCAATGGCATCCGGTGGCGTCGGAGCATGATGTGCCCTACCGCCATGTCCATCAGGCCCAGCTGCTGGGTCGGGAGCTGGCCGTGTGGCGGGCCGACGACGATTATGTGAACGTGTGGGAGAACCGCTGCCTGCACCGCGGGGTGCGCCTGTCGATCGGCGCCAACGACGGCACCGAGCTCCGCTGCCAATACCACGGCTGGCGCTACTCCAACCGGTCGGCGGGCTGCACCTACATCCCGGCCCACCCGGCCGACGCGCCGGCCCGCACCATCTGCAACCGCACCTTCGCCTCGGTGGAGCGCTACGGGCTGGTGTGGTCGGGCGAGGACCCGGTGGGCGACCCGCCCACCATCGATGTGCTCGAGGCGGGCACTCCGTTCGGTTTGCGCAACCTGCCGGTCAACGCCTCAGCCGCGTTGGCCGTGCAGCATCTGCAATCCCACCGCTTCCTGCCCTCGGGTGCGCTCGACGCGCCGTCGGCGGAGATAACGGCGGAGTGGGCCGACCAGTATGCGGTAGCACTAACGGCCACCGCGGCCGACACGGCGTCCACCGCGGTGTTCTTCGTGCAGCCGGTCGACTCGGGGCGCTGCATCATCCGGGGCGTGCTGGCCGAGGCGCCCCCCGCCGGTGAGCAGTTGGCGGTGTTGCGCCATCACGCCACCGAGCTGAACGCTCTGGTCGCCGTCATCGAGGCCGAGGCGGCCGCGGGGCCCGAGCCCGAGCCGATGACCCCGACGCTCCAGCAGGTGCCGCTTCACCTGTCGGAGGCGCCGGAGGCGCCGTCGGGTCGCAAGGCGGCGCTGCGGGTGCAGGTGCGACGCAAGTGGCGAACCGCCGAGGGTGTGTCGGCCTTCGAGTTGTCGCCGCTGGAGGGATCGCTTCCCACGTTCCAGCCGGGGGCCCACATCGATGTGCATCTGCCCAACGGGCTGGTGCGCCAATACTCCATCACCAACGGGCCGGGCGAGTCGACGGTCTACCGCATCGGGGTCAAGCTCGAGCCCGACTCCCGGGGCGGGTCGCTATGCCTGCACGAGACGGTGCGAGAGGGCGACGTGCTGGCCATCTCGGAGCCCCGCAACAACTTCCCGCTGCGTCGCGACTCGCTGCGAACCGTCCTTGTGGCCGGCGGCATCGGCATCACGCCGCTGCTGGCGATGGCCCAGGCGCTGGACCGCATGTCGCTCGCCTTCGAGCTGCACTGTTTCACGCAGTCCGACGACCACACCCCCTTCGACGAGGTTCTCGGCGGCCTCGGCGACTCGGTGGTGCGGTATCTGGGGTTGTCGCCCGAGCAGACCGGCAACCAGATCCGACAGATCGTGGCCGAGCACACGCCTCACACCCACCTCTATGTGTGCGGTCCCGGCCCGATGCTGGAGGTCGTTCGCTACGAGGCGGCCGAGGCGGGATGGCCCGAGGAGGCCGTGCATTTCGAATATTTCAAGAACACCACCGATATTGACGACTCCTCCACCTTCGAGGTGGCCCTAGCCCGCTCGGCGCTAACGCTGACCGTGCCCGCGGGCGAGACCATCCTCGAGGTGCTGCGAGCCAACGGGGTGGGCTTGCCGTCGTCGTGCGAGCAGGGCGCCTGCGGCACCTGCGTGGCCACCGTGCTCGAGGGCGTGCCCGACCACCAGGATGTGCACCTCAACGAGTCCGAGCACCGCGCCGGCGAGCGGATCATGACCTGCGTGTCGCGGGCCAAGACCGACCGCTTGGTGCTGGACCTCTGACACGGGAAGCCAGCAATGATCAAGCTCTACGACTACCCGCTCTCGGTGAACTGCTACAAGCAGCGGCTGATCATGAACATCCTCGACGTGGCCTACCAGTCGATCCCGGTGGACTTCTACCCCGGCTGGGAGCACAAGGGCCCCGAGTTCCGCAAGATCAACCCGCTGGGCCACATCCCCGTCATCGACGACGGCGGCTACATCCTGTGGGACGCCCACGCCATCCTGGTGTACCTGGCGTCCAAGTACGACCCGAGCGGCCGCTGGTACCCGACCGGCGATCCTCCGCTGCTGGGCGAGACCGCCTCATGGATGCTGTTCGCGGAGGGCACCACCAACACCGCGTCGGCGGCCCGGCTCCACGTGAACCTCGGCTACGACTTCGACCTCGAGGCCTGCCAGGCCGGCGCCCACCGGCTGTTCCGGGTGCTGGACGAGCACCTCTGGTTCCGTGAGCGCGAGGGCCGCGACTGGGTGTGCTCGGGCCCGCATCCCACCATCGCCGACTTGGCCCTATTCCCCGATGTTGTGCTGTCGGAGGAGGGCGGTATCTCCCGGCTCGACTATCCGGCCCTGCGGCGCTGGACCGACCGGGTCAAGCGGATCGACGGCTTCATCCCCATGCCCGGCATCTTCGGTGCCGCAGCCGCCCGGCCGTAGAACTCAACCACGAAGCAGGGCGCACAATTGGGTGAGAGCCGGTCGCGTCGGGGCTGTCAGGCGGTGCCGAAGGTGAGGCCTAGGTCTTTGAGCCAGCGGCGGTAGACGACGGCGGTCCGGTCCGCCCTCACATGCCACTCGGCCGCCAGGTCCAGCGGCAGCAGCTCGGGCCGCTGTGACTCCACGATCGGGATGTCCTGCATGACGATCTCGTCGGCGTAGGCCGAAAAATCCTCGTCGGACAGGTCGTGGTTGTAGTTCATCGAGTTCCACATCCAGCCGACGCTGTTGCGCTCATCCACCGGGGTCACCGCGAAGTACATGGCGTAGCGGGCCGAGTCTGCGTCGTCAGGGTGCAGGCTGATGTAGGCGGTCAACGGTCGCAGCACCTTGTAGAGCCAACGGGTGGGCTTGGCCTCACCTGAGCCGTCGGGGTTGGGCGACCAGGTGCTAATGTCGCTGGCGACGATTCCTGCGGGGCTCGACTCGACCTTGTAGTCGCCGACTTCGGTGTGGTCGCGGTCGCCGAGGATTCCCTCGTGCACGAACGGGAAGTGGGTGGCGTCGAGGAAGTTCTCGATGACCCGGGGCGCGCTGGCCCCGATGGCGTACGGACCGGCGAGGACGTGGCGGAAGGCGGGGTCGTCCCACTGGTGGTAGGGGGGCGGCGCCTTGTCGGGGCGGCCGAGCGACGCCCAGATCAGTCCGTGAGCCTCGGTGGCCGCGTAGGTGGTGGCGCAGGCCTTGGCCGGCGGCTTCTGGTCGGGCCGGGAGGGAACCCGCACGCAGGTCCCGGACTGGTCGTAGGTCCAGCCGTGGTAGGGGCACTCCAGGCCGAGCCCGGTGACCTGGCCCAGCGACAGGCGGGTGCCGCGGTGCACGCACAGGTCCTTCCACACCATGACTTCGCCGCCCTGGCGCCAAACCACCAGGTCTTCGCCCAGCAGTCGGGCTCCGGCCACCCCACCCTCACCCAAATCGTCGCTGCGGGCCACCACGTGCCAGTCGTCCACCAGCACCGGATCACTGATCATCGCATCTCCTTCGTCCCCAGCACCGAATCACTGATCATCGCATCTCTGGAGGGGCCGAGCAGGTTGCGCCTGTCGCCGGTTCGACCCCGTAGGTGACGCCCAACTCCGACAGCCAGCGCCGGTAGGCGATGGCCGAGCGGTCGGCCCGGATGGGCGTCTCGGCCCGAGGGTCGAGCGGCAGGCGCTTTGGATGCTGGTTCTCCAAGATGGGCTTGTCTTGGGCGAAGATCAGCAGCTGGTAGGCCTTGATCTGGGCGTCGGAGCTGGTGTCGTCGATCACGCCCATGTAGTTGTGGGCCCGCACCCGCTCCGCGGTCATGGGCTGCACCCAGATGCCGCAGATGTCCTCCAGGGAGGGATCGGGCAGGCTGTCGTAGAACAGCATCACGCAGTAGGGGTGGGGCACCCGGTACCGGTAGCGCATCACCACCGGAGCGTCGAAGTTGGAGGCCACCTTGGGCACCAGCATGTCGCACTTGGTGGCATGGACCTCGCCATCGCGGATCTCCACGTCGTAGTCGACCACCTCGGTGTGGGGGACAACGCCCAGCGAGCCCTCATGCACGTAGGGGAAGTGGGCCAGGTCCAGGAAATTCTCCACCGCCCGGGGGGCGGAGGTGGCCACCCCCACCGTTCCGGCGTTCATGTTGCGCCGCCGCGGATGGTGGTACTCCGGCAACCCGAACAACGCCTCGGGCGGATCGCCGAGGCTGGTCCAGAGGTAGCCGTACTCGAGCTTCACCGGCAGCTGCTCCACCCGGCCGAGTCCGGCCTCGTCGATCCTGGCCCCCGCGGGCGGCGTGCCCGACGACCGCCACACCCGGTGCTCACCGTCTCCGGTGGCGGTGTAGCCGATCATCTCGTCGAGCAAGAGGGTCTCGTGCACCACCCCCGCCGCGATCTCGTCGAGGGCGCTGATCACGTGCCACTGGTTGACGATCACCGGGTCGGTGCAGGCGGGCTTGGCGGTCTCCACTGTGTCGTTCTCGTCTTGATAACTGCTGCTTATCAGTCTGTCATCCACCGGCGGCGGGCGCAATATCCTCCACTGCCCCGCATCGATGCTCTGCCCCAGTTCAGCGGCGGGAGAGCGCAGGTGACAGGGGCGCCACTGCCTGGGCCGCGCTGATCACGGCATGGAAGTAGAAGTGGGCCACGACCCAGCCCCAGGCCGCTCCGACGCCACTCTGATGCACCGATCGGGCGGTCTCAAGGGGCGCGGCGTCGGCCAGCATCCGGGCCTTGAAGCCGGCGATGAACTCGGCGTCGGTGATGAGCAGGCAGACCTCCTGGTTGCAGCGGAAGCTGTGGCGACTGAAGTTCGACGATCCGACCAGCAGCTTGTCGTCGTCGGCCAGCAGGAACCGGGCATGGAAGAAGTCCGCGTAGGTGCGCAGTTCCACGCCGCCGCGGACCAGTCGCCGCCAGATGTACGGCTCAACGAGCCGAAGCCAGCGGTAGTTGTTCTGCTGGGCCGTGATGACCGTCTTGGCCGGAGCCCTGGCCCGACCGAGCAACCTGACGATTCCAACGTCCAACGAGTAGGGGGAGGCAAGAACGAGGCTTCGGGTCGCGCTGTCGATTATCTCGGTGAACGCGGGCTCGATCTCGCGGTTGGTGAGCACCGCAGTGTTCACAGAGCGGCGGTCGCCCCGCTCGGTGCGGGCGAAGTCTTGGGCCAGGGCCTCCACGACGGCACCGTCGGCGGTGCGGACCATGAAGTCGCGCCAGGCGAAGTTGTGGTCGCTGATGTTGATGCCGCCAAGGTAGGCGCAGTCGTCCACCACGTAGAGCTTCTTGTGGTTGCGGTTCAGCCCGAAGAACAGCACCGGCCCGAAGGGTTGGGTGAAGGTCACCGCCACGCCCGCAGCCCTGAGCCGCTCGAACATCGCCCTGGTCTCGGCGGCCTCGTCGCGCACCGACGGTTCGGTGGCCTTGCGGTCGCTCACATAGCGCAGGGCGAAACAGTCGACCAGCAGCCTCACGTCGGTGCCCCGGCCGGCCGCATCGATCAGCAGGTCGGCCACGGCCAGGCCGGAGGCGTCGCCGTCGAAGGTCATCACCTGTATCAGCACCCGCCGCTCGGCCACAGCCAGAGCGCGGTGCAGATCCTCGACGAACTCGCGGTTGTGGAGCAGCCGCATCGAGCCCCCGCCGGTCACCCGCCGACGCTACCCGCTCGGCCTTCAGCGCCGACATCCACACCCCCGGCTGAGACACGGGCGCTAGCTTTGGAGCGATGGTGCGGACCGTTGCGGGCACAGACGAGCGGGTGCCGCCGCTGCGACGACGCCGACGGGAGCTTCCCTGGCCGCTGAACATCTACCAGACCGCGGTCGGCAAGAAGTGCGTGATGGCGGTCACCGGGATCGGGCTGCTGGCCTTCGTGGTGGTGCACATGATCGGCAACCTGCACCTGTACGAGGGCCCGACCCAGATCAACGAGTACGCCGAGGCGCTGCGCGACCTGGGCGGCCACCTGGTGCCCCGCACCCTGATCCTGTGGGTGATGCGAGTGGGGCTGCTGGCCATGTTCGTGCTGCACATCCACAGCGCCTGGTCGCTCAAGGAGATCAGCCGGCGCAGCAGCCCGAGGGCCAACTGGGTCAGCGGGAACAAGCGCTACGCCGGCGGACAGGACTACGCGGCGGTCAACTTCGCCAGCCGCACCATGCGCTGGACCGGCCCCATCGTCGGCCTCTACGTGCTGTTCCACCTGGCCGACCTCACCTGGGGCTGGTGGCTGGGCGACGACTACGTGCGGGGCGACGTGTACCACAACGTGGTGGAATCGCTCTCGTCGATCCCGGTGGCGATCATCTACATCGTGGCCAATGTGGCGCTTGCGGTGCACATCTACCACGGCATGTGGTCGGCGTTCCAGACGCTGGGGGTCAACAATCCCCGGTTCAACCACCTGCGGCGGGCTCTGGCCACGGTGATCGCCGGGGCGATCCTGGTCGGCAACCTCAGCTTCCCGATCATGGTGCAAGCCGGAGTGGTCGCATGATCGGACGCAAGCACGCGAGCGGGGTGGCCGCATGAGCGTCGTGCTGGATGCCAAGGTTCCCGACGGACCCATCGCGGAGAAGTGGGACAACCACAAGTTCTCGGTGAAGCTGGTCAACCCGGCCAACAAGCGGCGCTTCAAGATCCTGGTGGTGGGCACCGGGCTGGCCGGGGCGTCGGCGGCGGCGTCGCTGGCCGAGCTTGGCTATGCGGTCGAGGCGTTCACGTTCCACGACTCGCCCCGGCGGGCCCACTCCATCGCGGCCCAGGGCGGCATCAACGCGGCCAAGAACTACCGCAACGACGGCGACTCGGTCTACCGGCTGTTCTACGACACCGTCAAGGGCGGCGATTACCGCTCCCGGGAGGCCAACGTCTACCGCCTGGCCCAAGTGTCGCTCAACATCATCGACCAGTGCGCGGCCCAAGGGGTGCCGTTCGCCCGGGAGTACGGCGGACTGCTGGCCAACCGGTCCTTCGGCGGCGCCCAGGTGAGCCGCACCTTCTACGCCCGGGGCCAGACCGGCCAGCAGCTGCTGCTCGGCGCCTACCAGGCCATGGCCGCCCAGATCGCAGCCGGCGGGGTGAGGTTGCACAACCGATCCGACGTGCTCGACATCGTGGTCAAGGACGGCGAGGCGTGCGGGATCGTCACCCGAGACCTGCTCACCGGCGAGGTGCGGGCCCACAGCGGCCATGCGGTGGTGCTGGCCACCGGCGGCTACGGCAACGTCTACTACCTGTCCACCAACGCCATGAACTGCAACGTGACCGCGGCGTGGCGGGCGCATAGGCGGGGGGCCACCTTCGCCAACCCGTGCTACACCCAGATCCACCCAACCTGCATCCCGGCCAGCGACGAGTTCCAGTCGAAGCTGACGCTCATGTCGGAGTCGCTGCGCAACGACGGGCGCATCTGGGTGCCCCGCAACTCCGACGACGCCCGGGCCGCGGCCGATATCGGCGACGCCGACCGGTACTACTTCCTGGAGGAGAAGTATCCGGCGTTCGGGAACCTGGTGCCCCGTGATGTGGCGTCGCGCAACGCCAAGACGGTGGTCGATCAGGGCCTCGGGGTGGGGCCGCTGCGCAACGGCGTGTACCTCGACTTCGCCGACGTGATCGCCCGCGACGGCGAGAGCGTGGTGCGGGAGAAGTACGGCAACCTGTTCGACATGTACGAGCGGATCACCGGCGAGAACCCCTGCCGCTCCCCCATGCGCATCTACCCGGCCACCCACTACACCATGGGCGGGCTGTGGGTGGACTACAACCTGATGACCAACGTGCCGGGCCTCTATGCGCTGGGCGAGTGCAACTTCTCAGACCACGGGGCCAACCGGCTGGGCGCATCGGCGCTGATGCAGGGCCTGGCCGACGGGTACTTTGTGCTGCCCTACACCATCGGCGACTATCTGGCGCCGAAGCTGGGGGCGGCGCCGGTGCCTGTCGATGACCCGGCGTTCACCGCGGCGGTGGCCGAGGTCGACGACCGCACCCGAGGGTGGCTGGCCAAGCGGGGCACCAAGTCGGTGGACTACTACCACCGGGAGCTGGGCAAGGTCGTGTGGGACTACTGCGGCATGGCCCGCAACCGCACCGGGCTGGAGAAGGCGCTCACCGAGATCCCGGCGCTGCGCGAGGAGTTCCGGGCCAACGTGAAGGTGCTGGGCTCGGCCGACACCACCAACCAGTCGCTGGAACAGGTCAACCGGGTGGACGACTTCATGGAGATGGCCGAGCTGAAGGTGCGCGACGCCCTGCACCGCGAGGAGTCCTGCGGCGGCCACTTCCGAGAGGAGCACCAGACCCCCGAGGGCGAGGCCCTGCGAGACGACGAGAACTTTGCCTACGTGGCCGCCTGGGACTGGCAGGGCCCGGACCGGTCCCAGGAGCTGGTCAAGGAGCCGCTGGAGTTCGAGAACGTGAAACTCACCCAGAGGAGCTACAAGTGAGCGCTGGCAACGGCTCGGGCTCGGGTGCCGACAGCGCGGGCAACGGGCATCAGGCGACCTTGCGGCTGAGGCTGCGGATCTGGCGCCAGGCCGGGCCCGACGAGCCGGGAGCGTTCCTGGACGTCGACGCTCCCGACATCCCGGAGGACTGCTCGTTCCTGGAGATGCTCGACATCGTCAACGAGCGCCTGATCGACGATGACATTGAGCCGATCGCGTTCGCCCACGACTGCCGGGAGGGCATCTGCGGCACCTGCGGGGTGATGATCAACGGGCGACCCCACGGCCCCGAGAAGGCCACCGCCACCTGCCAGCTGCACATGCGCAAGTTCCGAGACGGCGACGAGATCGTGATCGAGCCGTTCCGGGCGGCGTCGTTCCCGGTGGTGAAGGATCTGATGGTGGACCGGCGGGCCTTCGACCGGATCATCGAGTCGGGCGGCTTCATCTCGGCACCCACCGGCACCGCCCCCGACGCCAACGAGATCCCGATCCCCAAGGATGTGGCCGACTTCGCCATGGACGCGGCGGCCTGCATCGGCTGCGGGGCGTGCGTGGCCGCCTGCCCCAACTCGGCGGCCCAGCTGTTCACCGCGGCCAAGCTGGGCCATCTGAGCGTGCTGCCCCAGGGCCAGCCCGAGCGGTGGCGGCGGGCCGAGGCCATGGTGGAGACGATGGAGTCGTTCTTCGGGTCGTGCACCAACCACGGCGAGTGCAGCGAGGCCTGCCCCAAGGAGATCAGCCTCGACTTCATCGCGGTGCTCAACCGCGACTACCTGAAGGCCAAGGTCAAGAACCGCCGCCTCGCCTCCCAAACCTGACCGAGCGTGACCGGCGGGCGCGACGGGGGCATGGGTCCGGCGCGGCGGGTAGCGCTCGGGCTGGCCCGGGGGGTGGCCATGGGCGCGGCCGATGTGGTTCCCGGAGTGTCGGGCGGCACCATCGCGGTGGTGCTGGGCATCTACGAGCGGCTGCTCGGCGCGATCGGGGGAGCGGCGGCGGCGGGCGGGCGGCTCCTGCGGGGCGACGGGCGGGGCTGCGGGCGGCGGCTGGCCGCGGTGGACTGGTGGCTGATCGGGCCGCTGCTGGCCGGGATCCTGGGGACGATCCTGCTGCTGGCCTCGGTGATCGAGACCCAACTCCAGACGCATCCCGAGACGATGGCCGGCCTGTTCTGCGGGTTGGTGGCCGCCTCGGCGATCTCGGCATGCCGGCTGTTCGAGTGGCGGGGCGCGGGCCCTGCCGCCCTCATGGCAGCCTCGGCCGCGGCCACGTTCGCCCTGCTGGGCCTGCAGTCCGCTCCGGTGGCCGACCCGTCTCTGCCGGTGCTGGCCGCCGCGGGCGCAGTGGCGGTGTGCGCCATGATCCTGCCCGGCATCTCCGGCGCGTTCCTGCTGTTGATGCTGGGCATGTACACCGCGGTCATCAGCATCGTCACCGACACCCGCTACCTCGAAGCAGCCGTGTTCGCGGCGGGTGCAGCCGTGGGCCTGGCCCTGTTCTCGACAGTGCTGGGCCGCCTGTTGGACCGGTTCCGCAACGCGGTGATGGCGGTGCTGGTGGGGCTGATGGCCGGGTCGCTGCGAGTGCTGTGGCCCTGGCCCAACGGCGTCGGGGTGATCAGCCGCCACGAGCACGAGGTGATCTCGGGCACCGGCCTGGCCTGGCCCGCCGCCAACGAGTGGGCCGCCCCCACCGCGGCCGCCGCCATCGGCTTCGCCGCGGTTCTCATCCTCACCCGATTGGCCAGCGGGGACTAGTCGGCCGAGCGAACCGGAGGGCGGCATGGGCCGTCTTGGCCTCAACATGACGCAGCAGGAAGACTCGCAGGCCGGCGCCCCGGAACCGCCCGGCGGCCTCATCACGACACCACTGGGGGACCATCCAATGCGCAGAGTGGACGCCGAAGTAGTCGACGCCTACCTCGACCCCGACCGCTGCTGCAACCAGGGCAGCATCGTGAAGCTCCAGAACGGCGACCTGCTGCTGGGCTACAACGAGGAGCGGGGCCCGATGCACGCCGACACCGGCCGGTCGTGTCTGATCAAGTCGTCCGACGGCGGTAGGAGTTGGGATCCGAGCACCCGGGTGGTGGTGGAGGACTACACCGAGCACACCGGCAACTGGGACTGCGCCTTCGCCCAGATCAGCGACGGCACCATCATCATGCACACCCGCATCTGCGGCTTCATCAACGCCCCCGGCGCCATCGCCAACCGCATCGACGAGCAGGCGATGGGCTACATCCACGCCCACCAGACCGGCTACGCGGTCTACAAGTCCACCGACAACGGCGACACCTGGAGCGGCCCCGTCCCGGTCAGCACCTACCCGATCGCCGACTCGGGCACGGCGGGCTGCCTGGCCGGCGGCACCGGATCAGGCCATGTGGTGGAGCTTCCCGACGGGGGGCTGCTGATGCCTTTGGAGGGCACCCTCAGCCCCGACGGCTACATCCTCGGCGGCGGCATCAACTGGGAGCCGTCGCGCTGCTTCCTGCTGCGCTCCGACGACGGCGGCGACACCTGGCACCACTGGGGGACGATGGCCTTCGACCCGGCCTCGATCATCAATTTCCAGGAGCCGTCGCTGACCCGCATGTCCAACGGACGGCTGGTGTCGATGATCCGGGTGCTGTTCCGGCCGGCCCGCTACGACTACCAGTGGGTGACACACTCCGAGGACGACGGCGTGACCTGGGCCCCGCCCCAGCGGACCAGGCTGTGGGGGTACCCCGCCGACATGATCCAACTCCAGGACGGCCGGGTGCTGAGTGTGTACAGCTACCGGGCCAATCCCATGGACGTGAGGGGCTGCACCTCCGAAGACGGCATCAACTGGGACCCGGCCGACGAGTTCATCATCGCCGACTGCCACTCACCCACCCGTGACGTTCACCCCCAGTACTGGCACATCGGCTACCCGACCGTGGTCCAACTCGACGACGGCACGATCGTGACCGCCTACCACGAGTACACCAAAGACGCATGGCCCATCCAGTACATGCAGACGGCCCGCTTCCGTCTCGACTGAGTCCTCTCGCCTGCCGACAGGACTCGGCTGCCTGACTCCGTGAGCCTCGCACCGGCCTGCGATCCCTCTACCGCCGCGTGGCGCAGCGACTGAGGTTGTTGCCCTGTCCTCATCGTCGGAGTTGAGGCTGCTCGTCGCGGTAGACGCCTTCGGCGATGACCACATCCAGGCCTTGTGCGATGCCGCTGGGGGCCGGGCGCGGTGTGACCGGCTCGGCCAGGATGCCTCCGCCGACGACTATGCCCGAGCGATGGCCAGCACCGAGGTCATGGTGGGATGGCCCGACCCCGACCTGCTGGCCGCGAGTCCGCTGCGACTGCTGCTGCTACCCAGCGCCGGCTACGAGGAGTACCTGACCCCGGCTCTGGCCGCCAACCATCCGCTGGCGGTTTGCAACGCGGGCGGCGCCTATTCCGAGGGAGTGGCCGAGCACTGCGTGGCCATGATGCTGGCGCTGGTGCGCCGCCTGCCCGAATACCTGGCCGCCATGCCGCAACGCAACTGGAACCACCGGCACTTGCACCATCGCCTGTCCGGCTCGACGGTGTGCGTGATAGGGCTGGGAACCCTGGGGTCGGCCATCGCCCGGCGATGCGAGGCGCTGGGCATGAGCGTGGTGGGGGTGCGCCACCATCCAGAGCGGCCCAACCCGCATGTGTCGGAGGTGTTCGGCCCCGAGAACCTGGTCACCGCGGTGGCAGGCGCCGCCCATGTGGTGGGGGCGCTGCCGGGCGGGGCAGCCACCCGGGGCCTGATCAGCCGGGAGGTGATCGCGGCCATAAAACCGGGCGCCTACTTCTGCAACGTGGGCCGGGGGCCCTCAGTCGACGAAGAGGCCCTCGTCGAGCGGCTGGCCGACGGGAGCCTGGCTGGAGCCGGTCTCGACGTGTTCGCCACCGAGCCGCTTCCCGATGACAGCCCGCTGTGGACAATGGACAATGTCATCGTGACGCCCCACATGGCCGGCTATACCTGGGACTACGCCGACGAGCTGTGCGCGGTGTTCGCAACCAACCTGGCCGCCTATGTGGCGGGCGAGCCGCCACCCAACGTGATCGACCTGGCGGGGGCGGCATGACGAGCGGTGCGCCTGCTGGCAGCGGACGCTCGACGATTGCCGGCCTCACGCGGCGACCCGCGAGGCGCTCCGGCGGCCGCCGCGCCAGAGACACCAGCGTCATGGGGGCCGCGTCGTGAGGATCAGCGGGATGGTGACCCGGGTGCTGGCGCTCGACGCGCAGCCCTGGTACGGCGACAGCCCCATACCCGACGACGTGCCGCCGGTGTGGCACTTCCCGCTGACGTGTGTGACCACCGACTCCGGCATCGACGGTTACACCATGGGCTACGGCGCCAACGGCGAGGGGATCGGCTCGGCCCACCAGCTCCACGATGTGTACCTGCGGGCCATCCTGGGCAAAGACCCGCTTCAGCACGAGGCCCTGTGGCGCGAACTCATGAGCCTCAACCGCCACCTCTACCCCATCAGCGACGGCCTGCTGGGCATGCTCGACGTGGCCTTCTGGGACATCAAGGGCAAGGCGGCCGGGGTGCCGATCGCCGAGCTGCTCGGCGTGGGCCGGACCGAGGTGCCGGCCTACCGGACCGGTTCGCACTGGAACCTGACCCCCGCCGACACCTTCGCCGAGACCCTTGCCATGAAGCGGGAGGGCTACCGGGGCTACAAGCTGACCCTCTACGACGGGCCGGCCGCCGACATCCCCCGGGCCGAGGCCGCCCGGGAGGCGGTGGGCGACGACTTCGCGCTGATGCTGGACGCCGTCGCCGAGTACAGCTTCGAGCAGGCGCTGGAGGTGGGCGAGGCGCTGGGCCATCTCGGCTACCGCTGGTTCGAGGAGCCGGTGCCGGACCGCGACATCGCGACGCTGGAGCAGCTGACCCGGCGGCTGGAGGTCCCCATCCTGGCCACCGAGACGGTCAGCCTGGGGGAGCTCCCCCAGTTCCTGGAGCGGCGGGCGGTGGACATGGCCCGGGGCGACGTGTTCATCAAGGCGGGCATCACCGGCCTGCGCAAGGCGGCCGCCATGTGCGACGAGGTCGGCATGAACTGCGAGATCCACGCCCTGCACTCGTCGCTGCTCGACATCGCCAACCTGCACGTGGCCTGCTCGGTGCACAACTGCGAGTTCTTCGAGCTGCACCACGAGATGTTCCGCTTCGCCCTAGAGGGCGCGCCCCTGGACATCGACGCCAACGGCTGCCTGCACCTGCCCACCGGTCCCGGCCTCGGCGTGGAGCTCGACTGGGACTGGATCGACAACAACACGGTCATGGAGCTCTCAGGGCTCAAGGTCTAACGGCTCTCAACGGTCGGCTCGCTCTAGCCACCAGACGAACGAGTCGACGTCGTCGAGAATGGCGCTGTGCTCGCTGAGGAACGCGGCGAGCGCATCGGCCAGCACTCGCGCATGGTTCCCCACTGAGCGGGGGAACCGGCGGGCATGGGCGAGAACCAGCCCCGAGTGGCGCTGTGACGCGGCAGAGATGCGCCGGTCAAGCGCCGCAAAGTCATACACATCCTCAGTGACCACCGCTCTGCCTTCGGCCGTCGCCGTCCTAAGCAGATCCTCGTCCGACAACCCGATGAGATCGCGACGCTCCTTGACTGCGACAACATCGTGCCCTAGGTCCCGCAGCAGGGCCGCGACGCTAGGGGCATACATCTCGTCGAGGAGGAGCTTCACCCGGTCAGCAGCTTGCGCTCGTTCTCCCAGGCGGCCAACTCGCGGTCGGCAATCTTTTCGTTCTCTGCGATCATGGCGTCGATCTCGTCGGTGAACTCGGCGTAGTACCGGCTGACAGCGCGGACCTGCCTCTCGGTGAGCCAGAGCTGCTCAGCCGTTTCCGCGATCCGCTCCTCGAGACTTCCCTCGAGACCCCGAAGCAGCGGGACGACCTGCCACACATCGGGCCCGGTGTCCAGCGCGGCCCGCCGGCCGGCCGGCCCGTCGCGGAACACAATCCCGGGATAGGCATCCATCCGCAGGCCCTCGTCGATCAGTCGCTCCCCCGCCGAAGAGATCGACTCGCCTTGCTGAGCCGCGCCCCGCTTGAGCCGCTGGTAGACACCCGGCCGCTTGAACCGGATCGACAACACCGTCATGGTGACATTGTAGTCAGCTGTCACCACTAAGGCGTCGTGTGCGGTCCGTAGTCCCCGCGGTCTTCGTCGAGAACGTCGGCGGTGGTTCGCGGCGCGGGGAAGCGCTGAGCCGGCCCCAAACGTGTCCGGGACGCTGGTGTGATCCAGCCCTCCTCGATGCCCCGCTCGATCACCATGTCGCGAAACTCCTCGGCCATGCAGTAACGCTACTGGGGATGACCATCACATGCCGGTTGCGGCTACCGGTGGCTGGATGGCGGCCTTACTAGGGTTTGGCTGTGAGCGGCGCTGACCTTGGGGACCAGCTGCGGTTTCCGTTGGATGCGGGGGAGGTTGAGGCTTATCACTCCGATGGGGTAGTGGGGCCTTACCGGTTGGTGTCGCCTGATGTGATGGCAGAGATGCGGGAGCGGATCGTGGACGAGATCATCGTTCCCGGGGCACAACTGGACGATCCCCATGTGGACTATCACGACCGCCATCTCGACCATGAGACGGTGTGCCGGCTGTGCCGGGGACCGGAGCTGGTGGACCGCATCGCGTCCCTCATCGGGCCCGACCTGCTGATCTGGCGCAGCAACTTCCAGATCAAGCAGCCCCTGGCCGCGGCCACCGGCGACGAGCAGCGCTACACCGAGGTGCCGTGGCACCAGGACGGCGCCTACTTCGATCTGCGGCCGCCGGTCTGGGTGTCGGCCTGGATCGCCATCACCGAGGCGACCCTCGGCAATGGCTGTCTCCAGGTGGTTCGGGGCTCGCACACCAGCACCTTCGACCACGACATCGACGACACCCGCCACTCGTTCCACCAGGCGGTGCCGACCGAGGCCATCGATCCCGACGACATCGCGGTCTTCGAGCTGGAGCCGGGCGAGTTCGTGCTGTTCAGCGAGTACGCGCTGCACGGGTCAGGCCCCAACCGGACGGCCCATCCCCGCATCGGATTGTCGCCGCGAGTAACCGTGCCGTTCGTGCGGGTGACCGGCAATCCGCTATACGCCGGCCGCGACCGGGCCCGCCACGCCCCCGACGAGCCCCGCCAGGTCGGGATCCTGCGTGGCGCCGACTACACCGGCCGCCATCACGTAGTGCCGCTGCCCTGCTGACGGTCAGTCGGGGGTTAGGACGTTGGGGGTGCCTATGGACTGGAGCATCTCCCGAGCCTGCTCCCGGTAGAGGTCGCGGATGTCGCGGGTGGGGGGACGGTTGCGGCTCGACGGCAGGCCCACCAGCTCCATGCACAGCTTGTCGAGGTGGCCGTCGCCGCTGGTGTAGCCCTCCATCTCGGTCCACAGCCGCATGAACGGCAGCACTGCCTTCACCAACTCGTGCTGGGCCTCGACGTAGCGGCCCTCGTTGAGCATGCCCCACATCCGCACCCCCCACTGGGGCCAGAAGTTGCAGATGTGGACCTCGATGCCCCTCGCTCCGAGCATGTGGCTGGTCGCGAACCGCAACTGGTTGTCGATGATGCAGAACCGGTCGGCGTAGTCGGCCACCACCCCCTCGAACTCCATGAACCCGTTGTCGGGCATCGACCACTTCAGCCCCACCA
This sequence comes from Candidatus Aldehydirespirator sp., assembly GCA_965221215.1. Lineage (GTDB taxonomy): Bacteria > Actinomycetota > Acidimicrobiia > Acidimicrobiales > Aldehydirespiratoraceae > Aldehydirespirator. Next base: position 2,438,353 of record OZ244872.1, read on the forward strand.
CCGTGCCCAGGCCGGCCAGGCGGTCGATGAGGTCGTTGGAGATCTCCAAGCTGGTCCAGTGGGTGTTGTAGACCACCATGCCCACGTCGGAGGCGGCCGCGGCCGCGGCCACGTGCTCCATGAAGTCGTCGTCGGTGTGGGCGAAGTAGAACGGCGGCGACACCTGCATGTACTCGGCGCCGATGTCGGCCGCGGCCCGTGCCAGCCGCACCAGCTCGTTGGTGCTGGTGGTCTGGCCGCCCATCACCACCGGTACCCGCCCGGCGGCCTCCTCCACCACCGCCGCGGTCACCGCCACCCGCTCGTCGACGGTCATGGTGGAGAAGTCCCCGGCCGCACCGCAGGCCAGCAGCACCCCGTTGCCGGTGGTGATCCCGCCATCGATCAGAAAGCTCACATGTTTGCGCACCGCGTCGAGGTCCACCGACAGCTCGTCGTCGTCACAGAACATGGTGGGCACCGTCACATAGCAGCCCTGCAGGCGGTCGCGGAGTGCAGCGGTGTCGGTCATGTCGCCTCCTCGGACGGCTGGGATTCCGCGGCGGGAGCCATCAGGTCTCCTCGGATGGCTCGGGTTCCACAGCGTGAGTCATCAGGTCTCCTCGGGCGGTCTGGGTTCCACAGCGTGGGCCATCAGAGCTCCTCGGAGGGTTTGCTCGCCACGACCACCGGGGTCTGAAGCGAGGCTCGCTGGTCAGCGGTCAGGTGGCATAGCACGTCGTGGGTCTCGCTGTCCTGGAGGCGGGGCGGGTAATCGACCTCGCACACCCCGGCGATGCAGTGCTGGCAGCGGGGCTCGAAGGCGCAGCCAGCGTCGGGGGCGGTGCCCACCGTCGAGGCGTCCTCGGCCTGCGCGGAGGTCCGGTGCTCGCCCTTGCCGGGGATCGAGTCGAGCAGCAGGGCGGTGTAGGGGTGGTGGGGCGGGGTGAAGATCTCCTCCACGGTGCCCTGTTCCACGATGCGGCCGTGGTACAGCACCACCACCCGGTCGGCCAGCCACCGCACCACGGCCAGGTCGTGGGCGATGAACAGGTAGGCCACGTTGCTCTCAGCTTGCAGCTCCCGCAGCAGTTCCAGGATGTTGTCCTGCACCGACACGTCCAGCGCGGAGAGGACCTCGTCGCACAGGATCAGTTTGGGCTCGGCGGCCAGGGCCTGGGCGATGGCCACCCGCTGGGCCTCGCCCCCGCTGAGCTGGGGCGGGTAGCGGTCGATGTAGCCGGGGTCGAGGTGGACGCTGGCCAGCAGCTCGGCCATCCGGTCGCGCCGCTCGGCCCCCGACAGCTTGAAGAACACGTCGAGGGTGCGGCCCAGGCTGTAGCGGACCTTGCGGCGGGGGTTGAGCGACGACGCCGGGTTCTGGAACACGTACTGGATGTGGCGCAGCAACTCGGCCGGCCGGCGGTGCACAGGCCGGGTGATGTCGTTGCCGTCGAAGCGCAGGCTGCCCCGCTGGGGCTGGATGAGCCCGGCGATGGACCGGGCCAGGGTGGTCTTGCCGCTGCCGCTCTCGCCGACGAGGGCCACTGTCTCGCCCGGGTTGATGGTGAACGAGGCGTCGCGCACCGCGGGCGCGGGCTCGGTGGTGTCTGACCGCAGGGCCTGCACCAGCCGGGACAGCAGGCCGCGGCGGGGCCGGTAGGTGATCTGGACGTCGGTGACCTCGAGCAGCGGGGTCACGACGAGCCGTCCCCCGCTGATCTTGTGGAGCTGGAGGCAACGTGTGAGTCCATTCGACCGGATTGTCGGGTCATGGCGCGACACCGGCCTCGATAGCGGGGACCCGCCAGCAGGCCACCTGGTGCAGCGGCTCGATCTCGTCGAGCCGCTGCCGATCGCTGAAGCACTGCGGCCGCGAGTGGGGGCACCGGGGCGCGAAGCCGCACCCGTCGGGCAGGTCGTCGCGGCGCAGCAGGCCCCGCAGCTTCTCGGTGCCGGCGTGCTCGGTCTCCACCCGGGGCACGGCCGCGATCAAGCCGCGGGTGTAGGGGTGGCGGGGCCGGTTGAACAGCTCGGCGGTGGGGGCGATCTCGATGAGCTCGCCGGCGTACATCACCGCCACCCGGTCGCAGATCTGCTCCAGCACGCCCAGGTTGTGGCTGACATAAAGGGCGCTCATGCCGCTGTCGCCCTTGATATGGGTGAGCAGGTCGAGCAGCCGGGCCTGGGTGGTGACGTCCAGCGCGGTGGTGGGCTCGTCCAGCACGATCAGATCGGGCCGGCAGGCGATGGCTATGGCGATCACCACCCGCTGCTGCTGGCCGCCGCTGAGCTGGTGGGGGTAGCGGCGGGCGATCTCGGCCGGCTCGGGCAGGCCAACCTGGCCGAACAGCTCCACCGTGCGCTCCATGGCGTCTCGGCCCGAACTCACCCCATGCCCCTCCAGCGTCTCGACCACCTGCCGGCCGACCTTCATCGACGGCGTGAGGGTGCTGGCCGGATTCTGGGGCACCAGCGAGATCCGGGCCCCCCGGATGGGCTGCATCTGGCGGTCGGACAGGCCCAGCAGATCCCGGCCGTCGAAGCTGACCCGCCCTCCCGCCAGGCGGCTGCCGGGCTTGCGGTAGCCGAACATGGCCAGCGCGGTGGTGGTCTTGCCGCAGCCCGACTCGCCGGCCAGGCCCAGCGTCTCGCCCCGGCCGATGGAGAACGACACGTCCTTGACCACGCTCACCCACTGGTCATCGTTGCGGTAGTCCACGGTGAGATGATCAACCCTCACCAGCGGCTCGATCGCGTTGGCCGAGGCGCCGTCCAGGACCGCACCACTGGTAGCCGCCGGGGTCATCGCCCCTCCAGCCAACTCTGGCAACCGCCGAGGTCATCGTCCAGCCCGCCATAGCCGACAGACGCGAGGATCATTGCGCCAGCGGCAGGAATGCCCGACATCAGTCCGAGCTCCGGCGGGTGGAAACGCCGAGGATGTCGGCAACCTCCTCGGTGACAAGGCTGAGGGCCACCACCAGCGAGGCCAGCGCCCCGGCCGGGCCCAGCACCATCCACTTCGAGGCACTGAGGAACTTGCGGCCCTCGTTGATCATCAGCCCCCACTCCGGCGACGGCGGCGCGGCCGCGAAGCCCAGGAAGCTCAGCGCGCCGATGAAGAACACCGCGTACCCGGTGCGCAGCGAGAACTCCACCAGCACGTTGCCCAGCACGTTGGGCAGGATCTCGCGCCGGGCGATCGAGAACGCCGACTCGCCTCGCAGCCTGGCCTTGGTCACGAAGTCCTCGGTGACCACCACCAGCGCCGCGGCCCGTACGGTGAGGGTCACCGGCCAGGTGAAGAAGAAGGCGACGGTCAGGATGATCACCAGGTTGTTGGTGTCGATGGAGCCCAGGATCAGCAGGGTCATGATCAACCCCGGCAGGGCCAGCATGATGTCGACGCCGCGCATGCCGACCTCGTCCACCCAGCCCCGCTTGTAGGCCAGCAGAATGCCGATGGTGGAGCCGGCCACGACAGCTAGGCCCGATGCCGACAGCGCCTGGATCAGCACGATCCGCTCGCCCCGGACCACCCGGCTGAACACGTCGCGCCCGAAGTTGTCGGTGCCGAAGGGGTGGTCCCACGACGGGCCGCCGAAGGGCTCGCCGACGAGCATCGTGTCGTGGGTGTACGGCGCCCACCACGGTCCGGTGATGGCGGTGAAGAAGTGCAGGGCCAGCACCCCCAGCAGCACCACGAACACGGGACGCTCCCGGGTGAGCCGCGCCAGCCGCCGGAGACGGCCGGGTCCGGCCTCCGGCCTGTCGGCAATCGAGGCGCCGGTCGCATGGACGTCAGTAGCCGGCCTGTCAGTCCCCGGGGTGCCGGTCACGCCGGTGTCAGCCACAGGCGTGTCAGCCACAGGCGTGTCAGCCACAGGCGTGTCAGCCACAGGGGTGTCCGTAGGGCTGTCCATCAGCCGGTCCTCAGTCGGGGGTTCAGCGCGGCCGCCACCAGGTCGGCCCCCAGGTTGCACAGGACGTAGACGCCGGCCAGGATCATGGTCGAGGCCAGGATGACCGGCGTGTCCAGCAGCCGCAGCGCGTCGAGCAGCAGCAGTCCGATACCTGGATAGGTGAACACCACCTCCACCAGCACCACCCCGCCCACCAGCCACACCACGTTGATGACCGTGGCCCGCAGGGCCGGGCCCAGGGCGTTGGGCAGGGCGTGCAGCAGCATCACCCGGCGGCGGGGCAGGCCCTTGAGGGTGGCGAACTGCACGTAGTCGGAGTTCAGGACGGACAGCAGGCTGGCCTGCATCTGGCGCACCGCGAAGCCGGTCATGGCCGCGGTCAGCGTCACCGCGGGCAGGGTCATCATCTGTAGCTGGGCCCCGAACGACTCGGCCTGGTCGACGAGCGATAACGGGGGGAACCATTCGAGGGCCACCGCGAAGATGACCAGCAGGAATATGGCGATCACGAAGTCGGGTACCGCGCAACCGAGGATCACCAGCGTCGAGAGGCCGGCCGCGAAGGTCCGGTCGCGGTAGACGGCGGTGACGATCCCGATGACCAGGCTGAGCGGGATGTACATGATCAGGGCGAACGCGGCCAGCTGCAGCGTGTTGGTCAGGCGGGGAACGATGATGTCGGTGACGCTCCGGTTGATCCGCCCGGCCGGCGCTCCCTCGGTCGGCGGTCGGGCCTGCACCAGCGACTCGCCCCAGTCTCCCTGCACGAAGCCGGTGATCCAGGTCGTGTAGCGCTGCAGGGCCGGCGCGTCTAGGTTCATCTGCTCCTGGAAGTGGGCCACCCGCTCCGGGGTCGCCTCACGGCCGAGCATCCGGGTGGCCGCGTCGCCGGGCAGCAGCTCGACCGCCCAGAAGGTGATCAGCGAGACCGCGATCAGGGCGACTACGGCCAGCGCAGTCCGTTGTCCGGTGACGCGGACGAAGTGCACTAGCCGAGGCTACTCATGGGGCTCATCTGGCGGGTCCTGCCCGCGGGCGCTGGAGCGTCTAGGGGACGTCGATGGTGTAGTACACCCCGCGGGGCTGCCAGCCGGTCACGCCGGAGCGCACAGCACTGTAGAAGCCGTACATGGTCGGCACGAAGTGGCCGCCCTCGTCGATGATCTGCTGCTGCATCTTGTGGTAGAGCCTGGTCCGCTCGGCCTCGTCGGTGGTGGACCGGGCGGCGGCGAGGTCGGCGTCGAACGCCTCGCTGCGCCAGTGGGTCTCGTTCCACTCCGCTTCGGAGTGGTACCACAGGCCCAGGCCGTGGTCGACGGTGCGGACGTTCCAGCCGGTCATGGCGAAGGGCGCGGTGAGCCACTGGTCGCCCCAGTAGGTGTCGGCCGGGGTCACGTTCAACTCCATGTTGATGCCGGCCTCGGCCAACTGCTGCTGCCAGACCGGGCACCACACCATCCAGTCCTGCATGTCCGCCAGAGCGAGCGTCAGGTCGATGCCGTCGGGGTAGCCGGCCCGGCTGAGGTGCTCCCTGGCCATGGCCAGGTTGTGCTCGCGTTCGCCGCCCAGGCCGAACCGGATCAACCCCGGCAGGGGAATGTCGTTCATGTTGTGGGCCAGTCCGCCGTACACGAGATCGTTGTGCTGCGGGCGGTTGGTGGCGTACTTGATGGCCAGGCGCAGGTCGTTGTTGTCGAACGGCGGGACATCGATCTGGCAGTAGGCGACCGAGGAGCTTCCGATCGGGTTGGTGACGATCTCGATGTCGGGGTCGGCTTCGAGATCGGCGATCGAGGCCAGCGGGACCTCCGACAGGACGTCCACCTGCCCGCCCCTGATGGCGGCCAGCCTGGCCTCCGCCTCGCCGATGGCGATGACCTCCATGAAGTCGACCTTGGGGAAGCCGGGCTGCCAGTAGTTCTCGTTGCGCTCGAAGACGGTGCTGATCTCGCCCGGTATGAACTCGTCGATCCGGTATGCGCCGGTGCCGAGGCTCTGGGCGGCCAGATCGGCGTTGGTGGCGCCCTCGGGCACGATCCGGGTGTGGGAGTTGGTGATGGCCTCGGGCCAGTCCACGTTGGGCTGGGTGAGCCGCATGACCACCGTGTGGTCGTCCGGCGCGGTTATCCCGTCGGGTTCGAGGCCGGGCAGGCCACCCGCTCCCGGAGAGGCCACGTCGGGATCGAGCAGCCGCTGGAAGGTGTACACCACGTCGGCGGCCACGAACGGCTTGCCGTTGTGGAAGGTGACCCCCTCACGCAGATGGAACGTCCACTCGGTGCCGTCGTCGTTGGTCTCCCAGCGCTCGGCCAGATGCGGGGTGGGGGTGAGGTTCTCGTCGAGCCGGACGATCTGCTCGGAGACCAGCGTCTGGAATAGGCCGTCGGTGGACGATGTCCGGTAGGCCGGATCGAGCGTGTCGGCCGACGTCGTCGCGGCGTGATAGCCGTAGCGCAGGGTCTTGAGAGGCCGGGGTGCGGCGGTGGTGGTCGTGGCGCCGGCCTCGGTGGTGGTGGTCGCCGCGATGGTGGTGGTGGTCGCGGGCGTGGTGGTGGCGGGCGCAGTAGTCGCGGGGGCCTCGGTGGTGGGGGCCGGTGCGGCGGTGGTAGCTGCGGGCTGTGCGGTGTCGCCGTTGTCCCCGCAGGCGGCCAACAGCACCGAGCCGCCGGCGATCATGTTGAACTTGCGCCTGCTGAGAGTGCGCTTGACGATTCCTTTGGATTCGCTGTCTGACATTGTCTCCCCCAGGGATGTGTTGTGGTTGGTCATTTGCTCAGTGGTCGACGGAGTCAGCCGTAGGAGTCATCAACCGTCTGCGAGAAGGTGAGACCGGACGACCTTCTCGCAGGCATCCGGCCCGCGGACCTGTGGCACGTCTTGAATCTTGACGTGGCGGAACACCCACCCGGTGACCCCCTTCCGCGGTTGATGCATGGTATACACATGCCGACATCCCAGTCCAAGCCGCGAGACGCCTGGGGGTAGCGCGATGGTGGACTTGAGCGACACCGAGATCGTCGACCGCTACCGACGCGACGGATACGTGGTCGTAGAAGATGTTGTCGACGATGCCGACCTGGATCCGATGCGGGGCTTCATTTCGGCCGCGGTCGATCAGTACGCGTCCGAGCAGCACGCCCGCGGCGACCTGGCCTCGCTGTACGCCGACGAGCCGTTCGAGCGCCGGTACGCGGCCATCTGCGAGGAGCAGGGCATCTCGCCCCGGGACTGGCCGTTCGAGCTCTTCGGGCCCGAGTTCTACGGCCTGTACACCAATCCTGGAATCCTGCGGGTGGTCGGGCTGCTGCTGGGTGGCGAGGTCTCGGTGATCGCGAGCCCCTCGCTGCGCCAGAAGCTCCCCGGCAGCGCGGTCACATCATTCCCCTGGCACCAGGACAGCCACTACTTCGACCAGACCGAAGTGCACAAGATGGAGAAGCACACCGAAGACCTGCACATGATCACCGTGTGGGTGCCGCTGGTGCCGGCCACGGTGGAAAACGGCTGCTGCTGGGTGATTCCGGGCAGCCACCGCTGGGGCCTGCTGGACGCGATGCGCAGCGAGGACCGCAACGTCCGGATCTCCGAGGACGTCGAGGCCCAGGGCACGCCGGTGCCGGTCCCGGTGCCAGTGGGGGGTGCCTTCTTCTTCACCAACCTCACCGTCCACGCCAGCAAGCAGAACACCACCCGGCACTGCCGCTGGAGCATCGACTTCCGCTACATGCCCACCCCGGCCTCGGCTGCGCCGGGCAGCAAGGTGCGCTCACAGGCCGAGTTCGTAGAGAGCGGCTGTCTACAAGCCGGCGACGTCCCCTTCGCAGTGCTGCCCGACGACGCCCGGCCCACCTGGCCGCAGTGGGAGACCACCGTCAGCGAGCACCGAGCGAGCATGGTGGCGTGAGGGCTCTGTCGTAGCCAACCACCCGATCCTGTCACCGATCTGAGGGCTCGGGGGCTAGGGCTGCCAGAGGAGGGTGTTGGGCATGAACTGGCTCCAGGCGAACCAGAAGGCCTGATGGCCGGGGATCTCATTGCCGGCGGCGTCGACGGCCCGTACCCCGCTGCCGTCGAGACGAAGCGTCACCCCCGCGAGCTCCACGGCCCGTCCGGACTTGAGGGCGGCTGAGGCGGCGTCAACGGGGAAGGCCACCGGGGTGCCGCGGTGGACCACGCCGAAGACCTGGTCGTGTACGCCGAGAGTGTCGTCGGCGTCGCCGATCGGGAAGATGGGCCCGTCGTCGTCGCGGCCTCGCAACGGGTCGAGCGGGTAGCGGCGGCCGATCCCGCCGTCCTCGGCCAAGATCGTGGTCTCGGGATGGGCGGCCTTCCACTCGCCCCAGGTGGTGGTCACCACGGTGGCCTGGTTGAGCACCACCCCCGCCTCGCGCAGCGGCCCGGTCACGGCCTCGCCGGTGAAGGTGTCGAACACCGACTTGGTGACCAGGTCGTACATGACCTTGTTGGACCGTGACAGCAGCCCCGAGGTGCGCAGCACGGGCTGGGCCACACCGTCGGGCACGTCGTCGGTGAAGAAGGCCTGGGCCGACCCGCACAGCGTGCAGTAGGGGAACCCGATCCGGCGGCCCCCGACGGTGTCGTTGACCATCTCGTGGATCTCCATGATGTGGCGAGGGTAGGCGCGGGCCTCGCCGTTGATCACCACCGCAAAGACGATGCCGTCGTCGGAGTACCACGAGCCGCCGGCCGCGTCAGTCACGGCGGGATCATCCAGCGCCGGGATGCAGCCTCGGGGGCAGTCCCGCTGGTCGCCGAGCTCGCGGTCGTCGATATACACCCCGCCCCAGCTCACGGTGGCGTCTCATCGCCGGTGTAATAGCAGCAGGGGCGTAGGTTCCTTCAGAGAGATGTCGACTCAAGAAGGAGACCTACGCCCGTGCCTGCACGAGTATCGCCCACAGAAGCTGTCCGCGCCGAGATCGACGAGTTGTTCGGCTCGGGACGCGACATCGCGGAGGTCCTCGAGGAGGTGATGCGCCTGTCGGCGCGGCTTGTGTTGCAGCAGGTCCTCGAGGATGAGGTCACGGCCTGGCTGGGCCGGGGCTGGAACTCGCGTGCCGAGGGCGGGCGCGCCGGTCAGCGCAACGGCTACGGCGACTTGACGGTCAAGACCACCGCGGGGCCCGTGGCGCTGCGCCGCCCGAAGCTGCGCAACACCGCCGAGGCGTTCGCGTCGCAGCTTCTGGGCAAAGGCGTGGTGCGCTCTGAGCCGCTGGAGGCGCTGGTGATCTCAGCGTGGGTGCGGGGCCTGTCTGACCGCGACATCGAGGCCTTGTTGGCGGAGGCGCTGGGACCGGAGGCCGCTTTGTCGAGGTCCACCGCGTCGCGGATCTGCGCGCGGCTGCGTGAGGAGTTCGACACGTTCCGCAGCTCAGACCTCTCCGATATCGAGCTGGACTACCTGTTCGTTGACGGCAGCCACTTCAAGATGCACGACGGGTCACGCGCTGAACCGGTGCTGGTCGCCTACGGCATCACTACCCTCGGCCGGCCGGTGCTGCTGGCCGTGGAGCCCGGCGGCGACGAGTCCTACGACGCCTGGGCAGACTTCCTCGAAGACCTCACCGGCCGGGGGCTGCGGCCGCCGCTGCTGGTCGTCTCAGACGGCGCCGCGGGCCTCATCGGCGCCGTCGAGACCAAAATGGCCTCCTCGCTGCGCCAGCGGTGCCTCATCCACCGCTGCCGCAACGTGTTGGCCAAGGTCCCCGCCGGTCGCCGAGACGAGCTCAAGGCCGCGTTCTGGGCGATCTTCGACCTGCCCGACGGCATCGAGCCCGGCCAGGGGGCCGTGAGCGCGGCACAAGCCGGCATCGACGGCTTCGCCCGCCGCTACCAAAGCGAGTTCCCCGCCGCCGTGAAGTGCCTGCTCACCGACCGCGCCGCGCTCACCGCGCACCTGCGGTTCCCCGCAGAGCACCACCGCAGGATCCGCCACACCAACCTGATCGAGCGCACCTTCGGCGAGACCCGCCGAAGAGTCAAAGTCATCGGCCGGCTCCCCGGCGAAGCCAGCTGCCTCACACTGGTATGGGCCGTGCTCGACCGGGCCTCAAACGGCTGGCGAGGCCTCACCTACACACCCGCCATCGCCCGAGCCCTCACCGAGCTCCGACACCAACTCCACCAACCCGCCCGCACCAACACCGACCAGCCCGACCGCACCGTCACACGCGCCGCCTAACATGACCACCGGAACCTGCGCCCCAACCGCTATTACACCCAATCTGGGACGCCACCCAGCTCACCAGGCGCCAGTCGATGGCGGCTTCGGGGTCGTCGAAGAACGGCTGCCAGCGGGGCTCGACCAGCGTGAGCAGCCGTTCCTTGTATTCGGCGTAGCGGGGGAAGGCGGGGAGGTCCCATGCGATCAGATGGTCGGTGACGGACTGCCACGAGCTGCGCTCGGCCACCGGGTCGTCGGCCACCCGCACGCCGGTCAGCTTCTCGAAGGCGGAGATCGACCCGTCGCGGATGTCGCCGAAGTAGAAGAACCGCAGCAGATCCGACATGATCCACCCCAGCCGTGCGTCGCCGGTGTTGCCGAGGCCAGCGACGAGGCCCCCGTCGAATCCGCCCACCTCGAACCCGGCCCAGATCACCTCGAGGATGTCGACCGCAGCCTGATCGATCGGGCCGGTAGGGGCAGCGGGGGCCGGCGGGAACTCATACCCCAGGAAGTTGCGCAGCGCGCCCCGCTCGCGGGGGTCCAGCAGGTCCGAACCAGCAGTCGCCTCAGTACCGGGCAAGTCCGTGTCGGAGGTCCCGGCCACAAGCGCCTCAGCCTCAGGAGCCTCAGCCGAAGGCGCCCCCGTTTCGGGAGCCTCAGCCGTGACGGTCGCAGCCTCAGGAGTCTCGGCTTCGGGGACGAGGGCACCACCGGTGAAGGCGGCCGAGTCCATGTTGCTGGCGCCCGAACAAGCGGCAGCAACCAAGATGAACACAGCCGAGAGCCCGAGAAGGGCCCAGATTCGCGTCATCACCTCCGCACGCGCCAAGGGCAGGCGCGAGGGCGACGCCCACGAGGCGAGCAGGATCCAGATTCGCGACATCACCTCCGCACGCTAGGCCAGATCTGTTGCAGGGCTTTGCCTGAAGGCGGCTTCCGGCCACCCGATGAACCACGGTGCCCCACGGCCGGGCTGGCCCATCGGAACCGCCAACGATCACACGGCTGCCGACGGCGCGAGGCAATCGACCTTGCGAGTCAGTCGCCCACTCGGGCGGCTCGGGCTTACGATGGGGGCTTGCTGTGGCTCGGCTGTCTCGGGGAGCGCGTTGACCGGCGGTGAATCATCCCGCCAACGTGAGGGATCGACGTTCTGGGGCGTGATCTCGGTCGCGGTGGCGACGTCGCTGATCGGGACCATCGGGACCGCGGCCGAGCTCGGCCCCGACGCGCTGAGCCCAGTGGCCACGGGAGCGTGGCGGGGCGTGATCGGAGCCGCCGGGCTGCTGGTGGTGGCCGCCAGCCGGGGGGAGGCGCCGTGGAAGTACCCGCTGCCAATGCGCTGGGTGGTGCTGGCCGGAGTCGGTGTGGTGTCCGGCCAACTCGCGTTCTTCGAGGCGATGGCCCGCACCGGTGTGGCCGTCGGCGCCCTGGTGGCGATCGGCGTGGGTCCGGTGGTGGCCGGGGTGATCGACTGGCTGGCCTACCGGCACCGGCCCGATCGACGCTGGTTGGCGGGGGTGGCTGCGGCCATGGCCGGGGTGGTGATGCTGTCGGGCGGGGCCGAGGAGGTGGTGTGGAGCGGCGTGGCCTTCGCCGTGGTGGCCGGCTGCGGGATCCCGGCCATGGGGTTCGCGGCCCAGCAGCTGATGCGCGACCGGCCTCTGGTGACGGCGATGGCCACTGAACTGCTGGCGGGCTCAGTCGTGTTGCTGCCGGTGGCGCTGGCCTCGCTCGACCGGGCCGCAGTCTCGGGCGGGTCGGCGGTGACGGTGCTGTATCTGGGACTGGTGACGGTGACGCTGGCCCATTCGCTGTGGGCGGCCGGGCTGAGGCACCTCAGTTTGAGCGTGGCGGTGGTGGTGGGTCTGCTGGAACCGGCGGTGGCGGCCACGCTGGCCGTGACAGTGCTATCGGAGCCGATCACCGCGGCCCTGCTGGCCGGAATCTGCATGGTGATAGTCGGCGTGGCCATCACCTCGCTGAGCCCCGTAGCCGGCCGCAACAACTAGCCGGCCGAGTCCAGCGCCAACGCCGCAAATCGCATGGCGTTGTATGGTGCGACGCTGGGGCCAGCCGGTCCGAGCATGGCACCAACCGATAGGAAGGCGGTCTGATTCTGCTGTCACCACTGCGCCAAGAGCTGCTCAAGATCTTGAAGGAGCGGGGCTATCGCCGCCTTGAAGAGCCGATCCGGCTCGCTTCGGGGGCGATGTCATCGGACTTCATCGACGGCAAGGAGGCCTTGGCCGAGTGGCGCCACCTGCGCGTCGCCTGCGAGGCCATCGTCGAGACCGTCACCGATGCTGGCCACCGCTTCGACGCGGTCGGGGGGCTCACCCTGGGCGCCGACGCCTTGGCTGTGGGCATCGCCGCGGTGGCCGACTGCCGTTGGTTCTTCGTGCGCAAAGAGGCCAAGCAGCGCGGTACCCGCCGCTGGGTGGAGGGAGCCCAAATCGGCGAGGGTGACACGGTGCTGCTGGTGGACGACGTGGTGACCACCGGCGGGTCGATCTTCAAGGCCCTAGACATCGTCGACGAGACCGGAGCCACCACCGTTGCGGCAGTGACGCTAGTGGATCGCAGCGGCCTAGCCGGCCCCCACTTTGAGCAGCGAGGCATCGGCTACTACCCGATGATCACCTACGACCTACTAGGCATCGACCCTGTAGAACCACCCAGCTGAAATCGGGGCGCTCGCTGCCAGGGTGATGGTTCTCCAATAATTTCAATTGAAACACATAGAGCGAGCGCAAATTGCGCAAGGGGTGGATTCCACGGCGAGCGGGGGCCCCTGTTGGGTGTTGGATCTGTTCGCGTGCAGGTGTGGGGTGACGGTGTCGGCTGCCTGGTCGAGCCGGGGCGCTCATGTGCGCGCGGGCGGATTCCGCTCGCCGCGAGAGCCGGTGGTTTCAGATCTGTCGGCGAGGGTTCACAGCGGTTCAGGCGCTGGCGGCGATGGGGTCGCGGGTGCGCAGTTCGGCGAACATGGAGAAGTCGCGGTCGCGGGTGAGGAGCGTCTCGACGCCGTTGGCGACGCAGATCGCGGCGATGCGGGCGTCGTGGATAAGGCCTCCTGTGATGTTGGGGCGGTCTATGAAGCGGCGCAGCACATCGGCGAAGCCTTCGGTTTCTGCGATCATCCGGTTCGACGGCGAAGAAGCCCAGGCATCGAACTGCCGCCAGGCCTGCCGCGGCGTGGAGGCTCTGTCCTTCCAGATGCGCCGGTTGGTGACCACGCTGAACAACTCGAAACAGCACGGCCACGGTATCGCCCACAGCCGGTCGCCCTCGGCCAACTCGGCTACAGCGGCGTGTGCCTTCTCGCCCGCAGGGGCCTCGCGGCGGTGGGCGTACACCAGGATGTTCGTGTCGACCGCGATCACCGCGGCGCGTCCTCGCGGTAGATCAGATCCCGCAGCTTCGGCAAGGAGTAGCGGTCCAGCACAAACTCGGCGCCGGGTTCGCCCACCCGGCAATCCGGCAGCGTGTAGCGCTCCCGCGGCTGCAGCACCGCGTGCAGCCCCTCCTCGACAACAGCCCGCAGCGGCTACGGGTCGGGGGATCCCGCCGGGCGTGAACCTCATCGTGACTTGCCACACGCAACACCGCACCGCAGCGACCGACTCCTCCCATCGCCTCGCCAGCCGCAGCGCACCAGCCTCGCCGCCACCACAGCACCCAGCCAGTTCGTAACGGGAGGGGCAACAACGGCTGACACCACCAGACTTGGCGCTCGGGGTTGGCGGCAGGGTGCGGGGCGTTGCGGGGCCTGCGCCGGTTATGGAATGTTATGTTGATATTGTCAGTGTGTGGGTTCACCAATGAGCGGCTCGCCAAAATTCTCATATCCTGTGTTTCATCCTGAGAGCGCTGCTCGGCCGTTGTCGATGTCGCCGGCTGAGTTCGCGGCGGCGTTCCCGAGCGAGAGCAGCTACATCGAGTGGAAGCAGGGTGTGAGCAGCGACCGCATCCAGCGGGCGGTGGTGGCGTTCTCGAACGCCGATGGCGGTGTTCTCATGATCGGGGTGGACGATCGGGGACAGCCAACAGCGGCGGGAAGGCCCCTTGACGCTGATCTTGAGAAGCGTCTGTGGGAGATCGTGAACCACATCGAGTCGCCGGGCAGCATCGAGTTGCACGAGTTGACGGTCGATGGGGCGGCGGTCACGGTGGTGTCGGTGCAGCGCCGCCTGCAGGGCGTGGCGCAGACCTCTGAGGGCACCGCTCTGGTTCGGATGGGGAAGCAGAACTTGCCTCTCACGGGTGCGGCTCTCGTCGAGTTGGTGTCCCAGCGTGTGCAAGGCAGCTTTGACAGCGGGCCCTCGCGGTGGACTCTCGAACAGGCTGATCCCGACCTGCTGGCACTGCTGGTCTCGGCGTTCGAGATCGATCCGGGTGCGAGCGGCCAAGACATAGCCGACGCCCTAGCGGAGCGCGGCATGGTCGTGCACCGCGGGGGCGAGTCAACGCTCACGAATGCCGGGGCCCTCTTTGTTGTGCCGGGTGCTGGCAGCGAGTTCGGCAAGTGCTTCGTCGAGGTGTTCCGCTTCCCAGTCGAGGGAGCCGAGCACGACCGGCGCGTCGTGTTCGACGGCACCCCGGCCCAGCAGGTCGACGCGGCCACAGCGTGGATCGATGCCGAGCTGGGCTTTGACCTCGTGGTTGTGGGCCCCAAGCGCTATGAGCTGAGACGGCTCCCGGTAAGGGCAATCCGGGAGGTGATCGCCAACGCGGTCGCGCACCGCGACTATCAGCTCTCGGGCTCCGCGGTGGAGGTTCGCGTCACCCCGAGTGAGGTTGCGGTCGTGTCGCCGGGCGGCTTCGTGGCGCCGGTCACCCACAAGAACCTCCACAACGCCCACGCGGCCCGGAACCGGCGCTTGATCCAGGCGCTGCGAGCGTTCGGGCTCGCTGAGGATGCCGGCCGCGGGATCAGGGTCGTGCTCAACGAGATGGCCCAAGACCTCCGAAGTGAGCCGAGCTTCATAGACCAGCCCAACGGACACGTGACCGTTCGCCTCCCGATCCAGAGCCCGGTCACACCCGAAGAACGCGCCTGGGCACACCAGCTGCACACACGCACCGAGCTGCAGCCCGCAGACCGCCGCGTGCTCATCGAAGCCGCCCGCGGCGCGCAACTCGCCAACTCCGACGTCCGCGCCCTGCTCAACATCGACAGCGCACAGGCCCGCCAGAGCCTGCACCGCCTCCGAGACGCTGGACTCCTAGAACAACACGGCGAACGACGCGGCGCGCGCTATCGCATCGCGGCAGACCTGCGACACCCCGCGGGAGTCAGCCTCGACCGCGCACAGCAACGATCAGCCGTGCTCGACATGGCCAAGACCGGACCAATCACCAACACCACCGTGCGCCAACACCTAGGACTGCCCCGACAACAAACCGTGCACCTGCTTCGCGGCCTCGTCGCCGATGGCATGCTGAAAATGCGCGGAACCAAACGCGGCTCACACTACATCCTGCCAGAATCCCCATAACCAGCACACAGCGACAACCACAACCGACTGAGCATCCCCCCGTTTCTTGGAGGCATCGTCTAAGGGGCTGCGCGGATAGGTGAGCGATTTCGGCTCATACGGGCGAGGCCGTGGCCCGAACGGCCCGTGAGCGCAGCGAACAAGAGCGGGAATGACCCCGCTGCGACGCGACGGGCTTGCACCTTCGCGTCGGCCACCACAGCCCGCGCCAGACGCGCGGTGAGGCCGCCCTCGAACGCGGGGCGGTCCTCCAAGAACCGGCTGCCGCAGCCGTCACAGACCATCCGCCGCCGCGACCACACCAGCGTCGTGCGCCGCCCCGACACCTCCAAATCGGTGATCCTCTTGTCGCGGCGGTCATGGACCCGGTGGCACTTGAACCCGCAGTGCGGGCAGCGCAGCCTCCTCAGCGACGACTCGACGCCCACCACAAGGCGCGCCGGGGCGTCCTCAAGCACCCCCAGCACACGCATCTGCGGCAAATGCAGCCGCACCGACATAACATCGACAGCCATCGAGGCCCTCCTGGGATCAGTGGATGTGACATCACCGATCCCAGCAGGGCCTCGACCCCTCAACGGGGACCCTCAACCACCCCGTCCTTGTCGGGTTGGCGTTCGCGTCTGGGAGTCACCCGATGAAGACTACCGATCCACCCAAATCAAGCTGGCTCTGAACAGACCCCCCCCCCCCCCGCGAGGCGGGACACCCGTCCCCGAAGCAGCCGCCCGCCCCCAACCCGAGCGCGAAGTCTCGTGGTGGCATTTTGGGCGGTGCCTGTGTCTGGCCGGTGCCGGGGGGGTTCATGCGCCTTCCCTGTTTGCGTTTCGTCGCTGCTTGGGCCCAGGAGCCTCGCGGTGAGCGATCTTGTGGGTCCTGGTTTGGTACCGGGCCCCGTTCACCGCTTCTGGTGATCGCGCGGCGCTGCATCGCGTCGGGTTCGGACTCGTGCTCGATTCCAGCAGCAACGAGCATCTCCACAGCAGGCGAGGCATCCCCCCTCGATACTGCCGTGACCGCCGACACCGGTTTCGACAGAGGCACGCGAACAAGTGCCGCCACCGGCGCAACCGTCAACGGATGCCCCGTCGCGCTGTGGAACCGCTCATAGCGCGGAGGGCGACCCACCTGCTTGAGGTGCCGGCTCAACAAGCCTCCCGCGAGCCGCCCTCCAGCAATGGTCACCGGTGAGCCGGTGTCGATGTGCGCCTTCCACAGCCACCATGACACCGGATCGCCGCTCGGGGCGATCCACATGGGCGCATACAGCGCCGTCACGCGAGGATCGCGTATCGAAGGGGCTGCCTGCCGATCTTGAACACAGCGTAGGCGCCGCGGCGCGCGCCCTCGGAATCAGCTTCGTCGGCGCTGTCAAAGACCCCGATCAGCTCACCCTCGCGATACAAAGCGAACTTGCCGCAGTGCTCCTGCTCGAGGCTGTCCTCGTGCTCCTCGAAGGCGGGCAGGTTCCGACTGCAATCAGCCAACAGCTCCTCGACCTCGTTCATGACTCTACGCTCCTCGCTGGCGTGGTGCCCCCAACTATAGACACCGACACTCACCCCCAACCCGCTCTGAACCTCCCACCGTACGTTGTTGAGTGGGGCCAGGTTGCGGCGTGGGTGGTGTTGACCTGTGAACACGTTGAGGGCATTCACGGCGAAGTGATCAAGCGGGCCGCGTTGTATACCCGATCGGATGGGTGGTCGCTGCGAGCCGTTGTCTAGCGTTCCTGCTTCGCCGTCTTGGGGCTCGATGCCCGACTTCGGGGTGGGCGAGGCCGAGGCCGGCTGTCCGCTCGATTCTGCACTAGTTGGCGGGTCCCTCGGTGAGGAACCCGGCCCGGAACGCCAAAGCGACTGGCTCGGCGTCGCCGTCCATGGGATCGATCACGACTTGGTAGCGTCCGGCTGCTGGCAAGGCAACGGTGGGGAAATCGACCGCGAGGGGCACCGACATCACTTCGCCGGGGTCCAGTTGCGGCAGGGGCGGGCCGATCTGAAAGCCTACGGAGGCCTCCGCGAGCCGCATGCCGTCTTCGTCTTCGACTCTGACACGGATCTCTCGGGGGACTTGGGCTTCTAGTTGGGTTACTTCGAGGATGACTGCGAGCATGACTCCCATCTGGTGCGGGTACTGTTCGCGCCAGACGCGGGTGATGCCCGCGGACGACACGAACAGCAACCCATCGCGGACCTGGGCGAAGTCGCAGATGGTCGCGACGCGGATCTTCATTGGCGTTGTCTATGCCAGAACCAGCGGAGACTCCACACGAACCGCGCGCACACCCATCGTGGCAAGCCGAGCTCGATCACACGGCGCTGAGGGCGGCAGGGGCGGGCCGGGCTCGCCGACGAGTTGAACAGCCAGATCGTCGAGGGTTCCCTCGGACTCGGCCCACTCGCGCACCGAGGCGAGCAGCTCAGAGAGCGTGTCAGCACCGCCGGTGTATCCGCGGTCGTCCTCTGCCCACCACAGGGTGCCCTTGTGGGGGTTCTGGTAGACGCGCACTTCGTGCATCGAGCGTCTCCTTGCTCGGTGGTGTGGCAGTCATAGTAGATCGACTACTTCGGCGTCCGACAACCGGGTGCGACTGACAAGCATGTGGCGCAGCGCAGCTGGCGGAACCTCGACCCCGTCATGGAACGCGAAGATGATCGGTTCCCGCCCGGCGCAGACAAGCACCCGGTGAGACCCGCTTCGCCTCTGCTCCTGGTAGCCGATCCTGGCCAGGAGCTTGAGCACTCTGGCTGTCTTGAGCGCCGGGAAGCGAGACACCGGGATGGCCACCGGCACCAACCTACCGGCGGAGCCAAGCACGCACCGCTGTGCCAGGCGCCCGTCGCGCGGGCCGTCCTGAGCCTAGGTGCAAGGCTAGTGTTCCATCGGAGGGCAGCCACGACCCACCCCACCCGCGCTCGGGTTGGAGTGAGCATCCCCCCGTTTCTTGGAGGCATCGTCTAAGGGGCCACGCGGATAGGTGAGGAGGCTTCGCGTCGAAGGGGGGTATCACCCGCTCTTGTTCGCTGCGCTCACGGGCCGCTCGGGCCACGGCCTCGCCCGTATGTGGCAGATTCACTCGCCTATCCGCTCGGCCTCTAAGAGGAGAGGCCATGTCTGAGACACGAAGACAGTACGACCCGGAGTTCAAGGCCGGTGCTGTGCGGATCGTCCATGAGACTCGCAGGTCGGTCGCTGAGGTGGCCCGCGAGCTGGGGATCGGTGCGGGGACCTTGGGCAACTGGGTGCGAAAGGACCGCGCCGAGCGCTCAGGCGAGCGCCTCGAAGGCGACGACCGTGCCGAGCTGGTGCGGCTGCGCCGAGCTGGAGACAGAGGCGTGATGGCTGCTTGAACGATCAGTGGTCCTCTGGGGCAAGGAGGCGACGCGATGAGCCTCACAGAGCACATCGCGGCCCAGAGGACCGAATTCGGGGTGCCTCACGCGGTCACCTGTCGGGCTCTGGGGGTGGCCGAGTCCAGCTTCTATGAACGGCGCGGCCGGCCGCCGCCGGCGACGCGGCGCCGGCGGGACGGGCTCGACGCCGCGGTGCGGGCGTGCTTCGAGGCGTCCGGGGGCACCTACGGCTCGCCGCGGGTGCGTGCGCAGCTGCGCCGCGACGGCCTGGCGGTGTCGAAGAAGTCTGTGGAGGCCTCCATGGCCCGCCAGGGCCGCACCAGGCGCCGCCGCCTCGGCCTCACCAGAGCCGACAAGGCCGCCGATCCGGTGCCTGACCTGCTGAGGCGGGACTTCACCGCCGACGGGCCCGACCAGAAGTGGGTCGGCGACTCCAAACAGGTCGACACCGTCGAGGGCCCCGTGTTCCTCGCGTCCGTCGAGGACCTCTACAGCCGTTCTGCTGTTGTTGGCTATCCATGTCCGGCAGTCCGAGCAGATCCAGCCTGTGAGTTCCAACAGTTGCGCGTGGTCTCGCCGCAGGTCGCGTCGATGGATCGGCTCGTGGTGCGCGATCCGGTTCCTGAGGAAGTGGAGGCGCTGCTTCCGGTCTTCCACGTCGGCTCGGATCTGCCGCGGGCTGCCCGCCGCTGGGTGGAGCCCGAACGCGCCCGCCAGTGCGGGCACCCACATCGATGTCAGGTAGAGGGGCTTGCACAGGTAGCGCCAGAATCCGAAGCCCAACTCTGCGATGACCTTGCCGTGCGCCTCAGAGGCCGAGCCTGAGCGCGTCGCGCGTCGGCGGGCCTCCTCGATGTCATGTCTGGACCGGGGCGCGTTCTGAGCTGGGAAGAGCTGCGAGCGCCGATACCAAACATCGGGCCATGCCTTGGATCTGCCATAGGCAATCAGAGCGTCGTCCACGGCGTTGCGGAACACGACCTCGAGACGGCCCAAGTCCTCATACAGCGCCCCGGACACCGCGATGTTCCAGTCGTATAGGACTATGGCCGGCTCTACAGCGCCGCCGGTCGTCTGGAGATACGATCCGAGCCGGGCCGTTGTGAGCCGGTCGGCGATCGTGTTGAAATCAATGCTTGACATTTGCTGAGCGCACTGTACAGTGGCCGCTGAAGACCCCGGAACCGTCCCTGCTTCGGCAAACGGCCGGGGTTACGCCCTTGTTGGAACCCAACTCGACGCAACAGCGCAGCGACAGCCCGGCCGCGGACAGGCACACGGGCTGAGCACACACGGCCAGCGGCCACGGCTCCACGCTCGATAAGGCGAGGATGCACCATACGATGGTCACCAAGACCTCCCTGCCGATGCAGATTCAGCGGATTGTCGAGCACTTCGCTGTCGAATGCTCCCACCGCAGCGACATCGGCCTCGTCATCATGGACCGATCCAGCGATCGGCTAGACGCCCACACCAGCCACTGCGTCGCGAGCTACAAAGCCTCCAACGGTCTTCCGCTGCACCCCGTGGTCCACAACGTTGACTCTGTGACTTCCGAGCCGACCCAAGCAGCGGAGCTGACCTCGTCGATCCGTAGACGCACCATCGAGGGCACACCCGGCATGCAGGTTCTCGATGGACAGCTCGCGGCGATGCGCCCGCACCACCTCAGCGAGACCTCAGGCCCAGACAAGAAAGGGACCCCGTGCGTTCCGGGGTCCCGTTGTCAGCGGTATGTCGGCTGCATTCGGCTTGCGCCTACTAGCCGGACCATCAGACGGCTCAGATGGTAGAGCCTTCCCGCTGCCATTGCAAGCCTCGGGGCGGTTCAGATGAGGGGGATGCGATTCTTGTAGGCCCGGCCTGCGTGGGTGCGGCCCGGCGATGAGCTGGACAGGGCATAAATGGCAGCGAGGCCGTCGTCGACGGACTGGAGGTTGCTATCGCCTTCAAGCGCGCGGCGCCTGATACCGGCGATGAGGTCCGCCGTCTGGATCGCATGGGAACTCTTGGAGCTGGCATAGTAGATGCCGGGATGCACGGGCAGATTGCGTGAAATTGCGAAGGTCGCGATGCACTTGCTTGCGTGGGCGTCGAGGGCGTGATTGGACCAGTCCGAGACAATCAGGCCGCTCTCGCTGCGCGCCCTGCATTCCACCGAGAAATGTTCGACGAGCACTTGGAGTTGCAGCGGCATGGTCCGCTCCAGGGTCATATGGTGATTCAGGCGGCGCTTGTCGATGCTGACGGTGTACACAGTGCAGCCAAGCTCAGCGAGGATGCGCTTGATTCTCGGTGACGAAACGGCGGTTCTTCGACCGCTTCCACGGGTTCGGCGTGATGAGTCTCTTGGCCTTCAACTCCCACTCGCCGGGGTTGCCGCGGCCGGGATAGATGCGGGACTTGGCCCCGGCGACCATGCGGTCGAGGGCCGCACCCGCTCGGAGAGGACCGAGAAATCGCCGATCACAACAGCCATGGTGGCATCAAGGGGTGACGGCTTGCCGGAGTCATCTAGGGATCGGCCCCGTAGAACCCTCAGCTGACAGGGCCGAGAGGGCGCGTGATCCGCTACGAGCAGGTGGTCCAGAGCTTGAACTCGGCTACGTTGCGGGAGCGGCCGGTGTAGTTGGACCACTCGAGGCAGGCCCCGACTCCCGCATCCGATTCGGGGGTCTTGGCCAGGAACTCGGCCAGCGCCGTCTCGAACGCTTCGATTCCGCTCACCGGTACCGGGGCGGCATCGCCGGAGCCCTGCACGTCGAAGCGGTCGTTGCTGTCGTAAACCACCCTCTCGGGCACAGTCTCTGAACCGCCCTGGCTAACGGGCCAGCCGCCTCCTGCGTTGGCCGCTTCTGTGTCGACAATGATCTCGTTGCCTTCGACATCGCCGAACAGGATGGCGAACTTGGCCGAATTGGTGTCGATCTCCTCGGTCAGAGCGGGCCAGAACATGTACGCATTCTTGGGATCCAGGCTGTCTGCGGAGCCCGTGCCGTCGGGATCGACGGTGGCGGTGAGGGTCTCGACCTCGTAGCCGTCGCCCGAATAGCTGTAGGAGAATCGGCGGACGCCACTGCGGCCGACGGAGACGGATCCACTGCTGACGGTGGAGTCGTCGCTGTCGCTCACGAGCGTCACCGTGGCAGCCGTGAGGGCTTCGCCGTACTCGTCGAACACCGACACTGTGACGCTGTTGCGGACCGAGCCACTGGTGGGTGCGTCCTTGTAGGGATCCGCCACCGTCACGCTCACCACCGAATTGGCCAGGACTGGCAGCGCGTCGCTGAACTCCAGGTAGTACACCTCACCGCCGGACCGGCCCGAACTCATATTGTCCCAGTCCACATCGACGTTGGTCGGAGCGTTGGTTCCCGGCACCAGCTTGAACACGCGGGTGCGGGACTGTCCGACGGAGCTGCGGTCGGGGTCTGCCACCGACAGCGAGAAGGTGACCCGGCCGCGGGAATCGGACCGCACCGTCCGCGGCGTCTTCGACAGGAGCCTCTCGCCGGACCCGTCGGCCGTGTCGCCGTCGACATCCGTCTCCTCCAGCAGTTCTTCAACGAGCTCCCATTCGGCAGGCCCCTCGCCGTTCGCTCCCACGCTGACGCTGTTGCCCTGGGCATCCTTGAGCTGCAGGGTGAAGGTGACGGTGGTGCCGAAGCGGGCCTTCGATCCCCTGAACCCGGTGGTTATCTCGGCCTTGACCGCGGATCGGGTCTGAGTGGACGGCTCAACGTCCAGCCGGAAGAGATCGGTGCTCCGGCCCACCTCGTCACCGTCGCGGCCGGTCCAGATCCACACCGTGGTGTCGGTGCCCTCGATGATGGGGTCGGGAACGGTGAGCGACACCTCGCCGTCAGCGTCGGTGGTCAGATCGTTGTCGTCGATCTCGCACAGGGCAGCGCCGTCCACGAACTCCACGTCGGCGCAGGCGCCGCGCCGCGGGGCATTTCGGCCCGCGACGGACCGCCGCATGGCTGGATCGGGCTGCCCGACATTGCGGCAACGAGGCCGCCTGTCGGATTAAGTTGCGGACTTTGCATCCGTCATTCTGGTCGTGTTTGCTCCTCAGCTTGTCCCTCAGACGGAAACGCCCCAAGTTGACACTGCCTTGAAGGAGGTTTGGCGATGGGGAAGCTCACCGCGGCTCGGGTTCGGGCGATCAAGAAGCCGGGCAAGTACTACGACCAGCACGGATTGATCCTGCGGGTGGCGCCCGGGGGATCCAAACAATGGGTGTGGCGGGGAACGGTGCGCGGCCGGAGGCGGGACATCGGCATGGGAGGGGTGGCCTATACGACACTGACCGAGGCCCGCGACATCGCCTACGAATATCGCAAGATCGCCCGCACCGGGCGAGACCCCGCCGCCTCTCGACCCAACGAGTCCGTCCCGACCTTCGCGGTCGCCGTCGAGCATGTGATCGAGTCCCATCGCGGGGGCTGGAAGGACGGTGGCCGGTCGGAGGAGAACTGGCGCTCTTCGCTGCAGCGCTACGCCTACCCCTTCCTCGGTTCCCTTCCTGTGGATGAGATCACGTCGGCCGATCTGGTGCGGGTGCTGCTGCCGATCTGGCACACCAAGCGTGAGACTGCCCGCAAGGTAAAGACCCGTCTGGGGGTGGTGATGCGCTGGACCATCGCCGAGGGACACCGCAGCGACGACCCTGCAGGCCCGGCTCTGGCGGCTGCTCTGCCTCGCCACAATGGCACTCCGACCAGGCATTTCGCCAGCTTGCCCTACGACGAGGTCGCCGCCGCGCTGGCCAAGCTCGACGCCGAGGAGGGTGTCTGGCGCCCGACGGTCGCGTGCCTGTGGTTCATCGCGGCCACCATCGTGCGCAGCGGCGAGGCCAGGCTGGCCCGCTGGAGGGAGTTCGACCGGGAGTCCCGAACTTGGGTGGTACCCGGTGAGCGCACCAAGACCGGTCGGGAGCACGTCGTGCCGCTGTCTTCGGTGGCGGAGGCGGCGCTCGACGAGGCCCGCCGCTACAGCAGGCGCTCCGGTCTGGTGTTCGTGTCGCCAACCGGCCGGACGCTGTCCAACGGCACACTGAGCCGCTTCACCCGCGTCGAGGGCTTCACCCCCCACGGCCTGCGAGCCTCGTTCCGCACCTGGTGCGCCGAAACCGGCGTCCGCCGAGAGGTGGCCGAGGCCGCGCTAGCCCACTCAGCCGGAGCCGTGGAACGTGCCTACCAGCGATCCGACCTGCTAGCAGCCCGCCGCCAAGTGATGCAAGACTGGGCAAGCATGCTGATGATCCGCCCTCAAACCAAGAGTGACCCAACACCCCCAATCGCGCCCCAAAACAGTCCCGCAGAATCGTGAGTGAGGGACAAATAGAGGGCAAGCCCCATTCTGACCACCCATAAATGGCTATTTGCCTGCAATAGCACGTCAGCTGTCAGCGCTCGGGTCGGGCAGTGCTCGCCGCGGGCGCCATGGTCGCATCGCTCCTCGCGGCCGGGGCTGCCCCGGCCGCTGCGCTTGATGAGGACTCGAAGCCCAACGCGGCGGCTGCGACGTCTGCGTGTGTGGGCGACGCCACTGCCGATCAGATGTTCGACGACGTGTCTGAGGGGCACGCCTTCCGCGGCGACATCAACTGTTTGGCCTACTACGGGGTCACCATCGGCTACGGCGACGGCACCTTCAAGCCGAACGACGATGTGTCGCGCATGGAGATGGTCCTCTTCATGGAGCGCGCCGCCGCTGTCGCGGGCGCGGACGCCGACGACGTCGTGGGCGACTTCGCCGAGACCGGCTCGGATCCGGTGCAC
Source organism: Candidatus Aldehydirespirator sp. (assembly GCA_965221215.1). Taxonomy (GTDB): domain Bacteria; phylum Actinomycetota; class Acidimicrobiia; order Acidimicrobiales; family Aldehydirespiratoraceae; genus Aldehydirespirator. The sequence goes on from OZ244872.1 coordinate 2,463,088, forward strand.
CGCGGCGACATGGCGCTTCTGATCGCGAGGCTGCTCGTCTCGGCGACCACCAAGGAGTCGGCGGTCAACGTCACCAACAACGACGACGGCACGTTCGCGGTCGGCGGTGTGGAGGCCAAGGATTGGGACTATTTCGCTGACTCCCGCCGCTCGCAGAACCGCGTGCATGACAGCGCGGCCAGCGCGCTGTACGAGTTGGGGGTGGCCAAGGGGACCGGCATGGGCTACTTCTCTCCGGCTTCCACGGTGAGCCGCGGCGCGATGGCCGCGTTCATCACCAGGGCGCTGGCTCACACCAGCGCCCGCCCCGAGGGCGTGACCATCCAGTCCGACGGCCCCGGCGAGGTGGTCGTCTCGGTCCGCGACGCCAACTTCCATCCGGTGGCCAACGCAGTGGTTGATGTCTTCTCGGTGTCTGACGCCAGGCTCGATGAGGCCTTCAACGACGACGGCAGCTGCAACAAGCCGCGCCTCAGAGGCGAGGGCGGCGACGGATCGCCGTGCGAGATCGGTGCGCTCGACGCTGTGACTGGCCTCAGCGGCGACTACGACCCCGGTGCCATCGGCGATGTCCAGCCCGGTGGCCGGACAGTGTTTGCTTGGACGGGAGACTCCGGCGACAAGGTCGAGGACGGCGCCGAAGGGCTCGCCAGCATCAGCCTCACCGAGACGGCTCCGCAGGTGGCCGACTCTGCCAAGATCACGACCGATCCGGCGGTCCAGCCGGGTGATGCGATGGGCGTCGAGCGGGTGCCCTTCGGCACCACCGTGACCGTGACGATCCAGTTGGTCGGCGGCGACGATGACGCGGATGCTGTGCCACCTGAGGCCGGTTCGAGCTATAGCGTGTCGATACGTAGCGAATCCATGATGAATCAGCCATCGGACGACCCCGCTAGTGATCCGTCTGCTGTGACTGGCGGCTCGACGGTTGAGACGAAGACGGTCACCGTTGACGCCAGCGGCAAGGGCACCTTCGAGATCACGGCTGCTGATCCCGATCCCAACGACCGGGACGACGATCCCGACGTGACTGTCGATTACGTGACAGTGACCTATACCGTGACGGGGGGCACCGCCGAGGCCGACGCGGTTGACGATGAGATCTCGCACACCACCTCGGGTGCGCAGACGATCAGGTTCTCGGATGCCTCGCCGGTGGTCAGGGGTGCTTCGGTAACGCCATCGGTGGAGTACCTCTCGGCGCCCACCAGCGGCTCCGCCAGCAACGTGGTCACCGTGAAGGTGTTCGATCAGTACGGCAACGGCGTGCGCGGTCATAAGGTGGTGCTGACGGGACATGAGAATTCGACCTTCCCGATTGCCCGTCTGACCGACTCTTCCGGCACAGTCCGGATCGGGTACAGCAAGACTGGCACCGGTGTGATAGAGACCCTGACCGCCAACACACCCGGTGACCCCCCTGAACCGATCCCAGGTGGAACGGCGATGTTCTACTGGGTGGCCACGCCAGCGGCGGAAGGCGACGTTACGGCTGCAGAGCTCCGCGTGGCTGACGTGGAGAAGAAACTGGTGGTCATCGGAGGCAGTGCCTCAGAGGCACCGCAGTTGCTCGAATACGACGACAACGACCAGTTCGTCATCGGTACGGCAAACGGCACCATGTCGGACTTCGAGGCGGAACTCGCCAAGGAGGACACAGGTGCCGCCAACACGGTCGGAGCGGCTGGGTACGATCCGAATGATGCGAGCGCTGTCGCTAGGTTCACGCTGACGGTGAACGCCTAACCCTTAAAGGCGGGAGACGCTGCGGGCTGTCAAAGCCCGGGGCCATCCCTCCTGCCTGATACAAACACCAACCCCGAGGAGGCCCCGGCTCTATCGCCGGGGCCTTCTCGCGTCTTGCCACCGGTGGCCTTCAGGTGGTGCGCCTCTCGTGCGTTCGCAGGCGGGCGACTAGCCTGACCGCAGGTGTTCCAGCCAGCCAAGGAGGAACCCAATGCCTCAACCAGTGACGAAGCGGCGTTCGGGCATGTCGGTCCTTGCCGCGGGCGCGCTTGTCGCCTCGCTTGTGGCGGTTGGGGCGCGCCCGGCAGCCGCGGTCGAGGCCGTTGCCGACCATGCGACGCCGGTGACCGCCTGCGTCGGTGACGCCACTGCGGATTGGATGTTCACTGATGTGTCCGAGGGCCATTTCTTCTGGGGTGCGATCAACTGCCTGGCCTACTACGGGGTGACCATCGGCTACGGCGACGGCACGTTCCGCCCGAGCCGGGATGTGTCGCGGTTTGAGATGGTGTTGTTCATGCAGCGGTCGGCCCGGGCCGCCGGCGCGGATCCCGCCGCTGTGGTGGCCGACTTCGCCACGACGGGCTCCGATCCCGTGAACCGGGCCGACATGGCGCTGCTGATCGCCAGGCTGCTCGCCTCGGCGACCGACAACGACTCCCGCGTGAACGTGGTGCTGGAGTCCGACGGCACTTTCACCGTCGGCGGGACCGAACCCGACGACGCATTCATGGACTCGCGCCAGAGCCAGCCCATTGCCAAGGACAGCGCGGCCAGCGCGCTGTTCGAGCTGGGTGTGGCGCAGGGCACCGGGGGCGGCAACTTCTCACCGGAGGCGTCTGTGACCCGCGGGGAGATGGCTGCGTTCATCACCCGCGCTCTGGCGCACACCGCGGCCCGGCCCGAGGGCGTGACAGTCCAGCAGTACCTGCCCGGCGAGGTGACCGTGTCGGTCCGCAACGAGGTTTTCGCCCCGGTGATCAACGCGAAGCTCGACGTTTTCTCGATCGGATCGCCCGATGCTCGCCGGGCCTTCCGCAGCGACGGGTCGTGCAGTTCGCTGGTGAGCGACGAGTCGGGCACCTCGTCGTGTGTGATCGATGTTCTCGACCCGGTGACAGGACCCGACGGGGACTTCACCATCGGCCTCGACCCCACCGACGAGCCGAAGGTGACCGTCTGGGCCTGGACAGGAGCACTCGGGGACACAATTCGCAGCGGCGACGGCAGGCTCGTCAGCTTCGAGGTGGGCATCCAGGGCGTGGAGGCGACCGGCGCGAGGGTCACCACCAGCCTGCCCGAGAATGCGACCCATGCCCGTTTCGGCACTACCGTCACCGTCACCGTCCAGCTGGTCGGCGTGAACGGCTTGCGAGCGGTTCCACCCGGGGACGACGCCTCCTACACGATCGTGAGAGAGGCCTTCACCCAAATCGACAATACGGCCACCCCCTCCAGCAATCTCACGCAGAGGAGCACAGAGGTTGTCGCGGTGGACAGCACCGGCAAGATCGAGTTCACCCTCGACGGGGTCGATCCCGACGGCAGCGCCGCCGGAGCCGCCGATGAGATTCTGTGGCGCTACACCGTCACCCCAGTCGGCGACAGCCCCCCGTTCGACGAGCCGGTAGAGAACGTGCCGGTCGTCTTCACCGACGCCGACCCGGTGGCGGCCGCGATCGGCCTGGCCACTCAGGTCAAGTACCTGCGGGCTGCGAGGTCGAGTACGCGGCCGGCCAACAATGTGGCGGTCGCCACTGTCACCGATCAGTACGGCCAACCATTCAGGGGCGCCGAGGTGGAGCTTCAGAGCACCCTCCCCGCGCTCTTCTCGTACTCGGGTCCCGTGGCCACAGGCTCGTCGGGGACAGCCCGCATCGGCTATCAGCACTCCGGCACCGGAGGCATCCGAGAGACCCTGACCGCCTCCGTCGCGGGCGTCAGCGACACCGTCGAGTTCCTGTGGGCCGTCGATCCTCCGGCCGGTTCCGAAGCGACAACCGGCGGCGGGACATATGAGGTGCTCGCGGCGGACCCCCACCGCAACGAGGTCGTCGTCGATCTGGCCGCCGGTTTCGGGACCGCGACAGTGGTCGTCTACGACGGCAACGACCGGTTCCGCCTCGACGGCAGCATCGTGTCGCTGAGCGTCTTCGAGAGCGTGCTCGCCAACGAGTTGGACGGCGACAGCATCCTGCTGCTCGGCTGGTCCTCACGCGACCCAGACAACCAAGCCGACCGCACCGACTGGCACCTCAACACATAATCCCCCGACCCCGAAAGCGTTCGCCAGTCGCCCCACAGCGGCGCTGAAAGGGCGCGCAAATAGGGTGAGAGCCGATCGCGTCGCAGCGGGGAACTTCCCGCTCTCGTTCGCTGCGCTCGCGGGCCGCTCGGGCCACGGCCTCGCCCGTGTGGGCCGAATTCGTCCGCCTATTCGCTCGGCCTCTTTGGATGCGCAGCTGCGCCCAGACCGCGCGATGGGCATCGCATCAAGCTGCTCAACGTCGACTACGAGTTGACCCGAGAGGCCCTCGCCATCGATGCCGCGCAACCTTGGCGGACTCGTCGTTGAGCGGGGTCACGATCTCTCAGCTGTTGCCGAGAGGGGGATGTGCAGGGTCTATCGATCGGTCAGCATGTATCGCTTCCTCGGGGTTGTTACGAGGCCTCTGATCGATGTACTTGGGCACCGTACCGCCAAGCGCCGGGGTCAGGCGGTAGCCGCCCAACTTGATGCCCGCACCGGCAAGTTGCCGCTCCACCCAGCGGCTGCGTTCAAGCGCGGTTGGATCCACATGAGGATGGTCTTCGGCGATCAGGTCTAGGTCATTCTGTTGCATTTGTGCAGCGCCTCCTTGGTTGAGCATTAGAAGTAGTCGGGTGTGTGCACGAACGAGCTGAGATCGCTGGCGCTCATGTAGCTGCGCAGAAACCAGAAATAGTCCCAGACTGCCCCCTTCAGCCTTGGATCATTGTCAAGGTCATCGATCTTGAGCCCCAACTCCTGCTGGAGTGTCCGCATGTCAATTCCTCGACTGTGGGTAAGCCAGCGCTTCTGGTTGTTCAACTCCTTGGCGATCTCTTCGGCCCGATCCTCTCGCATCTGTGGAGTGACAGCGATCTTCCTGGTCGCTGTCGCGGTCCAGTCCTTGAACTTGTAGCTTGCCAACCAAGCCTTGAGCAGATTGATCGTGAGATCCTTGGCAAGCTCGTATCGATGAAGTTCTGCTAGGTCCAACTTGGCCAACAAGACGAGTTCAGCCGTCGACAGGTTCTGTTGATGGCTCTTGTCGATAAGACTCTCGTACTGCGTCAGGTAGGACAGCGCGGGCACCAAATGGCCGTCTCGCTCTACCTGTGGATCGATTGGTCCCAATCGGGAATGGTAGTCCATCCAGATCTCGTCCCCAGACATGGCCAGCACGGTCCCCGCCGACATGGCTCTGTCGGGGATGATGAACTTGACCTCGCGATAGTGGTGTCTGAGGTCGCAGACGATTCGTTCCACGACCTCTACGACACCTCCGCCGGTGTCGAGAATCACAAACAGGTGTTCTCGTCTGTCAGTTCGGGCCTCCAATGCGACCTTGACGCGGTGATCCACACCGCCGAACAGCGGCGAAATAATCGCTAGTCCGTCCGCATCGAGGATCTCCTCGATCTCCCGAAGGCGATGCGTAGCCCATGCTCGGATGCTGTCCTCCGGTGTCGGCGGCACCGGAGCAGCGCGGTCATCCATCATTCTCACTTCTGTCCATGTGCCCAGAGTAGCCGTCATCTCTTGAACCGAGCGCCCATAGTGGCTTGCCGCGGCGTCGAGCGCTCCGTGCAGGTCATCATGCACAGCCATGGAAGTCATCGTCGGCCTCCAGTGACCGGCACAGCGTGGCGGCGAGCGGGCGGCTCCGACTCGGGGGCGCTCAGGACCGCTTCTCTGTCAGGATGATGCCCCAGGAGAAGTCGTACCTGGTGGTCCGGTCGGGGTCGCTGTCGGCATCGTTGGGGGTGACGGTGTTGTCGGCCATGTAGGCGCTGACCCTGATCTGGCCGCTCGTGGGCAGCCGTCCGGGCACGTTCGCGATCTCGACATCGACTGTCCCTGACGCGGGTGCCTGCTGGAACAGCGCAGCTGCGGCCGGCAGTGTGGCGCCCTCCAGCTTCAGGGTGTTGACCGCGTAGGTCTTCCACGCGCTGCTCGAGTTCTCCCGGTACTCGACCTGGATCAGTGCCCACCGAGCACGCGATCTCGTGTTGGCATTCGCTGTGAGTTACATCGCGCAGATTTCGCGTGCGACGGTTCTGGGCATCTCGATGAGGGGCTATTGATTGTCGGGATGGGTCTGCTCGACGCGTCGGCGCGACAGCCCCAGCGTGAACGACACGACGATCCCCGCTAGGTCGGCGAGGCCGAGCACGCCGCCGAGCAAGGCGTTGCCCGTGAGCGGTCCGCGATCCCTGGGAGGACCTCTTCGTATTGTCGTAGCCACTCAGGAGGTGGCAGTGGCCCGCTGTAGGCCGCCGCGGCCACGGTGGCCTGGACTACAGCATCGCCCTCACTGCTGCTCATCGGACGATTCCGTCACGAGGTGACCCATCGCCGCATGCATGGCAGCGCCGACGATGTTCCATGCCTCGGTGATCGCGTCCGGGCGGGCCTTGGGCGAAGGGTCCAAGCAGCGGAGCCGGTACACGGGGCGCTGCACGTTGAACAGGTCGAACGCCGAGGCCACGCCGTCGATCACTGTGGGGACACAATAGAAGGATTCGGCGTGCATGTCGCTGTTGCGCCGGTCGGTCGCCTCTACAGCCCTCATATGTGTGCCTCCCTCGGTGGTGTCCTGACGGTGATGCCTAGTCTGATATCGATCTGCGAATCATGCGCCAAGGGTCTACCAGTAAACCCTGTCCGGCTCTATCCGGCAATCCCGGTGCTGGCCGGAGCGGCTCGCTGCGGCCTGTGCCACAGCGTCCAACGGGTCGATGGGCAATTCCTCTCCGATCGCGTTTCGCCGCCCACCAGTGTCGCGCTCGCGTCCGCTTGAGTGGCGAACCCGACGTGCCTGGCGCGTCCCATCATCGACGCGGGCCCCCGGCGTCGCCGCCTTCCGCGGCCGATGGGGCGCGCCGCGGGCGGGTAGCGGACTTCGGGACGTCTCAGTGAGCGGGCCGGCAGACCAGGACGCCCCTTGGGTGAAGACCACCGCAACCACAGCACGCAACGCGCAGCCGCGATCCACGCCACCCGTCGTCTAGCCAGCCGCACCGCTTCTGTCTCGAGCGGTCGGCACCGGTTCACCGTCCATGGTTCTGAGCCCGGCCTGTGTGGGTGAGCCGGCGATGAGCGGGAGAGAGGGTGTGGATGGCCGCTAGTCTGGGCTCGGCTGCGGTGGCAGCCTGTCGGGCTCCTCGTGTAGACATTGGCCTCGGTGCCGTTGCCTTGAAGCGGCGCGGAGCAGCCATGAGCAGAAGGCCATGCCACAGGACGTCTGACTACGCGAAGCTCCTCATCGCTGCAGAACGGAAAGGGTGGATCGTCACGAAGCGCAAGGCTCATTATCAGGCGTTGTGCCCGTTCGAGTGCAAGTGCCGGGTGACGGTTTCGGCTACCCCGTCCAACCAGGGGGCGCTCAGAAGCGCACGGGCGGACTTCAATCGCTGCAAGAGCAAGGAGGATTCATGACGGGGGAGACCCACCACGTTGCGGTAAGCGTTGCGGGCATGCTGAGCTGCGTTGACAGTAGCGGTGTGCGCCCCATGACCGACGCGGAGTTCAGCGATGTGATCTGGTCAATGGCCGACCACCTTGATGACGAAGCGGGCATCACGGATCCGTCGGTGTGGGGTCAGGCGTCGACGGGCGAGATGAAGGTGCGCTTCTATCTGCGGGACTCTGCGGGGCTGCCGGTGCTCGACGGCACGATCAACAGCGTCATCGCCAGGCTGACCGACGCGGTCGGGCTGCTGTGGGCGAACGACCCCCGACCGCCGGTGGCCGAGGACGCATCAGTGAAGGTGCTAGCGGCGACTAGCCAACATCTCGACCTCGTTCCGGCCACGACATAGAGGCGCGCGGAACGGGGACACCGGACACGTCATCTGCGGCGGCGCAGCTGGTGGCCGCCTCGTTGCTGTCGGATCCGCGGTGAACCGGTCGGGTTGCCGCGCTGCCCGCCGGGATTGTACGGTTCGCGCATGAACGTGGTGGCGGTGAGCGACGCGAGGAACCGGCTGGCCGAGGTGATCGAGGAGTCTCGCCGTTCGGGTGAGCCGGTGTCGGTGACCCGCCGCGGCCGCCGGGTCGCGGTGATCGTCGGCTCAGAGGACTTCGACCGGCTCCTAGACAGCGCCAACGACGCCGAGGACCGCCGCGAGCTCGAAGCGGCCCGCGCCGACGACGACTACATGCTGTGGGAAGAGGTCAAGGCCGCGCTCGGGCTCGGGTGAACCGCTACCGCGTCGAGATCGCCCGCCGGGCGGTCAAGTCGATCGCCGGGCTGCCGCCCACACAACAGCGCCGGATCCGAGCCGCCATCGACTTGCTGGCCCACGAGCCCAGACCCCCGGGCTGCGTCGCCCTCTCAGGCGAGGAATCCGCCTACCGGGTACGCGTCGGCGACTACCGGATCCTCTACGAGATCATCGACGCCCGCCTAGTCATCCAAGTGATCCGCATCGGCCACCGCCGCGACGTCTACCGGCCCCGATGACCCCACACCGCATGGGGTTCCTGGGGCATCGACTCACTTCGCTCTTTCAACGATCAAACTTCGCTCGTGCGCCCCGGTTCGACGGGGCAGCCGACACCGTCACCCGACACCTGCGCTCCGAACGGGCACAACGCCGGCAAAAGGGGCCTTGCGCGTCCGCGGTGATCCACCCCTTTGCGCTCTACTACCTGGAGGAGCTCCTCGCAATCCGGCGTTCCTGTAGCGAGGCCTTCTGCTCATGGCTGCGCCCCACCACTCTGAGCAAAGGCACCGAAGGCAAGGCCTCCATCCGAAGAACCGGTCAAGGCGCAGCAGCAGCCGGGCCTAAACCAGCGGCAACACATCGAATACGGGCGCAGGGAGGCCCCGTACTTGAGGCTCGCGGATTTGTGGGGGCGAGAGTGGTTGAGGGTCCCTGAGCAGGGGCTGTTTCGAGTTCTTCAGCGTGATCACCAATTGGCGCATCTGGAGGGAGGGGGCATCCACGCCGCGGCAGGCGTGGCAGCAGTTCGACGCCTGGGATTGTTCGCCTTCGAGCCGGATGATCGCAGAGACTGACGGCTTCGCTGATGTGCTGCGCCGCTTTCGTGGACCGCCCCTACATCACCGGCGGAGCGGTCCACGATGCCCGCATCGCGACGATCTTTGTCGCTCACGGTGTGGAGGCGCTCCTCACGCGTGACCGCGACTTCTCCATCTTTGGCGAGATGCACACCCGCGAGCCCATCGGCTCGGGCACCTGAGCCGCTATGCCCCTTCGCCGCGTGCCTGCTGTTTGGTCGTTTGTCTGATGTGGGTGTTTCACCACTCGATGGTGCATCGGCCGTCGCTGATATGGACCTGCCACCGGCTGATCAGGTCCATTCCTAGCAATACGTCACACGGTGCAGCGGGGTGTCTGCCGTCGAAGCGGCCGTCAGCGCCGACGGCGACGATCCGCTTGCGGAAGTGGACAGGTGACAAGACGGCGGAGAACTGCGGGGCGGGCACCCGCACATGCACCGGGTAGGTCGGCCTCGTCCTGCGGACAATCTCCATGCTGTTGACGGCCACGCTCCCTATGGGCGCTGCCTCGATCCGCTTGATCAGGTCACTGCTGATGAAAGTCTGCGTAGAGCCGGTATCGAGCAGGCCTTCGACATGTTCCTCGTGGCCGTCTGGCTCTGCCGACACGGCCAGTCGCAGCACAATGCGGGCGCGTTCGACCGGGATCTCGATCTCGGGCAAAGCGGCGGGTCAGGCTGAGGGGTCGACGGCGCGATAGCCGGCGCTGATCGCGCCGATACCGACGATGGCGAAGTTCTGATGCCCGAATCGTTCGATACCGACATCGTAGGCATCGATGTCGTCGTCGAAGATCCCGATCACCTGTCCGTCGCGCATTAGCGCTGATCGGCCCCAATGGTCTCGCTCCAGCGCTTCGCGGTGAGAGGACTCGTAGGACCTGGTGTGGAACGCGACGGCGGACACGGCTTCTGAGCACACACCTGAGGCCATCGACTCTCCCCTTCTGCGATGCATTCTCTTGGATTGAGTCCGCGGAGACGCACGTTAGCGAAACCGCATCAATTCTCGCACTGGTCGGGTACCCACGGGGTGGATGCCCCGGATAGGCCCATAGACCCAGCGCTCGCGGCGCACCCGCCTGAGGTCAGCGACAGCGGCCGTGCGGCTTGTACATCAACGAGGCGGCGGCGAGCGGCGCTGGGAACCCGCCGGCCGAGGTGATCAAGCAACGGCGAGCACTCAAAGGCAGCCCTCAGGCGTGGGTACGTTGGGAGTTCATGCCGTCTAGCGCGTCCATGCCGTCGCGGACGTCTATCACCCCCACCCCCGAAACCTTGGTGACATCTCGGACCGCCGAGGCAATGGCGCCCCAGCGAGTCGGTGCTGCCCGATCGGGCGCAAGCGCTTGCCCACACGAGCAACACGCCGTGACGGTCAAGAGCCGTCAGAGCGCGATTCAGACGGATGCCACCACGACAGGTGGCGCTCGGGTTGGCAGCGTTGTTGAGGAGGTGGCGTCCCAGATTGGGTGTAATAGCGGTTGGGGCGCAGGTTCCGGTGGTCATGTTAGGCGGCGCGTGTGACGGTGTGGTCGGGCTGGTCGGTGTTGGTGCGGGCGGGTTGGTGGAGTTGGTGTCGGAGCTCGGTGAGCGCTCGGGCGATGGCGGGTGTGTAGGTGAGTCCGCGCCAGCCGTTTGAGGCCCGGTCGAGCACGGCCCAGACCAGTGTGAGGCAGGACGCTTCGCCGGGGAGCCGGCCGATGACTTTGACTCGTCGGCGGGTCTCGCCGAAGGTGCGCTCTATGAGGTTGGTGTGGCGGATCCTGCGGTGGTGCTCGGTCGGGAACCGCAGGTGCGCGGTGAGCGCGGCGCGGTCGGTGAGCAGGCACTTCACGGCGGCGGGGAACTCGCTTTGGTAGCGGCGGGCGAAGCCGTCGATGCTGGCTTGTGCCGCGTTCACGGCCCCCTGGCCGGGTTCGGTGCCGTCGGGCAGGTCGAAGATCGCCCAGAACGCGGCCTTGAGCTCGTCTCGGCGCCCGGCGGGGACTTTGGCCAACACGTTGCGGCAGCGGTGGATGAGGCACCGCTGCCGCAGCGAGGAGGCCATCTTGGTCTCGACGGCGCCGATGAGGCCCGCCGCGCCGTCTGAGACGACCAGCAGCGGCGGCCGCAGCCCCCGGTCGGTGAGATCGTCGAGGAACCCGGCCCAGGCGTCATAGGACTCGTCGCCGCCGGGCTCCACGGCCAACAGCACCGGCCGGCCGAGGGTGGTGATGCCGTAGGCGACCAGCACCGGCTCAGCGCGCGACCCGCCGTGCATCTTGAAGTGCGACCCGTCCAAGAACAGGTAGTCCAACTCGACGCCGCAGAGGTCTGAGCTGCGGAACGTGTCGAACTCCTCACGCAGCCGGGCGCAGATCCGGCTGGCGGTGGACTTCGACAAAGCGGCCTCCGGTCCCAGCGCCTCCGCCAACAGGGCCTCGATGTCGCGGTCTGACAGGCCCCGCACCCACGCCGAGATCACCAGCGCCTCCAGCGGCTCGGTGCGCACCACGCCCCTGCCCAGCAGCTGCGACGCGAACGCCTCGGCGGTGTTGCGCAGCTTCGGGCGGCGCAGCGCCACGGGCCCGGCGGTGGTCTTGACCGTCAGGTCGCTGTAGCCGTTGCGCTGGCCGGCGCGCCCGCCCTCGACACGCGAGTTCCACTCGCGGCCCAGCCAGGCCGTGACCTCGTCCTCGAGGACCTGCTGCAACACAAGCCGAGCCGACAGGCGCATCACCTCCTCGAGCACCTCGGCGATGTCGCGTCCCGAGCCGAACAACTCGTCGATCTCGGCGCGGACAGATTCTGTGGGCGATACTCGTGCAGGCACGGGCGTAGGTCTCCTTCTTGAGTTGAGGTTCTAGAAGGAACCTACGCCCCTGCTGCTATTACACCGGCGATGAGACACCACCGGTGATCGTCGCTGCGGTGCTTGGCGACTGGGGACTAGGCTTGAGGCTGGCTGTAGCGTTGTGAGGCGGAGGCCGACCATGACTTCTACAACTGTGCACGATGACCTGTACGGAGCGCTCGAGGCGGCAGCAAGCCGCGATGGGCGCTCGGTTCAGGAATTGGTGAATGAGGCTGTCGAGTCGTGGCTCGCGGATGCGGCCGCCGACGGCCACGACCACGATGAGCTGCAGCGGGCTCGGGCGGAGTTCGCGCAGCAAGGTGGCGTGGAGTTCGAGGCGTTCTTCTCCGAGCTGCTTGAGGGCGACAGCTGACCGACCGCCGGTATCGGGTCGAGTTGGCCCCGGCGGCGCAGCGTCAAGCGCGCGGGCTCACACCCGAGGACGCTCGCAGGGTCCGCGGCGCGCTGCGGCGCCTTGCCGGCGACCCTCGGCCCAAGGGATGCGCGAAGCTGGCGGGGTTCGAGGCTGTCTGGCGGACCAGGACCGGACGATTCCGCATCATCTATGAAGTTCGCGGCGACCTGAGGCTGGTGGTGGTTCTGCGGATCGCGCGGCGAGACGAGCGCACCTACCGCGGCTTGTGATCGACGCACAACACCGACTGTGAGCTTTGGCGGCTAAATCGGGCAGGGGGCGCTCCAACAATCCGAGCGCCCTATAGCGGATAGACAACAACGGGCGGCAAGCCCCTGTAGTTTGGACGCGACCTTCCGAGTGGTGCAACAGGCTGCTCTACTCGATGGCCCAGTTGCTACGAGGTGGGGGTCTGATGACGCAGGAGAGGCAAGTGCAGGTCACGATCTCGCTGGCACCCCGCATCGTCGAGGGGGCTCGCGAGGAGGCTCAGGAGCAGCGCAGAGACCTTGAAGGATGGATCGCAGCGGCCGTGAAGCAGGCACTGAGCGAACCCGATCCACTCTCCGGTGGCTCGCTCGGCGGTTCACAGATGCTAGGCGAGACCTCGATCCCCGTCTCAGTTGCACTGTCTGCTCGCGTTCATGACCGAGCGCAGCAGGTAGCCGTAGAGGACGATCGAACACTTGCGAATTGGATCGAGGCACTCGTAGAGAAGCTCGTTCGCCAGGCAGAACCCGTCGTCTGGGGCGGAGGACCGAGCTACTACGACGGTGGTCGCAGGTACCGCTGAACCACAACGACATGAGCCACAGGCACACGCTTAACCTCGACCAACTCGAAGTCGGACCGAGGAATTAGGGAGTTCCCCTCAGCACGCACGCTCGTAGTCCGCACCCGCCCACCGCCTGTAATGTGTCGGACCCGCCGCGCTGATCGCAGGAGTCTCTGCCATGGTGCCCAACCCCGAAGAAGCCTTGGAGGTGCTCCGCGAGTTCCGGGAATTGCTGGACGCCAATCAAACGATCCACAGTAACGCCTTGGTGCCACCCGGCACCCGTAACCCTGCATCCACCGACCCCTCCCATCGTGAACTGCAGAGGCTGGAGCCTCTCGTCGAGGAGATCGCCCGCAGCCTCGAGGATGACCCGGCGAGACACCGTGCTCCATCGCCAGTAGCTGCGTTTGCAGGGATGTGGCGTTGGAGCACTCGCCCTGCCTGGGTCGAGCGACTAATCGGAATCGTGGAGTCACGAGACCGCCGGGACGCGATCCTCACGCCCGTTGGGCCGCGGCTCTCAGCATCTCGGTTCCACCAATGGGTATGGAATGCTGCCAAGGACTTGTGGGACAACGGACACTACCGCGAGGCGGTGCAGGCTGCAGCGACCGCCATCGAGCGCCAGACCCAACTCAAACTCGGACGCGATGTCTCGGGGGCCGGTGGCGTCCCAGATTGGGTGTAATAGCGGTTGGGGCGCAGGTTCCGGTGGTCATGTTAGGCGGCGCGTGTGACGGTGTGGTCGGGCTGGTCGGTGTTGGTGTGGGCGGGTTGGTGGAGTTGGTGGCGCAGCTCGGTGAGGGCTCGGGCGATGGCGGGTGTGTAGGTGAGGCCTCGCCAGCCGTTTGAGGCCCGGTCGAGCACGGCCCAGACCAGTGTGAGGCAGGACGCTTCGCCGGGGAGCCGGCCGATGACTTTGACTCGTCGGCGGGTCTCGCCGAAGGTGCGCTCGATCAGGTTGGTGTGGCGGATCCTGCGCCAGTGTGCGGCGGGGAGCCGCAGGTGCGCGGTGAGCGCTTGGCGGTCTGCGAGCAGGCAGCGCACGGCGGCGGGGAACTCGCGCTGGTAGCGGCGGGCGAAGCCGTCGATGCCGGCTTGTGCTGCGCTCACCGCTTCCTGGCCGGGCTCGATGTCGTCGTCGAGGTCGAAGATCGCCCAGAACGCGGCCTTGAGTTCGTCGCGGCGACCGGCGGGGACCTTGGCCAAGACATTGCGGGCGCGGTGGATGAGGCACCGCTGGCGCAGCGACTGCGGCATCTTCTGCTCGACGGCGCCGATCAGGCCTGCCGCGCCGTCTGAGACGACCAGCAGCGGGGACCGCAGCCCCCGTTCGGCGAGGTCGTCGAGGAACCCGGCCCAGGCGTCATAGGACTCGTCGCCGCCGGGCTCCACGGCCAGCAGCACCGGCCGCCCGAGGGTGGTGATGCCGTAGGCGACCAGCACCGGCTCAGCGCGCGACCCGCCGTGCATCTTGAAGTGGCTGCCGTCAACGAACAGGTAATCCAGCTCGATATCGGAGAGGTCTGAGCTGCGGAACGTGTCGAACTCGTCGCGCAGCCGCGCGCAGATCCGCGACGCGGTGGACCTCGACAAGGCGGCCTCCGGTCCCAGCGCCTCCGCCAACAGGGCCTCGATGTCGCGGTCTGACAGGCCCCGCACCCACGCCGAGATCACCAGCGCCTCCAACGGCTCGCTGCGCACCACGCCCTTGCCCAGCAACTGCGACGCGAACGCCTCGGTGGTGTTGCGCAGCTTCGGGCGCTTCAGCGCCAGGGGCCCCGCGGTGGTCTTGACCGTCACCTCGCCGTAGCCGTTGCGCTGCCCGGCCCGCCCGCCGCCGGCGCGGGAGTTCCAGCCCCGGCCCAGCCAGGAGGTGACCTCGTCCTCGAGGACCTGCTGCAACACGAGCCGCGCCGACAGGCGCATCACCTCCTCGAGCACCTCGGCGATGTCGCGGCCCGAGCCGAACAACTCGTCGATCTCGGCGCGGACAGCTTCTGTGGGCGATACTCGTGCAGGCACGGGCGTAGGTCTCCTTCTTGAGTTGAGGTTCTCGAAGGAACCTACGCCCCTGCTGCTATTACACCGGCGATGAGACGCCACCCCGGGGGCCAACCTGTACTTGGATGCATTCAGCCTCCAGAGTAAGCCCGGCGAGCGGAGGTTGAGGCTCCCCCATGTCAAGGCGACTGCCGCGGACGGATCGGCCACGCAGGACTGGAAGTCCGCGCACGAGGGCGCTGCCTTCTTCGGTCGCGGGTGCTCACTGGGTATCCGCAACCTTGTGAGCCACAACATTGACCCGCTGCCCGAGCAGGTGGGCATGGAATATCTCGCCGCGCTCAGTGTGCTGGCCCGGTGGGTCGACGAAGCCACCGTGAAACAAGACTGAATGACAGGGGATCTGGCGGATCGAACGGTGCCGACCGGACGGCGGGGAATGCCTCGGCCTCCACACCATCGGCCGGCCGCCCAAGGCGACCCAGCAGATTCTTGATCTGGGCGTCCTTATCTGCTCCGGGGAAGCGGATGCGCCGCGCGAAGATGCCCTCGCTGGTGTGGGCGAACGATCCCAGACCGCCAGTGGTCAAGGAGTATCCATGGGAAGGGAAGCGAAGGATGGCTAGGGCAATCCCAGCGGCGTTGACCATCGGAGAACACACACTTGAGTTCGAATAGCGCTTTGGCGGCTCTTGATGGTCACGATGTGTTGCTCGTGAGGGCACCACTCACGCCCGGTCGACTGGTCGGGCGCCGCGGGGCGGTTGTCGATCGGGGCTGCGCGCCGTGTCGGCGTTCGGGTACTTGACGAGGGCACGGCTGACCCACCGCGGGATCGCGTCGGAGCCCGACTCGGCGCGGGAGGCTCGGTAGCGTTGTCGGGTGAGTTCCAGACGGGAACGCCACCCCGACAAGGACATCGCGGCGGCGATTGCGAGCATGAGGGACTCGGGCTGGCGGATCAAGCGCAGCGCGGGCCGCTCCGCTCATGCTTGGGGGGTTGCGTTCTGTCCGTGGGAGGGGCAAGCCGCCCACATGGACTGTGCCACATCGATATCAGGAACGCCGCGCAGCGGCACCAGCGAAGCGCGTAGACTCAGGCAGCGCGTCAAGAGGTGCCAGAGAATCAGCGAGGCGATATGACCGACACAACCTCGGGTCGAGGCCAGCCCGTGCATCGCTTGGTTCTGGTCACCGACGGCCCGGACCTACTCGACGACGAAGTTCTTGAAGCGCTGTACGAGGCGGGCTGCACCGACGCGAGCATCGGCCACCGCGTTGTCGAGTTCGATCGGGCGGCACCGACTCGCTGGGACGCCATCGCCTCGGCGATTCGAGACGTCACCGAGGTCTCGGGGGTGCGGGTGATAGACGTCCGTGACAGCATGGACGCGCTAGACGGCATGAACTCCCAACGTGCCCACGCCTGAGGGCTGCCCTTGGAGTGCCCGCCGTTCTTTGACCGCGGCCAGCCGGTTCCTGCCGGCTGATCAAGCGTCCGGCTATGGGGCCGCCAGCAGCCACCGAGGGAGGCCCGGCGAAAGGGCCGTGGCCTTGCTCGCGTCCGCGCTCAAGTGCATGCGGCCCATTTGGGCTCGACGCGGTTGCGGCTTGACCGGCTCCTGGGATAGACATTGGCTTCGGTGCCGTTGCCTGCAGCGGAGCGGATCAGCCATGAGAAGGCCACGCCACAAGACATCTGACTACGAGAAGCTCCTCAAAGACGTAGAGCGGAAAGGGTGGATCGTCACGAAGCGCAAGGCCCATTATCAAGCGTTGTGTCCATTCGAGTGCAAGTGTCGGGTGACCGTTTCGGCTACCCCGTCGAACCAGGGGGCACTCAGGAGCGCACGGGCGGACTTCAATCGCTGCAGGAGCAAGGAGAGCCCATGACCGAGGAAACCCATCACGTTGAGGTGAGCGTTGCAGGCACGCTCAGCTGCGTCGACATCAACGGTGCCCGCCCCATGACCGACGACGAGTTCAGCGAGGTGATCTGGTCGATGGCCGACCACCTCGACGACGAAGCGGGCATCGCAGACCCGTCGGTGTGGGGTCAGGCGTCCACGGGGGAGATGAAGGTGCACTTTTATCTGCGGGACTCTGCGAGGCTGCCGCTGCTCGACGGCACAATCAACGGCATCATCGCCAGGATGACCGACGCGGTTGGGCTGCTGTGGGCGAACGATCCCAGACCGCCAGTGGTCAAGGACGCGTCAGTGAAGCTGCTTGCGGCGACAAGCCAACATCTCGACCTCGTGCCGGTCACAACCTAGGATCCACCCGAAGCCGTCCGAACCGACCATCACGGCGATCCGGTGGCCGCGAGGAAGAGTGCCAGAGGACCTAAACCCACAGAGTAGGCGTGCTCGGGTTGGGCAGTGCTCGCCGCGGGCGCCATGGTCGCATCGCTCCTCGCGGCCGGCGCCACCCCGGCTGCTGCCGATGTTGACGCTGCGGATCACACGGCGGCGACGTCGGCGTGTGTGGGTGACGCTTTGGGTGATCAGATGTTCACCGATGTGTCTGACGGTCACGCGTTCGCGGATGCGATCAACTGCATTGCCTATTACGGGGTGACCAACGGCACCGGCGACGGCTCGACGTATTCTCCCAATGATGCGGTGACTCGTGCGCAGATGGCTGTGTTCATCGCTCGTGCTGCGGGGGTTGCCGGGGTGGATCTTGATGAGCCGATGGGCGACAAGTTCGACGACATCGGCGATGTGTGGGCCGAGGGCCGTGACGCGATCAACCAGCTGGCCGACAATGGGATGATCTCTGCTGGTGGCGACTACCGTCCCGAGGATTCGGTCACCCGCGCTGAGATGGCCTCGTTCCTGGTTGGGCTGTTGGTGGAGGCTTCTTCGGATGTGCGTGTGTCCGGCGGCATGATTCTGCTGGGCGCCAGCCCGGGGATGGAGGCCGACGACTACTTCGGCGACGCCCGTGCTGCTCTGCCCCGCGCCAACGACGCTGAGGTATCTGCGATCTACGAGTTGGGGATCACCAAGGGCGCAAGCGCTGCTTCGGGCGCCGAGGAGGGCAAGGCTCCGCTGGACTACAACTATGAGCCCCACGGCACCGTGACCCGGGGCCAGATGGCTGCGTTCATCACTAGGGCTCTGGCGCATACTTCGGCTCGGCCCGCGGGCGTGTCCGCGCAGTTCGACGACGACGAGGTGATCGTGTCGGTGCGCGACGAGAACTTCGCTCCGGTGCCCGACGCGGTGGTGGACATGTTCCAGATCGTCTCCGCCGACGCCGATTTGGCGTTCCGCGCCAACGGGACCTGCGCCGAAGTTGTGATGGTGGGCGGTCTGCATGTCTGCGAGATCGACAACACTGACGACGTGACCGACAACGACGGCGACATCGCAGTGGACGTGACTGTGGGCGACGGGATCAATGTGTGGGCCTGGACCGGCGACGTCGGCGACACCGTCGACGGTGACACCGATCTGTTCCACCTCGACATTCCCAAGGCCGCCGCCTCCGCTGAGGCTGCGAAACGTGTGCATGTCGGCTCCGACTTCAGCGCCTCCAAGGTGCATCTGGGCTCGACGGTCGTGTACACCGTGCAGCTCCAGTCCGCCGCGGACACGGCCACCACAGTAGGCGCCGACGGCAAGAAGCCGGCCAGCTTCCTGGTCACGCTGTCGACCATCGCAATCGTGGACTCCGACACCAGCACCGACGGCTTCCAGCGAGGCCGAGCTTCGGGGGGCTTCTCGTCGGTGACTACGCAGAAGATCACCACCGACGCGGAGGGCAAGGCGACCTTCTCGGTGTCGGCTCCCGCGGGTGATTCGAGTGTCATGCGCGACCAGTTCCAGGTGGACATCCACATTGATCCAGGCGACAACGCGCCCGACGGTGCCGCGGCGTTCTTCATCGATGATGCGACGGCTGGCGCGGGCCCAGATGGCACTACCGGCCTCGTTACCGTGAAGTCCGGCGTTACAGATCTGGATAGCGGTCTCACGTTCAGCACCGAGGCGAGCACCAGGGCCACAATAGGCGTGGTCACGCTGAAGACGGCTGCCGAGCATGTGTTGGCGTCGAGCCGCGGTGCGAGCAACTCGGTGACAGTGAAGATCGTCGACCAGTACGGCGACCCGATCAGCGGCGCGAGCGTCACCCTCGGCAGCGACCAGACTGGCACGGTCACCATCAGCCGGCCCGAGAGGATCACAGGCCGCGACGGTACCCGGACCTACCGCTACGAGCGGACGTCCAGCGCACCGGGAACCGAGATCCTCACCGTGACATGGGATCCAGACGGCGGCGGTGACATTGCTGCCATCACCCAAACGGTGACTGTGGAGTGGGCTACGGTCGGAGCCAGCACCGGTGGCACCGCGGTGACGATCGCGGAGTTCGACACGGACACGAACACGATCTTCGCAGGCGTCAAGGGCGATAGGGCCATGTACACCTACGACTCCAACGACCGGTTCAACGTCGGAACCGACGGCAACGAGTCGGCTAGCACCTACGCCGCGTTCGAGAGGGCCCTGGCCGACGGCCTGGAGCTCGACGTGGTCATCACCGGCCCGCGCAGCTCGGCGACCAACACCTTCACGCTGACCACCATCTGACCTGACCATCCGGCCAAACAGCCGGCCAACAAACCAACGGGAGGCCCCGGCCCACAAGGTCGGGGCCTCCCCGCGCCCGTGAGCTGCCGCGATGCTTTGCGCCCCGCGCGAGACGGTGCCCGCCGACTGGGGCGGCGACGGTAGTTGCTGCTGGTCGTTGCTGGCCTTGACGCCGGACGAGTCGATCAGAGAACGCGGGTCTCCGGTTGGCCCCACTGCAAGAGTTGAAACCTGGGAGCTTCAGGCAGCGCGGAAGATCGGACGGCTCCTCGCGGTTGGAAGCCTCCTCCTCCGGTCAAGGCAGAGGTCTCACACGTCATGGCCAACCCGAGCGCGGGTTTCTGGTGTCTTGAGGTGTTGGATAGGGGCGAGTCTGGGAGTCGCGCAGCCCAGACCCCTGGGCTGTGCCACATTGCGTGAGCCGCGACTCGACAGGCTCGTTCACCGGTTTCTGGATCGTCCGCCCGTCCTTGGAATAGCGGCGGAGACCCGCAGTGCCCAGATGTCCTACACCCGAGGCTCCAGACAACGTCTTGGGTTGTCACACCTAGAGATCGATGGTGGGGCCGGGCCGACGGGGGTGGGGTCTGGCCAACGGAGCCGCGATGAATGCGCCGAGTTCAGGGCCGTCGAGGTGTGCGAGACGGCCCGGCCGTCGGCGCGGGGGTGGGGGTGGCGCACTTGTCGGGGTGGCGCAGGTCGCGAACGGCCCACACCCGGTCCGTGCACAACAGTTCGGCGTCGCCGGTCCAAAGCTCCACGCCGTGGCGGATCGCGGTGGCTGCCGCGAACGTGTCGCCCAGCGACATTTCGTAGGTGTGCTTGATCCAGCTGGCAACCAGCGCGGTGCTGGGCCCCGGGGGTTCTATCCGCAGCACCGCATGTAGGGTCTGGCTCTCGCGCTCGGCCGCGTCGGTGCCGTAACGGTTTGCGAGGCTATAGCAGATCTCGGCGAAGTTCACTGCACTGATAACCGGCCTCAGCCCGCCCGGCCGCCGAAGTAGGAGCCCTACTTCGCTAGCCGCGGGGTCGTTGCCGTCGTAATGCTCGATTACCGGCCAGGCGTCGAGCACCACAACAGGGCCCGGGTCTTCGGGCACCTACAGTTCGACGCTTGCGCGACGCCTGGAATCCGCCCGCCCAACAGAGACGGAGGCCCCGTCGAGAGCATCCTCCTCGATCTCGGCAAGCCGGGAGCGTCGAAGCTCCTCGGACACACCGGGATAGCGGCCGCGGGCAGCCAGAAAACGCTCCACCGCCTCAAGGCGCCCAGACTCGGTGGGCTCGTCGTTGTGGCCAGCACCGACCGGTGCAGGGCCTTCCTCTAGCGCGACCGCGGAGAGGCTGTGCTCTTCATGGGACGCGAGGCCGGGCATGTCTGACATTGTAGACAGCGGCTGAACCCGTCGGCGCTGGCCGCCCGACGTAAACGCAACTGTGGCTACGGGTCGGGGGACCCGCCGGGCGCGAACCTCATCGTGACTTGCCACACGCAACAGCGCACCGCAGCGACCGACTCCTCCCATCACCTCGCCAGCCGCAGCGCACCAGCCTCGCCGCCACCACAGCATCCAGCCAGTTCGCCACGGGAGGGGCAACAACGGCCGGCACCACCAGAACACTGTGGCGCTCGGGTTGGGCTGTGCTCGCCGCGGGCGCCATGGTCGCATCGCTCTACGCGGCCAGCGCCAGCCCGGCTGGCGCGCTCGACGAGGACTCGAAGTCCGACGCGGCGGCTGCAACGTCGGCTTGTGCGGGCGATGCCATGGCCGATCAGATGTTCGATGCGATCGCCGCGAGGCGGTGACTCGCGTTCTTTCGTTTCTGAGACGGTACGACTACATGGGCCGAGTTCGCGGCGGCCGCGGGTGAGGGTGATTGTGGTGGTCCGGTGCGGCCCGAGAGCTATCCTTGGCTCCACGATGACGAGTTGCGTAACGCGGTCAGGCACCCGTTTTCTTGGTGTGGCTAGCCCGGTGTCTGTCCGACGGCTTGTCACCCGGCCGAATTGGGCTGCGCCAAAGGAGAGACTATGGCTATGATCTCGGCTCCTTCTTCGGGCGAGTCTGGGGCGCACGGTTCGGGTGTCCGTCGGGGCGGTCGCCGCGGGCGGGGTGGGTGGCTACCGCGCGTGTGGGGGCGGCGCGGGTCTCGGCTGGCCGTTGGGGTGGTCGCCGCGGCTGTTGCGGTGACGGCGGCAGCCGTGGCGCTCGCTCAGGGGATTGGCACGTTCCGTGACGTGCCAGACAACCATTACGCCCGCGACTCGGTGCAGTGGGCGGTTCAGAACGGGATCACTGTGGGATGTCTAGACGGTACGTCCTTCTGCCCCGAGACGACAGTGAACAGAGCCCAGTCGGTGACGTTCCTGCACCGCTACCACAACAGCGTGATCAGGGCTCTGGAGAACCGGATTCGAGCGCTGGAGGGCGGGGCCGTCGCAACGTCCGACCCAAACGCCGGGTTCGGGAACCAGCCGACGCCCACGACGGTGCCGCCGCGGACGTTCACCACCAGGGGCACCCAACACCAGACCCGCTCGTTCAACCTCCCCGCAGGCGTATACGAAGCCGTGTTCACGCTGGAGGCCACCAAGGCAGCAGCAGACCACAATCAGGATGCCGACACCGACCTCGAGCCGGTGACACTGATCCAGGTCGAGTACCGGGAGAACTCGAGCAGCGCATGGAAGACCTACGCGGTCAACACCCTGAAGCTGGAGGGCGCCACCCTGCCGGGCGCAGCTGCGCTGTTCCAGCAGGCACCCGCGTCAGGGACAGTCGATGTCGAGATCGCGAACGTGCCCGGACGGCTGCCCACGAGCGGCCAGATCAGGGTCAGCGCCTACATGGCCGACAACACCGTCACCCCCAACGATGCCGACAGCGACCCCGACCGGACCACCAGGTACGACTTCTCCTGGGGCATCATCCTGACAGAGAAGCGGTCCTGAACGCCTTCCCGGTACATCAACACCAGATAGCGGTTCGGGCCACCCCTCGTGGCCACGGGGGAAAACCCCCGAACAGCGGGACTCGTTGATGGCGGTCAGAGGGCTAGTGTCGAATGGTCACGCCGATCGATGCCGCCAGATAGATCGCTGGGAGCAGCAGGCTTGCAAAGCATCCGCCCAGCGCCGTGATGGCTACGGCCGTGCCGAGGGTGGCAATGCCTGTGATGAAGGCCAGCCACTGCGAGAGCCGAGTATCGGTCACTTGCGCTTGGGAAAGAACCAGTGCCACGGAAACCGAAGCATGGCAGCCATGCCATCGAGATAGGACTCAAGCGTCACCTTCTGCCGGACGCTCCCTATCGCCCACGGGACTCGTTGAGAGCGGAACTGCACGCTGGTCACTCTCCAGAGCACCTGCGGATCATCGGCGGAGGTGCCGTCCAGGGTTCGAGGGTCAGGCTTCGAGTTGATCTCGTACGTCGTGGTGATGCTCACTGGTGCCTCCAAAGAGTTGCTTCGCTTGCTCGACTTCCTGGGTGAGAATAGATACGAGTTGTGGCCCGACCACCGGAGGCAGTCGAACCCTCGCCACAATCCTTGCTTCGGCTGTACCGACCGGCGTCAACGGACCAACCAAGAAGTCGATGACTAGATCACTAGCGTTAGCCCACACCACGGCCCCATTGGCGTAAATCCCGGCGGGAGAACCTTCAAGAACGAGGTTGAGGTCCAAGTCTCCCTCGCCTGCGAAGAACCCCGCTATGGTCCTTTCTTCGCTGCGGGTATCGCTCATGCTGGCATGGCCCTTCCTGAAATCGACCGTATCGGTTTCCGATACGGTACCAATCATGTGCTCTCACCGCACACCGGTTCTAGCTGTCCGTCAGGTGGCCGAGGTGGGTAGGTGTAGTCCCTGGGCTGGTTCTCGTCCCATCGCAGCCACCGGTGCGCGTCGATGGCGTGGGCCAGTTCGTGCAGCACGACCAGCAGCGTAGGTTTCCACGGCACGATGATCCGGTTGGGGCGGTGCTGCTTCCAGCGGGTTTCGTAGGCGTGGCCGCGGCTAGGTGACTAGGTGCCAGTCGGTGCGGTCGGCTTGGTTGTCGGGGTCGCGTGAGGACCAGCCGAGCAGCAGGATGTTGTCGCCGTCCAACTCGTTGGCTAGCACGCTCTCGAAGACGCTCAGCGACACGATGCTGCCGTCGAGGCGGAACCGGTCGTTGCCGTCGTAGACGACCACTGTCGCGGTCCCGAAACCGGCGGCCAGATCGACGACGACCTCGTTGCGGTGGGGGTCGGCCGCGAGCACCTCATATGTCCCGCCGCCGGTTGTCGCTTCGGAACCGGCCGGAGGATCGACGGCCCACAGGAACTCGACGGTGTCGCTGACGCCCGCGACGGAGGCGGTCAGGGTCTCGCGAATGCCTGAGGTGCCGGAGTGCTGATAGCCGATGCGGGCTGTCCCCGACGAGCCTGTGGCCACGGGGCCGGAGTACGAGAAGAGCGCGGGGAGGGTGCTCTGAAGCTCCACCTCGGCGCCCCTGAATGGCTGGCCGTACTGATCGGTGACAGTGGCGACCGCCACATTGTTGGCCGGCCGCGTACTCGACCTCGCAGCCCGCAGGTACTTGACCTGGGTGGCCAGGCCGATCGCGGCCGCCACCGGATCGGCGTCGGTGAAGACGACCCTGACGTTCTCGACCGGCTCGTCGAACGGGGGGCTGTCGCCGACTGGGGTGACGGTGTAGCGCCACAGGATCTCATCAGCGGCTCCGGCGGCGCTGCCGTCAGGATCGACCCCGTCGAGGATGAACTCGATCTTGCCGGTGCTGTCCACCTCGACAACCTCGGTGCTCCTCTGCGTGAGGGGGCTGCTGCTGGGGTCGGCCAGAGCGTCGATGCTGCGGAAGGCCTCCCTCACGATCGTGTAGGAGGCGCCGTCCTCGGGCGGAACCGCCCGCAAGCCGTTCACGCCGACCAACTGGACGGTCACGGTGACGGTCGTGCCGAAACGGGCATGGGTCGCATTCTCAGGCAGGCTGGTGGTGACCCTCGCGCCGGTCGCCTCCACGCCCTGGATGCCCACCTCGAAGCTGACGAGCCTGCCGTCGCCGCTGCGAATTGTGTCCCCGAGTGCCCCTGTCCAGGCCCAGACGGTCACCTTCTGCTCGTCGGTGGGGTCGAGGCCGATGGTGAAGTCCCCGTCGGGTCCCGTCACCGGGTCCAACACATCGATCACACACGACGAGGTGCCCGACTCGTCGCTCACCAGCGAACTGCACGACCCGTCGCTGCGGAAGGCCCGGCGAGCATCGGGCGATCCGATCGAGAAAACGTCGAGCTTCGCGTTGATCACCGGGGCGAAAACCTCGTTGCGGACCGACACGGTCACCTCGCCGGGCAGGTACTGCTGGACTGTCACGCCCTCGGGCCGGGCCGTGGTGTGCGCCAGAGCGCGGGTGATGAACGCAGCCATCTCCCCGCGGGTCACAGACGCCTCCGGTGAGAAGTTGCCGCCCCCGGTGCCCTGCGCCACACCCAGCTCGAACAGCGCGCTGGCCGCGCTGTCCTTGGCAATGGGCTGGCTCTGGCGCGAGTCCATGAATGCGTCGTCGGGTTCGGTCCCGCCGACGGTGAAAGTGCCGTCGGACTCCAGCACCACGTTCGCCCAGGAGTCGTTGTCGGTTGCCGAGGCGAGCAGCCTGGCGATCAGCAGCGCCATGTCGGCCCGGTTCACGGGATCGGAGCCCGTCGTGGCGAAGTCGGCCACCACAGCGGCGGGATCCGCGCCGGCGGCCCGGGCCGAGCGTTGCATGAACAACACCATCTCAAATCGGGACACATCCCGGCTCGGGCGGAACGTGCCGTCGCCGTAGCCGATGGTCACCTCGTAGTAGGCCAGGCAGTTGATCGCACCCCAGAAGAAATGGCCCTCGGACACATCAGTGAACATCCAATCCGCAGTGGCGTCACCGACGCAGGCGGTGACTGGGGTCGCATGGTCGGCAACGGCCTCGACCGCGGCTGCCGGGCGCGCTCCAACCGCTACAAGCGAGGCGACAAGCGCGCCCGCGGCAAGGATCGACATGCCCGAACGCCGCTTCGTCACCGGCTGAGACATTCGGGTTCCCCCTCGGCTTGTGGCTGGAACACCAGCATCCAGGCTAGTCGCCTGCCTGCGAATGCACGAGTGGCGCATCACTTGGAGGCCACCGGTGGCAAGACGCGAGGAGGCCCCGGCGATAGCACCGGGGCCTCCTCGGGGTTGGTAGTTGTGTCAGGCGGAAGTGGTGGCCCCGGGCTTTGCCAGCCCGGAGCCGCTCCCGTCTTGGGGTTTAGGTGTCGGCCACCACGGTCAGGGTGAACGTCGCGACATCACTGGCATCATCGGGATCGTAGAAGCTCACCGCGAGCGTGTCGTTGTTGGACGAATCCGCACTGAGATATTCCTCGAACGTAGCCATCGTAACGGGAACCGTACTCAACGCCGGAGTAACGGTGCTGTCGGTGACGATGAACTGGTCGTTGTCGTCGTAGCGGACCAGCTGCGGACCGTTGGTGGTGTCTGCGACGATCAGCGTCCTCCCCTCGATGTCGGCGGCGAGAACGGCACCACCCTCCGTAACGGTCGGGCCCGCCGCTCTTCCTACCCAGTAGATGAGTGCTTGGCCACCATCACTGGTACCGGATGGAACCCGGTTGGTGGCATCCAAGGTCGCGCTGTCATCAGCCACATGTGCAACGACAGTCTCTACTGAAGCCGCACCCGTGTAGGTGTACCCGATGCGGACTGAACCAGAGGAGTCCGTCCGGCGAGCGACCGGGAAGTTCGAAGTCCTGTCTCCGCTTGGAGCGTAAGTCGAACTCAGCCTCACCATCTGGTTCCGCATGGGCTTGCCGTACTGGTCGGTGATCGTCACGGTAACCACGCTGTTTGCAGAGCCGCTGGGGGGTGCCATGAGGTAGTCGGCCGATGCCATTACCGCAGCACCTCTAGGCACGCTCGGCCCGTCCGAGAACGTAACCGTGTCCGTGCCGTCGGTGACAGCCGGCCCAGACACCTGGGTCACGGCGTAGGTCACCCTCACTCGCTCAACAGATCCGGACTCCAGATCATCATCATCATCGTCGGGATCAGGATCAACAGCCGTGACGGTGAACGTCGCCTTGCCGCTGGCATCAACATTGAGCGTGTTCGTCGACACCGATGAGCCCGCCGAATCAGCCAGATTTTCAACGTCAGCGAGGTCATCCGATGCCGCATTCAAGTCGTCGGCCAGGCTGCGTACGACCACACGATAACTCGCACCATCCTCAGGTGGGCCAGCGTCATCACCGTCGTCATCGACCAACTGGATCGTGACGGTCACGGTGCTGCCGAAGACTGCCCGATTAGCACCCTCGGGCATGTCGGTCGAGACCTTGGCATTGGTCGCCGGATCTGGATCCATCTCAGTGAGTTCGACACTCGCAAGCCCTTCGCTGCCGTTTTCGACCTTGTCGCCGGTGTCTCCCGTCCAAGCCAACACCGTGGTGCCGTCCTCGACCACGGGGACACTTGTCGAGAAGTCACCACTGAGCCCGGTCACCGGGTCGTTTGCGTCTATCTCGCACCTCTCGGCGTTGGGGGGCTCGGTGTTGAACCGTGGCGTGTTGCAGGTGCCGTCTGCGTTGAAGGCCTCACCGAATCTGGCCGAAGCGATTGAGACGATGTCAATCTGCGCGTTGGCCACCGGGTGGAAGTTGGTGTCACGGACCGAGACGACCACCTCACCAGCAGTTTGCGACTGGATGGTGACACCCTCGGGGCGGGCGGTGGTGTGAGCCAGCGCCCTGGTGATGAACGCGGCCATCGCGCCGCGGCTCACCGTGGAAGCCGGAGAGAAGTAGCCCATGCCGGTCCCCTTGGCCACCCCCAACTCGTACAGCGCGCTGGCCGCGCTGTCATGCACGCGGTTCTGCGAGCGGCGGGAGTCAGCGAAATAGTCCCAATCCTTGGCCTCCACACCGCCGACCGCGAACGTGCCGTCGTCGTTGTTGGTGACGTTGACCGCCGACTCCTTGGTGGTCGCCGAGACGAGCAGCCTCGCGATCAGAAGCGCCATGTCGCCGCGGTGCACCGGATCCGAGCCGGTCTCGGCGAAGTCGCCCACGACGTCGTCGGCGTCCGCGCCCGCGACAGCGGCGGCGCGCTCCATGAACAGCACCATCTCCATGCGCGACACATCGTCGTTCGGCTTGAAGGTGCCGTCGCCGTAGCCGATGGTCACCCCGTAGTAGGCCAAACAGTTGATGTCGCCGCGGAAGGCGTGCCCCTCAGACACGTCGTCGAACATCTGATCGGCAGTGGCGTCGCCCACACACGCGGACGTCGCAGCCGCCGCGTCGGGCTTCGAGTCCTCATCAAGCGCAGCGGCCGGGGCAGCCCCGGCTGCGAGGAGCGATGCGACCATGGCGCCCGCGGCGAGCACTGCCCAACCCGAGCGCCGCTTCTTCACTAGCTGGGGCATCGGCCCCTCCTTTGCTTGTGCTTGGGGCACAGGCCCCTTCAAATGGGGCATGTGCCCCTCCTTTCTATACCTGGATTCCATCTGTGGCAAGTTCGGCCCGGACGGACCCACGCGCCTCGCACGTGCAGACCGTCCGGGATGCAACCTGTACCACGCTACACGCGCTGTTCAACGGCTGCACCCCCTTCGATCTCTCGTCCGGGACGTTGGAATGACCCTACCACGATGGTGGGGCCCGTGACGGGGCACGAGTGTAGCACCCTGGCCTGCTGAACGCGTTCAATCATCTTCGATCACATCCAGTTTCGGACCGTAGCTGCACCCACTGCCCCGGACGCCACGGAGCGGCGCCTCGTCTTCGAACACGTCCCGGGAGCGTACTAGCGCCCTCCGGGGGGAGCAACTACCCGTCACGGGACACAAGGTAACCCGTGCGAGCACGGCATACGGGGATGCTCGGACCGCCGGGGTGCGCCACACGGGCCAGGAGCCTCCGCCGGCGGGGCGCCGGGCCTGCCCGTGCGTGATGCGGCTTCGGCCCCGGCGGCGACGCCGGAACAGGCCAGCCGTCAAGCTGGCCGCGGCATCTGGGCAGGAGCGTGTCACGGCGGAGGCCACGCTTGATCCGGCATCGCCCACTGTTACCCTTGCGTATGAGCGCACCCGCTACACCACACGAACAGCCCGTGACCAATCATCACTTCGTGCTCGTGACGGAGGGTGCCGACCTCCTGGAATGGAAGGTCCTCGACGCTCTCTTCGAGGCCGGATGCGGCGACGCGACGGTCGGGCACAACACGCTTGAGTTCGACCGCGCCGCTTCAACCCGTGACGAAGCGCTGTGCACAGCTCTGCGCGATGTGGAGTCGGTGCCGGATGTGCGGGTGCTGAGCGTCGAGTTCCAGACAGCAGACGACAGTCGATCCATCCTGCCAACACCCGGGTAGGGCGCTCGCAGTTCCGCAGCGGCTTGAGGCCCAGCTGCGACTGTTGGTCGTAGTCTCGGGGGATGGACGATGTGGTTGTGCGGCTTGCGGCCCTCGACGACGCCGAGTCGATCCGGCGCATCTACAACTACGAGGTCGAGCACACCACCCACACTTTCGACCTCGTGCCCCGCACCCTCGACGAGCAGCGGGCCTGGCTGCGGGAGCGGGCCGGCGCACTGGGCGTGCTGGTGGCCGAGCTCGACGGACGGGTGGTGGGCTTCTCGTCGCTGAGCGAGTACCGGCCGCGAGCCGCCTACCGGACCTCGGTGGAGTCCAGCGTCTATGTGGACGAGGCGGTGCGGGGCCGGGGGGTCGGCCGGCGGCTCATGCGGGAACTGGTCGATCTGGCCCAGAGCCGGGGCTTCCACACCATGATCGCCCGAGTTGCCGGGGGCCACGAAGCGTCGGTCCTGCTGCACGAGGCCGCCGGGTTCACCGTCGTCGGCACCGAGAAGGAAGTCGGGCGCAAGTTCGGCGGCTGGCTCGACGTGATCGTCATGCAGCGCATGCTCACCTAAGCCAGTCCTGCTGTGGCAGCCGGTCTGTGGATATCGGGTGGCGGGACCATTACGCGTGGTCCCGGTGGGTGGTTGGTGTGGGCCGGGGAGGATTCGAACCTCCGTAGGCTTAGCCGACGGGTTTACAGCCCGTTCCCTTTGGCCGCTCGGGCACCGACCCAGACGGGCGAGCACGATACCATCTCCGAACCTATGCCCACCTTCGACGTAGTCAGCCGGCTCGACATGCAGGAAGTCCGCAACGCCGTGGACCAGGCGGCGCGGGAGGTGAGCACCCGCTACGACTTCCGCAACACCGGCACCTCCATCGTGCTCGGCGACGGCGCCATCACCATGAGCTCTTCGACCGAGGACCGGCTGGCCGCAGCCCGCACCGTGCTCGAGGAGAAGCTGGTGCGGCGCAAGGTGTCGCTCAAGGCGCTCGACTACGGCAAGGTGCAGGAGGCCGCCGGGGCCACCGTGCGGCAGGTGGCCTCCCTGCGGGCCGGGATCTCGTCGGAGCGGGCCCGGGAGCTCAACAAGTTCATCAAGAGCCTCGGCCTCAAGGGCGTGCAATCGTCGGCCCAGGGCGACCAGCTGCGGGTGCAGTCCAAGAAGCGAGACGACCTCCAAACCGTGATCGCCGCGCTCAAGGAGGGCGACTTCGACATGCCCCTCCAATACGTGAACTTCCGGGACTAGCCGGCCATAAGGCTGGTCGCGGGCCATCCGCCAGCCTGGATCCGCCAGCTCGCGGCGGCTGTGCCCACGGGCGGTTGCAGGATGATTTTAGACAGTTATATTGCTGTCCATGAATTCTGAAGTATTGCAGGACACTCTTGAAGGCACGGGCGTATCCACCGCCTCCGTCACCCATGGCTGGGGAGCTAGCGTGGCTCCCGTGGAGGACACCGAGCCCGACAAGGCCTGGTTCGACGACCCCGACGCCCACTTCACGGAAGTCCACGACTACATGCGGCGGCTGCACAGGCGGTGCGACAGCGCCGAAGAGTTCGTCGGCGCGCTCAGCGGCCTCTTCCCCGACCTCGAGGACAAGGTCGCCCGGATCAACGCCGGAGCGGAAATCGCCTTCGGCCACCACGATGAAGCCGACGCGACCGCCGAACTTGGTCCGGGTCCATGGATCTGCTTCCCCATCACCGCTGAGTTGACTGCGGTGAACCTGGTGCAGATCGCCGGCCCCGACAGGCGCGGCGCGGACGACCAGCCCGACGAGGCCTGGTTCGGCGACCCCGACGCCCACTACGACGACGTCATCTACTACATAAAGCGGCTGCACGTCCGCTGCGACAGCTCCGACGAGTTCATCGCCGAGCTCAAGGGGCTCTTCCCGGACCTCAAGGACAAGGTGGCCGAAGTGAGGGCCCTGGTGGCCGAGGACCTCGGCGATGACGACGTGCCCAACCCCGACGCCGATATCGCCGCTGGCCGAGTCGTCACCTTCCTGAGCGGTGCCGAGATGATCGCCGCAGACCTGGCAATGCTCTCAGACCCGGTGGTACGTGACTAGGCGGCACGCTGCGGCTCCTGAGGCCGGTCATGCCCACCTACGACTGGGAGAGCCGCTTCCTCCGAGACTGGGCGCGCCTCTCGAAGGATCAGCGGAATCTCTTCCTGACAACGCGGGACGAGTTCGTTGACGACCTGCGCGACATGGAAGCTGGACGGCGCAGCTCCATACGTCCCGGGCTTCGGGTCAAGGGGGTGAAGGGCACGCCGGGGGTCTTTGAGTTGAGGTGGGCGGCAGACGGCAGGGCGACCTTCTCGTGGGGCAAAGAGAAGCTCCCCGGTCGCCGACACATCATCTGGCGCCGGTGCGGCGACCACGAGATCCTCAAGAACCCCTGATCCGGGGCTCGGGGACTACTCCCAGCTGCGGGACTCTAGGCGGCGGATCCGCTCCTCGGTGGGCGGGTGGGTGCTGAACATCCGGCCGAAGCCTCCGGTGCCTCCGCCGCCTCGGGCCTGGGCCTTCAGCGGGTCGATTATGTAGTTGGAGGCCTGGCTCGGATTGACGCCCGACGGGACCCGCTGCGAGTACACCTCCAGGCGCTCCAGCGCCCTGGCCAGGGGACGGCCGTCGCCGATCAGCCTCGCCGCTGACGCGTCGGCCTGGAACTCGCGGCTGCGGCTGATGGCGGCCTGGATCATCGCCGCTGCGATCGGGGCCAGGATGGCCAGCGCCAGCTGGCCGAAGACGTTGTTGTCGCGGTCGCCGCGCCCGCCTGCGAACATCGCGCCCCACATGGCCATGTTGGCGATGAACGTCACCGCCATGCCGACCGCGGCGGCCACCGAGCCGATCAGGATGTCGCGGTTGCGGATGTGGGCCAGCTCGTGGGCCAGCACGCCCCGGATCTCGTCCCAGCCCATGGCCTGGGTGAGCCCGGCGGTGATGCACACCGCCGCGTGCTTGGGGTTGCGGCCCGTGGCGAAGGCGTTGGGCTGCGGGTTGGGCGACATGTACAGCTTCGGCATGGGCATCTGGGCCCTCATGCACAGGTTGACCATGATCTCGTGGTACTCGGGCATGTCGGCCGAAGTCACCGGCTGGGCCCGGGCCGAGGCGATGGCCAGCCTGTCGCTGAACCAGTAGCTGCCCCCGGCCAGGCCAACGCCCAACAGCAGGCCCAGCACCAAACCGACCTCGCCGCCGAGAGCGCCCCCGATCACTATGCACAGGCCGCCGAGCAGGGCCAGCAGCGTGAACGTCTTGGCCGCGTTGAACATCGTCCGTCACCTCCGCTGGGCCCAACCTACCGGCCCGGCATGGGGTCTAGCGTGGCTGGCCCAGAACAATGACGGTGCCGCGAGACATGCGGCCGATCCCTGATCCGAGCGGCCCGTGGACGCGGTGCGCCGCGAGAAACCACCATCCGAAAGCGCCGAGTCTGGGCGCTGACGGCGGCTGCTCTCGGGCCTAGCGGTCGTAGTAGCCGGAGTGTGTGTATAGGGCGAAGACGCCCTCGGAGCGGTACATCTCGATGATTCGCTCGTCGTCGTCGATGGCCGCCACCACCTCGTAGCCGGCGGCTCGGAGGCGGTGCAGCTCGATGCGCTTGAAGTCGGCCGACCGGCCCCGGCTGCCCTGGCCCTCACTAGGCCGCAGGATGAGCAGGTCGTGGCGGATCTCGTTGGCGGCCAGCCAGGCCCGGGTGCTTTCGGCCAGGTAGTGGGGGCGGGCGGTGAGGATGGCCACGGTGTGGTCGCCGGCAATCGAGGCGGCCAGGGCCCGGCCCGCGGCCAGGGGCGGATCGGCGGGCGAGGCATTGAAGAAGCCCCGGATGTCCTTGAAGGCGCCCCGCATGAAGTGCTGGCGATGCGAGGCGTCGGAGATCACGCCGTCGAGGTCGAGGATCACCAGCGGCCTGCCGCCGCCGTCAGTGCCGCCGTCTCGGAAGAACCAGTTGTGAGGCGTGGTCACCGGCGCCCCCTCACAATCTCGGGCCGGCAGTCGGAACTCCATTGGCGTCCCCGAGACGTTGTGGCAACTCCCGCTCCCACGACCCTGGGTCGGCAATTGGGGCTCCCACCGCCCAACACAACCCGAAGGCCGGCGGCGAGCCGAGGACTGGTCACTCCTCGTCGGCGGCTTCGGCGGCCCGGTCTCGGATCTCGGCCACTACTCCGGGATCGGCCAGCGTGGTGGTGTCACCCAGGTCGCGGCCGTCGGCCACGTCACGCAGCAGGCGGCGCATGATCTTGCCCGAGCGGGTCTTGGGCAGATCCGGCACCAGGAACACCGCCTTCGGCCTCGCCGTGGGACCCAGCTTCACCGCCACATGCTGGCGGACCTCCTCCCGCAGCTCGTCGGACGCCTCGGCGGAGCCGACCAGGATCACGTAGCCCACGATGGCCTGGCCGGTGATGTCGTCGGAGGCGCCCACCACCGCCGCCTCGGCCACCGCCGGGTGGTCCACCAGCGCCGACTCCACCTCGGTGGTGGAGATCCGGTGGCCCGACACGTTCATCACGTCGTCCAC
Source organism: Candidatus Aldehydirespirator sp. (assembly GCA_965221215.1). Lineage (GTDB taxonomy): Bacteria > Actinomycetota > Acidimicrobiia > Acidimicrobiales > Aldehydirespiratoraceae > Aldehydirespirator. The sequence continues at coordinate 2,496,697 of OZ244872.1, forward strand.
CCGGCCCAGCAGCCACAGATAGCCGTCGGCATCGACCCGGGCCCCGTCGCCCGCGAAGTAGCGGCCCTCGAACTCGGACCAGTACGTCTCCCGGTAGCGCTCCGGATCGCCCCAGATACCCCGCAGCATCGACGGCCAGGGCCGCACGATGGTGAGGTAGCCGCCGCCCTCGGCGACCACGTTGCCGGAGTCGTCCACCACCTCGGCGGACACCCCCGGCAGCGGCTGCGTGGCCGAGCCCGGCTTGGTGGTGGTCACCCCCGGCAGCGGCGAGATCATGTGGCCGCCGGTCTCGGTCTGCCACCAGGTGTCGACAATCGGGCAGCGCTCTGTGCCGATGTGGCGGTGGTACCACATCCACGCCTCGGGGTTGATCGGCTCGCCCACCGTGCCCAGCACCCGCAGGCTCGACAGGTCGCGGCCCGCGGGCCACTGCTCGCCCCACTTCATGAAGGTGCGAATGGCGGTGGGCGCGGTGTAGAGCTGGGTCACGCCGTAGCGCTCGATGATGTCCCACAGGCGGTCCTTGGCCCAGCCGGCACGGTCGTCGGAGCGCTCGGAGGGGCGGGGCGTGTCGGGGGTGCCCTCGTACATCACCGACGTGGCCCCGTTGGCCAGCGGCCCGTACACGATGTAGCTGTGGCCGGTCACCCAGCCAATGTCGGCCGCGCACCAGAACACGTCGGTGTCGGCCCGCAGATCGAACACGTAGCGGTGGGTGAACGCCACCTGGGTCAGGTACCCGCCGGTGGTGTGCATTATCCCCTTGGGCTTGGCGGTGGTGCCCGACGTGTACAGCAGGTACAGCAGCTGCTCGGAATCCATCGGCTCAGCCGGACAGTTTGGGGCGGCCTCGGCCATCAGGTCGTGCCACCACAGGTCGCGGCCCTCGACCATGGCCGGATCGGTGCCGCAGCGGTCCACCACCACCACGTGCTCCACCGACGGGGCGCCCGCGGCGAGGGCCAGATCGACGTTGGGCTTGAGAGCTGAGGGGGCGCCCCGCCGGTAGCCGGCGTCGGCGGTGACCACCAGGCGGGCCTCGGCGTCGGCGCAGCGGTCGGTGATGGCGTCGGGCGAGAAGCCGCCGAAGATCACCGAGTGGGCCACGCCGATGCGGGTGCAGGCCAGCATGGTGACGGCCAGCTCGGGGATCATCGGCATGTACACCGCGATCCGGTCGCCTCGGCGCAGGCCCAGGCGCAGCAGTGCGTTGGCGAAGCGCTGCACGTCGTCGAGCAGCTCGGAGTAGGTGATGGTGCGGGTGTCGCCCGGCTCGCCCTCCCAGTGGAAGGCCACCTTGTCGCCTCGGCCCGCGGCGACGTGGCGGTCGAGGCAGTTGTGCGAGACGTTGAGCTTGCCGCCCACGAACCACTGGGCGAAGGGCAGGTCCCACTCCAGCGTGGTGTGGAAGTCGGTGTGCCAGTCGAGCAGGTCGCGGGCCTGGGCGGCCCAGAACGCCTCGAAGTCGGCGTCGGCGGCGGCGTACATCGACCGGTCGGCGACCTGGGCCGCGGCCGCGAAGTCCGGCGGCGGCGGGAACGTGCGGTCCTCGGTCTCGTAGATCTCGATTGAGCCTTCGGCCATGGGGTTTCTCCTAGTTGTTTGCGGCATTGTTGCGGGGCCTGGTGGGTCACCCATGCCTGCCTGCGTGATTCGGGAGCTTGTCCTAGTTGTTGGCGGCGTTGCTTGCGACTCCTACCGGGACGGTCTCGGTGTGGCGGCCCGAGCGCAGCACTGTGCCCGGCAGGGCGTCGGTGGCCTCGCCGTCGATCACGGTGGTGACGCCGTTGACCATCACCCGTCGCACTCCAGTGGCCTCCGACCACAGGCGCCTGCCCCCGCCGGGCAAGTCCGCCACCAGCACCGGCTCGAGCGCGCCCACAGTGTGCGGATCGAACAGCACGATGTCGGCGAAGCAGCCCTCGGCGATGTGGCCCCGGCCTCTCAGGCCGAACAGCCGGGCCGGGGCCTCGGTCATATGGCGCACCGCGTTCTCGAGGGTGGTGAGGCGGCGGCCCCGCAGGCAGTCGCCGATCCAGGCCGTGGGGTAGCAGGCGCCGGCCATGCGGTCGAGATGCGCCCCGGCGTCGCTGCCGCCGATCATCACCGCCGGATGCTCCCAGGCCTCGGCCCTCAGCCGCCAACTCTCGGGGTCGTCGTCGGTGGGGGCGGGCCACAGCACGGTGCGCAGGTCGTCGGCCAGGCAGACGTCGGCCAGGCAGAAGAAGTCCCGCTGGCCCCGCTGCCGGGCGATGTCGCCCACCCGGCGGCCCTTCAGACCCTCGTTGGCGGCCGAGTACGTGTCACCGATGCGATAGTCGGACCAGCCGGTGAGACGGCTGAGCACGCCTGCCTCTCCGCTTGCGGCCGAGTTCTCCAAGGCGATGAGGGTGTCGGGGTGGCGCAGGGCGTCGGTGCGCTCGGGGATGGGCAGGTCGAACACTTCGGGCCAGCCGGGCAGCAGGTGCAGCGCGCAGAACGTGCCCAGGCTCATGTTCATGCCCACCAGGATCGGCATGGTGAGGGCGACCACCACCGCGCCGGCCTCCGCGGCCTGCTCGCAGGCCGCGATCTGGTTGCGGTAGTCGTCGGGGCGGGCCGAGTCGATGGTGAGCACGTTCCAGTTCAGCGGGCGCCGGGCCTGCAGAGACATTCGGGTCATCAGGTCGATCTCGTCGTCGCTGAAGCCCTTCATGCAGCCGTCGGCCACCCATTCGAGGGTGGTGCCGGGATGGGTTGCCGTCTCTGAGCACAGCTCCAGCACCTCGCCGGCGGCGGCCCAGCGGCTCGGCACCGGCCGGCCGTCGCCGTCGTTGTGGGTGTAGCTGCGGCCGGTGGAGAGGCCCAGACCGCCGGCGGCCAGCGACTCGGCCAGCAGGGCCCGCATCAGGGCGATCTGGTCGTCGTTGGCCTCGCGGCCCACGGCATCGTCTCGCATCACCGCCCGGCGCAGCGCGCAGTGCCCCACCATGAAGCCGGCGTTCACGCCGACGCCGCGGCTCTCGACCGCCCGCAGATAGTCGGCGAAGCTCTCCCAGTCCCACGGCACGCCCTCCTCCAGCGCAGCCAGTTCCATGCCCTCGACCTTCACCATCATGCGCTTGAGGTATTCGCCGTCGGAGGGGTGGCCGAGCGGGGCCAGCGAGAAGCCGCAGTTGCCGTTGATCACCGACGTGACCCCGAACAGGTTGGACGGGGTGGCTCTGGGGTCCCAGAAGATCTGGGCGTCGTAGTGGGTGTGGGGGTCGATGAAACCGGGACACACCACCAGGCCGTCGGCCTCGACGGTCTCGGAGGAGTCGGTGCCGCTGAGCTCGCCGGGGCCGGCCACGGCCACGATCCGGCCGTCGGCGATGCCGATGTCGGCTGGTCGGGCGGGGGCGCCGGTGCCGTCGACCAGCGTGCCGCCGGTGATCAGCGTGTCGAGCATCGCGCAGAGGGTAGCCGTGGCACCGTTGGGCTGACCCGCCCGCGAGACTCCGGGCTGGGAAGTTCTGGGGCGACCGTCGGGGCGCTGGCGGTGGGGATCCTCAACCGGCCCGCTTGGACCCCGGGGCTGGGAATCACGGGATGCCCGCTAGGACCCCGGGGCTGGGAATCACGGGATGCCCGCTAGGACCCCGGGGCTGGGAATCACGGGATGCCCGCTAGGACCCCGGGGCTGGGAATCACGGGATGCCCGCTTGGACGCCGGGGCTGGGAAGTTCCGGGGTGATCCTCGGCGGCGTGGGCAGAGAACTCGCGGCGAGAATCCGGTGGACTGTGCCGCGGCTACAGTCGCGACATGCTGCTGCGACGCGACAAGATGCGGATGCCGTCCGCTGCCGACGCCCTGCGGGGCCGGGACGAGCCGATGCCGGTCCAGGACTACGGGCATTTGGTGCTGGGCACCCCGCTGGCTCCGCCGTTCCCCGACGGCTGCGAACGGGCCGTGTTCGGGATGGGATGCTTCTGGGGGGCCGAGCGGTTCTTCTGGCAGATGTCGGGCGTGCACACCACCGCGGTCGGCTACTCGGGGGGCGCCACCCCCAACCCCACGTACCAAGAGGTGTGCACCGGGCGCACCGGCCACAACGAGGTGGTGCTGGTGGTGCACGACCCGTCGGCGGCGCCGTACGAGCAGCTGCTGAAGGTGTTCTGGGAGATGCACGACCCCACCCAGGGCATGCGCCAGGGCAACGACGTGGGCACCCAGTACCGCAGCGGGATCTACGTGTATTCCGAGGCCCAGCGGGAGACGGCGCTGGCGTCGAGGGACCGGTACCAGGCCGCCTTGACGGCCCAGGGGTTCGGGGAGATCACCACCGAGATCGTCGACGCCGGGCCCTTCTACTACGCCGAGGAGTACCACCAGCAGTACCTGGCCCGGAATCCGTACGGGTACTGCAATCACGGCTTCTGCCAGGTCGGGTACGAGCCTGCCACCGCCGGTCACCAGGCCTGATCTCAGGCGCGAGCGTGCATTGATGGCAAGCGCCTCGCGCCGCAGCGTTGCCATTCCCGCTCCTGTTCGCTGCGCTCACGGGCCGCTTGGGCCACGGCCTCGCTGAACGCCTCGCCGCGCTTGCCATCGGCATGGGGTCCATCCGCTCGGCCTCTGGACGCGAGCGCGGGTGGGCCGCGGACCGGCGGTTGGCGCGTTCGCGGCGAATCGACCCAGCGGGCGCTTGCGATACTGCCCGAGTCCTCAGGTGACCACGAACCAGGGGTCGGCACGTTCCCGGCGGATCGGCGCGGCGGCTCTGCTCGCCTCCGGGCTGGGCTTCGGCATGTCAGGCGTGTTCACCCGCAGCATCGAGGGCGGCGGCTGGGAGATCGCCAGTTGGCGGGGGCTGAGCGCCAGTCCGGCCATTGTGGGCTACGTGTGGTGGCGGCAGCGGCGAGGCACCGCCGTCCTGCGGCTCAGCCGCGACCCGGTCGCCAACGCACAGGCTCTATTGCTGCTGGCCCTGAACGCCGCCTCGATGGTGCTGCTGGTCACTGCGCTTCAGAAGACGGCGGTGGCGAACGTGTCGGTGATCATGGCGACCATCCCGTTCTTGGCTGCCGCGCTGGGGTGGCTGATCCTGCGCGAGCGGCTGCGACGCTCGACGATCATCGCCTCCGGGGTGTCGTTCGCGGGGGTGGTGCTGACCGTGATCGGGAGCCTGGGAATGGGCGATCTGGTGGGGGATCTGTTGGCTGTGACCCTCTCGCTCACGCTGGCGTCGCTGATCGTGCTGATCCGCCGCTTCGGAGGCACCGACGCCCTGCTGGCCCAGGCCGGGTCGGGGGTGGTGCTGTTCGCGGTGGCCCTGGCAGTGGCCGACCCGTTCGGGATGGCCGCCGCCGAGATGCCGCTCACCGTGGCCTTCGGGCTGGTGTTCGCAGTGTCGCTGATCCTGTGGACCGAGGGGATCCGGCGCATCCCGGCCGCCGAGGCCGGGCTGCTGGCCACCACCGAGACGCCGTGCTCGATCCTGTTCGCCTGGATCATCGTGAGCGAGGCGCCGCCGCTGGCGACCGTGGCCGGCGGGCTGCTGATTGTGGGCTCGGTGCTCGCACACGCCCGAGCCGACCTGGCGCACGACCGGGTCAGCCGGCCATGGCTGCGCCCCCGAACCCGCCCGAGGATCTAGGGATCTTCGGGCTTCGGGGGGCGGTAGAAGAGCAGCAGTTGGGCGGTGCCTGCGCCGAGGCCGAGCAGCAGGGCGATACCCAGGCCGGTCATGCCGTCGAGGCGGTGGGCGATCTCCAGTTCGGCATCGACGGATATCGCGCCGGGGCCGAGGATGGCGCACACCAGGCTCATGGCCGCGATCAGGGCCACGTACTCCCAGCCCTCGCCGGTGATCATGAAGCCCTTGTCGCGATGGACCGTCCAGAAGGCCACCACCATCAGCGCGATCAGCCCGGCGGCGGCCACCGAGGTGACGAGGCCCAGCACCAGCAGCACGCCCACGCCCATCTCGGTGCCGGCCGCCAGGGTGGCGTGGACCTTGCCGGGGCGCATACCCATCGACTGGAACCAGCGGCCGGTGCCGGCGAGCTTGCCGCCCCGGAAGGCCTTGTTGTAGCCGTGGACGAAGATCATCATCCCCAGCGCGGCCCGCAGGATCATCAGGGCGATGTCGAACACTCTGGTGCTGTCGGCAGAAGCAAAGAGGTGGACCACTCCGGTGCCCTCGCCCTCACCCAGGTACGTGGTGGCGACATTCGTGGTGGCGACGTCCAGCCACACGAACGGCTCGTACAGGGCAGCAGCCAGGACCAGGCCGAGCACCGTCACCGCGGTGAGCGCTCTGATGACGACATCGGCGGTGCGGTCCTTCACGGCGGCCCTTCCAATGGGGTGCCGACATCCTGCTGCCGGTTGATGCGAGTGTAGACACGGCATCGGACCCCGATGGCGCCGCAAATCGGGACAAAACCGGAACGGTGGGCACAGCTTGGCGGACCCACCGTTGCGCGCGCAGACCGAGGCGGAAAAGATGCGAGTTCAATCACCACTCCCCTGCGAGCAGAGCGTCAGTTCTGGCTCATGTGGCACCGTGGTCGGAATCTGCGAGGACCCCCACGCCGCCGATCAAGCAGAGCGGTCCGTTATGGGCTCATGTGGCGACTGGCGCGACGGCGAGGAGTAGACATTCGTCCGTGAGTGCTGACGCGGCAGTGGCGGTGGTGGCGGCAGCCCGGACCGCGGTGCGGCCGGTGGACGGCGAGTTGGCCGGCTGGAATCCGGTGGAGTTGGCCGGAGCCGTGGGCCGAGAGGTGCTGGAGCGGGCCGGGCTGGATGCAGGCGAGTTGGACGAAGTGGTGGTGGGTTGCGCCGACCCGGTGGGGGCCTGCGGAGCCGATGCGGCCCGGGCGATCGTGCTGGCTGCGGGCTGGCCGGTGTCGGTGGGCGGGCTGGTGATCGACAGGGCCGAAACGAGCGGCCTGGCCGCCGTGCAGGCCGCGGCCGCCGCCATCCGGGATGGACAGGCCCGGACCGTGCTGGTGGTCGGCCTCGGGCTGTGCTCGGTGGTGCCGCCGGGCGCGGCCGCCCTCAACCGGGCCTACGGCGCGCCCTGGGGCGGCGTGGCCGAGCGGTTCGCGGCAGAAGGTGGACTGCTCCCAGGGCCTCGGGTGTCGGAGCGGGCCGCCCGGGCCGCGGGTATCGGCCGGGCCGAGCTAGATGCGGCGGCCGAGGAGTCCCGCCGCCGACATATTGTGACAAGTGCGGCGGGGGTGCGCCCACAAACCGGAACGACCACGAGAACAGATGCGAACCCGGAAACCGCACCGAGCACGAGAGCCGAGACGAGTACGAGCGTGGATACGGCGGGAACGCCGGCGAGTGCGGCCATCGTGGCGGTGGCGGCCCGACCGGGCGACGCCGCGGCACGGGGTGTGTATCGAGGCGACCCGGTGGCCAGAGACGTGGTGCGCGACTGGGGCGACACCGGCGAGCTGCCGCCCGCCTTCGACGCCGAAGGCCTGCTGACCGCAGCCACGTTCGCTCCCCCGGCCGACGGGGTGTCCGCGGTGCTGCTGCAGGCGGGGCCGGCAACCGCCCGCGCCGCGGTGGCCGGGATGGGCCGAGCCGCCGGCGACCCGTTCGACCCGCTCGGCAACGCGGGAGCAGCCGTTAGCCGGGCACTGGCCGAAGCGGGCATAGAACTGGATGCTGTCGACGACATCTCCGTTGTTGAGCACGACGCAGCCAAGCCGCTGTTGCTAGCCCGGCGCCTGAACATCGACGGCACACGCATCAACCGCGGCGGCGGCGCGGTGGCGACGGGCAACTCGGGAGCGGCCGAGGAGCTGCGACTCATCACCGACACCTTGGCAGCCCCCGCAGGCGAATGGCTGCTGACGATCAGTGCAGGCCCCACCGGCTCAGCCGCCATCATCTGGCATACAGATATTTAGATATATTTCAAGTTGTTTTTGTTCCGAGAATCTGCTACAAGTAGCCCCCATGGAGGTCGAAGTCCTCGCCACGCTGTTGGGAGTCGCTCTCGCTGCTCTCGTCGCAGCGTGCGGTGCTGGCTTTCAACTACTCAATCGGCGCCTCGACAGGCTCGATGACAAGGTCGACCGACTTGAGGCCAAGGTGGACAACTTGGTAATGGCCCTGGCTCGTTCCGGCTTCCTGATCGACCCTCAGGCAACCGCGTCCGGAGCAGCGCCCTCCACGGCCGGCACGAAATCCCCCGCCGAAGAGCCATCCCCATCACCTCCACCTGAGCCGCTGGGGCCCACGGCCGCGACCGCCTGACTTGACCGGGGCCGACAGATCCTGGGGAGGCGCATAGCATCGCGGGGTCGGGGCGGGAGGCTCGTGTGAGATTGAAGTCGGACAGAGCGGTCAACATCGGGTTGCTTGTGCTGGCACTGGCAGGGCTGGTGGCAGGATCGATCCTGGCCGACCTCTTCAAGGTGCTGATCGCGGTGGCGATCGCCTATGGGGTGCTGCGACTGGGGCTGGCCATGCTGCGCAACCTGGCCCGACCGCTGCCGGAGCCGCCCGATCCCGGCGTGCTGCGCAAGGTGAAGATCGAGTACCGCTGTGCCATCTGCGGCGCCGAGGCGCGCATGACAGTCGCCCCCGACGAAGACCCCGACCCGCCCCGCCACTGCCAGGACGAAATGGACCTCGTGGCGCCTATTGAATAACCCGGAGTAATCCACACCTGTGGATAACTCCGTGGAAAATTACAAGGCTGTAAGCAGGAGCGAGGCCCTCGGCTACCGGTACTGGGTGGCGGTCACGATCCCGGCCAGGATGAAGGCCAACCCCACCAGCAGGACCACGTTCGACGTGTCCCAGATCACACCCAGATAGTTGACGATGATCGTCGCCACCCCCACCCCCAGCAGGCCGAACAGCGTGATCGGCACCCAGATCGGGCTCGGGGGTTGCTCGTCGAAACCGGTGTGGGTCTGCCGGTCGGGCGTGTAGTTGTCGGGTCGGGTGCCCTTGGCGGTCACCCGCCCGGCCGGCACCCGGCGCTTCGTGGGTCTTGGCATGGTCCCAGAGGATAGAGGGAACCTGGCTGCCGATGCGGGCCGACGGCGCCGTCGCTACTTGAAGTTCTCCCAGTAGCGGGACGGGACCGGGCCCCGCTGGCCGTGATACTTCGAGCCCAGCTCGCTCGACCCGTACGGGGTGTCGGCCGCGGTGGTCATCCGCTGGAAGCTGATCTGGCCGATCCGCATCCCCGGATACAGCGTGATCGGCAGGTTGGCCACATTCGACAGCTCCAGGGTGAGCTGGCCGTCGAAGCCGGGGTCCACGAAGCCGGCCGTCGAGTGGATCAGCAGACCAAGGCGCCCCAGCGACGACTTGCCCTCGAGGCGGGCCACCAGGTCGTCGGGCAGCTTCACCCGCTCCAGGGTGGCGCCCAGCACGAACTCGCCCGGATGCAGGATGAACGGGTCGTCGTCGCCGGCCTCCACCAGCGAGGTCAGCTCCGAAAGGTCCCGCTTGACGTCGATGTAACCCAGGGTGTGGTTGCGGAACACCCGGAAGCTGCTCCCCAGGCGCAGGTCCACCGACGACGGCTGCACTGCGTCGTGGTCCAGCGGGTCGATCACGATGCGGCCGGTGGCCAGCGCCTCACGGATCGAGCGGTCCGACAGGATCACGGTGCGGTTCTATCGGTTGCCAGCACTGCCCGCGCGCCGTCCATGCCCCGAGCGTAGGCCAGCGCACGCGCCGACACCGCCGCAAGCGTGACTAGTGCCGTATGTGCGAGTCGGACGGTCTGTTGCCGGTAGCGCCGCTGGTGGGGACGGCGAAATTGCCGTGACAAATGTCACTTGTGCGGGTCGGACAATTTGTTAGCTTCGGTCGATGGAGTTTCGCCGCATCAACGGCCTGCCCCCCTACGTCTTCACGATCATCAACAATCTGAAGATCCAGCTCCGCCACGACGGCGCCGACATCGTCGACCTCGGGTTCGGCAATCCCGACCTGCCGTCGCCCGACATCGCGGTGGACAAGCTGTGCGAGGCGGCCCGCAACCCCCGCAACCACCGCTACTCGTCGAGCCGGGGGCTGCCAGCCCTGCGCCGCAACATCGCCGCCCTGTACCAGCGGCGCTTCGGGGTGGAGCTCGACCCCGACACCCAGATCATCAACACCATCGGGGCCAAGGAGGGCTTCAGCCACCTGATGTGGGTGCTGCTGCAGCCCGGCGACACCTGCCTGGTGCCCACCCCCAGCTACCCGATCCACATCTACGGGCCGCTGTTCGCCGGCGCCCAGATCCGGGAGGTGCCCCTGGCCGACGGCGACGAGTTCGTCCGTCGGATGCAGCTCACCTGGCACTACAGCCGGCCCAAGCCCCGGGTGGCGGTGATCTCGTTCCCGCACAACCCCACCACCACCTGCGTCGATCTCGACTTCATGGCCAAGGTGGTGGACTGGGCCCGAGAGCACAACATGCTGATCGTGCACGACAACGCCTACGCCGACCTGGGCTTCGATGGGTACCAGCCGCCGTCAATCCTGCAGGTGGACGGAGCCGCCGACTGTGCGGTGGAGTTCTACTCGTGCACCAAATCGTTCTCGATGGCGGGATGGCGGATGGCGTTCATGGTGGGCAACGCCGAGGTGGTGGCCGCGCTGGCCAAGCTCAAGAGCTACCTCGACTACGGGTCGTTCCAGCCGATCCAGATCGCGGCCGCGGTCACGCTGCGGGAGCAGCCCGACTATCCGCTGGAGGCGTGCGCGGTGTACCAGCGGCGCCGCGACGCCCTGTGCGAGGGCCTCAACCGCATCGGCTGGGAGGTGGAGCCGCCCAAGGGGACGATGTTCGTGTGGGCCAGGATCCCCGAGCCGTACCGGCACATGGACTCGATCGAGTTCGCGTCGAAGCTGGTGCGCGAGGCGCATGTGGCCGTGTCTCCCGGCGTGGGATTCGGGCCCGGCGGTGAGGGGCATGTGCGGTTCGCGCTGATCGAGAACCGCCAGCGCATCAACCAGGGCATCCGCAACCTGCGGCGCTGCCTGCCCGACCTTGAGCCCCGTGCCGAGGCCGGCGTGGTTGGCGTGGCTAGCGAGTCGGGGACCGAGGACAGGGAGCCCGCCGACAAGGCCACCGCCGCCTGACGCCTGCACCAGTCGCGCCCCGAATTGATGGCGATATCGGGCCCCGTAGGTGCACAATCCGCATCAATTTCCCGCATCAATTTCGGGGAGCGGGGCTAGCGCGGGTATAACGGCGCAATGCTGATCGTCGTCTCTCCGGCCAAGGCGCTCGACTACAGCTCAGCCCTGCCGACCCGCAAACACACCCAGCCCCGCATGCTCGACGAGGCCGAGCCGCTGGTGGAGGTGATGCGCCAGAAGTCGCCCGACGAGATCGCCAGGCTGATGGACATCTCGGCCGAGCTGGCCGAGCTCAACTTCGAGCGCTACGCCGACTGGGAGTCGCCGTTCACCCCCGGCGACGCCCGGCCCGCGCTGCTGGCCTTCGCCGGCGACGTATATCAGGGCATGGACGCGGCGGCCACCTTCACCGAGCGCGACTACACCCACGCCCAGAAGGTGCTGCGCATCCTGTCGGGGCTCTATGGGGTGCTGCGCCCGCTGGACCTTATGCAGCCCTACCGGCTGGAGATGGGATCCAAGCTGGCCACCGACCGGGGTCGAGACCTGTACGCCTACTGGGGCGAGCGGATCACCGAAGCGCTCAACGCCGATCTGGCCGCCAGTCCGGGGCCGGCGATGGTAGTGAACCTGGCGTCGAATGAGTACTTCCGCTCGGTGGATACCAGCCGGCTGGCGGGGCGGCTGGTCACGCCAGCCTTCCTGGACGGCCGGGGCGAGGCCGAGCCCAAGATGATCTCGTTCTTCGCCAAGCGGGCCCGGGGGTCGATGGCGGGCTGGATCATCCGCAACCGGATCAAGTCGCTGCGGGGGCTGCGCGACTTTGACGGGCTCGGCTACGGGTTCGACCCCGACCGCTCCGACACCAACCGTCCGGTCTTCGTGCGCTACTCCTAGAGGCCGCGGTTCTCTCGGCCTCTAGCCGAAGAAGTCAGCGGCGCCAGCCGTCTCCGACGTCGACGGCGCGATCCGGCGTGGGCGGGCTGTGCAGACAAGGCCGCGATGGCTACGCTCGTGTCCTTCGCGGGTGTAGTTCAATGGTAGAACATCAGCTTCCCAAGCTGAGAATGCGAGTTCGATTCTCGTCATCCGCTCGCTCTCTTCGTGTGGTCTGCCGACCGTGCCACACGATCTCATGGCCCAGATAGAAGAAGCCATGCGACTGCACCTACAACTCTGACCCCCGCCCGAGGTGCTGCACAGGATGGCTGCGGGGTCGGCTCCAATACTGCACGAGGTTGCGGTCCCGATGGCCGATTCGCGGGGCGAGCATCACCGAGCCGTAACACATGTGTCACGCTAAGGTGAGCGTGTGTCATCACGCACTGGTGCCGAACGATACTTCGACAGCCGCCGCGAGGACCCCGAGTACGAGCGCGCCTACGCCTCAGCGCGACAGTGCATCGATCAGACTGATGCTCTCATTCGCGCGCTGGACGAACGTCGAAGCGACCTGGACCTGAGCAAGGCAGAACTGGCCCGCCGGGCGGGTTTGCGCCCCGAGGTGATCCGTCGGCTGTTCTCGGCCGCAAGCCCGAATCCGACGCTATCGACCCTCGTTGCCTTGGCCAGAGCGCTGGAACTCGAACTCACCGCCGAGCCACTCCGAGGCGCCCGTGCTAGCTGAGGACCCTGCGGTGCCGCTTGAACTCGTCTCGGTACATCTTGATGCGCCTGTAGTCCCTCGGGTTCGCCCGCTCCCGGCGCGGCTTGGACAGCCCGCCCAGACAGACGATTGAGGGACCACCCAAGTCTTCGGCATCACGGATCAACAGGCACAACAGGCGATGGTTCATGCCACCGCCTTGAACCCGTACCTCGTAGAAGCCAGACATGTCGCCGTGCATGGCCTCCCATTTGCCGCCGCCCGCGAAAGAGGGTGGCGGTGCTTCGGCGACCGCGTCCAGCACAGCATGGACCTCAGCTGCGACCTTCGAGGGAAGGCTGTCGAGGAACTCGAGCGTCGGCACGGATTCGCCCGCATCGTCAGCAAGGGCGCGCCGAAAGAAGTGGATGCGCCACGGCCGGCAAGCAGGCGCGACAGCCACGTCTACGTTTCACCACCCTCATCAGTGACGTCCGACTCGTCAGCCGGACCCAGGGACGCAGCCAATTCCTCAAGCTTCGTCACCACGTCGCCAATTGCACCAAAGGCTGTTGCTGGCAGCGACTCCTCAGATCGCCGGCCACGCCGATGGCGGGCGCGCCCCGCACCGACAGGCGCTGGATGGCTGCCACCATGTCGGGCACCGTGTCGATGCGCAGCGCGGTGTAGGTGCCGGGCAGGGCGGTCTGGTCGCCCATCTCCACCACGCCGTCTGAGCCTCCGACCCAGTCCAGCGTCCGCAAACTGCCGCCATCCATGGGCCGTCGAGGCTGGTTGTCGCCATCCCCGCCCCGAAATTCCTGTAGTTGAGGACCCCACAGGTCCTTTCCCACAGGAATTTTCGGGGGGACCGGGAGGGCGGCGGGCGACCATCTAGGGTGAGAGGCTGTGGAGCGGTTCTTGTGCGAGTTGCTTGTCACTATGGACGGGGCGGTTGGAGCTGTGCCTGATCCTATTGCTGACGGTGCGGTTGATGTTGGTGACGATGGGCGGATCTTGTGGTGCGGCCCTGCCGCCGATGCGCCCGAACTTGAACCGGGCACCGCCATTCACCGGACCGGCATTCTCTTGCCTGGCCTCATCAACGCCCACTGCCATACGCCGATGGTGTTGCTGCGGGGCGCGGGCGAGGGGCTTGCGGTGGACCGCTGGCTGCACGAGGTGATGTGGCCCCGGGAGTCGAAGCTCACCCCCGGCGACGTGCGGGCCGGGATGCGGCTGGGAGCAGCCGAGATGCTGGCCAACGGCATCACGACATCAGTCGAGATGTACTTCGCCGGGCAGGCCATGGCCGAGGCCGCCACCCACGCCGGGATGCGCTGCCTGGTGACTCCGGGCGTGATCGAGGATCCCGACTTCGCCATGGCCGGATCGTGGCCCGAGCAGCTCGACGAGATGGTGGCCCTGCGCGACCGCTGGGCCGGCAGCGACCTGATCACCGTCGGAATGGCCGCCCACGCCGCCTACTCGGTGTCGACCGAATGCCTGACCGCCATGGCCGAGCGGGCCGCCGCGACCGGCATGGCCGTGCACATTCACTTGGCCGAGCAGCAGTGGGAGGACGCCGCGGTGCGAGAGCGTTCCGGGGGGCTGGCAGCGCCCGAGTATCTGGAGACGCTCGGCCTGCTCGACGGCGATGTGATCGCGGCCCACGGCGTGTGGCTCGACGCCGATGATCTCGAGGTGCTGGCCCGCAACGACACCGCCGTGGTGCACTGCCCGTGCTCCAACGCCAAGCACGCCTCCGGGGTGGCGCCGGTCACCGAGATGCAGGCCGCCGGGCTGAGGCTGGCGATAGGGACCGACGGCCCGGCGTCGCATCATCGCCTCGACCTGTTCGAGGAGATGCGCACCGCCATCCGCACCGCCCGGATCCGCTCCGGCGACGCCCAGACCTTCGAGGCGGCCGAGGCGCTGCGCATGACCACTGCGGGCGCGGCCGAGGTGATGGGCCGAGGCGACGAGTTGGGCCGGCTGGCGCCCGGATATTGGGCCGACATGATGGCCCTGTCGCCGTCGGCGCCGGCGCTGCACCCGGTGATCCCGAGCGAGGACGACCCGCTGTCGCGGATCGTGTGGTCGGGCTCGCCGGGCGCGATCAGCGCAGTATGGGTGGCCGGGAGCAAGGTGGTCGACCACGGCCGGGTGCTGACGCTGGACGTGGCCGAAGCAGTAGCCGAGGCCGACACCCGAGCCCGAAGGCTGGCCCAATGAACACCGACGAGGCAACCATATGAGCGACTTGTTTGGGCGGTTGCGGGAGGCGGCGGGAGTCTTGGCTGAGCGGACCGGGTGCGAACGGCACGACGTGTGCGTGGTGCTGGGGTCGGGGCTGGGCGGCTACCCCGACCGGATCAGCGACAAGGTGGCGGTGTCGTACCGGGACCTGCCCGGGTTCCCCATCCCCACGGCGATCGGCCACGCCGGCACCGCCTACTCGATGCAGATGGGCAGCAACCGGGTGCTGATGCTGTCGGGGCGGGCCCACGCCTACGAGGGCCACGACTCCGAGGCCATCACGTTCGCGGTCCGGACCGCGGTCACGGCCGGATGCCGGGCGGTGGTGCTCACCAACGCGGCGGGCGCCTGCGGCGAGGGCATGGCCGGCGGCGACCTGGCCGTGATCACCGACCATGTGAACCTGGCCGGGATCAGCGTGCTGGCCGGCCCCAACGACGAGCGCCTCGGGCCGAGGTTCACCGACATGACCGACGTGTACACGCCGGAGTTGCGGGCCAAGGCCCATGAGGCTGCGGCCCGGCTGGGGCAAACGCTGCGCGAGGGCGTCTACTTCTGGTTCCGCGGGCCGATGTTCGAAACGCCGGCCGAGATCCGCCTGGCCCAAGCGCTGGGCGGGTCGATGGTGGGCATGTCGACGGTCCCCGAGGCCACCGCGGCCCGCCACATGGACGCGCAGGTGCTGGGCATCTCGCTGTGCACAAACCTGGCCGCCGGGATCTCCGAGGCACCGCTGTCGCACGCCGAGGTGATCGAGGCCGCAGCAGCCGCCTCCGAACGCTTCAGCGCCCTCTTCGACGAGCTGCTACCGACGCTGTAGGGCCCTGTCAACTACTAATTTAGTAGACATTAGTAGCAACTAGTATTTCACGATTGTGATTCAGAAACTCTGAGGCTTGGGGGGTAGCGTCGGCGGGGTGAGCGCTGGTGTTGGGCTGGAGCGGCGGTGTGGGGAGTACTTGATCTCCGACGACCCGACTCGGTTCGACGCTGACGCTATGCATGACTTTCTGGAGGTCGAGGGGTACTGGGCGGCCGGGCGCACCCGGGATCAGACCGCTCAGGGCGCGGCCAACAGCGTGGTGCTGGGTGCCTATGGGCCGGACGGGTCGATGGTGGGCGGGGCTCGGATCGTGACCGACCGGGCGACGTTCGGCTGGCTGACCGACGTTTATGTGCTGGCCGAGCATCGGGGGCTGGGGCTGGGCCGGGAGCTGGTCGCCGCGGCCTGCGAGCACCCGGCGGTGGCCGGGATCAAGCGGCTGCTGCTCAAGACCGGCGATGCGCACGAGCTGTACCGGCCGTTCGGCTTCACCGAGCCGCCCGAGCCGGCGGGCTGGATGGAGCTGAGACGCGAGCCGGGCGGCGCGTCGAGCATGGCCGGAGCGGCTGGCACGGCCGATCATGGGCACCACGAGCCGCCCGCTAGTGCCGACAGAACGGCGAGCGCGGCGTTCGACCCGGCCGCGAGGCCGCAGCCTTATGCCGCCTGGTCGGGCGCCGGGCTGCCCGATCCGCGCACTGCGCCGGTGTCGCAGATCGCCGCCCACCTGCTGGAGATCGTGACCGTCGAGGGGCCAGTGACTGCTGACCGGGCCTACCGGCTGTACATCCGGGGGGCCGGTTCGTCAAAGGTAACCCAACGGGCCCGGGCGCCCATGGAGCAGGCATTGGGCCGATTGAGGCTGCGGGGCCAGGTTGAGATCGATGAACTCGACAACGGCGACGAAGCTCAGCAGGTGCTACGCCTTGCTGGCACCCCCGCAGTGGTGGTGCGAGAGTTGGGCGAACGGTCGCTGTATGAGGTGCCGCTCAACGAGATCGCCGAACTGATGGAGCACTTCCGGCGAGAACTGATCGGGCGTGCCGGTTTCGGCGAGCAGCCCGTCCACGCCGTGGCAGGCGTGATTCGACAGGCCGCGCTGCGCCGGGGTGGCCCCGAGCATCTCAAGCGGGCGGTCCTTGATGGCTACGGGCTGATCCGCATGACCCAGGCCGCCGAGCAGTACCTAGACGCGGCGCTGGCCCTACTCGACGAGGGCGCCGCATAGCAGGCGCCCGCAATTCTCGGTGCGAATCCTGTGGACCTACCCCACACTTTCGACCCGAGATTTCTGAGGTGGGTGGGGGCGGCTATCGCTGGGCCTGCTGGAGGAGGGACCAGACCCTCGGTGGGGTCAACGGCAACTCGGTCGGCCAGACGCCCACGGCCCGGCCCACCGCGGCGGCCACCGCGGCCGGGACCGGGTTGAGCGCGCCCTCGCCGGCGCCCTTTGCCCCGTAGGGGCCGGCCCCGTCACCCCGCTCGGCCAGCACCGACGTGATGCGGCGCGG
This sequence comes from Candidatus Aldehydirespirator sp., assembly GCA_965221215.1. GTDB lineage: Bacteria > Actinomycetota > Acidimicrobiia > Acidimicrobiales > Aldehydirespiratoraceae > Aldehydirespirator. The sequence continues at coordinate 2,513,958 of OZ244872.1, forward strand.
GGTGTCGCGCAGGCGAGGCACCCGGTACTCGACCAGGTTGGGGTTGGTCAACTGCTCGCCGTCGTAGACCATCTCCTCCCACAGAGCGATGCCTAGACCCTGGGTGGCCGCGCCCAAGTCCTGGCCCTTCACCAAGTCCGGGTTCACGGCGTGGCCCACGTCGCCGACCGTTACCAGGTGCTCGACAGCAACCTCGCCGGTGGCTTCGTCCACCGACACCTCCACCCCCACCGCGCCGATCTCCCAAAACGGGGGCAGCACCGCGGTGGTGCCGTCGCGGCGGACCACGCCCAAACCCACCACCTCGCCGGCGTCGGCGCCGAACCACTGTCGGATCACCGCCGACGGCATCAGGGCCGAGGCGCCGTGCGGCTCAGCGCCAGAGTCGCTCCCGTCGGCGGATACCGCTGGCGCACCTGAGCGTGGGACAGATCCAGACTTCGGAGCATCGCTCCCGACAGACGCCGCCCCGGCACCCGCTGGTACGGCAGGCCCCGACTGTGGCACGTCGCTCCCGTCGGCGGATGCCGTCCCGGCACCCGCGCGCGGGACAGGCCCCGACTGCGGGGCATCACTCCCGTTGGCGGGTGCCGCTGGTGCGTGGATCAGGCCGTCGCGGACTTCGACCTGCTCGACGGGGACGCCGGCCGACTTGGCGGCCCAGACCCTCAGGGTGCGCCACAGATCGTCGCAGGCGGCCTGCACGGCCAGGCCGACCACGGTGGTGGTGCGGCTGGCGCCGGTGGTCCACTCGAAGGGGGTGAACCGGGTGTCGCTTTGCCCGACGGCGACCGCATCGACGGGGACGCACAGCTCCCTGGCCGCGATCTGGGCCAGGGCGGTGCGGCTGCCCTGGCCCATCTCGGTGCTGCTCGTCAGCAAGGTCACCGACCCGTCGGCGTGCATGCGCACCTGAGCGGTCGAGATGGGCGAGGCGCCGGCGTCACTGGCAGTGATGGCCACCGCCCGGCCCCGCAAAGTTCCCGGTTGCGGCGCGGCGTCCCGGATGGGAACAGCGGTCGGGGCCGAAGCGGGATCAGCGGCGGAAGCGCTGTCGGCCACATGAGCGGGTGCGTGCGCATGGGTGGGCGCGGGGCAGTCGAGCGCGGCGACGATGGCGTCGAGGTCGGCGGCCAGGTCGGCGTCGAGGGGGCGCTTGCCGTCGATGATGGTGTCGCCGGGGGCCAGCAGATTGCGGCGGCGCAGCTCGACCGGATCGATGCCCAGCTCCTCCGCGGCCATGTCCATGTTGAGTTCCCCGGCCAGCGCAGCCTGGGGGGCGCCGAAGCCCCGGTACGACGACGCCGGAGAGGTGTTGGTGTAGACGGCGATGCCCCGGACCCGCAGGTTGGGCACCCGGTACGGCCCGAAGCTGCGGTTGATGCTCTTGGTGAGCACCAGCGGGCTGTTGTCGGCGTAGGCGCCGGTATCGAAGCGGATGTCGATGTCGCGGGCGCAGATGCAGCCGTCGGTGTCGAAGCCGGTGCGCACGGTCACCAGCGCGCCGTCGGCCCTGGTGGTGTACATGGCCGCCTCGACGTCGGTGGTGACCTTGACCGGACGGCCCGCGGCCCACGACGCGGCCGCGGCCAGGGGCTCCAGCTTGGTGTAGGACTTCGAGCCGTAGCCGCCGCCGATGTAGGGCACCTCCACCCGCACCGCGGCCAGCGGCAGCGAGAACAGCCGGGCCAGTTCTTTGCGGACCATCAGCGGATGCTGGGCGGTGGAGACGACGTGCAGGGCGCCGGGCTGCCAGTCGGCCAGCGCGTTGTAGGTCTCCATGGCGTAGCCGTAGACGAGGGGGAAGGTCGTGGTGGTCTCCACCACTTTGGCGGCTTCAGCCAGGGCGGCCTCGGCATCGCCCCAGGCCAGCTCGCTGCGGTGGGCGGCATTGTCCGTAGAGACAGCCGGAGACACGTCCAGGAACTTCTGGCCCGGCTCGAGGTAGGACTGCTCGTGGATGAGCACGTCGGAGGCCAAGGCAGCAGCCGCGTCGGTGAGAGCGGGCAGGTCGTCATAGTCGACCCACACCAGCTCGGCGGCGTCGGCGGCCTGGTGCGGGGTCTCGGCCACCACCGCCGCCACCGGCTCGCCGTAGTAGCGGACCTTGTCGACGGCCAAGATGGCGTGGTCGCAAACGATGTGGCCGAAACGGCGGCCCAGGTCGCCGAGATCATCGGCGGCCACGACCGCGATCACGCCGGGGGCGGCCTCGGCCTCGGCCCGGTCGATGCTGATGATGCGGGCGTGGGCCCGCTCGGAGCGCACCACCGCGGCGTGGGCCATGTTGGGCAGGGCCATGTCGATGGCATAGCGGGCCCGTCCGGTGACCTTGTCCCAAGCGTCGCACCGGAGCACGGCAGTCATAGCCGGCCCTCACCCATGCACGCGGCAGCCAAATGCGAGACGCTGAGTCGCCCAGTCGTTCGAACGACGGACATCACGGGCCGTCCTCCCCCATCCGCGAGGCGGCGACGGCCACCGCGGTCTCGATGGGTGCGTAGCCGGTGCAGCGGCACAGGTTGCCGTCCATCCACTCCCGCACTTCGGCGTGGTCGGCGTCGGGATGAGCGTCGAGCAGGGCGACGGCCATCATGATGAACCCGGGCGTGCAAAAGCCGCACTGCAAGGCGTTGGCCGACATGAACGCCTCCTGCACCGGGTGCAGGTCCCGGCCCTGGGCCAGGCCCTCGACGGTGAGCACCTCGGTGCCGTCGAGGTCACAGGCCAGAGTGGCGCAGGAGCTGACCGGGTTGCCGTCCACCAGCACGGTGCAGACCCCGCAAACCTGCATCCCGCAGCTGACCTTGGTGCCGGTGAGCCCGAGGCGGTCCCTCAGCAACTCGGCCACGGTGAGCCGCACCGGCACCAGCATCTCGACTGTTTGCCGGTTGACCCGACACCGGACCACGGCGGAGGTTGACGCATGCAGGCCGGTCATCGAACCGCCCCGGGATCGCTCGGTCCTCGGCCCGTCCACGCTCCGCCTGCTCGACCGGACCCAGCCGGGCCTGAAGGACATGCGGCGATCATCGAGCCGCCCCCAACGTTCGCTGCAGGTAGCTCCGCAGGACGGAGCGCTTGTAGTCGGGCGGGCCGGTCATGTCGTCGCTGAGAGCCATTTCCTCCACGAAGGCGGCCAGCCCGGCGGTGTCGCCCGCGGCGAGCACGATTCGAGCGGGCCGCTCGATGGCCGCGCCCACGGTGATCTCCCAGCGGGTCTCCGTGACCACTAGGGCCACGCCCAAAGTCGGCCGCTCATAGCTCTGAAGCTTCCAGTACGACATGCCCGGCGGTTCGAAGGGCACGGTGACGGTGGTGAGGATCTCGTCAGGCTCGAGCGAGGTCTCGAAGGCGCCGACGATCAGCTCGTCGATGCCCAGCGTGCGGACGCCCAGCCCCGAGCGAACCTCAGCCGTCGCGCCCAAGGCCAGCAACACGCAGCCCAGATCGGAGCGGGGCTCGGCGAAGCAGAGGTTGCCGCCCACGGTGCCGGTCGAGCGCACCCTTGCGTTGCCCACCCGCGACGCGGCCGCAGCCAGCGTGGGCAGGTGCGCGCGGGCAGCCGGGTGGTCGGACAACCGCCGGTGGGTGACGGCCGCGCCGATGGTCACCGCACCGGCCTCAGCGTCGACGTCGATCCGCTTCAGGGCCTCCACCCGCTTGAGATCCACTATTGCGGCCGGGCGGCGCAGTCCCAGCCCCATGGCCGGCACCAGTTCGGTTCCACCGGCGTAGGGCGCATGGTCGTAGTCGACCGCAGCCAGCACCTCGGGCAGCTCGTCCGAGCGCATCAGCCCAACCTCGGGCAGCGTCGTCATGGGCCCGGAAACTCCGTGGACGCACCGATCATGGACTCATATGGTGTCAACGTGGTGCCGGGCTTTCCTCATCGGCCGGCGGGCAACATAATGGGCGTCGTTGCGAAATGATGGGGCACGGCCCGTACCGACCCGGCTAGTGACGAGACTCCGGCCCGCAACTGGGCTGCTGTTGCTGGCACTTGCAGCCGCCAGTTGCTCCACCCCACCTGGAGACGGCGAGCGCGCGGCCATTGAAGAGCCGCCGCCCGAGACGGCCAGTTCCCGAGACACAACCACGACCGCCCCACCAACCACAACCACCAGCACACCACCCGCCAGAACCACGGCGGCGCCAACAACAACCACGACCGCCCCACCAACCACAACCACCAGCACTCCACCCGCTAGAACCACGGCGGCGCCAACAACAACCACGACCGCCCCACCAACCACGACCACCAGCACTCCACCCCGTGACGTATTCGAGACAGTCGCCCATCTCCGGGATCGGGTCCGTCACGATCTCATGCCCTGGGGTGACGGGTTCCTGCACCTGGAGTATGCGGCCCCTACCACGTCAGAGGAGCCGTGCAGCGAAGGCCGGCTCAGCGCAAGGTTCTCCACGGACGGAGTGGAGTGGACTGAGTTCTCAGATCTTGAAGTTCCGAGCGTGCACACCAAGCCCACATTGCTCTCGCAACTGGGCCTCGATGATCTCGACTGCTTGGTCAACACGTACAAGTCTGCGATGCGCATCTCGTCAGACGGTGAGCGCTTCGTGATCGCCTCGCAATGGCCCACGTACCTGGACACCTGGTACGGAAGGAGAGCCAGCGACGCGGCCTGGTTGGACCGGCTCCTCGAGAATCCGCCCTCTGTTTCGGTGTCCATCACGCGGGATCTGGTCAATTGGGAGACCATTGAAGTACCGATTCCTCGACCTGAGGGACTTCACACGTCCCTGCATGCCGCACCGAGCCTCGGCGGGTTGTCTCTGGCCGAGCAGGGATGGCTGTTGGAACTGGAGACAGTTACCTACATGAACCTGTTCTCCCTGATGCCAGCCGACATCAGAGAGTCAGCGAGCAGGATTCAACCGAAGTATGACGGCCCCTGGGTTGATGAGAGCACCGGGGAGTCGGGAATGACGGTCGAATGGTGGGCCGATGGGACTCAGCGCGACGCGCACACGCGATTCGTCCCGTGGAGAGAACTTGGAACTACCCGGGAACTCTACGAAGACTACGGGGAGATAGTGAACAAACCCTACCATCCCGAGTGGCGCTATTCGGGATCGATGCTCGTTGCTCCGTGGGGAGAGAGTCCAGAGCGGTTCGACCTGCCTTACGTGCACACATGCTGCACGGTTTGGACCGAGTCAGGTTTCGTCGGCCTGCTGGACCACTCCGTCGCGGGCCACTTGCCGTCGCTGTTCGGCCCAGCGACTGTGGTGTTCTCACCAGACGCCGAGACCTGGGACGCGCTGGAGTCGATTGGCGGGGAAAGGACGTGGGTAAAGGGTATTGCTGCGGTCAACTCGGGGGTCATCGCTTTCAGCACCCACCCCGACGAATTTCTATCGCTCGGAGGCGATCAGGATCGAATCGTCTATTGGCTTTCCGATCCCGACGGTTCAAACTGGAGGCAGGTCGAACCGGCTGAGACCACCGACCCGATCGAATGGCTCATGGCGAACGACAGGACACCCATCGACTGGCCTCGCCTGGCGGTCAACGGCAACGTCGTGCTCCGAATCCGCGACTACACCATCGAGCGGTACGTGGCACCCGGCTAGCGACGCCTGCAGCGACATCGCGGTAGCAGAGGACTCCAGCCGTCGCTGGCCGGAGGACTCCTCGGGGGTCAGGGGCCGGCACGGGCCAGGCCGGTGGCGGCGTTGGTGCAGAAGGCGTCTACGAGCTTGCCGGCCTTGGAGCGGATGACGCCGGCGCCGAGGGTGGCGACACGGCCGGTGATCTCGTAGGCGCCGACCAGTTGGACCCGGGTCCGGCCGGGGGCGGCGTGTGACAGGCGGGCGGCGGCGTCGATCATGATGCGGGACCGGATCTGGCGGTCCTCGCCCCGGGCCCGGATCGACACCTCCTCGCCGTCATGCACCCCGACTACTTCGATGCGCAGGTCGGCTCGCAGCGAGAACGGGCCCACCTTGTCCTCGAAGGCGGCCTGGAAGCTGGAGCCGTCGAGGCCGGCGGCTCCCGCCGACACCTCGGTCACCGAGTGCATGATCGGGAGCCACGATGCCACCGCCTGCACATCCAGCAGCCGGGGCCACACTTCGTCGCGAGGGGCATCGACCACGAACTCCCGGTCGACCGACTCCCTCAAATCAGGCCCCGCTTCAGCAGCCCGAACGAGCGTCAGGCTCGCAGGGCGGGGAGGACCTCACGGCCCAGCAGCTCCATGGAGGCGAACCAGCGGTCGAAGTTCATGCGCAGGTCGAACACCAGGTGCTCCACCCCCACCTCGGCGAAGCGGTGCACCTGCTCGACCACCTCGTCGGGGGTGCCCGCAATCAGCGAGCCCTCGATGTCGGCGGCGGTGGTGAAACTGCCCGACGGGGGCTTGGCCCACCACTTGCCCCGCTTGTTGGCCCAAGCCAGCAGGCCGTCGAGGTTGACACCCTTCAGCGCCAGGTCGCTCGTGGCCGCGATCGACGTCGGGGGGATCACCGCCACGGTGGGCATGGGCCGGCCGCTGGCCGCCGTCATCTCCCGCATGGTGGCCACCCGCTCGGCGATGGTGAGCAGGGTGGTGCGCCCCGGCATCCAGCCGTCGCAATACTCGGCGGCCAGCCGGGCCGAGCGAGGAGTGGCCCCGCAGTACCAGAACGGCACCGGCGCGTCCGGCTTGGGCTCGATCGAGATGTTGTCGAAGGCATACACATCGTCTTGGTAGGTGACCCCGCCTTCGGTCAGCAGGCGGCGCAGGATCTCGGCGTTGGACCGCACCAGCCCCACCCGGTCCACCCCGGCCATGTCGATCACGTCGAACTCGTGGTCGAAGGTGCCCGCCCCGAAGCCCAGCACCACCCGGTCGCCCACCAGGCTGCACAGCGTCCCGATGCTGATAGCGGTGTGCACCGGATGGCGGAACGGGATCAGCGAGCCGGTGCCCAGCGTGACGCGCTCGGTGACTGCACCGATGGCGGTGAGAGTGGTGAGCGCCTCGTAGAAGGTGATGTCGGCGGCCTCCATCTCGGAGTGGGGCTCGAACACAAGGTGGTCGCGCACCCACAGCGAGTCGAAGTCGAAGCTCTCGGCCAGCACCGCACCGTCGAGCACGTTCCGGCGGCTGGCATGACCGCCGAAGTGGGGCATGAGCAGCCCGAACTTCATGGCCGAGGTGTCGGTCGTCATCGCGCCGTCGTCACTACAGCGTCGTGCGGGCGAGGCAGCCCCAGCCGGGCTCGCCCACCACCCTGCGGTCGACGTATACATCGCGACCCCGCACGATGGTGCGGTGGATACGGCCCTTGGTGATCCGGCCGTCGTAGGCGGTCCAGCCGCACTTCGACAGCACGGTGTCGGCCGAGTGCCGGGTCTGGTCGGCCGGGTCGAAGATCACGATGTCGGCATCGTAGCCGGGCCGCAGGAATCCTTTGGAGGCCAGGTTGAACTCGGTGGCCGGCTCCTCGGCCACCACCTCGGCCACCCGAGGAAGCGAGATCTGTCCGTCCATCGAGCAGTCCAGCAGCATGGGGTACTGCTCCTGCACGCCGGGGGTGCCGGTGTGGCAGGCCCAGCAGTCCTCCCAGCCGATCTCCTTCTCGGCCCGGGTATGGGGAGCGTGGTCCGAAGACAACATGTCGATAGTGCCGTCGTTGAGGGCCTCCCACACCGCCTCGCGGTGGTGGTCGGGCACCCAGTACGACAGGGCGTAGGGGCCGAGCTCCTCGATGTCACGCCACCGCGACAAGAACAGGGCCCAATGGTTGACTTCGCAGCTCACCGCCACGCCCCGCTCCTTGGCCCGGCGCACCATCTCCACCGAGCCCTCGGTCTGCATGTGGACGATGTGGAGCTTGGTGCCGGTGGCCTCGGCCATCTGCAGGATCACCGCGATGGCGGCGTCCCAGATCAGGCCGTTGTGGGTGGCCAGGGTCTGGGCGTAGGCGGCCGGGCTGCGGTCGCCCCGGTCCCAGTGAGTCTGCTCGGTCACGTCCATGATGGCCTGGTCGTGGGGATGGATCATGAACGGCCGGCCGGTGGGGCCGATGGCCTCGAACATGCGCAGCAGATGGCCGTGGTCGTGGATGCCGGTGCCCGAGGGGTGAGGGTAGTCGCGGCCGGTGTCGACCACCATGTAGATCTTGAAGGCGGCCACCCCGGCGTCGGCCATGGGCTGCACCTCGTGCAGCACGCTGGGCACCGGGTTGTGGTTCCAGTCGACGATGCTCTTGGTGTCGTAGAGGTCGAACAGCTCCTCGAGCACCTGCAGGTTCTTGGTGACCGGGTTGAGGTTGGGCATCCCGAACACGGTGGTCACCCCGCCGGCCGCGGCGGCGGCGGTGCAGGTGCTGATGTCCTCCTTGTGGACGTAGCCGGGCTCGCGCAGGTGCACATGGACGTCGACCATGCCGGGCAGCACCCACTTGCCGGTGGCGTCGATGCGCTCGACGGAGTCGGGCAGCGGCACCGCGCCGGGAGCGGCGATGGCTGCGATCCGCTCGCCCGCGATCAGCACGTCGGCTGCCTCGACGCCCGTGCCCGACACCACCGTGCCGCCAGCCACCACCCGATCGATCATCGGCGCGCGTCCGTCGCCGGGATCATAGTCATGGGCTCATCCTTGTCGGCGCAAGAACCGAGAGCTAACCGGCCGCGGCTGCGCCGTCGGGGTGCTTCACCAGCAGCTCGACCGGCGCGGCGGGAGTGCTGCGATGCACCTCGACCGCGCCGCCGGTGAAGTGGCTGCGATACCAGTCCACCATCTGGGGGATCACCGCGTCGCCGTACTGCTTGTAGGCCGCGTAGTGGGTGGTGTGGCGCTGCATGATCAGCTTCTTGGGGGCGCCGGCCCGCTCGTAGAGCCGCTCGGCGTGGTCGGTGGGGGTGGTGGCGTCGTCGGCCACCGCGATGATCATCAGCGCGGCCGGAGCCACCTTGTGGACCACGTCGATGGGGCGGTAGTCCATGATCGCCTCGGCGCAGCGCAGCGGCACCGACGACGGGATGCGGTCGTCCACATCGGCCTTCACCTTCGAGGCCCGGCGCTCGGGGGTGGGGACCATGATGTCCTCTCGGGGATGGACCATCTCGCCCTCGCCGGTGAGCACACGCCGGTTGCGGTCGGCCTCGATGCGGGCCAGGAACTCGTACCACTCGTACTCGCGCCGCATCCGGCGCAGCCAGTCCTCCCCGTCGGCCACCGGCACCTGCGACACCGCGGCCCGCACCCGGCGGTCGGCTGCGGCCAGCAGCACCGCGTTGCCGCCCCCGGTGCCGCCGCTTCCGAACACGCCGATGTTGTCGGAGTCCACATCGTCGCGGCTGCACAGGTAGGTGACCGCGTTGATGAGGTCCTCAAGCTGGAGCTGGGGCAGCAGCCTCCCCCGGTCGCCGCCGGAGTCGCCAAAACCGCGGTAGTCGAAGATCATCACACTGAAGCCGGCGGCGCAGAGCGCCTCGTGGTAGGGCAGGTAGAGCTTGGCGTCCTTGAGCCCGAGCCAGCCCGGTCCCTGGACGATGGCCGGAACCGGACCGTTGACTCCTTCCGGCGAGCGCAGCAGGCCCTTGAGCCCGACACCCTCGCTGAAGAAGGACACCTCGGTCTCGCGCACGGCCGTCTCCTCCCCGCCCGGACTTGGAGTTCCAATGTTGGGCCGAGTTAGTGTATACAGTTGCGGGCGCCGGGGATTCCGACCTCTCCCCGGCGCCCTCTCTAGTCCCAGATGCCGGGCGATTCGGATACGCCCAGCGCCCGCAAGACCAAGACGCACACACATCACAAGCAAGCGAGTCTCGAAGCCAGGCAGACACACCAGGAGCAGCAAATGGCCGAAATGATGTCATCGAGCGAGTTCAGAGTGGCCCTTGAGCAGGCGTTCTCGGGCACCATGGCCAAAGACGCCTCCTTTAGCCGGGCATGGGCCACGGGCAGGCTCCACAAGCAGCACTTCGTGCACTGGGCGACCAACCACTACCACTACATCGGCCCGTTCGGCGACTACCTCGGCCTCATGTACGCCAACACGCCCGACCACGCCCGCGACGCCAAGGACTTCCTGCTGCAGAACATGTACGAGGAGGAGCTGAGCGACGACCGCCACACCGACCTGCTGATCCGCTTCGCCGAGGCGTGCGGCGGCACCCGGGCCTACGTGCAGGACCGCAACAACGCCATGCCCTTCGCCAAGGGCATGCAGGGCTGGATGTACTACGTGTCGGGCCGGGAGAACTTCGTGGTGTCGTCGGCCGCGCTGATAGTCGGCCTCGAGTCGCAGGTGCCGTCGATCTACCGCACCCAGTACCCCACGCTGATCAACAAGTACGGCTTCTCGGAGTGGGAGGCGGAGTTCTTCGACCTGCACATCACCTCCGACGAGATCCACGGCGAGCGGGGCTACCAGATCGTGCTCAAGTACGCCGACACGCCCGAACTGCAGCAGCGCTGCCTGCACTACGTGCGGGAGGCGGCCGACATGCGCTTCGCCTACACCAAGGCGCTGTACGAGACCTACGTGCTGCCCGACCTCGGCCCCTGGGTCGAGGAGCTTGAGCGCGAGCCCGTGCTCGTCGGCTGACTCTCTGGCGCTCTCGGCTTCACGCCCGCGGTAGGCCGGGATGCCGCGCATCTACTTCAAGACCGCCGACCAGTACGTGGAGTTTGCCGAGGGCGACGAGGTCAACGTGCTGCGCATGGCCATCCGGGAGGACATCGACGTGCCCTGGCAGTGCGCCAGCGGCAACTGCGGCACCGACCGGCTGGTGGTTGAGGAGGGGGTCGAGAACCTCGACCCGCCCCGGCGCCGGGAGCGGGCCCGGTTGGGCGAGTTGGTGGACGAGGGCTATCGGCTGGCGTGCCAGACCTACACCCGCGGCGACGCCACCTTCAGCTGGGATCCCGACCAGGTGGGGCTCGATGACGAGGACGGCGCCGGCGGCGGGGCGCGCACCGGCTGGGCCGGCACCGGCTGAGGTTGACGGGCTGAGCCGTGGCGGCGCCGCAGGGATGGTTCGAGGTGGAGGCCACCGCCGATGAGCTGGCCGCGGCGGGCAAACTCATCGTGCACCTGCATCGCCACGAGGTCCTGCTGCTGTGGAACGACGGCGAGCCGGTGGCCCTGTCGAACGTGTGCATCCACCGGGGCCGCAAGCTCAACGAGGGCGTGATGCTGGGCAGCCGGCTGGTGTGCGCCGGCCACCAGTGGGCCTACGAGGTCGCCACCGGCTACTGCCAGGCCCGCGAGCGCTACCAACCCCGCTACTCGCTGGAAGTGCGCGACGGCCAGATCTTCCTGGAGCTGCCCGCCAAGCGAGGCCCCTGAACGCTGGAGCGGGCCGGGCTCAGGTTCTGAACCGGGCTGGGCTCAGGGCTTCGATGTGCTCTGGCATCAGCGGAGGCGGCTGGCACCGACCGGTTATCAGCGCGGCGCACAGGCGCCCGAGGGCGGGGGCGGTCTTGATGCCGTAGCCGCCCTGGCCGGCCAGCCAGAAGAAGCCGGGATGGTCGGGGTCGAAGCCCGCGGCGGGGACGCTGTCGCTGGCGAAGGTGCGCAACCCGGCCCAGGTGCGGCGCACGCCCCGGACCTTGAGGGTGGTGGCCTCCTCCAGCTCTTCCACTCCCAGCGCGATGTCCTCCGTCTCGGGTCGGGCGTCGCACGGCTCGCTGGGCGTCTCGTCGACGGGCGACACCAGCAGCATGGGGCCCTCGGGCTCGAAATAGAACCGGTTGCCGATGTCCCAAACCATGGGCCACTGCGCCACCAGCACACCCTCGGGAGGAGGGAACACGAACACCGAGCGCCGCAGCGGCCGGAGCCCCAGCGACGCCACCCCGGCCAGAGCGGCCACCGCATCGCACCACGCCCCCGCCGCGTTGACGACCACGTCGCAGTCCCAGCGCCGGTCGCAGGCAATGACCCGCCAGCCGCCGGATCTGGCCGTCAGGGCGGTCACCCCAGCGTCTAAGTGCAGTTCGACACCGCGACGGCGCGCCCCCCGCAGGAACCCTTGCAGCAATCCGTCCACATCGATGTTCATGGCATGAGGCTCGAAAACACCCGCGTCGGCGGCATCGGGGCGCAGAACACCGACTAGTTCGCGGCACTGGGACGAGTCAAGGCGATGGACCTCGACCCCGTGAGCCTCAGCGGCGGACGCCTTGTCCTCAAGGAGGTCCCGCTCGGTCGCCTTGGCGATCCATAGCAGGCCGCGGGGCGACAGCAGCAGGTGGTCGGAGAACCCGTTGGGGGGCTCGGCCAAGAAGGCGCGGCTGGCCCCGGCCAGCGCGCTCACCACCGGCGCGCCCGAGGTCTGGGTGTGGAGGGCGGCCGAGCGGCCGGTGGCGTGAGCACCGGCGTGGCCCTCGCGCTCGACCATCACCACCGAGGCCGACCCGGCCAGGTGCCAGGCCGCGGCCGCCCCGGCAATCCCTGCGCCGATCACCACCACCCGCATCCCGCCAGCCTGCCACGCCCCAACACATAGCGCGAATAGCCCCGATTAGACCCTTGGTGGGGGCGGTATACAATCCGCTATCGCATATCGGTCGAGCGCTGCGGCTCGGGCGGTCCCCAACGGAGGAGCAGCGTGCGCGACGGATTGACCATCATCGACACTGACACTCATGTGTGGCCGTCGGTGGAGGTTCTCAAGCGCTACGCCGACAAGGGTCTGCTCGACCGCTGGGAAGCCGAGCTGGCCCCCTACGAGCGCCGGGTGGAGCTGCCGCTCACCTACGGCGACCCCGAGGGCCCGTGGACCAACCTCAGCATCGAACCCCGCGGCTACCTGCGGGAGATTGGCGAGAAGTCGCACCTGGAGGAGAAGCTCGGCGCCGGCGGTCGGGCCGCGCTGGAGGGCAAGATCCGGGGCCTGGTGGTCACCGAGGACTCCCCCCGCTACGGCGTGGGCCACGACAACGCCACCGGGCGCATCGCCGACATGGACCGCGAGGGCACCGACGTCCACCTGCTGATCCCCGGCACCTGGCCCCAGTCGGTGACGGTGTGCCCCACCGATGTGGCCACCGGCCTCTACGAGTCCTACGCCCGCTACATGGCCGACTTCTGCTCGATAGACACCGACCGGCTCAAGAGCCTGCTGCTGCTCACCGGCGAAGATGTCGAATGGTCGGTGCGACACATCGCCGAGCACGCCCACGAGCCGTCGGTGTCGGGAGCCATGCTGGCACTGGCCGAGGGCTTCCCCATCGACGACCCCGACCTGGAGCCGATCTGGGCCGCGCTGGCCGACGCCGACCTGCCCCTGCTGCACCACTCGTTCTTCTACGAGCCGCCCTACTTCCCCGGCTACCGCGACGTGTGGGACAACATCGTGGTGGCCCGCACCGCGGCCCATCCGTGGGGGGCGCAGCTGCGGCTGGCCTACCTGCTGCTGTCGGGCGTGTTCGACCGCCACCGGAACTTCCGGGTTGGCTTCTCCGAGACCGGCTGCGGATGGCTGCCCGAGTGGCTGCTGCGGCTCGACGGCCAGTCCCGCCACCTCAAGAGCAAGGGGCCGAAGCTGTCGATGCTGCCGTCGGAGTACGCCCGAGCCGGCCACGTCTACTGCGGCATCGAGCTCTACGAGGGACGCAAGATCTACGACTACGTCGACAGCGTGCTCGGCGACGGTGTGCTCATGTACCAGTCGGACTTCCCCCACGCCCAGTGCCGCTTCCCCGACTCGCCCGGCGCGGCGCTGGCCTGGGGCATCGAGGACGACGCCAAGCGCTCCAAACTGTTCTCGGGCAACGCCAGCCGCTTCCTGCGCATGGCCGCCTGAGAGGAAGGGCAATGGTGGAGCGAGAGTGCCAGTCGGCGGATCCAGACACCGCCAAGACCCGCTGACAGAGGACGGACCATGGTGGAGCAAGAGCAGACTCGGCTGCGGGAGCGTGACCGCAGCACCGAGGATCGGCACCCCTACGAGGTGTTCTTCTCGGCCTTCAAGGAGCGGCGCAATCTGGCCGACAACGGCCAGGTGGTGATCAAGGGCAAGGATCTGCCCTGGCAGCAGTCCCGACAGGGCCGCAGCAAGTACTACCTGCACATGAAGGCCGAGAACCGGGCGGTGCAGGACTGGATGGTGTTCCGAAAGGACATCCAGACCGAGTCGGGAGCCCACACCCACCAGGGCGGGCTGGTGATCTACGTCACCCGGGGCGCGGGCTACAGCGTGTTCGACGGGGTGGAGTACCACTGGAAGCCCGGCGACCTGCTGATCCTGCCGGTGAAGCCCGGCGGGGTGGAGCACCAGCACTTCAACTACGACGACACCCAGAGCTCGCAGTGGATCGCCTTCATCTATATTCCGTTCCTGTTCCAGACCGGCTCGATGCTGGCCCAGGTCAAGGAACAGTCGAACTGGCGGGAGTCAGCCGCCGCCGACACCGGCCAAGAGGACGGCGGCGCCGGCTCCGGGGATGACGCCGATGAGGATCCCATCGTGGCCGTCACCCGGATCATCGGCGAGAGGGCCGGCGATGGCTGAGCCGACGCTCTACGACCTCACCTTCGCCGACTCGCGGAGCGAGCGAGACCGTCGGGCGGTAGCCAAGAACCTGATCGGGCGCGAGGACTGCGAGCCCGAGCTGAACCGCATGGGGACCATGCGCTGGTATCTGCACCCCCATCTGGACACGCCCAGCACCCGGGCCCTGTACTTCCACGAGCTGGAGATCCCCCAGGGCTCCAACAGCGGCCAGTTGTACTGCCAGGGCGGGGTGATCCACTTCGTGATGGTCGGCAGCGGCCACACCGTGCTCGACGGCCGGGCCCACGAGTGGGAGGAGGGCGACGTGATCGCCATTCCCATCAAGGAGTCGGGGGTGACCTACCAGCACTTCAACACCGGCGTGGGGCCGACCCGGATGCTGGTGTGCTGGGCCAACCTCGACTCGGCCATAAGCCCCGAGGGTGGCGTGGCCGCCGAAGTGCTTGAGCCGTGTCCAGAGTGGCAGGCCCAGCACGGGTGAGCCCGGCCGGCCCCCGGCTCGCCCTGCCGGTGCCGGGCTGTCAAAGCCGCGAGAGGTGGCTGTGACCGAGGGGCTTGCCCTGCTGGCAGCCCGGCCCGCTCCCGGATCGAGGCTGGGCGGGTCGCAAGTCTCGGTTTCGCAGGCAACGGCCGAGTCGCTGGGCTTGACCGGCGGCGACGCAGTAGGGCTGCACAACGGCGAACACCAGGCCTGCGCGGTGCTGGCCGTCCACGGGCCCGACGACGAGCAGCTTGTGCGGCTGGGACGGATGCTGTGGCCGCAGCTCGCCCTGCGGCCCGGCGAGCAGGTGACGGTGACGCCGGTCGGGCAGCTCCCCGAGGCCGCCACGGCGCGGATCACCCCGCCCTACAACCTGACCTTCAACCTCCATCAGCGGCTGCTGGAGCGGCTGCGAGACGACCGCACGCCGCTGTATGCCGGCAACCGGGTGCTCGCCGACGTGCACCCCGGCGGTGCGGGGATGCTGGTGCGCATCGACCTGGCCTCGCCGTCGCCATCGAGGATGGGCGACAGCACCGAGGTCGAGCTCCACCGGGCCGATGTCAGCGTGTCGGAGAGGCTGATCACGCTGGCCGACGTGGGCGGATGCGACCCGATCATCCGACGCCTGCGAGAGCTGGTGGAGCTGCCGCTGCTGCGCCCCGCCTTCTACCGCCGCCTGGGGGTGCGCCCGCCCAAGGGGGTGCTGCTGCACGGACCGCCCGGCACCGGCAAGACCCTCATCTGCAAGGCGCTGGCCAACGAGCTGGGCGTCACCGCCTACCGGATGTCGGCCACCGAGCTGGTGGGCAGCGTGCAGGGCGAGACCGAGGCCAATCTGCGGCTGCTGTTCTCGCGGGCGCTGGCCCACGCGCCGTCGCTGGTGATGATCGACGAGTTCGACGTGATCGCCACCAACCGGGAGCGTCTGGCGTCGCAGAGCGATGTGCGGGCGGCCAGCCAGCTGCTGACTCTGATGGACGGGCTGGAGGAGGTGGACGGCCTGATCCTGATGGCCACCACCAACCGCATAGCCGCCATCGATCCGGCTTTCAGGCGGCCCGGGCGCTTCGAGGAGGAGATCTTCGTGGGTCCGCCCGGCGAGCAGGCCCGGGCCGAGATCCTGTCCATCCACACCCGGGAGATGCCCCTGACCGCCGACGGGCTGGAGGCGGTGGCCGCGGTGGCCGCTGCCACCGGCGGCTTCACCGGCGCCGATCTGATGCATCTGGCCCGCTCGGCCGGGCTGGAAGCTGCCGACCGGCTAGCGGCAGGCCGCGAGGGCTTCGAGCTGGCCGACTCACTGGCGGACACCGATATCGCGGTGGAGCCCGGCGACTTCGAGGCCGCGCTACAGACGGTGCGGCCCAGCGTGCTGCGCGACGTGGCGACCCGCACCGAGCGCATCGCCTGGGACCAGATCGTGGGGCTGGACGGGCTCAAAGCGCGACTGCGGGATCTGGGCCGCCGAGCGCTGGTCTCGGGATCCGCTGCTGTCGCCGGGCAGGGAGTACTGCTGCACGGCCCGCCCGGGTCGGGCAAGAGCGCCTTGGTGCATGCCCTAGCCGCGGAGTTGGGCGTGAACTTCGTGGCCATCGAGGGCAGCAAGGTGTACAACCAGTGGCTCGGCGAGTCCGAGGAGGCGGTTCGGGCCCTGTTCCGACGGGCCATCGAGGCGCGCCCGTCGCTGGTGCTGCTCGACCATCTCGACGCGTTGGCGCCGATGCGAGCGGGCGGCAGCGGGGAGCGCACCGACGAGCGGGTGGTGTCGGCACTGCTGGCGTCGCTCGACGACGCCATTGCAGGTGGCGCCGTGCTGATCGTGGGCACCACCAACCGCCGCGAGCTGATCGACGAGGCGGTGCTGCGATCGGGGCGTCTCGGAGAACACCTGGAGGTTCCCGTCCCCAACGAGGTGCGGCGCGGCGCGCTGATCGCGTCGCTGGCCAGCGAGCACGGGCTTGACCTCGACGCTGATCAGGTGGCGGAACTGGCCGGCAGCACCAGCGGCTGGAGCGCGGCGGACATAGTGATGCTGGTAGCCGAGGCGTCCAGCCGGACCGGGTTCGGGGACCGCCCAATGCGTTTCGACGACCTGGTGGACGCCGTGCCCGCCATCACCAGGCTCTAGCAGCCTGGCGCCAAATCGAGGCAGGACTCGTGCCTACACGGGCCAGGACGGTGTTGGATTTAGAGGCCGAGCGGACAGGTGAGCGATTCCGTCCCATACGGGCGAGGCCGTGGCCTGAGCGGCCCGTGAGCGCAGCGAACAAGAGCGGGAAAGACCCCGCTGCGGAGCGACCGGCTCTCACCAATTTGCGCGCCCTCTTGGTCCCATGAACAAGTCTGTGAGCGGATCGGCGGGAGTGGCCAGCGGACATCGGCTGGCTGCCGAGGACGGAATAGAGGCGCTGGAGGCAGGCGGCACCGCGGTGGATGCCGCCCTGGCTGCCGCGTTCACCCAGTGGGTGGTAAACGCCCCGCAGTCAGGTCCCGGCGGGGAGATGGTGGCCCTGGTGGCCGAGCCGGGCGGCGGCGGTGTTCACACCTATGGCGGGTGGTCGCGAGTCCCGCTGGCCGCTGGTCGCGGCCGCGGGGCCTCCGAGGCCCAGGCGGGCTGGCCGCCGACCAGCGGTCCCCACAATGCGGTGGTTCCCGGCTCGCTTCGGGGCGCAGAGGCGGTGTGGAAAGCCCACGGGCGGCTCGACTGGGTTAGCCTGTTCGCTGGTGCGCTAGCGGCTGCGGCGGGCCACACCGTGACCCCGCGCATGGCGCAGGTGTACGAGCGAGTGGAGAGCCGGGGCCACACCGACGCCTTGCGCCGCATTCTGGGCCACGACCGCGCTCCGCAGGCCGGTGCGACCATCCGCATGCCCGACTTGGCCACCACCCTGGAGACGGTCGCGCAGCAAGGCGCCGATGCCTTCTACCTCGGTGAGCTGGCCGATCGGCTGGTGGCTGCAGCCTCCGAGGAGGGGGCTGGGCTGCGCCACGACGATCTGGCCGCCATGGAAGCCGCCGTCGAGCCGGCGCTGCAATTCGAGCTCGAAGACATCGCGGTGTGGCTGCCGGGCGCGCCCAGCCAAGCCACCATCACCGCTGCACTGCTGGCCGCCGCGCCGCCCCACGCCGACCCGACGTCACGAGACTTCGCCGAGGCAGTGGCGGCGCTCACCGAGCAGCGGCTAACCGAGTTCTGTGCCCTGGGCCCCGGAACGGCGGTGTCCACCGCAGTGGACGGACGGGGCCTGTCGGCGACGGTGGTGCACAGCCTGGCCGGTGTGCAGTTCGGCACCGGCTGGGTGGCCCCCGGCACCGGAGTGGCGTTCAGCAACCGGGTGGGCACCGCGCTGTCGGACCGGCCGGACCTGCCCGGCTGCAACCCGAGGCCGGGCGCGGTGCTGCCCCACACGCTCAGCGCAGCCCATGTGCGATGCGGCGACGGGCCGGGCTGGATGACGGTGGCCACCCCGGGCGGCGACCGGCAGGTGCAGTGGCTGGCCCAGGCCATCCAGCGCTTCCGTCAGGGCGCACCAGCAGCCGAAATAGCGGCCGGACCCCGCTGGTTCGTGTGCCCGGAGGGCGACCGCTTCGGGGTGCCCGCCGGGATCGGCGAGCCGTGGTACGCCTACGCCGAGCCCGGCATCGCCTGGCACGACGACCCCGAGGTCGCCGGCTACGAGGTGCGCCGTACAGCCAATGTGGGCGGCGGACTGCAGATCGTCGGCGGTGGGAGCAGCAGCAGTGACGGAGCCCGGCCGGCAGTCGAACTCGCCAGCGACCCCCGCTCCGGCGGCATGGCTCAGGCCGTGGGGTGAGCGAGAGCGTCCGTCGAAGTCTGTGGAGCCGCCCATCATCGACGGGTGCGCCCCAGACTCGTCCTCCCGCTCCTGATGAGCAGCGCGGCTGTTGGTGGTCAGCGGGATGCCCCATTCTGGCCGTCCCAACTATTTCAGTGACGAACTACTGGTTGACGACTATGTTCGCGATCTTGGACAGTTGGTCTACGACATCGTCCAAAACATCGTGGTATTCCACGCCGGTCTTGAGATAGACCGGCACTACCAGGCCGTCGCGGTCTTGGTGGGCGTTCAGCGAATGGCCCTCGCTCAGTAGCCGGGAGCGAACATGCCCAGTAGGGCTGGAGGGATGAAGCCAAAGGGGCGTGTCGCCGGTCCTCGCCCAGCGCCAAGTGTTCACGCCCAACCAGAAATCGCAGTGCACCGGCTCACCAGAAACGGCGACGAACCGGAAGGAACATCCGTTACCCCATATCTGGGGGGACCTCCTCCTCGGTCCTGAAGCCCAGCCCTCCCGGACTCCACGGTCGATTGCGTCGATGATCAGTGTGTTGAACGATCGGATCCTTCGGGCCAGAGAGGGGCTGAGTTCCTCATCCTGGATGGGCGTGAATGCCCCTATGTCCTCTCGTTGGACGAGTCCGCGGAGTTGCTGGATGTCTGAGGCGACCTGAGAGTGATCTGGCACGGCAGCAGCCAGGTTCTCCAGCAGCAGATCCCAGCTGATCAGCATCACACGATTGTCCGAGCCTTCCACGCCAGCTCCCCGCATCAGGTCACGAGCCTCCACAGACTCCAGTTGAACCGGGTCTGGGCCGGCCTGCAGCTGCCGCCTGATCTCGGCCCACAGCCTCTCGATCCGGGCTCCCGGAGCGATGAACAGCAAGACACACGGTTTCGTCTCGTCGAGTTGACGGAAGTAACGGCCGGCCTGGCCCTGCAGCAGGGCAGCCCAGAACTTCGATTCGACGAGCAACCTTGGACTGCCCTCGCGGTCGTAGCCGACCATGTCAGGGCGGGACCCGTCCTCATAGGTCACCTGAGTCTCGAATCTGCACAGCGGTTGGAGACTGAAGTCCTCGTTGCTCAGAAGGCTGGCCAGCGCGCGTCGGCAGGCCTCGGACTTGTTCAGGATGAAGGCCAGAGCATCGGTTGCGGTGTCCTCACCGCGACTCGTCAGCCTGGGAACCAAGTACGACAGCAGGGTGGGTTCATGATCCACGAACTAGCTGGAGGCTCTTGCCGAGGCGCGCGATCATGTCTCCATCGCTCGCTTGCCGCTCGCTGTCAGCCGGATGTTGTCGTAGACGCGACCCTCAGCGGAGTCGCCGAACATCGTGCCGTGCAGGCACTCAACTAACTCCGAAGCGACGAAGCAGTCCAGTCGATCTGCCACCGCAGACCGCGTATGTCCAAGCCGCTCCGCCACCTCCTCCCCGCTGCACCCCGGCAGGGCGTCGATTGCCAACAGGAACACCTTGTCCTGCTCGTCCATCTGCGCCCCGCCGATCATGCCCCAAGTCTACTATCCCGCCAGCACCACAGCCTCGCCGTCACCCCCCGAGAAGGACCGAACACCACCGTGTCATCACCAACGGCCACCAGAGGAACACCACCCACCGAGCGGTGACGCTCGCCGCGGCCTACGGGCCAATCACGTCGTACTTGCGGCGCCCCGCCCCAGGACAGCAACACGCATCCGCGCCGTCGCCACCGTGAAGGCGTCCAGCACCGTCACACCGCGCATGACGGAGCCACTTCACCTAGGTCAAGCGACCTGACCCCGCGCCGGCCAGCCTCACGATCTGCCGGAAACACACTCTCCCAGCAGTCAATCTCCTGACGGAAGGAACTACACGAAGCCCCGATTCCGTGCTACCAGCCAGATCAGGACCACAGCGTCGGCGCACGACCCGGCGAGCGCTCTCGCATCGCGGGGCGACAGGAGCCGGTGCCGGTGGCTGACGAAGTTGCGGACCGCAACTGCTGCGGCGAACGTCTTGGCGATCACCTCGTCTCGTTCGGCACCAGCCGCGAGAGCCGCTTCGGCGAGACGTACGGCACGCTGGTCGAGGTCGCCCTGCTCGCTGTCCGATGTCTTCGACTTGTTGAACAGGGCGACCCAGGAAGACTCCTCGCCGAGATTCTTGACGAGATCGCGGTATCCCTCCTGGTGAAGTCTCGCCGATGATGCGTGTCCACCCTCGGCCCAGGCAACGAGAATGCCGCGGGCTAGCTGCTCGCCTGCGAAGGCCAGCGGCCTCAGCCGCCGGTGGAAGAAGCCCGGGAACCGATCTCTGCGCCGGTCGGCGCTGTTGTATAAGTAGTGCTGAAGACCGTAGAGCACCTCAAAGAGGTCGCGATCCAAGCAGAATTTCACGATCTCGTCTGGCGTTGTGCCAGCGTCCCCATACTCATCGGCGATTGCCGCCACGTGACCTTGGCGTAGGATGGCCGTCAGGATCCCCTTGGTGTCGCGCGCGGCAGCCTCGACCGGATCCAACCACCGCAGATGTGCAACGAGGCCGGATCCGAAGTGCTCCTCGGCAGCCGCAAGAAGACCATCCCAGTCGTACTCGAATACGTATCCGGCGAGCCTCTGGGCATCGTAGAGATACTGCTCCGCGTCCTCGGCCAGTGCCATACGCTCGTCTCGGCGGTAGTCGTCGATCAGGCCGGTGAGTTCGCTGAGGAACTGGAAGAACGCCGGCTCGTCCAGGCCTGAAAGCTCCAAAGACCGTCGCGCCCAAGTTGTCACGGTCGCGTGCAGTCGGTGTTGCGCGGGCTTCGAGAGCGGCACACCGTCATCCACACCGTGGAATGCATCCTCGAAGGCCGCTTGCTCCGCGAACAGGAAGCGCTCCAGCGCCTCGAAGCCGTTCGCCATGCCCCGAAGCGACCGTGTTCGCTCGGTGTCAACGGGTAGGCGGTGCCTACTCCAGAGGTCGTGAGACGGGGCGACATGTCTCAGGAACCGCGAGTATGCGTAGTAGTACTTCCGTTGCTGGAGGAACTCGACGACATGGACCTGCCAAGGTGAGTAGTGCCGCTCGACTGTCGTCAGCCGCTCGGTGTTCCCGTCCGGTGCCGCCAGCGTGATCCGGTCGTCGGTGTCCCACGGCTCGAACGTGGAGCAGTCTGGAGTGAGCAGGAGGGGATTGTGCTCACGCTCCGCGTCGAACGGATGGAGACCGTCTACATGGGACCACCGCAGACTGCGCCAAGTGTCGGAAGGCACGAGATCCTCAGGATTCGTGACCGGCCAGCCGAGGTTTCTCTGGGTCACTGCGATGAGGTGTGCGGGCGGCCGACGCAACTGCACCGACGGCAGCATCAGACAGTGCTTCTCGTAGAACTCCAGTTCATCGTCCCCCAAGAATCTCAGGTTGAGCGAGCTGGCGTGAGACTTGAAGGCTTGGAGGTTGATGAGGCGTCGGCCGTGTCGGTTCATGGACACCGGTAAAGTTTGGCAAGTCTGAACACAATGAGAACAAGATCCGCACTGCCGGGGTTGAATTCCTGCCGGGTCGGCCATCTGCTGCCAGCGCAGGCCCTGAAACCGGGACCCCGCCACACTTCCCGGATCGTTCTGCGTCTGGTGCTCGTGGGCCGACCCCACGGCACTGGCGGCGGGACTACGGCCGGGCTTCTGCTTGAATGTGGTGGCGCTTGTCGATCAGGAGGCGTTCGCGCAGTTCGGCCATGGTGAGCCTTCCGCCCTTGATGCGGTTGCAGGACGAGCACAGCAGCTGGAGGTTCTCGTCGGCGTCGATTCCGCCCTTGGCGCGCGGGGTGATGTGGTCGAGGTCGAAGTCGTCGTAGTACTTGCGGCGGCGGCAGCCGGGACACGGGCGGCGCTCGCCGTCGCCCAGTTCGGCCCAGCGGATCGCTCGGATGCGGGGCGAGCGCCTCGGCCGGTCCGGGTCGGTGCGAATCGGAGGCCTCGGCGGCAGGTGCAGCGACGGCAGGCCCTCGCGGAAGCCGTCCAGATCGACGTTGTGTACCGCCGCGTCCGACTCGTCCTGCAGCCGCTTCTGGGTGATGCCGATGGCCACCTCGTCGATGTCGATGCCGGCCCACTGCCTCCCCAGCCGCTCGGCCGCGACCATGGTGGTGGCGCATCCGCAGAACGGGTCGAGCACGATGTCACCGGGGTTGCTGGACGCGGCGATGAAGTGCTCGTAGAGGGCGAGCGGCTTCTGGGTCGGCCAGCCGGTGCGCTCGTTGCCTGCAACCGGCGGGATGTGCATGATGATGTCGCTCGCCGGGTTGCCGCGCTTGGTGGACAGATAGCTCTTCAGGCTCGGCGTTCCCTTGCTGCTCCAATAGATCAGTCCCGCCTCGTCCAGTGCAACACACTTCGCAAGGGCGTCGAGTTGCTCGTAGTCGCCGGGCAGCCTGGCCGCCGCTGCGGGCGGCAGCTTGTCACGGCGTGGCGGTGCCCACGCTCGGCCTGCGGGCGGCAGTTTGCCCTTGAACGGAAGATACGCCGACGGGCCACCTGCCTTGCCGCCACTCAGGTTGTCGACGCGGTAGGGGCCAAGGCCGTCGTCGTCATCGTGACGATACTTCGCGCGAACATAAGCCGGGTCGTGGGGCTGGTATTGCTGATTCCAAGTGAACTCGGTCGACTTGGCGTAGTACAGGATTCGGTCGCTGTCGCGGGCGTAGCGGCGGGCGCCCAGCGACTTGGCACCAGTTCGCTTCCATGCGATCTCGTTGCGGAACCGGTTCGGGCCGAAGATGCAGTCGCAGAGTTGCTTCAAGTGGTGGGAAGCATGAGGATCGCAGTGCAGGTACATGCTGCCGGTGGGCTTCAGCACGCGCCATATCTCAACTAGGCGCAGCGCCATGAACGCGAGGTACGCCTGCATCGCCTCACCCGCTGACAGGCCCGCCCCGACGACCGTGTGATACAGGGCAGGATCCGACGCCCCCAGCAACTCGGTCCACTCCTCCTTGGCTCCGTCCATCGTCCATGTGTCGTCGAACTGCGCCCCAGTGGCGTCAGAGCCGAGGGGAGCGTTGTAGAGCCGCTTGGAATTAAAGGGCGGGTCAAGGCACACGAGATCGATGCACTCGGAATTGACGCCGCGCAGCACCGGAAGGTTGTCGCCGATCCACAAAGTCCGGTTGAGGAAGTTGGGCTCAGCCACGACGAAGGTTCCCTCGGCGGCGTACGACTTCCCTCGAAGACTACCTGCGGGCCCTCCGGGGCGAAGTCACCTGCAAGCGTGACCTAACTCGAGATGCGTGAGCGCTGACCCGTACTTCTGCTGCGCGGCCTGCTTGCTCACGCCGAGCATCGCACCGACCTCCGCCCAAGTGCAGCCGGTTCGGCGAGCCTCCCGAACCGCCTCCAGAATGGCGGCCTCGACTTCACCGCGCAGGTCCGTCAGTCTCGAGATGGTGCGGAGCGCACTCGTGTCGGCTAGTTCGAGATCGGCTGCTGTGAGCCGGTCCGCCCAGGTCGCGAAAGCCTCCGCACGCTGCTCCCACCACTGCTCATCCGGCCCAAGCCCGAGTGTTGCATCTCCGCTCATCGAACCTCAAGCTATCAGTTTGTCAAGATGAGTTGACCGCTACTGGCGCTGGGTCTGGGCGTTAGGGGTTGTAGCCGCGGTCGGCGTTGACTTGCTTCGCCAGATCGCGGATCTGGAACAGGTCGATCAGCCACCAGATTCCGAGGCCGCCGAGGGTGAGCATCTTGAGCAGGCCCAGGCCGATCTGGCCGAGGTACATGCGGTCCACTCCCCATGGGCCGAGCAGGCTGATGATGAGCGCCGCGTCGGGATCCTTGCGGCTCAGTGGTTGGGGCGCGTTCATGGTCGGTAGTCCTCCTTCAATCGTTGTCAACAGTTGTGGTGCCGCGACCGCAAACGTGCCCGAAGTGGGCTGGGTGGCTGCGACGGCCGCAAGCTACCACCTGCCGTCGTCGACCAACACCCCCGCTGCCTGAGTTCCAGCAGCACCCTCCAAATCTCGCCGGCCGACAGTTGCCCGGCGGCTTCATGTTCTGCCCCCCGGTTGGTATACAACATGAGCCGAAGCCGCCCCAGGACTTGCCATGTACGTGAATCTGACCTTCAACGACCCGGACTGGCCCCAAGCCACCATCGCGGCCATGGCCGACTTCGCGGCCGAGCACCGCCAAGAGCTGCGGTCGTGCCAGCGCGACGCCCGGTTCCCGGCCGAGATCTACGCGGCCATGGGCAGCCGGGGCTGGGTCGGCCCGTTCACCCCCGAAGCCGAGGGAGGCAGCGGACTCGGCGTGGCCGAGTACTGCCTGATCGAGGAGGAGGTGGGTCGGCTGGGGCTGGTGTCGCCGCAGATCTCGATCCAGGGCCAGCGGTGGCTGATCGACTGGGCCACGCTGGAGCAGCGGGAGCGCTACCTGCCCGGCATCGCCCGGGGCACGATGATCTTCTCGGAATCGATCTCCGAGCCGGGCGTTGGCTCGTCGATGAAGCTGATGCGCACCACCGCCGAGCGTGACGGCGGCGACTGGATCATCAACGGCGCCAAGACCCACGTGAACCTGGGCGCCGAGAGCCAGGTGACCCTGGTGTACGCCATCGCGCCCGAGGGGATCACCGCCTTCCTGGTGGACACCGACCTGCCCGGCGTGTCGACCCGGCACACCGACCCGATCGGCCTGCGTCTCATCCCCACCGCCGACGTGACCCTCGACAACGTGCGGGTGCCGGACTCGGCGGTGCTGGGCGAGGCCGGGCGGGGCATGGACACCTTCTTCTCGACGTTCAACATGAGCCGGCTGGGCAACGCTTCGGAGCTGATCGGGTTCGGGCGCCGGGCGCTGGCCGACGCCATCTCCTACGGATCGGGCCGGGAGGTGGGCGCCTCGATGGTGACCGACTTCCAGGGCATCCAGTGGACAGTGGCCGACTGCTACAGCGACCTCTACGGGGCGTCGCTAGCCCGCGACCACGCCGCCAACCTCCACGACGCGGGCCTCGATGTGGCTCTGGCCACCACGCTGGCCAAGAAGATGGCCATCGAGGCGTCGGAGCACGCCGTCAACGAGGCCTTTGCCCTGACCGGCGGCCACGGCCTCTATACCGACACCGACTACGGGCAGATCCTGCACGACATGAAGGTGCTGCGGGTGGCGGGAGGCTCTCTGGAGGTGCTGCGCAACTACGCGGCCCGGCGGGTGCTGCGAGCCGACGACTACGAGGGCCTCGGTTGATCCCAGCCAGTAGGCGAACGGGATCATCTATGCGCCAATTCGGAGACCGGTAGCCCATGAAGAACCTGGCCGAGTTGGTCTGCGACCGGGTGTGTCGGCGGCCCGAGGCCCGCTTCGGCATGGCCGGCGAGTCCACGCCCACCCTCGGGGCGGCGGCGGGACGGGCGCTGGGCGCGGTCGAGGCGCTGGAAGGGGCGGGTGCGGGCTATGGCCGGCGGGTCGCGCTGATCGGCACGACGTCGGATGCCTACCTGACGGCCTGGCTCGCCCTGGTGCTGGCCGGGGCCGAAGTGGCCCTGGTGAACCCCGACTACCCCGACGAACTGCTGGCCGAGATGCTGGAGCAGCTCACCCCCGACGCAGTCGTGTGGGCGGGCCGGGAAGTCGCCGCCTCGGTGGCTCCGGGCGCGATGCACCTGGACGCGGGCCGGATCGACCGGGGCGTGCTGGTCGGGCCGGGCGACGAGAGCGTTTTCACCACCGCCCAGCCCGAGCCTGACCGTCCCGCCGGACTCGAGGGCCTGGCCGACGCGCCCGGGCTGGGCCGGGAGCAGTTCGACGTGGCCGGGTGGATGCACACGTCGGGCACTACCGGCGTGCCCAAGTTCTGCGAGCAGACCCACGAGTACTTCCTGCGCCTGGGCCGCTTCATTGCCGACTCGATGTGCCTTTCGGAGGCCGACACGGTGCTGGCGCCGCTGCCGATGTTCCATATCAACCCGCTGGGTTACGGGGTGGTGGGCGGCCTCACCGGCGGCGCGGAGGTCTTGGGCTTGGAGCGGTTCTCGGCTCGGCGCTTCTGGCCGCTGGTCCGCCAGACGGAGGCGACGGTGCTGATCCTTCACGCCCCGCCGGTGGAGATCCTCAAACGAGCCACCTCCGCCGCCGATGCGGCCGGGCACCGGGTGAGCCGGGTGTTCTTCGCCGACGCCGATTTTCTGGAGGCGTTCGACATCCCGCTGGGCTTCTCGGCCTACGGCTCCACCGAGGCAGGGGGACTGAGCCACATCTGGGCCTGGCGCCGGGGCGAGCAGCCCGAACTGGCCGAGGGCATGTCGCGTTACGGGGGCCGATCCCGCCACGAGGTGCAGTGGCGCGTCCGCCCCGCGGCGCTCGCCCCAGCCGCGGCGCCCAGCAACAGAACCGAAGCCGGGGAGCTGCCCGAGCAGGAAACTGGTGAGATCGAGGTGCGGGCCGACCGGGCCGGGGTGCTGTTCTCGGGCTATCGGCGAGCCGACGGCCTGGCTGAGCCGTTCGACGAAGACGGCTGGTTCGCCACCGGCGACCTGGGCCGGATTGACGAAGCCGGCAACCTGGTGTTCATCGAGCGGGCCAGCGAGTCGATCCGAGTAAAGGGCGAGTTCGTGCCCATCGGCTACGTGGAGCAGCGCTTCGCATCGGTGGACGGCATCGACGATGTGGCGGTGTGGCGCCGCAGCAGCGACCTGGTGGACGATGAGATCGTGCTCTACGTCACCGGCACCGCCATCCCGTCCGAACAGATCCGAGCGGTGAGCAACGGGCTGCCCCGGTTCATGCGTCCGGCCGCGGCGGCCCGGGTGGTCGAGATCCCCCGAGACTCCGGCGTGGGGAAGGTGCGGCGGAGGCTGCTAGCCGACGCAACCGTGCTCGAATGGGCTGACCTCGACGGAGCCACTACTCAGGGACAGCAGCCGTGATGGCTGAAGGAGAACAGCCGTGACCTACAGAGTTCACACCCACCGGCGGCAGCCGTGATCGACGGGATGGTCGACTTCCATGTGCACTCGGATCCGAGCCTGGCGCCGCGCCACAGCCACGACCCCCAAACCCTCGAGGAGGCCCGGGCCGCGGGAGTGGCAAAGTTCGTGCTGAAGGCCCACGAGGGATCTTCAGCCGAGCGAGCCCAACTGCTCGGCCACGAGACGGTGGGCGGCGTGGTGCTCAACTCGCCGGTGGGCGGGGCCAACCCGGACGCGGTGGCGGTGGCCGCCGCCCTGGGAGCGAGGGTGGTGTGGCTGCCGACCATCTCAGCACCGGCTCACATCGCGGCCAGCCGCAACCCGGAACTCTCCGCCCATCGAGGCATCTCATTCCGCGAGGTTTCGGTGGTGGAGGACGGCGCAGTGCGGCCGGAGTGGCTGGAGGTGTTCGACGAGGTCGCCCGAGCCGGCATGGTTCTCGCCTCGGGTCATCTCACCATG
Organism: Candidatus Aldehydirespirator sp.; assembly: GCA_965221215.1. Taxonomy (GTDB): domain Bacteria; phylum Actinomycetota; class Acidimicrobiia; order Acidimicrobiales; family Aldehydirespiratoraceae; genus Aldehydirespirator. The sequence goes on from OZ244872.1 coordinate 2,542,114, forward strand.
GATGAGGCGGTGGTGGCCCTGGACACAGCTCGGAGCCGGGGAGTGAACCGGTTGCTGGTCAACCATCCGGGGCTGACATTTCTGGGCTGGCGCGACGAGCACCGAGAACAGTTCCGGGCCCTGGGCGCCCACCTCGAGATCGGCGTGCTGGCCGATCTGCTGGCCGACGAGGCCGGACCCACTACCGAGGATCTGGTGGCATCGTACCCGCACGAGCTGCTGGTGTTCGGCAGCGACCTCGGCCACCGGGACTTCCCGCCCATCACGGAGGGCATCCGGGAATGGGTCGAGCGTCTCGACCCGATCCTGGGCGACCGCGGCCTGGAGTTGGTGGCGCGCGCCACCGCTGAGGCGATTCTGGCATGAAGCGCCGGATCGCGGTGCTGCCCGGCGACGGGGTGGGAGCGGAGGTGGTGGCTGGTCCGGTCGAGCTGCTAGAGGTCATCGCGGCGGCTGGCCGCATCGAGCTGACCGGTCCCTGGCCGGTTGGGGCCTCCGCCTTCGGGGCGTTGGGCACCGGCCTGCCCGAGCCCACCCTGGCCGCCTGCGACGACAGCGACGCCATGTTCTTCGGCGCGGCCGGGGAGCATCCGGGCGTCTCGCTGGACGACTACCGGCCCGAGCACTCCATTATCGGTTTGCGCCAGCGTTACGACCTGCGGGTCAGCATCCGCAACATCGTCAGGCCCGGCGGGGGTCGGGCCAGCGAGAGCCAGGTGCGAGCCGGCGAGGGCCGGGGCCGGCCGCTGATTGTGCTGCGCAACCTGCTGGGCGGGGCATACGGGGCGGCGTCTACCCGTACCGAGAGCGACGGCTCACAGGCGGCCCGTGACGAGGTGATCCTCACCCCCGACCAGATCACCGAACTGGCCGAGATGGCTTGCGACCTGGTCGAGCAGGGTCTGGCCTCACAGATCGTCTCCGCCGACAAGGCCAACCTGATGGCCACGAGCCGGCTGTGGCGCTCGATCACCGGCCAAGTGGCTGAGAGCCGGGGAGTGCCGCTGCGCCACACCTACGTTGATCGGATGGCCTTCGAACTGGCCCACGACGATGTGACGGCCGACACCGTGGTCCTTACCGAGGGAATCTTCGGCGACATGCTCAGCGATCTAGCCGCGGGGAGGGCGGGCTCGATCGCGCTGTGCGGCTCGGCCAGCGTCAACCCGGGCCGCCCGGTGCGAGGCAACTGCGTGGGGCTGTTCGAGCCGGTCCACGGCTCCGCGCCCCGTCACACCGGCACGGGCAAGGTCAACCCTTCGGGGGCCTACCTGGCGCTGGCCGCGCTGCTGGAGTGGTTCGAAGAGACCGCCGAGCTGGGCCGGCCGGTGACCGAGGCTCTATCGGTGTCACTGCAAGCCGGACCGCTCACCTACGATCTGGCTGCGCAAGGCGCCGAGACCGTTGGCACCGAGGCCTTCGCGGCGGCGGTCAACGCCCGAGCCCTTCCCCGCCTCAAAGAGTTGCTGTGATCCCCGTCCCCCACTTCACCGAGGAGTGGCCGTGAGCCTTGCACCACACTTCACCGAGGAGCAGATGTGAGTCCCGTACCTCATTTCACCGAGGAGCGGGTCGCCGAGTTGTGCGATCTGGCCACCGTCACCGACTGGCTCGAGCAGGCCTGGCGCGACCTGGGGGCGGGCGAGGCAGCCACCACGCTGAGGGTACGGGCCGCCGCCTCCGGCCTGATGGGCAGCGCCATGGCTGCCTCGTGGCCCCGCCATCAGGTGGTGGGCGGCAAGCTCTACCTCACCCACCCCGACGGGTTCGCCTTCCTGGTTGGGCTGTTTAGCCCCGATGCCGGCCTGGCGGCCACCTTCGACGGGCTGGGCCTCACCGCCATCCGCACCGCAGCCGCCAGCGCGCTGGCCATACGCCACCTCGCCCCGCCCGACGCATCGACCGCCGCAGTGTTCGGCACCGGCATCCAGAGCCGCCCCCACATGCAGGCCCTCGCCCAGGAGCTGCCGCTGAAGGATCTGCGGGTATGGGGACGCAACCCCGACAAAGCCGAGGAAGTGGCGGCCTGGGGCCGGGCCCGAGGGATCCCCGCCCGAGCCGAGGCCGATCCCGGCACGGCCGTCGACGGCGCTCGGGTGGTGGCCACGGTGACATCGAGTTACACCCCGGTATTCGACGGATCACTCCTCGACCCGGCCGCGCTGGTGTGCGCGGTGGGATCCACCAAGGCCGACCGCCAAGAGATCGACAGCACCACCGTCGAACGGGCCAGCTTCGTGGTGAGCGACAGCGCCGAGGGGGCCCGAACCGAGGCCGGAGACCTGATCCATGCCGCTGCCGAGGGCCTCTTCGACTGGAACGGCCTCGCCGACTTGGCCGACGTGATCGCGGGCACGGTCACCCCGCCACAGCCGGGAAGCGGCATCGTGCTGTTCGAGTCGCAGGGCGTAGCCCTTCAAGATGTGGTGATCGCCACCCTCGCCTATCAGCGAAACCCCCTCGGCAAGAGGCCGAGCGGATAGTCCCGAGGATTGCGAAGGTCAGGGGTTGGTCCTCAGCTGGCCCGGGGGCCGAAGGACTGTTGGGGGACGCCTCGCATCAGCGAGAAGTGGCCCTGCACGCCCCGCCAGTGGCCTTCGAGGGAGTCTCTGACCAGCACGAACGAACAGCGGCCGGGGCGGTCGAAGGTGGTGCCGTCGGGGGCGTAGCCGGTTGAGGTCCAGGTCACCATCACTGCGGCCATCAGCCGGTCGCCCGACACCCGAGTCCGCATCTTGTCGGTCAGCAGCACGAAGTCGGTCATGGTGGGCCAGACGTTGCGCCACTGCCCGTTGACGAAGTGGTCCACCCCCACCACCACGTCGGTCCAGGTGCTGAAGCTGTTCACCTCGGGGTCCATCATGGCGGCGGCCTCGTCGTAGCGGAGGTTGGCCACATGGCCCGAGAAGCGGTCCACCCACTCGGTGAGCGACAGTTGGTCGGCGGTCGGGGCTGGGGCGTTCATGGTCGGGCTCCCTGTCGGTTGCGGCTCTGCGGTGGCGGGCGTGATGGGCCGGAGCCGCTCGAATGCGGTATACAGGAATCATGACGCTTACCCGCTTCGGGTTCAACATCAGCAGCTTCACCTACCCCGGCGTGGACGACTCGGACATATTCGGCGCGGTCAGCGCGGCGGCATCAACCGCCGAGAGCAACGGGTTCGACTCGCTGTGGGTGATGGACCACTTCCACCAGATCCCGCCCATGGGCGCTGACGACGAGCCCATGTTGGAGCCCTACACCCTGCTGGCCGCCCTGGCCCCCCGAACCCGCACCGCCCGGCTGGGCGCGTTGGTGACGGGCGTCACCTACCGCAACCCGGCCCTGTTGGCCAAGACCGTCACCACCCTCGACGTGGTGTCGGGCGGGCGGGCGGTGCTCGGCATAGGCGCCGCCTGGTACGAGGCCGAGCACGTCGCCTACGGCTACGAGTTCCTGCCGGTGGGCGAGCGCATGCACCGGCTCGAGGACACGGTGCAGATCTGCCGGGCCATGTTCGACGGCGGGCCGGCCACGCTGGAAGGCAAGCGCCACCGCATCGACGGCGCCCTCAACCGGCCCCGCCCGATCAATCCTGGCGGGCCGCCGATACTGGTGGGCGGCGGCGGCGAGCGTCGCACCCTGGCCATCGCGGCCCGCTACGCCGACGCCTGCAACATCTTCGGCGACCCGTCCGGGATCCGCCACAAGCTCAGCGTGCTCGAATCCCACTGCGAGCGGGCCGGGCGGGATCCGGCCGAGATCTCCAAGACCCGGCTGGGCGCGCTGGTGATGGCCGACACCACCGCCAATGCGGCCCGGCTCGGCGCCGATCTGCGGGCCCGACGCAACATGAGCATGGACAAGTACCGGGGCTACGCCGTCGAGGGCGACCAAGACGGCGTGTGCGAGCAGGTGGCCGCCCTGTTCGACGCCGGGCTCGACGGGCTGATCTTCAACCTGCACGACAACACCGACCTCGGCGCCATCGCCGAGGCGGGAACGGTGCTGAGCGACAACTTCGGCACCGGCTAGCCGGACGCCCGAAGGTGGACGCCGCAACCGGCGAGGAGCAAACCCGCCCCGTTGGCGCACTGGTCTCTTCGGTGTCGTCGCAGACGGCGGCCATGCTGCCCGCCTTCGGGCTGGGCGCGCTGGCGGTTCAGATGGGCGACGACCTCGGCTTCGGCGAGGCCGGCCTGGGAGTGGCGGTGGCCTTCTTCTTCCTGCTGGCCGCGGTCACCTCGCCCCACGCCGGCACCCTCACCGACCGGCTCGGGCCGCAGCGCTCGCTGCAAGCGGCCAACCTGCTCAGCATCGTGTCTTTGGGCGGCATCGCCGCAGCCGCCCGCTCCTACTGGATTCTGCTGGCCGCGCTGGCGGTGGGGGCCATCGGACTGACGATCGCCGGGCCGGGCACCAAGACGATGGTGGCCCGGGGCACCCCGCTGCACCGCCACGGGCTGGCGTTCGGCATCCAGGCCGCAGCCGTGCCGCTGTCTGTGTTCCTGGCCGGATTGGCCGTGCCAGCAGTCGGGCTCACCCTGGGATGGCGCTGGGCCTTCGCCATCGCGCTGGCCGTGCCGCTGGCCGGACTGGTGCTGGCCCCGCCCTATGGTCCCCGCCCCGGACGGGGAGTCCGCTCCGGCGGCGCGTCGAGGGGCCTGAGCGAGATCGACTACGGGCCGCTGAACATGCTGATGCTGGCCGCCGCGCTGGGCTCGGCCGCGTCCACCACCATGGCCGCCTTCTTCGTGTCGGCCGCCACCGAGGCCGGCATCGACGAGGGGCTGGCCGGGCACCTGCTGGCCGCGGCCAGCGCGCTGGTGATCGTCACCAGGATCGCCGGGGGCTACGTGGCCGACCGCCACGAGACCGGCCACCTCAAGCTCGTGTCAGCGCTGCTCGGGGTGAGCACGCTGGGCTATGTGGCTGCGGCCAGCGGTACTCCGGTGCTGGTGTCGGCGGGCGCAATCTTCGCGCTGGGCGTGGGTTGGGCTTGGAGCGGTCTGATCGTGCACACCGTGGTGCGGGCCTACCGCGACGCGCCCGGCGCGGCCACCGGCATGACCTCGGGCGGGCTCAACGTGGGCGGCGTGGTCGGGCCTCTGGTATTCGGGCTGCTGGCGGACCGGGTGTCGTACACGGCCGGGTTCCTGATGATCGCCGCCTGCGCCCTGCTGGCCGCCGACCTCGGACGGCGGCGCCTCATCCGCATGGGCGCCAATCCCTGATTCGATCGCCGGTCCCCGCGACTACCAGGGGCAACCGTCAGCCAGGGTGGCCGATGAAGCGCTGACGGTGGACGTCAGCCGTCTTGGTCGGGGGCGCCGTTGGTGCCGGCCGACTCGGCGCCCGCGCCCACGGGGACCGCGACCGCCTCGACCAGGCGGCCGGTGATGCCGCTGATCCTGGGCAGCGGGGGCAGCTGCATCCCGCCGCGGCGGCGCAGTTCCAGCACCGCGGCGTGATAAGCCTCGAGGGCCTCCACCGCATCGGGCATGTAGTAGCCCCGACCGTCGAGGAACGGCCCCACCGAGCGGTCCACGATGGCGCTCACATCCTCGCCGGTGATGGTCTTGTGGGTCTCCAGGGCGTGGGCCACCGCCAGCACCTCCACCCGGTTCGCCTCCAGCAGAGCCCTGGCCGCGTTGTAGCGGTCGGCCAGGCGCTGCTCGATCTGGTCGCCCAGCCCGGTGTGCAGCAGCTCGCGCTCGGGGTCGTCGTCGTCACCTTTGCGCTGCCCGCCGCCGATCCCGAACTGGCGCTGCACCGCGTGGCTGGCGAACGTGGAGCCCATCCCCCAGTAGCCCGACATCATGGCGGCCAGATGGGTGGCGTTGCGCAGATCGCCGCCCACCCCCGAGGAGTTGTCGTCGCCGAAGAACATCCGCTCCCCGGCCAGCGACGCCAGCGACACCTCCAGGTCGGCCTCGTACTCCGAGCGCCAGTGGGTGAAGCGGTCCTCGGGCGGTATGTGCGACACGAATCCGCCCACGTTGCCCCGGCGCTCGATGGTGGCCAGGTCGATCATGCGATGGCGGCTCACCCGGTGCAGGGCCACCGCATGGCAGGCCTCGTGGATGGCCAGGGCGTGGCGCTCGTGCTCCACGTAGTCGAAGTCGTCGGCGAGGCCGTGCTCCTTGAGCTGCTTGGCCTTGATCATGTCGGCCCAGGTGATCACCCGCCGGCCGTCGCGGATGGCGGTGATCAGCGCCTCGTTGACCATGTCCTTGATGGTGGCCCCGGTGGCGTAGGGGGTGATGGTGGCCAGCTTGGTGATGTCGTCGTCGGTCAGCACATGGTCGACCTTGTCGAGATACCCCACATAGGTGCGCTTGCGACCCTCCTGGGTGGGATAGCCCACCTTGTAGATCCGGTCGATGCGGCCCGGCCGCAGCATGGCCGGATCGAGCGCCTCGGGCAGGTTGGAGGCCATCATCACCAGGATCCGGTACTTCGGGGGCGGCTTGGGCCGCATCCCCAGCATCTTGCGCACGATCCGGTTGAAGAATCCCCGAGGCTTCTTGAGGCCCGACAGCTCGGCCAGCAGAGCCTGCAGGGTGCCCATGCCGCCACCGCCACCGCCCATCATCATGATCGACTCGCGCCGGGGACCGGTCCACGGGTCGCCGCCGTAGGCGCCCAGGGTGCCGGCCCGGTCGTAGCCGCCCAGCGCGGCCTCCTGTAGAGCTCGCTGGGCGCCCCGCGACAGGTACGGGTACGACGATCCCGCCTCGGTGGCGTCGCGCAGAAAAGCGGCGAAGCGCTCCGAGCCGAAGCCGCCGTCGCCGCCCACCGACGCGCCCCGGTTGCCCAGCGCGTCGGCCTCGTCGAAGAAGGCCACCACGCCCCCGTAGCGCAACGCCAGCTTGCGCAGCTTGCGGAACAGGCCCTTGACCTTGAGGATGCCCACCCCGAAGAACATGTTCATGAACGCGCCGGGCTCCACGAACACGAACGGCTTGCCGGTCTCGCCCGCGGCGGCCTCGGCCAGCAGCGTTTTGCCGGTGCCGGGCGGCCCGTACAGCAGGATGCCGCCGGGGGCATAGCCGCCGACCTCCTCGATCGACTCGGGGTTCTCCAGGAAGATCAGGTTCTCCCGAACCCGCTCCTTCACCGGGTCTTGGCCCCACACGTCGTCGAAGCGGGTGTCGATGTCGTCGGGGAAGTAGGTCTCCACCCCGCCGCGCGACAGGAACCAGAACAGCAGCACGAACTGGCTGATCAGCAGCAGCGGGTAGATGATGAGCCGGGCCGCCCACGGCAGCCAGCTGTTGAGCAGACCGGGCAGGCCGATGAGGGCGGCCACCGGGTTCTGGTCGGTGAACTGGCCGATGATCACCCCGAACAGCAGCAGCCAGAACAGGATCCTCAGCACCCGGCCGATGCGGAACCGCACCCAGGGATCCATGCGGGACTGGCGGTTCTCGACCCGCCCGAACACCTTGAACTTCCAGAACCGGTAGTAGCCCGACCAGTGCTCGGACACCACGAAGTGCAGTTGACGCACCACTTCCAAGCCCAGCAGGATCCAGATCCAGGCCTGCTGCTCGACCGTCTCCCAGAACCCGTCGACCACCGACTTGATGGGGTTGGCGTTGAGCTTCTGCCACCAGAAGAAACCGAACAGCACCGATGCGAGGATCAGATACTTGGACCGGTCCCACGGATCGAGGCGGCGGCGGGTGGCTCGGTCGGCGTCTCGGGGCCGCGACGCGGTCGAGCCGAGCGTCAATGTGGGCTCGGCCGACGATGCCGGCTTGGTGCGCTTGGGCCACAGCCGCAACGCTTCAGTCCTCCACCGTGAAGGTCCGCATCACCTCGTCAATGGCCGCGGCGTTGGCGTTGTAGCAGCCGACGGTGCAGCCCAGCCCGACGGTGTATACCACGCTGTTGAGGCTGTTGGTCATCACCAGCCGGTCACCGATGATCTCCCGGCCGTCGGGGGTGAGCTGCTTCCAGGCGATGCGGTGACCGGAGATGTCGCCCGCGCTGATCAGGTCGTGGCGCACTACCTCGATCTCTCCAGCCACCGAGCTCGACTCGACACCGAAGAAGTCGGCGAGGTTCAGCTCCGAGCGCATGCGCCGGTCCACCGGCTGGACCTCGACGAACCCGACCACATGGTCGAGCGAGCTGATCTCCGGGGCGGCGTCGAACTGGGCCCGCCAGGCCAGGACCTCCTCACCGGGGAGGATCTGCGGGTAGTTGCCGTCGGGGGTGATGGCGAAGTCCACGTTGCCCTCGGACACGACCTGCCAATCGGTGGGAATCTTCAGGAAGACGGTCTCGTCGTCGTTCTCGACGTACTCGTACCCCGACCGGCCACAGCCGGCCGCCAGCACCGCCGCCACCAACACCAGCGCAACGACGCGTGCCCACGAACGCAGGTCCATAGGCCTCTCATTCAACCGCATCGGCGGCCCGATTGCGAGAGTCGGTGGGGTCAGAGGCCGAGCGAATGGGCGAGCGACTCCGGCCCACAAGGGCGAGGCCGTGGCCCGAGCGGCCCGTGAGCGCAGCGAACAAGAGCGGGAATGACACCGCCGCGGCGCGAGACGCTTGCCATCAATCTGCGCTTGCCTCAGGCCAGGGCGGCGTCGGCCAGCCGGTCCACCTGGTCGAGGTCGGCCATGGTGGGGATGAAGACGTACTCGTCCACGCCTACGGCCGCGAAGTCCCGCACCGCGGCGGTCACGTCGGCGGCTCTGCGGTAGGCGCCCTCGGCGAACATGCGGGCCCGGTCGCCCTGATAGCCGTAGTAGTCGAGCAGATAGTCGACGTTGGAGTCGTCGCCCAGCGCGAAGTAGTGCATCACCATGATGACGGGGGCGCCGTCGCGGCCCGCGGCGCGCCACGCGGCCCGTACCTTCTCGGCCATCTCGTGGGTGGCGGCGGGACCCCGAGACGACACGCTCCAACCCACCCCGCAGCGCACGATCCGAGGGATGGCCGCGTCGAGGCTGCCGCCGAAGAAGACCGGGACCGCGCCGCCGCGCACCGGCGCCAGCGACGACGGGCGGGCTCGGCCGCCTGCTGGCTGACCGAGCCATTCGGCCCGCATGGTCTCGAGGTCGGCATCAAGGCGCCGGCCGCGGGTGGCGAAGCTGCGGCCGGTGGCCTCGTAGTCGTCGGCGCGGCGGCCCACGCCGATGCCGAGCATGAAGCGCCCACCGCTGATCTGATCCACCGACGCGGCCTGCTTGGCCACCATCACCGCGCTGCGGGCCGGGGCGAGCAGCACGTTGGTGCGCAACCCGATCCGGCTGGTGACCGCGGCAGCCGCGGCCATCGCGGTGAGCGACTCGAAGCCGGGGTACACGATCCGGTCGATGGAGGTCAGCGCATCGAATCCGGCCTCCTCGGCCCGGCGGGCCCAGGCCAGCAGCAACTCGCCGCTGGTGCCCCTGGTGGTGACGGGCAGCCCGATACCAACCCTCATGTCAGTCCCTCCTATGTCGGTCCCCTTGACTTCGCGCCGATCATTATGCGACGGCCCCGGCGGGCGCTACGGGCGTCCGCTTGCTCGCACGGGCTTCGCCCTACTCGCTCGCAAGTCGAACACCCGCATCCCCCGCCTGGCTGTCGGATGAACGTATCCGGTCGCCGACGCCCCGATTGTTCAGTTCGGCCGTCAACTCCGGCACGATCGTCTGCCACTCGCCGATCAGGCCGACATCGACCTGGTCGAAGATCTCGGCCTCCGGGTTCGAGTTGACGGCCATTAGCACCCCGGCGTTGCGGATGCCGACGGTGTGGTTGAAGCGGCCGCTGGAGCCGACCGCCACCAGCAACCGGGGCGACACCGCATGGCCGGTGACCCCGATCTGGCGGCCTCGGGGCACCCAGCCCTGGTCGGTGACCCTGCGGGTGGCGCCCAGCGCCGCGTCGCCGAGGGCGGTCCGCAGCTCGTCGATCACCGGATAGCCGTCGGGCTCCACCCCCACCCCCACGGCCACCACGGTGCGAGCTCGGCGCAGCTCGCCCGAGTCATCGTCGTCGCGCTCAACCGACACGGTGCGCAGCCGCGACGGCGCGGGCGCATCGAGCATCTGGGCCTTGAGCCGGGGAGGGTTCTGTCGGGGTGGCCGGGCGGCCAGCACGCCGGGTCGGATGGTGGCCATCTGCACCGGCGAGCGCGACAGGATCGGCGCCTGCAGTCGTCCGCCGAAGGCGGGCTTCCAGGCCACTAGGCGGCCGTCGGGACCGACTTCCAGGCCGACGGCGTCGCCGGTGAGCCCCCAACCACAGCGGGCCGCCACAACCGAGGCTACTACCCGGCCCGAGCGGGTGCCCTCCACCAGCAGCGCCCAGGGAAGCCGCTCGGCCGCGGCCGCGGCGAGGGCCTCGGCCTGCTCCGACGGCTCGGCCGCCTCCGGGATCACCAGCAGGCGGTCGGCGCCGGCCGCGGCCAGCCCGGCCCACACGGACTCGTCAACCATGTTGGTGACAGCCGTGACCGTGCCCGAGATCCAGGCAGCAAGCTCGGCGGCCTCTCCCAGCAGCTCGGCGCCTATACCCGGTTCGGTGAAGAAGCACCAGACGGAGTTCTCGCCGGGTCCGTCGGGCCCGCCGGCCAGCAGAGCCGAGCTGGCCGGTGCCGGGGCGCTCTCTTCGGGCGGGTCGTCGGAGAACGCTCCGAACTCCTCGAGAAGATCCACTGCCTCCGTCACCGACGACGCTCGCCGCGCCTTGCGGGTGGCGGTCAGCACCCGAACCGGGCCTACCGAGGTGGGCGAACCCGCGGCGCCGAGCTGTTCGGCGGGCACGTCCAGGTCGGCCGCCGACAGTCGCTCGATGAGGTCGTCGTCCACCTTGGCGTACTCCTCGGGCGGGGCCTTGGAGGGCGCGCACAGCCGCTCGGCCGTGGACAGCGCGACGGGCAGGTCGCCGGTGACGGTGCAATAGCCGTCGTCGGTCTCCAGCCGGGCCTTGAATGTGCCGCCGTCCACCTTCAGATCCCGAACCCCGGCCGCGAAGGGCAGGCCCAGCAGTTCGGCCACTTCGACGGGCACCTGGCCGGTGTCGGAGTCGAGCGAGTTGAGCCCGGCCAGCACCAGATCGAACGGGCCCTCGCGCCGCAGCGCGGCCGCCAGCGCCACCGCGGTGGCCAGGGTGTCGCTGCCCGCGAAGGCCCGATCGCAGAGATGGACGCCCCGGTGGGCCCCGCAGGCGATCATCTCCCGCAGGGCGTCGGCCGCCGCGAGCGGACCCATGGTGAACACCACTGCCTCGCCGTCGGTGCCAGCCAGCTCCACCGCCTTGGCGTTGGCCCGCCGGCAATAGGCGTTGACCTCCAGCGGCACCCCGTCGCGCACCAAGCGGCCGTCACGCAACTCGAACTCCGCTGGAGCGGGAATCTGCTTGACTAGAACGGCGATCCTCACGGCGCTCTGTATACCGTCCGCTCAGCCCAACCCTGCTACCGGGCCCGAGCCCGTGCCCCAGCTTCGATGGACGCCCAGAGGCCGAGCGGATAGGTGAGCGTTCCGGCTCACACGGGCGAGGCCGTGGCCCGAGCGGCCCGTGAGCGCAGCCAACAAGAGCGGGAATATAACGCCGCGAGGCGACTGGCTCTCACCGATTTGACCGCCCTCTTCGAACGGCGGCTCAATAGCCGATCACTGCGCCGCCGTCGACCCGCACCACCGACCCGGTGACGAAGCTGGCCCGGGCGCTGCACAGGAACGTCACCACATCGGCCAGTTCCTGGGCCAGGCCGAAGCGGCCCATCGGAATCGAGCCACGATGTCGCGCCCGCACAGCATCGAGGGTCGTACCGTCCGCCGTGGCGCGAGTCTGCTGGGCGCGGGCCAGCGCCCCGGTGTCGAACTGGCCGGGCACCACCACGTTCACCAGCACTTCGGGCGCCAACTCGAGAGCCAGCGAGCGAGCGGCGGCGGCCACCCCGCTGCGGAACACCCCCGACAGCGCCAGCTCGGGCGACGCCTCCAGCACCGACCGGGCGGTGATGTACACCAGGCGCCCGTCGCCGCCGGAGCGCAGATGAGGAATTGCGGCCCGGGTCGCGCCCAGCGCGGGCTTCAGCATCCGCTCGTAGGCAGCCTCCTCGTCGGCCGACGACACTTCGGTCATCCCGCCGGGCGTGCCGCCGGGGGTGTTGACCACGCAGATGTCGAGGCCGCCGAGCCGGGCCGCGGCCTCGTCCACCATGAGGGCGGGCTCGCCCTCGACAGTCAGGTCGCCGGCTACGGCGACCCCTCCCGGCAGCGACGCGGCGATCTCGTCGGCCAGTTCGGCCCGGCGGCCCGACACCGCCACCAGCGCGCCCTCAGCCGCAAGCGTCTCGGCGATGGCCCGCCCCAGCCCGGCGGTGGAGCCGAACACCAGCGCCCGCCGGCCACCCAAACCCAGATCCATGGGCTCGCACGCTAGAGGCCGAGCGAATGGCGAGCGAATCCGGCCCATGCAGGCGAGGCCGTGGGCTGTGACGCCCGGGTTTGGGCGGCCCGTGAGCGAATCGAACAAAGCGGAATCACCCCGCCGCGACGCGACTGGCTCTCAGCCATTTGCGCACCCTCTTGGGGGCGGGGTCTCGGATGTCGGCCCATCGGAGGAACGAGACACGCTCGGCTCTTGACCGCCGGGATTCGCCGGGCCGGGGAGGGACCTGTAGGGTTCGGTATACAGGAATCGGCCAGGCGGTCACGGGAGGGTTCGACATGTCCTACGAGCAGGCGGCCCGAGACGCCGGCGTCGATCTGGACATGCCTCTTCTGCGGGCAGGCAACTTCGACACCGTGGCCCAGGTCCACGACACGCTGTTCGTGTCGGGCTCCATCGCGCTGGCCCCCGGCGGAGGTGGGATCGACTATGTGGGCCGGCTCGGCGGCAGCATGGACGTCGAGGAGGGCCAGGCCAGCGCCCGGGGCGCGGCCGAGGCCATCCTGGCGTCGGTGCACCAGCATCTCGGCAGCCTCGACGAGGTGCTGCGGGTGGTGCGGCTCACCGGCTATGTCGCCAGCGATCCAGGTTTCAACGCCCAGCCCGCGGTAATCAACGGCGCCAGCGACTTGATGATCGAGGTGTTCGGCGACGCCGGCCGCCACGCCCGCTCCGCCATCGGCGTGGCGGAACTGCCCCTCGGCGCATCCGTTGAGGTCGAGGCCATCTTCCAGATCAAGCACTGAGCGCTGCGCCGGTGCGGATCGTCCATCCAAACCCAAATCAACAGGAGCAAACGTGACAAGCAACACCATGAACGTCGAGACCCTCACCCTCGAGGGGGCCAAACTGGCCGCGGATGTGGCCCTGTCCACCGCCGACGACGAGGGCCTGGCCGTGTGCGTGGCGGTGGTGAACGCCACCGGCAACCTGGTGCTGGTGCACCGCATGGACGGCGTGGTGGAGATCGCCCTCGAGAACGCCATCGCCAAGGCGCTGGCCGCGCTGACGTTCAAGCGCGACACCGGAGAGCTGTCGGACTACTTCCAGACCGACAAGTCGCTCGGCCCGCCCATGACCGCCCGCCATCACATCCTGGCGGTGGAGGGCGGAGAGCCCCTGACCACCTCGGGCGGCACGGTCGTCGGCGCTCTCGGGATCTCCGGCGCCAAGCACGCCGAGGATGTGGTGTGCTCCAAAGCGGCGGCCGAGGCGTTCACCGCCGCCACCTGAAGTGCCCCAGATGGCTGACGACCATCACCACCACGACAAGCACGCCAACCCGATCCTGAAGGATCTGCCCGCCGGGTCGTTCGCGTTCCACTACACGCTGCAGGCCAAGCCGGGCCGGGCCCAAGACTTCATAGACGCCTTCGAGGCCTGGGACCACAGCGATGAGAACATCGTCCACACCACGCCGGGCATCGTCCACGAGGGCGTGCTGTACCAGAGCGAGGACGACCCCGAGCGGTTCTACCTGATAGGCACCTGGAACAACCGGGAGAACCACCGCAACGTGGTGGCCCGCCTGATAGAGATGCGCCCCGCCTGGATGGACCTGCTAACGAAGGACATAACCCCCGAGTACTGCCAAATAATCGGCTGAACCACAAAATGGCGAATGCTCCTACAGGAGCAAAGAAAAGGGACCCCGTGCGTTCCGGGGTCCCAGACACCTGGGGCGTACGGTCGTGTTCAGCCGGAAGCCTACTAACCGGAGCCGTCAGGCCGCCTTGATGATAGGCCGCCTGCCACCGCGGTTGCAAACGAAACCCTCTCAGATAACAACGATCTGGTTGGTCCAGGGCCGGTGGGTGTGGGTGCGCTTCGTGGCGAGGCCTTGGGCCCGCAGGTTCGCCAGTTGGGTGTTGAGGACATGCATTCCCGGCGTGCCCTCGATGGTGCGGCGTCGGGCCGCTGAGATAAGGTCGGCGGCCTGGGTGGGTTCTGAGGTCATGGAATCGACGTAGTGGACTACGGGATGCAGCGGGAGGTTCTTGGTGGTGACGTAGCTCGCGACGCAGTGGCTCGCGTGGGCGTCAAGCCTGTTCTCGGAGCGGTCCATGACAACGATGCCGATCTCATTGCGGTGCGCGCACTCGACCGCGAAATGCTCGACGAGACGGTGCAACTGCATCGGCAGCGATGCCTTGGTGGCCATCGAGTGGTGCATCTTGGCCTTGTTGATGCTGGCGGTGTAGACGGTGCAGTCGAGGCCTCCCAGGATTCGGATCACCTCGAGCACGAGTGCGCGGTTTCTGCGGTTCCTCCAGCCCTTGGGTGTGAGCAGGGCGGTGGACTTCATCTCCCAGGAGGAGGGCCGGCCGCGTTCGGGGAAGTGGTGGGCTTTCGCGCCGGAGATTCGGCGGGTCAGCTTGGGGACTCTGGCTGATGAGACGGAGAGGCCTCCGATGACCACGGCGCCGGAAGAGTGGTTGAGCGAGATGGCACCGGAATCATCGAGGTACAGCATTCGCGTGCTGCGCTGGTTGGCGGGCATCGGGGTGGGCTCTCTTGGTTCGGCGGGTCGGGCGGGCGGGTCTTAGGTGAAGGGCAGTTGCGCGTCGGCAGTCTGTGCGTCGCACCGACGATCATGCCGGAGGTTCTTCTAGCAGTAAACCCCACCAACTGCACTGAATCTCCCCCGAATTGGGGGACACTACCCTCGGCATCGAGACCGACAGGGTGCGCTACTGCCGGCTCTGTCCCGCGACGACACCGTTAGTCGGGTGCGAGGCCTCGACGGGGTTAAGGCGGTGAGGCAGGTCCAACACTCTTTCTCAAGCGCTCCGAGGCTCTAGGCATAGGTACCCGCCCGACCCATAGGTGGATCACGCCATCTGAGTAGCCTTGAGCACCATGTCCCTGCGTGAGACGGTCGAGAAAATTCGGTCGAACCCGACTCCAGCCAACGAGGAGACTGCGAAGTTCCAGATTCTGGCACCGATCCTTGCAGACCTGTCCTGGGACACGAGAGGGCCAGAGGTGCTGTTCGAGCATCCAGTCGGTGGCAAGAAAGGTGGAGGTAAGGCCGACATCGCTCTGAAGGCACACGGGCGTATCCGGGCGCTCATCGAGGCCAAGGCCCCCGGCGCGCGCCTGCAAGACCATGTTGCGCAGGTCTTGGGCTACGCCTTCCACGAAGGCGTTGACATCTGCGCCCTCAGCGACGGCATCAGATGGTGGCTCTATCTGCCTCGAGAGTCAGGGCCTCCTCCTGAACGCCGCTTCGCCGTCCTTGACCTTGGCACGACAGGCGATCCGGTCGATCAGGTCAGCGATGACCTCACCACGTTTCTTGGCCGCGAGTCGCTTATGAGCGGCCGCTCCAAGACGCGGGCCGAGCAAGTTCTCGGTGCACTGAGGGAGGCCGCCAAGCTCGCGAACGAAATGCCGAGAATCTGGCGGCACATGCTCGAAGCGCCCGACAACGATCTGGTCGATCTGGTCGGCCAGAGGGTGTACGAAGAACTCAGCCTCCGCCCGGACCGCGGCCAGATCGTGGCGGCTATGCGAAACGAGCCCATTCCAGCGGCCGAGAGCGGAACTCCCGCCCCGCCCGAAGCGGCAACCGAGACCGCTGTGCCGCCCGACAAGCCACCGCAGATCAAGAAGCCGACGAAACGGCCCGTGGCGATCCTGCTGTGGAAGGAACGCCATCTCGTGCGCTATCACAAGGATGTTCTGCTTGCGGTCGCCGACCGGCTGCACGAGCTCCACCGCGGCGAGTTCGACGAGAGGGTGGCGCCGCTCAAGTCCGGTACATGGCGGTACCTGGCACGCGATCGACAGCTAGTGCGGCCCATCAGCGTCGGGCGAACGGCTTCGGGTCACTACGTGGACGTGAACTTGAGTGCGGCAACGATAAAGCGTCGAGCCATCGACCTGCTGGAGGCTTTCGGTTACGGCGAGGCCGACCTCGAATACCTCTACGAGTAGGAGCCCGGACGCTGTGCCGCAGTTTGAGGACTTTGATCTTGATCAGAAGTTCACGCTTGCGCGGGGGCGGGTGCTGCTGACTGGGGTGCAGGCGGTGGTGCGGCTGCCGCTCGACCAGCATCGGGCGGACGCGGCCCGGGGCCTCAATACGGCCACCTTCATCTCCGGGTACCAGGGCTCGCCGCTGGGCACCGTCGACCTCACCATCGAGCGCAACATGGACCTGCTGGCCGCCCACGACGTGGTGTGGGTGCCAGGCGTGAACGAGGAGTTGGCCGCCACCGCGGTGTGGGGCAGCCAGGAGCCGCTGCTGGGGCCGCTGAACCGCCACGACGGCGTGGTCGGCATGTGGTACGGCAAGGGTCCCGGCGTGGACCGCTGCGGCGACGTGTTCAAGCACGGCAACTTCAAGGGCGCCGCTCCCAACGGCGGGGTGCTGGTGCTGGCCGGCGACGACCCGCTGGCCAAGTCGTCGACGCTGCCCACCCAGGTGGAGCCCACCTTCTACGACGCCCAGATCCCGATCCTCTACCCCGGCACGATCCAGGAGGTCATCGACCTCGGACTGCACGGCATCGCGCTCTCCCGCTACTCGGGCCTGTGGGTGGCGTTCAAGGTGGTCACCACCATCGCCGACGGTTTCGGCACCGCCGAGGTCGCCCCCGACCGGGTCGTCCCGGTGCATCCGACCCTCGAGATCGACGGCCGGCCCTGGAGCCACACCCAGCGGCCCGGCCTGGTGACGCCGATGAGCCTCGAACAGGAGAAAGACATCGCCTACGGCCGCCTCGACGCGGCGATGGCCTACGCCGCAGCCAACGGCCTCAACGAGATCAGCGGCGCCACCGCCGCGGCCCGACTCGGCATCGCAGCCGCGGGTCGCACCTTCGCCGAGTTGCGCCAGGCCCTCGCCGACCTGGGCCTCAGCGACGACGACCTGCACCGCTTCGGAATCCGGCTGCTGCGACTGGGAATGGTGTGGCCCCTGGAGCCCGACATCGTGCGCCGCTTCGCCCGGGGCCTCGACGAGATCCTGGTGCTGGACGAGAAACGGGCCTTCATCGAGCTGCTCGTCAAGGACGTCCTCTACGGACAGGCGGGCGCGCCCCGGGTGGTGGGCAAGACCGACGAGCACGGCCGGCGGCTGGTACCCGCCGACGGCGAGCTCAGCGCGGACCGGATCGCGGCGGCGGTGGCCAACCGGTTCCGCTCCGGCGTGCTCGGGGGCGAGCTGGGCGCCCTGCCGGTGGCGGTCGAGGCCCGGGTCGCGCTCATCGAGGCGGCCGCCAAGGCAGGCGCGGCGGAGGTGGCCCGAACGCCGTACTGGTGCAGCGGCTGCCCCCACAACCGCTCCACCGCGGTGCCCGACGGCTCGTTCGCGGCCGGCGGGGTGGGCTGCCACGCCATGGCCCTGTGGATCGACGACCGGGCCGAGGTCATCCATCAGATGGGCGGCGAGGGCGCCACCTGGATCGGGCGGGCGCCGTTCACCGACCGGTCGCACATGTTCCAGAACGTCGGCGACGGCACGTTCTTCCATTCGGCCAGCCTGGCGGTGCGGGCCGCGGTGGCCGCCGGGGTCGACATCACCTACAAGATCCTCTACAACGGCGCGGTCGCCATGACCGGGGGCCAGGACGTGGCCGGGGCCATCGGCGTGCCGGAGCTGACCCAGGCGATGGCCGCTGAGGGTGTGGCCCGCGTCATCGTGTGCAGCGACGACCCCGACCGTCACGGCGCCGGCGCACCGCTGGCCTCCGGCACCGAGGTCTGGGGCCGCGACCGGCTCGACGAAGCCCAGCGACTGTTGCGGGGCACGCCGGGCGTCACCGTGCTCGTCTACGACCAGCAGTGCGCGGCCGAGAAGCGCCGCGAGCGCAAGCGGGGCCTGCGCCCCACCCCGACCAAGCGCATCTTCATCAACGAGGCGGTGTGCGAGGGATGCGGCGACTGCGGAGCCAAGAGCCACTGCCTGTCGGTGCAGCCGGTGGACACCGAACTCGGCCCCAAGACCCGCATACACCAGTCCTCTTGCAACTTCGACTACACCTGCATCGAGGGCGATTGCCCGTCGTTCATCCAGGTCAAGACCCGAGCGGCCCACAAGCGAGCGGCCCGGACTCCGCTCAGCAACGCATCCGCGGCCGGTGCCCGGGCCCAGCCGCCCGCCGACATCGAGGAACCGCAGCGGCCCGTGCCCAGTGTCGGCGGCTACGCAGTGTTCATGGCCGGGGTGGGCGGCACCGGGGTGGTGACCGTCAGCCAGGTGCTGGCCACCGCGGCCCTGCTCGACGGCCTCAACATCGTCGGCCTCGACCAGACCGGGCTCAGCCAGAAGGGCGGACCAGTCGTGTCGCACCTGCGTTTCTTCGCGGGCGAGGCCTCCGGGGCCAACCTGATCGGCGCGGGCGACGCCGACTGCTACCTGGGGCTGGATCTGCTGGTGGCGGCCGACCCCAAGAACCTGACCAGGGCCGATCCCGAGCGCACGCTGGCGGTGGTGTCGACCAGCAAGCTGCCCACCGGCGACATGGTGACCCATGTGGACCAGACCTATCCCGACGTCGACACCATGCTGGCGGCCATCGACGATGCCACCCGGCCAGGCGCCGGAGTGCGCCTCGACGCCGACCGGATGGCCGAAGCGCTCTGCGGCACGGCCATGCCCGCCAACGTGCTCGCCCTGGGGGCCGCCTACCAGGCCGGCGGCATCCCGGTGTCGTCGGCGACCATCGAGCGGGCCATCGAGTTGAACGGGGTGGCGGTGGAGGCCAATCTCGCCGCCTTCCGGTGGGGGCGGGTGTACGGGCGCGACGGCGCCGACGGCCTAGTGAGTCTGGCCGGTGTGTCGGGTGTGGCCCCCACGGACGGGCCGGACACAGATCTGGCCGCAGCCGTGCCCGGCCTCAGCCTGGACTCGGTCCCGGCACGAGCCAAAGCCGTCGCCCGGTCGCTGGTGCAGGGCTCGGGCCTGGCTGACAGCGGCGGCGCGGCGCTCATCGAGGCGGTGCAGCGGCGGGCTGCCGACTTGGTCGACTACCAGTCGCGGGCGCTGGCGTCGCAGTATGTGGATTTCGTGGACGCGGCGGCGGCCCGCGAGCGCGAGGTGATGGGTGAGCAGACCGAGCTGGCCGAGACGGTGGCCCGCTACCTCTACAAGCTCACCGCCTACAAGGACGAGTACGAGGTGGCCAGGCTGCACCTCCGCGGGGGCCTGCGCGACGCCATGCGCGACGCGGTGGGCGACTTCTCCGACTACCGGATCCTGCTGCACCCGCCGGTGCTGCGGACCCTGGGCCTGAAGCGCAAGATCTCGCTGGGACCGTTCCAGCGCCCGGCCCTAGCGGCACTGAAGGCCATGCGCCGACTGCGGGGCACGCCGCTCGACCTGTTCGGCTACGCCAAGGTCCGCCGCATCGAGCGGGAGCTGATCGTGGAGTACCGGACCCTCATGGAAACCGAACTGGACGAGCTGACGCCCGAGCGTTACGAGCGCGCGGTGAGGCTGGCTGGCCTTCCCGACGTGATCCGCGGCTACGAGGACGTGAAGCTGGCGGGCATCGAGCGCTTCCGAGAGCAGGTGCGGGCCATCTGCAGCCCCGACACCCAGCCGGTGGCGCTCACGAGCAAACCCGCGGACTAGCGCGGCCATCGTGGCCGAGAGTCCCGGCGCGGTCCCGGTTCGGGCGGTTGCCGCTTCCATCGCCTGCCTCGCCGCCGGCGTCATGCCGGGGTTCCTGGCCGGCGCGCTGGGCAGCGACATCAAGGACGAGTTCGCCATCGGCGACACCGGCCTGGGGATGACCCTGGCCGCCACCTATCTGATCTCTGGTGTCGCGTCGATACACGCGGGCGAGCTGTCTGACCGGATGGGCGCCCGCCGCAGCCTGCTGCTGTCGATGTGGGTGACGGTGGCCGGCTATCTGGCGGTGGCGGTGCTGGCCCGGTCGTTCCCGACGTTCCTGATCTCGATGGCGGTGGCCGGCGCAGGCCTGACCCTGGCCGGGCCCGCGGCCAAAGTGCTGGTGGCCCAGCATGTGTCGACCAAGCGCCTCGGCCTGGCCTTCGCGGTGCACATGTCGGCCATCCCGCTGGCGCCGCTGCTGGCCGGGCTGACGGTACCACTGGTGGGCGGCACGGCGGGATGGCGCTGGGCGTTCGTGGGCGGAGCGGTGCTGTCGGCGGCTGGAATCGTGATGCTCCCGGCCGAGAAGCAGGCACCCGAGCCCCGCCCGGCCGCCGACGAGCGGCCTACATCAGGTCGCTTCGCCCATGTCCGGCTGGCGCCGCTGTTCGCGTTCGGCGCGGCGGCCACCCTGGCTTCATCCGCGGTGTTCAGCGCGGCGGCGTTCTTCGTGGTCAACAGCGAGTCGGCCGGCATCTCGGAGGACTCGGCCGGTCTGCTGCTGTCAGCGACCAGCGCGGGAGTGATCGCGGCCCGCATCCTGCTGGGAGTGATGGCCGACCGCGGTCGGGCCGGCGACATCCGGACGGTGGCGGCCCTACTGGTGGCCAGCGCGGCCGGCTATGCGCTGATGGCCGCAGCCGACATCGCCTGGCTGTACGCGCTGGCCGGCCAAGTCGCCATCATCCTGGGCTGGTCATGGCCGGGCCTGATGGTGCTGGCCCTGGTGCGACTCAACCCCCACGCGCCCGGCTTGGCCAGCTCGTTCGCAGTCGGGGGCCTCAACCTCGGCGCGGTAATGGGCCCCGCAGCCTTCGGCGTCATCAGCGACTCAGCATCGTCATCGATGGCCCTGGCCGCAGCCGCAATCTGGACCTTCGCCGCAGCCGCCCTAAACCTACTAGGCCACCTAATCCAAACCCGAACCCAGTGACCTCGCCCAGATGTCAAGGGTCAAGGACAGCGCTGAAGTGGTCTGTCAGGCGATGTGGCGGCGGACGAACTCGTCGAACATGGGGACGGTGAAGGCGATCACGTCGTGGCGGGGCGAGTAGCACAGACCGCGCTTGATCAGCGAGTGGCGCACCGGACCGACCTGCACAGTCTTCTTGCCCAGTGCCTCGGCGACGTCGCCTGAGCGGTGCGGACCCGGGCCCATCGCGGCCATGGCCGACAGGTAGGCCCGCTGGGCATCGGTCGTGCGATCCATGCGGACGCGGAAGAACCCGGCATCGAGTTCGGCTCGGGCCACAGGCGCGGCGTCGAGCACATCCTGGCGGGTGATGCGATCGGGTCCCTCAGCCACACGCCAGGCCTGCCGGCCGAACTCCTGGAGAAAGTACGGATAGCCCTTCGTGAGGGCCACCGCCTCGACGATCGCGGCTTCATCCCACCTCACGCCCGAGGCCGCGGCCGGCTCGGCCAGAGCACGGGCTGCCGGCTCCTCGCCGAGACTGTTGATGTCGACGAAGCTGAAGAGCCGCTCAGCGTAGGTGCGGGCCTCGCCGAGCATGCCCAGAATCGACGGCAGACCGGCACCGACAACCAGCAGGGGCAGTCCCGTCTCGCTGATCCGGTGCAGGCCGATTATGAGGGGCCGCAGATGCTGCTTGGGCAGGTGCTGGATCTCGTCGATAGTGATCACGACGCCCTTTTGGCGGTCGCTGGCATGTTGTGCCACCTCGCTCAACAGATCCGCGAGGTCTCGCTGCAGGATGCGGGAGTCGGCTCGGCCGCCGACCGGATCGACGCCGACGGTGAGAGTTCCAGCCTCGGGAACGTCCCACGACAACTGGAACGACTTGAGCACTCCGAGAACCCTCGAAGCCATCTCAGACAGCCGTCGGCTCGGTGTCAGGTCCAGCAGGGCGCCCTGAACCGCAGCGGCCATCTGGTGCACGAATCGGCTGTCCTCTCCGACTTCGAGGCGCTGACAGGCCCAGCCGTGCCCTTCGGCGACGCTGCGGAACTCGCGGAGCAGCACCGTCTTGCCCACGCCACGCAAACCGGTGAGCATCTGGCTCCTGTCGGCTCTCCCCGCCGAGAGCCGCTGCACGGCCACATCGAAGGCGGCCGTCTCGCTGTCGCGGCCCACCAATGCGGGAGGGGGCATGCCAGCGCCAGGACTATATGGATTCGTCACCGGGTCCAACGCTCGTTCCCTTCACCGTGCGCTCCGTGCCTCGAACAGAGTTTATAACGATCTGCGCGGGATTTATTCGGTTCGGCTAAAAGTCGCGCAGATTGTTATAAATCGATTCTGGCGGCCGAGGCCGAGCGAGAGACTTGCCTGATTCGGAGCGGGTCGCTGGGTCCGGCTACGGTATACAAGAGCGGCCCGGCACCCGGGTCCATTGTGGCCCGGACGGGAGGGGGCGCGTTGCTCCGGTGGCTCGCGAAACGCATCATCGCCGCCGCGCTGGTGGTGTTCGTCGTCACCTCCCTGGTGTTCGTGGTCACCCACATCTTCACCGACCCGGCCACCGTGTCGCTTCCGCTGGAGGCCACCGAGGAGCACCGGGCCCAGCGCCGGGCCGCCCTCGGGCTCGACCGGCCCCTCAGCACGCAGTACTGGGACTTCGTGTCGGGCCTGGTGGTCGGCGACCTCGGCGAGTCGTTCTGGCAGAGCCAGCCCGCGTCGAAGCTCGTGCTGGAGCGCCTGCCGGCCACCCTCAAGCTCGTGGCCGGCGCCACCGTGGTCACGGTGCTGTTGGCCGCGCCGCTGGGGATGCTGGCCGCCTGGTGGGAGCGCCGCTTCGCCGACCACGCCGTGCTCGGCTTCTCGATGGCGGCCATCAGCGCGCCGCCGTTCTGGATCGGCTACCTGCTCATCATCGTGTTCGCGGTGCAGCTCGGCTGGGTGCCGACCTTCGGCTCGGCCGGGTTCGTGTCGCTGATCCTACCGTCGCTCGCCATCGGGCTGGCCAGCGCGGGCCGGCTGTCGCAGATGACCCGGCGCGGCATCGTGGAGGAGCTGCGCAAGCCCTATGCGGTCACCGCGCTGTCGAGGGGCTTCTCGCGGTCGTACACCATCGTTCACCACACCTTCCGCAACGTGGCCTCGGGCTTCGTCACCATGACCGGCTGGGAGCTGACCCGCATGTTCACCGGCTACACGGTGGTGATCGAGGTGGTGTTCGCCTGGCCCGGCGTGGGCCGCCTCGCCATCCACGCCATCGAGAACCGGGATCTGATCCTGGTGCAGGCCGCGGTGGTGGTGCTGGCCACGCTGGTGGTGGTCACCAACCTGCTGGTGGACATCGCCCGCCGGATGATCGACCCCAGGGTGGACCTGGCATGACCGCGGTGCAACCGACACGACCGCGGCGGACTCGCACGACGGGAACAAACCGGCACGACCGCGGTGCAATCGGCACGACCGGGATGGAGCGGCCATGACCGCGGTGCAGGACGCGGGACCGGGCGCGGACGCTGGCGGGGCCGAGGGTGCGCCGCCCGAGGGCACCAGCGTCATGGCCGACCTGCGGTCGCATCTGCGCAAGTCGAAGGCGGGCATCGCAGGCATCGCCATCTGCTCGCTGTTCGCGCTGGTGGCCGTCGTCGGGCCGTGGCTGCCATTCCTGCCCGACCCCTCCAAGCAGAGCCTGCCCGACAAGCTGACGCCCCCGGTGGGCTGGGGCGGAACCTGGACCCACCCCCTCGGCACCGACCAGCTCGGGCGCGACATCCTGGCCCGGCTCATCGACGGGGCCCGCATCTCGCTGCTGGTGAGCGTGGCCGCGGTCATCATCGCAGCCGTCCTCGGCACCGCCCTCGGCCTGATCGCGGGCTACATCGGTGGCCGGATCGACACCCTCATCATCTCGGCCGCCGACGTGCAGATGGCCTTCCCCGGCGTGCTGGCCGGCCTGATCCTGGTGGCCGCATTCGGGCCGAGCGTGTGGCTGGTCATCATCGTCATCTCCATCTCTAGCTGGATGGTGTTCACCAGGGTCGGACGGGGCCTGGTGTTCACCCTCAAGACCACCCTGTTCGTGGAGGCGTCGGAACTGTCCGGCGCGTCGTCGAGACGGGTCATGTGGCGCCACCTGCTGCCCAACCTGGTCAGCTCGCTGATCACGCTGAGCGTGCTGGAGCTGGCCGCAGCCATCCTGTCGGAGTCGGCGTTCGCCTTCCTCGGCTTCGGGGTGCAGCCGCCCCGCTCGTCGTGGGGGCTGATGATCCAGCAGGGCCGCAACTACATCACCGACGGCTGGTGGATCGTCACCTTCGCCGGTCTGGCCATCTCGGTGGTGGTGCTGGGCGTCAACCTGCTGTCGCTGTGGCTGCAGTCCTTCAACGATGTGGCCGAGCGCGAGCAGATCATCCTCGAGAGGCCCGGCGGGTGAGTGCCCCGGACTCGACACCTCGCCTCTGCGGCCGGTCGCCGACGAACAGCCCCACGACGGCAGGCGCGCTCGAGAGGCCGGACGGGTGAGCAGCGCCAACTCGAACGGCGAGGCCCGCCAGGAGCGGCTGCTGGAGATCAAGGACCTCACCGTGGGCTTCCCCACCCGCGACGGGGTGGTGCTGGGCGTGGACGGCCTGACCCTCAACGTCGGCTCCCACGAGCGGCTGGGAGTGGTGGGCGAGTCGGGCTCGGGCAAGAGCGTCATGGGCCTGGCCATCCTGGGAATGGTCCTGCCGCCGGGGCGCATCATGGGCGGCTCGGTGAAGTGGCGGGGCGAGAACGTGCTCGACGAGGCGGTGGCCAACCGGGTCCGGGGCCGGGAGATCGCCATGATCTTCCAGGACCCGATGGTGTCGCTCAACCCGCTCAAGACCGTGGGCGCACAGCTGCGCGAGCTGCTGCGGCGCCGGGCCGGGCTGGAGGGCGCCAAGATCAGGCAGCGCTCGCTCGAGCTGCTCGAGATGGTGGGGATCGCCAACCCGCAGGACCGGCTCAAGTCGTACGCCTTCGAGCTGTCGGGCGGGATGCGCCAGCGGGTGATGATCGCCACCGCCCTGGCCTGCGAGCCGACCCTGCTGATCGCAGACGAGCCCACCACCGGGCTCGACGTGACCATCCAGGACCAGATCCTCACCCTGCTGCACGACCTGTCGACCGAGCTGGGGGTGTCGGTGCTGATGATCACCCACGACCTGGGGGTGGTGGCCCAGTTCTGCGACCGGGTGCAGGTGATGTACGCGGGCCGCATCGTGGAGCGGGCCCCGATCGCGGAGATGTTCGCCGATCCCCAGCACCCCTACTCGCTCGGCCTGCTCCAGTCGGTGCCCCGGGTGGACCGCGACGAGAGCGAGCTGTCGGGGATTCCGGGCGAGCCGCTGGACCGGGCCCAGTTCCCTCCTGGCTGTGCCTTCGAGCCCCGCTGTGGCGAATCCCACGACGTCTGTCGCCAGAGCGCGCCGCCGCTGCTCAAAATCGCTGAGCGGCGCTGGGTGGCCTGCTACAACCGCCCCGGAGATCAGCCGGGAGATCAGTCGTGAGCGGCGACTCTGGATCCGCGACCGAGCCGGTTGTGCCGCTGGTTGAGAGCCGGGACGTCAGCGTACACTTCAGCCGCTGGGTCGGCAGCCGCCGGCGAACCGTCTACGCGCTGGACGACTTCAGCATCGCGGTGGCTCCCGGCGAGACCGTCGGCCTGGTGGGCGAGTCGGGCTGCGGCAAGTCCACCGCGGGCCGGGCGCTGCTGGGCGCGGTGAAGCCCACCAAGGGGCAGGTGCTCTTCGAGGGCCGCGACGTGACCCACCTGAGCAGGCGCAACTGGCGGGCCATGCGCAAGCAGGTCCAGATGATCTTCCAGGACCCCTATTCGGCTCTCAATCCCAAGCTCAAGGTGGGTGAGAGCATCGCTGAGCCGTTCCTGGTGCACACCCGCAAGCGGGGCGCAGAACTCGAGGCAGCCGTGGCCGAGCTGCTGGAGACGGTGGGGATGACCGCCGGCGCGGCCGACAAGTACCCCCACGCCTTCTCCGGCGGCCAGCGCCAGCGCATCGTGATCGCCCGGGCGCTGGCGCTGCATCCCGGATTCGTGGTTGCCGACGAGGCCACCGCCGCTCTCGACGTGTCGATCCAGGCCCAGATCGTCAACCTGCTGGTGGAGCTCAAGGACACCGTGGGCCTCTCGTACCTGTTCATCTCCCACAACCTGGCGGTGGTGCGCCATGTGTCGGACCGGGTGGCCATCATGTATCTGGGCCATCTGATGGAGATCGGCAGCCACCGCGACATCTACGAGAACCCCACCCATCCCTACTCACAGGCCCTGCTCTCGGCGGTGCCCGTGCCCGACCCCACCACCAGGGGCAACCACGAGCCGCTGGTGGGCGACCTCCCCAGCCCCATGGACCCGCCCCAGGGCTGCCGGTTCAACACCCGCTGCCCGCTGGTGGAGGAACGCTGTCGCCACGAGCGCCCGCCGCTACAGGAGCGCTCCAGCGGCCACTACGTGGCCTGCTGGGTGAATTGAGCGAACCGGTCACCGGCGGCGCCCCGGACGCGGGCGACCGAGACGACGGTCTGACCGTCCGCTGGGCCACGTTCGGCTACCTGTTCACGCTGTACTTCATCCTCGGCGGGGCCGAGACCATGATGTCGCCGCTGTTCCCGCTGGTGCAGGACGATCTGGACATCACCGAGAGCAACCTGGCCGCCATCTTGGCCGCGGTGTCGGCCGGGATCGCCTCGTTCAACATTCTCGGCGGCATCAGCAGCCGCCGGCTCAGCAATCGGGCGCTGGTCCGGGCCGCGGCGGTGACGCTGGCGGCGGGCATGGTGATCTCGGCCGCCGCGCCGAGCTTCTGGGTGCTGCTGATCGGCCAAGGGTTGCTGGGGGCCGCCTTCGGGATCTATTTTCCGCCGGGGCTGGCCAGCGTGGCCCGGCTGTATCCCGGCACCGAGGGCAAGGCGATTGCGGTGTGGGGCCAGGCCTATTCGTTCGGGCTGGCCGCCGCCGCGCTGAGCGTGTTCGCGGGGGGAGGCTGGCGCTGGGTGTTTGTTGGCTGCGCGGTGCCCCCGATCCTGGCCGCGGCCTACGTGCCGAGATGGGTCGAGCCCGCCCGAGCCACGGCATCGGTGCCGCTGCTGAGGCAACTGGCCCAGTACGCCCGCAAGCAGACCTACCGGCTGGCCTTCTTGGCCAGCTTCGGCGGCGTGTCGATGCACTTCGTGGTGATCGGCTTCTCGCCGGCTTTCTTCGAGGCGCGCGGCGTGGATCTGCGGCTGGTGGGCGTGCTGCTGGCCGCGGGCCGGGTCCTGTCGGCGCCGGTGAAGCTGGTGGGCGGAGCGCTGTACGACCAGCGCGGCGGACCATGGACGGCCAGGCTGATGATGGCGGCGACCTTCGGCTTCGGCCTGCCGCTGCTGCTGGCGCCCACCAATGCGGGCGTGTGGTTCCTGGTTCCCTTCGTGGGCATGGCGGTGTCGGTGCTGCCGGTGGCCAACGCCATGCTGGTGGCGGCCCTGCCGCCGCAGTCGGGCTGGGGCATCGGCACCTTCCGGGCCGCGCTGCTGGGCTCGGCGGCGCTGCTCTCGGCCATCATGAGCGGCCTGCTGGAGCTGGGAGCGCCGCTCAAGTCGCTGATGCTGGTCTCGCTGCTGCTGCCCGCGCTGGTGGCCGCCGCCATGCACCGGGCCGTGCCCGAGACGCCCGTTACTTGACCTTGTCGATGACTCGGAAGGCGTAGTCGCGCTGGGCGTCGCCGAGGGTGGCCCTCACCCGGTAGCCGCCCGGCTTGGGGAAGTGGACGATGCCGGTCACCACCAGCGGCGAGCGGCTGTCGGTGCCGGGAACCTTGCCCGGCGGGCGGCCGACCTCGATGTTGGCGGTGGCCTCCATCAGCTTGCTGTGGCCGTCCTCGTCCTCGACCCGGATCACCACCTGGTGGCGCTGGTTGTGCTCCATCCACGGGACCAGCACCGACAGCGCTATGGCGAAGTGCTGGGGCCGGGGCTTCTCGCCCTCCTTGTAGGACCGGGTGACCGTGTCCCAGCCCGCCCCCATCAGGTACAGCAGCCCGTTCTGCACCTCGGCGTGATTGGCCAGCGCCAACAGCTCGATCTGGGCCACCGCGGCAGTCTAGGCAGCGGCGTCATTCCCGCTCATGTTCGCTTCGCTCACGGGCCGCTCGGGCCACGGCCTCGCAAGCTCGACCTCGGGTCACACCTTGTGATCGGAAGGGTTGAAGGCTGCCATCACCAGGGTGTCGCGAATGATGAGCGGCGCGCCCGCATACAACGAGAGCGAGGCTGCGTCGACAATCGTCTTGGCGCCAGGGAGCGGGCACGGCAGCAGTACGGGCACCTGCCTGCTGGGTCCGTAGCGCTCGGTCAGGGACCGGTTCTGGGCGTCGAGAGATCCCTCGCTGTGAGCCAACGCCTCCGGCGGCCCGGTCTCGCCCAGCTTGAAGTCGAGCAGCAGCAGGCCGTCGGGAAGCGGCGCCGGCTCCGGGGGGTCTTCAGCCCGGCCCCGCACATCCACCGCCGTTCCCTCGGCCAGACCCAGCGCCGCGCCTTGGGCGTAGGAGACAACTTCTTGGACGGCTGCCACCGGCATCTGCTCACAGCCTTGGGCCGACGAGATGACCATGGCCGGCTCGACTCTCTCGAGCACGCGCAGAAAGTCCTGCGCTCTGGCGGTGACCGGCAGCCTCGCAGGTACGTGTCCCGCCCGCAGCACGGCCAGAAACATCGTCAGCCAGGCGGCGGAGTCGGGCAGGTGCACCACCACCACCCGCTTGTCGGAGCCCACCGCGGACCGAATCTCCTTCGCCGCGATGCCTGAGGCGAGCCACAACTCGGCCCGATTCAAGGTGTTGGTGCCCGCGGCGAAGGCAAGCGCTTCGGGCTCCGTCATGACGTGAAGTTCGAACCGGTCAACTAGCCGCGACACGCTTCGGTCGCCGCGGCCGCCTGGAGCCGGATCAGCAGAACCACCAGTCACGATCATCCTCTCCGACACTCATGCTCACCCTGCAGCCGTCTGACTAGCGCCAAGCTAGCCCGCCGATCCGGGCTCGCAACGGGCCTCTGACCTGCGTAAACGTCTGACAATGCGGCACCGGGAAGCGGCAGGATGGTGTCGGGAATGTGCAAGGTTTCCTGCAAGCGTTTGCACTCGGCCGCGGCTGATCCCGCTCTTGTTCGCTGTCCTACCGGACCGCTCGGGCCACGGCCTCACCCGTGTGGGCGAGGTCCACGCACCAATCCCGATCGGCGCTAGTCGCTGTCGGACGGGGTGAGGCCGAGCCGTTCGGCCAGGCCGATGCGCTGGAGTTTGCCGGTAGCGCCCTTGGGCAGTTCGTCGAGCACCAGGATCCGTCGGGGAATCTTGAAGGCGACGAGCGACTGGGCCAGGAACCGGCGCAGCTCCCGCTCGTCGACGTCGCTGCCGTCGGCGGCCACCACCGCGGCGGCCACCTCCTCTCCCAACTTTGGGTGGGGCATGGCGAACGTCACCGCCTGGGCCACCGCCGGATGGGCCAGCAGGGCCTCGTCCACCTCCAGGGGGGAGACCTTCTCGCCGCCACGGTTGATCTGCTCCTTGAGGCGGCCGGTGAGGAACAGGTAGCCGTCTTCGTCGAGGTAGCCCTCGTCGCCGGTGCGGAACCAGCCGTCGGTGAAGGCGGCCTCGTTGGCGTCGGGGTTGTTCTCGTAGCCGTCGATCACGGTCGGGCCCTTGATCGACACCTCGCCCCGCTCCCCCGGCGGCTGCGGACGGTTCCGGCGATCGAGCACGGCCAGCTCGACCCCGGTGGCAACCCCGACCGACCGGGGCTTGGCCGCGCCGGGGGGCAGGGGGTTGGCGCACATCTGGTGGGTGGCCTCGGTCATGCCGTAGGCCTCGATGACGGGGGCGCCGAACAGCTCGCCCAGTTCGGTCAGCACCGGCGTGGGGAGAGACGCCGACGACGACCGCACGAAGCGCAGGCCGGCGGAGTGGGCCGCGTCGCGGTGGCGGTCGGCGCGGGCGAGCACCATCTGGTGCATGGTCGGCACCGCGGTGTAGTAGCTGGGCCGCAGCGCCTCCAGCTGGGCGAAGAACCGGAAGGCGTCGAAGCCCTCGGTGCAGGCGACCGCGCCGCCGGCCGACAGTGGCGCCAGCAATCCGGCCAGCAGGCCGTGGATGTGGAACAGCGGCATCACCTGCAACGACCGGTCCTCGGCGGTGAGGGCCAGCGAGGCGGCGATGCCCGCGGCCGAGCGGGCCAGGTTGCGCTGCCGCAGCGGCACGATCTTGGGCCGAGAGGTAGTTCCGGAGGTGTGCAGCACCAGCGCCACATCATCGTCGGACGGCCACCGGGCCGCAGACTCGCCGCCAGAAGACTGAGAACCTGCCGGCGCCGATTCGCGGCCGGGGGACCGAGAACCTGCGGGCACAGACTCGCCGCCAGGGGACCCATCGTCCTGGGCAGACGGCTCGCCGGCAGGCGGCGAGGCGCTCAGGTCGATGGAGCCCGCCGAGCCGGTCAGCGCTACCGACAGCACGCCGGCTTCGGCGGTGCGGGCCGCGTCGCGGGCGTCCGCCCCCGACTCGTCGGGCCGGGTGATGAGCGCTTTGGCGCCCAGGTCGTCGAGGTAGAAGCGCAGCTCGGAGGTGCGGTACTTGGGGTTGAGCGGCGCGGCGCAGCCGGCGCAGGCCGCGGCCAGGAAGGCAATGGCCATCTCTGCGCCGTTGGGCATCACGATGGCGATGCGATCGGCCATACCCACCCCGAGACTCCGGAGCCGGTCGGCGAGCCGGTCCACCTCGGTCCTCAGCTCGCCGTGAGTGAGCACCGAGCCGTCGGGTGACACAATGGCCGCAGCGTGATCGGCCCCGGCATCGAGAAGCCCCCGCAGCGTCATCGGATCGCTCATGGGCCGGCCTCCTCAGGTCTCCCGCTCTCGTTCGCTGCGCTCACGGGCCGCTCGGGCCACGGCCTCGCAAGCTCGACCTCAGGTCTCCCGCTCTCGTTCGCTGCGCTCACGGGCCGCTCGGGCCACGGCCTCGCAAGCTCGACCTCAGGTCTCCCGCTCTCGTTCGCTGCGCTCACGGGCCGCTCGGGCCACGGCCTCGCAAGCTCGACCTCAGGTCTCCCGCTCTCGTTCGCTGCGCTCACGGGCCGCTCGGGCCACGGCCTCGCAAGCTCGACCTCTAGACGACGATTCAGCAGGGCGGCCAACCCGTAGACGGTGCTGATGGCCGGGGTGGGCACACCGGTCAGCTCGCCCAGCTCGACGAACACGCCGACCAGCGGGTCGAGCTCGAGCGGGCGGCCGGCCTCGGCGTCCTGGAGCATGGAGGTCTTGTGCTCGCCCACGGCCTCCGCTCCGGCGATGCGACGCTCCACGCTGATGCGGATGCTCACCCCGAGAGCCTCGGCAATGCGGCCGGCCTCGGTCATCATCCGGGCCGCTAGGTCCCGGGTGGCCGGAGTGCGGCAGATCTCGGCCAGCGTGGCGCCGGTGAGGGCGCTGATCGGGTTGAAGGCCAGGTTGCCCCAGGCCTTGACCCACAGGTGCGAGCGGATGTCGGTCAACACCCGCGACTTGAACCCGGCCGAGGCGAAGGCGTCGGCCAGCGCCCGGGCCCGGTCGGACTTGGCGCCATCGAGCTCGCCCACCGGAAAGCGGTCGCCCTCGACGTGGGTGATCACACCGGGGGCGGTCTTCTCGGCTGCCGGGTAGGCGATGCAGGCCACGATGCGCTCCGGCGCCACCGCGGCCGAGATGGTGCCGTCGGGGTCGAGCGAACTGAGCCGGCACCCGTCGTGGGGTCCGCCGTGGCGCTCGAAGTACCACCACCCGATGCCGTTCTGCAACGGCACCACCGTGGTGTGATCGGCACAAAGGCCCTCAAGCTCGTGGGCCACCGCCGCGATCTGGTGGGCCTTGAGGGCCAGGATCACCGTGTCGTGCGTGCCCAAAACCCTGAAGTCGTCGGAGGCCTCGATCCCGGTCGCCACCGTGGTGGAGCCGTCCAACTCCACCAGTCTGAGCCCATCGCGCCGAATGGCGTCCAGATGCTCACCCCGAGCAACAACGCTCACATCGGTGCCAGCCACCGCCAGGCGAGCAGCCAGCATCCCGCCGATCGCGCCAGCACCGACTACGCAAATCTTCACGGCGACAGTGTGCCACCCAAATCGTCCCAAACGGTATACAGCCGCTACCCGAGCCGCCAGCCGGAAGGGCGAAGCAGCGCCCTAGATCACGGGCCAGCGGTGGGTGGCGTATTGGGCTAGGTCGGTGCGCTCGGCTGCGGCGGTGGCGGCCTCTCGGCCTCGGGCCATGATGGCTTGGGCGTCCAGGTTGACGAACTCGCCGTCCTCGACGATCACGTTGCCGTCGATCACCACGGTGTGGACCGAGTCGCCGCTGGCGCCGTGGCACAGGTTCGACAGCGGGTTGTGCAGCGGCACCCACTCGGGGCGGTCGAGGTCGAACAGCAGGAAGTCGGCCCGCTTGCCCGCCTCCAGCGAACCCACCTCGTCATCCCACAGCACCGAGCGGGCGCCGTCGACGGTGAGGTGCTCCAGGATCGTCTCGGCCGGCATCAGCGAGGCGTCCTCGAAGATGTCTCGGTAGACGCGGAAGTACTGGGCGATGCGCAAGATGTCGGTGGTGTGCGAGCAGGCGCCGATGTCGGTGCCCACCCCCACGGTCACGCCCCGATCCAGCAGCTTGAGATGGGTGGCCCGCTGCAGCCCGCCCCAGCCGAACACCGCGCTGGCGGTGGGGCACATCGACACTTTCACGTCGCGCTCGGCCAGCAGGTCGCACTCGTCGTCGGTGAGGAAGTGGCAGTGCACCAACTGCACGTTGGGGCCGAGCACCCCGTTGCGCTCGTAGCGGGCGATGGGCCGCTCGCCGTCGAACACCCGCTGGTGATGCTCGACCGAGTCGCGGTTGGAGATCATGTGCGACACGATGCCGGTGCCGTGCTCGGCGGCCAGCTCGGCCACGGCTCGGCACAGCCGGTCCGACACCATGCGCTCGGTGCGCAGCGAGAACCAGGGCCGCACCCGCCCGCCGGCCGCACCCGCATAGGCCTCAACGAAGGCCAGGCCGTCGGCGATGGCCTCGTCGGTGGTGGAGTCGAACGTGCCCGGCATGGCCCGGCCGCCGGCCATGTCGGTGAGCGAGCGGGCCAGCACTGCCCGGCAGCCGATCTCGGCCGCGGCCCGCACCGAGTTCTCGGGATTCTGCGAGCCCGGATCGCACACCGTGGTGGTGCCGTGGCGGACCGACTCCAGCAGGGCGCACATCGCAGCCAGGTAGGCCTCGTCGTCGGTGACGCCGGCCTCCATCGGATAGCAGCGGTCGTGGAGGAAGACCTTCAGGGGAACGTCGTCGCCCAGGCCCCGCACGAAGAACGGGGCCAGATGCTGGTGGTTGTCGACGAAGCCTGGGGTTATCAGCCGGCCGCGGGCGTCGATGGTGCGGACCGCCTCCCGGTAGCCGGCGGACTCCAGCTCGGCGGTGGGGCCAACCGCCAGGATCTCGCCGCCGTGTGCGGCCAGCGCCCCGCCGCGCACCATGCGGCGCTTTGGATCCATGGTGATGAGCCAGTCGGCGTTGCGCACCAGCAAGTCGATCATGTGGCCAACCTCCTCAACAGGGCGGACTCACCCATTCGCTCGGCCTCTCAACTCGTAGGCGTAGTGGCTCAGTCCGGCCTCGATGTCGAAGGTGGGCTTCCAGCCCAGCGCAGCTTCGGTGTGGGACAGGTCGAGGGGATCTCCGGCCGACACCGCCGGCGGCTGGCCCGGAATGATCTGCACCTTCAGGTCGCTGAAGATACGGCGGGCCGCGGCCACCAGGTCGTCGAAGGTGGTGATGGTCCCGGTCCCGATGTTGAACACGGCCTGCTCGGGCAACTCCGCGGTGGCGGCCAGGTCCACCGCCCGGCCCATGTCGAGGTCGTAGACGTACTCGAAGTCCATGGTGTGCCGCTGATCGACGAAGGCGGTCTGGCCCTTGATGCCGGCTTCCAGCAGGGCCTGGATCTTGGAGCCGAACGATCCGCCCGAGAAGTGCCCGTATCCATAGGCGTTGGCCGGCCGCAGGATGGCCAGCTCGAAGCCGAACTCCTTCTGGTAGCTCTCGGCGGCCAGCTCCTTCATCACCTTGGAGTTGCCGTAGGCCCGACCCGGCCCCCGGGGCGCGTCCTCGGTGATGGGCGCGCCCCGGGCCCGGCGCCGGTCGTACACCGCGAAACTGCTGATATGCACCATCCGGCGCACCCGGGCCAGCCGCACTGCCTCCAGCACGTTGATGGTGCCGGTTACGTTCACCTGCAGCCCGGTGTAGAGCTGGCGTGAGACGCTGTCGCCGATCAGCCCGGCGGTGTGCACCACCGTCTCCGCCTTGTGGTCGCGCACAGCGGCGAGCACGGCCGACTGGTCGCGGATATCGGCCCTCACCGTCACGATGTCGGCCGCGGCCGGTCCGAGGCGCTCGTGCAGATAGTCGGGGCGCTCCTGAAGGTCCAGGAACACCACCGGCTCGCCCCGCTGGAGGGCGCAGCGGGCGAAGGCCGTGCCCACCAGCCCGATCCCCGTCACCAGGGTGGTCATGTCAGGTCACCTCGAACTCGCCGCTGATCTCGACGGGCTGCTGGCGGGGCAGGCTGGCCATGCCGACTGCGGCCCGGGCGTGGCATCCCCGCCGCGGTCCGAACAGCTCGTAGAACAGGTCGGAGGCCCCGTCGACCACCTTCGGCATCGCCTCGAAGTCGGGGGTGCAGTTCACCATGCCCAGCAGGCGCACCACCCGCCGGACCTTGGTCAGGTCGCCCAGCTCGGCTCGCAGGGTGGCCAGGATCGACAGCGCGCAGGCCTTGGCGGCTTCGTAGCCCTGCTCGACCGACAGCTCGGCACCGAGCTTGCCCCGGCGCACGATGTCCATGCCGGGGTGATGCGGGCCGTGCCCCGACACGTACATGACGGCACCGACTTGCACACAGCCCCGACGGTTGTCGCTGGGGAACTGGCGGGGCTCGGGCAGCACAAGTCCCATCTCGGCCAGACGGACCTCGACCACGCTGCGACTCATGCTCTCCGCCAATCCGCTCGGCGGGTCGCACCCATGTCAGGCGACTTCCGCGACCCGGTGGCCCACGTTCGCTCACGAGTCAGTTCACGCGTCACACCGGGACCCATGTCAGGCGATCTCCTCGGCTTCTCTCACGCTGGCGATCAGCGACGCCCTCAGCAGGAACTCTCGGGCCCGGGCGGGATCATCGGCGGCACGGCGCAGCTCGTCACGGTTGCGGCGGCGAGTCTGCGGGTCGGCCTCGGCCATCAGCTTCTTGTTGCGGATGGTGATGGCCTGCACATGGGCCACGGCCACATGGCGGCGCTGGCGGACGTAGCGGTCGAGCACCTCGTCGCCGGCGTCGCTTCTCAGCACCGACGACAGCTTGGCGGCCAGGTTCACCGCGTCGTGGATGCCGCTGTTCATGCCCATGGCCCCGATGGGGCTGTTGACGTGGGCCGCGTCGCCGGCCAGCAGCACCCTCCCCGCCCGGAACGTCTCGGCCACCCGCTGGTGCACGGTGTAGAGCGACTTGGACACCACCTCATAGGGCACCCCGGTGGGATGGAACCGCTGCAGCCCGGCCTGAATGGCGTCGTCGTTGAGCAGCGCCTCCTCGGCGGCGTCCACGTCGGCGGGCAGCACCACCCGCCAAAGGTCGGTCCATTTGAAGAGGTTGGCCCATTCGGTGGGATCGAGGATGTAGTTGCGGTAGCCGTAGGGCACCACGGAGTCGAAGTCGAACAGCACGCTGAGGGTCATGGTGCGATCCGGGAAGGCGAAGCCCTCGAAGTCGATGCCGAGCTGTTTGCGCACCACGCTGTGGGCGCCCTCGCAGCCCACCAGGTGCGAGCCCCGCAGTTCTTGCCGCGCCCCGTCGGCGGTCTCCACCACCGCAGTCACCGAATCGGCGCCCTGGCGGAAGCCGACGAGCTCAGTGCCGGTGCGGATCTCGATCAGCTCGTTGCCGGAGGCCATCTTGAGGGCTTCTTCCACCACCTTGAGGCGGTCGCACTGCAGGGCGTGGGGGAAGCGGGTGTCGCTCGACAGCACGGCGTGGTCGAACACCGCGATGGGTTCAGGGTCGCCCCGGTTCCAATAGTGCACCAGCGGGGCGACGATGCCGAGGGGCTCGAGGCGCTCGTAGAGGCCGATGTCGTCGAGCATCTCCAGGGTGGCCGCATGGATGGTGCCAGCCCGGCGGACCTGATCGAGCAGGTCCACCAGCGCCTCCACCAGCAGCACCCGATGGCCGCGCCGGGCCAGCGACAGGGCCAGCACCAGGCCCACCGGCCCGGCCCCGGCGATGAGCACCCGGTCGTCAGCCGGTGCCACCGGGATTCTCAGAGTTGGGGTCGAGGTCGGTGTCGCTTGGCGAGGCGTTGTCGCCGGCTGGTTGAGGATCCCGCAGCGCACCGATCCAGCCCGAGGTGGTGAGATCGAAGATCAGGCCGTGGGGCGAGCGGTACTTCACCTCGTAGTAGCGGTTGGGCTCGTCGGGCCGCCGGCCCCGCACATGCTCGGCACCGGCCCGCTCCGCCTGTTCGGCGGCCTGCTCAAGATCGTCCACCCACATGCCGAAGTGGTACAGCCCGTGAAAGGGCTCCGAGCCCGCCTCGGTGATCCCGACCACCGGATCGTCGCCAAAGTGCAGGAGGGCGACGTTCATGACTCCGTCGGTCATGTAGACGCCCCGTCCGGCGTCGCCGGCCTTGGTCATCCCGAAGGCCCGCTCGAAGAACGCTTGGGCCTCGGCCACGTCGGGCACGGAGATGGCCAGATGTCGAAGCCGGGCAGTCACAGCAGCCGACTGTATACAACAGTCGCCTGTCCGTTCTCATCAGAGACACACGCAGAGGCGAGACTCCGCTGAACCCATGCTTGACAGGACTCGCACTTGTCCTATAGTCAAACACAATGAAAATTGCACAGCCAGAACAGCAGGCGGACTCGAGGAAAACGAGAGGCAAGGGGAGGCTCTGGCTGCCCTTCAAGGATTGGGAGGGACCTGTGGGCACATTCAACTGGCCGATCCGACTCGACAGCCCCGACGGCAAGCGGTTCTTGCATCTTGATGCTCTAGTGGATACCGGCAGCAGCATGACATCGGTGCCGGCCAGCCTGCTCGTCCGGCTGGGAGTGGTGCCGAGAATGAAGATTGAGGTGGAACTGGCCGACGGACGAACTGCCATCTACGACGTCGGCGAGGCCCGGGCCACCGTGAGCGAGCGCAGCACCAATACCTGGGTGATGTTCGGCGATGACGGCGCTCGTCCACTGCTGGGGGCCTACACGCTCGAGGGCCTCTTCCTGACCGTGGATCCCTGGAAGCTCGAAGTGGTGCCTGCGCCCTACTTCCGGATGTAGCCGCCCTACTCACACCTCCAGGGGCCTCAAGGCGCGATCATTGGGTATGAGCCGCACCGGGCAGTCCGCGGGTAGTGGTGCCGACGCGGCGGTGGCGGCGGGGCATGCGGTGGCGACCGACGCGGCGGTGGCTGTGCTCCGGGCCGGCGGGACGGCGGTCGACGCGGCCATTGCAGCCGATGCGGTGATGGGGGTGGTGGAGCCCACCGGAACCGGCGTCGGCGGCGATCTGATGGCGGTCGTTGCGACTGGCGGCGGGGTAGCGGTGCTCAACGGCAGCGGCCGCTCCGGTCGGCGGACCGACCCGGCCACGGTGCCCGACAACGGCCACGGATTCGTGCCCTCGGTCGGGACCTGTGCGGTGACGGTCCCGGGGGTGGTGGCGGCCTGGCACGATCTGCATCGCCGGTTCGGACGCTTGGGGTGGGCTGACCTGTTTGGGCCGGCCATTGAGGCCGCCACCGACGGTGCGCCGGTGGGCGCAACCGGCAGCCGGCTCTGGGAGGGGGCCCGCAGCCGGCTCGACCCCGCGGGCGAGGCCCTCTACTTCCCCGGCGGTTCGGCCCCCGAGCCGGGTGAGCGCTGGCACAACCCCGCCCTCGGCGAAGTCTTGGCGCGGATAGCCGCCGACGGACCCAAGGTGCTCTACCGAGGCCCGCTGGCCCGAGCCATCTCGCAGGCAACAGGCCAGCAGGTTCACACCGACGACCTGGCAGACCACCGCAGCGAGTGGGTGGAACCGCTGCGAGCCAGCCTGGGCGAACACGAACTCATCACCGTGCCCCCACCCTGCCAGGGCGCAGTGGTGGCACTGGCGGCCGAGGCCGTGCACGCACAGGGCCTGCTGGGCGCGACCGACCACAACGACGGCTCCGCCCCCGACGTAGTGGCGGGCACCGAGACTGCGGCGGCCGACGAGAGTGCACAGGCCATGGTGGACGACGGGCGGCGATCCGCTAGGGGTGGCGAGGCGGCTGCGGCCATGGTCGAGGCGCTGGACCGGGCCTTCGCGGTAGCCCTGGATTGCGTGGCCGACCCAGCCGCGGCCGAGGTTCCCGGCTACGACGAACTGCGGGGCCGGATGGCCGGCGCCCGGCGTCATGGCCCGATGCCGCTGGGGCCGGGAACGGTGTTCACGGTGGTGTTCACCCCGGAGCAGGCCGTGGTGCTCACCTCCAGCGTGTGTGACCGATTCGGCTCGGGGGTAACCGTGCCCGAGGGCGGGTTCGTGCTGCAGAGCCGGGGCCGGGGCTTCACCACCGACCTCAACCATCCCAACGCGGTGGCACCCCAAAAGCGCCCTTACCACACCATCGTGCCCACGCTGGTGCTGCGCGCCGGGCAGCCGTGGCTGGGCATGGGAGTGGTGGGAGGCATCATGCAGCCCCAGGGGCAGCTGCAGATCCTGCACCGAGTGCTCGGCGGCGCAAGCCTGACCGCAGCCGTCGAGGCCGGCCGGTTCCGCCTGCTAGGCGAAGGCCAAGTCACCACAGAAGCCACTCTCGAACCCGAGTGGCGAGACAACATCAGCCGCGCCGGCTACGAGCTAGTCGACGCAGCAGACGTGATCGGCGGCTTCGGCGGCGCCCAAGCCGTCCTACGAGAGGGCAACACCCTCACCGCAACCAGCGACCCCCGCCGCGACGGAACCTCAGCCAAGATCAGCCTCTGAGGCCCGCCTATTCGCTCGGCCGTTTGCTTCTCAGCAGTCGGCCATCGCGGCCATCGCAGCGCACATCTCGGCGCGGCGATGCGCCACCGATCCGACGCGCTCGGTCAAGTGTGCCTT
The DNA here is from genome assembly GCA_965221215.1 of Candidatus Aldehydirespirator sp. Lineage (GTDB taxonomy): Bacteria > Actinomycetota > Acidimicrobiia > Acidimicrobiales > Aldehydirespiratoraceae > Aldehydirespirator. The sequence continues at coordinate 2,581,480 of OZ244872.1, forward strand.
GGACACCACTCGGAGGTTGTCGAAAGAGGCCGCACAGGGGTGAGCCATGCCATCGTCGGAATCCAACGGCATTTCGCTGGCGATCCCCCGTACGGTTCGGGTGATGGGCGCCACTACGACCCGGTTCAGTACAGGAATTGCCTCGTTGCGGGTCACCACCAGCACGGGTCTGCGGCCCAGTTCGCTCTCAGCCCACCAGATATCGCCCTGGGCCTGCATCACCACCGCTCCCACGGCTCCTCGGCGATCATTGCCCGGGCGTTCTCATCGGCCCACCGCAGTTCTTCAGCGGTCTCAGGGACTCGGCGATAGCCATCAGCAATGGCCAAGCCGACAAGCCTGCGACGATGCCGCTCGATCATCTCCTCAAGCGCACGCCGGACCGCATCCGATCGGGACGTAGCTTCGCCGCTGTCAATGAGCTCGTCGAGTTGAACAACCAACTCGTCGTCCACTCTTGTAACCAGTTGTGCCATGCGGAAAGCATAGCAATATGCAATGCGAAGCTACCCCTGGAGGGTGTTGAGCCAGTCGATTACGTGGTCTAGGGGGGCCACGTCGGCGTACTTCATGTGCAGGTCGAGCAGGTTTACCTTGTGGGAGATCTGGCTGCGGTCGGCCACGCACTCGAAGGGGATCACCACATCGAAGTTGTATTGGAAGGCGTCCACCGCGGTGGCCCGCACGCAGCCGCTGGTGGTGAGCCCGGTGACCACCACGGTGTCGACCCTGTCGTACACCAGCAGGGCGGCCAGCTCGGTGCCGAAGAACCCGCTCGGTTTGTGGCTCTTGCAGATCACCAGCTCGTCGGGCTCGGGGGCCAACTCGTCCACGATCACGTCACCGGGCGGCAGGTCCGCATCCGGCAGGCGACGGCCCACCGTCTTCCAGCGTCCCTTCTGGGCCGGGGCCGGGACGTGGGCCGGATCCTCGTACATCTTGGTGAAGTACACCGGGCGGCCCAGCCGGCGCATCTCGGCCAGCAGCCGGGCATTGGCGGCCACCGCAGGTCCGCCGGTTTCGCCGCAGCCGGTGGGCCAGCGGCCGTCCACGAAGGCCAGCGTCATGTCCACCACGATCAGCGCCGGCGAGGTGCCCGCACTGATGGCCCGGAACTCGTCGCCGCTGAACGTGTCGCCGTAGCCGGCCGCCAGGTAGCGGGCAATGTCGTCGGGCGGGATGGCGTCACGCCAGGGATAAGCCGTCGTCATCGCCAGAAAGCCCACGAGGGAGCACGACCGGTCCTCATCGGGTCGTGCTCCCTCGCAGGTGGAGGGGAATTGTCAGTTCCCGGCATCAGCTCAGCGTCATGTCCTCCACGCGAGCTGTGTCGTCGTAGCGCGGTATCCACGACAGGTTGTCGGCGCCGCCGTTGACGCTCAGATAGGTGAGCAGCGGCAGGATGCCGACGTTGTCGCAGTTGTACTTCATGATCTCGTGGTACTGCGCCTCGCGCGCCACGGGATCGAGCTCGCTGGCCGCCTCGCCCAGCATGCCCACGAGCACCGGATCGTCGTAGGACGATGTCACGTTGTCGCGGCCGATGTAGGAGCCGAGCCGGGCGCCGTCCTGGAGCTCGTTGGAGGACGACGACAAGAAGATGTCGCCGCCGACCTCGCCGATCGGCTTGAGGAACTCGTCGAAGAGCCAGACCTCCCAAGCCAGCAGCTGGAAGTCGACGTTCAGCCCGACAGCCGCCATGTCGGCCGCGATGGCCTCGGACAGCTCGTCGAACTTGGTCCAGCGGGTGCCGTTGGCCACGAACGAGATCTCCTCGCCCGCATAGCCGGAGTCAGCGATGATCTGCTGGGCCATCTCCGGGTCGTAGGCCCGATCGGTGATGTCGGGATTGTGACCGAACACGCCCGATCCGAAGATGTGGCAGTTGGCCCGGCCGGCCTGACCCTGGTAGATGAACTCGATGTAGTCGTCGGTGTTGAGGGCGTGGGCGATGGCCACCCGCAGCTCGGGATAGTCGCCCAGCGGACCCTCGTAGTTCTTCATCCGCAGGTACGGATACTCGATGCCCTCGTCGCGCACGAACAGCTTGGGCATCTGATCGGCGGAGTCAGCCGACAGGCCGACAGCCAGATGCACATCGCCGGCCTGCACGGCCGCCACCCGAGACTGCTCGTCGGGCAGGAACACGAACTTCACGTCGTCGATCTGCGGCTCGGGGCCCCAGTAGTCGGTGTTGCGGGTGAGCGTCAGAGAGTCGCCGGCAACCCACTCCACGAACTTGTAGGGGCCGGTGCCAACCGCTTCGTCCTCGAGGCCGTCGGCAGCCGCACCGGGCTCGACCATCTGCACCATGTAGAGCCGGGCCGGCAGCACCGGATCGGGACCGTCGGTGTTGATGCGAATGGTGTAGTCGTCGACCACGTCCACGCTGGTGATCTTCTCGATCTGCTCCTTGAGGTCGGAGTCGAGGTCTTCGCTGAGCACCCGCTCGATCGAGTACTTGGCCGCGTCCGCGTTGAACGGGGCGCCGTTGTGGAAGTTGATGCCCCGGCGCAGCTTGAGCTCCCAGGTGGTGTCGTCGACCAGCCTCGGCAGCGACGCGGCCAGCCTGGGCACGAAGATCGACGGATCGACGAGATCGCGCTCGATGAGGCGCTCGTAGACGTTCTCCATGGTGCGGCGCATCTCGCCGTCCTGGAAGTGCGGGTCGATCCGGCCGGGACCCTCGAGGATGGCGATCGTGATCGACTCGGGCGCTTCGGCGGCCATCATGGCCGCTTCGGCGGCCGCGGCGGCTTCAGCGGCCTTGGCGTCGGCATCGGCAGCCGCGGACTCGGCATCGGCAGCAGCAGCAGCGGCAGCAGCCTGGGCCTCCTGAGCGGCCATCAGCTCGGCTTCGAGCGCGGCCATCTCGTCGGCGCTGGCAGCCCCCTCGGCCTGGGCGGCCTCCAGGGCGGCAGCAGCCTCAGCGGCAGCAGCCTCAGCGGCAGCAGCCTCAGCGGCGCGGGCGTCGGCGTCGGCCTGCGCGGCGGCGGCTTCAGCTTCGGCCTCTGCGGCTGCGGACTCGGCCGCGGCAAGAGCGGCGGCGTCGGCCGCGCTCGTGTCGGGCGCCGCAGGCTCGTCGTCGCCGCACGCGGCGGCAACGAGGGCAAGGACGAACAGGGCGGCTAGGAGCCGCATGAACGTGAGCTTCTTCAGCATCTGGCGATACCCCCCAAGGGAATCCGTGGTCGAGGACGACTGCGGCATACGGATCCACAGCCGGACCGCTCAACGTATACCGCCTCCGCCAGCCCCGCAAATTGTTGTATACAGCGGCCCTTGCCCCGCTCTCACGCTCCCGATCCGCGCCGGGCGGGGCGGGTCCAGCAGAACGCCGCGGCCGGTCCCACCAGCACCGTCGTCACCACCAGCACGGCCGGGCCCAGCCCCAGCACCAGCAGGGCGGCCACCCCGAGGGGCGCGCCCGACAGGGTCAGCCCCCGGGCGACGCCCGCGATGGTGACCGCGTCGCCCTGCAGGTCGGTCTGGACCGCCTCGCTGACCGCGGTGATGGCCAGCACCTGCAGCAGACCGATGGCGACTCCGCCGGCCACCAGGGCGGCGGTGACCGCGGCCACGGGCAGATCGAAGCCCACGAACACGGTGGCGACGAGGGTGACCGCGCCCCACCGGGCCACGCCGGGGGCCACCTTGGAGCCCTCCATATCGACGGCGAGGTAGCCGCTCACCGCAGCCGCGCCGTTGGCGATGGCCACCACCGCGCCGATGAGGGTCTCGCTGGAGCCGGCCGCATCGAGCCCGATGGGCACGTAGGACCCCAGCAGCCCGCGCCAGGCGCCGATGGCGACGCTGGCCCACACCCCCACCCGCACGCCCCGATGGCGCAGCAGCCGCAGGTAGCTGTGCCCGCCCACCCGGGCGAACGGGGGCGGGCGCGACAGCATCACCGTGGGGACGACGCCGATCAACGCCACCACCGCCGACACCGCGAACGCGGCCCGATACGAGGTCTGGGCGATGACGCCGCCGAGCGCTGGACCGATCAGCATTCCCACAGTGGCGACCATGTTCAGGGTGGCGATGGCCCTGGCGGTGGAGCGGGCCGAACGGACGATCTGCACCTGGTTGCCGGTCCAGAAGAAGGCTCGGGCCACGCCCTGCAGCACGGCCGAGGCCACCAGCACGCCCAGCGTCGACTCGAAGACCAGCACCCCGACCCCGAGGCCCATCAGCACCGCGGCGGCGGTGATGATGTCGGAGTTGGACACGACCCTCATCACCGAGCCGAGCCCCCAGCGGGTGACCACCTGCACCGCGGCCGACAGCCCGATCAGCACCCCCGCCGCCGTCGACGACCGGCCCAGGTCGATCACGAACAGCGGGAAGGCGACCAGGGTCACGCCGAGGCTCAGCGAGAACAGCAGCGCCCCCGCGTACTGCCCGACGGCCTCGCGGCGGGCACCGGCAGCTTGGGCAGGGTCGGCGTCGCTGCCGGGGCCGCTCACCCCATCGGCGGAGCCCGGAGGCTCGCTCACGCCAGGCGGGCGGGCGAGATGGCGACGCTGATCGCCTTGGAGCGGGTGTGGCTCAAGATGTCGTCCACCAGGCCGAGCTCCTTGCCTATGCCCGACTGCTTCCAACCGCCGAAGGGCAGACCCGGATAGCGCACCTCCACGTCGTTGACCCACACGTAGCCGGCGTCGATAGCCCGGGCCGCGCCCAGCGCCCGGTTGACGTCGTTGCTCCAGATGCTGGCGGTGAGCCCGTATTCGGTGTCGTTGGCCATCGCTACTGCGGCGGCCGCTTCGGTGAACGACGTGACCGCCAGCACGGGGCCGAAGATCTCGGTGCGGGCGATAGTGGCGCCGTGGTCCACGCCATCCACCACGGCGGGGCGGATGAACGCTCCCCGCGCCAGTTCGGGGTCGTCGGGGGCGGTGCCGCCGGTCAGGAGCCGTCCGCCGTCGGCGGCGCCCGCCGCGACGAAACCGAGTATCCGGTCGCGGTGGGCGTGCGACACCATGCAACCCATCTCGGCCGACGGGTCATCGGGCATGCCGATGCGGATCCGCTCGGTCGACTCGACCACCCGCTCCAGCACCGCCTCCCGCAAGTCCTCGTGGATCAGCAGCCGGCTGGTGGCACCGCAGCTCTGGCCGCCGACCCGGGCGAAGTTCGAGCCCTTCACCACCGCAGCGGCGGCGGTGTCGGGATCGACGTCGTCGAATATCAAGATGGGGTTCTTGCCGCCCAACTCCAGGGTGAGGCTCTTGAGCACCCCCGACGCGCCGGCAGTGGCCTGCACGGCCAGCCCGGTGCGCAGCGAGCCGGTGAACGACACCCTGGGCACGTCGGGATGGGCGACCAGCGCCTCGCCCGCAGCCGCCCCGCCGGGCACCACGTTGAGCACGCCGTCGGGCAGCAGATCGGCGGCCAGCGCGGCGATCACCAGCGGCGACAGCGGGGTCTGCTCGGCCGGTTTGAGCACCACCGAATTGCCCGCGGCGAGCGCGGGCGCGGCCTTCATGCAGGTGAACAGGGTGGGATGGTTGTAGGCGCACAGCGCGGCCACCACGCCCCAGGGGGCGGGCTCGGTGAAGTGCAGCCCGCCGGGGGTGGCCGGGATGGTCCGCCCGTGCAGCTCGGGGGCCACCCCGGCGATGGTCTGCAGGAACTTGCCGCCCTTGGCCGCGCTGGCCGACATCGAGGCCACCGCGGTGCCGCTGTCGCGGGCGTCGAGCAGGCCGAGCCGGGGCGCGGCCTCAGTCACCCGACGGCCCCATTCGGCCAGCCGGGCCGCCCGCTCGTGCACGCCCATGGCGGCCCACTCCGGCTGGGATCGGGCCGCGGCGGCCACGGCCCGGTTGACGTCGGCGGTCGAGGCCTGGTGAACCCGGGCCAGCACCGAGCCGGTCGCCGGGTTCACGGCGTCGCACACCGCGCTGGCACCGGCCGAAGACGCGGCGGGGCGACCGTCGATCCACATCGGGACCTCGGCGCCGGCCCCGCCGGCGGGCAGGTCAAGCAGATCGGTGAGCGTCATGGAGGCGAGCCCTCAGGCCCGTGGTAACGCAGCGGGATCATTCCCGCTCCTGTTCGCTGCGCTCACGGGCCGCTCGGGCCACGGCCTCGCAAGCTCGGCCTCAGGCAGCGACTGGCTCGGCCGCGGGATACCACTCGCGGCCCTCCACGTATTGCAGCCACAGCCCGTCCATGTAGAACCAGCGCTTCATGGCGGCCTGGCGCACCTGCTCGATCACCATCTGCTGCTCGCGCTCGTCTTCGGAGTGGTTGATGATGATCTCGAAGCCGGCGTCGCCGTGCTCCACGTCGGCCACCACATGCAAGGTAAAGAACTCGATGTCGGTATCGCTGAACCCGTAGACGTTGCGCAGCGGATCGATCAGCGGCGCGTACAGCTCGGGCACCTGCGACTCCAGCCCGATGGTGAGGGTGGCGATGCCCTCCAGCACGCTGCGCATCATCAGCGTGTTGATGATGAAGTCCTTGAGGGCGGCGGTGGTGGGCAGGTCGGGGGCGGAGCGACCCTCGTCGAAGGTCATGCCCAGCGCCATCCCGAAGCGCGACAGCATGTCGACGTGGCGCTCGTCGGGGTCCTCCTCCTCGTTGAGGTTCTCCAACAGCAGCGTGCGGGCGTCGTGCCAGTCGCACAGCCCGTACATGATCCCCGAGTAGCGCGACGCGTTGCTCACGAAGTTGTAGTGCTGCTGGCAGTAGGCCCGCATGGCGCCGTTGGACAGCTCGCCCGCGGCCCAGGTCTTGAAGAACGGGTGGTTCTTGGAGTGCCACTCGTTGCGGGCCGCCTCGAGGGCTTGGCGGTATTCGACGGGTCCGAGCATTTGGAGCCTCTTTCTGTTGTCGATTGGGTGACGGTCGCCGCTAGGAGCGCACGTACACGGTCTTGGTGCGGGTGAAGAACTCGAGCGACGACTCCCCGCCCTCGGCCCAGCCCGCGCCGGAGTGCCCGTAGCCCTCGAAGGGCACATGGAAGGGGACGCCGGTGAGCGGCGAGTTGACCTTCACCGTGCCGGCGTGGGAGCCCTTCCAGAAGCGGCGGGCCACCGCGATGTCGCCGGTGACGATGCCGGAGGTGAGCCCGTAGGCGGTGGAGTTGGCCATGACGACGGCCTCGTTGATGTCGTCGACCGCCTCGAACGTGACCACCGGGCCGAAGATCTCCTCGGTGGTGAGGGGGCCCTGCTCGGGATCGACCAGCACCGCGGGCGCCACCCTGCCGTCGCGCCAGCCGCCGGGCTCGGGACGCACCACGTCGCGGGCCTGCTGGTCGGCCAGCGACACGTAGTCCTCTACCCGGCCGGCCTCGCCGTCGCTGACCAAGATCCCCAGCTCGTCGCGGCCGGCGGTGTCGGTCATGGCCTCCAGCCGGGCTGTCAGCACCGCCAGCAGTTCGTCGTATATGTCGGTGTGCACCAGCAGCCGTCCCGCCGCGGTGCAGATCTGGCCGTTGTTGCGGAAGCTGGAGGCCACAATGATGTCGGCCGCCTTGTCGAGGTCGGCGTCGGCCCACACCACGATGGTGTTCTTGCCGCCCAGCTCGGCCTGGAACGGCACCTCCATCGGCAGCCGCCGCCGGATGGCCACCGCGGCCTCAAAGGAGCCGGTGAGGCTCACCCCGTCGAGCTCGGGGGCCGACAGCAGGGCGTCGGTGATAACCGAGCTGCGGCCGATGGCCGCGTGCAGCAGGCCGGGGGGCAGGCCGGCGTCGAGCAGGGTGGCGGCAATCATCAAGCCGGTGATGCCGGCGTTGGTGGACGGCTTGAACACGACCGCGTTGCCCGCGGCCAGCGCAGCCGAGAGCTTGCGGATCGGGATGGTGAACGGGAAGTTCCAGGGGGTGATGAGGGCCACCACTCCCAGCGGCTCGACGAGGGTGAAGATGTCCTCGTCAAAGTCGGTGGAGTAGGTGGTTCCCAGGCGCCGGTAGCCGAGCTCGGCGTAGTAGTCGAGCACGGCTGCGCCCTTGGCCACCTCCACTCGGGCCTCCGACGCGGGCTTGCCCATGTCGGCGGAGATGAGCGGGGCCAGTTCGTCGGCCCGGTCCCGGAACAGCCCGGCGGCGCGGTGCAGCACCTCGGCCCGGGCGGCGGGGCCCAGCCCGGCCCAGTCCGGCGCGGCCGCGGCGGCCGACTCATAGGCGGTGCGCACATCGGAGGGGCCGGCGCTGCGCATCGCGGCCAGCACCCGGCCATCGCTGCGGCTGACCAGCTTCTGCTCGGGTCCCGAGCCGGGCCGCACGGCGCCGTCGATAAGGATTCCGACCTCATCGGCGCCGCCGCTGCCGTCCACCGTGATGCGAGCGGGGATCAGCGTCATGGTGTGCCTCCACCAGCCGCGAGGCGGGCGCGTCCCGCCTAGCCGCGTCTTGTATACAGGTCGCTGTATACCCTAGGCCGACCGGTTCGAGACTTGCCAACGAGAGGATCTGCGAGAGGTGCAACGCCGCGGTCCGAACCGAGCGAGGCTCTTGGAGGGCGCACCAAACCACGCGGGGTTCGCCGCTCTGGTGACCGCTTCGCTGCTGGTGACCACGGCCGCCAACCTCAGCCCCACCCTGGTGAGCGCGCTGGCCGTGCAGATCCAGGACGACCTCGGCGTCGGCGAGGCCCAGATCGGGATGACGGTCAGCGCCTTCTTTTTCGTGGGCGCACTGACCTCGGCGCTGTCGGGGCGGATGGTGGAGCGCATCGGGCCGACCGCGGGACTGCGCCTCTCCACCGCGGCCGCCGGCGCGGTCCTGCTCGTCACCGGCGCGGCGGGCCGGTCGTGGGCCGCGCTGCTGATCCTGGTGGGCTTGGCCGGGCTGGCCAACTCATGGGGCCAGCCCGCAGCCAACCTGTACGTGGCCAGGGGAGTCGCCAGCCGGCGCCAAGGACTCGCCCTCGGCATCCAGAAGTCGGGGATCCCGGCCGCTTCGCTCCTGGCCGGGCTGGCCATCCCCACGGTGGGGCTCACCATCGGCTGGAACTGGGCCTTCGTGCTAGGCGGACTGTTCGCCTTCGGAGTGTCGCTGTGGGTGCCCGCCGTCGCCGGCACACCGCCGAACCTGCGCCGCACCCGCGGCACCCGCCCCGACATGGCCATGGGGCTGCTGGTGGCCGCCACCGGCTCCACCTGCCTGGCCGCCATGGGCTCGATGGCGCTCAGCTCCTTCTTCGTGCTGTCGAGCGTGGAGATCGGCATCGACGAGGCCGCAGCCGGGATCCTGTTGATGGCGGGAAGCGTGGTGGGGATCGCTTCGAGGCTGGTGATGGGCGCCAGCGCCGACCGGGCCGCCCTCAGCCCGTTCTGGATGCTGGCCGCCATGTTCGCAGTGGCCTCGCTGGCCTTCGTGGCCCTGTCGACCGGGTCCACCGCAATGCTGTACGCGGCCATGCCGTTCTCCTTCGCCACCTCGTTCGCGTGGCCGGGCCTGTTCCATCTGGCCACGGTGCGCGCCAACCCGTCGGCGCCGGGAGCGGCCACCGGCATCACCATGACCGGCAACTTCACCGGCGCGGTCTGCGGTCCGCTGCTGTTCGGCGTGCTGGTGGAGACGGCCGGTTACGGCTGGGCCTGGGGCTTCGCCGCCGTCACGTCGGCGGCAGCCGCTGCGGGGATGGCATTGGTTGCCCGACGCCACGCCGCATGAAACCACTCTTATGGTTCATCGACAAGGCTTGCGGTTTGTCTTGGCGAGATTCGCGGACCGCAGGCCGGGGCAGCAGTGAGAGCTTGGAGGAATGACCGAGGCGGAAGAACTCCTTGAGACGCTGACCGGCGGCAGCTTCGTGGAGCTGTCTCGGGAGGTGCTGACCACCGACCCGCTGCGGTTCAGCGACCGCCTCGCCTACACCGAGCGCCTGGCCCGCCTGCAAGCCGACGATCCTTCGGCCGAGGCGGTGCGGGCCGGCTTCGCCACCGTCGGCGGCCGCGAGGTGGCGGTGGTTTGCAGCGAGTACGAGTTCATGGCCGGCACGCTCGGCATCGCCGCGGGCGAGCGGGTCGCTCGGGTGTTCGTGATGGCCACCGCAGCTCGCAAGCCGGTCATCGCCGTCTGCCGGTCCGGCGGCACACGGATGCAGGAGGGCACCCCGGCCTTCGTCAAGATGCTCTCCATCGGCGCGGCCATTTCGGAACACCGTGAGGCGGGCCTGCCCTACCTCTGCTACCTGATGGACCCGGCCATGGGCGGAGCGCTGGCCGCGTGGGGCGTCCAGGGCCATCTGGTGTGGGCCGCACCCGGGGCCTCGATCGCCATCACCGGCCCGCGGGTGGTGGAGGCGGTGACCGACACGCCCGTCGACGTCGAGGAGTTCAGCGCCGAATCGGCTCTGCGGCGGGGCCTGATCGACGACATCGTGCCCCCGGAGACCCTGAGGCCGCGGATCATCGAGTGGCTCGACATCGTGAGCGACGCGGGCACCGGCGCTCCGAGCCCGGCTATGCCCCAATCCGCCGAGGCCCACGACCTGAGCCGAGCCGATCCCTGGCAGTCAGTGGCGCGATCGAGATCGGCGGACCGGCCGTCCATCGAGACCGTGGTCGAAGCCTCCGGCCATGGGTTGATCGAGCTGCGCGGCGACCGGCGGGGCCGCGACGACCAGGGCCTCGTGGCCGGATTCGCCAGGTTCGGCACCGAGCCCGCGATGGCAATCGGCTTCCGCCGGCCCGACGGGCGGGGCGCCGAAGTGAGTCCCGGCGGTTATCGCAAAGCGCTGCGGGCGCTCGCTATCGCCGAGGAGCTGGGGCTGGCGCTGGTGACCCTCATCGACACCCGCGGCGCACCGGTGGGAGTGGAGGCGGAGTCCGAGGGCCTGGCCCACATCGTCGGCGCGCTCATTCGCGACCTGTTGAGGGTGCGCATCCCCACCGTGGCCGTGCTGCTGGGCGAGGGCTCCGGCGCCGGCGCCATTGCCCTGCTCCCCGCCGACTCCATGGTCGCCCTGGAGCACAGCTGGCTGGCGCCGATCGCGCCCGAAGCAGCCTCCGCGATCCTGTTCCGCCACACCGGCGAGGCCGAGCAGATGGCCCGAAGCCAGGCGGCCGACACCGCGGCGCTGCACGACGAGGGCCTGATCGATCTGGTGGTCCCCGAGGGCCCGACGGTGTCTCACACCTCGAAACGGCTCACCGAGGCCATCGCCGACGCACTGCGGACGGTGGGCGCGCTGCCCGCCGAGGAGCGCCTGCTGAGACGGCGTGCCGCCATCAGATCACTGGCCCGCCAACACCTGACCATCCGCGATCTCAAGCCGAGCCCGAAATGATGGCCGCGTGACAGCGGTCGATGTCGGATGGGGAAGCGGCGGGGCGCAGGCTTCGGTGACCGGGCGGGCTCGACCGATGACGGTGCTCGGGGGGGTGGCTGGACGGTACGTGATGCTGGCCGGGGGTGACGGAGGAGACGTGGTGTGCCTGGAGGGTCCGGGAGGCGTCGAGTTGCCGGTCTCGGTGGTGGTCGGTCCCGGGGTGATCGACGACGCTCTTGACGCACCGTGGGCGGTGGTGGTGGGCGAGGGCGCGGTCAGGACCCGCCGGTGGCAGATCGAGGTGACGGACTGGCGCGACGACCGAGTCGGCGGCGCTCCCGCCGGTTTCAACCCTCGAAGCGTCGCGCTGACACGGGCGTTGTTGTCGCAAGCAGCCGAGCTGCCCGAGCCCGCTGCCGTCATGGAGCGGGCCGAGTCTTTCTGCGCCGCGCTCGCCGCCGGGACGGGCCCGACGCTGCGAGACGGGGCCGAGGCGCTGATCGGGCTCGGCTTGGGCTCGACACCGGCCGGCGACGATCTGGTGGCGGCTGCTACAGCGACCTTGTGGGCGGCCCGCTCTGGGGCTGCTGCCAAGGGGCGCCTTGAGATCCTGCGAGCGGTGATCGAAGACCGCTCAACGCACACCGCGCCGCTGTCGGGCGCGCTGTTGCGAGCCGCGGCCCGGGGCCGGGCGGCCCCAGCGCTGCGAAAGCTCGTGAAGTCGCTCGCCTCCGGCCACAACCCTGAGAGAGTGATGCAGAAGCTGTTGACACTGGGCCACAGCTCCGGCTACTTCCTGGCCGCGGGGGCGCTGGCCGCGGCGGAGGCTGTCACCAACAACCGAGGCTCGCTGGCTTGACCTCGCGCCGGCACGAAGCCATCCGCGATCACGCTGTGGTGCTGGCCAGCCACTCCAGATAGTCGGCCACCGCCGCGCCCATGGGGTACTCCACCTCGTAGGCGAGGTCGCGCCGAGAGGCGGTCAAGTCCATGGGGCTGGTGGGGTTGCCGTACTTGGTCATGGAGTCCTCGTCGGTGACCTCTAGGGCGATCGGGCGGCCCGCGGCCTGCTCGATGAGCGAGATCACGGCCGAGATGGTGTGGAACTCGCCCATGGTGGCGTTGTAGACCCGGTTGGGCACTCCGGGCGCGAAGGCCGCCTTGGCCAGAGCCTGGGCGCCGTCGTGGGAGTAGGTGTAGTCCATGCCCTGGCGGTGCAGGTCGGGCTCGGCGATGCGGTAGGGGCGCTCGAAGTGGGCGCACTCGATGAGCTGTTTGAGGAGCTTGCTGGGACCGCCGCCGGGCACGCCGTGCCAGGGACCGAACACGCCGCCGAAGCGGACCACCGCGGTGTCGAGCCCGTAGGAGTCGGTGTAGTTGTGGCACAGCCACTCCGAGGCCAGCTTCATCGAGGCGTACAGCGACGGCGGGTACTCGCTCACCACGCCGAGGGTGAAGTCTTCCAGCGTGTCGTCTTCGGGGGCCACCCGGCGCCGGCCCATGGTGACCACGGTGGAGCTGCAGAACACCACCCGGCGCAGCCCCGCCATTCGGGCCGCCTCCAGCACGTTCATGGTGCCCATGACGTTCACCCTCACCCCGGCCACCGGGCGGGGGATCAGGTCCCGGGTAAGCAGCGAGGCGGTGTGGATGATCCGCTCGACGCCGTGGGCCTCGATGGCGCGCAGCAGGTCGCCGATGTCGCCGATGTCGCCCTTGACCAACTCCACCGAGTCGGGAGCGAGCCGCTCGGCCAGGTTCCGCTCGCTGAAGGCGATGTCGTAGAGGACGGGCCGCTCGCCGTGTTCGGCGACGATGCGGGCCGCGGCCAGCGATCCGATCATCCCCGCCCCGGTGATAAGCGTGGTCATCGTCAGTTCCTTTCGGCGCCGTGTGGATGCAGGGGCCGACCGACTGTCTAGCTGGCCCGGTTGCTCGGCTTCCTATCGGGATCGGCGAACCTGTAACGTCGCCCCGCCAGAATGGAGGACTCGACTTTGGCCGAAATCGATGGTGGACAGCCTCTGCGAGAGGTGGTGGCGAGCCAGATTCGCCTGATGATCCTTGACGGCGAGCTGAGTCCGGGCCAGCGGCTGGTGGAGGGCCATCTCGCCGAGCGGCTGGGGGTGAGCCGCAATCCGGTGCGTGAGGCGATGCGCTCGCTGGAGGCGACGGGGCTGATCGAGGTGGTGCCCAGGCGGGGCGCCCATGTGTGCGCCATCGACCGGTTGGAGGTTCACCACATCCAGCAGATCCGGATCCTGGTGGAGGGGTACGCTGTCGAGCAGGCCGCCGTGCTCCAGGATCCCGACGCCATCGAGAAGATCCGCCAGTGCATGGACGAAGGACGCAGCGCCACCGAGCGGGGGGATGCGGTAACCGCCGCCCTATGCCACCGGGAGTTCCACATCGCGGTGGAGAAGGCGGCCGGGATCCCGTTCCTTCAGCAGGTGCTCGACCCGCTGCGCCAGCAGACGGAGCTGGTGTTCTCGGTGGTGACCGACAGCCGGGGCGACATCACCTGGGAGGAGCACGAGGCCATCTACGACGCCATAGCTGCCGGTGACGCCCCCCGGGCCCGCGAGATGAGCCGCCGACACATCGTGAACGCGCTGGAGTCGTTCGAGATGGCCGTCGAGCCCGCCTCGGCCTGATCCTCTAGTTGACTCCAGCACAGGTCCGCTACGAGGCCGGGCGGTGGCTGGCCGCCGACCCCGATCCCGACACCCGAGCCGAGTTGCAGCGCCTGCTCGACCGCGACCCGGCCGAACTGGAGAATCGCTTCTCGCCGCGGCTCGCCTTCGGTACGGCCGGCATCCGGGGGCCGATGGGGGCGGGACCGGCCCGCATGAACCGAGTGCTGGTGAGGATCGTGACCACGGCATTGGCCCGGCGGCTGCTGCAGGACGGACAGCCCGAAGGCGGCGTGATCGTGGGTTGCGACGCCCGCCACCGCAGCCGGGATTTCGCCCTCGACGCCGCCCGGGTGCTGGCCTCCCACGGCATCGAGGTTCAGATGCTGCCGGAGCCTGTCCCCACCCCGGTGTTGGCCTTCGCGGTCAAGCATCTCGAAGCGGCAGCCGGGGTGATGGTGACCGCCAGCCACAACCCGCGCTCCGACAACGGCTACAAGCTCTACTGGCGGGGCGGCAGCCTGCTGACCGCGCCGATAGACGGTGAGATCAGCCAGATCGTCGATGAGACCGCGCCGCCGGACCCTGGCGACCTGGCGCCCGCCGATGACCCCCGCATCACGACCGTCGGGGAGGAGGTGGTCGAGGCCTACCTGGACGCGGTGGCGGGTCTGCTGGCGCCTAGGAGCGGGCGCAAGTTGGCGAGAGCCCTTCGCCCCGCAACGGAGTCCTTCCCGCTCTTGTTCGCTGCGCTCACGGGCCGCTCAGGCCCCCGGCCTCGCAAGCTCGGCCTCTAGGAGTGAGCGTTCGGTTCGCATGGCCTACACGCCCCTTCACGGAGTGGGGGCCGACATCTTCATGCGGGCTTTGGCTCGAGCCGGATTCGACCCGCCGTCGGTGGTGGCCGATCAAGCCGAGCCCGACCCCGACTTCCCGACCGCGCCGTTCCCCAACCCCGAGGAGCCCGGCGTGCTCGACCGGCTGCTGCAGCTGGCCGCCGATACCGATGCCGATGTGGCCCTGACCCACGATCCCGACGCCGACCGGCTGGCGGTGGCGGTGCCCGACCGGGGTCGGTGGCAGGTGCTGACCGGCGACGAGACGGGCTGCCTGCTGGCCGAGCATCTGCTCAGCCGGCCGAACCCGTCAGGACGGCCGAGGCTGGTGATCAACACGGTGGTGTCGTCGCGGCTGCTGCCGCGCATCGCGGCCCATCACCGCGCCGACTGGGCCGAGACGCTCACCGGCTTCAAATGGATCATGAAGGCCCGCTCGCAGCGACCCGGACACGATCTGGTGCTGGGCTACGAGGACGCTCTCGGCTATGCGGTGGGCGAGGCGGTAGGCGACAAGGACGGCATCGGCGCCGCCCTGGCCACAGCCGAGCTAGTCGCCCGCCTGAAGGCCGAGGGCCGGACGCTGCTCGACCTGCTCGACGACCTGCACCGCCGCCACGGCGCCCACGCCACCGGCCAGCGCTCGATCCGCTTCGAGCCAACCACGGGCACCGAGCCGATGCGCAGGGCGATGGAAGCCCTGCGCCGAACCCCGCCAACCGAGCTGGCCGGAGCAGCGGTGACCGCGGTTCACGACCTAGCCGACGGATCAGAACACCTGCCGCCGGCCGACGTGGTGATCCTTGAGCTGTACGGCACCGAGGCCAGGGTGATAGTCAGGCCAAGCGGAACAGAGCCAAAGATCAAGATCTACGCCGAAGCCGTAACGGAAACGACCGGAACCGAAGACAACAGCCAACTGCAAGCCGCCCAAGCAAGAGCCCGAAAGCAAGTAGCAGACCTCCTAAACGCAACCGCCGCTCATATGACCAACACCAAATCAACATGAATCCACATGATGCCAGCACTTCGGCTTGCAAGGCGGCGAGGCTCTGCTGGAATGTCGCCGTTCCGTAGCTAGACGAGGGCCTGCCAGCAGACCAGATGAACGTCGTCGGCGGTGATCTCCGGCAGCGGCTCAGGCACTGGCTGCGGCTGAAGGCCCTGCTCTTCGACCACGTCAAGTATCGCTTCGGCCTGCTCAGCGGGTGTCGGTGAGTTTCGCAGCGCCTTGCGGACCAGGCGAGTGACCCGCTCGGTGTAGGGTGCCTGCAAGGCATCGATGGCGGTGCCGACCTCCTCGTCGGTCATCTGTGGCGGGGGATTCGCTCGCACGATCTCGGCCGCCTGACGCAACGCCGCAGGGATCTTGGGTTCGAGGTTGGCCTTGTCCGAGAAGTGGTTCCAGCGCGCCACGATGTCGGCCTGAGCAGCCTCCCAGGCGTCGAAAGCCGCCGCGGCGCTTGCGTCGTCGAGCACTCGAGGCGTCTCGAAGTCGTCGGCGGGTCGGGCGAGCCAAAGGCATTCGAGCGTGTCGCTGCGCACTTCGCCGGAGTTGGCGACGAACCGGAACTGTGGATGATCGTCGTCGCCAACCTTGGCGCAGAACACATAGCCAGCCTCACCGCCCGCACGCACAGCCATCCCTGAGCCTGTCCCCCAGGGCAGCCGCTTCAGGCGTGCAGCCGCGTCGGGGTCTTCAAGGGCGCGGCGAAGTTCGGCCCTGAACTCCTCGCCGGACTGCGCACCGAGTTCGGTGCCGCCCCGCTCGAAGATGGCGGCGTCCTCGGCTCGGAGCCGGTCGATCTCTTGGCGGGTCAGGCTGAAGCTGCGGTCGAGGCGGTGCTGCTGGCCGGGGATCACCTCACCCACCCCGATCGAGGCCGCGGCATGGGCGATCTTGTGATTGAGGCGCTCTTCGAGGCCCAGCAGTTCGTCGAGGCGGGTGTCGGGGAACACGCAGCGGATATGCACCTCCCGATGCTTCGATCCGATCCGGTCGATGCGACCGTGGCGCTGCACCAGCCGCATCGGGTTCCACGGCAGGTCGTAGTTGATGATGTGGCGGGCCTGCTGGAGGTTGACTCCCTCGGCCAGCACGTCGGTGGTTACGAGGATGTCGTAGCGGTCAGGGTGGTTCGAGCCGGGCGCGGCCGTGACGGGAGCGAAGCCCAGCGCCGGGTCGGATCCCTTGGGCCCGCCGCTGCTGCCGGTGTGCGATGCGATCCGGTCCCGGTAGACGGCGAGGCGGTCGTCTCGCTCGACCGCGACGGTGAGGAAGTCGAGGATCCACTCCACGGTGTCGGCGTAGTAGGTGAACACCAGCACCTTGCGCCGGTCCCGAGAGTCTTGATCGCCGATGCCCTCGGTCTCGGCCTGGCGCACTATCTCGGCCAGCTCTTCGGCGAGCACGGCCAGCGTCGGATCCTGGTCGCGGGTCACGGTTCGGGCCTGTTCGGCGAAGTCGTTGAGCAGGCGGTGGTCGCGCCGGGCGTGGGCCACCATGCGCTCGACATCGAATCCGGCCGAGTCTTCGAGGTCTTCGACGTGGGCGTCGAGGTACTTGTCGATCTCGTCGAGGTCGTCGGAGTCGGTGCTCGCCCAGTCAGCGACGGCGCCGCCGGTAGGCACCTTGCCCTGGTGCTCGGCCAACTCGGCGAAGGCCGCGCAGCCGGCTGCCATCCGATGACACGACTGGGCGAAGGCCCAGGGCGACGACTCGAACCGCTTCAGGAGACCTGAGCGCAGCAGTCCGGCCAACTGGAGCTCGTAGGCGTCGGGGTTCTCCTTGCCTGTTCGATAGTTGGAGGGCACGTAGCGGGCGAGCGTCAAGGCATCCTCGTCCGTGTCGGGGCTGGCGTCGGGGTTGAGCGCCGCCGCGAGCCGGTCGAAGAAGCCCGGCAGCACGCCGTCCATGTTGTAGGCGACCTTGTGGACCCGCGGCGTGGGGAACACGATGGGCTGCTCGGTTCCGTCGATGCGAACGGTGTCGTTGGTGTAGTGCTTCTTGACGAACGAGCGGGTGCGCCGCACCGCTACGGCGTCGAGCACGTCGAATAGGTGCTGGGGCGACAGGTCGTTGGGATCCTGGCGCATCGCCTCTGTGAAATGGTCTCGCAGCGAGCGGATCCCGTCGGCGGCGAAGATGCCGTCGTTCCTTAGGAAGTAGCCGAGCAGATGGTAGAGGTCCATCAGGCTGTTGTTGACCGGTGTGGCGGTGAGCAGCACGAGCTGCTTGGGCGGGCGATCAGCGAGGAGGCGGCGCAGAGCCTCGGCCCGCTGGGTGGACGGGTTGCGCAGGTTGTGTGCTTCGTCGACAACGACGAGCGCGTAGCTGCTGGTGTCGAGCTTGAGCGTGTGGGGCAGCGGACTCCCGGCTTCCTCGGCTCGGCGCGCTCTTTCTCGGTTGAGTCGCGGGTCTGCGGTGAGCTCCTCGAAGGAGACCAGCTCCATCGCCAGTTTGTGCTGGGCTCTGAAGGCGTCCCAGGGGCCGTCGCGCAAGGTGGCGGGGCACACCACCAGCACGCTCTGTCGGCGCTCGATGGCGGCTTCTTCGATGAGCTTGCCGGCGAAGTAGGTCTTGCCGAGGCCGACCTCATCGGCGATCAGCACTCCGTTGAACTTCTCGAGGAGCTTGCGGGCGCGCCACAGGCCGTCCTTCTGAAACGAGGTGAGTTCGATGCTCGAACGCGGGGCCTTGGCGTCGTCCTCGTCGGCCAGATCGCGCTGGTAGCGCTCCCAAAGCATGCGCAGGTAGATGAGGTGGGGCGGGTGCGGCTCGAAGCGGGGTTCGAACAGGGCTGCGAGGTCGTAGTCGGCCGCGCTTTGCCACAGTTCGTCGAACCACCGCTCCACCGCCTCGACGGTGTGGGGGGAGTAGTTGCCGAGGTTGAGTTCGAGGTTGGTGCTGAGCCCGGCACGCGTGAAATTCGAAGAGCCCGACACGACACCGTGAGAATGGGTGGCCACCAGGAAGGCCTTGCCGTGAAGGAAGCGGTCCTCGAGGCGGCGCACCTGCACGCCGGGTGAGCGCAGCCACTCGACGAGCCGCCGGGCTGTGCCGTCGGCCTCTCGGGTGAAGCCGAGCAGGTCGCGGTCGACCGCCAGTGCCTCTTCGTGGGCGTCGAGCGCGTCGCCGACGCGGCGCAGTGCTGCACGCCGAGGGTTGACGGCTTCGCTGGCGAGCGCTCTAGTGCGGCGCTCGGGTGGAGAGGGCTCGGCGCCGATCAGCAGCCGCACGCGGTTCAGCCGATCGAGCGAGTCGGCGAGCAGCTCGTACCCTCCCGCATTGAAGTAGGCGGTGGCGATGTCGAGGCGTACGTCAGCCACGTATCCGTCGGCAGCATGGCCGATGAAAGAGTTGAGCGCATCGGCGACCGTGCCGCCGTGCTGGTTGACCGCCAGCTCCGGCTTGGGCTCGCCGCTACTCATCGAATGCCCGGCAACAATGACGGTGACGACGCTGCAAGCGGATTGCTAGCATTCTGCGACATGGCGACACTGTATCTTCGCAACGTTCCCGACGACGTGGTTCGCAGACTGAAGCTGCTCGCCGCTCGTGAGCGGCTGTCGGTTTCGGCGATGGCGGTGCGGGAACTCGATGAGTCCACACGCCGAGCCGACAATGCGAGCCTCTTGGAGGGCCTACCCGATCTCGAAGTGCCGATCGACGCAGTGCTCGAGGCATTGCATGCCGGTCGAGCGGAGCGGTGATCGTCGTAGATGCCTCGGCCGCTGTGCATGCCTTGCTCGGTGACAATGAGCCGCGGCGGCTGCTTGGACAAGAATGGCTGACCGCTCCTCACCTGATCGACGCTGAGGTGCTGCACACGCTGCGCAGGCTCGCGGCGCGCTCGGTGTTGAGCGAGAGGCACGCCGATGCACTGGTCGAGCGGTGGCGGCGCCTGCATGTCCAGCGATTCGCCATGAGCGGCCTGCTCGATCAGGTCTGGGCGATGCGCAAGAACGTCACAGCCTACGACGCCTGCTATGTCGCACTGGCCCAAGCATTGGACTGCACTCTCGTAACCGCGGACGGCCGGCTCGCAGCCACCCCCGGCCTAGCGTGTTCAGTCACGCTGGTTCCCCGTTGACCCGCGCAGCGACCATCAGCTTGCAGTCTCAGCCCCTCCGCTACTCATCAGGCTCGGTCACCGTCCAGCCCTGCCTCTCGAGAACTTCGGCTGCGATCTCCGCTCAACTCGAGCCGGGGGCGTAGCTGCGAAGGCGTCAGCGCGATGGGGTCGCCAACGACTCTGCTTCGGCTTACTCGATTACCGATGACGGCGCGGCCGCTCGACTCCATGGAGAAGGAGAGCCGCAGCCCGTTGGTAACGGTTCCGTTCAGCGTAGCTGAGAGTTCGCTGGCGAACCTCCGGGCTTCGCGAGCGAGATCAGGTCGGCGACGGGGTGGCGTCTCATCGCCGGTGTAATAGCAGCAGGGGCGTAGGTTCCTTCAGAGAGATGTCGACTCAAGAAGGAGACCTACGCCCGTGCCTGCACGAGTATCGCCCACAGAAGCTGTCCGCGCCGAGATCGACGAGTTGTTCGGCTCGGGACGCGACATCGCGGAGGTCCTCGAGGAGGTGATGCGCCTGTCGGCGCGGCTTGTGTTGCAGCAGGTCCTCGAGGATGAGGTCACGGCCTGGCTGGGCCGGGGCTGGAACTCGCGTGCCGAGGGCGGGCGCGCCGGTCAGCGCAACGGCTACGGCGACTTGACGGTCAAGACCACCGCGGGGCCCGTGGCGCTGCGCCGCCCGAAGCTGCGCAACACCGCCGAGGCGTTCGCGTCGCAGCTTCTGGGCAAAGGCGTGGTGCGCTCTGAGCCGCTGGAGGCGCTGGTGATCTCAGCGTGGGTGCGGGGCCTGTCAGACCGCGACATCGAGGCCTTGTTGGCGGAGGCGCTGGGACCGCAGGCCGCTTTGTCGAGGTCCACCGCGTCGCGGATCTGCGCGCGGCTGCGTGAGGAGTTCGACACGTTCCGCAGCTCAGACCTCTCCGATATCGAGCTGGACTACCTGTTCGTTGACGGCAGCCACTTCAAGATGCACGACGGGTCACGCGCTGAGCCGGTGCTGGTCGCCTACGGCATCACCACCCTCGGCCGGCCGGTGCTGTTGGCCGTGGAGCCCGGCGGCGACGAGTCCTACGACGCCTGGGCAGACTTCCTCGAAGACCTCACCGGCCGGGGGCTGCGGCCGCCGCTGCTGGTCGTCTCAGACGGCGCGGCGGGCCTCATCGGCGCCGTCGAGACCAAAATGGCCTCCTCGCTGCGCCAGCGGTGCCTCATCCACCGCTGCCGCAACGTGTTGGCCAAGGTCCCCGCCGGTCGCCGAGACGAGCTCAAGGCCGCGTTCTGGGCGATCTTCGACCTGCCCGACGGCACCGAGCCCGGCCAGGGGGCCGTGAGCGCGGCACAAGCCGGCATCGACGGCTTCGCCCGCCGCTACCAAAGCGAGTTCCCCGCCGCCGTGAAGTGCCTGCTCACCGACCGCGCCGCGCTCACCGCGCACCTGCGGTTCCCCGCAGAGCACCACCGCAGGATCCGCCACACCAACCTGATCGAGCGCACCTTCGGCGAGACCCGCCGAAGAGTCAAAGTCATCGGCCGGCTCCCCGGCGAAGCCAGCTGCCTCACACTGGTATGGGCCGTGCTCGACCGGGCCTCAAACGGCTGGCGAGGCCTCACCTACACACCCGCCATCGCCCGAGCCCTCACCGAGCTCCGACACCAACTCCACCAACCCGCCCGCACCAACACCGACCAGCCCGACCACACCGTCACACGCGCCGCCTAACATGACCCCCAGGAACCTGCGCCCCAACCGCTATTACACCCAATCTGGGACACCACCGGCGACGGCTCGACAAGGGACGACACCGCGAACCACACTGAGCGTGCGATCTCACTTGTGAAGCGGCCTGCCTTCGCTTGAGCCTGCAGTTCCTCCCAGGTGCAGCCCGCTAGAGCCAAGGCGTTGCCGACGGCCTCTCGGACTCCCTCCTCGTCCAAGATCTCGTACTCGATGTCGTCGTAGAGATCCTCGTTGGCATCCATCAGATCCTCCTCGCTCGCTGGTGGGCGGTGGGCTATCAGCCCGGACATCGTGTCAACACTCAGCATGCTACGGGGTACGACATCTGTCCGGTTCGACCTCGACTGCCTCAGCATCAGGGGGCCCGGGATCTGACGGCTCAAGAAAGGTCGAGACGACGAACCAGACATCGTGCGCGACAGGGCTCGTGAAGCGGCCCTCTCTCGCCTGCGCCTGCAACTCCTCCCAGGTGCAGCCCGCTCGGGCTAGCGCGTTGTCGACGGCCTCGCGGACTCCTTCTTCGTCAAGCATGATGACTTCGACATCCTCGTAGGGATCCTCGTCGGCGTTCATCAGCTCCTTCTCGCTCACTGATAGTTGCTCCGTTCGGTGGCCTTGCTGCCGTTGCCCACCCTACGGGGTGGCGCCCGCGGTCCAGTGGCGGAAATGGGTGAGGACGTTGGCGTGGTGCTCGGCGTAGCGGCCTGGGCGTTTGGCGTCGAAGGTGCCATACAGCACGGCCAGGTCGTCTTCGTCGAGGCCGTAGAGGATGGCGACGCAGGCATCGAGTTCGTAGATGAGGTCGGCCTTGACCTCCGGGTCGTTGGCCGACCCGACCGGCACGCCGACCTCAGCTGCCCAGCCGGTGAATCGCTCGTCCACCGCCGCGAGCCGCCCCGCTATCTGCACCACCCGATCCCGCACCGGATCCCCCTCCCCCGGATCGGGGATCGCAAGGAAATTGAGCTGCTCGAACGACATGACGAGCTCAACGGTCCGGCGCGCTTGCCAATCGCAAGGCATGGAGCTGAGCACTCCCAGCATGTACGCCTCGTCCGTCGGCGCTCCGGCGAGCTGCAGGAGGTAGGGGGCCTTGTGGACGATCACCCGATCCGGCGGAATCAGTGCTGCGATGATCGAGCGGGTGTTGGTGGGATTCGTCACGTCGCGGAAGGCGATGCGGGCACGACGACACGGCAAGCTGGACGGGTCTGCCAGAAGGGACCCTGCAAGTTCAGCGAATGCCGACGAAGCCCTCGAGTGCTGAGACAGGCGCTTCTGGTGGAGATGCGCTGTGATGCTCGCTGCGTCAGCACTGTCGTAGTAGACACCCGTGTCGGGCTGCCAGAGGTTGAAGCTCTTGCCCGTGTAGACAGGCCAGATGTCTCCGGCTGGGGGACCGTTCGGGTTGCTATTGGCCCCGTGCCCTCGCGATTCGGCGGTAGCAGGCGAGGACGGCGTCGCGTCGCTCATCCCACTGCCCCGGCTTGCCGAAGGTGTCGTAGACGACAGCGATGTCGTCGGGATCGAGGCCGTACAGGTGGGCGACACAGGCGTCTAGTTCGCACAGTGCCTGCTCCTGCGCCCCCCCCCCGGCCGCGATTTCGGCGCGCGCCGCGGCCGAGACGCCAACCTCGGTGGCCCACGCATCGAATCGCTCGTCGCGGGCTGCCAGGCACGCGGCCAGTTCTGTCACCCGGTCGCGAACGGGGTCGCCTTCGCCGGGATCAGGAATCGCGAGCTGGTTGAGTTGCTCGAAGGTCATGTGCAGTTCCACCGTCCGGCGGGCCTGCCAGTCGCACGGCATCGAGCACAACACCCCGAGCAGAAAGGCCTCGTCCCGCGCCGATCCAGCGGTCTGCAACAGGTAGGGTGCCTGGTGGACGATTACCCGATCCGGTGGGACCAGCGCCGCGACAACCGTGCGCGTATCGGTCGCGCGGGCAACGTCGCGGAAGGCGATCCGGGCACGGCGGCATGGCAGTGTCGCCGGATCACGCAACTCGGACGCGGGCAACTCTGCGAACGCCGACGATGCGGAGCGGCTCTGCGACATTCGCTTTGGCTGGAGATGCTCGGTGATCGAGGCTGAGTTCGCGCTGTCGTAGTACACGCCGACATCGGGCTCCCAGATGTTGAATGAGGTGCCCTTGTAGACGGGCCACACATCACTCACGATCCGTCACTTCCTGGCTGTGACTCCGCGGCGCCGAGATCCTTCGTGAGCCGGGCCTGGTCGCCCGACGGCACCGCGGACCGGGCGGAAGCGCCATCGTCGTTCACGAAGAGGCCTCTGTCGTTGGTGGCGTCGAACTCGCGGACCGGGCGGAAGCGCCATCGTCGTTCACGAAGAGGCCTCTGTCGTTGGTGGCGTCGAACTCGCGGACCGGGCGGAAGCGCCATCGTCGTTCACGAAGAGGCTCCTGTCGTGGGTTGCGTGGAACTCCGCCACTGCTCGGAAGCGCCACGCCCGTCGTCTCGGAAGAACCGGTGGCGGTCTGTCGTGGCGTTGAAGTCGCCCTGTACCGGCCGGAACCTCCAGCTTCGATAGACTTCCGACCCTGCCTGCCTGCCTGCCTGCCTGCCTGCCTGCCTGCCTGCCTGCCTGCCTGCCTGCCTGCCTGCCTGCCTGCCTGCCTCGTCGAGGTCGATGCCGTCGAAGCGCGGGTGCTGCTTCATCTTGCGCCACACGCGGAACGCAGCCCGGCTCGGCACCTGAGGGAAGGCTGCTGACTTCGACCAGCGGCGGAACTCCGACACCGGAACCCGCTCCGGCCCCTCGTTCAACAGCTCGCGGTAGTGCGCCTGCGACGACGCAGGCCCGGGGTAGATCTCTACGTACGGCTCGGTGATCGCCGCTGCTTCATCCTCTCCGAGGCTCGGCTCCCCTATCGCGGGCCGCGGGCGCGCTGGCGCAGCTTCAAGGCCACCCCCAGTCCGCTCGCCGATGAGATCGCCGCCCACTGTGTCCTGCTGGCTTGCCGGTACGGCCTCAGGGCCACCCCCAGGGCTCGGAGCTCGGGTTGTGCTTGCGGACAGCGACGAGAGCGAACGTGTAGCGGCCGTCGACACCGTCGAAGGCCCACTGGCCGGTGTTGAGGCAGGTAGCGACGGAGATGACTTCTGAACCGTGGTGAGCGCCACCGTGTAGGAGTTGTGTACCCCGTCGAACACCCAGCCCTTGTGGTTGATGAGCGTGAGGACCGAGATCGCTGGAGCTGCTCGCAGAGAGAGAGAGAGAGAGCAGTTTCGCTCTGCGCGTCGGTGACCCGCAGCCTCCACTTCGCCATCCCCGCGTCCGACACGCCGGTGCGGGGCAGCACCAGCCCCATGCGGCCACCGGGTCGGGCGAGTTCTAGGTTCGCCCACGCGAAGGCCTTGTACAGGTCGGTCTGACCCGAACCCAAGTTGGCGAAGGCCGCCTTGAGGACTTGCTTGAACGCCTCCGCAGCCGCCTTCTCGGAATGAAACGCCTCCTCAAGATCGGGGCGGTTGCGTTCCAGGGCATCGATTCGGGCTCTGCGCTTCGCGACCGGCAGAGCCCTGACCCCAGGCAGGTGCATACCCCACCAGACCTCGCGGTCTACCACCACCTTCTCCCACGGGGGGTTGCCGATTAGGCAGTCGAAGCCTTCTCGGCCCTCCCTGCGGAACACTTCGGGGAAGGCTGTGGGGAAGTGCACCGGATTCAAGTCCTCCAGAGCAGTGCGCACTTCGGCCGCGGTGGCCACCTGCTCGATCACCGCCGGGTCGAAGTTCTCGGGAAGGTCGCAGGCGCCAGCGCGGTGCGCCGCGACCACATCGAAGATCGCCCGTGCCGGCGCGACCGCCTCCTGCGCCTCGAGGTGGGCCTCGCGGGCCTGTTCGATCTCGGCCTTGGTGGCATCCGCGGTGCGGGCCAGCCGGCTCAACGCCTCGCCGGCCGCGTCGAGCATCTCGACGAGTTGGTGGCGGCGCATGCTCGGCTCAGCCGGATCGGCATCGGGCTCGAACACCCGCAGCACATCGTCGAGGGTGCCCACCCCGGTGAGGCTGTTGCCCTCGACCAGGTTGTGGTCCAAGAAGCTCAAGGGCAGGCCCGGCACGAACGTGTGCACCCAGATCGAGAGCCGCGCCAGCTCCACCGCCACCCGGTTGAGGTCCACCCCGTAGATGCAGTAGCGAGCCACCTGGCGGCGCAGCAGCGAACTGGTCTCGATCTCGGCATCGTTGCCCAACTCTCCCAAAGCCTTGATCGCAGCCTTGCGCAGCCTCTCCAGCTCGGCGTGGACTCGGGCCGCCGCAGTCCGGTTGCGGCTGAGCCAGCCGGTCAGGCGCCGCTCGATGCGGTCCACTGCGGCCACCAGGAAATGGCCCGAGCCCATGGCGATGTCGGCGCAGCGGAAGTCGAAGAACGCCTGCTCCACCCCGGCGGCATCGCCCGCCGCCGCCAGCGCGTCGAGGCGCGCCAGATGGTCGTCCAATGCCGGCTCGAGCGCATGGACGAGCAGGTGCTCCACTGCGAACTCCTTGGTGAAGTAGCTGCCGGTGCTCTTGCGCACCCCCGAGCGGTTGTGGAAGTAGACGCTGCCTGCGGCCACCCACACCTCGTCATCGGCGGCGGCGGGCACGAAGGTGGCGTCGCCCTTGAGCTCCTTCACGGTGAGGTCCTGCTCGGCGAGCGACAGCTGCGACTCGAGCAGGCCCTCATAGATCGTGCCGAACGTGCGCACCGACAACGACCGGAAGTCCACCGGACCCTCGCCCTCGGGGCTGCGGTCGATGAGCATCGACGACAGGGCGGGAGCGAGTTCGGCGTCGGTCAGCGGCTGCATCGCTTCGATGGCCGCGCCGGCTGGACTCACCTCGGGATCGATCGAGAACAGTCCGCCGTCGTAGGCGGGCAGTCCCCAATCGACGTTGCCGGTGTCGATCGCGCTCCACAGCGCCTTGATGGCCCGCCACCTCGAAGTGGCGTGCTCGTCGTAGACGGCCTTGCCGCGGTGGCGGTCCTCGGTGAACTGCGCCACCACCCGGGTGAGCGAGTGGTCGGCGTAGCGGCCGTTGGTGCTGTAGGGGAACAGGTCCTTGGCCTCGGCATAGGCCACGAACAACACCCGGAACAGGATCACCATGACCTGCTCGTAGGCGGCCCGCAGCTCGGTCGGACTCGGTTCCGCACCGATGCGCTTGGCCACAGCCGCAGCCAGCGCCGGGACCGTCTCGTCGTACACCCGGTCGCGCAGCCGCACGGCCAGGTCGGCCGCGAAACGGTCCGATGCTTCGAGGATCTCCTCTATGGTGCCGTCGGAATCGAGCGCCTCCGAAGAGAACAGCAGATGCAGGTATCCGGCCTGCTCGGCACCGAGCAGCGCCAGGTTGGCCTCCGCATAGGTCTCGGCTCGGCCTTTGCGGCCCACGCCGGTGTCGGGACGGGCCGCATACAGTCGGATCTCGCTGCCGCGGGTCAGCAGCACCCAGTCCGCGGCGTGGGTGTCGGCGTGCGCCAGCGCCAGCGACACCGGCGTGATGCCGTCGAAACGCCTCGCTGGGGCGTCGAAGGGCTCGTCGTCGGAACAGAACACCGCCGCGGCCCGGCTGTGTCCGTTCACCTTCAGCAGGTGCACATGGTTGGCGTGCTGCTCCAACCGGAAGCCGAGGCCCTCCACCAGACGGCGGCCCCGCAGACTCAGCACCCGGCTGCCCGCCCGGCTCGCCTCGGCCCAGTCCCTGCGCTTGGGCAGACCGGCCCGAAGCTCCTGGGTGGCAAGCAGTCCCACGTTGCGCAGGCCCGCGTCGAGGCGGGCATGGTCGGGCGCGTCGAGCCCGGCCAGAACCTTCTGCAGCAGCCGGACCGCGGCGTGGGAGTCGGGCTCGCTCAGCGCACAGTCGGCCACCCGCTCCACCGCAGCGGCATCCAAGTCCATCAGCACCGCAGGGTTCTCGCCCACCGGGCCGCAAACCGCCAGGCGCACCTCGCCGCCGGCCCCAGACCCGGGCGCGGGGGTGCCCGATGCCGACGGCGGGTAGCCCACCACCAGCAGCACGGGGCTGGCCCGCCCGCCCCGGCGCATGAGGTAGCCGTCGCGCATCCGTTGCGCTGGCGGGCGGTGCTTCGACGAAGCCAGCACCACCTCGAGGCCGTTGGGCACCACCCTGCCGTCGCAACGCTGGAAGAACGCCTCTTCGGGCGTCAGCGCCGCCGGAAACCCCTCCGGAGCAGACCAGCCGTCAGGATCACGCGCCGCGAGAAACCGATCAGCCCAGCTCACGATCTCCCAGGCTGCTCGCTCAGCATTGCCTCCAGGCTATTCGCCCTGAGGCAGTCAGCCGAACAGGTCGGTGTGCGTCCCCGTGCGCACCAAGACCAGCGTGTCGTCCAGATGGGTCCAAATCAACAGCCAATCCGTCTCAATGTGGCACTCCCAATGCGAAGACCACGGCCCGGACAGCCGGTGCGTCCGGTGCCGCGGCTCAAGGTTGGAACCCGCCGACAGGACTTCGACCACACGCCAGAGCTTGTCTAGGTCCTTGCCTCGTCTGCGCGCTCGCTTCAGGTCCCTAACGAAGCGCGTCGTGGACGAGAACGGCGGATTCATCCGACTTCGCCTTCAGATCTTCAAGTCCTGAGTACTCGATCAGGTCAACACCCGCCTCAGCTTGAAGCATCGCCTCAACCGTCTCGGCGTTGGGGACTCTCACCTCGAACGGCAGCCCACGATGCAGCGCCACCTGCCTGTAGAACAGAGTGATCGCCTCGGTGACGGACAACCCCAGCTCGCGAAGGACTCCCTCAGCTTGCTGCTTGAGTTCCGCCTCCATGCGAGCACGGATTGTCTCGGTCTTGGCCATGATCGAGCCTCCACTTGGCGGAACCTGCCCGAGGCACCCTACTTGTTCCCCGTATGGGCTACACCTCGTGCCGTGTCCAACCTTGAGAATCGAGCGTGTTGTGTTTGATTTTCAAGGTTGACGGGTACTTGCGGCGGGAGGGGGGCGGTGTGGGCAATAATCTCCGCCGCAGGAGGAGCGTATGACTGATCTGGCAGCGGCCGTTGAGATCGACGGCGTCACCAAGCGGTTCGGCGATGTGGTCGCGGTCGACAATGTCGACCTTGACATCAACGACGGTGAGTTCTTCGCCCTGCTCGGACCCTCGGGCTGCGGCAAGACCACCACCCTGCGCATGATCGCCGGGCTCGACCTGCCCAGCGAGGGCAGCCTGCGCATCTTCGGCGCCGAGGTCGGGATGGCGCCCCCCGACCGGCGGCCGGTCAACACCGTGTTCCAGGCCTACGCCCTGTTCCCCCACATGACGGTCCGCCAGAACATCGAGTTCGGGCTGCGCATGCGGCGGGTGAAGGGTCCGCAGCTTGCCGAGCGGGTGGACGAGGCCATCGCCATGGTGCGCCTCGCCGGGATGGAGGACCGCAGGCCCGACCAGCTCTCCGGCGGCCAGCAGCAGCGGGTGGCGCTGGCCCGGGCGCTGGTCAACCAGCCCAAGGTGCTGCTGCTCGACGAGCCGCTCGGCGCGCTCGACCTCAAGCTCCGCCAAGAGATGCAACAGGAGCTGAAGGATCTGCAGCGCACGGTGGGCATCACCTTCGTGTTCGTCACCCACGACCAGGAGGAGGCCCTCGCCATGAGCGAGCGGATCGGGGTGATGTCGGAGGGCCGCCTGCTGCAGGTCGGCACCCCCCGCGAGATCTACGAGCGGCCCGCCAGCCGGTTCGTGGCCGACTTCATCGGCCGCACCAACCTCATCGACGCCACCGTGGAGTCGCCGGGCACGGTGCGTCTCGCCAGCGGCGTGCTCATCGAGGCGGAGACTTCGGCCCCGACCGGATCCGACGTGGCGGTGAGCCTGCGGCCCGAGCGCATCCGGGTGCAGCCGCGGGGCCAGGCGGTCGCCGACGGCGCCGGCCTCGACGGCACGGTGGGCGAGGTCACCTATCTGGGCCATGCCGTGGTGTACACGGTGGCCGCCGGCCCGACCGCCATCGAGGTGCGCCGCGAGGGCGAGATCGGCCGGCCCTTCGCCCCCGGCGACGAGGTGACCGTGAGCTGGGACCACGGCGCCGCCGCGGTCATCGAGGAGTGAGCGCCGATGCGGATCGGCGGCCGGTCGTCTAAGGGCTCTGGCGCCCCCGACACCGCCGACACGGCGGACGAACCGGCTTCGGGAGCGCGGCGAGCGGGCGGCAATCAAGCCTCGGGGCCGCGGCAGACAGCCGGCAGTCGAGCCTCGGGGGAAGTGGCCGCTACCCGGGCCCGGCGACGCCAGGGAATGTTGCTGGCCTCGCCCGGCGCCGTCTACCTGCTGATCTTCTTCGTTGTTCCGCTGGCGCTGATCTCGGTCTACTCCTTCGCCACCCGCACTTCCACCGGCCGCACCTCGCTGAGCGACTGGAACATCGAGTCGTACCGCTCCATCGGCGACGAGATCATCGTGGGGATCGTCGGGCGCTCGGCCTGGCTCGCCACCCTCACCACCGCACTGTGCCTGGCGGTCGGCTATCCGTTCGCCTACTACATCGCCACCCGGCCGCGGCACCTTCGGGCCATCCTGCTGGTGCTGGTGATGATCCCGTTCTGGACCAACGGCCTGGTGCGGGTGTTCGCCATCCGCTTCCTGCTGGGATCGAACGGCCCCGCCTCCGCCCTCAGCGAGAGCCTGGGATTCGGGACGTTCCGGATCCTGTTCACCCCCACCGCGGTGACCATCGGGATGGTCTACAGCTTCCTCACGCTGATGGTGCTGCCCCTGTACGTGGCGCTGGAGCGGATGGACTGGAGCCTCACCGAGGCGGCCCGCGACCTCTACGCCAGCGGGGCACGAGCCTTCTGGAAGGTCACGCTGCCGCTGACCCGCTCGGGGATCGTGGCCGGATGCGTGCTGGTGTTCGTGCCCAGCTTCGGCTCCTACGTGGTGCCCGACATCCTCGGCGGCGCCAAGACCCTGCTCATCGGCTCCTACATCGCCCGCCAGTTCCGCGATGCCCGCAACTGGCCGCTCGGGGCCGCGCTGAGCGTGCTGCTGATCGTGGCCATGCTGGTGGCAGTAGCGCTCAACCAGCGCACCGGCAGCGGCGCCGAGAGCGCGCCGCGACCCCCCACCCGAAGGCGGGGGCGCGCCCGGCGCGAGGCTGAGGCGGCGGCCGCGTCATGAGCGGCAACGTTGAGGTGGGGCTGGGGCCGCGGACCCGCCGCGGGCTGGCCGCCTGGGCCTGGGCGGTGTTCGCCTTCCTGTACGTGCCCATCGTGGTGCTGGTGGTGTTCTCGTTCAACGCGTCCTCGCGGGTGAACATCTGGGGCGGCTTCTCGTTCCAGTGGTACGGCGAGGCGCTGCGAAACGAGGTGATCACCTCGGCCATCCGGGTGTCGCTCATCGTGGCGCTGGTGTCGACCGCGGTGTCGGTGGTGCTGGGCACCGCGGTGGCCCTGGCGCTCGACCGCTACCGGTTCCGGGGGCGCCGGGCCCTCGACGGCACGGTGTACCTGCCCATCGTGATCCCCGACATCACCATGGCGGTGATGCTGCTGGTGTTCTTCGCCGAGGCGTTCAAGTTCATCGACTCGTTCGGGCCGCGGCTCACCCTCGGCATCTCCACCGTGGCCCTGTCGCACATCGCCTTCAACATCTCGTTCGTGTGCGTGGTGGTGCGGGCCAGACTCGACCAGTTCGACCGGACGCTGGAGGAGGCCGCCCGCGACCTCTACGCCACCGGGTGGCAGACGTTCCGGCGGATCACCCTGCCGCTGATCATGCCCGGCATCGCGGCCGGGGGGCTGCTGGCGCTGACCCTGTCGCTCGACGATGTGGTGATCTCGGCCTTCGTAGCCGGTCCGGGCTCCACCACCCTGCCGGTGTACGTGTTCAGCAGCATCCGCCGGGGCGTCACCCCCGAGCTCAACGCCATCTCCACGCTGATGCTCACCGCGTCGATCGTGCTGGTGCTGGGCTCGCTGGCGCTGCAGCGACGCCGAGCCAGCGCATCGCAGCAAACCCAGGTCTTGTAGACGGCTGAGCCGCGCTCACGGGCCGCTCGGGCCTGTCTCCCGCTCTTGTTCGCTGCGCTCACGGGCCGCTCGGGCCGCGGGCCTCGCCCGCATGGGCCCCTCGCTCGCCCATCGGCTCGGCCTCTATAGTTCCCTTGCTGTTTCGTTGGCTCGCAAGGAGCCTTGGAGGGAGGAACCCATGACCACAGCGACAAACGCCGCCCCCCGACGGCGCCGCCTCATCTGGATGGCGGCAATGGTGGGCCTCGCCGGCCTGCTGGCCGCGGCCTGCGGCGACGACGAGTCGGACACACCGGCCTTGACCGAGGCGCCGGCGGCGAACGAGGCGCCCGCAGCGACCGAAGCTCCGGCCACCACCGCGGCCCCGACCGGCGCGGCGGCCTGCGCCCCCGGCGAGACCGACGGCGACCTGGCCTTCTACAACTGGGCCGAGTACATCGACGACGAGCTGCTCGCCGCGTTCGAGGCCGAGACCGGCATCAACGTCGAGTACACGACCTACGAGTCCAACGAGGAGATGCTCACCAAGGTCGAGTCGGGTGCGGCCATCTACGACCTCGTCGTGCCCTCGGACTACATGGTCGACACCATGCGCCGCGACGGGCTGCTGCTGGAGCTCAACTACGACGCCATCCCCAACGCGGCCAACATCGGCCCGGAGTGGGACAACCCGCCGTTCGATCCCGAGCACAAGTACCACGTCGCCTACCAGTGGGGAACCACCGGCATCGGCATGAGCTACGAGGTGCTCGACCTGCTGGGCGGCGAGCCGACCTGGGCCGTGATCTTCGATCCCGCCACCGCCGCGCTGGTACCGGGCAGCATCTCCATGCTCGACGACGCCCCCGAGACAGTGGCGGCCGCGCTCAAGTACCTCGGCTACAGCATCGAGGACGTGATCAACAACCAGAACGAGGACGCCATCCAAGAGGCCGGAGACCTGCTGCGGGCCACCAACGACCGGCTCCTCAAGTACGACTCGGTCACCTTCGGCGACGACCTGGTGAACGGCGAGGTGGACGTGGCCCACGGCTGGAGCGGCGGGTTCTTCCTGTCGTTCTTCGAGGCCGACGCCTACGACGACTACGTCTACACCATCCCCGCCGAGGGCGGGGTCCGCTGGGTTGACAACATGGCCATCCCCCACAACGCCGACAACATCTGCTCGGCCCACGCCATGATCAACTTCCTGACCGACGCGCAGAACGGGGCCACGCTCACCAACTGGACCTACTACGGCAGCCCCAACGCAGCGGCCACGCCCTACATCCTCGACGAGATCCTGGAGGATCCGGGCATCTACCCGCCGTCGGAAGTCATGGCCCGGCTCGAGTTGATCCCCCATGCGGGCGACCTGGCCCTGATGATCCAGGACATGCACAGCCAAGCCAAGAGCTGACCCTCAAGCTCGATTCGGTCGGGGCGCTCCAATCCAGGGCGTCCCGGCCGGCGCGCCTGTTCGCCGCACAGGCTCTGGCTGACACTGGCCGGCGGCGGGATTAGCCTCTCAACGACTCACCGATAGGAGCGGCGGTGGCCGACGAGCCAACCTGGACTATGGGCGTCGAGGAGGAATACCTGCTCGTCGAGCGCGACACCGGGGCGCTGATAACGAAGCAGCCCCCCGGCCTGCTGGAGCAGGTGGCCGACCTGCGCCACGGCTTGGTGGCCCGCGAGCTGTTCAGCTCGCAGATCGAGATCGGCACCGGCGTCTGCAGCGACGTGAAGTACCTGCGGGCCGACCTCGGGCTGCTGCGCCTGGCGGTGACCGAGGCCGCCGCCGAGTACGGGATGGCGCCCATCGCCGCCTCGTCGCACCCGGTGGCGCGATGGCAGCAGCAGCAGTACACCGAGGGTGAGCGCTACCAGTCTCTCGCCGCCGATCTTCAGGGCGTGACCCGGCGGCTGGTGATCTCGGGCATGCACGTCCATGTCGGCATCGAGGACCCCGACCTGCGGATCGATCTGATGGACCAGGCCGCCTACTTCCTTCCCCATCTGCTGGCCCTGTCGACCTCGTCGCCGTTCTGGGAGGGGCGCGACACCGGCCTCAAGAGCTACCGCATGTCGGTGATCGAGACCCTGCCCCGCACCGGCCTGCCCGAGAAGTTCGAATCGTGGTCCGACTTCAAGCGCCACGTCGACGTGCTGGTGCGGGCCGGGATCATCGAGGACTCCTCCATGGTGTGGTGGCACATCCGCCCCTCGGAGCGCTACCCCACCCTGGAGATGCGGGTGGCCGACCTGCCCACCCGGATGGAGGACACGATCGCCGTCGCGGCCATGTACGTCTGTCTGCTGAGGATGCTGTGGCGGCTCAAGTTGGAGAACCGCCGGTGGCGCAGCTACGCCAACTTCCTGCTGTCGGAGAACCTGTGGCGGGCCGAGCGCTACGGCGTGGGCGGCGAGCTGATGGACTTCGGTCGGGGCGAGCTGGTGCCCTTCTCCGATCTGCTAGAGGAGCTCATCGAGCTGGTCAGGCCCGACGCCGAGGCCCTGGACTGTGTGGACGAGGTGACGCACACCCGCACGATCTGCGAGCGGGGCACCTCCGCCGACCGCCAGCTCGCCGCCTACCGCGGGGCGCTGGCCGAGGGCGCCGACACCGACGAGGCGCTCAAGGCCGTCGTCGACACGCTGATCGCCGACACGGTCGCGCCGCCCGCCGGCTAACACAGCCGTTAGAGCGAGCGCGGATAGGTGAGAGTCTCTCGCGTTGCAACGGGGTGTCTCCCGCTCTTGTTCGCTGCGCTCACGGGCCGCTCGGGCCACGACCTCGCCCGTATGGGCCGGATTCGCTCGCCTATCCGCTCGGCCTCTTGGCTGACGGGCTTCTTGCGCCCTGGCGAGACGGACCGGGCCGGCCGGTGTGGTGGCGGTGCCCAGTTGCGGGCGCGTATGCTCGCGCCGTGGCCGGAGCGGTGGTGATGGTGATCGTGCTGGTGGTGGTGTTCCCGGTGGTTGTGATGATCGGCGGCGGAGTCTTGGCCG
The DNA here is from genome assembly GCA_965221215.1 of Candidatus Aldehydirespirator sp. Lineage (GTDB taxonomy): Bacteria > Actinomycetota > Acidimicrobiia > Acidimicrobiales > Aldehydirespiratoraceae > Aldehydirespirator. The sequence continues at coordinate 2,615,988 of OZ244872.1, forward strand.
CGGCGCTGGGCAGCTTCTTGAAGGCCGACTCCGACGCGGCCAACCGCACCGAGGACGGGCCCAACGAGTATCTGGAACTGTCCCGCAGAGAGGCCGAGACCGGCTACCCGCAGAGCTAGAGCGAGCGCAGATTGCGTCGCCGAGCCGGCGGCCTCACCGGTCGGTGGGCCAGACCGGCGGGCAGCCCCGGTCGATCCACACCGCGGCGGCCACCGCCGCCAACACGGCATCGCTGCCGTTGACGGGCTCGGCGCCGTCATCGAGCACCTCGATCCTCACCGCTGGCATACCGGCCGCGCCGACGATCCCGAAGGAGCGCACGGTCAGATCGTGCACCACCCCGGCGGGATCGACGCCGAGCGATTCGCTGGTCACCCACGAATAGGCCATGTGGGCCGCGCCGGTGCAGTAAGACCGCAACACGGTCTCGTCAAGGACTTCGCCGGCCCGCACCCGCACGCTGATCGTGCCGCCAGAGGTGATCTCGGCGGCGGCCGATCCGCCGCCGGGGCCGGTGATCCAGCCCGACTCACCCCGAGCTGCGGCCAGCAACACCGCAGCCTCGGCCCAGCCCGCCCCCCGAATCTGCGACGAGGTGGGCGGCCCCGCCACATCGACCTCGGTGATGTCCAGGCCGGGCGCACAAGACTGGATCGCCTCGCGGATGCCCGGCGTGCGGGCCACCACGATCTCGCCGGTTCCGTCGGACCGCACTCCCGCCGCCACCGGTGGACGCTTGGGACCGAGCTCGACCGTGTCGGGGCGCGACCACAGCACCCGCACCGCCCGGCCGTGCCGGTCGGCCAGGCGGCGGGCGGCCTCGGCCACCGGCGAGTGGAGCTTGCCCCCGAAGGCCCCGCCGTTGCCCAGCGGCGAGGCTGGCTCGCCGCCAGGTTGGCACCAGGCCGCGTCGGTCTCCAGATAGCCGGGCTCGGTCCAGTTGGTGCGCAGGGTGACGGCCCAGTCGCCCGGCGGCGCCTCCAGCGGCGGCGCCCAAGTAGCGGTGGTGCGCCGACCGGGCACCCGCCCGGCCAGCCGGCGGGCCTCGGCCGGCGTATCCGCCACCACCCAGCCATCCTCGTCGGCTGAGCCGCAGCCCTCGCCGCCCCGCACCGCCACCAGGGCATCAATGGGCGCGGTGTCGTCGGCGAAGCCACCGGCGCCGAGGGCCACATAGGGTCCGGTGGACTGCGGCGAGCCGCCCTCAATGCCGGCCCGCAAGTCGGCGGCGGCTCGTCGATCCGGGTCGGCGACGCCAGGCTCGTCCCGCACGCTGGGATAGGACTGCCAGGCGTCGAGGATGGGCTGCCAGCCGGTGCAGCGACACAGATGGGCGGCCAGGGCGCGAGCGGCCGCGCCCCGGTCGGCGTGGTCGGCGCCTTTGGCTTGCAGGCCGGCGAAGCGGCAGATGATTCCCGGCGTGCAGAACCCGCACTGGCTGCCGCCGGTGGCCGCGAAGGCTCGGGCCCAGCCGTCGCGCACCTCTGCGTCGAGCCCTTCGAGAGTGGTGACGGCCCGTCCCGCCACCCGCCGAGCCGGGGTGACGCACGCCACCCGGGGCTGGCCGTCCACCAGCACCGTGCAGCAGCCGCACTGACCCTGGGGGCTGCACCCGTCCTTCACCGAACGCACGCCGAGCTGGTCGCGCAGCACGTCCAGCAAGCTCAGATGCTCGTTGGCAACGAGCACCGCGGCACCGTCAACAATGATCTCAGTGCTCAAGTCGATGCAGGCATCGGGCCGCCAACTCGGCCCTCAAGGCGGCAAGGGAAGCCGCTAAGCCGCTAGCTGAAGCTCTGGCCGCAGCCGCAGGTTCGCTGGGCGTTGGGGTTGTCGATCGAAAACCCGGCCGACTGCAGGCTGTCGGAATAGTCGAGAGTGGCCCCCACGAGCAGCATCGCCGACGACGGGTCCACCACCACCTGCACCTCCCCAAAGGTGGCGGTGGTGTCGCTGTCGGCCACATCGGAGTCGAAGTACATCTCATAGGAGAAGCCCGAGCAGCCTCCGGGCCGCACCGCTACCCGCAGCGACAGCCCGTCCTCGTTCTCGGCCCGGATGAGTTCGGAAACCTTGTCGGATGCTTGGTCGGTGAGCGTGATCACGACAATTACTCCCGTGGTCGAGGGGATGCCTGCTGCGTCGGCCCAAAGCTAGCGCCCAGCCCCGCCCGAGGCTACTGACCGGAACCCCACCGCCCGAATCAACGCCAACGGCACCACCGGTAGCATCGGGTGGTGACCACGACCGTGCCGACTGCCGAGGCGGTGATGGACCTGATGCGGGGCGTGGTCGATCCCGAGCTGGGCAGCAACCTGGTGGAGTTGGGCATGGCCCGCCGGGCGCAGGTGTCCGACGACGGCGAGGTGCGAATCGAGATCGCTTTGACCACGTCGGGCTGCCCGCTGCGAGCCCAGATCCAGCGCGACGTCAAGGCTCGGCTGGAGTCTCTCCCCGGTGTGACCATGGTGCGCATCGTGTGGGCCGAGCTCACCGCCACCGAGAAGACCGCGGCTATGGCCAAGGCCCGCTTCAATGTGTCGCAGCGAGCCCCCGACAACGCCATCCCGCCCACCACCAAGGTTCTGATGGTGGCCAGCGGCAAGGGCGGAGTGGGCAAGTCCACGGTGACCACCAACCTGGCCGCCTCCCTGGCCGCCGACGGATTCAACGTCGGGGTGATGGACGCCGACATCTGGGGCTACTCGGTGCCCCGGATGTTGGGGGTGGACGGCGATCTGCGGTCGCTCGACGGCAAGATCGTGCCGCTCACCCGCCCCGTCGGCGAGGGTCGCCTCGACGTGGTGTCGATGGGCTTTCTGGTGGACCGGGAGGACTCGGCGCTGATGTGGCGGGGCCTGATGCTCAACCGGGCGGTGCAGCACTTCTGCGAGGACGTCGGATGGAGCGACGACCTCGACTATCTGCTGATCGACATGCCGCCGGGCACCGGCGACGTGCAGATGGGCCTGGCCAAGATGTTGCCCAGAGCGGAGATGATCATCGTTACCACGCCCGCGGTGGCCGCGCAGAAGGTGGCGGCCAGGGTGGCGGACATGGGCCGCAAGAACTACCTGCGCATCGTGGGGGTGGTCGAGAACATGAGCTATCTGGTGACCCCCGACGGCGAGCAGCAGCCCGTGTTCGGCTCGGGCGGGGGTGAGGCGCTGGCCACGGAGATCGGAGTGCCCCTGCTGGGCTGCGTCCCGCTGGATCCTGCGGTGGCTGAGGGGTCCGATCTGGGCGAGCCGGCCGTGCTCGGCGCCGGTGTGGCCGCGAAGGCGCTGAAGTCGGTGGCCCTCGCCCTGTCGGAAGAGCATGTGCCGCCGGTGGAGATGGCGGGCTGCAGCGCCCGGATGCTCGACGCCGCAGCAGCCGCCCTAGACGCGGCAGAAGCGGCCGAAGCCTGACCCCGCCAGCCAATCCCCTAGCTGGAGGGACAACCGTGTCCCACCGCAGAACTACGATCAAGACCGCCAGAAAGGAGCCAAGCATGACCATCACCGTCCCTAGGGAAGACATCGTCAGAATGCTCACGAAGGCATCCGACGAAACCGGGCTGGGGTTGCGCTCGTTCTACGAGCTCGGCAAGACCGACCGTCTCGACGATCCCTTGCTCCGAGACCTCTGGCTCATCTGGGGTGCAGTCCTCACAGAGGAGGACCTCCCCGGTGCCGCGTGAACAATCGTCTGCGCTCGAAGTCCAACGACTTTGTCGACCACCTAAACCGCCTCATCGGGGGATGCATAGCTGAGGCTCCTCTGATTGGTGTAGTAGAGACAGACAGCCAGAAGCAGCTGCGAATCGGGCCCTCGCCCTTCGAGGCCGACGGATCGGGCTTCAGTTCGATACCCCTTGTTCGTGCCTGCGACGACGCCAGCGCACCTCGTCTCATGCTGAAGATCGAGTTCCGTGTCTCGCTCGACGACGAGTCCGATCATCTCGCCGTACAGCAGTCGACCTACGGACTGTGGGTTCGGCCTGACCCGAATCGAACACCGCGCCCTGTGTTCCGCATCGAGTACGACCGAAATGCCCACAACAAGCCAGCCGCCCATGTGCATCTACATGCCGAGTCCATGGAGTTCGGCTGGATCTACGGAACAGCCGGAATTCCTCCTCCAAGATTGTTTGAAATCCACTTCCCAGTCGGCGGGCGTCGCTTCCGGCCAACAGTCGAGGAACTCTTGCGATTCCTTGATCGCGAGAAGCTGTTCGTCGACTGGCTGAAGGGGTGGAACGAACTCGTAGAAGAGTCGCTGGAGGACTGGGAGTCGAAGCAGGCTCGAGCAACCGTGAGGCAGCACACCGAAGCCGCGATCGAACAGCTTCACCTCATGGGCTACGTGGTGACGCCAGCGGCCTAGACAGCTTCGGCAAGAGGCCGAGCCGTCGCCAGCCAGCTAGTTGCAGAGGCCCTCTTCGCTGGCGCCTCGGTGGCTGTTGCAGATCGGTGTGCTCTCCACGGTCTTGAGCGTGAACGGATCCGAGTCGGAGTCCTGTTGAGCGAAGATGTGCAGCCGAAAGCCGCGGACCGAGTCGTCGGGAAGACCCAGAACGTCGACTGTGATCTCGCTGAGATCGCCGATGACGGGGGCGCCCGACACGACGATGCGCGACGGCGATTCGTCCGATGTCACCGCTTCAGCGACGATCCGCCCCAGCTCGGCCAGCGTCGCCGCGGCGGGCGTCTCGCCCAGGGCGGCGACGATCTCGGCGGTGGTGTCGGAGGTTCCGCCCAAAGGTGACAGGAAGGCGCTGCTGGCCCATCCCAGCGCATCGCCCATACGGATTTCGTGCCAGATCGTGGTGGGCAGTCTGCGGGTGTTGCCGGTGGCGATCACGCCCCGATTCAGGTCGAGAGTGGCGATGAGTTCATCGGAGTCGGCCTCTCGAACGTAGACGACCGACTCACCGCCCGCGTTCATCACGTTGTCCAGCCGGGCGACAAGCTCGCCAGCAGGCATGTCGCGGACGTTCAGAACGCTGTCATGCGCGACACCGACCACTGCGAGCCCTGTCCCCGCGGGCGGGCCGAACTCGTAGGGCTCGCCGGGCAGGCTCTCAGCTGGATCGCCCTCATCGTCCTCGGGCATGGGCGGATCCTCGGCCGCGGGCATGGGATCCTCGATCTCGGCGGCCGGCTCTTCGGCCGACTCACTGGACCCGCCAGACTCCGCAGACGCTCCCGACTCACCGGACCCGCCAGACTCCGCAGACTCGTCGTCTGATGCTTCGGCGGCCGCGGCATCGTCGGTGACAGCAGCGCCGGTGTCATCGGCGGTCGCGGCCATGTCGGCCATCACGTAGGCCTCCATGGCCATGCCCGCGGCCTCCTGGGCCGCGGTGGCCGCGTCCCTGGCCGCCATGGCCGCCTCTTCAGCGCTGGCCACCGTGGCTCCGACCGCGGTAACGGCATCCTCAGCCCTCGCAGCTGCGGCTTGGGCTAGGGCCACCGCTTCAAGGGCGGCCTCGACATCGACCTGTGCCTGCGACGTGTCGGCGCTCTCGGGCGGGTCGCTGTCGGAGCCGCTCAACAGCGCGGCCACCAGGGCGACCACCGCCACCAGCACCGCCGCGACGGCCACTACCAGGGCCCGCCTCGCCACACCCAACGACAGCGAGGGCGCCCGCGGCGGGGTCACCGGCCAGCTCCCATGGTGTTCAAGTATTTCAGGGCGCCGAACTCGCGACGGTGATACCCAGCGACGCTCCCTCGTCGAACACGGACGCCCCGGTGTCATCGCCTCCGCACGAGCACAGAGGCCGCGTCGGCCCCCACTCCAACGCCTCCACGCTGCTGGCCTGCAACGTGTCCGCCAAATCCTCCGGAACCGGTAGACGCCTCGGGCCCGGTCAAGCGCCTGCCGCGGCCCCCTCGACGTGGTCCTTGATGCCCTGCACCACCCGCTGCATGTTGGCGCGGTGTTCGGCCATCCGGCGGTCGATGATCCGGGTCTCCAGGTCGGGGCGGGCCGCGATGATGTCGTCGAGCCCGGACGGCCCGGGACCGAGGATGCCCCGGAAGCGCAGCCGGGTGCCGTCCACGATGGACTCGAGCTCGAGTCGCCAGCGGGCGCCGGGATTGTCCATGTTGTTGGTGCACCAGCCGAACGCAGCCTGCTCGTCGAACACGTCCACGAAGCACTGCGCCTCCCAGTCGCCCCGGCCCGGATGATGATTGCGGCCCACGAAGCGGGCCCCTAGCGCAGGACCGTCGCAGCCTTCGACCCATTCGGCTCCCTGGAACTCCTCGGAGAACTGCGCCGGCAGGTTGATGTCGGTCACCGCGGTCCACACGTCAGCCGGGTCGGCCTGGATGTCGGCCTCGGCCACCGTGCCGGGACCGTCGGCGAGGCGCACCGGATCGCTGGGGCCCCGCTCATAGGTGCGGGCGTGTCCGTCCACGTCTCGTTCGAGGTCGAGGCGGCGCACAGAGCGGGTGGTGGTGAGCACCCCGTCCTCCGCTGCGGTGGTGCCGGAGTCAATCTCCATCCGGGTCCTCGCTTGCTTGCCGGCCGTTGCGGACCTCTCGCACCTCGTTCACGTCGCGGACATCAGCTCCGCGGACATCCGTTCCGCCCGATCCGCCCGAGCTGTAGCCGAACCCGAAACCGGGACCCGCCGACCAGCGGCCGACGGTGACCCTCTTGGCGAAGTGGCGCATCAGCAGCGACCTGACCAGCACCCGGGTGGGCAGGAACAGCAACAGCAGCCCCACCGCGTCGGTGAGGAACCCGGGTGTGAGCATCAACGCCCCCGCCAGCAGGATCAGCAGCCCGTCCACCAGCTCCGCGGCGGGAAGCTCGCCGCGGTTCAGGCGGTTGCGGATCTGGTTGAGCACGCCCAGCCCCGAGCGGCGCACCATCCACGCCCCTGCCACCGATACCCCGATCAGCAGCAGGATGGTCCAGCCGATCCCCATGCCGCCGGCCACCTGAATGATCAGGTAGAGCTCCAGCAGCGGCACACAGAGCAGCAGCAGGAGCAGCACGGCGAACACGCCGCCAGCGTACGGGAGCAAGCGATTCGAGGACGACCCCGAGCGGCCGGCCCCGCCGAACGCTCCGGAGCGGAACACGTCCCAGACAGTTCCGTGGGCGTGCGAGCGAGAACGGCAGGCCAGGCTCGCCGAGCGAGCGCAGCACACCGGAGCGGGAACGTAGCCTTGTGTTTGCCGTGCCGCCTCAGGATCGACCGCCCTCTGTAGACCGGCTAGCCCGCTCGCTGGTCGGCATCGACCTGCCCCCGCCGCTACTGGTGGACGCGGCCCGGGCCGCGATCGCGGCCGGCGACCCCGACTCGGCCCCCGATCGGGCCCGAGCCATCCGGCGGCGGCTGCTGACACCGGTGATCAACGCCACCGGCGTGCTGCTGCACACCAACCTTGGCCGGGCGCCGCTGGCGTGGACGCAGAGCGCCGACTACTCGAACCTGGAGCTGGATCTCGACACCGGCGAGCGGGGCGACCGTCAGGCCGGCGCGGCCACACTGCTGGCCCGGGCCTGCGGGGCCGAGGCCGCAATGGTGGTCAACAACTGCGCCGCCGCGGTGATGCTGGTGCTGGCCGCGCTGGCCGAGGGCCGCGACGCAGTGGTGTCGCGAGGCGAGCTGGTGGAGATCGGCGGCGGTTTCAGAGTGCCCGACGTGATGGCCTGGTCGGGGGCGAGGCTGGTGGAGGTCGGCACCACCAACCGCACCCGCCGCCGAGACTTCGCCGAGGCGGTGGCCGACCCCGGCAACGACGTTGCCGCCGTGGTGCAGATCCATCAATCGAACTTCCGGCTGGTGGGATACACCGAGGCCCCCCGCACCGCCGAGTTGGCCGACCTCGGGCCGCCGCTGGTGGCCGACATCGGCTCGGGGCTGCTCGACAGCCGCTGCCCGTGGCTCGACGGCGGTCCGCCCCCGTGGCTGGACTCCGAGCCGGCCGCCCGCCAGAGTCTGGATGCGGGCGCGGCGGTGGTGACATTCTCCGGCGACAAGCTCCTGGGCGGGCCTCAGGCCGGCATCATCGCCGGTCGGACCGATCTGGTCGAGGCCTGTCGTCTGCATCGGCTGGCTCGGGCGCTGCGGCCCGGCTCGCTGGTGCTGGCCGCGCTGCAGCACACGGCGCTGGCCTATCTGCGCCACGACGGTGAGGCCATCGACTTCTGGCGCATGGCCGCGCTCAGCGCCGCGCAGCTCCGCGGCCGCCTCGGCATCTACGACGGCCTGCGGGAGGTGGCCACCGCGGCCACTCCCGGCGGCGGCACCCTGCCCGGCGTCGAGATCGAGTCGGTGGGGGTGGCCGTAGCCGGCGACCACTCGCACCGGCTGAGGTCGCGGCCCCGCCCGATCATCGCCCGAGTCGCCGACGGCGCCACCATCGTCGACCTGCGCACCGTCCACCCCGACGACGACGCCGAGGTGGCCGCGGCGCTGCGCCAAGCCAACAACGAGTCGTGAAGCAGGCTGGCCGACGGGACAAGCACGTCGCCGGTGCGGCCCTGCTCGACGAATGCACGTAGTTGCCACCGCCGGCCACGTCGACCACGGCAAGAGCACGCTGGTGCGAGCCCTCACCGGCACCGACCCCGACCGGCTGGCCGAGGAGAAGCAGCGCGGCCTCACCATCGACCTGGGATTCGCATCGCTGCCGCTGCCGTCGGGGCGCCGGATCGCCTTCATCGATGTGCCCGGCCATGTCCGCTTCCTCAAGAACATGCTGGCCGGGGTGAGCGGGGTGGATGCCTGCGTGTTCGCAGTGGACGTCACCGAGGGTTGGAAGCCGCAGTCCGAGGAGCATCTGCGGATCCTGCAACTCCTCGGCCTGGGCTGCGGCCTGGTGGCCCTCACCAAGGCCGACGAGGCCGACGACGATCTGGTCGAGTTGGCCCGCCTCGACGTGGCCGAGCATGTCGCGGGCACGTTCCTGGCCGATGCGCCGATCGTGGCCACCGACGCGGTGACCGGAACCGGAATCGACGATCTCGTGGCCGAGCTCGACAACCTGCTGGCCCTCACCCCCACCGCCGCCGACCACGGCCGGCCCCGGCTGTGGGTGGATCGAGCCTTCCCCATCAAGGGCTCGGGCACGGTGGTGACCGGAACCCTGACCGGCGGGCGGCTCGCCGCCGACGATGCCCTGGACCTGCTGCCGGGCGGACGCTCCGTGCGGGTGCGAGCCCTGCAGAGCCTGCACGAGCAGTGCGATCAGATCGGTCCGGGCAACCGGGTGGCGGTCAACCTCGTGGGAGCGGGCCACCGCGACGTGGCTCGGGGCGACGCCCTGATGCGGGCCGGGCAATGGCACGCCACCGACATCATCGACGCCGAGCTGTCGGTGCTGGCCTCGCTCGACCATCCGGTCACCCGCAGGGGCGCCTACGCGGCCTACATCGGCTCGGGCGAGCATCCGGTGCGGCTGAGAGTGCTGGGGCCGTCGGCCATCGAGCCGGGGACGAGCGGGCTGGTCCGCCTGCACCTTCCGGCCCGGCTGCCGCTGTGCATGGGCGACCGCTTCATCCTGCGCGAGTCGGGGCGCTCGGAGACGGTCGGCGGCGGCGAGGTTCTCGACGTCGAACCGGTGCTGCCCGCGGCCCGGGCCCGACCCGACCGCTCGGTGGAGCGGATCATCGCGGAGCGGGGCCGCGTCGACGTCGACCACCTGGAGCGGCTGACCGGCACCGCTCGCCAACCCGATGTGGGCCGGTGGGCGGTCGCTCCAGCGCATCTGGATGAAACCAGGGCTTCGCTGACCGAGGCGGCGAGTTCGGCCGGAGCGCTCGGCCTCGATCCAGCCGCCCTCGACGACTTCGAGCGGGCCGTGATCGAGACCGTCGAGGGCATGGACTGGGTCGAGGGCCGAATTCGTCGAGCCGGCGACGAAGATCCTCTAGCTGATCACCCATTCGTCGCCGCGGCTGAGGCGGCCCCGTTCGCGCCGCCCGCGCCCGCCGGCGTGCCCGGCGACGAGCTGCGGCTGCTGGTGCGGCAGGGCCGGCTGGTGGAGAGCGGCGGCATCTATTTCGCGGCTGCCTCGGTCACCCAGGCGGCCGAGACGGTGGCCCGGCTGCTGGCCGACCGGCCCGATGGGGTGACGGTGGCCGAGGTCCGCGACGCCTGGGCCACAACCCGCAAGTACACGCTGGCTCTGCTGGCCCGGCTCGACAGCACGGGGGTCACCCGCCGACGAGGGGATCTGCGCATCGCCGGCCCCCGGCTGCCCCAGGTGTAGAGAGTCGCAGGCGGATCTGCTTGCCAGCAGCTCCCGGATGCCTCAGGCGTAGGGGTCGCGTGCTCGGAGCTGACCGTCAGGCTCAGGTCATGCGCAGCAGGAGGTCGCGCCGCTCGATCTCGTTGAGGCCGCCCCAGATGCCGTGCTGTTCGCCGATGTCGAGCGCGTACTGGAGGCAGTCGGACTGGACTGAGCAGTCGGCGCAGATGTCCTTGGCTCGCAGCTCGCGCCGCCGCTTCTCGTCGCGCTTCTCCACGTAGGGGGGCGGGAAGAACACGGAGGCGTGGGGCCCCCGGCAGGCGGCCCGCAACTGCCATTCGGCCCGTTCTTGTGAAGCAACCCTCATGCTGGCAACTCCTCCCACGCGACGAACTATCACACGCCCATCGCCGGATACAAAGCCGCTCGGCAGCTTTTGGTGGGCGCGGATTGGCGTATCCGGAATGCGCCGGAACGCGCTCAGGGAGGGTCTGTCAATTCTCCGATGTCGGATTCGGCGGCGTCGGGCTCCACCGTGAGGATCAAGCCCTCCAACGCGGTCACCCGCACGGCATCACCCGCGGCGACGGGGGTGGCCCGCTGGGTTCGGGCCCGCCAGGGGGCGCCGTCGATCATCACCACGCCCTCGGGGTCCACCCCATCACGGGCCACGCCCAGCGCTCCGATCATCCAGTCGCGCCCGATCCTCGGCGTGCCGAAGCGGGTCCGCACCATGGCGGGCATGCCGGCCACCATCCCGGCGAACACCCCAACTACTCCGGCCACCAGCGTGACCCACGACAGCAGTCCCCCGTAGAACAGAGTCAGCGATCCCGCGATCAGGCACACCGTGGCGATCACGGTCCAGGCCCTCGGCACCCCGATCTGTATGTCCACCGCGTAGCCGAACATGGCCACCAGCAGCAGCGCCACCGCCCAGCCCCGCGCCGGCAGCGCCGCCAGCCCGTAGCAGCCGAGCAGGAAGGTGATGGCGCCGATGCCGCCCGCGATGCCTACGCCCGCGGTGTACAGCTCGAACACGAGCAGCCCGGCCCCCGCCAACAGCAGCAGATAGGCCACCGCGGGGCTGGCCGCGACATGCATGAACTGATCGAGCAGAGCGAGCTTGGCGAAGCGGACCCGACTCACCGGAACCCGCACCGGCTCGTCGCCGGAGTCGTCTATCTCGGCCTGGAAGCCGGGCAGGTCCAGCACGAAGAAGGGCAGGGTGGGGGCCTCCCGGGCCAGTCCCAGATCGATCGCCTCGGTGAAGGAGACCTTGTGGGTTTCCAGGCGCGGGTAGGCCTCAGCGAACGGCTCACTCAGCTGTGGGGCGGGCAGGATCAGCGGACCGAGATCGCCCAGTTCTGAGCCGGGGGCCAGGGCCAGGTCCGCTACCACGCCGGCCAGCTGCCCCACGCCTCCGGCGGCTACTGCGCCCGACGGGCCCACCCACATCGTGACGGGCACGTCCGCTTGGCCGATGCGGTCGGCCAACTCGCGCAGCCGCCGGTCGTCGATGGTGGCCCGTGAGCTGTTGACCTGCAGCACCAGCCCGAGAGCGCCGTCGGCGGAAGCCTTGTCGATGGATCGCTCGATGAAGTCGGCCATGATCGGATCGAGGTAGCCCGACACCTCCACCACGTCCACCACCCCCGGCGCCGGCTGCGCGGCGGACTCGTCAGTGTCAGCGGCTGCGGCGGCACCAACCAGGCTCAGCGCCAGCGCCAATCCCAGCCCGAGCAGGGCACAGCTCCCAACCCGCCGGGCGAGCCGTGGCAGGGCGAGTCTCCGCGAGTCAGCCAAGGCCGCGGCGGGATTCTTCGGGGTCATGCCCGCCTCGGTCGCGGGCCGCGGCCCAACTCGACGCCTCGCGTGGTTCAAGATGGATCGCGCCCTATCCGTTCGGCCTCAGACGGTGCGGCACTTCCGACAGGGTCGCGGGCGCTAGATGCCCGGATCCCGGTCGAGCGCGCCAACCGCGGCCTCGAGGGTCTCCTCGACGGGCACAATGCGGTCGAAACCGGTGGTGTGCAGCAGGCGGAGCAGGGTGGCGCCGTTGCAGTACACGACGACCCGGCCCTCGTTCTCGCGGATGCGGCGGATCCCGCCGATGAGCGCGCCGAGGCCGGCAGAGTCCATGAAGGGCACGCCGCAAAGGTCCACCACCAGACGCCCGGCGGTGGCGTGCTCGGCCAGCGCCTCCCGGAACTGGGCCACGGTGTAGGCATCGAGCTCCCCGGTGGGACGCAGCAGGTGGTATGGCGCTGCGCTTCCGTCGCCGTCGCGGTGGAACGACTCGATGTCCAGCATGAGCACCGAGGCTAGCCCACCTCAGCCGAGATAGGGAGCGCCGAGGGGCGGTCTGGCGCCGCCGTTACCGCCGGGACATGGCACCACCGCCGAAGCCGACGGATGGGCAGAGACAAGAACCGGCCTGGCGAGGCCGCCACCGCAGGGGGCCGGAGGCGATGGCCGGGTCCACCGGGATCGGCAGAGGCGAGAGGCGGTACGATTTGCGGCCGTGGGCGAGGTGTTGCTGGTGACCGACGCAGACTGGATCGCGCAGCAGTGCGAGGCCGCGCTGAGCGGCGACCATCGCCTGCACAGGGTGAGGCGGGGCGCCGACACGCTGGAGGCGGTCGAGCAGGTCGAGCCCGATCTGGTGCTGCTCGACATGCAGGTCGGCAACATGGGGGGCATGGCCGCGTGCCTGGCCGTCCGTCAGGAGGAGGGCATGGGCCGTCTGGTGCCCCGCCCGGTGATCATGCTGCTCGACCGCGAGGCCGACGAGTTTCTGGCCCGCCGCAGCGAGGCCGACGCCTGGCTGGTCAAGCCCATCAACCCGATGCGCCTGGCCCGCCTGGTGGCCTCCACCCTGGCCGAGGCACCGACCCCCGCCTAGGAGGGCGCGCAAACGGGTGAGAGCCGGTCGCGTCGCAACGGGGTCATTCCCGCTCTCGTTCGCTGCGCTCACGGGCCGCTCGGGCCACGGCCTCTCAGGCTCGGCCTCTGAGGGCGTGGCCCGCATCCGCCTCGGCTAGCCTCTAGCCCGCTGCACACGGGCAGTGGCGCAGCTTGGTAGCGCGCCTCGTTCGGGACGAGGAGGTCGTGGGTTCAAATCCCGCCTGCCCGACAATTTGCCAGCACCGACGCGGGACAGGTGCATCAGGGCCGAGCGTTGGCTTGAGCGCCAGGCTTCTTTGGCGCTTGACTTCTGAAGTAGTGCAGATATTGTTGGGGCATGAAGGTTGTCGAACGCCCGTTCTCTGAGTTCTTGCGCCGCCCGAACGATGTGGTGGCCGAATTAGCAGACCACGACGTGGTTCTGCGGCGCCGCAATGCCCCCGCGTTGAGGTTGAGCCGAGCCGATCACCACAGCGACCGTCGGGAGGCCCTTGAGGCCACCTCCCGGCTGCTGCGCAACCTTGCGTCCCACAGCCCTGAGGCCTTGGTCGCCGCCCTGACGGAGGCCTACGCCTGGGTGGACTTCCTTCCGGAGAGCGCCCGCGACCGCTTCGCCAAGGAACTGACCCAGGCACTTCTGGCGGCAGCTTCGGTAGACCTCTACCAGTCCGTCGCACAGCTTGTGCGCGAGTGGAAAGCCACAGCCGAGATATACGCCGATCCCGAACTCACTCGCCAGCTCACTGGTCCCCTGGAGGCTGTCGGCGGTACCGTCGCCGTCCCGGCCGATTGAGGGCCGTGGCCAAGCGCAGGGACCGAGTCGCTCCACCACCCGCACCGGGGGGTTGGGACTTCCGGTATGCCGCATCCGACGCGGCCAAGGGTTGGGCACAAATCAGCGCCGCGGCGCCGACCGGCGCACGCGCCGCTTGGGAGTCCATAACCGCAAACCCTCGGAACCGCAGCAGGAGACAGCATCCCTTGAAGGACTCCCTGGCGCGCCGGTCCGTAAACGGCACGGAGATGGAGCAGTGGCAATACGAGGTCACCGCGGCCGGGAGGATCTGGTACTGCATCGACGACTCCACCCGGACCGTGTGGATGACCGCCGCCCACCCAGGCCACCCGAAGGCGACCGAGTAGGACAACACCAAGGCACAGACCGCCACCAGCAGAGCCGGCCGAAGTGCAGCGCGCCCATTGTGGTGCACATGATGCTCATCTGTCGCTGAGGTGTGTTCTCATCTGTCGTCGTACCCCAGCTCTGAGATCCGCGCGCCGGAGTTGGTCTTGGCGGGATACTCCAGAGGAGTCCGGTGATCTGATCCACTCGTGGAACGCCTCGGCAGCGGACTGTGGATCGTTGCCGCGACTTGTCGACTGCTCTACCCATTCCTGTTGCAGGTCGGCTTCCTCGAAGACTGCTTCGGTGACTTCAGCCAGACGGTGAGTCGGAGCCAAGAACCTTGTCAGATACCAGATGAAGCGCTGCTGGAGCAGATGAACGCCATAAGGCGTCATGCACGCCACCCGCATCCTCTCCGCAAGTGAGCTTGACTTCACAAGTCCGATCTCGTCGAACCGTGCAGCATGGTGAGTGCCCAGCAGGTCGGGAAGCGGCATCACCTTGAAGTGGCTGTTACGCCAGCCTGGCAGTGGGATCGGACTCGCGGGAGCGACCCGAGCTATCAGCAGCCGGGGAGCGAGCCTTACGCCGTCAGTTCTCATGGAGCACGGGTGCGTCAACACGATGGCGAGCCCGATGCCGTCTACATCGAGTCCGGGCACCGCTATCGAGGCGAAGACGTCCCCCGTCATGAAGGGCCGGGCTGTGGGTACTTCGTCCTGGGACGCCGCGAGGTACAGGTGCTCGGCCGCGTCCGGGCACTCGAGCGTGTCTCCGGACAACCTGCTGTTCCAGGTCTAACGATCAGCCAGTCGCAGGCCGGGCAGCCCGTCGGTTCCGGTGAACACTTCGACAGGCGAGGAGTAGCGGTCGCGCCAGTCCGGCTCGAACTCGTCGAGCACGGCCTGCGGATCCGATCCCCAGTCGCGCGCCAGACGCAGAGCTAGGTCGAAGCGATCGCCGGCCATCAGGTCTAGGCCTGTGAGCGGTGTCTGAGGGTCCAGCGGAGCCTCCAGCCAGCACGCGACATCGGAGATGCCGAACCGTGAGCCGGCGATGTCGCAGAAGGCGACCAGCGTCGCGACTCGTCGTCGGTTCTCGCCTGTTGCGGTACCGCCGAGGCGCCACTTCCGCAGGGCTGGCACCGAGACCCCCACGACTCGGGCGATGTCTCTCCAAGAGAATCCCAAGTCGCTCAACCGGTCCAGAAGGCTCTCCAAGGCCTCCTTGCTACGCGCCTGGGCCATGGTGCGCAGTTCAGCATCGAGCGTGTCTGTGTGAAGGTCGTCCACAACGCGCTGCAGGTGCGTGGTGTCGTCTGCCAGGATCCTCGTCTGGTTCCGGAGGTAGCCCGAGTCGTCGACGAGATCGCTGATGGTCCGGGTTGTAGCCTCAATGTCGCCGCCCCGTCCGATCGAAGCACCCGTCGGCTTTCGGTCGAATATGCGTGTGTCGCTCACGGTGTGTCCCCTTGCTTGGCGTTGAAGACCTCGTCGCGCAATCTGTCGGTTGCGGCGATAGTGAAGAACTCGCTTGACGGAGCGTGCAGTTGATCGCACCGGTCCATGATCCACTTCGGGTCGTACTCGGGGACTTCCTCCTCGTCGCTCCAGTAGGAGTCTGAGTCCAGCAAGAAGAAATGGCCGGGCGGCGGCGGGCTCTTGCGGCGTGTGGGACCCGCCGGATCGGCTGCGTGGCCCCATTGCGGGCCGTAGCGGACGACGAGCGTCGACGACGCAGAGGTGCGGTATCGCACGACGCCCTGCCACTCCTGCGCCCGCATCCCGAATGGGATCATGTCGGGGTGGGCGGCAGCCAGCAGATGGTCGTTGATGTAGCCCTTCCAGTCGCCGGGCTTCTCGCCGATTCCCCGAACACGGATCTCGTCTATGTAGCGAAGCCCGATCCGCTCGACGCCGTCAGGCGGACTGGCATCCCCCAAGGCCCGTGTCGCCTCTTCCACGAGTGGGCGGAAGCTCTGGCTCCAGCCGGCGTAGGCGGTCGTCTCGATGGCGAGGGCGTCCTGCTTGACGAGCAGGGCAGTGGTGCGGTCCCGTGAGCTGAATCGCAGAACCGGCCGTCGCTTGACGGACACAGGTACCGGTGCTCCGGGCGTCACCTCGACTTGGTCGTCAGTCTGGGACTCGTGCAACGGCAGGCGGCCGCGCACCGCTTGCCACACGATGTGCAGCGTCTCCTCCCCAAACTCTCCCGACAACTCGGGGTAGCGGATCTCCAGCACGGTCAGGGCTAGGGGAGGGTTGAGAAACGGGGGCGTGGCGACCGTCACCTGACTGACGATAACCAGAAGTGTAACCAGGGTGACAACTGGATGCACGACAATCGTCACAACCCCCACCGCGCCGAAGGGCATCCGGGCGGCGGCGATGGGTGGCAAGTCGTTGCCGAGACCCGCTTCCAGCAGCGCCGAGCCCCCAGCGCCGCACCGACGCGTTGACCCGGAGCCAGATGGATCCCCGCGTTCAGCCGCGGACCCCTACCGCCTCCACTCCGACCTCATTCGCGAAGAGCCGGCAATGCACGAACCCTCAACAGATTCGCCAGCGACGATGCGGGATGGCTGCACGGCACGCAGTCCGGACTGCGGTCCGATCCGAGTACCGCACGCGTGGTGCCCGGTCAGGGACCCAGGAGGGTGATGGGCACCACGGCGATGTCGTCGGCGGTCTCGAAGGCTTGTCCCACTGCAGTCAGCACGACCAGGCGCGAGGGCTCGCCCGCCTGCTGGGTGTCCACCTTGCTGCGGACACGGCGCAGGGACTCGACGGCTGAGGCGATGGCGTCGGTGCCACCAAGCTTGATCTCCACCGCCGCCCAGTCCCCGGCGCCGCGAGTGATGATGGCGTCGGCCTCGAGGTTCTTGGAGTCGCGGTAGTAGCGAACCTCCGCTCTGGCCGCTTGGGCGTAGACCCGCAGGTCGCGCAGCGCCAGAGACTCGAACAGCAGCCCGAGGGTGGCAAGGTCGGCCCGCAGACCCTCGGGAGTGGCCCGCAGTGCGGCCGCCGCCAACGACGGGTCGGCGAAGTAGCGCTTTGGCTTCGACCGCAGCGTCGCGCTGCTGCGCAGGTGGGTGGACCACGCGAGCAGCGGCTCGATCACGAACGCCTCCTCTAGGCGGTCCAGGTACCTTCTCACGGTGCCGCGGTCCGACGGCCCACCCGTCTCGGTCGTATCGGTCGTCAGAGTCCTCGCCGAGGCCGAGGTGCCCTCGTTGCGGGCCAGAGACATGATCAGGGCCAGCATCTTCAGCGGATCGTGGGAGACCTCACCGCCCCCGAGGTCCACCAGCGCGACATCGCGCAGATAGTCGCCCAGACGGGCGCCCGCATCGGCAGGATCCAGCGCGGTGAAACGAGGGAACCCGCCCCGGCACACCAACTCGGCCACTCGCAGCAGATCAGACTCCGGCGGATCGGCGCGACACGGCCCGCCGTCCAGCAGACCGCTCAGTGAGACGAGGCCGGTCGAGTCGCCCGACTCGAACAGCGACATCGGGCGCATCCGCAGCCGCGCCACCCGGCCCGCACCGCTGTGGTCGGTGATGGCGTAGGTCGGGCGGATGGATCCGGCCAGGATGAACTGCCCGTTGAGGGCCCGGTCGTCGCAGGCGTGGCGCATCGCGTTCCAGATCCCGTCGGCAAGGTGCCACTCGTCCAGCAGTCGAGGGGTGTCGCCCACCAAGAACGCGGCGGGGTCGGCCTCCAGCCTGATACTCGTCGATGGGAGAGCGTCGAACCGCACAACGCTGTTGGCGAATCGTCTGCCCGTCCACGTCTTGCCACACGCTCTAGGGCCCTCCACCACCACCGCGGGAGACGACCTCAAGGAGTCCGCCATCTGCTGGTCCACAACCCGAGGCCTGTACCCGGTCGGCACCTCGCCCCCCCTCGCCATACCGCAAATTATACCCGAGTGATACCGCAAAAAATACTCTACCTATACCGCAGAATAGACCGCCCGGTCGGCATCTTCATCAGCCTGCCAAGGGTCGCGTTCAAGAGCGTCGGCGACCCCGATGTGGACGACCTGCTGATGGCGCGAGCCGTGATCGCTACGGTCGTACCGTCAGCTTCAATGTGCCGTCATGATCAACGGCGGCGCCGACCAGCGACCGTCGGCGGTCACGGTGTCGGTCACAGCTGACACCGCAACGCCAACTCGACCTTCTCTACAAGGTTCTCAGCGTTTTCCAGTTCGATGGCCCGGCACCGGTCGATACGGTCGATCTGTTCCGAGTCGGATTCGTCGAGACCGATTTCACGCTCGGCATCCTCCACCGCCCGGCGGAGCGTCCAGGCCGCGTGCCAGCGCACCGCCGCACCCACTATCGCATCCTTGGCTCCGGCCTCCAGCATGTCGACCACATCTTGAGCGTTGCTCATCGGGCTGTCCCACTGTCTCTGTGTCCAATGAGGATCGACCGGGCGGCGGTGACACCACGGCGGTTGATATCGTGCTGACGCGCCACACGCCGGCGACGGGGTTCGACGGCAGTCTGAGCCATGGCGCTCATATTACCTTCGGGCCACTTGGGATCCATTCCATGATCCGTCCGGTGTCGCGGCCCATGGCCGCGTGCTCGCTGATGCCGGAATGCCCCAAGTTCGGAGAGCCGGACGCCGAGTTGGGGGCAAACCAGTCGCCCCAGAGCCCGGCAACAGATCCGGATCGTCGGTGCTGTGTTTCTCTTCTCTTGGGAGCACGAACACCCAGAGGCTGCGGCCAACCGAGTCCTAGTGGCCGGCTAAATTGGTGTCGTGCGATCGCTGAGCGATCTGGTTGACCTCACGGAGGCGCAGGCGCGGTCGCAATGGGGCAAGGTCTTGCAACGACGACCGAGACCTCGTCAGGAGCCGTTCACGCCGGTGGAGGTCATCTTGTGCTACGGGCTGTTCCGGCTGGTTGATCCGCACCGTTACCGCGGAGGGTCAGCCGATCAGGCACCGCCGATCGTGCATACGTTGTCCAGCCTGTTCAAGCGGTCGCCCGGATCCATCACCAGCAAGATGAAGAACCTCGACGGTTCGCTGGCTCACTCGGCTGCGCATGAGTGGCGGTTCTTCGCCGAGATGTCCGTCGATGTCCGGCAGTTTCCCAGGCTGTACGACCGCGTGCTGCTCGCAGCGCGAGACATGGGGATTGGACCGGAGCGCCTGCCGGACTTCCTCGCATTGGAAGATCCGGGCGATTTCGACCTTCTCGGACAAGAGGAACTGGCCCGACACACACTGGATGCGGTTGTCGCGATCCGAGCCGCGAGCCACCGTGCCCGGCTATTGGCTGACGACGCTTCTACTACGCGCTTGGCAGAGCATCAGGTGCGTCTCGGACAGCATCGATTCGCGAGGAACGTACTGGCAAACTACAACAACAGTTGCGCATTCTGCGGGTTCGCCCCCCGATCACTTCCCAGGCACAAACTACTGGTGGCCTCTCACATCAAGCCGTGGTCCGTCTGCAACGACAAGGAACGCTTGGACGAGCGCAACGGCGTAGCGGCATGCGGGGTGCACGATGCCGCTTTCGACACGGGGCTCATCACGGTGAACGGCGGTCTACGCGTCCACCGTGCACAGCGTCTAGAGATCAGCGCGCGTGACGACCCCGGCGTAGATCGCTATTTCGGACAGGTCCTCAGCACCAGGCTGGTGCTGCCAAGCGGCGCGATCGCGCCGGATAGCGCCTACCTGGAGTGGCACCGCGAGAACGTCTATGTTGGTGGTGGCTCAGCCAAAGCAACCGAGTAGGACTCAGGGCTCGCTGGCTAGTGTCCGCACCCATGACCGTGGGCATGAAATTGCGGTATAGCTGCTTGGTGTCGGAGACGAAGCCCTTCATGTAGCGGTCAGCTCGGCCAAGGCGTCGATAAGGCCAGAGCCGACGGTCGCCTCCAAGGCCTGGCGACGAGATTGCCACGAAGGGAGGGCGGGCTTGGCTACGGTGTCGGCGTGGATTCGATCTGGAGGGCTGAGGGGCCCAGTCTGGTGGTTCTGGGCGACAACCTGAGGGTGCTGGAACAACTGCCAAACGAGTCGATCACTCTGGTGTACATCGATCCGCCGTTCAATACCGGTCGGCGCCAAGCTAGGCAGACGCTGCGGACGACGAGGAGCGACCGCGGGGACCGGGTCGGATTCAAGGGTGCCACCTACAAGACGGTGAAGGGTTCGCTCTCCGCATACGACGACGCGTTCGGCGACTACTGGGCGTTCCTGGAGCCGAGACTTGAGCAGGCCTGGCGGCTGCTCGCGGATGACGGCACCCTGTACCTGCACCTCGACTACCGCGAGGTCCACTACGCGAAGGTGGTGCTCGACTCGCTGTTCGGCCGGGAGTGCTTCCTGAACGAGATCATCTGGGCCTACGACTACGGTGCCCGGGCGCGCAGCCGCTGGCCAGCCAAGCATGACAACATCCTCGTGTACGTCAAGGATCCCGACGCCTATCACTTCGATAACGCAGCCGTTGACCGTGAGCCCTACATGGCTCCCGGCTTGGTAACGCCCGAGAAGGCGGCTAGGGGCAAGCTGCCCACCGACGTCTGGTGGCACACCATCGTCTCGCCCACAGGCAAGGAGAAGACCGGCTACCCGACCCAGAAGCCTGAGGGCATCCTCCGGCGCATCGTCGAGGCCAGCAGCCGTCAAGGCGACTGGGTGCTCGACTTCTTCGCCGGAAGCGGCACGGCCGGCGCGGCGGCTGCCCAGCTTGATCGTCGATTCATTCTGGTCGACAACAACCCCGAGGCCTACGAGGTCATGCGCAGCCGACTCGGCGACGGAGGGCTGCTGACGTCTATCGAGTACCTGGACCTGAGCGCCCAGCGCTCGGAGCGGACCGTTGCCTGACCGGGGGATCGAAGACCCAGAGGTCACGCTCCTAGCTGGAATCGCTACGTCACTCGAAGGCCAGTACTCGGACAACTTATCTATGCGGGCCGGAAGTCCAGTGCTCCCGAACACACGGGGCACTTGAAGATTTGACTATCTTGCGGGATAAACCCACTGGTCGCTGCTTTGTGGTTCAAGATTGAACAATCTTTCGGCCGAGGTGCTGGGAGGCGGCCGTCATGAAGTTTTGGTATAGCTGGTTGGCGTTGGAGACGAAGCTCTTCATGTGGTGGTCGGCTTCGGTGGCTAGGGGGTCGATGGAGCCGGGGCCCAACGTGGACTCGAGGGCTTGGCGGTAGGCGTCTATTTCGCCCCAGTTGCGTACGGTGTCGTCCTCTACCTCTACGTGGTACTGCATCGACCAGGCGCACTCACCCACCCGCATGGCCTGTACCCGGCATACCGGCGAGCTGGCCAGCACTACTGCATCGTCGGGGGGCTGGGCCACGGCTACCGAGTGCCACTGCAGGGCGTGCTGACGATCGGGCATCTGATCGAAGATCGGGTCGGCCCGGCCCTCGGGGGTCAGCTCCACCGGCAGCACCCCGATCTCGGGCGGGCGCTGCGGGCCGCAGGTGCCGCCCAGGGCGTCGGCCAGCAGCTGATGGCCCAGGCACACCCCCAGGAAGGGGCGCTGAAGCTCTCTCACCCAGCGCCTTATGGCCTGCTTCTCGGGCACCAGCCACGGGTGCTCCTCTATGTCCCACACGTCCATCGGGCCGCCCATGACCCACATGGCGTCGTAGTCCTCCAGCGGCGGGATGGGCTCGCCCTCGTCTAGCTCGACCGCGGTCCACTCGATGCCGTCTTCTCTCAGGAAGTCGCGCAGGCGGCCGGGATGCTCGCAGTCGATGTGTTGAAGCACGAGCAAGCGCACCCGACGACGCTACCGCAGCCGCCGGACCGGTTCAGGTGGAGCGAACTGCGACCCGACAGGACTCGCGTCGACGTGCGCTCGCCCTCAAGCAAGCTGCCCAGCACGGCCGGATTCGCTCTGGAGCATTGCCGGCCGCGCTTCAGGTGGTCAGGGCTGGCACCGGGGCTGCCTGGTAGGACAATTCGACCGGGGGCAAGTCCGGGCCGGACAGCTCGGCGCTGAAGGTGGCGCTCGGGCGGATTCCGCCGATTACCGGCACGGTGCCGGTGAAGGCCACGAAGCAGTCCGGCGGGCGGGCGGACCACGGTATGGCCGCCACCAGCTCGAGGGGATGGAGGTTGGCGGCGGCTGATCCGTGCTGGTACTGCTCGCCGCCGTCGATGCGGCTTTGCAGCACGAGATCGTCCCAGCGGTCCCCCACCTCGGCCGCCGACCAGCCCGACCGAGCCACCGGCTTGGGGCACACCCCCTTGGAGGCGGCGATGTCTACTGCTTCCAGGGTTCGGTCGGTGTGGTCGGACCCAAGCGTCACGAACGCCTCGCCTTCATCGACCACCACCGCTATCTCGGCCTCGCCCGACGTGTTCGAACTGGACACCTCGATTGACGGCTCCTGGGTGATCAGCCACGGCGGGAACACCATGAACAGCGGGATGCTGGCCGGCCGAGGAACGCCCAAGGTGGCCAGTTCGTCGATGTGGTGCTCGACCGCGGCCCGTTCCCGGCCCGCATAGCCGATCACTACCAGGGCGGCGGGCGTGAAGGTCCGCTCAACACCGCCTACGGTCAGCTGCACGGGTCGCGCTAGGGGTTGTAGCCGCCGGTGCGGAACTCCACCATCAGCACTCCCGACTCGCTGCGCCACGGGCCATGGGGCATGCCCGGCGGGCGGCAGGCGTACATGCCGGCGGTGAAGGTCTCGCCCAGGCGCAGGTCGGTGAAGGAGCCCTCCACGATGTACACCTCCTCCCAGAAGTGGTGGGTGAGCACGCCGTTGGGCGACGAGTCCACCCCGGGCGCGAAGCGCATCAGCCGGGTGTAGGCCCCGTCGGGCTGCCCGTCGGTGGACAGGATCATCTCGTCGATGCCCTCCACTGGGCCGCCCGCGGGCCGCCACTGCCCGTCGGGAATATGGAACTCCAGCTCAGGTTTGGCAGCCATCAACCATCACCCGATCTCGTAGACCTTCGGCTCCAGCCGATGGTTGATGTTGCGGGCGCCGTCTTCAGTTATCACGTAGGTGTCGCCCATGAACACGCCCTTGATGATGTCGGTGGTGCAGGGGTGGATCTCCACGCACAGCGCCATGTTGGGCTCGAGCACCACATCCTTGTCGGGCCGGTGCGACGTGCCCACGAACGGCCCGGCGTCGATGGGGTTGAACACGCCGTGCACCAGGGGGGCCACGATGGTGTAGCCCCTCTCGTTGATGATGCTGCCCGCGGCCCGCAGCTCCTTGGCGGTGCAGCCCGGCTTCAGCTCGGCCACGATCCGGTGGTAGGCCTCCAGCATCACGTCGAGCAGGTCGGCGTAGTCGGGCGGCGGCTCGGAGAACACCATCGCCTTGCCGGTCTGGGCCTCGTAGCCGTGCCCGTCACGGGCGCCGACCTCCATGAGCAGCACGTCGTCGCCGGTGATGGTGCGCCCGATGGGCCGGGGCCGCTGGAAGCCGCTGGTGGGATTGCTCATCGACTCGCTGCCGGCCAGCACCATGCAGGGGATCTCGCCCCGCTCGACGGCGATGGTGGAGTAGATGATCCGGAACAGGTCGTGCTCGGTCATGCCCGGGCGCAACTGCTCCATCACCGCGACCTGGGTGGCGTCGCCGATGCGGGCCGCCTCCTCCAGGCAGGCCACCTCCTCGTCGGACAGCACCAGCCGCATCTTCCAGAACTCGTCGGAGTACTCCTCGAAGGCGATGTCGGGGAACGTGTCGGTGAGCGCGGCCCAATGGTCGCGAGACACCGACAGGTACGGAGTGGGGTTGATGATGCCCACCCGGCCCCGCTGCAGGCCCAGTTCCTTGAGCCGGTCGACCAGAATGGTGCGGGTGTTGAGCGCGCCCCGCACATCACCGAAGATCGAGCGGGTCACCCGGTCGGGCAGGCGGGCGTTGAGTCCGAGAATGGCCAGCGTCGGCTCGCCGTCAGCGGGGAAGATCACGAAGCTGTCGAGTTCCATCGTGCCCATGTAGTTGCTGATCCAGCGCACGTTGGCCCAGCCCCGGTCCCACAGGTGGGCGGCGCTGGCCACCAGCAGACAGTCGAGGCCGCGCTCGGCCATGAACCCCCGCACCAAGGCGTGGCGCCGCTCGAACTCGGCGTCGGAGAACGTCGGCCAGTCGTACCAGTCGTGGTTGATGGGATGGGGGTAGGTGATGGCCCTCGGCCCAAACTTAGGGGCCGACATCACATCGGTCATGGAGTCTCCTCTCCTTTGCTCGGCGTCATGAGGCCACCAGGACGGCCTCGGCCAAGGGGCTCTCGATCGTGGGGCCGGAAGGCATCGAGACCTCGCCGCCTGACAGGCTGATCGCTATGCGGCCGAGGACGGTCACGCCTGCATGAGTCAGGACTTCGCTGACGATCCGCTCGATCGAGCCTGCGGCCTCGGGCTGGGCGCCGCTAAGGCCCGTCATGGAGAAATCAAGCTTGATCGAGGCATCTCCCGACGATGCCGTGACTAGGAACTCTGTCACCTCGCTGTGGCTGCCGAGGAACTCCGTCGCCCGCTCGATGATCGCCTCAAGGGCATCCGCATCCAAGGGCTCGTCACAGATAAGGGGTGCCGTAACAACGATGTCGCCCCGATAGCTATCCAAGGTCGCCGCCTCCGGTCCAACGAACGCCCTTCGAGAACTCGCGGCGCACCTGTGTGATCTGCCTTGGTTTGGTGATCCCGACAGCCACAATGGTCATCTCATCATATGGGCATGGGCACCTGGCAAGGTAGGCGTGAGTAGCCCGACGAATCGTCCAGCCCTGATCTCGGCCTGCCGCAGCAGCCTCTCCACCGTCGGATTCGGATGCCTCGGCCTGGCCACGGTTCGGCACGGTAAAAGCGGCTCCGGTCACGGTGTCAGGGTGGCGGTTCGGCGGTGGTCGGCTGCGCCTATGGTTTCGCCGGAAGCGGTGTCGATGCCCGTAATGGTGCAGCTTCCGAACAGGTCGGACTCGACTGGCGCGTCATTGGGGGCGATCTTGTGGCCGCGGCGGGCCAGTTCGGCGCCTGCGGCGGGGGCGAAGCCTGGCTCTAGGAACAGCAGGTCGTGGGCGTTGGGCAGCCGGGGCGCTCCCGACAGCCATCGAGGTCTGTCGACTGCGGACTGCGGGCTGACACCTTCGTCGATGATGGTCCGCAGCACCTGGAAGTTGGTCTGGACCTGGCCCCGGCCTCCGGGAGTGGCCCCGACCAGGCGGCGGTCGCCGAGCGCGACGTGGTAGCCGACCAGGGTGTGCAGCGGGCGCCGCGGCCGGCTTGATCCGTCATCACGGCCCAGGTCGGTGCTCTGGTTGGCCAGCCGGTCGTTGAGCACTATCCCGGTGCCCGGCACCACCACCCGCGACCCGAACTCGTTGAACAGGCTGTGGATGAACGTCACCATCAGGCCCTGCCCGTCTACCACCGAAAGGCAGGTGGTGTCGGCCCCGGCGATCGCGGCCTCAACCGCGGCGCTGCCCGAAGCCCTCACCGGCGGCGGACTACCCGATTCGCCGCGCCTCGTCACAGCATCTCCCGACCCCACCGGCGGCGGGCTGTCCGATGCCTTGAGCCCCGTTACAACATTGCCCGACCCCACCGGCGGCGGGCTGCCCGATTCGCGGCGTCCTGTCACCGAACTGCTCGTGCTGGCTGGTGCTGCACGGCGGTGCGGGGCGACCGACGGAGGCGAGCCTGAGCGGCGCTGCTCGGCGATGAGCGCGCACCAGCGGGCGAGAGACTCGTCGCTCAGCGGTGGCGCAACGTCGGCGGCTTCCTGCCAGCGCGACATTCCTGCCAGATCGGTGAAGGCGGCGTGCTTGCAACGCACCATCAGGTCGATGCGGTCGGCTTCGTCGTCGATGAGCCCGCCGTCGAGGTGCCGATAGAGCTGCAGCATCTGCAGCAATACCCAGCCCATCGACGGCGGCGGTGTGACCGACACTTCGGCACTGCCGTAGCGAACCGTGATCGGTGGCTCGAAATCGCAGGTGTGCTCGTCGAGGTCGCCGGCCGACAGCAGTCCGCCGAGCCGCTGCACTGTCTCGACCAGGGCCGACGCGAGCCTTCCCCGGTAGAACACCGACGGGCCGTCGGCACCCAACTCGCGCAGCGTGCGGGCCAAACCCGGCAGGCGGAAGCGTGCGCCCGCGACTGAGCCGTTGCCGTCGCAGAACTCCGTCATGAACGGATCGCTTGCGTCGAGCGTCTCCCGGACGCGGTGCAGCGCGGCGGCGAAGGCGTCGTCGAGAACGAAGCCTTCCTCGGCATGCGCCGCGGCCGGTTCCATGAGCGAGTCGAAGGGTCTAGTGCCGTGGCGCTGCCACAGCCGCCACCAGGCGTCCACCAAGCCCGGAACCGAGATCGACAGGGGGCCGAAACGGGGCACGATGCCGCCGGGAACCTGCGCCGTGGCCAGGGCCCGCGGCACCGCGCCCGCGCCGTTGAGCGCCGCCAAGGTGCCGTCAGCGGACGATACGAGCGCGAAGCCGTCGCCGCCCAGGCCGCACCACGGCAACTCTCGAACGCACTGCACCGCCGAGGCCGCGATGGCGGCATCGGCCGCGTTGCCACCCGATGCCAGCACGGCCGCGCCCACATCAGCGGCCTCCCGGCACCCGGCGCTGATCAAGCCGCGGCTCTTACCCAACGGAGACCGCCCCGCTCACAGAACTCCCCCGCAGCCAGCGTCTCTGTCCACGCCAAAGAGGCCGAGCGGGTAGGCGAGCGATCCCGGCCATACGGGCGAGGCCGTGGCCCGAGCGGCCCGTGAGCGCAGCGAACAAGAGCGGGAATGACCCCGCTGCGAGGCGACAGGCTCTTGCCTACCCGCGCACGCCCTAGGGGAACCAACACTGTTCGCCAATCGATACCGGCCGGTCACCACGCGGGCATCAGACAACCGCTATTGCCTCTACCTCGATGAGCATTTCGGGGTTCTTCAGGCGGGCCACGAACACCGACGACCTTGCGGGCAGGGGCTCACCGAAGTGCTTGACCCACTGCTCGTTCAGGGGACCGGTCGGGGTGCCCTCCTTGAGGTAGACGGTGGTCTTGACCACGTCGGCCATCGAGGCGCCGGCCGCGGCCAGGATGTTGCCGATGTTGCGCAGTGCCCAGTCGGCCTGCTCGCCGATGTCGCCCATCTCGCCGGTGTCGCGGTTGCGGCCGGCCTGGCCCGCGGTGAACACGAGGTTGCCGACCCGGATGGCCTGGCTGAACGGCCCGGTGGGGGTGGGGGCACCGTCGGTGCTGATGGCGGTTCGCTCGCTCATTGCGTTGGCTCCTGACTGTTGGAGACGCTCGGCCGCTCAGAGGCCGAGCGGATGGGTTCGCGAATCCCGCCCATACGGGCGAGGCCGTGGCCCGAGCGGCCCGTGAGCGCAGCGAACAAGAGCGGGAATGGCACCGCTGCGATGCGACACGTTCTTGCCTATCCGCGCATGCTCTTGGAAGACGGCTGGTGTTCGCCTGCGGTTATGGCCCGATGGTGGTGGCAGCGCACCGCATGATGCCCGTCGGCCGAGTCGACCGGATCGGGCGGCGGCTCGACATCGGCGCACTGGTCGGTGGCGTAGGGGCAGCGGGTGCGGTAGCGGCATCCCGACGGCGGATCGAGAAGGCTCGGCAGCTCGCCCAGCACCAGTCGGCGGGCGGTCTGCAGCCGGGCTGCGCTCTCGGTGTCGGCTCGGGGCACCGACGTGATCAGCCCCTGCGTGTAGGGATGGCGGGGCTCGCTGAACACCTCCGAGGCCGTGCCCGTCTCCACGAACTGGCCCAGGTACATCACCGCCACCCGGTCGCTGAGATGGCGCACCACCGACAGGTCGTGGGCGATGAACAGCATGGCCAGGCTCAAGGTGTCGCGCAGCTCGTCGAGGACGTTGATGATCTGGGCCTGGATCGACACGTCCAGCGCCGAGACCGGCTCGTCGCACACCAGCACCGCCGGGTCGGTGACGATGGCCCGGGCGATGCCGACCCGCTGCTGCTGCCCTCCACTCAGCTCGCTGGGCAAGCGGTCGGCCACCAGGGCGGGCAGCCCCACCAACTCCATGGCCTCGGCCACGGCACGAGCCCGGCTGGCGCGGTCGCCGATGCCGTGAACCCGCAGCGGCTCGCCGATGATGGCCGAGACGCTCATGCGGGGATCGAGCGAGCCTCGGGGATCCTGGAACACCATCTGGATGCGGTGGCGCATGCGGCGCAGCTCCCGCGACGAGAGCGAGCCGAGGTCGGTGTCCTCGAGGCGCACCGAGCCTCGCTGCATCGGCACCAGCTGCAGGATGGCCCGAGCCAGGGTGGACTTGCCGCAGCCGCTCTCGCCCACCAAGCCGAGCGTCTCGCCGGTGGACAGCTGCAGCGACACGCCGTCCACCGCGGTGATGCGGCCCCCGTCGGTGTCGAACTCCACCGCCACATCGCTCACCTCGAGAACGACCTGCGGCTCGGCGACGGCCGGATCGGGCCTCGCGTCAACGACCGCTGACTCGCTCATGGCTCCCGCCGCCCGCTGGGCGACCTTCGGCACGAACTCGGCATCGCGGCGACTACTGCGGCCTCGCTCATAGATCCCGCCACCCGCTGGGGCGACACGAACTCGGCGTTGCGGCCACGGCCTCGGCCTCGCTCATGGGTCCCGCTTCCAGGGACGGCCGGCCTCGGTGGTGTCCTTGGCCCGCTCGGCGGCCAGCCAGCAGGCGCTGAGATGCTGGGGACCCACCGCCACCTCGGGCGGCACCTCGGACCGGCAGCGGTCGAAGGCGTGGCTGCAGCGGGGCGCGAAGGCGCACGACGAGCCGCCTCCGCCGGTGATGGGCGGCTGGCCGGCGATGGGGTGCAGCCGTCCGGTGTGGGCGTCCTCGAAGCGGGGGACCAGCCGCAGCAGCCCCTCGGTGTAGGGGTGGTTGGCCCGGTCGAAGAGGTGGACCATGGAGGCCTTCTCCACCAGCCGGCCCGCGTACATGACCTGCACGTCCTCGCAGGTGGCGGCCACCACCCCGAAGTCGTGGGTGATGAGCATCAGCGCCATCTGCTCGGAGCGGCGCAGCTCGTCGAGCAACAGCAGGATCTCGGCCTGAACGGTCACGTCGAGAGCGGTGGTGGGCTCATCGGCGATGAGCAGGCGAGGCCGGCAGGCGATGGCCAGAGAGATCATCACCCGCTGGCGCATGCCACCGCTGAAGCTGCTGGGGAGCTCGGTGGCCCGCCGCTCAGGATCGGCGATTCCGACCCTTCCCAGCAGCTCGACCGCTTCGGCCGCGGCCTCGGAGCGGCCCATGCCCCGATGCAGACGCAGCGACTCGGCAATCTGCTCGCCCACCGCCATCAGCGGGTTGAGCGAGGTGAGCGGATCCTGGAAGATCATGCCGATCTGGCCGCCCCGCACGTCTCGCAGCTTGCGCTCGTCGATGCGCAGCAGATCGACGCCGTCGAAGCGGACCGAGCCGGAGATGCACACATCGTCGGTGATGGCGAACAGGCGCAGCAGAGCCCGGGCGGTGACGCTCTTGCCGCTGCCGCTCTCGCCCACCACCCCGAGCGAGTCGCCAGACTCCATGGTGAAGCTCACCCCGTCCACGGCGTGAACCGGACCCGAGGCGGTGTTGAACGTGACGTGGAGGTCGTCAACCTCCAACAGGGGCAGGCTCATGTGGTCGCCCCAAGCCAGCGGGACAGCAGGTTCATCCGGCCGCCCCCGAGCGAGCCTCCCAGTAGCGGCCCAGCAGGTTGAGCACCAGCACCGAGATGCCCAGCAGCACTCCGGGCAGGATCGTGAGCCACCAGGCCACCGCCAGCAGGGGCCGGCCCTCGGAGATCAGCAGCCCCCAGGTGGTGTCGGGAGGCTGCACCCCCACGCCCAGGAAGCTGAGCCCGGCCTCCGAGAGCATCACATGGCCGATCTCCACCACGCACAGCACCAGGATGCGGGGCGCCACGTTGGGCAGCAGGTGCCGGCCCAGAATGGTGGAGGTGGAGCAGCCGGTGGCGACCGACGCCTCGATGAAGGTCTCCTCCCGCAGTCTCAGCGCCTCGGCCCGCACCACCCGGGCGAAGATCGGCCACACCAGACAGGGCAGCACCACCAGCAGGATGAACACGCTCGGCCCGAGCAGGCTGAGCAGCAGGATGGCCACCAGGAACATGGGCATGGCCGTCTGGGCCTCGCCCAGGCGCATCAGCAGCCGGTCGGTGCGCCCGCCGAAATAGCCGCCCAGCAGGCCGAACAGCACGCCCACACCGGCGCCGATCAGGGTGGCGGTGACCGCAATGAACAGGGTGAGGCGGGTGCCGACCACCATGCGGGAGAACAGGTCGCGGCCCAGGCTGTCGGTTCCCAGCAGGTGCAGGCCGTCGGGCGACGACTCGCCCGGTCCGAGCAGGCGGGCCCGCAGATTCTGGGCCTCGTGGTCATGGGGGGCGAACACGTCGGGGACGATGGAGGCGGCCACCAGCAGAACCAGGAAGAGCACCAGCAGGATCCAGCCCCGGCTGCCCAGCATGGCGATGAGGCGGCCCCAGACACGGTGCTCCGTCACAGGGGCCGACTGCCCGCTCGGGGTGCGCTTGGCGACCGCGACGCCCATCAGCTGGCCGCGATCCGGCGGTCTATGAACTGGTAGCCCAAGTCGATCAGCAGGTTGCTGAAGATGACGAAGGCGCCGGCGATGATCACCGCCGCCTGCAGAACGAAGAAGTCCTGGCGGTGGGCGGCGTCGATGGTGAGCAGGCCGATGCCGGGCCAGGCGAACACGTATTCGATGGCGAACACCGCGCCGCCCCACATGCGCACGTACTCCCAGCCGACGATGGTGGCGGTGGTGACCCCGGTGTTGCGCAGCACGTGGCGGCGCAGGATGCTCCACTCGGTGAGCCCCTTGCTGCGGGCCACGGTGACGTACGGCTTGGACATCTCCTCGAAGGTGGCAGAGCGCACCAACTGGAAGATGCGGCCGCCGTGGACGATGCCCAGGGTGGCCGCGGGCAGCACGATGCTGGCCGTCTCGAACCGGCCCGAGGTGGGCAGCCAGCCGAGCTGCACCCCGAACAGCAGGATCAGCAGCAGCCCCAGCCAGAAATTCGGCACCGACAGCGCGGTCACCGACGCCAGGTTGGAGGCCTTGTCGAAGGGCTTGCGGGCCCGGGCCCCGGCCACCACCCCCGGTATCACCCCGGCCGCGGCGGCCGCGGCCAGACCGACCACGGTGAGGATGATGGTGGAGGGCAGCGCCTCGACCACTGCGTCGATGGCGGGCCGCTGCTGCCAGGTCGACTCGCCGAAGTCGAGTTGGATCAGGCCGCCCAGGTACTCGAAGTAGCGCACTAGGACGGGGCGGTCCAACCCGAACTGGCGGTGGAGCTCGGCGATGTGCTCGTCGGTGGCGTCTACCGGGGCGAACACCAGCGCCGGGTTGCCCACGACGTGGGCCAGAAAGAAGATCACCGTCACCACCAGCAGCAGCACGACCACGCCGTCGCGCAGCCGTCGCAGCAGCATCCAGCGCAGCAACCGCTGCGACGACGCGGCTGTTGTTGTCGTCGTCATGTCTGTTGATCTCTAGAGAGGCTCAGCCCTGCCGGGGCCCGACTCGGTCGCGCTCGGACCGAGCCGGGCCGCCGGCAGAGCTAGCGGCTTGACCTGTTAGTTGAGGCTCATCTCCGACACGAAGTACTCGTCGTCGAGCCGGGGCTGCCAGTCGAGACGCTCCGTCGCGCCGTAGATCAGGTCCTGCTGCAGCAGGTAGATGGCATGGGGGTTCTCGTGGAGCCGTGCCCACGCCCGCTGGTACAGGATGTTGCGCAGTTCCTGGTCGGTGGTCGAGCCGGCCTGCTCGAAGAGGTCGGTGACCAGCTCGTCGCACAGCTTGGACGACGAGCCGCCGCACACCAAGAAGTTGCGGGTGCGAGCCCCGTCGAACCACTCGTTGGAGTTCCAGCCGTAGCGGGCGTCGTAGGCGCCGGGCTCCTCGCCCCTGATCCGGCTGCCGGCGCGGAAGCGGGTCCACTCCGCCAGGCGCACCTCGGTGTCGAAGCCGACGTCGTTCAGCATCGTGGCCACCGCCTGGGCCGTCTCCACGCCCCGCAGGTACCGGCCGATCGGCGCGTAGAGCTCGAACTTCAAAGGGTTGTCCTCGTTCCAGCCGTGCGCTTCCATGATCTCGCGGGCCTGGTCCGGATCGTACGGGAACGGGCCGATGTCGGGGTTGTAGCCGAGCATGCCCGGCGACAGGTGCTGGGCGTCGTTGGGCTTGGCGTAGCCCTCATACAGCGTCTCGGAGATCAGCTCCTTGTCCACGGCCAGGTTCATGGCCACCCGGATCTCGGGCGGGGCCAGATCGGGCCGCAGGGCGTTGAGCGCGATATAGCTGTATTCGGTGGCGGGCACGCTGAGCGCCTGGGGCACCAGCGGAACCTGCTCGGGCAGGATGTCGAGCACCAGGTCGACCTCGCCCGCCTGCAGGGCGGCCAGCGACGTCTGCTTGTCGGGGATGAACCGCACCGTGAACGCATCGATCGAGGGGGCCTCGCCCCAGTAGCTGGCATTGCGCACCGCGGTGATCTGCTGGCCGCGCTCCCAGGCCTCGAACATGTAGGGACCGGTCCCGATCGGGTTCTCGCCCACCGTGTCGGCCGTGCCCGGCGCGAAGATGGGGAGCTGGGCCACCTGCAGCGGCAGGGTGGCGTTGACCCCGTCGGTGTGGATGTCGACGGTGTAGGTGTCCACTGCCTCCACGCTGGTGATGCCCCGCACGTAGGAGTCGCGCTGGGTCGAGTAGTCGGGGTCCAGCATGCGGTTCAGGGCGTCGGCCACAGCCTGGGCGTTGAGGTCCTGGCCGTCGTGGAAGGTCACTCCCTCGCGCACCGAGAAGCGCCAGGTGTCGTCGTCCACCACTTCGGGCCAGGCGGTGGCCAGCACCGGAACCAGTGCGGTTGAGGCGTCGCGCCCCAGCAGCGACTCGAACAGGTTGGCGGTCACCACCCGCGAACTGCGGTCGTTGACGGCCTGCGGATCGAGGGTGGAAGGCTCGGTGGTGACGGCGATGGTGACCCTGCCGGGGTCTCCCATCGGTGCCATCTCCTCTTCCATCATCTCTTCGGAGGCGGCCATGGCGGCCTCTTCGGCGGCCATTTCAGCCTCGGCGGCTCTCGACTCGGCCTCAGCCGCGGCCTCCTGGGCCGCTTCGGCCTCAGCCTGGGCCGCTTCCAGCGCGGCCTGCGCCTCGGCCTGCTGCTCTGCGCTGGCGGCGGCGGCGGCGGCCTCAGCCTCGGCCAGGGCTGCTTCGGCCGCGGCTGCCGCGGCAGCCGCATCCTCGGCCTCGGCCCGGGCCGCGTCGGCTTCGGCCTCTGCCGCGTCGACGGCGGCGGTGTCGACCAACGGCGCCGCAGGGGCGGCCGGCTCGTCGTCGTCGCCGCAGCCCGCGGCTACCAGCGCAAGCACGAAGAGCGCCGCAAGCGGCACCCTCAGCTGCTTCCAGAGTTGTCTCATTTTGCTGTTCCTCCTTTGGGCTCTGTGAATCTCTTCATCAGATCTCAGGTCGCGGCGTCCTCCGACTGGTGGAAGTGCTCGGCTGCGGCGGTGGCGATCTCGTGGTCGATCTGGGGCGAGCCGCCGCCCACGCCGATGGCGCCCACGCACACGCCGTCGGCGAACAGGGGCACGCCGCCGGGGTTGACGGTGACCCCGCCGGGGATGATCTCCACCAGGCTGGTCGGGAACATCGGCCGGTCGGCCCACATGTCCACCAGGTCCTTGGTGGGCTTGGCGAAGGCGGCGGCCAGCCGGGCCTTGCCCATGGCCATGTAGGGGCCGTGCCAGCGCTTGCCCCGCACCACCACCAGCGGATGGCCGGCTTCGTCGTGCACGGCCACGGTGGCGTTGATGCCCCGCTCGACCCCGATGGCTCGGGCTTGCGCCACTAGCGCCAGGGCTTGCTCAACGTCCATTGCCGCTCCCGTTGCCGGCGGACCCGTCGTCGTCCCACGGGACCGACAGCAGCCGCAGATAGCGGGCCGCGTTGTCGGCCATCAGCTTGCGCAGGGCCTCCTCGCCGATCACCGGTCCCCACGAGATCACGTTGTCGGTGCTGTTGGGGTAGTAGCACTCGGGGTGGGGGAAGTCCGACTCGTACATCAGCACTCCGTCGCCGAGGAGGTCGATGACGGCCTTGGTCATCTCCGGTCCCTCGTGCTGCTCGATGGCGCAGAACACCCGGCCCATCTGCACGTATTCGAGCGGCGTGTGCTTCAAGTCGGCGGGCACCGCGCCCTTCACGTAGTCGACCTGGCTGGTGAGCCGGATGATCCAGTGGGGCAGCCAGCCGTGGCCGGTCTCCACCGTGGCCACCCGAAGGTTGGGGTAGCGGTCGAGCATCCCCGACACCAGCACGTAGGCCATCAGCCGCTGGGCGCCCCAGACATGGGCCGCGGTGCGGGCCACGGCCACGTTGCCCCAGATGTCGCGGTAGCCGGGGAAGTAGGGGGCCTCGTAGAAGAAGCTGTGGTGCATGATGGGCAGGTCGGCTTCGTCCATCGCCTGCCAGATCGGCTCCAGGTCGGGATCGTCCACCGGCAGGCCCTCGGGCAGCACCGGCCACACCGCGGCCAGCCACTCCTCGTCGGCGTGGGCGCGGATGGTGTCGGCGGCCCATTGCGG
The DNA here is from genome assembly GCA_965221215.1 of Candidatus Aldehydirespirator sp. Lineage (GTDB taxonomy): Bacteria > Actinomycetota > Acidimicrobiia > Acidimicrobiales > Aldehydirespiratoraceae > Aldehydirespirator. Next base: position 2,650,861 of record OZ244872.1, read on the forward strand.
GTCGGCGCCCGGCGCCAGCAGCAGCCCCTTCAGGCGGCGGGGGTCGGCCGAGCAGTAGTCGGCCATGTAGCGGTGGTAGGAGCGGTACATGGCCTTGGCCAGGCTGAGGTCGAGCGCGGTGCTGCCCGGCGCCCAGGTACCCGGGATGATGAAGTTGACGTCCACCCCCTCCACGTCCATGTTGGCCAGGCGGCCCTCGGAGTTGGTGTGCTGGATGCCCTCCGCGATGGGCTTGGCCGCCAGGTTTTTCACCCGGCCCTCGAGCGCTCCCTTGGCCCCCGCGCCTCGGGTCTCGACCGAGGCGTCGGCCTTGTGGCCGGCCACCCGGCTGTAGGGCTGGGGGTTGACCCGCACCACGCCGTAGGGATGGGGGGGATGGCCCCGGCCCGCGGTCGGCTTGGTCACCCGCACGTAGGGGGTGAGCTCGTCGGCTCGATCTTTCAGCTCGCGGTCGCCGTACTCGACTAGCACCTCGACCGATGGGGTGACGTGGGTGTCGGCGTCGATCACCCGGTATCCCTGTCTCATGGCTTCCTCTCTCTGTGCGATGTGGGGGACGCGTCGTGGGGTCTATTCATGGCGGCCCAGCCAGCTCAGCACGGTGGCCCCGGAGTAGGCCGCATCGAGTTCGGCACCGCCGTCGGGGGGCGCCGCGAACGAGATGCGCTCGAAGTCGCCCCGGCGCTCGTAGGGCACCGATGCGTCCAGGATGGTCTTGGTGCCCACCCCGGCCTGCGAGGTGCGCACATACTCGTGGCCCCGCATCCCACCCAGCACCACCAGGTCGGAGGCGGCGTCGAAGCGGGTGGCCAGCGCGTAGGCGACATCGTCGGGGTCGTGGATATCGATGTCGTCGTCGACCAGCACGACCATGTTGAGATCTTTGAGCGCGCCGATGGCGGCCAGCGCGGCGTTGCGGCCCATCCCGTCGTCGCGTTCGGACCGCTTCGACAGCGCCATCACCAGATGGAAGCGGTGCAGCCCGCCCGCAGGCATGCACACGTCGCTGACGATCGGGGTGACCGGGCGGACCGCCTCCTGGGCGGCCACCTCCAGCACATGCTTGCGCAGCACGATCGTCTCGCGGCCGGCGCCGTTGATGGCGTGGTAGACGGGCTCGTGGCGGCTGGTGAGCGCGGTCACCTGCATGGTCGGGGCCGGGCCGGCCGGCGAGGCGTACCCCACGAACTCGCCGAAGGGTCCCTCCGTCACCGTCTCTTGGGCCCGAATCACTCCTTCGAGCACGATTTCGGTCTCGGCGGGGACCTCCATGTCCTGCGACACGGCCGGCGCCACCGGCAGCGGCGCGCCGCGGCAGCCGCCCGCCGCGCACAGCTCGTCGCGGCTCTCGGGCATGAGCGCCCCCATGGTGGAGGCGGCATAGATCAGGGCCGCGTCGGTGCCGATGCACACCGCGGCGGGCAGGTCCCGACCCATCTCGGCGGCGTGGTCGAGGGCCCGGCCCAGATGGCGCCCGTGGTCGATCTTCACCGCCACCCGGTCGGCGCCGGTCAGCTGGAGCCGGTGGAACGACGCGTTGCGCACCCCGGTCAGCGGGTCGCGCACGATTAGCACGCCGGCGGTGACGAAGCGTCCGCCATCGCCGGGGGCGTGCTTGAGCACTGGAAGCTGTGCCGCGAGGTCGATCTCGCCTGAGCGCCGCACCTGCTGCTGGGCGGGCGGGTCGCTCACCGCCTCGGGCTCGATGTCGGTGTGGATGCCTCGGGCCAGCGCAGCCCGCAGCCCCGGCCGGTCGAGGCCCATGGCCGCCTCCGACGACTCCGGGGTGGCGAACACGTTGCCGATCACCGGGATCTCGTGGTCCTTGACCGTCTCGAACAGCAGCGCCGCCCCGGCGTCGTGGTGCTTCATGAGCGCGGCGGCCTCGAGGTCGTAGTCGACGACCCGCGACACCCGGGCCAGCAGTCCAGCCCGGTCGAGGCGGCGCAGCGCGCTGCGGAAGCCGGTGTCGAGCACCCCGGCCGTCATGGACCCTCGGCCTCTTTCCCGCTCTTGTTCGCTGCGCTCACGGGCCGCTCGGGCCACGGCCTCGCAAGCTCGGCCTCTGGTTCGTTGTGGGGGCCGGGGGTCTCGGCCAGGCAGCGCAGCACCATGGAGCGGGCCCGCTCCCAGTCGTAGTTGCGGTACATGCGACCCTGCACCACCGACGCCGATCCGGCGTAGAACATCTCGTATTGGAAGTGCCGGCTGGCGAACTCCGAGCCGATGGCGTCCCACACCAGCTTGAGCAGCGCCACCCGATGCTCGGCGTCCACCTCGGGCCAGCGCACGAAGCGCTCCAGGTCGGCCCGGGTGACCGGGTCGTCCCAGGCGGCCACCGACGACGGCACCTGGATGGTGGTTCCGCCGGTCAGCTCCCGCATGGCGTAGGTGACGTCCCGGTACAGCGACGGCTGAAGCGTCATCGCTGCGTACAGCATCTCGGGATCGGGCCGGGCCACGCCGGCGTCGTCGATGACCGCGTTGTACTCGCCGGCCAGCACCAGCCCATGGGGGACCGACGCGTCGGCGGCCACCCGGGCCAGCGCCAGCTGATAGTTCCGGTCGGCGGCCTGGCCCGACCATTCGGCCACCTGCGACGCCAGCCCAGCCAGGAACCGCATCTTCACCGCGTAGCGGATCTGGGCCTGGGTGTTGCCCAGCACATGGGCGGGGGTGCGGTTGAACTGGGCGAAGGTGATGTCTCGGTCGCGGTCCACGAAGACGTGCTCGGCGGGCACGTCCACATCGTCGAACACCACCAGCGCGTCGGTCTCGTCGTAGACGGCCGACAGCGGATAGTCGCCCGCCGCGGTGACGTCGCGGCCGTAGGGCCGGCGGGGGTAGATGCGCAGCCGGGGATGGTTGACGGGGATCGCCACCGACAGTCCGTAGTCGTCGGCGCCGGGCGGCAGGGGCTGGATCGAGCTGACGAACAGGTAGTCCGACATGAGCGTGGCGGTGCCGAGCATCTGGGCACCGCTCACCACCACGCCGTCGTCGCCGGAGCGGGTGATGGAGGCGTAGAGGTGGGGCTCGTACTGCTCGTGGGGTCCCTTGGACCGGTCGATCTGGGGGTGGATGATGGTGTAGGTGACGTATAGGTCCTCGTCGCGGGCCCGCTCGTAGAAGCGCTGCACGTTGTGGGCGTAGCGGTCGCCCGCCTTGGCGAAGGTGTCGAGCGAGCCCGAGAAGCCGGCGAAGAAGGAGGCCACATGGTCAGGCGACCGGCCCAGGTAGCCGAAGCTCAGCTCCGACCAGGCCTCGATGGCCAGCCGGCGGCGGCGCAGATCGTCCACCGTGCGGGGCACCAGCCAGCTCAGGTTGACCGGGCGGCCGTCGCGGGGCGACTCGTAGGTCATCAGCTCGCGGTTGGCCGGATCGGCGGCGAAGTCGTAGAGCCGGGCCACGGTGGCCACGCCGGCCGCGAAGGCGGGATGGGTGGAGACGTCGTCGACCGGCTCGCCGTCGAGGATCACGTTGCGCCCGTCTCTCAACGACTCGACGTAACGATCTCCTGTCCGCATCGGTCCTCCAGGGGCGCGAAGGCCGCCCGGCGCGAGGCCTGCCTTCGGGTCAGATTGTCCGACACCTTGCCCGCGCTGTCAAACTGTCGGTTGTGAGGACCGCGTGAGGCTTGCGCTGGGCCAACTGGCCGACACACTCAGCAATGCCAACTTTCGCCGCTACGCCACCGCCCAGTTCCTGCACGGCGCCGGCATGTGGGCCCACCATCTGGCTGAGGTGTGGCTGGTGTACGAGATCACCGGCAGCGCCTTCGCGGTGGGGCTGACCGTGGCGGTGCGCTCGGGGCTGGCCGTGGTGTTGGCGCCGGTGGCGGGAACGCTGGCCGACCGCAGGGACCGGCGCGTCCTGCTGGCCTCCACCCAGGCCTCGAAGGCGGTGGTGGCCAGCGGGCTGGCCGTATTGGCGCTGGCGATGGGCGAGGACCTGCCTCTGGCGGTGCTGTTCGCCGCGGTGGCGCTGCTGGGGGCGATCGGCGCCATCGACACCCCGCTGCGGCGAGCCTTCGTGCGCGACGTGGTGATCGCCGACGGCGTCAACCGGGCGGCCCGGCTGCACACCTCGGTGATGTCGGTGGGCCGGTTCCTGGGCAGCGGCGCCGCCTGGCTCTTCTTGAGCCTGTCACTGTCTTGGGCCTGCTTCGCCATCAACGGGGCCACCTCGCTGGTGGCCGCGCTGCTGGTGCTTCGGGTGGTGCCCACCACCGCCAGGGTGTCGGCCGAGGCCCGGGCGGCCGGGGGGCGGGTTCTCGGCTACCTGATGCGCACCCCGACGGTGACGATCCCGCTGGCGCTGTTGTGCTCGTTCACCCTGTTCGGCTGGAATCTGGCGGTGCTGCTGCCGGTGGTGGCCGACAAGCAGTTGGCCGGCGGGGCGGGCACGTTCGCCATCCTGGCCCAGGTCATGGCGGTCGGCAGCCTCATCGGGTCCGTGATGATGGCGGCCTCCCGGCTGGAGGGGCTGCGCAGCCTGGCGGTGCTGCTGGCCGTGTTCGGCGCCGCCGTGTTCCCGCTGGCCGCGGTGAGCCACCTGGTGGCCGGGATGGCGGCCATCTTCGTGGTCGGCGTCATCGGCGGCGGATACTTGAGCCTGTCCAACGCCTCGGTGCAGACTGCGGCCGATCCCCGCCTTCAGGGCCGAGTGTCGGCCGTGTACGGAGTGGTCTTCGTGGGAGCCCGCGCCGTCGGCGGCCCGATCCTGGGCTGGCTGGTGGACGCCTTCGGCAGCCGAGTCGCCCTGATTACAGTGGCCGCAGTAACCGCAGCCTGCGCCCTAGCCGGCCTGCTAGCAGCCCACCGAACCATGCACCAGTAAGCCCGACAGCCTCGGCGTTGCCTAACCCCACTACGCCCCACGACACAACGTGCCGCGAGCGGGAGGCCGGTCAGAGATCCAGTACCCGCTGTCGTGCGATCTCCTTGCCGGTATATGGATCAGTCAGCGGCGGAAGCTGAGGCGGCGTGCCGTCGAAATGCTGGCGTATGGACCAGCACTGCACCCTGGGGAAGGTCGAGGCACCGAGACTGACCTGGCCGGCACCCGACGCCTCCGCATGCCACTGCCTCGGCACAGCGTCGAGCGTGATGAAGACTCCCATGGCCGCTTCCTCGCGCTCCACAACATGAAGGAAGTCGCGTAGCTGACCTCGTGCGGGCTTGCCCCCCTTCACCTGAGCCACCACGACATCGCTGTCAAGGTTGTCGGGCTTGACGACGAGATGCCCCCGGCCATCGATTCCGGCGTCGACACGCTGCTTCTGGTTGGGGACCATCCCGTCGATCCGGCTGACAGCCCACTTCTCGAACTCGAAGGCATCCACTGCGGACAGTTGGACGGCTGATGCGTAATCGGCCGGCATTCCGTGAAGGGGAATGTTGCGGCCCTCGCCCAGGCGGGCCTTCATCAGGTCCACCGCGAAGGGCGAGGTGTCTATGCCGATCCAGTCACGATCAAGCTTGTCAGCGGCAGCTACCGTCGTTCCGCATCCGCAGAACGGGTCCAGCACCAAGTCGCCCTCATGCGACGATGCCTTGATGACGCGCTCCAGCAGAGCGACAGGCTTCTGGGTCGGATAGCCGAGCTTCTCCTTCGAGAAGCTCTTGATCATGATCGAATCCAGAATGTCACCCGAGTGGCAGTTCCACGTATCCTCGACGGGTATCCCCTTGCCTCGTGGAGGACTTCCGTCACGGCGGACGTAACCCTCCGGATAGGGCAGGTACTCCTTGTTGAATCGCTTCACGGCCTCGGGAGACTTGACGTAATAGAGCAGCGTGTCGTGATTGCGTATCCAGCCCCGCTTCTGCGTCTTGAACCCGCTCACCCAGCCAATCCTCCAAACGATCTCATTGCGAAAGTTGGAAGCCCCGAAGATTGCGTCCATTGTCGCCTTGAGATAGTGCGAGGCCGTCGGATCGCAATGCAGATAGACGCTGCCGGAGGGTTTGAGCAGCCGCTGCACCTCGCTGAGTCGCTCGGCCATGTAGGCGAGGTAGGCCAGCATGCCCGAAGGTCCGAGCATGGTGCGCAGCCCAGAGATGCAGCGGGCCCGGTCCGGGTAGGCACCTGCCTTGGTCAGGCGGTCCACTCGGGCCACCGCGTCCTCACTCCACGACCAGGTGTCCTCGAACGCCACCACCTGAGCCCGCCTTCCCGTGTCGGGATCCGAGCCGAAGAGCACGTTGTAGTCGGTCTTGGAGTTGAACGGTGGATCCAGGTAACAGAGGTCGATGGACTCGTCCGGCCACTGCTGCATCACGTTGAAGCAATCACCGAAATAGAGGCTGTTGCGATGAGGTTCGCTCACACCGCTCACCGTACTCGCACGCCGTGACAGCCGCGGAGACCTCGACGGGCGTTCCGCCGAAGCCGGCAGGGCACCACTGTTGGGAGCATCAAGGGCAGACAGTTCGTAGCGTTCTGGAGAATTGGCACAGCGGCAGGGAGTGAGAATGCTGACTCAGGGACTTGACCATGTGGCGGTCATCACCAACGATTCCGACCGGCTTCAGGCCTTCTACGTCGAGATCTTCGGGGCCACCGTGGAGTTCGACGGCGAGGAGTTTCCCGGCGGGCCTCGCATGACCGTCATCAACATCGGCCCGGCGACCGAGCTGAACGTCTTCGAGATCGACGGCAACGAGCAGGCCGACCACCAGACGCCGATGTTCGGGCGGGGCCGGCTCGACCACATCGGCCTGCACGCGGCCAGCCTCGAGGACTTCGGCGAGATCCGCTCCCGGCTCACCGCCGCCGGGGCCACCGACGGCACTGTCACCGACTTCGGCCGCAAGCTCAGCCTCTTCTTCCGGGACCCCGACCGCATGGAATGCGAGGTGCTGGTGGCCAACCCCGAACCAGGCCAAGTCCCCATAGGCAGCCCCTCCCACCTCTACGGATAGGTCACTCCTGTGCGGCCTCGCTTCGTTTTGCATTCTCGGGTGATAGTGGGAGTTCGTTTACATTCTTGAGAGTTAGCGCACCGGCAATAGCCATGCAAGTCACCGATATGCCCGATTGATTTACATTTTGGGCCGTTAGTGGGGTTAGGCGTGGCCGCCTCGCTTTACGCCTCCGTACTTCATTCGGGTGTCGCTCATTGAGGCTGAGCGGGCCTCGTCTGTTTGGATATCGCCGTCTACCAGCTCGCCAATGAACAGGGTATGGGTGCCCAGGTCGATGGATTGGCGTACCTCACAGTCCATCCAGGCGATCGCCTCGGCGAACACAGGCGCGCCGGTGGCCGCCTCCCGCACCGCCCGGCCGTTGAGGGTTCCGTCGGCGTAAGTGGCCGGCTTGGAGAACTTCACGAACACCCGGGTGTCTTCCGAATCCCAGAGGTTGACGGTGAACGAGCCCCCCTGCGAGATGAGCCGGTGCGTGACCGCCGTATTGTCCACTCCAACCCCTATGAGGACCGGCTCCATCGACAGCTGCGTGATCCAGCTCGCGGTCATGGCGTTGCGCTCGTCGCCCGAGCGCGAGCCGATCAGGGCCAGAGCGTTGGGGATCTTCCAGGTCAACCGGTTCACGAGTTGGTCGTCAAGAGCCATCGCGCCACCCTACTCGCAGGCCTGATGCCCGACCGCCGCCCCCCTCCCGAGGCGCTGTTCATGGCCGGGGCGGTGTCGCAATACCTGGGCGCGGCTGTCGCCGCGACGCTGTTCGACGATCTGGCGCCAGGCGGGGTGGCGCTGCTGCGGGTGCTGGCCGCGGGCTCTGTGATCGTGGTGCTGCGGCGCTCCTGGCGTCGGCGCTGGCCGGTTCGCGACCTGGGCCGGGCTGCGGCCTTCGGGGTGTCGCTGGCCGCCATGAACCTGTGCTTCTACCTGGCCATGGACCGGCTGCCGCTGGGCAACGCGGTAGCCATCGAGTTCACCGGACCGGTGGTGGTGGCCGCGCTCGGCGCACGGACGCTGCGCTCGGCGGGGGCGCTGGCCCTAGCCGCGGCGGGCGTGGTGGTGCTGGCCGGGGTGGAATCCGAGGGCACCACCGCAGGGGTGGGATTCGCGCTACTGGCTGCGGCGTTCTGGGTCGGCTACATCCTGCTTGGCTTTCGAGTGGCCCGCAGCCCGACCGCGGTGGACGGGCTGGGGATCGGCATGCTGATCGGCGCGCTGGCCATCAGCCCGTTCGGGGCGGCCCCAGTGGCCGGCGCCCTCGACGCTCCGCTATTGCTGGCGGTGGGCCTGGCCACCGGGATCCTGTCCAACGTGATCCCCTACCGGATCGACCAGACGGCGATGCGCCTCATCGACCCACACCGCTTCGCCCTGCTCCAGGCCCTGCTTCCGGCCACCGCCACCCTGGTCGGACTGGTTGCGCTGGCCCAGGTCCCCAGCGGCCGGGAGGCACTGGGCATCGCCCTGGTGATCGCAGCTATCGCGGCCAGCCGCCTCAACGACCGAGCGATCAGGTGAGCGAATCAGCCCCGCAGCGCCGCATGGGCCTGAGAATCGCTCAGCTGGTGGGTAGGAGGCCGCGCTCGACCATCACCTCGGCAATCTGGATGGCGTTGAGGGCGGCGCCCTTGCGGAGGTTGTCGCCCGCCACGAACAGCGACAGGCCGTTGGGGCGGGTGGGGTCGCGGCGGATGCGGCCCACGTAGGACGGGTCGGCGCCCGCGGCCTTCAGCGGGGTGGGCACATCGCTGAGCACCACGCCGGGCGCTCCCGACAGCGCCTCGACGGCCCGCTCGACCGAGATCGGACGGTCGAAGGCGGCGCTGATCGACAGCGAGTGCCCGCAGTACACCGGTACCCGCACGCAGGTGGCGGCCACCGCCAAGTCGGGCAACTCCAGGATCTTGCGGCTCTCGTGGGTGAGCTTCTGCTCCTCGTCGGTCTCGCCGGTGCTGTCGTCGGTCAGCGAGCCGGCCAGCGGGATTGCGTTGAAGGCGATGGGCTCGCTGAACTTCGCGCCCGCCTGCAAGCCGACCGCGCCGCCGTCGAAGGTGAGCGACGGCGCGTCGTCGCCCGCCTTCTGCACCTGCTCGTGCAATTCGTCCACCCCGGCCAGTCCGGCGCCGGAGACGGCCTGATAGGTGGAGACCACCATGGCGGCCAGCCCCGCCTCGGCATCTAGGCACTTGAGGGCGGGCATGGCCACCATGGTGGTGCAGTTCGGGTTGGACACGATGCCCTTGGGGATCGAGTCCAGCGCATGGGGGTTTACCTCTGATACCACCAGGGGCACATCGGGATCGCGCCGCCAGGCCGAGGAGTTGTCGATCACGACCGCTCCGGATGCGGCCGCCCGCTCGGCCAGGGCCCGGCTGGTGGCCGCCCCGGCCGAGAACAGGCACACGTCGAGCCCGCCGAAATCGGCGGTGGCCGCGTCCTCCACCACGGCGGCCCGATCCCGCCAGTGCAGGACGCGCCCGGCCGAGCGCGACGAGGCGAAGAGGCGCAGCCCGTCCACATCGAAGTCGCGCTCGTCGAGCAGGGCCCGCATCACTCCGCCCACCTGTCCGGTCGCGCCCACCACCCCGACGTCCATGGGGCCGCAGGCTACCTGAGCCCGCCAATCAGTCAGCCGCGTCTACCACCCCGCAGCGCACGCGCCAGCCGATTGCACCGCAGCACCTCAGTAGCCGATGGCGCGCTCGGCGGGATCCTTGTGGAGCTCGAAGGACTGGTGCAGCGCGCCTACGGCCCGCTCCATGTCGCCGGCCCGGATCACGCACGAGATGCGGATGGCAGACGTGGAGATCATCTCGATGTTGATCCCGGCCGAGGCCAGCGTCTCGAACATCCGGGCGGCCACCCCCGGGTTGGTCTGCATGCCCGCACCGATCAGGCTCACCCGGGCGATGTCGTCGTCGGCGGCCACGTTGTCTGCCCCCAGCTCGTCGATCAGTCCCTGCGCCACCGACCGGGCCGCGTCGAGCTGCAAGCGGGGGACGGTGAAGCTGATGTCGGTGACGCCCTGGCTCGACACGTTCTGCACGATCATGTCCACGTTCACGTCGCTGTCGGCCAGCGCCCGGAACAGCCGTCCGGCCACGCCGGGCTTGTCGGCCACCCCCGAGACGGTCATCTTGGCCTCGCTGGCGTCGTGAGTGACGGCAGAGATGATGGCATGTTCCATGGCTTCCTCCCCGGTAACGGTCGTGCCCGGCATCCAGCTGAAGGCGGACCGGACGTGCAGCTCCACGCCGTAGGTCCGGGCCAGCTCCACTGCCCGCATGGCCGGCTTGGGGCAGCCGCTGGCCGTCATCTCGAGCAGTTCGTCGAACGAGACCAGATCCATGCGCCGTGCCTCAGCCACGATGCGGGGGTCGGCGCTGAACACGCCGGGCACATCGGTGTAGATCTCGCAGTAGTCGGCATCGAGGACGTGGGCCAGTGCCACCGCGGTGGTGTCGGAGCCGCCCCGGCCGAAGAAGGTCACATCGCCGTCGCCCGACACCCCCTGCGAGCCGCCCACCACCGGCACCGAGCCGAGGGCCAGCGCCTCGACGACCCGGCTGGGGGTGATCTCCACGATCTTGGCCGCGGTGTGGGAGGCGTCGGTGCGGAAGCCGGCCTGGCTGCCGGTGAACGAGGCGGCGGGCACGCCCAGGTCGCTGAGGGCCATGGCCATGAGGGCGCAGGCCTTGCGCTCGCCGCCGGTGATGAGCATGTCGAGCTCGCGCCCGGGCGGATCGGCGGACACATCGGAGGCCATGCGCAGCAGTTCGTCGGTCTCGCTGCCCATGGCCGACACCACCAGCACGACCTCGTCGCCGTGGTTGCGGCGGCGGGCCACATGGTCGGCCACGATCCGAATGCGATCGGGACCGGCCACCGAAGTGCCACCAAACTTCTCCACGACGCGGGCCACGACCGATCAGGCTACCGGCGCCTCTCGTGGAGCCCGGCGAGAATCTGTACCGCCGGTGGCGACCGCATCCCGGCATTTCGTGGCAATCTTTGGGGGTGAGCGAAGCGCTCGCCGATGAGATCGTTCTGAGGGTGCCAGCGTCGGTCGAGTACGCGCGGGTCGTGCGGGTGGCCGCGGCCGCAGTGGCGCTGCGCCAGGGAATGTCGTTCACCGAGATCGACGAGCTGCGAGCCGCGGTCGACCAGGCCACCGAACTGCTGCTGGAGCAGCCCGCCGCAAGCGAAGCCTCCATCGAGTGCATCTTCCGAGCGCAGGGAGGATGTCTGGAGATGGAGGCGCGGCGCACCGACGAGGCTGGCGTGGCGGACACGGCCGCGGCCCGGTTCAAGAAGGCGGTCGGCGCCGCCAACGTGTCGGCCAGCGTGGAGTCCGACCGGGGGTGGCTGCTGCTGCGTAAGCCGGTTGGCCGCCCCGGCAGCCGCCCCGCCGCCTGAGTCCGCTCAGCGACCGGTCGAGCCGAAGCCTTGGTCGCCCCGCGACGACGGGTCGAGGCTGTCCACCTCAATGAGGCGCACCTGCTCCGCCGCCATCACCACCAGCTGGGCGATGCGCTCGCCCCGCTGGAGGGTGAACGGCACCGACGAATCGGTGTTGACCAGGATCACTTTGAGCTCGCCCCGATAGCCGGAGTCGATGAGGCCGGGTGTGTTGAGGCAGGTCACGCCATGGTTGAGGGCCAGCCCGCTGCGGGGAAGCACGAAGCCCGCGCAGCCCTCCGGCAGCGAAATAGCCACACCGGTCGGCACCAGCGCCCGGCCTCCCCCCGGAGCCAGCACGGCCGCGGTGCGGGCCATCAAGTCGATGCCGGCGTCGCCGGGGCGGGCGTAGCCGGGCAGGGGCAAGTCACGGTCGAGCCGCAGTATGGCAACGTCGAGCACCGGCCGAGATTAGCGGCCTCTGCACAGGGCTGCGGGGCCTCGTTATCCTGCCGCGGTGCTTGTATGGATGGACTTGGAGATGACCGGACTCGATCCCGAAATCCACTCCATCGTCGAGATCGCCGCCCTCGTCACCGACGACGACCTGGAGCTGGTGGCCCGCGGGCCCGACCTCATCATCCACCAGCCCGCCGAGGCGCTGAACCGGATGGACGACACCGTGCGGGCCATGCACACCGACAGCGGGCTGCTCGACGAGATCACGGCCTCGACCGTGACCCTGGCCGAGGCCGGCGCGGCGGTGCTCGCCTTCCTGCAGGCGCACATCGCAGAGCCCCGCACCGTGCCGCTGTGCGGCAACTCAATCGGCACCGACCGCCGGTTCCTGGCCCGGCACCTCCCCGAGATCGAGGATTTTCTCCACTACCGCTCCATCGACGTATCGACCGTGAAGGAGCTAGCCCGCCGCTGGCAGCCGGCGGTGTACGAGGGCGCGCCGGACAAGGCCGAGGGCCACCGCGCCCTCGACGACATCCTGGAGAGCCTCGAGGAGCTGCGCTGGTATCGCCGGGCCGGATTCATCGGCACCGGGCCATGACGGCCACGACGTACACCCGCCAGGAACAGGAGCCCGCCTCCTCAGAGATAACCGAGGAGGCGCCGGGCGTATTGAGGCTGCAGCTTCCCGTCAATATGCCGGGACTCGGCCACGTCAACTGCTACGCCCTCGTCGACTCCGACGGCGCCGCGCTGGTGGACCCCGGACTGCCCGGCGACGAGTCGTGGTCGGCGCTGAACGACCGGCTCAAGCAGGCCGGCATCCCGCTGCGGCGGGTTCACACCGTGATCGTCACCCACTCTCATCCCGACCACTTCGGGGGCAGCCACCAACTGCGGTCCGAGACCGGCGCCGAGCTGCTGGCCCACACCGACTTCACCAACCACCACGCGGCCGAAGCCGCCAACGCCGACATCGACCTGGAGCTGCTGGAGCTGGAGCCCGAGGCGTTGATCGAGCTGTGGAAGGCCAAGCTGCAAGACCGGGGCGCCACCCCCTGGGGAACCCGGCGCGAGCCGCCTCCCGACGAGTTCATCAGGCGGTTCATCCAGACCGACGCCGCGGGCAGCCTGCCCCGCTTCAGGGTGCCGGAGCCGACCATCCGCCTGGCCGACAACGACCGCTTGCGGCTGGCCAACAGGGACTGGTTCGCGGTCCACACGCCCGGCCACACCACCGACCATCTGTGCCTGTGGAACCCGGCCGATGGCGTGCTGCTGGCGGGCGACCATGTGCTGCCGACCATCACGCCCCACATCGCGGGCTCGACCGACCTCGACGATCCGCTGGCCGCGTTCTTCGAGTCGCTGGAGCGGGTGGGAGCATTCGAGGGGGTGAAGGTGTGCCTGCCCGCCCACGGCCATCCCTTCTGCGACCTGCGGGGGCGCACGGACGGCATTCGCCGCCACCACCGCGAGCGGCTGGACCGGCTCCGTGCCGCGGCGGCCGAGTTGGGCCGCGCTCCGGTGGGGGCCTACATGAGGGAGCTGTTCTCCGAGCGAGCCTGGGGCGACATGGCCGCCAGTGAGACGTTCGCCCATCTGGAGCACCTGCGGGCGCTCGGCGAGGTGGATGCCAGCCGCGACGACAACGGGCTGCTGCACTATCAGCCGAGCCCACAAGGCTGACCAAAGAGCACCGGTGGCTGAACAGCACGCTCAAAGCGGCAGCCGGGCTCGCCTGACGATTGGCCTGGCCGTGGCTGTGGCCGCAACCGCGGTCGCCTTCGTAGCCGAGGGCGTCCTCTCGTCGGAGGATCACGACGACACGGCCGTGACCGCCTCCGCTGACGGCCGGCTGGGCGCGGAGACTGCCGCTTCGTCTGAGGATCTCGACGCAACGAGCCTGTCCGAGTTGACTTTCGACCGCTTCGACGGCAGCACCGGCCGCGTCGCCGACTACGCGGGCGCGCCGCTGGTGGTGAACTTCTTCGCGTCGTGGTGCCCGCCCTGCGTGAGGGAGATGCCCGAGTTCCAGGAGGTCTTCGAGAGCCTCGAGGGCCGGGTGGCATTCCTGGGGCTCTCACAGGACCCGTCCGCTCAGGACGCTCTCGACCTGGTGGACACCACCGGCGTAACCTACGACGTGGGCTGGGATCTCGACCTCGAGGTCTACAAGGCCACCGGGAGCATCGCCATGCCCACCACCGCCTTCGTCTCACCCACCGGGAAGCTGATCGACACCTTCGCCGGGGTGCTCGACGCCGAATCGCTGGCCGAGCGCATCGAGGATTCGCTCGGCGTGGCGGCCGGGGCCTAGCGGGCGTGGACTGGGCCTCCCTCGCCTACCCCTTCTCGCTGGGGCTGGTAGCTGCCTTCAACCCGTGCGGCTTCGCGCTGCTGCCCGCCTACCTGGGCTACTTCATCGGCGTGGAGCAGTCCGGCGAACAGCCCGCCTCGGGCGCCAAGGCGCTGGGTTCGATGCTGCGGGCCATGGTGGTGGCGCTCACCCTCACCGCCGGCTTCGTGGTGGTGTTCGGCGCTTTCGGCGCGCTGTTCGAGACGGTGCTCAGCCAGGGCACCGTGCTCGACCACATCGGCTACGTGACCATCGCCATCGGCGTGATCATGGCCGGGTTGGGCGTGTGGCTGCTGGCCGGGCGGGCCGTCAACCTGCGATTGCCGAAGATGAACCGGGGTACGGGGAGCCGGGGCCTTGCGTCGGTGTTCATGTTCGGCGTCAGCTACGCGGTGGTGTCGCTGTCGTGCACCATCGGGCTGTTCATCGCCGCGGTGGCGACCAGCTTCTCGGTTGACGGCGTGGCCAACGGCACCGCCAACTTCATCGCCTACGGCGTCGGGATGGGCGCGGTGATCACCTTCTTGACTCTGGCGTTGGCTCTGGCCCGCACCAGCGTGGTGGGCGCGATGCGCAAGATGTTCCGCTGGATCAACCCGATCTCGGGCCTGGTGCTGGTCGCGTCGGGGGTCTACGTGGCCAACTACGGCTGGTGGGAGCTGCAGGTCATCGACGACCCCACCGCCAGCAACGTGCTGGTCGAGAAGTTCACCGAGTTCCAGAGCGCGGTCACGAACTGGATCGACCACGCCACCGCTGAGCGTCTCGGCGTGCTGTGCGCGCTGGGGGTGCTCGGCGCCCTGGTGCTCGGCTGGCGCCAGGGCGCCACCAGCGTGTTCTGGCGCCGCGCCGTGACCGCGGTCTATGCGGCGCTGTACCTGGTGGTGGAGTTCTACTTCAACCGGGGCGACTTCGTGGTCTTGCCAGTGCTGCGGTTCGTGGCGGGCTGGCCCCAGCGGATCGGCCACTGGTTCACCGATCCGGCCCGGTTCGGGGTGCCGCTGGAGATCCTGTTCACCGCCCTAGTGGTATGGATCGCCTGGCAGTGGCTGCGGCGGATCCGCAGCCGGCGCAGACCGGAGCCGGCCAAATCGAGCCAGCCGAGTCTGGGCTAGGGGGCTAGGCGCTCGAGTACCCAGCTCGCTTCGCCTGCGGAGCCCTCCCGGCGATAGCGCAGCCGGTCGTGCAGGCGGCTGCGCCGGCCCTGCCAGAACTCCACGGCCAGCGGGCGCACCAGATAGCCACCCCAGTGCGCGGGCCTCGGCAGCGCCTTGTCGTCGGCGCAGCGAGCCTCCGCCTCCGCGGTGAGGCGCTCCAGTTCGGCCCGGCCGGCGATCACTTGCGACTGGGGAGAGGCGCTGGCCGCGATCTGGGCGCAGCGGGGCCGCGAGGCGAAGTAGGCGTCGCTCTCGTCGTCGGGCAGGTGCTCGACCGTGCCCACCACCCGCACCTGGCGCTCGAGCGGATGCCAGGAAAAGCAGAGCGCGGCCCGGCCGGAGGCCTCCAGGTCCAGCCCCTTGGCCGAGCGACGGTTGGTGTGGAACACGAAGCCTCGCTCATCCAAGCCCTTCAGGAGCACGGCCCGGGCCGAGGGCCAGCCGTCCGCGTTGGTGGTCGCCAAGATGAACGCGTTGGCATCGTAGGGCTTCGTCGCCAACCACTCCTCGAACCAGCGCCTGAACTGCACGATCGGATCGTCGGCGACATCAGCCTCGCTGAGCCCCACCTCGGAGTAGCGCTCGCGCATCTGTGCCAGATCCATGCTGAGGACTCTCTCCTCAGCTCGGGGTGATTGAGGTTAGGCCGCCCATGTAGGGGCGCAGCGCCTCGGGGACCGAGATCGAGCCGTCGGGCTGCCGGTAGGTCTCCACCAGCGCGGCCCACACCCGGGGCACGGCCAGCCCCGAGCCGTTGAGGCTGTGCACCATCTGCGTGCGCCCTCCCGCCGCCGGACGGTAGCGGATGTCGGCCCGGCGGGCCTGGTAGTCGCGGCACCACGACACGCTCGACACCTCCAGCCAGCGACCGGCGCCCGGGGCGTAGACCTCGATGTCGAAGGTCCGGGCCGAGGCTGCGCCCAGATCGGCGGTGCACAGATCCAGCACCCGGTGGGCCAGCCCCAGATCAGCGATGGCGCCCTCGGCTCGCTCGAGGATCTCGGCGTGCAGGTCGTGGGCCCCCTCCGGGGTGCAGAACCCGTACAGCTCCACCTTGTCGAACTCGTGCATCCGCAGCAGCCCGCGGGTGTCGCGGCCGGCCGATCCGGCTTCACGCCGGAAGCACGACGTGTGGGCCATCAGTCGGATCGGCAGGTCGGCCTCGTCGACGATCTCGCCCGACAGCAGCGACGTCAGCGGAACCTCGGCGGTGGGAATGGCCCACAGGCCGTCGCGTTCGAGGTGGTAGGCGTCGTCGGAGAACTTGGGCAGGTGGCCGGTGCTGGTCATGGTCTCGGTGCGCACCAGCGTGGGCGGCCGAATCTCCTCGTACCGGTCGCGGTTGCGGTCCAGTCCGTAGTCGATGAGGGCCCGCACCAGCCGGGCACCCAGCCCCCGATACATGGCGAACATCGCCCCCGACATGCGCACGGCTCGGTCCACGTCGAGAATGCCGAGCTCTTCGCCGATGTCCCAGTGCGGCACACGCTGGTGCTCGCCGTAGGCGCCCGGGTCGTAGCCGACGGTGCGCACCACCACGTTGTCGTCGGGGCTGGACCCGTCGGGGCAGTCCTCGGCCGGGGTGTTGGGCACAAACAGCAGGATCCGGCGGATCCACTCCGAGAGCTGGTCGGCCTCTGCGGACAGCTCGTCGATGCGGGCGCCGAGATCGCGGCTGCGGGCCCGCAGCTTCTCAGCCTCTTCGGCTCGGCCGTCGCGGAACAGGGCGCCGACCTCGGCCGAGATCCGCTTGACCTCCGCCCTCAACTCGTCGGCCTCGGTGACCACGCTGCGGCGGCGCTCGTCGTGGTTGACGACCTGGTCCAGCGGATCTGCCGTCTCGCCCCGCCGGATGACAGCGGCTTTGACGGTGTCGGGGTCGGCCCTCAGCTGCCGCAGGTCCAGCACGCCGGTGACGGTACCGGCTCAACTCTTTCGCGAGAACTTCACCCAGTGTTCACCCACGCGTGTTTTCTGCGTTTTGCACACCTGTGGATTACCTGCCATGATGGCCGCTCCCCATTCGACGCCGGAGACGGCACCGATACCTGTGGCCGTGCTGAGGAGCCGGCCGGGGCGGTGCATGGCCCCGGCGCCCGCTACCGGGACTAACGAACCGATATGACGCGCACAGACCAGCCCAAGACCCGCCGACCGAAGTACCAGCCCACCGACCGGGAGCTATCAGTCCTCGACCGAGTCGAGAACCCGCGCTACGACCGGCAGATCGTCAACGGCCTGACACCGTTCCTCGATGAGGCCGCTCCCGAAGACATGGCGGGCTTCTACACCCCCTCCGAGCTGGCCGCACTCAGCGAGCTAAGAGGCACCGACCGCGATGTCGAGGCCCGGATGCCGGTGAAGATCACCCGCCACTACTTCGAGATGGCCCGCAATAGCGGGGCCCTCCAGCGGCTGGTGAAGGCCTCGGCCGACGAGACCGGCGACCTCGACGGCGACGAGGATCCGGCTGGGCAGCTCGACTACAGTCCGGTGGAGGGACTTCTCCACAAGTACGAGATGGCTCTGCTGTACGTGATCTCCACCTGCTCGGCCCACTGCCGGTTCTGCTACCGCGAGGATCTGATCGCCCGCAAGGACATCGCCCGCTCCGACGGCACCGTCAAGAAGAAGGGCCTGGCCCAGGTCGCCGAGGTGACCGACTACATCCGCGCCCACAACGCCGCCGTCGCCGCCAACGGGGGCAAGCACCCCGAGACCGGGCGGCCCAAGCTGCGCGAGGTGTTGCTGTCGGGCGGCGATCCGATGGTGCTGCCCAACTCGAAGCTGGCCGGCTGGTTCACCGCCCTGGCCGAGGCCGGAACCGAGGCGATCAGGGTCGGCACCAAGGAGCTGGCCTTCCATCCCGACCGGTTCGACGACGCGTTCATGGCCATGCTCGACCGCTTCCACGAGGTCTACCCCGATGTGGCCCTTCGCCTGATGGTGCACTTCAACCATCCCGACGAGCTGCTGCTCAAGGCAAGCGACGGAAGCTACGTCGAAGGCGACAACGGCCAGTACCAGTGGCATCGGAGCGTCCGGCGGGCGGTGGAGGCGGTCACCTCGAGGGGCTGGATCAGCGTCGAGAACCAGTCGCCGATCATCCGGGGGGTCAACGACGACCCCGACGCCCTCAGGATTCTGCAGCGCACCCTCAAAGCGGCCCGCATCGAGAACCACTACTTCTTCGGCGGGCGCAACATCGTGGCCTACAAGGCGTTCAACGTGCCGGTCGAGACCGCCTGGCGCATCCTCAACGAGTCGCAGCAGGGTCTGTCGGGGGTGGAGGCCCACGCTCGGCTCACCCTGGTGCACTTCAAGGGCAAGACCGAGGTGGCCACCGTCACCGACGAGCCGATCCCGGGCCTGCCCGGCGCCGAGAACGGGGTGGTGGTGTTCAAGGTGCTCCGCAGTCCGGGCGGGGCGGGCGACCGGGGCAAGACGGCCATCGTCGGGCGCAACCCCGAGGCTCTGTGGTTCGACGACTACGACGACCGGGTCATCGTGGACGAGGCCGGCCTGTTCAACTTCCGCAGGCCACGGGTGCGGATTCCTGTTGCTCGGGAGGGGGCCGCCCGTCGCACGCCGGCCCAGCGCCACCGCGACGAGGAACTCCACAAGCACCGCACCTCCACCAAGAGGCCGAGCGGCTAGAGGCCGAGCCGGCCGCAGGAAACGGCCCATACGGGCGAGGCCGCGGGCTGCGTCGTCGAGTCTTGGGCGACCCGATCCGCGCCTGTTCCTAGAGGCTCCGGCGTCGGTCCGTGCAAGACTGGCCGGGATGGAGGCTTCTCTTGCGGCGGGACCGATGCTGCGGCCCTCGTCGTGGTCGGATGCGGTGCGGCTGCGCTCGCAGCATCCCGATGCGGCCCCCATCTGCGGGGGCACCGATCTAATGGTCGACATCAACTTCGGCCGGGCCCGGCCGGGCGGACTGCTGGACCTGTCGCGCGTCGAGGGGCTCGACTCGTGGGAGCTGATTGACGGCGGGCGCACGGTGCGCATCGGTGCCGGGACGAGCTTCGCCAGGATCATCGACGAACTGGGCCAGCTGTGCCCCGCGCTGGCCCAGGCGGCCCGCACCGTCGGATCGCCCCAGATCCGCAACCGCGGCACCGTGGCCGGCAACCTGGCCACCGCCTCGCCGGCCGGCGACGCCCATCCGGTGCTGCTGTCCTGCTGGGCGCAGATCGAGGTGGAGTCGGTGCGCACTGCCCGCCTGATCGACATCGACGACTTCTTCGTGGGGCCCAAGCGCAGCGCGCTCGCGCCCGACGAGCTGATCCGGGCGGTGCGGATCCCAGCCGCGTCCGGTCCGCAGCAGTTCTCCAAGATCGGGCCTCGCAACGCCATGGTGATCGCCACCGCCTCGTTCGCGTTGAATCTGGATGCAGCCGGCCAGCGGGTGGGCACCGGGATCGGCTCGGCCGGCCCCACCCCGCTGCGGGCCCGTGCCGCAGAACAGATGCTGGAAGCCGAGCTTGCGAGGCCATGGGCTGTGATGCCGGGGTCTGGGCGGCCCGTGAGCGCAACGAACAAGAGCGGGAACCCAAAGGAGGCACTGGCCGACGCTGATGCCTCTTCGCGCTTGAACGAGGACGCGGCCCGGCAGTTCGGGGCGCTGGTGGCCGAGGCCGCGTCGCCCATCGACGATGTGCGGGGCAGCGCCGCCTACCGCCGCCACGCCCTGTCGGTGCTGGCCCGCCGCACCCTCAGCTGGGCCTTGGCTGAACTCCCAGAGGCTGAGCTTGCGAGCCTGCCCGATAGGCCCGTGAGCGCCGCGAAGAGCGGGAACCCGGGGAGTGGGGCGGCGTGAGGGTGAACGTCACCGTCAATGGGGTGGCCCACAGTGTGGATCATGTGTGGGCTCTGGAGAGCCTGCTGGACTTTCTGCGGGAGCGCGTCGGCCTGCGGGGCGCCAAGAACGCCTGCGAGCAGGGCGAGTGCGGATCGTGCTCGGTGTATGTCGACGGAGTGCTGGTGTGTTCCTGCCTGGTGGCGGCCGGCCAGGTGGAGGGCTGCTCGGTGGTGACCGTGGAGGGACTCGCCCCCAGCCCGGTGCCCCAAGCGTTCGTGGATGCAGGAGCCGTGCAGTGCGGGTTCTGCACGCCGGGCATGGTGGTGGCCGCCCACTCCCTGCTGGCCGACGATCCCGACCCCGACGACCTGACCGTGCGCGAGCAGCTCTCGGGCAACCTGTGCCGCTGCACCGGCTACCAGAAGATCCTCGACGCGGTGCATCTGGCCGCCGAGCGGGCAGGCGGTGCCGGGCCATGATCCTGGAGCGAACGCAAGGCAGTGGGCCATGACTGTCACCGACACCGCAACCCGGCCCGGCACTTCGTCGCGGACCGCCGACGGCGTCGGTGCGTCGGCGGCCCGGCCCGACGGGGTGCCCAAAGCCGACGGCTCGTTCATCTACTCCTCCGACGAGCACCACGACGGGTCGCTGTGGGGGGTCACCCTGCGCAGCCCCCACCCCCGGGCCCGGATCCAGCGGATCGACACATCGCAGGCCGAAGGGCTCGACGGCGTGAGATGCGTGCTGACGCAGCGCGACGTGCCCGGCTCGAAGATCTTCGGGATGATGGTCTACGACCAGCCGGTGCTGGCCATCGACGAGGTCCGCTACCAGGGCGAGCCGGTGGCGGTGGTGGCGGCCACCCATCCCGAGATCGCCCGGCGGGCGTGTGAGATGATCGTCGTCGACTACGAGGAGCTGGTCCCCAACACCGACCCCGAAGTGTCGCTGACCGGTCAGGTCGACGATCTGCCCGAGGGGGGCCTGGCCCGCCATGTGAGGATTCGCCACGGCGACGTGGCCGCGGCCCGGGCGGCGGCCGACGTCACTGTGGCGGGCCGCTACGAGATGGGCACCCAGGATCCGGCCTTCCTGGGACCCGAGTCGGGCCTGGCCGTCCCGGTGGGCGACGGCGGAGTGGAGCTGTATGTGTCGACCCAGGACCTGCACCGCGACCAGCGCCAGGTGGCCGACTGCCTGGGCCTGCCGCTGGACAAGGTGCGGCTGGTGCTGTCGGGCGTGGGCGGCGCCTTCGGGGGCAAGGAGGACCTCAACGTCCACATCCACGCCTGCATGCTGGCGCTGCGGACCGGGCGGCCGGTGCGGATGGTGTACAACCGTGAGGAGTCGTTCTTCGGCCATGTGCACCGCCATCCGGCCATCGCCGATGTCGAGCTGGGAGCGACCCGATCCGGGCGGCTGGTGTTCACCAAGGTGCGCCTGGTGCTCGACGGCGGCGCCTACACGTCCACTTCTCAGGTGGTGATCGCCAACGGCTGCTACTTCGCGGCCGGCGCCTACAACGTGGCCAATGTGGAGATCGACGGGTCCGCCACCTACACCAACAACCCGCCCTGCGGGGCGATGCGAGGCTTCGGCGCGGTGCAGTCCTGCTACGCCATCGAATCGGCCATGGACCGGCTGGCCGCGGCGCTGGGCATGCATCCGCTGGAGCTGCGCATGCGCAACGCCATCGGCGAGGGCGACACCCTGCCCACCGGCCAGCCGGTGGACGGCCCGGCGCCTGTGCAGGAGATCCTGGCCTGGTTGCGCGACCTGCCCCTGCCCGAGCAATCCGACCCCGGCGCCGAGGACCTGCGGGCCCGCCCCGGCGGGGTCGGCAACGTCACCCGGGGCGAGGGCATCCGCCGCGGGGTGGGATATGCGCTGGGCATGAAGGCGATCGGCTTCTCTGGCGGCAAGGACGACACCTGCACCGCCCGGGTGACGGTGTGGATCCGCGGCGGCGAGCCGGTGGCCGAGGTCTACTGCGCGGCCCCCGAGATCGGCCAGGGCATAGTCACGCTGGAGGCTCAGATCGCCCGCACCGAGCTGGGCGTGCGAACCGTGGAACTGCCCGACAAGGACACCGGCGTGGCCGAGTCGGGCGCCTCCTCCGCCTCCCGCCAGAGCTGGATGACCGCCGGGGCGGTGGTCGGCGCCTGCGGGCTGGTGCGCGACGAGATACTGGCCCGCGCCGCCGCGGCGCTGGGCCGGCCCACCGCCGAGATGGTTCTCGACGGCGCCGAGATCCGCGACCTCGGCGGCCGGCCGCTGGTGCCGGTGGCAGAGCTGCTGGGCCCCGAGTCGGTGTCGCACGCCTACACCTACCGCCACCGCCCCACCGAGCCGGTCGACCCCGAGCGGGGCCAGGGAAATGCCCACGTCGCCTTCGCCTACGCCGCCCATCGGGCTGTCGTAGATGTGGACGTGGAGCTGGGGCTGGTCCGGGTGGTCGAGATGGCCACCGCTCAGGATGTGGGCAAGGCCATGAACCCGGTCGCGGTCGAGGGTCAGATCGAGGGCGGCACCGTGCAGGGCCTGGGGCTGGCCGTGATGGAGGAGCTGCAGATCGACGACGGTCGGATCCGCAACCCGTCGTTCACCGACTACCTGATCCCGACCATGCTCGACGTGCCGCCCATGCCGATGAAGATCTTCGAGTTCCCCCATCCCGACTCGCCCTACGGCCTCAACGGGGTGGGCGAGCCCCCCAACCTGTCGTCCACGCCGGCCATCCTCAATGCGCTGCGCGACGCCACCGGTCTGGAACTGCCCCGAGCGCCGGTCCGCCCGTCGGACCTGGTGAGCGAGCTCTTGCCGTGATTGGGGCACCTTGCCCGCCAAGACCCGTCCATCGCTGCTAATCAACGCCTCGGTGATGGCCACCGTGTCCACGGTGCTGCCCGGATTCCTGATCGGCACCATGTATGTGCAGGTCAGCGCCGAGATGGACGTATCCGAAGCGGCCTACGGATGGGGTCTCGGGTCGTTCTTCGGGGCGGCCATGGTCGGGTCGATCATGCTGGGGCGGCTGGCCCAGCGGATCGGTCCGCTCAACCAGATGACCATGGCGCTGGTGGTGTCCATCGCGGTGCAGCTGGCCCTGGCTGCCACGGCGCGCTCCTTTGGGGCGGTGATCGGATTCCTGGTGGTGGCCGGGCTGGCCAACGCCGCCAACCAGACCTCGGTCAATCTGGCGCTGGCCCAGGCTCAACTGCCCCGCCTCGGGCTGGCCGTGTCGATCAAGCAGTCGGGCCTGCCCTCGGCCACGCTGTTGGCGGGCTTCGCGGTGCCCTCGCTGGCGATCACCGTGGGCTGGCGCTGGGCCTATGTGGCCGGCGCGGGCATTGCGCTGATGTCGCTGGCGCTGGTGAGGGCAGCGGTGGGTTCGTCGGTGTCGCGGGCCGCATCCCGCGACTCGGCGCCGGAGTCGTCGACGCTGGATCTCTTTCTGGCTGCCGCGGTGGGAGCGTTCTTGGCTTTCAGCGCCGGATCGCTCAACGCCTGGGGAGTCGGCTCCGGGGTGGACGCCGGGCTGGGACCGGGAACGGCCGGGCTGTTCCTCAGCGTGGGCGCAGCCACCGGGATAACGCTGAGGCTGATGGGCGGCTGGCTGTCGGACACGATGCGGGCCGCGCCGTTCCGGGTGGGCGGACTCTCGGCCCTGGTCGGCTCGGCCGGCATGGCCGCGCTGGCGCTGCGCTCGCCGGCGGTCCATGTTGCGGCCATGCTGTTGTCGTTCGGCGGCGGCTGGATCTGGCCCGTGTTCACCAACTACGGGATAGTGAGAGCCAACCCTCGGGCGGCTGGCACAGCCACCGGGATCACCCAGATGGGCGTCTACGTCGGGGTGTTCGTGGGGCCGCTGGTCACCGGCTGGCTGATCGAGTACTCCGGCTATCCGGCGATGTGGCTGGCGGTGGCCGCCTCGTCAGTGGCTGGCGGGACACTCTCGATCCGCATAGCCGACCGGTTCTGAGCGAGGAATCAGAGGGCGCGCGGATAGGTGAGAACCGGTCGCGTCACAGCGGGGTCATTCCCGCTCTTGTTCGCTGCGCTCACGGGCCGCTCGGGCCACGGCCTCGCCCGTATGGTCCGGACTCGCTCGCCTATTCGCTCGGCCTCTTAATCATCTGATCCGGGCGAGCTGTCCGGCTCGGTCAGGTAGCCATTGCGGGCAAGCGTCATGATGAGGCCGTCGACCTTGCCCTCTAGCCGCTCGAAGCGAGCGTCCACCTTGTCGTCCATCTTGTCGAACCGGGCGTTCATGTCGGATCGCAGCCAGGCGAACGCCGTGGCGAAGGCACCGAAGGCGACGGTCAGCAAGACGCCGATGACGGAGGCGGCGATGGTCGGGTCCATGGCGGGCGACGGTAGCAGTCAAGAACATGAAATGCAAGCAAAAAGCATCATGTTTTCTGATCGGATGCTATTCCTCGATGTAGTTGTAGTCGGCATCGCCCTGCACGACCTGCTTGAGGATCTTGCCGGTGGCGTTGCGGGGCAGCGGCTCGGTTCGCAGCTCCCAGTGGGCCGGAACCTTGATGTCGGCCAACGTGTCGGCCACCCATGACTCCAGCTCGGCAACCAGACCGGCGGGGGGCTGCTCGCCCGCGGTCACCACCACCGCCTTCACCTCCTGGCCCAGCTCCCGGTGCTCCACCGGCACCACGGCCGACTCGGCCACCGCCGGATGGGCATCGAGGCGCTGCTCGATCTCGGCCGGGTAGATGTTCTCGCCGCCGCGGATGATCAGGTCGCTGCGCCGGCTCACCAGAAACAGCAGCCCGTCTCTCAGATAGCCGTAGTCGCCGGTGCGCAGCCAGCCGTCGCGGATGGTCGCCGCGGTGGCGGCGGGGTCGTTCCAGTAGCCGGGCGTGACCATCGGGCCGAACAGCCAGACGTTGCCCGCCTCGCCCTCGGGCAGCTCGCTCCCGTCGTCATCGGCGATGCGCACTTCGACGGTGGGCAGGGGGTAGCCGACCGAGTCGGGATGGGCCTTCAGCACGTCGTCGGCCGCGCTGGCGGCCAGGCCCGAGCTCTCGGTGAGCCCGTAACCCACCGAGACGCTGATGCGGGCATGGGGCAGGGCCCGGCGGCAGGTGTCCTGAAGCTCCGGCGACCATGTGGACCCGCCGCCGCCGACACCGGTCACCGACGAGGTGTCGTAGTCGGCCAGGCTCCGATGCTCGATGAGCCGCCATATCTGGGTGGTCACCCCCGACCAGCGGGCGATGCCGTGCTCCTCGGTGAGGCGCAGGATCTTCTCGGCGTCGAAGCGGCCGGTGGTCCAGACGTGGCTGCCGCCGGTGCCCACGGCGGTCACCGCGCAGGCGTGCAGGCCGGACACGTGGAACAGCGGGCTGCACGCCAGGGTCGGCCCACCGCTAAGAGGCGGCTCGCCCGGGAAGCGCAGGGCCTGGCGGGCGCCGATCATGTAGGCGCAGGCCAGGTAGGCGAGGAAGTTGCGCTGGGTCTGAATGGTGCCGCGGGGTCGGCCGGTGGTGCCCGAGGTGAACAGGATGGCGGCCGGATCGTCGATCGCTATCGGGCTGTTGGGGAGCGACGCGCCGGCATGGGCTTCGATCAGCCCGCCGACCGTAGCGGTGGCTGTGGGATCGGAGTCCATGGCAATCACCGGCATGCCCGGGTCAAAGGCGAGGCGCTCCAGACGGCGGCGGTCGGCGATCAGCACCCTGGGCTCGGTCAGTTCGAGGCCGTAGCGGATCTCGTCGCCCTTCCACCAGCCGTTCATGGCCACCGCCACCGCTCCGGCGCTGACCGTCGCCCAGAAGGCCTGGATCCAGCCCGGCTGGTTGGCGCCCAGCAGCCCCACCCGGTCGCCAGGCTCCACCCCGTAGCGCTGCGTGAGGGCCGCAGACAGGGCCGCGGCATGGTCGATGTTCTCGGCGAAGCTGGCCCGGCGGCCGTCGTCGAAGAGGTAGTAGCGAGCCGAGCCGTCGCCTCCGTGACCCGCCGACGCGGCGAGCAGGTCGCGCAGGCTCCGGTGCGGGCCGGCCACCACGCCCATGTCGATGCCGCCGACGTTGTCGGTGACGATCTCGAAGAAGCCGCCCGGCCCGGTGAGGGCGGCGTCGGCCTCGGCCACGGTCATGGCCGGCGCTTGCTGATCGTGGTGCTGTTCGCTCACCGCCGTTCCTATCCGTGGCCAGCGACCCGTCGCGATGCCGTTGCGGGGTTGAGATGGCCATAGACGGCGGTCTCGATGTCGACGTAGAGCTGGTGGCTCCGGGGGTCGCCGAAGGGAAGCTGCTGGCTGAGGTACGTGCCGGCGAGCTGGCTGACCGTGTCGATCCAGAAGTAGGAGTTGGCGACGCCAGCCCACATGAGCCCCCCGGCGGGGCGCCCGGTGGGCAGCGGATCCCCGTTGATCAGGAACGTCAGGCCCCAGCCCTTGGTCACGCCGGGGAGGAAATCGACGTCGCAGCTCAGTTCGGGCATCGTGGTGCGCAGAGCCTCCATCTTCAAGTCGCCGATGTGGTTAGTCGTCATCTGGGCGACGGTCGAGGGACGCAGCACCTGCACGCCGTCGCGGCTGCCTCGGCCCAGGATCATCTGCAGGAAACGGCAGTAGTCCTCCACCGTGCTGTATAGGCCGCCGCCCCCCGACGGGTACTCGGGGTCGGGCGACGGAGCGTTCTCGGCGACGGTCAGCGAGCCGTCGGGCCGCCGGGTATGGATCCAGGCCCGGCGGGCCTGCTGCTCGCTGCTGATGCTGAAGGTGGTGGAGTCCATGCCCAGCGGCCCGCAGATGTGCTCGTTGAAGTAGTCGCCGAGCGTCTGGCCGGAGACCTTCTCCACCATGCGGCCCACAAAGTCCATGCTGGTGCCGTACATCCAGCGCTCGCCGGGATCGAACAGCGCCGGCGGCAGTTGCTGTTGTGTCACCAACTCCCCGCTGGTCATCGTGGCGGTGCCGGTGGCCTGCTGATATCTGAGCAGAGGCTCGCTCCAGAACGGATAGCCGAACCCGGCGGTGTGGGTCAGGAGGTGACGCAGCGTGATCGGACCCCTGGCCGGACGCACCCGAGGCTGCCCGTCGGCGTCGAAGCCCTCGAGCACCCCCGCGTCGGCCAGGTTGGGCAACACGCTCGACGCGGGCATGTCCAAACGGAGCTCGCCCCGCTCCACGAGCTGCATGGCCGCAGTGCCGGTGATGGCCTTGGTCATGGAGGCGATCCAGCCCGCGGTGTCGAGGGTCATGGGAACGGCTCGGTCGTCGAGCGAGCGCACCCCGGCCGTCGCCGCGGCCAAGACTTGATCGGGGCTGACGATCTGGGCGGCGGCGCCGGCCACGTCGCCGTTGCTGACGCCCCGATCGAGGATCGCCTGCACATCCTGCTGCAACGCCATCGGTGCCGCTCCCGTTGTGTCGTCGGCCGCTCGGCGGATCGACGCGACTGCTGGCAGTCGAGGGCTATCCGCGCGGCCCCTTGGCTATCACGCCAGACAGGCTTCGACGGAGGCGGCCCAGGTGACGTGGCCGGCAACTGTCGACGGATGGAATCCGGGCACGGCCAGCGACGACACGCCGAGCCCGCGGGCGATGGCAGCGATGGGCGCCGGGTCGGGATCCTCGAACACCAGATCCTCCAGCGCCGCCGATGGGACGAGGGCGCCCGCCGCGGCTGCGTCGCCCCGCACGAGCTCTGCCCTCACGGCCTCGACCCGTTCATGGTCGAGCCCCCAGCGGTGGCGAACCTCGGCGATTGTGTTGAGGGCGGCGTACACCGCGACATGCTGGATCGAGGCCGGTGGGGCATCACGGTGGCGCACCAGCGGAGCCCAGACCAGCTCCGGCGGCTGCGACCGGTGCGCCGCCCCGGCACCGATGATCGATGCCGAGCGCTCGAGATCCGACGCCGGGATGGCCCACAGCAGCACCCGGTCGGCCAGCGCGCCCGCGGTGCGCAACATCTGGTCGCCTCGACCAGCCATCAGGATCGGGACGGGATCCAGTGCGACATCGAGCCCCCGGCCCGAGGCGGCGTCGAGCGGTCCCCCGGCAGCTACCCCGCGCAGAAAGGCGCTCAGATCAGAGACCCTCGCGGCTGCGTCCCTGCGGGAGATGCGGGCGGCGGCGGTGACCTCCGACCCGCCAGCCGAGATGCCGCAGAACACGCGACCCGGTGCCATCTCCTGCAGCGTGGCCAGCGCCGACGCGGTGTGGAACCGGTGGCGCAGGTAGGGGTTGGTCATGGCCGGGCCGATCTCGATCCGCTCGGTGGCCGCGGCCACTGCGGCGAGCAGCATCCACACGTCGCGCCACCAGAAGGCGTCGGCAACGCCGATCCACGCCGCGCCGGCCCCCTCAGCCGCCTGAGCGAGCGCCGCCGCCTGGCCGACGGTTGGGTTGGGCACATGGTTGATCACCCCGACCATCGATCACCTCACTTCCTGGCCGAGCGAATAGCTGCGGCGCGGCGGTCGCTCATCCATTCGGGTTCGCTTCAGCGAGTTCGGCGGTCATGGCCGCGAATGCTTCGGCTGCGTGGGCTGCACCCTCGTGCGGATCGTCCTGCACCAGAGCGAGTCCGATGCTGGTTGGCTGGTGCTCGCGGACCAACTCCGCCAAGCGCTTGCCCACCGCCGCAGGTTGCCCAGCAAGCATCAGCCGTTCGAGCAGCGTGTCGTCGATCAGGGTTCGGGCCGGTTGTGGATCGCCGGCCTGGATCGCCTCGGCCGCCGACCGCACCGCGTCGAGGTCTATGCCGAGTTCATCTCTGGTGTCCGGCGGGGTGTCGAGCAGCGACCAGATCAGCTCGGGACGGTGCCGGTCCGCCGCCTTGGCGGTGAAGGCCACGCTCGGATACAGCGCGATGTCGATCGGGCGCACCGAGCGGGCCCACCCCACGACGGCCCGATAGCGGAACGGGGGCATCCCGGCCACGAACGCGCCGTCGGCCCGCTCGGAGGCCAGCCGGTTGAGTCGGGGGCCGCGGGCGCCCACGAACACCGGCATGGACGCACCGCCCGCCGTCTCGGATATGGCGACATCGGGGGGTGTGTAGCCGGCGACCGGGGTGGCGGTTGCGACCGCTCGGGCGATGTCGAGGAACTCGCTCACCCGCTCCAGCGGCCGACGGGCCTGCAAGCCGAACGGGGCCAGCGACATATGGCCTCCCGCCCCGACCCCGAGCACGGCCCGGCCGCGGCTCAGCTCGTGGATGGTCAACATGCTGGCAGCGGTCACGCCGGGATGGCGCACGTAGGGGTTGGTGACGCCGGTGGCCAGCCGGATCCGGCGGGTGGCGACCGCAGCCGCGGCCAGCACCGCGAAGGGATCGCGTGCCGGCCCCTCGTCGCCGATCCACAGCTCGTCGAGGCCGAGATCCTCGACGTGGCGGGCCAGGTCGACCAGCTCGGGCCCGGGCCGGTCGGGAAACACCCACACCCCCGTGCGGGGAGCGGCCTCTGTGCCCCTGCTCACGGCGCCGGTCTACCATCACGGCCATGGCTTGGATCGACACGGTGGAGTGGGCCGACGCCGAGGGTCCGCTGCGCGACGCCTACGACTGGCAGGCGGCCGCGCTGGGAGAGCCGGCCGAGTTCACCATGCTGGGCAGCCTCTACCCGCCGATCGTCGAGGAGCGGCTGCGGCTCTATCGCACCGTCGAGCACTGCCCGTCGCAGCTCACCGCCATCGAGCGCCAAGCGGCTGCGCTGGTGACGTCGCGGCTCAACGGCACCGACCACTGCGCGTCGGGGCTGAGGCTCAAGCTCGAGTCGCTCGGGCTGGGCGCCGAAGTGCTCGACGCCATCGACGCCGACCCGGCCGCGGTGGCCACCGGCGAGGCACGCCTCGACGCCATCTGCGGGTATGCGGCCAAGCTCACCCTGTCGCCGGCTGAGGCCAGCGAGGGCGACCTCGAACCGCTGCGCGCCCACGGGCTGAGCGATCTTGACATTCTCGACCTCAACAACATGGTCGCCTACTACGCCTACATCAACCGGGTGGTGATGGGCCTCGGGCTCCGCACCACGATGTCGTCCACCCACCAAGCCACCAGCGCAGTCCCAGGCGAGCGCTGACTCCCGCCGCCGGCTCACGGCTACTGCCGGCTCATCGGGTCGCCAGCGCGGTCCAATAGGAGCGTGGACTCCGGCCGTTTCATAGCTGGGGCATCACTTCGGAGGCGAGGATCTCCACCGTTCGCAGTGAGCTGGCGTCGTCCTGGCCACCGATGATCGACAGGTCCGCCACCCCCAGCGCCCGGTAGCGGCCCAGGGTGTCGATCATCTCGTCGGTGGAGCCGGTGATCGCATGCCACTCGACCACGTCGCCGGCAACGTCGTGGCTGCCGTATTCGAGCCGGGTGCGGTGGGCCAGCATGGTTCCGCCCGAGTCGAAGTAGCGGCGGGCGACGGGGGCCAGTTCGTCGGGCGTGGCTCGCGACGACAGGAACGGCAGCCCGAGCGCGGCCGCTCGGGCCATGGTCGCCGCCGCCCCGGCCAGCCACACCGGCGGCGGGCCGGACTCGGCCGGACCCGGCGACAGAGATTCGTCGGCCAACAGCCGCAGCAGATCGGCCAGGCGGCGCTCGAACACCGAGGCCCGGTCGCCGAAGGCGATGCCCCTCGCTTCGAGGTCGTGGGCCCAGAATCCGGGCGTGGCCACCAGCACGAACCCGCCGCCGGCGGTGCGGTGCAGCGTGTTGGCCTGTTTGGCGAGCCAGGCGGCATCTCGCAGCGGGAGGATGGCGGCGGCGATGCCGGTGCGGACGGTGGGGAACCGTCCGGCCAGCCACGCCAGTTCGGTGATGCTCTCCATGGCGCCGGCCCAGCCCACAAAGTCGGGATTGGCGAGGTAGCCGTCGCCGAGCCAGAGCGTGTCGAGGCCGCCCTCCACCGCGATCCGGCTCAGCTCGAGCGCCGTCTCCCGGGTAGTGGCGAAGGGCGATATCCCAACCCGCACATCAGGACCATAGAAGGCCGCAAGCCTCTAGGGCCAACAGACGCGCTGGCCGGACAGAACCGCGGCCTCCCCGCCGTTGAGACGCCTGAGCCGGGCCGCATCGACATTGCCGAGCAGGTCAGCCGCCGCCGCCCAGGACGATCCTGCCGGCGACTCGATGCAATCGACCAGGTCCACGGCGCGCTCCGCGGGCAGGCCGACGGTGAGCGCGGCGTTGATGTGGCGCGCGATCTTCTCGACCAGAGCGATGCCGGAGGCCTCGTTGGGATTGTTGTCCGTCATAACCGTCATGGCGTAGAAGCCGCCGACGGGGTCGCGCACCACGCCCGTGGTCCCCGCTCGCCAGCCGCCGCCCCGCAGCGGATAGAAGCCGTTCTTGAGCGCGGCCTGATGGCCGGGCGGAAGGCCCGCGGTCACGCCCCAGCTCTGCGCCGCGCTCACGTTCGACATCCACTCCCAGGCGATGCGCACCGACGCCTCGGTCAGCGGACCGCCACCGATGAGCAGCTGCTCCACCAGCCGTGTCCGATCCTCGGCGGTCGACAGGGTTCCGCCGTACCAGGCGGTGTGGCTGGTGCCCGCAATTCCGAAGCGCTGGTCCAGTGCCTCCATGCCCTGTGCGCCGCCGACCTGCACATACAGCCGCGATGTGGGCGGCCGGTTGTGGCTGTAGTGCATCATCAGCTCGACATCGGCGGCCTCGGCCCCGCTGAGGGGGCGTCCCGAGTCTTGGGCGGCGAGCAGCACCCCGGCCAGGACCTGAGCCTTGATGACGCTGGCCGTGGTGAGCTCCAGGTCGGGGTGCAGGTGGTACTCGCAGCCGCTGCGGTGGTCGTGGACGGCTGCGGTGAACCGGGCGCCGGGGTGCGGCGCGGCGATCCGCTCGACCAGCGCAGCGTCGAACAGTTGACGGCAACCGTCAGACGATGCGGCGGGCTCGGCGGTCGATGCCGCGGAGCCTTCGAGGTGGTGCAGAGCCCGACTGAGGAACACCGCCATCTCAGCCCGGGAAACGGGCCGCGA
The DNA here is from genome assembly GCA_965221215.1 of Candidatus Aldehydirespirator sp. Taxonomy (GTDB): domain Bacteria; phylum Actinomycetota; class Acidimicrobiia; order Acidimicrobiales; family Aldehydirespiratoraceae; genus Aldehydirespirator. The sequence continues at coordinate 2,682,926 of OZ244872.1, forward strand.
CCCGCAGAAGCGAGCCGGCTCGGAATCGCAGCCACGGGTGATGCCAGCCGCGTTGACCGCTTCGATGGCTTCGTGGGCGGGGTGCTCGGCGCCTGCATCTGAGAAGGTGGCCCCGTCGCCGTCGTCGCCCGCTCTCGGCAGCCCGAAGGCTTGGGCCAGGTACAGCGCCGCCTGTGCTCTGGTGACGGGGGCGTTCGGGCAGAACATGGTGCCGCTGGAGTTGCACCCGATGGTTATGCCCCGCTGCGCGACCAGTTCGACGTGGGGTGCGTACGAGGCGCGGGCCGCGACGTCCTCGAAGCGCCCAACCGGACTCCCGGACGGTTCGAGCTGCAATGCCCGCACGATGAAGACCGCGGTGTGGGCCCGCGTGATCGGCTGATCGGGCCGGAACGTGCCGTCGGGGTATCCGGTGGTGATGCCGAGCGAGGCGATATGGGAGAGGTGTGGTGCATACCACGCATCGTCAGCCACGTCACTGAACCAGACTCCGCTGGTCTCAGCCGCCGCGGTTGGAGGGGTTCCGGCCAACAAGACGGCCGCGGCCACCAGCGCGACAAGGCCACGGGTTCGGGTCGGCGATCGGGCCACCCGAGCATTGTCACCGCCGTGAGGGCCCGGCGGCGGAACCCTGGGAGGGGTCAGGAGACCCATGAGAAGTCTTGTTCGGCCACGGTGCCGACGATGATCACCGCCGGGGACGGCACGGTGTCGTGTCCGAGATCGTTGAGAGTCCCCCGCCATGTCTGCTGGTGCGGGCGCGTGGCCCAGTGGACGTAGGCGGCCGGGGTGTTGCCGGCCATACCGGCAGCGAGCAGTCGATCACGTATCCCGCGAGCGCGTCCCGCCCCCATCAACACGACGATCGTCCCGCCGACCTTCGCAAGCGCCTCCCAGTCGACGGTGAGGTCGCTGGAGGGATCCTCGTGACCGGTAACCACCGTGAACGAGAGCGCCTTGTGGCGCAGAGTCACAGGTATTCCCGCGTAGGTGGCCGCCGCGATAGCGGAGGTCACGCCAGGCACGATCTCGAAATCCACGCCGGCTGCGGCCAGCGCGGCGGCCTCCTCTCCGCCTCTGGCGAAGACGCAAGGGTCGCCGCCCTTGAGCCGCACCACGGTGAGTCCCGTCCGCGCCCGAGCGACTAGCAGTTCGTTGATCTCGGACTGTGTGAGCGTCGGCTTGCGGGGCAGCTTGGCCGCGCTGATGACCTCGGCGCCGCTTGGTGCGAGATCGAGCAGCTCAGCGGACACCAGACGGTCGTGCACGACCACGTCGGCTTCGCCCAGCACCCTCGCTCCCTTCACTGTGATGAGGCCGGGATCGCCCGGTCCCGCACCCACCAGATACACGGTCACTGCTGAACCCTCCTAACGACAGCGTTGAACGCGGCGGCTGCTGCGGCGCTGCCGCCCCGCTCGGTGACGTTAGTCATGGTGCTTCGTTGTGAGGCCGCGCCGTCTACTTCGGCGAGGAGCGGCTACGGCTTCGTGGCGCGCAGCCCCTTTGGTCCACAGCACAGTTGCCGCCCCGGCTCGGGTTGGGCAAACTTGCGGCCGTTCAGAGCTGAACCCATCGACTTGGGCGCTCAGACCCTGTAACGGAGGAACTCGCCCAACAGATGACCGCCTACACGCTTGAACCCATGCCGACCACCCTCGTGGGCGAGGGCAGCGCGGCAGAGTGCGCCCAGCAGGCACAGGCTCACGGCAGCCGTACCTTCGTGGTGAGCGACCCGGGCGTGCGCGCCGCCGGAATTGTCGACACCGTTGTCGACACGCTCACCAAAGATGGCCTCGAGTGGACGGTCTTCGACGACGTCGACCCGAATCCGACCGATGCCAACGTGGCCGCCGGGGTGGAGTCGCTGCGAGGTTTCGGCACCGAGGGCACCGTGATGGTGCTTGTCGGCGGCGGGTCGGTCATGGACTGCGGCAAGTACATCGCCATGGCCGCGCCGTCGGGCATCGAGGACTCGTCGCTTGCCTTCTCGCCCGAGCTCGACGATGCCGACCAGATCGACTTCGCCACCTTGGCGCCCCCGTCTGTGGCCAGTGCGCCCTGCGTGCCCACGATCGCGGTGCCCACCACCGCTGGCACGGCATCGGAAACCAACGGCGGTGGCCTGATCACCCGAACAGCCGATCATCGCAAGCTGACCTTCCTCCACCCCGACGTCCGGCCTCGTGTCGTCATCCTGGATCCGCTCCTGACAGTCGGGCTTCCGCCGGGTGCTACTGCGGTGTGCGGCATGGATGTGCTGACCCACGCCATCGAGGCCTACACGTCCACCGCCGCGAACCCCTACGCCGACGCCCTCGCGCTGCACGCCATCGGGCTCACCGGGCAGTGGCTCCCCCAAGCGGTCGCCGACGGCAGCGACGTGAAGGCTCGGGCGTCGATGCAGATCGCGTCGCACCTTGCGGGCCGTGCATTCTCGTCCGGCCCGCTGCTGGGACTCGTCCATGCCACCGGCCACCCCATCTCTGGCACCTTCGGTGTGGCCCACGGGCAGACGCTCGCCACCATGCTCCCGCACGTCATGCGGTTCAACATCGAGGCGGTCTCTGATCGTTACGCCGATGTGGGCGCCGCGCTCGGCGTCGCCCGCGACCCGTCGGCGGCCATCGGGGCGGTCGAGGCGCTGTCGGCAACCGTCGCAACAGACCGCAGCCTCAGCGACCTCGGCGCCTCGGCGCACCACATCGACGCGCTCGCCACCGACGCATTGCGCGATCTCATCATCTTGAACACGCCGCGCTACCCGAGCCGGGCAGAGGTCCATGCGCTCTACGAACAGGCGATGTAGGAGCGGGCGGGGCACCGAGGCTCACGAATAGGTTCACCGAACAGACAACACAGGAGCGTTCCATCCCCATGTCACTTACGCAGTACCGGATCGACCGCGACGGCGCAGACCGTCTCCTCTTCCTAATGCACGGCTACACCGCCGAGCAGCACCACCTCGCGTCGTATGTGCCGTTGGTCGACCCAGACGAACGATTCAGCGCCATCGCGCCGCGGGGACCGATCGACATGCCCGACGGCGACGGCGCGGGCTGGTGGACCATCGACCTCGACACGTTCGAATCCGACCTCTCACAGTTCGTGCCCTCGCTCGAGATGCTCGAGTCGTTCATCGCGGACGAAGCCAGCAAGGCGGGGGTGCCACTCGAGCGGTGCGTCGTGGGGGGGTTCAGCCAGGGCGGCTACCTGGCGCTGGCGCTGGCCGGAAAGGCTGATGCGCCCCGCTACGCCGGTGTGTGGGCCGTCTGCGCTGGCCTCCCCAAGGTGCCGGGACTCGACATCGACCTGTCCAACGGTGGCGGCCGACCAGCGCTGTTCCAATGGGGAACCCGCGACGCCTTCATCGGCCAAGAGCAGCCCAAAGAGGTGATAGCAGCCCTTGGCGATGGCGGGTGGAGTCTGCGCCACCACGCCTACGACATGGCCCACAGCCAGACCATCGAAATGATGGTCGACGGCCGCGAGTGGCTCGCCGGGGTCCTCTGACCTGTTCTTCAGACCGCGAGTTTGACCAGGCAGCCGTCGGCCCGACCGATCAGGAGGCTGTCCTCGCCGGCCCACCGGAGTCGACTGGTGGCCGCGTCGGACTCGAGTGCAGCCACCGGTGAGAGGTCCTGTCCGGCACGAGTCGGGGCAGCCCACACGATGGTGCGGCCGTCTCCTCCTCCGGTGGCGACGGACTTGCCGGATGGATCCCAAGCGAGGTCCTCGATGTGGTTGTCGTGACCGGCGGCATATGCTGGCTCGGTGCCGGCGGGCCCCTTTCCGCCGAAGTCCCAGACTGTGAGCTCGTCGAGGCACGCTACCGCGAGCCATCGGCTGTCGTGGCGGAACCCGAGTCGCTCGATCTTGGACGGATAGCCGGACATCGACAGGTCGCGGCCGCTCCAGAGCCGCCACAGCTGCACGATCCCGTCTTGGGCACCGGCGCAGGCCCATGCTCCGTCGGGCGACATCGCCAGCGCGAGCAGCGACCCCTTCCAGTCGAAGCGGCGGCGACGGCCGGTCCGTCGGCCAACGACATCGTGCCAGCCGACGCCGCCGTATGCGGTCGCACCGACGCGGCTGCCGTCGGCTGACCAGGCGACGGTGGTCACCGTCGAGGGCTGGTCGTCGAAGTCGTGGAGCAGCCCACCGTCTTGATCGGTGATGAGAAGGTGCCGGCCGGCGCCGACCGCAAGCACGGGTGCGGCCGGCGACCAGGCCAGCGCGGTCGCCCAGGCCGCCGCGGCAACGACGCCCTGAGCAGCTCCCGTGTGGTCGTAGATCCGCACGTATCCGTCCTGGCCCCCCACCGCGACGCGGCTGCCGTCGGCTGACCAGGCCGCGCCCAACACTCCCATCTCATGTCGTTGCAGCGCGGTGGCCGAGCCGTCGTCGATGTCGATGAGGGCAGCGTCGCCGCCCAACGACCCGGCCACCGCCTGGCCGCGGTCGCGACACACCTCAAGAACGTGCACATAATCATCGAGGTCCACCCGCCATTGCGCGGTGGGCGTTGTCGCAGCGCCGGTCATACCAAACAGGAGCTGAAGCTGGCCTCCAGTGACTGGCGGTCGAGGTTGCGTCCGATGAAGACGAGACGGTTGCGGCGTTCCGCGCCGTCTTGCCACGCCCCTTGGGCATCGCCTTCAAGCAGCATGTGGACGCCCTGGAACACGTAGCGCTCATCCCAGCCGGCAATCGACACGATGCCCTTCGAGCGGAAGATGTCGGTTCCCTTGGTGCGCAGGAACTCGAACAGCCATTCGTTCAGCCGGTCGAGATCGACGTCGCCCTCGGCCTCGATGCCGACAGATGTGACGCTCAGGTCATGCTGATGCTCGGCGTCGGGGTCGAGGAACTCGGGATCATCGGCCAACACACGATCAAGCGAGAACGCGCCGACCTCGAGGATGGCATCAAGGTCGACCTTGCCATGCTGGGTCCGGACAATGGGCGCCTGCGCGTTGACCTGCCGGATGCGGGACTCCACATCGTCCAGTTCGTTGATGTCGGCGAGGTCGATCTTGTTGAGCACGATCCGATCAGCGAACGCCAACTGCTCGACAGCTTCGTTCTCGACCCCCTCGGGCTTCTCTTCGTCCAAGTGCGGAACCAGGTGCTTGGCGTCGACCACGGTGACGATCGCGTCGAGACGCAGCTGGGCTGCTATCTCATCGTCGACAAAGAAAATAGTAACGATTCTCACTTGCGCAGCCAACGTGCCGGCTCAGGCGTGACGCTGTCTTGCGGCGCCCCAACGGAAGCGACCCGGCGATATGGCCGCCGGAGATCGACAAGGCGAACCCCAATACACACATCCGCACTAGATTCCGCCCATACCCCGCCCTCGTAGCTCAGTGGATAGAGCATCGGTCTCCTAAACCGTGTGCGCAGGTTCGATTCCTGCCGGGGGCACTCGGCCGGGGCGCCAATCATGGCCTCAACGACACGAGGGGCACGACGGCGATGCCATCGTCTGTCTGATAACCGGGCCCGAAGGCGGTGATCACTATGAGGCGGGCTGGCTCGCCGCGGCGGCCGGTGTCGACCCGGGCGCGCACGGCGCGCAGCGACTGCATGGCCTCGGTGATGGCCGATGCCCCGCCCAGCTTGATCTCGACGGCAGCCCACTGTCCGTCCAGGCCCTCGAGGATGGCATCGGCCTCGAGGTTGGTGTCGTCTCCGTAGTAGTAGGCCCGCCCGTCGATGGACTGGGCGTACACCCGAAGATCCCGCAGCGCCATCGACTCGAATAGCAAGCCCATGGCCTCCAGGTCGTTGGCGAGCCATGCCGCTGACGCGGTCAGCGCGGCCACGGCAAGCGCGGGATCGGCGAAGTAGCGCTTTGGGGTCCTGCGCAGCCGCGTGGGCGACCGCAGGTGCACCGACCACGCCGGGAGGGGCTCGATGACAAAAAGGCGTGCCAACTCGTCCAGATAGGCCCGCAGCGTCGAGCGGGCCGGAGGCCCGGCGTCCTGCTCGGTCAGGTCGGCCCGCAGCGTGGCATGGGAGGCCGCAGTGGCCTCATTGCGGGCCAACGACGCCAGCAGCCTCCCGGCCAGGCCGGGGTCGCGCCTCACTCCCGCGACGCGAGAGATATCAACGCGAGCGATGTCGTCGAGGTAGTCCCGCAGCCGGGCCTGGGCCACTGCGGGCGCCATGCTGACCATGCGGGGCCAGCCACCCCGACAGATCAGATCGGCGACATCGGCGATGGTCTGCCCGGCCTCGACCGCCCGGCATCGGCTTCCCGCCATTAGCGAGGCGAGCGACACCTCCCCGGTGGAGTCGCCCGACTCCCACAGCGACATCGGCCTCATGCGTACCCGTGCCACCCGTCCCGCGCCGGAGTGCTCGGTGATGTCGTCGGGCGGGTTCTGGGATCCGGTGAGCACGAAGTGCCCGAATCCGCCTCGCCGGTCGCAGGCGTGGCGCATCGGGTTCCAAATGCTTCGAACCAGCTGCCATTCGTCGAGCAGCCGAGGCTCGGGGCCCTCCAGGATCGAGGCGGGATCCACCTCAGCGGCGAGCCGCATCGCCTCCGATCCGTCCAGCACGACCTCGCTGCGAGCGAACCGGCGGCCAGTCCAGGTCTTGCCGCAGCCGCGAGGGCCCTCGATGAGCACCGCCGGTGCCGAGGTCAGCGCCGCGGCTACCTCGGAGTCCACTACACGGTCAAGATATCTTGAGTCCGTTTCCACAGCCATGTCTTTCCTCAGGTCCAGGCACTTCACACTCCACTTCTAAGCTATTTTAGACTCCAATTTTCAGATCTTCCACACTCCAATAAACGGAACCGAACTCGACCGGGTCCGAGCCGGCCGGCCGGCCCGCAGGCCATGGGGTCCACGGCAGCCCTCGGGCTCGCCCCTTGAGCCGGGCTACCAGCCAGATGAGGCACAGCATTCCCATCGCGGCCCGTTCGGCCCGGTCTGCGATGCGTACCGCCTCGGGGACATCGTCGGGGTCGGGCCGCGGCCCGTCGCCCAGCAAGAGGCGATTCTCCTCGGTATCTCCGTAGCGCAGAGGCCCGCCGAGCTGGCGACCCAGCGCAGCCGCCAACGCCGCCTCGGCCACCCCGGCGTTGGGGGACGGATGGGCCGGCGCGTCGCGGCGGACCGCGGCGATGATCTCTCGGGCCCGGTGGGGGCACAGCACTACAACCAGGCTGGCGAAGATCCGGGCAGGAACGTAGTTGGCCACGTCGTCAAGGCGGGCCGCGGCCCAGCCGAAGTTGCCGTACCTCTCGTTGCGTCGGCCAACCATGGCGTCCATGGTGTTGATGGCCCGGTAGGCCACCGCTCCAGGCGCGCCCGCAACGGCGGCCCAGAACGCGGGGGCGATCACCGCGTCGACACTGTTCTCGGCCACCGACTCGATGACCGCGGCCGCGACTCCCGCGGCGTCGGGACCCGCCGTAGCCGGTCGCCGCAAGCGGCTGAACAACCCGGCCGCGCCGGGCTCCTGCGTCCAGGAATGGATCCATGCGGGCCGCTGTTCAGGTGGGCGGGGTTTGCAATTTCACTCCGCGGAAGCGCAGAAAGTCCCTGTCGTAGGACACGACTGTGCACCGATGCTCAATGGCGAGGGCAGCCAGGTGGGCGTCGTTGGTCAGATTGCCGCCCGTGTCGAGCGGTGCCAGCAGTTGTTGGACGATGCCGAGGTGGCGTGCCGTCGGCTCGACAACGACGGCTGAGGATTGGGCCAGCCAGTCCTCAGCTTGTGTGATCGCTTCGCTCGCGGTCAGTGGCTCGTCGAAGATCCGCCCGTTGGTGGACAACCGCATGAACGCCAGCAGCACCACCCAGCAGAACGCCACCCGAGCGCCGCCGCTGAGCGCTTCGTCGAGCCAGCCTCGCGCTGAGTCATGCCGCGGCGCGTCCCGGTTGACCGCATACAACAAGACGTTGGCGTCAACGAGCTTCAAGAGCCAGACTCCAGCTTTCTGGCAAACTCGCTGTCCTCGGATTCGCCGGCAAGCCGGAGCGCCTTGTCGAGGTCTACTTTGGCGCGTCCCATCGACCGGGCCACCGTCTTGAATGGGCGCGGCCCCTCAGCCGGGCTTCGGCCATCACGAACCAGGTCGTTCAGTGCCTGCTTGAACGAGACCTTGCGTTCGGTCATGCGCTGGCGGACAATCTGCTCTGTGTCGGAGTCGAGCGTGACTGTAGTACGCATTTTGACAGCATAGCATCAAGTGATGCCTTGCTATCAATCAGGAGACCGCCCCACTGGAACCAGGCCAGCTGCGCCCGCACTAGATTCCGCCCATACCCCGCCCTCGTGGGGTATGTGCGGGTTGACAAACCCCGAGATCAGAGCGTTGCCTTTCACCAGGTTTGGAACGGACTTGGCCTGATTCTGGAACGCCTCTATCGCGTCGGAGAGCGAAACCCCAGGTCAGAGGCACGATTCACGCAATCGAGCCTCATGCCGGCCATACCCACCAGATCTTCGACCAGTATCCGTCCCTGAGGGGGCGTCCTGGGGCGTCGTCGAACACAGGCATGGCTCAGGGTCGGATTAGCCTGAGCCGGTGCAGCGAGTCGACGGAGGGTTGCTGTGCTCCGCTACTGACTTGGTCGGGCATTTGGAGTGCAGGCATCTCACGGAACTTGAACGGGCCGCTGCGTTTGGATGGCGCGAGCGGCCGATGCGGGATGACCCTGTCCTGGATCGCATAGCGCAGCGGGGCACCGAGCACGAGGTCCGCTTCCTGAAGGCGCTGAGTACCGAGGGGGTCGATGTCACGACGATCGTTGCGGATGAGGGTCTGTCGTACCTTGACCGCCTCGCGAAGGGACGAGATGAGACCCACTCAGCGATGGTCAGCGGTGCCGATGTGATCTACCGGGCGGTGCTCTTTGATGGCCGCCGGCTTGGATATGTGGACTTCTTGAGGCGTGTCGCTCAGCCCAGCAGCCTTGGCAAGTGGGGTTATGAGGTATGGGACGCGAAGCTTGCCCGTCACGCGACGGCGGCGGCGGTCTTGCAGTTGTGCATGTACTCGCACATGGTCGAGGAGCTCCAAGGCCGTCCGCCGGAGGAGATGCACCTGGCGCTGGGCGGGGTGGCCCAAGAGAGGGTGTCGTTCCGGTTCGCCGACTTTGCGGCCTACTATCGGCTCGCAGACCGCAACCTGCGGGACTTTCTGGGCGACCGCGATGACGCTTCGCTGGCGACGGTGCCGGAGCCGGTTGAGCACTGCGACGTGTGCCGATGGAGCAGCGAGTGTCGTCAGCGATGGCGCGACGAGGACGACCTCGCCCTCGTCGCGAACCTGACCTCTCGCCAGCGCCGTGCGCTACATGCCATAGAAGTGACCACTAGGCGCGGCCTCGCTGAACTTGAAGAGCCCGCAGACGAGCAGCTGGAGGGCGTCAGCAGCAAGGCATTGGCCAATATCCGGGCTCAGGCAGCCATCCAGGTCGAGGGCGAGCTCCAGGATCGAGTGATCTCGGGGCGAATAGAGCCGCCACTAGACGGCGATGACGTCCTCGTCCTCAATCATGGCCTGCTCATGCTTCCGGAGCCGTCGCCTGGGGACCTCTTCTTCGACATCGAGGGCGACCCGTTCTTCGGGTCCGAAGAGGTCGACGGCATCGACTACCTGTTTGGTGTCATTGAGCCAGGAGCATCCACCGAAGTCGGGCCGGCCTTCCATTCCTTCTGGTCGATCGACCACGACCAGAACACGGTCACCCCCGCAGGGGAGAAGCGTGCCTTCGAGCAGTTCATCGACTTCGTCATCGAACGCCTCGAGGCAGACCCGAACCTGCACATCTACCACTACGCCCCCTACGAGCCCACGGCTGTCAAGCGGCTCGCCGGTCGTTATGGCACACGCGAGGAGGAAGTCGACCGACTTCTACGGGGTGAGGTCTTCGTCGACCTATACCGGGCCGTCCGCCAGGGGATCAGGGCCTCGGTCGAGAGCTACTCAATTAAGCGCCTGGAGCCGCTCTATGGCTTCTCACGCGAGATCGAGCTGCGCGATGCAAACTCCAGCATCGTGGAGTTCGAGACGTGGCTCGAATTGGGCGACGGTGAGGCTGGCCGCGACCTCCTCGACTCGATCAAGGGCTACAACCGAGATGACTGCCTGTCGACGCTTCACCTTCGCGACTGGCTGGAATCACAGCGGGCCGAGCTGGCCGAGGAGTACGGCGACCTGCCGCGGCCGACCGTGCCAGAGCCCGAGGAAACCGAAGACAGCGAAGAACAGCAGCAAGTGACCAAGCTGGTGGCCGACCTGTGCATTGACCTTCCTGTGAGCGTCGAAGAAATGGATGAGACCCAACGCGGGCGCTGGCTGCTCGCCCAACTGCTGAATTGGCACCGGCGAGAAGACAAGTCCTCCTGGTGGCGGTACTTCCGTCTCGCCAACGAACTCACCGACGAAGAACGCCTTGAGGAGCCCGACACCATGAGCGGACTGACGTTCATGGGTTCGGTGCCGAACCCGGCCCCAAGGGCTCGGTCTACCTTCCACCGGTTCAAGTTCCCTCCGCAAGAGCACGCCATCACGGAGGAAAGCAGCCCGCACGACCCGGAGAAACAAGAAGCTGTCGGCACGGTTCACAGCATCGACGAGCACGCTAGAGAGATCGTGATCAAGCGAGGCAACACGAAGCCCGCACCCTCCGCGACTTCGTTGATCCCGCTCGATGTCGTCAGCCCGCGGCCGAAACCACAGAGCCTTCAACGCGTCGCCCGATTGGTCCTCGATCACGGCATCCAAGGCGACGGCCCCCACCGAGCGGCGCGCGACCTGCTCACCCGCCAGCCGCCACGTCTCGGACAGCCACAGGGGCAGCCCCTTTGCCGATCCGGCGAGGACGCCCAGAAGGCAGCGCGGCGGCTCGTCATGAACCTGACCCACAGCTACCTAGCGATCCAAGGCCCCCCGGGTTCAGGAAAGAGCACGGTTGGAGCCGCGATGATCGTCGATCTGGCCGCTGAGGGCAAACACATCGGCGTCACGGCCAACAGCCACAAAGTGATCGGCGAACTGCTCTTGAAAGTCGCCAAGAACGCAGCCGACCGCGGCATAGATGTTGCGATCGGCCAACGCATTGACCGCAACCGTCAACCTGCCAGCTCCCACTTCACCCACCTCAAGTCCAACCCCGAGGCTTTCGAAGCACTCGCCGGCGGTTCTGTCGATGTGGTCGGGGCGACGACGTGGCTCTGGGCGCGCGAGGACATGGACAGCAGCGTCGATGTGTTGGTCATCGACGAGGCCGGCCAGATGTCCCTCGCAGACGCGATCGCAGCCTCTCCCTGCGCTGAGAGCCTTGTCCTGCTCGGCGACCCACAGCAGCTTGATCAACCCCTAAAGGGCGTGCACCCGCCGGGAAGTGAATGCTCCGTGCTGGCGCACCTGCTCTACCGCAACCGAGTGATGCCTGACCACCTCGGCCTGTTCCTCGACCGCACCTGGAGGTTGCACCCGGCGATCTGCGAGTACACCTCCGAAGTGTTCTACGAAGGACGCCTGCAGCCCCATACCGGCCGCGACAGCCTCGATCTCGCCGGTACCGATCCTCTCGACGGGACGGGCCTGCGACATGTCGTCGCCAGACACAGCAGCCGGTCCAACGAGTCACCCGAAGAAGTCGACAAGGTTGCCGACCTCATCAAGGACTTACTGAGCGCCAACGCCGTCTTCACCGACGCGGACGGCAACACATGCAGCGTCAACCAGTCCGACGTGCTGATCGTCGCTCCATACAACGCGCAAGTCCGTGCACTCATCGACGCGCTCCCGCAGTGCCGCGTCGGCACGGTGGACAAGTTCCAAGGACAGGAAGCACCCGTCTCGATCCACTCGATGGCAACGAGCTCCGCGGAGGAAGCCCCACACGGGATGGAGTTCCTGTACAGCCTCAACCGCCTGAATGTCGCGACGAGCCGCGCCCAATGCCTAGCCGTCGTTGTAGCCAACCCCGACCTGATTGACGTCCGCTGCCGAACGCCCCGACAAATGCAACTCGCCAACGCCCTGGCACGATTCATGGAGATGGCGGCTCCGCCGACTAGTACGGAGGGCTGATCTGCTACCGGGCCATCACGACTCCCGTGAGCAGGCGGACGACACTGAAGTGGGGCGAACGCCTACGACCAGGGCGAGGCACCGACACGCAACGGCTGAGCAGCACGCAACATTGTCGAATCGACAACGAGACAGCCCCGGCCGCGGCCGGGGCTGCTTGGCCTGGGGCTGCTCACCCAAGGGGGGTTCTGCGCCAACGATACCAGCCACGCTGTCGCCCCGTCGCGTCCGTGCCCCGCGCTGGCGCGATCCCCAGTCGCAGGTCCATGGCGCTCATCACCCACCAGGCCGAACCAGCAGCCAGGCGAGTGCAATCGCCCACATCCAGCTGATCCCGACAACGAGGAACACTCTCCAAGGGCGCAGGAGGCGTTCTGCAAGCGATGTCGTCTCTCGCCAGAGAACAACAGCTCCCGCCAACGTAAGCGGAAAGGTCAACAAGGCCAAGGACTCTACGAGCTGGTCATCGGATGGCAACTGGAGCGCGACCAACCCCGCGGCGAGCATCAACACCAACAACCAACCCACAAGGATCTGGTGCCCTCGTCGAACATGCGCCCGGAGTCGGATTCGTGCAAAGCGCCGTTCATCGGAGCTCGCTGCGTAGATCGCAATGGCATCGCGCGTCTTGCGAGCTTCGACTACAGGGACAGTCTCACGTTCGTCAAGCAGATCTGTGACTCGCGGCTGGCGAAGTACAACATCGTGGTCCGCGGCGCGGATCTCAATATGCGTCGTTCTCGCCTCGCCTAGCGCCAACATCTGATCTAGGTCTGACCAAGTCGTTGCGATTCGAACGAGGCGCACTAGACGCTCCCACCTCGTGAGTGTCGGCGGTGTCGCAGAGCGAGTAGCTGGCGGTACTCCGATCCACGGGCGCTGCTCGGACAACTTGATAGAACAGGCCTGCCCGACTGGAACGACGGTTTCCAGAATCGCCTCCCACCTGCGCCCGTACTCGGCTAGAGCCCGTAGCGATCTACCGTTTAGTGTAGGTATGACAGCACAGAACTGTTCTATAAGATCTTCAATATGCTGAAGAGTATTGGGACGCTCCGACATATATGGTATAGCGAGAAGAATATTCTCCGAAGAAGATTCGGGGTCTTCACCCTCTCCGAGTGCTGTGACCAGTCGTTGTCGAGCATCCTCGATACGGCGGAGCCATTGTTCGATGTGAGCGGGCTCGATGCCCAACTTCAGGTCTGCATTGAGATAGGCGGCCAAGGCCCTGTGTCGCCACACGTCGTGAAAGCCGGGCAGCAGGCGGCGCCAAGCTCCTGGCTTGGAGTCGTTGCGGTGCTGACGCCAACCTCGCACGGTGTAGGCCGAAACGCCTCGCCAAAGATTGTCAAGCAGGGGCTGTCCGCTCAGAGCCTCGCTGTCGAGGTGCGCTAGGTATGCCGTCTGCAGCCTTGAGTCCTGATCTCGAGGGAGTAGCGCACAGGGCTCGCCCTTGACCCCAGTGAAGTTGACGTTGAGAAGGAGTCGCTTAGGCCGGGTCGTGAACGGCAGGAGCAGCCGCACGCGGTCGCCGGGCCTGACAGTGGGCTCGTAGCGGCGGATGAGTTCTACGGGTAGGCGTAGCTGGTACGCGGTCGAGACATCAACGTGGTCGCTGTCGCGCAGCACGATCTCGTGAATGGCACGCTCGCGCCAAGCCTTGGTGTCATCCAGAAGCGCAAAGGTCAGTTCCCTCTGATCGGCCAAATCGACAAACGGTGCCAGCGTGGACGCCGAGGGCTCGCGTGCACGCGAATCCTCGCTAGTGGACGTCGCCCGAGTCGCACCGCGGCGTCTGCTGGCTATCCAGCACCAGAGTCGAGTCATGGCAGCGTCCCTTCAGGCCTGCAAAGAACCCATTGCACCATGCTCCCATTGTGTGCGCCCACGAGCCCATCGTCCTCTTGGTGGTTGCGTCGACTCGCTGCGACGGAAAGAGCGACGTTCAGCGCTGCAGCGACGAGTGACGCCGTGCATCTGTCTGCCTCGCCGTCGGGCTGCTCCCAAGGCGTGCCCGCGACCCGCGAATCCTCCTGGCTTGGCGCGCACTTGACGGATCGGACGTCACCGACTTGTATGTCGGCACGACGCTTGGACGTCAGGATTCTCGCAAGGGGGGAAGCAGCGTATGGCCTCATCGGGAGGGCCTGCCGGACCGCCCGCTCGTCGGTGCCCGGCCCGCAGAAGGGCTGGGCAGGACGCGCGATCCACCGGCTGGGAACCGGTGTGACATACCCTGATGGCAAGCTAGAGAAGAGCGGATGTCCTTGAGGCATGCCTTAGAGAATACACTATAATCCTTAGAATACATTGGAATAGAAGGGGAAGAGTCAATGCCAGAGAAGCGAACGGACGAGGGCGGTCAGGAAGTTACCACTGCCGACCAAGCGCCCTCGGGGTGGACGAAGCGCGAGCCCAACGATGGAGGGTTCGCCACCACCAAGCAGTCCCGAGGCCGAATTGGAGGAGTGCGGCGAGAGCGCTAGAGCAGGATGTCAGGCTGCTCATCGCTGAGTAGGGCCTGTCAGCCCCATCACGAGACAAGGGAGCGAGGGGGAGTTGGTGCGCAAGTCCCGAGATCGCTGAGATTCAGAATCTCGGAGGGGCGGCGCAAGAGCGGCGATAGGTCTTTGGCGTGAGATTGCACATCCCTAGGTCAGCGAGAAATTGCCGATGCCTGCGAGTGGCAAGGACAAGAGGGTGCGACCCGTCGAGGTTCGCGCCCTGGAGCCTACCGCATCTGGCTCCGCTACGACGACGGGGTCGAAGGCGAGGTGGACCTGTCGGACATGGCTGGCGACGGGGTGTTCGTCGCCTGGCTAGACCACTCGTTCTTCTCCACTGTGCGGCTTGGCCCATGCGGCTCGATCGTCTGGGGCGACGATCTTGACCTGTGCGGAGACGCGCTCTACATGGAGATCACCGGGATGACCCCTGAGGAGATGTTCCCGGCGCTGTTCGACGATGCAGATGCTTGAGATCCGCCGTCGGCGGCGAGGACCGCTGGGATCTGAGGTGACCTTCCTAGACCTCGCTCCATTCGGGTTGTGCCCGATTTGGCCTTGACGGTCTGAGTGAACGACGCAGGGTCGAGCTGAATGTTGGGCCCGGTCGCGGCCGTCTGATTTTGCGGTGGCATGCAGATGATGACCTCGCGGAAGCGGCGAATCTCAAGCATCAACACACTTGTTGAGCGTGCCTGTGAGGCGCAGGTACACGGCGTCCGGGCATAGGTCGATTCTCTCGCTCCAGCTGATGCCGTCGAGGGGGCCGATGTAGACGCCGGCGAAGAACGCGGGGTCCTCCCACGCAGCGAAGACGCCCTTGCCGGCCATTCCGCACATACCCCGCCCTCGTGGGGTATGTGCGAAATAGGTTCGTGTCCGCTGACCTGCGGTGACGCGACCTTCCGAATCGGCGCTTAGAACGATTGAGCACGAATCCTAGAACGATTCGGGCAGGATCTTGGAACGGTCTCGGGGGTGGTGGCCAGCCGACCGGGGTGTTCTCTCGCCGAAGCGGCTGCTATCGGCGTTCGCCGGGGCTGCCTATCCCAGGCCGAGCAGACGGTAGATGTCCTCAACGGTCTTGAACTTGTAGACCGTCACATTGTCGCTCTTGAGATCGCGGTACAAGTCGTCCGCGGCCTCGCCCGCGTCGAAGACGAACACTGTGGCAGTCGCTTCGCTGTGAGTGTCGATGATCGACAAGACCTCTTCTGTCGAGGTGTGGTCGCGTCGTTGATAAACCTGGTAGAAGCCAGCACCCTTGAGGAGTTGGGCCACGTTTAGAGTGTCTCGCGAGCCACCGACAACCACGGCAGGTGGCGTCTCATCGCCGGTGTAATAGCAGCAGGGGCGTAGGTTCCTTCAGAGAGATGTCGACTCAAGAAGGAGACCTACGCCCGTGCCTGCACGAGTATCGCCCACAGAAGCTGTCCGCGCCGAGATCGACGAGTTGTTCGGCTCGGGACGCGACATCGCGGAGGTCCTCGAGGAGGTGATGCGCCTGTCGGCGCGGCTTGTGTTGCAGCAGGTCCTCGAGGATGAGGTCACGGCCTGGCTGGGCCGGGGCTGGAACTCGCGTGCCGAGGGCGGGCGCGCCGGTCAGCGCAACGGCTACGGCGACTTGACGGTCAAGACCACCGCGGGGCCCGTGGCGCTGCGCCGCCCGAAGCTGCGCAACACCGCCGAGGCGTTCGCGTCGCAGCTTCTGGGCAAAGGCGTGGTGCGCTCTGAGCCGCTGGAGGCGCTGGTGATCTCAGCGTGGGTGCGGGGCCTGTCTGACCGCGACATCGAGGCCTTGTTGGCGGAGGCGCTGGGACCGGAGGCCGCTTTGTCGAGGTCCACCGCGTCGCGGATCTGCGCGCGGCTGCGTGAGGAGTTCGACACGTTCCGCAGCTCAGACCTCTCCGATATCGAGCTGGACTACCTGTTCGTTGACGGCAGCCACTTCAAGATGCACGACGGGTCACGCGCTGAGCCGGTGCTGGTCGCCTACGGCATCACTACCCTCGGCCGGCCGGTGCTGCTGGCCGTGGAGCCCGGCGGCGACGAGTCCTACGACGCCTGGGCAGACTTCCTCGAAGACCTCACCGGCCGGGGGCTGCGGCCGCCGCTGCTGGTCGTCTCAGACGGCGCCGCGGGCCTCATCGGCGCCGTCGAGACCAAAATGGCCTCCTCGCTGCGCCAGCGGTGCCTCATCCACCGCTGCCGCAACGTGTTGGCCAAGGTCCCCGCCGGTCGCCGAGACGAGCTCAAGGCCGCGTTCTGGGCGATCTTCGACCTGCCCGACGGCACCGAGCCCGGCCAGGGGGCCGTGAGCGCGGCACAAGCCGGCATCGACGGCTTCGCCCGCCGCTACCAAAGCGAGTTCCCCGCCGCCGTGAAGTGCCTGCTCACCGACCGCGCCGCGCTCACCGCGCACCTGCGGTTCCCCGCAGAGCACCACCGCAGGATCCGCCACACCAACCTGATCGAGCGCACCTTCGGCGAGACCCGCCGAAGAGTCAAAGTCATCGGCCGGCTCCCCGGCGAAGCCAGCTGCCTCACACTGGTATGGGCCGTGCTCGACCGGGCCTCAAACGGCTGGCGAGGCCTCACCTACACACCCGCCATCGCCCGAGCCCTCACCGAGCTCCGACACCAACTCCACCAACCCGCCCGCACCAACACCGACCAGCCCGACCACACCGTCACACGCGCCGCCTAACATGACCACCGGAACCTGCGCCCCAACCGCTATTACACCCAATCTGGGACGCCACCCCACGGCAATCTTGGGCATTCTCGGTTCTCCTACCTCGCGGGGCCGTTCACCGATAGTTCTATTCGGCCTTCTCTGCGACTCTATTGGCGGCGTGTTCGGCTTCGGCTAGCGCCTCGGTCGCTTCGTTGGCTCTGTCTTGTGCGTCTCTCGCTTGGCGGGCGGATGCCTCCGCTGCGGTGTAGGCGGTCTCGGCAGCTTCGGAAGCCGCTTGGAGTTTCTTGCATGTGTCTGTGTCGGGATGCGTGTCGTAGGCCGCTTGCGCCCGCTCGCAGTCGCCCCCCTTCTCCGCCAGCACGCGCTCGTCTTCCTCGGCTCGGGCCGTCGCCTGGTCGGCTTCGTGCTGTGCCTGCCGCAACTGTTCGCGGGCTTCGGCTACCGGGTTGTCTTCGCTCAAGGGGATGCTGCCTCCAAGACCCGAGTCGCGGAGCGGGTCTCATAGCTGGATGATGTTGACGGCGCCTCCGGCTTGCTTGGCGAGAGCTTCCAACGTATCGGCGTCGGCCTGTTCGCCTGTGACGGTGATTTGGGTGGTCTGGTTGATGTGGGCGATGTCGCCGTCGTCGAACCGGTTGGCTAGTTCGACCAACAACTGGCGCAGATTGTCGTCGGGGTCGTCGGCGTCGACGCTGGTGTTGATGTTGAGTGTGATCTGCCAGTGGCGGATCTTCGACTCGGAGGGCGGAGACGGAGGCTGCGGCGTGGGGGGTTGCGGATGCGGAGCGGGTGACTCCTCTTCGGGGGTGTAGTCGTCTGCCGGCTTGTCGCTGGCGGCGCGGCGGATGCGGATGTTGTCGGCTGCGGGGTTGATGTCGGTGGGGTGGAGGGGTTTGAGGACGGTGCCGTCGGTGGTGACGAGTTCGATGTCGCCGCTGGTGACCGCGGCGTGGATCGCTTCGCGGAGTTCAGGTGCCGCGGCGGGCAGGAGCGGCTTGTGGGGGTTGGACCAGAACTCGTCTCTGATCTCGGTGAGGGGCTTGCCGTAGTCGTTGTCGCGCAGGTTGTGAACGAGGGCGTTGCCTGTGAACTCGCCGGGGTTGAACGCCTTGCTGCGGTCGCGTAGTTCTTCCCACACGTCTGATCCGTTGAGGGCGCTCTTGGTGTCCTTGCTGAGCCTCACGAACTCGACACCGCGGCCGTGCTCGCCTTTGGGGGCGAGGTAGATGATGTGGCGGTAGCACTGCTTCACCATCGCGTCGAGCTTCTGTTCGGCTTCGCGGACGGCCTCTTGTGCCTTCTGACGCATGTCGTCGTCGGCTTGAACGGTGGGATGTTCGGCCACGCGGCTGCGGGCGAGCCATTCCGAAGCGAGGCCGCGGGCTTGGGCACGCACGGCGGTGTTGGAGCAGGCGAACACCGTGGAGGATGCCCATTGGACGCTCATCGGTGCGAGTCCGTCGCTGTGGTCTGCGGTGAGGCCCATCGCGGCGGTGGCTGACTGGCGGGTGGCGGTGTCGTCGCCGTTGAACAGTGAGAACCATCGCGAGTCCAGGATCACCAGGCGGGTCTGGTGTTTGTGGTCGATCCCGGCTTGTGCCAGGACTTGAAGGCATCCCTCGGCGCTGGCGCTGCCTGGGGTGATGTCGCCGCCGTCGACCTCCACGATGTCGTCGAAGGGTCCGGTGGAAGCGAGCTTGAAAGCACGTTCAGTGATTGCCCGGTCCCGGTCTGTGTCGGTGACGGTCTTCTTCTCGGCTCGGGTCAGCATGGGGAGGGTCTTACGGGTCTCGAACACCCAGCGTTTGGGGGCTCCGCCCCTGCCGGGGAGTTCATCCACCGATGCCGCGCCTTGTTCCTCTTGGAGCAGTTGCACGGCGACGGTCTCGGCGTCGCCGGGTCCGTATCCGCCGCCCGCGACGAACGAGGCTGCGTGCAGTTCTGCTTCGGTCGCGCCGCGGGTGCCTCCGGCTCGCGGGCACAGCGACCGCACGAACAGCGCTGTGGCCATCCGCTCCGCGGCGCGGGGGTTGAGCCCGCACCAGCCTTCGTCTCTGTCGTCGTCGAGGCGACGGGCCGCGCCGCGTTCGGGGTTGGACGGGTCGACCACGTCGATGCTGGCGACCTCGCGCAGATTCGCCTGGGTCGTGGCGTCTGCCACCAACCCCGAACCGATCAGCGAGTCCCGGAGCTGGTTCGACGACAATGGAAGGTCGCCGCTGTCGATCAACTCGGGTGTCCATTCGCCCGCCTGGCCGCGGCGGGCCTGCTCGTGCGCCGCTGACGCGAACACCCGGATGATGGACCGCACCCGCTGAAACCCGGCGTGCTGTGCCCACTCGTCCTCGGCCAGCGCGATCAGATGCGGATGAAACGGATAGCAGCGCGCCAGTTGGCGGCGGAACTCTGTGGGTGACCATCCGGGCAGCTTCTTGAACACCTTGGCTTCCCACGCGCCCCGCATCGTGTCGAGCAACCGGTCCGCCGCTGTGTCGGTCACCTCGGTTCCGGGCCGGGACTTGAACAGCCGCCGGGCGACGATCTCAGCGAAGTCGCCGCCGCCGGTGACCGCGGTCGTGCGCGCGTTGCGGGTGAGCAGATCCTCCAGTTCCGCTCGGTGCGCGGACCCGACGGTGGTCATCGCCATGTTGTCCTTATCCGAAGCGATCATCACCACAACCGCCGCGCAGTTCGCCACGTCGTTGACCACATCGAGCAGCGCCCGCAGGAACGCCATGTCGAGCGCCGCACCGTCGGGATCGTCCGCGGCGGTGACACGGATGTAGTCCATGATCTCGTCCACCAGCACCAGGACCGGCCGTCCCGTGCCGCGCAGCGCCTCCGCGAGTTTGGCCTTGTTGGCGAGATGGTCTTTGAACGCGTCGTAACGGTGGCCGTCCTTGTCGAAGAGCCGCCATAGGAACCGCTCACCGAGCCGCCGCGCCGGTCCGTAGTCCTCGGCGTCGGCGGTGGTGTTGTCGCAGTCGAGCACTACGCAGATCGGCTCACCAAGATCAGATCGCACCGCTCCCGGCCCCGCGATGTCATCCGCCGCCGCCATCACCCGGCGACCGAGGTCGCTTCGAGCCAGTTCTAGGGGGTGAGCAGCGAGATGCCATAGCCCGACCAGGCCGTGCGACTTGCCGCCGCCCATCGCCTGATCGAGCCGCCACACGGCGTTCGTCTGCGTCGATCCGGGCACTCCGAGACGCACCGCGATCTGGGCCATCAACTCCACAAGGCTGACGGTCGGATGGGTGATGTCGCCGAAGTAGGCGGCATTCGCGTACGGGGCGCGGCCCGCACCGGTGTCGTCCTGTCCGAACACCGCGCCGTGAAGCGACATCTGCACGTCGTCTATGGCACCGCCGCTGCCGGTCACCTCGTCTCGCAGCTCGACTATCTCCCACCACGGTCTCAGCGTGTCGGACATGGATGCTCCCGGTTGCTTGCGGTCAGAACAGCCGGCTCTGGTTGTCCTGACGGGCCTGGTGTTCGAGTTGCTGCTCACGCTCGACGCGCACGCGTTGCGCCTGGCCGCAGATCGACTGCCGGTTCCGCACCGCCCACGCCCACGTCTGTCCGTCGCGGTCGCCCTCACCGAGCAGTCGGGCCAGATCTGTCATCGCCGCCCACAGCATCTCGTCGTGCTCGCGGTCGAGCAGATGCAGCGCCTCGGCGATATCGGATAGCGACCGCCCCTCCGCGGCGACCCCCAAGGCGATGTCGATGACCGGGCTCATCGTGTGAAGCGTCAGCTTCGGGGCGGCATCGCCGCCGTAGGCGAGCCGTGAGCCGCCCTTCTCTTTGACGAGGATCCCGTCAGTGTCCCTCTCGGACAGGTCATAGGACAGGCGCTGCCAGCGGGCCTCGGATCCCGCGGCCACCCGCCGTCCGTGCTGACGCGCCCACGCCAACGCGAACCGGGAACGCTCATCGAAATCGGAGAGCCGGAACCTGTCGATGCGGATATCGGCGGCCTCCTCGACCGCCTTGTGCGCCAGTCCCAGGAAGTGCTGGATCGACACCGGCGCACCGGTGAAGTCGCGCACCTCGCCGTACTTGCCGACCACTTCCATCGCAGGCGCAATCGCGGCCATCCGCTGATCGGAGTCCGCCAAACCGTCCGCCGTCCACTGAGGCACCCGCTCAGCGATCACGGAGCGAATCTCGTCATCGACCCTGCGGACATCTCCCACCGGGCGCTCCGCCTCAGCGGCCCGGCACGCCATCACGATGGTGTTGTCGATGTATTCGCCGGTCTGCTTGCCGCCCTTCTCGGTGCTGCACGGCCACGAACCGGTCAGCACCAGTCCAGCCTCCGAGATCGCGGTCAAGACCCGCGCCCAGGCGTCGGGATCGCCGTGCCCGAACACGATGCTGACCACGCCGCCCGGCTTGACCTTGAGGCGGGCCTGCTCGAACGCGGCGGTGATGCACTCCCGGTAGTGAGCTTCGGTGCGGTGGTCGTCGCCGACAGTGCCGAACTTGATGACCGCTTCCTGGGCCTTCTCCTGCAACCCGTCAGGGTCGGTCGTGACCCCGAACCACGGGTGAGAGGTCCTCAGTGCGCGCTTCAGCCACACGTACATCAGGTCCGACGAGTCGCAGTAGTTGACCATCGCGTCGTACGGAGGGTCCGTCACGACCGCGTCCAACGACGCATCCGGCAACGGCAACTCCGTGGCTGAGCCGCGCTGCACATTCGCGGGACAGCCAGGTTCTCGGTTGAGTTCCTTACCCAGGCTCCTGAACGTGTGCGCTGCCAACGAATCCCAAGTGCCCGGCCCCTCGCCGCATCCGGTCTCGAAGTAATCGAAGCTGTGTGAAATCCCTGAGTCGTTGAAGTAGATGTGACCCGCGCAGTCTCGTCCCACTTGTATTGAGGTACTTCGTGTGCTGTATTTCATGCGTCGCACGAGATTGGAGGCTGCGTACCCCGTCAAGCTGGCTGCGTAGTCTCGGCTGATGCCTCCCACGAGCAGGTTGCTGCACAGGTTGTCGATGATGCGGGCGAGTCGGACGAAGCCGAGTGTCTGCCGGGTGTTGCACAGTTCGCCCCAACTCTGGTAGCCGTATCCGGCGGGGCCGATGAACGCTGACAGGCCCGGGTCTAGACGCTCGGTAGGGACCGCGGGCAGGTTCGGCCCGAACGCCGACTCTCGTTCTAGAGCAGTTTGAACATCGTCGAATACACCCAAATCACCTAACGGGGGGGGGTAGGCGTTCGGTAGCGTTTCCCCACCTGCTCGTCGATATCAGCTACGGCGAGCATGGCGTCATCCTTGAGTCCGTCTCGCATCATGCGCTTCAGGGTGTCGAGCGGGTGCGGGTGCGAGCAGAAGCAGCACACTGCGGTCTTGCCCCGCTTGCCGGGCACCTTGACGAGTGTCGGCTGGCTGCCGGGCGGGCCGTCATGCACTTCACTGCGGAACGTGCCGGTGCCGGTGTCAGCGACGATCCGGTAGGACTGTCCCGGATCGGCCAGCTTCGCTCGTTTCCCGGTGGTCGCGCCCTTTGGCCTGCGAAGAGCGAGGCTGCCCGTGATCGGGAATCTGTTGCCGCAGTTGACGCATGGCAGCGTGACTGCCCAGACGTATCCCCAGGGCCGTTTGCCGTGGACCACCGGATAGAACTCGCCCATCTCCTCGACGTAGCGCTCGCCCACATAGTTGAGCACGAAGCGCACATCTCGCAGCAGCCGCGGTTCGGTGAAGTGCTCGGTCTTGTGCTGCTCATAGCCAGTGAACGGCAGATCCGGCTCGTTGTCCCAGTCGCGCAGCGGATAGTCGGCGAGCAGCTTGCCTGCGAGGGTCGCGACCGGTGAGTAGTCGATGCCCCATGCCCGCACTCCGAGTCGGGCGGCTTCGAGAGGGATCATGGCTCGCCCCGAGAACGGGGCGCACATCCTTGCCCCGTCGGGATAGTGCTCGGCCAGTTCGGCCCGCAACTCGGCGTTGTTGGTGTCGTAGCCGGTCATCGCGCCGCGCACCAGTTCCTTGAGGCGCTCCTGTTCGGCCTTGTCGTTGTCGGGCCAGGGCAGTAGCGAGCAGATCACTGCCGCTTTGGCCTGTGCGAGGGGTCGCGACGCGAACCAGGTGAAGAGGCTCTTCTCCGCGAACCCGGAGCCCCAGCCGCCACCCGAGTGCTCTGACACCTCCGCGCACGGGAACCAGCGTTCGATCATCCGTGTCGTCACGGCGCGTCGCCTCGGCTGTCGAGAGCGTTCTTGAGGTCGCTGCCCGCAAGGCGAACGATGGGCTGATCGGCGAAGCAGCCGTCGAAGGTCGCTGCCGGGTTCTGCCAGGCTCCGTAGAGGCGGCCGGCTCCGTCGGCGCAGCGGTCCACGACGTAGAGCCAGTAGTCGTTGCCGAGTTGGGAGGCTTTGGCGAGTTCGCCGCCGGTGAGCGTGACCCCGCTTTGGTCGGCGCTTCCGGCGCGCCCTTTGACTTCGACGCAGCGCTGCTCGGCCCCTCGTCGGGCGTGGAGGTCATAACCGTGACCCTGGGTATGCACGTCGCTCACATTCCATCCCTGGCCGGTGAGTCGGTCTTCGACGAACCGCATCGACACGGCCTCGCTGTCGGGGTCGGAGTCCTCGTGCGGGTTGTCGTGCGCCGCGGCGGTCACGTTAGTCCAGCCGATCCGGCGGGGCTTTGAGCGCTTGACCGTGGCGGCGGCTTCGGCGGCGGCGATGCGGGCATCGACGGACTGTTGGATGCGCTTGCGCTCCGCGATGCGCTTGTGCCGGTCGGCGATGCCATTGGTCAGAGCGTGTGGCAGCCGCTTGATCTGATCGCGGAACTCGGCGACCCAGGAGCCGAGCCGGTCAGCGCGGCGTGTTCGCTCCTGCTCGGCGGCTTCGGTCGCCTGCCGGTCGGCCGCCGCGGCCCGTTCTGATTCCAGGGCCAGAGGTGCCGAACCGCAGTCTCGGTCGGCGCTCAGATTGGGAAGCGTGCCCCAAGCCGCGATACGCGCTTCGCCATCGGCGGACACGGCGATCAGCCACGAGACCGTGCTGGTGCGGGGCCTGTGGCGGGAGTCGCCGCTGTCAGGTCCTTCGGTGATATCGCACTCGTACACGAACAGGGTGTAGTCCTCGCGGGCGGACGAGTCGATCAGCGTCGCTCCCTGCCACAAGTCGGGACCGACCCTTTCCCTCAGCGCGTCCACCAGCGCGGTCAGCGATGGTTCGCTCGGGCCGAGCACGACCGCGCCGGCGGCGGGCTTGTGGCCCGCATCTATCGCCTTGCGGCGGGCGTCGCCGCTCGTTGCGACCGTCGCCCGCCCGTTGCTCGGACGAAGAGCCGCGGGCAGCTCCCAGCCGTGCTCGTTCCTTCGTGCAGAGAGGGCAAAGAACCCGTCGCCCGCGAGTGCCGGAGCGCATTCCAGCAGTCCTCCGCTAGAGACGCGGTTCAGGTATCGCTCGACGATGATCGGGTTGACGCGGGCGAGGAGGTCGTCGTGGCGAGCGGAGTTCGCCTCATCGGGGTCGACCGTGCTGCTCGTCTCGCGCAGTTCGGCGAAGTATTCGTCGCGGGCGACCCGAATCTGCTCCAGCGTCGGCCATTCCCCGCCAGTCGCCGCGGTCCTGTCAGAGTCGTAGAACAGTCTCAGCATGGCCTCGCAGCCGCCGGACTCGATGCGTTCCATGATCGCGTTGAGGCTGTCGAACATCCGTCCGCCGAGTTCGTTGGCTGCCTCGACGAGACGGTCGAGCAACCGCTCGTGGGCCTCGCCCTCGCGTGTGCCCTTGGCGATGAGGTTGTAGAGCGTGACTCTGTGCGGCTGGCCGATGCGGTGGATGCGGCCCATCCGTTGCTCCAGCGTGACGAGGGACCACGGGATGTCCCAGTTCACGAGCACGCGAGCGGCTTGCAGGTCGATTCCCTCGTTGCCCGCGTCGGTGGACACGATCACCTCGAATCGGCCCTGCTGGAAGTCCTCCCGGATCCGGTCCCGAGTGGTGTGGTCGTCGGCCCCGGAGTAGCGCCGAGCTGTGAACCCGGCATCACCGAACACCTTGACCAGCCAGTCGGCGGTGTCGGCGTACTCGGTGAACACCACCAGCTACTGACCCGACTTCGGCGTGATGCCGTCGCCGGTGAGGCGCTCGATCATAGGTCCCCATTTCGAGACGCTCAACTCACCCAACGCGGGCTGCTCGGCATCGAACATCGGCTCAAGCTCTGCCAGCAGGCTCTTGATCGCCGCCTTCTCGGCGCGGGCGTCAAGAGACCTCGCGGCCACCACCCATTCGGCGGTCTTGTCAGCCTCATCTTCGAGACCGATCGCAAGACCGGTGTCGAGATCGTCGCCGCTGCCCATCCGTTCGATCCGCCGCTTCAGCGTCTCGGTCAGCGCGTACAGCGATGATGCTGCCCGCTTGCCGTACACCATCGCCGCGAGTTGTCGCCCACGCGGCGGAAAGTACGCATCCACCAGATCCAGCGCAGCGTCGTAGAAGCGCTGCTCAGTCGGGTTCATCCGAACCTTGACGTTGTGCGCCTCGCGATCCTTGAACAGCCTGGTTTCGGTGTCGTAATCGACAAGTTCCTCCTTCATTCGCCGCAGGAAATGCAACGGCCCAGGCTTCACCCGAGAGCCGGCACCGGCCTCCTGCCGCTTGATGAAGCCGCCTTTGGGCGGACCGGCGGAGGGGAACACGCCGGGATCGACGAGATGCAGCAACTCCAAGAAGTACCGTTCGTCGCCCCGGTGAGGGGTGGCCGTCAGGAACAGCGCGTGGGGCACGTCCGCGGACAGTTCCTTGCCGACCCTGTGGAACGTCTCCGCGGTCGGGGTCAGCCGATGCGCCTCGTCGAAGATGATCGCGTCCCAACCGGCCTCATCGGGATGCAGCGCCTCGCGGACCGCCGGGTTGGACGCTGCCAGGTTCAACGACACCACCCACACGTCGTCAGACGATCCCGCCAGAGCACGCTGGCGGACCGTCTCCGCGGTCACCTCCCGCAGGCCAGCCCCGAAGAACCGCTCAAAGTCGGCTCGCCACTTGTGGACCAGATGCGCCGGGCACACCACCAGCGCCCGCCGCACCCGCCCGAGACGTTGCGCCTCCCGCAGCCAGAGCCCCGACATGATCGTCTTGCCCGTGCCCGGCTCGTCTGCCAGCAGGAACCGCAGAAGCGGCTGCGGCAGCATCCGCCGGTACACCGCCTCCATCTGGTGCGGGTAAGGCTTCAACGCCGCTGCCGCCAACACCGTCGAGTGCGCCGAACGGGTCGCGGCCAGCATCCACTCATTCCACAACCCCGCAAGCACCACCTCCGGGCTAGCCGCTCCATCTTCGGCGACCACCCTGACCCGCTCAAGCTCCTCAGAGGTGAGCGCAACCTCGCGGATGCCGCCGGACTCGGAGTCGGCGACGACAAGATCCACCCCGTCAAACCGCGGTTCGGTCGCGCGAACGACAACCATCCCGGCCCCACCCGGCAACTGGACCCGCTGACCGCGGGCGAACTGACCCGAAGCCGCTTCCCCTGCCGCTGCGCTGACCACCGCTACTCGTCCACTCGGCCCGCGGCCGTCTCGCCGCTGTGGTCCTTGCCGCACCAGAGGTCTGCGCCGAGCGCTGCTTCGAGTCTGATGATGACGGGCGGGGTGCTCCATGTGCGGCCTCGTTTGAGGCGGCTGAGGGCGTTCTCGGTGATTCCGGCGCGTTCGGCGATCTCTGCGTTGGTGTAACCGGCTGTGTGGCGGTGCAGCCGCCTCGCGAGTTCTTGGGCGTGGCAGGCCTCAGGCGGCGAGTCGTCGGCCAAGCGTCCGTTAGGCCAGCGCTCACCGGGCGCGAGATGCTCCGCGGGGCAGCCTCGGGCGTGGCGGAAGCGGGGCACGCCCGGCGACTGTAGCCGCCCGCTCCGACGGTCGGCGGCTCCCTGGGGCGTGTCACACCCCCCTCCTAATGTGCGTATATACGCATCACCGACGTATCCACGTTTCGGAGGGATCTGAAGGTGGCACCGACCAGCACGACTGCGAGCGGCAGGCCCGTCACCGTTCCTCGCGCGACGACCACAGCCTTGCGCGTTCGTGTGATTGCCTGGGGGACCGAACCGAGAAAGACGCCGCGGCACCCCTCTCGCCAAAGACTGGGTGCCGCGGCTCACCACCTAGCAAGGGGTGTTCTCTGCACCGTAGCGCCGCAACAGAATCGCATCAATCGTTGTGCCCCGCCTCTGAGGTGCCGTCGCGCTGGCGTGCGGCGTTGCGGGCGGTTCGCGGAGCGATGTTGTCCGTGACCGGCGAGGACCGTCTCGCGGTGTGGGAGCCGTTGGTGCTCGACGCGGTGGCGGAGCGTTTCGCGGGCCGTGGCGAGTCTGCGCGCAAAGTGAGCCTGTACGCGGCTCGGCTGTTCGGGTATCTGCGGGCGCGGGGCGCGCAGACATGGGCTGACGTGTCCGCGGATCTGGTCGCTGACTGGTGCTGGGCCGCGTGGCTGGACCGTTCGGGCCGTCCGCGTGCGGTGTCGGTGTCGACGGCCCGGAACCGCCAGTGGGCGGCAAGGGTTGCCTTCGGGGAGGCTCGACGGCTCGGTGCCGAGACGGGCGACGTGTCGATGCTTGTTGGCGAGTCGATCTCGCGCAGCGCATCGGGGGCGGTGGCGGCTCGGCCGTTGGCGTTCGCGGAGGAGCAGCTGGTGCGCGCCCACGCAACGACGGTGCTGCCGTCGCGGCGGGCGCTGTTGGTGGCGCTGGCGTTCTCGGGGGCTTCGGCGACCGAGATCGCTCTGTGCCGCCGAGACGACATCGACATTGCTGCGGGTCTCGTGTCGCTGCGCGGCGACCGCGCGAGGGTCGTGGCGTCGGACTCGTCCGTTGCGGGGGCGCTGGCGTCGGTGGAGGCCGGGTTCGGTCCGATGGCCGGCGACGAGTTGGTGTGCGTGACCGCCGCGGTTGAGGTGGAGCGGGCGGCGCATTCGGTGACGGTCCGGTTGCGGGAGGTGCTCGTCGATGCGGGACTAGCCGACCGTGCGGGGGTGGTGGCTCGCAGTCTGCGGCTCACGACGGCGCGCCGGGTGCTGAACGCCGACGGGATCGAGGCCGCGGCGCGTCTGCTGGGGTCGCCGTCGCTGGACGGCACAGCGGAGGCTTTGGGCTACCGGTGGCGGCGCGAGCCTTCCGGCGGGTGCGATGGCTAAGCGGCGCAGCCCGAGCACGGCGCGCGGCCCGGCCTTTCGCGGGCTCGATCCCGTGCCCGCGAGGGCGCTGTCCGTCGCGGTGGAGGACTACACCACCGCCGCACGTCAAGACGGTCCAGCGGTCAGCGCCTCGCGCGGCGCTTGTGGTGAGCCGACACCGCGGCTGCCCCAGCACCGGCTGGGCATGTCGGTCATGGAGGTGCTGGAGACGCTGGTGTGTCTTGGCCCGCTGTGGGATCTCGGCACTGAAATCGAGGAACTGCTCGTCAGCGGGTGCGGGCGGCGCGTCGGCAGGCCCCGCGAGTATCGGGCCGCAGAGGCGGTGATCTTCTCTGTGGCGGTGTGGTGCTTCGGGTCGCACGCCGCCGCGCACGACAACCTTGCTGATCCGCTCAACTGGTCGCGGCTACAAGCCGCAGTCGAGCGGGCTTGGCCCGGCCGCGGCGACCGGCGGCTGTCACCGACACCGATCTCGCGGTTCCAGCATCGACGGTTCCGCCAGATCGTCTCTGACCGCGACGGCGGGCGGATGCTCGACGAGATCACGAAACGCGTCAACGAGCGGTGCGTGGAAGCGGCACAACGGATGGGCATGCTCGCCCCGGGCCTCCAAGACAGCCTCGCCAGGCCCGACAAATCCAGGATCGTCACCGGCGACGGCACCTGGCTGCGAGCCGCATATGACTCTCAGACCGGCACGCACCCGAGCACCGGGCGCAGGGTGCGACACGATCTTGATGCGCGGCCGTTCCACACCAGCGACGGCGCGCGCTGCGAAACGCCAGGCCATCTCGCGGCAGCGGTGTCGGCACGCAACCCCCATCCCGGTGAGCGGGTCGTGCTTGCCACGACCGTCGTGCCCGGCGGCACCACCGACGCGACCGCGGCCACCGACATGGCCCTGGACTTGATCCAGCACAACCCTGACACCCGCGGCGGGATGCGGGCCTTCGCCTATGACATGGCGCTGCGAAGCATCGACATTGATCGCTTGTTGGACTGCGGTGTCATCGCCGTCGTCAAGACGCCGCTCACAAGCACCGGCCGGTACAGCCAAGCCAACCTCGGGCCGCACACCTTCACCACCCCAACCGGAGCGCATGCCGAACTAACCGTCCACGCGCTCGACGGGGTGGCGTCCCAGATTGGGTGTAATAGCGGTTGGGGCGCAGGTTCCGGTGGTCATGTTAGGCGGCGCGTGTGACGGTGCGGTCGGGCTGGTCGGTGTTGGTGCGGGCGGGTTGGTGGAGTTGGTGTCGGAGCTCGGTGAGGGCTCGGGCGATGGCGGGTGTGTAGGTGAGGCCTCGCCAGCCGTTTGAGGCCCGGTCGAGCACGGCCCATACCAGTGTGAGGCAGCTGGCTTCGCCGGGGAGCCGGCCGATGACTTTGACTCTTCGGCGGGTCTCGCCGAAGGTGCGCTCGATCAGGTTGGTGTGGCGGATCCTGCGGTGGTGCTCTGCGGGGAACCGCAGGTGCGCGGTGAGCGCGGCGCGGTCGGTGAGCAGGCACTTCACGGCGGCGGGGAACTCGCTTTGGTAGCGGCGGGCGAAGCCGTCGATGCCGGCTTGTGCCGCGCTCACGGCCCCCTGGCCGGGCTCGATGCCGTCGGGCAGGTCGAAGATCGCCCAGAACGCGGCCTTGAGCTCGTCTCGGCGACCGGCGGGGACCTTGGCCAACACGTTGCGGCAGCGGTGGATGAGGCACCGCTGGCGCAGCGAGGAGGCCATTTTGGTCTCGACGGCGCCGATGAGGCCCGCGGCGCCGTCTGAGACGACCAGCAGCGGCGGCCGCAGCCCCCGGCCGGTGAGGTCTTCGAGGAAGTCTGCCCAGGCGTCGTAGGACTCGTCGCCGCCGGGCTCCACGGCCAGCAGCACCGGCCGGCCGAGGGTAGTGATGCCGTAGGCGACCAGCACCGGTTCAGCGCGTGACCCGTCGTGCATCTTGAAGTGGCTGCCGTCAACGAACAGGTAGTCCAGCTCGATATCGGAGAGGTCTGAGCTGCGGAACGTGTCGAACTCCTCACGCAGCCGCGCGCAGATCCGCGACGCGGTGGACCTCGACAAAGCGGCCTCCGGTCCCAGCGCCTCCGCCAACAAGGCCTCGATGTCGCGGTCAGACAGGCCCCGCACCCACGCTGAGATCACCAGCGCCTCCAGCGGCTCAGAGCGCACCACGCCTTTGCCCAGAAGCTGCGACGCGAACGCCTCGGCGGTGTTGCGCAGCTTCGGGCGGCGCAGCGCCACGGGCCCCGCGGTGGTCTTGACCGTCAAGTCGCCGTAGCCGTTGCGCTGACCGGCGCGCCCGCCCTCGGCACGCGAGTTCCAGCCCCGGCCCAGCCAGGCCGTGACCTCATCCTCGAGGACCTGCTGCAACACAAGCCGCGCCGACAGGCGCATCACCTCCTCGAGGACCTCCGCGATGTCGCGTCCCGAGCCGAACAACTCGTCGATCTCGGCGCGGACAGCTTCTGTGGGCGATACTCGTGCAGGCACGGGCGTAGGTCTCCTTCTTGAGTCGACATCTCTCTGAAGGAACCTACGCCCCTGCTGCTATTACACCGGCGATGAGACGCCACCCTCGACGGGACGGCGTGCATCAAACTCACAGACCACACCGGCACCGAGATGATCCAGCCGCTAGAGCGCGCCACCCTGCACACCAAGACCAACAAGGCCGGCACCAGCATCATCTACGGCACATGGCGAATCCCCGCCAACAGCCTCGTGCCCCGCTCCCTCGCTGGGGCCGAGACGCGCATCCGCCACAACAGCACCCCCGAAGAACGCCAAGCCCGGCCCCACCGTCGCAGAACCCGAGCGCTCAGCGCGCTGCCCCAATCAGACCCCCACTTCGCGAAGGTCTACGGCGCCAGACAAGACAGCGAGTCGATCTTCAGCGACTTCAAGTCCCGGCTGCGCCACAGCCGCGCCAGAAGCCCGGGCGCAGACAACCTCCGGCTCGAACTCGCCGCCTACCAACTCCACGTCGCGGTGCGAGCCCTCATCGCATACAGCCAACGCACCGGCGACGCCCTCCAAGACTGGTTCGGCAACCACTATCCAGCCCGAGCCGGACCCTCCTAACCGGCCGCCGCCAGCCCCGCCCCCCGACAAAGGCCCGCCACGGCCAAGCGCGTCCGCACACGCCCAAACCGCGCCCCGATCCGCCCGCGGCCCCCGACCACGGCCCGAACCCGCCCCCGCAGCCCACGCCAGCCGCCGATCAGCTATTTCGCACAGATATCCGCACTAGATTCCGCCCATACCCCGCCCTCGTAGCTCAGTGGATAGAGCATCGGTCTCCTAAACCGTGTGCGCAGGTTCGATTCCTGCCGGGGGCGCCAGTCACGGCCGCCACGGCAGGAGGGGCACGACGGCGATGCTCCCCGCTCTACCTGCCTGGTGGACTCCACTTTGTGGAACTTTCGGACTCCACCTTGTGGGTATCTCGGACTTCGTTCGTCGAGTGTGGACATGTCTCGGGGGCTGTGCTGGCTCCTAGAAGCCGTGCCAGCCGTCCAGGTCGGCTGCTTGGGCGGTCCACTCCGCCAACTGCTTCTCGTCGAAGCCGTCCTCGTAGATGTCGATCCAGCGTGAGTCCAGGTCCTTGCCTGAGCCGGGCGGGACCGGGTTCAGCGCCACACCGTTGAAGAAGGTCAGCTTCACGTATCGAGCGAAGACGTGGAAGCTGGCGAACCACCCCCGGCCCTCCACGCCGTAGAAGGGCGAGTTCCACCTCACCGCCTTACGCACGTCGGGCACGGTTCGCACGATCAGTTCGTCGAGTCGGCCACCGAGGTCGCTCTTCCAGCCCGGCATCGCTGCGATGTAGGCCTGCACGGGAGCGTCGCCGTCGGCCTTCGCGATCTGCGGGTTGCCTCCCGACAGCAGCCTCGGCCCATCTGTACCCATGGCGACCAGTTCGATCCCTCGGCGATCATCGCGCCGGCTCCAATCGGTCGTCTCGCACCCCGGACTGACCAAGCGGTCCCAGCGCTCGCGAGAGTAGCTTGCCGATGTGACCCGAGACGCCCCGAATCGTCGCTGAGGCCGCGGTGCCCTCAGTCGATCCGTTCGCGCCGGCTCGGCTGGGGCCGGTCCTGCTGCGCAACCGGATCATCAAGGCCGCCACCTTCGAGGGGGTGATGCCCGAGTCGCTGGTCACCCCCGAGCTGATCGACTACCACCGGGCCGTGGCTGCGGGCGGCGCCGGCATGTCCACCGTCGCCTACCTGGCCGTCGCCCCCGAGGGCCGCACCCACGCCGAGTGCATCTGGCTGCGTCCCGAGGCTGTGCCCGGACTGCGCCGGCTCACCGACGCCATCCACGCCGAGGGCGCGGCCGCGGGCGCCCAGATCGGCCACGCAGGACCTGTCGCCAACTCCCGGTCCAACAAGGCGGCATCGATCGCCCCGAGCAAGCGGTTCAACCCTCTGGCTCTCCGGGTCATCCGCTCAGCCACCGCCGCCGACATCGACCGCATCACCAACGACTACGCCCGGGCCGCCCGCCTCGCGTCCGACAGCGGCTTCGATGCCATCGAGATCCACCTCGGCCACAACTACCTGCTCAGCGCCTTCCTCAGCCCCAACCTCAACCAGCGCACCGACGCCTGGGGCGGCAGCCTCGAGAACCGGGCCCGGTTCGGTCGCCAGGCCGTGCAGGCGGTGCGGGCCGGGGTGGGCGACAAGCTGGCCGTCACCGCCAAGGTCAATATGAACGACGGCGTGCCCGGCGGCCTCAAAGACGATGAAGGCCTCGAATTCGCCCGGCTGCTCCAGTCCGACGGCGCGCTCGACGCCCTAGCGCTCACCGGGGGCAGTTCCTTCGCCAACCCCATGTACCTGTTCCGGGGCGACGCCCCCCGAGATGAGTTCGCGGCCACCCTGCCGCCCCATCTGCGGCTCGGCTTCAAGCTGGCCGGGGCCAAGCTCATGCCCGACTACCCCTTCGAGGAGGCCTACTTCCTGCCCAAGGCCCGCCGATTCCTCGAAGCTCTCGACATGCCGCTGATCCTGCTCGGGGGCATCAACCGGCTCGACACCGTGCAGTCCGCCCTCGACGAGGGGTTCGCCTTCGCAGCCATGGCCCGAGCCCTGCTGCGCCAGCCCGACCTGCCCAACCGCTGGCAGGCGGGCAGCGCCGCCGAGGGCAACTGCATCCACTGCAACCGCTGCATGCCCACCATCTACAGCGGCACCCGCTGCATAGTCGACCATCCCGCCCCCATCGCCGCAGGCCGCCCCATCATCTGAGGCTCACCGCTGCTGGCAGGCGGATCCGGCATCGACACGCCAGAAGCCGAGCGGGTCGGGCCGACTCGGCAGCTATGTCTCCGAATAGGGGTCGATGGCGGGGCGGGCCGGCTGCATGGCCCGGATCTCCTGCTCTAGGACTCTGAGCGATTCCGACGGAAGGTAGTGGCGACCCCGCTTCTCACCTACGGGCTCCAAGAGTCCGGCTGCGGCCATGTCGGCAAGGTCGCGGGTGGCCATGGCGCCACTGATCGCCTCTCCAGAGGCGGACTGCACAATGCGCATGTACAGGGAGCGCTTCAGTGGCCAGCCTTGTGCTGAATGCATGAGTGCGTCGATCGCGCGATCGGGCAATCGAGCGCCCGCCGCGAGTTGCCCATAACGATGCCAGCGCGCCTCGAACCGATCGATGCGACGGCGCACAGTCGAGGCTTGGTGGAAGTGAGCCGTCAGGCAAAACTCGATCCAGGGGCGGGCGCTGCGCTGTGGTGACCACGAACCGGCCGCGGTCTCGGTGAGCGCCGCGTAGTAGGCGGCCGTGTTCCTGCCCAGATACTCCTCAATGCTCAAGAACACCGGCGACATTCCACCGAACGCACGGCCGAGCACGAAGGACTGGAGACAGCGCGCCATCCGACCGTTGCCGTCGCTGAACGGATGGATCAATGTGAGATTCAGATGGGCCATGGCCGCAGCTGCCAAGGCGGGGCTGCCATCGCCGTTCACGCTGGCGACGAGTTCGTCGATCAGAGGCTCGACGACATCGCGATCGGGCGCCTCGTACACGGGATTGCCCGTGCCGTCGCGCACCCAGACCGCCCCGGAGCGCCACTGCCCCGGATTGATGGCGAGGTCGTGGCCGACCATCATGAAGTGCAGCGACTTCAGCAGCGAGGCGTCCATCAGTGTCCCATCGGGGTTGGAGGGCCCGGTCAGCTGCATGATGTAGGTCATTGCGTCGCGGTAGCCAGCGACAGCAAGGCGAGTGTCCTCGGTCACATCGGGAGGTTCTTCGCCGTCGATGATTGCTGCGGTCTCCTCCACAGTGGAGTGGTAACCCTCAATTGAGGTGGATGCCTGCACGACCCGTGCCATCATCACCCGGCTCAGCGTGCCGTGCCAGCGCCGGGGCGCGCCCAGGTAGAACTGCAAGTCGTCGCGGAGCTTTCGGATCTCTTCGAGGACCTGCAGGTCTCGGGCCGTCAGTTCGGGTGCCTCGTAAATCACATGCGCGATACTATCGACTTAATCCACATTGGATGTTGATAAATAATCAACATCCAATGGGAGCCAGTGGTGGCGTCGCGGTTGGGATCGGCCGCTCGGGTGCTCGTTGTTAGGGCTGTTGGGGGGTGAGCGGTAGCCTCGGCTTGTGCGCCTGTACGACACCGCGCGCCGCTCGGTGGTGCCCTTCGAGCCGCCCAGCGAGGTGCGGATCTATGTGTGCGGCATCACCCCGTACGACAGCACCCACCTCGGGCACGCCAACACCTACCTCGCCTACGACCTGCTGACCCGCCGCCTCGAGGACCTCGGCCACCGGGTGCGGATGGTGCGCAACATCACCGACGTCGACGACTCGATCCTTCCCAAGGCCCGCGAGCTCGGCGTCGACTTCCTGGAGCTGGCCTCAGCCGAGACCGCCCGCTTCCACTGCGACATGGAGGCTCTCAACACCCGACCGATCGCCGACGAGCCCAAGGCCACCGAGTGGGTGGCCGAGATGATCGCCCTCATCGAGGTGCTCATCTCGGGGGGCCACGCCTACACCGCCGAGGGCACCACCTGGTTCGACACCGCCACCTGGGGCGGCTTCGGCCGGCTCAGCGGCTACGACACCGCCGCCATGCGGACCCTGGCCGCCGAGCGGGGCGGCACCCCCGACGACCCCCGCCAGCGCAACCCGCTGGACTTCGTGCTGTGGCAGCCGTCGGAGCCCGACGAGCCGTCGTGGGAATCGCCGTTCGGGCCGGGCCGTCCCGGCTGGCACGTCGAGTGCAGCGCCATGGCGATGGGCCTGCTCGGCGCCGGGATCGACCTGCACGGCGGCGGCAGCGACCTGATCTTCCCCCACCACGAGTGCGAGCTGGCCCAGAGCGAGGCCGCGGCCAAGCGGCAGTTCGTGAGGCACTGGATGCACTGCGGGATGGTCGGCTACGACGGCGCCAAGATGTCGAAGTCGCTGGGCAACCTCGTGTTCGTGAGCGACCTGTGCAAGGACAGCGACCCGGCCGCGGTCCGCCTGGCTCTGATGGCACACCACTATCGGACCGACTGGGAATGGCACGACGACGACATCGCCGAGAGCGAGGCTCTGCTCGACTCCCTCAACGAGGCGGCGCAGCGCCGACACGGCGGCACGGCGGGCGCGGCAGGCGGAGCCGACCCGGCCACCTACGCTCGCCGGCTGCGCGACGCTCTCGACGACGACCTCGACGCCCCCCGGGCCAGGGCCGTTCTGGCCGAGATGGCCGACGCCG
Source organism: Candidatus Aldehydirespirator sp. (assembly GCA_965221215.1). Lineage (GTDB taxonomy): Bacteria > Actinomycetota > Acidimicrobiia > Acidimicrobiales > Aldehydirespiratoraceae > Aldehydirespirator. Next base: position 2,719,090 of record OZ244872.1, read on the forward strand.
TGCTCGCAGGCCGACTCGACGACACCGGACCGGGCGTGCTGGCCGAACTGTGCGAGCTGTGCGGGATCGCCCTGGAGCCTGGCCCATCGTCGGCGTTGCCGGGCTCGGAATCGAATGCGGCTCCGAGCGACTCGTCAGCATCGCTGGAGCCCGGCTCAGAACCCGGTGAGGCTCCCAGCGATCCGTCGGCGTCGCCGTTGCCCGACTCGGAACCCGGTGAGGCTCCAGGCGGGGCAGCGGACTCGTCGGCACCGTCGTCCGGCCGGCAGTGATCTCGCTGTACGACACTCTGAGCGGGGAGGTGCGGCCGCTGGAGTTGCGCGAGCCGGGCCGGGTGGACATGTATGTGTGCGGGCCGACCGTCTACGACCACCCCCACCTGGGCCATGCCCGCTCCGCGCTCACCTACGACGTGCTGCGCCGCTACCTGAAGTGGCGCGGCCTCAAAGTTCGCCATGTGTCCAACGTCACCGACATCGACGACAAGATCATCGAGCGGGCCCGCCGCGAGGGCCGCGCCGAGAGCGAGGTGGCCACCGAATGGGAGGCCGTCTACTTCAAGGTGATGAAGCGGCTTAACGTTCTAGAGCCTGACGAGCGGCCCCGAGCCACCGAATGGGTCGACGAGATGGTCGGGTTCATCGAGCGGATCATGGAGGCGGGTGCAGCCTACGTCACCACCAGCGGGGTGTATCTTCGAGTGCGGGACGTGCCCGACTACGGCCGCCTGGTGCATCGCAGCCTCGACGACCTGCGGGCCTCGGCCGGAGCCCGGGTCGAGGTGGACGAGTCCAAGGAGGATCCTCTCGACTTCGCCCTCTGGAAGGCGGCCAAGCCCGACGAGCCGTCGTGGCCCTCACCGTGGGGTCCGGGGCGGCCGGGCTGGCACATCGAGTGCGTGGCCATGAGCCTCGGCATTCTCGGCGAAGGCTTCGACATCCACGGCGGCGGCAACGACCTGGTGTTCCCCCATCACACCAACGAGCGGGCCGAGGCCCTGGCCGCGGGCCGGACCTTCGCCGGCCACTGGATGCACAACGCCATGCTCAACATCGACGGCCAGAAGATGGCCAAGTCGCTGGGCAACTACCGCACCGTGGAGGAGTTGCTCCTGGAGCACCCGGACAATGCTCGGGCATTCCGCCTGCTGGTTCTGCAGACCCACTACCGCAAGACGATGGAGGTAACCCCCGACCTCTTGGCCTCAGCCCGCTCCGCAGTCCAGCGCCTCGACGCCCTGGCCCGCCGCGTCGAGGCTGTTGGGCACCAGGGCGATGCGCCCTGGGTCTCCTACGCCAAGTCCGAGCAGTCCAACGACCCGGCTCTCAAGCGTCACGAGCCAACCGGCGCAGTCGATGCCGAACTCGACCTGCCCAACGCTGTCCAAGAAGTGAGAGGGAAGGCAGACGCGAAAGGCGCGGAGCGCGAGACTCAACAGCTGAGAGACCGATTCCAGGCTGCGATGGATCGAGACCTGGGTACGCCGTTGGCGGTGGCTCGGATATTCGAGGGGCTGCGCCGCGCCAACGCCACTCTCGACGAAGGGGCTGTCCGCGGGCCTGAACTCGCTCGCAAGGTGATCGAACTGGCTGGCGCGCTGGGCGTAGCGGTTGAAACCACCGGGCACGCGGCCGATGCCGACGCTGCAATCGAAGACCTCGTGGCTCGGCGGCAGACGGCTAGGGAGGCTCGGGACTGGGCCACCGCCGACTCGCTGCGGGACGAGTTGGCGGTGCTGGGGGTGGTCGTGGAGGACACCCCGGCTGGGCCCATCTGGCACAGGGCTTGATTGTGCTTGGCAAACTTGACTTAGAGCGAGCGCAAATAGGTGACAGTCTGTTGCGTCGCAAGGGTGTCTTTCCCGCTCTTGTTCGCTGCGCTCACGGGCCGCTCGGGCCACGGCCTCGCCCGCATGAACCGGATTCGCTCACCTATTCGCTCGGCCTCTTAGGGGCCACGCGGATAGGCGAGGAGGCTTCACGTCGAAGGGGGGTATCTCCCGCTCTTGTTCGCTGCGCTCACGGGCCGCTCGGGCCACGGCCTCGCCCGCATGGGCCGGAATCGCTCGCCTATCCCCTCGACCTCTTGGTTGAACGCATCACTGCGGATCAACTACGTCAAGGTCCGGCGGAGGGGGCGTGAGCGTTCTCGGCAACCGGGTGTTGCGTACTGAGGATCCGCGGATGCTCACCACGGGTGGCAGCTATGTGGCCGACTTGCAGCTCGACGGCACGGCCTATGCCTGCTTCGTGCGCTCCGCCCTGGCCTGCGGGCGTTTGATCGATGTGGACACCTCGGAGGCACGGAGCTGCCCAGGAGTGCTTGGCGTGTTCACCGCGGCCGACCTGGACCTGCCTGTTCTGAAGCCGATCCCGATGGTCAACCAGAGCATGGCCCGGCCGGTACTGGTCCGTGACATGGTCCGGTTCGTGGGCGAGCCGGTGGCGGTGATCGTGGCTGAGACTGTCGCGTCGGCAGCCGATGCAGCCGAGTTGGTGGTGGTCGACATTGAGCCGCAGCCCGCGGTGGTGGCGCTGCCTGATGCCGTCGATGGAGACTCGCTGGTCCATACCGGTGCGGGCACCAACGTGGCCTTCGACATGCCAGTCATGGTCAACACCTCCGGTGACACCCAAGCGGCTAAACCGGGTGCGAGTGCTGGGGTGCCTGTGGCTTCCTCAGGGTTGTCATCGGATTCTGGTGCGGGCATCAAGGTCGTGTCCGAGGTTCCCGCCGTTGACCATGCACCGGTCCCGGGGTCGTCCGTTGAGCCTGGCGCGAGCGGGGGACTCGACTTCTCGGGATGCGAGGCCACGGTGGAGGCGTCACTGGCCGGGCCGCGGCTGGCAGCCGTGCCGTTGGAGCCCAGGTCGGCGGCGGCCGAATGGTCCGCCGACGGTGCCCGACTCACGTTCTACGCCTCCACCCAGGCCCCCCACCGGATTCGCGACACCCTGGCCGCCCTCTACGGACTCGACAAGGACGCGGTCCGGGTAGTGACACCGGACGTGGGCGGCGGATTCGGGGCCAAGGGCACGCCGTCGCCCGAGGAGCTCGTCGTAGCCGCACTGGCCCGAGCCGTCGGCCGCCCGGTGGTCTGGACCGAGTCCCGGGCCGAGAACCTCGTTTCCCATGTGCACGGACGGGCCCAGAGCCAGCAGGTCCGCCTCGGCGGCACCCGCGGCGGCCGCATCACCCACTATGAGCTCGATATAACCCAGGACGCGGGCGCCTACCCGATGATCGGCGCCTTCCTGCCCACCTACACCCGCAAGGTGTTCACCGGCTGCTACCACATCGCCAACGCCTCGGTGGGCGGGCGCAGCCTCGTCACCAACACAGCGCCGGTCACCGCCTACCGGGGCGCGGGACGGCCCGAGGCCATCTACGCCATTGAGCGGGCCGTTGACCTGTACGCCGCCAGCATCGGCATGGACCCCGCCGAGGTGCGGCGCGGCAACTTTGTGGCGCCCGAGAGCTTCCCGTACACCAACCCGGCGGGCAGCACCTACGACTCCGGCGACTACGGCGAGGCCCTCGACCGGGTGTTGGCCGCAGCCGGCTACGACGATCTGCGAGCCGAACAGGCCCGCCGCCGCGCCGACGGCGACCCGATGCTGCTCGGCATCGGCATCGCCTCGTTCGTGGAGAGCACATCGATGGGGCCCAGCGAGCTGGGCGAGATCGAACTGGCCGCCGACGGGTCGCTGGTGGTGCGCACCGGAGCCACCGCCTTCGGGCAGGGCCACGCCACCTGCTGGGCCATGATCGCAGCCGACGCCACCGGCGTGCCGCTGGACCGCATCACGGTGGTGTCGGGCGACACTGCCGAGATCTCCTCCAGCGGGCTGACGGCCGCCTCCCGCTCAGCCCAGCTCGCCGGCTCGGCCGTGCTGACCGCGGCCCGGCGTCTGGTGGAGATGGGCCGCGTCCAGGCCGCTGCCCAGCTGGAGGCCGCCGAGGCCGACGTGGTGCTCGACACCGACACCGGAGAATTCCACGTGGTCGGATCGCCGCAGCCACGGATCGGCTGGGCCGACATCGCCGCCCAAGCAGCCGAGCCGCTGGCCACCGTCTCGGACTTCGAGCAGCCCGACAACACCTACGCCTTCGGCTGTCACCTGGCCGTGGTCGAAGTGGACTCCGCCACCGGCGAGACAAAGCTGCTCCGAGTCGTCGCCTGCGACGATGCCGGCACACTCATCAACCCGCTCATCGCCGAGGGCCAAGTCCAGGGCGGGATCGCCCAGGGTGCGGCCCAAGTCCTGCTAGAGGAGATGGTCTACGACGCAGACGGCAACCCGCTGGCCACCAACCTCGTCGACTACCCGGCGATCTCAGCGCCCGACCTGCCCAGCTTCGAGCTGATCGGAATGGAGACCCCAACCCCGCTAAATCCGCTAGGAGCCAAAGGCATAGGCGAGTCAGGCACCGTAGGAGCCGGCCCGGCGGTTCTGAACGCAGTCCACGATGCAGTAGCCCACCTAGGCATACACCACATAGAAATGCCCACCACCCCCCAAAGACTCTGGCGCGCCCTCTGGCAGGAGGTCTAGACCTCGGAAGTTGGAGCAAAGGGATTGGAGGACATGGCTCCGATGTTATATCTTGTTTTGGTTGTTATATCCGCGCCAATGGTGGGCGGATCAGCGGATGCCGTAGATGTAGCCGCCTTTGGTTCCTACTGTGATCAAGCCGTCCCATACCGCGGGGGTGGACTCGATGCAGGCGCCCAGCGAGATGCGCCACAGCTCGGGGGGCTCCACCGTGGTGTCGCTCACGTCGAAGGCGTAGAGGTTGCCGCCGCAGTCGCCCTGGATCCACACGTCGTCCACGATGGCGGGGCTGGGCCAGGTTGGGCCGGGCAGCTTCTTGGTCCAGCGCAGCTCGCCGGTGGCGGTGTCCACGCCGTAGACGTGGCCGGTGTGGGTGGGCACGATCAGCAGGTCGCGGTGCAGGCCCGGCGTGGCCCACACTCCCGAGCCGTCCAGCACGCCCCGCACATGCACGCTCCACACCAGCGGATCGTCAGGCTGGCTCGGGTCGAGCTTGATGATCTGGCCCACCTCGTGGGAGCGGGCCGTGCCCCGCTGGTATTCGACCCCGGCATAAATCATTCCGTCGGCGTCGATCACCAGCGAGGCGTCGATGTCGTCGCCCGCCCAGAAGCGGAACACCCGCTCGGGCGCCGAGGCCGGATCGTCGCGCAGTCCCGAGATGTCCCAGCCCTGCACCAGCCCGCCCGAGTTGGCGAAGTACGCGGTGTCGCCGCTGACCGCCACTGAGTTCTCGATCGACAGCTCCGGGCCCACCGCAGCCAACAGTTCGTCGTCCCAGCCCGGCGCATGGAACACCACCTCAGGGTCGACGGCCACCAGCCCGTCGTCGCCGTAGCGCCGGTTCAGCTTGACGATGTGGAACCGGGAGTTCTCCCCGCCGATGAACAGGTGGTCGTCGATCACCATCCCCGACCCGTCCCAGTCGTCGTTCCACACGATGGGGCCGAGGTCGTAGGCGCCCAGCGACCATAGCTCCCGAGGCGCCCCGCCGTCGAAGGCGACCACCCGGAACTGGTTGTCGCGGCTGCCCGTGTACACCAGCGGATAGCCGTCGGGATCGATGGTCACCGACCCCTTGATGATGTCGCCGGTGACGAAGTCGTCCAGCAGGCGCTCGCCGCTGTCGGCGTCGAGGAAGTGCACGCGGCGGCTGAAGGCGCCCACCACCACCCAGGTGCGGCCGTCGCGCTCGAACACCGCGGGCTGGCCCGTCCAGCCGGTGCCGCACCACTGTCGGGGCTCGCCGCCGACCGACGACAACGAGCACAGCGGGTCGCCCTCGGGGAACCGCCACGCCACCTCGGGCACCGCCGGCACCGGGCCTCTGCCGTAGTAGCTGCGGGTCGGGTTGCCCCGGAAGGTGAGCAGACCCTCGACGGCGTCGCCCCACGGCTGTCCCGACGTCTCGGGATCGACCCAGCCCTCGAACGGGGGGACGGTGGTGGTCGTGGTGGTCGTTGTCGTGGTGGTGGTGGTTGTGGTCGTAGTGGTGGTGGTGGTCGACGACGAGGTTGTCGGGGGCACGGCGGTGTCGACCTCGTCGGAGTCGCCCCGATCCGCCTCCGACGCCCACCGCACCACGATCACCGCGGCCAGCGCCAGCGTCGCCAGCCCCAGCGCTGTCAGACGCAGCGTTCTTGATCGCCCCCGCACCGCTACAGCATGCCTACCCCAGCGCCGAACTCTGCTGTTCGGCTGTCAGCGGGCAGTCGTAGGATCGGAGCCGTGGGCGGCGACCAACACGCAGGGCTGACTGTCGCCTTCGATGCCGACGACACGCTGTGGCACAACGAGGACCTGTTCCAGGCCGTGCAGCGCGAGTACGAGGCCCTGCTCTCGGGGTGGGCCGACGCCGACAGCGTGGCCGACTGCCTGCACGAGACCCAGATGTCGAACCTGCCCCGGTTCGGCTACGGCGTCAAGTCGTTCACCCTGTCGATGATCGAGGCTGCGGTGCAGATCAGCGGCGGCTCAATCGACGCCGACGTCATCGTCACCATCATCGGCTACGGCAAGCGCATCCTGGACCGGCCGGTCGAGCTGATCGACGGTGTGGAGGAGGCGCTCGACGCTTTGACCGACCACCGGCTGATGATCATCACCAAGGGCGACGTTCACCACCAGCTGGACAAGGTGGGCGCCAGCGGGCTGGCCGAGCGGTTCTGGCAGGTGGAGGTGGTGGCCGACAAGGACGCCGAGACCTACGGCAAGCTGCTGGAGCGCCACGGGATCGACCCGGCCCGGTTCGTGATGGTCGGCAACTCGCTGCGATCCGACGTGTTGCCGGTGCTGGAGCTGGGCGGCTGGGCGGTCCACGTCCCCTACCCCATGACCTGGCGCCACGAGGACGACCACGACGGCCACCATGTCGATGTGCCCACCCTGGAGACGCTGCGAGAGCTGCCCGCCCTGTTGAGAACTTGGAGCGCCGACCGCGGCCTGGGCCCCGACAGGGCCCACCCGGCATGAGGCGGCTTACTGCCGCAGAGATCGCCGGCTACGACCTGGTTCGCCCCGAGGTGGCCCGACGGGCTCGGGTGCAGCGGGTGCCGCGGCTGGTGCCGGGCATCTGTGGCATGACCGTCGGCCGGCTCATCCTGGTGCGGCGCGACGACGACCGGTCCGGGCGGTGTGTGCTGCTAGCCCACGAGCTGGTCCATGTCGCCCACTACGACGACTTGGGAACGGCTCGGTTCTTGTGGCGGTACCTGAGCGAGTACGCCCGCAACCTCTGGCGCCTGCGCAGCCACCGGCATGCCTACCTGGCCATCTCCTTCGAGATTGAGGCAAGGGCCGAGGCCGAGGCTTGGCGGCGCCAACTTCCAGGAGCAGAGCCCGATTGTTGGTCCTGACCTCCGAGGCTTGGCGGCGGAGTCAGTACTCGTAGAAGCCGCGGCCGGTCTTGCGGCCCAGCCGGCCCGCGGCCACCATGCGGCGCAGCAGCGGCGGCGGAGCAAGGAAGCGCTCGGCATACTCGGCGTGCAGCGACTCGGCCGTGAACAGGCACACGTCGAGCCCGATCAGATCCGCCAGCGTGAGCGGGCCCATGGGGTGGCCCGCCCCGAGCTTCATGGCGTCGTCGATGTCGGCGGCCGAGGCGTGCCCCGACTCGTACATCTCGATGGCCCCGCAGATGTAGGGCACCAGCAGCTTGTTGACCACGAAACCGGCCCGGTCCGGCGCGGCGACCACCCGCTTGCCGAGCGCGTCGGCGGCGAACGCAGTGGCTGCCTCGGTCACGGCCGGCGCGGTCAGCTGGGTGCTGATCACCTCGACGAGCTTCATCACCGTCGCCGGGTTGAAGAAGTGCATTCCCAGCACCTGCTCGGGACGCGACGTGCCCATGGCCACGTCGATGATCGGGATCGACGACGTGTTGGTGGCCATGATCGCGCTCGGGTCGAGCACCCGGTCGAGCACCCCGAAGATCTCCAGCTTGAGCGCCAGGTTCTCGGGGACGGCTTCGAGCACCAGATCGCAGCCGGCCAAGTCCTCCAGGTCCGTGGTCCAGGTGACCGCTGCGCCCGCGGCAGCCCGCACCGCCTCATCGAGCTTGCCCCGGGCCACGCCGCGGTCCATCGAGCCCTCGACCCTGGCCTGTCCCGCCTCCACCAGCTCCGGCGTCGCCTCGCGGGCCACCACCCGCAGGCCGTTGCGGGCCACGACCTCCACGATTCCGCTGCCCATCGTGCCGACGCCGATCACGCCGACCGTGCCGATCTCCATGCGATTCTCCTATCCGGGTACTGGTGGGCAACCGACGAAGCTAGCGGGGCCTTTCCCGCTCTTGTTCGCTGCGCTCACGGGCCACCCAAACCCCAGAGTCACAGCCCACGGCCTCGCCCGTATGGACCGCACGGCTGACCCATTCGCTCGGCCTCAGTCCGACTCGCTGATCGTGACCGAGTTGATGGTCACGTCGGTTAGCGGGCGGTCGTTGCGGTCGGTCTCCACCTGCTGCATGGCCTCCACCACGTCGAGGCCGGCCACCACCTTGCCGAACAGCGAGTATTGGGGCGGGAGGCGGGTGCCCTGGGGTCCGCTGATGATGAAGAACTGGCTGCCGTTGGTGTCGGGCCCGGCGTTGGCCATGGCCAGCGACCCGATCTCGTAGCGGCCCGGCTTGGGCAGCTCGTCGGCGAAGCGGTAGCCGGGGCCGCCCCTGCCGGTGCCGTCGGGGTCGCCGCCCTGGCAGACGAAGCCGCCGATGATGCGGTGGAAGGTCACGCCGTCGTAGTAGTGGTAGCGGGCCAGCACCACGAAGTTGTTGACCGTCACCGGGGCGGCGATCGGGTCGAGGGCGATGGTGAGCGACCCCAGCGACGTGTCCATGGTGGCCGTGTAGCGCATGGAGGCGTCGATGCACATGGGCGGCGGCTCGCTGAACTTGCGGCGGACCGGGCTCGATCCGTCGGCGGCGGGGCAGGGTGTGGCAGCCACGTAGGGTTCCTCTATCGGTGTGGGCGACGGTGACCGAGCGACCCTATCGGTGACCATCATCCACCGGCGCGTGAGCGCGCTCTATGGTGACGCCCGTGCGGTTCTGGATCCGGCGATCGAACCCGCCTCAGGGGGCTGCCGCCACTGCCGACGCGCCCCACTCGCTGCGGTGCGAGCGCTGCGACGTCACCTGGCGGGGACCGTCGTCGGTGCCCTGCTGGTGCTGCGGCGCCCCCGGCCGCATCCGCGGCGAGGTGCGAATCTTCGCCGACTAGCCAGCCCGTCGGTAGGGTCGGGCCGTGACGCTGCACTGGTCCGACACCGGCATCGAGGTCCACAAGGTGGTGGTCGGCCCCGTCGACAACAACGTCTTCGTGATCCGCTGCACTTCCACCGGCGACGCGGTCCTGATCGACGCCGCCAACGAACATGAGCGCCTGCTCGAGCTGTGCCGCCGACTGGGCGTGCGGACGGTGCTGGAGACCCACGGGCACTGGGACCACATCCAGGCCATTCCGGCGGTGCGCGACGCGGGCTACGAGGTGGGGGTCACCGCCGAGGACGCGGCCATGCTGCCCAGCTACGACTACCTGCTGACCGACGACACTGTGGTCGAGGTCGGCCGCCTGCGACTGCGCACCCTCCACACGCCGGGCCACACGCCGGGCTCGATGTCGTTCCATGTGGAGGACACGCCGCTGCTGTTCACCGGCGACACGCTGTTTCCCGGCGGGCCGGGTGCCACGGGGTATGAGGGCGGCGACTTCCCGACCATCATCCGCTCCATAGAAGACCGCATCTTCTCCCAGTTCGACGGGTCCACGATCGTGCTGCCCGGCCACGGCCTCGACACCACCGTCGGCAACGAATCGCCGCAAATCGACGAATGGGTCGCCAGGGGCTGGTGACCCGCCCGACTCTGCCGGCCGCCGTCACCGGGAACGGGCCTTCGCTGCTCGGCCCCGACCGCGTGATCGCGCCGGCTGGGGCCGGAGGTGGCCGCCGTCGTCGCACGGCAGGTGCACAGCGATAGCGGTCGCCAGCCCAGGTGCCCAGTGGCCGCCGCCGCGGTCGCTCGGCCCCGGTAGCGTGGCCGCTCGAGCCAGCGGCGCGCAGACCCAGGAGGTTCCATGACCAGGCTTCTCGAAGGCAAAGTGGCGCTCGTCACCGGCGCGGGGCGAGGCATCGGACGCGAGCACGCCCTGCTGCTGGCCAAGCACGGTGCGAAGGTGGTGGTCAACGATCTGGGCGGCGACCAGTTCGGCGGGGGCGCCGACACCACGCCGGCCGCCGAAGTGGTTGAGGCCATTGTCTCGGCCGGGGGCGAGGCGGTGGTCAACGGCGGCAGCGTGGCCAGCCTCGACGATGCCGGGGCCATGGTGCAGCAGGCCATCGACACCTTCGGCGACATCAACATCGTGGTCAACAACGCCGGCATCCTGCGCGACCGCATGGTGTTCTCGATGACCGAGGACGACTGGGACACGGTGATGGCCGTCCATCTCAAGGGCACGTTCGGCCCGTCCCACCACGCCGCGGGCTACTGGCGCGACAAGGCCAAGGCGGGCGAGGAGACCTACGGGCGGATCATCAACACGTCGTCGCCGTCGGGGATCTACGGCAACGTCGGCCAGACCAACTACGGCGCGGCCAAGGCGGGCATCGCCGCCTTCACGCTGATCGCCGCCCAGGAGCTGGTCCGCTACGGCGTGACCGTCAACTGCCTGGCCCCCACCGCCTGGTCGCGGCTCACTGCCCCGCTGATGGGCGGAGACGAGGCGTCCGAGGAGCTCAAGGACAGCATCGACCCCCGCTGGATCGCGGTGGTCACCGCGTGGCTGGCCAGCGGTGAGGCCGCCAACGTGACCGGGCGCGTCTTCGACATACGGGGCAACCAGCTGGGCATCGCCGAGGGCTGGCACTTGGGACCGGTCGAGACCCAGCCGGACAATCCCGCCGAGCTGGGCCCGGTGGTGGCCAAGCTGATGGCGGCGGCCCGCCTGAACGCCGACATGTCGGGCATCGACCACGAGGGCCTCGGCTTCCCCAGCCAGTCGATCTGACGGACCGCCACACCGCGACTGCGCCACGAGCGAGCTCAAATCGCTCACCCATTTCGCTCGGCATCCACGCGACGGACCGTCGAGAGGCCGAGCACCCGATTGACCGACAAATGTCTGAGGTTTACGCTGCGCGGCCGTGAGGCCCTTGGAGGACGTCCGCATCGTCGCCCTAGAGCAGTACGGCGCCGGCCCCTTCGCCACCATGCACCTGGCCGATCTCGGCGCCGAGATCATCAAGGTCGAGGATCCCGGCGCGGGCGGCGACGTGGCCCGCTACCTGCCGCCGTTCCAGCACGAGGACTCGAGCCTCTTCTTCCAGACCTACAACCGCAACAAGCGCAGCGTGGCGCTCGACATCCGCACCCCGGCGGGCCGCACCGTCCTCAACGACCTGGTGGCCTGCTCCGATGCCGTGTTCTCGAACCTGCGCGGCGACCTGCCCGGCGAGCTCGGCCTCTGCTACGACGACCTGCGCGAGATCAACCCGCGGATCGTCTGCTGCTCGCTCAGCGGCTTCGGCATGACCGGGCCGAGGGCCAGCCAGGGCGGCTACGACTACATCCTGCAGGGCCTCTGCGGCTGGATGGCCCTCACCGGCGACCCCGACGGCCCGCCCACCAAGTCGGGCCTGTCGATGGTGGACTTTTCGGGGGGTTTCGTGGCCGCCATCACGCTGCTGACCGGCATCCACGCCGCCCGCCGCGACGGCGTCGGCATGGACTGCGACTTGAGCCTCCACGACACCGCCATCAGCCTGCTCGGCTATCTCGGCACATGGCACCTCACCGGCGGCTTCGAGCCCCAGCGGGTGGCCGAGTCGGGTCATCCGTCGCTGGTGCCGTTCCAGATCTTCGAGGCTCAAGACGGCTGGCTGGTGGTCGGCTGTGCCAAGGAGAAGTTCTGGCGGCGCCTCACCGAGGTGATCGGCATGCCGGAGCTGGCCGACGACGAGCGGTTCGCCGATTTCGCAGCCCGCTACACCAACAAGGACGAGTTGCTGGAGATCCTCAGAGGGGTGTTCCGCACCCGCACGGCCTCGCAGTGGCTCCAGCAGCTTGAGGCGGCCGGCGTGCCGTCGGGACCGATCCAGGACGTGCCGGCCGCGCTGCGCGATCCCCACACGCTGGCTCGGGGCGTGCTGGCCGAGACCGAGCACCCCCATCACGGCACCATCCGCCAGCCGGTCACGCCGGTGCGGGTGGGAGACCATCCCGCCGCCGAGTCGCTGTCGCCGGGCCCGGCGCTGGGCGCGGACGCGCCGTATGTGCTCAAAGAGCTCCTCGGCTACGACGACTCCGGCATCGACCGGCTCCGGGCCGAGGGCGCTTTCGGGGTTTGACCCCCGAAGTGTCCGACGTTTAGGCTCCCTCGGCGCGTCGAGCCCCTCTGAGGGCCGAGCAAGCGACCCTGGGAGCGCTCATGGCTTCATCCGTTCCGAAGACTCCGCCCCTCCCGCAGATCTGGGCCGACCGAATCGCGGAAACCCAGGCCGAACTCGCCTCGGGCGGGTTCACGCTGGAGGGCATGCCGGGCTATGTGCCGGGCCAGCCGCCCAGTGTCGACACCTGGCACAACATGGACTACCTCGACATCTACCCCAAGATCTACGGGCGCGAGTGCGGGGCCAACGGGATCGGCCGGCTGCGGGAGGCGGCGCTGGTCAACATCACCGAGTCGGAGCGCTTCCCCCTCTACGACCAGGATCCCGAGTACTTCCCCACCATGGGACTCAGCCACGACGACCTCGACATCGTCCGGATGAACGACCAGAGCCTCGAGTACCAGGCCAAGCTGGAGTCCGCGGGCGTGGTGGTGCACCGCATCGACTTCCCCCAGCCCGCGGTGGGCGCCTTCGGCCCGATGCGGGGCACCTGGGCCGCCAACGAGCTGCTGGTGGTGCGGGGCGGGTCGGTCATCGAGAAGGTCGCCATCAGCCCCTTCGGCACGGGCCGGGCCGAGTACCTGGCCCTGTGGGCGTTCGCCTGCCTGGGGATCCCGCCCGTGGCCACCATCACCGGCACCGGAGTGTGCGAGGCCGGCCCCTGCCACTGGCTGGCCGAGGACGTGTTCGTGGCCGGACGGGGCCTGGCCTACAACGAGGACGGCTTGAACCAGCTCCTGGCGGTGGTGGCCGCCTCAGCCGGCCTCGACCCTGACGAGATGACCACGCTGGCCGTCAACTTCCCGGGCAACATCTACTTCAACCCCCGCACCGGCCAGTCCCACCACCCCGACATGTCGCTCTGCGCGCTCGACGTGGACAAGGTGATCTGCTACCCGCCGGGGCTCGACTTCCGCACCTACGAGTGGCTGCGCAAGCGGGGCTACAAGATCGTCACCGTCGAGATCGAGGAGCAGCGGCTGTTCGCGCCAGCCAACGTGATGCTCATCGAGCCGGGGCTGGTGGTGATGCACTCGGAGGCCCCCGACGCGGTGGCGGCGGTGCGCAAGGCCGGGGTAGAGGTCATCGAGACGCCGTACTCGGAGTTCCTGCGCATCGGCGGAGGACTGCACTGCTCCACCATGCGGCTGCTGCGCGACAAGGGCCCCTACTCCACCGACTCGCCGTCGTGACGGCAGCGAGCGGGCCGAGGCAACGGCCACGACGGAGTCAGCAGCCATGAAGTTCGCCACGTTCAGCCATGTGGCCGAGAAGGAGACGTGCAGCCCCAAGCAGCGCCTCGACGAGTTCGCGGCCGAGGTGCGCCTCTGCGACGAGCTGGGCTACGACTACTTCTTCACCACCGAGCACCACTTCACCGGGCGCTTCTCGATGGCGCCGTCGCAGCCGGTGTCGCTCACAGTGGTGGCCCAGAACTCCGAGCGGATGCGCTTCGGGCCGATGGTGATCCTGCTGCCCATCAGCCAGCCGCTGCGGGTGATCGAGGAGATGATCATCCTCGACCAAATGTCGGGCGGGCGCCTCGAGATCGGCCTGGGCCGGGGCATCACCCCCCATGAGCACACGTCCTACGGCATCAGCACCCACAGCGACGTGGCCCGGTTCAACGAGGGTCTCGAGATCGTGCTCAAGGGGCTCAACGCCGAGGGTCCGTTCTCGTTCGTGGGCGAGTATTGGCAGTACATCGACGTCGATCTGCCGTGGCGGCCGCTGCAGCAGCCCCACCCGCCCATCTGGATTCCCACCAACACCCCGGCCAAGGGCTACGAGTACGGGATGCGGGGCTTCGGCATCGGCGGCTTCGCGGTGGTGGGCATGGACCTCTACGAGAAGGTGTTCGGCGAGTACCAGCGGGGCTGCGACGAGGCCGGCACCCCGCCCGGCCAGCGGCCGCTGGTGTATCTGGCCTCCACGCTGGTGGCCGAGACCGACGCCGAGGCCACCGAGCTCATGTACGACCACTTCCTGCGCCAGCTCGCCCTGTTCGAGGAGGAGCGGCGCCGGTCGCGCCGGGTGGGCGACTCCGCCATCAAGCAGGCCACCACCGCCTCGCTGGGCCGAATGGCCGCCATCCGCGCCGACATGGACGCCTCGGCGGAGGGCCTCCGGTTCATCCACGGCAGCCCCGACACGGTGGCGGCCAAAATCAAGCACCTCCAGGAGCGTCTCGGTGTGAACGTGTTCCTCGGGGAGTTCTCCTTCGGCGAGCTGAGATGGGACCAGGTGCGGCGCTCCCACGAGCTGTTCATGGGCGAGGTGGCGCCCCAGGTGCTCGGCACCCAGCTCGCGGCCACCGGATGAGCCTGCTGGAGGGTCGCCGGGCGGTGGTCACCGGCGCGGGCGACATCGGCCGGGTGGTGGCCCAGCGGCTGCACTGCCACGGCGCCGCGGTGGAGGTGTGGGACGCATCGGCGGCGGCGCTGGACCGGGTCGGCGCCGACGGAATCGATGTGCGCCAAGTGGACGTGACCGATCGGGCCGCAGTGCAGGCCGCGGCCTCTGAAGCCGCGGCGGAGGGACCGGTGAGCGTGTTGGCCAACACGGCCGCGGTGGCCCGCTTCGGCTCGGTGGCCGAGGGCGACCCCGACCACTGGCAGGAGACGCTCGACGTCAACCTCACCGGTGTCTACCACTGTTGCCGGGCCTTCGCCGGCCCGATGGCGGCCGGCGGCGGGGGCAGCATCGTCAACATCTCCTCGATCGGGGGCCTGCGGGGCGAGCCCGAGTTCGCCGGCTACTGCGCGTCGAAGTTCGGGGTGATCGGCCTCACCCAGTCGCTGGCCCGAGAGGTCGGGCCGTCCGGTATCCGGGTCAACGCGGTGTGCCCCGGCGCGGTCGAGTCGCAGATGAACACCGAGACCATGGCCCGCGACGCCCGCCTCGGCGGCGTCGCCCTCGAAGATGTGGAGCGGCGGATCCTGGCCCGAACCGCGCTGGGACGCCTGGTGCAGCCCGGCGATGTGGCCGACGCGGTGGTGTTCCTGGCGTCGGACCTGTCGTCGTGCATAACCGGCGAGTCGCTGGCCGTGACCGGCGGCATCTTCTAGAACCTGCCAAACGAGAAGAGGACATGCCATGACCATCGACGTTGCCGGATCGGACGTTGCCACCGTCCCGCCGCTGCCGCCCGTGTACGAGGAGCGGATCGCCGACACCCAGCAGCGGCTCCGCGCCGGGGAGTTCTCGCTCGAGCAGATGCCGGGGTACATCAAGGGCCAGCGCCCCACCACCGACGTGTGGCACAACATCGACCACCTGGAGATCTATCCCAAGGTGTGGGGCCGGGAGTGCGGCAAGAACGGCATCGGCAAGCTGCGCGAGGTGGTGCTCACCGAGATCACCGAGTCCGAGAAGTTCGCCTTCCACGACCTCGACCCGGCCTATTTCCCGCAGATGGCCGACGCCTACTCCAGCATCGACATTCCGAAGATGATCGACCAGAGCCTGGCCTACGAGGCCGCCCTGGAGGCCCACGGCGTGACCGTGCATCGGGTGGCGTTCCCCCAGCCGCCGGTGAGCGCGTTCGGCCCGGCCAAGAGCACCTGGGCCGCGGCCGAGCTGTTCGTGCTGCGGGGCGGCTCGGTGCTGCCCAAGCGGGGCGTGCAGCCCCTGGCCTACGGGCGGGCCGAGTATCTGGCCCTGTGGGCCTGGACCCGCCTGGGCGTGCCGGTGCTGTGCGCGGTGACCGGCACCGGCATCTTCGAGATCGGCCCGTGCCACTTCCTGGCCGAGGACGTCTTCGTGTCGGGCAACGGCATGGCCTTCAACGACGAGGGCCTGGCCCAGATGAAGCCGGTTATCGCCCGCTCGGCCGGACTCGACATCGACGACATGACCTTCCTGCACATCGAGTTCCCCGGCAACAAGTACTACGACGCGCCCAGCGGCGTGGGCCACCACCCCGACCTGTATCTCGCGCCGCTCGATGTGCGCAAGGTGGTCGTCTACTCGCCGGGCATCGACTTCGCCGCCCTGGAGTGGCTGCGCAAGCGGGGCTACACCATCGTGGAGGTGGAGCACTCCGAGCAGGCCCAGTTCGCGCCGGCCAACATCCTGCCCCTCGAGCCGGGGGTCGTGGTGATGCACGCCGAGGCGGTCCAGAGCATCGCCAACGTGCGGGCGGCGGGCGTGGAGGTGATCGAGGTTCCCTACTCGGAGTTCATGAAGGAGGGAGGCGGACTGCACTGCTCCACCGGCCAGATCTGGCGCGAGAAGGGCCCGTACTCCACCGACGCCTGACCGCCCGACAGCCCGACCAGAGAGCCAACGAGAGCCGAGGAGGTTCTGCCATGCCCAAGGAAGTCATCAACCCCGAGGGTCTGTGGGACTCGAGCAACCGCAGCTACAGCCATGTGGTGAAGGTCACCAACCCGCAGAGCCTGATCTTCGTGGCGGGGATGGCCGGGGTCGGCCCCGATCTCAAGGTGGTGTCCGACGACATCCGCGAGCAGACCCGAAGGTGCTTCCATCTCATCGAGAAGGAACTCGAGGCGGCGGGCGCCACCCTCGACGACATCTGCGATATGACCGTGTACCTGATCGACGTCGACAATCACAAGTGGCCGGTGCGAGAGGTGCGCAGCGAGTTCTTCGATGACGACCGGCTGCCGGCGTCCACCATGATCGAGGTGCGCAATTTCGCCATCGAGGGGATGCTCATAGAGATCGACGCGATCGCGGCCACTTGATGGCCCGCTGCCAGCCCGGCCACAGCCAAGGAGCGTGAAGTGGACTTCGAGCTGAGCAAGGAACGCGGTTCCTGCTGCTGGAGCCGGACAACTCGCAGCCGAGGGGCGTGACGATGGACTTTGAGCTGAGCGAGGAACAGGAGATGTTCCGCGACGTGCTGCGGCAATTCGTCGACGCCGAGATCAAGCCGGTGGCCCGCGAGCTGGAGCAGTCGGGCCGATACCCCGCCGAGATCGTGGCCAAGATGGCCGAGATGGGCCTCTTCGGCATCACTGTCGGCGCCGAGTACGGCGGGCTCGACCTCGACACCGTGTCGATGAGCCTGGTGTTCGAGGAGATCTCGATGGGCTGGATGGGCATCGCCGGCATTCTCGGCAGCCACTCGCTGAGTTGTCGCATGATCACCAACCACGGCACCGACGAGCAGAAGCAGCGCTGGCTGCCTGAGCTGGCCACCGGCGAGCGCCGCACCGCTATCGCCCTCACCGAGCCGGGCGCGGGCAGCGACCTGCAGGGCATCTCCACCCGGGCGTGGCTCGACGGCGGCGAGTACGTGATCCGGGGGACCAAGACCTGGATCACCAACGCCCGCTTCGCTGATCCGCTGCCGGTGCTGGTGAAGACCGACCCCGACGCCGAGCCCCGCCATCGGGGCATGAGCGTGCTGATGGTGGAGGCGGGCACGCCCGGCTTCGAGGTGCTGCGCGACCTGGGCAAGCTGGGCTACAAGGGTCCCGAGTCGTGTGAGGTGGTGCTCGACGATGTGCGGGTTCCGGCTGACAATCTGCTCGGCGGCGCCGAGGGCCTCGGGTTCAAGCAGGTGATGTCGGGGCTGGAGGTGGGCCGCATCAACATCGCGGCCCGGGGCGTGGGCCTGGCCCAGGCCGCCTTCGACGCCGCCCTGGAATACTCGACGCAGCGGGAGGCCTTCGGGCAGCCCATCGGCGAGTTCCAGGCCATCCAGCTCAAGCTGGCCGACATGGCCACCGAGATCGAGGCCGCCCGCCTGCTGACCCGCTGGGCCGCCAACCGCATCGATCAGGGCCTGCGAGCCGATGTGGAGGCGGGCATGGCCAAGTACTTCGCCTCCGAGGCGGCCATCAAGGCGTCGATGGAGTCGATGAGGGTCCACGGCAGCTACGGGTACT
Organism: Candidatus Aldehydirespirator sp.; assembly: GCA_965221215.1. GTDB lineage: Bacteria > Actinomycetota > Acidimicrobiia > Acidimicrobiales > Aldehydirespiratoraceae > Aldehydirespirator. Next base: position 2,737,391 of record OZ244872.1, read on the forward strand.
CCACCGAGATGGAGATCGAGCGCCTCTACCGCGACGCTCCGCTGATGGCCATCGGCGAGGGCACCAACGAGATCCAGCGAACCATCATCGCCAAGGGCCTGATGAAACGAGCCCGAGGCGCGGGATGACCGCAAGCACGGGCACCCGAATCGGCAGCGTTGCACGATGGCGGTGACGGGTCGGGGAGGACGACGATGAGCCGCACGAGAGAACTAGCCGAGCTGCGGGCGGGTGTGCCGCAAAGGAGACGACGATGAGCCGCACGAGGGAACTGGCCGAGGCGGTCTGCGGAATCGAGTTCGATGCGCTGGGCGACCGCGAGATCGAGGCGGTGCGCCGCCTGCTGCTGGACCACCTCGGGGTGGCCGCGGCCGGGTCGACAACCGATTCGGCGGCGACGTTCCGGCGCACCATGGGCCGCTTCGCCCGCGACGAGAGCGCCGCCCTGCCGGTGATCGGCGCGGGCACCGTCGCGGCTGCGGTCCCGGCAGCGATGGCCAACGCGGTGGCCGGCCATTCCATCGAGTACGACGACGTGCACAACGCCTCCTCCAGCCATCCCGGCGTGGTGATCTACCCCGCGGCTATGGCTGCCACCGCTCTGGCCGGAGGCGATGAGCGGGATCTGGTGAGAGCGGTGGTGATCGGCTTCGAGGTGATGTGCCGGGCCGGCCGGGCCGCCGATCCCGCCGCGCACTACGCCCGCCACTTCCATCCCACCGGCACCATCGGGGCACTGGGCGCGGCCGCCTCCGCCGCCGCGGCCCTGGGGCTCGATGCCGACGGCCTCAACTCCGCTATCGGGATCGCGGCCGCGATGGCCTCGGGCAGCATGGAGTTCCTCTTCGACGGAGCCTGGACCAAGCGCCTGCATCCCGCGCTGGCTGCTCGCAACGGGGTGGAGGCCGGGCTGCTGGCCGCCGACGGCTACGTGGGAACCGTCGACGGGATATGCGGCGAGCGCGGCTTTCTGGCCGCCCACAGCGAGGCTCCGGCCCCGGAACGCCTGTTGGAGGGCTGGGGCGAGCGTCCGCTGGAGGTGGTGGACACCAGCATCAAGCGCCACACCTGCTGCCGCTACAACCAGGGCGCCATCGACGCGCTGCTGGCCATACGAACCGCCCACGGCGTGGCCGCTCACGATGTCGAGTCGGTGGTGATCGGGATCCCGTCGGTGGCGGTGAACATCGTGGCCGAGCCGCAAGCGTCCAAGCGCCGCCCGACATCGGTGGTAGATGCCCAGTTCAGCCTGCCGTTCGGGGCGGCGGCGGCGCTGCTGTGGGGCCGGGCCGGTCTGGCCGAGTACCACGAGTCAAGGCTCGCCGACCCGTCCGCTCAGGCGCTAATGGACCGCGTCGAATACCAGGTCGATCCCGACATCGACCGCGACTTCCCCGAGAAGTGGCGAGCCTGGGCCAGGGTCACCACCAGCCGCGGCCAAGTCCACCACGAGCAGGTCGACGACCCCAAGGGCGACCCCGGCAACCCCTTTACCGACGCCGAATGCCGCCAGAAGTTCGACGACCTGGCCTCAGCCGTCTACAGCGGAGAATCCCGAACAGCCATAGCCGAACAAGCCCTGTCCATAGGCACCCCAGGCTCCTGGAAGGCTCTGATAGACAGCCTCACCTGGAGCGAGCGCGAATAGGTACGGGCCTCGCAGCGTCGCAGCGGCGTCATTCCCGCTCTTGTCACTTCCTCACGGGCCGCTCAGGCCACGGCCGCGTACCACTCGGCTGGTCGCGGCCTATTCGCTCGGCCTCTTGGCTCTTGCACGAACGAAGATGTCCGAATTGTAGTGTGAGTTGCTACACGGTTGCGTTTAGTGAGGTCATCGGGGGTGTTCTAGCGCCGTTTGGGGCGATTGCCCCGATTCGCATGGCGTAATTCCCCAAGATCCGACCGGTGCTGTCATCGGCAACGGTCTCGATGTCGGCGCCGGTCTGGGGGTTCATTTCGTCGAAGCGATAGGGGATGTCGCCACGGCGGCACGTTCTTGGGCGCCCTTGACGCCCACCGTTACCGGCTGGCCCGGCGTCTGAGTTCGCGAACGGAGCACCCTGGACACGCCTTACCGGGGAGGCTTCATCTCCCATTACTTCGTGAAACCGTTCCACGCTGGAGGTCTCAGCCCCAGCGGCGAGACCATCCTGCTGGTAGCGGTAGTGGTCTGGTGCTTGTCGTGGCTGGCGTACTCGGCCGGGCGGCATCTGCGGCAGCGGCTCCGCAACAGCCCCGTCCCGCAGCGGACGCGCGCCCCGGTCTGACGGGTTAGAAGCGCTGATGCGGGCCGGCATGACGCCTATTCCGTCGGCGAGGCGGTAGGCCTCGGGGCCGGTGGTGATGACGGCCGCGTAGAGCAGGTTGGGGCCGACCCGCTTGGCGAGCCAATGCAGGTGCATCACGTTGTGCACAGTTGCGGATTTCTATTCGCGTTCATTTCGAGGGGGGTCGCTGACACGCGTTTAGCGTTTGCGAACTGGTGTTTCGCGTGTTGTGCACAGTTGCGGATTTCTATTCGCGTTCATTTCGAGGGGGGTCGCTGACACGCGTTTAGCGTTTGCGAACTGGTGTTTCGCGTGTTGTGCACAGTTGCGGATTTCTATTCGCGTTCATTTCGAGGGGGGTCGCTGACACGCGTTTAGCGTTTGCGAACTGGTGTTTCGCGTGTTGTGCACAGTTGCGGATTTCTATTCGCGTTCATTTCGAGGGGGGTCGCTGACACGCGTTTAGCGTTTGCGAACTGGTGTTTCGCGTGTTGTGCACAGTTGCGGATTTCTATTCGCGTTCATTTCGAGGGGGGTCGCTGACACGCGTTTAGCGTTTGCGAACTGGTGTTTCGCGTGTTGTGCACAGTTGCGGATTTCTATTCGCGTTCATTTCGAGGGGGGTCGCTGACACGCGTTTAGCGTTTGCGAACTGGTGTTTCGCGTGTTGTGCACAGTTGCGGATTTCTATTCGCGTTCATTTCGAGGGGGGTCGCTGACACGCGTTTAGCGTTTGCGAACTGGTGTTTCGCGTGTTGTGCACAGTTGCGGATTTCTATTCGCGTTCAATCTTGGAGAGCTTGTTAGACATTGCTTAGCGTCCAGTACGCACCCCTGCCGTGGCCATCAACGCGTACAAGCCCAGCGTCCCGTAGACGGACCAGCACTTCGCGCACTTCTTCGATGGTCATGCCTAGACGACTAGCCAGTTGGCCACGTCCCGTCGGGCCGTCTGCGATCGCTGCGAGCACCGCTGCCTCCGGGTCACCTATCGCCATGCTTGATCCGTCGGATGCCAGCCAATGGCCGCGCCGTGGCACGATGCAGGTCACCGACGCGCTGATGGACGTGAACACGGGGCGACCGAGACCGGCTCCGATGCACAGCCTGGCCATTCGCAATGTTCCAGACCCGAGCTGCTCGACAATGCCACGCCGATAGAGGCAGCCCACCATGTTCGGATTCCACGGATGTGAGCTATGCGGCTCGTACAGATCGTTGGTTTGGAGGCCGAAGTGCAGTCCGCCCGGTGACCACACCTCAAGCCTGTCGTAGAACACTCGCACCTGGACCAAGCCGCCGATGGTGTAGTCGCGGTGGCCGAAGGCGTTGGCGAGTGCTTCGCGCACGACCTCAGGAGGGATCTCAACACCTACTTGAGCACGAAGGTCGCCACGAAGGCGCACCGGACGGTGCAGGTGCTGCTCACAGAACGACATTGCTCGCCTCAAGGAGGAGGACACGTTGTCTTCGACGAGCACATCGTCGAGGAATTCCTCGCCGAGTTCCGTGCCTGCCACTGCAACGAGCCGGCAACCCAGCGTGGGGTACTGGCCAGCGAATGTGTCAGGCCGTCCGAATAGGGCGACAGCCCCTCGGTTGGGCCTGTCATCGCTGGTCAGGAGTCCCAGCGCTCTCAGTACGTCCGCTATCGAGGTGTCTGCGTCGAACCTTGCCCTTCCTGCGTCAACCGCTTCATTCCTGAAGGCGTACACCTCCTCCTCGTCGATGGAGTCGAGGTCACGCTCTGAACTCTCTATCTCCCAGCGGTCCCAGCCGTGAGCGCGCTCTAGCACAAGGGACACTTGGGTCTCGTCGGGCATGTCTACCGTTGACGAGCCCGACCGAATGTAATAGCGCCCCTTGTGGGAGTAGGGCTTGTTGTTTCCCGAAGGAATCGTGGCGACGAGTACCTCGCGCCCGCTTCCGTTTGGCGCTGGCACTCTGTCGATTGAAGGAGGATACGCCGGGCGGATTTCCTGACAGGCCTGTGTGATGTACTCAAGGGTGCCGGTGCCGACCTGCTGGCCTGTCACATTCCCGGTGGGCTGCACTCCGAAGAGTACGCGCCCGCCTCGGCCGTTCAACATTGCCGACAGAGTCCTCGCGGCCTCGGTCCGCTGACCGGTGGATGCTTTGAACTCAACAGTCTCGGACTCACCCGCAGCGGCCATCCGGACAACGTCAGCGGTCGTGGTCACAAGTCCAGTATCGCCGGAAAGTGCCTGTTCTTGCTGGCACTTGGAATCTGGCGAACGTGACCCGCGAATCTCCTGCTCAGAAGGTGATGCGGGCCTTGAGGACGAAGCGCAGGATCACCATCAACAGCATGCCGGCCACCCAGAGGCCCACCGAGATGGCGGCTACGAACGGTAGGCGGCCGTTGTTGTAGAAGCTGTACATCACGGTGGTGATCACCTCGGTGCCTGAGCGGAACAGCAGCACCGACAGGGTGAACTCCCGCATGTAGGTGATGAAGGCCAGGATCAGGCCCCCCAGCAGCGCCGGGCGCAGGATGGGCAGCACGATGCGGCCCATGGTGGCCAGATTGCCGGCCCCCGAGATGCGCCCGGCGTGCTCCAAGTCGGCCGACAGCTGCACCACCGGGCCGGTCATCTGGCGCACCCCCACCGGCAGGAAGTACACCACGTAGGCCATGGCCATGATCCACAGCGTGCCGTAGATCGAGAAGCCGCCCGGCAGTTCCAGGGTGATGTAGGTGTACAGCAGCGAGGTGGCCATCACCACCGCCGGCACCATCAGCGGCAGGCTCGCCCCGTAGTCGATCATGCGGCTCCAGCGGCCCTTGAACCGCACCACGCTGTAGGCCACCAGCGCGCTGAAGACCATCACGAACAGCCCCGCGCCCAGCGACAGCGTGAGGCTGTTCCTCAGCGAGCGCCACAAGATCGGGTTGTCGCTGAGCTGGCGATAGTTCTCCAGCGACGACTGGGCCAGCAGCTCGGCGTCGGGCCGGCCGATGTAGGGCAGCAGCGAGCCCACCACCACCGCGATGAACGGCAGGACCATGGTGAAGAAGAAGAACCCGCAGCACGCCGCGAACACCGCCCAGCGCCAGCGACCCAGCCGGGTCGGGGTCTCCTGACTGCCCTTGCCGCTCACCGTCACGTACCGGTCGCTGTGGCGGATCGACCGCAGGTACATGATCAACACCACCAGCGAAGCGGCCAGTAGCACCACCCCGGTGGCCGCCGCCCGGCCGTGCTCGCGGGGCATCCGCACCCGCAGGGCATGGAAGATGTCGGTGGTGAAGACGTGCTCCTTGGCCGGGAACCCGAACAGCAGCGGGATCTCCATCGAGCCGAGCCCGATGATGAAGCACAGCACCGCGGCGGACAGCAGCGCGGGACGCGACACGCCCAGGGTCACCCGGAAGAACACCGACAGCGGCGACGCCCCGTTGATGCGGGCCGCGTGCTCGTAGTCGGGCGACACGTTGCGCATGCTGGCCGCCACCACCAGGAACACCAGCGGCACCAGGTACAGCGACTGCACGAAGATCATCCCCGGCATGGAGTACACGTCGAAGCCGTCCCACGGGGTGAGGGTGCGGATGACCTCGTTGAGCATGCCGTTGCGCCCGCCGAGCAGGATGCTCCAGGCCGTGCCCGCGGCCAGCAGCGGGATGAAGTACAGCCCGATGGTGGAGAACTCCCACACGCCCCGCCAGGGGACGTCGGTGCGGGTCACCACCCAGGCCAGCAGCACGCCGATCACCAGCGGCACCACCGTCTGGCCTATGGCGAACTCCAGGGTGTTGCCGATTATGTCGCTGGACTTGTTGAAGGTGTCCCGGTAGTTCTGCAGGGTCAGCGGGCCCCGCTCGGGCGGGCCGCCCTCCTGGAACGATCCCAGGATCAGCCGGTAGAAGGGCAGCACCACCAGGGTGAACACCACCACGGTGAGCACCGCCCGCAGCGCGAACGGGAACGACAGGAACCGGTGGCGCACCGTATGCCAGAGCGCCCCGCCGGCACCGGGAGCAGGCGCTTCGCCCAGTTCCTCCGCCGTGTCGGTGCTGGGGTCGGTCACGGAGCCGGGTCGTCCGCCGGGAAGGCGATGACCGCTTCGGGATCGATGGACAGGGCCACGGTGTCGCCCCGTCCTCCGAGCCGCTGCGGCGACTGGGCGATCACCGTGGTCCCGCCCGCGTCGATCTCGTGCTCGTAGGCGCCGCCGAGGAACTGCGCCAGCCGGATCTCGCCGCTGATGGCCGGCCCCGGCGCCCCGTCGGCGGCCAGCGTGAACCCGTCGGGACGGATCGCCACCGCCGCTGCCGCGCCCGGCGCCATCGGCTCGGCCAGGGTGGCCCGCAGCGATCCCCCCAGGGCCTCGACCGTGCCGTCGCCGGCCACCCGCCCGGCCACGATGTTCTTCACGCCCAGGAACCGGGCCACCGTCAGCGACGCCGGCGAGCGATAGACCTCCTCGGGCGTGCCCTCCTGCAACACCAGCCCGTGGTCCATCACCAGGATCCGGTCCGACATGGCCAGCGCCTCGGACTGGTCGTGGGTCACATAGAGCATGGTCAGGCCCAGCTCCAGGTGGAGCCGCTTGAGCTCGACCCGCATGTCCTCGCGCAGCCGGGCGTCGAGGTTGGACAGCGGCTCGTCGAGCAGCAGCAGCGCCGGATGGCCCACGATGGAGCGAGCCACCGCCACCCGCTGCTGCTGCCCGCCCGAGAGCTGGTGGGGGTAGCGGTCGACATAGGACTCCATGCGAACCGCCCGCAAGGCCTCGGTGACCCGGTCGCGGCGCTGGCTGCGGGGAACCTTGCGGTAGCGCAGCGGGAAGGCCACGTTGGCGGCCACGCTCATGTGGGGCCACACCGCGTACGACTGGAACACCATCGACAGGTCGCGCCGCTCGGGCGGCACCAGGATCCGGTGCTCGGTGTCGTTGACCACTTTGCCGCCGATGGCCACCGCGCCGCGGGTCGGCGTCTCGATCCCGGCGAGGATGCGCAGGATGGTCGACTTGCCGCAGCCGCTCGGCCCCAGGAGGGTTACGAACTCTCCGGTGCGGATCGAGAAGCTGACACCCGCCAGCGCGGTGACCGCGCCGAACTTCTTGTGGAGGTCGTCGGCCCGCAGCGCGAGCAAGTCCTCCGAAGGTGATGTCACCTCAGGTCGAACCATTCCTTGGCTCGCTCGACGTACCAATCGGCGTTGTTGTTGTACTCGGCCTCGGCCTTGGGCGTGCCCAGAGCCAGGATCGTCGGCTTGCCTGCCGCGGCCAGCGCCGCCTCGGGATACGGGGCGGTGGGCGAGGCCGGCACCTGGCGGACGATCTCGGCCACCGCGGCCTGACCCTCGTCGCTGAGGATGTAGTTGACGAACGCCTCGGCGTTCTCCTTGTTGGGGGCGTTGGCCGGGATGTTCACGGTGAAGCCCACCGTGATCACGAACTCCGGCGCAATCCACTCAACCGGGGCGCCCTGGTCGATCGAGGGCAGCACGAAGTCGAGGTAGCACAGTCCGAGCACCGCGAAGTTGCCCTGCACCAGCTGCTGCTGGGCGGCGGTGTAGTCGGGCTGGAACACCACGTTGTTGGCGCCGTAGCCCTCCCAGAAGGCCTCCCAGCGGTTCTCGTCCCACATCACGCGGGTCTCGATCATCATGTCGTGGGCGCCGCTGCCCACCTTGAGGATGTCCTGCATCACGATCTGGTCCCGGTACTGCGGGTCAGCCAGATCCTCCCAGGTCTCCAGCGGGTCGAGGCCGAGCTCCTCGATCACCTCGGTGTTGTAGCAGATGCCCTCCAGCAGGGTTCCGTAGGTGTGCCAGGCACCCGACGGGGCCCGCAGGTCGGCGGGGATGTTGAACTTCTCGGGGGAGTCGAAGGCGTGCAGGTAGCCGAGGCTCTCCCAGATGCGCGAGAAGCCGTCCCAGCCGATGATCACGATGTCGGCGTCGATGGTGCCGGCCTCGGACTCGGTCATGAAGCGGTCGAACATCTCGGCGTCGTCGGAGCGGGTGTACTCCACCTGGATTCCGGGATGGACCTCGTTGAAGGCATCGATGAAGGCCTCGGTCTGCTCGATGGTCCAGTCCGACCACCACACCAGATCGCCCGACAGCTCCGGCATTGCCTCCTCAGCCGCCTCAGCCTCGGCCGCGGCCATGGCCTCCTCGGCCTCCGCCCTCGCCGAGGCTGCCTCTGCGGCCGCGGCGGCTTCGGCCTCTTGGGCGGCGGCCAGTTCGGCTTCTAGCTGGGCCACAACGTCGGCGTCGACTGTCCCCTCGGCGTCCGCCATGGCCGCTTCGAGGGCCGCCGCGGCGTCGGCTGCTGCCGCGGCGGCCGCGGCAGCCTCTGCGGCTGCGGCGTCGGCCTGGGCGGACGCAGCGTCGGCTTCAGCCTGGGCGGCCATCGCGTCGGCCTCGGCCTGGGCCAGCGCGGCCTCGGTCGCGCTGGTGTCGGACGAGTCGTCGCCGCAGGCCGCGGCCACGAGCCCGAACGCGAGTACAACCGCCAAGAGCCGCAAGAGGCCGAGTCGGAACTGTCGTGATCTCATCATTCCCCCCATCGGGATTGCCTTCAGCAGCACCGGGTGGCGCTACTGGCCAAGAATGCGGCGATGGTAAAGGTCTGACACTTGGTAGTCAATCCGGGCCGGTCGGCTTGGGCGCTCAGCCTTCTCCGGTTCGGATGGCGTCGGCCAGCATCTGCATCAGGCGCTGCTGGTGGCCCCGCACCCTCAGTTCCAGGTAGTGCTGCGGGCCGGGCCGATACCAGCGGGAGCGCAGACCCTGCTGGACCTTCTCGCAGATGGCGTAGTCCTCGGCCTGCACCGCCTTGAGCATCTCGAAGTCGGCCCGGGCGTCGACGCCAGCATCGGGCGAGTAGTTCCACACTCGGGCCCGGCTCTTGTCGAGGCTGATCGGGTTCCACCACATCAGCGAGCAGCCCCCGTTGGGGAAGGCGGCGATGAACCAGTTGGGGAACACGCCGAAGGCGACCGAGCCGTAGGAGTTGGTGGCGGCCAGCGCGGGCAGCACGTCGGTGCGGGCCAGCTGCTCGTCACCCCACTGGGTGGTGAGCCGCCCGGTGTAGGTCCAGATCTCTTCTCGCAGCGAGGCTGCGTCGGCGAAGCGTCCGAGGGTGTTCTCGTGGACGAACTCGAGGTGGTAGTCGCAGAAGGCGTTGTCCATCATCACCTTCCAGTTGGCGTTGACCTCGTCGTCGAGCTCGTACACCCTGGTTGCGCTCTCAAGGCTGTGGTGGGCCAACTGCTCGGGCGCCGGGTGGAGCCATTGGTTCAGCGGCGGCGCGTCGCCCGACACGTTCACAAACACGAACTGCAGCCACACGTCCACCCTCACCTCTCGCAGGCTGTGGACGCTGGGGTCAACCGGCTCGGCGAAGCCTCGGGGGTGTGGGGTGGCGGCCAGTCGCCCGTCGAGGTGGAAGGTCCAGCCGTGGTAGGGGCACACCAGGGCCCGTCCGCAGTTGCCCGAGCCCTCCACCAGGGTGCTGGCCCGGTGCGGGCACACGTTGACGAAGGCCCGCAGCTCTCCGTCGCGGCCCCGCACCACCATCACTGGCTCGGTGCCGATGGTCTCGGTGATGTAGTCGCCGGGCGAGCGCAGCTGCGACAGGTCGCCCACGAACACCCACGAGCCCGGGTAGACGACTTGCATCTCGAGGTCGAAGAGCTTCTGGGAGAAGTACCCGGCCGGATCCATGAACGAGTCGTCGGGGGGCGGCTCGATCACGATGCCGTCGTAGATGACCGGCGGCTCAATGTCGGTGTCGTCGATGCGAGCCGCGGTGGCGCGAGCCGCGGCAGCCACCGACGCTGGGTTCATGGGCCCGGCTCGGCGAAACGAGCAGCGGCCGCGGCCATCGTCATCCGCCCGGCTCGGCGAAGCGGGTGCGCAGCAGGCCGAGTTGGGGCGACTCGATCTCCACCACGTCGCCGCCGCCGAGGAACTCGGGGGGCTCGCGCCAGTGGCCCACCCCGGCGGCCGTGCCGGTGAGGATGATGTCTCCAGGAAGCAGCGAACAGCCGAGGCTGACCCGAGCAATGAGCCGCGACACCGAGTTGACCATGGCCGCGGCCCGGAACGATTGCTTCTGCACCCCGTTCACCCGTAGCTCGACGGTGATGTCGCGATAGTCGCCCACGGCGGCCGCCGACACGATGCTGGGACCCATGGGACAGAAGCCGTCGAGCGACTTTCCCTTGTACCACTGGCCGAACATGCCATGCTCAAGCTGCAGGTCGCGTGCGCTCACATCGTTGGACAGGGTGTAGCCGAAGACGTGGTCGAGGGCGTCGTCGACTGAGATGTTGCTTCCGCCCTTGCCGATCACCACCGCGATCTCCGCCTCCCAGTCCACCCGGCTGCTGGCGGTGCGGTCGAGCTCGACGGTGGCATCGTGGCCCACCAGGCAGGTCCACGGCTTGGTGAACAGCACCGGCGCGTCGGGCACCACCGACCCCTCGGGGCGCTTCCCCTCATCGAAGTGCTCGCGATAGTTAAGCCCCACACAGAACATGTTGCGGGGCGTTCTCGGCAACGGCGCCAACAGGACCGCTTCGTCGATGGGTTGACCGCCGCCGCCCGACGAGAGCGACTCGGCGGAGGCCCAGGCGTCGGGGCCGCTCTCGATGAGGCCGAGCACGCTGGTGTGGCCGACCGCGGTCAGCGGGGTGACGGTGTTGTCGGCGTGCCAGATCCCGGCTGTCTCGCCGGTCGGAGACTGCATCGTGACGAGTCGCATCGTGGTCCTTCCCCGCTTGCTGGCGGCTAGTCGCCGAGAAGGTGGCAGTACGTGAAACCGCCGTTGGCGCTGATGATCTGGCCGGTCAGATAAGCGGCCTCGTCCGATGCCAGGTAGGCGGCCAGCGCACCGATCTCCGACGGGCGCCCGAACCGTCCGGCGGGGACATTCTCGGTGAGGGCCTCGATCCGTCCCGGAGGTGCCAGATCGTTGAGCGGCGACTCGATGTAGCCGGGCGCGATGGCGTTGACGGTCACGCCGGCGGCCGCCACCTCCCGGCTGAACGAGCGCACCAGAGCGTCGACGCCGCCCTTGCCCGCGGCGTAGTGGGCCTGCCGGGCCACGCCCTGCAGCGAGGCCACCGACGAGAAGCAGATCACCCGTCCCCAGCCCCGCTCGATCATCGAGTTGACGGTGTGGCGGATCGGCAGGAACGTGCCGTCGAGGTGGATGGCGAGCATGTGGCGCCACTGCTGGAAGCTCATGCTGGCGATCGGCTGCAGCTCGCCTATGCCCGCGGCCAGCACCGCGATGTCGGGCGATCCGACCGCCTCGGCGGCCTCGGCCACCCCCGCGACGACGCTGGCCTCGTCGGTGACGTCCATCGACACCCCGGCGAAGGCCTGGGCCGGATGCCGCTCGGCCAGCTCGCGGGCGATCTCAGTGGCAGCGTCGGGGCGCAGATCGGTCACCGCCACCGACGCGCCCTGCTCGGCCAGAGCGGCCGCCATGGCCCGACCGAGCCCGCCTGCTCCCCCGGTCAACAGCGCGGCGCGACCCTCAAGCGAGAACACGCGCTCCTGCCTTCAGAGGGCGCGCAAATAGGTGAGGGCCTGTTCCGTCACGGCGGGGTACTCCCCGCTCTTGTTCGCCGCGCTCACGGGCCGCCCAAACCACAGCGCCACAGCCCACGGCCTCGCCCGTATGGGCCGGAATCGCTGGCCTATTCGCTCGGCCTCCCACAGGCCAGCGAGGCTAGATAGCGTGCGCGGGCAGGTACAAGCCCGCCGCGTCGCACCGGAGCAAACGGCGGCAATCCGCGCCGCCAAAGGGGCAGCAGACCACTAGGCTCGCGCCGCCGTTCGCCGACTGTAGGAACTTCAATGTCCGAAGCTGTTTCGTTGTCGGTCGCTTCGCTGGACGAGGCAACGGGCGCTGATGGCGACAGCGCGCTTCCGGTCAGCCGAGTGCTTCCCGCCTACGAGCAGGTGGCGAGCCAGCTTCAGGAGCTGATCATCAAGGGCACCCTGGCGGTGGGCGAGCGCCTGCCGGCCGAGGGCGAGATGGCTGTGCAGTTCGGGGTGAGCCGCAGCACCGTCCGCGAGGCGCTGCGGGGTCTGTCGTCGCAGCGGCTCGTGCTCACCAGGCGGGGCGTGAACGGGGGCACGTTTGTGGCCGAGCCCTCCTCGGAGCATGTGCGCAGCTACTTGGAAACCACCATCGGGCTTCTCTCCGGCGCCGACGTGGTTTCGGTCGACGAGATCCTCGAAGCCCGCGAGCTCTTCGAGGAGCCCGCCGCCCGGCTCGCCGCGCTTCGGCGCAGCGACGACGACCTGAGCGGCCTGCGAGCCACCCTGGCACCCGACGACGGGGCCGACTCGGCCCACGGCTTCGCGGGCCACAAGGAGTTCCATTTCGCCATCCTGAAAGCGTCAGGCAACCAGCTGCTTGACGTGCTGGCCCGACCGGTGTTCAGCGTCCTTGAGACCCGCTTCGTGCGGGATCGGGCGTCGGGCCGCTTCTGGGTCGAGGTGGAGGACGATCACCGGAACATCTTCGACGCCATCGAGGCCGGCGATTCCGAGGCGTCGGCGCAGTTCATGCACACCCATCTGGAGCGGCTGCGCCCGATGTACGAGCGCTTCGACAGGGCCGCGCCGCCACCCAGCTCCGCCTAGCAGCCAACCACTCGATCCAGGAACTCGAGCAGCACCCGGTTGAACTCGTCGGGTCGGGCACGCCGCTATCGGGCGGCTCGATCCAGGAACTCGAGCAGCACCCGGTTGAACTCTTCGGGCCGCTCGAAGTAGGGGGCATGGGAGGTTCCGGCGATCACCGCCAGCTCCGAGCCGCCGATGAGCCGGTGGGCGGCCTCGCCGGTAGCCAGCGGCACGGCCCTCTCCTCGGCCCCCCAGATCAGCAGCACGGGCGGCCCGCCTGCGAACTCGGCCAGCCGAGGCCCGACCACATCGTCGTCGATGTGCTCGGCGATGTAGTCGGCGATGGCCGCGAACGACTCGGCCGCGCCGGGCGAGTTGTTGATCAGGAACTCCTCCCGCACCCAGTCGTCGGTGACTAGATCCCCGTCGTAAACGACCAGCCGCAGCTTGTTCTCGATGCTGTCCAGCGACGTGTCGCTCAGTCGCCCCCGCGAAGCGGCCCGGCGCTCGGCGCCCCACTCGATCAATCCGATGCTTCCGACCAGCACCAGCGCCCGCACCCGCTCGGGCCGTTCGCAAGCCAGGGTCGCCACCGTGTGACCGCCCAGCGAAGTGCCTGCCAGCACGGCCGTCTCGGCCCCGATCTCGTCGAGGAACCCGTCGACGAAGCGGGCGTATCCGGGCACCGAATAGTCCGGGCCGTCGCCCTTCTGGGCCAGGCCGTGGCCGGGCAGGTCGAAGGCATGCACGTGCCAGCCCGCGGCCGCCAGCACGTCTATGTTGCGGCGCCAGCGGTCGCAGCGTGCCCCCACCCCGTGCACCAGCACCAGATGGTCGTCGCCCGATCCCGAGGCCAGCACCCGGGTGAGCACCCCGTTCACCGCAGCCGGATACTGAATCATCGCACTGTCCGCCCAAGAGGCCGAGCGAATAGGTGAGCGATTCCGGCCCATACGGGCGAGGCCGTGGCCCGAGCGGCCCGTGAGCGCAGCGAACAAGAGCGGGAATGATCCCGCTGCGACACGACAGGCTTACACCTACCCGCGCACGCCATCAGGCGCAACTGTCGAAGAAGTCCCGGATCAGGCGCCCGGTAGCGGCGGGATGCTCGATGTTGGGCTCGTGGCCGCCGGGCACCACCACCGACGAGAAGGAGTCGCCCAACTCGGCCATCTTGGCCGCCCAGCCCTGCTCCAGCAGCGGATCGTCGGCTCCTTCGACCCACAGGATGGGAACGTCGCAGTCCCGCAGCGGCTCGGGCCAGTCCTCGGGTCGGGCCACCCGCTCCGCCGACGGGTTGCGCAGGCCCAGCGCGCTCAACGCCTCCCAGTGACCGGGGGCCATGCTGTTCTCGAAGCGGCGCGCGATGTGCTCGTCTAGGCCGTCGGTGCTGTGGACCAGCATGGTGGTGAGCCGGCGGGCCGCCTCAGGGCTGGGGGTGTAATCGCTCAAACGCTCGATGCCGCCCGGCACCCGATAGAGCCGCCCGCCCGTGCCGGTGATAGCCACCACGGCCCGCGCCTTCCACCCCCACCGGGGCTCGGCCACGCCCCGGGCCACCAACTCGGCCCCGAAGGAACTGCCCGCGAAGAAGACCGGCTCGTCGAGTGAGAGCACCCGGCACACCGCGGCCAGATGCTCTAGCCGGTAGTCGTAGGGCGAGCGGTCGAAGTAGCACAGCTTGTCGGTGCCGCCCCAGCCGATCAGGTCGGGGGCAACAATGCGATAGCTGTCGGCCAGCTCGGCGATCACGCCCTCCCAGCAGAGCATCGAGTCGGTGCCGTAAGCCCCGTCGTGCACCAGCACCACCGTCGAGTTGCTCGGATCGCCGGCCTCAATCAAGCGGGTGCGGATGCCGCCCGCCCGGATAAGCGTGTCGCGCCAGCCCTCAGCCATCGTTGATGCTGTCACTCACCGCTCTTGTCCACCGCGCGCCCGGGCCGCTCGTCGGCTCCACGGTAGGGATCGAATGGTGCCGAACCGGACGAGCAAGCCGGTTCAGTCGATTGAAGGCTGCTCGTTGGGCTGAGCTTCGGGTCTGGTCATGTGACCGATGCAAGAGGCGGGGTTCCAGGGCCGGGCGGGGATTGCACCCATTCGATAAGGACGCGTGCCGGTACAGGGCCTTCGTCTGGATGCATGACGATCTTTGTCTCTCGGACCTCGATGGGATTATCCGGATTGGTCACGGGTCCTCCTCAGTGATCATGCCGTCAGGCATCGTTGCAGCTTAGAGGCCGAGCGGATAGGCGAGCGAATCCGGCCCATACGGGCGAGGCCGTGGCCCGAGCGGCCCGTGAGCGCAGCGAACAAGAGCGGGAAATGCCCCCTTACTACGCGAGAGCCTTTCGCCTATCCGCGCAGCCTCTTAGTCGGCCAGATTCGCGGTGAGCGCGTCGATGAGTTGCTTGACGAATAGCGGCGACATGTTCACTCGCTGCACGATGACACCCTGAATGGGTCTCGTGTTGTAGTCCAGTCGAGCTACGACGACCACAACTAGAGGGAGAAGGGCTGCGACGCCCCGATCGTGGCGGCCTGCTGGCTCTTCGCTCCGCGAGGCGCTCGCTTGAAGTGTCTGACTATTGTTCAGCCGGTCTCGGCACTATGGCGAAAGGAGCGGCGTTGGCCCTGGAAGGCGGCACCAAGGTTGGGCTGTTTCTCACCAACCAGCATCCTGTCGGCACCGATCTGGTGGCCGCCACCGCCGACCAACTCCGCATGGTGGCGGCGGTGCGCGACCGCGGCTGGGACTCGATCTGGGCCGGGCAGCACTACCTGCCCGACGGGATGGCCATGCCGCAGTGCGTGCCGTTTGTGAGCCGCCTCACTGCCGAGTGCGGCTCGATGGAAGTTGGGATCGGAATACTGCTGCTGGCGCTCCACAACCCGCTGGACGTGGCCGAGACGTGGGCTTCCATCGACGTGCTGTGCGGGGGCCGGCTGACGTTCGGGGTGGGACTCGGATACCGGGAGGTGGAATACCGCGGCTTCGGCCTCGACCCCAAGTCCAAGGTGAGACGATTCGAGGCCAACCTCGAGCTGGTCAAGCGCCTGTGGACGCAAGAGCGTGTGGACTCGGACCTTCCGTGGTGCCGGCTGGAGTCGGCGACACTCAACGTCAGGCCCGTGCAGCAGCCCCGACCGCCGATCTGGATCGCAGCCAACGCCCATCCGGCGGTGGAGCGGGCGGCCCGCATGGGCGACGCCTGGATGATCAACCCCCACGCCACCACCGAGACCATCGCCGAGCAGGCCGCGCTGTTCCGGGCCGCCCGCTCCAGCGAGGGCCTGCCCCCGGCTGCGACCACGCCGGCGATGCGCGAGATCTACTGCGCCCCCACCCGCGACCTGGCCATGCAGCGGGCCGCGCCCTACCTGCTCAAGAAGTACCGGCACTACGCCGACTGGGGCCAGCACAGGGCCCTGCCCGGCCAGGACAACTTCCGGGCTGCCTTCGACGAGCTGGCTGCGGGCCGGTTCATCGTCGGCACGCCCGACGACTGCCTCGAGAAGCTGCTGCCGTGGCGCGACCAGATCGGCGTAGACCACTTCATCTTCCGCACCGACTGGGTGGGCATGCCCGCCGAGGCCGCCCTGCAATCGATCGACCTGCTCGACCGCGAGGTGGTGCCGGTGCTGCGAGCGGCCTGAGCCGAGCCCGACGATCCCGAAACCCACAACCCTGCAAAGGAGACCATCCGACATGGCGGACAAGACGATCATCAACCCCAACATCGGCTCCGGCTGGAGCGCGCTCGAGACCTCAGAAGTGGGCGAGCTGGTCCACTCCGGAGGGGTGGTGGTGGAGGCCGGCGACCTGACCTTCGTGTACCTGTCGGGCCGCACCGCCACCGACGGCGACAGCGACGTGGTGGTCGGCGTGGGCGACATCGCCGAGCAGACCCGCCAGGTGATCCGCAACCTGCTGTCGGCGTTGGAACCCCTCGGCGGCACCATCGACGACATCGTCCGGGTGCGGGTCTACATGACTCCCCCCTTCACCAAGGAGAAGTTCGGTGCCATCCACGACGCCAGAGCGGAGTTCTTCAACAAGGACCACTATCCGGCCAGCACGCTGGTGGTGGTACACGGGCTGGCCCGGCCCGACGCCATGATCGAGATAGACGCCGACGCGGTGATCTCCAAGAAGCGGTGACGTTCGAGAGGTAGCGGCAGCAGCCCCGCGACCGTGAAGATCGCTCTCAACGTCCTCCAGCAGGGGCCTCTCTCGGACGGCCCCGAGTGGTGGGGGCTGGCCGACCGCGCCGGGGTGGACGTGATCGGCCTGCCGGACTCGCCCGCCCTGGTGCAGGAGTTGTACGTGGTGGCCGCGCTGTGCGCCGAGCACACGTCGAGGACCCGGATCATGACCTCGGTCACCAACCCGCGGTCGCGCGATCCGTCGGTGACCGCCTCCGGTCTGCTGACGCTCGCCGAGGTCGCACCCGGCCGGATCGCCTGCGGGATCGGCACCGGCGACAGCGCCCTGTGGGGTGTCGGTCTGCGCCCGGCCACCGTGGCCCACCTCCGGGAGTACATCGTGGCGGTCAAGGCGCTGCTTCGGGGCGAGGAGGCCCACTACCAGGGCCGGAATTTCCGCATGCAGTGGTCGGCCCTGCCCGACGGCGCCGACATCGCGGTGGTGGTCCCCGTCTCGGGTCCCAAGGTGCTGCGCATGGCCTGTGAAGTCGCCGACGGGATGCTGCTGTCGATGGGATTCGGCCCCCACAACGTGGACTATGTGCGCAGCCTGGTCGCAGACGGCTGCGAGGCCGCCGGCCGTCACCCCGACGAGCTAGAGCTGTGGTGGAACTCCGAGATCGTGTTCGGCGACAGCCCCGAAGAGGCGCTCAGCCGGGGGATGGGGGTGGGCACCGAGTGGCTGACCATGGGGTCGCTCGAAGGCAAGCAGATCCCCGACCACCTCAAGCAGGCGCTGCTGCAGTTCAACGCCGACACCCACGACATCGCCACCGACTATCAGGACGAGGGACGCCAGCAGGCCCACATCGACAGGGCCCGCGAGCTCGGGCTCTACGACTGGCTGATAGCGCGGGCCCCCGGCCTGTGGGGACGCCCAGACGACGTCGCCCGGCGCCTGCGTGAGCTGGGGGCTCAGGGCATGGACCGCTGGATGTTCTATGTGGGGCGCAGCGAGAGCGACCGCATGAACCAACTCCGGCTGATCTGCGACGGCGTGCTGCCGCGGCTCGACCTCGACTAACCCCCCGCCCCGGCCCGCTCGGCCAAGACTGGTTCCACCATCTCCAGCAGCCGCCGCTGGAACACGGTGACGCGCAGCTCCGACGCATGCAGCGGACCGGGCGAATAGCGGCGGGACTGCACGCCGATCTGCATCTTCTCGCAGACGTCGAAGTCTTCCCGCTGCACCCGCGACAGCAGCTCCGTGCCGGCCCGCACGTCGGCATCGGCGTCGTGGGACAGGCTCAACACCCGGGCGCGGGTGCTGGCCGGACCGGTGGGGGTCCACCACATGACGGTCGCTCCGCCGGTCGGGAAGCCGATCACATGAAGGTTGGGGAACACGAAGCATCCCAGCGAGCCCCTCGCCGCGGCGCCGGTCAACGATGGCCGAGGCTCCGTCGGCAGGGCCGAATCCTTCCATGGGACCGAGGCCACCGCCGTGGTGTGGCCCGCCTGCTCGTGGAGCCCCTCGAGTTCCACCAGATCGGCGATCGACTCGCCGTGGACCATCCCGAGGTGGTAGTCGCAGATGGCGTTGTCCATCACCAGCTTCCAGTTGGCCGCAATAGGGTCGTCGAGGAACGCTCCCAGGCTCATGCCCGCGATGTCGTGGCCGGCCAGCAGCTCGGGCACCCCCTCCAGATGGTCGCGCAGCGGCGGAGCGTCGCCAATCGCGTTCACGAAGATGAGTCCCTCCCACACGTCGAGGCGCAACTCGTGCAGTCTGAAATCGGCCGGGTCGATTGCGCTGACGAAGCCCCGCTGCCGCGGGATGGCCAGCAGCCGCCCGTCAAGCCCGAACGTCCAGCCGTGATAGGGGCACACCAGGCGCCGGTCGCAGCTGCCCCGGCCGGTGACCAGCAGGCTCGCCCGGTGGGGACAGACGTTTGAGAAGGCCCGCAGGGCGCCGTCGGGGTTGCGAACCACCAGCACCGGTTCGGTGCCGATGGTCTCGGCCAGGTAGTCGCCCGGCTCCGGCACCCATCGCTCGTGGCCGACGAACACCCAGCTCGACGGAAACACCCACTCCAGTTCGGCCCGGTAGAACGACTCGGATCGGTAGGCCTCGGGCACCATCATGCCGTTGGCAGCAACCCCCAACACGGCCGCAGAGTAGGAGACCGAGCGAAGAGGCGGCAAACCGCTGCGTAGCATTGGGGTGATGCTGGGGGCCGAACATGAGGCGGTGTTCCACGCCGACGGGTTCGTTGCGGTCGATTCGCTCATCGATGCCGGCCTGGTCGATCCCCTCCGGGAGCGCTTCGAGCGGCTGTTCGGGGGCGACTTCGAGACCGGCACCGCCCCCGACGAGGTCAACTGGCTCGAGGGCAGCAGCGATCCGACCCTGACCCGGCAGATCTGCAACGGCTGGAAGGCCGACCGGCTGGTGGCCTCGGTGGTGCTCGACGCCGGCCTGGGCGAGACGGTGGCCCGGCTGGCCGACTGGCCCGGTGCCCGCCTCGTGCAGGACAACGTGATCTGGAAGCCGCCGGGGGCCCGCTCGCTGGGCTTTCACCGCGACAACGCCTACCTGGCCTGGTACACGCCCACCGAGATGTTCTCCTGCTGGATCGCCCTCGACGACACCACCGCGGCCGGAGGCACCATGGAACTGGCCCGCGGCTCGCACCGCTGGCCCACCGGCGCCGACGCCACCGGCGTGTTCCATGCCCCCGAGGACTATCGGGCCACCGTTCAGGCGGCGGCCGAGGCTGCAGGCGTCGGGCTCGACATCGCCGCGGTGGAGGTGGCCGCGGGCGGCGGGTCGTTCCACCACGGCTGGACATGGCACGGCTCGGGTCCCAACCGCTCGGGCCGGCACCGCCGGTCCCTGGTGCTGCATTGCGCCAGCAGCGAGGCCCGCTTCAACCGGGCCGGCTTCGCCGAGGGCAACGGTCCCGTTTACTCGCGCTACGCCCGGCTCACCGACGACGAGATGGACGAGAACCACTTCCCGATCCTGTGGCGGTCCGACGGCTACCGCACCCCCGGCATCTGACCGGCCCGGTCCCTGATCGCCGGTCCTGTCGTGCGCCCTGCAGCCCGTCGAACGGATCGCCGCCGCCTGACTGGCGCCGCCGCTGATCGCCGGTGCGCCGCTTA
The DNA here is from genome assembly GCA_965221215.1 of Candidatus Aldehydirespirator sp. Taxonomy (GTDB): domain Bacteria; phylum Actinomycetota; class Acidimicrobiia; order Acidimicrobiales; family Aldehydirespiratoraceae; genus Aldehydirespirator. The sequence continues at coordinate 2,757,597 of OZ244872.1, forward strand.
GGTTCTGTCGGCGCGGAGGTGGCTAGCATCGCCACCCGTGTCCGTTGCGTCTGCGATCCATGCTGCTGCCGCGGTTCTGCTGGTGGTGGCGGGCGCCGCCAAGCTGTCTAGGCCTGCGGATCTTCTCGGCTTTCGGACTGCGGCCCCGCTGGTCCGGCTGGCCGGAGCATCCGAGGCCGCCATCGGTGTGGCCGCGCTGGCACTGGGCGGACTGTTCGCGTGGGCGGTGGGGCTGCTCTACGCCTCGTTCGCGGTGATCGTTCTGCGGGCGACCCGGTCGGGAGCGCGTTCGTGCGGCTGCTTCGGCCGGCTCGACGCGCCGCCCTCGTGGGTCCATGTCGTCGGCAACCTCTCGCTGGCCGCGGCTTGCTTGGCGGCTGCGGCCACCGGCGCCACCGCCGAAGCACCCGTGGCGGCGTTGGCTGCCGCCTTCGCTGAACAACCGGCGACCGCGGCCGCTCTGGTTGTCGAGATCGCGGTGCTCGCCGGACTGGCACTGGCGGCGCTCACCGCGCTTCCCGAGGCGCTCGATGCCCGCCGGCCGCAGCGCGACAACCCGAATCTGTTCCGCGCCCTAGAGACCGAGCGAGCAGGTGAGCGGGCCCGGGTGATCAACAATTTGAGGCCGCTGTCGTCTGGTCGGGCTGAGGAGGCGTCGGCCGCAGGCCTGGGAGGACGACGCTGAGCCGCACACTGGTGCAGCGGGTCTCCCGGGTGGTGGACCGGCGGTCCGGGCGGCGGGGCTTCCTGCGCTCGTCGGCCATGGCCGCCACCGCGATGGCCGTGGCCCCCGTCGCCTACGCGGTGCGTCCCACCACGGCCGAGGCGGCCATCGTTCTGTGCAAGGGCCACCGGTGCAGTCCCGATGCCCTGTGCTGCGACGGCTACAGCGAGTTCTGCTGCAAGCTCACCGGCGAGAACCTGTGCCCGCCGCACACCATCGTGGCCGGCTGGTGGAAGGTCGACGGCTCAGACTTCTGCGGCCTCGACGGCCCGAGTCCCCGCTACTACCTCGACTGCAACTACACCTGCGACGACCGCGCCGGATGCCAGTGCCGATCGAGCGGGTTCTGCGACCGGGACTGCACGCCCGCCAAGTGCCAGTGCAGCGGCGGCTGCGACACCCGCAAATCCGAGTGCACCCGGTTCCGCTACGGGCAGTGCAACCAGGACACCTGCGTCGGACAGCTCATGTGCCGCATCGTCACCTGCGTGCCGCCCTGGACCTGGGACCCGGCCTGCGCCAGCAGTCCGGTGTTGAGCGACCCCGGCACCCGCTGGCACGACCGGCCCTGCCTGCACGACGGCTTCAACGACATCCCGCCCAAGGCCCACTACGCGCCGGCGGTGGCGTGGATGGCCGACGAGGGCATCACCAGCGGCATCAAGGACGACCTGTTCGGCCCCGACCTGCCCGTGACCCGGGCCCAGTTCGCCACCTTCCTGTGGCGCTACGAGGGCCGTCCCACCGCCGAGCCGGCCACCGAGGACCCTCCCCGGACCGGCAACCGGTTCAACGACGTAGGAGCCGACGCCTATTACGCACCGGCGGTGGCATGGATGGTCGAGCGGGAGATCACCTCGGGCCGGGCGCCGGGCCGTTTCGACCCCGATAGCGGGGTGTCGCGGGCCCAGTCCGTCGTGTTCCTGCACCGCCTGGCGGGAGAGCCGCAGGGCAGCGCCGGAATCACCTTCTCCGATGTGGGCCCCGACGCCTGGTACCGCCACGCCCTGGCATGGGCCCTCGAGCACAACATCTCCTGGTGGGATGTGCATTCAACCTTCGAGCCGGACCAGCCCGCCACCCGGGCCGAGATCGCGGCCCTGCTGTACGGCTACCACCAGCGGCCGCCCGAGCCCGTCGAAGAGCCAGTCGACGAGGGCGCGGCGACGGTGGCGGCCCCATGACTGAGGCGGCGTCGGTGTTGCGGTTGTGGACCCATGGCTCAGCCGGTGTCGTGACGGTCGCGGCCCATCGCTTCGATGGCGTTGTGAAGCCCAGTGGTCCCATGATGAGGATGGCGTTGTGACGGTCGTTGTCGTGCTGTTGGCCATCGCGGTCGGCGTGCTGGCCCTGCTGGTGTTCGGACTGCTGAGGACGCACGCCGAGATCTTGCGGGCCCTCGACCGCTCCGGCATCAGCCTCGACGGCGAAGCGGTCTCGGGCTCTGCCTCCGCAGCCGTGGGCGACCGGTCGGAGGCGACGCCGTCCCGTGCTCGGGATCTCGTCGGAACGGTGCCGGCGGGCGGCCCGACCAAGATCGCCGTCACCGGCGCAGCCCACTTCACGCTGCTCGCATTCCTGTCTCCGGGGTGCCGAACCTGCCAGCGGTTCTGGGAGGCCTTCGCCGACCCCAGCCTCGAACTGCCCGGTGGCGACACCCGACTGGTGATCGTGGGCCAGGATCCGGCCCACGACTCGGAGTCGGCTTTAGCCGATCTGGTCCCGCCCGGCGTCAAGGCGGTGCTGTCGTCGGCAGCGTGGGAGGCCTACGACGTTCCGGGCTCGCCGTACTTCGCGCTGGTCGACGGCGCCGACGGCCGGGTCGTGGGCGCGGGCAGCGCGCTGCGCTGGGAGCAGCTGCGGGATCTGCTGGAGCAGGCACTCCACGACGCGGGCCTGGCCAACCGTTCCGGGCAGTCCTCGGGCCGAAGCCGGGAGCTGCGGGCCGACGATGCGCTCCGGTCGGCGGGGATAGGCCCCGGACATCCGAGCCTCTACGGCGAGCAGCCCGAATCGAGTCGAGGGAACGGCGCCGAGATTCCGTCGCGGGGCCGTCCATGATGGTGCCGGAGTCGGGGCACGGTTCGTGACTGCGGTGCTGGCCAGCGGTGTCGAAGGCGCGAGCGTGGGCGAACTCACGCTCCAGTTCGGGCGCGATTCGTGACCGAGGTGCTGGCCATCGGCGTGGCGGCGGCCGTGGCCGCCGGAGTGCGGTCTACCTGGTCGCCTTGAGGCCTGTCGATGCTCACCAGCATCAGCCCGCTCGGTGAGCGGGCCAGGGGCAATCGATGGTCGCTGACCGTTCTCTGGCTGGTGGTGGGCGCGGCGGGCGGGGGCGCGGCCCTCGGCGCGGCCCTCGGCGCGCTGGGCCAAGCGGCGCTCGGAGCGGCGAGCAGCGGGGCTCGGCTCGGGCTGCTGGCCACCGGGTGCGCCGCCGCCGCGGCCTGGGACCTGTCGGGTCGGCGGCTGCCGGGGCACCGCCAGGTGAACGAGGACTGGCTGGTCGCCTACCGGTCGTGGGTATACGGGGCGGGCTTCGGCCTGCAGCTCGGCGCGGCGGTGGCGACGGTGGTCAACACCGCCCTGGTGCCGCTGTTCATGCTGGCCGCCCTCCTGGCCGGCGACGCAGCCACAGGTCTGGTGATCGGCACGGCCTTCGGCGCAACCAGGGGCGCGAGCCTCATCATGGGCCGCCGGATTCGCACCCCCGACGACCTGCGCCGCCTGCACCGCCGGATCGACCAGAGCGCCGACCGGATCCGCTGGTCCGGCGCGGCCTTGGCCGCAGCCCTGGGCACTGTCGGCCTGCTGGCGCTGTAGCCGATGAAGGCACGGGGATGACCTGGTGCGCGACGCGGCCGGCCAGATGCGCCGGAGCAGCGCCGTAGCCGATGACGGGACGGGGATGACGTGAGCACGCTGATGGCCCACGGCGTGAGCTTCGAAGTGCCGACCGGCTGGGAGGCGGAGCTGTCGACCCAGCCCGACCCAGCCGAGATCGACGGTGGCTTGCAAGCCTCCGAAGCACGGCTGGTGGTGCTGCACGCGGCCAACTTCGCGCTGCCCGCCGAGCGCGGCGACTACGGGTCGGGAGCGGTGGAGGTGATGGATCGCAACGGCATCTTCGCCGCGCTGGTCGAGTTCGACCGTGCCTCGACGTCGGCAAAGCTGTTCGCCCGAGCGGGCATCCCGATCCGCATCGACCCCGCCGAGTTCTCGCCGGACCAGCTCCACCTGTCGCTGCCGGGCCAGGCGGGCCTGCAGCAGTTCTTCCATGTGGGGCCGCGCCCGTTCTGCCTCTACACCGTCATCGGCGCCTACTCGCTGCGGGCCCTGCTGGTGCCCGAGCTGAACCGCACGCTGTCGGGCCTCAACATCCACTGACCAACAGCTGTCAGGGGTCGATCCGCCCGACCTCTTGGCGACCACCACCCGCACACCATGTGCAACTCGGGCCACCCAGCTGTCAGGGGTCCATCCGCCCGACTTCTTGGCGACTGCTGTCAGCCGCGGTCTGGGCTAGAGCGGGTCGCCTTCGTGGAGGATGCCGTAGACGTCGGTGCGGCGGTCCGCTCGGGGCTGGATGAGCTCGCTGCGGGCCTGGGCCCGGCGGGCCTCCGACAGGTCGATGTCGACCACTTCGAGCTGCTCTCGCACCGTGGACAGCGGCCCGCCCGCCATCCGGCCGTACGGGTCGGCCACGACGGAGGAGCCGAGCAGCTCCACACCGTCGCCCGCGCCGACCTGAGAGGTGCAGGCGATGAACACCTGGCTGAGGTTGGCCTGCACCAGCGCCCCCTCGGCGTGAGCGATCAGCTCGCCCTCGCGGTACTGGCGCCGGTCGAAACCCCGCACCCAGGCCGTCGGCACGCAGATCAGGTCGGCGCCCCGCAGGGCCAACACCCGCACCACCTCCACGAAGCGCAGGTCGTAGCAGATGCAGAGCCCGATGCGGCCCCACGAGGTCTCGGTGACGCTCAACCCCAGATCACCGGGCGTGAAGCAGTGCTTCTCCACGTCGAACAGGTGCAGCTTGCGGTAGTGGGCGATCACGCCGCCGGCGTCCACCGCCACAGCCGAGTTGTAGATCGAGTCACCGCTGCGCTCGCACAGCCCGCCCACCACCAGCCCCCCATTGCGACCGGCCTGCTCCTGCCAGGCTGTGATCGTCGGGCCGTCGAGGGTCTCGGCCAGCGGCTCGAGCGCCTCGCGGTCGGTGGTGTACCACGGCACCGCCATCTCGGGCACCACCACCACCTCCGCGCCCTGCTCGAACAGCGAAGCGACCGCATCGACGCCGGCCCTGCGGTTGGCCTCGACCGCTGCGGGCCGGCTGAGTAGCTGAGCCAGTCCAATACGAGTCATCCGAGAGCCGCCCCTGAGAGTGACCGGGCGCGCGAGCACCCAAGAAGTGAGTGGAGCTGATCGGATTCGAACCGACGACCCCCTGCTTGCAAAGCAGGTGCTCTAGCCAACTGAGCTACAGCCCCAGAACGCCCGAGCGTATCGGCCAGCGCACCGCGGACGCTGATCGCCCACCCGGGGGCGACTGGATCGGGGTCAGAGTCCGTGTCAGCCGCGGCGTATGGCGCAACGGGCCGTCAGTGGCCAGCTGACACACGTTGCCTCTATATCGAGTTGACTCTATGTTGTCGTGGTGGCGTGGACAATCCGGGCGACAGCGCAGGTGAGGTCTTGGCGAGCATCGCTCAACGAGGCGGAGAGGCTCTCGTTCATCGCTGCCCTGGAGCTACTCCGCGAGGGCGGCCCGACACAGGGGCGTCCCATCGTCGAACGAATCCACAGTTCCCGCTATCAGAACATGAAGGAACTCAGGCCCCGCGGCGACGGCAGGAACCTGCGCATCCTGTTCATGTTCGACCCGCGCCGGCACGTCATCCTGTTGTACGGCGGCAGCAAAGCCCGGCGATGGAACGACTGGTACCGCAGCGCCATCCCGGAGGCGGAGCGCCTATACGAGCTCTACCTGGCCGATCTCCCAGACCTCAACTAGCTGGACCAGCCCACGATGCACCCAAGGAGACACACCTCATGACCTACTACGACTTCGACGAACTGGTTGGCGACTTGACCCCTGAGCAGCGGGCTCGGGTCGAGACCCTCAAGGAAGAGGCCCGCGCCGAGATCGTGGCCTACAACCTCAAGGAGCTGCGCCTACACCGCAATCTCACCCAGACCGAGTTGGCTCGACGCCTTGACCGCGCCCAGGCGTCGGTGTCGGCAATGGAGTCCGCCGCCGACAACCTGGTGTCGACTCTGCGGATGGCGGTCGAGGGCATGGGTGGCCACCTCGAGGTGACTGCCGTATTCGACAAAGAGCGCATCCCGCTGACCACCCACACCCGCACAACCCACCGAGAAGGCGAGGAGCGGCCTGACACTCTCCTGGCGTCGCCCACCAAGGCAGGCTGATCGTCCTATAGCCCCGCAGGGGAGGGGTGCTGGTTAGGGGCGGGTGTAGCTGTGTTGGGGGTGATAGGCGTGATAGGCGTGTTGGGGCTGGTGCCTTCTGCGTCTAGCGCCGAACAGCAGCCAGCCGATCGAGGCGGCCAGCACTGTCAGCATCGCGATGGGCACGATTGGGGCCACGCCTCCGCCGGGGCTCGGATCGTCGGACTCGCCTGGGAGGGGGGCGGACACGACTTCGGAGTCGTCGGCCGAGTCGGGCTCATCTTCGACGGCAGGCTCCTCGGGCGGGGCCTGGGGGGGTTCGGGCGGAGGGGGGGCTTCGGTTAGGACGGCCGGCAGGAGCTCGATGCCGCCCCCGGCTGGGGGTGCCAGCGTTGTCGTGGCGGGGGGCGGCGCGGTTGTGGGGGGCGGTGCCGTCGTCGGGGTGCCGGCAGACGGATCGTTGTCGGCGACGGCCACCGACGCGGCGGAGGGGTCGCCAACCTGATAGCCGGTACCGATGTCGAGGCTGAGCAGAACCGCGCCGTCGGGCTCATCGGCGCTGCCGTCGAGGGTGGGCACCCGGTAGCGGACGCTGTTCTGGCCCGCCAGCAGGAGGGTGGTCTTGTCGCCCCGCTCGCTGCTGGCCACGAAGTTGCCCTTGTGGGCCACGAACACGCTCACAGTCAGGTTGGTTGCGGGGGCTCGACTGGCCGCGATCGTGAACACCGCGTCCTGGCCTTCGGTCACGCCTGGGCCGCCGGTCACCATCAGGGTCACCGGCCCGGTGTCGGCGGGAGGCGCATCGTCGTCGGATTCTGCGGTACCGGTGTCAGCCGATGTCTGGGGGTCGCTGGCTGCCGGGTTCTGGGTGCTGTCGGGTGCGACGGTGGTTGTGGTTGTGGTGGTGGTCGTGGTCGGGCTAGGGCTTGGGGGCGTGGAGCTCCGGCTCGATTGAGATCCGGTGCCCGTGCTCGTGCGGCGCGGCGGAGGAGCGGAGTCGTCGTCGGTGACGTTGATGCGGACGCTGGAGGGGCTGCCGCGGGTGTATGAGCTGTGGGTATTGATGGTGGCGGTGACCCAGCCGTCAGGTTCGTCGATGCTGTCGCCGGTGGTGCCGATGGTCAGTGTCTTGGAGGTGGTGTTGGCCGCGATGACAACCTCGTAGGTCTTGACATTGCCGGCTGCGACGTAGCCCCCGGACTCAGTCACTGCGACCAAGACGGTCAGCGAGCTGGATGGTGCCGGATTGGCGTTTACGGTAAACACCGCGTTGGCGCCCTCGGTGATGCTGGAGGCGCTCCGCGTGACGCTGACGGTGCTCAGCGCCGGGGGTGGCGGCGGTGGGGGCGGCGGGGCCGTGGTGGTAGTGGTCGTAGTTGTGGTGGTGGTTGCGTCGTTGTCGTTGACGGTGACGCTGGCATCTACCGAGTTGCCTCGAAGGTAGCCGGTGCCGGGGTAGAGGGTCGCCCTGACTGTGCCGTTGGGTTCGTCGGTGCTGTCATTGATGGTGGCGATGGTCAGGGTCTTGGATGTGGTGTTGGCTGCAATGACGACGTTGTGGTGGGCGACGTCTCCGGCGGCGATGAAGCTGCCGATCTGGACGATTCGAACGCTGACAGTCAGGTTGGCCGTTGGCGCGGGGTTCGCGGTGACGGTGAACACCGCGTTGGCGCCCTCGGTGATCGGGGAGGTCTTGTGGCTGACGTTCACGCGGATCGGAGTGGCGGGCGGGTCGTCGTCGTCGGTGATGTTGATTCGGTGGCTGGAGCGGCTGCCGCGGGTGTAAGCGCTGTGGGTGTTGATGGCGGCGGTGACCCAGCCATCGGGTTCGTCGGTGCTGTCGCCTATGGTCGCGATGGGCAGCGTCGCAGAGGGGGCGCCGCCCGCGATGACGACGTTGTGGGTCTTGACGTTGCCGGCGGCGACGTAGCCCCCGGACTCGGTTACTGCGACCACCACGGTCAGCGCGCTGGATGGCGCCGGATTGGCCTTGACGGTGAACACCGCGTCGGTGCCCTCGGTGACCGACGAGGTGCCGGTGACGGTGACGGTGGACTTGGGTGGGTCGTCGTCATCGGTGACGGGGGTGGTGGCCGACGACAGGCTGCCGACGGTGTAGCCGCTGCCGTTCTTCACGGTGGCGGTGATCGAGCCGTCGTTCTCGTCGGCGCTGTCGTTGACGGTGGCGACGGTGTAGGTGGCGCTGCCGGAGGTACCGATGGTGACGGTCTTGTTGTTGGCGATGGCCCCGGCGGCGGCGAAGTCTCCGCTCTGGGTGACCGCGAGCGTGACGGTGAGGCTGCTGTGGGGCGCCGGGCTGGCGGCGAGGTTGAACGCGACAGTGGCACCTTCAATGACGCTCGAGCTCTGGCGGGTGATGCTCACCGCGGGCACATCGTCGTCGGTGACGGCGATGGTGGCCGACGATGGGGTGCCGACGTTGTAGGCGGCATCGCTTTGCACGGTGGCGGTGACCGAGCCGTCGGGCTCGTCGACGGTGTCTTGAACGGTGGCGACGGTGAGGTTCGCAGAGGCGGTGTTGGCTGGGATGGTGACGTCGTGGGTGGTGATGTCGCCAGCGGCGACGTAGCTGCCGCCCTGGGTGACGGCGACCTTCGCTGTCAACGGGTTAGTCGGCGTGGGACTCACCGACACCGTGAACACCGCGTCGGAGCCCTCGGCGACGCTCGAACTCTGGCGGGCGACCGTCACCGTGTAGGTCGGGGCAACGTCATCGTCCGACACGGCCACGCTCGCCGTTCGCGGCGATCCAATCGTGTAGCCCGATCCAGACTGAAGGGTGGCCGTGATCGTGCCGTCGAGCTCGTCAATGCCGTCGTCGTCGGTCTTCACTTTCAGCTTCGCTTTGGCGCTGCCCTGCCCGAAATTGCCCTTCCCGACTAGGACGCTCTGGCGTCCTGTCGTCCCCGATGCCGCGAAGTCACCGGAGTCAACAACCTGCAGGTAAACGAGCGTGTTCTTGCCGGGGGCTGGGGTCGCGGTCACCGTAAACACGGCTTCACCACCCTCAGTAATGGCGGACCCGCCGCTGATCGAGACCTCAAAGATGCGAAATTGCCATGGACCCAAGCCCGTCTGCGCGCTTGAACGTGGTCCGATGGTGTAGCCCGTTCCAGCCGCCAGCGTGACGATCACCTTTCCGTAGGGGACTGCATCCTGGCCTCCCCTTCCTGGAGGCACGATCTTGTCGGTGTCCTGCGTTTGCACCGTGTACTTGTGGGAGGTCGCATTGGCGGGGAAGGTGAAGTTCTTTGTGCCGAGAAGGCTGCTCGCCACGCCTCCGGTGTACGTTTCGTGTTCACCGACGGTGACATTCACGGTCAGGTCAGAACTCGGCGCTGAAGATGCCGTAATTGTAAACGATGCCAGATCACCCTCGAAATACTGATAGGCATCGTAATTGATTGAGAGCTGAGGGGGCGCTTGCGCCGACGCTTCGCTGTGCATCGTGGCCGTCAACGCCGATACGAGCCCTAGCATCGCAAGCAGAATCACAGCGGAGCGCGGCACGCGGCTCAGGTGGGTTATCGATGGCACGGGGGAAGCCTCTGGGTTTCGACGTTCGACGCGGCGACGGTGACGCGGCACCATCGCCAAATTTACGACGCTCCCCCGAGGCCCTCGTGGATACCCGGAGCTGCAACAACTCGGGCGAGGGCCGGTCCCGGCATCGAAGCGGCGACTCTAGCGCTCAACGGCGCCCGAGCGCGGCACCCTCCGCGGCGCGGGGGCCTTGCGTCCGAGGTTAGGAGGCCAGGGGGCGGCCGAAGGGGAGCTCGTCCTGCCAGGACGCCAGGAAGGCCTCGGCCGCGTGGCAGGCGCCCAGGAAGGGGCCGTCGTCTGAGGTGAGCGCTTCGGCCATCAGCGCCGAGGCGGTGCTGGCGACCTCGGCGCGGACCTCGTCGTCGCCGGTGTCGGGGCTGCTCCACGCCGCGATGGATGATCCGACCAGGGCCACGAAGTCGGGCACCGCGGCGATGCCCTGTCGGCGGCACACGGCCAGGGCCTTGGAGGTGAACGCCAGCCTCCCGCTGGGCACCAGGGCCCGGCAGCCGAGGCCCTCGGCCACCCCATGGTTGACGATCCCCATCTTCGACCCAGCAAACACGATGTCGGCGCCGATGCCCCACAGCGCGCCCGGCACGTCAAGCCGGTCGGTGTCACCGGCCAGCGCGCTCAGCGCCTTGGAACCGTGCTCGGCCCAGGCCTCGGCCAGGTCGGCGGGGTCGAAGCCGTCGCCGGCCAGCGAACCTTCGGCGGTGGACAGTCCCACCACTCGGCCGCCCCTGTCGGCCACGGCTCGGGCCAGAGTCGGGCCGGTTTCAGAGAACCCCTCAATGACCGCGGTGCGTCCGTCGAGGCCCGCGGCCGCGTCGGCGGCAACCGCAGCGGAGGTGGCATCGCACTCCGCGGCGAACCCACCGAGCCGGGCCACTGTGCGGGGGTCGGTGCTGCGCAGCGGGGCCAGGTCGGCTTCGCCCACGCCCTTGGCCGCGTCGGGCAGGTAGGTGCCGTCGGCGGCCAGAGCGGCGGCCTCGGCCACGAACGCAGTAACCGCCTCGGCCCGCTGGGGCGCCTCGGCGCTGATCCCGGCCGACGCGCCGCTGCGCCGCATCTGCAGGGCCGCATAGGTGTAGGTCTGGGAGCGGGCCAGATCCTTGGCCCCGCCCTGCAGCACCTTGCGGGCCCAGCGCACCGGGCCGGAGGCAGCCTCGGCCCCGGCCAGATCCAGCGCCACGAAGGCGTCGACATCGGTGAACTTGTGCAGCTTCACCCTCGCTCCTCGGGGTTGGCGGTCTGCGCCGTGCCGTTGAGGATACGCATCGGCAGCTCCCGTGGGCCGCGGATCTGGCCGGTCGACCATCTCACGCCCGCGGGGTCGGCCAGCTCGAAGTCCGGGATCCGGGCCATCCACTCCTCCAACGCCACGGTCAGCTCCATGCGGGCCAGGTTCGAGCCCAGGCAGCGGTGGATGCCGAGCCCGAAGGCCACATGGCGGTTGCGCCGGCGGTCGATCACGAACTCGCCCGCGTCCTCGAAGGCCTCGGGGTCGCGGTTGGCGGCCGGGAAGGGCAGCAGCACCCAGTCGTCGGCCCGCATCCGGCGGCCCGCGAAGTCGGCGTCGGCAGCCACGATCCGGGCCATGGTGACCGGAGCGTAGAAGCGCAGGAACTCCTCCACCGCGAAGGGCCTCACGTCGGGGTCATCGGTCCAGCGTCGGCGGTCGGCGGGATTCTGGGCCAGGTGCCACAGCGACGCGCCGATGGCCGACCAGGTGGTGTCCACTCCGGCGATGATCAGCAGCGCGCAGGTGCCCAGCACATGCTCGAGTCCCAGGGGTCGGCCCTCGACGGTGGCCTGGGTCAGGTGGGTGATCAGGTCGGACTGGGGCTCGGCGACTCGCTCCCTGATCAGCGGCCGGAGGTAGCTCTCGAGGGAGTCCTCGTGCTCGGGCGGCAGCGCCGAGCCGGGCTGCTCCATGATCCGGTGGATGAAGCGGCGGAAGTGGTCGCCGTCGGTGCGGGGCACTCCCAGCACCTCCGCGATCACCCTCACCGGGATGTGGCGGGTGTAGCCCAGCGCGGCGTCCACTGTGCGGCTGCGGCCCGCCTCCACATCGGCCAGCAGGTCGTCGAGCAGCTCCCGGCAGGTCTGTCGGGTGGCTTCTCGCTTGGCTTCGACGGGCCTGGGCCCGAAGGCGGGCAGCAGCACCTCCCGGGCGATGCGATGGAACGGCGGGTCGCTGGTGATCGGGGGAGCGAGCCCCACCGGCGGCGGCACCTCGGGACGGCCGTCGTGCACCACCACCCCGTTGGAGCTGAACGTGGCGGTGTCTTTGGCGATGGCGCACACGTCGGCGTGGCGCACCGGCAGCCAGGTTCCCCCGTAGCGGTGGCTGTGGGCCACCGGGCACCGGCGGCGCAGCTCCTCCCAGATCTCGGGGGCCCGGGCCGCGTAGTCGGGGTCGACGTGGTCGAAGTCGGTGGCCCAGTCGGCCACCGGCGCTCGGGCCGCGGGGCCGTGGTTGATGTCGGCGCCGTAGTGCAAGGTGTCGGGCCGATCAGCCACAACCGGACGCTACCGGCAGTCGTCGATCACTGAGGCGAAGCCGTCGATGGTCTCGGCGTAGCCCTCGACCGCGCTGGAGCGCAGGACCGCAGCCAGGTTCAGGCTGGCGCTGGTGAACCCCAGCGCGGTCACCTCCTTGATCTGCTCGGAGATCTCCGACGGGGCCCCCGCCACCGCGTAGCGGCGGATCCAGTCGTCGGTTACCAGGTCGAACAGCTCGGGCGGGTCGTAGCGGTCGAGGTCGAAGTACCAGCCGGTGGCCGTGCCCAGAGCCTCATCGATGGCGGCGAGGCGGTCGGGGTCGATCTCGGCGGGCCGGATGATGGCCAGATAGTGGGCCACGTAGCGCACCACCGACCGGCGGGCCAGATCCCCGTCGGGCGACACGCACAGGGTGAGGCGGGGCGCGATGTCGATATCGGCTGCGTCGCGGCCGGCTCGAGCGGCGCCCTCGGCCAGCCAGCCGCGATACTGCCGGGCGATCTCCGGGGTGAAGTGCCGGGCGCCGACCAGGGCGATGTCGGCCAACTCGCCGGCCAGGCGCATCACTTGCGGGCTGCGGGTGCCCACCGAGATCGGCACCGGCGCCTCGGGCGGGCGCACCAGAGCGGCACCGTCGATAGGGAACATCTCGCCGTCGAGTTGCACTGTGTCGCCGGCCAGCAGGCCCCGGATGGCACCGATGGCCTCTCGGAGCGCCCGCACCGGCCGGTGATAGTCGATGCGCAGGTCCTCCAGCCCGGCGCCCACGCCGATGCCGAGGAAGATCCGCCCGCCGGATAGCTCCTGCAGGGTGGCGGCCGCGCCGGCCAGCATCGCCGGGTGGCGGGAGTAGGGGTTGGTGACCATCGAGCCGATGCGGATCCGGCTGGTGGCCTGAGCGATCAGCCCCTGCAGCACGAAACAGTCGGGCCAGAACACCACGTCGGACACGCCGAAGCGGTCGAAGCCGGCCTGCTCGCAGCGGACCGCGAGGTCCACATAGTCGCCCGGGCTCACCCCAGGGCTGATCTCGGCCTCCAGGGTGACGGTCACGGGATCGGGGTCGCGACGGTGGCTCTGCGGGCGCTCTCCAACACGGCTGAGGCACCGCTGGCTCTCGCCAATTTGCGCTCGTCCTCAGCCGCCACGCCACAGGCCCTCGCGCTGGAGGCCGGCCATGACCTCTTCGATGCCGGCCCGCAGCGTGTCGACCAGCCAGTCGATCTGGTCGGTGGTCAGCACCAGCGGCGGCGACAGCACGTTGAGGCGTCCGATGGGGCGCACCAGCAGGCCCCGGGCGTCGCAGGCGTCGGAGATGCGCCGTCCTATCTCCACCTCTGGCGGGAACATCTCCTTGGTGTGGCGGTCGGCCACGTTCTCCACGCACATCATCAGGCACTTGCCCCGCACGTCGCCCACGATGGGCAGATCGGTGAGGGTGCGCAGGCGCTCCTCGAAGTAGGGACCGACCCGGCGCACGTGACCGCAGATGTCCTCACGCTCGAAGATGTCGATGTTGGCCAGCGCGGCCGCGCACGACACCGGGTGCCCCGAGTAGGTGTAGCCGTGGGCGAACTCGGCGCCGGGCGCCTGCGGCACCGAGATCACCTCGTAGATCTCGTCGGAGAGCAGGGTGGCCGACAGCGGCGCATACCCGGAGGTGAGCCCCTTGGCCGAGTTGATGATGTCGGGCTGGATGTCGAACACGTCCCGGCTGGCGAAGAAGTGCCCGAGCCGGCCGAAGGCGGTGACCACCTCGTCGGACACGTAGAGGATCCCGTACTCGCTGCAGGCCTCGCGCATCGCGGGCAGATAGCCGGGGGGCGGCACCAGCACCCCGCCCGCGCCCATGATCGGCTCGGCGAAGAAGGCGGCCACGTTCTCGGGGCCCAGCTCCTCCACCTTGGCCCTGAACTCGGCCACCAAGTGGTCGGTGTACTCGGCGGAGGTCATTGCGTCCGGCCGCCGGTATACGTCGGGGCCCGACACCCGGGTGATGAGCGGCTCGCCGATGATGTCGAAGCCGATGTGGTCGTGGGCCACCCCGGTGAGCGACATGGCCAGATAGCTGGAGCCGTGGTAGCCGTTGACCCGGGTGATGATGGCCTTCTTGTCGGGCTGGCCCAGCCGGTTGAAGTAGAAGTGGATGATCCTCACCGCAGTGTCGTTGGCGTCCGACCCTGACAGGCCGAAGAACACAAGGTTGAGGTCTCCCGGCGCCAGGGAGGCCAGCTTGTGGGCCAGGGTGGCGCCCGGCGCCGAGGTGGTGTTGGTGAACGGCGAGTAGTAGGCCAGCTTGCGGGCTTGGGTGGCCATGGCGTCGGCGATCTCGGTCCGGCCGTAGCCGGCGTTCACGCACCACAGCCCGCCCTGGGCGTCGAGATAGCGCCGGCCGTCGGAGTCGTAGACGTAGGCGCCGTCGGACTCGGCCATCACCAGGGCGCCCTCCTGTTGCCAGACGGCGAAGTCGGTGAAGGGGTGGATGTAGTGGTCCACGTCCTTGCGCCAGAGTTCCTGGGTGTCGTAGGCGTCGAAGCGGCTGGGGGCCTGCTCGACCACCGCAGGCACACCGTCACCGAACATGGTCTCGGTCATCGCTCTCCTCTCAGGCTTCTGAGTCCGCGCCGGACGCTAGCGCGGTTCGTCTCCCCGAAATTCCTGTGGCCAGGGACCCATGCGGTACTCAACTACAGGGATTTGAGTCAGGGGATGCTTGGACGGGCATCAGAGGGCAGCGACGACCTCGGACATGAAGCGCTCGGCAATCTCGGGGGCCTCGTCGGGTGCGAGGTTGAAGTCGGGGATGATCAGCTCGTCGGTGCCGGCCTCGGCGTAGGCGGCCACCTGCTCCACCAGCTGTTCCGGGGTGCCAACCAGCTCGGGGCGCCCCGCCGCGCCGGCCTGCAGCCGGGCCGCCTCCGCCTCGGAGCCGCACATGCGCAGGATGACCGCGGCGGAGCGGGCGATGGTGGCCGGATCGCGGCCCGCGGCCTCGCAGAGCCGGTCGATGAGGGCATTGAAGTAGCGCATGTCGGCCACGGTGCACCAGCCGTTCCATTCGTGGCCCCAGCGCACCATGGTGGGGATGGTGCGGCGCTCGCCCCGGCCGCCGATCATGATGGGCAGCGGATCCTGCAACGGCTTGGGGGTCAGCGGCGCTCCCTGCAGGCGGTAGTGGGCGCCGTCGAAGTCGGTGCGCTCGTTGGCGAACAGGCCGGTGATCACCGCGCAGGCCTCATCCAGCCTGTCGGCCCGATCCCGGACCGTGCCGTATTCGATGCCGTAGCGGCGGTGCTCGTTCTCCTGCCATCCGGCGCCCAGCCCCAGCACCAGCCGACCGCCGCTGATGTGGTCGACCGTGGCGGCCTGCTTGGCCAGCACCGCCGGATGGCGGTAGGTGTTGCCGGTCACCATGGCGCCGAGGCGCACCCTCGGCACCGCCGCCGCCAGCCCGGCCAGCAGGGTCCAGCATTCGTGGTTGACGAGCAGCTCGGGATCCACCCCGGAGGGCTCGTGCCCGTATCCCCCCTCGGGCGGCATGAAGTGGTCGGGCACCCACACGCCGTCCCAGCCGCTGGCCTCCGCAGCCCGGCTCACCGCCAGGATGTGCTCCCAGGCGCTGCCGCTCGAGGCCCAGAATCCGAATCGCATAGTTCGACTCCCTCTCCGGCCGCTAGTGGCCGACCACTTCGAACAGGATGATCCTGAGGCCGTCGGGTCCGGCCACCTCGAAGCTCTTGTGACCCCACGGTTGCACTTCGACCGGACGCACGATCTCGGCGCCGGCGGCAACCAGGCGAGCGTGCTCAGCGTCGGTGTCGTCGATCTGCCACGACACCGACACGCCCGTGACTCCGGGCCTGTCCCATCCTCCGCCGTCCTCGATGACCTCGATCCGGCCGGAGGCGGCCAGCAGGATCGTCCCTCTGAAGATCTCGCCGAAGGACCGCTCCACCTCCAGGCCCATCACGTCAGTGAAGAACCCCACGGTGGCGTCGTAGTCGTCGGCGACGAAGATGACCCTGAACTCGCCCATGGTCAGACCCTACCGCTCTCGCATCATCGGGCTTCCGCTGTCTCAGTAACTTGGCTCCCGTGGTGGAGGCGAAGACGGGCGGCAGCCTTCTGCGCTCCGAGGACTGGCTCGCGGTGTGGATGGGCGCCGCCATCATCGCTCTGGTCCTGGCCGGCGTCCGACCGGAGGGCGCGGGCCTGTCCTGCAGCGACGGGCTGAGCGGGCTGTTCGCCCCCGGCCGGCTGGCGACCACCGGCGGGGTGGGCGCTGCCGTGGGAGTGCTGTGCCTGATCGGAGTCCGGCTGATGGACGGCTCGGCCCGCGGCTTCGCGGCGGGATTCGCCGGACTGTTCGCGCTGGCCTGGGCGGCCCAGGCGGTGGCGTGCGATTCGGCCCTGAGCGACCGAGGCGTCAACTACGCCATCACCGCGCTGGTGCTGGGCCTGTTCATCTCCAACGTGGTCGGGGTGCCCGGCTGGCTCCGGGCCGCCATGCGCACCGAGTACTACATCAAGGCCGGGCTGGTGATCCTGGGATCGAGCGTGCTGTTCGGCCGGGTGCTGGAAGCCGGCATGTACGGCATGGTGCAGGCCGCGGCGGTGATCGCCGTCATCTGGTACCTGTGCTTCTGGATGGCCCGCAAACTCAGGGTGGACGAGGAGTTCTCGGCCATGATGGCCACCGCGGTGTCGATCTGCGGGGTGTCGGCGGCCATCGCGGCCTGCGGCGCCATCGACGGCGACCGCAAGAAGCTCTCCTACGTGACGTCGCTGGTTCTGCTGGTGGCCGCGCCGATGATGATCCTGATGCCGCTGGCCGTCGACTGGCTGGGACTCTCCGACGTCGTCGGCGGCGCCTGGATCGGCGGCACCATCGACACCACCGGAGCGGTGGTGGTGGCCGGCGAGAGCATCGGCGACTCGGCCACCAACGCGGCGACCATCGTGAAGCTCTCGCAGAACGCCCTGCTGGGTGTGGCCGCCTTCGCCCTGTCGGTCTGGTGGACGGTGCGGGGCGGTGCCGGCGGCGCCGACCGGCCGGAGGTGTCGGCCTCGGTGATCTGGGAGCGCTTCCCGAAGTTCGTGCTCGGCTTCTTGGCAACGTCGCTGCTGTTCTCCTTCGTGCTCAGCGACGGGCTGGTGGACGCCACCACGGGCGTGCTCAAGGGCCTGAGGACCTGGCTGTTCGCTATCGCCTTCGTGTGCATCGGCCTGGAGACCCGCCTGCGCGACCTGCTGTCCATGCAGGGCGGCAGGCCCGCCGCCGCCTTCGTGATCGCCCAGGCCGCCAACGTGTTGTGGACGCTGCTGCTGGCCTGGGTGCTGTTCGGCGGCTCGATCTTCGCCGTGCCCGACCTGTAGACGCACCGACCTGTAGACGCACCGACCTGTAGACGCACCGACCTGCAACCCTGATCCGGTGACGCGGGTACGCTCCGCGGCGAATGGGCTGGTTCGATGAGCTTTCGAAGGGCGTACGCCTTCGGGGACTAGTGCCATCGGGGCCTGTCACGGTCATTGACGTGGATCGGCTTGGCAGGTTCCGCCGCGGCGCACACAGCGATGAGCCATGCTCAGATCTGATGCGTCGCCGCGTCAAAGAGGAACTGCTGCGCTTCGACGGCACGAAGCTGTTTCCCGAACGCGAGGCGACCACGGCGAAGTGCTCGTTGAGCGACGACGAACGAGGGGCCTCTACGAGAAGGTCGCCGAGTACGTGACCGAGGTGATCGCGGGCCTAAACAACGAGGAGCGCCACATCCTCGCCCTAGTCGAGGTGGCGGCGGACGACACCACCACCGTCCGCTACCTGTACGACCCCTTCACCGTCCGTCAGAGCGAGCCCGGCTACGGTGAACAGAAGCGCGTCCTGAGCTGGCCCGACCACTGGAACCTCGCCGCCTCACCTCAGTGATACTCCGACCAATCCGAAAAATATGTCGAAGCCCCCGCGGCTGGCCCGTTCCATCCACCCGCACCGCAGCCGCGCAGCGTTACTGCTCGCTCGCTGGTCGGGGAGGAGGCACCACTATGACCGAATGTCGAGCGAGTGCCTTGCTCTGACCCTTCGTCTTCTTGCGGCCCGACCGCGCGAACATCAGGCAGTGGGCGGGGCTGTCCGGCAGCGGATCCCGTGCCACGCCTTGGCCCTCGAGACGGGCCTGCCCCGCCGTGATGCTCGCTACGCCGTACCCACCCCGCCAGCGGCTGTCCTCCACCAAGCTCGCCGGGTCGATTCGCTCGCGCTGGAGGATCGACCCGAGATGCACCGAGAGCGCTACAGCCGGGTATCCCATTTGTTGTGCCCGTTGAGGGGGCTGATCCTGAAAGGCATTCGTCCGCGCCCGCACCGCGTCCGCGCCCTCCCAATAGACGGTGTCGTATCGAATCATCCGATACAGGACATCAGAGTCGAGGATGGTCGGGTCGTCCTCAAAAACTTCGCGCGGGTCATGCAGCACGCGAACAGATGCATCAGGTCAGGCGGACGAAATAGGACAACGCCTCCGACAAGTCGTGGAGGTGATCTTCGACCGGTCCCTCTACCTCAGCCCGCGGCGTCTTGAGATACACGCTCACGCAGCCTCGGACAGGGAACTCGATGATGACCTCGACGCCGTCCGCGTCCCACTCGACGAGAACCCCACCTTCCGTCGAGGCCATCACGTCCGGGCGCGGCACGTGACGAGGCCAGGTTTCCAGAGTCACAAGAAACTGGTGCGAGCGAGCCAACGCTTCGCTGGCGGGCGCGGCAGCGCCATGACCGTCCCAATCGTCGCCCAGTGTCCGCAGCCGTCGCAGCTTGCGGTCTGCCCAACTGTCCGACAGCCCGTGCGGCTGCGGTCGCCGCCCGGCCGCAACGGCCCGAAAGATGGTCGGACCGTGCGCGACATCCAAGTCGTCGTCGGCCAAGAATTCCGATATCGGCCCATAGGCCGACGTGTCGGGCCAACTCGCACTCAGCAGATGGCCTCTGGTATTCGACTCAATGATCGTCACGGTTGGGCTCCCTCATTGGATTCTCGGTCTTCGCGTTCCCATTGAGCGTGCATCTCAGGAGTGGTCAGATCAGCGAAGGCCCGCACGATCCACTCCCGTGCGAGATGGGCGAACTCTCGGACGCCTTCCAACGAAGGCACCCTCGGATTGCCTCTCGCTGTCAGCGTCAGGACCAAGAGCGGGCGCATGCCCTTCTCATGCCACGCCGGATTGGCCGAAACACTCAGCCGGCCGGCCGGCCGGTCCGAGCCGGACTGGCCGATTCTGAAGTCTAGACCCGCGTGGCAACGCTCGGCGGGGCCCAGAAAGCCGTCGGTGAACTCATCACCCGCGGCCAGGAACGACACGACTCGAGCGGGCTGGCTGTGCAACGCCGCAGCGTTGTCCAACTCGATGTGGTTCAGGTAGGTGACCTCGACGAGCCCGAACCGGAAGTCGCTGCCGCCGAAACAGGTCTGAGCGAGCTGAGCACGGCGTTCGAACGTGTCCCAGCGGCTTGGCCAGCGCGGATACTCTGCGTCCGCCGACGCCTTGCGCCAGTTGACCGCGATCCAGTCTGTCTGCAGCTGCACCATCTCGTCGCCCGCAGCGCTGCGCATTACATGGCACACCGGCGGAGGTCCCGAACCAAGTAGAACATCCAGCGAAGCGACGACCGGCATCTCGGTGGGGTCGAAGCGCTCGGGGCGGACCTCCACAGCGGGCCTGGCCTCCTGCACCGACAGGCCCTCGTCCGCGAGGGAGGCTGCGAAACTGCCCAGAGCCTGAAGCGAGTGAGGCGCCGCGCCGATCATCTGTGCGCCGATCACCACCTCGACGACAGGCGGGCGACGAAAGCTGGGCAGCGCAGCCTGCACCCTCTGATGCCTTTGCGTCACCGAGCCGAATGTAGCAGGCGCAAGCGTGAAGGCCAGAGGATTCTGTCTATGCGATATCTCCTCGCTTGTCCCTTGCGAGCGCGGGGACTCGTGGCCCGCGGCCTGCGATAGACGCCCTCCGACCCTTCACCACCAGCACACTGGGGTGCTCTAGATGAGCGACTCAGCGTGTGCTCTCGGCTCTTCAGCCTCGCGGCGGTTGGTGCTACGGTGGCCAGCGTGACGCCTCGCACCTACGTCGATCGAGGCGGCACGGGCCTCTAGTGGCCGGCTTGGCGCTGCGCCCCGCGGACGCGCTGCGCGGCTTTCGTCTCAGCGTCTCGGTTTCCGACAGCGCCGACTTGGGAGCGCTGGGACTGGTCCCCCGGCACGCCGGGTTGGTCCTAGCCGAGATCGCACGATCCGTCCTGACTGGGCGCGGCGGCCTTGTGTACGGGGGGCAAGTCAAGCCTGCAGGCTTCACCCAGTTCCTGATGCACGAAGTCGAGCGTTACGGAAGTCACCCGCATGCCCTCACGCTCTGCCTAGCCGAGCCGGAGCACCGGCGGCTCTCCTGTGAAGAGTTGCGAGCGCTCGATCAGAGTCTCGGACCGCGCGGCCGAATCGTCTGTGTCGCCCCCGACGGCCCCGAGATCAGCTGGAGCATTACGACGCAGAGGGCCGCGCCGGATGCCGGACTAAACGGCCACGGCGACGAGCACAGCTACAGTTCCATGCGCCGACACATCACCGGCATCAGTCACGCGAGAGTCCTCGTGGGCGGGCCGCTCGACGACTTCCAGGGTGCCATGCCCGGGATCATCGAGGAGGCCATCTACGCGGTCGAGGCCGGTCAGCCGCTCTATGTGGTCGCCGGTTTCGGTGGGGCCGCCGCGCTCGTCGCCGAGGCGCTCGACATCGATGACCTCAACTGGGCCGCGGACAGTTTCCCGAAGCGTCCGGACGATCACCGGATCGACAGGAGTCTGGACCAGCTCAGATCGGCGGCGCGGAGCAGCGGTTGGTGCGCAACATCGTGCGGACTCGAGGAGAAGGAACTTCGCCAATTGTCGGCGTCGTCCCGCCCATCACAGATCGCCTCGCTCGTGGTCGACGGGCTGGCCCAGATCCGCCGCTAGCACGTCTCACACTTCGAGATGGGCAGCAGCGACACATCGACCCTGTCAGACAACCGGTACTGCAGCGAGCCCACCGAACAATTGCGCCCCTCGGCACAAGCGGGCTTGCAATGACGCAGCAGCGGAAGCTGATTGAGGCGGCGTTGCCGCTGGATGCGATCAATGCTGCGGCGGCACGGGAGAAGTCGATCCGGCACGGCCATCCCGCCTCACTGCACCTGTGGTGGGCGCGGCGGCCGTTGGCGGCGTGTCGGGCGGTGCTGTTCGCCTCACTCGTAGACGACCCCTCCTGTGACGCCTCGCTGAACGCGGACGAGCAGAAGGCTCGGCGGGCCGATCTGTTCGAGCTGATCACGAGGCTGGTCGACTGGAGAAGCAGCAACGACCCTGCGGTGCTGGGCGCGGCCCGTGCCGTGATCCGGGAGTCGTGCGGCGGGGAACCGCCGGCAGTGCTTGATCCGTTCGCCGGGGGCGGGTCGATCCCGCTTGAGGCTCAGCGGCTCGGGCTCGAGGCCCATGCCGGGGACCTCAACCCCGTCGCCGTGCTGATCAACAAGGCCCTCATCGAGATACCGCCCCGCTTCGCGGGGAAGCCGGCAGTCCATCCCGATCAGCCCGGTGTCGCGGCGCTGGGGTCGTGGCCGGGATCGTCGGGCCTGGCCGCGGATGTTCGCTACTACGGCCGGTGGATGCGTGAAAGGGCCGAGGCTCGCATCGGTCATCTCTACCCCGACGTCAAGTTGCCGGCCGAGCACGGCGGGGAGCGGGCTACGGCCATCTCATGGTTGTGGACGCGTGCCGTGCGCTGCGCGAACCCCGCCTGCGGCGCCACCATGCCGCTGGCGTCGTCGTGGTGGCTGTCCAAGAAGAAGAGTCGCCGGTCGTGGCTGACGCCGGTGATTGACGGCGGCCGGATCCGCTTCCAGATCGACGGCGGCGCTGGCGAGCCGCCGATGCCGCCAAAGCACGGGAGGGCCAAGTTCCGTTGCATCGTCTGCGGTGAAGCATGCCCGGAGGGCCACGTCAAGACCGAGGCCGCGGCCGGGCGCATGGGGGCCCTCATGACAGCGGTCGCCGCCGAGGGGAGCCGGCAGCGGGTCTATCTGGCTCCCGACGAGCGCCACGAGCAGGCCGCAAGGATTGACGACTGCGATGCCCCGGACTTTGGCGGACTGCCCAATAAGGCACTCGGATTCCGCGTTCAGCAATGGGGAATGACGCAGTGGGCCGATCTGTTCACACCCCGGCAATTGACCGCGCTGTGCACCTTCTCCGACCTCGTGGCCGAGGTCCGTGACCAGATCCGGGACGACGCCCGGGCGGCTGGCCTGGCCGACGACGGCGTTGCTTTGCGCGATGGCGGTACCGAAGCGTCGGCCTATGCCGAGGCGGTTTCCGTCTACCTGGCGTTCGCAGTCTCGAAGCTGGCCGACCTCGGCAACTCGCTCTGTGCCTGGGAACCGAACGCCGAGTGCCCCCGGCATCTGTTCGCCCGACAGGCCATCCCGATGATCTGGGACTTCGCGGAGGGCAACCCGCTGTCGGAGTCGTCGGGCTCGTGGTCAGTGATCCTCGACGGCATCGTGCGCGCCTTCGACTCGCCCGCATGGCCACCGCCGCCGCCCGTGCACGCCGGCAAGGTCGAGAGGCAGGACGCCACGTCGCTGGCGACGCCGGCGACGCCGGTGCTGGTGTCCACCGATCCGCCCTACTACGACAACGTCGGCTACGCGGACGTGTCGGACTTCTTCTACGTGTGGCTGCGCCGCTCGCTGCGAAGCGTGTTCCCCGAGACGTGCTCCACGCTGCTCGCCCCCAAGGCGCAGGAACTGATCGCGGCACCCTACCGTCACGATGACGACAGGCGGACCGCCGAGAGCTTCTTCGAGGACGGACTGGGACGGGTGTTCGAGCGATTGCGAGACATCCAGGATCCCCGCTTCCCGCTGACCGTCTACTACGCGTTCAAGCAGGCCGAGACCGACGAGGGTGGCACCGCTTCCACCGGCTGGGAGACAATGCTCGCCGCGCTGCTCGACGCAAGGCTGTCGATCACCGGAACCTGGCCGATCCGTAGTGAGGCCTCCAACCGGATGCGGTCACTGGACAGTAACGCCCTGGCCTCATCCATCGTGCTGGTGTGTCGGCCCCGGCCCGCTGACGCTCCGGTGGCGTCGCGCCGGGACTTTCTCGACCGGCTGTCCAGTCGCCTGCCTGAGGCTCTGAGACTCATGCGCCAAGGCAGCATCGCGCCGGTCGACTTGGCCCAGGCGGCCATTGGCCCCGGCATCGAGATCTTCTCGCGTTTCTCACGCGTGGTGGAGGCGAGCGGTGCCAACATGACCGTGCGCGACGCTTTGGCCGCTATCAACCGGGTGCTTGACGAAACGCTCGAGGGCGCCGACGCCGACCTGGATGCCGACACCCGCTGGGCGGTCACTTGGTACGGCGAGCAGGGCCACGACCCCGGCGACTACGGCCGGGCCGAGCAGCTGTCCAAGGCCCGCAACACCTCAGTAGCCGGCCTAGTCGAAGCGGGCATTGCGGAGGCTCGCGGCGGCCGGGTCAAGTTGCTCCCACGCGTGAAACTCGACCGACAGTGGGATCCCGACCACGACGAACGACGCACAGTCTGGGAGGTCGTGCAGCACCTCATCCGCCGACTCGAAGACGGTGGAGAGCGTTCCGCCGCCGACCTGCTGCGCTCCGTCAACGCCGACGCCGAACTTGCTCGCGACCTCGCCTACCGGCTCTACCACATATGTGAACGCAATGGCTGGGCCGCTGAAGCCCTCGCCTACAACGGCCTCGTAGCCGCCTGGCCCGAACTCACCCGCCTCGCCGCTGAGCCTGCTCAAGGCCAGACCGACCTCGGCTTCAGTGGCTGACGGGTGAAGGGGTGCAGGACATGAGTCAGAAGCGGAAGTTGATCGAGGTGGCGTTGCCCCTGGACGCGATCAATGCGGCGGCCGCGTCCGAGAAGTCGATTCGGAAGGGGCATCCGTCCACGCTTCATCTGTGGTGGGCGCGGCGGCCGTTGGCGGCGTGTCGAGCGGTGCTGTTCGCCTCGCTGGTAGACGACCCCTCCAGCGACGTGTCGCTGACTCTGGGAGAGCAGGAGGTCAGGCGGAAGGAGCTTTTTCGGCTCTTGGAGCGACTGGTGCAGTGGACCAACAGCTACAACTCCGCACTTCTGGATGAAGCACACCAAGAGATCATGAAATCTATCGACCGGGGGGGGGGGGGGAGACTTGCCGGCGGTGCTGGATCCGTTCGCGGGCGGGGGGTCGATCCCGTTGGAGGCGCAGCGATTGGGCTTGGAGGCCTATGCCGGGGACTTGAATCCGGTAGCAGTTCTCATCAACAAGGCCCAGGTCGAGATCCCGCCTCAGTTCGCGGGACGCGAACCCATACACGCGGTCGCGGGGCAGGCCAGTGCTCTTGACTCTTGGGAGGGCACGGCGGGCCTCGCCGCCGATGTGCGGCACTACGGCCAGTGGATGCGGGAACAGGCCGTGGCTCGTATCGGCCACCTGTATCCGAGGGCCACGCTTCCCGAGGAGGACGGAGGCGGAGAGGCCACCGTCATTGCCTGGCTATGGGCTCGTACCACGCCCTGCCTGAACCCCGCCTGCGGCTTCACCATGCCGCTGCTCAACTCGTTTGCGCTGTCGAGACGCAAGGGCAGGGAGGCCTGGTTCGAGCCGGTCCCCGACAGTGTGAACAGGCAGATCAACTTCCGGGTCAGGCGGGGGCCCGGGTGCCCGCAAGGCGGAACCGTGACTCGAAGCGGGGCCACATGCTTGGCCTGTGGAGCCGCGGTGCCGCTCAAGGAGGTTAGAGCCGCGGGCAAGGCGAACGGGTTGGGCTCACAACTCGTCTGCATCGTGGCCGAAGGAGATCGCAAACGGATCTATTTGCCGGCAAATGGCGATCATCTCCGAGCATCTCAAGTGGTGCCGCCCGCCGACCCGCCATCGGGAAGCCTGCCGCGCAAGGCTCTGGGATTCCGCGTACAGCAATACGGCGTTACGCAGTGGGCAGAGTTGTTCACGGCCCGCCAACTCACCACGATGTGCACCTTCGCTGACTTGGTGGCCAAGGCTCGCGAGCAGGTGCTGGCCGACGGAGGCGGCGAGTCGTACGCAGATGCGATCGCCCACTACCTCAGCCTGGTCATCGGACGCCTCGCCAACCGCAGTTCGAACCTGAGCTTCTGGAATCCCAACGGCGACAAGATCGAACAGGTCTTTGCCCGCAACGCCCTGCCGATGATCTGGGTCTATGCCGAAGGCAACCCGTTCTCCAACTCCTCCGGCAACTTCCTTGGCCAACTCGAGTACTTGGTGGCGGCGCTCGAAAGGGTCCCTGCCCAAGGCCTTGGGTATGTGAAGCAGCTTGATGCTCGCCAACCACACGACCTGGGGCGAAGAGTGATGGTGTGCACTGATCCGCCGTACTACGACAACATCCCCTACGCGGACCTCTCCGACTTCTTTTACGTGTGGATGCGTCGTTGCCTCAAGGGCATCTATCCGGACCTGACGGCCCGGCTGCTGGCACCGAAGCAGGAGGAGCTGATCGCGGAGCCGGCCCGGCAGGGTGACTGGGATTCCGCGGCCGCCTTCTTCGAAGCGGGGTTGAGGGAGGCTTTCGCGGCCGCTCTCGACGTCCAGGACGATGACTATCCGCTCACCATCTTCTATGCCTTCAAACAGTCCGAGGACAAGGGCGACGGTGCGGGACACGTGTCCACGGGCTGGGAGACCATGCTGGAAGGACTGCTCGACTGCGGAGTGACCATCACCGGCACTTGGCCGATCCGCACCGAGCAGCCGGGCGGGCTCCGTGTCGTGGGCCGTGCTGCCCTCGCCTCGTCGATCGTGCTCGTGTGCCGCCGACGAGCAGCGGACGCTCCCCTCACGACCCGGCGGGACTTCCTGTCATCGCTACACGCCGAGTTGCCGGAGGCCCTGCGGCTGATGCAGCAGGGCAACATCGCCCCGGTCGATCTCGCCCAAGCGTCGATCGGCCCCGGAATGGCGATCTTCTCGCGGTACCGCCGGGTGGTCGAGGCTGACGGCGGCTCGATGTCGGTGCGCGATGCGTTGGCCGCCATCAACCGGGCGCTCGACGTCGTGCTGGCCGAGCAGGAGGCAGACTTCGACGCCGACACCCGCTGGGCGGTCGCCTGGTACAGCGAATTCGGATTCGAGGAGGGATCCGCGGGAGTGGCCGAGACCCTCAGCAAGGCCAAGAACACCTCCATCGACGGCCTCGTCCGAGCGGGCATCCTCCAGCAGCAGGGCAACGCTTGCCGCCTGCTGAGCCGGGACGAGTTGGATGAGGACTGGACGCCGACAACCGATGAGCGGCTCACGGTGTGGGAGGTCACGCAGCATCTGATCCGAAGGCTGGAGAACGAAGGCGAAATGGCAGCCGGGGATCTGATGCGCACGGTGGGCGGCCTGGCCGAGCCGGCGCGCGAGCTGGCCTACCGGCTCTACCACCTGTGCGAGCGCAAGGGATGGACCGCCGACGCGCTCGCCTACAACGGCCTGGTCGCCGCCTGGCCCGAGCTGAGCCGCCTGGCCGACAAGGCCCCCGAGGGTCAGGTCTCGTTCGGCTTCACGGGCTGATCGCGACCGCCGGTGGGTCCCGGACAGGATCGCCGTCCGCTGCCCGCCATTTGCGGTGTCCTTAACTGCCGCCGGTGATTCGCCCTCCGCGGACGCGCCACCACCCATGCGCGATGCGAGGTCCGCAGACTCGTGAGCGAAACGCTGCCAGATCCTCGGCGTCCTCGGCGGACGCGCCTCCCGGCACCCGACGACGCCCCCCTTCGGTCGGCACGGCCGTCACAGTGATATCGTCCGCCCATGAACGTCGGCCAACCGGCGAGAGGCCTCGGTCTGCGTCCCCATGCAGAGCGCGGCATGCGCCCTCGGACCTTCCGGCGTTGTGGAGCCGCAAGGCGACCGTTAGCTTGTGCGGCCCTCCACGGCGCTCCGTTCGCCGGGAGCCTCGGCACCGTGCCCGCCCTCGGCGCTCTATGGCCAGCCGTGCCGAAGGCCCACCCAAAGATGGGAGCACCCTGTGGACACCGAAGACCTGATCGCACCAGATCTGATCCTGCTGCTCTTGGCAGCCCCAACCCGGTGGCCGCAGGCCCAAAACCGCATCAACGGGATCACACGACTGGAGAAGCTCCTCTTCCTTATCGACAAGGAATGCAAACACGTTAACGTCAATGAGCCGTTCAAGTACATCGCCTACCATTACGGCCCCTATTCCAAAGAAGTCTACGAAGCCGTCGAGTTGCTCGAAGAAGCTGGCCTATTGAGGGAGCACCGTGAGTTCACAGACTCCGATCTTGATCGTGCGGAAGAATTACTCTACTCCGACACGACCACGGAGATTTCCTATGAACGCCAGTTCCTACTAACCGATGATGGTAAGGCTGTAGCGGACTATCTGGCAAAATCACACCCAAGACTTCAAGAACAGATCCAGCGTCTCAAAGATCAATACGCTGGGCGAACTCTGCAAAACCTCATCTTTCATGTCTACAACACGTACCCTGACTACGCTATGCGATCCATCATACGTGACAAAGTAATGCAGCGTTAAGCGCAATGAATCATCAAGACGATGTTACCGAAAATTCAGATTGTCTACTTCATTGTCGCCGGATCAGCCATGATCATTTCAATCTTCTTCCAATGGCGCAAGAACTCGCATGACGCTGTACTTGCTAAGAACTCGGTATATGACAGATTAGACAAGGTTCGGACGCGAGTCAATGCACAGATCTTAGAGGCTCTGTACATGGGTCTTCTTACAATCAGACAAGTCTACCTTCATCTCGACAGTGACGAGCGTCTGAGGCGTGAACTAGAGTTCGTCCTAGACAAACCGGAAGTCATACAAGCTCTCGCTGCGGGTCTTGCTGATCTAGCCAAAATCGAATCGTATCTTCCAAAGACAGTGTGTGCCAGAAACATGCAGATGGTGTCATCAATGGTCGCTTCAGCGTCCCTCATAGGTATTATGATTCCGCTAATAAATTGGTTCATGGATAAGCCTATCACTTTCAACTCCATAGATTGGCTGGTACTGGCCATTCTACTGATCGCTATAGCCCTCCTATCAGTGGCAACACTCGTCCGGATGAGGCTGGACCGCTGGATGAACTCCATGCTGTCCATAGGGGAGGGATCGAGGCGCTCATGATGTACAAGACTGAGGCTTGCTTGGTGTCCGATCTCCTAAGCCACGTTACTCAACTGTGGGGAGAGCTAGCCAATTGCAAGGTGGAGGTGCCTTGTCATGATCAGGCTCGTATGGATCTCCTAGTGTGGACACCGTCGACACTGATCGGTATCGAAGCCAAGTTATCGGACTGGAATCGCGTCCTCGCTCAAGCCTATTTGCATCGCTATTGTGTGGATCAGGTGTTTATCGCGTTTCCGGCAGAAAGGATCACAGAGGCAAGACGGCTCGAAGCATCAAGATTCGACATTGGAGTGATCGCAGTCACGAGGAATTCGGCCGATATCGTTCAGGAGGCGCCGCCATTGCGGACAGGAGGACGTATGCGTCAGATGCTCGCTGATTCGGTCTCGAACTTCTCCACAGTATAGGAGCCAACAAAGATGTTGCATTGCCTTGCTTATGGCAACTCTGATCAAGCCAGCTTCCGCGATCTCGAAGTCAGGGAGTGTTTCGATATCCTGACCGTCCCCTCTACCATCGCTTCCTACTATGCAGACGCTACGGCAGCATTCGTGCTGTCTTCTGGACTGAAGTACATGATTGAGCCGAGAACACCTCTGTTTCAGGGTGTCTTGCGACAGCCTAGGGCATCGCATTATACGCTTGCATCGGTGA
Organism: Candidatus Aldehydirespirator sp.; assembly: GCA_965221215.1. GTDB lineage: Bacteria > Actinomycetota > Acidimicrobiia > Acidimicrobiales > Aldehydirespiratoraceae > Aldehydirespirator. The sequence continues at coordinate 2,786,705 of OZ244872.1, forward strand.
TGGGGGACACCGTTAGTGCCCATGTAGATGAGAATCGAGAGAAGGGCGATTGGATCCACTTCCCGGTGGACTTCTACTCTGATGATGTTTGTGCAGAGGTAGTCGCATCGATGGTCAACTTTCAGCGGGAATACGGAGGTAGAGCCAAAGATGTCGGTACCAAATTGAACCGATATCGAGAACTATTGAAGAAGGCGACCGGTGGTTCCAAGAGTGTTGGGCTAAGCGATGAGAAGCGAGGCCCTACCTATGTCCTTTGTCCCTATTTCGCAGTCCAGTCCTTCTCAGATGCATGGTGGAATGTCATGGGCAAGATATGGAACGCTGCACAACAGGTCGACAATCCAGAAGAGATCTTGCCGGTAGTCGCGATGAGTAGCGCATCGGCACTACAGCGTGCGATCGAGAGCGTGCCTGATAGTTTGTCATCTCGAGTGTTCTTCTGGATTCCGGGATTCGACGAGAAGCTTGCCAGCTTTGACAAGCTATGTGAGGTGAAAGAAGCAGTGAATAGTCTCGCAACGGCATATGGGCTCATGAATCTGTATGGCGGCTACTTCAGTATACTGCTAGGTAAGTTCGGATTGGATGGTTTCAACAATGGACTGGGATACAGTGAATCTCGAGAATGGCCCACCTTGGATTCGACAGGAGCTGCCCCAGCTCGCTACTATGTAAGAAGGCTCCATGCCTACGTATCCCAGGCGACGGCAACAGCGATAGTCGAGACAGATAGTGCCTTCGCATGTGGTTGCAGTGTGTGTGAAGGAGAGCGCTTGCCTGAGGACTTGAGCTATCACGAACTAAAGAAGCACTTCGCCTTGGCCCGTGCTTGGGAAATTGAGCAATCCGAGAGGATCGGCCTAGGGGATCTGTGCAGCATCCTCCGGGATACAGCGGAGCGCTGCAAACGACTGAAACTCAATCTACCATCTAACTTGAGGGTGCCTACAGGTCACCTGTCTCGTTGGGCTGACGCTCTGGAGTCTTGAGTGGGGTTCCTGTTGGGGATACCGCCCTCGGCTTCGCGGGCTGAGCGAGACCACCAGGGTGCCCGCACGGGGGCAACTGTCGCACGCTTGGGGTAGAAGTAGGGGCCGTGGCACTCTCCAACTATGAACGGGTCGGCAAGGCGGTGGCGTTGCTGGGCCAGGGCCTGGCCCCGTTCGTGGCCCGCGAATGCCGGGCGCAGTTCGGTGACGACTGGACGACCGGCGTGCAGCGGGCCAACACCCGGGGCACGGGCCGGCCCCGGCAGGTAAACCCCACCGACGCGCAGTTCCTGCTGAAGGTCATGTGGGACGAATGGAACACGATCTTCTCCAAGAAGCTCTCCCGTAACGACCGCAGCTACGTCTCGGAGCTCCAGACGGTGCGCAACTCGTGGGCCCACAACGACAGCTTCTCCACCGACGACGCCCTGCGGGGCCTGGACACGGCCAGGCGTCTGTTGGAGTCGGCGGGCGCGGGTGCACAGGCCAACGAGGTGGACCGGCTCCACGGGGAGCTGCTGAGGCTCAAGTTCGACGAACAGGCCCGGAACGTCAGCCGACGGGCTGCCAACACTCAGAACGGGGGTACGTCGTCGGCGGGGATCCCCGGCTGGCGGAGCGTGATCGAGCCGCACGACGACGTGTCCACCGGCCGGTTCCGGCTGGTGGAGTTCGCGGCCGACCTGCACAAGGTGTGGCGGGGGGAGGCCGCGTCCGAGTACGGCGACCCAGTCGAGTTCTACCGACGGACATACATCACCGAGGGGCTCGCCAGCCTGATCGTCGGAGCTGTTCGTTGCTTCAGCGGCGACGGCGGCGATCCCGTAGTGCAGCTTCAGACCAACTTCGGTGGCGGCAAGACCCACTCCCTGATCGCCCTCTACCACCTCGCGGGCAACACCCCGGCTCCGCAACTCGACGGCGTGGAAGATCTCCTGGCTACCCATGGTTTGGAGCTGCCATCAGAGCCAGTGCGCCGGGCGGTGCTGGTCGGGCATCAACTCGGCCCCGGCGACACCGCCACCAAGGACGACGGCACGGTCGTCCGCACCATGTGGGGCGAGCTGGCCCATCAACTCGGCGGCGCCGAGGCCTACGCGCTGGTGTCCGAAGCCGACCGGCGAGGGACCAATCCGGGGGAATCGCTCACCGCGCTCTTGCGCTCCTGTGCGCCGTGCCTCATCCTGATCGACGAGTGGGTGGGCTACGCCCGGCAGCTCTACGGCCAGTCCGAACTGCCCGCCGGGACATTCGACGCGCACTTCAGCTTCGCTCAGGCCCTGACCGAGGCCGCGGCGGCCACCCCCGGCGCGCTGCTGGTAGCGACGATCCCGTCGTCGCAGATCGAGGTCGGCGGCGAGGGCGGGCAGGCCGCGCTGACCCGTCTGGAGAACCTGTTCGCTCGCACTCGGGCCAACTGGCGCACCGCAACCGCCGAGGAAAGCTTCGAGATCGTACAGCGGCGCGTCTTCAAGGATCTGTCGTCCGAGGGACGCCGAGAGCGCGACGCGGTGGTGCGGGCGTTCTCCAAGATGTACCAGTCCCACACCGGCGAGTTCCCGCCCGAGTGCCGCGAGGGCGACTACCAGCGGCGCATGAAGGCCACCTATCCCATCCACCCCGAGCTGTTCGACCGGCTCTTCGGAGAATGGTCCACACTGGAGCGCTTCCAGCGCACACGCGGGGTGCTGCGGATCATGGCCGAGGTCGTGCATGCGCTGTGGATCGGCGACGACCCCAGCTTGCTGATCATGCCTTCGACCATTCCCATCGACGACATCGATGTGGCCGAGGAGCTGATGGGCCACCTCGACCCGGACTGGCGAACGGTTGTCGAGACCGACGTGGACGGCTCCGGCGCCCTGCCGCTGCGACTCGACCGCGAGCATCCGAGCCTCGGCCGGTTCCGGGCGGCCCGCAAAGTGGCCCGCACCGTCTATTTCGGCACCGCGCCGTCCCAGCAGGTCGCCAACCGCGGCCTCGACGACCGATCCATCAAGCTCGGCTGCCTGCAGCCCGGCGCCGAGCGGCCTGCCGTCTACGGCGACGCCTTACGCAGGCTGTCAGACCAGGCGATGTACCTGTACCGTGACGGCACCCGCTACTGGTACGCGCTCCAGCCAACGGTCAACCGCATGGCACGCGACCGGGCCGAGAACCACTTCGGCGACGCTGACGCCGACGAAGTGATCCGCGGGCTGGTCGACGACGCGCTGCGCCAGGACAGAGGTCACTTCGCGGGCGTCCACTCTTGCCCCCGCAGCCCCGCTGAGGTTCCCGACGAGGACGAGGTCCGCCTGGTGGCGCTGGACCCGACCTCTCCCCACGACACTAAGGTCGACTACAGCGAGGCCCTCCGAACCGCTGAGAGAATCCTGCTGGAGCGCTCCGGCGGCGCCCGCCAGTTCACCAACATGCTGGTTTTCCTCGCTGCCGACGCGGCGCGCCTGCGGGACCTGCGCCAGGCGGTGCGCAGCTGCCTGGCCTGGGACTCGATCGACCGAGACGCCGGCTCTCTCGGCCTCGACGAGTTCCAGAAGCGCCAGACCCGCGCCAAGGTCGCCGAGGCCCACGACACCGTCAAGACCCGAGTCGGCGAGACCTACATCTGGGCCCTTCACCCGATGCGGCCACCCGAGGATCCCACCGGGGAGATCCGCTGGGAGCGGGCGAGACTCACCTCCTCGGCGTCGCTGGCCGAGCGCGTCTCCCGCAAACTCGACCAGGACGAGGCGCTCATCCGCCAGTACGCGGGAACCCGCCTGCGCCTCGACCTCGACCGAGTGCCGCTGTGGCGCGACGGACCCGACGGCGAGAGGCTCTCTGTGTCGATGAAGCAACTGTGGGAGGACTTCACCCGGTACCTGTACCTGCCGAGGCTCCTGCGCCGCAGCGTCCTCGAAGACGCCATCAAGGACGGAGTGGCCGACACCGCTTGGAGCACCGAGGGCTTCGCCTACGCCGACGGCCACAACGGCGAGCGCTACATCGGCCTGCGAGCCGCGGAGCAGCTGAGTTCGGTGGCACCGAGCGGGCTGGTGGTTCACCCGGCTGCCGCTGCCCGCCAATTCGCCCGGGACGAGCCAGAACCGCCGCCGGTGGAGGGGGACGGTGACGCAGACCACGTCCCGAAGGATCCCCCACCGGTCGTCGAGATCGGGACTCCTCACGCTCCGCCCAAACCGACCCGGTACTACGGGCGGGTAACGCTCGCTTCGGACCGGTGGACCCTCGTCGCAGCTGACATCGCCGAAGGAGTCGTGCAGCGGCTCGACCGGACCGAGGGGGCCGAGATCAAGGTTACGATCGAGATCGAGGCCACCGCCGAGGCCGGTTTCGACGAAGCTACTCAGTCCGACATCGCCGAGAACTCCGTCACCCTGAGATTCAACGCCAGCGACTTCGACGACTGACACCGCCCTGTCGCAGCGCGGCAGAGATGCAGGTGAACTCATTCACGTCGATCCGATCCGTTGGAGCGTGATCGGCCCAGGCGGTGCGTTACAGCACGGGGAACTTGGCCTTGTCGGGCAGGCCGGAGCGGGCAGTGATGGCCTCGCCCGCGGCCTGGCAGCGGGCGTAGAAGGTGTCTTCGTCGATGGTGGTCATGCGGCCTGCTTCGACGACCTTGGCGCCGTCGACGAACACGGTGTGCACGCCGCGGCCGTCGGCCGACCACACCAGCTGGTTCATCACGTTGAGCAGGGGGCGCCACTCGGGGCGGTCGGTGTCGTGCAGCACTGCGTCGGCCTTCTTGCCAGGCTCGAGCGAGCCGATCTGGTCTTCCATGAGCATGGTGCGGGCCCCGCCCAGAGTGGCCATCTCGTAGGCCTTCTCGGCCGGGAACATCTGGGGGTCCATGCGGGCGTCCTTGAACAGCCCGGCCACCAGGTAGGTGGCCCGGTGCATGTCGGCGTAGTTGGAGGCGTTGTTGCCGTCGATGCCGATGCTCACGTTGATGCCCCGCATCACCATCTCGGGGATCTTGCCGACCTGGGTGACGCCGTAGCTGACCTTGAGCGCGGTGGTGGGGCAGTGCTCCACCGAGCATCCCGCCGCGGCCATCACGTCGAGCTCGCTGTCGTCCACCCGCACGCAGTGGGTCATGGCGGTGTCGGCGCCGAGCACGCCGAGCTCGTTCAGATGGATCATGGGACGCTGCCCGAACTCGGCGATGAACCCGTCGGGATCGAGGTTGGCCGGGCTCATGTGGAAGTTGAGGCCAACGCCATGGTGGTCGGCGGCCTCCCGTGCCGCCCGCCACAGCGGGTCCGAACAGGTGGTGTGGCCCACCACCATCGACCACGCCTCCAGCCGCCCGCCGGCGGTGCCCCGGTGCATGTCGATGGTGTCGTTGATGTTGGCGATGGCGGTGTCGGTGTCCTGGCGGTAGACGTCGGGCTCGGGGGGCAGGTCCCACACCCACTTGCCGATGCGGCCCCGGATGCCGGCTTCGACCAGGCCGTCCATCACCTCGTCGGTGAAGCGGATCGTGCCCGCCTCCAGGAAGGTGGTGGTGCCCGACTTGAGCATCTCCACGGCGGCCAGCTGGGCCGAGAGCCGCTCCTCGGTGGGCGTGTACACCGAGTAGAGCGGGCACAGCCACATGAACACGTTCTCCTCGAAGGGCGTGTCGTCGGGGACGTAGCCTCGGGTCAGGGGCTCGCCGGTGATGTGGATGTGGGTGTTGACCAGACCGGGTGTCACCACGAACCGGTCGCCGCCCACCGTCTCAGCCGCTTCGTAGGCCGCCTCCAGATCCGACGCCTTGCCCACGGCCACGATCTGGTTCCCCCGCACCGCCACCGCGCCGTGGCGGATGATGTCGCGGGTCGGGTTCATGGTGACCACGTACCAGCCCTTGATCAGCGTGTCGATGCGCTCCCGCTCGCTCATGTCCGTCTCCTGCCTGCGGAGGTCTTGTGTTTCAGTCTCTGGGCTTGGAGGCCACGTAGGCGAATTGGAAGCCGATGGGCTCGATGAGGCGGATGGCCTCGAAGCCGGCTTCCCGCAACCAGGCGGTGGCCGCGTCGGTGGTGACGCCGAATCCGTTGACGGTGCTGGCCATCATGGTCATGCCCATCAGCACCGCGTGGGGGTTGGTCTTGTGGTTGGGGCCGACGAAGTAGTCGGCCAGCACCACCCGGCCCTCGGGTCGCAGCGCGGCGTGGGCCCGCTCGATGAGGTGGCGGGCGCCATCGAGGCCCTCGGTGCGGCAGACATGGCCCAGCACGGCGATGTCGTAGGCGCCGTCTTCGATGGCGACGGTGTGGAAGTCGCCGGGGCGGAACTCGCAGCGGTCGGCCACGCCGTGCTCAGCCGCCTTGCGGCGGGCCACATCGATCACGCCGTCGAGGTCGTTGATGGTGGCCCGGCCATCGGCGCAGGCCTGCAGCATGGCGATCGACCAGGGCGCCCCGCCCGCGCCGAGGTCGAGGAACCGGGGCGCGGCCAGCGCGCTGTAGCGCATCCGGAAGTCGGCCCGGGTGGCGCAGCGCCACATGGTGGTGAACGTCCCCTCCACCAGCGGCACATAAAACGCGGCCGGGTCGTCGTCTATCGGGGTGGAGGGACGGCCCGAGCGCACGGTGTCGGCCAGGCGGGTCCAGTTCTCATGGGGTCCGGGCGCCACCGGGACAAGCCCGGCCATCGATGCTGCCCCGTCGATGAGCAGGTAGCGGCGGGCGGCGTCGTTGAGCTTGAAGCAGTCCACCACCCGGTCGAGCAGGCCGAGCGCCACCACCGAGTCCAACAGTGCCTCGGTGTGCTGCGGCGGCAGGTCGAGCCGCCCGGCCAGCTCCTCCGCCGTCATTCCGGCACCGCCCGAAGCCTCAGCCAGAGCCTCAAACACACCCAACTCCAGCGCGGCCAACAGGACGTGGTAGCGGCCCAGCCCCTCGATCACGGCCCAAACCGGAGCAGCCGCGGGCGGCTTGTAGTCCGTGAACGGCCGGCCCACATGGGCCATAGTGTGAGTCTTCTTCAACTCCGGATAAGGCGCATCCCGAGAACTATCAGACATGGCCCTGGATGTTTGTAGTTTGCCATTTAACATTCACAATGAGTATGCTATTCCTCAAATAACATACACACGAGGTAGAGCGTGATGGTTGAATGGCAGCCACAGCCCAGTGATTACCACAGGGTCTACACGGAACAGAACCCGTGGTGGTCGTCCGGGACTGTGCCCCAGACGCTCGCGCCCAGCACCGAGCGATCCCTGGCCCAACTGCTATGGCAGCGGCTCCTCCACAACGAGCCACGCAGGCATCAAGTGATCCTGGGCCCCCGTCGCGTCGGCAAGACGACGGTGCTGTACCAGACCGTGCAACACCTGATCGCCCACGACATCGCCCCTAACCGAATCTGGTGGCTCCGCATGGACCACCCCTTGTTGCTGCCAGCCAGTCTCGGCGGCCTCGTACGGACGGTGCTCGACACCTCAGGAGCCACGGAAGAGCGGCCCGTGTTCCTGATGCTCGACGAGGTCGTCTACGCCAAGGACTGGGACCTGTGGCTCAAGGCCTTCTACGACGAGGGCTGGCCCGTGCATATAGCGGCCACTTCCAGCAGCACCGCGGCGCTCCGCAAGCAGCGTCGCGAGAGCGGTGTGGGACGATGGGAGGAACATCACCTGCTGCCCTGCCGGCTCGATGAGTCCTGCGATCTGCTCGGCTGGCCCCATGCTTTGGACGCATTCGCCACACTTGGCGCCACCCTGGCCACTTTGACCGCAGGACACCAGGCCGACCTCGCACTTGAGGGACTTCGGATGCACCTCCTGTTGGTGGGCGGCTTCCCCGAATTGCTCATGCAGCCTTTCGAGAATGCGGCCGTTCCCCCCTCGAAAGAGGACATCGCCAACCGAGTCCTCGAGTCGCAGAGGGTGCTCCGTAGCGATGCGGTGGAGCGAGCCGTCTACAAGGACATCCCCCAAGCGGCAGGCGTCGACAACCCGATGATGCTGGAGCGGCTGTTGTATGCGCTCGCCGGCCAGGTGACCGGCCTCCTCTCGCCGACCAACATCGGCCAGCAGTTGGGAATCAAGCAGCCCACGTTCGACCGGTACCTGTCATTCCTGGAGCAGGCCTATCTCGTGTTCACGCTGACGAACTACTCGGGCTCAGAGTCGGCCGTCCAACGGCGCGGCCGCAAGCTGTACTTCGTTGACAGCGCGGTCCGCAACGCAGCGCTGCACCGAGGTCTCGCCCCGCTGGACGATCCCGTCGAACAAGGCACGCTACTGGAGAACCTCGTAGTGGCATCCGTCAATACCCTCGCCACTCACGCCGGCGTGCGCCTTCACCATTGGCGAGACGGCAACCACGAGGTGGATCTGATCTACGACGATCCCCAGCAGCCGCTCGCCTTCGAGATTGCATCATCGCCGAGCCACACCCTTCGCGGCCTCGAGGCCCTTGTCGAACGCAACTACCGCTTCCATGGCCATAGCTATCTCGTGGCACCCCAGGCCACGGTCATACACCCCGCAGAGGACCGCAGAGGCATCGGCATGCTGCCCCTCGACATCTTCCTGCTCGCCGTAGGCGCCCAGGCCCACCAGGCCATGCTCGACCGCCTTGGCGTCTCCCGGCGGGGGTAGCCCCACAACCTCGGTGACCAAAGATGGAGTTGGAGCTACACCCCACACGGTTACCTCGTGGTGGGCTCCGCGGGTTCCTCAGGCCGCGGATCACCTCGAGGCCGCCCAGCACGCCGTACACCCCGTCGAAGCGTCCGCCGGTGGGCTGGGTGTCGAGGTGGCTGCCCAGCACCACCGGCGGCGCATCGGGATCGATCCCGGCTCGGCGGGCGAAGAGGTTGCCCACCGGGTCCAACTCGATAGAACATCCGGCCCGCTCGGCCCAGCCCACGAACAGATTCCGGCCCGCCCAGTCGTCATCGGACAGCGCCTGCCGGTTCGAGCCCCCCGCCGGAGTAGCCCCCACCTCAGCCATGTCCATAAGCCGAGACCACAACCGCTCAGGGTTGACGTGCACTGCTGTCACGGCCATATGCTCCCGACACCGTCAAGCATGACGAAATCGTATATTGCGGAGCCTCGGCTGGCTGAGGTTCTACCAATTTGATATAACTGTGAGGTGGACATGAACATCAAGGATCTAGATGACGATGTGGCTCGGCGGCTCAAGGAGCAGGCGGCCGCGGCTGGGCTGTCTGTTCAGCAATACTTGCGCAACGAACTGACACGCATTGCGTCGCGTCTGTCGCCTGCTGAGTTGACCAGTGGCCGCCGTCCCATAAGTCGAGCCGAGTTCCTGGCCATCCGGCAGCGGCTCCGCGGAGCCGATGACGCGTAGCGTCGTCTGCGACGCGGGCGGAGTGCTGGCCGCAGCGGGAGCCATCGAGGGCCATGCCTTGCCCCACACCGAGTTCTTGGCCCTTGACTGGTCGTCGATCACAGTCGGGCGGTTCTTGGCGTCTCGCTACGAGGGCAGGCCCGAGACCATTCAAGTAGAGACGGGACTGGTGCTGCTGGTTGTGGACGAGTGGTTCCCGGTCAGAATGTTCGTGGCAGAGACACTCGCCCGGGCTGGCCAAGATGAGGGCGACTCGCTCGACTCGTGGTCGGCTCTGATCCTCGCCGAGCAACTCGAATTGCCACTGTTCACCGCCTCAGACGAGGTCGTCAGCGACCGCATCGAGATCCTGCATCCCTGGTAGCCGCGTCGTCTGTTTGGGCTCTGGTGGGTCAGGGCTTCAGCAGGATCTTGCCGAAGAAGTCGCTGTCCAGCATCTTCTGCTGGGCCGCCGCCGCCTCCGCCAGCGGGAACTCCGAGTCGATCACCGCAGTGAACTCTCCCGAGTCGAGTCCGGAGCAGAACGTGTCCCACAGCGGGCCCATCTCGTCGGGCCGGTAGGGATCGGACCCCATGATCCGCAGACCGTTGTGGAACAGGTGGCCCAGCGACCCGATGGTGGCGGCGTCGCCCGAGGCGTTGCCGCAGTTGACCAGCCGGCCCCCGATGGCCAGCGAGAACAGCGACTGGGTGAACAGCGCGGTGCCCACATGGTCGAACACCATGTCCACTCCCCGACCGCCGGTTGCCTCCATGGCCCAGCCGGTCACGTCGCCGGTACGGTTGTTGAGCACATGGTCGGCGCCGATGGCGGACGCCTGCTCGCATTTGGCGTCGGTGCCGGCGGTGGCCAACACGGTGGCGCCGACATGCTTGGCCAACTGGATGCCGGCCACCGACACCCCCGAGCCGGCCGCGTGGATCATCACCGTCTCGCCCGCCGACAGCCCGCCGGTGGCGAACAGGGCATGGCCGGCGGTCAGCCACACCGTCGGAAACGTGGCCGCCTGCTCCAGCGACACATGGTCGGGCACCCGGTAGCAGTGCGAGGCCGGCGCCAGGCACTTGCTGGCGTAGCCGCCGTCGAGGGTGGCGCCGAGAATGCCGAGTTCGCCGTAGAGGTCGCCCATACCGGCCAACTTGGAGTTGTCGGGCACTCCGGCCATGGACGGATCAACCACCACCCGGTCGCCGGGCCGCCACTCGGCAACCGCGGCGCCCACCTCCGCCACCACCCCGGCGATGTCCATGCCCGCGATGTGGGGGTAGGCGAATCCCGGCATGTGGTACCAGCCGTTGCGCTGCAGCACGTCGAGGCGGTTGAGCGCGGTCGCCGCCACCTCCACCACCACATCGCCGCCACCGGGCACCGGGTCGTCGACGTCGGTGTACTCCAACACCTCAGGTCCGCCCGAGGCGCGGTACAGCATCGCCTTCATCGGTCCTCCTCTCAGCTGGCGCCTCTGCTGTTGGCGAGTCGGTCGCCGGAAGGTACGCGGTGCCGACGGCTTCGGCAAGCCCGCCGGAACACGTCCGTCCGGTCCGATAGTGTCGCCATCTCAGGGAGCCACCATGACCGAGACCGCTTCGCCTGCACCGCCGGCATCGCTGCTGACCCACATCGCGCTGCCAGTGCGCAGCCTCGACGAAACGCTCGCCTTCTACGAGAAGTTCACCACCCTGGTGAAGATCTCCGAGCGCCGCGACGGCGAGACCAAGATGCGGACCGCGTGGCTGGCCAACGAGCGCGATATCACCGTTCCGGGCGCGGCCCGGTTCGTGATCGTGCTGATGGAGGGCGCTCTGCCCAAGCAGATCACCGGCGACATCGCCGAGGAGTACGGGTTCCTCACTTCCATCGCCCACCTCGGCATCTCCCTCGACACCCGCGACGAGGTGGACGAGGTGGCCCGCCTGGCCTCAGAGGACGGCTGTCTGGTGCTGGGGCCGATGTACCGCAACCCCGATGTGGGCTACATCTGCCTGATCAAGGATCCCGACGGCAACAACGTCGAGTTCTCGGTGGAGCAGGTCCTGGGCTGAGAGTCAGCGCTGGCTGGCCTGCCCGCTCGGCTCTAGGCGTTCTTCTCGGAGGCTGATCCGGGAACGTAGGTGCCCTTGTTGCGCCACAGCACCACCTCGTTGCCCCACGGATCGCGGAAGGCGGCGTGGCGGGCGTCGAACTCCTCCCAGTAGACCTCGTCCCACATCTTGGTGGCGCCCATCTCCATGGCCACCGCCAGCCGGTCGGGCGGATCATCCACCATCACGTAGATGCGGGGCACCGGCCCGGTCACCGGCGTGGTCTCCAGATGGATGCCGAGGTTGGGCTTCACGCCGGGCAGCACCTCGTGGAACTCCCCGGCCGGGCGCCGCTTGTACTTCCAGTCGAACAGCGTCTCGTAGAACTGCGAGGTGGCCTCGGGGTCGGGGGTGGGCAGGTCCACGAATATGAGGGGATTAACCATGCCGGTCGCTCCTTGGTGGTGGTTTGTTGGACACTAGACCGGCTCGGCGAGGCGGGCGACGGCGGCGTCGCCCAGGGCCACGAACCGCTCGTAGTTGGCCCGGTAGGCGTCGTCGGGTGCCGGATCGATCCGGGTCATGGCGGCCAGCGGCCACGAGTCCATGCCGGCCGCGCCGACGCCCTCCCACCAGTCCAGCGCCGCGCCCGCGGCCAGAGCGCAGCCGTGGGCCGAGAGCTGCTCGGGCCGCTCGGGCATGTCGACGGGCACCTCCAGCACCGACGCCTTGATCGAGCACCACAGGCGGCTGCGGGCCGGCGACCCCCCGCAGCACATCACGTCCATGTCGACCCCGGCGCGGCGCAGCTCCTCGAGGACGTGCCGCAGGCTGTAGCCGGCCGCCTCCAGCGCCGCCCGGGCGATCTCGGCTGGGCCGGTGTTGAAGGTCAGACCGTGGATCTCGCCCCGCAGGCGGGGCTCCCATCGGGGTGCTCGCTCGCCGTCGTGATAGGGCAGCACCAACACGCCGCCCGCGCCCGGGGCCGCGCCCTCGGCCTGCGTCAACAGTTCCTCAATGGATCGGCCCGAGGCGCCCGACCACCACTCCAAGAGCTGCCCGTGCCCGTTGGTGGGTCCGCCCACCACCTCCACCCCGCCCACCGGGCTGAAATAGCCAGGGATCTCGGCCGGCCGCTGCGCCGCGGCGACCGCCACGCCCAGCCCCCCGGTGCGACCGCCGGGGTCGTGACCGCGGCGGGGAGTGCCGAGACCGCCCGCCCAGAAGCTCATGTAGGCGTCGTTGGACCCGCTCACCAGCGGCGTTCCCTCCGGCAGGCCCAGCGACCCGTCGCAATGACCGATGACGGCGCCCACCTCCACCCGCTCGCCGTACCCCGCGATGGCCTCCTCGCCGGGCCACAGTCCCTGGACGTCGCCCGCGCCCAAACAGCGCAGCGCCCAGTCCCAGATCTGGGCGCCGGCCAGCGGACGGCCCGCCTCGTGGCTGAGAAACTCGAGCTGGGCCAGGTGCTGCCCGGTGCGGTCCAGTCCGACGCCGGCCGGATGCCGACAGGTCGCAGCCCACCCGACCGGGTCAGTACTGCCGTCGTCGGGCAGGGGCACGGTGGTAGGACTCTGACCGCCGATGCCCACCGCCGCGATCTCCAGCCCGGCGGTATCCACCCTGGCCAGCAGCCGGCCCAACCCTTCGAGCCAAGCAGCCGGATCAGCCCGCCCCGCAGGCCAAGACCCGGCCCCCCCAAAGGGCTCATACATCCAAAGCTCCACACCCCCGCTGCGCCCCAGCGCCACCGCCCGAGCCCCCCCAGTACCAAGATCCACCCCAACAACAACACGCACGGGGACCGTCCTTCAACCAGCCAGGCGCGGTCAGCCGACCATTACTCGGTAGACGGGCTCTGAGGTGGCCAGGGTCAGGGCGTCGGCTACTTCGGTGAGGCGGTAGCGGGCTGTTACCAGGCGGTCCAGGTCGGCGGACAGGGCGCCGGACTCCAACAGGCCTGCAGCTGTTCGCCAGTCCTGGGGCTCTTGGCTGAAGACCCCGATTATCGAGAGTTCGTGATGATGGATGCGGTCGGCGCCGACTGAGGCCATCACGTCTTTGGGGAAGGCCCCGTAGAGAACCACCGCTCCGGCGTCGTCGCACAGGTCCAGGGCCAGCTCTACTGCGCCAGGCGTGCCCGCGGTGACGAACACGATGTCGTGCGCGCCGTGGTGGCCGGCTGTGTCGTCGGGTGCGGTCGCCCAGTCGGCGCCGGCCTCGGTTGCCTCGGCACGGCGCGGCCCGCTGACGTCGATCATGCCGACCCGTGATGCGCCCCAGGCCCGGCACAGGGCCAGATGCAGGCGGCCCATGTAGCCCGCACCGATCACCGCCACCCGGTCGCCGGCCCGGAAGCCGCTCAACCGGACCGAGTGCACCACGCAGGCCAGCGGCTCGCCCATGGCGGCGTGCTCGACGGGGATCTCGCCGACCCGGTAGGTCTGGGCCGCGGCCACCCCGACCACTTCGGCCAGACCCGCGCCCATCGAGATGGTTCCGTCGCTCAGGGCGCCGCCCTGGGGCCGCTTGCACAGCGCGCTGCGGCCTCGCCGGCACAGGTGGCAGGTGCCGCAGCGGGTGAGCAGGTCCATGGTGACCAGCTCGCCGAGGCGGGGAGTGCCCGGCAGCGGTGCGACCGCCTCGCCTACCTCGATCACCCGGCCCGCGGCCTCGTGGCCGGGAGCGACGGGATAGATCGGCTTGGTCCCCTCGAAGAGGCGCCGCTCCATGGTGCACAGGCCGCAGGCGTCCACGGCCACCAGCACGTCCTCGGGTCCGGCCGCGGGCCGGGGTTCCTCGCGGAGCTCGACTGCTCCCGGTCCGGTTACGACGGCAACCTGCATGATGCTCCCAGCTAACTGATACTCGGGTAGAGGTTAGGCGCAGGGGATGTGGGGCCAGCGGTGCGGGATCTCCAGACCGGCCCTCGACAGCAGCGACCGCTGGGCCTCGGCAGCCTCGGCGTGGAGGGCGGCCAGATCGACGGTGACACAGGCGCCGTCGCGCACCACCGGCCGGCCGGCCACCACCACATCGCGCACCGAGCGCCCGTCGCTGCCCCAGACGAGCTGCAGGATGGTCTCGCCCCGCGGGCTCCAGGCCACCGACGAGGTGTCGTGGACCACGATGTCGGCCTGCTTGCCTGCCTCCAGGCTGCCGATCCGGTCGTCCATGCCGATGGCGGCCGCGCCGGCGACGGTGGCCAGCTCGAAAGCGGTGTGAGCGCCGAAACGCTCGGGGTCAACCCGGGTGTCACGGGCCAGGCCGGCGGTCAGCGCCGCCACCGCCAGGATGTCGCAGGTGTCGCCCGCGTTGGAGGCGTCGCAGCCCAGCGCCACCCGCCCGCCCCGCTCCACGATCTCGGCGTGGCGACCCTGGCCGCACACGCCCTGGCCCAGCCGCAGATAGGCCCACGGACAGTAGGCGATGGCCGTGGACGTGTTCAGCACCAACTCCACCTCGGAGTCGTCGAGCCACACTCCGTGGGCCACCAGCAGGTGCGGTCCGAGCACGCCCAGAGCGTCAAGGTGCAACAGGGGCCGGCGCCCGGTGCGAGCCAGGTATTGCTCGGGATCAGACGAGGTGGGCGACATGTGCATGGTGAGGCCGGTGCCCCGGCTGCGGGCCAGGTCGGCCGCCCCGGCCAACAGTTCGTCGGAAGCCAGATCGTGGCCCACCAGCGTCACCCACCCCTCAACGAGCCCGCCCGATCCCAGGGCTTCGACCACCTCGCGCTGGCGGTCGAGCACCTCGGCCGCGGGCGCGGTGAAGGGACCCTCTTCGATGTCCCAGCCCCAGGTGCCCATGGTGCCGCGGATGCCGGCGGTGCGCATCCCGGCCGCAGCCCGGTGCGGGTGGGCCACCGTGCCCGCCTCCACCACGGTGGTGACGCCGTTGGTGAGGTTCTCGACCGACGACAGCACCGCGGAGAGTTCGTCGTCGTCGCCGGTGTGGGCGCCGTGGGCAGGGACCGACCACTCGAAGATCGAGGCCCCCGGCGCCAGCAGGTCGGGGATGCAGCTGCGGATCAGCGGGTCGCCGGTGAGGTGCTGGTGGGCGTTGACCATTCCGGGTGTGACCACGCATCCGGTGGCGTCGATCACCTCGGCCTGCGGGTAGCAGGCGGCCAGTTCGGTGCTGGAGCCGACCGCGGCGATCACGTCGCCGGCCACCGCCACCGCCCCTCCGACCAGCACCTCCCGGGCCGGGTTCATGGTCACTACGTCGCCGCCCGACACCAGCAGCGTCGCCGCGCTCTCGGTACCCGCCCCCATCGCGGCCGAGCATAGGCGCAGCCGCCCATGCGAGAATCAGCGGGTGAGGCAACCCCTGTGATTCTGAATCCGGGGCAGGGGCGCATCGACGGCGAGCACTACCTTCCTGTCACTGCGGAGACCTGCCGGTGGGGCTGGTGGCCGAACCGGCTGGACAATCCGGTGCTGTCGGTGGCCGACGGCGCGGTGGTCACCGTCGACACTCTGTCGCACGAGGGAATCCTGGAGGACCAGGGCCGCGACCCGGCCGCCTTCTTCGGCGCCCGCGGCGTGCCAGAAGGCGGCGTGCTCGCCGACGCGGTGGAGCTGGCCCGCGACGTGCCCCACACCTTCGGGGTGGACGGGCCGCATGTGGTGACCGGACCCATCGAGGTGCAGGGGGCCGAGCCGGGCGACCTGCTGCGGGTGGACATGCTGGGGTTCGCGCCCAGGGTGCCCTACGGGGTCACCTCCAACCGCCACGGCCTCGGCGCGCTGCACGGCGAGATGCCCGACGGAACCGCGCCCGCAGACACCCTCACACCGGACGCGCCCGGCAGCACCGTGTCGGTGTTCACCGAGGTGGAGGACGACACCGCGGTGCTGCGCCATAGCGGCGGCGCTGCGGTGCGCTATCCCATCGCCCCGTTTCTGGGCATGGCCGGGGTCGCCCCCGACACCGACCAACCAGTGGCCACCCGTCCGCCGGGGCGCCACGGCGGCAACCTCGACATCAAGCATCTGGTCAGCGGCACGACCCTGTACCTGCCGGTGCAGACCCCCGGCGCCGGCTTCGCGGCCGGCGATCCGCACTTCGCGCAGGGCAACGGCGAGGTGGCCCTCACTGCGCTGGAGGGCTCGCTGCGAGCCGATCTGCGGCTGTCGCTGCTGCGGGGCCCCAAAGCCCGGCGGGCCTGCGGGCTGATCGAGAACCCGATGGGCGAGACCGCGGCCCACTGGATGCCCATCGGCCTTCACGCCGACCTGACCGAGGCGATGCGGGAGGCGGTCCGCGAGGCGCTGCGCTTCTGTGAGAGCCGACTCGGCCTGCCCCGCCACATCGCCTACGCCTATCTGAGCTGCCGGGCCGACTTCGAGGTCACCCAAGTGGTGAACGACGTCAAGGGCGTCCACTGCATGATCCCCAAGCAAGACTTTCCTGGGCTCTGACGCGACGCGACCCGCTAGCGGTGGCTGCCCTCCACGTTGAGCTCGGGCAGGATCCGGTCGAGCCAGCGGGGCAGCCACCAATTGCGGGCCCCGAGCAATTCCATGGTGGAGGGCACGATCAGCATGCGCACCAGGCTGGCATCGGCCGCCACCGCCGCGGCCAGGCCGACGCCGAACATCTTGATGGCCCGCTGGTCCTCGAACACGAAGCTCCCGAACACGAACACCATGATGAGCGCGGCGGCGGTGATCACTCTGGCCGTGAGGGCCAGGCCGTCGGCGACGGAGTTCACCGCGTCGCCGGTGCGCTCGAACTCCTCCTTCATGCGCGACAGCAAAAACACCTCGTAGTCCATCGACAGGCCGAACAGCACCGCGAAGAGCATCATCGGCATGAACGGCTCGATCGGGCCCGGCTCGATCCCCACCACACCGCCGAGCCAGCCCCACTGGAACACGGCCACCAGCACGCCGTAGGCCGCGCCGATCGACAGCATGTTCATGATGACCGCCTTCAGCGGCACCACCAGCGAGCGGAAGACCGCCATCAGCAGAATGAACGACGCTCCCAGCACGGCCGCGAAGAACACCGCGGTGCGCGACTTCAGGAAGTCGCTCACGTCGGCCTTGACCGCCACCAGACCAGTGATCGCAGGCTCGAGGTCGGTGCCCGCGGTCGCCGACGGGATCACCACGCTGCGAAGATGCTTGACGAGGGCCTCGGTCTCGGCCGCCTGGGGGCCGGTGGTCGGGCGCACCTCGATGGCGGCCGCGGTGGGCGCCACGGCGCGATTGGGAATGGGCGGACTGACAAAGCGGACGCCGTCGGTGGCCCCAAGGGCCTGCGCCAGGCCGCCGAGTTCGGCCATCTGAGCGGTGCCCGACACCTCGGTCACCACCACCAGCGGGCCGTTGGCGCCCGCCCCGAAGCCGTCGACCAGAAGGTCGTAGGCCGCCCGAGTGGTGGTCTCGGGGCCGTAGTTGCTCTCGTCGGCAAAGCCGAAGCGCAGCACCAGCACCGGCGCGGCCAGCAGCAGCAACAGCAGGGTGCCGCCCACCGCGAACGCCCACGGCCGGGCTTGCACCGTCCGGCTGAGCCGGTACCAGCCGGTCTCTCGCAGCGGCCGCGGTTGGCGCGGCCTCAACCTGCGCCGCAGCGGGTTGCTGTCCCGCCCGAACATTCCCGCCGCCAGCACGATCACCGCCACCGGCACCGCGGCGGCCGCCAGCGGTTCGATGCCGGCCCCGAAGCCGAATAGGGCCACGCTCAGCAGCGCCGCCGCCACCATGCCTCGCACCCGGGTGGTGGTGATCCGGTCGCCGAGCAGAGCGATGAGCGACGGCAGCAGCGTCACCGAGCCGACCATGACCACCGCCACCGTTGCCGCCGCGGCCAGGCCGAAGCCGGTCACGAACGGGATCCCGATGAACAGCATCCCCAGCAGCGACACGACCACGGTCGCTCCCGCGAATATGACCGACCGGCCGGCCGAGTCGAGCGCCACCACCAAGGCCTGCTCGCGCCCGTGTCCATCGTTCAGGGCATCCCGGTAGCGGGTGATGATGAACAGGGCGTAATCGATGCCGACGCCCAGCCCGATCATCAGGCCGATGGCCGGCGCGAAGTCGGGCACGGTCATGAAGTTGCTGAACACGACGATGGAGGCCGCGCCGATCCCGACCGTCACCAGGGCCGCAGCCACCGTGGCCCCCATGGCCATCACCGAGCCCAGCACTGCGATCAGCACGAAGATGGCGAAGGCGAGGCCGATCGCCTCCGACTCGGGCGGCCGCAACTCGGCGAACCAGATCCCGCCGACCTCCACCTGCAGACCCTCGATGGAGTGCAGGTCCAACTCGTCGATCAGGCCCTCGATGGTCCTGCCCATGTCCTGGGCCTCGGTGCCGCTCGTGCCGGGCGGGAGGCTCACGTCCGCATAGGCGATCCGTCCCGCGTGGTCCCCGTCTTGGGCTATCCGCAGCGCTCCCACGAACGGGTCGTACGGCGTGACGACCTCGGTGTCCTCCAGGGCCTCCACCTGAGCGAACAACTCGCTCATCGCCGATCTCACAACGGGATCGTCGACGCCCTGCTCGGCCCGGAACACGATGGTCCCGGCGGGGCCGGCCCCCGCGCCGGAGAAGTGCTGCTCGAGAAGGCCGTTGCCGTCGTGGCTCTCGGTGCCGGCGATAGCCAGGTCGCCGCTGTAGGCCTCGCCGAAGCTGCGGGATGCCCCCAACGCCAGGAACAGCACGACGAGCCAGACCACCACGCCGCGCCAAGGATGGCGGAAACACCATCGAGCCAGCGACGCGTACATCGCCAGGAAGCCTAATGATCAACCGTGGAGACCGGGAGCAGCCGTTCAGGAAGAGCCGGACTCAGCCAGACTGAGCTTGCGGAGCGTCCGGACCCGAGGCCGGCACCGTGCCCCGGATGCGCAGCCGGCCCACCAGCACCAGCACCAGCACAGCCAGGCCGACCGCCGCCCAAGTCGGCCCCGACCCGAGACTGTCGTACATCCAGGCCGCGGGAAGCGCCGCGATGGCCGCCCCGGCCACCTCGGCCGCGCCCATCAACCCCAAGGCGGCGGCCTGACGCTGCTCGTGCACGGCCCGAGCCACCACCGCGTGGGCCGCGGTGAAGCCGTAGCCGTCGGCGAAGCCCACCAGCGTCATCACCACCACTATCGGGATCACGCCGCCGATGACGCCCAGGGTCATCGTGCTCAGACTCACCGTCACCAGCCCGGCCATCGTCACCCGCACCGGCCCCACCCGGTCGGCCAGCCGGCCCGCCCGGGTGCCCACCAGCATGATCGGCAGCGCAACCATGGTGAAGGCGATGCCGGTCATCGCCGCGCCCGCGCCCCGGTCGGCGAACATCACCGGCAGCACCGCCTCCCAGGCGCCGATCATCATGAAGTAGCCGCCGACGATGACCAGCGCCCCCTGGAGGCGCCGGCCCCGCAGCAGATCGAACGACGTGGCCCGGCCCGAGCGGTCGAGCAGGCCGCGGTCGGCGGGCAGGCGCACCGCCACCGGCAGGAACGCCAGCATGGCCACCGCGAACACGGCGAAGGGCAGGCGGATCCCTCCCACCCACACCAGCAGCGCGGTGAGCGAGGGACCGAAGATGAACCCCGTCGTCTCGGCCACCACCATGCGGCCGAGGTTCTCCCCGGCCCTCACCGGATCGTGAACCGAGGCGGCCCGGCGCACGCCCGGCAGGATGAGACCTCCCGCGAATCCCAGCGCAGCCCGGCTCAGTATCCACACCGACAGGTCGACGGCGAAGACCATCATTCCCATGGCCGCCGCGCTGAGCGCGATCCCGGCAGTGGCCATGATCCGGGAATGTCCGACGTCGGCCAGCCGGGCCAGGGTCACCTGCGACACGAAGGCGGCCACGAAGCCGCTGGCCACCATGATCCCGATCCCCGCTCCGCTGAAGCCCAACTCGTCGCGCAGCTCGCCCAGCACGGTGACGATCCCGCCGATGCCCCCGGCGGTGACCCCCATCAGCAGCTGGAAGGGCAGCAGCTCGCGATCCGACCCGCGGCGCGGCGGGGCGCCGGGCCTGCGGGTCATAGATTCAGACCTCTTTGAGCAGCTGGTCGCTGGTCTGGCCCGAGACGAACAGCTCGCTGCCAGCCTTGAGGATCTCCCGGTATCCCTCCTCGGCGGGCAGGCGCTCCAGAAACTCGTCGAGCTCGGCGAGGCTGGGCGCATCGATCATCCAGTACACCCGGCCGTAGGCGCCGTAGGCCTCCATCCAGGAGGTGACCGTCACCCGCTCGGGGTCGGCCGCGGCCATGTAGCCGGTGTAGCGCTCGATCCACTGCCTCACCCGGGCCACGTCGCTGGAATCGACCTGGGCTTTGCGCACCATCCTCACCATCGCAGTCATTCTCCCCTGCTAGTCGGCCTTCCTGAGAGTCTCGCCGTCGGGGACTCCTTCCCGGACTTCGAGGCCCAGGCGTTTCGGGTCGCCGCCGTTGGACGCCGACGTCTCGCTGGGGCAGGCCGACACCGCGGCCAGCACGTCGATCTCGGCTCGCAGGTCGATGTAGTCGCCGGCCGCGGCGGGCGACTCGCGGAACACCAGGCGCTGCTCGTCCTCCACATCGGTTCGCATGAACACGTTGAACACGTCCGGTATCAGGTCGGGCTCGACGCCCCAGGGCCGAACCGCCTCCTCCAGGTTGCCCTGGCAGGTGCGGTGGCCGGACTCGATGCCGTCGCGCACCGAGTAGACGCCCGTAGAGCAGCGGCCACCGTTCCAGGCGAAGTGAACGCCGACCGGGTCGTCGACCACGGTCAGCATGGGCCGCTCGTAGGGCGGGCGAGACCACAGGGTGGTGACCCGCCGCATGGTGCCCGTTCCGGCCAGCATGTTGAGGGCCACCGTCTGGCCGGCGTGATAGCCCTCGCGGGGGTTGTCGAGAGCCACGAACGTCGAGTCGGCCACCTGCGGCCCGTCCAGCGCCACGATCCGCAGCACCTGCCCGGCCCGCACCTCGACCGCCCGGCCCTCACAGCGCGGCACCACCACCTCCTGCAGGACCTGCCCGGGAGGCGTCATGCGGCTTTCTCGAAGCTGGACAGCAGGCACCGAGCGCCACCAGAGGATCCCGGCAGAACCCGGCCCATCACGCCGCCCGCTCGAAGCTGGCCTCGCCGGGGCGGGCGGTGGTGAGCTTGGCGTCGGCTGACATCAGCTCCAGCCAGGCCCGCAGATAGCCCCGCATCGGCCCCTCGTGGGTGACCGGCGCCCGCCGCACCCCGTCGGCGGAGACCTCCTCGGCCTCGTGGTCGAGCCCTTTGCTCATGTCCACCCACTCCACCTCGCCGATGGCCAGACCGTCCTGGCAGCGCTCGAATATCTCAAGGTCGTCGGGGTTGCCCAGGCTGGGGAAGTCCTCGGCGATCCGCATGCGCAGCACGTTCACCTCGTCGGGCGCTCCCTCCGCGGCCGCCACCCAGGTGTGCAGCCGGGTCTCGGCCACGCTCACCGGATCGACCGTTTCGAGGGTGTTGCCCTTGATGAGCAGGTTCGGGAAGATCGACAGGTTCACCATCGAGCCCGGCGCCATCTCCAGCATGTCGGCCGCGCCGGGGCCGAAGCGCTCTGAGATGCGCTCGGAGTACCACTCGCGGCCCGGTACCGGCCGCTGCGTCTCCCAGAAAGACTGCTGCAGGCCGGGGCGCTGGTCCACGAACATGTGGCCGTTGCCGAGGTCGAGGCCGTACATGCCGGTGTCGTCGGGGTTGGACTTGAACTGCGCCAGCGAGCGGGCGCCGCCGTGCTGGCGCTCGTTGAGCACCAGGAAGCTGCGGTGGGCGAAGGTGGGGTGCAGCCCGTCGCCGGCGTTGTCCCAGGCCAGCTTCCAGTTGCCGCGGTAGACCATCCGCTGGCGGTTGCGCACCTGCAGGCGCCGAGACGGGGAGCGGTCCACGAACTCGTCGATCAGCGGGCCGGCCGGGCCGAGCCACTCGGTCAGGGTAGGCGCGTCAGGATTGAGGGTGCCGAAGACCAGGCCGCGATAGCTGCCGAGGCGCGGCACCAGGGCCAGACCGTGGTCGGCCTTGTCGAAGCTGGGCGGATATCCCTCGACGAAGGGCACGTTGACGAGCTCGCCCCGGTTTGAGTACGTCCACCCGTGGTACGAGCACTGGAAGCGCCTCGCCGAGCCGCACTCGGACTGGCACACGGTCGAGGCTCGGTGGGCGCAGCGGTTGAACAGCCCGTGCAGCCCGCCGTCGGGGTCGCGGGTGAGGATCACCGGGCGCAGACCGAGCCGGGTGGCGACGAAGTCGTTGGGCTCGGGGAGCTGGCTCTCGTGGGCTAGATAGACCCAGGCGCCGCCGAAGACCTTCTCCATCTCGACAACGAAGACGTCGGCGTCGGTGTAGAGCGAGCGATGGACCCGCCCCGGCTGGATCAGCGTGTCGAGAGCATCCACAGGGGGCTCTATAGCACGAATGAGAACTTGCGGACGTCGCCGCCGCAGTCCACGAGGCGGACGATCTTGTGCCTGACCGTCCAGCCGTCGCCCAGCGAGGCCAGCAGGTAGTCGTTGCGGCTGGCGAACGGGGTCAGCCGGTCCTTGCGGTGCTCCCACACCACCGTCGAGCAGCGGGCCAGGGTGTCGCCGCCGTCGGCGGGCCAGGCCTCCACGTTCGACACCGTGCGGGCGGTGCGCGACGGCGGCTCCTGGGCGTGGGCCCATCCGGTCTCCAGCAGGCCGATGCGGTCGGCCATGCGGCGGCGGTCGTCGAGGAAATAGGAGACCGTGGTGCGGGGATCGGCGTCGGGGTCGAGGGGGATCCAGTAGACGCAGTCGTCGGTGAACCGCTCCAGCCACGCCCGGTAGCGGCGCTCGTCCAGCAGGCGGGCCTCGTGGTAGAGAGCCTGCTCCACCGCGGGACGCAGGTCGGGGTGGCTAGGACCCCGGTCGGGCGAGTCGGCCGACGCCAGATCGGCCAGACGCTGGTACAGGCGGTCATCAAGCACCGACGCCGGCGGCGGGGCCATCAGCCGCTGGCCGCGCCGCGAACGGCCACGGGGCAGGCGTCGCACCATCCCATGGTGACCAGCGCAGCCATCAGCCCGCGTCCGCGCCGTGAACGGCCTCCATCAGGCGTCGCACCAGCGCGGCCGGGTCGTCGGCGCCCCAGACGTTGCGGCCGAAGGCCACGCCCGCGCCGCCGGCTGCGGCCACGCCGCGGGCCAGCGCCACCACCTGGTCGATGTCGTCGACTTTGGGTCCGCCCAGCGCCACCACCGGCGCCGGGCAGGCCTCGGCCACCGCGGCGAACTCCTCGGCGGGGCCCGGACAGACCGTCTTGACGATGTCGGCGCCCAGCTCGACCGCGATGCGGGCCCCCCGGCCCACGTTCTCGGCGTTCCATTCGACCGTTCGGGGCCAGCCGCCCGGTATCGACTCGGCCATGACCGGCAGGCCGAGCTGCTCGCACTCGGCCGCCAGCCGGGCCAGCCGCCCCAGCGAGCGGTCCTCGTCGGGCGTGCCGGGGAACACCATGATCACCACCGCGTCGGCGCCGAGCACCAGCGCCTGCTCAGCCGAATACAGCAGCGACGTGGTGTCGGCGGCGGGAGGCTCGCCCAAATCGGAGATCCCGCCGTCCACCCGGAGAATCAGCCCGGAGCCGGCGAAGGCCTCGGGCCGGGATCGGGCCAGCTGCCAGGTGGCCAGAATGGCATCGGGCCGGGCCTCGGCCACCGCGGCGGCCGCGGCGGCGGGAACCCCCGCGCCCAGATAGGCCGGATGGTCCATGGCCACGAACACGGCCCGGCCGTCGTCGGCGAACAGGTGCCGGGCCCGGCGCAGCTTGCCTGCCGCCACCGCCGAGGACATCAGGGCCAACTCGCTCATCGAGTGAACTCGTCGTCGGCCAGCGGGGTGGCCACATCGGCCCGCACCAGCTTCATGATGTGGGCGGCCCGGCCCTCCCAGGCCGACGGCGGCCCCACCCGGTAGAAGGGCGAGCGCAGGTTCTTCATCAGCTCAGTGACCATGTCGGTGTCCTCAAGATTGGTGGTGGCCAGGCGGTCCAGCTCGAAGTCCTGCTCCTCGATCGACTTGTCGATCCCGTAGATGCGGCTGAACAGCCGGGTGCGGTCACAGGCTATGGGGTCGGCCCGCACCAGGATGAGCTGAGTCGGGTAGGGCAGCGGGGTGAGGTTGGGATAGATGAAGTCGGCGTAGTGGCCGAGGAGCTGCTCGGGCGTGAGGTCGGTGCGCCCGCCGGTGGAGTCCTCCTCGTCGGAGTGGGGCTTGAAGCCGCTGCAAGTGCGGCCCTCGAAGCGCACGATGGTGTCCATCTGCTTGCGGAAGCGGTTGAGGCGCCGGTGCACGAAGCGGACGTGGTAGTCGTCGTTGGAGTTCTCGGCGAAGGCCTTCCAGTTGATGGGGTAGATCTCGTCCAGTTCCCGGTGGTAGCGGGTGAAGTCGCCGAACCGGTAGAGGTCGTATCGCTCCGCCAGCGGGGCGATCCACTCCCGGAACGGCGGCGCCTTACGCGACAGGCAGCCGAACACGAGCTTGTCCCAGGCCACCTCCACCCGCATCGGCGCCAGCCCGTAGCTCTCGTCGGGAAGGCCGTCGGGATACATGCGGGCCCGGTCGGGTATGCCGATCAGGCGCCCGTCGATGTTGTAGGCCCAGTTGTGGTAGGGACAGGTCATGGTCTTGCCGCAGTTGCCGGCCGGCTCGAACAGCAGCCCCGAGGCCCGGTGGCGGCAGTTGTTGAGGAATCCCCGAACCGAGCCGTCCTCCTGGCGCACGACCATCACCGGCTGGTAGCCGATGGTCCCGGTTATGTAGTCGCCGGGCTCGACCAGGTCCTCGGTGTCGCCCAGCCACACCCACGACCGGGCGAAGACCCGCACCATCTCCAGGTCGAACAGTTCCTGGTCGTAGACCTCGTAGGGCTGAAGCATCGGGCTGTCGAGCGGGTCGTCGACCAGCCCGCCGGTCTCGCCCACCCTGCGCCGCAGCCGCTCGACCACCGGCTCATGCTCCAAGTCCGCGATCACACTGCGACCCTACCGGAACCCCCCGAAACGAGTCCAAGCCCGCAAACGGCGCGAGACTGGAGGCACCGATGACGTCACCAGCGGCCGAACCGGCCATCCGCTACGAGCCCCACGAGGTCTGCCCCGCGCCGGTGTCCGTCGCGGTGGTCGTTCAGGGCGCCGTGCTCGCGCTGGCGCCGCCGGTGGAGAGAGCATCGGGCTGATGGCCTCGCGCCGCTCCGGCCAGCCCCTCCGCTACGAGCCCGACGAGCCCTGCCCGCCGCTGCTGGCGCTGGGGGTGGGGCTTCAGGGGGTGATGCTGGTGCTGGCCACGATGGTGCTGGTGGTGTCGATCACCGCCCGAGCCGGCGGCCAGGACGACAGCTATGTGGCCTGGGCCGTGTTCGCGTCGCTCGTCATCGGCGGAGGGCTGACCGCGCTACAGGCCGGACGCTTCTGGCGGCTAGGTGCCGGGCACATCCTGATCATGGGCCCCACCGTCAACTACGTGAGCGTCTCGGCTCTGGCCCTGGCCGCGGGGGGACCGGCCCTGCTGGCCAGCCTCACCGTGGCGGCGGCAATCTTCTACAGCGTGGCCTCGGGATGGCTGCCGCTGCTGCGCCGGGTCATCACACCGGTGGTGTCGGGAGCGGTGCTCATGCTGATCGCAGCCACGGTCGTGCCCGTGGCGCTCGACCGCGTGAGCGAGGTTCCCGATGCCGCGCCGTCGGCGGCCGGGCCGGCGGTGGCGCTGGCGACGCTCATCGCGTTCGTGCTGCTGTCGCTGCGGGCCTCGGGATCATTGCGAATCTGGTCACCGCTCATCGCTATCGCCACCGGCTGCGCCCTGGCCGCACTGTTCGGCGCCTACGAATTGGGGCCCGTACGCGACGCGAGCTGGATCGGGCTGCCCGGCAGCGGATTGCCCGGCCTCGAGCTGACCCCCGGCATCGAGTTCTGGTCGCTGCTTCCGGCCTTCGCGGTGGTCGCCCTGGTGGGCAGCATCAAGAACATCGGCGACTGCATAGCGGTCCAGCAGGTGTCGTGGCGCAAACCCCGGAGGACCGACTTCCGGCGGGTGCAGGGATCGCTCAACACCAACGGGGTCGGCATCCTGCTCGCAGGCCTGTCGGGCACGCCGCCCACCAGCGTGTACTCGTCGTCGAGTCCGTCGCTGATCAGCCTCACCGGCGTGGCCGCCCGGCGCGTCGGCTACGCGGTCGGGCTGCTGATGGTGGCGCTGTCGCTGCTCCCCAAGCTCACAGCCGTGCTTTTGACCATCCCCGGCCCAGTGATGGGCGCTTATCTGATCACCGCCATCGGGCTGCTCTTCGTGACCGGCATACAGACGGTGGTGGCTGACGGCCTCGACCGGGGCAGGGGTCTCACGGTGGGCATCGCCTTCGCACTGGGCGTCGGGTTGAACAACCAGACGATCGGCGCCGACCTGCTGGGCGAGGCCTGGGGTCCGCTCGTCGACAACGGCATGCTGGCCGGAGCACTGGCCGCGGTGGTGATCGACCGCTTGGTGGAGTTGACCACCCAGGGCCGGCGGGCACGCTGCGAGGTTGAGCTGCGCCTATCGGCCGCCAGAGACATCGACGAGTTCCTCCACGGCTTCGCCGCCGACATCGACTGGGACGAGACCGCCGCGCAGCGCCTGCGATCAGCCGGCGAGGAGACGCTGATGAGCCTGCTGCAACAGGGCGTCGACCACCCCGCCGACGACGCGGCCACGCTGATAGTGGTGGCCCGTCACAGTGGTGCGGTGGTGGAGATGGAGTTCCTGGCCGTGTTCGACCACGAGAACCTCGCCGACCGCCTGGCCCACCTGAGCGCCGAGTCTCAGAGCGCCTCGGGCATGGAGGAGGGCGAGATCTCGCTCAGGCTGCTCCGCCACTACGCATCATCGGTGAACCACCAGAAGTTCCACGGTCTCGACGTCGTCACGGTGCAGGTCCGGGGCTCGAGCTAGCCCTTGTTGCTCGGATTGAAATGGAAGTAGGTTCGGCTCTTCCCTCCATGTCAGAAGCTGTCTGGGCTGTACCTGAGCCGCGGTCCGTCCATGAGGTCCGGATGGATGACGATGCGGCCATCACGCTGCGGTGCCATGGCAACCCGGACGGCACAAGGCTCATTCTTTGCCACGGGAACGGCCTCTCGATCGACCTCTACTATCCGTTCTGGTCGTTGTTGACCGGTGAGTTCGACATTGTGGTCTATGACTTGAGGAGCCACGGTTGGAATGCGGTCAGCCCCCTGGCGAACCACACCGTGCCGACCTTCGCGGAGGACCATGAGAGAGTTCTCGACGCGATCGACCACCGCTACGGCTCCAAGCCGCAGGTGGGTGTGTTCCACTCGGTCTCGTCATTTGCGCCGCTGCTGTCACCCACGCAGGGCAGCCGGTTCTCGGCTCTGGTCCTGTTCGATCCGCCGCTGCGCAAACCGGGGGTGACGAGCAACGAGTTCGACGAGGCCCTCGAACGGACAGCCAGGATCGCGGGGCGACGCACGCCGGTGTTCGAGACCAGGGAGGCCTTCGTCGACCTGATGGGCTTCCTTCCGACCTTCAGGAACGCTGTGCCCGGTGTCATCGACCTGCTGGCCGCAACCACCTTGCGCGAGGCCGCGGACGGCTCCGGCTTCGAACTGCGATGCCCTCGGGAGCACGAGGCCCAGATCATCGCCCATGCTCGGATCTTCGCAGTGCTGGTCGACTTCGAGGCTCTCGGGTGTCCCACCAAGGTGATCGGGGCCGATCCGACGCTGCCGTACTCGTACCTGCCGACGCTCGACCTGAGCGACATGATGACCGTGGACTACGACTTCCTGCCGGACGCAACACACTTCCTCCAGTTGGAGCAGCCCGCAAAGTGCGTGGCGGCTATGCGCGACTTCCTGGAGCCGGCCGGCCTTGCCTGATCCTGCGCCGGGCGCGGGTCGGTCGCCCATCGCAGTGGTGGGCATGGCGTGCCGGTTCCCCGGCGCGCCGGATGTCGAGGCGTTCTGGCAGCTGCTGGATTCCGGAACCAGCGCCGTCACCGAGGGGCTGCCCGGCTCGGGCGTGGGTCGGGTGGGCCAGCTGTTCGCCGACCGGGCCGTCCAGAACGACGCCTGCCGGTTCGGGGCCTTCATCGACGGGATCGACCAGTTCGACGCAGCGTTCTTCCGGATCTCGCCGGTGGAGGCGCAACTGCTCGATCCCCAGCAGCGACTGATGCTGGAAGTGAGCTGGCAGGCGCTCGAGGACGCTTGCATCGATCCCGACCGGCTCAAGGGCAGCCGCACCGGGGTGTACGCCGGGATAAGCAACAACGACTACCGGGGCCTGGTCCTGGAGGGCAACGACACCGCGGAGCCCGCGGCCAGCCTGTACTCGGTTGCCGGCACCTCCTTCAACACCGCGATCGGCAGGGTCGCGTTCGCGCTCGGGCTGCAGGGGCCGGCCCTCGCAGTCGACACTGCGTGCTCTTCGTCACTGGCAGCGGTGCACCAGGCGGTGGCCGGGCTGCAACGGGGCGAATCGGATCTTGCCCTGGCCGGCGGCGTGCACATCGTCTTGTCGGGGAGGCTGTTCGAGTTGCGGGGCAACGCCGGGATGCTGGCGCCCGACGGGCGCTGCAAGACCTTCGACGCCGCTGCCAACGGCTACGTCCGGGGCGAGGGCTGCGGCATCCTGGTGTTGAAGCGGCTGGACGACGCCGAGGCCGACGGCGACCGGATCTGGGGAGTGATCCGGGGATCGGCACTGAACCAGGACGGCGCGAGCCAGGGGCTCACCGTCCCGAGCGGCGAGGCCCAGGAGCGGGTCATTGCCGACGCCTTGGCCTGGGCGGGAGTCGAGCCGGCGGACGTGGACTACGTGGAGGCCCATGGAACCGGCACGCCGGTCGGGGACCCGATAGAGGCCGAAGCCACCGGGAATGCCTACCGCGCCGGGCGGGATCCTGACCAGCCCCTGCTGGTCGGGTCGGTCAAGACCAACATCGGCCACCTGGAGTCGGCCGCGGGTGCAGCCGCATTGATCAAGGTCCTGCTGGCGCTGAGGCGGGGCGTCATCCCCTCCCATCTCAACTTCAGCGACCC
Source organism: Candidatus Aldehydirespirator sp. (assembly GCA_965221215.1). GTDB lineage: Bacteria > Actinomycetota > Acidimicrobiia > Acidimicrobiales > Aldehydirespiratoraceae > Aldehydirespirator. Next base: position 2,816,100 of record OZ244872.1, read on the forward strand.
CAACCCTGAGATCCCCTGGGAGCGGCTGCCGCTCCAAGTCACCGCGGAGCCCACGCCCTGGCCCCACCGCCCAGACCGCCAGCCGCTGGCCGGCGTGAGCGGGTTCGGCTGGTCGGGCACCAACGCCCACATTCTGGTGGAAGGGTACGGAGCACCCGATGCCTCAAGCGAAGCATCCGATCCGCGACGGTGGCTATCGGGGCCGCCCGTGAGGGTCTCTATCGGCGGGCAAGAGGGAACCGCGAGCTCCACGGCGGCGGCACCCGCGGCCCGCTCAGCCCGCCTGCTTCCCCTGTCGGCCAAGACCGGCAAGGCCCTGCGAGAGACGGCGGCGCGATACCTGGAGTGGCTCGAGGAGAACTTCGGGGATGCGCATGGTGACCGGGGCGCAGACGAACTGTTGTCCGACGCGGCATGGACCGCGGGGGTGGGGCGGAGCCATCTGGCGCATCGCGCCGGTGTTGTCTTCTCGAACATCGGGTCGCTGAAGGAGTCGCTGGAGGCGCTGGCCAACCGTGACGAGGATCCGTCGAGCCGGACCGCCGCCAGAGTCGCCTTCGCCTACACCGGCCAGGCCAGCCAGTGGGTGGGCATGGGCCGCGCCCTCTACGAGAGCGAGCCCGTCTTCCGGGCGGTTCTCGACCGCTGCGACGGGGTGCTCCGCCAGGAGCGGGAGGCTTCGCTGCTCGACGTGATGCTCGGCTCCGGTGACGCCGCCGAACTGGACGACCCGGCCTGGACCCAGCCCTGCATCTACGCAATCGAGTGCGCTCTCACCGCGCTGTGGGCGAGCGTCGGTGTCCGTCCCGATGTGGTGGTCGGCCACAGCCTCGGCGAGATCGCGGCCGCACAGGCCGCCGGGGTGTTCAGCCTCGAGGACGGCCTGCGGTTTGCCGCCGCCCGCGGCACCCTCATGGGCTCGCTGGGCGGGGACGGCGCCATGGCCGCGGTGTTCGCCACGCCGGAGCGGGTCGCGGCCGCGGTCGACGAGCTCAACGCCTCGAATGAAGGCTCGCCGGTGAGCGTGGCCGCCGACAACGGGATGCACCAGGTCGTCAGCGGCCCGGCCGAGGCGGTCGAGAGCCTGCTGGAAGTCTTCGAGTCCGAGAAGGTGTGGGTTCGCCGCTTGCGAAAGAGCCCCGCCTACCACAGCGCGCTGGTGGAGCCAGCCCTGGACGATCTGGAGGCCGTGGTCGACAGCATCGAGACCGCGGTCCCGCAGATCGCCTACGTGAGCAGCATGACCGGTCGGGCGTTGGAGGATGGGGCAACCCTCGACGGCCGGTACTGGCGGCACCAGGCCCGCGCTCCGGTGGCCTTCCGCAGGTGCGTCGAGACACTGGCCTCCATGGCCGTGGACGCAGTGGTCGAGGTCGGTCCCGACGCCGTCCTCGGCCCCACCGTTGCCACCGCCTGGCCGCAGCGAGCCGACGCGATCGAGCCGGTCATCGCCTCCAGCATGCGCCGGCCCACGGCCGGCAAGCCCGATCCAGCCGACGGCAGCGGCTTCCTCGACGCGCTCGCAGCCGCCTACCGCGCCGGCATCGACGTGTCGTTCGAGGGCCTGTTCGCGGGCGAGGCCCGACGCCGCGTCGCCCTCCCCGGCTACCCCTTCCAGCACCAGCGACACTGGGTGGAGCAGCCGCGCCGGCGCAGGCGGGAATCGGGCCATCGGTTGCTGGGCACCCGCCACGACTCGGTGAGGGGCGAGACCCTGCACACCACCGAGATGTTTGTTGCCGACCCGGCGTGGCTCGCCGACCACCGGGTGTACGGGCGAGTCATTGCGCCGGGCGCGCTGTACGGCTCCATGGCCGCGGCGGCCTGCAGGCCGGAGGGCGGCTCCGGGTCGGTGACCGTGGATGATCTGCAGCTCCACAGCCCGATGGTCTTCGACGCCCACGACCCGCAGGATGCCGAGGAGGTCCCGGGCCGGCAAGTGCAGCTCGTACTCGACGGCCCCGTCGCCACCGAGCCTCGCCGGTTCGAGATCTTCAGCCGGGCCGACGGCGCCGACGACTGGATCCAGCACGCCGAGGGCGCGCTGTCGGCGGACCTCGGCTCCCCGGCAAGTCCCGAGCGTCGGGACCTGGAGGAGCTCAGAGCCGGCCTGACCCCGGTCGAGGTGGCCGACTTCTACCGGGCCCGGGCCGATGCGGGAGTCGAGCTCGGCTACTCGTTCCGGACGGTGCGGTCGCTGTGGGCCCGCGACGGGGAGGCCCTGGGAGAGGTGGCCCTGCCCGACGGCACCGACAGCGGGGGCGCAGAGCTGCACCCCCTGCTGCTCGACGGCTGCTTCCAGGTGATGGCCGCGGCCCGCGGCGCCGCCGGGCTCGAGGACGGCTCGCCCTACCTGCCGTTCGGATGGGAGCGGCTGTGGCTCGCCGACCCGCTCGGGGACCGGCTGGTCTGCCACGCCGTGTTGCGCGAGCCGAGCACCGAGGGAGACGGGCCCCGCGAGGTCATCTCCGCCGACCTGCGGTTCTACACCGACGACGGCGCCGAGCTGGGCGGCTTGGACGCCTACACGGTCAAGCGGGCCACCCGGGCGGCGCTGCTGCCGCCGGATGAGGGCATCGACGAGCTGCTCTACGAAGTGGTCTGGAGGGACCGCCCGCTGGCCCCGGGCGTGGTGCCCGCCGACTTCATGCCGGATCCGGGGGCGGTGGCCGCTCACTCGAGGACGTTCGCGACGTATCTCGAGGATGTGGGCATCGACAGGGGCGGCCGGGCGGACCTCCTGATCGACTTGGAGCGGCTGTCGTGGTCCTACGCGCAGCGGGCGCTGGAGCGGCTGGGCTGGCAGGGCAATGCGGGCGAGGTGGTCGAGCCGGAGGGGTTGCGCGAACAGCTGGGGGTGCTCCCCGAGCACAGCCGCCTCTTCCGGCGGCTCTTCGAGATGCTGGTCCGAGCCGGCCTGGCCACCTCCGACGGTGACCGGTTCGTCATCGCATCGGACGGTCCTTCCGATCCCGGAATCCAGGCACTGCTCGACGATCCCGAGGGGTTCGCCTCGCAGATGGCCGACCGCTACTGGCACGGCTCGGCCGAGATCGGCCTGTTCCGTCGCAGCGCCGGAGCACTGGCTGATGTCCTGACAGGCGACGCCGACCCGTTGACACTGCTGTTCGGCAGCGGCGAGCCCACCGCAGCGGACCTGTACCTGAAGTCCCTGGTGTGGACCGCGGCCAGCCGGATGCTCGGCGACGCGGTGGCGGCCCTGCTGGAACCGATGCCGGAGGATCGAAAGCTGCGAGTGATCGAGGTGGGTGCAGGCACCGGGTCGGCCACCGCCGCAGTGCTGCCGGAACTGCCGGAAGGGCGCTTCGACTACACCTACACCGACATCTCGGCGGGCTTCTTCGCCGAGGCCGAGGGGCGTTTCGGCGGGCCGGAGGCGTCGATCGACTACCGGGCCCTCGACGTCGAGAGGGATCCGGCCGCCCAGGGCTTCGACTACCACAGCTACGACCTGGTCATCGCGTCCAACGTGCTGCACGCCACCCGCCACCTGTCCGAGACGCTGGAGCACTGCCGGAACCTTCTGGCCCCGTCGGGTTGCCTCGTGGCCCTCGAGACCCTGCGGGGACAGGGCTGGCTGGACCTGACCTTCGGGGGCCTCGACGGCTGGTGGCGCTTCGCCGACGCCTCCCGCCCCCACCACGCCCTGGCCGGTCCGGCCGTGTGGCGGCAGGAGCTGGCCGGCGCCGGCTTCGAGGGGATCGAGATCCTGGGGATCGACGAGACCGATCCCGCCCAGGAACCGGATCGGGGCATAATCCTGGCCCAAGGCCCAGCCGAGGTGACCGAGCCGGAGGGACAGTGGGTCCTGGCCGCCGACCGGGGTGGGGTGGCCCGCAAGCTGGCGGCTCGGCTGGCCGACCGCAACCAGACGGTCGTGCTGGTCACCGACAAGGCCCAGCCGCAATCGGAGCCGGCGTCTCCATCGGCCGGCGTCTCCACGGCGGTGATCGACAGGGAGCGCCGCGAGGACTGGCTCACACTGTTCGAGAGCCTTCCGCCCGACGTTCCCCTCAACGGCGTGGTCCACCTCGCGGCGGTCGACGGCCAGCGGGCGGATGCCCCCACCGGGGAGCTGGCGGCAAGCGTGCGGCAGGCGGCCGCCACCGCGCTGGCGCTGATGCAGGGACTCACCGACGCCGACGCGGCCACCTCCAAGGGGGTGTGGTTCGTCACCCGGGGCGGCCAGGTGCTCGAGCACGAGCGAGCCGGCGGTCTGGCCGGTTCGGTGCTGTGGGGCTTCGGGAAGGTCGCAGCCCGGGAGGCGGCCCATCTGGAACCGAGGATGATCGACCTGGACCCGGCGGCCACGGCGGGCCTGCCCGACCTCTCCGAGGAGCTCCTGTATCCCGACTCCGAGACCCATATCGCCTACCGGGACGGGCACCGCCAGGCCGCCCGCCTGGTCCGGGCCGGTTCGAGAGCCGAACGCCTGGAGCTGCCCGAGCCGGCCGGCGAGTCGGAATGGCTGCTCGAGCCCGACGAGGGCGGCGGGCTGGTGCGGGTGGAAGGCGTGCCGCCGGGGCGGCTGGAGGCCCGGGACGTTCGGGTGGCCGTCGAAGCCACCGGACTCAACTTCCTGGACATGTTCCGGTCGCTGGGGGTGGTCGACGAGGGCCTGCTGGGCTGCGAGTTCTGCGGCCGGGTGGTCGATACCGGACCGGGCGTGACGACCGTGCAGGAGGGCGACCGGGTGGTCGGCCTGGCCTTCGGCACCTTCGGATCCTCCGCGGTGGCCCACGAGGAACTGCTGGCGCCCGCACCCGAGGGGACCTCGGCGACCGCGCTGGCGACGATCCCGACCGCGTTCGCGTCGGCCCTGATGTCGTTCGACTGCTCGGGACTGCAAGCCGGCGAGCGGGTCCTCATCCACGCCGGCGCGGGCGGAGTGGGCCTGGCCGCCATCCAGCTGGCCCAGGCGGCGGGCGCCGAGGTGTTCGCCACCGCCAGCGCGCCCAAGCGCGCCTACCTGCGCTCTCTGGGCGTGGAGAAGGTCTTCGACAGCCGCTCGGTGAGGTTCGGCGAGCAGATCCTGGAGGCCACCTCCGGCGCCGGCGTCGACGTGGTCCTCAACAGCCTCACCGGTCCCGGCTTCATCGACGCCAGCCTGTCGTGCCTGGCCAACCGAGGCCGGTTCGTGGAACTGGCCAGGGTAGACATCCTCAGCCACAGCGAGATGGCCGCGGCCCGGCCCGACGTGGGCTACTGGGTCCTGGAGCTGGACCATCTGAAGGAGCACGACCCCGGCCAGCCCGGATCCGCCCTCCGGCGGGTCATGCAGCGGGTGACGGCCGGCCGGCTGCGGCCTCTGGTCCACACCCGCTGGTCGCTGGCCGAGGCCGGACCGGCCATAAGGTTCATGCAGGGGGCCCGGCACACCGGCAAGATCGTGTTCGCGGCATCGCCGCTCGAGACCGGAAGGCTGCGGGGCGACCGGACCTACCTTGTCACCGGCGGCCTGGGCGGGATCGGCGGCAGGGTGGCCCGGTGGCTGGCCGACCGGGGGGCGGGGGCCATCGTCCTCAACGGTCGCCGGGACCCGGACCCGGATGGGGCCGCGGCCATAGCCGACCTGCGCAACCGGGGCGCCGCGGTGAGCGTGGAGTTGGCCGACATGACGGATGCGGCCGCGGTGGACGCCATGTTGGCCCGCATCTCTGAGACGCAACCGCCGCTGGCGGGCGTAATCCACAGCGTGGGCGTGCTGTCCGACGCCGCGCTGACCAACCAGACCTGGGCGAGCTTCGAGCAGGTGCTGTGGCCCAAGGTGCTCGGGGCCTGGCAGCTGCACCGAGCCACCGAGGACCTTGATCTCGACCTGTTCGTGCTCTTCTCGAGCGTGGCCGGCGTGATGGGCAATCCGGGCCAGGCCAACCATGCGGCCGCCAACGCCTTCCTGGACGTGCTGGCCGCCCACCGCCGGTCGAGAGGCCTGGCCGGACAGTCGATCGCCTGGGGAGCCTGGTCGGAGCTCGGCGAAGCCGAGGAGCATCGGGAGCGCATCGCCGGGCGGCTGGAGGCCGCCGGGACGGGCTGGATCACCCCTGAGCAGGGCATGAGCGCCTTCGGCCGCCTGGTGCGCCAGGACGTGCTCGCGCCCGTGGTGGCGTCCAAGGATTGGCAGGTGGTCTCGGAGGGCCAGCAACATGGCTCACCGTTCGTGGAGGATCTGGTGGCCGAGGCCTCCAGCGGATCCGGGGGGGATCAGGACTCTCAGGCGGACCTGCCGACGTTGCTCGGCCAGTCGCCTCCGGCCGAGCACGAGCAGATTCTCAGCAGTTTCCTTCAGCGGGAGGTGCAGGCGGTGACCCGCCTGCCGACCCTGCCGGCACCCTCGGCCGAGTTCGCCGACCTCGGCATGGACTCGCTCATGGCGGTGGAGTTGAGAAACCGCATCAATCGCGGCTTCGCGGGCGCGTACTCGGCGAGCAACACCGCGGTCTTCGACTATCCCAGCATCGGCAGCCTGGCCGCCCACCTGGCATCGGAGCTGGCCGCCGCGGGCGGCATCGAGGACATAGAGGCCGATGGGCGTTTCGCCATACAGGCGCGCGCAGCGGCCACGCCGACCCCGCCGAGCGAGGCAGGCGAGGCCGTGGCTCCAGAGACAGAACGGCCGGACGAGTCGGCGCGTCCCGCGGCGCGGGTGCCGGCACCCGGCCCGCCCGCGAGCAGCGGCATCGCCATAGTGGGTATGGCGTGCCGGTTCCCCGGCGCACCGGATCTGCACAGCTTCTGGCGCCAGCTGGAGGCGGGCGAGAACGCGGTCACCGACGGGCGTCCGGACCCTGGCCCCTGGAACGGGGCTTTCGGGGATCCGGCCAACCCCGATCCCAGCAGCCGGGTCGGAGCATTCGTCGAGGGCATCGACCGGTTCGACGCGGGCTTCTTCCGGATCCGGCCGATCGAGGCCCGCATGATGGACCCCCAGCAGCGCATGCTGCTGGAGACGAGCTGGCAGGCGCTCGAGGACGGCGGAATCGATCCGGCCGGCCTGAAGGGGAGCCGCACCGGGGTGTACGCCGGGATCGGCGGCAGCAGCGAGTACGGCAAGACCATCGCCGACGCCGGCCGGGGCGACAGCTACTTCGGCACCTCCCCGAGCGTGGCCGTAGGGCGGATCGCGTTCACTCTCGGCCTGGCTGGCCCGGCCGTGCCCTTCGACCTGGCCTGCGCGGCGTCGCTGGTCGCCATACACCATGCCGTGGCCGCGCTGCAGCAGCACGAGGTGGATCTGGCCCTGGCCGGGGGCGCCAATGCGGTCCTGTCCCCGTCGATCGCCAAGTTCCTCGCGGAGACGGGATTGCTGTCGGCCGGCGGGCAGTGCCGCGCCTTCGACGCTGGGGCGGACGGCTACGTCCGGGGCGAGGGCTGCGGCATGGTGGTGCTCAAGCGACTGGACGACGCCATCGCCGCCGGCGACCGGATCTGGGCTGTCATACGCGGCACGGCCGTCAATCAGAACGCCACCGGCCTGGGTCTCATCCAGCCCAACGGTCCGGCGCAGATGCAGGCGATGAAGCAGGCGCTCGACCGGGCCGCGATCCTGCCCGCGGAGGTGGACTACCTGGAGGCGCACGGGCCGGGCTCGGCCCTTGGCGACGCGGTCGAGATGAACGCGGCCGCCACCGTCTACGGCACCGGGCGCGACCACGAGCGTCCCCTGCTGGTCGGCTCGGTCAAGACCAACATCGGCCACCTGGAGTCCGCATCGGCTGTGGCCGGCCTCATCAAGACGGTGCTGGCCATGAACCGGGGGAGGATCCCCAAGCACCTGCACTTGAGCGAACCGAGCGAGCAGATCGACTGGGACCGGCTGCTGGTCCGAGTGCCCGCCGAAATGACGGACTGGCCCGCAACCCCTGGTCGGCCCCGGCTCGCCGCGGTGAACTCGTTCGCCATCTCGGGCGCCAACGCGCACCTCGTGCTGGAGGGGTACGACGCACCGCCGGGCGACGCTCCCCCATCCGCCGGTGAGACACCGCCTGAGAGCCGGACTCGGCTGCTGCCGCTGTCGGCTCATTCGGACCAAGCCCTGGCGGAGCTTGCCGAGCGGTACCTCGCATGGCTCGGCGAGCGAGACGGGGAGTTGTCGGACTCTGATAGCGCCGCAGCCGGGTTGCTGGCCGACATGGCCTGGACCGCGAGCATGGGACGCAGCCACCTCGAGTGCCGGGCCGCGGTCGTGTTCGGCGATGTCGCGTCGCTTCGGGACGGGCTGCTGACCGTGGCCAGAGGCGAGAGGCGAGGGAGCCTGCCGCCACACGCCGCCGACGATGACGGTGCGCGGGTCGAAGCGATCGCGGCCGAGTACGCGGCCGGAGGCGACGTGTCCTTCCACAATCTGTTCGATGGAGAGACCCGGAACCGGGTAGTCCTTCCCGGATACCCGTTCCAGCGACGCCGCTACTGGGTGGAGCCGCTGCCGGTGAAGTCGCCGATTGACTCAGAATCGATGTCACCCTAGGCTCCCCGCCTTCTCCGCCGTAACCCGAAAGGAACTCCCCCGATGGCCTCCACCGAAGAACGCGTTCGAGCGCTCGTTGACAACAACCTGCAGATCGAGGGAAGGTCAGCAGGCCAGCCGATGAGACTGGACCTCAACATCATGGACGCGGGTGTCAGCTCCGCCGATGTGGTGGCGTTCTGGCGGCTCGTATGCGAGGAGTTCGGCATCGACATCCCGGCCGACGAGTTCGCCGGGCTGCTCACGCCGGGAGATCTGATCGCGTACCTCGACGCCCGCTCGGGCTGACCCGCAGACCTTCGGGCTCCGCTCCGTCCGGGGAGTACCCTCGCGCCCATTCCTGTGAAGGCGCGAGAGCTAGACGACTGGTGCAGCCAGTTCCGCGCCATCGATGAGATCCGGGTACTGCACGTAGACCTGTCGCCCGGCGGCGGGCGCGAGGACTGCGCCCTGCCGTGGCTCGACCACGACGAACATCAGCGGCGGGACCGGTTCGTGCACGACGGCCCCAGGCGACGGTTCACGCTGTGCCGGGCCGTGCTCCGGTCGGTGCTGTGCCACAGGCTCGATTGCCGCAACGAGCACCTCGCCTTCAAGGTCTCCGAGCACAACAAGCCGTCGGCCACCGTATGTGGCCGGCTGGCCCCGATCAGCTTCAACGTGAGCCACAGCGGTCGCCACGGCTTGATCGCGCTCTCGCCCGCAGGAGAGGTGGGCGTCGATGTCGAGGAGAGGATTCCCCATCCCAATATCGCAGAGTTGATCGCGGCCGTGTTCGGGCCCAATGAGCAGAGCGATTTGGCCGCAGTGCGGGGACAGCGCCGGCGGGACCTGTTCTTCGATCTGTGGACGATGAAGGAGGCGCTGAGCAAGGCCCACGGAATGGGCCTGTCGTTGGATGTGGCCCGCTTCGAGATACCGCCGGCCATGCGCGAGGGTGCCGTTAGCGGCTGCTTCCGGTTCGCTGAGATGCCCGACATCACTTGGAGACTCCACAACATCAGCACCGACGAGTTCGCGGCCGCGGTCGCCTACGAGGATTCCGGCCGGTGACTGCGGCGGCCGACAGTTGGCTGGTCACCACGGGATCTATCGCCATCCCTGAAGACGTGCTGGCTTCGGCCGCGGAGACCCAGGCGACGCTGGGCGACAAGCTGGCCGCTCTGCGAGCCCTGAGCGAGCCGTTCGGTGACCCGGTTGGTCCCGCGGCCGCTGACCGCTGGATGTCTGATGCCGGTCCAGATTCCGGCTGGTTCGATCCGCCTGAGGCCGCGGCGCCATCGCTCGAGGCTGGCGAGAACCTTGTCGACCTCAGTGCGACGGCACTGCTGGAGGGCTACCGGACCGGAGATTTCGATCCGGTCGAGGCGGTCGACGCCTGCCTGGCCCGGATCAGCCGCGACGGCGCCGCCGTCGGAGCGATGGTCACCCTCGACAACACCGCCCGCCAGCAGGCGGCGCGCTCGGCCAGTCGCTGGCGTGACGGCGACGCCGGGCCGCTAGAGGGCGTCCCGATAGGGGTGAAGGACATCATCAACACCCGTGGACTGCGCACCGCGGCCGGGTCGCCACTGTTCGCGGACCATGTCCCTGCCGCCGACGCCGCCGTCGTGGCCCGACTGCGGGAGGCCGGCGCGGTGATCGTGGGCAAGACCACCACGCCGGAGTTCGCCTTCGGCGACGAGACCGGCGACGGCGTGGCCAACCCCGGCGCGCCCCGCCGGTGGGCGGGCGGCAGTTCGTCCGGGTCGGCGGCAGGCCTGGTCGCCGGGTTCTTCCCGGTGGCGCTCGGCACCGACACCGGCGGCTCGATCCGGGTGCCGTCGTCGTACTGCGGGGTGAGCGGCATCAAGCCGACATTCGGCCGGGTGCCCCGCGACGGTGTGTTCGGCGTGTCGTGGACCCTGGACCATGTGGGCCCCATGGCCCGCCGCGTCGAGGATCTCGGACTGGTCCTCGGCGTGATAGCCGGTCGATCCGGGGCCGATCCCCACTCGTCGACGCTCCCCGTTCCCGACTACGGCTCGACCGGGACTTCGATACGGGGGTTGCGCGTCGGAGTGCCCGACGGATGGCTCCCGGAGGGCAACTCGCCCGGGGTGGCCGCAACCGTGGCCGGCGCGCTGGCACGGCTCGAAGCCCTTGGCTGCACAATCGTGCCGGTGCCGTTCCCCCACGCCGAGTTGGCCGGCATCATCGCCTGGGTCATCACGGTGGCAGAGTTCGCCGCTCACCATGCCGGCAACTTGCACCGAATCGGCGAGTTCACTTTGTCCGCGGCCTGCCGGCTCGCAGCCGGAGCCCGGATCAGCGCCTCGGACTACTTGAGAGCCTTGCAGGCTCGACGCTTGGTGCAAGCCGATCTCGACGGAGCATTCGAGCGGGTTGACGTCCTGGTCACCGCGGCCACACCGACCTCCGCTCCCGACCCGGCCACGTTCTTCGACGACGGCGACCGGCTCTGGCTCGACAAGGTGGCCCGCAACCTCCTTCCCTTCAACGTCGCCGGGAATCCAGCGCTGGTGATGCCGGCCGGATCCGACGAGGGCCGCCCCACCGCGATCCAAGTCGTGGCCCCACCGCACCGCGACGCCCTGTGCCTCAAGGTCGGCACCGCCCTCCAAGCACACATTGATTGACTTATTCATATATTTTCAGCATCTCTGTTGCATCACAGTCCGCTGTGGTCTAGCGTGCGCCGGAACCACACCAGAGAGCGACAGGAGTCGGAGCATGGCCGCAGCAGACACATCCTTGCCCACGGACACCCTGGCCACCACCAAGGACTTACAGGTGCTCAAGTCAGAGCTGATCGCCGAGATACACAAGCAAATGGCCGGGCTGCACAAGGACATCGCGGAACTCACCAAAGTGATGATGAGAGTCGCCCTGATGATGGTGGCTACCTTCGCGGGCGCGCTGATCACCGTCGCGCTGGTCGTCTGAGGCGCGGACGTGTGTGCCGCGGCCAGCACGACATGAGGCGGGCATAGGTCGGCCCGCTAGGTTGCGGCGCAACGGGGACAACCTCGTCACGGGTCCGCACCTCGAGAAAGATGAGCGACCATGACCGTTCTGACCGGCGATCTCCTGGCCAGCTTCGACGACTCGGTCGGGCCGGTGGACGAGGCCCGGCTGCTGCCGCCGGTGCTGTACACGTCGGCAGAGTTCTACGAGTTCGAGCGGCGGGCCATCTTCAGGCGGGAGTGGCTGTGCGTGGGCCGGGTCGACCAACTGAAGGCGCCGGGAGACTACCGCTGCATCGCCATCGCGGGCGAGCCCCTGATCGCGGCTCGGGACTCCGGCGGCGAGCTGCGGGTGCTGTCGGCGGTGTGCCGCCACCGAGGCATGGTGATCGCCGAGGGCTCAGGCAACTGCCGCCGCTTCACCTGCCCCTACCACCACTGGAGCTACGGGCTCGACGGTGAGCTGCTGGGCGCGCCGGCCATGGACCGGGCCGTGGGCTTCGACCGCAGCGAGCACAGCCTGCCCGAGCTGAAGGTGGAAGTGTGGCAGGGGTTCATCATGGCCAACTTCGATCACGAGGCCCGGCCCTTCGGCCCCACCATGACCAAGATCGACGAGATGCTCGCCAACTACGGCCTGGAGTCGACCACCACCTTGGAGGGCAAAACCATCGGTGACCTTCCCTGGAACTGGAAGGTCATGATGGAGAACTTCAACGACCCCTACCACGCCAGCCGGTTGCACGGGCCGCTCCAGACCTTCGCTCCCAGCCACATGAACGACTTCCTGCGGTGGGACGACGGCGACGGCGCCATCGGCCGGATCCAGCACTTCACCGCGATCGACAGCTCGTTCAATCCCACCCAGCGCTGCATCCTCCCGGTGTTCTCGAAGCTCACCGAAGAGCAGCGCAAGCGGGGCGGCTTCGTGCTGATCCCGCCCACCCTGGCGTTGGCCATCGTCCCCGACGAGGTGGCCTACTTCATCATCAGCCCCCAGGACGCCGGCCACATCACCATCCAGATCGGCTACTGCCTCGAGCCCGCCGCGCTGGAGGACCCCCTGTTCGACTACTTGTTCAAAGCGGCCGAGGACGGCGTCAACAACTTCAACGAGCAGGACATCTACGTGGACGCCATGACCCAGCAGGGGCTCAACTCCCATCTCGCCCCGCGGGGCCGCTATTCGTGGCAGGAGGAGACCCTGGTCCAGTTCAACCGCTGGCTGGTGAGGCGCTACCGCCAACACTGGCCCGCCAACGGCGCCTGAACGGCCTCCACCCGCAGCCACCAGTACCCGTGGACCCAGAGCGCACCGTCGTCTTCGACCCGGCCGAGCACCCGCCCAGCGAGCGGCAGTTCATGCTGTCGCAGCTGGTCGTGCCCCGGCCCATCGCCATGGTCTCGACCCGCAGCCCCGCAGGGGTCAACAACGTGGCCCCCATGAGCTACTACCTGCCCATCACCGGCGACCCCATGCTGGTGGGCGTCACCATGGGCCTGCGCGAGAGCGGCGAGCTCAAGGACACCTACACCAACGCCACCGCCAGCGGCGACTTCGTGATCAACGTCACCACCGAGGCCTTCCGCGACCAGATCGAGACGGTGGCCATGGAGGCGCCCAGCACCGTCGACGAGTTCGATCTGGCCGGTTGGACGCCGGTGCCGGCTGCCAGAGTCTCATCGCCGGCCATCGGCGAGGCCCTGGCCCGCCTCGAGTGCGAGGTCCGACAGGTGGTGGACCTGGGCACGCCGGGCATCCCCTTCGGGGAGGTCCATCTGGTGATCGCCGAGGTGGTGTGGGTGGCCTACGACGCAGCCGTCTGCGACGAGCAGGGCCGCATCGATCCGGTGCGGCTCGGACCCATCGGCCGGCTCGGCTTGCGAACCTTCCTGCGCACGGTGGACGATGGCGCCTACTACCTGCCCCGCATTCCGTGGTCGGAGTTTGTCGAGAACCAGAAGGAGACCTAGTGGACACACCGACGCTGACGGGCCTGTACCGCGACATGTGGCTGATACGGGCCTTCGAACAGGGACTCGAGCGAGAGTTCGAGCAGGGCAACGTGCCCGGAATGCTGCACACCGGACTGGGCCAGGAGGCCACCCAGGCCGCGCTGGCCGCGCACCTCAAAGCCACCGACGCCTTCTTCCCCGACCATCGCTGCCACGGCATCAACGCCCTGGCCCAGCACCGCCACGGCGGCAACGGCGAGCGGATCATGGCCGAGCTGTTCGGCCGGGCCACCGGGGTGTGCAGCGGCAAGGGGGGCAGCCTGCACTCGGCCGACCCGGCCGTGGGCAACTTCGGCGACAACGCGGTGGAGGGCTCCTACATGGCCACCGTGCTCGGAGTGGCGCTGGCCGCCAAGATGCGGGCCCAGCCCAACGTGGCCTGCGCCATCATCGGCGACGGCACCGTGGGCCGGGGCGAGTTCCACGAGAGCCTCAACATGGCCGCCATCTGGGATCTGCCGGTGCTGTACGCCTGCGTCAACAACGGCTACGCCATCTCAATGCCGGTGGGCGAGGGCCACGCCACCGCCGACATCGTCGATTTGGCCAAGGGCTACGGGATCGCCAACCAGCAGGTCGACGGCAACGACATCGTCGAGGCTTGGACCGCGGTCGGCGAGGCGGTCGGCCGCATCCGCTCGGGGGCCGGCCCCTATTTCCTGGAGTTCAAGACCTGGCGCTGGCAGGGGATCTTCGCCGGGGAGTTCCGGCCCGAGGCCGAGGTCAAGTACTGGCGCGAGGAGCGCGACCCGATCATGCTGGGCGCCGAGGCGCTGACCGAGCGGGGCGCGACCCCAGCCGAGCTCGACGGCATCGAGGCGGAGACCCGCGACCTGATCGAGGAGTGGATCAGCTTCGCCACCGACAGTCCCGCCCCCGATCCGGCCAAGGCCACCGCCGACGTCTACGCCGGCTGGGAGGTGGCAGCGCGATGACCGTCGCCGCCGACAAGCCGCGGCGCACCGCCCGCACCCCTCGCAAGGGCAAGGACAGGGTCCGCAAGACCAGCTTCACTCAAGCCCTCAACGGCGCCCTCGACCTGGCCATGGAGAAGCACGCCGAGATGTTCCTCATCGGCGAGGACATCGCCGAGATGGGCGGCGACTTCGGCGTGACCAAGGGGCTGCTGGCCAAGTACGGGGCCGAGCGGGTCCGCGACACTCCCCTGTCGGAGGCGGCCATCATCGGCACCTGTGCGGGGGCGGCCATGGTGGGCATGCGCCCGGTGGCCGAGATCATGTTCGCCGACTTCATCGCCGAGTGCTACGACCAGGTCGTCAACAACGTGGCCAAGCTCCACTACATGTTCGACGGGCAGTTCAAGGCCCCGCTGGTGATCCGCACCGCCTGCGGGGGCGGCTTCGGCGGCGGACCTCACCACTCCCAGAGCATTGAGGGCTGGTTCCTGAACGTTCCCGGCATCGTGATCGCGGCGCCGTCGAACCCGGTCGACGCCAAGGGCCTGCTGCTGGCGTCGATCGACAGCGACGATCCTGTGCTGTTCCTGGAGCACAAGGCGCTGTACCGCAGCCGGGCCGAGGTGCCGCCCGAGTACTACACCACCCCGCTGGGGAAGGCGTCCATCGCCCGCGAGGGCCGCGACGTGACCGTGGTGGCCGCCATGCGGATGGTGCCCATGGCGCTGGAGGCCGCCGAGGCTGCCGCGGCCGACGGCATCTCGGTGGAGGTGGTCGATCTGCGGACGATCCGCCCCTACGACGCGGCAACGGTGCTGGCCTCGGCCTCCAAGACCGGGCGAGTGGTGGTGGCCAACGAGGCGCCCCGCATCGGCGGGCTGGGCGCGGAGCTGAGCGCCCGCATCAGCGAGGAGTGCTTCGCGCGGTTGCGGGGTCCGGTGGTGCGGGTGGACGGCCTCGACACCCCCATCCCCTTCTCGGTGCCGCTGGAGAACATCGTGCTCCCCGACGCCGACGACATCGCCGTCGCCATCAAGGCCGCGGCCCAATACTGACCGGCACGAAGCCGCAAGGAGAGTTGCATGAGCACTGATGTGATCCTGCCCAAGTGGGGGCTGACCATGGAGGACGGCACCGTGGTGGCCTGGTACGTCGACGAGGGCGAGCATGTGGTGGAGGGCGAGGTGATCGCCGAGGTCGAAACCGAGAAGGTGGAGAACGAGCTGGCCGCGCCCTGCGCGGGCGTCATCGCTCGAATCCTGGTCGACGAGGACGAGACCGTGGACGTGGGCACGGTGCTGGCCGTGATCGCCGACAACGAGGCCGAAGCCGCCGCCATCGCCGAAGGCTAGGGAGGACGACCACATGAGATCTGACCGTTTCGCCATGATCAGCGCTAACAGGCTGCACAGTGCCAACCGAGGGGAGTCGTTCGCGTGAGGCCCGACCGTTTCGACGGTGACACCGTGCTGGTCACCGGCTCGTCGAGGGGCATCGGCGCGGCCACCGCGGTGGCCTTCGCGGCCGAGGGGGCCAGGGTGGCGATCAACTACCGCAGCGACGCCGACGGCGCGGCGGCCACCCGGCAGGCCATATCTGACGCGGGCGGCACCGCCGCGGTGTTCAGGGCCGATATCGGCAACGAGGCCGACGTGGCCCGGCTGGCCGCCGAGGTGGAGGCATCGCTGGGGCCGGTCTCGATCCTGGTCAACAACGCCGCCCTCATCAACCGCTCCGGGTTGTTCGACCTGTCGCTGGAGGCCTTCGACACCGTCTGGCACGCCAACGTGCGCGGCGTGCTGCAGCTGAGCCAGCTGGTGGCAGTCGGGATGGTGCAGCGGGGCCGGGGCGCCATCGTGCAGCTCAGCTCGATCCTGGCCCGGCTCGGGGTGGCCAACCGCAGCGCATACATCGCCTCGAAGGGCGCCATCGAGGGGCTGACCCGGGCCATGGCCCTGGAGTTGGGCCCCAAGGGGGTGCGGGTCAACGCGGTGGCGCCGGGGCTGATCGCCACCGAGGCTCTGCTGGCCGGGATGCCCGACCCCGACGTGCAGGCCGCCATTCAGCGCCACATCCCAGAGGGCCGCTTCGGACGGCCCGAGGAGATCACCGCCGCCATCCTGTTCGCGGCGTCGCCCGAGGCCAGCTACGTCAACGGCGCCATCATCGCCGTGGACGCAGCCCTCGGGGCCCGCGAGTCGACTCCGGCCTGACCGCCAGCGGAAGGAGCCAGCCATGATCAGCGTCAACCGCGAGGCCATGAAGACGGTGCGGGTCATCCTCGATGAGGCCGACGCACTGGGCGTGTCGGTGGAGCGGCTCGGCAACGGCGCCACCGTCATCGACATGGGCCTCGAGGCCAAGGGCGGCTGGCGGGCCGCCCAGCTCTACACCCTGGCCAGCCTCGGGGGGCTCGGCATCGTGAGCTACGAGCCCTTCGACCTCGAAGGGCGGATGCTCACCGCGGTGCGGGTGATGATCGACCATCCCATCGAGGCCTGCGTGGCGTCGCAGATCGCGGGCTGGCGCCTGCAGGCGCCCGGCACCGAGCACGCCGCCATCCTGGCCGGGCCGGGCCGGGCCCTGAACCGCGACAGCCTCGACCACTACTTCGAGTGGATCGACTACCGCGACGACCACCACGAGTCGGTGGTGGCCATCCAGACCTCCGAGCCGATCCCGGTGTCGATGGCCGACATGATTGCCTCAGCGTGCCGGGTCGACCCCGGCGACCTCTACGTGCTGTTCGCTCCGAACCGGAGCCTGGTGACCGCGGTGCAGGTGGCGGCCCGGATCGTGGAGCAGTCCATCCACCGCCTGGCCGAGGAGGGCATGGACCTGCGCAGCCTGCGCTGCGCCTACGGCCTGGGGGTGGTGCCCCCGCTGGTGGACGACGACCTGGTGTCGATGGGCCGCATCAACGACAGCCTGCTCTACGGCGGCATCGCCAACATCACCGTCGAGGGCGACGACGACCAGTGCGCCGAGATCGTCGACCGGGTGGTGTCGGCGGCCTGCTCGGCCTACGGCCGTCCCTTCATCGAGATCTACGAGGACGCCGGCCGGGACTTCTACGAGATCCCCATAGAGCTCCACTCCCCGGCCGAGATCCGCCTCACCAACCTGGCCAGCGGCCGCACCTTCAGCGCGGGCCGCATCAATTACGAGGTCCTGACAGCCTCGTTCTTCGGCTAGCCCGAGACCCAGGCCATCTGGCGATATGGCTTGTGAGAATATGCTATGAAAAGGTCTTGCAATATATGCTTGGATCCAATAGGTTGGCAGAATGGCCGCAGCAGAAGCGCTGAGCGTTCCAGGCGAGGGTTCGACGATCACCCCCGAACCAACGGCCACCGCGGGAATAGCCGCCGAGTCGGGGCAGAGCACAGCATTGCAGCGCTGGCCACATCTCATTCCCATCGCTCAGTTGGTAGCGGTCATTCTGGGAGTGTTCGCCATCATCTGGAACCAGCAGCAAACCATCGACGGCCTGCGCGCCGAATTCCGCAGCGAGCTGCGCAGCGAGATCGGCGGGGTGCGGACCGAGATGGGCGAACTGCGGGCCGAGATGGGCGAACTGCGGGCCGAGATGGGCGAACTGCGGGCCGAAGTGTCCGAGAATGGTCAGCGCTTGGCTCGCATCGAGGGGTTCCTCGGAATCGGGATGCCGGACGAAGTACCGCAGTGAGCCGCCGGTGACCGCTCGGCCGGCGCCGGTGGCGATGGTGACCGGCGGCGGGTCGGGCATTGGCTTGGCCTGTGCAACCGCGCTGTCGGCTCGGGGCGCGCGCTGCGTGCTCGTGGGACGGCGGGTGGCTCGGCTGCGGGATGCAGCCGCGGGGCTGGCCCCACCGGCGACTGCGCTGGCTGCAGACTTGACGGAGATGGGCGAGGCCGAGCGGGTTGTTTCCGAGACTCTGGAGGCACACGGCCAGATAGACGTGATCGTTCACAGCGCGGGCGCCTTCGACAAGGCATCGGTGGGCGAGGCCGGCGCCGACCACTGGCATCGGGTCATGGACGTCAACCTCAACGCGGTGATGGCGCTCATCCGGGCCAGCTGGGAGGCATTGAGCGGCTCTGGCGGCCAAGTCGTGCTGATCAGCAGTGTCGCCGCGGTGCAGGCGTTCGAGGGCAACGCGGCCTATGCCGCCTCCAAGGGCGGTCTCAACGCGCTGGGCGAGGTGCTTCGGCTGGAGGGACGGGACCGGGGCATCAGGGTGATCACGCTGTGTCCCGCGCAGATCGACACCGAGCTGTGGGACGGCAAGGCGCCCGATCCGGTGCGGGCCCGCATGATGCCCGCGGCCGGGGTGGGCGAGTTGGTGGCTGACCTGGTCGAGACCGACCGACGCATCGATATCGGCCCGGTCGTCATCAGGCCCGTCCGCGATCCCTGGGTCGAGCCGGAACCATGACCGGCCGCGGTCAGTCGGCGTCAAGGCCGGACGCGAGACGGGCTCCGGCGTGCAGGCGAGAGCTGCCATGACCGGAGAAGCCATTGAGCTTGGGCTGCAGATTGTGCCGACGATGGGCTCGGCCGAGCTGATCAACACCATCGTGGCCGCGGAGGAACTGGGCTACTCGTACTGCATGGTGGCCGACGAGGGCCTGATGCTCGACGTGTACGCGGTGCTCGGCGCGGCAGCCCGGGCCACCAGCACGATCCGTCTGGGGGCGGTTACCAACCCCTACACCCGCCACCCGGCCGCCACCGCGGCCGCGGTCGCCACCGTCGACGAAATGAGCGGCGGGCGGGCCTTCGTGACGCTGGTGGCCGGCGGGACCATGGTGCTGCATCCGATGAGGCTCGAGCGGACCGCGCCGCTGGCGCTCATGTCCGACACCATCGACGCCCTGCGCCTGCTCTGGTCGGGCCGGCCGGTCACCTGGCAGGGCAGGCGGCTCTCGCTGGAGGGAGCCCAGCTCACCACCGGCACCCATTCGATCCCGATCTGGGTCGCGGCCCGGGGCGAGCGGATGCTGGCGGCGTCCGGCGCCCGTGCCGACGGTTTGGTGCTGATGGTCAAGTCCGACCTCGACGACGCGTTCGGTATCGCCGACCAGGCCCGAGCCGCGGCCGAGGCCCCGCTCACCCGCGTCTACCTCGACCGCCTGGCCTACAAGCCCGAGATGATCGAGGAGGCCAAGCACCTCTACGGCTACGCCATCATGGACAGCCCGCCCCGCATCCTCAAGAACCTCGGCCTCGACGAGGCCGAGATCGCCGGCCTGAAGCAGGCCTTCGCCACCGGCGGCCCCGAAGCGGTCGGCCAACTCGTGACCGACGAGCTGGTGGCCTCCTACCAGATCGCGGGCACCCCCGAGCAGTGCCGTCACCAACTGCAGCACCTGATCGGAGCGCACCGGCTAGACGCCTTCTTCATGAACATCATCTCACCGGGCCCAGCCGCCAACCGAGCCCTCCTGACCGAGGTGAAGCAGATAGCCACCGGCCACTGACCACAGGAGACAGCGCCAAGAAAGTTGGATCCGCTGGGCCGGTGCTTCAACCAGACAGGAATGAGGCCAGGTCGTCGAGGGCTTGGCGGGCCTCGGGGATGCGGTACTGGAGTTGCCAGCCGTGCCACAGGCCGTCCCAGATTTGCAACGCAGCCTCCACTTCGGTACGGCGCAGCGCCTCATTGAGTCGGCAGGCGTCCGAGAGCAGGATCTCGCGGCTGCCGGCTTGAATCAGTGCGGGCGGCAGCCCCGTCAAGTCGGCAAACAGGGGCGACGCCTTTGGGTCGGCGGTGTCGGCGGGGGCGTAGACAGCTGCGAAGGCAGAAGGATCGAGCGGGCCGAGCACCGGGTCGGCGGCAGCCAGCGAGCTGTAGGTGTCGCCTGAGCAGGTCAGGTCGACCCACGGAGACAGCAGGCCCAGCCGAGCCGGCAACGGTGCGCCTTGATCGCGCAACGCCACCGCCGCGGCCAGGCTGAGGTTGGCTCCGGCCGACTCGCCGAACACCGCTGTGACCGAGCGCGACCGCGACAACTCCAGACACACCGCCACGATGTCGTCGAGCCCGGCCGGGCAGGGATGCTCCGGAGCGAGGCGGTAGTCGACCGACACCACCGGCAACCCGGTGCGCTGGGCCACACCCACCGCCAGCGCGGCGCTGGCCGTCGGCGACCCCAACACAAACGCCCCGCCGTGAAGGTGAACAATCACCCGGCCGGCGCCCAGAGCGGTCTCGTCGCTGGCGAAGGCCACGACGGGAACGCCGGCCACTGTCGACGGCCGACTGACCCACGGCCCCGAAAGGCCCTCGTTGTGGGCGACCCATCCGGCCAGCGACCCCCGGCGAGCCGCGCCCACCGCTTCGAGATCGTCCAAGTCCAGTTCGGCGCCGACGGACCGATAGCCGATAAGGAACTCCCGGGCCTCTGCGCTCAAGTGCGGCGCCGGCGCCGGGAAGTCCACAACCGGGCACCCTACCGATCGATGTCGGCACGAGTTGCTCTGACCCCTGGACGCGGCCGCTCAGGCTTGCAGATCGGTCAGTGCGGCTCGCACCAGGAAGTCGTCCTCGGAGCCGATGCGGTCGGGATCATCGGGATACTCGATCCGAACCAAGCCGATCAGCCGGAACGGTTCGTCGTCCGGCTGTCCGCTCACATCCACGTCGAATCGGGCCACCGCGCCGTCGAGCCGGCCCGAACAAACATCAACGTCGAGAGGCTGTCTCGGCACCGTGTTCGGGTCGAAGGCGTAGGAGCGAGCCTGCTCCGACGGCTGCTGAGCCTCGACAACGTTGGTCAGTCGGCAGATCACGCCTCCCTCGGCGAACTCGGCATAGAACTCGGCCGTCCATGCCAGGCTCGGACCGAGCTTCGGTGCCTCGGTCAGCGCCAGTTCGACTAGCAGCTTGCCGCCGCCGGCGTGTTGCAGACGGACCGCCTCGATGTCGGCGCCCGCGTCGCAGAACTCGCCGGTGTCGAGTCGGGCCTCGCGGCAATCCCCGATCCTGTCGGCCACTTCCAGGCCGCCGGGTGCGTCAGGAGCAGCGAACGGCCCGAGATCCAACAGGGCAGCGGTGCCCAGCGCCACCACTGCGAGCGAGCCCGCCGCCATGGCCACCGCGGCCAGCAACAGCGCGATCCGGCGCCCGCGGCCCTCAAGAATCGGCGTCGTCCTCCAACATGGAGGCCGATTTGGCCGCTATCCACTCGCCGGAGACCACCGGCTCGTAGCGGGCGGGGCGCTGCGGTGTGATGGTGGTGGGGATGGTCTCGATGAGCGCCCGGTACGACGGCTGGAAGAAGAACGGCACCGACACCCGGTCGCGGGCCCGGTCCTCGCCGTCGGGGATCACCACCCGATGCAGCGTCGAGACCCAGCGGTCGTTGGTCCAGCGGGCCATCAGATCGCCCAGGTTGACCACGAAGCCGCCCGGCACCATCGGCACGTCGGCCCAAGCTCCGTTGGAGCGGATCTGCAGGCCGGGGATCTGCTCGGCCGCCACCACGGTGAACGCTCCGTAGTCGGTGTGGGCACCGCGGCGCATCTGGCCGGGGCGGGCGCTGCCGGCCACCGGGGGATACCAGTTGAACAGCAGCAGGGCGGTGTGGTCGCGAACCTTGTCGTCGAACCAGGCCGGGGGCAGGTCCAACGCTCGGGCGAAGATCGGCAACATCTGCAGGCAGAGCCGCTCCAGCACCGCGTAGTAGCGCTCGAACAGCGGCCGAAGCCCGGCTGGCCGCTGGGGCCAGCGGTTGGGGCAGAAGGTGGCCTCCGCGCCGGCCACGAAGGCACGAGCCCGGGCCTCGGGGTCGTCGAAGCGTCCCACGTTGAACGACTCGCACAGATCCGGCGGGGTCTCGTTGTCGCCCAGGGTGGCGGCCAGCGAAGTGGTGTCCAAACCCAGAAAGCCGCGGTAGTCCTCGAAGTTGGGGGGCGCCACCCTCTGCTTCTCGTCGAAGGGGAGCCGGAAGAACTCTCGGGCGGTGGCCACGGCCCCGTCCACCAGATCCGTCGGCACGCCGTGCCCGACGGCAATGAAGAAGCCGCTGTTCACGCAGGCGGCGTCGATCTGGCCGGCGGCGGCATCCAGTGCAGACTCGTCACCGGCCAGTGCGCCGCCGATGTCGACGGTGGGGACGGGGGATGCGGCCGCGTCCAACGACTCAGGTGAGGCCGCGGACGAAGGGCTGGGCCAGCGCCCGCGGCTCGCGGGTGCGGTAGGCGAAGAACGTCACCGTGACGATGGTCACCACGAACGGCGCGGCCGACAGCAGCTCCGAGTTGAGCTCGTGGCCGACGGTGGGCAGCGTCAACCGGAACGAGTTGACCGTGCCGAACAGCAGGCACCCGCCGATCACGCCCCGCATGGTCCACCCGCCGAAGATCACCGCCGCGATGGCGATGAAGCCCTGGCCGCCCACCACCGCATCCTCGAAGCGTCCGATCTGGCCCAGCACCAGATAGCCGCCGCCCAGCCCCGACGTGAGCCCGGCAATGTAGATGGACTGTCGGCGGCGCTTGTTCACGTCGATGCCCGACACGTCGGCCGATTGCGGGTTCTCGCCCACCGCCCGCACCTCCAGTCCCCAGCGGGTGCGGTACAGCAGCCACCACGCGGCCGGCACCATCGGATACACCAGGTACAGGGGCCAGGGCTGGTTGAACAGGGCGTCGCCGATCAGCGGGATCTCCGACAGGCCCGGGATCTCGAAGCGGTGGGCCGCCCTCGACACCGGCTGGATGCTGGTGTTGAGGAAGCTGGCGATGCCCAGCACCAGCGTGTTGAGGGCCAGGCCGACCACGAACTGGTTGGCGCTGAGCCGGTGGCTCATGTTGGCCTGCACCGACGCCACCACGATCCCGACCACGGTGGCGAACATCAGCCCCACCGTGACCGATTCGGTGAGGTGCATCCCCAGCGCCCCCGCGAAGGCGCCGCCCAGCAGCATCCCCTCCAGCGAGATGTTGAGAGTGCCGGCCTTCTCGGCGATGGTCTCGCCGATGGCGGCAAAGGCCAGCAGCGCCGCGAAGCGCATGGCCCCCGAATAGGTCACCTCGTTGGTGACCACATCGGCGATGGCGGAGAAGAAGCCGCCCACCGCTCAGGTCCTGTCCCTGGTGGCCGACAGGGCGCGGCGACGCTCGCGGATGAACAGGATCGCCGGGGGCACCAGCAGGGCCAGCACCAGCAGGGCCAGCACCACCTGGGAGATCTCGCGCTCCACGCCGGTGGCGGCCAGGAATCCCGAACCGGCTCGCAGCCCGGCGAAGCTGAAGGCCACCACCACGATCCCCACCGGGTGGGAGCGGGCCACCAGCGCCACCAGCAGGCCCTCCCAGCCGATGTTGTTGGCGAAGCCCGGCGTGAACCGGTAGTTGCCGAAGTCGCCGCCCGAAAGCATCATCGCCCCGGCCAGGCCCGCGCAGGCGCCCGATATGAGCATGGCGGTGGTGCCGTAGGTGACGGTCGACACCCCGGCCCGCTGGGCGGTGCGGGCGTTGCGACCCAGCATCCTCATGCGGAAGCCCCACACGCTGCGCTTGAACAGCAGGAACACGATCACCGCCATCAGCACCACCGCGAAGGCGCTGATCGGGAAGTCGTTGCCCCAGATGTCGAGGCGGGGGATCCGGGTGTCGTCGGCCAGCTGGTCGCTCACCTGGTTGCGCACCGAGCGGTCCTCCCGGAACGGGGCCAGCAGCAGCCAGTCGACTTTCAGCGCGTAGCCGGTGGCCTGGGAGGCCACCGTTATCAGCAGCAGCGTGGTGAGCACCTCCGGCACCCGGCGCCAGTACAGCAGCCAGCTGGCGATGCCCGCCCACATCGCCCCGGCCGCCGCGCCGACGATGAGCAGGCACACGACCACCACCGGGCCGGGGCCGCCCATGTTCACGCCGACGTAGGTGGCGAAGGCCGTGCCCATCATGAGCTGGCCCTCCTGGCCGATGTTGACCACGCCGGCCCGGCCGTTGATGGCGGTCCCCAGCGCTACCACCACCAGCGGGATGGCGATGCCGATGGTCTCGCCCCAGCGCCCCGGCGCCCGCAGGCTGCCGTCGAGCAGGGCCGAGAACACCGCTTGCCAGGAGCCTCCGGTCAGCCACACGATGATGGCCGAGATCAGCAGAGCGACGGCTATGCACCCCAGATACATGGCTGCCGCCACTCCGGCCTCGCGCAGCCGCGACGGCGCGGCCGCCGCGGCAGCCGGGGCGGTCTTGGGACCGGTGGCGGGCCGCGTCGGGGCCTGATCGCTCACGCCGGCACCGCGTCCGGGACGATCACGCGGCCGCCTCGGCGCTGGCCCCGCCCAACAGCAGGCCCAGCTCCTCAAGGTCCACGTCGGCCCGGTCCATCTCGCCGATGATGCGGCCCCGGAACAGCACCACGACCCGGTCGGAGAGCTGCAGGATCTCCTCTAGCTCGCTGGAGATGAGCAGCACGCCGACGCCGCTGTCGGCCACCTGGCGGAGGCGGTCGGTCATCCATTCGATGGCGCCCACGTCTAGGCCGCGGGTGGGCTGGGCCGCCACCAGCACCTTGGGCGAGTAGCTCAACTCCCGGGCCAGCACCACCCGCTGCTGGTTGCCGCCCGAGAGCGACCAGAAAGGTGCGTCGGGACCGGCGGTCTGGATCTCGAACTCCTCGATGAGCCGGGCCGCGTCGCGCCGCATCACCGCCGGGTCGTAGATCCCGCGGGTGGCGATGCGGTCGATGTCGACCAGGAACAGGTTCTCGGCCACCGTCATATCGAGAACGCAGCCGGAGGCGTGGCGGTCCTCGGGGATGACGGACACTCCCGCATCCGACATCGCTCCCGGCCGGCCGGGCTGCACCCTGGCCCCGCCCACCTCCACCAGCCCCGCTTCGACGCTCGCCAGGCTCGACAGCAGATCGGTCAACGCCGACTGGCCGTTTCCCTCGACTCCGGCCACGCCGACGATCTCAGAATCGAACACGTCGATGTTCAGGCCGTCGAGCGACACCCGCCCGTCGGAGCCGCGGGCCACGATGTCGCGCAGGCGCAGCGCGGGGACCCTGGCGGCGGACTCATCGTCGGTGTCGCCCGACGGTTCGGCCCCGGTAGCCGAGCCTGCCACCACCGAGTCGACCAGACCCAGCGCCGACGCCTCGGAGCGCAGCGACACCTCCCGACCGACCATCGCCCTGGCCAGCATGGGCGCGTCGGCCTCCGAGGTGGCCATCCGCTGCACCACCGCGCCGGCTCGCATGATGGTGACCTCGTCGGTGGCGTGGAGGATCTCGTCGAGCTTGTGGCTGACCAGCGCCACCGCCCGGTTCTCCTCTCGCACCGCCAAGCGCAGCACATCGAAGAGCCGCTCCGACTCGCCCGGAGTCAGGACCGAGGTGGGCTCATCGAAGATCAGGATGCTGGGGTCTCGGCGCAGGCACTTGATGATCTCCACCCGCTGGCGAACCCCGGCCGAGAGCTCCCCGACCCTGGCGTCGGGATCGACGCCGAGGCCGTAGTGCTCGCTGATCTCCGCCACCCGCTGGCGGGCCGCGGCCGCGTCGAAGCGGCCGGTGTCGCCCAGCATCACGTTCTCCCACACGGTCAGCGGCTCCACCAGGCTGAAGTGCTGATGGACCATGCCGATGCCGCGGGCCGACGCGTCGTGGGGATCGCGGATCTGGCAGCGTTCGCCGTCCACCTCGATGGTGCCGCGGTCGGGCAGGACCAGCCCGATGAGCACCTTCATCAGGGTGGACTTGCCCGCGCCGTTCTCGCCGAGAATGCCGTGGATCCGACCGCGATGAAGCGTCAGGTCCACGCGGTCGCAGGCTGTTATGGCCCCGAACGACTTGGAGATCGAAGCGAGCCGGACGGCGGGAACTTCCGTCCCCGCCGTCCGCTGATCGACCATGTGTCGGTGTGTCTCGAGTTGGCTGCTCAGGCTTCCGAGCAGACCAGCGGCGCGTCCATCTCGACGCCGCCGTAGGAGATGGCCCGGATGGCGTCGAACTCGGCCAGGCAGTGGCCAGCCAAGACCGCGGCGTGGGCCTCGTCGAGCCGTTCCTGCTGCTCCGACGTGGGATCGCAGATCAGCGAGCCGACCTCGGGATCGCGGCCGACCGAGAACTTGTAGATGCTGCCCTCCTCGAACTGGCCCGACACGATGAGCGGGAACACGGCTCGGGCGAAGTCGCCGCCGTCGAACAGCGCGGCCATGTCCCAGTGCAGGTCGGTGCGCGAGCACACGTCGGAGGCGCCTGCGCTGGTCACCGGAATGCCGTGCTCGTTGGCCAGCTGGACCAGGGGCTCGTGGGCGCCGCCCAGGTACGGGTAGACGAGGTCCATGCCCGCGTCGAGAGCGACGTTGAAGGCCTCGGTGGCGCCCGCCACGTTGTCGAAGTCGAACGGGTAGTTGCCCGTCGGGGTGTAGACCACGTCGTAGCTGGGATCGACCGACTTCATGCCCAGGCGCATGGCCAGCTCGGTCTCAACCTCGAAGCCGAGGTCGCAGCAGCCGATCATGTAGGCGGTGTCGCCGCCGTGCTCCTGCAGCAGCAGGCCGGCGGCCACGCCGACCACGTACTCGATCTCGGCCCCGTCGTTGGTGCTGAGGGCCACGCCCGGCGTCTGCGGATAGCCGGTGCCGCAGTTGCAGTACCAGAACACGTCGGGATAGCGCTCGACCAGGTCGGGCAGCGGATCGGCGATCTCGCCCGCGCCCACCGCGATGATGTCGACCCCCTGCGCCACCAGGTTCTCGAGCTCGGTGTCGGCGACGGCCGGCTCGATGTTGTCGATCACGATGGGATCGTCCCAGCCCTGGGCCCCGGCGATCTCGAAGGCCGCGTCGACCAGGGCCTGGTAGTAGGCACCGTCGTCGCGGGGACCGGCGGCGGCCACGCCGAGCAGCACCCGGCCGTCGCCGTTGGCGTCCATGTCGACGGTGGCGGCGTCGGTGATCTCGGTCTCCTCGATGGCCTCGGTGATCTCGGTCTCCGCGGTCATCTCGTCTTCGTGCGCATGGTCGTCGTCATCTTCGTGCGCCTGGTCGTCATCGTCCCCGTGTGCATGATCGTCGTCTTCAGCGTGGTCGTCGTCAGCGTGGTCGTCGTCCGCCATCGCCGCTTCGTCAGCCGCCGCTGGCTCCGCTGGAGTCGCGACCGTCGTCTCCTCCTCGTCGTCGCCGCCGCACGACGCGGCGATCAGTGCGAACACCGCTATCGCGGCTGCGAACCATCTGAACGAATGTCGTCTCATGTTCCCTCCAGTGCGGAACGGCTCGCCCCAGTGGCTTGCACTGAGGGTCTGTATACAGGCGGCGACAATAGCATCGCCGCGGCGGCGATGTCCTGCCGGGCCGCCCGCGGGAAGACCCCGCCTCTGAACCCTGCGGGCGCGGGCCGCTAACGTGGCCGACCGCAACCCGCTAGGAGGCGCGTATGGCACCATTGCACAGCCCGGTCCCGCTGGCCGACATCGAGCCCGCAGCCAAACCCGTCGATGTCGCGGTCGGCCTGCCTCCGGCGTGCTACACCGACGACGACTTCTTCCGGTTCGAGAAGGCGGCCGTCTTCGACACTGAGTGGCTGTGCGTGGGCCGGTCTAGCCAGATCCCGGAGCCGGGCGATTATTTCACGGCCACGCTGCTAGGCGACGAGCCGGTGATCGTGGTGCGCAACCGCGACGGGCAGATCAACGTGATGTCGTCGATCTGCCAACACCGGGCCATGTGCATAACTGCTCCGGCCGAGCGGCCCAAGGAGCACTGGTTCGACCCTCCGCCGGAGTGCAGAGGCTCTACCCGCAACTTCCGCTGCCCCTACCACTGGTGGACCTACGACCTCGACGGCCGTCTCGTCGGAGCGCCCGAGATGCACCAGCGCCCCGACTTCGTGCGCTCGGAGATATCGCTGCCCCAGCTCGCGGTGGAGGAGTGGCAGGGCTTCGTGTTCTGC
This sequence comes from Candidatus Aldehydirespirator sp., assembly GCA_965221215.1. Lineage (GTDB taxonomy): Bacteria > Actinomycetota > Acidimicrobiia > Acidimicrobiales > Aldehydirespiratoraceae > Aldehydirespirator. Next base: position 2,844,382 of record OZ244872.1, read on the forward strand.
TCGTTTGCGGCCGATCCGGTCCCCCTCGGCCCGAGGCTGGCCACCTTCGACGAGATGCTGGCCAACCACTGCCTCCACGAGATGGACACCACCGAGCCCGAGCTGCTGCCGATGCCGTTCAACTGGAAAGTGTTCGCCGAGAACTTCATGGACGCCTACCACTCCCTGCGACTGCACGCCTCGCTCTACGACTTCTCCGCGGCCGACACCGGCAACGAGACCCTGCTCGCCGGCACATTCCCGCCGCTGGCGCCGGGATCGATCGGGATCGGCGGCCGGGGCCGCACCGGGTTCAAGGATCGGGGCATGAATCCCACCCAGTCGGCTCTGTTTCCTCCCATTGCGACGCTCAGCGAAGACGACCGCTGGAACGTCGTGTACCTGTATGTGGCCCCCACCCTGCTGCTCGGAGCCCACCCCGACTCGGTCACCTGGATGGCCGTACAGCCGGTGTCGGCGGGCGAATCCCTGCTGACGACCGGGTTCCTGTTCCCCGAGTCGACCATGAAGCTGAGGCTGTTCGACCAGCTCCTGGAACTGCATCAGCGGGGCCGAGACCTCTTCCTAGATCAGGACATGCCGGTGGCGGTGGCCAGCCAGCGGGGTATGTCGTCTCGCTTCGCACCCCAGGGTCCGCTGAGCCTTCAGGACTTCTTCCGCTCGCAGCTCGCCGAGTGGCTGCTAGAGCGCTACCGCGCCGCCCAGAGCTGACCAGAGGCCGAGCGGGTAGGCGAACGATTCCGGCCCATACGGGCGAGGCCGTGGGCTGAGCGGCCCGTGAGCGCAGCAAACAAGAGCGGGAACAACAACGCCGCCGCGCCCGGGCGCGGTCACTCGTCGAACTGGGAGCGACGCCAGGCGAGGGCCGACTTGAGGCCGTCGCGGGCGATGCGGTTGCGGAACTCCGTGCCCACCGCCGTATCGACGGCGTACAGCGGGGCCACCACGTCGAGCCCGGCGTGAATGGCCGATCGGAACCCGGCCGCGTCGGCGCCCCGGTTGATGCCGAGTTTGGCCGCAGCCAGCGCCTCGGGGCCGATCAGAGCCATGCGCTGGGCGTAGGCCATGGTGGCCGAACGCAGCTCCTCGGGGGGGACGACTCGGTTGACCATGCCCAACTCCAGCGCGGTGGCCGCATCGATCAGATCGCCGAGGTAGTGGAGCTCGCGGGCCCGCTTGTAGCCGATGATCCACGGCATGATCAGGCCGGGCCCCGGATCGGAGAACCGGACTTCGGGCTCGCCGAACTTGGCGTCGGCGGCCGCGATGGTGATGTCGCACAGCATGGCGATCTCGCAGCCCCCGCCCAGCGCGTGGCCCTGCACCGAGGCGATTACCGGCTTTCGCAGATACCAGTGGGCCAGCATGAACTCCATGCCCTCGGCCAACATGGCGTGCCTCGACAGGACGTCTCGGCCGTAGACCTTCTGACCCGGCCCCGGGTCGGCCCCCGAAATATCGAACCCCGCGCAGAAGCTGGGGCCCTCCGAGCGCAGCACCACCACGCTGGTGGACTCGTCGGCCTCGGCCGTGCGCAGCGCCTCCCACCAGACGTGCATCAGCCCCGGGCTGATGGCGTTCAGCTTCTCGGGGCGGTTGACGGTGACGACCCCCACCGGGCCGTCGGTGGAATACCACGCCAGGTCATCGGGCACCTGTTCCTCATCGGACACGGCTTGGTTGTCGGACATGGCTTTCCTCCTGAAGTGCGCTTTAGAGGCCGAGCGAATAGGTGAGCGAATCCGGGCCCATACGGGCGAGGCCGTGGCCCGAGCGGCCCGTGAGCGCAGCGAACAAGAGCGGGAATGACCCCGCTGCGGCGCGATGGGCTCTCACCAATCTGCGCTCTCTTGCGGACCGCGGGTGACAATGAGGGCGTCGACGGCCACACAGCCCTGGCCCTCGCCCAGCACCATCACCGGATTCAGGTCGATCTCGGCGATGTGGTCGCGCTCAGCCCACGCGAACCCGGCCAGCGCCTCGATGCAGGCGACCAAGGCCTCAACGTCGGCCGCTGGGCGCCCTCTGAATCCGGCCAGCAGTCGGGCCAGCCGCGGCGATTCTGCGATCATCTCGGCCGCGTCACCGACCTTGAGCGGAAGCACCCGCAGGGCCACATCGTCCGCGTTGGACAGGTCGGCGTCCACGCCGCCGGGGCCGAGGGCCAGCGTCAAGCCGAAGTCCGGGTCGCGGCTCACCCCCACCAGCGCCTCCACCCCGTCGCTCACCATCTCCTGAACCAGGATCTCGGCGCTGCGGCCCGACCGGTCGATGAGGACGGCCAGATCGTTCCAGGCCCGCTCCACCGACTCGGCGTCGCTCAGCCCCAGCTCCACGAAGCCGAAGTTCGACTTGTGGGCGACGCGGTCCGACACCGCCTTCAACACCACCGGAAATCCGATCTCGGCCGCGGCGACGACCGCCTCAGCCGCACTGTTCGCCAGCATCTCGGTGACCACCGGCACGCCGTAGGCCTGTAGCGCTCGCTTGGAGTCGTGCTCGTGGATCGCCGGCCGGTCGCCGTCGGCCAGCAGCGCCGCCACCTGCCCCCGGTTGGGCCGTTCGTCCAGCGCCGGGCGGGGTTGCCAGCGCGAGAAGTCCGCCAGCCGGGCGATGGCTGACATTCCCTGGTGCAGCCCCCCGAGAGTGGCGCCGCCGGATTCGGCCAGGAGCCCGACCTGGACGCGGTGCATGAGGCCCCCGCGGGTGTTGAGCTGGTAGTGGGGCTTGCCGCTGACCGCCGCCGATGCAGCCACATGCGGCGTGTACGCCGGCCCGAAGTCGCAGCCTCCCATGGGCTGGCCGTCGCAGGCGTCGTTGGGGAACACCACCACGTCGGTGTCGTCGCTGGCTCGGGCCACCTCCAGCGCTTTGGGCAGGTTGGAATCGAACTGGCCGCTGCCCCACGCATCCAGGGGATTGCCCTCGCCCGTCAACGGTCCCATGAAGTTCTCCACCGCGGCCCGGTCGGTCGCCGACAACCGGGGCAACTCGATCCCGGCAACCGGCGCCGCGTCGAGCATGAGCTCGGCCAGCCCTCCCGAAGCGGTGACCACCGACGCCCGGTGGCCGGCCGGCAGGTGCGTGGCCTGACAGGCGGCCAGCACCTCGGTGAGCTCGTCGAGCCCGTCCACCTCGATGGCCCGGTGGGCTCGCAGCAGCGCGGAGAAGACGCGGGCCTCGCCGCACAGGCCGCCGGTGTGGCTGGTGATGGCCCGCTGGGAGCGAGCGGTGCGCCCCGCCTTGAGCACCACGACCGGCTTGTCGGCCGCGGCGGCGCGGTCGAGGGCCGCCACGAAGCGCTCGGGATCGGCGATGAACTCGCTGAACACCGCGATCACCGCGGTAGCCGGGTCATCGGCGAGGTATTCGATGTAGTCGGCGGTGGTCGTCACCGCCTCGTTGCCCGCCGAGACGACGGTCGAGAACCCGAAGCGGCGGGTGTCGCTCATCAGCCCGATGCACACCGAGCCGCTCTGGGACACCAGGCCCACGTTGCCGTGGAGCTGGCCGGGGTCGTGGATGAGCTGGGCGTAGGCGGCGGAAGCTCCGGCCGGGTTGAAGAAACCCATGCAGTTGGGCCCGCACAGCGAGATCTCCGCGGATCGGCTGATGGCCGTGATCTCTGCCTGGAGTTCTCGTCCTTGTGATCCTGCTTCGGCGAAGCCGCCGTCGAATATCACCGCCGCGGCCGCTCCGATACCACCGAGAAGCCGGTAGCCCTCCAGCACCCGGCGCGCCCCCACGCAGAACACCACCAGATCCGGTCCTTCAAGCTCGCTCAACGACGGGCGGCACCCATGGCCGAGCACCTCGCCGTAGCTGGGGTTGACGGGCAGGATCTCTCCGGAATACCCGATGAGCTGGAGGTTCTCGATCACCGACCGGCCGATGGAGGGTTTGGGGGAGGCCCCGACCACGGCCACCGAGGCGGGATTGAGCATGGCTGCGAGGCTCACCGCATCGAGACGCTAGTGCTGTGACACCGCTGTGGGTGGACGGCCGCAACTCTCGGTGCAGGAGGGGTAGGCGACTACTGTCGCCGGTGTGATCTTTCGGCTGGTGGTCAATGGGTCGCCCGCGACCATCGACACTGCGCCGGCGACCAGGCTCCTTGATGTGCTGCGCGACCGGCTGGGACTGACCGGGGCCAAGGAGGCCTGCGGCCGAGGCGACTGCGGCGCGTGCACGGTTCTGATCGGCGAGCGGGCCGTGCCATCGTGCCTGGTGCTGGCCGCCCGGGTGGATGAGCCGGTGCGGACCGCGGAGGGCATCGCCGCCGAAGCCGCCGGGCTGCGGGAGGCGCTGGCCGACATGGGCGGGCTGCAATGCGGATATTGCACTCCCGGCCTGGTGGTGCGAGCCCACCAGCTCATCACGTCCGGCGAGTGCGACCTCTCCGATCCTGACAACATCCGACGGGCGCTGGCCGGGAACTTCTGCCGCTGCACCGGCTACAACGGCGTGGTCGCGGCCATACAGCACGCCGCCGCAGGGGGCGGCAAGCCTTGACCGTTCTCGGCCGACGGGTGCGGCCCGACCAGTGGGACGAGCGGAGCTCGGGGGCGGCCGTCTACACCACCGATGTGGCCCGGTCACAGATGCTCGAGGCCCGCATCCTGCGCAGCCCCCACCCCCACGCGGAGGTCCGCAGCATCGACACGGCCCGGGCCGCGGCCCTCGACGGCGTGGCCGCGGTGATCACCGCCGCCGACCTCCCCGAGCGCACCTACCTGCATCTGGGCGAACCGTTCCGCGACCGCACCGCGCTGGCCCGTGGCCGGGTGCGCTTCGTGGGCGAGGAAGTGGCCGCGGTGGCAGCCGTCAGCCGATCCACCGCCGATGCCGCGCTCGATCTGATCGATGTCGCCTACAAGCCGAGAGCCAGCGTGGTCACTGCCAAGTTCGCCCGAGTCGGTGAGGCCCCGTTGGTGCACGACGGTGCCGCGGGCAACTTGGCCCTGCAGACGGTCCGCGGCTACGGCGACCCCGACGCCGCCCGCGCCGAGGCCGAGGTGGTGGTCAGCGGCCATTACATCTACAAGCCAGCCGCCCATGTGTGTCTGGAGCCGCACTCGGTGATCGCCGACTGGGACCCGAGCGAGCAGCGGCTCGATCTGTGGGTGTCGACCCAGGCCCCCTATTTCGTGCGCAAAGAGGTGGCCCACATGCTCGACCTGGACATGGATCAGGTCCGCACCCACCCCGTGGCGGTGGGAGGCGGCTTCGGGGCCAAGGCCAAAGCCGGCTGCCACGAGGTGATCGCGGCCGCCCTGGCCATCCGGACCAAACGGCCGGTGCGCCTCGTGCTCGACCGCGACGAGGAGTTCGCGGCCACCGCCGTGCGCCACGCCTTCGAGGTCGAGCTGGCCACCGGCGCCCGGCGCGACGGGACGCTCACCCACCGCGACGGTTGCGTGACCGTGGACAACGGCGCCTACAACCACGCCGGGCCGTCGGTGGCCGTCTATGCCACCATGCTGGCCGCGGGGCCCTACCGGCTCAACGGGTGCTCCACCGAGGTGTCGTTGGTCTACACCAACAAGCAGCCGGGGGCGTCGTTCCGGGGCTACGGCAACCCGCAGATGACCTTCGCCACCGAGTCGCAGATCGACGAGTTGGCCGACCGGCTGGACATCGATCCCATCGAGCTGCGCCTGCTCAACGCCCCCGGCTCGGGGGACGTGACCCTCACCGGCTGGCACCTCGGCTCGGCCCGCTTAGCCGAGTGCCTGCGGCGGGCCCGCACCGAGATCGACTGGGACACCAAGCGGGTTCTGGCCGGCAGCGGGCGCGGGGTGGGCGTGGCCGCCGCGGTTCATGTCTCGGGCGCCAACGCCTTCGAGCACTCCGAGTTGAGCGAGGCCGCGGTGGAGGTCCGCGACAACGGCACCGCTCGGGTGTGCTTCGCCGGCGCCGACGCGGGAACGGGCCAGGCTGCGCTGCTGCGCCAGATCGCAGCCGAGGAGCTGGGAATCGCCTTCGACAACGTGTCGACGACCATGATGGACAGCCACGACGCGCCCCAGGATCTGGGGGCGTGGTCGTCTCGGGGCACGATGTGGGGCGGCCACGCCACCGCCGACGCGGCCCAGGCCGCGGGCCAGGCGCTGAAGGCGGCCGCGGCGGCCAAGTTCGGTGTGGACTCCGCCGGAGTGCAGCTGGCCGGCGGCGAGGCCCGGGCCGGCGCCGACGCGGTGCCGATCGGCGATCTGGTGGCGCTGGCGGAGGGAGCGTCCGACGGGTGCCTGCGCACCGAGGGCCGCTACCTCACCGATGTCGACAAGATGGACAAGGTGCACGGCCGGGGCCATTTCTCGCCCGCCTACTCCTTCTGCGTGCAGGCGGTGGAGGTGGAAGTCGACTACGCCACCGGCGGTGTGAGGGTGCTCGACGCGGTGACGGTGCACGACTCGGGCGCGGCGCTCAACCCGGCCGCGGCCGAAGGTCAGGCCGTCGGGGCCATGGCCATGGGGCTGGGCGCCGCGCTCGGCGAGGAGCTCGTCTACGAGCAGGGCCGCCTGGTCAATCCAAGCCTGCTCGAGTACGCCGCGCCGAGGGCGCCGGACCTGCCGCCGATACGAGCCGTCCTGCTCGACGGGCACGACCCGGCCGGACCCTACGGCGCCAAGGGGATCGGCGAGATCGGGGTGGTGCCCGCCCCGGCCGCGGTGGCCAACGCGGTGGCCAACGCCACCGGCGTGCGGGTCCGGCAGGTGCCCATCACCCCCGAAAAGCTCCTGCCGCATCTGGATCCCGACCCCTCGACCGCCCGGATCGCCCGCAGGTGGCCGCAGACCTTTGGATCCCCGATTCGCCTGTGGACATCTGCGATTCGCCGCCTCTATGCCCACGGTCTGCTTCAGTTGCTGCACCGAGTCGGCACCCGTCAGATCCATCGCCGAAACCGCATTGCCAAGCCCGAGGTGACCGCGATAGAGAGGCCCGAAACGGTACAGGCCGCGGTCGAAGCCTGCGCCGCCCAACCCGCCAAGTCGGACTTTCTGGGAGGCGGCACCGACCTGCTCGTCGCTCGACAACAAGGACTGCGGGCGCCGGTGCGGTTGATCGACACCACCTCGATCGCCGAACTGCGCCAACTCGACGAGGCCTCCGACGGGGCCCTGAACATTGGCGCCTCGGTCACGCTGGAAGAGATGCGCCGACGAGTGTCCGACCCTCTGGCGCCGCCGGGCGATGCCATGCTGGCCAGCCTCCTGGACGATCTCGCCACCCCTCAGATCCGGGAGTTGGCCACGGTATGCGGGAACCTGCTGCAGGAGAAGCGCTGCGCCTTCTACCGCAACGGATTCGACTGCTACAAGCGGGGCGGCTGGACCCGCCCCTGCTACGCGGTGCTGGGCGACAACCGGTTCCACCACGCGGTGATCGGTGGACACCGCTGCCAGGCGGTCACGCCATCGGACCTGGCCACCGGCCTGCTGGCCCTCGACACGACAGCCCTCAGCGTGCCCCCGGGACCGAAGCGGCCCCGCCAGCGAACGATTGACGAGCTCTATTCGGGACCGGGCGAGCCCGACCTGGCGCCTGGCGAGCTGCTCACCATGCTGCACGTGCCCGGTACAGCGCGGGCCCGACCGGCAGCCTTCGAGAAGCTCAGGCTCTACGCGGGCGACTTTGCGGTCTGCTCGGCGGCGGTGTCGCTGGAGTTGGACACCGACGGCGACACCATCGCCAGTGCCAGAGTCGCCCTCGGCGCGGTGGCCCCGAAGCCATGCCGAGCCGAGCGCAGCGAACAGCGTCTTGTGGGCGCGCGCCTGAGCGATCCGACCGCGCTCAAAGAGGCCTCGCGGGAATGGGCCAGCGACGCCCACCCCCTCATCGGCAACAGCTGGAAGGTCGAGGCCACCAGCGGACTGGTGCACCGAGCCCTCACCCGCATCGCCGACTCGATCAATCCGTAAGAGGGCGCTTCCCGCGCTCATTCGCTCGGCCTCATAGAGCTCTCAGGGCGGTCAGGCCCTGGCCAACCTCTCAACCTCAGCGATGTAGTCGAGGGTGTCGTGGATGAGGCGCTCGGTGTCTTCGATCAGCTCGCAGGATGCCCGGTAGAAGCAGCAGCCGTGCAGGGCCTCGCGAGCCGCGTAGTAATGAGTCATCGAACGGCGAACGTCTTCGTCAGCGCCCAGGCTGCGCAGCCCGCGGGTGGTGTCGGACGCCTTCTCGGGCTCGTCGCCGGTGCGGGCCAGCACGAGGCCGTCGGCGGCCCGCTTGGTGGCACACCAGGCCTTTTCGGCCGCGTCGCGAATGTCGTCGGCATCGAGGCGGGCCAGCGCCGCGTCGTGCAGGGCCCGGGCGTCGGCAAACAACGCGGCGACCCGCTCGGCGGTGGGGGCTTGCTGTGCGGCCGTGCCGCTCGTGCTGGCGGATGTCATCGGGCTCTCCTCGCTGTCGCGGTGTGGGACTTGAGGGAACGTAGCGACTCGAAGCAGTGATAGCAATAGAAAATAATGAGAAGGGTTGTTAGAAGCCGAACAGGAGCGGGAATAATCTCGCTGCGCCGCGGCGGGCCCTCACCAATTCGCGTTCGCTCTATGGCCGGTCGGCTTTGGCTTGCTCGGCTAGCAGGAACTTGCGGATCTTGCCGACGCTGGTGCGGGGCAGCTCGTCGATCAGGGTGACCGCGGCGGGACGCTTGGCCTTGGCCAGGCGCTCGGCGCACCAGGCGTCGAGCTCGGCCACCGATGGCGGCGCCGACACATCCGCGGCGACCACGAACGCCACCGGCACCTCGTCGCGGATCTCGTCAAGGCGGCCCACCACCGCCGCCTCCAGCACCGCGGGATGCTCGGCCAGGGTCGACTCAACCTCGACTATCGAAACGTTCTCGCCCGACACTTTGAGCACGTCGGAGCGGCGGCCGTCGAAGAAGTGGCGGCCGCCTTCGTCGCGCCTGGCTCGGTCGCCGGTGCAGAACCAGCCGTTGCGGAAGCTGGCCGCGGTGATGTCGGGCGCGTCGAGGTAGCCGGCGAACAGGGTGGTACCCGGCTCGCCGCCCACCATCACCTCGCCCACCTCGCCGGGCGCCACCGAGTTCCCGGCTGCGTCCTGCACGTCCACCTCGCAGCCCGGCGACACCCGGCCCATCGAGGCGTGGTGGGGGTCGGCCCGCTCGTCGGTGAGCACCGCGGGGATGGTCTCGGTCATGCCGTAGAGCTGGCGGGGCCGGCAGCCGAACCAGCGGGCTGTGGTGGCGTACTGGTCGGCGGAGATGTTCTGCGCATACCAGCAGTGACGCAGGGCCACACCGTCGACAGGGCCGCCGCGGGCCAGGATCATGCGGATCGGCGCCGCGAACAGGCTGGCGCAGGTGGCCGAGTGGCGGGCGGCGGCCCCCAGGAACCCCGACGCCGAGAAGGCGGGCATCAAGGCCACGCTGGCCCCGACCCAGATCGCCGATGCGAACGAGTAGTACTGGGCGTTGGCGTGGAACAGCGGCAGCACCACCAGTTGCCGGTCGTCGGGCTCCAGATCGGCCGCCTCGGCCATGACCTTGCCCGCGAAGGCGTAGTTGGCCTGGGTGACCTCCACGCCCTTGGGCCGCCCGGTGGTGCCGGAGGTGAACATCACCGCGGCTCTGTCCCGCACCCCGACGGCGGGCCTCTCGACCAGCGGCGCGGCGTCGAAGGGCGCCAGCGTGGTGTCGGTCTCGTCGATCTCGATGACGGGCAGGTCGTCGCGGCCGGCCTGCGCGACCGCGGCCCGGTAGGTGCCGGCCCTGGCCCCGGCGCAGAGCCCCACCGCCGGGCGGGTGCGCTCGATGTGGCCGGCCATCTCGGGGGTGCGTCCCATCGGATCCGACGGCACGATCCAGGCGCCCAGCCGCGACGCGGCCAGCCAGGCGGCCACGAAGGTCGGCGAGTTGGTCAAGGCGAGATGCACGGCCGCACCGGGCTCGGCGCCCAGCCCGGCCAGCGTCGCAGCCACCCGGTCCACCCGCTCGTCGAAGTCGCCGTAGCTCCAGCGGACCGCATCGCCCGCCGGCGTCTCGAAGATCAGGAACGTGTCGTCGGCGTGCCCCGCCACCGCCCGAGCCCACACCGCCGCGAAGGACACCGGCTCCCAAGTGGTCACGGGCAGCTTTGGATCAATCCGCGCATGTTCTTGGTCACGACGCGACCGAGTGATCCTCTTCTACGGGCTGGCCGTAGCCGCCGCCTCCGGGCAGCTCCAGGCGCACCGTGTCTCCGGGCTGCAGCGTGATGCGGGTCTGGGTGGTGACCGGCTCGCCGTTCACCTGAAACGACCCCGATGCGCCCGGCTCGCCGCCGAAGATGCCCTGGGGCGGCTCGGTGAGGCGGCTGGTCACCGCGTTGAGCTGCCAGGGCCGGGCTGTGTCCACCTCGAACTCGATCACCTGGCCCAGCCCGCCCGGCTGCGATCCGGCGCCGCCGGAGCCGGGGCGCAGCGCCTTGCGCAGGAACCGCACCGGGGCCGAGGCCTCCACCACCTCGATGGGCACCGCCGACACGCCGGTGGGATACGAGCAGGCGTCAAGGCCGGGCTTGGCCGCGCGGGCGCCCACACCGCCCGCATAGGTGAACATTGCGGTGATGAACGGCGAGCCGTCTTCGTGGTGGCCGTTCACCTGCATGGTCCACACCGCGCCGGCGCCCTCGGCCATGGCCCCGGAGGGCTTCACCTGGGCCAGCGCCTTGAGCAGCGCGTTGGGCAGGAACATGCCCACCACATGGCGAGCCGTGCCGGGCTGGGGAGGCACGGCGTGCACCACCGACCCCGCCGGGGCCCGCATCTTGATGGGGGCCAGGCTGCCGTGGTTGTTGGGGATGTCGGGGTTGAGCACCGACCGCACCGTGAAGGTGGTGTAGGCGTGGGTGTAGTTGCGGACCACGTTGATGCCCCACGGGCTGGCCTCGCTGGAGCCCTCGTAGTCCACCGTGATCTCGCCCGCGTCGGGATCGACCCGCATCGAGCACACGATGTCCACCCGGCTCCCGTCGGCGAGGTCGAGCACGGCCGACGCCTCGTAGCTGCCCTCGTCGAGCTCGCGGATGGTGGCCCTGGTGGCGGCCTCGGACCGCTCGATGATCTCGTCGGCCAGATCCTCTATGTCGTCGAGGCGGTGGGCGTCGCACAGCGCAGCCAGCCTCTGCGCCCCCACCTCGCCCGAGGCCATCTGGGCGTGGAGGTCGCCGGCCATGTGGTCGGGCTGGCGGACGTTGGAGAGGATGAATTTCCATACGTCGGGGTTGCGCTGCGAGCCCCCGGCGCCGTCGCCGCTCATGAGCTTGCAGATGGGGATCCACAGCCCCTCCTCGAAGCAGTCCCGGCCGCCGGCGCCGATGCCGTAGCCGCCCACGTCGGTGTGGTGGATGGTGGAGCCGAACAGGGCGATCAGACGGGGCTCGCCCCCCGACGCGGGCCTCCGCCAGGCCGGCACCAGCACGGTGACGTCGAGGAGCTGGCCCGCGGTCTTGTAGGGGTCGTTGGTGATGAGCACGTCGCCGGGCGCCAGCGACTCCACCGGATACTCCTCCAGCATGGCCGCCGCGCCCAGCGCCAGGCTGTTGATGTGGCCCGGCGTGCCCGTCACCGCCTGGGCCACCATGCGGCCCCGCCGGTCGAACACCGCGTTGGCCAGATCCCCGGCCTCGCGCACGATCGGGCTGAACGCCGACCGCTGCAGCGCTCGGGCCTGCTCGTTCACGGTGGAGATCAGCGACTGCCACAGGATCTCCAACTCGACCGGATCGAAGGTTCTCATGTCGGCCTCCTAGTGGCCACCAGGCTTCCGTCGGGGACCACCTCGGCGTGCCAGCCCGGTCGGATCACGGTGGTGGTCTCGCGCTCCTCCACGATGGCCGGGCCGGCGAAGGCCGCGCCCACCCCCAGATCCTGGCGCCGGTACACCGGCACCTCGACCGGGGCCGAGCCGCGGGCGAACACCACCGGCCGGCGCGAGGCAGGCTCGGGCGCCCCACCCGACACTGAAACCCCGGTATCGGGTCGGACCGGCACGCTCTCGGCGTAGGCCGACAACCGCCAGGTAACCGCCTCGATGGCCACATCGGGGATGGTCATGCCGTAGATGCGCCGGTACTCCGACTCGAAGGCCGACCGCACATCGTCATCGCCGGCCGGCCAGGCTGCGCCGGTGCCCACCCAGACAGTGATCTCGTTGCCCTGGCCCGAGTACCGGGCGTCGAGCCCGTAGCGGAACCGCACATCGGCCGCGGGCACGCCCGCCGCCGACAGCACCCGGCGGCCCTCGGCCCGCAGTTCGTCGAGCAGTTTGTCCCGCTCGGCTGCGTCCAGGTGATCGAGCAGCCGGGGCATGGAGCGGGCCAGGTCGATGCGCACCGGCGACACCAGGGTCCCGAAGGCGGAGAGCACGCTGGCGTTGACCGGGAAGATCACCCTGTCGCTCTCCAGGAGGTCGGCCACCCCGCAGGCGTGCACCGGGCCGGCGCCGCCGAAAGCCAGGACGGTCACCCCCCGAAGGTCCACCCCCTGCTCCACCCCGTGCATGCGGGCCGCGGCCGCCATGTTCTGGTTGACCACCTCATGGATTCCCGCCGCGGTGTCGATCGGCGACAGCCCCAAGCCCTCGGCCGGGCCGGCCGCAGCGTCCGCGGCGGCGGACGCGTCGAGGGGCATGTCGCCGCCCAGGAATGCGTCGGGGTCGAGCAGCCCCAGCACCACGTCGGCGTCGGTCACCGCCGCGGTGTGGCCGCCCCGGCCGTAGCAGGCCGGTCCCGGATCGGCGCCGGCCGACTCGGGCCCCACCTTGAGCAGGCCGAAGCGGTCGAGGCGGGCCAGCGATCCCCCGCCGGCGCCGATCTCGACCAGGTCGACCGACGGCACCGACACCGGGAACCCCGAGCCCTTCTTGAACCGGTAGATCCGGGCCACCTCGAAGGTGTTGGTGAGGGCGGGCTCGCCGTTCTCGATCAGGCAGGCCTTGGCGGTGGTGCCGCCCATGTCGAAGCACAGCAGCCGCTCCGAGCCCAGGCGCTGCGCGTACCAGGTGCCGGCCAGGGCGCCCGCGGCCGGGCCCGACTCCACCAGGCGGATCGGACCCCGGGCGGCGTCGTCGGCCGACACCACGCCGCCGTTGGACAGCATCATCAGCACCGCGCCGCCGAACCCCTCCGCCGACAGCCACTTCTGCAGCTCGTCGAGGTAGGGGCCGATCACCGGCATGGTGGCCGCGTTGCAGGCCGCGGTGATCATGCGGGGGTACTCGCGGATCTGTGGCGAGATCTCCGCCGAGATGCACACCGGCACTCCGAGCCGCCCGCGCAGGTGAGCGGCCACGGCCTGCTCGTTGGCCGGGTTGACGTAGGAGTTGAGCAGACACACCGCCACCGACTCCGCCGCCGCGCCGGCCAGCTGCGCCGTCAGCCGGTCCAGGTCGGCTGCTGACGGCGCGGCCAGCACCTCGCCGTCAGCCGAGGTGCGCTCGTCGATCTCGAAGGTGAGGTCCCGTCCGATGGGCGGATCGGGGAACTCGATCTGCAGGTCGTACATGTCGTAGCGGTGCTCGTCGCGGATCAGCAGGGTGTCGCCGAAGCCGGTGGTGGCCACCAGCGCGGCCCGCCCGGTGCGGCCCTCGATCAGCGAGTTGGTGATCAGGGTGGTGGCGTGGACGATGGGCGCGGTGATCTCGGCGGGCGACACGCCCGCTTTGGCCAAGAGCTGGCTGACCCCGGCCCGCACCCCGTCGAGCGGCGCGGCCGGAGTGGTGAGGGTCTTGTCCACCACCACCCGGCCCGAGGCGGCGTCGAGCAGCACCACATCGGTGAAGGTTCCGCCAATGTCGACGGCGAGCCGCCAATCAGCCACGTTGTGCCCAGCCTCGGGTCAGCCGGTGTCGGCCAAGTCGGAGCGGGGCGGGGCGAACACGTCGAGGATCCAGCACTCGCCGTAGTCGTCGTCGCCGATGAAAACCGAGTCGCCGTGCCACACCGAGCAGGGCGCCAGGTACGAGTCGCCCTCGCTGAGCACCACCCGCTCGTCGTTGGCGCCGTCGGGGCCGATGCGGAAGTCGAGCTTGCCCCGCATGATGACGCCGAGCTGCTCGTTCTCGGTGTGGTTGTGCAGCACCGAGCCGGTCGCTCCGCCAGCGATGCGCCAGAAGCAGAACTGCAGGTGCTCGCCGGTGATCACCCGGTGCCTGAAACCGGGTCGGGCCGTCTCGACGAAGGCATCGTCGTCGAGGAAGTGGCAGTACGGGTTGCCGAGGCTCTCGGCGATGCTCATGGCACTGCTGCTCCTTGTCTGTTGCCCAAGCCCGCCGGGTCAGCTGAGCGCGGCGAACCGGACCCGGTCGGCTTCGAGGTCGAGGGGGCGGATGATGGCCTGGTGCTCCTCTTCGCCCCAGTGCTCAGGCGGCACCAGCCACATCACCTCGAACTCCAGGCCGTCGGGATCCTTGGCGTAGAGGCTCTTGTTGGGGCCGTGGTCGCTCTGGCCGACCAGGACGCCGGCCGCGGCCAGCCGCTCGCGCATCTCGATCAGCTCGTCGAGGGTGCCGACCTGCCAGGCGATGTGGTAGAGGCCGACGGTGGCCCGGCCGGCCTGGGAGTCGCCCGCGTTCTCGCCGATCGAGAAGAACACGATGTCGTGGTGGTTCTGCGAGCGGGGCGCCCGCATGAAGACGTAGGCGCCGGGCCCGTCGATCACGGTGCTGAAGCCGAGCACGTCGGCGTAGAACCTCTGGTGGCGGCGGGCATCGCGCACATAGAGGACCGCGTGGTTCATGTTTGAGATCATCGCTGCGCAGCCTCCTCCCGCACCAGGGCTCGACGATAGGGCCGGCCCGATGCCGCAACCTAACCCGGTAGAACCCGGGAGGGAATCGCAAGCTCGGCCTCTGGATCAGGTAGGGAATCTCCCGCTGGGTCTGGCATGATCGGGGCATGGCCCTCGCGGAAGCCGGCGACAGCATCGACCGGGACCTCGCCGACGCCCTGGCCACCGAGGAGGTGTGCCGGGTGGTGGGCAGCCGGGTCCGCGAGTTCCGCCGGGCGCTGAACATGACCATGTCGGCCTTCGCGGCCAGCGCCGAGATCTCCCTCGGCATGCTGTCCAAGATCGAGCACGGCCAGAGCGCGCCCAGCCTGTCCACCCTGGTGCGCCTGGCCGCCACCGCCCGGGTGCCGGTCACCGCTTTGTTCCGCGGCCTCGACGAGGAGCACGACCTGGTGATCGTGCGATCAGGCGAGGGCCACGAGATCCACCATCAGGGGGGCGGGCCGGGGCGGCTGTATCAGGATCTGGGCGCCCTGCGCGGCCCCAACCGGGTGGTCGAGCCGATGATCACCACCATCACCGAGCCGGGCGGGGTGTTCCCCCTCTACCAGCACCCCGGCGTGGAGTTCATCCACGTCTTGGAGGGCTCGCTCGACTACGGCTACGGAGGCACCGCCTATCGCCTCGAGGAGGGCGACACCATGCAGATCCACGGCGAGGTGGCCCACGGTCCGGTCGAGCTGGTCGAGTTGCCGATACGGTTCATCTCCATCAAGGTGTATCCAGCCGGCGAGCCGCCCGCCGCGGCAGGGGGCTGAGCGTGCCCTCCTTGCCAGCCAACCGCACGAGGACGATCCCATGGGCCTGATGCTGCTGCTGGATCGGATCACCGACAGCGGCATCAGCAGCAGCCTGGTGCTGTGGATCCTGCTGGCCGGAGCGCTGGGATTGACACTGTGGGAGTGCCGTGAGCGCGCCTACCGCCTCAAGGTGCTGCTGTGGTGGATGTTCTTCGTGTTCCTCACCCATGTGGTCGGCTATATCGTCCTGCGGCTCGTCCGGCCCCGCGATTCCTGATTGCCGAGCTGGAAACAACCGTGACCGCGCCGGATCCCGAAGGCTCGAGCCCGGAGCGCAGCGGGCTGCTGCGACGCCTGCTGTCGATGTCGGGGCGGGGCCGGCTGCTCATCGCCACCGGCATGCTCCTGCTGGTGGCTCTGTTCGTGTTCGACGGCTGCTCCGGTGTGGAGATCGACGAGGAGGTCGCCGTCGCCGCGGCCAGGCAGGCGCTCGAGGAATCGCCCGACAGCTTCGTCCCCGACTTTGAGGACGTGCGGCTGATCCGCCAGGGATTCCCTCCCCAGCCCCGATGGGCCGTGGTCCTGGTGATACGGGACCCCGAGGGCGGGCGGTCGTCCTATCTGCGTCGCGCCGCCGTCACCGTGGACGCCCGCACCGGCGAAGTGCTCGAGATCGACATAGCTGGATCCGACGAGGAATAGCGTCCGGCCGCGCCGCCACTGAGGAAGGCTTCCGCTAACCCAGGGAAAGCTTCGCGAATCCTGGGAAAAGGCCACAATAGGGACCGGCTCCTCGATTCGTGTTAGTGTCTGCGGATTCCGGCCCAACCGGTCGGAGCGGACAAGAGAATTGGGGGTGAGTTCATGGTCCTTGCACAGGCGACAACTGACGTCGTGTTGACCGAGGCTTACTACTACTTCACCGTCGCGATCATGTGGCTTCTGCACGTGGGGTTCATGACCTACGAGGCTGGCGTCAGCCGACGCAAGAACATCATGTCGACGGCGATGAAGAACATCATGACCATTGCCGTGGTTACACCGACGTTCTACTACGTGGGCTTCTGGGTGTACTTCTGCATGCAGGAGGGCCTGTGGTTCACCGTCGACGGCACAGGACAGGGCAACGCCGGGGAGGGCGCCTACTTCTGCGGCGACGGCTACGTCGTTCCGTGGGATGCCAGCTTCGCGCCGAATGTCGGAGACAACCTGACCGGTGTCTTCTGGGCGGCCTTCGTGCTGTTCTCGTGGACAACCGGATCGATCATGTCGGGCTCGGTGCTGGAGAGGATCCGCATATCGGGCTACTTGTGGCTGACCGCCCTGATGGGCGGCATCGTCTGGGTCGTGGCCGCGGCCTGGGGATGGAGCTACGGAGGCTGGCTGGTCATCCACTTCGGCTACCACGACTTCGCCGCGTCGGGGGTGGTGCACGGCATTGCCGGCATCTTCGCGTTGGGCGTGCTGTTCAACCTGGGGCCGCGCATAGGCCGCTACGACGAGAACGGGGGCACACGGGTCTTCAAGCCCCACAACCTCCACCTCACCCTGATGGGGCTGATGATCATCTTCACCGGGTTCTACGCCTTCTACGCAGCCTGCCTGTACATCCAGGCCGGAACGGTCGGCGGCTTCGTGAACATCTACTTCATCCCGACCACGCTGTCGGCCATCACCTACACCATCACCATGGCCTTCGCGGGCGGCTTCGCCGGCGGGTACGTCTTCAGCCGGGGTGACCCGTTCTGGACCATCTCCGGCGGACTGGCCGGTGTGGTGGCCGTCTCTTCGGGCGCCGACATCTACAGCCCGTCGCTGACCCTGCTGCTGGCCTTCTTCTCGGCCGGACTCTGCTACTACATCGGTGGCTGGATCGAGAGCAAGGCCCGCATCGACGACTGCGTCGGGGCGGTGGCCGTCCACGGTGTGATGGGCTTCTGGGGCGTGCTGCTCCTGGGCATCTTCGCCAGCGGATTCCCCGCCAGCGGCGTGGTCGATGTCGAGACGTCGCTCCTCGGCCAGATTGTGGGGGCGGCAGCCTTGATACCGCTGGCCTTCTTCACCGGCTACATCGGCTCGTGGATCCTCAAGCAGTTCAACCTGCTGAGAGTTCCGCCCGAAGTGGAGCTGGAGGGCCTCGACATGGCCGAGTACGAGATGGACTTCTATCCCGAGCACGCTCGGGCCGAAGAATCAGTGGTCCACGCCGACGGCTCCGAGGAGCCTTCGGCCGCGACCCTGCAGTCGGCCTACGCCGCCAACCGCTAACCGGGTGTCCGCCTCATGGCTTCAGTTCGGCGCAGCGCTCATCCTCATGTACGCGGTGGTGGCATCCGCCGGGTACTGGGCGCAGCGGCGGCGGCGCCAGCAGGGGCACCCGCCAAAGCGCAGTAACGACAAGACTCGGAAATAAGGAGAATCCGAATGGACACCTTCATGTACGACAGCCTCGATGAGGCCGTCGAGGCCGCCGGCGGCTATTCCACCTGGGTGGAGGCCTCCGGGACAAACGAGATATCGGTCATACTCTCACTGCTCGCGATCGCCGTGTCGGTGATCTCGATGTTGTTGATAACCATGCGCGAGGACAGCAAGCTCAACCAGGCCGCTGACCGCCTCGCCGACAAGTACAACGGGGAGGGCTGACCGATGGCTCGACGCAAGCAAATCCAGTTCAAGGGCAAGCAGGGCCACGACAAGGCCGTCGAGATCGCCACGGTGATCTTCTGCCTCGCCTGCATCGTGTTTGTGATCATCGCTGTGAACGTGGTCGGCGGAGGCAACTTCCGCTAACCCGGCAAGCAGCGCTGCTCTGACGCAGCCGGTGTCGCGCCGCCGACGGTGGCGCGGCACCGGTTCGCGCCGAGCGGTATTGAGAGCGGGCGCGGGTAGGTGCAAGCCCGCGTATGGGCCGGAATCGCTCGCCTACTCGCTCGGCCTCTAGCATGACGAGCGTGAACATCCCTCGGCGCCGCGTGGCGCAGGGCTGCCTGGCCGCGGCTGCGGCGGCAATGTTCCTGCCGTGGCAGACGGTCGCCGAACAGGGCGCCGACTCCCAGCTCGGAACCGGTTCCAGCGAGGGACAGATCATCTTCATCGTCAGCTTGGTCATGATCGGGCTGATCCAAGTCGGCTGGCGACCGGCCTGGATCGGGGCTGGCTTCGTCGGCGCCATCACCGTGCGGGAGATTCTCGACCTGGCGGGAGACGATGCCGCCAGCCCCGCTATCGGTCTCTGGATCGCGACGATCGCCGCCGTCGCGGCCGTCGTGCTGCTGGTGTGGGACATGTTCGCCAACGTCTCGGCCCCAGACGACGACGGGCCGAAGGGGCGAGGACTGTCGGGTCCGCTGGGCCGGCACCGGCGCTGAACACGACGGGGAGGCAGCCATGACCCTGACTGCGCCGCCGTTGACAATGCTCGAACCGGGGGTGGAGCGCTACCGGGTGACCGGCGGCGGCGCCACCGTTGTGGCCCTCGACCCGGGCGACGAACTGGAGATCGTCGATCCCGAGGGGCGCCAGCGGTGCGAACTGGTGGCCTTCGACGCCTCAGGCCGGTCCGACCCGAGCCTGCTCGGCCCGGTAGAGGCCTCAGCCGGCAGCACTGGCAGCCGGGTCCGGTCCGCCGCCGAGCCTGCCGCATTGGGCGTATTGTCGGCCGAGGTTCATGATGCCCGCCGGGTGCGGGCCGGCCTCGAGCGCGTCGGCATCGACATGGAGGCGCTGCGGGCCGCCGCACCATTGCAGATGCTGAGCGACGACACCGACCCCGGCGCACGGGCCCGAGCGGTGGCCCACGACAGCCTCATCTGCGTGATCGCGGCACCGGGCCGGCCGATGTCGGCCCACGGCGGCGAGCCCCCCACCGACCTGATCGCCTATGTGCACCGGCAAAGTCATGCCGACGGGGCCGAGCCGCGGTTGCCCGCGCCGCTGGCCGATCCCAGCCAGGACTTCATCGTGGCCCGCAGCACCGCTCGGGCCTACGAGGTGGCCAAGGGCGACTGGTTCCAGGTCGTCGACGTGGCGGGCCGGCAGTGCTCGGACTTCCAGTGCTTCGCCGCCGCCGACCTCGACGCCGGCACCGAGCTGTCGCTGGATGCCACCATCACCCGCACCCTCATGGGCGCGACCTGCCCCGCGCCCGGCCTCTACTCGAAGTTCTTCAACGCCAAGATGCAGCCCTTAGTGGAGGTGATCCAGGACACCGTGGGTCGCCACGACACGTTCAACACCGCCTGCAACGCCCGCTACTACGACGAGCTCGGCTATCCCGGACACAGCAACTGCACCGACAACATCAACGACGTGCTCGACCCCTACGGCGTGGCCCGCCGCCGGGGCTGGGAGGCCGTCAACTTCTTCTACAACACCAACCTCGACGACCACAACCAGATCTATCTCGACGAGCCGTGGTCCCGGCCGGGCGACTATGTGCTGCTGCGAGCCCTGGAAGACCTGGTGTGCGTATCCACCGCATGCCCCGACGACATCGACGCGGCCAACGCCTGGAACCCGACCGACATCGCGGTGCGGGTCTATCCCTCCGCCAACCGGTTCAAGAAAGCGACAGCCATCCGCATGACCGCAGACTCCGAGCCCCAGCTGACCAAGGAGACCGGGTTCCATCCCCGCACCTCCGCCGCGACCCGCAGCTTCAGCGAGTACTGCGGCTACTGGCTGGCCGACCACTACACGGCCCACGGCCCCATCGCCGAATACTGGGCCTGTCGGCAGGCCGCCGCGGCCATCGACCTCTCGCCGCTGCGCAAATACGAGGTCACCGGCCCCGACGCCGAACGGCTGTTGCAGACCTGCGTCACCCGCAACGTCCGCAGGCTCACCGACGGCCAAGTGTCGTACACCGCGATGTGCCACCACACCGGCGGCATGATCGACGACGGCACCGTTTTCCGGCTCGGGCGCGAGAACTTCCGCTGGATCGGCGGCCAGCTCGGCTACAGCGGGGTGTGGCTGCGCGAGCAGGCCGCCCGGCTCGGGCTGCGGGCCTGGGTGCGCAGCTCCACCGAGCAGCTCCACAACCTCCAGGTGCAGGGACCCAACAGCCGCCGCGTCCTCGAGCGGGCGATCTGGACCCGCCCCGACCAGCCGACCATCGCCGAGCTGGGATGGTTCCGCTTCACCATCGCCCGCATCGGCGACTACGACGGCATTCCGCTGGTGGTGTCGCGCACCGGCTACACCGGCGAGCTGGGCTACGAGGTGTTCTGCCACCGGAGCGACGCGCCCGCGGTGTGGGACGCCGTCTTCGCCGCCGGCGCCAACGACGGGCTGGTGCCCATGGGGCTGGCCGCGCTCGACATCCTGCGCATCGAGGCCGGCCTCGTCTTCGCCGGGCATGAGTTCTGCGACCAGACCGACCCCTTCGAGGCCGGCATCGGCTTCACCGTGCCGCTCAAGACCAAACAGGACGACTTCATCGGCCGCGACGCCCTGCTGGCCCGCCGCGACAATCCGCAGCGGCGGCTGGTGGGCCTGGAACTCGACGGGGGCGAGCCCGCCGCCCACGGCGACGGCGTGTACGCGGGGCGCAACCAGGTGGGCATCATCACCAGCGGCACGGTCTCGCCCATACTGCGCAAGAACATCGCCCTGTGCCGCATGGCGGTCGAGCACGCCGAGGCCGGCACCGCGGTGGAGGTCGGCAAGCTCGACGGCCACGAGAAGCGGATCGGGGCAGAAGTGGTGCCCTACCCGTTCTACGATCCCGACAAGACCCGGGTCCGCAGCTAACCGCGTCTTGAGCTAGCGGCGTCTTGCCAAGCAGCGGCCGGAGTTTTACTGTAGATATAGACACACCTACTCACAGGGGGGAATCCAGACATGACACGAGTGGCTGTCATCGGCGCCGGCCCGTGCGGCTTGTCGCAGCTTCACGCCTTCGCCAGCGATTCGCAGAGCAGCGCCGAGGTCGTCTGCTACGAGAAGCAGGACGACTGGGGAGGATTGTGGAACTACAGCTGGCGCACCGGCCTCGACGAGCACGGCGAGCCCTGCCACGCCAGCATGTACCGCTATCTGTGGTCGAACGGGCCCAAGGAGTGCCTGGAGTTCGCCGACTACGGCTTCGAGGAGCACTTCGGCCGCCCGATCGCCTCCTTCCCGCCCCGGGCGGTGCTCTACGACTACATCGTGGGCCGGGCCGCGCGCAGCGGCTTCCGCGACCAGATCCGCTTCAACCACGCGGTGCGCCGAGTGAGCCGCAACGCCGGTGGCGGCTTCACAATCGCCGCCCACGACCTCAGCCGCGACCGCGACATC
Organism: Candidatus Aldehydirespirator sp.; assembly: GCA_965221215.1. Taxonomy (GTDB): domain Bacteria; phylum Actinomycetota; class Acidimicrobiia; order Acidimicrobiales; family Aldehydirespiratoraceae; genus Aldehydirespirator. Next base: position 2,866,203 of record OZ244872.1, read on the forward strand.
AGCGACGACTACGACTACGTGGTGGTCGCCTCCGGGCACTTCTCCACCCCGAACATGCCTCACTATCCGGGCTATGAGACCTTCGGCGGCACGCTCATGCACGCCCACGACTTCCGCGACGCCGCGGTGTTCGCAGGCCGCACCGTGCTGGTGATCGGGTCGAGCTACTCGGCTGAGGACGTGGCCTCACAGTTGTGGAAGTACGGCGCCCGCTCGGTGGTCTGCTCGTCTCGCAGCGGCCCGATGGACTTCGACTGGCCCGACGGCATCACCGAGCGTCCCATCCTGACCCACGTCGAGGGCCGCACCGTCCATTTCGCCGACGGCGACACAGCCGACGTGGACGCCATCGTGTCGTGCACCGGCTACCTGCACCACTTCCCGTTCATGGACGACGAGTTGCGGCTGGTGACCACCAACCGGCTGGCCACGTCGGACCTGTACCGCGGCGTGGTGTTCGTGCCCGACAACCGGGTCATGTATCTGGGTATGCAGGACCAGTGGTACACGTTCAACATGTTCGACGCTCAGGCCTGGTACGCCCGCGACGTGATTCTGGGCCGTGTCGAGCTGCCCGACGCCGCCGAGCAGGCCCGCTGGGTGAGCGAGTATCAGGCCCTCGAAGACCAGGTGGCCGACGACTACGGGCTGATCGACTTCCAGGGCGCCTACACCCAGGATCTGGTGGACCAGACCGACTACCCCGACTTCAACACGCCGCTGGTCAACAAGATGTTCAAAGACTGGAAGAAGCACAAGAAGCAGTCGATCATCGGCTACCGCGACAACGGCCACACCTCGCCGCTGACCGGCACGGTGGCCCCGATCCACCACACCGCCTGGTCCGACGCCCTAGACGACTCGCTGGAGTCCTACCTGGCCGACTCCGCCTAACAGCCGGGCGGTGTGCCTACAGGTGGGGGCGCAGCCAGTCGAGAGTTGTCTGGTTGAACTCCTGGGAGTTCTCCATCGTCACTAGGTGGCCGCAGCCCTCGAAGATCACCAGCTCGGATCCGTCAATGGCGGCGTGGAGCTCCTGCGAGCACGACACGGGCAGCACATAGTCGAGATCGCCGACCGTTATGAGGGTGGGCACCTGCACGCGGCCGGCCTCGGCGCTCAGGTCGTAGCTGAGATTGGCCTCGATCTGCCCGAGCAGCCCTTCCATGGTGGCGGAGTGAGCCTGCATGTGGGCCAGGATCTTCATGAGGTGATCGAAGTTGTCCATCATGAACGAGCAGCTGAACAGCAGCGGCAGCGTCGCCTCGTAGTAGAAGTCGGTGCCACCGGTGACCAGGAACTTCTTGAGCAGGCCCAGCGAGTAAGCGGTGAAGCCCCTGGTGGCCAACCAGCTCGAGTGCAGCTGCAGCGTCAACACCCGGGCCGAGGCATGGACGGCCAGGTGGAGCCCGATGGCTCCTCCCAGCGAGGAGCCCGAGACGTGGGCGGCGTCGATGCCGATCTCGTCCATGACGGCGAGGGTGTCGTCGGCCATCTGCGCCACCGAATACGGGGCCGGGGTGCTGTCGCTGCGGCCCACGCCGCGCCCATCGAAGATCACGCACGGAACCTCCGGCGAGTAGGCCTCCACCTGGGGCATCCAACGGGTCCCGTCGGCGCCGGTGCCCCGAATCAGCACCAGGGGCGGGCCCGAACCCGCGCCGTGCTGCTCGAAATAGATCTGCGCGTCGTTGGAAGTTGCGTAGGGCATGGTTGGACTCCCTATCCGCCTGCCGTCTCGACCGGCAAGTCCGGGAAGGTTGCCTGGGGCGACCCGACCGCGGAAGCAAGGGCCGACGCGATCTCCACCGCCCTGGCCTCCTGCCCGCGTCCGGCCATCAGCTGAACGCCCACGGGAAGTCCGTCTGAATCAACACCGGCGGGCACCACGCTGGTGGGCAGCCCCGTGACGTTGTTGGGCACCGTGAAGATCATCACCGCGTCGCGCAGCGGTCTGGCCTGACCGTTCCAGACCGTTCGATCGCTGTCGTCGACACGGCTCGGCCCGACCCCCGACACCGGACTCAGAATGACGTCGACGTTCTGCAGGCTCCGCTCGAACTCGGCCACGATGCGGCGACGCTGCTCAACCGCAGCGAGGTAGTCGCCGATCGACACGTCGGCCGCCAGCGCGAGCCGGGCCCGCACGTCGGAGCCGTAGTCGCCGGCCCGCTGCGGATACAGCCCCATCGACCGGTGGTGTACGTGATAGGCCTCCGCCATCTGGAGAGGCGCGAACGTCGCCAGGATCGACTCGGCATCGGGCAGGGCGACCTCGACGACCTCAGCGCCCAATTCCTCCAAACGAGTCACCGCCGAGTCGAAGACGATCTCGATGCTCGTGTCGAGCCCGACCGCGGCGAGGCCGGCGGAGATACCGACTCGTGCCCCGTGAAGCGAATCGGGTGCCGCCGCGGCCGCCGGGGCGGGCAGTTGCGGCGGGCAGGCCGGATCAACGCCGTCGGCGCCGCTCATGGCGTCCACCACCAAGGCGGCGTCGATGACCGTGCGGCCCAGTGCTCCGGCCGTGTCGAACGACGGCGCCAGCGCCACGCCACCGGTGCGGCTGATGCGGCCGAAGCTGGGTTTGAGACCGGCCACCCCACAGAAGCTGGCCGGGATCCGGATCGAGCCGCCCGTGTCGCTGCCAACCGCCACCGGCACCATTCCCGACGCGACCGCGGCCCCGGATCCGCCGCTGGACCCGCCGGGAATGCGGTCGAGGTTCCAGGGATTGCGAGTGCTCGCCCGTCGCTCGTGTTGGGTGGTGATGCCCCACCCGAACTCATGGGAGCGGGTGGTGCCCACGATCAGCGCCCCGCGGTGGCGGAGCCGGCGGACCAGCTCGGCGTCGGCGGTCGCCACCCGGCCCGACAGCGCATCGGATCCGTAGTCGGCGGGGGCGCCCTCGACGTCGAACAGTTCCTTCACCGCCACCGGAACCCCGTGGAGCGGACCCCGGCTTTCGCCTTGAAGGAGTTCTGCTTCGAGGCGGCGAGCCGCGGCATGCGCCGCTTCATCGAGCACGCAGGCAAACGCGCCGACCGCGCCGTCCACCGCCCGTATGCGCTCAAGCGACGACTCGAGCACCTCTACCGGGCTGGCTCGGCGGGCCTCATAGAGTTCGGCAACCGCGCGGACCGGCAGCTCCCAAAGCTCGGTCATCAATCTCGAAGGATCGTCGGCACGGCCCGGTAGCCGGCCTTGGCCAGCGACGGAGCGCCCCCGAGGATCCACAGGATGACCATCGCCTCGTCGGGATCGGCGCCCGCGGAGTGCGGCGCGTTGGCGGGAATGAAGACGATGTCCCCGGGGGAGATGTCGTAGAACTCCGATCCGACCCGATGCCAGCCCCGGCCCGACATGACAATCACCACCTCCTCCGCGTCGGGATGGAGGTGGTGCTCGTGAGTGCTCCCCGGCGGGTAGATGGTCTGGCCCACCATCGTCCGCTCCGACCCATGGCGCTCCTCGGAGATCAGCGTCCGCACATCGAGATGCGCGAAGGCGGTGCCCGACCAGTCATCGGGCTCTGTCGTGTCCGCTCGAACCACTTGCTCGGCCAAGTTCTCCCCCGTCTCTGATGGCGGCTGCGGTCGCTCCCGACATCTTGCGTCAACGGTCCGAAAGTTACCCTATGGGGGTGCCTGGAGCAGCGGCCCGCGCCGAGCCCCTGAGCGGCCCGGAGATCCTTGAGTTCTACGAGTCCGGATTCCTGTGCCCGGGCCGGGCCTTCAGCGACGACGAGATCGGCGTCCTCCGCGGCCTCCTAGCTTCAGTGGAGGACCACGAGCGCAACGAGGGGCGGGTCTACGACCTGCTCGATCCCGACCTGTGGCCCGACGTCGACGAGCCTCGGCCCGAGGGGGCCGGCCCGGTGGAGTTCCTGTTCAATCTGTGGCGGGTCGAGTCCGAGATCCGGCCGTTCGTGTTCAGCCCGATCCTGGCCCGCTGGGCTTCGCAGCTCATCGGGGCCCGACAGGTGCGCCTTCTCGAGGACAATGCCCTCACCAAGGCCCCGCGCTCGGGGGGCGAGCTGAAATGGCATCAGGACTTTCCCTACTGGCCGCTGGCCCAGCCCAACGCAGTGACGGCGTGGGTCGCCCTCGACGACACCGACGCCGACAACGGCGCCATGCACATGGCCGTCGGCAGCCACCTGACCGGGGAGCGCCTGCCCTCGGTCTTCGGCACCGGCACGCCTTACCTGAGAGATCAGCGGCCCGCCGCCGTCAGACCCATGGAGGATCCCGCCGCCATGAACTTCGAGGTGCGAACCCTCACCCTCGCGGCGGGCGAGGTGTCGTTTCACTCGTCGCTGGTGTGGCACGCCTCGGGAGCGAACCACACCGACCGGCCCAGGCGGGCCCTCGTGGTGCGCTTTGTGGGAGACGGAACCATCTGGCTCGGATCGCAGCGATACGAGTACAACTACAGTGACGCCGAGGTCGGACTGCGCGCCGGAGAGCCCATAGGGGGCGAGTACTTCCCGCTCATTCCGTTCCCATCCGCCGAGCGGCCCATGCCGAGCGGAGCGAACAAAGGCGGGAGCCCCGTCGAGGAGGAGCAACGATGAACAGCCCAGGTCCCCAGTTGCGGCGCATCGAGAACGCCCGGCTGCTCCCCTGCACCGACGAGACCGTCATCACCGACGGCACGGTGGTGATCGACGGCGAGCTGATCGGCTGGATCGGGCCGTCGCACGATCTGCCCCGCGAGTTCCGAGACGAAGCGATACCGGCCGTGAGCGCGGCCGGCGCCACCGTCATGCCGGGACTGGTCGACGGCCACATGCACATCAGTTTCGGTGAGCCTCACACCGAGGAGGAGCTGTACATCTATACGCCGTCGCCGTATCGATCCATCCGGGCCGCGGCCAGCGCCGAGACCGTTCTGCTGGCCGGAGTCACCAGCGCCTGCGACCCGGGCGGGCCCACCGGGATCGCTCCCGCCGTGCGCGACGCGGTTGCGGCCGGGCTCATCCAGGGGCCCCGACTATCAGCCGCAGGCAGGCAGATCACCACTCAGCAGGGCATCGGCGACACGCTGCCGCGCTGGATCGACGTGACCGAATCGTCGTTCGGTGCGCTGGTCCACAGTCGCGACGAGCTGCTGAGCGAGATACGCGACCAGGTCAAGGACGGGGTGGACCTGATCAAGATCGCCGGGTCTGGTCCCGGAACCACCGAGTGGGCCGCGTTCCGGCGCGACGAGCTCGAGCTCGCCGTAGACGAGGCCCACCGGCTCGGGCGTCCGCTGGCCATGCATGCCCGATCCCGCCAGTCCGTCGCTGACGCGGCCTCCGCCGGCATTGACTGGATCATGCACGCGTCCTACATGGACACCGAGACCCTCGACCGGGTGCTGGAGCGGAACATCCCGCTGCTTCCGGCCATGACGCTGCTCGTCAACTCGCTGGACGCGGGCGGAATGCGGCCCGCCGCCAACGATGCCATCCGGCGAGAGCTGGACGCAGCCGTCTCCATCCTCTCCAAGGCCCACGAGCAGGGTGCCACCCTGATAGCCGGATCCGAGAGCGGGTTCGCCATGACCCCCTACGGCCAGTGGCACACCCGTGAGATGGAGTTGTTCGTCAGCCATCTCGGCATGACCGACATGCGGGCCCTGCTGTGCATGACCCGCGACGCCGCGGTGGCCGTGCCCCGGGACGCAGCCATGATCGGGACCTTGACCCCCGGCAAGTACGCCGACATGCTGATAGTGGACGGGCGGCCCGACGAGAACGTGTCCATATTGGCCGACCGGCGGCACTTCCGGGTGATGAAGGGCGGTCAAGAGGTTGAGCCATGGCGGCCCGACTCGGTGCCGACCCGCCGCATGCCCTTCGAGCAGGCCCGTCCCTACGTGCCGGCCCTATTCGAGCGCGAGCTCTTATGACCTCTGCCAAGAACGCGATGACCCCGCTCGCCGATCTGTGGTCGCTGGCAGGCCGCGTCTGCGTCGTCACCGGTGCCGCCCAGGGGTTCGGAGCCGCCATCGCCGGGCGCCTGGCCGAGGCTGGAGCGGCCGTCGCCGTCGCCGACATCAACGAGACAGCCGCCCGGGCCGCCGCCGAGCGGATCGCGGCCAAGACCGGAGGCACCTGCATCGGCCACCGCGTCGACGTTTCGGACGAAACCTCGGTCAGCGCTCTGTTCGGGGCGGTCGAGTCTCGGCTCGGTCCGGTGGATGTGCTGGTCAACAACGCGGGCGTCTTCTCCAACTATCTGGCCACCGAAATGCCCCGCGACGAGTTCGCCCGCATCATCGACGTGAACGTGACGGGCGGCTTCCTGTGCGCACGCGCCGCGGCCCGCACCATGAAGCCTCGGGCCGCGGGGGTGATCATCAACGTCGCCTCGGTCGATGCCCAGGCGCCGTCCGCGGAGGGGCTCCTCCACTACACCACCTCCAAGCACGCCATCGCCGGGCTGACCCGGTCGCTGGCCATGGAGTTGGCGCCCCACGGGATTCGCGTCAACGCAGTGTGTCCGGGCGCGGCGATGACCGAAGGCACCATCGAGTTCGTGAAGGCCGGAGCTCCCCAGGGCATCGACCTCGAGGCGCAATGGGCCGGCATCGTGGACCGAACCCCGCTCGGCCGCCTGTGCCGGCCCGACGACGTGGGCCGGGCGGCCGTCTTCCTGGCGTCGGACATGGCCGAGTTCATAACCGGGACGCTGCTCGCGGTCGACGGTGGGATCCTGGTGCAGCCGTTGGAGGGCTACGTGTCGGCCGACCATGACTAACCCGGTCCTCGAAATTCGCAATATCGAGAAGTCCTTCGGAGCAGTCCAGGCCCTGCGCCAGGTCAGCCTCAGCGCGCACGCGGGCGAGGTGCTGGGACTGATCGGCGACAACGGCGCAGGCAAGTCGACCCTCGTCAAGTGCGTGGCCGGGATCATCAAGCCCGACGAGGGCGAGATCCTCATCCACGGCGAGAAGACCGAGCTGACCTCGCCCCGCGACGCCCACGAGCGGGGCATCGAGACCGTCCATCAAGACCTCGCTCTCATCGACACTCTCGATGTGACCGGCAACATCTTCTTGAACCGGGAGCTCACCCATCGGCCGCGGTTCGCAGGCTGGATGGACAAGCGGCGCATGCATCGCGAGGCCAGGCAGATCCTTGAGGGCCTCCACATCAACATCCCGTCGGTGCGCCATCCGATCGAGAAGCTGTCGGGCGGCCAGCGCCAGGCGGTGGCCGTCGGCCGGTCGGTGGCCTGGGGACGTCAAATCGTGCTTATGGACGAGCCCTCGGCCGCGCTCGGCGTGGAGCAGTCGCGCCTGGTGATGGAGCTCATCAAGACCCTGCGCGACCGCGGCCTGGCCGTGGTGTTGATCAGCCACAACATGCAGGAGGTGCTCGACGCCTGCTCTCGCGTCCTAGTGCTGCGCCACGGTGCCGCCGTGGCCGACATCGCACTGGACGGTGTGACCACCAGGGACCTCGTTCAGCTCATCACCACGGGAGTTATGGCCTGACGCCGAGCGGGTTCCCGCAACTAGCACTCGGTGCGAATGTCACCTAGTGTGCCTCTCGCCGCAGATGCCGCTTGTCGGCAGGAAGGATTCCGCATGCCGCAGTTGATGGTCGGCTATGACGTCGAGTCCTTCGCCATAGGCGAGGGACTGGCCCGGATCGGCGACCACGGCATCGTCCAGGCGACCGAGCCGGACTCCACCCCTCAGGGAATCGAGGTGATTCTTCGCAACCACGAGGAGTTCGACGCTCCCGCCACGCTGTTCGTGTGCGGACGCACTCTCGTGCATCACGTCGCACTGTTCCAGGAACTCGTCCGCCACCCGTTGATCGATATCCAGCAGCACACCTACAGCCACGCCCTGTTCAAGCCCGACTACTGGAACGGAGGCGTGTTCCTGGCCTCGCCCGCCGAAGCGCTGGAGACAGAGCTGATGACCACTTCGTCCGCCATCGAGAGCCGCCTCGGAGTCGAGTGCATCGGGCTGCGCACGCCCCACGGCCACTACCTCGGGCTCAGCGACCGACCCGAACTGCTCGACATTCTCCAGCGGTGCGGCATCCGATACGTGAGTTCCTGGGGACGCGGCCCCAACGGCGCGAACCCCACCCCAATGTCGACCCAGCCGTTCTGGTATGCCGAACAGGGGCATCCCGAGATCCTCGAGATCCCGTTCCAGCACTGGCTCGACGGCATCTGGTTCGAGGCCAACGGCATCGACAGGGGCCGCGAGTTCGGCCAGATTCTGAGCAGCGCCATCGACGAGATAGTCGCCGGCGACCTCGCCTACGGTGCCTGCTTCCACGACTGGGCCATGCTCCGCTACAACGAGGCCGGCACACAATGGGTGCGCTCCCTCCTCGCCCGCGCCCGAGCCGCGGCCGTGGAGATCGTCTCGTACACCGACTACTACCGGTCGATGCCCGCCCTCGTACCAGCCTGATCGACACCACATAACCGTTCCGACAAGAAATACAACCCAGGGGGACCCCATGTTCAGAAGCACTGTTCGTCTATTCGCAGCGCTGTTGACGCTGGTGCTGATCGCTGCCGCGTGCAGCGGCAGCAGCGACGACGGCGACTCGTCGAATGGCACGATTGCCTTCAGCTACGGCAACGAGACGGCCGGGATATATCCCATAGTGGCCGGACCGGCCCGGATCCAGGCCGAGTCCCGCGGCTACGAGTTCGTCGAGGGCGCCGCCAACGGCGACTGCGAGCAGCAGGTCCAGGATGTGGAGAACTTCATCGTCCAGCAGGTCGACGCCATCGTGGCTCTGCCGCTGTGCGGCATCGAGCCGCTCCAGCCCACCATCGACAAGGCCAAGGAGGCGGGCATCGTCTTCGTCGGCTATTCGACCGAGGTTCCCAACGGCGACGCAGCCGTCGTCTACCAGAACGTGGCCGGCGCCGAGAAGGTCGCCAACGAGGCCCTGCGATGGCTGGAGGAGGACTTCACCGGCGACCGCAACGACTTCTCCTGGGTGCTGTTCACCTTCGACCAGTGCGGCTCGGCATGCACGCAGCGCACCGACCCGATCCGAGAGATCATCGTCAACGCCACCGGCGTCGCCCCGCTCGAAGCCGAGGTTGTGGCCGAGGATGCCGGCTTGGAGGCAACCGAGACCTTCTTCCAGTCCAATCCCAACATCGCCATGATCATCGGCATCAACGACGCCGGCGCGCTGGGCGCCTACCAGGCTGTCCTGGCCCAGATGCGGGCCGGACGCGACGCCAGCGAATTCTTCGTGGCCGGGATGGACGGCCAGAATGAGGCCCTCGAACTGCTCGCCGACGGCGGCGGTGAGGGAGGCATCTACCGGGCCAGCGGCGCTCTGGTTCTCGACGATCTGGGACGAGCGGTCGCCAATCTGCCCATCGACATTCTCGAGGGCAACACCACCGAGAACCTGGAACTCCCCTACGAGCTGGTCACCCCGAACGACGCGGCTCGGGCTCAGGAGATCCTCGACGCCTACAACGAGTTCACCGGCGGCTGATCCCCCGTCGGCACGGGGCCGCTCCGAACGGAGCCGATCCCAGCCAGCATGAACGCACCGGGAGACAGCTCTTCAACCGAGCGCGCCGCCGCAGCGGCGGAGGGCGCCTCCTCGACCGAACCCGTCGCGGCCAGTTCGGTCGGAATCGACCTCGAGTCTCGGCTGTCACGCACCCGGGCCGTGTTTCTGCGCAACGGGATCGTCCTCGCACTGATCGCGGAGGTGTTGTTCTTCTGGTCTCAGTCCGAGAAGTTCATGACCGGGCCCAACATCCGGCTCGTCTTCTTGCAGGTGGCCGTGGTCGGGATCATGGCCGTGCCCACCGCCCTGCTGCTGATGTCGGGCTACATCGACTTCGCGGTCGGATCCACTCTCGGTTTGAGCGCGGTGGTGCTGGGCAAACTGCTCGAGTCTGGGATTCACCCCGTCACCGCCTGCACCACAACCCTCGCGGTGGCTGCCGCCGTCGGCGGGTGCCAGGGCACTCTGGCCACCCGAGCCCGGTTCGCGCCGATCATTGTGACTCTCGGGTTCTTCACCGCGGTCCGCGGGCTGACGTTCGTGGTCAACGACGGGGACCTGGCCAGCGGCTGGACCGGCCGATTCCAGGAGATCGGACAGGGCATCTTCCCCGGCATCGGGATCCCGAATCCGGTCATCATCGCCGGGGCGGTGTTCGTGGTGGGCGGCTTGTTCCACACCAAGACGGTCTGGGGCCGGCACATGGTGGCCCTGGGCGTGAATGCGGAGGCCGCCCGCCGAGCCGGCATCAATCCGTGGCAGCTCCCGCTCCTGCTCTACGTGGCCAGCAGCGTCGGTGCGGGCGTGGGCGCGATCGTGCTCGTGTCGCGGCTCAACTCGGCGCCACCGACCCTCGGCGAGGGCATCGAGATCGAGGTCCTTAGCGCCATCCTGCTGGGCGGGGTGGCCTTCGGAGGGGGCAAGGGCAACCTCCTCGGGGTGGCCGCCGGGGTATTGTTCATCGGCGTGCTCAACGACGGGCTGCTGCTGCTCGGGGCCAAGCCCTTCTGGGTGCGGGTGAGCGCCGGGCTCGCCCTCGTGGCGGCCGCCGCCTTGGACGCCACCAGTCGATACTTCGAGCGACGCGCCTCGGGAGGAGAGGAATGACCCATGAGGTCATCCTGCCCAAGACGGGAATGTACGAGGGCAGCGTGACGCTGATCGAGTGGCTCGCGGCCGACGGCGACGACGTGATCGCGGGCGAGCCGCTGTTCGTGATGGAGAGCGACAAAGTTGAGATGGAGATTGAGGCCGAGGTCTCGGGCCACCTCCAACAAGAGGCCGATCCGGGCCTCGAAGCTCCGATCGGCACCCGCATCGGTGTGATCATCGAAGCACCCTGAGCGGTCCGGCGAGAAAGTCGAGAGGTGTGAAGCAGTCCTCAGGCCCATCTGACCCGGAGCCCACCGCCCATCAGCCGTCCGCGGCGGCGCGAGAGGCCGGGCTGCGCACGATGCTTCGCATCCGCGGCTTCGAGGACCGGCTGCTCAAGGAGTTCGCCAAGGGCGACATGCCCGGATTCGTTCACACCTATCACGGGGCTGAGCCGGTCGCGGCGGGGGTCTGCGCTCATCTGAGCGACGACGACATCATCACCAGCACCCACCGGGGCCACGGCCACTGCATCGCCAAGGGCTGTGACGTGTCAGCCATGGTGGCCGAGCTCTACGGACGGGAGACCGGCCTGTGCCGGGGCCGGGGCGGATCGATGCACATCGCCGACTTCAGCCGGGGCATGCTCGGCGCCAACGCCATCGTGGGAGGCGGCATCTCGCTGGCTGTGGGGGCCGCGCTCGCATCCAGGATGCTTGGCGACGGCCGGGTGGCCGTGTCATTCTTCGGCGATGGAGCGACCAACCAGGGCATCTTCCACGAGTCGCTGAACCTGGCCGCCATCTGGCAACTGCCGGTGGTGTTCGTGTGCGAGAACAACGGCTGGGCCGAGTCCACGCCGACGCAGTACGCCACCAGCGTCGCCGACATAGCGGTCAGGGCCCAGGCCTACGACATGGCCGGGGCAGTGGTCGACGGATCGGACTACCTCGATGTGTTCGCACAGGCCGGCCTCGCCATCGACCGGGCTCGGCGAGGCGAGGGCCCCACGCTGATCGAAGCCAAGGTGACCAGGATGCGCGGTCACTACGTGGGCGATCCCGAGCAGTATCGGTCCCGCGAACAGCGCCGCTCCGCTCGCAAACTCGACCCGGTCGCCAGCTTCGCCGCCGGTGCGGGCTTCGACATCGAATCGTGCCAAGCCGAGATCGACCGCGAGCTCGACGAGGCCTACGCCGCAGCCCGAGCCGGGCCCTGGCCTGACCCCGCCGACGTGGAGCGCTACGTCCTCAGCGAGGAGCCGCCCGACCCGAGGCTGTCGGTCGCCGTTCCGCCAACGGAGCGGGAAGGCTCGTACGTCCAAGCCGTTCACGAAGCACTGGCCGAGGCCATGCGGGCCGACGCCAGCGTCATCGTCCTCGGTGAGGACATCGCGGGCGGCGCCGGGCTCGGACCCCCGCTCGAGGGGGCCATGGGCGGAACGTTCGGCGTGACCAAGGGTCTCATAGAAGAGTTCGGTTCTGGGCGGGTCCGCGACACTCCGATCTCAGAGGCCGGGTTCGTGGGGGCGGCCGTGGGGGCGGCGATGGCCGGGCTGCGGCCAGTGGCCGACATCATGTGGGCCAGCTTCTCGCCCTACTGCTTCGACCAGATCTTCAACCAGGCCGCCAAGATGCGCTACATGTTCGGCGGCCAGGCCGCCGTGCCGATGGTGTTGCGCATGGCGATGGGGGCCGGGCTGCGGGCCGGGGGCCAGCACTCCGACACGCTGCAGCAGATCTTCACCAGTATCCCGGGCCTCAAGGTGGTGGCTCCAGCCACCCCTGCCACGGCCAAGGGGCTGCTGCTTCGAGCAATCCGCGACGACGATCCGGTCGTGTTCCTCGAACACATGAGCCTGTACCGGACCCGTGGACCGCTGCCCGAGGGACGCTACGAGTTGCCGATCGGCAAGGCGGCCATCGAGCGCCGCGGTGACGACGTGAGCCTGATCGCCGCCGGCGCAGCAGTATCGCTGGCCATCGAAGCCGCCGAGCGGCTGGCCGGCGAGCACCAGGTCTCGGCCGAGGTCGTCGACTTGCGCACGCTCTCACCGCTCGACACCGCCGCGGTGGAAGCCTCGGTGAGACGGACCGGGCGGGCAGTCGTCATCGACGAGAGCCCGCCCCGGTGCAGCGTGGCCTCCGAGCTGGCCGCCACCATCTCCGAATCGGTGTTCGATCAGCTTCGCGCTCCCGTGGCCCGGATCACCGCCGCGAACTCGCCAGTGCCCTTCAGCCCTCCCCTGGAGGATGCATACCTCCCCTCAGCCGACCGCATAGTGAACGCCGTCCTAAAAATGAACCGCCACTGAGAGCGGACACGCAACCCCCGAAGATCCACCCGGGCTAGAAGCCGGACGGCTGACCAGACACCTCCGCCAGCGTCTGATCGAAGGTCTTGACGGTCTTGACGCCCCGGCGGCGACAGCTGGCCAGGTGACACAAGTCCCGAGCCTGCAAGTCCCGATGCTGCTCGTGTAGCTGCCGGGCCAGCACCACATCGGCTTCCTCCAGCGGCCACACTTCGAGCTCGGCGCTGCGAATCAGTTCCAGGGCCGCGTCGAGCGTTCCTAGCCGCCCGGTGGCGAGGTACACATGGGCAAGCTCCTGCATGACCTCGGCGGAGGTGCAGAGCCGCTCGCCTGAGTCAACGGCATCGACGAAGAACCGCTGCGCCGCCACCCTCAGAGGGTGGGGTCTCCCCACCGCATACATGAGGACGTTGGTGTCCACAAAGATCACGCCCCCGATGCCCCCCGACTCTTGGACTCGCTCATGACCTGCAAGTGCTCGCTCCAGTCCGGTTCCGTCTCAGGCCCGTCCAGTTGCTCCAGCGTCTTGAAGAACTCCCTGACCTGTGCGGAAGACTCAAATCGCGTTGCGCTTTGCCGAGCTTCAAGACGCTCACGCGCCGCGCCGCGCAGCCAAGCACTGAACGACACCCCCTCTCGCTGAGCCTGCTCAACGTAGCGGTCCCGGTCCTCGTCGGGCATCACCAACTGCACCCTGGCCATGTCACCCTCCTCTACTCCCGAAGTGTGTAAGAATGTTACACATATCGACGGCCGGGGGTCGCCGACTCGTCAACTGGGATTTGGAACGGGGAGCGGCTCGTGATTGGCTAGCACTCCATGCGGGCCGGGATGCTTGAGATCGATCCTCTTCTCTATGACTTCATCGCTGAGGAGGCGCTGGCGGGATCGGGGGTGACGGTGGATGAGTTCTGGGGGGCACTGGAAGCGGTCCTGACCGACCTCGGGCCTCGTAATGCGGCCTTGATGGCTCAGCGCGACGAGCTTCAGGCCCAGATCGACGACTGGCACCGATCCGCCCGAGCCGAGGGGCGCGGTCACGACGCCGAGGCCTACGCCGACTTCCTGTGCGACATCGGGTATCTGCGCCGTGCCGGCGACACGGTGGCCGCTGCTACTGCCAATGTCGATCCTGAGATTGCCGAGGTGGCCGGGCCGCAGTTGGTGGTGCCCCTCGACAATGCCCGCTATGCGCTGAACGCGGCCAACGCCCGCTGGGGCAGCCTCTACGACGCGCTCTACGGCACCGACGTGATCAGCGAGGCCGACGGCTGCGGACGCGGCGGCGGGTACAACCCCGTCAGAGGCGACCGGGTGATCGCGGCGGGCCGCGAGTTCCTCGACGCCCACTTCACCCTCGACTCCGCCAGCCACCGCTGGGCGGCCCGTTACTACGTGCACAACGGATCGCTCAAGGTGCGCAGCGGCGACGGCACACAGAGCACGCTGCTGCGGCCCGGGCAGTTCGCCGGCCACCGAGGCCCCACCGAGCGCCCGACCTCGATCCTGTTGCGCAAGCACGGCTTGCACTGCGAGTTGCTCATCGACGCCGACCACCCCGTGGGGCGGCGCGACCACGCCGGCGTGTGCGACATACGCCTCGAGTCGGCGGTCACCGCCATCATGGACTTCGAGGACTCCGTGGCCGCCGTGGACGCCGCCGACAAGGTGGCGGTGTACCGGAACTGGCTCGGGCTGATGCGGGGCACGCTGGAGACGGCCTTCGAGCGCGACGGCGCCACCGTCCACCGGGCCCTCAACCCGGACCTCAGCTTCACCGGACCCGGCGGCGCCCCGATCACGGTGCCGGGCCGCTCGCTGATGCTGGTCCGCAACGTGGGGCCCCATCTCAGCACCGACATGGTGACCCTCGACGGCGAGCCGGTGAGCGAGACCATGGTCGATGCTATGGTGACCGCGCTCGGCGCGCTCAACGATGTGCGGGGACACAGTCGGCACCGCAACTCGGCGGCCGGATCGGTCTACATCGTCAAGCCCAAGATGCACGGACCCGACGAGGTGGAGCTGGCCTGCGAGCTGTTCAGCCGGGTCGAGGCCGCCCTAGGCCTCGACCAGCACACCCTCAAGATGGGGATCATGGACGAGGAGCGGCGCACCTCGCTGGCCCTGTCCGAGTGCATCGCCCGGGCCCGCCACCGGGTGGTGTTCATCAACACCGGCTTCCTGGACCGCACCGGCGACGAGATCCACACCGACATGGAGGCCGGCCCGGTGGTCCCCAAAGCCGAGATGCGGGCCGCGACCTGGCTCGGCGCCTACGAGAACTCCAACGTCGACGTAGGCCTGGCCTGCGGGCTGCGGGGAAGGGCCCAGATCGGCAAGGGCATGTGGACCATGCCCACAGAGATGGCGGCCATGGTCACCGCCAAAGTCCAGCAGCCGATGGCCGGAGCCAGCACGGCCTGGGTGCCGTCGCCCACCGCGGCCACGCTGCATGCCATGCACTACTTCCGGGTGGACGTGGCCGAGCGCCAGCGCGACCTGGCCGGCCGCGCCCCGGCCCCCCTGGCCAGCCTGATCGACATCCCGGTGCTGGGCGAGGACCGCCGGCTCAGCGCCGGCGAGATCCAGCGCGAGCTCGACAACAACGTCCAGGGCATCCTCGGCTACCTGGTCCGCTGGGTGGGGCAGGGAGTGGGCTGCTCCACCGTGCCCGACCTCGCCGACGTGGGGCTGATGGAGGACCTGGCCACCCTGCGCATCTCCAGCCAGCACATCGCCAACTGGCTGCACCACGGACTCGTGTCGGCCGAGCAGGTGCGCGCCACCATGCGCCGCATGGCCAACCTGGTCGATCAGCAGAACCGCGGCGACGCTGCCTACGCGCCCATGGCCCCCGACTACGACTCCAGCATCGGGTTCCAGGCGGCGGTGGAGCTGGTGTTCTCAGCGAGGGACGAACCCAACGGCTACACCGAGAGGGTGCTCCGCTCCCACCGCCGCCAGGTCAAAGCCCTCTCCTGATGCCAGGTGAGGCTGGCGAGCGGGGTGCATCAGCGTGACGCCGGGTGAGGGGCAGCGCTCCTGATGCCCGCAGTGCCGGCCGAGGCCGACATCGTTGTGATCGGTGCCGGGGTGACCGGTGCCAGCATCGGCTATCAGCTCGCCCGCAACTCGAATCGCCGGGTGGCGGTGGTAGACGCCCGGCCGCCGGTGGGCGGCATCTCGGGCCGCACCTTCGGACAGATCCGCCAGCACTACTCCAACGAGTTGATGGTGCGTATGGCGCAGCGCGGCTTCCACTGCATCCGCAACTGGGCTGCCGAGGTGGGCTACGGCGATCCGGGCTATGTGCGCCTCGGCTACATGCTCATCGTCACCGAGAACCAGATCGAGGGCCTGCGGCGCAACGTCGAGTTGGGCCAGCGCCTCGGGGTGGACACCAGCTTCGTGGGCCCCGACGAGATCGCGGCCATCGAGCCGCTGGTGAACGCCGACAGCCTGGCCGGCGGCGCCTACGAGCCCGACGGCGGCTACATCGACGTGACCAGGATGGTGTTGAGCTGGCTGGGAGCAGCCCAAGCCCGCGGCGCCGACGTGATCGCCCCGCTGGCGGTGACCGAGATCACCACTGCTGCCGGCGCGGTGACCGGCGTGGTCACCGCCCGCGGCACGATCACCGCGCCAACGGTGGTGGTGGCCACCGGCGCCTGGGCCCGCGACCTGCTCGACCCGCTCAATGTCGACGTGCCGGTGCAGCGGCGGCGGCTCGACCTGGCCATGCTGGAACAGGCCCCCGGCACCCCCGCACTGCACACCTTCATCACCGACGGGAACTCCAACCTGGTGATCCGCCCCGACATGGGCCGCCGCGTGCTGGCGGTGGCCTACCCGCCGCAGATGCCCGAGGTGAACGATCCCCTCGCCGACGCGGGCGCAGCCGGCCACGCCGAGCACGCGGCCCGGATCCGCGCCGCGGTGGCCGAGCGGCTCCCCGCCATGGCCATCGCCGAGACGGTGTCGACCACCAGCGGGGCCTACGACGTCACCCCCGACTACCACCCCATCCTCGGCTGGGCTTCCGAGATCGCCGATGTGTCCGGCCTGTACCTCGCCGTCGGCTTCTCCGGCCACGGGCTCAAGCTGTCACCCGCGGTGGGCGAGGTAGTCGCCGCCCAGGTGCTCGGCACGCCCCCGCCGCTGGACGCGGGACCGCTGCGGCCCAGCCGCTTCGCCGACGGCGACCTGATGCACCTCACCTACGGCCCCAGCGCCCGCGCCTAGAGGCCGAGCGTGCGAGGCCCGTGAGCGCGGCGAACAAGAGCGAAAAACAGCTGCGTGCTGACTCCGCCTCGCGCGTCGGCTCGGCTAGAGTCCATCCTGGCAAGTCAGGCACCAATCCTGCGGGGGAAACACTATGTCGATCGACATTGAGCGAGACAACGGAACGGTGGTGGCCCGCCCCAGCGGACGCATCGACAGTTCCAACTCGCGGGACTTCCAGTCGGGACTGGAGGCGGCGGTGACCGACTCCGACACTGTCCTGGTGTTGAGCTTTGAGAATGTCGACTACATCAGCAGTGCCGGCATGCGGGTGATCCTGCTGACCGCGCGGAGCCTGCAGCGCAAGCGGGCCAAGATCGCTCTGTGCTCGATGAACGACTCGATCCGGGCCGTCTTCAAGATCAGCGGGTTCGACAAGATCGTCCCCATACACGAATCGACGGCAGCGGCCCTCAGCGCGCTGAGCGCATGAGCGTCTGACAGGGCATCACGATCGTGACCGAGACGACCGAATCGACCGACACCCACCGGATCCTGGTCGTCGACGACGAGCCGGACCTCGAGCCGCTGATGCTGCAGCGCATGCGGCGCTACATCCGCAAGGGCGTCTACGAGTTCGTGTTCGCCCACGACGGCATGGAGGCACTCGACGCGCTCAGCCTCGACAGCAGCATCGACATGGTGCTCTCCGACATCAACATGCCCAGGATGGACGGGCTCACGCTGCTCGAGCGGATCCCCGACGTGGCCCCCGACATCCGGGCGGTGATCATCTCGGCCTACGGCGACATGAAGAACATCCGCATCGCCATGAACCGGGGCGCCTTCGACTTCGTCACCAAGCCCGTCGATTTCGACGACCTCAAGTTCACCATCGATCGGACCCTGCAGCACATCCGAGAGTGGAAGGAGGCGCTCAGCGCCCGCGACAAGCTCGTGGTATTGCAGAACGAGCTCAATGTGGCGAGCATGATGCAGCAGTCGATCCTGCCCAACAAGTTCGCCCGCAGCGACGACTACAAGCTCTTCGGCACCATGCAGCCGGCCCGCAACGTCGGCGGCGACTTCTTCGACGTGATCGGCCTGGCCGACGGCAAGGTGGGGCTGGCCATCGCCGACGTGTCGGGCAAGGGCGTGCCCGCCGCGCTGTTCATGATGTCGAGCCGCACCCTGCTGAAGGGCGCCGCCATGCGGGCCGACGGCCCGGCCGAGGCGCTGTCGGAAGTGAACGACGTGCTCAACGAAGACAACGACGCCTGCATGTTCGTCACCATGATCTACGCCGTGTACGACCCCGCCACCGGCGAGCTGGTCTACGCCGACGGCGGTCACGACCCTCCGCTGGTGGTGCACGCCGACGGCAGCACCACCCAGCTTGCCATGACCGAGGGAATCGCCCTGGGAGTGCTGCCCGAGCACGAGTATCTCCAGGACTCGTACCGGCTCGCGCCGGGTGACACCGTGGTGTTGTACACCGACGGCGTCACCGAGGCCATCAATGCCGAGGACGAGCAGCTCGGGCTGCAGCGCCTGCGGCGAGCGTTCGAGCTGAGCCCACCCACCGGCGCCGAGGAGGCCGGCCAGCGGGTCATCGACCTCGTCAACGACTTCGCCGGAGACGTGCCCCAGTTCGACGACACGACTTGCCTGGTTCTGCGCCGGGAGAGCTGAGGCCGAGCCGATGCTGTTTCTGACGGCCGACATCGGCGGCGAGGTGCACCAGACGAGCCACGAGGAGTTGACCGACCTCGTGTCGGCCGTCGAGATGTTGGCCGCCGCCGACGGCTGGGCCGACGATCTGACCTTCAAGGTCACCCTGGTCGTCGACGAGATAGGGCAGAACGCGGTGGACTATGCCTACGGCGACGGCGCCGGCGATGTGGAGGTGTTCGTCACCTCCGGCGACGGGACGCTGGAGATCGAGATTGTCGACTCCGGCGAGCCGTTCGATCCGCTGACCGAGGCCCCGGCCCCGGACTTGACCTCGGGGATCGAGGACCGGCCCATCGGTGGCCTGGGAGTGCACCTCACCAAGTCCCTCATGGAGGACGTGACGTACCGCCGCGAGTCGGGAAAGAACCGTCTGAAGGCCGTCACCTCCAAGCTGGAATGATCAGTGCGCTGATGCCGGGCCGGGGCCGCTGGTGGGCGGCTGCGACCGCGGTGGCGGTTTTGGCTGCGGCGTGCGCCGACGGCGGCGAGTCCGGCGAAGATGTCGAGGCCCCCGCACCGAACGGATCGGAGTCGGTCGCTTCGGCCGCGGGGCCGGACCCGGACACCATGGGCATCTCCGAGGACCGCATCCTCTTCGGCCAGTCGGCCGCCTTCAGCGGACCGGCCAAGGAGCTGGGCATAAACATGCGGCTCGGGATCCTGGCCGCCTTCGATGAGGCCAACGCCGAGGGCGGGGTCAACGGACGCCGGTTGGAGCTCACCTCGCTCGACGACGCCTACGAGCCCACCGACGCCATCGTGATGACCCGCAACCTGATCGAGCAGCAGAACGTGTTCGCGCTCATCGGAGCGGTCGGCACGCCCACATCGCGCTCGGTGACGCCGCTGGCCCGCGCCGCCGGGGTGCCCTACATCGCTCCCTTCACCGGGGCCGCCTTCCTGCGGGCCGACGAGTGGGACAACATCATCAACCTGCGGGCCTCGTACAACCAGGAGACCGAGGAGATGGTGGCCCGCCTCACCGGAGACCTGGGCATCAGCCGGATCGGGGTGATGTACCAGAACGACTCCTTCGGCCGGGCCGGGTTCCGGGGCGTGGTGGCGGCCCTGGAGCGCCGCGACATGGCCCCCGTGGCCATCGGGATCTACCCCCGCAACACCACCGCGGTGAAGACGGCTCTGCTCGACCTGCGCCGCAGCGATCCCGAGGCGGTGATCATGGTCGGGGCCTACGAGCCGGTGGCGCGGCTGATCTCCTGGGCCCGCCGCATCGACATGGACCCCGTCTTCATGACCGTCTCGTTCGTCGGCAGCAATGCCTTGGCCCAGGAACTGGGTTCCGACGGCGCCGGGGTGCTGGTGACCCAGGTCGTGCCGTTCCCCGAGGACGACTCGCTGCCGGTGGTGCGGGCCTATCTCGACGCTCTGGCCCACCACGACCCCGAGGCGGTGCCGGGCTTCGTCTCCCTTGAGGGCTATCTGGCCGGCCGGCTGGTGATCGCCGCGCTCAAGAACTGCGGCCCCGACGTCGATCGGTCGTGCCTGCAGGAGCACCTCATCGACCTCGGACGCGTCGACATCGACGGCCTCAGCCTGCAGTTCGGCGAGGGCGACAACCAGGGCTCCGACGAGGTCTTCTTGACGGTGATCGGCACCGACGGCGAGTACCACCCGGTGCAGACCCTGCACGAAATCCCCCGATGGACGAACTGATGACGGACCGCCCCACCGATTCGACCGACGAGATCCCCCGGTGGACGAGCTGATGGCGGACCACCCGACCGACTTGCCCGACGAGATGCCCCCGGACATTTCGTCGCGGCCGGCGCTCGGGCTCTGGTCGCGCATATCCACCAAGCTGTTCCTGGGCATCGGCGGAGCGGTGGCCCTGACCCTGGCCGCCAGCGTCGTCGGCTGGTATTCGTTCAACCGGGTGGGCGACGCGCAGCGGCGCGTCAACGAGGGCAGCGTGCCCGAGCTGGCCGCCGCCTTCGGGGTGGCCCAGTACGGCGGCATCCTGGCCAACGCGGCCCCCAGCCTGGCCGCGGCCTCCACCTCGCTGGAGCTGTTCCAGGTGGGCCAGCGGATCGATCAGACCGCGCTCCGCTTCGAGGGCCAGATGGAGGCCCTGGAGCAGAGCGAGAGCGACGACGCCAGCATCGCCGGCATCAGACAGAGCGCCGACATGCTCCTCGCCAATATCGAGGAGATCCGCTCCGAGGTGGGCACGAGGCTGGAGATCGCCGAGCAGCGGAGCGCGCTGCAGGGCGAGCTGGCCGGGCTGCGCAACCAGGTGAGCGCGGCGCTGATCCCCGCCATCGACGACCAGTTCTTCTACACGCTGACCGGCTTCACCGACCTCGACGCGCCGCCCGCGGGCCGAGCCGAGCACTTCTCGGAGACGGAGGTCTTCCGGTACCGGAGCCTGGCCGAGCTGGAGGCCGACGCCAACGTCGCCTCGGATCTGCTGGCCAGCGCCTTCGCGCTGTCGGACGCCAGCCTGCTGGAGCCGCTGCGGGAGCGCTTCGAGGCCGCCGCCAGCCGGATCGATCAGAATCTCGCCGCACTGGCGGGCGCCGACTTCCACGCCGACGCCGAGCCGATCTTCGCGCGCCTGCTCGAGCTGGGACTGGATGCCGACAGCGCGTTCGACCTGGCCGCCAGCGAGTTCCAGATCCGGGAGCACCACCAGGATTCGCTCACCCAGAACAGCGAGCTGTCGGTCACGCTCGGCGACGAGGTCGACAGCCTGGTGCGGACCTCCCAGGAGCGGGCCTCGGAGGCCACCACCGCCTCCGAGCAGGCCATCAGCACCGCCCGCAGCGCGCTGTTGGCCATCAGCGCGGCCAGCGTCGTGGGCGCCATCCTGCTCATCTGGCTGTTCGTGGGCCGGATTCTGGTGCGGCGGATCGCCCTGCTGTCGGACTGGATGCGGCGCATGGCCGGCGGCGACCTGGAGGCCACCGCCGAGATCAGCGGCCGCGACGAGGTGGCCGACATGGCCGCCAGCCTGGAGGTGTTCCGGCGCCACGCCCTGGAGGTCCAGCGCCTCAACCTGGTGGAGCAGCTCGCCGACGAGCTGCAGGGCAAGAACGAGGAGCTGGAGGGGGTGCTGGCCGAGCTGGAGAAGGCTCAGGACCAGATCGTCACCCGTGAGAAGCTGGCCGCCCTGGGCGAGCTCACCGCCGGCGTCGCCCATGAGATCAAGAACCCCCTCAACTTCGTGAAGAACTTCGCCGAGGCCTCCGGCGAGCTCATCGACGAGCTCAAGGAACTGCTCGAAGATGTCGGCGACAGCCTGAGCGACGACGACAAGTCGTACATCAACGAGATCGCGGGCGATCTGACCGGCAACGTGGAGCGCATCCGCTCCCACGGCGAGCGAGCCGACCGCATCGTGCGAGACATGCTGATGATGGGCCGCGACTCCGGCGAATGGCAGCTCACCGACATCAACGGCCTGATCGAGCAGCACGCCCAGCTCTCGTTCCACAGCGCCCGAGCGCTCGACCCGGACTTCCAGCTCGACATCCAGCAGGACTTCGATCCCGCCGTGGGCCAGCTCAAGGTGATCGCCCAGGACTTGGGGCGGGTCTTCTTGAACATGGTCACCAACGCGGGCCACGCCACCAACGACCGCCACCGCGCCGAAGCAGCCGCGGGGAACGAGGAGTTCCAGCCCACCCTGTGGATCAAGACGGTTCGGGCCGGCGACGAGGTCGAGGTTCGGGTCCGCGACAACGGCACGGGCATGCCACCGGAGGTGGTGGAGAAGATCTTCAATCCCTTCTTCACCACCAAGCCCACCAACCAGGGAACCGGCCTCGGCCTGTCGATCTCGAGCGACATCGTCCGCCGCCACGGCGGGCAGATTCAAGTCGAGTCCGAGCCGGGATCCTTCACCGAGATGATCATCACCCTGCCGGTCGAAGCCCCCGAAGAGGCCGAAGCAACCGCCGGCGACTCCTGGGTCTAATCCGAGCGCCTTCCCTACAACTGGGGGGTTACCACTGGCGGGACTGCTCGGCGTAGATGTGGTCGGGCAGCCGGTAGTCGATGCCGAGCTCTTCGAGGGACGACACCTCCAGCAGCGTGTTGAATGCGGTGAAGTTCGACTCGCGGGTCAGCCTCGGGAATCGCCTGCGCATGAACTGGTGGTACCGCCGCTGCAAGCGGAACCACCTCAGAACCCCGATGGTTCTCGAGGGCGGGTAGTTGAGCTGGTCGGCCACCTCGCTGCCGATCATGGCCCGCGACACCTCGAAGATGTACTTGGACAGCTTGCGGCGAGCGTCCCGCTCGGCGATGCCCGCCACCACCGGGGCCGAGTTGATCAGCGCGTTGGCCAGCACGATCGACTCCATGCCCGGATCGGGCTCGCACAGTCGGCCGATCTTGAACAGCGCCAGAGCGTCGTCGTAGTCGCGGCACAGGATCGTCTCGGGAATCCCCATCAGGTGACCCGAGTAGCGCCAGACGTCCATGAAGCTGTCGCGCTCGGACTCGCTGTAGTCGGCGCCCATCTTCTTCATGTGCTGGAGCATCCGGGCCGAGAAGGCGGTGAGAGCGAAGCCGACCTGGGCGGCGCTGAGCGGCTCGCCCCACGCCTCGGCGTCCCAGTCGTCGGAATGGTTGAACAGGTGCCTGACCTTGGCGTGGATCAGCCGGATGCGGATCGAGAGCCTCCAGCCGTCGCCTCGGACGTCCAACCCTCCCGGCAGCAGGATCTCGATCATGTGGCGGTTGTTCTGGTGCAGCCGCCTCACACCCTGGTCTCGCAGCCTTCCGGTGATGAAGAACGACTTGGCGATGGTGGTGGTGAATCCCTCCACCAGCACTCCGCCCAGCATGGAGGCCAGACACGCGCCCGAGTCCCGGTGGAAGGCCCGGATGCCCCCGTCGAAACTGGCCGACTCAACCCAGGCGGGAACAGTCTCCAGGTCCTCGACGAAGGCGTGCACCGCGGCCGGGGCGTCGCGCAGCGCCGGATCGTCGGGATTCTCGATGGCGGCGCGGATGAACCGATCCGAGTCCCGGACCGAGACCTCGCTGAGCTGCTCCATCATCGCGTCGCACAGCGGATCGCCGAGGGTGGTGTGGACGATGTAGTTGCGGGCCCGGGCCGGATCCACCGCCCGGGCCCGGGCATACGGAGCGAGATAGTCGGTCGGTATGGTCAGCGGCTCAGAGCCGTCGGAGCCCCCGTTGGCACCGTTCGAGATGAGTTGCCCCATAAGGAGTACGTGCCTCGGTCGCTTCTACAGGCCCCCCCCCCCCAACGTTATCCACAATCGCCTCTGCAACCGTTATCGCGGTCAACTCCATGGGTAGGGCGAGTTGCTCACCGGGTGGAGCTTGCCCTCGGCATAGCGCGACCACCGGAACGGCGCCAGCAACCCTTGGGGCTCACCCAGCAACTCGGCGGCCACCAGAGGGCCGACGCCGATCATCTTGTAACCGTGGTTGGAGTCGGCGATGAAATAGACGTTGTCGCAGAAGGTGTCGAACACCGGGAAGTTGTCGGGCGAGAAGCTGCCGATGCCACCGGAGGGCTCGGTGCTCATGAGATGCGACTTGCCCTCGAAGCGCTTCTGGCAGTGGGCCAGCGCCGCGGTCCAGGTGCGGTAGAAGTCGGCGCCCACGATGAAGTCGGGGGAGTCGGGCCCGTAGGGGTCGACCGCCACCTCGGCAGCCGGCTTGTCCACCACGTAGGGCATGTAGCCGCCCTGCACGCCCCCGAAGTTGAAGTCGGGCTTGTAGTACACGCCCCACGGCCCCTCGGTGACCAGCCCGGCCTCGTCGTAGAGCGGGGCGTCGGTGTCGATGTGCACCACCGGCGGCATGGTGCCGTCGTTGGCGGTGAGGTAGCCGGGATCGACCTCGAGGGTGCCCTCCTGCAGGCACATGTAGGTCCAGGTCGGCCGGCGGTGCAGGCGTCCGTCACCGCCGAGCACGTCGGTCTCGAACGGCAGGTCGAGCATGGCCCAGATCTGCTGCACCCACGGCCCCACCGCCACCACTGCCTGCTCGCAGGCCACCGGACCCTGGTCGGTGAGCACCGCGGTGACCGCTCCAGAGGCGTCGCGGTCGAAGCCGGTCACGGCCACGCCGCCCACCACCGCCACCCCCTGGGCCTCGGCCTTGCCGAGCAGCCCCTTGAGCGACGCCATGTTGTTGGCGTAGCCGCCGCGGTGCTCGTGCAGCACGCTGGTGATGCCCTGGGCCTGCCAGTCGTCGAAGATGCCCCGCATGTATCTGGTCGAATCGGTGGCGCCCTCCACGAACGTCGACGAGTAGCCGATGGCCTGCTGCTGCTCATGGATGGAGGCCACGTCGGCTCGCATGGCCTCGTGGCTGATCTGCAGGTAGCCCACCGGATGGTAGGAGAAGGCCTCGGGGTCGCTCTCCCACACGTCGACGCAGTGGGCCATGAGCTCGCGCATGGCCGGCTGGAAGTAGTTGTTGCGCACCACGCCGCAGGCGATGCCGGAGGCGCCCGCGCCGACGCCGGTCTTGTCGATCACCACCACGTCGTCGCCCGACACCCGCGGGTCGCGGGCCAAGCTCCAAGCCGTCGACAGGCCGTGGATGCCGGCGCCGATGATCACGTAGCGCGCTGAGCTGGGAAGTCCCATTGGCGCTGCCCTCCTTGTGTGGTCGCCCCCGGTGGTCCTCAGTGGGCCGCGGGGGCGGTCCAGCCCTCCAGCACCGGCTGTCTCCAGTCGGCGCCCACTATCGGTGAGTCGGCCACCCACGGCCCCAGCTCCACCTGGGGGAACTTGCAGTGGATGTCCTTGAGGGTGATCCCGTAGGAGTTGCCCTCGGTGAGGTGTTTGACCAGCACCTTGCGGGCGATCTCGTCCTCACGGCCCGCCGGGATGTCGAAATAGATCTTCAAAAACGAGTTCGAGTAGCGGTCGAACACCGCCGGCACGCCGTCCTCCTCCAGCAGGTTGATGTCCTCCAGCCAGTTGATGTCGGGTCCCGGCGTGGCCGCCAGCAGGTCGATATCCTCCACCAGCGACATGTCCTGTTGGTAGGCGAAGCGCTTGCCGGCCAGCACCTCGGCGTCGATGGCAACCGTGCGGGTCTCGCGCGGGCTCTCCCCCGTGCTCGCCGATCCAGCCATTCTCAGGTCCTCCCTGCTTGTGCGACCGCGGCCATGCTCACATACCTCCGTCGATCACGTGCTTCTCGAACAGGTCGCGGATCTCGGCCAGGGTGCGCTCCTCGGTGACGCCGGGGATGTAGTTGGTTCCCGCCAGCGGCACCTTGGCCATGGCCGCGGCCTCGTGGGTGAGGGCGGCCAGATCCTCGGGCTCCAGCGAGTGGATGTCGGTCTTGCCGCAGGCTCGGGCCAGCATCTGCACTTCCATGGTGAGGGTGATCAAGAAGTTGTAGACCCGCAGGGCGGCCTCGTCGACGTCGAGGCGCTTGCGCAGCTCCACGTCCTGGGTGGCCACCCCCACCGGGCAGCGTCCGGTGTGGCAGTGATAACACTCCCCCGCGGGCACGCCGATGGTGCCCTCGTAGTCGGTGACGCCGGGAATCTCCTTGTTGCAGTTGAGCGCCATCAGCGCGGCCGTGCCCAGCGCCACCGCATTGGCGCCCAGGGCCAGACACTTGGCCACATCGCCGCCGTTGCGGATGCCGCCCGCCACCACCAGGTCGATGTCGTCGGCCAGACCCACGTCCTCAAGGGCCCGGCGGGCCTCGGGGATGGCCGCCATCAGCGGGATGCCGGTCTCCTCGGTGGCGAGGTGGGGTCCCGCGCCGGTGCCGCCCTCGGCGCCGTCGAGGTAGATCACGTCGGGGCCGCACTTGGCCGCCATGCGCACGTCGTCGTAGACCCGGGCCGAGCCCAGCTTGAGCTGGATGGGGATCTGGTAGTCGGTGGCCTCCCGTATCTCCTGGATCTTGAGCGACAGGTCGTCGGGGCCGAGCCAGTCGGGATGCCGGGCCGGGGAGCGCTGGTCGATGCCCGCGGGCAGCGAGCGCATCTCGGCCACCTGCTCGGTCACCTTCTGGCCCATGAGGTGGCCGCCCAGGCCGACCTTGCAGCCCTGGCCGATGAAGAACTCCACCGCGTCGGCCAGCATCAGGTGGTGGGGGTTGAAGCCGTAGCGGCTCTGGATGATCTGGTAGTACCACTTGGTGGACAGGTCGCGCTCGGGCGGGATCATCCCTCCCTCGCCCGAGCAGGTGGCGGTGCCGGCCATCGAGGCGCCCTTGGCCAGCGCCATCTTGGCCTCCAGCGACAACGCGCCGAAGCTCATGCCGGTGATGTACACCGGGATGTCGAGCTCCAGCGGCTTGGCCGCGAAGCGCGACCCGATCACCGTCTTGGTCTCGCACTTCTCGCGGTAGCCCTCAATCACGAACCGAGTGAGCGTTCCCGGCAGGAACACCAGCTCGTCCCAGTGGGGGATCTTCTTGAAGATGGAGAAGCCCCGCATCCGGTAGCGGCCCAGCTCGGCCTTCACATGGATGTCGTTGATGACCTCCGGCGTGAAGATCCGGCTCTTGCCGAGAACGTCGGTGCTCTTGTTCACCTCTGCCATGGCTGCACCTCGAATCTGTCGCTCGTTCGCTCTTGGTGGATGACCAGCTTGGGTTGGCTCACTGTCGCCCCTAGTGGATGACCAGCTTGCGCTCGGAGGGCTCCAGCGCGTCGTAGTTGTGGAGCTGCTTGCCGCACACGAATTTCTGAAACTCGGGCGGGTCGCCGAGGCCGTGGATACCGAACTTGCGCTCGATCAGCTCGGCGTCGGCGTCGTTCCACTCGCCGGGCACGCAGTCCACTCCCAGCGAGCGCACCCTGCCGGCCACATAGATGGCGCCGTCGTACATGGAGTCGCCCAGATTCATGCCCGCGTTGCCGCAGATGATCTGGCGGCCCCGCTGCATCATGAACCCGGTGTTGATGCCCACATCGCCGGTGACGATGATCGTGCCGCCCTTCTGGTCGATGCCGGTGCGGGCGCCTACGTCCCCCTTGACGATCAGGTCGCCGCCCCGGATGGCCGCCCCGGTGAGCGACCCCGCGCTGCGCTCCACCGTCACCACTCCCGACATCATGTTCTCGGCCACCGACCAGCCCACCCGGCCGTTGATGGTGACCTCAGGACCGTCGATCAACCCGCAGGCGAACCAGCCCGGGCTGCCCTCGAAATGGATGCGGCAGCGCTTGAGGATGCCCACTGCCAGCGAGTGCTTCGACGCCGGGTTGAGCACGGTCACGTCGGCGATGCCGTCGTTGTAGATGAGTTGGCGCAGCGCCATGTTGATCTGGCGGATGGTCAGCTCGGAGGCGTCGAAGCGGGCCCGGTCACCGTCGACCTCGA
This sequence comes from Candidatus Aldehydirespirator sp., assembly GCA_965221215.1. GTDB lineage: Bacteria > Actinomycetota > Acidimicrobiia > Acidimicrobiales > Aldehydirespiratoraceae > Aldehydirespirator. The sequence continues at coordinate 2,894,380 of OZ244872.1, forward strand.
TGTTGTCGGGCATGTCGGCATGGGGCTCCACCAGGCCCCGGGCGTCGTAGCTGATGCCGCTGCGCGACCCTGAACCAGGCATTACTGCTCCCCTCTTCGGCGGTGGTGCCGGCGGCTGCGGTGGCGTGTCTCCCGCTCTTGTTCGCTGCGCTCACGGGCCGCTCGGGCCACGGCCTCGCCCGTATGGGCCGGACGCACTCGCCAACCTGCTCGGCCTCTGGTCAGACCTGCCACACCAGCACCTCTCGCTCGTAGGGGTCGCGGGTCTCCACCTCGCGCTTCACCAGCGCCCGGATGGCGACCTCCTCGGTGGCCACCGCCACCAGCGGGTCCGACTCGAACAGCACCAGCGGCTTGGCCGCCATCTCGTCCTTGGCGATGCCGAGCTCGCTGCCGGTGACGCACACGTAGGTGAACACGCCGTCGAGGTCGTCGAGGCTGTGCTTCATGGCCGTCTCCAGCGTTAGGCCCCGCGACATGTACTCAGCCAGGTACACCGCGATGATCTCGGAGTCGCACTCGCTCTGGAAGCGGTGGCCGTGCTGCTCGAGGCGGCGGCGCCACTGGTGGTAGTTGGTGAGCTGGCCGTTGTGGACCACGGCCACGTCCGCGAAGGGGTAGGCCCAGTAGGGGTGGGCGCTGGCCAGATCGACCTCGGACTCGGTGGCCATGCGCACATGGCCGATGCCGTGGGTGCCCCGGAACGAGCCCAGGCTGTACTGGCCGCTGACCGTCTCGGCGTCGCCGAGGTCCTTGATGATCTCCAGCGAGCTGCCCAGCGACAGCACCTCGCAGCCGTCCACGTCCTCGAGATAGTCGGCCAGGGCCTTGAGGTCGCCGCCGTAGCGGATGGTGGCCCGGAAGGCGTAGCCGGTGTCGCTGCTGACGGTGGCCACCTCGGCGCCGATCTTGGCTAGGCGCGACTCGACCTCGGCCCGGTTGCGCTCCAAACGCTCCTCCATGCCGAAGCCGGTGCTCTTGTTGGGCTCGGCCAGCACGAACCGGATCACCACCAGGTCGTCGGCCGGGCCGTACACCGCGTAGCCGGTGGAGTCCGGCCCGCGGTGCTTCATCGACTGGAGCATGGCCGTGAGCTCGGCCCCGACGTCGGCGGCGCCATCTCGATGGATCACGCCCGCTATGCCGCACATGATGCTGCCTCCTTGTTGGGTCGCCCGCTAGGGGAGGACGTCGAGGTACTCCTCCACATCCCAGTCCGACACGGTGTGCAGGAACCGCTCCCACTCGTCGTTCTTGTAGTGGAAGAACACCTTGCTCATCTCGCCCGGCAGCGCCCGCATGACCACCTCGTCGCTGCGCAGCGCCTCCAGGGCCTCGCCGAGGGTCAGCGGGATCTTCTGCACGTCCTTGCCGGCCTCCATGGCCTCGTAGATGTTGCGCTCCTCGGGCTGGCCCGGATCGAGACTGCGGTCGAGGCCGTCGTCCATGGCCTGCAGCAGGCCCGCGAACGACAGGTGGGGGTTGACCGCGCTGTCCACCGAGCGGTACTCGAAGCGGCCCGGCGCGCTGACCCGCAGCGCGGTGGTGCGGTTCTGGAAGCCCCAGTCGGCGAACACCGGCGCCCAGAAGCCGGTGTCCCACAGCCGGCGGTAGGAGTTGACGGTGGGCGAGGTCAAACAGGTCAGGGCCCGCACATGCTCGAGGATGCCGCCGATGGCCTTCATGCCTACGGGGCCGGGAAGCTGCGGGTTGTCGCCTTCGGGCATGAACTTGTTGTTGCCGTCGCCGTCCCACAGCGAGATGTTGTGGTGGCAGCCGTTGGCCGACACCCCCATGAACGGCTTGGGCATGAAGCACGGGAAGGCCCCGAGCTCTCGGCCCACCTGCTTGCAGACCTGGCGGTAGGTGGTGAGCCGGTCGGCGGTGAGCTCGGCCCGGTCGAAGTTGAAGTTCAGCTCGAGCTGGCCGGGGGCGTCCTCGTGGTCGCCCTGGATCATGTCGAGCCCCATGGCCTCGCAGTACTCGATCACCTTGTGGATCAGGGGCTGCAGCTCGGCGAACTGGTCGATGTGGTAGCAGTTGGGCTTGGTCATGCCCTCCACGGTGGGCTTGCCGTCGGCGTCGGCCTTGAGCCACATCATCTCGGGCTCACAGCCGGCCCGCAGGTGCAGCCCGTGCTTGGCCTCGAACTCGGCGTGGAGCCGCCGCAAGTTGCCCCGGCAGTCGGAGGTCAGGTAGGCGCCGCCGTCGACCTCCTCCTCGCGGCCCCTGAACAGGGTGCACCACACTCGGGCCGTGCGGGTGTCCCAGGGCAGCGGCATGAAGGTCTCGGGCTCGCCGATGCCGACCAACTCGCGGGCCTCGGGGCCGTAGCCGATGTAGTTGCCGTGGCGGTCGATGAACAGGTTGGCGGTGGAGCCGTACACGAGTTGGAAGCCCTTGCGGGCGATCATCCCGAAGTGCTTGGCCGGGATGCCCTTGCCCATGATCCGTCCCGTCACCGAGACGAACTGGCAGTACAGGTAGCGGATGTCGTCGGCCTCGATGCGGGCCTCCACCTCGCGGATCTGCTCCTCGCGTCCGTCCGCTCCGACGAACCGCTCTAGGTCAGTGGACATTTCTTCCCCCTGCGGGTGAGCTTGTGAGTGCGGCGAAACCGTAGCGCTCGGGGCGCTGGTCGTTCCACCCCTCACGCAGGCCCAACCGTATCACGACGAGCGTCTCGATGTCTAATCAGGGTAGAGACACTTTCCTGACATTAGATACCCGGAATCCGGCCGGGGCGGGCCGCCGTAGGGTTGTCGGCCATGGAACCGGTCTCGCGATCCGCCTGGATGACGCTGGCGGTCGTGTCGGTGGCGGTGTTCATGGTGTCGATGGAGCTCACCATCATCGCTCTGGCCCTGCCCGAGATCCGGGCCGCGCTGTCGGGGGCGACCCCCGCGGCGCTGTCGTGGGTGGTGAACGCCTACTCGATCGTGGTGGCCGCCCTGTTGCTGCTGTCGGGCTGGCTTGCCGACCGCTTCGGCCGGCGCCGAGTCTTTCGCCTGGGGTTGATGGTCTTCGCGCTGGGGTCGGTCGCCGCGGGCGCCTCCAACAGCATGAGCATGCTGATCGCGGCCCGCGCCCTGCAAGCGGTGGGCGGATCAATGCAGTACCCCGCCGGGCTGGCCCTGCTGCTCGCCGCCTTCCCCCGGGGCCGCCACCAGACCGCCATCGGCACCTGGGGCGCCATGGGCGGGCTGGCCGCCGCGCTGGGGCCGACGCTGGGGGCGCTGCTGATCGAGGCCTTCGGCTGGCGGGCGGTGTTCTTCGTCAACGTGCCGGTGGCGCTGGTGGCGCTGCTGCTGGGCGCCCGCTTCCTGCCCGAGAGCCGGGGCGACCACGGCCAGGGCGCCGTCGACGTGATCGGGGTGCCGCTGGCGTCGTGCGGGGTGGGAGCCGTGATCCTCGGCATAGTTCAGGGCGAGGCTTGGGGCTGGGCCAGCGGCGCCACCCTGGTGGCGTTCGCGGCCGGGGCCGCCATGATCGCCGCCTTCGTGGCTCGCAGCCTGCGGCATCCGGCCCCGCTGTTCGACCTGGGGCTGTTGAGGATACGCACCTTCGTGCTGGGCAATCTGGGCTCGCTGTTCTTCTCGTTCGGGTTCTTCGCCCTGCTGATACCGCTGCCGTCGTTCATCCAGGACCAGTGGGGCTGGTCGGTGGTCGAGACCGGCCTCGCCTACGCGGTCGGGCCGGTGGTGTCGTTTGTGGTCGCGCCCCAGGCCGGAAGGCTGGCCGACCGGGTCGGCAACGCACCCCTGCTCACGGTGGGATCGGCCTGCGGCGTGACCGGCCTGCTGTGGCTAGCGCTCACCATCTCGGCCGAGCCCGCGCTGGGCTCGCTGCTGGTGGGCACCGTGCTGGTGGGAGTGTCGGCCGGAACCGGCTTCACCCAGTTGGTGGGCGCCGCCCTGGTTGATGTGCCGGCGTCCCGCTACGCCATGGCCACCGCGGGCCGCACCACCTTCTTCCAGCTGTCGGTGGCGTTCGCCATCGCAGTGGCGTTCACGGTCATAGGCCAAGACGGCGACCTGACCTCCTACCGCATCACCTGGACCCTGTGCGCCGCCGCCTACCTCTGCAACCTAACCCTGTTCAGCCTCATCTACCCCCGTCGCCAACTCCCCAAACCAACCCACCCGCAATAGCCGACATTGCCGCAATTTGGCGGTCTCAGCCCGTGGCGTCGAGCCACTCTTCGGGGGACACGCCAGCCTGCTTGAGGATCTCACGCAGCAGGGGAACCCCTACGGCCTGGCGGTGGTGAGGATTGGGGATGCGTATGGTTCGACGACCGTTGACCATGTAGTCGTGACCCTTCGCTGCAACCGGACCTTCCCAACCGAGCTTCCTGAAGCGTCTGACAAGGACAACTCTCGTGGTCGGCGACAAGGGAGGGCTCATCTCGCCACTACAAGATGAATGCCTTCCATGCTCGGAATGTCGTCGTCTCCGTTCTGAACCTTGAGACAGGCCCAGCCGATCAGAACAGACCTCAACTCGTCGAGCGCTGCGGCCTCCGTATCGCCGAAGCCCCAGGCGCCTTCGATGCCGGCAACCGTCGCGATGTGGCCTTCGGGATCATCGATGTAGCGAGCGATTGCGTGGGAGACGGCCACTTCGGCCCATGAGGCAACCAGTAGATCGAGTGGGGAGTCGTCCTGGCTATCGGATTCAGCCTCTCCGGCTTGAAGCGATTCCGCCTCTCCGGCCAGCTGGTGCTCGACCGACAGCAGTCGTTCCAAATCGACGTCGGTCGGCTCCATACTCCTTCTCCTTCCCTAGCTATTCCCGACTCTCGTGCCCGTATCTGGAGCGCGAAGACATCGAGCAGTCCCTCGCCTACGCGGCGGGCGGTTAGATCTGGGTTTGTTGGGTTAGGAAGGAGCGCTCGGCTAGGCCGTGCCACTCCGCGATGCCGTCGCGGAACTCGCGCCAGGGGCCGAGGATCCGGGCGAAGTGCTCGTCCTCGGCGGCCACGCTGTCGAGGACGTTCTCGGTCTCGGCCTTGAACGCGGCCATCAGGTCGGGCGAGAACTCGCGGATCTCCGCGAACTGCTTGATCCTCTGGAGGTCGGCCTGGTTGAGCACGTCGTAGGTGGCCATGGTCCGCATGTTGGCGTCGGCGGCGGCGGTCTGGACCGCGGCCTGGTACTCCGGCGGCAGCTCGTTCCAGCGATCCAGCGACATCTGAACCTCTAGCGCGGTGCCCGGCTCCCACCAGCCCGGGTGGTAGTAGTAGAGCTGGCCCTCGAACTGGTCGAGGCCCAGGATGAGGTCGTCGGTCGGGCCCACGAACTCGGCCCCGTCGATGGCGCCGGTCTGGATGGCCTGGAGGATCTCTCCGCCGGCCAGCGACACCTGCTCGCCGCCGAGGTTGGCCAGCACCCGGCCGGCCAGGCCGGGGATGCGCATCTTGAGGCCGTTGAGGTCGGAGACCGCGTTGATCTCCTTGGTGAACCAGCCGCCCATCTGGCAGCCGGTGGCGCCCGCGGGGAACGAGATGGTGCCGTGCTCGGCCGCGTAGAACTCGTTGAGCATGTCGATGCCGCTCTGACGGCCGTCGTTGTCGAACGTTCCGTACAGCCAGGCGTTCTGCTGGCGCTGGTTGAGCCCGAACGGCACCGCGGTGCCGAACTGCTGCACCGGGCTGATGCCGACGTAGTAGTAGGAGGCGGTGTGGCCCATCTGCACTCCGAGGTCGCGCACCGTCTGCAGCACCTCGAGTCCGCCGACGATCTCGCCCGCGGGCCGGGCGTGGATGACGAAGCGCCCGCCGGTGAGCTCGCCCACCCGTCGGGCGAAGTACTGGGCCGAGCCGAACAGGGTCACCAGCGCGGTGGGCCAGCTGGTGGCCATCTCCCACTCGATCTCGGGTCCCTGCGCGGTCACGGCGACCGTGTCGGTGGTCTCGGCGGTGCCCGCGGTGGTTGTGGTCTCGGCCGGTTCGGCATCGCCGGACGCGGCCGGGGCCGGGGCTTCCTCATCGTCGTCGCCGCACGCAGCCAGAATGGCCGAGGCGGCCGCGAACCCGGCCACCCCGAGTCCGCCCTTGATGAACCCCCGCCGGGCCAGACCCGAAGAGTCCGCCTCGTCGAGAATTGTGTCGGCGGCCGATGCGCCGGCCTGGGTCGAGTCGTCCTGAGTCACTTTGTTCCCTCCATGGTTAACGCGGTTGGACTGTGCCAGCGGCGCCCCAAAGAACCCGAAGATCCCGAGCCGGCCGCCGCCGGGCGGGATGCTACACCGGTATCCGCCGACGCGCCCGAAGAACCGTCCGAGAGCACGGCGAACAGCACCGGGAATCGCACCGAGCGAAAGCGAGGCCGGGCCCGAGCGGCCCCTGAGCGCATCGCACAGCAGCGGGTATGACGGTCAGCCGAATCGGAATGTTTCGATCGAGGTGTAGGTGATGGCGGGGAAGACGGCCAGGATCACCAGGGCCAGCGCCTGCAGGCCCATGAACGGGAAGGCGCCCTTGTGGATGTCGGACGTCTTCACCTCCGGCGGCGCCACGCTCTGCAGATAGAACAGCGAGAACCCGACCGGCGGCGAGATGAAGGCCATGTTGAGGTTGACCGCCATCAGCACCGCGAACCAGATCTTCTCATCGGCGGTGAAGCCGAGATAGTCCATGGCCGGCACGAAGATCGGCACCACGATGAAGGTGATCTCCAGGAACTCCAGATTGATGCCGAGCAGGAACACCGCCACCATGGCGATGATCACGAAGCCCCACTTGCCGCCGCCGATGGAGGTGAGCCACTCGGAGGTCTGGTCCGACCCGCCGAGCTGGAAGAACATGGCGCTGAAGAACGTCGAGCAGAACAGCAGCGTCATCACCAGCACCACCACGTTGGTGGTGGAGTGGGCCGCGTCCTTCACCGCCTGCCAGTCGAGCCGCCAGCCCTTGTTGATGTGGGTGGCGCCCCCCTTCACCAGCAGGTCGTCGAACAGCCAGTTCAGCCCGGTCAGCAGCAGCGCCCCGAAGACGCCCACCGCCCCCGACTCCGACGGCGTGGCGATGCCGGCGAAGATCGACAGCAGCACCCCGAAGATCAGCGCCAGGATGGGCACGATGGCCACCATCACCTCGGCGGCCAGCATCCGGGTGCGCAACAGGATGGCGAGGAACAGCGCGAAGTGGGCTGCCACCACCACCAGCAGCGACCATCCGCTGGACAGCCAGCCGATCCCGCTGGCCCGGGCCAGCAGCGTCACCGCTCCCACCATCAGCGCCAGAATCACTGCGATCAGCACCTTGGTCCGCAGCGACGGGTCGCCGGTGAGGGTGCGCTGCGCCGCGGGCATGGCCGGCCCGGTTTCGGGCTTGAGCCAGGCCAGGATCAGCACATAGGCCACGTAGAGCCCGCTGAGCAGCAGGCCGGGCAGCAGCGCGCCCGCGAACAGGCCCAGGATGCCCACGCCGAGCTGCTGGGCCAGCAGGATCAGCACAATGCTGGGCGGCAACAGCTGGGCCAGGGTGCCCGAGGCAATGATGGCGCCGGTGGAGAGCTTGTTGTCGTAGCCGAGACGCACCATGGCGGGCAGCGACAGCAGACCCATCACGATCACGGTGGCGGCCACCACGCCGGTGGCCGCGGCCAGCAGGGTGCCGACCACCACCACTGCGGCGGCCACGCCGCCCCGCAGCCGGCCCATGAGCATCCCGAAGGCGTTGAGCAGCCGCTCGGCCATGCCCGAGCGCTCGAGGATGGCGCCCATCAGCACGAACAGCGGCACGGCCAGCAGCGTCGGATCGCTGATCGCCTTGTACCACCGTCCCGGCAGCGTGTTGAGGGTGTTGGGGTCGAACACGCCGAGCAGGTCGCCCACGAAGCTGAAGAACAGGGCGGTGGCCGCGAACGAGAAGGCCACGTTGTAGCCCGACAGGATCACCAGCATGAACACCGCAAACATGGACAGGGCCAGGAACACCCCCGCGTCCATGCCCAGGATCGTCTCCAGCGCCAGCACCATCGACGAGGCCCTACTCGATCCTTCGGCGGCTCACGACCGCACCCCTTCGATGCCCGAGAGGCCGCTGGCGACCACAGCTACTCGATCCTCTGGGGGACGTCGCGCTCGACGATGTCGCCGTAGTCGTCGCGGCCGATCAGCACGAACCCGGTCTTGATCACCTCGGCCAGCACCTGCAGGCCGAACAGGCAGAAGCCCACCAGCAGCATCGTCTTGATCGGCCCCACCGCCAGGCCGCCCGCGTCCACGGCCTCCTCCCAGCTCTGCCACACCCGCCAGCCGGCGGGCCACTCGCCGTTGTGGCGCCGGCCCAAGGCGGCCGCCGCATAGTGCTGCAGAATGCGGACGCTCATGAAGATGAACGGCAGCAGCAGCACGGTGTGCATGGCGAAGTCGAGCCCGGCCTTGGTCTTGTTGCGGAAGTTCACCCACCAGAAATCGATGCGGGGGTTCACGCCGTCACGGACGCCGACGTTGATGGCCACCAGGAACATCAGCCCGAACGACTGCCAGGCCAGGCTGACCACCTCGCCGTAGAGGATGTCCTGCTCGATGTACTCGTTGCTGTAGCGGGTGACCACATTGAAGAACTGCAGGATGAACACGGCCCAGGCCAGGATCATCGCCAGCTTGAGCGTGAACCTGGGGATGGCCTCGATCCCCAGCCGCAGCCGGTGAAGCCCTTCGTGCCACGCCGACAGAGCCACGCCGGCCACCAGAAGCAGCCACCACCACCACTCCTCGAAGTGGCCGATCAGGTAGGACGTATCCGTGAACAAGTGGGCGAAGACGGCGGCCAGCAGTGTCGCTACCGCCAACCACCCCGACGGATGCAGCGTCCGCCAGGCCAGCAGCCGCTGACCGGACTCGACCGACATGGTTGCGACACTAGTGCTCGGTGGCTCGGGCCGTAGGGTTGAAGGGTGGTGATCCACTGCTGCTCGATTGGCGCCGCCGATGTCGTCGAGGCTCTCCGGGCGGTGGACGACCCCGAGTATCCCGGTGTCAGCGTGGTCGACATGGGCATGATCGCGGCGGTGGAGGCAGCCGACGGGCGGGTCGCCGTCGAGTTGATGACCACGTTCAGCGGCTGCCCGGCGCTGGAGGTCATCTCGTCAGAGATCGCGGCCGTCGTCGGGGCGCTCGACGGGGTGACCGAGGTGATGGTGCGGCGCAGCACCGAGGCCTGGGACACCGCCAGGCTCAGTCAGCACGCCCGAGCGGTGATGGCCCGCGACTTCACAGTGGCGGTGGCTGTGCCCGGCCGGCCGTCGGAGTGCCCCCGCTGCGGTGACGCCGCCCTGGTGGAGCAGTCGCCGTTCGGTCCGGCCCGGTGCCGGGCCGTGCACCGCTGCGGGGCCTGCGGCGAGGTGGTGGAGGTATTGCGCGCTTGAGTGCGGATTGATGGCAAGCATCTCGCGGCCCAGCGAGGTCTTTCCCGCTCTTGTTCGCTGCGCTCACGGGCCGCTCGGGCCACGGCCTCGCAAGCTCGGCCTCGCGTTTGAGGCGGTGGTGCCGCAGCGGCGGCATTTGGCCGTCCAGCCCGCAGGGGTGACCGCGGTGGCCAGCCACGCCCCGCAACGGCCGCAGTAGCGGGGCGGGTCCAACTCCGGCAGACAGCCCGCACAGTCGCGGCGCCCACAGCCGCGACAGCACGGCTCAGCCACAACGGAAAGGCTCAAACCGCGGCCGACAGGCTGCCGATGGGCATGCGCAGGTCGGCCAGCATGTCCAGATCCTGCTGGGGCGACCGGCCCAGTGTGGTGAGATAGTTGCCCACGATCAGGGCGTTGATGCCCGCCGTCATGCCCATGGCCTGCAGGTCGCGCAGGGTGATCTCCCGGCCGCCGGCGTAGCGCAGGATCACCGACGGCAGCGCCAGCCGGAACAGGGCGATCCAGCGGATGGCCTCCAACGCGCCCACCGGTTTGCGGATCTGCAGCGGGGTGCCGGGGCGGGGGTTGAGGAAGTTGATGGGCACCTCGCACGGCCCCACCGCCCGGATCTGATCGATCAACTCCAGCCGCTGCACGACGGTCTCGCCCATGCCCAGCAGCACCCCGCAGCACAGCTCCATGCCCGCTTCCCGCACGTAGCTGCAGGTGGCCACCCGCTCGTCGAAGCTGTGGGTGGTGACCACCCGGCCGAAGAACGACCGGCTGGTCTCCAGGTTGTGGTTGTAGCGGTGCACCCCGGCCGCGGCCAGCTCGTGGGCCTGATCGCGGGTGAGGATGCCGGCGCTGACCGCCACGTTGAGGCCGGTGGAGTCCGACACCAGCCTGGTCAGCTCGATCAGCCGGTCCATGGTGCGGCGGTCGGGGCCGCGCACCGCCAGCACCATGCAGAACTCGCTGGCCCCCAGCGCCTCGGTCTCGCGGGCCGCGGCCAGCACTTCTTCGGTGTCGAGGAACGGGGTGGCCTTGACCTGCGTGTCGAAGGCGGCCGACTGGCTGCAGAAGTGGCAGTCCTCGGCGCAACCGCCCGTCTTGGCCGAGAGAATGCCCTCCACCTCGACCGTCGGGCCGGCCCAGGCCAGTCGCACCTCGTGGGCCAGCGCGGCCAGCAAGGGCACCGCCGAGTCGTCGACCGCGGCCAGTTCGGCCAAATCCTCCGCGCTGAGCTGGCGACGCTCGACCAGCAGCGCGTCGGAGGCCCGGGCAATGGCGGCCTCGGTCATGCGGGAACCCCGCTGACGGCGAACGAGCGCCGCGCGCTCGAGATGGTCCGGGCGACGGCGGCGTCGGTCACTGGGCGGGCCGCGTATCGAGTTCGGTGCCGCCCAGGTAGGCCGCGATCACGTTGGGGTCGCGCTGCACTTCGGCCGGGGTTCCCTCGGAGATCCGCCGGCCGAAGTCCAACACCATCACCCGGTCGGCGATGTCCATCACCAGGCCCATGTCGTGCTCCACCATCAGCAGGGTGATGCCCAGCTCGCGGCGGATGTCGAGGATGAAGCGGGCCATGTCCTCGGTCTCCTCCAGGTTCATGCCCGCCACCGGCTCGTCGAGCATGAGCAGCTCGGGCTCCATGGCCAGGGCCCGGCCCAACTCGACCCGCTTCTGGATGCCGTAGGGCAGCAGCGCCACCGGATGCTTGCGCCAGCCCTCGATCTCCAGGAAGTCGATGATGTCCTCCACTTTGCGCCGGTGCTCCATCTCCTCCCGCTTGGCCTTGCCCACCCACAGCGCGCCGGCCACAAACGACCCGGTCATGCGGATGTGGCGGCCGGTGAGCAGGTTGTCGAGCACGGTCATGTGGGAGAACAGCTCGATGTTCTGGAAGGTGCGGGCCACTCCGAGCTGGGCCACCCGGTCGGGGCGGGTGCCCATGATCGAGGCGCCCTTCCAGCGGATGTCGCCCGACTGGGGCCGGTACACCTGCGAGATCGAGTTGAAGATCGAGGTCTTGCCCGCCCCGTTCGGACCGATCACCGCGAACAGCTCACCCTCGCGAACCCCGAATGTCACCGAGTCGAGGGCGGTGACCCCGCCGAAGCGCAGCGAGATGTCGTCCACTTCGAGCAGCGCCTCCGATGAACTCGCGTCGGTCATGACAGCCAGCGCTTGCGGCGCTTGTAGTGCTTCACGTCGCGGAACGACTTGCGGTCGCCCTCGGCCCGCAGCCCCAGGTAGAACTCCTGGACGTCCTCGTCGGCCAGCAGCTTCTGGGGCTCGCCGTCCATCACCACCTTGCCCGACTCCATGACGTAGCCGTAGTGGGCGATGGACAGGGCCATTACCGCGTTCTGCTCGATCAGCAGGACGCTGGTGCCGCCGGCGTTGATGTCAACGATGATGTCGCGGATCTGCTGGATGAGCATGGGGGCGAGCCCCAGGGAGGGCTCGTCGAGGATCAGCAGCTTGGGGTCGGCCATCAGCGCCCGCCCGATGGCCAGCATCTGCTGCTCGCCGCCCGACAGGTAGCCGGCCGTGTGGCGGCGGCGGCTCTTCAGCAGCGGGAACAGCTCCATCACCCGCCCATAAGCCTGCTCGTTCGCCTTGCGGTCACGCACGGTGAAGGCGCCCGCGTTGAGGTTCTCGTCCACCGAGAGCTCGGCGAAGATCCGCCTGCCCTCCATCACCTGGGTGATGCCGGCCTCGACGATGCGCGACGGCTTGTGGTTGGAGATGTCGGCGCCGTTCCAGGTGATCGAGCCCTTGGTGATGTCGCCCTCGTGCACGTCGAGGAGTCCGGTGACGGCCCGCACCGCGGTGGTCTTGCCCGCCCCGTTGGCGCCGAGCAGGGCCACGATGCTGCCGTCGGGCACCTCGATGGACAGGCCGCGCAGCACCAGAACAACCTCGTTGTACACAACCTCAAGGTTGGCAACTTCAAGCATGAGCAGTCTCAAGCATGGGCACCGTCAAGCATGGGCGACTTCAGGCATCGGCAGCGCCTCCGGCCAGGCCCGCTTGGGGCGACCCGCCGAAACGGGCCGCCCCAGCGATGGCTAGCGCGGCGCGCCCTCTAGGAGGCCAGGAAGCAGGGCTCGTACTCCCAGTTGAGCGCGGTCTCAGAGGCGTAGGGGCCCCTGATCAGCGAGAAGCCGCTGTTGCCGTCCTCGTCGGAGACGGTGGCGCCCGGCGTGTACAGCGACAGGTCGACGTCGTAGAGGTAGGTCTCACGCACGACGTTGTCGTTGGGGTTGCCCCGCCAGCTCTGATCCGGGGCGAGCCCCTTGAGGTCCGCGGTGATCGAGTTGGCCGCAGCCAGCACGCCGGCCCGGGTGAGGTTGCCGTTGCTGATGGCCTTGTCGAGGATCTGGTGCACCACGTAGCCCTGGATGAAGCTGATGATGTACACGTCGTCGAAGGGCGCGTCCGGGCGGTACTCCCGCATCACGTCGATCATCTCCTGCATGCCCTCGGCTTCGCCCACGTCCCACAGCACGGTGTAGGTGGAGTGGGTGTAGAACTGGTCGGCGAGGGGGCCGACGGCGGTATTGAGCAGGGCCGGGTTCCAGCTCGGCGAGCTGCCGATCCACTGGCCGGTGAAGCCGGCCGCCACCGCGCCGCCCATCAGCTCGGCGGTGTGGCCCGGATTGAGGGTGACCCACACCCAGTCCGCGCCGGAGTTGACGATCCCGGTGATGACCGGAGTCTGGTCGGCGCCGGGGATCACCGCGCCCTCGCCGTCGTAGACGATGTTCAGGCCCAGGGCCTCGGCCGCGACCTTCACGCCCCTGGCGCCGTCCTGCCCGTAGTCGCCGGGGAAGGTGGCGATGGCCACGTTGTCGCCGTAGGTCTCCGACATGTAGGTGGCGCCGTTCATGGCCTCGATGCAGTAGTTGGTCTGCACCTCGAACAGGTTCTTGCCGATCGACGGATCGGCCCAGCCCGAGTACCACGACAGCGGGATGGCCGCCATGTTGTCCTCGATCAGGCGCTCGGCGGTGGCCGCCGAATGGGGCGAGCCGGTGGAGGTGGCGAACATCACCACGCTCTCGGGGCCGTCGCCCGCCATGATCTCGTAATTCTCTACGTGGGTGGGCACGTCGTAGCCGTTGTCGAGCACGACCGGCTCGATGGTCCAGCCCTGAATCCCGCCGTTGTCGTTGACCCACTCCCAGTAGGCGGTATGGCCGTCGGTGATCACGGTGGTGAGCGGGGCGAAGATCCCGGTCAGGTCGGTGTTCAACCCGACCCTGATGACCTGGTTCTCGACATCGACCCCGAAATCGTGGGCGATGGTGCCCGCCGCCGCAGCCAGGGCCTCCTGGGCGGCAGCCGCCTCAGCCGCGGCCTCCTCAGCCTCAGCCTGAGCCGCAGCCGCAGCATCCGCCGCCGCAGCAGCCTCAGCCTGTGCCGCCTCCAGATCGGCCTGCGCCGCGGCCTGCTGCTCGGCGCTGGCCTCAGCCGCAGCAGCCTCGGCCTCAGCCAGCCTCGCCTCCGCGTCCGCAGCCGCCTCCGCGGCAGCCGCTGCATCGGCAGCCGCGGCGTCGGCCTCAGCCTGCGCGGCCGCCCTCTCCGCATCGGCCTGTGCAGCCTCAGCGGCTGCGGCTGCGGCCGCAGCGTCGGCTCCCGACGTGTCGGGCTCGTCGCCGCAGGCCGCGGCCACCAAGGCCACGGCGCACAGCACTGCGAGTAGCCATCTCGTTCGTTTCACGGTGTTGCCTCCAAGGTTGTCCATTGGGCCATGAGCGCCCCGATGGCGCTCACATCTTGATGGAGGATGGCGGATCAATAGCTGAACGGCCACCTCTTCCAGTAATTGCGGATGCGCACCCAGATGCCGAAGATCCCGAGCGGCTCCGCGATCAGGAACACCACGATGAGCGCGCCGAAGAGCACGATGTTCCAGGCGTCCACGCTGAGCGTCCATCCCGGCGTCTGGATGGCGGTGTTGATCACGCCGAAGTCGTCGCCCTCGGTGAGCACCAGGCGCGACAGGATCTCGGCGGGACCGCTCTCTGCGCCTTCGAGCCACTTGGTGAAGGCTTTCACGAATTCGGGCACCATCACAACAAAAAAACTGCCGATCAGGGGACCGGCGGTGGTGCCGGCTCCGCCGATCAGCAGGATGGCGATGAACTCCACCGACAGGAACAGGCCGAACTGATCGACCTGAATCCGCTGCAGCAGCGCCGAGAACAGCGCGCCGGCCACCCCCGCGAAGAACGACGACACCGCGAAGGCGATGACCTTGTAGCGGAACTCGGCCACGCCCATCACCTCCGCGGCGATGTCGCGGTCGCGGATGGCTTGCAGGGCCCGGCCGGTGCGGGTGCGGGCCAGGTTCTTGGCCACCGCCGCGAACCCGATGGTGAGCACCAGCAGGACCAGGTACAGCTTCTGCAGGTCGGTGACGTCGAACCAGAGCCAGCGGCCGTCGCTGGACAGGTCCACCAGCGGCGTCGGCTCCTTCCACAGCCGCACATCCAGCTCGGGGAACTCTCGGCCGTAGGCGGGGGCGCCCGCGATCTTGCGACCCCAGCTGGTGTTGGCGAAGTGCAGGCCCAAGAACACCAGGCCCAGGGTGACGATGGCCAGATACAGGCCCCGCAGCCTCACCGCCACCGGCGACACCAGCACCCCCACCAGCGCCGCGGCGATGCCGGCGCCCGGCAGCCAGATCCAGACCGGCAGCGAATGACCCCAGGTGGCCTCGCCGCTGGTCCCGCCGAGGTAGACCGCGGCGCAGGCCCCCACCCCCATGAAGAAGGCGTGGCCGAGCGACACCTGGCCGCCCAGGCCGCTGAGCAGGTTGAGGCCCAGCGCGGCGATGGCGAACACCAGCATCCGGGCCATGATCAGCAGCCAGTCGCCGTCGCCCAAGAAGCGCACCACCGGGATGTGGCTGATCACCGGCAGATCGAAGGGCAACAGGAACAAGACCGCCACGAACAGCGTGAACACCGCCTTCTGCGTCCACGTCGGAAGCATCTGCGCCTCCTGACGGTAGGAGGTGTAGAGGTTCGGACGCCCGAGCATGCTCACACCCTCTGGATCTCGGGGGTGCCGAACAGCCCGTAGGGCCGCACCAGCAGCCCGACGACCATCACCACGTAGGGCACGATGAGCGGATAGCCGGCGCCGAGCCACGAGGTGTTGGCCGCCGCGTACTGGCCGGCGTAGATCTCGGCCACCCCCACCACCAGCCCGCCCAGCAGGGCGCCGGTCACCGAGTCGAGTCCGCCCAAAATAACCGCGGGCAGGGCCCGGAAGGCGATGTTGGCCGTCTCCTGGTCGACGGAGATCGTCTGGTCCACCGGGGGCTGGGTGGCGAAGATCCCGCCGATGGCGGCCAGCACCGCGCCCGCGGCCCAGGCAATGGCGAACACCCGGCCCACGTTGATGCCCTGGGCCATGGCCGCCTCCTGGTCGAAGGCCACCGCCCGCATGGCGATCCCGAGCCGCGACCGGTAGAAGAAGTAGACCGCGGCGAAGGCCCCGGCCGCGGCGGCCATGGCCGCCACGAAGCTCCAATTGATCAGCTCGCCGCCCACCCTGAAGCCGCCCAAGTCCCAGGGCGCCCCCACCGAGCGGTACTCGATCACCACCGCATCGTTGTTGAACACCCGGAACATGATCTCCAGCCCCAGGGTGATCACCGCCACCGAGAACAGCGGCTGGCCGATCATGGGCCGGATGGCCAGGCGCTCCACCACCAGCCCCACCGCCGCCGCGAAGGCCAGCGCCACTGCCGCGCTGAGCGTCCAATACACCCAGTCGGGGCCGCCGAGGCCGTTGAGCGGGTTGCTGATGCTGGTGAAGGGGACGTGGCCGTCGCGCTCGAGGAAGCTCTCGCCTTCGGAGAACACGCTGCGCTCCTGTATCAGGAAGGCCACGAACAGCGCGCCGGTGGCGGCCAGCGCGCCCTGGGCGAAGTTGACGGTCTGGGTGGCCTTGAAGATGAGCACGAAGCCCAGCGCGATCAGGGCGTACACCGAGCCGAGCCCCATCGACTTCATGAACGTCTGGAAGAACAGGGCCGGATCGTTGGCCAGCTGCACCGCGCCGAAGATCGCCGCCGCGGCCAGCGCGCCGACCAGGAAGCCCAGCGGCGCGCCCCGGCGCAGGTCGAGCCCCTCAAGCCTGGCGCCGGACGCCATCAGTACATCGACTCCACCAAGTCGCCGAACATGTCCTCCATGGCGCTGCGCTTGAGCTTCTGGGTGGCGGTCAGCTCGCCGTCCTCGTGGTCGAGCTCCTTGGGCAGCATCTTGAACCTCTTGATCTGCTCCACCCGGGCGAACTTGGCGTTGGTCTCGACCACCACCTTGGAGATCAGCTCGATCACCTCGTCCTTCTCCGACAGGTCGCGGTAGGTGGTGTAGGCGATGTTGTTGCGCTGGGCCCAGTCGCCCACCGTCTCCAGCTCGATGCCGACCAGCGCGGTCACGTAGCGGCGGCCGTCGCCGATGACCATGGCCTCCTTCACGTAGGGCGAGGTCTTGAGGCTGTTCTCGATCTCCGACGGCGAGATGTTCTTGCCGCCGGAGGTGATGATGATGTGCTTGATGCGGTCGACGATCTTCACGTG
Source organism: Candidatus Aldehydirespirator sp. (assembly GCA_965221215.1). GTDB lineage: Bacteria > Actinomycetota > Acidimicrobiia > Acidimicrobiales > Aldehydirespiratoraceae > Aldehydirespirator. The sequence goes on from OZ244872.1 coordinate 2,911,345, forward strand.
GGTTCCGTCCACCCACTCCCCCACGTCGCCGGTCATGAGCCAGCCGTCGTCGGTGAACGTCTCGGCCGTCTGGTCGGGCTTGTTCCAGTAGCCGGCGAACACTCCGGGGTGCTTGGTCTGGATCTCGCCGGTGGACTCGTCGATGCGCAGGCCGATGTCGGAGTAGGGCTCGCCCACCGTGCCCAGCTTCATGCGGCCCGCGAAGTTGCAGGTGGCCACCGCCGAGTTCTCGGTCATGCCGTAGAGCTCGAACACCGGCACGCCGATGCCGATGAAGAACTCGAGAACCTCGGGCGCGATGGCGGCCGCCCCCGAGCCGGCGTGGCGGCATCGGCGCAGGCCGATCCGCTCCTTCATGGCCCGGAACACCAACAGCTGGCCCACCGCGTACAGCAGCCGGGTGAGCGGGGTGTGGCTGCCCCCGTTGGCTGCCTTGCGGCGCCCGATCGCCGCCGCGAACGCCATCGAGACCCGCAGACAGAGCCGCTTGAGAGGGGTGGCGTCGCTGCCTTTGATGGTGACCAGGGCGTGGAGTCGCTCCCAGATGCGGGGCACCGCGAAGAACAGGGTGGGCTGCACCTCTCGCAGGTTCTCGGTGACGGTCTCGATCGACTCCGCGAAGTTGAGCGACGGGCCGGCCCCGACCAGCGTCCAGGTGGAGAAGATCCGCTCGGCCACATGACACAGCGGCAGGTAGGTGACGATCAGGTCGCTGGGGTTGGGGCCGGCGCCGTCGGGCATGCGGGCGACCTCGTTGACGATCTTGTCGATGCAGTAGGCCGCGTTGGAGTTGGTCAACATGGCGCCCTTGGGCGGGCCGGTGGTGCCCGAGGTGTACACCAGCGTCATCACGTCGTCGTCGGCGGCGGACGCCATGCGCTCGGCCACCGCCGCGGGGTTGGCGGCGCGGTGGCGGCGGCCCATCTCCAAGAAGGCGTCCCAGAACAGCAGTCGGGGGTCGTCGTAGTCGCCGAAGCCTCTGGGCTCGGTGAAGATGATGCTCCGCACCGACTGGGCCGTCTCGGCGGGGACCTCCAGGATCTTGTCGGCCTGCTCCTGGTCCTCGGCGAAGAACACCGTCGGCGTGCAGTCGCCGACCAGGTAGGCGACCTCGGCGGTGGGGTTGGTCGGATACAGCCCCACCGTGACGCCCCGCACCGCCACCGTGGCCAGATCGAGGATCACCCATTCGGGCCGGTCCTCGGAGTGGATGGTCACCCGGTCGCCGGCCTCTACGCCCAGCTCCAGCAGGCCGTGGGCCGCGGTCTCGATCAGGTCCCAGGTCTGTTCCCAGGTGTATTCCTGCCAGATGCCGAAGTCCTTCTCCCGCATCGCTACCTGAGCGGGGCTGCGCCGGGCCCAGTCCCGGGCCAGCGACGCCACGGTGGTCGCGCCAGCGGCGGTTGGCGGCGCGGTGCCGGCGGGTCGCTGCGAGGTGATCGTCACGCGTCGACCTCCTTCACTTTTCCGATCGCGGGCTCGGCGCCGCGAACGCTACTTCAATCCACTGCCCGCCGCCGCGGCCGTGCCTCCTCTGTCGGGTCGTCGAGGCCCTCGTGGGCGGCCAGCTCGGCCCGGCCCACCACGAACCAGTGCACCTCGTCGGGACCGTCGGCCAGGCGGAGGGTCCGCTGGCTGGTGTACATCTCAGCCAGCGGCGTCCACTGCGACACTCCGGCCGCGCCGTGCATCTGGATGGCCTGGTCGATGATCCGGCAGACCCGCTCGGGCACCAGGGCCTTCACCGCGCTCACCCAGACCCGGGCCTCGGCGTTGCCCAGGGTGTCCATGGCTTTGGCCGCCCGCAGCACCATGAGCCGCATGGCCTCGATCTCCACCCGGGCCCGGGCGATGATCTCGGTGTTGGCGCCGAGCTGGGCCAGGGGACGGCCGAAAGCCTCGCGGCTCAGGCCGCGGCGCACCATCAGGTTCAGGGCCCGCTCGGCTGCGCCAATGGAGCGCATGCAGTGGTGGATCCGGCCCGGCCCGAGGCGCAGCTGCGAGATCTCGAAGCCGCGGCCCTCGCCCAGCAGGATGTTGGCCGCCGGCACCCGCACATCGTTGAGGCGGATGTGCATGTGGCCGTGGGGGGCGTCGTCGCCGCCGAACACCTGCATCGGCCCGATCACCTCCACTCCCGGCGTGTCCATGGGCACCAGGATCTGGGACTGGCGGCGGTGCGGCGGGCCGTCGGCGTTGGTCTGCACCATGCAGATCATGATCTTGCAGCGCGGGTCGCCGGCCCCCGAGATGAAGAACTTCTCGCCGCTGATGACCCACTCCTCGCCGTCGAGCACGGCCTCAGCGGCGATGTTCTTGGCGTCCGACGATGCCAGCGCCGGCTCGGTCATGGCGTAGCAGGACCTGATCTCGCCGGCCAGCAGCGGCTCGAGCCACTGCTTCTTCTGCTCGGGGGTGCCCACCCGCTCCAGCACTTCCATGTTGCCGGTGTCGGGCGCGCTGCAGTTGAGGCACTCCGGAGCGATGGGGTTTTTGCCCAGCTCGGCTGCGATGTAGGCGTAGTCGAGGTTGCTCAGACCCTCGCCGCTGGCGGCGTCGGGCAGGAAGAAGTTCCACAGCCCAGCCGCTTTGGCCCGCGTCTTGAGGCTGTCGAGCAGTTCGAGCTGGCCGTCTCCGTAGCCCCAGCGCTCGGCCCGGCCCTCGCCCAGCCGGAAGAACTCGGCGGTGACCGGCTCCACTTCGGCGGCCACGAAATCGACCACCCGGTCGTACAGCGGCCGGGCCCGAGCCGACATGGCGAGGTCGAGCCCGGCCGGATCCAGGTTCCCGATCAACGCCGACGGTGTCATGGGTGTGGCTCTCCACGCACGCTCTTGGTCACGACGACAGCAGCGAGGCTACGGCCCACACCGCCGCCACCGTTCCGACGACGATGTAGAGGATGCTGCGGGCCAGCGGAGCCCGATCCAGGTCGGTCGGGTCGCGGCGCTGGGGCCGAGGCCGCAGCAGGGCGGCCAGGTTGCCGGCCGCCATCGACGCGCCGAGAGCCAGCACCAGCCACGCCAGCAGGTTCTGCCCGAAGAGCATTCAGAGCCTTCCGCTCATGTTCGCTGCGCGCATGGGCCGCTCGGATCCTTACATCCCCTGGCGGGCCGCGAAGTTGGCGAACGTGGTGAATCTCGACAGGAAGGCCAGCGTGGTGGTGGCGGTCGGGCCGTTGCGGTTCTTGGCCACGATCACCTCGGCGGTGCCCGCGGTGTCGGTGTTGTCGGGGTTGTAGACCTCGTCGCGGTAGATGAACATCACCACGTCGGCATCTTGCTCGATGGCGCCGGACTCTCGCAGGTCGGCGAGAATGGGGCGCTTCTGCTGGCGCATCTCCAGGTTGCGGGAGAGCTGCGACAGCGCCACCACCGGGCATTGCAGCTCGCGGGCGAGGATCTTCAGGCCCCGGGAGATTTCCGACACCTCGACCTGGCGGTTGTCGGCGCTCTGGCGGCCCGTCATCAGCTGCAGATAGTCGACGACCACCATGGCGAGGTCGCCGATCTGGCTCTTGAGGCGCCGGGCCCGAGCCCTGATCTCCATGACGGTCACGTTGGGGTTGTCGTCGATCCAGATGGGCGCCTCCGCCAGCCGCCCGATGGCGGTGTTGATGCCGTTCCAGTCGTTGTCGTCGAGGCGCCCGTCGCGCATCTTGGTGGAGTCGACCCTGGCCTCGGAGCACAGCAGGCGCTGGGTCAGCTCCATGTGGCCCATCTCCAGCGAGAAGACCAGCACCGGCCGCTGCCCCCTGATGGCGGCATGGGCGGCCATGCCCAGCGCGAACGAAGTCTTGCCCATCGACGGCCGCCCGCCGACCACGTACAGCGACGACGGCTGCAGGCCCGACAGCAGCTTGTCGAGGTCGTTGTAGCCGGTGGCGGTGCCGGTGATCGCCCCGCCGTGCTCGTACAGCTCCTCGAGCCGGTCCAGCGTGCCGTCGAGCAGCTCCGACAGCTTCAGCGTGTTGTCGCCCACCTGGCCCTGGGCCACCTGGTACATCAGGTTCTCGGCCCAGTCCACCGCCTTGGTCACGTCGTCGGGACGGCCGTAGCCCAGCTCCGCGATCTCGCCCGCCACCTCGATGAGGCGGCGCAGCGTGTGGTTCTCCCGCACGATGCGGGCATAGGAGGCCGCGTTGGAGGTGGCCGGGGTGTTCATCTGCAGCGAGAGCAGCCCGTCGAGCCCTCCGATGGCCTCCAGCGCGCCGCTGCGCTCCAGGTTCTCGGCCACCGTCACCGCGTCGGCCGGGTCGCCGGTGCTGTAGAGGCTGTGAACCGCCTCGAACACCCGGGCGTGGGCCGGACGGTAGAAGTGCTCCGCCGTCACCGTCTCCAGCACGTCGGCGATGGCATCGCGTGACAGCAGCATGGCGCCCAGCAGCGACTCCTCGGCCACCAGGTTGTGAGGCGGAACCCGCACGTCGCGACGGTCCTGGACCGCCGCGCCGCCACCGTTCTGCCACGGCGCGCTATCGGTAACGCTCACACGCGGCCACCCTTCATTTCTCCCCGCACCACCGGACCGGCGATGCGGCCGCGACGTTACCGAGGGGATGTGACAGGAATTCGCGCTACCTGAGGACGCCGGCTGTTGATTTCGCGTCGACGCGCTGGATGGACCGGTGGATCTTGCCCGCCGGATGTGGGCGAGCTGTGGAGAGCCGCCGAACCCTCAGTCAGAGGGCGCGCCAATAGGTGAGAGCCGGTCGCGACGCGGCGGAGTCATTCCCGCTCTTGTTCGCTGCGCTCACGGGCCGCTCAGGCCCCGGCCTCGGCCGTCACCTCGACGGTCACCGGCACCTCCACCTCGGGGTGGAGCCGGAACAGCACGGTGTGGGCGCCGGTCAGTTTGATGGGAGCGTCCAGAGCCACCGCACCGCTGTCGATCACCGCGCCGACCTGGTCCTCCACCGCAGCCACGATGTCGGCCGGTCCCACCGAGCCGTAGAGGTGGCCGGACTCCGCCGCCCGAGCCGACACCGCCAGAACGGCCGGCGCCAGCCTCACCGCGATCTCCTCGGCGTCGGCGCGGTCGGCCGCTCGTCGCAGCGCCGCGCTGCGGCGCATCGCCTCGGCCTGCTGCTCGGCGCCGGGCGAGGACTTGAGGGCCAGGCCCTTGGGAACCAGGTAGTTGCGGGCGTAGCCGGCGGCCACCTCGCAGATCTCGCCCTTGCGGCCCAGCCCGTCCACGTCGGCGCGCAGCACCACCTTCATGCCTGGTCCTCCGCGGCGACGCTGGAGGCACCGATCTCGGCGTCAGCGGTCGCTTCGTCCTCTTCTGACGCGGTGCTGCCGGGGGGCGGCGTCGAGGGGCGCGGCACCGGACCGGCCGCACGAGACCGGCCGTCGCGGTCCTTGTTCTGGCGCTGGGTGGTGACCCGGTTGGCGTAGGGCACCAGGGCCATCTCCCGGGCCAGCTTGATGGCGTCGGCCACGAGCTTCTGCTGCTGAGCGTTGTTGCCGGTGACCCGCCGGGCCCGGATCTTGGCCCGCTCCGACATGAACTTGCGCAGCAGCTTCTCGTTCTTCCAGTCGACGTAGCTGATCTGCTCGGTGGTGAGGAAGCTCACCTTCTTCTTGGCCCGGCGGTTGTTGTCGCGGTTCTTGCCCCGCACCTTGCTCTTGGGCACGCCTGTCTCCTCCTACCCCGCTCGCTCTACCCGCTCGATGTCCCTAGAACGGCTCGTCGTCGGACTCGGTGCGGCTGGGAGAGCCGCCGCCGCGCTGGCTCGGCGCCGATCGCGGAGCGTTGTCGCTGCGGCGGCCGTAGTCGCCGCCACCACCACCGGGGCGCTCGTTCTTGGTGACCGCGGCGGTGGCCCACTTCAGGCTGGGGGCCACATCGTCGGCCAGTATCTCCACCTTCGAGCGGCGGTCGCCGCTGTCGGTCTCCCAGCTGCGCTGCTGGAGGGTGCCGTAGATCACCACCCGAGCACCCTTGCGCACCGACTCGGCCACGTTCTCGGCCAACTGGCGGAAACAGGTCACGTCGAAGAACGACACCTCGTCCTCCTGGTCCTGGCGCCTGCGGTTCCAGGCCACCCCGAACTGGGCGATAGCCATGCCCGACTGGGCGAAGCGCAGCTCGGGGTCCCGAGTGACGTTGCCCACGACTGTGACGGTGTTGTCGAATCCCATTGCAGGAACCTCCGAATCTCAGCCGGCCGCAGCCGGCACGGCCCCCTCGAAGAGGCCGCGGCGCTCGGCCTCGGCCTCGGGAAGCCTGAACAGTTTGTGGCGGACGATCTCGTCCGCGAGCCGCAGCCGCCGCTCGGTGTCTGGCAGGCCGGCCGTCTCCGTCACGATCTCCCAGACCACGTAGGTGCCCTCGGTTTTGTGATTGATCTTGTAGGCGAACTTGCGCCGGCCCCAGTTGTCGGTGGACACGATGGTCGCACCCTCGTCGGTGACGAGGGCGGCAACTTGGGCGATCACCGGCTCGGGCGAGTCAACGTCGGAGTCGATGATGATCATCAGTTCGTAGGCCCTCAGCACGGGGCAAGCACCTCCCTGTGGACCCGGCGGCACCGGGGCCCCTGACGGGGCAGGGTCTGTGTTGTCGGAGCGGCCCGGAACCGATCCGGGGAACGGGAACCTGGCCGCAAGGTCGGGCGCAGGGTATCGGCCCCAATCCGCCGATGCTCCATCCCCAGCCGTCCACAACACCATCCCCAGCCCGACACCGGGGTCTGGACGGGCCTGTTCCGCCCCTGGGGCCGGGGCAAGAGGCCAAGCGGATAGGCGCGTCCTGTAACTGTCAGATGCCGGCTACTCCGAGCGCGGCCAGTTCTGCTTCTGACAGGTGGTATGACTCATCCAGGGTGGGGAAGGTTCCGGAGCGCACGTCGTCGGAGAAGCGCCGCACCGCCTCGGTGGCCGCGGTGTGCAGATCCGCATAGCGGCGCACGAATTTCGGCGACAGGCGCTGCTCGAAGCCCACCAGATCGTGATAGACGAGCACCTGGCCGTCGCAGTGGGGACCGGCGCCGATGCCGATGGTGGGAATCTCCACTGCCTCGGTCACCATGGCGGCCACCTGCACCGGAACGCCCTCGAGCACGACCGCGTAGCAGCCGGCGTGGGCCAGCGACTTGGCCGCCTGCACCAGCCGCCGAGCCGCCTCGGCCCGGCGGGCCTGGACCTTGAAGCCGCCCATGGCGTGCACCGACTGCGGCGTGAGGCCGATGTGGCCCATCACCGGGATCTCGGCGCTACAGATGCGCTCGATCATCGGCAGGCGCTTGCGGCCGCCCTCCAACTTCACCGAGTGGGCACCGGCTCGGATGAGCCGCGCCGCGTTCTGGACCGTCTTGGACGGTGAGACGTGGTAGCTCATCCACGGCAAGTCGGCCACGATGTGGGCCGCAGGCTTGGTCCTGGCCACCGCCGCGACGTGGTGGGCCATATCTTTGACCGTCACCTGCAGGGTGTCGTCGTAGCCGAGCACCACCATGGCCAGCGAGTCGCCGACCAGGATCAGGTCAGCGCCGGCCTCGCTCACCACCCGAGCGCTGGGCGCGTCGTACGCGGTGACCATCACCAGCCGGTCGGCACCGTCGCGGACCTTGCGCATCCGTATGGAAGGCGCGGAGAGCGTGTCCATCGGAACTCCTTTCCCGTCCAGCGCACGGTGGCTGCCAGCGGTGCCGCGCAGGCTACCGCCGGGTCCGCTGAGCACGCAAGCGGCTGTCACCGTCAACCGATTCGCCCTTCCGCTCGGCCTCTTGGAGGCGACGGGTACGATCCGGCCGTGCGGCGCGAGGACTGGCGGTGAACTCAGAGGACCGCACCGCGCTGGAGGCTGCACTGGCTGCTGCTTCGAGCCTGACCGGCCTCTTCACCGAAGCGGGGCATCGCCTGTTCCTCGTGGGCGGGGCGGTGCGCGAGGCGGTCGCCGGGCGGTTCCGGCCCGAAGCGGACCTCGATTGCACCACCGACGCCCGGCCGGCCGCGGTGCGGCGGCTCGTCGGCGAGGCGGCCACGGCGCTGTGGACCCAGGGCGAGCGGTTCGGCACCATCGGCTGTGTGGTGGACGGGCGGGCCTTCGAGATCACCACCCACCGCGCCGAGCGCTACGACCCGCATTCGCGCAAGCCCGCCGTCGCCTTCGGAGACAACGTGCTCGACGATCTCGCCCGGCGCGACTTCACCGTCAACGCCATGGCCGTCGACACCGCCGACGGCAGCCTGATCGACCCGTACGGCGGGCGCGACGACCTGGCGGCCAGAGTGCTGCGCACCCCGCTCGATCCCTCCGTCTCCTTCGGCGAAGACCCGCTGCGCATGCTGAGGGCGGCCCGCTTCGTCGCCAGCCACGGGCTGACCCCCGATGGCACCCTCGTCGAGGCAGTGCAGACCATGGTCGATCGGCTCGACATCGTGGCGGTGGAGCGAGTCCGCGACGAGTTCGAGAAGTTGCTGCTGCTCGACGATCCCACCGACGGCTTCGGATTCCTGTTCCGCACCGGCCTGATCGAGCGGGTGCTCCCCGATCAGGCCGGCCGCGACCCCGCGGCGATGGGCCGCATCACGGCCGCCACCGCGGCGGTGCCGGCTGCTCGCTGGGCTTCGCTCTTCGTCGACGGCTCAGCCCGAAGCGCGTCAGCGCGCCTGCGCAAGCTGCGCTGTTCGAAGGCGCTGGTCGCGTCGGCGGTCGCCCTGATTGCGGCGCGGGCCCGATTGGCCGTCACCGGCAGCAGCCACCCAGACGTGCGCCGCTTCGTTCACGAGTGTCGGGTGCCGGTGGACGCCGCCCTCACCTTCGCCGAAGCAGTGGCCGCCGCGGCTGGCGAGTCTCAGGATCATCTGCTCAGCTTCGCCGCCGCGCTGGCCGAACTGCGAAGCGTCGAGGACGTCGACAACTTCACCCTTCCCGTCGACGGGGCCGACGTGATGGCCACGCTCGGGCTCGATCCCGGTCCCGAGGTCGGTCAGGCTCTGGATTTCCTGCGTGAGCGAGCCTTCGAGCACGGGCCGTCCAGCCGGTCCGAAGCGGTGGAAGCCCTGCACCGCTGGCGGGCCGCGAACTACTCTGCCCGATCGTGAAGCCGAACCCGTTCAGCCTGGCCGCCGCCGATGGTGCCGCGCCGGACGCATCGACGGGCGCAACCGTCGACTATCGGCTGGCCCGGGCCGCCACCCTCCGGGCGTGGAAATCGGGACAGCTCGGCCGCCACGATGTCTGTGACGCGCAACGCGAGCTGCACCGCAACGCAGAGTTCTGCGGTCATCCCACCCGCCGCAAGTGTCCGGTGTGCGCAACCGCCGGCCTGGTCGAGGTCACCTATGTGTTCGGCCCGTGGCTGCCCAAACACGGCCGCTGCGTGGCCACCCGGGCCGAGATGCAGCGCTTGCAGCACCGTGCCAGCGTGTCGACCGGCTTCGTGGTCGAGGTTTGCACCGACTGTGGCTGGAACCACCTGGTGCGCCGCTACACGCTCGGCGGCAAACGCTCCGCCTGACGAGCCCCTGACGCACTCTTGGCGTTCCATTCGCTCGGCCGCTGACGAGTCCCCGTGGCCCTGATCTCGTTGCGGATCGGCTCGGCACGATTCCGCGTCGGCCCCTGGCAGGGCTGCCGCGACACCGCCTATCTGGCCCCCGCCACCGCCGCCGCCACCCTGGCACCCGAGGTGCTGGCCGAAGCCGATGACCGGCTCCGCCGGCTTGGCTATCGAACCGTGGTCACCGCCGCGGTCGCGCCGCTGGTCCGCGACCGGCTCATCGACCACGGCTACCGCATTCGATCCGAGCTCATCGCCTTGAGCTGCGATCTTGCCGACTCTCCCCGGCTGCCGCTTGCCGGCCGGGGCACCAGCCGGGCCCGGCGCCGCGACACCGGCGGCGTGCTGAGAGTCGACGCCGGGGCTTTCGGACCGTTCTGGCGGCTCGACGCCGACGGAATCGCTGAGGCTCGCAGGGCCACGCCGGTCAGTCGGTGGCGGGTGATCCGCAGCCCGGAGGTGACGGCCTACAGCATCACGGGCCGGGCCGGATCGACCGGCTATCTGCAACGACTGGCGGTGGCCGACCGCGCCCAGGGACGCGGCCTGGGCACGATCCTCGTTGAGGACGCGCTGGGGTGGCTGCGACGGGGCGGAGCCCGCACCGCGCTGGTCAACACACCGCCCGACAACGAGCGAGCCCTCGCTCTGTACCAGCGATGCGGGTTCTGCGTCACGCCCGACCGCCTCGCCGTCCTCCACCGCGATCTGACGCCAGCCAGCTAACCCCACAACGCTCAAACCCGACTTCTTTCTTCACTCCGTCTCTGGGCGGTGCTACCGTCGCCGTGGCACCGAGCCGCCGACCCGAGGATTCGACATGACCGTTGGCATCGTCACCGACAGCTCCTGCGACCTGCACGACGACGAGCTCGCCGGGCTCAACGTCGAGGTCGTCCCCCTGTTCATCCGTTTCGGAACCGATGAACTGCTCGACCGCGAGCAGATCGCAGTAGAGGACTTCTACCGGCGGATGGCCGCGGCCGAGGAGCTGCCCCAGACCGCCGCGCCGTCACCCGGACGGTTCGAGCAGGCCTTCCGGCGGCATCTGGACTCCGGCTGCGAGGCGGTGGTGTGCATCAATCTTTCGGCTGCCATCTCGGCCACGATGCAGTCGGCGGTGCAGGCCGTCGATGCCGTGGCCTCCGCTGGCGACACTGCCGACATCCGGGTGCTGGACAGCCGCTCGGTCACGGCCGGGCTGGGCACGATGGTCTTGCAGGCAGCCCGCATGGCCGCCGACGGCGCCGGCGCCGACGCCATCGAGGCCCATGTGGCCGACGCTTCGGAGCGGACCCATGTGTTCGGCACGCTCGACACGCTGGAGAACCTCCGCAAGGGGGGCCGCATCGGCGGTGCCCAGGCTCTGCTCGGCTCGATGCTGTCGATCAAGCCCATCGTCGATATCTCCAGCGGCGCAGTGGAGGAGGCCGCCAAGCAGCGGACCCGTCGCAAGGCGCTCGGCTGGCTGCGCGACACGGTGCAGGCGGCCGAGCCGGTGGAGCACCTGACCGTCATGCACGGCGAGGCGCCCGACGTGGCCGGCTTCTGCGAGATGCTCGCCGAGGTGCACTCCGGCGACATCCGGGTCAGCAAGGTAGGGCCGGTAGTGGGCACCCACGCCGGTCAGGGGGTGCTGGGCATGGCCTACCAGGTTCCGCCCGCCTGACCACTTGACGACGGCCGACGACACCGAGCTTGTCCGGGCCGCCCAGGCCGGCGACCGCAGTGCGCTCGAGCATCTGCTGCGCCGCCACCACGATCAGATCCACGCCATCTGCCGACGCCTGGCCGGCAACGACGCCGACGGACAGGACGCGGCCCAAGAGGCGCTCATCGCGGTGGTCAGGGGACTCTCCAGCTTCGGAGGCCGGTCCAAGTTCTCGACTTGGGCCTACCGGGTGGCCACCAACGCCGCACTGGACGAGCTGCGGCGCCGCAGCCGTCGCCCGACACCCACGCTGATCGAGGCCGACGACCGTCTCGCTGCCGCCGACGCCTCCGGTGCGGTGGCGACCCGGCTCGACTTCGAGGCTGCACTGGCCGAACTCCCCGAGGAATACCGGGCCGCGGTCGTGCTTCGGGATGTGGCCGGCTGTGATTACGCCGAGATCGGATCGATCCTGCAGATCCCGCCGGGGACGGTGCGATCCCGGATCGCCAGGGGCCGGGCTCGGCTGGCCGACGCGTTGGCCGACGGCGGCGGGAACCGCCCCGGCGGGCGAAACGTCGGACACGGACGAGGCAAGCAACCATGAGTGACGAACAACTCCGCGCCGACGAAGTCGTGTCGGCCTATCTCGACGGCGAGGCCACCGCGGCCGAAATCGCCGAGATCGAGCGAAACGAGGCTCTGCTGGCCCGGATGGAGCAGCTGCGATCAGTTCGCGACGCCACTGCGGCCCCGGTTGCGACGATGGGCTCGGAAGAACGCGATCAGATGATCGATGCCGCCCTAGCCGCTCAGGGGGCCAAGATCGTTCCACTGCACCGCCGCCACTCCGCGCTGCTGGCAATGGCCGCCGCGGTCGTCTTGCTAGCCGTTGTCGTCAGTGCGGGCTTGATCGCCAGCCGGGGCACCGACAACGTGCAAACCGCAGCCGAAGCGACAGCCGACATGACAGAAGTGACAGCCGAAAGCGCCGAATCAGCCGATGCTCCAGCCGAGATGGCCGCCGCGGCTGAGGCAGACGCCGACATGGCAGCAGCACCCGAGGCCCAGGCCACAACCGACATGGCGGCAGTAGCTGAGAGCGCCGAATCAGCCGCGGTGGCCACCACGACTGCGCCCGCGACGGACTCAGCCGAGTCCGAGCCAATGTCGGAGGCAGGCGAGGAGACGGCTGCGGGGATGGCCGAGGAGGAGGCTGCCCCACTGGCGATGGCCGACACGGCGGCACAGGCCGAGACGGCCGAGGCAACTGACGACACGGCGATCGAGGCACCGGCGAGTGAGGATCAGCCTGAAGCAGATGTCATCGATACAGCAGAGCGGGCCGGCCCGGCCGTGGACCTGGGAGAGTTCGAGAACCTCGAATCGCTCTTCAGCACCATCGCGGCGCGCTGGCCAGCCGCTCTGGAAGACGGCACCACCGCCGACTCCGGGGTGTGCGCCGAGGCTGTGAATGAGAGGGCGCTGGTACTGGACCTGGAGACAGGACAGCCCTTCACAGCCACAGTCGAAGATCTGGACCGCCTGCGGTTGGATGCCCAGCTTGCAAGACGAGCCGACGGCGCAGCCGTAATCGTCTACGCCGCGGCGCCCGACTGCGTGACCATGATCCACGAGCCAGACACGCCAGAGAGACCCTAAGAGGCCGAGCAAATCCGACCCGCCTGCGAGCCGGTCTAGGCTTCATCTTCATGGCCACCGATGAGTCCACCAGCCGCGAGCGGCCCCCGTTGAGCCTGGGGTCTGACGACTGGCCGGCGACCGTCGCCGACAAGATCGTCGAACTCGTCGATGCGGTGCGGGTGCAGACCACCGACCGGGCTGTGTTCGTGCTTCGGGCTGTCGTCTACTGCCTGGTAGCTGCGGTGGCCGCCATCGCGGCCGTGGTGTTGCTCTCCGTCGTTGCCGTGCGCTTGGCAGACGCCTACTTGCCGATCGGCGCCGGCGTCGGATCGGCCACATGGGCGGCACACGGCTTCATCGGGCTGCTCGTCTCGATTCTCGGGTTCGGCGCCTGGCGGGCCCGCACCGGTTCGGCTCGGCCCGTCTATATCGCGGTGATCATCGACGCTCTCATCATCGTGGGCGTGGTGTTCTACGGTGTGATCGACGCGGTGGCCTGACCTAACCGAACCGTGCGACTGAAGGAGCGCGAAAGGACATGAGTCTTGACGACCGCGTCGAGGTGGACGTGGCCATCATCGGATCCGGCCCGGCCGGACTCACCGCGGCCATCTACACCGCTCGAGCCGACCTCCGGCCGGTGGTTCTAGAGGGCGAGCCGAGCTCGACCAGCGATCAGCCGGGCGGACAACTCATGCTCACCACCGACGTGGAGAACTACCCCGGATTCCCCGACGGCGTGATGGGACCCGAACTCATGCAGCGCTGCCGCGAGCAGGCCGTACGCTTCGGCGCCCAGATCCACACGGTGAAGGCTTCTCGGGTGGACTTCTCGGAACAGCCCTACGGCATCTGGACCGGCGATCCCGCCGCGGCCGAACCCAGGCTGAAGGCCTGGACGGTGATCGTGTCGACCGGCGCCCAGTCGATCATGCTGGGACTCGACCGCGAGATCGAACTGGTCGGGCACGGACTGTCGACCTGCGCAACCTGTGACGGTTTCTTCTTCCGCGATCAGCACATCGCGGTGGTCGGAGGGGGTGACTCAGCCATGGAGGAGGCGACCTTTCTCACCCGGTTCGCATCCCGTGTAACCATCATCCATCGCCGTGACAGCCTGCGGGCGTCCAAGATCATGCAGCAGCGCGCCTTCGACAATGAGCGAATCGACTTCATGTGGAACAGCGTGGTGGAGGAGTATCTGGGCGAGTCGATCCTCACCGGCTTGCGAATCCGAGACACCCAGACCGGCGAAACTTCGGTCCTCGACGTGACCGGGTGCTTCATCGCCATCGGGCATCGCCCCAACACGGACCTTTTCACGAGCCAGCTAGCCATGAAGGACAACGGCTACCTCATAACCGAGCCGGACTCCACCCGGACCGCGGTGGCCGGGGTGTTCGCCTGTGGAGACGTGCAGGACGACTACTACCGCCAGGCTGTCACGGCCGCCGGCACCGGATGCATGGCCGCTATCGAAGCCGAGCGCTATCTCGAGAGCCGCCACTGAGCGCCAGTCCCAACCGCACCTATTCGCTCGCTCCAAGAGGCCGAGCGAATAGGTGAGCGAATCCGGTTCATGCGGGCGAGGCCGTGGGCTGTGACGCTGTGGTTCGGGCGGCCCGTGAGCGCAGCGAACAAGAGCGGGAGAGACACCCTTGCGACGCAACAGACTCTCACCAATTTGCGCTCGCTCTAGGAGTTGAAGGCGCTTACCTGCCCGTTCGACCTCTAGCCTGACCATCGCTCGACCACGCAGGAACTACCAGAGGAACACGCCGTGTCAGGATCAACCATCACCCTAAGCACCGCCACATTCGACGAAGAGGTCGGAAGCTCGTCCACACCGCTGCTCGTGGACTTCTGGGCCGAGTGGTGCGGCCCGTGCAAGATGATCGCCCCGATCCTCGAGGAGATCGCCGCCGAGCAAGCGGGCAAGCTGACGGTGGCCAAGCTCAACGTGGACGAGGCCCCCGACATCGCCCGCCGCTTCGGGGTGATGAGCATCCCGACCATGATCCTCTTCGACAACGGCGTGCCCGCCAAGCAGATCGTGGGCGCCAAGCCGAAGGCGGCTCTGCTCGACGACCTCGCCGAGTACCTGCACGAATAGACCGCCCCGACCGCCGAGAGGCCGAGCGAAATAGGTGAGCGGATCGCCCCGCGGGCTGCCGCTGCGCCGCGGCGACGCCGGTGACGCCGTTCACGACCTGCAACGCCGGCTGGCCCTGATCGGCTACCCCATCGACGGAGACTCACAAGAGTTCGGCACCGAGACCGAGGCCTCGCTGCGCCGCTTCCAGAGCGACCGCGGCCTGGTGGTCGACGGAGTCTGCGGCCCCCAGTCCTGGAACGCACTGGTGGAGGCCGACCACCGCCTCGGTGACCGGCTCCTCTACTACCGCGACCCGATGATGCGGGGCGACGATGTGGCCGAGCTCCAGCGTCTGCTCGGACAGCTCGGCTTCGACCCCCACTGGGTCGACGGCGTCCTCGGACCCCGGACCGACCGGGCGATCCGCCAGTTCCAGCAGAACGTGGGCCTTCCCGACGACGGCGTTGTCGGCCGTTCCACCACCGACACGCTCGACAGACTGGCGGGTCGAACCCGCGGCCAAGTGACGATTGCGCAGGTCCGAGAGCACGAACGGCTCCGCCACCAGCCCAACCGGGTGGAGGGCCGGCGGATCGTGGTGGGAGATGCCGGCGATCTGCCCGTGATCGCTCAGGCCGTCGCTCGTCGCCTGCGCAAGCTCGGAGCGGACGTTCTGTCGTTCAGCACCCCCGACCTCAGCCACCAGGCCCGCACCTCGAACCAGTGGAACGGCGATCTGTATCTGGGCTTGACCCTGGCGGTCGACAACTTCAGCATCTCGTATTTTGCTATGAGCGGATTCGAGTCGGTCGGGGGCAGGGCGCTGGCTCAGCGCTGCTCGACCGCGCTCCAACCCCTGCTGGCCGAAACTGCCCCGGCAACCGCCATGCGGCTGGCCATCCTCCGCGAGACCAAGATGCCCGCCGTTTGGTGTCGGATCGGACCCGGCGACATCGTGGTGCCTCGGGCGCCCCGCATCGCCCGAGCCCTTGTCGATGCAATCTCCAGTTGGTGTCTTGACCCAAACCCCCAAAGCACCATCAAATAGCATTTATAAAAGACCCAAATTTACAAAACTGCCGTCACATGATCAGGTGATAGATCCGCTCCAGGTCGGCGAGCCCGCTGAACTGGATCGTGATCCGGCCCCGGTTCTTGCCCAGCTTCACCGAAACCCGAGTGTCGAGCCGGGTCGAGAGAAGATCCTCGAGCTCGAGAATGCCCGCCTCGACCTCTTCGGCCGCGGGTTCGGCGTCATTGCCGGGTGCGGTCTCCGGCGCGGCATGCATCTCGCTCGCCCGGCGCTCCGCTTCCCGCACTGTCAAGCCCTCACCGACGATCAACTCGGCCAAAGCCTGCTGCGCCTCCTCATCCTCGAGGCTCAGCAGTGCTCGGCCGTGCCCCGCCGAGAGCTGTCCCTCAACCACGAGGCGCTGCACCGGCGGGACCAAATGCAGCAGCCTCACGGTGTTGGCCACCGCGGAGCGTGAGCGGCCGACCCGGGCCGCAACGTCCTCCTGGGTCAACCCGAAGTCGTCCATCAGCTGGCGATAGGCGGCCGCCTCTTCAAGGGCGTTCAGATCTTGGCGGTGCACGTTCTCAACGACAGCCGCTTCCAACGCGTCCCTGTCATCAGCGTTGCGCACCAATGCGGGCACATTGCGCAGTCCGGCCCGCTGAGCCGCCCGCCACCGCCGCTCTCCGGCAACAATTTCATAACCTTCTAATGCTTTTCGCACTATTACCGGCTGGACTACCCCCACCTCGGCTATCGAAGCCGCCAACGAGACCAGCGCCTCCTCATCGAAGTGCTCCCTCGGCTGATAGGGATTCGGGACGATATGGCTGATGTCAATCTCCTGAAAGGGCGACTCCTCTGGAGCCGCATCAGTGGGAATCAAAGCGCCCAGGCCTTTGCCCAGACCACTACGCCGTGCCACGGAGCACCTCCTTTGCCAAGGCGCGGAATGCTCCTGCGCCTTTGGATGACGAATCGTAGAGAATGATCGGCTGGCCGAACGACGGTGCCTCGCTGAGCCGCACCGTGCGGGGCACAACCTGCCAGCAGACCTTGTCTCCGTAGTGGGCTCGAACCTCTCGAGCGACATCCCGTGAGAGGTTCGTGCGAGCGTCGTACATGGTGAGGAAGAGTTTCGTTAGCTCCAAGCCGGGGTTGAGGCTGCGCTGCACCATCGCGATGTTCTTCACGAGCTGGGTCAACCCCTCCAGCGCAAAATATTCGGTCTGAACGGGCACTATGACCTCGTCGGCCGCGGTCAGGCCGTTGATGGTGAGCAATCCGAGCGAGGGCGGGCAGTCGATCACGATGAGGTCGTAGCTGGTGAGCGCTTCCTCCATTGCGTCTCGGAGTCGTCGCTCTCGACTCAGCGCGGGAACCAACTCGATCTCGGCGCCGGCCAGATCGAGATTGGAGGGCGCGATGTGCAAACCCTTGATGATTGTCGGCTCGACGATCTCGTCCAATCTGGCATTCTGCAATAGCACATCGTAGATCGATCCTTCGAGACTCCGCGGATCCAATCCGACACCGGTCGTAGCATTCGACTGGGGATCCAAGTCAACGATGAGCGCCTTGAGCCCGTTCTCGGCGAAACAGGCCGAGAGGTTCACTGTCGCGGTTGTCTTCCCTACCCCGCCCTTTTGGTTGGCGACCGCAAAGACTCGGGCTCGACTTGCGTCGACCTGTCCTTTCATGCTCACGACCTCTTCCTCCTGTTGGTCTCGGTACGGTTCCATACCACCTTCAGGAAGTCAAGCACCTGTTCCCACGGCCCGAACGAGATGGATGACCGGAGCAGGCGCGCTTCTCATGTTTCACATGAAACACCCAGGGGATCACGGGTTCGGGCCGGGCGGCGACGGGGCTGCTCGGGCGGAATCGGTCCTGAGCGTGTCACGGAGAGATACTTTCCGTGTGCTGTTGTCCACCTTCCCGATATCTCGCAACCAGTCCGTGCCATCAATGGCAGCTGCTCCCAGTGTTGTGCTGTTAAATCAGACACGGATACGACCAGAGACCCGCCGGGCCTCAACAGCGGCAGCGCGCACTCCGCCAGTTCAGAGGCCGGACCAAATGCGCGAGCCACCGCCCCGTCCAAAGTTCCCCGGCATTCTCCGCGGGCGATCTCTTCCACGAGGGCGTGCTCCACGCTAACTCGCTCATCGAGTCCCGCCGCCGACACCGCCCGCTGTGCCATCTCACATCGGCGCTTCCTCGCGTCCACAAGACGCCAACGAGATCCGGGCAACTCTATGGCCAGGAGTATTCCCAGTGCACCCGCCCCGGTGCCACAGTCGACGAACCGTCCCTCGGGCAGGGTCCGCCATTCATCCAGGATGTAGCCGCGGGCATGCGAACGCAGAGCCTCGACTGGGGCGTTTCCCATGGCGCCGGCGGCCCGCGCCGACGCCCAAGACCGGTACAGCCGTTCAAGAAGTTCCAGATCAACCTCGGGCGGATGGGACGCTGCGCCCGTCACGTCGTAACGGGGTCATTCCTGCTGGTCGTGCCGTGCCGCTACTCATCATCTGCGCGCTCGGCCTCGACATTCCCGCTCTTGTTCGCTGCGCTCACGGGCCGCTCAGGCCACGGCCTCACCCGTATGCACCTACTCATCATCTGCACGCTCGGCCTCGACATTCCCGCTCTTGTTCGCTGCGCTCACGGGCCGCTCAGGCCAC
Source organism: Candidatus Aldehydirespirator sp. (assembly GCA_965221215.1). Taxonomy (GTDB): domain Bacteria; phylum Actinomycetota; class Acidimicrobiia; order Acidimicrobiales; family Aldehydirespiratoraceae; genus Aldehydirespirator. The sequence continues at coordinate 2,929,945 of OZ244872.1, forward strand.
GGCCTCACCCGTATGCACCTACTCATCATCTGCACGCTCGGCCTCGGCCTCGATGGCGGCGATGATCACTCGGCGGTGGGGGTCTTCTCCCTCGCTTCGGCTCTCCACGCTGTCTATGTCGGCGATGACATCGTGGACGATCTTGCGATCCATCCGGTTCATCGGCTCTAGGGCAATCTCCGTTCGCGTTTCGACCGATTCTTCGGCGACCTTGCGAGCGAAGGATTCGAGCGCAGCGGCGCGGCGGGCTCGAACGCCGCCCATGTCCATGCGGATCTTGCCCTCCCTGGTGGTCCCGCCCGAACGCTGCAACACCGTTCTGACCAGTTCGTCGATCGCCTGGGCTGTACCGCCCCGCCGACCGATCAGGACTCCAATTCCCTCTCCGTTGGCCTCGATTCGCATGATGCCGCTGTCTAGGTCGTGCCGCTTGAACGTGACATCGATGCCCACTGTCTCCGCGATTCCTCCGACGAAGGACTCCGCCAGGTCGGCTTGCTCCATGAGCGACGGGCCTTGATTTTGATCAATTGTCATTGGTTTTGCATCCTCCTTCTTGGGCCGAGTGCCACGGCTTGCTTCTTGAACTCTCTCACGTTCAGGCTTTGGACGATCTTGGGCGGCAGAGTTCTTGCGCCGGGACCGGCCCGCCGATTCCGGTGCGGCCCGTTTCGATGAACCCGAGCGGCGACCTCTGCTCTCTTTGGGCCGCACCGGGGTGGGCAGCACCCGCGCCCTCACCCGGGCCTCCTGCTTGACTCGCCCGAACAGCCCCATCTTCTCCTCTGAGAGGACCTCGAACTCGGCGTCCGACTCGTCAACGCCGAGGTGGACCAATGCCTGCTCTTTGGCATGTTCCACTGTTTTAGCTCTAATTTCCAGCCATTCCATCTCGACCAAACACTCCTTCGTGCGGCGCGGGATCAGCGCCTCTTCTTCTTGCTGCGGCTGCGGTTCTGGCTGGAGCCCGGCGGAGTGACTCGACCCCGCGAGGGCGCCTTCCCGGTGCGTCCTGACGCCGGCTTCCGGCCGGCCGCAGCCTTCTTGTTGCGGGCCGGTGCCTTGGCCGCGCCCTGAGTCCGTCCCCGGGCCGGCGCCTGAGTCCGCTTGCGAGTCGTCGTCTCGGTTCGTTTCCGCGACGGCGCCCGATTGCTTCGCGACGGCGCCGACTTTGCGTCCCGCTTCGGCGTGGGCGCCCCCTTGCGCTCGGTGAGCGCCTTGGGCGAGCGCGCCTTGGTGTCAGGCTTGTCGTCCTCGGCCGCGGCTGCCCGCTGCTTGGCCACCTGGGCCCCCAGCGAGTCCTCGCCCCGGTAGAAGGATCGGGTGATGTAGGCCTGCTGAGCGATCCGGACCAGGTTCGACACGATGAAGTAGGTCACCACCGCAGCCGGCATCACGTATGAGAACACCGGCAGCATGTAGGGGATCAGCCTCATCATCATCTGCTGCTGCGGGGTGACCGCGCCGCTCTGGCGGCCCTGGATCTGGCGCTGCTGGTAGAGGCTGGTCAGCAGCACGATGACCAGCATCACCAGATAGGGGAATGCCGAGACGATGCTCTCGGAGATCACGTTGCTGGCGCTGCGGGACAGGTCGACCCCCAGCGTGATCATCTCGACGTCGCCGCTCAGACTCTCGTAGAGGTCGCTGTCGCGCGACAGGAAGTCCGGATCGAACGGCAGCTCGCCCCGGGCGATGGGGGTGGGGCCGTACTCGGACACCACTCCGGCCACGCTGTCCGCATAGCGCCGCGACGTGAAGCCGAGCTGGGTGCCGATCTCGGTGGTCCGCCGGGTGAGCCCGTCCACCACGCGGTACATCACCAAGAAGATCGGGCCCTGCACCAGCATCGGGAGCAGACACCCGACCGGGTTGAGCCCGTGCTCCTTGTAGTAGGCCATGGTGGCCTCGTTCATGGCCTGCCGGTCGCCCCTGTGCTGGTTCTGGAGCTTCTTCACCTCCGGCATGTGCTGCTGCATCTGCAGCATGTTGCGCGTCATCTTCAGCGTGAGCGGGGTTATCGCCACTACCGCGGTGAGCGTCAACAGGGCGATGGCCATGCCGTAGGACGGCACCAAGGAGTAGAACCAGGCCAGGATCGCGGTGACGACGTCGAACAGGGGATCAAGCACCGGCCGTCTCCCTCACAGACCGGCGGCGATCAACTCCGGGAACAGGGTCCGAGCCCATGGACCCCCACGGATGGCAGCGGCCCAGCCGGCGAACGGCCAGCCACGCTCCCCGCACCGCGCCGTGGCGCTGAACCGCCTCCAGCGCATACGCCGAGCACGACGGGTGGTAGCGACACGTCGGCAGACGCCCGATGCGGGCCAGCTGATACTCCTCGATGGCCCGGCAGACAAGCCCCCTCATCGCTGCACGTCCCCCAGCAGCCCGATCATGGTCGCTCGCAGCTCGGCGGCGGACAGCATTTCCAGCGAGGCGAAGATGCCCAGGCGGTACTCCCCGCCCGCGAGCACCACCGCCCGGGCGCGCACCAGCTCGCGCAGCGCCTCGCGCACGCGGCGGCGGGCCCGGTTGCGCACCACCGCAGTCCCCACCGATTTCGGCACTGCGAACAGCACCTGCGGCTCCTGAGGACCGGCGCGATGAGAAACCTTGAGGGGACCGCGCCGGGCGCTAGTCGTGCTCACGCTGAGGCTGTTCACGCGGCCAGTCGGCTTCGCCCCTTGCGGCGACGCGATCGCAGCACGGCCTGTCCGCCGCGTGTGGCCATTCTGGCCCGAAAACCGTGCTTCTTATGTCTTTTGCGAATATTCGGTTGAAAGGTGCGCTTCATGAGATCCTCCCGGCGCGGGCACGCCACAAGACCCGCCGTCGGGGTCGATGCTGTGGATGAACGGCGGGTCTGCGTCCACCGTAGGGCTGACCCCGCGTCGCGACAACCACACTGCCTGCCGGTCTGCAGACCGACGCAAACCCGGCGGCGAACAAAGCACAATAGTGGTATATATCTTACATAGAGGTAGTTAACCGGGGCGCAATCTAGTCTGAACTAGTCGTTTACCGGCCCGGTGGCGTCCGACTTGCGGGCGGTGTGGATGCTGCTACGTTCCGCAGGCCACTACCGCCATCTGGTCTGGGTCCGTTCTCCCTCCACCACGGATCACAGGACTCTCTTTCCACAACTGTGGACCAATCTGTGGAGAAAGGAAGTCGAGAAGGTGAACACCGACCCCGCAGCGGAGCGGATCTGGACCAGTTGCGCTCAAAGCATCCGCAGCCAAGTGAGCGATGCGGTCTGGAGAACCACCTTCAGCGGGGCCCGAGCCACCGCCTTCGACCAGGGCTCGCTCACCATTGTGGTGCCGACCAGCCTGCAAAAGGCCCGCATAGAGCGCCGCTATTTCAGCCTCCTCACCGACGCCCTCGACGAGACCGAGCCCGATCTGATGGTCCGCATCGAGATCGACCCCGATTGGGACGAGAACGACAACTTTGCGGCGGAGCCGCCCGGCCAAGCTCCAGCGCTGCCCAACATCCAGCAGGCCCCGGCCACCATCGGCGCCAGCGATCCGGGCGCCAACACTCGATTGACCTTCGAGCAGTTTGTGACTGGCACCTCCAACCGGTTCTCGCACGCGGCGGCGCTGGCCGTGGCCGAGACCCCAGCCGGGCCCTACAACCCGCTTCTCATTCACGGTGACTCCGGCCTGGGCAAGACTCATTTGCTGCGGGCCATCGCCCACTACGTGAACGACCACTACCCCTCCTACAAAGTGCGTTATGTGACCAGCGAGACCTTCCTGAACGAGTTCGTGCAGGCCATCCGCAACAGCACTCAGCCCGAGTTCAAGCAGGTGTACCGCAGCAACGATGTCCTGCTCGTCGACGACATCCAGTTCATGGAGGGCAAGGACGGCCTCCAGGAGGAGTTCTTCCACACCTTCAACGACCTGCTGCAGAACGGCGCCCAGATAGTCCTGTCCTCCGACCGCTCCCCCGACGCCATGCCAACCCTCGAAGACCGGCTCCGCAGCCGGTTCAAGTCGGGCCTCATCACCGACATCCAGCCCCCCGATCTGGTGACCCGGCTGGCCATCCTGGAGAAGAAGGCCGAATCCGCGGCCATCGCCATCCCCTCCGACGTGCTCTCGCTGATCGGCGAGAACGTCACCGACTCGATCCGCGAACTCGAGGGTGCCCTCATCAAAGTCACCGCCTACGCCAACATCACCGGCCAACAATGTTCCTACGAGCTCGCCAAGCGAGTATTGGCCGACCTGATCGACAACACCGTCAAAGCTCCGGTGACCGTGCGAAGCATTCTCGAAGCGACCGCTGAGCTCTTCGTCTTCTCCGTCGATCAAATCACCGGAGGCAGCCGACGCAGGCCGCTGGTCGATGCCCGCCAGATCGCCATGTACGTCACCCGCAACATGACCGACCTGTCCTACCCCGAGATCGGCCGGGCCTTCGGCAACCGCGACCACACCACCGTCATCCACGCGGTGCGAAAGATCGAGCACCACATGACCGAGCGCAAGGAGATCTTCGACAAGGTCCACGACCTTCAGAAGCGGGTGGGGGAGATCTCATGACCCGCACACGGGGGAGAACCGTGGGGACGACCGCCTCACAGGCTCTGGACAGCTGTGCTCAACTCCACCGCCGTCCACACCTCCCCGGTGAGGCTGGGCCGGCCCGCTGAACGGCACGGCAAACCTGGGCATATCGAAAGCAGCACGGGTACAAGGTTCAGTGACCCAAATCCCCAGTCCACAGTGTCTAGTGTCTCTACCACCCCTTGAATCCAGTTAGAGGAGAAGCAAGACAACCATGGGCATGAAGTTCCGCTGCGAGCGAGACACCCTGCTGGACGCGCTGACGGTGGCGGTGCGGGCCGCGGCCGGCGCCAGCTCGAACCGTGCCGCCCTGACCGGGGCCCACCTCGACCTCTCCGAGGGCGTTCTCACCGTGACCGGCAGCGACCTCGATCTGACCCTGTCGGTCACCGCCGAGGTGCTGGGCACCGCCGGGGGAGCCGCGGTGACGCCGGCCCGGCTGCTCACCGACGTGGTGCGGGCTGTCCCGGCCGGGGCCGTGGAGTTCTCGGTGGCCGAGGGCGAGGCCACCATCATGGCCGGCTCGTCGGAGTTCTCGATCCGGCTGATTCCCGAGGAGGACTATCCGCAGCTGCCGTTCACCCAGGAGGGCAGCAGTGACGACGGCGCGGTGGCGTTCAGCCCGGCGGTCACGTTCACCGGCGCCGAGTTCCGGGACGCCTTGAGCCAGGTAGTGCGCGCCGCGTCGTCCGACGACTCTCGTCCCATCCTCACCGGCGTGCTCATGGCCGCCGAGGACGAGGGCCGGCTGCGGCTGGTCTCCACCGACTCCTACCGGCTGTCGGTGCGCGATCTCGCCGGTTCGTCCCTCCTTGGCGAGCACCAGAAGGTGCTGGTGCCCAGCCGCGCCTTGGGCGAGCTGCAGCGCCTGATCGCCGACTCCGACGAGGTGACCCTCAAGCTGGCCGAGCATTACGCCCAGTTCGTGGTGGGCAACGTGCAGCTGACCACCCGTCTCATTCCTGGAGACTTCCCCAACTATCAGGGGCTCATCCCCAGCGACCACCCCAACCGTCTGACCGCCAACCGCGAGCAGCTGTCGGAGGTCGTGCGGCGGGTGCGGCTGCTGGCCCAAGACTCCACCCCGATCCGGTTGGTCATGAGCGACGGCAACCTCGAGGTCATCGCCATAACCCACGACGTCGGCAAGGCCAACGAGTCGATGGAGGCCGCCTACGCAGGCGAGGATCTGACCGTTGCCTTCAATCCGGCCTATCTCATTGACGGCATCGAGGCCACCACCGGCGAGGAAGTCACCCTGGAGACGGCCGATCCGGTCAAGCCCGCGCTGCTCCGCTCGGTGGGAGACGAGAACTTCCTCTACCTGTTGATGCCGGTGCGGGTGAGCTGACCGGCCCGAGGCGTGCGCGTCGGCTCGATCTCGCTGCTGGATTTCCGATCCTATTCCGAGACCGAGGTTGAGTTCGCCGAGGGGCTGACCGCGATTGTCGGACCCAACGGCCACGGCAAGACCAACCTGCTCGAGGCGGTGGGATATGCAGCCGGGCTGGCCTCCTTCAGAGGCGCGGCCGACGCTGCCCTGATACGCGACGGCGCGCCCGCGGCTGTGATCCGCTGCCGCGGTCAGGGCGCGGCCGAGCGTGCCGTGCTGATCGAGGTGGAACTGGCCCGATCCCGGCCCAACCGGGTGAGGGTCAACCAGCAGCCAGTGGCCCGCCGCCGCGACCTGCTCGGCGTGCTGACCGCCACCGTCTTCTCACCCGAGGACCTCGAACTGGTCAAGGGCGAGCCGTCGGTGCGGCGACGCTGGATGGACGACGCCCTGACTGCGGTGCGGCCGTCGTGGGGCGCGCTGCGCAGCGAGCTGGACCGCATCCTGCGCCAGCGCAACACCCTGCTGCGCCAGGCCCAGGGCCGCGCCGTGGGCGATGTGGCCATCACCCTCGACGTGTGGGACGCCAAGCTGGCCGCGGTGGGCGACGAGCTGCGGATGCGCCGCCGCGCCCTGCTGGAGGCGATGACACCGGAGATCGCCCGCCACTACCGCAGCATCTCGCAGGGCCAAGACGACGCCGGCGTTCAGTACGAATCGTCATGGGGCGACGAGTCGCTAGCTGATGCGCTGGCCGCGGCCCGCCGCGACGACCTCAGGCGGGCTGCCAGCACGGTCGGTCCCCACCGCGACGACGTCGTGTGCGAGATCGGCGGGCTTCCTGCTCGCAGCCATGCCTCCCAGGGCGAGCAGCGGTCCCTCGCCCTCGCGCTGCGCCTGGCCGTGGACGGGGAGGTACGCCGCGGCCGGGGCATCGAGCCGGTGATGCTGCTCGACGACGTGTTCTCCGAGTTGGACGCCGGCCGGGCCGCCGCCCTGCTGGATGCACTGCCGCCCGGCCAGCGGATCCTCACCACCGCGTCGCCGGTGCTGCCGGCCAGCGTGAGGCCAGACCAGCTGATTCGAGTGCTCGACGGCACAGTTCGCGCCGGCGATGGGTGAGCCGCAGTGAATCGGAACTGCGGTGAAGTCGGCGGACCGCGAGCCCATCGAGCTGTCCGACGCCCTCGAGCGCGTCCTGGGCTCGCTGGGCGCACCGCCGGCCGACCTGCTGTCGACGGTGTTCCAGCGCTGGGAGGAGGTGGTCGGCGCCGACGTGGCCCGCCACTGCCGGCCGGTGGCGGTGGAGGGCGACCGTCTGGTGGTGGAGGCCTTCGATGCGACCTGGGCCAGCGAGTTGAGGTGGCTCTCAGACCGGGTGCTGGCCCGGGCCAACGAGCTGTCGTCCACCGACCGCCTGAAGTCGATGACGGTGCGGGTGGCACGGAGTCTTTAGAAGCCGAAATGAACGCCGCGGGCGGGTGCTTGCTGGTAGAATCGGCGCCGTGATCGGCGGCTCGGTACAGGGCTCAGACCCAGTTCGGTGCCCCCGGCCAGCCCGGCTCTCGTCTGCTGCGGCCGGGTCGTGCCCGTGAGTGCTCCACCCGCTCGGACCACCGCCTCCGGCAGACCCTGCACCAAGCCCCGAGGCGGCGTGAGGAGAGTCGGTTGAGCGTCACACCCGACACCACCGTCAGCGAGCGGCCCCGCGACATGGACTCCTCATACGGTGCGCTGGAGATCACCGTCCTGGAGGGCCTCGAGGCGGTTCGCGAGCGGCCCAGCATGTACATCGGGTCGACCGGCCCTACCGGCCTGCACCACCTCGTGTGGGAGGTGGTCGACAACTCGGTCGATGAGGCCATGGCCGGGTACTGCACCCGCATCGACGTCACGCTGCACGCCGACGGCTCGTGCGAGGTCAGCGACAACGGCCGGGGCATCCCCACCGAGCCGCATCCCCTCCACGACCAGATCCCCGCCGCAGAGCTGGTGATGACGCTGCTGCACGCCGGCGGCAAGTTCGGTGGCGACGGCTACAAGATCTCCGGCGGCCTCCACGGCGTCGGCGTGTCGGTGGTCAACGCCCTGTCCACCCGGCTGGAGGCCGAGATCTGTCGATCCGGCCGGCGTCACCGCATGACCTTCGTCGACGGCGGACAGATGTCCGAGCCCCTGTCGGTGGCCGGCCCCGCCCCGGAGTCGACCACCGGAACGACCATCCGGTTCTGGCCCGACCCCGCCGTGCTGGAGGACGTGTCGTTCCGCTATCAGACGGTGGCCGAGCGCCTGGAGATGATGGCGTTCTTGAACCGGGGCCTCGAGATCCGGGTCCGCGACCTGAGGCCCGGCCCCCACAGCCATGCCGACTGGGCGTCGTTTCGCTACGAGGGCGGCATCGTCGACTACGTCACCCGCCTCAACCAGTCGAAGGTGCGGCTGTTCGACGCGGTGGGCCATTTCGCCGACGACGAGACCATCGAGGGCAACCCCCACGAGGTGGAGGTGGCGTTCCAGTGGAGCACCGGCTTCAACACCGACGGCCTCCACAGCTTCGCCAACGGCATCTCCACCATCGACGGGGGCATGCACGAGCAGGGGTTCCGGGCCGCGCTGACCCGCACCGTCAACGCCTACGCCCGCGAGAAGGGCCTGCTCAAGGAGAAGGCCGAGAACCTCCACGGCGAGGACATCCGCGAGGGCCTCACCGCCATCGTCAGCGTGCGGATCGGCCAGCCCCAGTTCGAGGGCCAGACCAAGGCCAAGCTGGGCAACATGTCGATGCGGTCGTTCACCGAGCGGGTCACCAACCGCCGCCTGGCCGAATGGCTCGAAGAGCACCCGGCCGAGGCCAAGCGGGCCGTGCTGAAGGCCACCGCTGCCTCCGCGGCCCGCGAGGCCGCCGCCCGGGTGCGCTCGGAGGTGCGCTCGAAGTCGCTGCTCGACGGCGCCGGCATGCCCGACAAGCTCAAGGACTGCACCGCCACCGACCCGGCCCGGCGCGAGCTGTTCATCGTGGAGGGCGACTCCGCCGGCGGCTCCGCGGTGCGGGCCCGCGACCCCGAGACCCAGGCGGTGCTGCCCATCCGGGGCAAGATCCTCAACGTTGAGCGGGCCCGAATCGACCGGATGCTCAAGAACAACGAGATCCAGGCCATCATCGCCGCCATCGGCGCGGGCATCGGCGACCCGTCCGGCGCCAACGGGGCCTCGCCGCCCAGCGAACACGGCTGCGACGCAGCCAAGGCCCGCTACCAGAAGGTGATCGTGCTGGCCGACGCCGATGTGGACGGCAGCCACATTCGCACCCTGCTGCTCACCTTCTTCTACCGCCAGATGCGCCCGCTGGTGGAGGCCGGCTACGTGTATGTGGCCCAGCCGCCGCTGTACTCCACCAAGGTGACCAACTCCAAGACGGTGTATCTGCTCGACGACGCGGCCAAGGACCGGTTCCTGGCCGAGCGGCCCAAGCACAGCCGCGAGTTCCAGCGCCTCAAGGGACTGGGCGAGATGGACTGGGACGAGCTGCGGTCCACCACCATGGACCCGGGCACCCGCAGCCTGCTGCAGGTGTCGGTGGAGGAGGCCGCCATCGCCGATCAGGTCATCTCGGTGCTCATGGGCGACGATGTGGAGCTGCGCAAGAACTTCATCGTCACCAACGCCCGCGAAGTCCGCAACCTCGACTTCTGACCGTGATCGCCCCGGACGCGCTGCCATGAGCAAGACCACCGACGGCCCTGCCGGCGTGTCGCCCCAGGACCGCTCCGGGGTGGAGGCCGCCTCTGGGGTGACCGTCGTCGAGATCCAGGAGGAGATGGAGAGCTCGTTCCTGGACTACGCCATGTCGGTCATCATCAGCCGGGCCCTGCCCGACGCCCGCGACGGCCTCAAGCCGGTGCACCGCCGGATCCTGTGGTCGATGTACGACCAGGGCTTCCGGCCCGACCGGGGCCACGTGAAATGCGCTCGGGTGGTGGGCGACGTGATGGCCCGCTTCCACCCCCACGGCGACGCCGCCATCTACGACGCCCTGGCCCGCATGGCTCAGCCCTTCTCGCTGCAGCACCCCCTCATCGACTTCCACGGCAACTACGGCTCGCCCGAGGATCCCCCCGCCGCGGCCCGCTACACCGAGTGCCGCCTCGATGCGCTGGCCATGTCGATGCTGGCCGACATCGGCGAGGACACCGTCGATTTTGTCGACAACTACTCTGGCGACTTCACCGAGCCGTCGGTGCTGCCCGCCCGACTGCCCAACCTGCTGGTGAACGGCAGCCAGGGCATCGCGGTCGGCATGGCCACCAACATCCCGCCCCACAACCTCGCCGAGGTGATCGACGCGGTGGTGGTGCTCCTCGAGAACCCCGGCGCCGGCGTCGAGGACCTGATGGCCTGTGTTCATGGCCCCGACTTCCCCACCGGCGGGCAGATTCTGGGCCGCAGCGGGTTCGAGTCGGCCTACCGCACCGGGCGGGGCTCGGTCAAGATGCGCGCCGACGCCACCCTCGACGAGATCGGGGGCCGCAACGCGCTGGTCGTCACCGCGCTGCCCTATCAGGTGTCCGCCGGGTCGGTGGCCCGCAAGATCGCCGATCTGGTCAACGCCCGCGAGCTCGACGGGATCGCCGACGTCAACGACGAGTCCTCCGGCGACGCCACCCGCTTCGTGATCAAGCTCAAGCGAGACGCCAACCCCGAGGTGGTGCTCAACAACCTCTGGAAGCACACTCCGCTGCAGTCCAGCTTCGCCATGAACATGGTGGCGCTGGTGGACGGGGTGCCCCGCACGCTCACCCTGCGCGACGCGCTGGCCGCTTATGTCGCCCACCAGGTGGAGGTGGTGACCCGGCGCTCGCAGTTCCGTCTGGCCGCGGCCCGGGCCCGGCTCCACATCGTGGAGGGGCTGCTGCGGGCGTTGGGGGCCATCGACGAGATCATCGCCGCCATCCGGGCCAGCGAAGACACCGCCTCGGCTCGGGCGTCGCTGATGGCCGAGCCGTTCGAGTTCTCTCAGGCGCAGGCCGACCACATCCTCGAGATGGCGCTGTCTCGCCTGACCCGCCTGGGCCGGACCCAGCTTGAGACCGAGGCCGCGGCCAAGCGCGAGCTGATCGCCGAGCTGGAGGCGCTGCTGGCCGACGAGCACCGGGTTCGGATGGCGATTCGCGACGAGCTGCGGGAGATCTCGGCCAAGTTCGGGGTCGAGCGCCGGTCGGTGCTGGAGATCGATCCGGGCGAACTCGACATCGAGGACCTCATCGACGACGACGACCTGGTGTTCACCATGTCGTCGTCGGGCTACGTCAAGACGGTGCCCACCGACGAGTTCCGCCTCCAGGGCCGGGGCGGGCGCGGCGTGGCCGGCGCCAGGCTCAAGCAGGCCGACAGCGTCATGCATCTGATCCACACCACCGCCCACTCGTATCTGCTGTTCTTCAGCAACCGGGGCCGGGTCTACCGGCTCAAGGCCCACGAGGTGCCGGTGGCCTCGCGCACCGCTCGGGGCGCCTCCATCGCCAATCTGCTGCCGCTGCGAGACGGCGAGCGGATCCAGGCCGTGATCGACACCCGCGACTACGAGATGAACCGCTACCTGCTGTTCGCCACCGCCCAGGGCCGGGTGAAGCGCACCAAGTTCACCGCCTACGACTCGTCCCGCAAGGCCGGCCTCATCGCCATCCATCTGCGCGACGGCGACGAGTTGGTGGCGGTGGTGCCGACCGACGGGGTGCACGACATCCTGCTGTCGTCGCGGCTGGGCCAGACGATTCGCTTCGCCCAGGACCAGGTGCGCGAGATGGGCCGGTCGGCGGCGGGAGTGATCGGGCTGAAGTTCAAGCACCCCGGCGACTCGGTGGTGTCGTGCGCCACCGCCCGGCCCGGTTCGGCCCTGCTCTACGTCACCACCCAGGGCTTCGGCAAGCGCACCCCGGTCGAAGAGTTCAGGTGCAAGGGCCGTGGCGGCCTTGGATTCATCGGATCCAAGCCGACGGCGGAGAAGGGCGAAGTGGTCGGAACTTTGGTCGTTGACCCCGGCGACGAGATCCTGGCGGTGACCGCCAACGGTGTCCTGATCCGGGTTCCCGTGGGCGAAGTGTCCGAGCGGAGCCGGATGGCGTCGGGTGTCAAAGTGATGAAGCCGGCGGAGGGCGACGAGGTTGTGGCCGTGGCTCTCGTCAGCGATGACATGAACGTCGAATCGGGCCGAGATCCGGACGGCCAGCCGCAGCCAATCGACACACTGGAAGGGCACGGCCAGCCACCAAAGCAGGAGCAATGAGACCCGCGGCCGGCGACCGTGAAGGAGCCGCCGGTGTGTGTCATCAGCCGGGCTGTTGCGTGGCAATAGGCCGTCGGGCGGACGATCGTGGGCAGGCCGCGCCGCTGATGGTGGTGATGTTGCTGGTAGTGACGGTGGCTGCGGTGGCGCTGATCGAGGTCGGACAGTTGCTCGACGAGAGCGCCCGGGCCCGCACCGCCGCCGACGCTGCCGCCCTGGCCGGCGCCGCCGCCGGTCCTGATGAGGCCGCGGATCTGGCCGCCGCCAACGGCGGAGTGCTGCTCTCCTACACCGAGCAAAGGGTGCAAGGCACCGAAGACGCCACGGTCGTCACTGTCGAAGTGCAGGTGGGCCGAGCCAGCCAGACGGCCCGGGCCGAGCGTCTCGTCGACTGGATCGAACCCCCGTGACGGCGGCGACCGCAAGTAGCCCAGCGGCCTGTGAGTGCCGAGAACATGAGCGGGAATTCACGGTGCGAGCGGCCTCGTGAGCGCAGCCAACAAGAGCAGCAATGACATCACTGTGACACGTAGGACTTTCGCCGATTTGTGCTTGCTCTAGGCTGGACGATTAGGGGCATCGGATGAGCGAACAGTCGACTGCCAGCACCGGCGACCAGGAGGCCGTCGGCTCGGACGCGAGCTCCGGCGAGGAAGCCCAGCCCCGTTCTGCGGCGAGACCGGTGCCCCGCTCCGCGGTTGGCCGAGTCTTGCAGGCTCGATCCAGCCGCCGCCTGCGGGCCCGGCGGGTGCGTCGGCTGGTGCGCCACATCGAGCCCTGGTCGGTGTTGAAGGTGTCGTTGATCCTCTACTTCTGCGCCTGGGCCGTGATGCTGTTCGTGGGGGTCACGCTCTGGAACCTGGCCGTCAACTCGGGGCTGGTGTCCAACGTCGAGAACTTCGTGGTGGAGTTGTTCGCCCTGGAGTCGTTCACGATCAACGCCGACCAGATCTTCAGGATCGCCGCGGTCGGAGGCCTGGTGATGGTCATCGCGGGCAGCGGGCTGACCGTTCTGGCTGCGGTGCTGTTCAACCTGATCAGCGACGTAACCGGGGGAGTGCGCCTCACTGTGGTCGAGGAGGAGACCGCCCGTCCCCGTCCCCGCCGCTCCCGCCGCCGGGTGCTGGTCCAAGCCCCGCCCGCGGGTGTTGACAGCAGCGGTGACCGCTAGCGTTGAGCCGCTTGGGGCTATAGCTCAGCCGGTTAGAGCGCACCCCTGATAAGGGTGAGGTCGTTGGTTCGACTCCAACTAGCCCCACCACCCTGTCGGACCCTGGCCCATCCGAGCGAGATTCCCCCGTACCCGAGCGGCTCGTGACAGCGCAACGAACAGGAGCGAGAGTGTCCGGGGGCTGTGTGTCGGTTCGTTGACCCCGCACCCGAATCGTGCCGCGGCAACGGTTGCTGCTTGTAGGCGCGCTACGCGGGGATGTCGCTGGACAGGGCGAATCCCTCGAAGCGGCAGGGCCTCAGATTTTGTGCTGCCACCTCTCGCAACAGGCTCTTCGGGTCGCCGATCGACGCCAGGCCGGCGGCGCCGGGCTCGGTGCCGCCGGCGAGGACATGCAGCGCGGCTGAGGCGGCTACTACGGCGGCGCCCTCCGCCGGTCGGGCCTGAGCGCCGAGCACCACCACCCGCCGCTCGCGGCCGCGTCGGCCGCGCAGCTCGACCCGCACCGCCCCCACGCCGCCCTCCGGATGGGGGCGGCGCATCATCGGCAGTGGGGCGGTTAGCCGGTCCCGGCGGGTGGCTGCCATGCGGGCTGTCACCCGGTCGACGCCGGGAAAGGCCGGCACCAGTAGCAGCGCATCCGGGAGTGCCCCCCGATAGCAGTCCCGCCCGGCTACCGGATCGGGGAACCAGCACAATTCGCGCCCCGATCCGCCGGGTCGGCGAGTCCAGCGACCGGCGCGCCAGTCGACGGCCAGGCTGTTGAGCGCACGGTGATGCTGACGGGCGCAGGCTGGCCCCCCCGTGCCCGCCTTGGCGACGTGAACCTCATCGACCAGGTCGAACTCGTCGGCGACGACCCGAGCCATGAGGCAGGTGAGGCCGGGCATGAAGCCCGCGCCCACCACTAGCGCCACGCCGTGCTGCCGAGCCCGAGAGTCGAGGGCCAGCAGATCGCGGGTCTCGAGGATCTCGTTGGTGGTGGTCACGACGGCGGCCCCCACCTGCAGAGCACGGAGCGCCACGGCGGCCTGCGTTCCGGCCGGGGCGGCCACCACCACCAGATCGGTGGAGTCGGGCACCGTCAGACCCTGACCGAAAGACACGGTGTTATCGAATGACCCAGCCAACTCATCCAGCCGAGCCGAGTCTGGGTCGCGTACGTCCACGGCGTCGACGAGGGGGCTGGCCGCAAGCATCCGGACGATCCGTGCGCCCGTAGCGCCGGCGCCAAACACCACGATTCGGGCGGTCACGCCAGTTCGTCGTCCCGCATCTGACGCCAGCCGCCGGTCTGTGGGGCCACACCGCTGCGGCCGCGCAGCCTCATGGCCGTAGCCACCGCGGCCGCGGCCGCCACCGCCACCACCGCCCGGCGAATCATTGCCAGCAGGCCGGCTGCCGAACCCCGTTCGACCATCCCGTCAGCGTACGGCCATGAGAGCGAGCACAAATTGGGGCCAGTCCGCCGCTTCGCTGCGGAGACCTTCGCGCTTGTTCGCTGCGCTCACAGAGCTTGTGCAGGCAAGTGCAGTGTGTGGTGGCCGGGCGGACGCAATGCCGGTGGGCACGGTTGATGTGGGTGGTGCGGTGGGTGGCGGGTGGCTAGCGCAGGCAGTTCAGCAGCTCGTCGTGCACTAGGCCGTTGCTGGCCACCGCTGAGCTGTTTCGCCAGTCGTTGATGCCGGCGGAGTCGCTGAACCGGCCCCCGGCCTCGGTGATGATTACTCCCATGGGGGCGACGTCCCAGTCGAAGCACTCTGGGTCGACCATGGCTTCGGCCCGGCCGGTGGCCACCAGGGCATAGCCGTAGGCATCGCCCCAGGTCCGGACCCGTGCCCCCGAGGCGCGTACCCGCTCCAAGGCCCGGTTGGGCCAGTAGGACAGACCGCTCGTGCACACATACGACTCCTCGAGTCCCGTGCGGCGGCTGACCCGGCACGGCTCGCCGTTCCAGCGGGCTCCGAGACCCCGGCCGGCCCAGACGCATTCGTCCAGTGCGGGCAGGCAGATCACCCCCACCGCCGGCCCGTGATCGTCGATGAGGGCCAGCAGCGTGGCGAACAGCGGCACTCCCTGAGCGAAAGCCTTGGTGCCGTCGATCGGGTCGATCACCCACCGGCGATCGGTATGGCCGGCGGCCTCGCCCTCTTCCTCGCCCTGGATTGTGTCGCCGGGATATGTCGCCCCGATCTCCGAGCGCAGGAACCGCTCGGCCGCGTAATCGGCCTCGGTGACGGGCGACCCGTCGCGCTTGGCGGTCACCGACAGGCTTCGAGACTGATACCAGTTGAGCGTGAGCTGGCCGGCCCGCCGGGCTGCGCCCACCGCAAAATCGACGAGATCCTGCTCGACCATCTATGTCCGGCCCGATTTCGGTCGCACCGACGGTTGGCATCTACATCTCATGTTGCTATTTTTCCCGCCATGTCAAACAGCGCTCATCTCTTTCAGTCAGCAACACTCAAATTGCAGCGGGCCGAGAGATGCCACTCGGTCGCCGATGCGCTCGACCGCCGAGGAGCGGTGCTGTCCGAGCGCCATCAGCCGGTGGTCGCTCTGCACCAAGAGCAGGTGTGGAGGGGCCGGGCTGCCACCTTCAGCCGCGTCAAGCTGCGCCGTCTCATAGCCTCCTCACTGTATTCGCTGGGCCTCGATCTGGCCTCGACTGGTGCCGCCCTGCGTAGCGAGGCCGACAGGCTCACCGGCGAGGCCGCCGATCTGAGGCGGCGAGCGCACGCCGCCGCCGCAGCCGAGGCCCGGGCCCGAGCCGAAGCCCAAGCGAGGGCCGAAGCAGCCCGAACGGCCGCCGACGGCTCGCTGTACGCACCGGGAGTGAAATCCAAGCTGGTGAACATTCCCTAACCAGGGCGTACCATCGCTGCGATGGTCATCGACACGCTCAGGTCGGTATTGCAGTTCCGCCGCTTCGAGCTTGACGCCACCCGGCGTCGGCTCCAGGGGGTGGCCAGCGTCGAGGACCTGCGCCGGATCGCCCGGCGGCGCCTGCCCGGCGGCGTGTTCGACTACATCGACGGCGGTGCCGAGGACGAGGTCGCTCTCGACCGCAACACCCGCGCCTTCCGGGAACTGGAGTTCGTGCCGAGGGTGCTGCGCGACATGGGCAGCGTCGACACCACCGGCACGATCCTCGGTCGCCAGGTGCCCCTTCCGCTGATCTTGGCGCCGACGGGCTTCACCAGGGTCGCTGATCCGGCCGGCGAGCTGGCTGCAGCCCGGGCCGCGGACCGGGCGGGGCTGCCCTATGCGCTGTCCACGATGGGGACCCGCTCGGTGGAGGAGGTGGCTGCCGTCAGCGAGGGCTCGAAGTGGTTCCAGGTCTATGTCTGGCGCGACCGGGGGCTGCTGGCCGAGATGATCCAGCGGGCGGCCGCCGCCGGATTCGAAGTGCTGTGCATCACCGTGGACGCGGCCATGCTCGGCCGCCGCGAGCGCGATGTGCGCCGAGGGTTCACCCTGCCCCCCAAGCTGGGGCTCGACACCCTGTTGGACGCCATGACCCGGCCCGGCTGGAGCCTGCGGTTCGCCCGCTCCGAGCCGATCTCGTTCGCCAACGTGGCCGGCAACACCGACATCGACGGCTCGACCGCGGTGGATCTGGCCGCGTTCATGAACTCTCAGTTCGATCCGACCCTGTCTTGGGACGATGTGGAGTGGATGCGGTCGGTGTGGGACGGGCCGGTGCTGATCAAGGGCGTGCAGAGCGTGGCCGACGCGGCGATAGCCCGCGATCAGGGCCTCGACGGCATCGTGTTGTCCAACCACGGCGGACGTCAGCTCGACTCGGCCCCCGCGGTGGTCGACCTGGTGGCGCCGGTGGCCTCCAAGGTGGGCGGCGACCTCGACATCGTCTGCGACGGCGGCATCCGGCGGGGCGGCGACATCGTGAAGGCCCTGTCCCTCGGCGCGACCTCGTGCATGATCGGCCGTGCCTACCTCTACGGGCTGGCCGCCGCCGGCGAGGAGGGCGTGGACTGGGTGATCGAGCATCTTCGCGCTGGCATGAGACGCGACATGGCCCTGGTCGGCGCGTCCAGCGTCGCCGAGCTGAGCCCGGAACTGGTTCACCGGCCCCCGATCGGGTAACGACCAGACGTGACCCGGCTCGGATTCTTGTTGGACAGCGAGAGCTGCATCGGCTGTCACGCCTGCACGGTGGCGTGCAAGAGCGAGCACGAGATTCCCCTCGGCGTGAACCGCACCTGGGTCAAGTACATCGAGACCGGCACGTTCCCCGACGTCACCCGCCATTTTTCGGTGATGCGCTGCAACCACTGCGACAACGCCCCCTGTATCACCATCTGCCCCACCGGCGCCCTGTTCCGGGCCGCCAACGGGGTGGTCGACTTCGACGACGGCAACTGCATCGGCTGCAAGGGATGCATGAACGCCTGCCCCTACGACGCCATCTACATCAACCCGGCCACCAACACCGCCAACAAGTGCAACTTCTGCAACCACCGCATCGAGCAGGGCTTGGAGCCGAGCTGCGTGGTGGTGTGCCCCACCCACGCCATCAAGGTGGCCGACCTCGACGACCCCAACGACGAGACCACCCGCCTCATCGCCCGCCGCGACACCGCGGTGCGAGCCCCCGAACAGCAGACGCTGCCCAAGGTGCACTACCTCGGCGCGGCGGCGGCGTCGCTGGATCCGCTGCAAACCGCCATCGCGGCCGACGGCATGATCTGGGCCGACACCACTCCCCAGCATCCGACCGCCGAGCCGGGAGGCTCCGGTGTGGAGGCCCGGACCGCCTACACCACCGCCCATGCCATGACCTGGAAGGCCAAGGTGTCGAGCTATCTGGTCACCAAGGCCATTGCGGCCGGGGTGATGGCGGTGGCTGCTCTGCTGGTGGTGCTGGGCCACGGCGACGCTCAGGCTGCCGTCGGGGTGATGCCGCCGGTGGCAGCGGGCTTGTTCTTGGCCGTTACCGGTGGGCTGCTGATTGCCGACCTGCGCCGACCCGAGCGCTTCTACTATCTGCTCACCCGGGCCAACCGCCGGTCGTGGCTGGTGAAGGGCGCCTGGGTGCTGGGCGCCTTCGCCGCGCTTTGCGCGGCCTGGTTTGTGGCCGGTGTCGTCGGGTCTGCTGGCGCGCTTGGTGTGTTGGCCGGGCCGGTGGTGCTGCTAGCCGCCGCGGCCGCGGGCTACACCGCCTTCCTGTTCGGCCAGTGCGAGGGCCGCGACCTGTGGCAGTCGTCGCTGCTGTTGCCGACGCTGCTGGCCCAGGCCGTAGTGGCTGGCGCCGCCGCCTACTCGCTCGCCGACCTGGTCATGGAGGTTCCCGCCGCGGCCGCGGTTCGCTGGACCATGCTGGCCGGACTGGTCGCCTGCGGAGCGCTCATCGGCGCCGAGGTGACATCGCGGGGCACCCCCCATGTCGAGGCCGCGGTGGCGGCCATGACTGATGTCCGTTTCTGGGCCGGCGGGGTGGTTCTCGGTCTGGTCCTGCCCGCCGCCGCGACCGGGATCGCGCTGGCGGCCGGCACCGGTGCGGCGCTGCCCGCCGCCGCGGGCCTGGCCGCGTTGGTGGGCATGTGGTTCTACGAGGACAGCTTCGTGCGGGCCGGCCAGTCCGTTCCGCTGTCCTAGGGGCGTCACATGGTGGCCGAACTGCACAGCTATCCCCCCCACGAGACCTGGCACGATGCCGTCACCCTCGATGCCAAGGCGTGGCCTGAGCGGGTCGAGCACCACCACACCCTGGTGCCCACCACCTGCTTCAACTGCGAGGCGGCCTGCGGGCTGGTGTGCCACGTCAACCACGCCACCGGCCGCATCGACCGGGTGGAGGGCAACCCGCTGCACCCTGCCAGCCGGGGCCGCAACTGCGCCAAGGGTCCAGCCACCCTCAACCAGATCGACGACCACGAGCGCATCCTGCATCCTCTGCGCCGGGCCGGGGAGCGGGGTGCGGGCCGCTGGCAGCGGGTCAGCTGGTCCGAGGCCCTCGACGACATCGCCGGCCGCATCCGCGCCGCCATCGCCGAGGACCGCCGCAACGAGGTCATGTACCACGTCGGCCGCCCCGGCGAGGACGGCTACGCCGAGCGGGTGTTGCAATGCTGGGGAACCGACGGGCACAACAGCCACACCAACATCTGCAGCTCCAGCGCCCGCATCGGCTACCAGAGCTGGATGGGCCACGACCGCCCCTCGTCGGACTTTGCCCACGCCGAGGTGATCTTCTTGATCTCGTCGCATCTGGAGGCGGGCCACTACTTCAACCCCCACGCCCAGCGCATCGTCGAGGCCCAGGGCCGGGGCGCCACCGTGATCTGCGTCGATCCCCGGTTGTCCAACACCGGGGCCAAGGCCGATTTCTGGCTGCCGGCGTGGCCGGGCACCGAGCCGTTCCTGCTGCTGGCCATCGCCCGGCTGCTGCTGGCCGAAGGCGCCTGGGAGCGCGACTTTGTGCGGCGCTGGACCAACTGGGAGGCCTACCTGCGGGCCCGCCACCCGCAGCGCCCAGTCGCCTTCGAGTCGGTGGGCCCGGCCCTGCTGGCCGATTACGCGGCCTACACGCCGGCCGAGGCCGAGCGGGTCTGCGGCGTGCCCGCGGCCCAGATCGAAGAGGTCGCCCGCATCATCGGCGCCCACCCCACGAAGTTCGCGTCCCACAACTGGCGGGCCGCCGGAGCAGGCAACCTGGGCGGCTGGCAGACGGCCCGCTGCCTGTTCTTCCTCAACGTGCTCACCGGCTCGGTGGGCACGGTGGGCGGCACCACCGGCAACGGCTGGAACAAGTACAAGGCCCCCCACCCGCCCGGCGCGGAGCCGGTGCAGCAGTGGAACGAGCTCAACTGGCCCCGCGAGTATCCGCTGGCCCACCACGAGATGTCGATCCTGCTGCCCCACTTCCTGCGCGAGGGCCGGGGCCGTCTCGAGGTGTACTTCAGCCGGGTCTACAACCCGGTGTGGACCAACCCCGACGGGTTCAGCTGGCTGGAGGCGCTCAAGGATCCCGACAGGGTCCGGTGCCATGTGGCGCTCACTCCCACCTGGTCGGAGACGGCCGTCTTCGCCGACTACGTGCTGCCCATGGGGGTCGGCGCCGAGCGCCACGACGTGGCCAGCTTCGAGACCCACGCCGGCCGCTGGATCGGGTTCCGCCAGCCGGTGCTGCGCCGCTTCGCCGAGATCCGCGGCGACGACGTGGGCCACGACTCGCGCACCCACGAGTTCAATCCGGGCGAGGTGTGGGAGGAGAACGAGTTCTGGATCGAGCTGTCGTGGCGCATCGACCCCGCTGGCGAGCTGGGCATCCGCCGCTGGTTCGAGAGCCCCGCCCACCCCGGAACGCCCATGTCGGTGGACGAGTACTACTCGACCATGTTCGAGGGCGTTCCCGGCCTGGCCGCCGACGCCGCTGCGGCCGGGCAGACCCCGCTGGAGTTCATGCGCGACCGGGGTGCCTACGCCCTCGAAGGTGACATGTACCTGCCCTATGAGCGTGAGGTCGACCCCGCCGCTCTCGCCGACTGCGCGAGAGACGACGACGGCGTGTTCCGCCGGCCGGGCACGCCGGGAACCTGGTCGGGCGGGCACGAAGACCTGTCCGGCCTGAAGCTGCCCGGTCTGGGCGACGGCTCGCCCGCGGTGGAAGTGGACGGCGTCGCCCGAGAGGGGTTCCCCACCCCGTCGCGCAAGCTCGAGCTGTACTCGCAGACCCTGGCCGACTGGGGCTGGCCCGAGCACGCCACCCCCGGCTGGATCCCGTCGCACGTCCACTGGGAGAACCTCGACCTGGCCGGCGACGAGCGCATCCTGTTGCCCACGTTCCGCATTCCGACGCTGATCCACACCCGGTCGGCCAACAGCAAGTGGCTGTCGGAGCTGAGCCACCGCCACCCGCTGTGGATCCACCCCTCCGACGCCGAGGCGCTGGGCATCGAGGTCGGCGGCCTGGTGCGGGTCACCACCCGCATCGGCCATTTCGTGATCGGGGCCTGGCGCACCGAGGGGATCCGTCCCGGCGTGGTGGCCGCGTCGCATCACATGGGCCGCTGGCGCCTCGACGCCTCCAACGGCGGTTCCTGGGCCGGCGGCGACGCCGACATCACCAACGACGGCACGGTGTGGCGCCTGCGCCGCCGGGGTCGGCCTGAGCGCCACGCCAGCGCCGACCCCGACACCGAGCGGATCTGGTGGTCCGACGCCGGCGTCCACCAGAACCTCACGTTCTGCGTGCAGCCCGACCCGATCTCGGGCATGCAGTGCTGGCACCAGCGGGTGCGGGTGGGCCCCGCCGAGCCGGGCGACGCCTACGGCGACGTGGTGGCCGACACCGCCAAAGCAGCCGAGGCCTACCGCGAGTGGCTGTCCATGACCCGCCCCGCCCCCGGCCCCGGAGGCCTGCGCCGCCCCCTGTGGTACGCCCGCCCCCTAAAGCCAACCCCAACCGCCTACGCCCTGCGCCCCGCACCATGAGCTATGCGCCGAGTCCTTGGGGGTTTGTTGCTGACCATGTTGAGCGCTATCTGGCTACTGATGGGGCTGATGGGTTCGAGTGGGAGGGGGCCGAGTGCGTGGTCCTCACCACCGTGGGCCGCCGGACCGGCAGCCTGCGGCGCTCGCCGCTGATTCGCATTCGTGACGGTGAGCGCTATCTGCTGGTGGCCTCGATGGGGGGCGCTCCCCGCCATCCGAGCTGGTATCTCAATCTGGTCGACAACCCCGCGGTCACCATCCAGGACCGGGGCGCGCTGCACCGGCTGCGGGCTCGCACCGCCACACCGCAGGAGAAGGCGGAGCTGTGGCCCATCGCAGTCAGCCAGTGGCCCGAATACGACGACTACCAGGCCCGCACCGACCGCGACATCCCCCTCGTCATTTGCGATCCCGCCACCCAGTTGTGAGTTCCTGTAGGAACTGAGAACGAAACAAATTGAGCCCAAACATGTAATCAGTGTCGCGATCCTTTAGTCTGATGGGCGATGGGATCGCTTGGGCGGCGGTTGCGGCGGGGGCCTGCCAAGTACTCGGCGGCCGCGCTGGTGTGGCGGGGGATGCGGGGCGGCCAATGGCCCCGGATCTGGCGCGACACCGAGCTGAAACGGTCTTACGACGCGGTGATCGTCGGCGGGGGCGTGCACGGTCTGGCCACCGCCTACTACCTGGCCCGCAACCACGGCATCAAAGACGTGGCCGTGCTCGACAAGGCCTACCTCGGCAGCGGCGCCTCGGGCCGCAACACCGCCATCGTGCGGGCCAACTACCTGACCCCCGAGGGAGTGGCCTTCTACGACCGGTCGCTGCAGCTCTACAACACCATGGCCACCGACTTGAACATCAACGTGATGTTCAGCGAGCGGGGCCATCTCACCCTGGCCCACAACGACAGCTCCCTGCGCACCATGCACTGGCGGGCCGAGGTCAACAAGCTCCAGGGCGTGGACTCCAGCGTGATCGGCCCCGACGAGATCAAGAAGGTCGCCCCCAGCCTCGACACCTCCTCTCATCCCCGCTACCCGATCCTGGGTGCGCTCTACCACCCGCCCGGCGGGATCGTCCGCCACGACGCGGTGGTGTGGGGCTACGCCCGAGCCGCCGACCACATGGGCGTCGAGATGCATCAGAAGACCGAGGTCCTCGACATACTCTGCGAGGGCGGCGCCGCCGCCGACGGCAAGGGCCACGGCGGCCGAGTGGTCGGGGTTCGCACCAGCCGGGGCGACATCTCCACCCCGGTGGTGGTGAACTGCACCGCCGGCTGGGCCTCGCTGATCTCAGCCATGGCCGGTGTCCGCCTGCCCATCACCACCCATCCGCTGCAGGCCGCGGTCACCGAGCCGGTCAAGGTGTTCCTGCCCACCGTGGTGGTGTCGGGTTCGCTGCACGTCTACATCAGCCAGACCGACCGGGGCGAGCTCGTCTTCGGCGCGGCCGTCGACCCGGTGGCGACCTACTCGATCCGGGGCTCGCTGGAGTTCACCGAGGAACTGGCCGGCCACGTTCTCGAGCTCATGCCCGGCGTCTCCCGGATGCGACTGCTGCGCCAATGGTCGGGCCTGTGCGACATGACCCCCGACTACTCGCCGGTGATGGGCTTCACCGGGGTTGACGGCTTCCTGGTGGACGTGGGCTGGGGCACCTACGGCTTCAAGGCCGCCCCCGTGTCGGGCGAGCAGATGGCCGAGGCGGTCGCCACCGGACGCACCCCCGAACTGATCGCCCCCTTCGCTCTCAGCCGCTTCGACACCGGCGACCTAGTGGGCGAAAAGGGCGCCGCAGCGGTAGGTCACTGATGCTGCTGGTTCTTTGTCCTAACTGCGGGCCGCGCAACTCCGCGGACCTGCGCTACGGCGGGGAGTCCCAGCCTCGCCCCGATCCCGGCACCGCCAGCCCCGAGCAGTGGCGGGGCTATCTCTACCGGCGCGACAACCCGGCAGGCTGGCTCCGGGAGAACTGGTACTGCCGCTCCGGCTGCCGCCGCTGGTTCACCGTCGAGCGCAACACGGCCACCAACGAGTTCCGCCACCCGCCCATGCCCGGCGACAAACGAGGCGGCAAAGCATGAGCGCGCAACGCTGCGACCGGCGGTGCCGCCGAACTGGGTGCGCCCGGCGACAAACGGGGCACCAAAGCATGAGCGTCCGACCGGAGGTCTCGCGGTGACCATGGGCCGTCTGGGCGAGGCCCGGCCCACTGAGGTCATCGACCGCCGCGCCAAGCTCAGCTTCCGTTGGAACGGCAAGCGCTTCGGTGGCTTCGAGGGCGACACCATCGTCTCGGCGCTGGCCGCGGCCGGCGAGCAGGTGTTCTCGCGTTCGATGAAGTATCACCGGCCCCGCGGCATCCTCACCGCCGACTACTGGGACCCCAACCTGCTGGTGCAAGTGGGCGACGATCCCAACGCGCGGGCCGGCCACCGCCGGCTGGAGTCGGGCATGGAGGTGAGCGCCCAGAACGTGTGGCCGTCGCTGCACCGCGACATCAAGGCGGCCAACGGCCTGGTCGGACGCTTCCTCACCGCCGGCTTCTACTACAAGACGTTCATGCGGCCGGCTCGGCTGTGGCCCGCCTACGAACGGGTGCTGGCCACGTTCGCCCCCGGCGGCAAGATCGACCTCGACACCCCCCACCGCTACCACGACAAGCGCTACATGCACCCCGACGTGGTGGTGGCCGGCGCCGGCCCGGCCGGGATCGAGGCCGCGCTGGCCGCTTCGGCCGCCGGTGCCCGGGTGCTGCTGGTGGAGCACGATCACGCGGTGGGCGGCCACCTCCGCTACGACAGTCGCGAATCAGCCCAAGCCGCGCTGGCCGAGCTGCGGGCCGCGCTCGACGCCTCCGACGTGGAGGTGCTCACCGACTCCACCGTCACCGGCCGCTACGAGGACAACTGGCTCGGCATCGTGCAGCGCAGCCACCCGGCGGCGGTCGAGCGACTCATCAAAGCCCGAGCCAAGACCCTGGTAGTGGCCCCCGGCCTGATCGAGAGACCCTACGTGTTTGCCGGCAACGACCGCCCCGGCGTGATCACTTCGGGCGCGGCCCGCCGTCTGATCAACCTGTGGGGGGTCAAGCCCGGCGAGCGGGCGGTGGTGTTCACCGCCAACGATGACGGCGACGCCGCCGCCGCCGACCTCGACCGGGCCGGGGTGGAGATCGCCGCGGTCATCGACGGCCGCCAGGGTCGCCGGGTCAGCTCAACGGTGGGCTCGGCCCGGGCGGTGGAGGCCGTGGTGGCCGGCGGCAACCGCATCGAGGCCGACCTGCTGGTGGTGGCCGCGGGCTGGACCGCTCCCACTTCGCTGCTCAACATGGCCGGCGACCGCCCGGTCTACGATCCGTCTGCGGCCCGCTTCTTCGCCGCCGACCCGCCCGGCAACGTGCTGGCTGCTGGCGGGCTGGCCGGCGACGGCACCCTCGACGGGTTGCGGGCCCACGGCGCGGCCACCGGTCGCCTGGCCGCCCAGCGGGCCGCGGCGGTGGCCCACCGCCTCCAGGCTCTCACCGCCCGAGCCCAACCGGTTGACGGCGACGAGCCGCCGTGGGTGCCCGATGAGCGCATCCCGCTGGGCCGCGACCCCCATCCGGAGCTGTACCGCTCCGACACTCACGGCATGGTCGACTTCTCCGAAGACGTCGGCTCCAAAGACCTGGTGGCCGCCGCTCGGGAGGGCTACGACTCCGTGGAGCTGGCCAAGCGCTACACCACCGCCACCATGGGACCCTCGCAGGGCAAGCTCGAGACGGTCAACACCGTGGCCGCCATCGCCGAGGCCCGGGGCGAGACCATCGCCCAGGTGGGTACCACTGTGTGGCGTCCGCCGTATGCGCCGCTCACTCTGGGAGCGCTGGCCGGGCGGGGGTTCGAGCCGGTGCGGGTGTCGTCGATCCAACCGTGGCACGAGGCCAACGGGGTCCACACGATCCTGGCCGGCCAGTGGATCCGCCCCGACCACTACGGCGACCCCGCCGCCGAGGTGCGCAACGTCCGCACCAACGTGGGGCTGATCGACGTCACCCCGCTGGGCAAGCTCGACCTGCGCGGCCCCGACGTGGCCAAGCTGCTCAACCTGCTCTACACCAACAAGTGGTCGAAGCTGCCGGTGGGCAAGGTGCGCTACGGGATGATGTGCGCCGAGGACGGCGTGGTGCTCGACGACGGCGTCACCGGCCGCCTGGGCGACGAGCACTACCTGATGACCACCACCAGCTCCGGCGCGGGCGGAGTGTGGGAGTGGATCGAGAACTGGCTGCAGACCGAGCGCCCCGACTGGAGGGTGCACGTCACCCCCGTCACCACCGCCTACACCAGCATCAACGTGGCCGGCCCCAAAGCCCGGGCGCTGGTGAGCCGAGTGACCGACGGCGTGGACCTGTCGCCCGAGGCCTTCGCCTACATGGAGGTCCGCACGGCCACCGTGGCGGGAGTGGCCGGCTGCTTCATGTGGCGCATCGGCTTCACCGGCGAGCTGTCCTTTGAGATCCACGTTCCCGCGGGCTGCGGCCTGCGCGTCTGGGAGGCGCTGATGGACGCGGGCGGCGATCTCGGCGTCGGGCCGTTCGGGCTGGAGGGCCAGCGCATCATGCGCCTCGAGAAGGGCCACTTCATTGTCGGCCAGGACACCGACGGCCTCACGCTGGGGCCCAGCACCGGCCTGAGTCCGCTGATCAAGCTCGACAAAGACGACTTCGCGGGCAAGCCAGAGCTGGCCTGGGCCGCCGACCGCCCGCTGCCCATGATCGTGGCCATCCAGCCCGACGACCCCAACGGCGTGCCCGCCGAGGCCAGTCAGATCGTGGCCGGCGACACCAACCAGATTCTGGGCCGCATCACCTCGTCTCGGATGTCGCCCACCCTGGGCCGCTCCATCTGTTTGGGCCAGGTGGAGCCCGAACTGGCTGCGGGCGGCACCAAGTTGACCGTGCTGTTGACCACCGGCGAGCGGGTCGGCGCCACCGTGATGGACCACCACGCCCACTTCGATCCGACGGGGGAGCGTCTCCGTGGCTGAGTCGCCCGCCTTCGCGAGCCCGGTGGTGAGCAGCTACGACATCGCCCCTTCGGGTGACCTGATGCTGTCCGATGCCAGCGCGACGGTGAAGTGGCTGGTGCGGGCCTCGGCCGATGGCGCGGTAGCTGAGCGGCTCGGCGCACCGTTCGGCTCGTCGCGGGCCGCGGCGGGCGGGGCGCTGGTGCTGGGCTCGCGGCCCGGCGAGTGGATCGTGTTGGGCGAGGCCGGCGCGGTGGCCGAGGAAGTGGACGGCATCGACGGGCTGGACCCGTCGGACCTGGTGACCGCGCTCGACTGGACCCACGGCCGGGCCCTGTTCCGGATCACCGGGCCGGATGCGTCGGGGATGCTCGAGAAGGTGTGCAGCCTCGACTGGTCCGATCCGATGACCCCCGACGGTGCGGTGGCCTCCGCCTCGGTGGCCAAGGTCACCTGCGACCTGGCCCGCAACGACATCGACGGGGTGCCGTCGTATCTGATCTTCTGTGACCGCTCCTTCGGCCAGTACCTCTTCGACGCCCTGATCGACGCAGGCAGCGAGTTCGGCCTGTGTGTGGGACCGGCCGGCCTGTAGCCAGAGGCCGAGCTTGTGAGGCCGTGGCCCGAGCGGCCCGTGAGCGCAGCGAACAAGAGCGGGGAGCAGAGGCCGAGCTTGTGAGGCCGTGGCCCGAGCGGCCCGTGAGCGCAAGCGAACAAGAGCGGGAACTACAGAGGCAGCCAAGCGCGCCGTGAGCGCCTATCCTCATGTCGCCGGTGTTTGCCGCTCCGGTGCCCCCAGCCGCGGATGGAGACGCTAAGTGGTCGAGGTACCCGAGTATCTGCTCGAACGCTCGCGTCAGCGACGGGCCGAACTGACCGGTACCGAGCCCGCCGACTCCGGCGCGGCTGCGCCCGCCCCTGACACGGCGCCGGTCGCCGCTTCCGTGCCCGCGGCGGCAGCCCCCGCTCCGATTGTCGAGGCCGCCCCGCCGCCGCCTCCCGAGCCTGACCCGCCCTACGTGCAGGCCGCCCGCGCCCGCAAGCGGATGCCGTACTGGGCCGCGTCGGTGATGGTGTTCCTGCCCCTGTGGGCCATCTTCTACGTCGGCATGCTGGAGCCGCCCGACTCCGACGAGCTGGTGCTGGCCGACAACGGCGCGGCCGTCTACAGTACCTGCGCCTCCTGCCACGGCGCCGACGGTTCGGGCACCGCCACCGGCCGCCAGCTCAGCGACGGCGAGCTGCTGCTCACCTTCGGTCCCGCCCCCGGATTCGACGGCTTGGCCCACCACCTGTCGTGGGTGTATCTGGGTACCGCCGACACCAAGCGCCTCGGCCTCGACTTCTACGGCAACCCCGACCGGCCCGGCGGCCAGCGCGAGGTGGACAGCTTCGCCAGCGGCATGAGCGGCTTCTCCAACCTGACTCTGGAGGACCTGGTGTCGGTGGTGTACTACGAGCGCATCGTCCACGGCGGCCTCGACGCCGAAACGGCGGCCCACGAGGAGGAGATGCTGCTTGCTCTGGTGGCCGACGCCCCCGCCTTCGAGACCGGCTCGCCCGACGAGATCAGCGCCCTGCTCACCGAGTCCGCCGAGGGCCACGGCATCGATCTCGCCGCCGGCGAATAGCCGGACGGGCCACCGCAGGCCCACCCTATGGCCCACCGCCAAACCGCCGTTGAAACCGCTGCCGTGGGCGACGCTGCGGCCGATACTGCTGCCAGCGACCCCGTTGTTCTCGACTCTGCTGCCGGTGAAGTCACCGCTGCCGGTACCGCTACTAGCGGCGCCGCCGCCGCTGTCAGCGACATCGCTGGTTGGCATCGAAGCTGACATGGCTCCCAGCAACACCGCCGCCGACATCACTGCTGCCTCGGAGTGGGCTGCTCTGGCCCGCCACGCCGATGAGATGCAGGCCGAGGGCGTGGACTTGGCGGGACTGTTTGCGGCCGACCCGGCCCGGCCCGGGCGCTGCACTTCGACGGTGGGCGATCTGGTGATCGACTGGTCGCGGCACCTCGTCACCGACGCCACTGTGGATCTGCTGCTGGCCTTGGCCGAGCGGGCCGGTGCCGCCGAGCGGATCGAAGCCATGCTGGCCGGCGAGCCGGTCAACGTCACCGAGGGCCGCGCCGTGCTGCACACCGCGCTGCGGGCCCGGCCCGGTGCGGCGATCTTGGCCGATGGGGTGGAGGTGGCCCCCGCAATCGCCGCCGAGCGCGAGCGGGTGGCCGCCTTCGTTCGGGCCCTGCTCGCCGGCGAGCGCCGCGGGGCCACCGGGCTGCCGATCCGCACCGTGGTCAACATCGGGATCGGCGGCTCGCAGCTCGGCCCGGCCATGGCCCACGAGGCGCTGGCCCCGTTCCGTACCGGCGGCATCGAGTGTCGGTTCGTGTCGAACATCGACCCGGCCGCCCTGGCTGCGGGCCTGGCCGGCCTCGACCCGGCCGAGACGCTGTTCGTGGTGGTGTCCAAGGGCTTCGCCACCGCCGAGACGCTGGCCAACGCCCGCGCCGCCCGGGCCTGGGCCGCGTCGGCGCTCGGCTCGAAGGCGGCCGAAGCGCACTTCGTGGCGGTGACCGCCAACCGCGCCGCCGCGGTCGCGCTCGGCATCGACCCCGACGACGTCTTCGCCACCTGGGACTGGGTCGGTGGCCGCTTCTCGATGGGTTCAGCGGCCGGACTGGCCCTGATGGCCGCCGTCGGCGAGGACAACTTTGCCGCTATGCAGGCCGGGATGCGCGCCGTCGACGACCATGTGGCTGCCGACCCGCGGGCCAGCGCCCCGATGCTGCTGGGCCTGCTGTCGGTCTGGAACCGCAACTTCTGGGGCGCCCAGACCCGGGCGGTGGTGCCGTACTCCGAGCGGCTGCGATTGTTCCCGGTATGGCTGCAGCAGGTCATCATGGAGTCCAACGGCAAGCGGGTCCGCCTCGACGGCAGCCCCCTGGGCTGCGAGTCGGCCGAGGTGGTGTGGGGCGGGGTGGGCACCGACAGCCAGCACTCCTTCCACCAGCTGCTGCATCAGGGCACCACAGTTGTGCCCGTGGACTTCATCGCGGTGGCCCAACCGGATCCCGACGCCGCTGGCGAGGCCGCAGCCGAGCAACACGAGGCTCTGGTGGCCAACTGCTTCGCCCAGGCCGCCGCGCTGGCCTTCGGCACCCCGGCCGAGGAGTCGGACGACCCCCATCGCGAGCTGCCCGGCAACCGCCCGTCGACGGTGATTTTGGCCCCGGCCCTGACGCCGGCCGTGCTGGGCCAGCTGGTGGCTCTATACGAGCATCAGGTGGTGGTGCAGGGCGCGGTCTGGGGCATCAACAGCTTCGACCAGTTCGGCGTCGAGCGGGGCAAGACCCTGGCCGATGCCATAGTGGCCGACCTCCGCAACCACCCCGCCGCATCGGCAGCCGCCCACGATCCCTCCACCAAATCACTGATAGCCCACTACCGCCACCTGCGGGGCTCGTAGCCGCGTCCCGCCCCCAAATCCCCGGCGGTTTGGAGCCATTGTTCGCCGGAATCGCTCACCCATTCGCTCGGCCTCTGACCGCTGGAAGTTCGGCTCCCTGCCCTACGGCCAAAGCCGGTCGTCTCCGAGGGCTTGGTGGAAGGTGTCGACGGCCCACACGTCGATGCCGTCCTCGGCTCTGAAGGAGCGTCGACCCCGGTAGACGAGGATTCGGCGAGCGAGGCCCTCAAGCTCGGCCATCGCTCGCAGACCCTTGAGCATGGCGGTGTTGTAGCGCTCGGTCGCCTTGACCTCCACGGCTAGGTGTTCGCGGTCGCGGGTGAGCAGGAAGTCCACCTCCGCCGCGGATTCGGTTGCGGCCCAGTAGCCGATGTCGTCGTAGATGCGCTGATGCTCGTTGTGGGCCCGCAGCAGGCTGAGAACCCATCCCTCCAACAGTGCGCCGCGCTCCTCGTCGGCGACCGGCCCGAACTGTCGCTTGACTGCTCGCACTAGGCCGGGGTCGGCCCAGTAGAGCTTCGGCCGTCGCCGCTCCCGCACCCGGAGCCTCGCCTCGAAGGCGGCAAGCTGCACGGTCAAGAGCGTGTCTTCGAGAATCTCCAGGTAGCCGTTCACGGTGGTGCGGGCGAGGCCGGTGTCGCGAGCGACGGAGGCCGCGTTGAGGGTCTGGCCATGCATGAGTCCGGCCACCGGAAGGAAGCGCACGAAACCCGACAGGTTGCGCACCAGCGCTTCGGCTCGGATCTCCTCGCGCAGGTACAGCTTCGTGTAGCTCTCAAGGACCTCACGGCGGTTCGAGGCGGTCCAGATAAGCGGGATGGTGCCGTAGCGCAGCGCGTCATCGAGGTTGAAGTCGGCGCCGAGCTCAGTCGGCGTCAGTGGGTGCATGGCTTTGCGCAGCGCCCGTCCGGCCAGCAGGTTGGTGCCCGCGGTCTTGAGCTTGCGGGCGCTCGATCCCAGCAGGGCGAAGCGCACGTCTCGCTCCTCGATGAGCCGATGTACTTCGTTGAGCAGGCTGGGAATGCGCTGCACTTCGTCCACCACCACCCACTGGCCCGATCCGGCCTCCGAGAGCATCTGCCGGAACAGCGAGGGATCGGCAAGCAGGTCGGTGAAGAGGGCCTCATCGAGCAGATCGAAGCGCACCGCGTCAGGGAGGACCTGTCTAACCCACGTACTCTTGCCAACGCCGCGCATGCCAAGCAGAAAGAAGCTCTGCTCAGGCACGCGGACCAACCTCGTGTACACCATTCCGTCGAATATAGCCGAAAAGTGACGGCAAGATAGTCAGAAATTGGCAGAAGCGCTCATTCTGGGGGTGAGAGGTCGATGCTCAGCCGCTTCAGATGCTCGGGGGTGAGGTTCTCGCCGAGAAACTCGACTAGTTCTTCTTGGCGGGGCTGGCCGAACGCTAGGCGATAGGCGGGGCCATCCGGGATCGAGCGGCGACAGACTGGCGCTGTCGGCGGGCGGCTCGGGTGCCGCGTCGTCGTCGAAGTAAAGAACCTCGGCCACGCTGCTGAGCGACTCCGGCTTGAGGCCGTCCAGCTGCTCGGAGCCTGCTGGCGAAGTCCGCCGGTGTGACGCGGTCGCTCTCCAGGCGCTGAAAGATCCACGCCAGGAAGATGAAATACCGCAGTCTGGTGTGAAGGGTCGATGTGCCCGGGCTGAGCATGTCGGACAGGGCGTCGCGCACCGTGCCGAGCCCCAGCACGTCGAGAGTGGAGGGCTCGTCGAGGGAGCGCAGCAGCGTGCTCATCCGTTCGCTGGCGGCGGCGTCAAAATCGAGCCACCCGAGCGTGGAGCCCGGTGCGTAGGTGTCCATCGCCACAGTCAAGCGCCGGGGTGTGACACGGGCCACAATTCTCAGGCTGCGGGTGGATGTTTTGTGACTTCTCAGGGGTATCGATGAAGGCTTGTCACACCCCTCTTCTAATGTGGCTGGCATGGAATCGAGGACCGAATCGGGTGAGGCCACCGGCGCCGGGTGTGTGGGCTGTGCTGGCGATGTTGAGGTTGAGGCTCTCAGCTACGACGAGTTGGTGGAGCGGATGACGGTGCTGGGGCGGGAGCGGTCTCGGGTCGAGGCCCTGCTGGCTGAGACTGCGGCCGAGATGCATCGGCGTGCCGGTGGTCGGGCTGTGGCGGCAATGGCGCGTGAGCGGCTGCATGTCTCAGCTCGACAGGCCACCGCCGACACCGAGCTGGCCGCGTCGCTGGCTGACTTCCCGTCGACGGTGGCGGCTTGGCGCGGCGGGGAGATCACGATGGGTCACGCCAGGGTGATAGCTCGTGTGGGAGCAGACCCGGATCATGCCGATGAGCCGGCCTTGTTGGAGATGGCCCGCCAATATCCGGTCGACCTGTTCGCGCGCATGACTCGGCACTACATGAAGCCCGGTCCGTCGGCCGAGCAGCGCAGGCGTCAGTGGGAGAACCGCTGGGCGTCGCTGGTTCAGGACCCCGACGGGTCGTGGCGCCTGTCGGCGTACTTCGATGCCGACACCGGCAAGCGGGTCAGCGTGTCGTTCAACGCCATGGTGCGCTCGCACCGCACCGGGGTCACCGTGTTCGGATCCGGTCCGATCCAGGGGACCACGGCTCGCCAGCGCCGGGCCGATGCGCTGGCGAACCTGATCACCGGCGAGGGCCCCCACCATCGACCCAAGGTCAATCTGCTGGTGATCGCCGACTACGACATCGCGACAGGCGAACTCAAGAAGCTGCGCTACGACGACGGGCTGCCCGTCGCCGCCGATCAGATTGCTGAACTGACCGCGGAAGCACGCATCCTGCCTGCCATCTTCAGCGCCGACGGAGACCCGCTGTGGCTGGGTCGGGCCCAACGCGATGCCAGCGCGGGACAGCGCATCGTGATTGCTGCCCGCGACGGCGGATGTGTCAGCTGTGCGGCGCCCGCAGAAGGGGGTGAACCCCACCACATCAAGTGGTTCAGCCGGGGCGGACCCACCGACATCGACAATCTGTGCCTGCTCTGCGAGCGCTGCCACCACCTCGTCCACGACGACGGCTGGCAACTCGAGAGGCGCCGCGGCCGACTCATGCTCCGGCCGCCGCCGTCGCCCACGCCATCGCGCGGCCGGCCCGAGGCAGGTCGCCGCGGCGGGGATGGCCGTCGCCGACGACCTGGTGCTCGAATCCGCCCGCAGCGCAACCCGGTGTTGCGGACCTGAGGAACGAGCCGCCGGCCGGCTTGCGCCGGTTGGGTTGGGGTCGGTGGCTGCACGGCGGGGCCGGGGTGCTGGGTGGTGTGTCGGGGGTGTGGCTTGCGCCGGTTGGGTTGGGGCCGGTGGCTGCACGGCGGGGTCGGGGTGCTGGGTGGCTCGGGGTGTGGTCTTGCGTCTCGCGGGGCTGACTGGTCGCCAAGCGGCGGGCCTGATGCCGGATGTGTTGGGCTGGACTCCTCGGGACTCGGGCCAGTCGGCCCAGATCTCAGGCCAGGCCGGGCAGGGGGCGTTGCGGGAGTGTGATGTAGGGGTCGGATAGGGACTTCGGCGGGCGGGTGGCTCGCATGTCGCGCCACAGTTGCCGCAAGTCCTGGGAGCCTGAGTAACTGCGGCCGCGGCCCTCTCCGTGGGCGTCGAGCAGGCCAGCGTCGACGAGGGCCTTCAGATCTCGGCTTGCCGAGAGATCTGAGATGGCGTCGCCGTCGGTGATCTCGACGAGCTTCACGTAGCCCGACCGTCGAAGTCGGCGTCCGCGGGCTGCGTCGGCGAGTGCGCCCACCGCCCGACTCGGCAGCCTCCGACTGGAGACCATTTGGGCCAGCCCGTCGAAGAGATGCTCGGTCTCGTGCACCCGGCGCTGAAGCGTCCACGCCTGCCGATAGTGGGCTGTGAGCATGAAGCGAATCCACGGACGTGCCGAGTTGCTGGGCTGCCAGCTGCCCTGCCCGACCTCTGCCAGCACTGCGTAGTAATCGTCGGTGTTGCGGCCCAGGTACTCCTCGACCGAGGAGAACACCGGCGAGACGATCCCCTCGGCCGACAAGACCATGGTCTGCAAAGCCCGGGCCATGCGACCGTTGCCGTCGCGGAACGGATGAATCATCACAAGATTGAGATGGGCCATGGCGGCCCGCAACATCGGTAGCGACTCATCGTGCTCAAGCTGCTCCATGAATGCGGCCATGAGCCCCTCCACCAGCCCCGCGTCAGGAGCCTCATACACCCGTTCACCGTCGGCGGCCTCCACCCACACATCGCCGGTGCGGTAGTGGCCCGGCCGGATTCGCAACTCGTGCTTGGTCATCATGTAGTGCAGAGACTTCAGCAGCGACTGGTCAACAGCGGTGCCGGTGTCGGCCAGCGAGAGGACGTAGGTCATGGCGTCGCGGTAGCCCGCCAGCGCAAGACGGGTCGGCTCGCTCGCGTCGAGCGGCGCCTCACCCTCGATCGTGTTGAGCACATCGTCGAGCGACGCGCGGAATCCCTCGATCCAGTTGGAGCCCCGAACAGCGCGGGCGAAGCTCATCCGCCGGAGATGGCCGGCCCACCGCCGAGGCCGCTGAACCACATATTGGGACAACTCGCGACGAAGCCGTTCGATCTCGCCGATCACCATGAGGTCGGCCTCGTCGGGCTCCGGCGTTACAAAGAGATCGCTGGACACAAATAAGAAGTTATCAAATTATGATATGTAAAATCTATCAAGGTGTCACGGCGCGGATGCAGGGCTGGGTACTTGGCCGCAGGGTAAGGACCAGGGGTAGAGGCCGGTCAGCGGGTGAGGATCAGTTGGAACTCCATGATCCCGTGGTCTTCTACTGACACGACTATGGGAGCGGTGGGGGCGGTGACTCCGTAGTCGCTGAAGGTCACTTCGCTGGAGCCGACGGCCACGATGGTGTCGCCCACCCGCTGGGCTTGCAGGTCGAAGGTGGCCCGGTTGGTGACTCCCTTGATGGTGAGATCACCATGAGCCTGACCCGCGAAGGCCTCGCCCGCGGCCATCTCGGCGGGCAGATCTACCGGCTCGACGAGGGTGAAGGTGGCCAGCGGGAACTCGTTGGTGTTGAGGGCTCGACGAGCCCGGCCGTCGCGGCTGGAATTGTCGGTTCGCAGCGTGGACATGGTCACCTCCACGGCGGCTGCCACCAAGGCGGTGTCGGTCAGCTCGATTGAGCCGGACACGTCGGCGGTTCGGCCTACGGCCGTGAAGTCGCCTATTCCTCCAGCGAGCACCTCGTCGACCCTGAACCCGGCGAAGCTCACCGTTGGCTCGCCCTGCAGGTCGCCGACGTTCTCGGCCACCTGGACGGTCCACACGCCGGCTAGGCCTGCGGAAGTATCAGTCGTTTGGTCTGCGGTTGCCTCCTCGCCCATGTCGGGGCTGGCCGCGGGCGCGTCGGCTGGGGTTGGAGTGTTGCTGTCGCCGAAGGTGGTTGTTTCGCCGCTGGCCGCGTCAGCCGATGGCGTGTCGGTGCTCGCGTCACCGGTTCCGGAACCGGTCGAGTCGGCGGCGGCCTCGTTGGCGGAATCGGCTGCTTCGATGCGGGCCACCGTGGTCTCCAGGTCGACTGCCTCGGGGGCGTCGTCGCGGGTCAGCAGGTAGACGGCGACCACTGCGACGACCAGTACGACGATCGCGATAAGGGTGCCAACGAGGATCTTTGTGCGTTTCATGTTGGGCCCTCGGTTGCTTCGCGTATGCCCAGCGCGACTCTCAGGCTCGCTGCGGCGGCGGTGATCTTGGCGGGCTTCATGCTGGGCTCGTGGCCCTCGTGCGTGTGTCCAGTGCGGCGGTCGCGCCCAGCGCGCCGACGATTGTGTCGCAGGTGGGCTGGGCGGCGGCGGTGATCTTGGCGGGCTTCATGCTGGGGTCTCGGCCAGTTCGCGGGCGGTTTCGGCTGCTGCCTTCACGGTGGCTTCGATCTCGGACTCGGTGTGGGCCAGCGACACGAAGATCGCCTCGTAGGCGCCGGGGGCGAAGGCCACGCCTTGGCGCAGCATCCCGTGGAAGAACCGCGGGTACATGCCGTTGTCGGCTGCTCGGCGGGCCTCGTCGAAGTCGCGGGGCGGCTCCTCGGTGAAGAACAGGCCCAGCAGCGAACCCACTCGCGGCACGACCGCGGTTACGCCTGCCCCGCCGTCGGCATCCTGCAGCACTGTTCCACCCGCACCCGACGGCTTGCTTGTTCTCGCGGCCGCGCCTGCCGCCTCGAATGCAGCCTCTAGGCCCTCTTGGAGCGCGGTCGCGGTGGCTTCGAGCTGTTGGTAGGCGTCGTCGGTCAATAGCTCCAGCGCGGCCAGCCCGGCTGCGGTGGCTAGCGGGTTGCCCGACAGGGTGCCGGCCTGGTACACGCCGCCCAGGGGGGCCAGGCCCGACATGATCTCTCGGGACGCGCCGAAGGCTCCTACTGGCAGGCCGCCGCCGATCACCTTGCCGAAGCACCAGATATCGGGCTGCACCCCGAACCACTCCGCTGCCCCGCCCCGGCATAGCCGGAACCCGGTTATCACCTCGTCGAACAGCAGCAGCGCCCCGACCTTGTCGCAGGCCTGGCGCAGGCCTTGCAGGAAGCCGGGCTGCGGGGCCACCAGGCCCATGTTGGCCGCCACCGGCTCCACGCAGACCACCGCAACCGATTCGTCCAACTCGGGGACCACGTTGTAGGGGGCCACGATGGTGTCGGCCACCGCTCCCGCGGTCACGCCCTCCGATCCGGCCAGGCCCTGCTGGGCCACGCCCGAGCCGCCCGCCACCAGCAGAGCGTCGCTGTGGCCGTGGTAGCAGCCCGCGAACTTCACCATCGTCGGGCGGCCGGTCACGCCCCGGGCCAGCCGCACCGCCGACATCACCGCCTCGGTGCCGCTGTTGGTGAGCCGCACCATCTCCAGGCCCTCCACCCGGCTGCACATCTCGGCGGCCATCAGTACCTCGTTGCGGGTGGGGGCGCCGTAGCTGGTGCCCCGAGCCGCCGCGTCCTGCACTGCGGCGGTCACCGCGGGATGGGCGTGGCCCAGGATGCCGGGTCCGTAGCTCTGCACGTAGTCGATGTAGCGGCGGCCCTCCACGTCGTACACGAACGGCCCCGACGCCTCGGCCACGAAGTAGGGCGTGCCCCCCACCGACCGGAAGGCCCGCACCGGCGAGTTGACCCCACCGGGGATCACTCGCTGAGCCTGCTCGAACAGCGCCTCGTTGGTGTCGCCGTCGGCCAGCAATCGGTCGGTCATTGCATTGTCTCGGCTAGGTGGCGGGCGAAGTAGGTGAGCACCACGTCGGCGCCGGCTCGGCGGATGGCGAGCACATGCTCATAAGCCACCGCGTCCAGATCGAGCCAGCCCCGCTCGGCCGCGGCGCACACCATGGCGTACTCGCCCGAGACGTGGTAGGCGGCCAGCGGCACCTCGCACGCCTGCCGGGCCGCGGCGATCACGTCGAGGTGCGCCAGCGCCGGCTTGACCATCACCATGTCGGCGCCCTCGGCCACATCGAGGCGTACCTCGGCGACGGCCTCACGGACGTTGGCCACGTCTTGCTGGTAGGCGCGCCGGTCGCCGCCGTCGGCGATGGTCACGTCCACGGCGTCGCGGAAGGGTCCGTAGAGCGCAGTGGCGTACTTGGCCGCGTAGGCGAGAATGGCCGTCTCGACAAAGCCAGAGTCGTCGAGGGCGCCCCGGATAGCGCCGACCTGGCCGTCCATCATCCCCGACGGCGCCACAATGTCGGCCCCGGCTGTCGCCTGCGCCGCCGCGACCAGCCCGTACAGCTCCAGGGTGGCATCGTTATCGACCCCGCCGCGGCTGTTGAGCACGCCGCAGTGGCCGTGGTCGGTGTACTCGTCGAGGCACAGGTCGGCGATCAGCACGACATCGTCGCCGAGGTCGGAGCGCAGATCGGCCAGGGCTGCCTGCACGATCCCGTCGGGATTCCAAGCCTCAGACCCGGTGGCGTTCTTGCGCTCGGGCACCCCGAACAGCACCACCGCGCTGATCCCGAGCGAGCACAGCTCGGCGACCTCGGCCCGAAGCGAGGCTCGGGTGTGCTGGAACTGCCCCGGCAGCGACACGATCGGCTCAGGCTCCGAGATCCCCTCGCGCACGAACAGCGGCGCGATCAGATCGGCGGGGTGGAGTCGAGTCTCGGCCACCAGCCGCCGCAGCGCCGGAGTCCGACGCAGTCGCCGCATACGCCGCTGCGGAAAGCTCACCCCGCGAGGCTACCCACCACCATCGGGCACCGTCCGGTGTCGGGCCGCGCTGGCCTGCTGGTTTTCTGGATTCCGGCCTTCGCCGGAATGACAATGGAGCGCACGCTCTGGGGGAAAAATTGTAGAAAGACGAAAACTACAGAAAGATACCCCCCCCCCCCCTCGATGCCTTGAGATGGTCTAGATTTGGGGGATTACTGAAATTCCCCGGCGAGGCCTTCAGGCATCTCGGCACGGCCTATGGCCGTGTCGGTGGTTGAGTTCTTGACGCGACGTGGCGGCGGCGGTGCTGTGTTGAGCGGGACTCTTATGCGGCGGCTTGGAGTGGAGGCGCTGGCGGTGCTGGTGCTGGGCTCGCTGTTGGCGGTGGTGCCCCACGCTGCTAGCGAGGCGCAGACGCCGGCGGCCGGTCTGGTGTTCTCGACCACCTCCATCACGGTCGGAGAGTACGGCGGCAACCCTGACGGCACCGGCGAGGCGTCCTACACCGTCAAGCTGGCCACCGAGCCCACCCACGACGTGGAGATCACCGTCACCTCCAGCGACCCGAGCGCGGCGTGGACGAAGATCGGCCCGGGAACGGGCGGCGAGAAGAACACCCTGACCTTCACCCCGACCAGCTGGAACACCGAGCAGACGATCACGGCGCGAGGGCGCAACGACCGCCTCGACAACCCGGGCGACCAGCGGGACGTCAAGTTCAACCACACTTCGGTGTCCAGCGACCCCAACTACAACAACAAGGCGTTCGGGTCGGTGGATGTGACCGTCACCGACGAGGACACTGCCGGCATGGACTTCTCGAAGGAGCCCTCACCACCCAAGAGCATGGATGAGGGGAGCACATTCGACTACAGGGTGTGGCTCACTTCCCAGCCAACGCATGATGTGACGGTCACCGCAACCTCCGCCCACAAGGGCAGGTTGAAGTTTCATACCGGCACTGGCACACCGAGTGACTCGGTGACCCTCACGTTCACTCCCACCAGTTGGGGCATGCAAGCCCGACAGACCGTGACGATCACCGCTGTGCGTGACTACATCGACAACCTTGGTCCCGAACAGACGGTCATCGCTGTCCGCCACACGGCTGCTTCTGTCGATCCCACATACGACGGATTGACGGATACGGAACAACATGTGAACATACGGTTGAAAGACCTTGACACCGCAGGAGTGCCCGTCACGGAGCCGGGGTCGACGAACCTCGGCGAGGCCGGGAGCACCACCTACACCGTGAGGCTGGGATCCAAACCGTTGAGCGCGGTCACGATCCGGGCGACGTCGAGCCTGCCGGGGGTTGCGGTGGTGGGCCTGGGCGCCGAAAACACGGGGCCTCATGTCGACCTCAAGTTCGAGCCGGACAACTGGAACCAAGCACAGACCGTGACCATCACCGGCATCGACGACGACATCGACCAAGAGGACGACATTCGAGCGGTGACTATCAGCCATGCGGTGACCGTCGGCGACGGCGGCATGTACCCGACCACGCGCCAGATCGACTCGGTGTCGGTGAACGTGAACGATGACGACACCGCGGGGGTGTCCATCAGCAACAGACGGATAACCCTCCCCGAGTCCGGTTTACTTTCCTTTTACACTGTCGAGCTGAGGTCCCGACCGCTGAAGAATGTGACCGTACGGGTTACGTCGGACACCCCGTCGGCGGCGAAGGTGAGATGCTGTAGCCCCGCCAGCCCTCCGGGCAGCTTCAGCTTGGTCTTCACCGCTGATGAGAATTGGCGCCGGCCGCAAAGTGTGTTCGTCACCCCTGTGGATGACAACGTCGAGAACTTCGCTGATCGAACGACGACGATCAGTCATGAGGTGACGGTCGGCGACGGCGGAAAGTACACCACCGACTTTCAGATCCCGCCGGTGTTGGTGACATTGACTGATGACGAGACCTCCTCGAGGTCGTCCTTCACCAGTGTCGGAACCGTCCAAGTCAGAACCGTCCAAGTCGGCGCTCTGCAACAACAGAAGGATGAACTCAACCACTATGTGAGAGGTTCCGGGAACGAAAAGTACTTTGCCAGGGGCGCCGTCACGATCAGGTTGCCCAACCGACTGCAATTTCGCGGCGATGACTACTGTGCGTTCGAGAGCGGCTCCGGCAATAGCAAGGCGACAGAGATCGCTTTGGAGGGCGGCAACTGCACAGGAAACGGTTCCGACGGTTCGCCGGTCGGAATGGTGGATGGTGCTTCGGTGAAGGTTCGTTTTCCGGCCAACGGGGTCACGGTGGAGGAGTTGACGCGGATCGGCGGTGCGGGATCACAAACGGCGGAAGTGAAGCTCAGCATCACGGGCAAGGCCCTGCGGGAACTGTTTGAAGGCAACCCGGCGAAGGCGAGTGTGGTGCTGGACATTGGCGGGGTGCTGGTACGCAGTTCCATAATCGACGCAGTAACCGGTAATGCCTGCGACGCCAATCGGAACATTGACGCTGGCAGCAGCACCTGCCTGACACCTGTTCGCGGACAGATCGACTTCGGTGCCACGGTACACAAGAACTGGCAGCTCTTGACCCGCGACAACCAAATGACCGTCTATGAGGGTGACGAGATCAAGCTGCGTGTGACCGTTCCTGCGGATCCAACGGCCTTTCGGACACCGCGTGATTGGGAGCTCGGCGTCGCGCTCAAGTACAGCGGGGAGAACATCACCGAGGACGACCATCCGGGCAGCCCGCTCACCGACGCCGGCCAGACCTTTCTGGGAGTGGGGGCCCGACCCACTCCGCCGAGTCAGCCTGATATCCAGACCTACGACTTCAAAGTCGTCGTGCCGACTGACGAGGCAGAGGAACCCGATGAGCAGCTGCATATTCAGATCGACGCCGACGAGGTGCTGCCGCTGGCGAGGTTCGTGCCAAGTCCGGTGATCGTCACCGTGCGGGACTCGACTCCCACGTCGGTGAAGGTCAGCGTCACCGACGAATACGCCACCGAGCGCACCGTCTCACCTCCGGCGCCGGCGGTGATCCGGCTGGAGACCTCACGACCGCTGGCCTCCACCGAGAAGATCGAGGTGCCGCTCGTCATCACCGGCACCCCGGCGGTAGCACTCGGCGCCGACTACACCCTGGAGGCGGTGCCCGCTGACGGTGTGTCACTGTCGGGCAGCACGGTGACCTTCGACGGCACGGGAGGCGACAGCCCCCAAGTGGCCGAGATCCTGCTCCATGCGCTCAACGACGCAGACAAAGACACCGAGGTGCTCACCGTCACCATCCCCAAAGGCGAATCCGACAGCGACCCGGACGCCCCGGTGCTCACCGGAACCGGATTCCTGCACAAAGGCGCCAAACAGGACGTGGTGGGCAAAGGCAGCGACACCATCACCTTCATCGAGGACGACCCCGACACCTATACGTGGGGACATGCGTGGGTGTTTCCGGCCGGGAGGAATGTTCCTACGAGCAGCGGTAACCTCTCACACGGTTTCATTGGAGAGGATGGGTTCCGCCGGGTCGGCCAATCCGATGAGTTCGAGGCCAAGCTCGATGTCAACGTCAGCGGCACGGATACCGGCGTTACCAACTTCACCGTAGGAGTAAAGCTCGCGGGCGCCACCGACGGTCGGGGGGGCTGGACCGGTTCTGGCAGCAACGTCTTCGCAAGCGATGTGGCACTGAACGGTGGAGACGTAACCCGAGGCGGAAACACCGTGACGGTCGGCCCTTCCATCGAACTCCAGAACGCACCCGACGGCCTAGTCATCCACGCAGCAAAACGCATCAGTGACAGCCGACTCAGCCTGACGTTCCGTTTGAGTTCTGCGGGCATGGCTGCGCTCCGAACGGACCAGGACTTCGAGGTGAAGATCGGCGGTATGTTGTTGGATGAGAATCAGCGATTGAACGGCGTCAACCCTACTTCGCTCGTGCAGAAGACTCATTGTGATGAGAACTATGACCTCTCTGAGGTGGGCAAGTGTCGCCCGGTAGTATTCCGATTCCGATTGCAAGCCGGCCCCGGCATTCATGTCACCGAGTCGGACGGTTCGACGGAGATGGCCGACACTGCCGGCGAGACCGACACCTACACGGTCACCCTGGAGGAGGCGCCGTCGGCTACCGTGACCGTCACGCCCACCAGCAGCGACACCAGCGTGGTCACCACCTCGGGACCCTTGGTGTTCAGTCCCAGTGACAGCGGAGCGGCGCTCACCAAGACCGTCACGGTCACCACAGCCGCCGGCGGCGACGACGACGCCGACAACCCGGGCGGCTCGTCGGCGGGTGTCACGATCACGCACACCATCGCCACCACCGACAGCGACTACAGCGGCCTCACCGTCGATGATGTGACCGTCAACCTCCGCGACGACGAGCCCACGGTGGTCTCCATCGAGACGGCCACCCCCGTCTTCGGGATCACCGACCTTCTAAAGGAGGGGACCGCCTCCGAGGCGGATCTGCGCACGACACAATTGAGGGTGACATTCAGCCGCGCTCCGCGCAGGGGCGAATCGGTCGACCTTCCCCTGGCATTGAGCGCCGACGGCGTGGACGATGCGGTGTTCTTCACCGGTGCCGCCCGCAGGGTCGAACTCAACCAGTGGACCGTGCCGCAGCAGGGACTGACCGTCACCGGATTCGACGGCGGCAGCGTCGC
The DNA here is from genome assembly GCA_965221215.1 of Candidatus Aldehydirespirator sp. Classification (GTDB taxonomy): domain Bacteria; phylum Actinomycetota; class Acidimicrobiia; order Acidimicrobiales; family Aldehydirespiratoraceae; genus Aldehydirespirator. Next base: position 2,973,065 of record OZ244872.1, read on the forward strand.
TCCGGTGCTGTCGGTGGATGCGGGGAATCGGTCCAGCATTCAGAGTTCTTACAGTATGCGCCTGAGCGTCCGGCACAGCACCGATGACGGCGACAGCACCGACGACCACTTCGAGGTGGGGCTGGCCGGCGGGGCGGGGGCGATGCTCGAATCGACCTTCGAGGGCGGCGTGGTGGTCGACGATGTCAAATACACCGTGCCGGTCACCCTGATCGACGACGAGGCCCCGCAAGGTGTGGTGGCAGACACCACACCGCTAGACATCGAAGAGGGCGCAGCCGCGGCGGTGCCGGTGCGCATGGCCGCCCCGATCACCGGCAACGCCATCACGGTGCAGGCGGCCTACGGACGCAAGGCGGGCGTCACCCACGACGACGCCGCCGTCAACGACAAGCTCCAGCTATCCACCGACGCGCTGTCCTTCACCGCCAGCGGAGGCGCCACCCCGTGGTGGAAGCCGCAGGCCCTGACAGTGACGGCCGCGCAGGACGACGACGTGTTCGACCATCGCGACATCGAGGTGGAGCTCCAGATCAGCGGCGAATCGTCGGTGACTCTCGTTCCGGTGACCATCACCGACGACGACGCGCCGCAAGGAACCCTCACCCTGAGCGACACCAGCTTCTCGGTGCTGGACTTCGAAGAATACGGCAACTACTGGCGACTGTTCCTGGACGTCACACCCGGCGGCGACTACGTGTTCGCTCGGGCCTCCACAGTATCTTTTGACCACGCCAGGTTTCTTCTGAGCTACGTGAATGGCAACCCGCAGCGTTATACCACTCTGATATCGCTGGGCTACCAGTATTCGACGGGCACCGAGATGTACACCCCCTCGGCTCAGTTGGTGGGCGGTCCGGAGGGCCTGAGGATCGGGAGTACAGCCAACTTCTCGAACAAGCCGGACATTCCCCCTCACCAAGAACCGGGGACGCTAGGACTGGTGGTGCCTGGACTCGGGCCGGGCGGCACGGGCAGGCTGGCGCTCACCTTGACTCCCGAAGCCCGCAAAGCGCTCACAGCCGATACGGAGGTGACGCTGCGGATCGGCTACAACTTCATTGAGGGGACCACCAACCGCTATGGCGGGACACCCGCGGGCCGCGACGTCGACCTGTGCGCCGGGAATCCAGATATCGATGACGCCACCGTGTGCCCTGCAGCGGAAGCGACGTTCACGCTGGCTCCTCTCGATCAGAACCCGGTGGATCCCGAATGGCTGACCCCGCCCGACGACTTGACGATCACCGAGAACGCCAAAGGCACCCCCACGGAGATCAGGGTGGGCTCCCGGGTGCAGGCCATAGATCGAAACGGCGACGTCGTGACCTACAGCCTCAAGGCGCCGGTCCCGGACGGGTTCAGCATCGGCAAGCGGGGGCAGATCTTCTACACCGGCGCCGGCATCGACCGTGAGGCGCTGACCGACTCACAGATCCCCCTCACGGTGGTCGCCACCTCCACCGGCGCCGACGGCAGCGACACCAGTATTGAACAGGCGGTGGTGGTGACCGTCGCCGATGTCGATGAGGGCGACGCCACCGTGACATTGCGGGACGACGCCATCGGGCGGGTCGGCTCCACGCTGCATGTCACCGACGTCAGCGGCGACGAAGACGGCGACCCCGCCGCCGACGCGATCAGCTACGAGTGGCAGACCAGCAGCGACAACGGCGCCAACTGGACCGCGGCCGGCGGAACAGGCGCCGCCACCGCCTCCTACACGGTGGCTTCCTCCGACGCCGGCAACCTGCTGCGGGTGCAGGTCGAATACACCGACGGCGGCGGCACCGACGAGACGGTCCACTCCGCCGAAGTCACAGCCTTCACCTACCCGGGCGCCAAGGCCCGGTTCGCGGTCACCGACGCCACCGCCCAGGAGGCCTCGTCGGCCGAGACCAACGCGCAGAGCGCCCAGTTCACCGTCACCGTCGAAGATCAGGCCAGCCCCATCGGCGACGAATCGGTGGGGTACTACCTCGACTTCACCGGCGGCGCCATCGGCACCGACTTCAACCTGGCACTGGTGGCCGCTCAAGGAGTGACGCTCACCACGGTGAACCCGCAGCGGGCGCTGGTGACCTTCACCGCCGCCGGCGGAGTGCGGCCCGCGGCCACGGCCACCGTCTGGCTGAAAGCCCTCGCCGACGACAACACCACCGAGGACACCTTCACCATCACCCCCGACACCGCCGACTACCACGGCAGCCTGGCCGCCGGGGCCGTGCTCGCCGGCAGCGCGGCCGACGTCACCGTCACCGACATCAGCGACTCGGCCAACACGGTGCAGTTCGCCGCCGCCACCGCCACCGTCACCGAGGGCGACGCAGCTGGCAACGACCTCACCGTGACGCTGAACGTGGCCCACTCGGCGGCGACCAATCCCGCCGGCGGGGTGACGGTCACCGTCATCGACGGCAGCGCCGCCTACAGCGACGACTTCACCAGTACCCCCAGCGGCGCCCGAGCCTCCCCCGGACGTCACACCTTCAACGTCGCCTGGTTGGCGGGGGCCACCACCGCCACCTTCACGATCAGCACCGCCCCCGACTTCGACGACGAACCCAACGAGGGTTTCGAGCTGGCGCTGTCGGCCCCCACCGGCGGCGGCGCTGAGCCCTACAACGTGGGTGCGCAGGCCGCCATGGCGGTGATCATCACCGACGATGACCCCACCTCGGTGGCGCTGTGGGGCGGCGGCGCGGCCCGTGAGGGCAGCGCGGTGGACCCGAGTGAGGCGAACATGCGGGTGCGTCTGGGCCGCCCGCTGGCTGTCCTGCCCGACGGCACGGCCGAGACAGTGACCGTGCCGCTTCAGGTGGACGGCGGCCGCGCCTTCGGTACCGGCGACCTCACCTGGAGCCTGCACACCGGCACTGGCGCAGTGCTCGGCGCGCCGGCCACGAACACGCCCACGGTCACGTTCACCGCGGCCGAGGGCAAGACGGTGCAGGAGGCTGTGATCGCTCTGCAGCGGGCCGACGCCAGCAGCAGCAGCTCCGTCGAACCGATCGATGTCACGCTGGGCGCCCTGCCGACCGGCTTCGAGGCTCACCCCGACCGGGCGCAGGCCCTCTTCGCGGTGATCATCAGCGCCGACTCGGCCGCTCCCGTGGTGGCCGCCCCGCCGACGGTCAGCCTCACCGAGGGCGGCGCCGACGACGCCTACTTCCTCGCCCTGTCCACCGAGCCGACCGGGGCGGTCACCATCACCGTGACCTCCGCCGACACCGGTGCGGTGGCGCTGAAACAACAGGATCCGGCCCGCACCGGGCCCACCACCACCCTCAACGCCGACGGCACGCTCACCGTCTCGTGGCCCGCGCCCACCGGCGGCAACGCCAACGCCTGGCAGGTGCCGGCCCCGGTGGTGGTCAGCCCGGTGACCGACGCCGACGCCGGCGACGAGTCGGTGACCATCACCCACGCGGTGGCCGGCTACAGCGGCGTGAGTTCCGGTCCGGAGGTGACGGTGACCGTCGTCGATGCCTCGGTGGGCATCAACATCATCCAGACCGGCGCCGGCACCGAGGTGCCAGAGGACGGCAGCACCAGCGACTCCTACAGCCTGGTGCTCAAGACCGAGCCCACCGCCGACGTGACCGTCACCGTGGAGATCGCGTCGGGCGACACCGGGGCGGTCACCGTTGCCTCGTCCGCGCCCGGCGCCGTCAACAACAACGACGGCACCGTCACCCTCATCTTCACCGCCGGCAACTGGAATGCGGCGCAGGCCGTCGACGTGACCGGGGTAGACGACAGCACCGACAATCCCGTCGGCCGGGCCGCGGTGATCTCCCACACCGCGGCTTCGAGCGACTCCGACTATGACGGCCTGCCCGTCGCCGACGTGAACGCCAACGTGATCGACGACGACCCGACCGAGGTTCGCCTGGCTGCCGCGGCGGGCGTCTTCCGCGAGCAGGCGGGCGGCGGCGGCGTGATCGTCGATGTGGAGTTGGACCGTGCGCTGGTCGACGGTGAGAGCCTCACCGTGCCGCTGGTGATCACCACCTCTACCGGTGCTCCTCTCAGCGGCGCAGAGCGGCTGTGGGAGATCACCGTCACCGGCGGGGGCACGTCGCTGCGCAACGCCGACACCGCCACCCCGCTGCTCACTTTCAGCGGCCCCAGCGCGGCCGCGGCCCGGCTGCGGTTCGCTCCCCGCACCGGCACCGGCGACACGGACACTGCCGATGAGCAGATCAAGCTGGCCTTCGGCGACTTCACCGACGACGGCAGCGGTTTCAGGACCAGTCTTCAGGGCGGCGCGGTGGCCTATTCCGACGGCGACGGTTCCAGGGAGACCGCCGGGGAGGTGGCCGAGTTCGTGTTGGGAGACGATGACGGCGGCGCGGCGCCGATCGCGGTGCGGTGGTTCGACGCCGACGGCATTGTGGCGCTGCCTCCGCAGGCGGCGGTGGCTGAGGGCATGGAGCGTGGTGTGGTGGTGAGGTTGGCTGACGGCCATCTCGGCCCGGTGAGCATCCCGCTCGATGTCGTGGTCGGCACCGCGGCGGCCGCCGACTTCGACCTGCCCGCAACGGTGGAGATCCCCTTCGGCGAGTCTGAGGTTCGGTTCGATTTCGTCGCTCGCGCCGATGCCGATCCGGCGGAGTCCGACGAGACCGTGGCGGTCACCTTGTGCCCTGCCGCGACGTGTCCGCAGGGATATTCCGCGGGCGCCATCGCGCCGACCACGACCTTCACGATCACCCAGTTGTCGCTGCTGTTGGTGAAGGTGACCGGGGGCGGCAGTATCGCCGGCGAGGCCAGCAGCGGCAGCCATGCGACCGTCGAGGTGGGTGTGGAGCTGAGCCGCCGCCTCGACGCCGGCGAGGTGCTGGAGGTGCCCCTGGTGCTCGCCACCGACACCGGCGCGGCCCTGTCGGGTCGAACCAACCGCGATTTCTTCATCACCGCGTCGGGCACCGGGGTGAGCCTGGCCGACGCGTTCACCGCCGCCCCGGTGCTGCGCTTCACCGGCCACGCCACCCAGCGGGTGCAGACCGCGCAGATCGCCTTCGGCTCCACCGGGCGCGACGCGGGCACCCAGGCCACCGACGGCAGCGGCGGCGGCGACGGCGACGCCGCCCACGAGATAGTGACGGTGAGCCTCGGCGATCTGGCCGACACGAGCCTGGCCACCACGGCGGGCCTGAACCAGGCGCCGTTCAGCGACGGCGACGACACCACCGTCGATCCGGTGCGCACCCGGGTGCTGATCGCGGACGACGAGGCGCCCGCCTCTGCCGATATCGGAGTGCTGATCTACCAGCCCGACAGCGACGCCGCTCTCGAGCATGTGCGCGCCGCGGAGGGGACGCCGGCCACCCTGCGGGTGGTGCTGGCCGCCGGCGCCACCGGCCCGGCTCTCATCACCTTCGCGGTGAACAGCGCCGGCGCCAACACTGCCACGATCGGCGCCGACTACACGCTGCCCGAGCCGGTGTTCATCCCTTACGGGCACACCCAGGCGACCGTCGAGACGCCGACGCTGGCCGACAGCGATTTCGAGGCCAATGAAGTCGCCGCCATCGAGGTCTGCCCCGAGGCGACGTGCTCGCCGGGCTTCGGGTCGGCCAGTGTCGTCCTGCTGATCGTCGATACCGGACTGCGCGCCGACCTCGCAGGCCGCTACGGCGGCGGCGTCATCGCCGAGCATGCCTCGGCAGGCGTGCGCGCCGTGGAGCTGACGGTGACGCTGGGAGGCATAGTCCAGAACCACACACTGGCCGCCGGCGAGCGGGTGGACGTGCCCTTGGTGATCGCCCAGCACGGCGGCAGCGCCGGCGAGCTCACCGCGGCCGACGTCGCGGTGTCGCTCAAGCCGGGCGACGGGCTCAACACCGGCGTCACGCTGGTGAACGCCGGCACGCTCACCCCCAAGGTGCGCTTCAGCGGCGCAGGCGCCGGCGAGGCCACGCTGCTGCTCACCGCGGTGGCCGACGGCGCCGACGAGGCGCTCGAGCAGTTCTCGGTGGCGTTCGGCGCCGACGGTCTATTCCGGGCCACGCCCGCGGCGAGCTTCCCAGGCGGCGTGGGCGCAGGTACCAAGAGCTATCAGGGCGGCATTCGCAACACGTCGCCTGCGCCGGTCAGCGTTGCGGTGATCAGCAGCGAGGACACCCCCACGGTGTCGGTGGCCCCCTCGGCCGCACTGGTGGCCGAGGGCGACGCGGCCGGCTTCGACATATCGGCGGACAAGGCGACGGGCGTCGGCCTGCCGGTGGCGCTGGCGGTGTCGCAGGCCGGCGGCTACGTGGCCGCAGCCGACGTGGGCGCGAAGACGGCCGTGATCGCCGGCGCCGCCACCGCCGCGGCCCATTCGGTCGCCACCCAGGACGACGGCGCGCAGAACCCCGCCGGCAGCGTGACGGTGACGCTGGGCGTCGGTCCCTACCTGATCGACCCCGCCGCGTCTGTCGCGTCGGCAACGGTGCAGCCCTCGCACCTCGCCGAGATGATGGTGACCATGTCGGCGTCCGACGGCGACAGCCGCGGCAACGCGCTCGAAGGCGACGCCAGCGCGGCCGGCTTCAAGACGCTCACGGTGACCCTCAACCGGACACTCGCCGGCAACGAGAAGGTCACGGTGCCGCTGGCGTTCACCGGCGCCACAGTGGACACCCACTACACGGCGGCGCTGCGCCCGCTCCGTCAGCAGGGCGTGCGACTGCTCACCAGCGCTCCTCACAGCGCCCAGAACCCGGCAATGGAGTTGACCGCCGGAGGCCAGTCGGCCACCCTGCGCCTCACGCCGGTCGACGACAACCGGCGCCACGCGGCCACCGTCGTCGTCGACTTCGGCACCGGCAGCCTGGCGCCCAGCACCGAGAACATCGCCGGGGGCGTCACCGGCACCGCCGGCGGCCCGGTCGAGTTCGCGATCATCGACGACGAGAGCGGCCCGTTCACCGTCCCCGCCGACTGGCCGCTGCTGCCCGCTGGTCTGAGCGCGGGCGACGGCTTCCGGCTGCTGTTTCTCACGTCCGGCTCGCGCAACGCATCCTCGGACGACATCGCCGACTACGACGAGTTCGTGCAGGGTGTGGTGGCGGGCAACGGCCACGCTGCTCTCGCCCCCTACGTGCGGGCCGTCAAGGCGGTCGGCGGTACCAAGACGACACAGGGCGGCGCCGGGGTGACGCCGCGCGAGCACCTCGGCATGTACACCGAGCCCAGCGGGCCGTGGAGCGACGGCTCGACGGCGGACGACGATCCAGGCATTCCGACCTACTGGCTGGGCGGCGTCAAGGCAGCCGACAACTACTTCGACCTCTGTGACGGGACAGCATTCGACAGCCCGTTCGTGGCTGACGATCCGAACACCTCGGGCATCGACGAGGGGTTCAATCCTGTGCGGGGCGAGGACGGCAACACGCTCGCCAAGGTCTTTGCCTGGCTCGGATCGCACAACTGCGCTCCGCACACCCAAGCGCTCGGCCGACCGCAGGTCGCGGAGGGTCCGGCCGCACGGACGGGCGGCCCATCGTTCAGCCGGACAGGCCATCAGGTCAACAGCGTCGGGTCCAGCTTCTACGGCATGTCGCCGGTGTTCCAGGTGGACGACACCGGGCCGGTGTCGGCGGCGGTCTCGGCGTCGGACGGCGACGCGAGCGGCAATGTGGTGGAGGGCGCGGGCGACGCCACCGAGTACAAGACCGTCACCGTCACCCTGGGCCGGCGGCTGGTCCCCGGCGAGACGGTCACGATGCCGCTCACCGTGACCGGCGGCACCGCCGGCGAGGACTTCACCTTCGTTCTCGAGCCGAGCACCCAGCCCGGAGTGAAACTGCTCACCGACGGCCTCCACAGCCCCCAGAACCCCGCAGTGCACTTCATCGCCGGCGCGCCGACGTCGGCCACGCTGCGCTTCACCCACACCGACGACACCCGGCGCACCGTGCCGATCTACAAGATCGCCGCGGGTACCGGCGCCCGCGCCCCGAGCCACACCAACATCGCCGCCGGGCTCGCCGCCTCCGGCGGGCCGTTCGAGTTCACCGCGGTCGACGACGAGGCCGGCCCGTTCACGGTCCCCGCCGACTGGCCGCTGCTGCCGTCAGGCGTCGCAGCGGGCGACACGTTCCGGCTGCTGTTTCTCACGTCCAAGGGTCGCATCGCATCCTCGGACGACATCGCCGACTACGACAAGTTCGTGCGAAGCGTGGTGGTGGGCAGCGGCCACGCCGCCATCAAGCCATACGCGGGGGCCGTGAAAGTGGTCGGCGGCACCAAGACGACACAGGGCGGCGCCGGGGTGACGCCGCGCGAGCACCTCGGCATGTACACCGAGCCCAGCGGGCCGTGGAGCGACGGCTCGACGGCGGACGACGATCCCGGCATTCCGACCTACTGGCTGGGCGGCGACGACAAGGTGGCCGACAACTACTTCGACCTCTGTGACGGGACAGCATTCGACAGCCCGTTCGTGGCTGACGATCCGAACACCTCGGGCATCGACGAGGGGTTCAATCCTGTGCGGGGCGAGGACGGCAACACGCTGGCCAAGGTCTTTGCCTGGCTCGGCTCGCACAACTGCGCTCCGCACACCCAAGCGCTCGGCCAACCGCGGGTCGCGGGGGGTGGGGCCTCACGGACGGGCGGCCCATCGTTCAGCCGGATAGGCGATCAGGTCAACAGCGTCGGGTTCAGCTTCTACGGCATGTCGCCGGTGTTCCTGGTGGAAGGCGCCGCTCCGCTGGCGGTCACCCTGTCGGACAGTGACGGCACCGCCGACGGGGTGGTGGAGGCCGCCGGCGACTCCACCGGCTACAAGACCGTCACCGTGGAGTTGGGCCGGTTGCTGCTGGCCGGCGAGACGGTCACGGTGCCGCTCACTGTGCAGGGCGCCGCGGTGGCCACCGACTTCACCTTCGCCCTGCGGCCGTCGGTCCAGCCCGGCGTGAGGCTGCTCACCGGAGGCAGCCACAGCGCCCAGAACCCCGCCGTGCAGTTCAGCGCCGGCGCCCGCCGCGCCACGCTGCGTTTCACCCCGGTGAACAACAGCGACCGCACCCAGCCCTACATCGTCATCGGCTACGGCGCCGGCGCCCGCGCCCCGGCCGCCGTCAACATCGCGGCCGGGCTGGCCCCCACCGGCGACGTGGCGTTCGTGATGCACGACGACGAGGTGGGCCCCTTCGTGGTGCCCGGCGACTGGGCGCTGCTGCCGTCAGGCGTCGGCGCGGGGGACACGTTCCGGTTGCTGTTCATCACGTCCCAGGGCCGCGATGCCGAGCCCGACGACATTGCTGCCTATGACGAGTTCGTGCGAAGCGTGGTGGTGGGCAGCGGTCACGCCGCGGTCGTTCCCTATGCGGGTGCGGTGAAGGTGGTGGGCGGCACCAAGGCGAGGCAGGGCGGCGCCGGGGTGACGGCGCGTGAGCACCTTGGGGTGTATATCGAGCCGAGCGGGCCGTGGAGCGACGGCTCGACGAAGGCCGATGATCCCGGCACGGCGATCTACTGGTTGGGTGGCGACGACAAGGTGGCCGACAACTACGTGGACTTCTGCGACAACCAATGGGACATCGGGTGGACCTCGGAATACAACCCGCTCAAGCAGGAGGACGGCACGTCGAGCACCGCGCAACACATCAGGACCGGCACCTACACATGCGGCCTGGAGCGGACCAGCCTTGTCGGCGATTTCACCCTGGCCGACCGTACTCAGCTTCTCGGCGCCGGCGCCCGCGCCGGAGGACCGCTGTGGGACGGAACGCGTGCCGTTGGCCCCCAAGGGTTGGTCATTCCCTTCTACGGCATGTCGCCGGTGTTCCATGTGAGCGAGCCCGAGGCGATCCAAGTGGCTATCACCGCCACGGGCGGCAATAGCGACGGAGACGTGGTGGAGGGCGCCGGCGATGCCAGCGGCTACAAGACGCTCACCGTCACCCTGAGCCGCGCCCTGGCGGCCAACGAGCAGATCACCGTCCCGTTCACCGTCACCGGGGCGGCGGCTGGCGCCGACTACGTCGTGGCGCTGAACCCCGTCGGCCAGAAGGGCGTGGAGCTGCTCACCAGCGGCAGCCACAGCGCCCAGAACCCCGCCGTGCGTTTCACCGAAGGTGGGTTCGCCGCCACGGTGCGCTTCACGGCGGTGGACAACGAGTCGCGCGGCACGCCGTACGTCCTCATCGCGATGCAGCCCCTCACCCACAACATCCCCAACGGTGTGGCTGATCCCACCGGGCAGGAGCAGAGCTTCGTCATCGTCGACAACGAGGCCGACCCCTTCGTGGTGCCCAGCGACTGGCCGCTCATCCCCGACGGCCTCGACCACGGCGACAAGTTCCGGCTGCTGTTCATCACCTCCGAGACCGGCACCGCGGAGACCCGCGGCCTTGCCCACTACAACGACATCGTGCGCAGCGTCGCCGTCCGCACCGGGCACACCGCGGCGAAGCCCTACGCCGGTGCGTTCACGGTGTTCGCGTCGGTGCGCAACGAAGCCGACACCGCCAATATCGCCGCCCGAGACATCGCCGGCATGCGCAGCGGAGGCGCCTGGGCTGACGGATCGACCAGCTCCGACCTCAACGGCATACCGATCTACTGGCTGGGCGGCAAGAAGGTGGCCAACGGCTATCTGGACTTCTGCGACGGCTCGTGGGAAGGCGGCGCGAGCGTGCGCAAGGTCTCGATGAAGAACGAGGCCGGCAAAGGGACCCAGCCCAACTTGATCTGGAGCGGAACCCAAGACCACGCAAATCGTCTCGGGGAGCAATGCACCGCCGACAGGAATACATTGGGCGGCGGTCAATTTGTGACAGCGGCCCTCGGAACGCACGCCGGCGAGTCGCCGCTCGAGGGTCCTGGACCACATAAAGACCAAATGCGCCCCTATTTCGGCATGTCGCCGGTGTTCCAGGTGGAGGAGGCCGCTGACATCGAGGTGCCCGGCGATTGGGCGCTCATCCCCGCCGGGCTCAGTTCGGGTGACAAGTTCCGGCTGCTGTTCATCACGTCTGAATCCGGCAAGGCGCAGACCGCAGGCGTCCATCACTACAACGGGATCGTGCGCAGCGTCGTCGCCCGCAAGGGCCATGACGCGGTGAAACCCTACGCCGACCGGTTCACCGTGTTCGCGACGGTGTACGACAGTGCCTCCCGCCCCAACACCCCCGCCCGGGTCATCACCGGCATGTGGGACCCCGACAGTTCGATGTGGACCGACGAATCAACCAAGGACGACGACGACGGCACATCCGTCTATTGGCTCAATGGCTCCAAGGTTGCCGACAACTACTTCGACTTCTGCGACGGGAGCTGGGACAACCGATACATCGCGGCCTCCGGGGGCGACCCCGAGATGAACCACATGAAGAACGAGGCTGGAAACGCCACCAAGCCATTGACAATGTGGAGTTCTACGGGTGCGGATTGCGCCTATGCAGGGGCAGGGCCGTCGTTGGGCAGACCAGGCGCGGGGACTCTGTTTCTGGCAGCAGGCACTTTCAGGTCCGGGAACAGCAGCTTTCTCCCTGACGGCGGGGCTGCGTCGCAGAGCGACAATCGGCCCTTCTTCTACGCCATGTCTCCGGTGTTCACGGTGGAAGGACCCACGTCGGTGGCTTTGGAGGCTTCGGGCGGCGACTCCGAAGGGAATATTCGCGAGGGCAGCAGCGCCGACGGCTACAAGACGCTCACGATCGCTGCCGACCGGGAGCTCACCGGCAGCCAGACCCTCACGGTGCCGCTCGAGGTGCTCGGCGTCGCCGCCGACGTGGACTACACGCTGCGGTTGCATCCGGCGTCCCAGCCGGGAGTGCAGTTGCGCACCGCCGGCGGCTACACCGCCCAGAATCCGGCAGTGGTGATGACCGCCGGCGCCAGGGTCGCCACTCTGCGGTTCCAAGCCGTCGACAACGACCAGCGCACCCAGCCCTATGTGCAGATCGGCGTGAGCTCCGGGCCGTCGTACTTCGACGGCAGGTCGCTCCGCCTTTTGGGCAGGATCGACACCAAGTTCCGCTTCAACATCGTGGACGACGAGACCGGCGACCTCGAGGTGCCGGCCGACTGGCCGTTGCTGCCGTCAGGCGTCGGTATCGGAGACACCTTCCGGCTGCTGTTCATCACGTCGCGGAAGGACCGCGCGGCACCCGACATCGCCGCCTACGACGAGTTTGTGCGGGGCGTGGTGGTGGGCAGCGGCCACGCCGCTCTGGTTCCCTATGCGGGCGCGGTGAAGGTGGTGGGCACCACCAAGGCGAGCCAGGGCGGAACGGGCGTGACGGCACGTGAGCACCTGGGCATGTACACCGAGCCCAGCGGGCCGTGGAGCGACGGCTCGACCAGGGCCGCTGATTCAGGAACGGCGATCTATTGGCTGGGCGGCGACGACAAGGTGGCCGACAACTACTTCGACTTCTGCGACAACGAATGGGACGTCCAGTGGTCTTCAAGCTACAACCCGCTCAAGCAGGAGGACGGCACGTCGAGCACCGTGGATCAGATCAGAACCGGCACCCACAACTGCGGCGCCGAGCCGAATCACAACCTGGTCAGCAGCAGTGCGCTCGTCGGTGCCGGCGCCCAAGCCGGAGGACCGCTGTGGTACGGACGCCTTGCGATTCCGATGGCAGGGATTCAGTCCTTGTACGGCATGTCGCCGGTGTTCAAGGTGACGAGCAGCTACCAGCCCATCGGCGTCACCGTCGTGACCTCCGACGGCGACAACGACGGGAACGTGTTAGAGGGCAGCAACCCCCTTGCTCCTGCGGGTCGCAAGACCATCACCTTGGAATTCGACCCGCCGCTGGGCGGCTCGGGAACTGGCTACTCCACCGACATGGACATCGTCGTCGACGGGGTGGGCGCCGGCGACTACACGCTGAAACTGCTGAGCAGTGCAGCAGGCATCACCCCCACCTACCACACCGCCGCCAACGAGCGGCTGAAGTCGCTGCGGTTCACCGCGAACACCGGGCCGCATGAGTCGGTCGAGTTGCGCTTCGAGCCCGTCGACAACGACGAGCGGACACAGCCGTATGTGGTGGTCTCGGTTGCCAACGCCAGGACAACCGGCGGAAACAACCCGGACGTCGAGGTGCGCGGCCGCGCTGCCTTCGTGATCATCGACGACGAGACCGGCCCGCTGGTGGTGCCGCCCGACTGGCCACTGAAACCGTCAGACCTGGCGCTCGGCGACGATTTCCGGCTGTTCCTGCGCACCACCGCCACCGGCGACGCCACCTCCACAGACATCGCCGACTACGACGCCTTCGTGCGCCGCACCATCGCCGCCACCGGCCACGCCGACATCAAGCCCTACGCCGGCTTCTTCAAGGTGTTCGGCGGCACCCGCGATAAGGATGACCCGGCCGAGTCCACCGGCGCCTCGGCCCGGGTGCACAACGGCCTGCACACGGTCCACAACGGCCACCCGACCGGGGGCTACACCGACGGGTCGGCCCTCGCGACGAATAGCAGCACCAGCCAGGGTGTGCCCACCTATTGGCTCGGCGGCGTTCGGCTGGCCAACAACTACGCCGACCTGTGCGACCTGAACTGGCAGAGCGGCGGCGGCGCCACTACCGGCTGGGGCGCCAATGGCCTCGGCGTCCGCAACGAGGACGGGGCCAGCAATTTCCCGCAGACGACGCCGTCGAGCTATCAGCCCTATGAGGCGTGGACCGGCTCGGGCAACGGCTGCGAGGCGTTCGATTTCCCGCTGGGCGCCTCCCGCGTCTCGCGGGCCACCGCAGACGGCACCAGCGCCGGGCGGCATCTGCACGCGGGCGCCGCAGCCAACACGCAGCAGCGGCCGTTCTACGCCATGTCACCGGTGTTCGTCACCTACAAGCCGGTGACGGTGACCATCACCGCGTCGGGGGGCAACAACGACGGCGACGTGGTGGAGGGAGCGAGCGACAACGCCGGCCACAAGGTCGTCGCCGTCGGGCTGAGCCGCAAGCTCACCGGCGCCGAGACGGTCACTGTGCCGCTGTCGGTACACGGCGCCACCGTGGGCGACGACTTCAGCTTCGGCCTCGCGCCGGGCGCGCACCCGGGCGTGTCGCTGCTCACCAGCGGCGCGCACAGCCCGCAGAACCCGGCGGTGCGCTTCGCCGCCGGCGCGAATCTGGCCACGCTGCGCTTCACCCCGGTGGACAACGACCGGGCCGGCCTGCCCTACATCGTGATCGACCCCGGCGCCGGCGCCCGGGCGCCCAGTTCGGCCAACGTGAACGGCGGCCTCGACCTCGCCGGGGTGAAACTGGTGGAGTTCAGCATCATCGACGACGAGACGTGGGACGGCGTGGTGCCCGACGGCTGGTCGCTGACGCCGGGCGATTTGACCGCCGGCGACGATTTCCGGCTGTTCCTGCGCACCACCGCCACCGGCGACGCCACCTCAGGCGATATCGCTGACTACGACACGTTCGTGCGCCGCACCATCGCCCGCACCGGTCACGCCGACATCAAGCCCTACGCCGGCTTCTTCAAGGTGTTCGGCGGCACCCGCGACAAAGACGAGTCCACCGGCACGTCGGCCCGGGTGCACAACGGCCTGCACACGGTCCACAATGGCCACCCGACCGGGGGCTACACCGACGGGTCGGCCCGCGCGACGAACGGCAGCACCAGCCAGGGTGTGCCCACCTATTGGCTCGGCGGCGTGCGGCTGGCCAACAACTACGCCGACCTGTGCGACCAGAACTGGCAGGGCGGCGGCGGCGCCACTACCGGCTGGGGCGCCAATGGCCTCGGCGTCCGCAACGAGGACGGGGCCAGCAATTTCCCGCAGACGGCGCCGTCGAGCTATCAGCCCTATGAGGCGTGGACCGGCTCGGGCAACGGCTGCGAGGCGTTCGATTTCCCGCTGGGCGCCTCCAGCGTCTCGCGGGCCACCGCCGACGGCACCACCGCGCAGAACCATCTGCATACAGGCAGTGCCTCCAACACTCAGCAGCGGCCCTTCTACGCCATGTCGCCGGTGCTCAAGCTGGTGGCCGATCCTGAGGTCACCTTGGCTTTGAAGGGAGCGGCGTCGGTGGAGGAGTCGAGGTCGGTCACCTTCACCCTCACCGCCGACCCGGTGCCGGGCAAAGACCTGGAAATCAGCTACGCCGTCACCCAGACGGGCGAGTTCGTGGCGGCGGGAGGCACCGGAACGGGCAAGACGGCCACTATCGCCGGCGGCGCTGCTTCGGTGGACGTGACGGTGGCGCTCGACAGCGACAGCATCGACGAGCCCGACGGGTCGGTCACGCTCACGCTGACGTCGGGCTCCGGCTACACCCTGGGCGCCGCCGCGGCGGCTACCGCCGTGGTCACCGACAACGACGCCATGACGATCACCCTCAGCGGTCCCTCGCCGGCGAGCATCCTGGAGGGCGAGACCGCGGTGTTCACGGTGCGGCTGGGTCGGGCGATCACCGACACCGAGACGGTGGTGGTGCCGCTGACCCGCACCGGCACCGGCCTGGAGGCCGCCGACTCCAGCCTTGCCTGCACGGGCCGCGGGGTGGCCTGCACCGGCTTGGGCTCGGCGAGAGCCACGCTCACTTTCACCGGCGACGGTTCGGGCCGCGTGCAAATCGCCACCATCACCGCCGGCGCGCTGATCGACACCGTCCACGGCGAGGCCGACGAGACGGTCGTGCTGAGGTTGAGTACCGAGACAGGCCCCTACAAGACCACCGGCTCGGGCGGCGGGTTCAGCCGCGACACCTCCACCAAGACGTTGACCATCGCCAGCGTGGGGGCCCTGGCGTCGTTCGCCGGCGCCGCCCACACCGCAGGCGAAGCGGCCGGGGATCGGCAGGCCCCGGTGACGGTGAACCTCGACCGGGCGTGGCCCGCCGACCTCACCATCGGCTACAGGGTGGGCGGCACCGCCACCAGCGGCGACGACTTCGCGGCCCTCAGCGGCTCGGTCACCATCAACGCCAACACCACCTCCGCCGACGTCGCCGTGCAGGTGTTGGACGACACCGCCGTCGATCCTGCCGAGACGATCGTGCTGACCCTGGTCGACGGCGCCGACTACGACCTGGCCGCCGCCACCGAAGCCACCGTCACGATCACCGATGACGGCGACAGCGCCGGCGACGTGTTCATCGCCATGTCCGCCCCCGCCGGCGATGTCGCCGAGTCCGGCAGCACCGCCGACACCACCAAAGACGTCACCATCGACCTGGGCCGCCCGCTCACCGGCGCCGAGACGGTCACCGTGCCGCTGACGGTGGTCGGCGCCGACCAGGGCGCCGACTTCACCTTCAAGCTCGAACCGGCGTCGCAGACCGGCGTGACGCTGCTCACCGATACACCCCACAGCGCCCAGAACCCCGCAGTGCGCCTTGGCGCCGGCGCCCGCCGCGCCGTGGTGCGATTCGCCGCGATCGACAACTCGACCCGCACCCAGCCCTACGTGGTGATCGCCCTCGGCGCCGGGGCCCGAGCGCCGAGCGCCGGCCGCGGAGTGAGTATCACCCGCACCGGTGGATCGCCGGTGGAGTTCGCCATCGAAGACGACGAGTCCGGCACCATCAAAGTGCCCGCCAACTGGCCGCTGGCGCCGTCGGGCCTCAGCCAGGGCGACCGGTTCCGGCTCTTGTACATGACCACTGACACGACCGATGCCAACCGCGACGAGATCTCCTATTACGACGATTTCGTCCGTCGAGCAGCGGTCGACGACGGCCACGGGGCGCTGTGGCCCTACCTCGGCTTCTTCAAGGCCTTCGCCTCCACCGGTAGCGGCGGATCGAACACGGCGGCGCGGAGGCACAGCGGTCTGTGGGACGGTTCGCAATGGACAGACGGCTCGACCTCGGCCACCAGTGCGGGCACGCCGATCTACTGGAACAACGGCACCCAGGTGGCCGACAACTACTTCGACCTCTGCAACGGCGATCCGTGGGACAACACGGGCCAGACCGGGCAGAATCCCGCTCAGACGAATCACTACCGAAACGAGGCGGGAACCGCGAACGGTGGCGACCGGGTGTGGACCGGCACGACAGAGGGATGCGCGCGGCACACCGCTCCCCTAGGTGCGCCCAATCAGAACCTGTCGGTGGCTTTTGGCACAGGGTACGGAGACGCCGGCAGCAGCTGCCGACGCAACATCGCTTGCGGGACCGCGCCCCGCCGCAACAACTACCACATGTATGCCATGTCGCCGGTGTTCGAGGTGACGGCCGACACTCGCCCCGAGGTGGAGTTCGATCAAACGACGCTGGCGCACGGCGAGCAGAACGCGGCCGGCAGGAACGTGCAGCTCAACGTCTCGCCTGCGTCCTCAGACCCTTTGACGATCGCTTACCGGGTGGAGGCGGTGGCCGGCGACTCGGCCATTGCGAACCTCGATTACCAAACGCTGCCGGGCACGATCACCGTGGCGGCCAACGCCACCAGCGCCGACATCGTGGTGCGGGTCTTCGACGACATCATCGATGAGGGCGCCGGCGAGAAGTTCCGGCTGGTGCTGCTCGGCGGTGACGACTACCTCGTCGGCGCCAAGAACAGCCTCACCTTCACCATCGACGACGACGACGATCCGCCCACCGGCATCACCCTGTCGACCAGCGCCGCCGCGGTGGCCGAGGACGCCGGCGCCACCACGGTGACGGTGACGGCCACGGTGACCGGCGGCACCCGCTACGCGGCCGATCAGACGGTGCAGGTGTCGGTGGCGCCGTCTGGCGCCGACGGGCTGGTGGGCCTCGATGCGGTCAGCGACTTCGACATCACCATTCCGGCCGGCGCGGCGTCGGCCACCGGCGAGTTCACGCTCACACCTGTCGACGACAAGTTCGCGTCGGGCACCGAGACGCTGACCGTGTCGGGGGTGGCCGCGCCGTCGTCGGCCACGGTGACCCCTGCTGAGATCACGGTGACCGACGACGACGCCGCTCCCACCGGCATCACGCTGTCGGCCCATCCGGCTGTGGTGGCCGAGGACGCCGGCGCCACCACGGTGACGGTCACCGCCGCGATCGACGGCACGTCGCGCTTCGGCGCCGATCAGACGGTGATGGTGTCGGTGGCCGGCTCGGGCGCCGACGGCGTGGTCGGCTTCAC
This sequence comes from Candidatus Aldehydirespirator sp., assembly GCA_965221215.1. Classification (GTDB taxonomy): domain Bacteria; phylum Actinomycetota; class Acidimicrobiia; order Acidimicrobiales; family Aldehydirespiratoraceae; genus Aldehydirespirator. The sequence goes on from OZ244872.1 coordinate 2,991,104, forward strand.
CGCGGTCAGCGATTTCGACGTCACCATCGGCGCGGGCGACGACGAGGCATCGGGCAGTTTCACGCTCACCCCCACCGACAACGAGATCTTCGACGGCGACGAGACGCTTACCGTGTCGGGCGAGTTGTCGGGCGACAGCACCTTCACCGTTGCGGGCGCCACCGTGAAGATCACCAACGACGAGGCGCCAGTGACGGTGTCGTGGACCACCGCCGACGACGAGGCGCTGCCAACTGGGCCGCCGGTGGCGGAGGGGCACAGCTACACGTTCAAGGTGAAGCTGAGCGCCCCGGCGCCCGAGGCCGTGTCGATCCCGTTGGGCCTGCTGGCGTTGACCGCCACGCCTCCTGTCGGCAAGGCGCTCTCTCCTTCTGCGGGCCCCGACCCCGACTTCGCGTTGCCGGCTGCGGTCAGCTTCGACAAGGGCGACCAGGAGAAGCTGGTCACGTTCGAGGCGCTGGCCGACACCGCCCGGGAGAACAACGAGCTGGTCTTTGTCACCCTCTGCCCCGCTGCGAGCTGCCCTTCGGGCTACACGTCGGGCACGAAGCCGCTTCGGGCCGATTTCATCATCGTCGAAAACAGCATTGCCACCGTTCCCGCCCTCAGCGGCCCCGAACTCCTCGAGGGGGGGGCGTCGGCCACGTACACGGTGAGGCTCTGGGTGGACCCGCAGGCCGACGTGACGGTGACGCTCGCCGAGAAGATCGAGCCCGACGATGACAACGTCGCGAGGCCGGCCGTCGCCGATCACCCCCTCTACGTCTACGACACCGACCCCGAGATGACGGGCGAACAGCACACGCTCACGTTCACCGCGGGCGGCGACGGCAGCGGCAGCGGCGGCAACGGCAACTGGGCCGTCCCGCAGACCGTCACGGTGCGCGCCCTCTACGACGGCGACGTCCTGGACGATTCCAAGAGCCCCATGTACCACTGCCCCTCCGCGGCCAGCGGCCCCTATGCATGGGACAAGGACGCCTCGCTCAACGCGGATCCCGACGCCGAAGGTGGCGAGGACGAGTCCGGGCGCAACTGCGACTTCTACAACATCTCGGTCATCGACGCGGGGCACGGTGTGACGGCCTCGCCAGATGAGGTGACCGCGGCGCCCGGCGGCGGCACCGTCACGTATGAGGTGCATCTCATCAGCGCGCCCGACCCGGGCGAGACGGTGGAGATCACGCCGGTCGTGGCCGCCACCGGCATCGCGACGGTGCCCGCGACCGCGCTCAGCTTCGACGCCGACAACTGGGACGTGCCCCAGACGGTGACCGTCACCGGCGCGGCCAAGGGCACCACCTCGGTGAGCCACACCATCACCTCCAGCGACGCCGAGGGCTACACCGCGGGCACTGCCGGGCTCGCACCGGTGAAGGTGGTGGTGGCCGACGAGCGGCCGGCCGTGTCGTTCGCGTCGGCTGCCTACGCCGGCGGCGAGGCCGCATCTGGGCGCACCGTGGCCGTGGCCGTCAACGTCGACTCCGCCCCCTCTGCTGACCTGACGGTGCGTTACCAGGTCACCGGCGGCACCGCTGCCGCCGGCGCCGACTACGCCGCGCCCGCAGGCGCCGTCACCATCAAAGCCGGCGACGCGTCGGCCACCTTCGACGTGGAGATCACCGACGACAACGTCGACGACGACGCCGAGACCATCACCCTCGCCTTGTCCACCGACGACGCCTACCAGATCGGCAGCGTCGCCGAGACCACCATCACCATCGCCGACGACGACGCCGCTCCCGCCGGGGTGACCCTCACAGCCAGCCCCGCCAGCGTGACCGAAAGCGACGGCGCCACCATCGTGACGGTCACCGCCGCCGTCGACGGCGCCACCCGCTTCGCCACGTTCCAGACCGTGACTGTGACCGTGGCGGGCTCGGCCACGCCCCACGCAGTGGGCTTCGCACCGGTCGAGAGCTTCGACATCACCATCGCCGCCGAGGCCGACTCGGGCGAGGCCAGCTTCCTGCTCACCCCGGTGGCCAACACACTCGGCAACGAAGACGAGACGATCACCGTGTCGGGCACCCTCACCGGCAAGACCGTCACCGCCGGCACTGTCAGCCTCACCGACGACGACCTGCCTGCGGTGACCGCCACCGTGACCGCCTCGGGTGACACGGTGTCCGAAGGCGCCGGCGACGGCACCGAGCACGTCACTGTCACCGTTGCGCTCAGCCGGGCGCTGGCTGCCGGCGAAACCATCACGCTGCCGTTCGTTGTGTCGGGCGCCACCGTGGCCACCGACTTCACCTTCGGGCTGCATCCCGCCACTCAGACCGGCGCGACGCTGGCCACCAGCGGATCGCACTCGACGCAGAACCCGGCAGTGCAGTTCGCCCAGGGCGCCACCGGGGCCACGTTGCGCTTCACCGCGGTCGACAACAACGCCCGCCGCCAGCCCGCGGCGGTGATCGCTCCCGGCAAGATCGCCTGGGCGGGCATCCCCAGCGGCGCCATCGCCAGCGGCGGCCCGTTCGGCATCGTCATCAAGGACGACGAGACCGGCCCGCTGGTGGCCACCACCGCCTCGGGGCTGATTCCCTCCGGTGTGGGCGCCGGCGAGCAGTTCCGGCTGCTGTTCTTGTCGAGCGCCGAACGCGACGCCACCGCGTCGGACATCGCCGTCTACGACGCCTGGATACAGGGCCTGGTGGCCGCCGGGGGCCGCTCGTCGATTCAGCCCTACGGCGGGCTGTTCAAGGCGGTCGGCTCCACCGCCTCCACCGACGCGGGCACCCACATCGGCATCGGCATCCACCCCAACGCGGCCGACGGCTCCCGCGCCGCAGATGATCCCGGCATCGCCGTGTACTGGAACGGCGGCGACAAACTGGCCGACAACTACACCCACTTCTTCCAGTCCTCCGGCTGGGACAGCTACGACATCCACAGCGAGGCCGGCACCGCCCGCGGCAGCGACGCCGCCCACATCTACACCGGCACCGACACCGACGGCGCCAAGTCGAACCTGGGCGCCAACGGCGGCCCGCTGGGCGCCGGCGCCAACATCCGCACCGGGTCGATCACCAGCACCAACAAGGCGTGGCTGGCCGGCGGCGTGGAGGCCGACCCGGCCAACACCCACCCCATGTACGGCATCTCGCCGGTGTTCCTGGCCGACGGCTACCAGGCCTCGCTGGCCGTGGCCGGGGGCCTGACCGCGGATGTGGCCGAGGGGGCCACCGCCACGGTGAGCGCCACCCTCAACACGCCGGCGCGTGCCCAGCTCAGCCTGCCGGTGCGGCTCAGAGCCGGAAGCGCGGCCTCCGCGGCCGACATCACCCTGTCGGGCGGCGGCACCGTGGTGATCGCCGAGGGCGCCACCAGCGGTTCGATCACGTTCACCGCCGTCGACGACGACCTCGACGAAACCAGCCTCGAGAACGCGGCGCTCGAGTTCGGCGCCCTGCCCGCCGGGGTGGTCGACGCCACCAGCGGCAACCAGGTGCAGGTGAGGATCGTCGACAACGACACCGCCGGGCTGGTCTTCGTCCCCGCCACCGCCGAACTCACGCTGTTCGAAGACCGGCAGGCCACGTACACGGTGGCGCTCACCTCGCAACCCACCGCTCCGGTCACGGTCACCATCACCGGCCAGTCCGGCACCGACCTCACCGTAGACACCGACACCTCCACGGACGGCAGCCAGACCACGCTCACCTTCCCAGTGGCCGACTGGAACAAGCCCCAGACGGTGACTCTCGCCGCCGAGGCCGACAGCGACACCGACGCCGACACGATCACCCTCACCCACGCCGCGGCGGGGGGCGGCTACGGCTCGGTGAGCGAAGACGTGACGGTGACCATCTCCGAGCTAGGCGTGCACATCTCCACCCGGGCCGAGACGGCGGCCGAGAGCGCCGGCGACCAGTTCTATACCGTGGCGCTCGGCACGCAGCCCACCCACGATGTGACAGTCACCATCACCTCACAGGATCCCGACAACGTCAAGATCAGCGCACCGGGCGGCGCCAAGGGCAGCGTGGTCACCCTCACCTTCACTGGCGGCACCTCGGGCAACTGGGCGACGCCGCAACGGGTGCAGTACAACGTGGTCGACGACGACCTGCTGAATCCGGGCGGCGCCCGCACCGCCACCATCACCCACGTCTCGGCGTCCGACGACGACGACTACGACGCCATCGACATCGACAGCCTGGTGGTCACGCTCACCGACGACGACGAGGCGGGCCTGGTGTTCTCGCCTGCGAACCCCACTGTTGTGCAGCTCGACGAGGGAAGCACCGCCACCTACACCGTGGCGCTCACCGCCCAGCCCGCCGCCGAGGTGACCGTCACGATGACCGCCGGGGGGAGCGACGGAACCAAGCTGAGCATCGATACCGACACAGGCGAACCGGGCACTCAGAACACCCTGACCTTCCCCGCCGCCGACTGGAACAAGACCCAGACGGTGACGGTTTCCGCTGAGCACGATGCCGACACCGACAACCACGACAGCGTCTATGTTGAGCATGCGGCCACAGGCGGCGGTTTCGACATCAAGTCAAGCGACGCTCGATACCGAAAGCAGGTCGAGATTGACGACGACGAGGTGCTCGTCGAGGTGGTCGATGGGCAGTCGAGCTACAGCCTCTCAGAAGGGGAGAGCCTCACGCTGACCCTCAGGCTGGGCCACGGAGACCAGGGTCCGGTCGATATTCCGATCAGCGTCCTACCGGGCAGCACCGACGGGACCGACGGGTCAGACGACTTCACTTTCCCCAGCGAGGTCACGATCCCGGCCGGATCCTCCAGCGCCACGCTCACCATCGAAGCGCTCCTGGACGATCTGGGCCACCCCAATGAGACCAACGAGGACTTCGACCTGATCGTCTGCCCCAAACCGGCCTGTGCCGCGCCGTACCAGTCGAGCAGCACCGGGCCCACGCCCTGGCAGACCGACGTCACCATCACGGACGCCACCTTCGTGGTGAAGGACGTGACGGCGCTGGCCGACGACGACACCTCGGGCAAGTCGATCGCCGAGGGCGCCAGTGGCAGCTACACCCTGGCGCTGGCGGGGGATCCCACAGCCGACGCCACCGTGACAGTGCGGGTGCTCGACGGCGACATGGTCGCCCAGGCCGACATCCACGATGTGGACGGCACGGCCGCCACCGGCGCCGTCGAGGTCGACACCGACCCCGACACGGCGGGCTTCCAGAACACGCTCATTTTCACCGCCGGGGGCGACGGCAGCGGCAGCGGGGACGGCAACGGCAACTGGGCCGTGCCCCGGACCGTGCATCTGTACCCTCAGTTCGACGGCGACACGTCCACCGAGGATGCCTACACCGTCGGCCATCACGTCGATGCTGCCAGCGGCGCATACAAAGACCGCGCCACACCCGAGGCCACCTTCGTGCTGCGGGTGCCCGATGCGGGCAACGCGGTGGTGATCACGCCCGCCACCTTGGCCGTGGTGGTGAACGGCACTGTCGACTACACCGTGAGCCTCGCGTCGGACCCCGGCGGCACGGTGGTCATCACCCCCAGCGCCGGCGCCGGCGTGATCACGTTCGCGCCGGCCACGCTCGAGTTCGATTCGGACAACTGGCGCACGCCCCAGGCGGTGACGGTCACCGGCGCGGGCACCGGGGGCCAGCCCTCGGCGACAGCCACGATCAACCACCGCACCTCCACCGGCACCACGGCATACCCCGCCGCGAGCCAGGCCGATCAGCACGCGGCGGTGAGCGTGACGGTTTCCAGCCCGGTGGTGCAGTTCGCCTCGGCTGCGTACTCGGCGGGGGAGGCGTCGGCCAGCCGCACCGTCGACGCTGTGCTGAGCGTGGCGCCGGCGCCCACCAGCGACATCACCGTGGGCTACACCGACAGCGGGGGCACCGCCACCTCCGGCGCCGACTACACGGCGTTGAGCGGCACGGTGACGGTGAAGGCGGGCGCCACGTCGGCGAACATCTCGGTCGCCGTCACCGACGACAACCTCATCGAGCTGGCCGAGACCGTCACCCTGACCGTCGCCGAGGGCAACGGCTACTTGGTGGGCGCCACGGCCGCCACCACCGTGACCATCACCGACGACGATCCGGGGCTGATGTTCCGCACCGCCGACGGAAATGGGACCCCGTTGGCGCCCACGCCGCTGCGTGTGAACGAGGGCGAGGCACAGACATGGCAAGCAAGACTCTCCGCACAGCCGTCGGGCGATGTGACAGTGACGCTCAGCGGATACTCGACATCGGATCTGAGCCTCGACAGCACCCACCTCGCGACGAACTCCTTCGTACGCACCCCAGGGACCTGGGACAACTGGCTCACCTACGGGGTGGTGGCCGACCACGACGCCGACCACGAGGACGACCGCGAGACCATCGTCCACACCCTCAACGGCGGCGGCTACAGCAGCAGGCGCCAGGAGCTCCCGGTGGTGATCGTCGACGACGAGGTGCTGGTGACGCTGCTCGCTCCGCAGGCGGGCAGCCCCGGCACGTACGCCGACCCCGGCAGCTCCCTGATCGTCGACGAGGGCGAAACCATCGGGCTGAGACTGCGGCTGGCCGACGGCCACACGGGCCCCGCCACCGTCGCCCTCGGCGTGAAGTCGGGCGCCACCGCAACCCGAGACACCGACTACACGCTCCCCGCCACGGTCACGATCCCCTCGGGCGCCCAGGAGGCTTCCTTCGACCTCGAGGCGCTCGCCGGCGACGGCGACACCGGCCTCGAAGTGTTCACCCTGGTGGTGTGCCCCAAGCCGGGATGCAGCCACCCGTACATCTCCGGGCCGACGCCCAGAGAGATCCAGGTGTTCATCCGCGACGGAAGCCACGTGATCGTCGACCGGTCGTCGCTGGCCGACGACGACGACAACGCGGCCCACAGCAGCATCGGCGAAGGGGCCTCGGGCAGCTACACCGTCAAGCTCGGCCAGAAGCCCGACGCCGGCGTGCCGGTGACGCTGACGGTGCGAGTGCTCGACGGCGCCTCGGCGGCCCAGAGCGACATCCACGACCCCGACAACGTGGCCGCGTCGGCTGCCGTGCTGGCCGACACCGACCCCGGCACGGCGGGCTACCAGACCACGCTCACCTTCACCGACGCCGACTACAGCACGCCGCGCCCGGTGTGGCTGTTCCCCCAATACGACGGCGACGCCACCGCCAAAGACTCCTACACGGTGGGCCACCACACCGCGGCGGCCAGCGGCGTCTACGACGGCCTCAACACCGCCGATGCCACCTTCGTGCTCACCGTGCCCGACGCCGGCCACGCCGTGGTGGTGTCGCGCCGCGACGTGGCGGTGGCCCCCGGCGACACTGTGGAGTACTACGTGCGCCTCGCGTCCGACCCCGGCGGCACGGTGGTGATCGAGCTCGAATCCGACGCCACCGAGTCGGCCACGGCGTCGCCGGCTCAGATCACCTTCGACTCCAGCAACTGGATGACCCCGGTGAAGGTGACCGTGACCGGCGCCGAGGCCGGCACCGCCACCGTCGAGCACCAGATCACCACTCCCACCACCGCCTACCCGGCGGCCCTGGAGGCGCCGCAGGTGGCGGTGGAGGTGGCCGACGCCGGGCCGCCCGCACCCGACGGGCTGGCGGTGTCGGCCAGCGGCGTGGTGCTGCACCGCACGTCGATCACCGAGGGCCAGAGCCGCGTCTTCGAGATCTCCAACCTGCCGACACGCCCGGAGTACTACCTGCACGCCAGCGTGGCCGGCTCGTTCTCGGCGGAGGCGGCCGATTTCGAGGCGGGCACGGCCGACAGACTCGGCCGGCTGCGGGGCCGCGCTCCCGAACGCCGGCTGCTGGCGCCGATCACCCCCGACAGCGACGGGCCGCGGGCCTACCCGGACTCGGTGACCGGCCGCATCCGCCTCGAGGTGGCCGCCGCCGACCACGGCGGCTCGGGTGACGACGCCGGCGGCGACGAGACGTTCGGGCTGCGGCTGTGCACCACCGCGGACTGCACCGGCGGCACCGTGCTCGGCGACTGGACGATCACCATTGTCGAGCCCGCGGCCGACGGCGTCGTGAGCGGCGCGACGGGCGCGACGGTCACGGTCCACGGCGGCGCAGCGGTGACGGTGGCCGAGGTGAGCCGCAACGGCGACAGCCGCGACAAGCAGGCCACCTTCGAGATCACCCTCTCGTCTCAGCCGACCGCCGACATCGTGATCGTGGCCAAGGCCGACACCGAGGTCCGTTCGGGCACGAATCTCGACGGCACGCCGTTCATGTCTCCCATCGCCCGCATCGCCGGCGCGTCGTCGCGCGACAACCAGCCGACGAGCATCGACGGCGCGCCCAACACGGCGTACGACCCGACCGAGACCGAGTACGTCGTGGGCCACTGGTACAGCGCGGCCACCATTGCCGCTTTCAACGCCAGGCCGAAGAACGCCGACAATCTGCCTGAAGACTTGGTCTACCGGGCTTCCAAGACGATCACGGTGGTCGCCAACGACAACGTGGTCGACAGCCCCGGCGGCGCCATCAGCGGCAATCTGGTGTTCCGGGTGCTCAACGACGACGCCGCCTACAGCGACGGCACCGCAGGCAACGCCACTGTGTATTCGGGCATCACGATCCCCGATGTGCCGGTCTCGGTGACCGGCGACGACGAGCCGACCCGGGTGCGGGTGCTGCCCGCGTCGCCTGCCGACGACACCGCCACCGAGGGCTCAAGCAGCGACACGGCCAAGTTCCGGGTGAAGCTCGACCGTGCGCTGGTGGCCGACGAGCGGGTCGACGTTCCGCTGCGCTTTGTCGGCGCGACCCTCGGCACGGGCTTCACCATCGCGCTGGACGGCTCGCCGACCGGGGCGGAGCTCGACGCCGCGGCAGGGGTGGTGGCCTTCAGCGGCGCGGGGGCCTCCGAGGCCACGGTGGTGGTGACCGCCGCGTCCGACGACGGCAACAACGTGGCCGAGACATTGGCGGTGAGCATCCCGGAGCGATCCGATCCGTGGCGGCCGCGTTATTTCGTCACCAACCTCGACGGCGGCGCGTGTGCGGGCGTGGCCTGCCCCGGTTACGACCGCAACGAGGGCGGCCAGCGCGGCTACCGGATGACGCTGGCCGAGCCGGGCGCCGGCCTGGTGATCGTCGACGAAGGTGACGGCCGCGTCGACGAGGGCGGCATTTACTCCTACACGGTGCGGCTCAACACCGCGCCCTCGGCCAGCGTGACCGTGGCGGTCACCAGCAGCGACCCGGCCGCCGCCACGGTGTCGGGTGGCGCGTCGCTCACATTCACGCCGAGCGGCTCGGGCATCTGGAGCACACCGCAGACCGTCACCGTCACCGCCGCGGACAACGCGGCCGATGCCGCCGATGCCGTGGTCACGATCACCCACGCCGTCACCGGCACGGGCGCCTACGCCAGCATCGCCGACGTCACCCGCGATCTGACGGTGGTCGACGACGACGCCACCACCGTCACCATGAGCGGCGCCGGGGTGCGCACGTTGAGCTCGGGCACCGAGATCTCGCAGGTCATGGTGGAGGGCGATGCCAGCCGGGTGGACCGGTCGCTCACCGTCACTCTCGGCCGGGCGCTGGCCGCGGGCGAGTACGTGCGGGTGCCGCTGCGTCTCGAGGCGACGGGCCACAGCATCGACGGCGAGGCGTGCGACACCACCAATGGCGCCGGCTCGCCGGACGGTCCGCACCGCTGCGACACCGTCGAGGGGCTGCGAGGCCCGCGCTACAGCGCCAATGTGGCGTGGCCGGTCCATCACAACGACTTCGTGATGAGCGCCACCGGCACGGGCGTGTCGCTGGCGGCGGTCAACCGCCTGACGCCGAATCACGTCGGCTACCGGTACCTGGAGTTCCGCGGCGCCGGCGCGCAGCGCGCCACCGTCGAGTTCCACGCCCGTGACGGGTTCGACGACGGCGAGGGCTACGACGAGGAGTTCTGGCTGGAGTTCTCCAACGACTTCAACGCCTTCGTCGCCGACGACAAGAAGTCGTTCCTGCCTCCCGACACCAACCTCGGCGGCGGCGTCGAGGCGTGGATTGACGGCGCCGAAGCCTGGTTCGGCATCGACGACAACGAACTGCCGGTGCCCGACGACGCACTCGTGTCGGCCGACTGGTCGCTGCTGCCCAGCGGGCTCGCCCCCGGCGACCAGTTCCGGCTCATCTACGTCACCAGCCAGACCACGACGGCAACCAGCGCCGACCTGTCCACCTACGACGCGTTCGCCCGAGCCGAGATCACCGGCAATGACCTGAACAGCGGCGGCGTGACCGCCCTAGCCCCCTACGCAGCCTTGTTCAAGGCCATCGGTTCAACCAACTCGATCGCAGCCCACGATCACGCCGAGTTCGACCCCGGCAACGGCGACCACCCCAACGTGCCGATCTACTGGGTGGACGGCACCAAAGTCGCTGACGACAACAGCGACTTCACCGACGGCACCTGGGACGACGAGGCCAACCCGCGCACCGCCGACGGCGCCATGGTCAGCCCGAACGCCGGCGGCTACTGGACCGGCACCGGCAGACGAGGCCACACCGTATCCGCTAGTTGCACCAGCGATGTGCTTCGTAAGGCCACTTTGGGGGCGGGCGAGGCATGGCTCGGGTTCTTGAACGACAACACCGGAACAGATGACTATCAGAAGCGCTATCCGCTGGGTCCGCAGAACATGAGCTCTGAAGTGAGTGATTCGGGAGTGTGCCGCGACCGCCCGGCCACCAGCAGTCAGCGGCCCATGTATGCGCTCTCGGGCGTGTTCGTCGTGGACCAGGCCGGCGCAGCCGTCGCTGCGGCCACCGCGGCCGAGGGCAGCCCGGTCTCGTTCACCGTCACCATCCCCCGGGCGGCGCCCGCGGGCGGGATCACCGTGCCGTACACGCTGGTCGACGGGCGGGGCGTAGGCGGCGACCCGGCCTACGCGGTCGCCACCGGCTCCGCCGACGGCAGCGGCGCCGACTTCAACAACACCGCCGGCAGCGTGACCATCGCCGAGGGCGCCACTGCCGGCACCTTCAGCGTCGCCACCACCGGTGACAGCACCTACGAGGGAGACCACTACTTCACCGTCACCCTCGGCACGCCGACGGGAACCAACGCGCCGCCCGTCGATGCCGCCCGCGGCAGCGCTATCGGCGCCATCACCGACGATGCCGATCTGCCCGCATTCGCGTTCAACCCCGCCACCGCCAGCGTCAACGAAGACGCCGGCACGGTCACGCTCACCGTCACCAAGACCGGTGCCACCCTGGTGCCGGCCTCGGTGGGCTGGAGCACCGCGGACGGCACCGGTGCTGCCGGCGCTACCCATCCCGGCGACTACACCGCCGGGGCGGGCACGCTGGTGTTCGCTCCCGGCGACACCTCTGAGACCGTCACCGTCGATGTGGCCGACGACGCTGATGTCGAGAGCGACGAGACGTTCAGGGTGCAGCTCTCGGGTCCGCTCGACGCCAAGCTGGGCGCCGCAGCCGCAGCCACCGTCACCATCGAAGACGACGACGCGCGCAAGGCCGGGTTCGGTTCGGCCGCCTACTCGGTGTCGGAGGCGTCGGCAGGTACTGCGTTGAACGTGGCGGTAACGGTCAGCCCGGCCCCCGAATCACCTGTGACGGTGGCGTACACCGTGACGGGCGCCAGCACCGCCACTTCCGGAACCGACTACACGGCACTCACCGGCACGGTGCAGGTGGGCTCCTCGGGCACCGCCGCCATCGCGGTCACGGTCACCGCCGACACCGACGACGAGCCCGACGAGACGATCGTGCTGACGCTGACCGACGGCGCCGACTACGACTTGGCGTCGGTGTCTGAGACCACGGTCACCATCACCGACGACGACCCGACGGTGGTGTCGGCGGCACGCACCGACAGCGGCGCGATCGCCGAGCGCGGAACGGGCGCCACGGCCGACGCCGAGTTCACCGTGACTCTGGGCCGGCGCCTGTCGGCCGGCGAGATCGTGGTAGTGCCTCTGGTGCTGTCGGGCGCGGGGGCCACCGCCGGCGAGTTCGCCGTCGCGGCCAAGTCCGGCGCCGACAACCACGGCGTGACGGTGGCCGACGGGGAGACGTTGACGCCGACAGTGCGCTTCGACGGGCACAGCACCGACGCGGTGCAGACCGCGGTGCTGACCCTGACCGCGGTCGATGAGCATCTGGCCGAGGCCGGCGAGACGGTGACGGTGGCGCTCGGCCCCGACGACACCAGCGCCACCGGTTTCGATCTCACCACACGAGCCACGAACGTGGGCGGCGGCATCGACCGCCACTCCTCGAACAACTCCTTCGACGTGTCCGTGAACGCCAGCGCCGGCGCGAGCATCGATTCGGCGACCGTCACCGAAGGCCAGCACAAGACGTTCACCGTGTCGGGCGTCCCGTCGTCGTGGACGGGCACGCCGGTGCTGGCCGCGGCGGGGTCGCCGGGCGTGACGGTGGTGGGGCGCAGCGACTGCGACCCGGCCGCCCTGGTGGGCCTGTTCGCCAGCGTGGATGTCTGCTACCGCAGCGGGCAGGTCCCCGCCGCGGATTGGGACAGCAACAGTCGGGTCGTCACCTTCGCGCTGGCTGCCCTCGCAGACGCGGTGACGGAGTCGGGCGACCGCGTCACCGTCACGCTCAGCGACTCTGCGAGCCCGGCCCGCGCGGTGTCCTTCGACATCGCGGTCCAGGATTCGGCGGTGCCGGTGGTCCGCTTCTCCGCCGTCGCGGTGGAGCACCCCGAGGACACGGCTTCGCTGAGCGTGCCGATCACGGTGGTTCCGCAGTCGGCGTCGCCGATCACGCTGAACTTCGCACTGTCGGGCACAGCCGCCGTGTCGAGCGATTACACCGTCAGCGGTGTCACCGGCACATCGGGCACGCTGACGGTGGCTGCCAGCACAGGATCGGTGAACCTGCCGATCACCTTCATCGACGACTCAGCGGTTGAGGGCAGCGAGACCCTGGTGGTCACCCTGACCGGCGGCACCGGCTATTCGGTGGGCACCACCGGCACCTACACCGCGACGGTGACCGACAGCGATCCGGGGCTGATCTTCGATCCGGCGGAAGTGAAGCTGCCCGAGGACGGCACCGGCCAATACACGGTGCGGCTGTCCAAGAAGCCGAGTATCGGCGTCACGGTCACGATCACCGGGCACGCTGGCAGCGACCTGACCGTCGACACCGACCCCGACACCGCCAACGACCAGAACAGGCTCTCGTTCACCACCGTCGACTGGGCCGAGCCCCAGACAGTGCAGCTCGCCGCCGTCGCCGACCAAGACCGCGACGACGACACCGTCACCCTGACCCACACCGCGGTGGGAGGCAGCTACGCCGGGGTGGCCCCCACGCTGCCGGTGACCGTCACCGAGGATGACAGTGGACCCGATGTGCTGGTGAGCTTCTCCAGCGCCACCTATACGGGTTCGGAGGCGAGCGAGGCCGGCAGGTTCACTGTTGAGCTTTCCGGCGCGCAGGAAGACGACATCACGGTGAATTACAGTGTTGCCGGCACGGCGACCCCTACGACCGTGTTCCATGGGGCGAAGGATTATGTGGGGTTGTCCGAAAGCGTCGTCATTCTTGCGGGTTCCACGTCGGCTCACATCGATGTAGAGATCTTGGATGATGACATCAACGATGACGATGAGACGATCCAGCTGCGGATCATCTCGGGTACGGGCTATCAGCCGGGTTCGATCTCCCGGGCTGTGATGACCATCACCGATAATGATGATCCCATGATGGTGATTACTGAGGGCGGTGGCTCTACGGTGGTCAGCGAATCCGACGACGACGACACGTACAAGGTGGTGTTGAACGGGAGACCGACCGCGGATGTGACTGTGACCATCACATCGGACGCGGCGGCGGTGGTTGACGGCCCCGACGCAGGGGATACGGGCACTGCCACTGAGACGCTGACCTTTACGCCGTTCACGTGGGACGACGCGCAGACCGTGACGGTGTCGGGCGTGGACGACAACACGATCAATGCCGGTGGGGCGCGCACCGCCACTCTCACCCACGCCACCACCTCAACTGATGCTGCATACAACGGTCTTTCCGCCAGTGTGTCGGTGCGGGTGGTGGACACCGATCCCACTCCCACGCTGGCGATCAGCCCCACCACGATGGCGAAGTCGTTGTTCGACAACGGCAACACGGTGACGATGACGCTGACGCCAGAGCATGTTTCGTTCCTCAATATCGGTCAGAGGCAGTCGGCTCCTGGTGTCATTGACAGTTCCGGGGGCGGAGAGGGCGCCGCGGGGCATTATCACCGGGACGGGGAGACGTTCACCGATGAGGGTCTGGCGCTGTTCACGTTCACCGACGCGCCGGTGGGTTTGACCGTCGACAGCGGCACCCTCGGCGCGAAGATGGCGAACACGCACGGCCAGGCGCAGCACCGGACCGCTACTGTGATTCTCTCATACGACGGCGGCGACCTCCTCGCCAACCAGACGGTCACTCTGGCCGTGGATTCAGAGCTCCTGCGCCGTTCTCTGGACCAGCACCACGCCGTCCGCTATCGCTCGGACCTGTCGGCCGAGTTCACCATCGAGGCTAGCGACGACCCACCCGACGTGGAGTTCCTCGCGCCGGAGTCCACCGGCTATGCAGACAACACGGCTCGCGTGACCGTCAAGGCGTCGAAACCAATGGGCTTGGACTACACGGTGTCCTACACGATCGCCGGTACGGCGACAGCAGGCACCGACTACGAGGCGCTGTCGGGCAGCCTCACCATCCCGGGGGGCGAAACGTCTGCCGACATCGAGATTCACATCATCAGTGGCGATCCCGCCACGATGATCGAGTTGACCCTGACCGACGGCGCCGACTACAACCTGGACACCCAGACGACGCACACTGTCAACACATCGGACGACGAGTTACCGACGCTGGTCTTGAGCAAGCCGAGGCTGCATTTGACCGAGGGCGGCCCGGTGCAGACCTACAGCATCGCCCTCACCCGCAACCCGGAGGCGAACGCGGACGTCACGGTTACCTCGCCCGACGCCAAGTTGTTCACAGTGCAGACCACCGGAGTCGCCGGGGATAACGCCACTTTGCGATTCACCCGCCGCAACTGGGCGACGCCGCAGATCGTGACCGTGCGAGCCGTGCAGGATGCTGATGAGCACAGCGAACAGGGGATGCTGATCACCCACACCATAGATGGCACGCAACCCGACTCGTACAACTTCTCCAGGTCGCCGTACTTCAGCCACAAAGATGATGACGGCAACAATGTGGGAGTCTCGCTGCCGTCGCTTCCCGTCTATATCTCCGACGACGACCCGGCGCCCGACGAGGGGTTGACGCTGCGCTACGACGACGCGGATCCCGACCTGCCGATTGTCATCGAAGAGGGCAAGGCCACAACCCTGGAACTGGAATGGAGCCGAGCTCTGACCGCCGCCGAGACCGCAGTAGCGCGTCTGAGAATCACCGGCGGTGTCTACGGAGAGGACTACACCATCAAGACAGCCACTTCTGGTGTCAACGTCAAGCTGTCCGAGGACGGCAGTGATGAGATCCTGGTGGCTTGGACGGAATCGATCGCCCGCACGGCGGAACTGAAGATCAAGTCTGTCAACGACGACGAGCGCGCCACCGGCGAGCGCTACCTTGTTGTGACCCTTCTTTCTGTCTACTCGCCTGACGACAGCATCATCCCGCCCGAAGAAGACGATCACGACCATCACGGTCATGGCATGGGAGGAGACGAAGACGAAGAGGAGGAGGATGGCGATCATCCCCCGCCGGAGGGGGTGCGCCTCCACAGCGGCCCGCAGACCGAACGCATCCATGTTCTGTCCAAGGACCGCCTGATCGTGAAAGAGTCCCGCAGGAATGTGGCGGACCGGGTCGTGTTCAAGGGCTTGGAGACCGCCAAGAACGTGAACGAGGTCACCACCAACCGGGCGTGGACGGAGCTTGATGAATCAGCTGGCGACATATCTCATAGGTTCGAAATCGGGTTGAGCGCAGATCCCGGTCAGGACGTCATGGTCACGGTGACTTCCAGCAACGAGGACAAGCTCAAGATCGACGGCACCTCCGCCGCGGGAAGCCAAACGTTCACGTTCCCCAGCACCAACTGGAGAGACGAACAGCCGGTCGGTCTCCTCCCACAGCAAGACGACGACTCCGACGATGAGACGGTGTTCGTCTTCATCACGATCAGCGGCTCCCCTGCCTATTCCGACAACACGGAAGTGCGCTCGTTCCGGGTGGATATCTCCGACGACGATGCCGGGGTGCGCGTCGTTCCCGGGTCGCTCACCGTGACCGAGGAGCAGCGACGCGGCGTCAATATCCCAGGGGCGGACCCGCCGCGGCGCAGCGACCAGATCGCTATGCGGCTGCAGACCGACCCCGGCGACGGTATGCAGGTGGTTATAGCCCCGACCGTCGAGTTTGATGGCGGCGAAGACGCCTCTGACAAAGTAACCATTACCCCGAAGCGGCTCAGATTCGACGGTGGTAGTTCTGGGGACTGGAATGAGTGGAAGACTTTCGCCGTCAGGGGTCAGACTGACAGCGACGCTGATGACGAGGAGATCATCATCACCTGGACCGTGAGCAACTACGGCACCGTGACCACCGCCGAGTCGGTACGGGTCACTGTCCTCGACAGCGACCCGGTCGTGCGCATCTCCCCTACGAATGTCGACCTGGTAGAAGGGGCTGGCGGTCTCAACTACACAGTGGTGCTGAACGCCCCACCCAGCCACCGCAACGGAGTAGTCATCGTAACGCCCGCCATCGGAGACATGGGGGCGGTCAGCCTGTGCCGTGACAGTGACGAAAACGGTGTTGCCTGCCGTCCCCGCCCTCTGCGTTTCGGGGCCACGAACTGGGATCAGCCCAAGACCGTGACCGTCTACCCGGTCGAGGACGGCGATCAGAACGACGAGACGGTGACCATCACCCACACCGTCACGACCAGCGGCACAACCGGCTACGACAGTGTCACCGCGCCGGGCGTGACGGTGCATGTGCGGGATGATGAGGGGCCGGGGGGTATTGTGGTTGAGCCGCATCATACTGTGGAAGAAGCGACTGGCGATGATCATGATCATGGTGAGGACGGCGATGATCATGACGATCATGGGCATGACGATGAGCGGCTGGTGATTGTGGAGGACAGCGGTGTGGGGTCGTTTAGTGTCAGTTTGTTGCATCGGCCGTCGGTGGCTGGCGATGTTGTAGTGCGGGTGTCGGGCGCGACTGGCAGCCTGGTGGTTGATACGAATGGGTATGTTGTGGGCGGGCAGGACACGTTGACGTTCACGCAGGCGGATTGGTATATCGCTCAGACTGTCTTGCTTTCCTACGCTGATGATGGTGACACGGACGACGTGGAGCATGCGTTGACTGTGGAGGTGGTTAGCAAGCCGGCTGGGCTTCCTGCTATTGATCCGACCGGCCTGTTGGTTTATGTGCAGGATGATGAGTTCTCTGGGCCCATCATTGGTATCCATAACTCCGCGCTTACTCCTGTCGTTGAGGGCGCGAATGTGTTTGTGCCTTTCAACTTGACTTCAGCTCCGTCTTCTCTGGTTACTGTTACTGTGCATATCAGCGAGACTGGCGACTATCTTGCAGCCGACGAGGAAGGCGATCACACGGTTCAGTTCTGCCAGCGGCTTCAATTTCGGAGCGATGGTGGTTGTGATCGGGGTATGGACGGTCAGCTAGTGCAGGGTAGTGAAGCTGCCTATTTCGTCCCTATCGTCGATGACGATTTCTCTGAGCCGGACGGAACCGTTTCGGCGACGCTGAAGCTGGGGTCGGGTTATCGGATTACGGGCGACGTTACCCGGACCCGCGCGGTGATGGATGACGGCGACACCGGCGCCGCTGTGCCGGTGGTGGGCTTTGAGCGTTCTGTGGGTGTGGTGGTGCCCGAGGGCGGCGGGCCGGGTGTGGCGTTGGATGTGGTGTTGTCGGAGGCTGCGCCGGCGGGCGGGCTGGCGGTGGGTTTGTCGGTGGGGGGCTCGGCGTCGGCGGGTTCGGATTATGCGGCTTTGGGGTCGTTGCGCGCGGCTGCGGGTTCGCGGCGGATCGGTGTGGTGCTGCGGTCGTTGGACGATGTGTGGGTGGAGGGTCCTGAGACGGTGGTGCTGACGCTTGAGCCGGGCGACGGCTACACGCTGGGCGACCGGGTGTCGTTGACGGTGACGATTTCTGATGACGATCTGGTGCCTGATGTTGTGCTGTCGGCGGATCCTGTGTCGGTGTCGGAGGGTTTGGGCGCGGTCGATGTGGGGGTGACGGCGTCGTTGTCGGGCGCGTCGCGGTTCGAGTCCGATGTGACGGTTGCGGTGTCGTTGGCCGATTCGGGTGTTGCGGGGGCGGTGGGGTACGCGGCGAGCGTCGGCGGCGAGACCGTCACGGGGTTCGATGTGGTGATCCCGGCGGGTTGGTCGTTCGGCCGGGCGTGGTTCGAGCTGGCGCCGGTGGACGACGAGACCGACGGCCCTTCGGAGACGCTGACCCTGTCGGGTGCGGCGTCGGGGGCGGCCTCGGCTGCGACGGTTGTTTCTGCGACGGTGACCGTGGCTGATGACGATGGGCCTGATCCGAGGAATGTGGTGATCACGGGCGGCGGGTTCGTGTCGGAGGGCGTTTCGTCGTCGTCTGTACCGCTGGGTGTGTGGCTGAGCCGTGTCGTGGATGTGGGCGAGGTGGTGGAGGTGCCGCTGTCGATTGCCGGCGTCGGTGTGGCTGCGGGTGATGTGGTGGTGTCGCAGCCGTCTGACGGGCGTGCGGGGGTGTCGGTGCGCGACGGCGCGACGCTGTCGCCGGTGGTGGTGTTCACCGGCGCCGCTGACGCGCAGGTGGGCGTGGCGGAGCTTGTGGTGACCGCAGGCAACGACGCCGATGGTGTCCATGAGCGGGTGCGGATCGGCCTGGATGCTGCGGCTGCGGCTGTCTGGGGTGTGAGGGCGGGTCCGGTGTCGGGCTCGACGTCGGCGCAGGCGACCGTGCAGTTGGTCGACGACGACGCGCCGTCGGCTCCGGCGGTGCTGGCGTGGCCGTGGGATGTGGCTCTGGTCGAGGGCGACGACGACGAGGGCTCGGGGGAGTTCTCGGTGCGGTTGAGCGCTGAGCCGTCGGGCTCGGTGTCCGTGTCGACGGTGTCCTCGGACGGTCTGGCGGTGTCGGTGCCGTCGGTGCCGCAGGGGTTCGACAGCACCGACTGGGATGCACCCAGGGCGTTCGCGGTGACCGCGGTCGATGATCTCGACACTGACGATGAGCAGGTGGCGGTGTTCTTCGCCGCGCCGGGCCATGTCTGGTCGTCGGTGACCGCGGAGGTGTCCGACAGCGTTTCCAAGGCGCCGGCGCTGGCCGACGCGGTGTTCGATGCGGTGCCGGACGAGCTTGCGATTGCGGAGAACCGCGACGGGTCGAGTTCGCCGATCGCGGTCGGGTCGCCGGTGACTGCTTCTGATGCGAACGGCGACCCGGTCGCCTATTCGCTGGCCCCGAAGCCGCCGGACTGGTCGATCGACGCGTCGTCGGGCCAGATCTCCTATGAGGGCACCGGTCTGGACCGCGAGACCCAGCCGAGGGTCGTGCTCACAGTGGTGGCGACGTCGATCGGCGCGGACGGCAACGCCACGGGTGTGCACAAGCCGGTGACGGTGACGGTGACCGACGTGAACGAGGGCGCCGGCGCGGTGAGCGTGATCGGCAAGGGGGTGGCGGGCCGGTCGCCGCTGCGGTTCGACAAGGTGAGCGGCGATCCCGACGGAGACCCCGCCGCGGACGCGTCGTACACGTTCTTGTGGCAGACGTCGGCCGATGACGGCGGGAGCCCCGACGGCAACTGGGCGGCGGGGACCGGTGCGGGCAGCACTTCGGCGTCGTACACGCCGGCTGTGTCGGATGCGGGCCGCCATGTGCGGGTGCGGGTGGGTTATGTCGACGGCGGCGGCAACTCTGAGACGGCCGTCTCCGATGCGGTGGGCCCGATCGGTGTGCTGAGCCAGTTGAGCATCACCGTGGAGGTGACCCGTCCGCTGGCGCATGACGCGGACCATGCGAGCGACACGGCGCTGATCGAGGTCGGGCTCGACAACACAGTGCTGGCCGGTGAGACGGTGACGGTGCCGTTGATGTTCGCCGGCGGCACGCTGGGCACCGACTTCACGCTGGCGACCTCGGGCAGCCCGCAGGGCGTGTCGGTGTCGGGTTCGTCGGTGGTGTTCACCGGCCTGGCCGCGAGCACCGCTGCGGTGGCGGTGGCACCGGTCGCGGCGGGCGATGTGGGCGTGGAGCTCACCGTCGCCGCGGGCACGCCGACCAAGACGGGTCCGTCGCTGGCGGGCACGGTGCTGAAGGCCGCTTTGGCGGGCGACGGCACGGTGTTCGCCGAGGCGCCACCCGATCCGCCTGATCCGCCCGATCCTGACCCGGTGACGGTGACGCTGGCGCGCACCGACTCAGGCGCCATATCGGAGGCCACCGCGGCGGCTGCGGCGGACCGGTCGGCTGATTTCACGGTGACGCTGAGCCGGGCTCTGGGGGCGGGCGAAACAGTGGACGTGCCGTTGGAGCTGTCGGGCACGGGGGTAACCGTCGATGATGTGGCGGTGGCGCTGGCATCGGGGCAGCCCAACACCGGTGTCGTGCTGGTGGCCGGCACGGGCGGGCTGGCGCCGACGGTGCGCCTGTCCGGCGCCGGCGCGCAGACCGCGGCGCTGACGCTGTGGACCCAGCATGACCGGATAGACGAGACCGACAGGACCGACCCGGACAACCCCCCCGTCGACGAGGCCGTGACGGTCGCGCTGGGCGACCTGAGTGCCGCAAGCCTGGGCACCAGCGTGGCAGGCGGCGCGGTGGCGTCCGACGACGGGAACCCGTCCACTGCCGACAACACGTTCAGCGTGGTGATCACAGACGACGACACCGCCGGCGTGCAGGTGAGCGAGTCGAAGGGCTACACGGCAGTGTCAGTGTCGTCGGGCGCCGACACGCTGTCGGTGCGGCTGGCCTCTGAGCCCACCGCGGACGTGACCGTCACGGTCACCACCGCTGACACGACGAGGCTGCTGGTGAGCACCGGCAGCGCTGATCCCGGCGCCTCGGCGCAGCTGACGTTCACCCCGCAGAACTGGCATACCGCGCAGGACGTGACTGTGTCCGCGGCGCCCACCGCAAGCGCCGGCACGGTGGGTGTGGGGTTCACGGTCTCCAGCAGCGACGACAACTACGACGGCCTGAGCGTGCCGACGATCACAGCACGAGTCCTCGACGACGGCCAGCCCGACTCGACACCTCAGGTCCAGTTCTCTGCGGCGGCGTACTCTGCGGGCGAGGCGGCGGCGGACCGGCTGGGGGCGTTGAGCCTGGACGTGTCGCCTGCGCAGCCGGCGTCGTTTGAGGTGTCTTACTCGGTGGACGAGGCGAGCACCGCTGAGGAGGGCATCGACTACGCGGCGCTGTCGGGCAGCGTGGTGGTGCCCGCCAAGGCGACCAGCGTCGACATTCCCGTGACCGTGCTCGACGACGATCACGGTGAGCATCCCGAGACGGTGATCGTCACCATCGACCCCGGCAGCGGTTACACGGTTGGAGCGGAAGGCACGGTCCCCACGGCGACGCTGACGATCTCCGACGACGGCGATCCGATCGTGGTGAGCTTGGCCCGGGTCGGCACGGGCACCGTCGTCGAGGGCAACGGCGCCGATTTCACGGTGACGCTGAGCCGGGCGCTGGCCGCGGGCGAGAAGGTGACCGTGGAGGTGGACGTGTCGGGCGTCGCCGCCGACGATGCGTCCATCGCCGAGACCTCGGGCGCGTCCAATGCCGGGGTGGGCGTGGTGTGGCAGGGCGCGCTGTTGCGTGCGGTGGTCGATTTCGACGGCGCCGGCGCTCAGACCGCGGCGCTCACCTTGAACGCGACCGCTGACTCGGTCGCTGAGCAGCCCGAGACCGCCACGGTCGAGCTGGACGTGACCGTCGACGACATCTCCGCCACCGATCCGCTGCACAGGCCCGACAACACCAACGTGGCCGAGGGCGTGTCCGCATCCGACGACGGCGATCCCAACACCCGCGACAACGTCTTCAACGTGGGCATCACCGATGCGAGTCCGGCGGCGGCGGTGTCGGTGTCGCTGTCCGGCGGCGGCGCGGTGTTCGAGAACCGTCGGGACACCACCGCGACGGTCACCGTGGAGCTGGGCCGGGCGCTGGCCGCGGGCGAGATCGCGCAGGTGCCGGTGACGCTGACGAGCACCACCGGGGCGGTGCTGTCGCCGGAGCGCCGCCTGGCCGGTCGCCGGGCGCTGAGATGGTCCGCGGCGGGCACCGGGGTGACGTTGGGCGTCGATCCGCTGGCGGGCCGGGGCGCGCCCACCAAGGCGTCGCTGCTGGTCACGTTCACCGGCGCCGGGGCGCAGACCGCGACCATCACGTTCAGCCCGATCCAAGACAACGCAGACGCCGACAGCACCGACGAGACGGTGTCGGTGCAGATCCCCACCAGCGGACGCTCGCTCAACGCCCCGGGCCGCCGCACGAACCTCACCGGCGGCCTCGAACCTGTGGCGGGCAGCACCGAGGCCGAGATCACCATCAAAGACTCGCTGGCCGACACTGCCGTCGAGAACGTGCCAAAGCGTGCGTTCAACCCGAACCTGAGTTCGAACCCGACCCAGGACGTGAGGTTGACGTTCACGTCGCTGTCGCCGTGGTTGTTGATGCTGAACACCGAAGGCGGCACCGCGGCGGCGACCCAGACGCTGACGTTCACGTCGGAGGACTGGTCCGTCCGCCAGGACCTCTTGTACGAGCCCGGCAACGACAACACCGACAACGCCGGCCTGTACGGCACGGTGCTGGTCACTCGGACGCTTGAGTCTGACAACCCGCTGTACGCCGGGATCGTGCTGGGCGATGTGCGGGTGTCGATCGCCGATGACGACCCGACGGTGGTGAGCCTGGCCCGCAGCGACTCGGGAGGGATCGCCGAGGGCGGCAGCGGGGCCGAGGCCGACGCCGAGTTCACGGTGACGCTCGGGCGGCGGCTGATCGCGGGCGAGCGCATCGAGGTGCCGCTGGTGGTGTCGGGTTCGGGCGTGGGCACCGGCGACGTGGAGTTCGCTCTGTCGGGCAATGCCAACCACGGCGTGACCGCCGCGAACCTGACCGGCTCGCTGACGCCGACGATCACGTTCACCGGCGGCGGCGACTTCGCCCGGCCGGTGCGGACCGCCACGTTGACCATGACCGCCGCCGACGACAGCGACCCCGAGCCCGACGAGACGGTCACCGTGGCGCTGGGACCCGACGGCGCAGGCACGAACGGGTTCGATGCCTCGGCGCGTGTCACCAATGTCGGCGGTGGCGCCGACCCGCACTCGACGGCCAACTCGTTCTCGGTCGTCGTCGCCGACAACGACGGCGTCGCAGCGCCCGCTGACGCGGTGTTCGACCCGTTGCGGGGCGATCTGGAGATCGCCGAGAACGCCGACGGCTCGACCACCGCGATCACGGTGGGCTCGCCGGTGACCGCCAGCGACGCCAACGGCGACACGATCACCTACTCGCTGTCCGCGCCGCCGAGCGGGTTCACGATCGACCCGTCCACCGGCCAGATCTCCTACGGCGGGACCGGGCTCGACCGCGAGGCGTCAGCGACGGTGTCGCTGACGGTGGTGGCGACCTCGACCGGCGCCGACGGCAGCCCGACCGCGGTGACCCGAGCCGTGATGGTGACGGTCACCGACGTCGATGAGGGCGCCGCCGCGTTCAAGCTCACGGGTACCCCTGCTGTGGCGGGCCGCTCGTCGCTGGGCGTGACCATCTCGTCACCCGACCCCGACGGCAACCCGTCCCCATTCAGAGCGTCGCTGCAATGGCAGTCGTCGCCCGACGGCACTTCCAGTTGGGAGGCGGTCGCCAGCGACGACGTCAACCAAGCAAGCCATGCTGTCGACGCCGACGACGTGGGCCGCTGGCTGCGGCTGCAGGTCACCTACACCGACGGGGGCGGCAACCGCGCCACCGTCTACTCGGCGGCAGTCGAGGTGACCACGCTCGCGGCGCTGAACGCCACTGTCGCCGTCACCGACACCCTCGCCGCCGACGCCGACCACTCCAGCGACGTCGCCAAGCTCACCGTCACCCTCGACGAGGCTCTGGTCGAACGCGAGCGGGTCGTGATCAACTTGACCGTCTCCGGCGGCGACTCGTTCACCGACTTCCTCGCCGGCACCGCCGCGGGCACCGACCCGCGCATCACCGCCGCGGCGCTGCCCGCCGGCGTGCAGATCGTGTTCGACTACCCGGGCGGGGAGGGCGGCGCCGCGCTGCCGGCCTCGGCCGTGATCGAGATCATGCCCCGCAGCGCGGCAGTGGTGGCCAAGAGGATCGAGATCGACGAGGTCACCATCAGCAGCAACGACAATATTTCCCCCACTCTGACAGGCACCGCCTTGTCGGCCGTCCTGTCAGGCAGCGGCGTGCTGTTCGAGGGCGCGGAGACTCCGACGCTGGTGTTCACCCAGCCGCGGGTGTTCATCACCGAGGGCGGCGCGGCGGTGCGTTATGGCGTGTCGCTCAACCGCGACCCGTCAGGCCTGCGCACGGCCCTCCCCGCCTGCGATTACGACCCCCAGACCGCGGATCTGGCGCGCTGCACGCCGACGACCGATCCGGTGGTGGCGCGGGTGGTGGTGACTGCGCCCGATGTGGGCCCGCCCGATGCGGGTCCGTTGAAGGTGTTCGCTGCAGGCAGTGTTGCGCCCGATGGGGAGGCGGTGCTGGAGTTCACGCGCCGCAATTTCGGCACGCCGCAGTTCGTGACGGTGTACCCCGAGGCCGACGACGACGCCGACAGCGAGCAGAACGTGCTGATCAGCCATTCGATCCGCGGCGCGACGGACTCCTCGGCGGCGTTCCGCAGCAGTTCGCCGTATGCGGCGGGCACCACCACCGGAGGCGTTGACGACGGGATCGCCCTGCCGGACATGCCGGTGTACGTGACCGACGACGACGGGGTGCCGGGGCTGAGGGTGGGTTTCGTGAGGAGCGTGGGCGAGCAGCGGTTCGAGACGCTGAGGGTGGTCGAGGAGGACGGGGGCAGCACCGGCTTCACCTTCGATGCCGGCGTGGACGCGGGTGCTGGTGAGATGGTGGCGGCGCGTGTGCGGATCTCCGGCGGTGTGTACGGCGAGCATTACACGGTCGAGGCGAGCGGCGAGATTGAGCTTGCGGAGAGGCCGGTGGACGATCCGTCCACTGGCGGGGTGGACGAGTCGAGGGTGGACGGAGCGGAGTTCATCGTGGTCTTCACTCGGCCTGCCGAGTTGAGCGGTGTGCTCACGGTCAGCTCGGTCGATGACGGCAGCCGTGCTTCTGGCGGGCGTTATCTGGTTGTGGAGTTGCTGTCGGTGTTCTCGCCCGACGGCTCCGCGGGGGTCGACAACGACCCGACCACGCCCGACGGGGTCGGGCGGCTGGGCCTCGGGCCGCAGACCGTGCGCGTTCATGTTCTGCCCGCCGATCGGCTGGTTGTGCGCCAGGTCGGGCGCAGCGAGATCGAAGATGCCAACCGCATCGAGTTCGAGGAGCTCGAGACCGACAACAAGAAGGCCGAGCTGACCACCAACTACGCCTGGGCGACGATCCGGGAAGGCGACACCACCGTTCACCATGTGGCGGTGGAGCTGAGCAGGCAGCCAAAGGGCACCCGCGACGTGATGGTGACGGTGGCGGTGAGCGATCCCGCCAAGCTGGGCCTCGACGGCGACAGCGACGGCGACGGCCGGGTGACGCTCAGGTTCGTGAAGTCGGGCGGCACCACCGCAGTCCTCTACCGGGGCACCCACATCGTCGGTTTCATCGCGAAGGACGACGACGACTTCGACGACGAGGACGTGCATGTCACCTTCACGGTCAGCGGATACGGCGACGCGCATCCCGAGGGGACGGTGGCGCGCAGCTTCGCGGTGCTCATCGAAGACGACGACGCCGAGGCGGGGATCACGGTGGCGCCCGGGTCGCTGGCGGTCACCGAGGGGCAGACCAGCTACAGCATGGTTGCGGGCTCGTCGCCGCCGCGCAAAGCCAACGAGATCGTCGTGTGCTTGAGCACCGATCCCGGCGAGGGCAACACGGTGACCGTCAAGCCGCTGCCGCAGTTCGCTGACGGCGGCGGGTCCGCCTGGTCGAAGGTGAGCACCAGCCAGCCGAGCCTGAGGTTCAAGGGCGGCGCCCTGGGCCCCGACAAGCGCTGCAAGACGATCGCGGTGACCGGCGACGACGACTCGGGCCGCGCCGACGAGCAGGTGCTCCTCGGGTGGACGGTCACTGGCTATGCCGGCGTGACGGGCGCGGACGTTGCGGCGGTGGCGGTGACGGTGCTCGATGACGACGCGGGGGTGCGGGTGTCGGAGTCTGCGGTGGAGTTGGTGGAGGGCGCCACGAGCCGGGGCGGCAGCAGGCTGGTGGTGGCGGCCTATGAGGTGGTGCTTCAGAAGGCGCCTGCTGCGGGGGAGACGGTGACGGTCACGCCCGTCAGCGGCGACGCGGGCGCGGTCGGGTTCGGCCGCAACGACGACGGCACGCCAATCACGGCCCACAGCGGTCTGGTGTTCACCGCGGACGACTGGGATGTGCCTCGCACGGTGCCGCTGTCGCCGGTGGACGATGCCGACACCGACGACGAGAAGGTCACCATCACCCACAGCGTGACCACCACGGGCTCGGCGTACAGCGGCATTGCTGCGGGTCCGTCGGTGACCGCGGCGGTATTGGACGACGACCGCGCCGCGGGAATCGAGGTGTCCGCCGACGGCGAGGCGTTCTCCTCCGACGGGGCTGTGCTGTTCGTGGACGAGAACGGTTTGGCTGAGGGCTTCAACGTGCGCCTGGCCGGCCGCCCGGCGCAGGCGGGAACGCTGTGGGTAGACGTGAGCGGTGGCGGCGCAGACGTGATCGCTGATGCCGATCCCGGCGCTTCGGGAGCGCAGACGGCTTTGTCGTTCTCGCAGGAGAACTGGTGGATGCCTCAGACGGTGTGGGTGACCGCCCCCGATGAGACCGGCGGCTCAGCGGACGCGGCCGACGGGCTGGTCGAGTTGGCCCTGACCGCTGCGGAGCTCAAGGACGGTGTGCGGGCGGCGATACCGGCCTACGACGCGGTGCCGGTGTGGGTGCATGTGCACGACGACGAGTTCGCGGGTGGCCCGACCTACACCGTCACCGGGTCGGGCACCTTCACCGAGGGCGTCGTTCCTGCCCTGTTCATTGTGCAAGGCGACACGGCGCCGTCGTCGCCCACCGATGTGACCTTGCACATCTCAGAGACCGGCGATTACGTCGCCTCCGATGACGAAGACGACCAGACCGTCATGTTCACCACCAGCGAAGCACGCAAGAACCACCAGGTAGCGATCGTCGACGACGACACAGCCGAAGGCCCCGGCACCATCACCGCCGCGCTCAAACCCGGTGCCGGCTACCGCGTCGGCAGCCCGTCGCGCGCCACTGTCGGCGTCACCGACGACGGCGACACCGGCGACGCCGCGGTGCCGGTGGTGTCGTTCGAGCGTTCTGCGGGTGTGGTGGTGCCTGAGGGCGGCGGGCCGGGTGTGGCGTTGGATGTGGTGTTGTCGGAGGCTGCGCCGGTGGGCGGGTTGGCGGTGGGTTTGTCGGTGGGGGGCACGGCGACGGCGGGTTCGGATTATGCGGCGTTGGGGTCGTTGCGCGCGGCTGCGGGTTCGCGGCGGATCGGTGTGGTGCTGCGGACGCTGGCTGATGTGTGGGTGGAGGGTCCTGAGACGGTGGTGCTGACCCTTGAGCCCGGCGACGGCTACACGCTGGGCGAGCAGGTGTCGTTGACGGTGACGATTTCTGATGACGACCCGCTGCCTGATGTTGTGCTGTCGGCCGATCCGGCGGTGGTGTCAGAGGGTCCGGGCGCGGTCGATGTGGGGGTGACGGCGTCGTTGTCGGGCGCGTCGCGGTTCGAGTCCGATGTGACGGTGGCCGTGTCTTTGGCTGGGTCCGGTGTTGCGGGGGCGGTGGGTTATGAGGCCCGCGACGGCGAGGGTGAGGCGATCACCGGGTTCGATGTGGTGATCCCGGCGGGTTCGCGGTCGGGGCGGGCGTGGTTCGAGCTGGCGCCGGTGGCTGACCGCGTCGACGGCCCGTCGGAGGTGCTGACTCTGTCGGGCGCGGCGGAGGGGGCGGCCTCGGCTGCGTCGGTTGTGCCCGCGTCGGTGACGGTGGCTGATGACGAGCCGACCAATGTGGTTGTTTCCGGCGGGGGGTTTGCGACTGAGGGCGATTCGTCGTCGTCGGCGCCGTTGGGGGTGTGGCTGGGCCGGGTGGTGGCCGCGGGCGAGACGGTGGAGGTGCCGCTGGCGGTGTCGGGCAGCGGTGTGGCCGCGGGCGATGTGGTGGTGTCGCAGCCTTCTGGTGGGCGTGCGGGGGTGTCGGTGCGTGATGGTGCGACGCTGTCGCCGGTGGTGGTGTTCACCGGCGTGCAGGGCGCGCAGGTGGGCGTGGCGGAGCTGTCGGTGACCGCCGGCGACGACGCGGACGGGGTTCATGAGCGGGTGCGGGTCGGGTTGGCGGCTGATGCGCATCTGGCGCCGTGGGTTCTGCAGGTCGGGCCGGTGAGCGGCACCGCGTCGGCGCAGGCGACCGTGCAGTTGGCCGATGACGACGCGGCGACGCCGGCGGTGCTGGTGTGGCCGTGGGAGGTGGCGCTGGTGGAGGGCGACGCGGACGAGGGATCGGGGGAGTTCTCGGTGCGGCTGAGCGCGCAGCCGTCGGGCACGGTGTCGGTGTCGGCAGCGAGCTCGGACGCGTTGGCGGTGTCGGTGCCGTCGGCGCCGATCGAGTTCGACGCCACCGACTGGGATGCGCCCAAGGCGTTCACGGCGACCGCGGCCGACGACGCGGCCATCGACGACGAGCGGACGCGGGTGGGGTTCACCGCGGCGGGCCACGACGCGGCGTCGGCGGTCGTGACCGTGTCCGACAGCGTGTCCAAGGAGCCGCCGCCGCCGCCGACGCCGGCGGACGCGGTGTTCGACGCGGTGCCGGGCGATCTCGAGATCGCGGAGGACGCGACGGCGATCACGGTGGGGTCGCCGGTGACCGCGACCGACGCCGACGGCGACACGGTGACGTATTCGCTGGCGATGCTGCCAGCGGCGGACTTCGAGATCGACGCCGCCACAGGCCAGATCTCCTACACCGGCGACGGCAGCAGCCTGGACCATGAGACGGCCCCGAGCGTCCTGCTGGTCGTGATCGCCACCTCGATCGGCGCGGACGGCACGCAGACGCCGGTGCGCCAGCCGGTGTCGGTGACGGTCACCAACGTCGATGAGGGTCCGGGCGCGGTGAGCGTGACCGGGATAGGCGTGGCGGGCCGGTCGCCGCTGCGGTTCGACAAGGTGAGCGGCGATCCCGACGGCGACCCCGCCGCGGGAGCGTCGTACACGTTCGCGTGGCAGACGTCGGCCGATGACGGCGGCAGCCCCGACGGCAACTGGGCGGCGGGGACCGGTGCGGGCAGCACTTCGGCGTCGTACACGCCGGCTGTGTCGGACGCGGGTCGCCATGTGCGGGTGCGGGTGGGCTATCGCGACGGCGGCGGCAAATCCGAGACAGCCACCTCCGATGCGGTGGGCCCGATCGGCACGCTGAGCCAGTTGAGCGTGTCGGTGGAGGTGGTGCGGACGCTGGCCCATGACGCGGACCATGCGAGCGACACGGCGCTGATCGAGGTCGGGCTCGATAACGCAGTGCTGGCTGGTGAGACGGTGACGGTGCCGTTGATGTTCGCCGGCGGGACGCTGGGCACCGACTTCACGCTGGCGACCTCGGGCAGCCCGCAGGGCGTGTCGGTGTCGGCTTCGTCGGTGACCTTCACCGGCCCCGCCGCGAGCACCGCCGCGGTGGCGGTGGCACCGGTGGCGGCG
Source organism: Candidatus Aldehydirespirator sp. (assembly GCA_965221215.1). Lineage (GTDB taxonomy): Bacteria > Actinomycetota > Acidimicrobiia > Acidimicrobiales > Aldehydirespiratoraceae > Aldehydirespirator. Next base: position 3,021,027 of record OZ244872.1, read on the forward strand.
GGCGATGTGGGCGTGGAGTTGACGGTGGAGCCCGGCACGCCCGAGGCGACCGGCGCGTCGCTGACGGGCACGACGCTGTCGGCTGCGCCTGTCGGTGACGGCGTGGTGTTCGCCGAGGCGCCGCCCGACCCGCCTGATCCGCCCGATCCTGACCCGGTGACGGTGACGCTGGCGCGAACCGACAGCGGCAACCTCTCAGAGGCCACCGCGGCGGCTGCGGCGGACCGGTCGGCCGATTTCACGGTGACGCTGAGCCGGGCGTTGGTGGCGGGCGAAACAGTGGAAGCGCCGATGATGCTGTCGGGCACGGGTGTCACTGCCGGCGATGTGAGGGTGTCGCTGAGGGCTGGTGCGGCCAACACCGGGGTGGTGTTGGGCGGGACCGGCACGGACGGTTTGGCGCCGGCGGTGCACTTGAGGGGCGCCGGCGCACAGACCGCGGCGCTGTCGTTGCTGGTGCTGGACGACCGGATCGACGAGACCGACAGGACCGACCCGAGAAACCCCGTCGACGAGACCGTGAAGGTCGCGCTGGGCGACCCCACCGCAGCAGGGCTGGCCACCAGCGTCGCCGGTGGTGTGGTCGCGTCTGACGACAACACGTTCAGCGTGGTGATCACAGACGACGACACCGCCGGCGTGAAGATCAGCGAGTCGGGCTACCGCACCGAGGTGACCGAGCCGGATGGCACTGACACGCTGTCTGTGTCGCTGGAGTCTGAGCCGACCGCGGACGTGACCGTCACAATCACCACCGCCAACACGGCCGCGCTGCAGGTCGGCGGCGGCGCCTCCGTGTCGTTGACGTTCACCCCGCAGAACTGGCGGACCGCCCAGACCGTGACCGTCACCGCGGTCAACGACGATGATGTGAACTCCGGCGGGCCTCGCACCGTCGAGGTCAGGTTCACGGTGTCGAGCAGCGACGACAAGTATCGGGGCTTTAGCGTGCCGGCGCTGTCGGTGCGGGTCCTTGACGACGACCAGATCGTCCAGTTCGCGCGGGCTGCGTACACCGCCGGTGAAGCCGCAGCGGATCGCTCCGCGGTGCTGCGACTGAAGGTGTCGCGGGCGCCTCGCGCGTCGCTGGCGGTGGGCTACACGGTGACGGGCACCGCGACGGCGGGCGACGATTACACGGCGCTGTCGGGCCGCGTGACCGTGCCCGCAGGCTCGACCGCGGTGGACATCCCCGTGGCAGTGCTCGACGACAGCTTGGGCGAGGCGCCCGAGACGGTGATCGTCACCATCGACCCCAGCGACGATCACGGCATCGGCACCGTCGCATCGGCGACGCTGACGATCTCCGACGACGACGCGACCGGGGTGAGCTTGGCCCGGGTCGGGTCGGGGTCGATCCCCGAGGGCGGCAAAGCCGAGCTGAGGGTCTCGTTGGACCGGGCTCTGGTCGCCGGCGAGACCGCGGTGGTGCGGGTGGCGCTGTTGGGCCGCGAGGGTGTGACCGCCGCCGATTTCGCATTGGCCGCGAAGTCCGGCGAGCCCAACACCGGCGTCACGGTCGGGGCTGTGACCGCGGCGATCGGCGGCGACGGCGAAGCGGTCGCGGGCAGTTTGTACGCGAAGGTGACGTTCGCGGGGGCGGGGGCGCAGACGGCGGTGCTGGAGCTGACCGCGGTGGCTGACGGTGACGACGAGGTCTTCGAAGAGGACACTGATGGCGATGACGTGGACGACGTTGTTGTCACGGACCCTGATTCGGTGTCGGTGTCGTTGCGGTTGTCCAAAGCGTTGTCTGACGGCACGAACCTGGAAGGCGGCCTGCAAGCCTCAGGCGACCAGGGCTTCCGGCTGGTGGTGGTCGAGGTCGAGTCTGCTGCGGCTGCGGGTCTGGTGTTCGCCCACACCGGCGCCGACACGGCGGTCGCTGAGGACTCCGGTTCACAGTCGGCGCCCCTCACCGACACCTACACGGTGCGGCTCGCTGCCGCGCCGACCGGCGAGGTGGAGGTCACGGTGACCGCGCCGGTCAGCAGCGGTGTGCAGGTCTCCACTGTCGATCCCTCCAGCCCGGCCGCGTCGGCGACGCTGACGTTCACCGCGTCGGACTGGTGGATAGCCCAGCCCGTGACAGTGCATTCGGTGACCGGCGGCAACGGCGCCGACGACGACCCGGACCTGACGGTGATGATCGGCCACTCGGGGTCGGGCGGCGGCTACGGGTCGGTGAGCGCTGACCTGACAGTGCGCCTGATCGACGACGACCCCGTCGAGGTGAGCCTGTCGGGCGGCGGCCCGGTGGTGGAGACCGACGCGTCGTCGTCGGTGACGGTGACCGTCGAGCTCGAGAGGGCGCTGACCGCCGGCGAGGTGGTGCAGGTGCCGGTCAGGCTGTCGTCTTCGACCGGGGCGATCCTGTCGGGGCCCGCCCGGCTGCTGGCGTCGCGTCGGGCGCTCACCTGGGCCGCGTCGGGGCCGGGCGTGAAGCTCGGCGCTGATCCGCTGGCAGGGCGGACCAGCTCCGGGCAGGCCGCGCTGTTGGTGACGTTCACCGGTGCAGGGGCTCGGACTGCCACGATCACGTTTACTGTGGCCAACGCCGACCGCGACAACACCGACGAGAAGGTCACGGCGCAGATCCCCGAGGCCGGGCGCGCTCTCAACGATCCAAGGCGCCGCACCAACATCGGCGCCCTCGCGGCCGCGGCGACCCGTTCTGCCACGGTTGTGATCGCGGAGGAGGCGCCCAAGCACCCGGTGACCGCGGTGCTGGTGCCTGCTGGGTGGGAGTTCATCCCCGACAACCTCGGCCACGGCGACAAGTTCCGCCTGCTGTTCGTGACCTTGTCGGAGACCACGGCGGTGAGCGAGATCGCCACCACTTATGACGAGTTCGTGCGGGCGGAGATCTCCGGGGCGGGCCTCAGGCCGGGCGGGGTCGAGTCGTTGGCGCCGTATGTGGCGGGATTCCACGCGGTGGCGTCCACCGCGCAGCCCTATTCCGGGAGCAACACGCGCAACGCCATCGCGTCCGAGACGGTGACGCTGGGCCCGGCGGCGACCGGGGTGCTGGTGTTCCCGGGCAACGCGGCGGACCACGCGTTCTTCGACGGCGGCGGGCCGGGCCGCTCCATCGACTACGACGCGACGCTGTACCCCAACGCCGCCGTCTACTGGGTCGGCGGCACCAAGGTGGCCGACAACAACGCCGACTTCATGGATGGCGCCTGGGCTGACGAGGCCAACCCCCGCCACGCCGACGGCAGCTTGGCGCGCTATGACAGCAACACCGACGGCACCGTGGACAGCAGCGACAGCACCGGCCCTGACCCCGACGGCTACTGGACCGGCAGCAGCAGCCACGGCCTGGCCAACACCGCCAACGTGGACGACAGCCGGCCTGGCCAGCAGCGGGCGTTCGCGGGCTGCGCCACGAGCGTGTACGGCGAGAACCTCATGGTGATGGGCGCGTCGAGCGTGCGGGTCGGGTATCTGAACGTGTCCGGCGACGACGACAAGACACCGCTGGGCCCCGTCACAGACCTCGACGACTTCTCGTCGGCCAGCGGGGACTGCCAGGGATCGCCCCGGGCCGAGCGGCGCCCGATGTTCGCCTTGTCGGGGGTGTTCGAGGTGGACTCGGACCGCCCGGTGGTCTCCATCGCCGCCGGTCCCGACGTGACCGAGGGCACTGCGGCGACCTTCACGGTCAGCGTCGACGAGGCGCAGTCGGACGATCTGGACGTGACGGTGACAGTGGCCGACGACTCGGAGTCGAACTTCGTGGCAGCCGCCGGCGAGGGCGACCGGACCGTCACCATCACCGCCGGTGCGACGTCGAAGCAGTTGTCGGTGCCGACGGTCGGCGATTCCGGCCACGAGCCCGCCGGGACGGTCACCGCCACCATCAAGGATCTGGCGACATACAACGTGTCGTCCACCGCGGGCGACGCGTCGGTGAACGTGGCCGACGACGACGCCGAACCCACGAGCATCGAGCTGGGCGTGGACCGCGGCGTGGTCGCCGAGGACGCCGCCGCGGCACCGGTCACGGTGACCGCCACCGTGAAGGGCGGCACCCGGTTCGGCACCGAGCAGATCGTGCAGGTGAGCGTGGCCGACGCCGACAGCACCACCAAGGTGGGCTTCACGGCAAGCCCGGCCACGTTCAACATCACCATCGCCGAGAACGCCGCATCGGGGCAGAGGCCGTTCACGCTGACTCCCACGAACGACAGCAACACCACCGGAGACGATGCCGTGGAGGTGTCGGGCCAACTGCGCGGCGATACCGGCTTCACGGTGGACTCGGCGCAGATCACGCTGGCCGACGACGAGACGCCGGTGGCGACCGTCGCCCACGCGGGCACCGACGCGACCAATACGACCGTGTCCGAGGACGGCACCACGACCACCGACGCCTACACGCTGGTGCTGGCCGCTCAGCCCGCGAGCAGCGTGACGGTCACCGCCACCGCACCCGACGGCGTCGAAGTCAGCGCCGACGGCAGCAGCTTCGCCAGCACGGCCGAGGTGACGTTCACGTCGTCGAACTGGGACCGGACTCCTCGGCCGGAGGTGTCGGTGCGCGGCACCGACGACGGCATCGACAACGCCGGCGACGAGCGCGATGTGGAGATCGCCCACGAGGTCACCGCCGGCGACGGCGGCCGCTATCCCGTGGGCCGCGCCATCGCCCCGATCGAGGTAACCGTCACCGACGACGACACCGCCGGGGTGACCGTGGCCGAGTCGGGCACCCCCGCGGCCACGGTGGTGTCCGAGGACGGCACCACGACCATCGACACCTACACGGTGGTGCTCGACTCGAAGCCGCTCGCGAACGTGACAGTGCGCGTCGCTCCCGCGGCCGGGGTGGAGGTGGACGGCCCGGCCGGGGTCCGGTCTTGGCTGTCGAGCTTGGACTTGACGTTCACGCCGTCGAACTGGAGCCAGACTCAGGAGGTGTCGGTGCGCGGCACCGACGACGACATCGACAACGTCGGCGACAAGCGCGACGTGGAGATCGCCCAGTCGGTGCACTCCGGCGACGGCGGCAAGTACACGACGTCGACGGAGGTGGCGAACGTGGACGTCGAGGTCGCCGACGACGCCGACACGGCCGGAGTGACCGTCGCCCACTCGGGCAGCGACACGACCGTGCCCGAGGACCAGAGCAGCACCGACAGCTACACGGTGGTGCTCGACACTGAGCCGCTGAGCCCGGTCACGATCACCGCGACCGCCCCGGCAGGCGTGGAGATCGACGGCCCCGCAGCAGGCCGCTCATGGGGCCAGACAGTGACACTCACCTTCAACCGGACAGGCACCTACCGGTGGGACGTCGCCCAGCGGATCGAGGCACGCGGCGTCGACGACATGGCGACGAACGCGGGCGGCAAGCGCACCCTGGCCATCACCCACGCCGTCACTACCGCCGACACCGACGGCAAGTACCTCACGACCCTCGACATCGGCGACCTGAGCGTGGACGTGACCGACACCACACCGGCGGCGGTGCCGGTGGTGCAGTTCAGGGACGCCGCGTTGGAGATCATTGAGGCCGACCCCCTAGAGTTTCCGTATATCGCCGGTGTCTATATCGAGGCGGAGAGCGCGGTCGCGACCGATACCGTCGTGAGGTTCACGGTCACCGGCACGGCGACCCTGAATTCTGATTTCAGGATTCTTGACGCCACGTCAGCGACGAGCGAGACGATCCTCGCAGGCGAGAGCGACGCGTCGTTCAATGTCAGAGTCCTCAACGACCGGTTGAACGAGCCGGATGAGACGGTCGTGTTGACGCTCATTGACGGCGACGGCTACACCCTCGGCGCGCAGAAGACGCTTACGGTCACCATCAAGGACAGGCCCGACGTGTCCTTCGCTGAGGCGGCGTCGCGGGGCGAGGAGGGCCAGACCGTCACCGTCGATGTCGAGGCGACGCACGCTTTCACGGAAGCGGCCAATGTGATCTTCACGTTGGGCGGCACGGCTAAGGCTGCCGATTACACGGCCCCGACGAGCCCGGTGCGCTTCAGCGTCGGCGCGACCACCGCGGCCATCACCATCCCCATCACCGCCGACATGGACAGTGACGCCGGCGAGACGATCACCTTGACGCTGACGGACGACGACGGATACGACCTCGGCGCCCAGACGACGCACACCATCACTCTCGCCGACCCGCCGGCGACGCCCGAGGTGGTGTTCCGGGCGCCGAAGTCCAAGGCCAAAGAGGGCACGACCGTGTCGGTGAGGGTGGATGCGTCCGAGGCGTTGGACGCGGATTACACGGTGTCGTACACGGTTGCCGGTTCGGCCTCTGCGGCTGATTTCACTGCCTTGAGCGGCACAGTCGTGATGCCCGCGGGTGCCAAATCGGTCACTTTCGATGTCGAGATCAGCGAGGACAGCGACTCGGATGACGGTGAGACGATCGTGTTGACTTTGGCTGACGGCACCGCCTATGACCTGGGCGCGCGCCAGATGCACACGGTCACGATCACAGAGACCGATGTGCCGACTTTGGTGTTGAGCGAGCCGAGGCTGTTCTTGGTGGAGGGCGGCGCACAGCAGGTGTATGGCGTGTCTCTGAGTGAGAACCCGAAGGCGAACGTGGACGTGACGGTCACCTCCCCCGACAAGAAGTTGTTGACGGTGCAGGCTGGGGGCCTCGCCGCCGGTTCCGTGACGTTGCGGTTCACGCGCCGCGACTGGGGCACGCCGCAGCTCGTGACGGTGCGGGCGGTGCACGACGCCGATCGCGACAGCGAGCAGGATGTGCGTATCGGTCACACCATTCGGGGCTCGCAAGAGTGGTCGTACCACTTCACCCAGTCGCCCTATTTCAGCCACGACGACGGAACTCGCCCCAACCGGATCAATCGGGGTGTGGCGCTGCCGGACATGAGGGCGTACGTCGCCGACGACGATCCGGGGCCCGGCGAGGGCCTGACGGTGTTCTATTCGGACGCGGATCCAGGTCTGCCGGTGGTGATCGAGGAGGGCAAGGCGATCACGCTGCAGCTGGAGGCCAGTGGCCCGGTCGCGGAGGGTGAGACGGTGGCGGTGCGGTTGCGGATCGGCGGCGGCGCCTACGGCGACGATTACACGCTGGAGGCGACCGGCGACGATTTTGCCCTGACCGAGTTGCCCGAGGCCGGTTCGGTGCGCTCGGAGATCATCGGCGAATGGCAGGGCAGCGGCGCGGTGCCCGAGGCCAGCTTGAAGATCAAGTCGGTCAACGACGGCAAACGCAAGACCGGTGAGCGCTACCTGGTGTTGGAGCTGTTGTCGGCATTCTCGCCTGACGACTCGGCGGGCAAAGACAGCGACCCGGCCACTCCCGACGGTGTGCGCCTCAGGAACGGCCCGCAGAGCGAGCGGGTGCATGTGCTGTCGAAGGACCGGCTGGTGGTGGCCGAGTCGCCGACGGGCCAGAGCGGGCGGATCGATTTCAAGGGCCTCGAAACCGACCGGGATCCCGCCGAGGTCACCACCGACAATTCTTGGGCGGAGGTAGACGAGGACGGCGCCGCGACCCGCTACGTGTCGGTGTCGTTGAGCAGGCCGCCTCGCACCGTCGACGATGTGGTGGTGACCGTCAGCACCAGCGACAGCGCCAAACTGCGGGTCGCGAGCAGCGGTGACCCCGACGGCGTCGCCGACACGGTGACGTTCTCTTCGGGCAGCTACACCGAGAAGTACACCGTGGGGTTCGTCGCCGAGGAAGACGACGACTCCGACAACGACACGGTGTTCGTTTACTTCGAGATCAGCGGCTACTCACCCGCTTATGCCGACGGTGCGCTGGCGCGTTCGGTGCGGGTGGAGATCTCCGACGACGACGCCGGCGTGCGGGTTGTTCCCGGGTCGCTGACGGTGACCGAGGGCCAGCAGCGCGGCGTCGACGTTCCGGGCGCGGACCCGCCGCGTCGCAGCGACCAGATCGCGATGCGGCTCAACACCGACCCCGGCAGCACCACCCGGGTGCGCATCACCCCGACGGCGCGGTTCGCCGACGGCACCGACGCTTCGAGCAAGGTGACCATCACCCCGGCACGGCTCACCTTCGACGGCGGCACCAACCCGTCGAGCGACTGGGATGATTGGAAGACCTTCACCGTGCGCGGCGATGCCGACAGCGACGCCAACGACGAGGAGATCGAGATCACCTGGGCGGTGGAGGACTACGGCAGCGGCGCCAACGCGGTGAGAGCCGCTGCGCCGGTGCGGGTCACCGTCCTCGACGCCGAACCCGCGGTGCGCATCTCCCCCACGAACATCGACCTAGTGGAGGGCGCCGAGGCGGCGAGCTACACCGTCGTGTTGAACGCGGAGCCCAGCGACAGCCGCGGTTTCGTCACCGTCACCCCGTCCACGAGCGACAGGGGCGCGGCCACGCTGTGCGGCGACTCGAACGGCGAAGCGGTCGACTGTGTCGACAGTCTCGGCGATCCCCGCGACGCCGGACGGGCGCTGATCTTCACCGCCGCGAACTGGGACCAGCCCAAGACCGTCACCGTCTACCCGGTCGACGACGGCGACCAGAGCGACGAGACGGTGACCATCACCCACACCGTCACAGCCAGCGGCACAACCGGCTACGACAGTGTCACCGCACCCGGCGTGGCGGTTTCGGTGCTCGACGACGACGGCGCGTCGGGTCTTGTGGTTTCCACCGACAGTCTCACCATCGACGAGGGCGGCACCGGGGTGTTCACCGTGCGCTTCGCGCACCGCCCGACCGGCGCGCAGACCCTCACCATCTCGGGCCACCGCGGCGACCTGACCGTGGACACCGACCTGGGCACCCCCGACAACCAGACGACGCTGGAAATCTCCGCGGAGGGCTGGTATCTGCCCCGCAGCGTCTACGTCTTCGCCGCGGACGAGAGCGACGCCGGCAACGACACCGACGAGACCTACACACTCACCGTGACCCCCACCGACACGAGCCACGCCCCGCAGACGGTCGCGGTGACCGTGCACGACGACGAGTTCAGCGGCCCGACGTTCACCGTCACCGGATCGGGCACGGTCACCGAGGGTGCCTCTCCTGCCGTCTTCACCGTGCAGGGCGACACGGCGGCGGCGTCGTCCACCGATGTGACGCTGCACATCGCCGAGACCGGCGATTTCGTGGCTGCGGACGACGAGGACGACCAGACCGTCACGTTCGACACCGGCGAAGCGTTCAAGACGCATCAGGTGCCCATCGTCGACGACGACACGATGGAGTCCGACGCGACGATCACCGCAACCCTCAAGCCCGGCAGCGGCTACCGCGTCGGCACCCCGTCGAGCGCCACCATCGGCGTCACCGACGACGGCGACACCGGCGCGGGCGCGGTGCCCGAGCTGAGCTTTGCGATGGCGTCTAACAGCGTGGGCGAGGGTGACGGCACGGTGAGTGTGACAGTGGAAGCTGACGCGGCCCCGTCGTCGGCGTTGACGGTCAACCTGTCACACACGCCGGGCTCCGCGGCGGCGGGGACTGATTACACGGCACCAGCGGCGACGTTCACGTTCCCCGTCAATGCGGCCTCGCACACGTTCACTGTGGCGATCAACAATGACAGCGTCGACGAGCCCGACGAGGACTTCACGCTGACGCTCGCCTCGGGCAGCGGCTACACCGTCGACTCCGCGAAGGCCACTACCACGGTGACGATCACCGATGACGACGACCCGACAGTGAGTTTCACCCAGGCCACGTACACCGGCAGCGAGGCGACCGGCACGGGTTCGTTCATGGTGACGCTGTCTCGCGAGCAGGCCAGTGCGGTGACGGTGAGCTACAGCGTCGGCGGGTCTGCGATATCGGGCACGGATTACACGGCGCTCAGCGGCAGCGTCAGCATCGCCGCGGGATCCACCACGGCGAGCATTGCGGTGGCGGTCACCGACGACATGATCGACGACGACGACGAGACCATCATCTTGACGCTCACCACCGGCACCGGTTACCGGCTCCCCTCACCGGCCACAGCGACGATGACGATCATCGATGACGATGCGACGGTGGTGAGGTTGGACCGTGTCGACAGCGGTTCGATCGCGGAGGGCGGTTCGGGGACGGAGGCCGACGCGGAGTTCACGGTGATGCTGGGCCGGCAGCTGGTTGCGGGTGAGGTCGTGGAGGTGCCGCTGGTGTTGGCGGGTACGAACGTGGCCGCGGGCGATGTGAGCGTCGCGAAGAAGCCGGGCGGGTCGCTCAACCGCGGGGTGGGCGTCGCCTCGTCGGCCACGTTGACGCCGACGGTGACCTTCACCGGGGACGGCACCAACGTGGTGCAGACCGCGACGCTGCTGTTGACTGCGGTGCCGGACTCGACGACGGAGGCCGCGGAGACGGTGACCGTGGCGCTTGGCCCCGACGGCACCGGCACCAACGGGTTCGACGCCGCGGGCAGGGCGACGAACGTCGGCGGCGGCGCCGACCCGCACTCGTCCAACAACTCGTTCACCGTGGACATCGACGCCGACCCCGTGACACCCCCGCCGGCGGTGCCCAAGCTGAGCTTCGCGCAGGCGACTGACAGCGTGGGCGAGGGTGACGGCACGGTGAGCGTGACCGTGGAAGCTGACGCGGCGCCGTCGTCGGCGTTGACGGTGAACCTCACTTCCGCCGACGGCTCCGCGACCGGCAGCGGCACCGATTACACAGCCCCGGCGTCGTTCCCGTTCACGGCGGGTCAGATGTCGCAGACGTTCAGTGTGACGATCACCGGTGACAGCGTCGACGAGCCGGACGAGGACTTCACGCTGACGCTCGCGTCGGGCAGCGGCTACACCGTCGACTCCGCGAAGGCCACTGCCACGGTGACGATCATCGATGACGATGCGACGGTGGTGAGCTTGGCGCGCACGGATTCGGGTTCGATAGCGGAGGGCGGTTCGGGGACGGAGGCCGACGCGGAGTTCACGGTGTCGCTGGTGGGCCGGCAGCTGGTTGCGGGTGAGGTCGTGGAGGTGCCGCTGGTGTTGTCGGGCACGAACGTGGCCGCGGGCGATGTGGGCGTCGCGAAGAAGCCGGGCGTGTCGCTCAACCGCGGGGTGGGCGTCGCCTCGTCGGCCACGTTGACGCCGACGGTGACCTTCACCGGGGACGGCACCAACGTGGTGCAGACCGCGACGCTGCTGTTGACTGCGGTGCCGGACTCGACGACGGAGACCGCGGAGACGGTGACCGTGGAGCTTGGCCCCGACGGCACCGGCACCAACGGGTTCGACGCCGCGGGCAGGGCGACGAACGTCGGCGGCGGCGCCGACCCGCACTCGTCCAACAACTCGTTCAACGTGGACATCGACGCCGACCCAGTGACACCCCCGCCGGCGGGGTTGGCGGTGTCGTTTGAGCGTGGGGCCTACAACGTGGCCGAGCGCGACGGCACGGTGAGCGTGACGGTGAACGCGAAGCCGGCGCCGACGGCGGATCTGGTGGTGTCGTTCACTCTGGGAGGCACTGCCGGCTGCGGGAGGGACTATGCATTCGGGACCTCGAACTGTCCGGCGGGGACCGGCACAGTGACAATCAAGGGGGGCCAGGAATCGGCGACGGTGAGCTTGACGCTGGTCCAGGACGATGATGACGATGATTCTGAGCGTGCGGAGACGGTGGTGCTGACTTTGACCGACGGCGCCGATTACGACTTGGGGTCGGTGCAGAAGGCGACGGTGACCATCGCCGGCGCTGATGGGATGCTGTTGTTGGAGTTGTCGAAGTCCGAGCCTGCGTCGCTGTCATTGTCGATATCTGAGGGTCGCCACGACCCGCATTCGGGTTTGGAGCCTGGATTTGGCAGGGAGGCGGCGTATTCGGTGAGCTTGGCGTCGAAGCCGTCTGATGTGGTGTGGGTGGACATAACGGTGCCCGCGGGGGTGGAGGTGTCAGCCGCGGGGGGCCTGTTCTTCGACTCGGACGACGCCATGCAGCCGAGGCTGTTCTTCTTGCCGACGGACTGGAACGAGCCGCAGCGGGTAGCGGTGCGGGTCGTGGAGGACGATGACACCAAGACCATCGCTTCTGCCACGTTGACACACACTGCGTCGGGCGGCGGTTACGCGTCGGTGACCGGTGAGGTGACGTTGACCGTGGACGACACGGTGTGGCCTGAGAGCTGGACCGACTTCTTGTCCCTGCTGCATTATCGGGGCGGCCGGGTGCTGTCTGAGGGCGGCCATGGGGCGCACTTCGCAGTGACCCGGTCGCGCACCTACACCGGCGACCCGGACATGTTCGATGCTGACGCGTGGGTGCCGATTCCCGATGCGTGGGGGTTCCAGGTGTGCTTTGAGGGAACAGCAGCGCTCGGGCGTGACTACCTGGTGCGCAACCGGTTCAACCTGCCGCTGCCGATGGACCCGAACCAGTCGAACTGCTCGCTGCGCAACAGCGCCGCCGCGGGCACGGGCCTGGCCGCGGGCCAAGACCGTGCCCACTTCTACATCCGCATCATCGACGACGCCCATGAGGACTCCGGCGAGACGATCAGGGTGGTCGTCAAGGATCCCATCGGCACCAGCCGCCATCGCAGCGGCATGCACACGTTCACCTACACGATCACCAACCACGACGCGGTGGAGCTGCCCGCGGCGTCGGCGTCGGTGATCGCGCGCTCTAAGAGCGCGGTCGAGGGCGACGCGGCGGAGTTCGCGGTGGTGGTGAGCCCGCCGCCTGCCCAGGGCGAGACGCTCGATGTGGCTGTCGACGTGTCCGGCGCGGCCGGGCACCTTGCCGCCGGGCAGGCCGGCCGGCGCAGCGTGACCGTCGGTGACACCGGCATCGCCGTGCTGCGGGTCGCCACGGTCGACAACGACGCCCGCGAGCTCGACGCGGCGGCAACCGCCAGAGTGGTCGCAGGCGACGGCTACGGGCTGGGCTCGAGTAGCGGCGCGTCGGTGATGATCACCGACAACGACCCCGACGGCACGGCCCCCACCGTCAGCGTCGCCGCGGGGGCCGCCACCGTCGTCGAGGGCGACGAAGCGGTGTTCACCCTCACCGCCGACCCCGCGCCCGCGCTGCCGCTGACAGTGGCGGTCACAGTCACCACCGACGGCGACTACGGCATCGACGCCGAGCCGCGCCCGGTGACCATCCCCGCATCAGGCACATTCACCATGCGGCTGGGCACCTTCAACGACGACAACGACGAACCCGACGGAACGGTCACCGTCACCATCGACAGCGCCTACCACTACGACGTCTCCGCCACCGCCAACACCGCGACCGTGGCGGTCCAAGACAACGACGAGCCCATGGCTCTCGTGTCGATCAGCGATGCTGTCGCCGCGGAGACCGACGGGGTGATCCACTTCACCGTCACCTTGGACCGGGCGTTGCCCCACAACGTGACCGTCTCCTACTTCACCTCCGAAACCAGCCCCGTCTCAGCGGAAACCAACCGCGACTACGTCTCCGCGAGCTGGTACGCCCACATCGCCGCGGGCGAAACCACCCAAGACATCCCCGTCTACATACTGCAGGACCGCCTCGACGAAGGCCCCGAAACCTTCCAAATCCGCATCAGACGCGTCACCGCAGGCCGAGCCCGACCCCACCCCACCCAGCACACCGCCACCGGCACCATCACCGACAACCGCCAGCCCGACACCGCCACCGACGGCACCAACCCCGACGATCCTGACGACGGCGAGGATCCCCAGCCCGATACCGACACCGGCAGCGGCGAGGATCCCCAGCCCGATACCGACACCGGCATCGGCGAGAACCCCCAACCCGACACTGGCGGCAGCGCCACCGACGGCACGGGCCTGACAGCCGAACAGATCGCGGCCTGCGTCACCGACGAACTGCTAGAAACCGTGCGCGGCTACTACAAGGCCAACCGCGACAAGCCGCCCAACTACGGGCAGAACTGGAAGCGGGTCCTGATCGCCTTCGGCGACATCCAAGATCCCGAACTCACCGCCTACACCGCCACCGAAGCCTCACAGAGTGAGCAAGTCTGGGCAGGCTGGAAACCCGTCCGTATCGCCCTCCAGTGCCTCAAAGACCTGAGACACTGACCGCACCTGCCTACACCTGCAACGCGCTTAGAGGCAGAGCACAGTCCGCAGCGTCTCGTCGATAGTGTGGCGGGCGAGCATGGTGGCCGCTGGAATGCCTGTTCGGGATCCAGAGGATCGACGCCGAAGTCGACGAGCCACACATCGCCGCGCTGTTGCTGGCCTTCAGTGTTCATGGAGGCCGTCGGTGCCCGCCTCGCTCAGTTTCTGGCTCTCGGCCTGATACGAGTCCGCCTCCGAGTCGCTCAGCTCGTCCAGCGCGCCGCGGGTCGCCAGCCACCAGTCGTCGCGGCCAAGCCGATGCACGGCAGCGGTCACGACAGCCACCATCGTGGTGCCCCGGTGCTTGGCCAGCCGAGAGATCTCGTCTCTCAGTCCGACGGGGACACGCAAAGTTGTCGTCTCTGAGAGCGCCATAACTATAGATTAGTCCGGCGCCAGTCACGTTCGACGCTGACTGATCCATTTGGAGGCGGTGTCTGGGGGTCGCAGGCGTTGACAGCCGCCGGTCGGGCGGGGGCTCTGGGCGGGTGTAGCGTCTAGGCGGCGAGGCCGCTACCGTCGGTCCCCATGGACTGGACGACGGCAAGTGACCATGTCATCTGACCAGCTGCGTCCGGTCGCGGTCGAGGCGCGAAGCGGCTATCGGCTTTGGGTCCGTTTCGATGACGGGGTCGAGGGCGAGATCGATCTGTCGCAGCGAGCCGGCCGCGGTGTCTTCAGCATCTGGGACGACCAGGGCGTGTTCGAGTCCGCAGTCATCACGCCGCATCGGACCATCGCCTGGTCTGGAGATGCCGAACTCTGTGCTGATGCCTTGTACCTGCAGATCACTGGTCGCGCCCCTGAGGAGATCATGCCGGGCCTGCAAGCTCTGGCAGATGCCTGAACTCTGCCGATTCGCCGGCATCGTCATCAGGATGCACATCGGCGATCACGCACCGCCGCACTTCCACACCGACGGACGGCCCGAGCGACTTCCCCGGATCTTGAGGGCTTATTCTAGTGATAAGCCATATGCTGGAATAAGGGTTGATGTGTTGCTGATGCTATTGCTGTTCCTGGAATAGGCGCACCATGAGCTGCACCGATTTAGGGGGATCCCGGCGAGGGGTTTGCCCGGGGTCGTAGGCGTTGACAGTCGCCGGTCGGGCGGGGGCTCTGGGCGGGTGTAGCGTCTTGGCGGACGCTGGGTCAGGGGCCGAGGGCGAATAGTGGTACTACTGTCACGCCGTCGGGGCGCTCGTATGAGTAGCCGTCGGCTGCGGTTATCACAATGAGCTTTGTTGCTTTGCCCATCTGGGTCGTGTCGACCTTGCTGTGGACGGCCAGCAGCGAGCGGGCAGCCTGCTCGATCTGCTCGCTGCCGCCCAGTTTGACCTCGACTGCGACCCAGCGGCCGTCTCCGGCGTCGACGATGGCGTCGGCTTCGCTGCCGGCTGCGTCGCGGAATGCGAATACCTCAGCATCGACGGCTTGGGCGTAGATGCGCAGGTCCCGGATGACGAGCGATTCGAACAGCAGGCCGAGCGTCTCGGGGTCGGACAGCAGACGCTCGGGCCCGGTTCGCAGAGCGGCGACGGCCAGTGACGGATCGGTGAAGTGATGCCGCGGACTCGATAGCAGCGGCGATCGGGAGCGCAGGTGGGTGGGCCACGCGGTCAGCGGTTCCAGCACATGGAGCCGTTCGAGTGCGTCGAGATAGGCGCGAACCGAATGACGGCCGAGGGGAGCGGCTGCGCTGGCTTCGGTGGACAGTTTCTTGAGGCTTGCCGCCGTCCCGACGTTGCGGGCCAGCGAGCGCAGCAGCGCCTGCACTCGCACCGGGTCTCGAGCGATGCCGTCGACTTGGCGGATGTCGGTGCGCGCCACATCGTCGAGGTAGCTGCGCAACGCGGCGATCACATCTCGCACCGGCACGCTCTCGTCGAGGCCGGGCCAGCCGCCGCGGCACAGCGCATCGACCGCTTCGGGCACACCGCTTCCCGTCGGGCCCGCTTCGGCTGCTTCTCCCCGCATGAGCCCGGCGAGCGACACCGCCTGGGTGGACAATCCACGTTCGGCGAGCGACATGGTCCGCAGTGCGAGGCGCTGGACGCGCAGCGCTCCCGAGTGCCGGGTGAGGTCATCAGACGGTGTGGCCGAGCCGGTCAGGATGAACTGACCTGCTGCGGCTCGGGCGTCGCACACGCCTCGGACGGCGCCCCACAGCGCCGGGACTCGCTGCCACTCGTCGATCAATCTCGGTGTGGCGCCGTCCAGCGCCCGGTGGGGTTCGGCCTGGGCCAGCGCGAATGCCGCTGGATCTTGTTCCAGCAACGCCTCGCTGCGAGCGAAGCGCTTCGCCAGCCATGTCTTGCCGCAGCCCTTGGGGCCTTCGACGAGCAGCGCCCGGGCGGTTCGTAGTATCCGTGCCGCATTCGTCTCAGCGATGCGGACTCGGTAGCCCTCCGGTGTCAGAGTCGCTGCTGGCTCACCCGCCCCGCTGAGATCCATGAGCATGGAATCTACCATTTTCGACGAGATTGATCTACCAAAATCGAGTCCACCGATCTACCAAAATCAGATCAGTGCAGTGTTGAGCGCATCACGAAGGCACCGATATTCCAAGCTTTCGGCCAACTGCTGGGATAACAGCCTGAATCTGGGTTCATTGTTTCAGCGAATGGAACGGCGGCTCTCTCCCCGGGGTCGCAGGCGTTGACGGGTCGCCGGGCGGGCGGTGGGCTTTGGGCGGGTGTAGCGTTTTGGGCGGTCGGTGCCCATAGCTGAGCGGATCGGTTGGAGGGCTTGTGGATATGCAGGTAGAAGCGTCGGGCTCCACGGTTGCGCTTGACAGTCGGGTGGTGGAGCCTTCGGTTGCCAATGCCTTGCCGCACTTTGCACCGCTGTTGATCTTTCCGCTGGTGGTGTGCGCCGTTGTCTACGGCGGGTGGTGGCTGGCGGGGCCCTTCGCCCTGTTCGGGCTCACCGGCCAGTTCGACAAGCTCTCCGGCGTCGGCGAGCGCAACATGGATCCGGCCACCACCGAGGAGAGCCAGCTCTTCCTCTACAAGCTCTCGATGTGGCTGTGGGGCTTCGCATGGCCGGCGGCGCTCATATTCTCGCTTTGGCAGATGCTGATCAGGGGACATCTGGCGCGGTGGGAGGTCGCGCTGATGGCCGTGATCCTGGCGCTGGTGGGCCAGTCGGTGTTCATCGTGGGCCACGAGCTGGTCCACCGGCGGGTCCGCTGGGAGCGCCGCCTCGGCGAGTTCCTGCTGGCCTCCTCGTCCTACCCGCACTACGCCACCGAGCACGTCTACATCCACCATCCCCATGTGGGTACCCCCCTCGACCCCGGCTCGGCCCCCAAGGGCGTGTCGCTGTGGCGCTACCTGCCCCCCGAGCTGAAACACAACCTGCTGGGCGCCTGGGAGTTCGAGCAGCGCCGCCTGGCCCGCCGCAAGCTGCCGCCGTGGCACTACACCAACGCCTTCTGGCGCTACGGCGCGGCCATCGTCTTCTGGTACGGGCTGGTGCTGTGGCTGGGCGGCCCGTGGGCGCTGCTGATCTACGTCGCGCTGTGCAGCACGGTGATCTTGTCGATGAAGACCAGCAACTACGTGCAGCACTACGGCCTGCGACGGGTGCGCATGCCCAGCGGCCGGTTCGAGTCGGTGAAGCCACGGCACGCCTGGAGCGCCGACTACAAGTTCACCAACTGGATGTATTACAACATGCAGCGCCACGCCGACCACCACACCTCGAGCCTGCGCTACCCGCTGCTGCAGTACTGCGACGAGTCGGCGTCGCCGCAGCTTCCCGGCAGCTACGTGCAGATGAACACTCTGGCGTTCTTCCCCAAGCAGTGGTTCGCCACCATCGATCCCCTGCTCGACCGCCAGCGGACCCAGTTCTATCCAGAGATCGACGACTGGAGCGCCTACGACAGCCGGGCCTTCGCGGCCCGCCCCGACGCCTTCGACGCCATCGCCGAGATCCATGCGGAGGACCGGTATCTGGCCGAGTGGATCAACGCCTCGCCGGAGCTGCTCGATCGGCTGCGCGACCGGGAGTTCACCGACTTGGAACTGCCCGACGGCATCGGGCTTGACCCGGAGTCCGAGGCGATCGCCCGCCAAGGGCTGGCTCGCCTGTATTGGACACGCGAGCTGAGCCTGGCCGAGATGAGGGCCCAGCTCGACGAGATGCCGGTGCAGGACAGCCGCGAGGCGGTGGCGGCGGCGCTGGAATGGTCCAACGGCAAGGTCTTCCAGATCGCGGTGCATGTGATGCGCGGCAGCCTGTCGGCCGACGAGGCAGCTACGGCGCGATCGCGGGTGGCCGAGGCCTCCATCGCCTTCGTGCTGGCCGCGGTGCAGCAGGACCTCGCCGACCGGGGCCGCGGCCGGGGCCAGGGCCAGGTGGCGGTGGCCGTGCTGGCGCCTCCGGCCGGCGACGGGGAGATGCCGCACGAGCCGCACGAGCCGCTCAAGGTCTGGTTCGCGTGCGAGGGCGGCGCGGCGCTGTGCCGCCGTACTGGCAAGGCACTCGACGCCCTGTCGAGCGACAACCTGCTGCTCGCCCCGGCCCAGCGCGTCAGCCCGGTCGAAGGTCAGACGCCCGCCGAGTTCGCGGCACAGCTCCAAGCCCCCGGCTCGGAGCACGAGGTGGCAACGGTGGTGATAACCGAAGCCTGACCTAGCGGGGATGTCCAGGCGCCGATCTGTTACATGGCAGAGCGCCAAAGTGTTAGATGAAACGGTGCCAGATGGTCATGTGGAGCGTTTGCGCGCGCTCAGGCCAGCTGTCGGCTCATTAGGTTCTGGAAAGCGCCCGGCTCGGCGGACAGCGCTGCGAACGTGCCCTCCTGAACGACTCGGCCTTCTTTCATCACGTATATCCGGTCGGCTTGGCGCAGAGTGGACAGGCGGTGCGCCACCACGATCCGCGTGGAGGTCAGGCCCGACAGATTGTCGAGGATTGTGGACTGGGTCTCGGCGTCGAGCCAACTGGTGGCCTCGTCCAGCATCAGGATGCGGGGCCGGCGGATCAGGGCGTGGGCGATCTGGATTCGCTGGCTCTCGCCGCCGGAGGTGAGGGTGGCGCCCGCGCCCACCGGCGTCAGCAATCCCATCGGCATCGCCGCGATCTCGCGGTCGACCGCGGCCAGCTCCGCCGCCCGCCAAGCATCGGCAGCGGTGGCGCCCTCGTGGTCGCCCACGATGTTGTCCCACAGATCCTGGGGATGCAGTCGCACCATCTGCGGCACCACACCGATCTGGCGGCGCACCTGCTTGAGGTCGAGCTGCTGCAGGTCGCGGCCGTCGAAGTAGATCGATCCGCCCGACGGCTGCTCCAGTCCGAGGGCGAGCCGCAGCAGGGTGCTCTTGCCCGCGCCGGACTCGCCCGCGATGGCTATGAACTCGCCCTTGCCGGCCCGGATCGACACCTCGTCGAGGATCAGCGGCCCGCTGGGATCGTGGCGGAAGGAGACCTGATCGAACACGACTTCGCCCCGCAGCTCCTCCACGAACTCCCCCTCGGCCCTGATCTCGGTGGACTCGGCCAGCAGCGGTCGGAGCTGGCTTGCCGCGGGCAACACTGCGGCCAGGGCGCCGAACGATTCGCCCAGCCGCACGACGGTCCTCTGGTAGAGCAGGAACAGCACGAAGACCACGATGAAGTCGCCAGCCGCCAGAGAGTCCGGGTCGAGCAGCGTGGTCGCCAGGACCACCGCCGCCCCGGCCAGCGACGGCAGCGCCGTGCCGAGGGCCCGCAGGTGCGCCTCGTGGCTGCCCGCATCGAGTTCGGCGCGCTTCTGCTTGCGGTAGCCCCGGGCCCAGAGCGCGAACCCAGAGCCCTCGGCACCGGCCACCCGCAGCCGCGGAATGCCGTTGATGAGCTGGAACAGCCGGCCCGACAGGCGCCGGACCGCTTTCAGGCGGCGGTCGTGGGGGCCGATCAGCCGCAGTCCGAGCGCTGCCGTCACCAGCAGTGACGCCAGGCTGAAGCCGGCCAACAGCGCGGCGAGCCGGGCGTCGCGCCCCGCGATGAGCACGAACACGGGCGCTAGGAACAGGATCGAGAGCACCCCGTTGCCGATCACGCCGTGGGCGGCGTCGCGTGCGTTCTGGAACGCCATGCCCCGCAGAGCCAGGTCGTTGGCCGGGTAGCGCCGCAGCACCCCGGTGGGCAGCCGCAGCAGCCGGTCCCAGAAGGCGGCCTCCATGCGGGAGGCGGCCCGGCCCTCGATGCGCATCAGCGACATGCGGTGCAGCAGGTGCAGCAGGGCTCGTACCACCCCGAAGGCCACCAGCGCCAGGCTGAGCCCGTACAGCATCCCGGTGTCGCCCGCCGGGATCGCCTCGTCGGCGGCGACGCCTAGCGCCACCGCGGGCAGCAGCATGATCAGCCCGCCCGCCAGCCCGGTCGCGGCGAAGCGGGCCAGCTCCGGGCCCAGGCCGGCTCGGGCCACGCGCCACAGATCGCGTAGGCCGGCGCCGGTGGCGGGCAGCGACGGGTAGAAGGTCCAGGCCTGCGGCTTCAGCGATCCGGCGTTGGCGTCGGTGATCCGTCGCTTGTGGCCGCGGGCGGGATCGACCTCCCGGTAGTTCCCCAGCGCGCTGGGCAGCAGCGCCACGGGCCGGTCGTCGGTGGCCCGGAACGCCAGCATGGCGCCGCTGTCGCCGACCCACCAGCGGTCTTCGGGGACCAGCCGCACCTTGCGGCCGCGCCCCCCGGAGGCGGCGAGCATTCTGGCCACGGCGGCATCGGTGGTGGCGGCATTGCTGTCGGGGGTTTCCGGCGGACGCTGGAACTCGATGCGCTCGCGCCGGCCGATCAACTCCAACACACGGTGCAGCCCCGAGGGTTCGGTCTCGTCGTCGCGGCCGCGGTCGTGGACGTCGAGCAGGCGGTGTCGGGCCTCGGATTCGACGGTGCGGCGGCTGCTGACCAGCGCCCGGGCCAGGTTCGCCTGATCGACGACGGCCAGCCGCCGGTTGAGCCGCTCAAGCGACAACGCCACCCGATTGAAGGCGCCCACCGCCTCCAACAGCAGCCCCCGCTCGGCCAGGGCGGCCGAGGAGGTCGCACCGATGTGCGTCGGCTGGGTGAGCGTGAGCCAGGTGGCGGGCGTCAGCGGCAATGCGCCGCCTTCGCCGGGGTCGGGCTGGGCCGGGTCGGTTTCGGATGGGTCGGTTTCGGACGGGTCGATCAGGTCCATGAACAGCCCCGTGGAGGCCGGCAATTCGGTGACCCACACCGTGCCGCGGCGGGCCGCGACCCGGCCGCTGCGCGCCGCCGGCGCCTCGCCGGATTTCAGGAGTGCATCCATGGGCGGATGGGCGGTGCCGCGGGCCAGCATGGCCGAGATATCCGCGATCCAGGCGTCCATCTGCTGAGCCAGCTCGGCGCGGTCGACCGCTTCCAGTTCCGAGAGCCGCATGTGCCGCAGCTTCGTGCCGGGCAGCCCCTTGGCGATCAGCTCCAGGGCCGAGGTCTCGTCGTAGTGGGGCTGGACTCCGATCAGCAGGCGACCGGTACCGGCCCTCAGCACATGCTGCGGCGCGGCCTGCTGGACTCCCTGCTGCTTCTCGACCAGGAACAGGTCGACCGCGCCGGATTCGACGAACCACACAAATCCGGGGTCGTCCAACTCGACGGGCCGGTTGGCCGCGCTCGCCACCGCCACGCCCCGCCTGGCCGCGACCCGGCCAAGCCGCTCAGTCATCCGGCCGTCTCCGGTTGGCTCGGCCAGCTCAGTCATCCGGCCAGCTCCGTGTGAACCAGGCGGTGGTAGATGCCGTCGGTGTCGGCCATCAGCTCGTCGTGGGTGCCTCGCTGCACCGCCGTGCCCGCATCGAGCACGATGATCTGGTCGCAGTCGCGCACCGTGCTCAGCCGGTGGGCGATGATCAGGCAGCTCACGCCCCGGCGGCGCAGCGCGTCGTCGACGGAGACCTCGGTAGTGGCGTCGAGCGCGCTGGTGGCCTCGTCGAGGATCAGCACCGTCGGATTCGGAACCAGGGCCCGGGCGATCTCCAGGCGCTGGCGCTGGCCGCCGCTGAAGTTGACCCCGTCCTCGGCCACCTCGGCGCCGTAGCCGCCGGGCCGTTTGAGGATGTCGTCGTGGATGGCGGCGTCGCGGGCCGCGGCGACCAAGTCGTCGTCGAGAACGGCCGGGTTCCACAACGCCAGGTTGTCTCGCACGGTGGCCGAGAACAGGACGGTGCGCTGGTCCACCATCGACACGGAGCGGGCCAGCACCTCGTCGGGAATCTCGTCGCGGGACCGGCCGTCGAAGCGGATCTCACCCGACCAGGGGTGCAGCAGGCCCGCCACCAGGCGCGACAGCGTCGACTTTCCCGATCCGCTCGGACCCACCACCGCCACCCGCTGGCCCGGCTCGAAGGCCAGGCTGAAGCCCTTGATCAGCGGGGGTCGGTTGCGGTTGTAGCCGAAGGTCACGTCGCGCAGGTCGACGTGGCCGGCCAGGCGCAGCCGCCCGTCGACGGTGGCGATCGACTGCGACGGCTCGGTGCGGCGGGCCGCGCCCGGATCCACCGGCGTCTCGATGATGTCGTCGAGGCGCTGCATGTCGGTCAGCAGGGTCTGGCGCTCGTGGGCGAACTCGGCGAAGCGCCCCACCGGCTCCAGGAACATGATCGCCACGAGGTAGACGGCCACCAGCCCGCCCAGCGTCAAGTCGCTGTCGGCCACCCTGGCGGCGCCCAGCGCCAGCACCGCCGCGCTCCCCAGGAACATGAACATGTCGGGGGCGACGGCCATGAGGTTGCTCAGCTCGAAGAAGCGCTGGCGGGTCTGCAGCTCGCGGGCCTGATGGCCGCTCCAGCGGCCGAACATGTGATCCTCGGCGGCCGCCATGCGCAGGTTGTCGGCCTGGCTCAGCATGATCGTGCTGATGCCGGCCAGCAGGCCCTGCTCGCGGCGCAGGGCGGAGGCTGCGTCGGCACGGATCCTCGCCACCGGGCGCAGCAGCAGCACCCCCAACGCCGCCAGGAGCAGCACCGCCGCGGCCAGCAGGGGGTCGTAGGCCGCCATCGCCACCAGGAACACCGCGCTCATGGCGACATCGACCAGCATGCCTCCGAAGCGTTCCGACAGGCCCTGGGCAACCTTGTCGACCGACAGGATGCGGGCGGTGAGGTCGCCGACCAGCCGGTGGCTGAAGTAGTCGATCGGCAGGCGCAGCAGATGCGACACGCAGCGGTTGCCGAGGGCTATCGAGACGCGGGTCGCCAGCCGTCCCAGCAAGCGCTGCTTCAGCCAAGAGACGCCGTACACGGCCAGTCCCGCCGCGGCCAGCGCCCCGGCCAGGCCGTATCCCCACGATTCGCCCTCGGCGAGCACGCGGTCGATGAACAGGCCGGCGGCCAGGGGCGCGGCCAGGGCGATCACGGCCAGGACCAGCCCACAGACGATGGTCCACACCAGCGGGCTCCAGGCGGCGCTCAGCCAGGCGGGCAGGCGCGGCAGCAGCCCTGTGGGTGCCCCTGCGGGCTCGAACTCCGGGCTCGGCTGAAAGGTCAGAGCCACCCCGGTGAACCCCTCGTCGAACTCTTGGGGGGTGAGCCGGCGGTGTCCCGAGGCCGGGTCGTTCAGGTAGATCCACTTGCTGTCGAATCCCTCCAGCACCACGAAGTGGTTGAACTCCCAGAAGAGGATCATCGGCAGCGCCATCTGCTTGAGTCGGTCCACCGGCGCGCTCCAGCCCGAGCCCTCGAGACCGTAGTGCCGGGCCGCCCGCATAAGTCCGCCGGCCGTGGATCCGTCCCGTCCGACCTCGCAGGTGTCGCGCAGTTCGGTCAGCGGCTCCCAGCGCCCGAAGTGGGCCAGCACGCTGCCGAGGCAGGCCGCGCCGCACTCGGTTGCGTGGGTTTGCAGGAACAGCGGAGTGACGACCCTGCTGCCCTGAGTGTTCGCCATCGGATCTATCCGAGCAGGGCGGCGGGAGAGTATTGCCCGCCGAGGGCAACCCACAGCGCGGCGCCGAGAAGAATCAGTCCAACGGCAACCAGAACAATGCGTTGATGGGCCGCGGTGACACGGAGCAGACGGTCAAGTTGTTGGCGGCTGGACCTCGCCGCGATGGCTTGCTCCCGGAACGGGTTGTTGAACATGGAGTGAGTCTGTTTCCGTGAGTCTGTTGCGGACGGTGGCGCAATGACGTAGCGTTGCCCCGTTCAGTGTGCCCAATTGTCCACGGAGGTAACAATATGAACACCATGGTGCAGTCGGCGGTACAGACGGCCGACGAGATGCAGCGCCAGCTGGTTGCCCGGGCGGCAGAGGATGCTGGCTTCCGCGCTCAGCTCGTTGCCGATCCCAAGGCGACCGTCAAGCAGGAGTTCGGCATCGACGTGCCCGACTCCGTCAACATTTCGGTGCATGAGAGCAACCTGAACGATCTGCACCTTGTCCTGCCCCCCGACGGCTCGGCCATCGAGCTCGACGAGGAGCGGCTGGAAGCGATAGCCGCGGGACTCTCCTGCTGCACCTGAGCGGTCGCCTTCGAGCTCGCGGCCAGCCCGGAGCTTGAAGCGTCCACACCATCTGAATCGGTGACCGCGGGGGCGCGGCCACCGATTCGTGCTGTTCTCAGGGGGTGAATCCCCCCGACAGCCAACAGAACACGTAGGCCTTGACCGCGTCGACTCGTTCATCGGTCAGTGTTGTCTTGAAGTGGTGTATCCCCCTCACTGCGAACAGCATTCCTCGGCGTCCGAACACCGCTTCTGTGCCCGCCCATGACTCTGCAAGGGTGGACAGTTTCTCCGGCACTACCAGTTCCGAGGCGCTCAGGCCGCTTATGAGCCGCTCCCAGGGTTCGACGTCCTTCAGCCATTGGGCGCTCGGGGGGTAGTAGCTCACCCCCAACTCGGGCCGGATGCCGTCGGAATCGACGTCAACGTGCGCTGCCAAGTAGCCGAAGGCGTTCTGCGACTCGAGGTTTCCGACGAACGAGGCGATGCCCTCGGGTTGTCCCGGCCAGCCGGCCCGCCGTAGGAACGTTGTGAGTTCTTCGGTGTTGGCAATACCGGTCACGGCCACTCGCAAGGCCCTGGCTCGATCAGGGAAGCCGCCCACGGTGCCGACATGGGCGCTCGGCGGCTTGGCCTCGAACAGTCGCTCGGCGTGTCGCCGCTCTTGCGTGTCGGGCGCCCAACCGCAAGCGCTGACGACCGCGTCGGTGATGGCGCTGAGATCCTCGGTGGCCTGGACCTCGCCGGCCGAGTCGGCGCTGGGGTAGAGGAAGATCCCCGGGGTGGGGAAGGGTGCCTGATCGATGTCGAACTCGAGCAGCAGCTTGGCGTGGGCGATGCCATGCAGCGAGGTCCGGTCGCGTTCCATGTCGCGCAATATGCCTACGACCGCCTGTGCGTACGAGTCTTCGGGCTGTGACTGTGCCCACTGCTTGAAGTGCGCTGCCGACAGGGTGCCATGGAACAACGCCACGCCCAGATCGGCGTTGGGCTCGGATTCGTGGAGCCGCAGCTCGAACCCGAAACCGGAGGTGGCCAGGCTGACAGGCAGTGCGTTGGCCCGCTCCACCAGCCGGTTCCATCCGGCGCCGTCGATGAGCGCTGAGGGAATCCGGTCCTTGAACTGCTCCAGCAGCTCGCCGACGGAGTCCGCCTGGGCCAGCATGTGCTCTTCGATCGCGGCTCGAGCCTGCTCGACCTCCGTCGCTGCCATCGTGTCCCCCCTTTGTTCCCCCTATGCGTCCTGTAGGCGCGGCTCAGGCTATAACCGGCACGGGGTTGAGCTGATCCTCTGACCGCGGGCTGTCGAGCCAGCTCATATTCACCGGCACGTCGAACAGCCGTCCGGGGGCGAAGCGGGCCCAGAAGTGGCGCATGCCCGGCACCACGACCCGGGCCACCGGCAGGCCGATGTCGGGCCGGGTCTGGTCGAGCACCAGGAACTCCATGCCGCGGGCTTCGACGAGCGCTTGGCAGCGTTGCACGTCCTCGCGGGTGTCGGCGGCGTCGGGAACCGGGTAGTCCGATTGGCCCCGCGTCGCCCGGTCGCTGGCCGGCGCCAGCCACTGGTGGTCCGCCAGCCTCCCGGTTTGCCACCACCGCAGGGTGGCGGGGTCGTTGAGGGCGCCCCGCACCGGTCCGGTCACCCATTGCAGGCACTGGTTCAGCTCGCAAACCGCCCGCAGGGCTGCGATGTGGGGATCGGAGTGGGCGCCGGCCCCGTAGAGGATGTCCTCGGTGTCTGCGCCGGTGCGGCGGGAGACGGCCACGAAGACGGGGATGCCGAAGTCGCTGGTGGCGTCGAGCACCCACATCTCGCGGTCGCGGCGGCCGTAGTGGGCGGCCGCCGCGGCCAGGTACTCGTCGTCGAAGCTCGACAGGTCCACTTCGGGCAGCCGCAGCCGGTTGTACCACCAGAGGGCGAAGGCGTCGCGCTCGACGAGTTCGAGGAACCCCTGCAGGATCGCCTCGGAGAGGGTGTTGCCGGCGGCGCAGCCGTTGGAGTCGGCCTTGAGTCCGGAGCGGTCGGCCTCGCCCGCCATGCCGTAGAGGATCGCGGTGGGCACATGGCGGTGCCTTTGCTGGGTGAGCGACCACACCGGCGACCAGTCGATTTCGGCTTCGGGATCGAGCCGGGGCGGAACGAAGTTGTAGGGGTGGCCCTCGGCGTTGATCTGGGCGGCTTCGTCGAGTTGGCGGTCGCTGAAGAGCTGGACGTCGTTGGGGTGGATCGCTTCGGACTCGGCGGCTTTCTCGAAGTCGGCCAGGCTGCGACGGGTGCGGATCTCGTCGCCGTGGAAGGCGCCGCTGTAACGCTCGATCGCCTCGCAGAGGGCGCTCGCCTCTGACTGCTGCGGGGTGCTGCCCTTGCCCGCGCTCTTGCTTCGCAGGCTGCGCCGCAGCGTGGGTAGGTTGCGGCTGCCGAGCGCGTAGTTGTTGCCGGCCCAGTAGACGTGCAGCCACGGGTCGGCCGCGTCGGTGGTGCGGGTGAGCCAGGTCACCACGCCGGTGATCGGGCTCACCAGGTGCCGGTACTTGGCCAGCGTCGCCTCGGGTGCCACGGCGCGGCGGCCGCCGCTGTTGTGTACCGGTGTGGGGCTCGCCTGCAGCCGTACCGGCTGTGCCGGCCGGTCGGGGCGGTACAGAGCCTCGTCGCCGCAGGCCCGGCACTGCGGCCGGCGCATGGCCCGATGCTGTCGGCTCTCGAGAGTGGCCGCATCCAGTGAGACCGCGTGGTTGTGGATGGGGGCCAACTCGTCGAGCACCAGCCACTTGGCGATCTCGGTTGCGGCCAGCCCGCACACCGCCTCCGACACGGTCGGTTCCAGGGCGCGGGGCTGCACCGCTTGGGACTCGGCTGGTCCCCGCCCTCCGGGGGCTGCCCCGCTTGCCCCACACCCCCCCCCGTCGAGGTTGCGCAGGAAGTTGTGGATCTCCTGATGGGCGCCGAGGCGATAGGCGATGCATTTCCAGCATGGGCCGCCGTCGGCCGGCCGGAACACCGGCCCGAACAGCGGCTGCATTCCCCCGGGCCGCACCAGCATCCAGGGCGTGCCCGACTCGAGATGGCGGCGGTTGACGGTGGCGTGGCGCTCGTCGAGATAGTCGGCGCACACGACCACCGATATCGAGGGGCGGCCGGTCGGCGAGGGGCGTTCGAGCGTTTCGGGGGTTTGGGCATCGCCGCCCGCGAGGATCGCCTGCCGGTGCTCGGTCACCGTGGTGCCGATGTCGAGCGCGCCGGAGGGTGGGGCATCGCCGCCTGCGGGGATCGCCTGCCGGTGGTCGGCTGCTGTGGAGATGCCCAGCGCTTCGAGGTGGCGTGCCAGCGGTGGGCCCTCGACGGTGGCCGTCGCCTCTCGTAGCCGCTGCTCGGCCCAGCGAGGCGAGGCACCCAGCGACGACCAGTACGCGGCCCGTCCCGACGCCATGCTGTGATCGCCCGACACCAGATAGCCCCGCGACGCCAGCGCCGTGATCGCGGCCCGGACCTCGGCCGCCGAGTGTGTTGGGGCGAGTGCGGCGGCGATCTCTGCGCTCGTGCGGCGTCCGTCGCACAGGGGCAGCAGATCGCAGTGGATCCGGCCTCTGAGCAAAGTGTTGAAAGTCTCCGAGACGAGCAGCAGTTGCTCGTCGCCAATCGGCCGAGAGTCGAGACAGGGAGTGAGCAGCGGTAGGTCGATGTGGCCGCGGTCAGCGGGGGTGGTCCGCTTCAGCATGGCGGGTCGGGCTGCGCCAAGATCACCGGTTGGGTCTGCTTCAGCATCGCCGTCCGGGCTGCATCAGGTTCCGAAGGGCATGCCGGCGGGGCTGAACACGCCGTCGGGATCGAACTGTTGCTTCCATCGGATGCCCTGTTCGAGCATCTCGCCGTAGTGCTGCTCCCACTGGGTCGGGCTGTAGTCGACTTGGCCCGACAGGTAGCTCTTGGCGCCGAGTGCGACGAGATCCCGGTCGACCTCGGAGAGTTTGTTGGCGAACTCGACGGTCTTGTCGTGCTGGAATTCGCCCAGCCTCGCCAGGATGGAGTAGTTGAGGAGCCGCTCCTGGTGCGGGCGCATGAACAGCGGCGCCTCGAGGTCGCCCCTGACGATCGGGTAGAACCCGGTGAAGCTCCAGCCGGGGTTCGGCATTGACTCCGGACTCAGTGGCGGCTCCGCCAGCAGCGTCGGCAGGGCCTCCCAGGGCAGTAGCCAGTCCCGCCACGGATGGTGGTGCAGCCAGCTGAAGGCCCACGAGGGATACATCCCGGCTCGGCCGACGCTGGCGGTGTCGCGGGTGTGCACGAGTTCGTCGTGCCCGAGCGCGGCAAGGTCGCGTTCCTCATCGGGTGCCTCGTCGTACTCGTGGCCGGCCAGCAGCACGCCCAGGTTTTGGTGGTGGCGAACCTCCCCCCGCAGGTGGTCGAAGCGACCCGTCACCACCAGCAGATCGAGGTCGCCCGCGAACCGCTCGAAGTCGCGGTAGTGGAGTTCGTACTGCCGGAACCGCGCCCCGGCCGGGCGCAACCGGATCCAGGCCTCGGTGATGATCCCGAACTGTCCCTGACCGCTTCGGACCGCGTCGAATAGCTCGGCGTTCTCGGTGGGCGAGCACAGGACTCGCTCACCGGTGCCGGTCACCACCTCGAGCCGCTCGACATTCTCGACCTGCGTGCCGTAGCGATGCGAGGTGGTGCCGATGCCGCCCGCGGCGAGCGTTCCGCCCACGGTGGCCTCACCGATGTCCACCAGCACCGGCGGCAGCCGCCGAGCGCCCTTCAGCGCGTCCACCACGTCGCCCCAGCCGGCCCCGCCCTGGGCCCGCACCACTTCCGGTCCGGCGGGCTGGACCCGGTTCAGGCCGGTCATGTCGAGTACCGCGCCGCGGTCGGTGAGGGTCCGCCCACTCTGGGAGTGCCCGCCGCCCCGGATCGCCAGCCGGATCCCGGCTTTGGCCGCGTCGCGCACGAGTTTGGACACTTCGGTCACGGTCTGCGGCACAGCCACCGCGTCGGGCACCCGTCGGACGATCCGGCCGAAGTCGAAGGCCCGAGCCTCGCGCGCTTGCAGGTCGCGGGTCGCGCCCGAAAGGAGCTGCTCGCCGCCGGTCATTGTCGGGAGTCGCCCACCTCGGTCGTCATAATCGCCAGCGAACACTACCCGGCCTCCCCCACCCGGTACGCCGCACCGCGCGAGCGGCCGAGCAAATTCGGACCGTCAACCGGTGTCGTCGGGACCCAGAAGCGGTGTTGCCCGTGGCGGCCCGAGCGACCCCGAGCAGACCGTCAACCGGTGTCGTCGGGGATCAGCCAGGAGCGGGCGTGGCCGACCAGCGCGGCGACCACGCCGTCGATGGTGTGCTCGCTTGCCTCGACGGTGACCTCCAGGCCGTGGCCGGCGGCGGTGGCCGAGGTGGCCGGACCGATGGAGGCCACCAGCGGCGGCACCGCCTCGGCGCCGACTTCGGCCACAAGCCGGTCGACCGTCGACGACGACGTGAACACCACCCCGTCGGAGGCGGCCACCGCCCGGCGCTGGTCGTCGTTCAGCGGAGCGGCCACATTGCGGTAGGCGGCCACGTCGAGCACCTGCCATCCGGCGGCTCGCAGGCTGTCGGGCAGCACGGGCCGGGCCACCGCCGCTCGGGCCAGCACCACCAGGCTGCCTCGGCCCGGCTCGGGCGACGGGAAGGCCCGCACCAGGCCCTCGGCGATCGAGCGGTCCGGCACCAGCCGCACGGCCAACCCCGCCGCCGAGGCCCGGGCCGCGGTGCCCGGACCGATGGCGGCCACGTTGACCCCGGTCGGCAGCGGCCCCCCGGCCGCATCGGCGGCCCGCTGCGCGCCGTTGGGGCTGGTGACCACCAGCCAGTCGCCGGGGCCGAGGCGCTCCAGCGCGGTCCGCAGACCCTCCCCGCCGTCGGCAGGATCACAGATGGTGATCACCGGAGCGGCAACCACCTCAGCCCCAGCCGCAGCCAATCCGTCAACCAGCGGCTGAGCCTGCTCAGCAGGCCGACAAACCACAATCCGCAACCCCCCAAGCGGCTCAGGCTCCGCACTCATGGGGCAGCGTCCAGCAGGTTGTGTCCGCCGCAGTGGTCGAGCAGGTGCCGGGCCACGGCTCGGCCCAGTGTGTCGGGATCGTGGCCCCGACGGGTGTCGCGGATCAGCGTCCGGCCGTCGGCTGACGCCAGCAGGCCGGTCAACTCCAGTTCTCCGTCGGTGCCCGCGGCGTGAGCGCCTGCGGGCAGGGTGCAGTCGCCTCCCAGCTCGGCCAGGAAGGCCCGCTCGGCGTCGACGGCCCGCCGGGTCGGCTCGTGCTCGATGGCTTGGAGCGCCTCCAGAGCGGCTCGGTCGCCGGCACGGCATTCAACCGCGATGGCGCCCTGGCCGACCTGGGGCACGAAGGCGTCCGGTTCCAGCACGTCGAGCACCTCCGGTTCGAGTTTGAGGCGCTGCAAGGCGGCGGCGGCCATCACGATGGCGTCGAAGGCGCCAGCCTTGCTCAGCCGGGTGGCGATGTTGCCCCGAAGCTCGGCGAAGGCGAGGTCGGGGCGAGTCCAGGCCAACTGCGCCTTGCGCCGCACCGAGCCGCTGGCCACCGTCGCGCCCTCCGGCAGCTCGGCCAGCCGGCAGCCCACCAGGGCGTCGCGCGGGTCGCCCCGCCGGGGCACCGCAGCCAGAACCAGGCCGTCGGGCGCAGACGAGGGCAGATCCTTGGCTGAGTGAACGGCGATGTCGGCCCGTCCGTCGAGGACCGCGGCCTGCACCTCCTTCACGAACACTCCCTTGCCCCCCATGGCATGGATCGGCTCGTCGGCCTGCCGGTCGCCGACAGTGGACACCACCACCGGCTCGATGGCCGCGCCGCCGGCTTCGGCCAGCAGCCCGGCCACGATGTCGGTCTGCCGGCGGGCCAAAGCACTGCCACGGGTGGCCGCCCCCAGCCGCCGAGCCGCCATGGGTAGCGCCCTCTACAGGTCGAACAGGTCGCGCAGCGCTTCGGCGAGCCGGTCGCCACGGGCGTGGCCGGCCGCGTCCTTGAGCCTCACTGTCGGCTCGTGGAGCAGCTTGTTCACCACGCCGTGCAGCAGCGATTCCACCGCGGCGCGCTGTGCGGGCGACAGGTCGGCGAGGCGCGACGAGTGGCGCTCCATCTCGCCGGAACTCACGGTGTCGGCCCGAGCCCGCAGCGCGGCGATCAGCGGCGCCACCTCGCGGGCCGACGCCTCGGCCATGTAGCGGTTCACCTCGTCGTCGACGATGGCCCGCACCGTGTCGGCTTCCTCACCGCGGCCGGTCCGCTGGCGCTCGACGAACTCGCCGAGGTCGTCCATGTCGAGCAGCGTCACGCCGGGCAGCTCCCCCGCGGCGGGGTCGACGTCTCGTGGCACGGCCACGTCGACGATCAACAGCTCTGCCCCGCCGCGCCGGGCCATCACGTCGTCGATGTTGCTGTGCTCGACCACGATGTCGGTGGCGCCGGTGGTGGTGATGGCCACATCGGCGGCGGCGAGGGCGGCGTCGAGGTCGGCCAGGGCCACCGACCGGCCACCGCAGAGTTGCGCTGCCACCGCCACCCGCTCCGGGGTGCGGCCGGCCACCGCTATGTCGGCAGGCCCGGCATCGGCCAGCGACTTGAGCGTGCCCGCGGCCACGTCGCCGGAGCCCAGCACCAGCACCCGCCGTCCGGCCAGGCCCTCGAGCCGCTCGGCGGCCAGCGCCACCGCGGCGTGGGAGAGCGAGGCGATGCCTCGGGCGATGCCGGTGTCGGTGCGGGCCCGCTTGCCCGTCTCCACCGCCCGGCGGAACAGCGGATCGAGGGCGGCGCCGACGGTGCCCTCGGCTCGGGCGGCCTGCCATGCGTCGCGGATCTGGCCCAGCACCTCGTGCTCGCCCAGCACCACCGAGTCGAGTCCGGCGGCCACGGTGAACAGATGCCGCACGGCGTGGTCGTCGTGGTGGGCGTACAGCTCGTCGGCCACCGTCTCGGGCGGCAGGCCGGAGTGCCGGGCCAGCAGCTCCCGGATGTCGGCGTAGCCGCCGTGGAAGCGCTCGGCGTAGGCGTATACCTCGATGCGGTTGCAGGTGGACAGCAGCACCGACTCGCTGAGATTGGCGGCCGCGTTCAGATCGTGGAGGGCCTTGGGCAGGTCGTCGGGCGCGACCGTCATCCGCTCGAGCAGGCCGAGCGGCGTGGAGCGGTGATTGCAACCGACCACCACAAGCGACATCGGCAGCGATGCTATCGCCCCGAACGGAAGCCGGGCCGAGTTGAAGCGAAGTGCGAGCGCAAATTTGGTGAGAGCCGGTCGCGTCGCAGCGGGGTCATTCCCGCTCTTGTTCGCTGTGCTCACGGGCCGCTCGGGCCACGGCCTCGCGGCGCGCGCTGCGGGAACCCCAAGGGGGACGGGTCTAGTCGCTCGGCCTCTAGGTCAGCGGGCCAGGAAGAAGAGTTGCAGCACCCCGGCCACCACGATGATGGCGAGCAGCGCCACAATGGCGATGGTGGTTCCCGGTCTCATGGCTGGCCTCCTTGGTCGGCTCGGCCTCCGTGCTCCTGCGGCTCGGGTCGGGGGCTGAGCCCGACCGGTGTCACCACCGGGCTGCTCGTGGGACGGTCGTCGGCCGCTGCGGCACCGAGGCGCACCTCGGCGCCCTCGTGCAGCCCGAGTTCGTCGGCCGCGGACCGGCGGGGCAGGGCCAGCGACACCAGCCCGCTGGAGTCGGTGACGAGGCCGATTCGGCCCGCCGGCACGTCGGCATAGGCCCGAACCCGCTCAGCGGTGCGAAGGTCTTCGCCGACCGCCACCTGCAGTGATCCGCCAGCGGCGGCCTGCAGCGATCCGCTGGCGGCGACCAGTTCGTCCACTTCGGCCGGGTCGACGTTGAGCTGACAGTTGCCGAAGCGGTCCACCCACAGCACCTCGGCCACCAGGTCG
The DNA here is from genome assembly GCA_965221215.1 of Candidatus Aldehydirespirator sp. Classification (GTDB taxonomy): domain Bacteria; phylum Actinomycetota; class Acidimicrobiia; order Acidimicrobiales; family Aldehydirespiratoraceae; genus Aldehydirespirator. Next base: position 3,054,437 of record OZ244872.1, read on the forward strand.
TCGCCGTCGCGCCGGCTCACCGGCAGCATGCCGGGGGTGAGGCCGGCCGGGTCGATGGCCGGACCCAGAGCATCCAGCGGCACCCCGCAGCAGAGATGAGCGGCGGCAGGGGCGAACACGTCGCGGCCGTCGAACGTTGCCCCCACCTCGGCCCCGGAGTCGAGGCGGTACTCGGCGGCGGCCAACTCCACGGCACGGCTGGCCCCGCCCACGAGGGCCACCGCCGGGGCCAACAGCCCGTTGTCGGGTCCGACCAGCACCGAAGCGCCGCCGCCGACCTCCACCGCCACCGGCCGCCGGTCGGTACCCACTCCCGGATCTACCACCGCCAGGACCACGCCCGGCAGCAGATACTGGGCCGCCCGGGCCAAGGCCAGCCCCCCGGCCCGCACATCGCAGGCAGCGATGCCATGGGTCACGTCCACCACCCGAGCCTGGGGGGCAATGGCCGCAATCACCGAATGGACCACCCCAACAAACTCGTCGTTAAGGCCATAGTCCGACAGAAACGAGATGGTCTCGTAACCACCCCCCGCAGAGCCGCCCGGAGTCACTGGCCCCTGATCGCCTGCGCAGGTCGCCGGGACCGACGTCACTGGCCCAGCTCGTGGGAGCGGCGGGTGGCTGCGGCGACCGTCCGATCGACGAGATCCATGAGGTCGGCCTCGTCGAGCACGGCCAATCCGGCTGCGGTGGTGCCGCCGGGGGAGGTGACGTTCTCGCGCAGGCGGCCTGGATCCTCTCCCGACTCGACCAGCAGGGTGGCCGCCCCGAGCAGGGTCTGGCGCACCAGCCCGTCGGCTACCGCCGGGTCGAGACCCTGGGCGACGCCTGCGGCCCGCAGCGCCTCAGCCAGTCGGAACACGTAGGCGGGACCGCTGCCCGACAGGCCGGTCACCGCGTCGAGGTCGGCCTCGTCCACCACCGCCACCGTCCCCACCGCCTCGAGGATGCTTCGGGCCCATGCCAGGTCGTCGCCCCCGGCCGCCGACCCGCCCGCGATGGCGGCTGCGCCCACCCCAACCAGCGCGGGCGTATTGGGCATGGCCCGCACCACCGGAGTCTTCGCCGGCAACCCGGCCTCGATGGCCCCAGTGCGCACCCCCGCCGCGATCGAAAGCACCCGGGGCGCGGCAGCCGCCGCCAGGGCGGGCAGCACCGCGGCCACCACATCGGGCTTCACCGCGATTACCGCGTCGATCCCAAGGACCGGTTCGTCCGCGACCGACACGCCGCTGACGGTGTTGGCCAAGGCCGTCCGCCGGGCCGGGTCGGGCTCCACCACATGAAGCTCGCCGGCCGCAGCCCAGCCGCTCGACACCAGTCCCCCCAGCAGGGCCTCGCCCATTTTGCCGCCGCCGATCACCTGCAACCGGGCCATGAGCGCCATGCTAAAGGGCTGAGCGAGTAGGCGAGACGCACGTCCTTGCTGAGCCACTGTCATAGGGCTGTACAAACATCCGTATAGCAGCGCCTTCGGAGTCGAGGGAGTGTGCAAGTCCGGAGAGCCGAAGGTCAACGGCGTTGGAGCCGTTCACGGCGTCCCCTCTCGGGAGTCAGAGAATGCAATACTCCACCCAGATGACACTGACCGAAGTCGAGGCGTCGTTCCAGGCCCCACAGTCTGGGGATCTTGGCGACGAGCGATCCCTCGCCGCAGCCGCTTGGGCGATGGCCAAGCACGGTGCCCTGGCCACGCTCTCCCAACCCGAGTCGAGTCTGCTTGCAGTGTCAGGGCTCGTGGAGCGGCCGTCCAGGGTCGCCGGGTTGGCCGAGTTGGTTCGCGGGGGAGATGACCCTTTGGGAGAGGCTTTCGCGCGCGTGCGCCCGGCTCCGCAGCGGCGACTGCTCGGAGCGACCTACACGCCTCCTGAGATCGTGTCTGCAATGGTGGCGTGGATCGCCGCACACCATCGCCCCTCTCGTGTCGTCGACCCGGGGACCGGTTCAGCCCGGTTCTTGTTGGCGGCAGGCCGTGCCTTTCCGGACGCGGCGTTGGTGGGGGTTGAGATCGACCCGCTAGCGGCTCTCATCGCGCGAGCGAATTTGACCGCCGCCGGTCTTGACCACCGGTCGCGCATCGTCGTGGCCGACTACCGGACCGCCGACATCGGCGATTGCGGTGGCTCGACCGCCTTTGTGGGCAATCCGCCCTACGTCCGGCACCATCAGATCGGACCTGAGGGCAAGCAGTGGCTCGCCGACGGAGCGGCGCGCCTTGGCTTGAGAGCGAACGGCCTCGCAGGTCTGCACGCACATTTTCTGGTGGCCACCGCTCTGCGTGTCCGCCGGGGCGATGTGGGATCGTTCGTGACTTCAGCGGAGTGGCTCGACGTGAACTACGGGCAGCTGCTGCGAGAGTTGATAGCGAAACAACTCGGCGGGGTGTCGATCCACCTGGTCGCCCCCGAGGCAAACCCCTTCAGCGACGCTGCCACGACCGCGGCTGTGACCTGCTTCGAAGTCGGGACCTCGAGGTCCTCGATCCGCCTCAAGCGCGTCCCAGACACAGTCGGATTGAGAGCCCTCGACGACGGAGTGCGGCTTAGCCGCAAACGGCTCTGCAAGGAACCCCGCTGGACTCCCCTGCTCGACGGCACTCCGAAGCCTCCCGACGGCTACGTCGAGCTCGGCGAGCTGTGTCGAGTGCATCGCGGCGCGGTGACCGGCGCGAACAAGACCTGGATCACCGACCCCTCCAATCCTGCGCTCCCCCCGGCCGTGCTGTTCCCCGCCATCACCCGTGCCCGCGAGCTGTTCGATGCGCCCAACGGAGTGCTGGGCACCGCACGCAATCTCCAGGCAGTTATCGACCTGCCCGCGGACCTCGACCTGCTCGACAAGGCCGACAGAGCCCGCATCGAGAGCTTCTTGCGGGCGGCGCGGCGCGGAGGCATCCAAACCGGATACGTCGCCCGGCACCGCAACCCGTGGTGGCGGGTGCGGCTCAAGGAGCCAGCGCCGATCCTCGCGACCTACATGGCTCGACGCCCGCCGGCCTTCGTGCGCAACACAGCCGCGGTGCGCCATGTGAACGTGGCGCACGGCATCTACCCGCGCGAGGACATGTCCACGTCCACGCTGGATGCGCTCGCGTCTGCATTGCGCGCTGCGGCACCCGCCGCGGTTGGGCGCACATACGCAGGCGGGCTCGTCAAGTTCGAGCCCTCGGAGATGGCGCGCATCTACGTGCCGGACCCTGAGACGCTCGAAGCAATGGCAGCGTGAACCGGCCAGAACCACCGCGTTGGAGTCTGAACGAGTTCCAGCGGGACCTAGACCGTGCGGTCGAGATCTTCCGGGCTCGCAGACTCAGGGAGCCCGTCGAGCAATACCGCGAAGACTTCGACCGTGCAGTAGGCCGCATCAAGGACCTCATGGCCAAGACCGGCAACCTTGCCGAGGCGCCGACTGGCGAGTCGCCTGAGGCACTGGAACTCTTGACAGACCCGGAGATGCGAGCCGCCCTGCGGTACCTTGCCGGCCCGCCAATCTCCGAGGACGACCTGAAGACCCTGGCGGACATCCCATCTCTCGCGCCGAGCCGGCTGGCCAGCGACGCTACGGCGGCAACGCGGATCATGGAAGTGATTCACGAGAGTCTCGACACGAGGCGCTTCCCGTGGATGCAAGATCGGAGTTCGCCCGGCGAGAAGGAGATGTACGCCGCGGTGGTGGCGTCTGCGAGCCTCATGGCCGCGCAGCGCGTGCAGACATTCCGCCGACACGCGGACAAGGGCTACCAGGAAGGGCGCATCCAGCGATATCTGCGCCTGATTGGACTCAAGCAGGTGAACCCGCGGCCGATCCCCACGATTCGCGAAGCTCCCAATCCCGGCGAGTTCTGCGGCGAGTGCCAGCTAGGCCAAAGGAAGGCCGACATCGTGATCGGCCTCGCAGACGGTCGCATCATGCCGGTTGAGTGCAAGGTCTCCAACTCAGCGCTCAATTCGGTCAAGCGCCTCAACAACGATGCGGCCGCAAAGGCAGACCAGTGGATCGTCGCCTTCGGCAAGGACCAAGTCGTGCCCAGCGCCCTGCTCGCCGGAGTCTTCAAGCTCCACAACCTGGAGGCCGCACAGAAAGCCGGGCTAACGATCTTCTGGTCGCACAGGCTCAAGCCGCTCGGACAGTTCGTCCACTGACGGGCCTCGCACCCGCTCGTGCTTGCTCTTGGAGGCCGAGCGGGTAGGCGAGCGATTCCGGCCCATACGGGTGAGGCCGTGGCTATGGGCGACCCGTGAGCGCAGCGAACAAGAGCGGGAATGACCCCGCTGCGACGCGACCGGCTCGCACCTATTTTGCGCGCCCCATAACGGAGTTCTAACGGTGGGCGGTGGTGATTTGGACGTCGCGGCGTATCACTCCGGCCAGTGCCGCTATCACGATCACCCCGCCCGCGACCTGCGCCACCTTGATCGGCTCGTCCAGGAAGAAGACAGCCAGAACCATGGTGATCGGGGGAGCGCCGAGCAGGGCCACCGACGAGACGGTGATCCGCACATGGTTGTGGGCCCAGTTCATCAGCAGGTGTCCCGTGCCCGGCACGGCGATGAGCGATGCCACCCACAGCCAAGCGGTCGTGTCGGGCAGGGCCAGGCCGCCGCCGGTGAGCACCGCGGGCGGGGTCACCACGATCAGGGCGACGATCCAGGTGACCGCTTGGAACTCCAGGGTGCCGATCTGCGGGCGGGCCTCCTTGGCGAAGGCCAGCTGCCCCGAGAACAGCAGCAGGGCCACCACGGCCAGCCCGTCGCCGCGCAGGCTCCAAGTGGGCACCGAGGCCGAGCCGAACAGCACCAGCGCGGTGCCGCCGAGGGCGGCCGCCACCAGCGCCAGCAGCTTGAGCGAGACCGGCTCCGCGAACCGGCGCATCGCCGGCCAGATCAACACCACCGGCACCAGTGACACGATCATGGCCACATTGGTGACGGTGGTGGACTTGATGGCCTCGTAGAAGGCGATGTACCATAGCCCGAGCATCAAGGCCGACGGCAGGCAGGCCCGGAACTGGGCGACCGTCACCCGGCGGCGCCGGGCCGCCACCACCGTCGTGTAGATCAGCGCGCTGAGCGCCAGCCGCCAGAAGGCCAGCTGCGCGGAGTCCAGGTCCACCTGCCGCACCAGGATGTTGCCGGTCCCCCAGCACGCCACCGCGCCGATGACCGCGGCCAGTCCCGCAAGATGCCGGTCGGCGGGAGCGGACGCGGTCACAGGAGGTACCCTCGCCCGCTCGGGCCGGTGCTCGGGCTCTTGTTCGCTGCGCTCACGGGCCGCTCGGGCCGCGGCAGGGCCTCGCCCGCGTGAACCGGATTCGCTCGCCTATCCGCTCAGCTCGGCTCAGAACAGGGTCAGGTACTGGTCGACCTCGCCTGCGGTGACCACATGGTGGTGGGCCAGGAACTCGTCGCGCTTCACCTTCACGTAGTAGTCGCGGTAGGGGCCCTCGGCCGTGTCGCCCAGCCCGGCGCCGATCACATCGTTGGCAGCGAGCCGGTCGGCGGCGTGCAGCAGCGTGGGCGGCAGGGTCTCGATGCCCTTGGCCGCCACCTGCTCGGCCGACAGCGTGAACAGGTTGTCGGTGTTGGGCTCGCCCGGATCGAGGCCGCGGTCGAGTCCGTCGAGTCCGCAGGCCAGCATGGCCGCGAACATCAGGTACGGGTTGGCCGCGCCGTCGCCGAGGCGGACCTCGATGCGGTCCGGCTCGGGCACCCGGATCATCTGGGTGCGGTTGTTGCCGCCGTAGGCCGCGTAGGCCGGCGCCCAGGTGGCCCCCGAGGTGGGCGCGCCCACCCCCATGCGCTTGTAGGAGTTGACGATGGGGCAGGCCACCGCCACCAGCGACGAGGCGTGCTCGAGGAGGCCGCCCACGAACTTGTAGGCGGTGTCGCTGAGGCCCAGCCCCTGGGTGTCTTCGCCGCCGGGACCGCCGCCGATGAACAGCGGCTCGTCGGCGTCGCCCGACCACAGGCTGAGATGGACGTGCAGGCCGTTGCCGGTCTTGTCGGCGAACGGCTTGGGCATGAACGTGGCGTAGCGGCCGTCGCGCTGGGCCAGGGTGTGGACCATCAGCCGGAACAGGATCAGCCGGTCGGCGGTGGTGAGCGCGTCGGAGTACTGCCAGTTCTGCTCGTACTGGCCGTTGGCGTCCTCGTGGTCGTTGGCGTAATTGCCCCAGCCCATAGCGTCGAGGTTCTTGGACACCGCGGTGAGGTGGGGCAGCATCCTGGTGAGGCCCTTGGCGTCGTAGCAGGGCAGCGCCATGGTGTCGCGGTCGTCGGCCACCGAGATGGCGCCGTCGTCGTTGCGCACCACCAGCGAGTACTCGGCCTCGACGCCGCACTTGAGCACCAGGTTGCGCTCGGCGGCGGCATCGAGGGCCCGGCGCAGGATCACCCTCGGCGCGTAGGGCCAGAGCTCGCCCTCCACGGTGGGGTCGCACTGCATGGCGGCCACGTTGGGCTGCCACGGAAGCTGCGTGTACGACGCCGGGTCGGGCAGGGCGAGGATGTCGGGGCTGGACGGGTCCTGGCCCATGGGGCCGGCCGCGAACCCGGCGAACCCGGCCCCGTCGCTCATCAGCGCCTCGAGGGCGCCGACGGGCACCAGCTTGGCGCACGGCTTGCCGTGCATCTCCACGAACATGGCGTAGATGAACTCCACGCCGTCGGCCTCCACCCGGCCCCGGATCTCATCGAGCGCGCTCATGGTTCCCCCTGTGTCTCGGCTGGGTCGCGGCAGCCGAGAGTAGTCAAGCATCCCCACCCATGGGAATCGAGCCGGTCTGCGGTCGGTGGTGCGCCGGGCGCTACGGTGCGGGCCGAACTTCGCCGGACAGGGGGTTTCGGGGGACAAGCGGCATGTGCGGCATCGTTGGACTGTTCTGCAAGACCGAGACCCACCGCCACGAACTGGGCCGGCTGACCGCGGTGATGCTGCGGGAGATGCGCGACCGCGGCCCCGACAGCGCCGGCTTCGCGTCGTATGACCCCGGTGAGCCCGGCCGCACCCGCATCACCGTGCTGGCCGAGGGCGTCGAGGTGGACTGGGGCGCGGTGGCGGCTGCGCTGGAGGACGTGCTGGACGCGGCGTTGACGGTGCGGGCGGTGCACGACCACGCCGTGCTCTCCACTGACGGCGACGGCCGGGCCGCCCGCCAATGGATCATCGACAACGTGGTCGGGGCGACGGTGCTGAGCTACGGCGTCCAGATCGAGCTGTACAAGGCGGTGGGCGATCCCGACCTGGTGGCCGAGCGCTACGACCTAGCCTCCCGCACCGGCACCCACGCCCTGGCCCACACCCGCATGGCCACCGAGTCGGCCGTCACCACCCGGGGATCGCATCCGTTCGCCACCGGCGCCGACACCTGTCTGGTGCACAACGGGTCGCTGTCCAACCACAATCGGCTGCGGCGCCACCTGGAGGGCCACGGCGAGTCGTTCCAAACCGAGAACGACTCCGAGGTGGCCGCCGGGTACCTGTCGTGGCGGATCCGCTCCGGCGACTCCATCTCGCAGGCGCTGGAGGGTGCGCTGAGCGACCTCGACGGGTTCTACACCTTCGCCATCGGGGTGGCCGACGGCTTCGCCATCCTGCGCGATCCCATTGCCTGCAAGCCGGCTGTGGTGGCCGAGACCGACGACTGGGTGGCCATGTCGTCAGAGTACCGGGCCATCGCCCGACTGCCGGGCGCCGCCGATGCCGAGGTGTGGGAGCCCGAGCCGGCCCGCATCTACACCTGGAGCCTGGCCGCATGAGCGGCGTGCGGACCTTCGATCTGTCGGTCGTCACCCGACGCGAGCTCAACGGCGCCCTGCACGCCGCTGGCGACGACGAGCGCTTCGAGGTGCTCAATCCCCGGGGCGCCCATGCGGTGGCCTGCGGCATCACCACCGACATCGAGGTGGTGGTGCGGGGCTCGGTGGGTTACTACTGCGGGGGGATGCACCAGCGGGGCCGGGTGCTGGTCGAGGGCAACGCCAGCACCGGCCTGGCCGAGAACATCATGTCGGGGACGGTGCGCATCACCGGCAACGCCACCATGTCGGCCGCGGCTACCGGCTGCGGCGGTCTGGTGGTGGTGGGCGGCAACGCCGGCGCCCGCTGCGGCATCTCCATGAAGGGCGTCGACATCGTGGTGGGCGGCGACGCGGGCCACATGAGCGCATTCATGGCTCAGGCCGGGAACCTGGTGGTGTGCGGCGACGCGGCCGCCGATCTGGGCGACTCGATCTACGAGGCCCGCATCTTCGTGCGGGGCGACGTGGAGTCGCTCGGAGCCGACTGCGTCGAGAAGGAGATGCGCCCCGAGCACCTCCAGACGCTGGCCCGGCTGCTGGCCGCGGCCGCTCCCACCGTCGAGGGGGCCGACCCGGCCGAGTTTCGCCGCTACGGCTCGGCTCGCCGCCTCTACAACTTCACCATCGACGATGTGGACGCCCTAGCCCGAGCGGCCCGTGAGCGCAGCGAACATGAGCGGGAAAACACGGCCCGAGCGGCCCGTGAGCGCAGCGAACATGAGCGGGAATACCCGGCCCGAGCGGCCGGTGAGCGCAGCGAAGGTGAGCGGGAAATCCACGAGGCGGCCCGCTGATGGCCGAGCAGTCCGACGGCGGAACCTCCGGCCCCGACTTCTGGCATCTGCGGGAGTCGTACACCTTCGACCGCAACGTGATTGCCGAGATCCGCCGGGCCGCCAACACCGGCATCTACCGGATCCGGGGCTGGGGGGCCAAGCGCCGCCTGCCCACCCTCGACGACCTGGTGTTTTTGGGGGCGTCGATGTCGCGCTATCCGCTGGAGGGCTACCGGGAGGCCTGCGGCACCGACGTGGTGATCGGCGAGGACCGGGCCGAGCGGCCGGTGCACCTGAAGATCCCGGTCACCATCGCGGGGATGAGCTTCGGCTCGCTGTCGGCTCAGGCCAAAGAGGCGCTGGGGCGGGGCGCGTCGGCGGCGGGCACGTCCACCACCACCGGCGACGGCGGGATGACCGACGAGGAGCGCCAGCACTCGGCGACGCTGGTGTACCAGTATCTGCCGTCGCGCTACGGCATGAACCCCGACCATCTGCGGGCCGCCGACGCCATCGAGGTGGTGGTGGGCCAGGGAGCCAAGCCCGGCGGCGGCGGAATGCTGCTGGGCCAGAAGATCACCGAGCGGGTGGCCGAGATGCGCACCCTGCCCGAGGGGATCGATCAGCGCTCGGCCTGCCGCCATCCCGACTGGACCGGTCCCGACGATCTGGAGATCAAGATCGGCGAGCTGCGAGAGATCACCGACTGGCAGATTCCGGTCTATGTGAAGGTGGGCGCGGCCCGCCCCTACTACGACACTGCGCTGGCGGTGAAGGCCGGCGCCGACGCGGTGGTGGTGGACGGCATGCAGGGCGGCACAGCCGCCACTCAGGACGTGTTCATCGAGCATGTCGGCATCCCCACGGTGGCCGCTATCGGCGAGTCGGTGCGGGCCCTGCGCGAGCTCGGGGTGCATCGCCGCGAGGTGAAGCTCATCGTGGCAGGCGGCATCCGCTCGGGCGCCGACGTGGCCAAGGCGCTGGCGCTGGGGGCCGACGCGGCCTCGATCGGCACCGCCGCGCTGATCGCCATCGGCGACAACGACCCGGCCCACGAGTCCGAGTACCGGGCGCTGGGCGCCTCGGCCGGATTCTGGGAGGACTTCCAGGCCGGCAACGACCCGGCCGGGATCACCACCCAGGATCCCGAGCTGTCGGCCCGCCTCGACCCGGTGCTGGCCGGCCGCCGCCTGACCAACTACCTCCAGGTGCTCACCATCGAGACCCAGATACTGGCCCGAGCCAACGGCAAGTCCCACGTCTTGAACCTGGAGCCCGAAGACCTGGCCGCGCTCACGGTGGAGGCCGCAGCCATGGCCAAAGTCCCCCTAGCAGGCACCAACTGGACCCCCGGCACCCCCTAATCCCCGCAAACCCAGCCGAAAACGCCCACCGCCACAGTTCGATGTGCAGTTCGGATCCCTTCCTCATGGGCCCAGGGCGATGATAGGCACCACCTGAACTCCGTCGGGGCGGCGATAAGCGGCACCGGTGGAGGTGACCACCACCATCGCGGCTAGGTCGTCGACCCGAGAGGGGCGTACCTTGCTGCGGAGTCGCAGCAGCGCCCTGGCGGCGGCGTCGACAGCGTCAGGGCCGGGGCTCACCTTCACTTCAGCGGCGATCCACGCACCATCGTCGCGCTCGATGACGGCGTCCACCTCCAGACCGGTGTCGTCGCGGTAGTGGTACACCTCCCCGCGCTCCGGCTGGCTGTAGACGCGCAGGTCGCGGACGGCCAGCGACTCGAACAGCAGGCCGAGAGTGGCAGGATCGGCCAGCAGCCGGCGGGGGGACACCCGCAGCAGATGTGCTGACAGCGACGGGTCGATGAAGTGGCGTTTGGCCGCTCGACGCAGCGTCGCCCTAGAGCGCAATTGCACCGACCAGGCCGGCTGGTCCTCGATCACGAAGACCCGCTCTAGCGCGTCGAGATAGGCGGCGACGGTGTTGCGGCCTGCTGGCCCCTCTGCGTCCGTGTCCGCGGCCAGTGTCGATGTTTTGGCCTCGGTGGCGGTGTGGCGGGCGATCGAGCGCATCAGCCTGCGGACCGCGGCAGGGTTGTGGGTGACGCCGTTGGCGGCAGGAAGTTCGAGGTGGACGATCTCGTTGAGGTAGTCGCCCGCGGCGAGGAGGGCCTGTTCGGTGTCGAGTCCCAGGCTGGCAGGCCAGCCGCCGATACAGATAGATGCCGCGATCTCGGCCAGGCCCCGCCCGGACTGTGGCATGGCCGAGAAGGCTTCGCCGTTGAAGAGGCCCTGCATCGAGACCGAGCCGTCGGAGAGACCGCTCTCGTGCAACGACATTGGCCGCATCAGAACCCGGGCGATGCGGCCCACCCCGGTGTGGCGGGTGATGTCGTCTTGCGGGGCAGCCGAGCCCGTCAGCAGGAATTGGCCCGGCACAGCGCGGTCGTCGCATTCCCGCCGCACCCGATTCCACAGTCCTGGAGCGTTCTGCCACTCGTCCAACAATCGTGGCGCGGCACCGACCATCACTGCTCCGGGGTCGGCCTCGGCGAGCAGGAGGGTGGCCTCGTCGTCGAGCCGCGCCTCGCTGCGAGCGAAGCTTCGCGCCGTCCAAGTTTTGCCGCAGCCCCGGCAGCCTTCGATCAAGACAGCCCCTCGACGCTGCAATGAGCCTTCCACGATGGCATCCACGCTCCGGGGCCGGTAACCCGGCATCACCAGCGGTCTCAGCGCTTCATGGTCACGACCCATAGCAGCCTGTCCTCGTCCTACGACAGGCCAACGCGGAGTGTTCCGTGAACCCGTCAAAGTGCGTTCTGGGAATGCTACGCAGTGCACTTTGGGAATGAAACGCAGTGCACGTTGGGAATGCTACACAGTGCACTTTGGGAATGAAGCGCAGCGCGTTTTGGGAATGTAGCGTGGGGTTTGCTGGCGGTGGGTTGGGGACTGGCGTAGATTGGCTCCGACTTGGGGCCGGACGGGCCGGACCTGCGAATCGACGGATGGGAGTTCAATGGTCCAGGCGCCGCCCGACCGAGCGCAGATCGTGGTGGTGGGCGGCGGCATCGTCGGTTGCAGCGTGGCCTACCACCTGGCCCGGCGGGGCATCAGCGACGTGGTCGTGCTGGAGCAGAACAAGCTCACCGGCGGCACCACCTGGCACGCGGCCGGGCTGGTGTCGCAGCTCAAGTCGACCTTCAGCCTCACCAAGCTGGCCACCTACTCGGCCCAGCTCTACGAGGCCCTGGAGGACGAGACCGGCCAGGCCACCGGCTGCCGCACCCCCGGATCGATCTCGGTGGCCGCCGACGCCGAGCGCTGGGAGGAGATCCGACGGGCCGCGGCCATGGCCGTGACCGCCGGGGTCGAGACCCGCCAGATCGACATCGACGAGCTGCGGGAGCGCTGGCCGCTGATCCGCACCGACGACATCGTGGGCGCGCTGTTCGTCCCCAAAGACGGCCACACCTCCCCGGTGGACACCACCGTGGCGCTGGCCAAGGGGGCCCGCAGCCGGGGAGTGCGCATCATCGAGGACGTCGAGGTAACCGGCCTGCGCACCCGCGGCGGTGCCGTCGCCGGGGTCGACACCGAGCAGGGCAGCATCGAGACCGAGACCGTGGTGCTGGCCACCGGCATCTGGACTCGCCAGCTCGCGGCCCAGATCGGGGTGAACGTGCCGCTGCAGGCCTGCGAGCACTTCTATGTGGTCTCCGAGCCGCTCGGGCTCGACGCCGACACCCCGGTGCTGCGCGACCCCGGCAACTACACTTACTTCAAGGAGGAGACCGGCAAGATCATGGCCGGATTCTTCGAGCCCCGGGGCAAGGTGTGGAACCTCGACGGCGTGCCCCGCGACTTCACCTTCGGCACGCTGGACGAGGACTGGGACCACATCGGGCCGATCTTCGAGCGGTCCGTGCACCGGGTTCCAGCGCTGGGCGACTGCGGCATCCAACTGTTCCTCAACGGCCCCGAGGCCTTCACCCCCGACGGGGTGTACTACCTGGGCGAGGCCCCCGAGGTGGACGGCTGCTTCGTGGCGGCCGGGTTCAACTCGGTGGGCATCCAGTCGGCGGGAGGGGTGGGCTGGGCCCTGGCCGACTGGATCGCCGACCGGCATCCGCCCATGGATCTGTCGTCGGTGGACATCCGCCGGGCGTTCGAGTTCCAGTCCGACCCCGCCTACCTGGCCGAGCGCATCCCCGAGAGCCTGGGCCTGCTGTACGCCATGCACTGGCCCTTCTACCAGTACGAGAGCGCCCGGGGCAGGCGGATGTCGCCCCTGCACGACCGCCTCGACACCGCCGGGGCCGTCTGGGGCGAGACCGCGGGCTGGGAGCGGCCCAACTGGTACGCCCGCGACGGCCAGGACCGCACCTACGTCTACAGCTACGGCAGACAGAACTGGTGGCCCAACACCGCCGAGGAGTGCCGGGCGGTGCGGGAGCGGGCCGCGCTGTTCGACCAGACCTCGTTCGCCAAGTTCACCGTGGACGGCCCCGACTCGCTCAAGGTGCTCGACGAGCTGAGCACGGCCCGCATCGACGTTCCCGTGGGCAAGGCGGTGTACACCCAGTGGTGCAACAGCCGGGGCGGCATCGAGGCCGACCTCACCGTGACCCGCCTCGGGCTGGACCGGTTCCTGGTGGTGACCGCGGCCGCGGCCCAGACCAGGGACTGGGCCCGACTGCGCCGGGCCGGCCGCGGCCACGACGTGGAGATCGCCGACATCACCGAGCACTGGGCCATGATCGGGCTGATGGGCCCCAAGGCCCGCTTCGTGCTCGGCCCGCTCACCGACGCCTCGCTCACCAACACCGACTTCCCGTTCGGCACCTCGCAGCGCATCGCGGTGGCCGGCATCGACGTGCTGGCCCTGCGCATGAGCTACGTGGGCGAGCTCGGCTGGGAGCTGTACCTGCCCAACGCCCACGCCACCGAGCTCTACGACGCGCTGATGAAGGCGGGCGAGCCCCACGGCCTGGCCCTGGCCGGCTACCACGCCATGAACACCCTGCGGCTCGAGTCGGGATACCGGCACTGGGGCCACGACATCACCGACGAGGACACCCCGATTGAGGCCGGGTTGGGGTTCACCGTCGGCTGGGACAAGCCCAACCCCTGGAACGGCCGGGCCGCGCTGGAGCACCAGCGGGAGCGGCCCCGCAACAAGCGCCTCATCCAGTTCCGCCTCGAGCACCCCGAGCTGCTCTGCTACCACGACGACCCGATTCTGCGCAACGGCGAGCCGGTGGGCAGCACCACCTCGTCGATGTGGAGCTACACCGAGGACCGCTGCCTGGCCATGGGCTACCTGCGCCGCCCCGGCGACGAGGGCGTGGTCCAGGACTGGCTGGACACAGGCGCCTTCGAGATCAACATCGGCGGCGAGCTAGTGGTGGCCACCCCGTCGATCCGCAGCTTCTACGATCCCCGAAACCAAAGAGTCCGCCTGGAGGACGCCCCATGACAACGCAACAGGCGCGGTGTGTGATCATTGGCGGCGGGGCCATGGGGGTGGGGCTGCTGTACTACCTGGCCCATGAGGGATGGACCGACACCATCCTGCTGGAGAAGGGCGAGCTCACCTCGGGATCGACCTGGCATGCGGCCGGGCTGATCCCCAACTTCATCGGCGACCTCAACATGGCCAAGGTCCATGAGGAGGCGGTGGCCCTCTACCCCCGCCTCGAGGAGGAGACCGGTCTGTCGGCGGGCTGGCACGGCTGCGGCGCCATCCGGCTGGCCCGCACCGACGACGAGGTCGACTGGCACCGCTACGTGCACGCCATGCTCACCCAGATCGGCGTCGAGTCGCACCTGATCGGCCCCGCCGAGATCCGCGAGCGCCATCCTCTGCTGGAGGACCTCAGCGACGTCAAGGTCGGGTTCTACACCCCCAACGACGGCTGGACCGACCCGTCGGGCTGCACCAACGCCATGGCGCGGGGCGCCCGCAACCTCGGCTGCGAGATACGCCGCCACACGCTGGTGACCGACATGAGCCGCCTGCCCGACGGGCGCTGGGAGATCACCGCCGTCCCCGGCGGCATGGGCGGCGCCGGCACCGACGACAGCTACCGGATCGTGTGCGAGCACGTCGTCAACGCGGCCGGCCACTACGCCCCCCAGCTCGGGGCCATGGTCGGGCTAGACGTGCCCATCGTCTCGGTGATCCACCAGTACCTGGTCACCGAGCCCCTGCAGGCCATGATCGACCTCGGCTTCGAGCCTCCCGTGACCCGCGACCCCCGGTCTTCGTGCTACTACCGCCGGGAGATCGACGGGCTGCTGGTCGGCCCCTACGAAATGTCGGGCTCCAGGGTTTACGGGACCGACGGCATCGACTGGGCCCACGACTTCCACCTCACCGGCGAGAACGTCGACGTGCTCGAGGAGTGTCTCGAATACACCGCCATGCGCATCGGTGCCTTCGCCACCGCCGGCATCAAGCAGATCGTGTCGGGGCCGATCACCCACACCCCCGACTCCGGCTATCTGATGGGCCCCGCGCCGGGGCTGCGCAACTACTGGCACTGCAACGGCGCCTCCATCGGCATCACCCAGGGTCCGGGCGCCGGCAAGTACCTGGCCCAGTGGATGGTCCACGGCCAGACCGAGATCAACGTGCGGGGCATGGACCCCCGCCGCTTCGGCGACCACACCGGCCCCCGCTCGAGCTTCGCCATCGCCAAGGCCTGCGACGAGTACCACGAGATGTACCAGGTGCGCCTGCCCGGCGAGTACCGGGCCGCGGGCCGGCCCCAGAAGACGACCCCCATCCACGACCGCCTCGACCGGCTGGGCGCCCAGTGGCAGGAGGTGTACGGCTGGGAGCGGCCCCAGTACTACGCGCCCGACGGTGCCGGCGAGCGGCACTCGTTCCGCCGCTCCAACGCCTTCGACCCGGTGGCGGCCGAGGTGCAGGGGGTGCGCCGGCGGGTCGGGATCGCCGACATCTCCGCCTTCGCCTCCTTCGAGGTGACCGGCGCCGACGCGGCCGCCTTGCTCGACCGGCTGTCGGCCAACCGGCTGCCGGCTCGAGACGGCGGCATCCGGCTGACCCACATGCTCACCGACCTCGGCGGCATCGAGTGCGAGATGACCATCGCCCGCCTGGCGGCCGACCGCTTCTATGCGACCTCGGCCATCATGGGCCAGAGCCACGACCTCGACTGGCTGCAACAGCACATCGAGCCGGGGGCCGACGTCAAGGTGGCCGACGTGACCGACTCCACCGGCCTGCTGGCGGTGACCGGCCCCCGGGCCCGCGACGTGCTGGCGACGCTCACCGACGCCGACCTCGCCAATGAGGCCTTCAGGTGGCTGACCGCGGCCGAGATCGCCGTGGCCGGGGTGCCGTGTGTGGCGATGCGGGTGTCGTATGTGGGGGAGCTGGGCTGGGAGCTGCACTGCGACATGGACCGCCTGGCCGAGCTGTACGACGCGGTGGTCGCCGCGGGCGAGCCCCACGGGATGGTTCACTTCGGCAGCTACGCCATGAACGTGATGCGCATCGAGAAGGGCTACAAGGCCTGGGGCTCGGAGCTCACCACCGAGATCACCCCCATCGAGGCCCGCCTGGAACGCTTCATCGACCTGAGCCGGCCCTTCATCGGCCGCGACGCTGCTGTGGCCCGGCGCGACCAGCCCGAGCCGCTGTCGATGGTGCTGGTGTACTGCGAGGTGGACGCCACCGACAACGATGTGCGGGGCAACGAGCCCGCCTTCGATGCCGACGGCAACGTCATGGGCATCGCCACCAGCGGCGCCTGGGGCCACACCGTGGGCCGCAGCCTGGCCTTCGTGTACGTGGCGCCGGCCTTCGAGGCGCCCGGCTCCACCTTCGAGCTCGACCTGCTGGGCGAGCGCAGGACCGCCACCGTGCTGGCCGAGCCGGCCTACGACCCGGCCAACACCGCCCCCCGATCATGACGGAGGCAGCAGGACGGCGCCGGGGCGGGGGCAGGGCCGGACGCATCGCGGCCCGCCAGGCCCCGCTGGAGGTCGACGCTCGGCCGGTGCGGCCGGGACTGCCGGGAGGCAGGTTCTCGCCGCTGAGCGAGTCCGACCTGCAGCAGGTGTACGACACCGCGCTGGGGTTGCTCGAAGAAGTCGGCATGGGCTCGCCCATCGACGAGTTCACCGAGGTGGTCACCGCCGCGGGCGGCCATGTGGACGACGCCGGCCGGTTGCGCTACCCGCGTGGATTGGTGGAGGGCGCCATCGCCACCGCGGCCAAAGAATGGGTGTGGCACGGCTTCGACGACGACCGCTCCATCACCGTGGGCGGCGACCGGGTCCACTTCGGCACCGCCGGCGCGGCCGTGTTGATGTACGACCACGCCGCCGGGGAGTTCCGTCCCTCCACCGCAGTCGACGTCTACGACTGCGCCCGCCTGGTCGACACCCTCGACCACATCCACTTCTTCGTGCGCACCGTGGTGGCCCGCGACATGGAGGACGCCCGCGAGCTCGACATCAACACCGCCTACGCGGCCATGGCGGGCACCACCAAGCCGGTCGGCACGTCGTGGTTCGAGCGCGACCACGTCTACGAGACGGTGGACATGTTCGACATGGCCCTCGGCGGGCGGGGCGAGTTCCGCAAGCGGCCCTTCGTGGCGGCCAACAACACGTTCGTGGTGCCGCCGCTGCGCTTCGCGGAGGAGTCGGCCAAGTGCATGGTGGCCCAGGTCGAGACGGGCATGCCCATCAACCTGCTGTCGGCGGGCCAGGCCGGGGCCACCTCCCCCGCCGCCCTGGCCGGATCGCTGGCCCAGGCCCTGGCCGAATGCCTGGCCGCGCTCACCGGGGTCAACCTGCTGAGTCCCGGCCACCCGTGCGTGATGGGCATGTGGCCGTTCGTGTCGGACCTGCGCACCGGCGCAATGAGCGGAGGCTCCGGCGAGGAGGGCATCCTCAACGCGGCCGCGGCCCAGCTGCTCAACTGGATCGGCCTGCCGTCGGGCGTGGCCGCGGGCATGGCCGACTCCAAGATCCCCGACAACCAGGCCGGCTACGAGAAGGGCGTCAACGTGACGCTGGCCGGACAGGCCGGAGCCAATCTGGTGTACGAGTCGGCGGGGATGGTGGCCAGCATCCTGAGCTGCTCGCTGGAGGCGCTGGTGATCGACAACGACATGCTCGGCTCGATCAACCGCACCGTGCGGGGCATCGAGGTGAACGAGGAGACGCTGTCGGCTGGACTCATCGCCGAGGTGGTGGCCGGGCCGGGCCATTTCCTGGGTTCGCCCCAGACGTTGGAGCTCATGCAGCGGGAGTACGTCTATCCCGAGATCGGCGACCGCGACACCCCCGACAACTGGATGGACGCTGGCGGCAAGGACGCCCGGACCCGGGCCCACGAGCACGTCCAGCGGGTGCTGGCCGAGCACCGTCCGTCCCACATCAGCGCCGAAGCCGACGCCCGCATGCGGTCCTCCTTCCCCATCCGCCTGCCGTAGAGTTGACCCTCGTCTCGCATACAAGGGGGAGCGTGCCATGAGAGTTCGCGTCGATCAGGAGGCCTGCCAGGGTCACAACCGCTGCTACATGCTGGCGCCGGAGCTGTTCGATGTGGACGACGAGGGAACCGCCTTCGAGATCGGCGACGGCGAGGTGGCCCCCGAGCTTGAGGAGAAGGCCCGCCTGGCCTTCGACAACTGCCCCGAGTACGCAGTCGAGCTAATCGAAGACTGAACCCACAGAGATCCCGCGGAGTTCCGCACTAGCCGTCGGCGGTGGGCCGGGTTAGGGTCGGCGTTCCCATGCGTGCGCAGGCCTACCAACGGGAGGGATAGTCAGCGTGTCGTCGCCATCCATCAGAAACGTCGTCCTCGTCGGCCACAACGGCAACGGCAAGACCACCCTGGCCGAGGCGATGCTGTACCGGGCCGGTGTGGTGAGCCGGATGGGCCGGGTCGACGAGGGCACCGCCCACTGCGACTACGACCCCGAGGAGCGCGCCCGCCACCAGAGCCTGACCGTGTCGCTGGCATCGTTCGACTGGCGGGGCCACCGGATCAACCTGATCGACACGCCCGGCTACACCGACTTCGCAGGCGACGCCGTCAACGGCATGCACGCCGCCGACCTGGCCGTGTTCGTGGTGGACGCAGTGTCGGGGGTCCAGGCCCAGGACCAGGTGATGTGGCGCCACGCCGAGCGGCTGGGCCTGCCCCGGATGGTGTTCGTCAACGGCCTCGACCGGGAGCGCTCCTCCTTCGAGCGCACCCTCGACGACCTGCAGTCGCATTTCGGCTCGCGGGTCGAGGCGGTGGAGCTGCCGCTGGGGGCGGAGGCGTCGTTCCACGGCATTGCCGATCTGGTGGGCGACGGCGCCCTCGACTACAGCAGCGGGCAGTCGGCCGACGCGCCCGTACCCGACGATGTGGCCCCGGCCGCGTCCGACGGCCACACCCAGCTGGTGGAGGATGTGGTGGAGGGCGACGACGAGCTGCTCGAGCAGTATCTGGAGGGCGTCGAGCCGACCCAGGAGCAGCTGCAGCAGCTGATCCGCGACGCGGTCGCCCAGCGCAGCGTGTTCCCGGTGCTGTGCGGCTCGGCGGCCAAGCCCATCGGCGTGGACCATCTGCTCGACTTCATCGGCCGGGTCGGTCCCGCCCCCGGCGCCAACGGACCGGTGGCCGCAGTGCGGGGCGGCGAGTCGGTGGAGCTGGACGGCGACGAGTCCGGCTCGCCGGCCGCGCTGGTGTTCAAGACCCGCATCGACGACTTCCTCGGACAGATCTCGTTCCTCAAAGTGCTGTCAGGGACGATCCGCTCCAACGACACCCTGGTCAACAGCCGCACCGGCGACAAGGAGCGGCTCCACAATCTCATGTCGTTCACCGGCGCCGACCACCAGGGCACAGGTCAGGCCGCAGCCGGCGACATCGTGGCCGTCACCAAGCTCGGCGACGTGCGCACCGGCGACACGCTGTCGAACGATGCGGCCCTCTCGGTGCCGATAACGCCGCCGCCGACGCCGGTGTACGGGGTGGCGGTGCACGCCACGGCCCCGGCCCAGGAGGACAAGCTGGCCTCGGCGCTGCGCCGCTTCGCCACCGAGGATCCCAGCCTGGTGATCCGCCAGGATCCCACCACCCGCCAGACGGTGCTGTCGGGGGCGGGCGAGGCCCACATCCGGGTGGTGCGGTCGCGCCTCGAGCGCATGGGAATCGACTTCGAGGTGGAGGACATGAAGGTGGCGTACCTCGAGACGCTGGCCCGTCCCGCCGACGTGGAGGCCAAGCACAAGAAGCAGAGCGGCGGCCACGGGCAGTTCGCGGTGGCGATGGTGCGCTTCGAGCCGCTGGCCAGGGGCGGCGGCTACGAGTTCGACACCGAGGTGAGCGGCGGCGCCATCCCCCGGAACCTGATCCCCGCAGTGGGGGCGGGCATCGGCGAGGCCATGGCCAACGGCGGCCGGCACGGCTTCCCGATGGTGGACCTGCGGGCGGTGTGCTACGACGGCAAGCACCACTCGGTGGACTCGTCGGAGATGAGCTTCAAGATCGCGGGGTCGCTGGCCCTCAAGCAGGCAGTGGAGCAGGCGGGCAGCGCAGTGCTCGAACCGATCAGCGAGATCAGCGTCGAGGTGCCCGACAGCTACCAGGGCGACGTGCTGGGCGATCTGAACTCTCGCCGGGGCCAGGTGTTCGGCACCGAGCCGGGGTCCGCGGCGGGCACCAGCGTGATCCGGGCCCACGTGCCCACCTCGGAGATCCTCAGCTACGTGATCGACTTGCGGTCGATGACCGGCGGCACCGGCACCTTCAGCGCCGAGCACCACGACTACCAGCCGCTGCCCCACGCCCTGCTGTCGAAGGTCGTAGTCCAAGACGACTGACCACCGTCCGGCCAGGCAACCGGACTGGATTCAGCGCGCTCGGAGGGACTCGAACCCCCAACCTTCTGATCCGTAGTCAGATGCTCTATCCAAATTGAGCTACGAGCGCTAGGGGAAGCCGCAAGTGTAGCGCCCCCCAAACCCCCACGACCCTTGATATCTCCGCCGCGACAAGAAAGGGCGGAGACGGTGGGATTCGAACCCACGAACGACTTGCATCGTTACTTCCTTAGCAGGGAAGCGCCTTCAACCAGACTCGGCCACGTCTCCGGAAGCCCTGAGCGTACAGCGTGTGACTCTTTCGCAGCCCCGTGCCGGTCGCGTCGGCCACCCCTTGGCCCTGCAGGAGCCGGGTGAAGCAGGGGCGGACGTGTCGGGCATCTCGAGGAAGTAGCCTTACGCCCGCTTTGCTGGAGGTCAGCTGAAGCCCTATCGGTGCAGTGCCGGGATCGAATGTCAAGAAGGGGACTCGTGTGAGCAAGCTCTTTGGTGTGTACGGACGCTGGGTCGGGAAGCGTCCCTGGACCGCGCTGCTGGCTGTGGCCGCGGTCACCGTGGTGGCGGTGGTCGGCTTCACCATGACCGAGGAGACGGCCGACCTGCAGGACGCGTTCCTGCCCGAGAGCAGCGAGCTGGTTGCAGCCATGGACAAGCTCACCGAGAGCTTCCCCGCCTCCGCTGAGCTAGAAGCGGTGCAGGTGGTGCTGCGCGGTGATGTGCGCAGCCCCGCGGGAGCGGCCGACTCGGTGGCGGCCACCGCGGCGGCGGCCACCCATCCCGGCCTGTCGCAGTACCTGTTCGCAGCCCGGCCGCCGGTGTCGCCCGGCGGTTTGATCGCCTCGATGGTCGCCGGGCCCGGAGGCGACCCCCGCAGCGTCGACCTGGCGTCGCTGTCGCAGGCCGACATCGACGCCGCCATCGCCGATGACGCCAACGCCGAGCTGCGGGCCGTGCTCGAGGAGCTCACCGCCCGCGACAGCACCGGCGCGGTGGTGGGCGGAATCGGCGTGGTGACGGTCAACGCCGGCGGCGACGCCGACGGCCTCGTAGAAGCCCAACTAGCCGTCGATGACGCGGTCAAGGCGGTGCCGCTCGGCGAGCTCGACTCGGCCCGCACCGCGTCGTCGGGCAAGAACGACAAGGAGTCCGACGACTCCAGCCAATCCTCGATGGCGCTGCTGATGGCCATTGCCTTCGCGGTGATCGCAGTGCTGCTGGTGCTGTTCTACCGCCAGCTCAGCGACGTGATTCTGAGCATGGGCGGCCTGGTGCTCACCATCGTGTGGGCGCTCGGATTCCAGGGGCTGCTCGGCCCCGGCGGGGCGGGAGTCATCGGCGCGCCCAGCGTGCTGGGCCAGATGGTTCCGGTGATGCTGATCGGCCTGTGCGTGGACTACGGCATCCAGGGCACGGCCCGCTACCGGGAGATCCGAGCTGAGGGCGACGGGGCGTCGGAGGGGATCTCGAAGTCGGTGGGCAGCGTGATGCTGCCTCTGGGCCTCGCCGGTGTCACCACCATCGTGAGCTTCCTCACCAACCTGATCGGCGACATCTCTGGGCTGGCCGACTTCGGTGTGGTGGCCGCCATCGGCGTGCTCAGCGGTCTGATCGTGTTCCTCACCGGAGTGCCCGCGGTGCGGGTGCTGCTCGACCGGCGCGCCGACGCCAAGGGCAAGCAGCCCCAGCTGCGCCCCATCGATCAGGCCATCCCCGGTGCAGGCACCCTCGTGGGGAACATCGGCAACGCCACTGTGCGCAAGCCGTCGGTGATCCTGGTGGCCACCGGGGTGGTGACCCTCTTCTTCGGTGCCCTCACCACGCAACTCGGCACCGAGTTCAACTCGGCCGACTTCCTGCCCGACGGCACCGAGAGCAAGGAAGACGTGCTGTTCCTGACCGACAACCTCGGCGGCAACACTGAGCCCGTGACTGTGCTGGTGGAGTCCGAGATCACCAACGACCGCACGCTGCGCAACCTGCTGGACTTCGCGGCGGCCATCGAGGATCCCTCTCAGAAGCCCGCCGCGGTGAGCAGCGACATCACCAACTCGCTGGGCATCTACTACCAGTCGCTGCCCGCCGACGTGCAGGACCAGATCTCCGAGGAGCTCAGACTCGGCTTCGCAAGCCCGCTGCAGATCAACAGCGCCGCCATCGAGCAAGTTCTGCAAACCATGCGGAACCACGATCCGGCCACCTTCGACTCGCTCGTGTCTTACGGCGCCGACGGCGAAGACGACCGCACCATCTTGCAGTTCAACGCGCTGACTGGCGACGCCGACGCCACCCGAGACTTGTTCGCCGATGTGGACGGCCTGTGGTTCGGCGACGACGACGACATCACCCCCATCGCCAACGAGATCACCTCGCTGGAGGTGACCGACAGCCTCACTGCCAGCCAGGCCACCTCCATCGTGTTGACCATCGTGGCCGCGCTGGTGGTGCTGGTGCTGTTCTTCTGGGTGACCGAGTTCCGGCCGATGCTGGCGGTGCTGTCGGTGCTGCCGATCCTGCTGGTGCTGGTGTGGGTGCTGGGCACGATGGTGCTGCTCGGTTACAGCTACAACGTGATCACCGCGCTGATCACCGCGCTGTCCATCGGCATCGGCGTGGACTACACCATCCACGTCACCCACCGGTTCGTGGAGGAGATCGAGCACGGCAAGAAGATCGCCGAGGCCATCAACGTCACCATGCGCACCACCGGAGGGGCACTGCTCGGATCAGCTCTCACCACTGCCCTGGGCTTCACGGTGCTGGTGTTCAGCCCCATCGCGCCGATGGGCCAGTTCGGGCTGCTGACCGCCATCACGGTCAGCTACTCGCTGATCGCGGCGGTGGTGGTGCTGCCGCCGATGCTGGTGTCTTGGGCCGCCTACCACGCCTGGAGACAGGCCAACTGACCGCGCCCGACAACTGACCGCCGGCGGCGCTCACCCGCTGTCGGCGGGCAGGCTGGCGCGGCGGTCTGATCCACAGCCGCTCAGGGGGCGCGGGATAGCCTCCCGGAATGTCCAGCCGCCCGCTCGCCGCCGCGGCTCGCGTCCTGCGGGCCGAGCGCTACGACATCATCCTGGGCATCTGCACGGCCACGGTGGTGCTCACGGTGACGGGCGTGGACGCGCTCACCGCGGTGGCGGGCCTGGTCGGGCTGGTGCTGGTGACCGGCACGCTGATCGAGACATCGGCCCGGGTACGATACCGGCTGCGGGCCTGGATCCTGCTGGCGGCGGCGGCCGCGGCGGCCGGCATCGAGCTCGCCGTCGCGGGTCAGTCCGAGGCGCGGCTGAGTCCGGCCATCATCATGCTGCTCGGCTTCGCGGCTGCGCTGGCCGTCACCCGGCAGGTGCTGTCGCAGCCGTTCCCCAGCACCACGTCGATAGCAGCATCGGCCTGCGCCTACCTGCTCATCGGGTATTCGTTCGCGAGCCTGTACGTGCTCATCGACCGCTCCATCAGCGGCGCCTTCCTGGCCTCGGGCGAGCCTCTCACGCCCGAGTCGGCCATCTACTTCAGCTTCGTCACGCTGACAACGCTCGGCTTCGGCGACCTGGCCCCGGCCCCATCGAGCGGCCGGGTGATCGTCACGCTCGAGGCCATGGTCGGGCAGTTCTACATCGCCATTGCGGTGGCCCGCCTGGTGGCCGCGATGGCAGTGGGCGCCACCCCGCAGCCGGAGCGGAGGGAGGGGGATTCGAACCCCCGGGACCGGTGAAGGCCCAACGGTTTTCAAGACCGTCGCAATCGTCCGCTCTGCCATCCCTCCACCGCCAAGGATAAGAGGCCGGGCGAATAGGTGAGCGAACTCGGCCCGTAGCCTCTCGCCGAGCCGCTAGCCTCGTGGACCCGGTCCGCCCGCGGGTCGGAGCCACGCGCGAGTGGCGGAATTTGGCAGACGCGCAGGATTCAGGTTCCTGTGTCCGCAAGGACGTGGGGGTTCAAGTCCCCCCTCGCGCACTCCCCACATCTCAGCCTGCGAAGGCGGCGAGCCACTGCTCGCGACTGGTGGGGCGGAACACATAGTTGCGTTCGCGGGTGGCGCCCATAGTGGCCGCCGACTCCAGCGAGTAGCGGTGGCCCGGATAGAGCACCGCCTCGTCGGGCACCCGAGCCAGCCGGGTGGTGAGGCTCTCATACATCTGGGCTGGGTCGGAGCCGGGCAGGTCCATCCGACCGCATCCCTCCAGGAAGAGAGTGTCGCCGGCCACCAGCCGTCCATCCACCAGGAAGCACTGGCTGCCGGGGGTGTGGCCCGGAGTGGCGATCAGCTCGATATCGACTGCGCCCACCCGGACCACGTCGGCCGAGGCGTGGCTGGTCAGGCAGTCGGCATCCACCCCGGTCACCTTCCTGACGTACTCGGTCTCGGCAGCCTGCACATGGATCGGAACCGACACCCGCTCCAGCAGCCGGCTGATGCCCTCGATGCTGAGGCCCATCATCTCGCCGCCCACATGGTCGGGGTGGTAGTGGGTGGCCAGCACGCCGACGCAGGCCATGTCGTCGGCTTCCAACAGGTCGAGCAGCTCGCCGGTGTCGTAGGCCGGATCGACGAGCACGGCCTGGCCGGTCTGGCGGTCGCCGACGGCGTAAACGAAGTTCGCCATCTGGCCGGCCAGCGGATCGCCCGCCGCAAAGTCGTGCCCCGACAGCCACTGGCGAAAGTACAGCCGATCCTCCACGGCGGCCACCCTAGAGGTTGAGGCGCTGGACCCAGCCCGCTGCGGCAGCCGAGCCGGCCGGCCTTGTCCGGCCCAGCGCGACGACGTCGCCGCGGCGCTGATCTCGGTGGCGGGACCGTACCCTGCCGTGGATGGAGCCGTCCGAGCCGACCGTCGGATACCTGGGTCCGCCGGGGACGTTCACCGAGCAGGCGATCTACTCCCAGCGAGACCTGGCCCGCATGAACCACCGGCCCATCAACTCGATCGTCGACGTGCTGCGGGCGGTGGGCAGCGGCGAGGTCGACCTGGGCTTGGTTGCCATCGAGAACATGATCGAGGGTTCGGTCACCGCCACCCTCGACGCGCTGGCCTTCGACACCGACCTGTTCATCCAGCGCGAGGTGATAATCGACGTCAACCTCAACCTGCTGGGCGCGCCCGGCACGGCGCTGGAAGGGGTGGAGCGGATCCGCTCCTATCCGGTGGCCCACGCCCAGTGCCGCGAGTATCTGGCCGCCAAGCTCCCCGGAGCGGTGTTCGAGGCCACCAACTCGACTGCCGATGCGGCCCGCAGCCTGGCCGAGTCGGGCGACCGCACCACCGCGGCCATCGCGCCGCTGCGCTCGGCGGAGGTGTACGGGCTCGACGTGCTGGCCGCCGACATCGCCGACCGTGCCGACAACCAGACCCGCTTCGTGCTGGTCGGCGCCGATGTGATCGCCCCGCCGACCGGCCACGACAAGACCAGCATGGTCATCTACCAGCGCTCCGACGTGCCGGGCTCGCTGATCGGCATCCTGGGCGAGTTCGCGGCCCGAGCCATCAACCTCACCAGCCTCCAGAGCCGCCCCACCAAGGCCAGCCTGGGCCAGTACTGCTTTCTGCTCGACTGCGAGGGCCACATCGCCGACGAGGTGGTGGCCGATGCCCTGCGCAACCTGAGCATGAAGACGTCCCGGGTGAAGTTCCTCGGCTCGTACCCGTCGGCGTCGGCCGACCATCACGACCATGCGATGAACCAGGCCGAGATGAGCAAAGCGTCCGGCTGGATCGAAGACCTGAGGGCCCGGATCCTGCACTGAGGCCCGGTGGGCGGCTCTCCCGCAGGGCGGGGCTCGCTCGGCCTTTGGCTAGCCGAAATCGGGCGGCTACTAGCATCGTTGGGGTGCGTCTGGACTACGGGGCGGTCACCCATGTGGGGCTGCACCGCCGCGAGAATCAGGACCGCCATGTCGCCCGCAGCGACCTCTTCGCGGTGGCCGACGGACTTGGCAGCCACCGGGGCGGGGGCATCGCGGCGGGCATCGCCACCGAGATCCTCGCTGAGGTTGAGCGCGTCGAATCGGTGGAGCAGCTCATCGCTTTGGTGGGTGCGGTCAACGAGGCGATATTCGAGGCCGCCAAGGACGATCCCCGCCTGTTCGAGATGTCGACCACGCTGTGCGTGCTGGCCGATATCGCCGGGTCTCGGCTGGCCGCCTGCAACGTCGGCGACTCGCGGCTGTACGCGCTCAACCAGGACAGCCTGACGGACAGCCTGGCCCAGGTGACCGTCGACCACACCATCTCTGAGAATCTGCGGCGCGACGGCATCATCTCGGCCGCCGAGGCAGTCGAGCACGTCGACCGGCACACACTCACCCGAGCAGTCGGATTCGAGCCACGGGTGTACGTGGACGGCTGGGAGTTGGCCGCGGTCGGCGGAACCCGCTTCCTGTTGTGCAGCGACGGCCTGAGCAACGAGTTGCCCGAACCCGAGATCGCCGAGATCCTGCGGTTTGCCGATGACCCCTCGGATGCCGCCAGCCGCCTGGTGCGGCGTGCGGTGCGCCCCGGCCGTGGCCGTGACAACGCAACCGCGGTCGTCGTCGAGGTCGTAGACGATCCCGAACTCGATTCCGGCCGTCCCGACCAGTTGGTGCTCGGTTTCCACCCCGCCGTCGCGACCTGATCGCCCGAACCGGCTGGCGAAGCGGCGCGAGGACGCCTCAAACTGCCGGTTCGGGGGTGGCCGTTACAATGACTGACGGTGTCAGACGAGGGACTGACCGTGTTCAACGGTCGCTACGAACTGCTCCGGCGCATCGGACGGGGCGGAATGGCCGATGTCTATCTGGCCCGCGACGCGTCGCTCGACCGCCAGGTGGCGGTGAAGGTTCTGTTCCCCGAGTTCGCCAATGATCCCAGTTTCGTCGAGCGTTTCCGCCGGGAGGCCAAGGCCGCGGCCAACCTGAATCACCCCAACATCGTCGGTATCTACGACTGGGGCCAGGAGCAGGGCACCTACTACATAGTGATGGAGTACGTGGTGGGCCGCAACATGGCCGACGTGCTGCGCTCCACCGGCCGGCTCAGCCCCGACCGGGCCGCGGAGATCGCGTCGGACGTGGCCGAGGCGCTCAGCAGCGCCCACAACGCCGGCCTGGTGCACCGCGACATCAAGCTCGGCAACATCATCGTGAGCGACGACGGCCAGGTGAAGGTGGCCGACTTCGGCATAGCCACCGCGCTGGCCCGAAGGACCGGAGAAAACCTCACCCATATCGGCTCGGTCATGGGCACGGCCACGTACTTCTCGCCCGAGCAGGCCCAGGACAAGGCTCTCGACGGCCGCAGCGACCTGTACTCGCTGGGGGTGGTGCTCTACGAGCTGATCGCGGGCCGACCCCCCTTCACCGCGGAGACTTCGACCGCGGTGGCGGTCAAGCATGTGCAGGAACGTCCGCTGCCGCCGTCGCTGCTGGGCGTGGGCATCGTGGAGTCGCTCGAGGCCATCATCTTGAAGCTGCTGGCCAAGAATCCGGCCAAGCGCTATCCCAAGGCCGACGATCTGCGCGCCGACCTCCAGCGCTACCTGGCCGGTGCGCACAGCATCGGCGCCCCTGCCCCCCGTGCCGGGACAGCCGAGCGGCCTGCCACACGATCGCCGGCTGCTCCGGGCGCGACTCCGGACCTTCGCCCGGGCTCGGTGGCGATGTCGGGGCCGCGTCCCGGACCGGCCGGCGCTTCAGACCCGCGCCCGGGCTCGGTGGCGATGTCGGGCCGGTCGCACACCGGTCCTGTAGCCGCACCGGGGCGGCCCCGCACCGGTCCGGTGGCGATGTCGGGGCGGCCCCCCACTGGCCCGGTGCCCGCCGCGCCGCGCCGCGGCGCCGGTCCCCCCACCGGTTCCACCGCCCAGGTGCCGGCCGCGCCCGGCTCGGGGCAAGGTCCTCCCCAGCAGTTCGTTCCGCCGGCCTACTACTACGAGGAGGTCCACCGCTCCGACGGCTGGAAGCGGGCCCTGCTGATGATGCTGGGCCTCGGCGCCCTGGTAGTGGTCCTGGTCTTGTTGGGAGTGACCTTCTATGAGTCGCTGGGCCTCGACGATGGCAACGGGACCGACGCGCCGGCCGCCTCCGAGGATGTTTCGCTGGTCGATGTGCCCGATGTGCTGGGGCTGAACTACGCCGACGCCGACGCCCAGCTGCGCTCGATCGGACTGGTGCCGGAGCCCAGCTACCAGGTCAACACCGGCCAGCCCGAGAACACGGTGATCGCCCAGAGTCCTCCGGCCGGGCAGCGGATCGACGAGGGCACCACGGTGGCGCTCACCGTGAGCCAGGGCGAGACCCCCACGGTGCCGCCGGTGCGGGGCCGCAACCGGGTCGATGCCACCGACATTCTTCGCAGCGCGGGCTACGAGGTGATCGTGATCGAGGGCGCCAGCCAGGCCGAGGCGGGCATTGTGGTGGGCCAGGAACCGTCGTCGAACACCGAGCTCGCGCCGGGCGAGGCGGTGACCATCACCGTCTCCACCGGGCCGGGCCAGATCTTCGTGCCCGACCTGCGGGGCCAGACCCTGAGCCAGGCCTTCCAGACCTTGATCGAACAGGGATTCCGGGTGGGGGAGCGGCGCGAACCCTCGACCACGGTGGAGGAGGGGCAGATCATCGACACCGATCCGCCCCACGGATGGCCGGTGTCGAGCGGCTTGGAGGTGTTCGTCATCATCTCGGACGGTCCGCCGCTGGTGGCCATCCCCGACGTCCAGGGCCTGCTGTTCGACACCGGCAAGCTGGCCATCGAGCGAGCCGGTCTGCTCGTGGGCATCGTGACGTTCGAGCCGGTGGAGCCGGGATCGACCGACGTGGGCCGGATCCTGGCCCAGACGCCGCCGCCCAATCTCGAAGTGTCGGCCGAGACCCCGGTAGACGTGGTGGTGGGCGAGGTGTCGGAGACCGAGGGCGATCAAGTCGAGCCGCCCGAGGGCGAAGACACCGAGACCGGAGGCACCGACCAGACCGGCGCCGGCGAGACGGGCGCCGACCAGACCGAGGCCGACTCCGGCAACTCTGGCTAGAGGCCGAGCTCGAAGGCGGGAGCGGCGCTCAGGGGCCGCAGCGGGTCAGGAAGTTGCCGAGCAACTCTCGGCCCGAGTGGGTGAGCACCGACTCCGGGTGGAACTGGACGCCCTCGGTCGGGTGGCTCCGGTGCCGCAGCCCCATCACCAGGCCGTCGTCGCAGGTGGCGGTCACCTCCAGCACCGACGGGACCGAGGCGCGGTCCACGATCAGGGAGTGGTAGCGGGTGGCGGTGATCGGGTTCGCCAGACCGTCGAACACCCCCGACGAGTCGTGCTCGATGACCGAGGTTTTGCCGTGCATCACCTCTGGGGCCCGGATCACCGCCGCACCGAAGGTCTGACCGATGCACTGCATCCCCAGGCACACCCCGAAGATGGGCACCGAGCCGCTCAGCGTTGTCAGCAGGTCGTTGCTGACGCCGGCGTCCTGCGGCGTGCCCGGCCCCGGACTGATCAGGATCCCGTCGGGCGCCAGTGCCCGCACCTCGTCGGCGGTGACCGCGTCGTGGCGGTAGACCAGCGGCTCGGCCCCCAGCTCGCCCAGATACTGGACCAGGATGTACACGAAAGAGTCATAGTTGTCGACAACCGCAATCCGAGGCCCCACCCCCAAAACGCTACCGGTCACCAACCGCAAGGCCGTCGGCCGGACGACTTCGACGACAGGATCCGTCGGCCGCGGGGCCTAGCGTCGAGCGCTGTTCTTTGCCGCGTCGCGAGCCTCGACCGCCTCCAAGACGTGCAGGGCGATGTCGGCGACCTGCACCGAGTCCTCCTCGGCCCCGTTGGCCCGCACTCCGTCGTCCATCATGATGTAGCAGAACGGGCAGGCGGTGGCGATGCGCGACGCGCCGGTGTCGAGCAGTTCCTGGGAGCGCTCGTCGTTCACCTTGGTGCCGATGGTTTCCTCCATCCACATGCGGGCCCCGCCCGCGCCGCAGCACATGCCCCTATTGCCGTTGCGGGGCGCCTCCACCAGGTCGATGCCGCCGAGCGAGCCCAGCACCCGCCGCGGCGCCATGTAGACGTCGTTGTGGCGGCCCAGGTAGCAGCTGTCGTGATAGACGACACGCTCGGCCAGGGTGGCGCCCTCCAGGTCGAGGCGTCCCTCGGCCACCAGCGACTCCAGAAGCTGGCTGTGGTGGATCACCTCGTAGTGCCCGCCGAGCTGCGGGTACTCGTTGGCCAGCGTGTTGAAGCAGTGGGGGCACTGGGTGACGATCTTGCGCACCCCCATGGAGTTGAGGGTCTCTATGTTGGCCGAGGCCAGCATCTGGAACAGGTACTCGTTGCCGGAGCGTCGGGCCGAGTCACCGGTGCAGTTCTCGGCCGGGCCGAGAATGGCGAAGTCCACGCCGGCCCGCTCCATGAGCTGGGCCATGGCCCGGGCCACCTTCTTGTTCTTGTCGTCGAACGATCCCGCGCACCCGACCCAGAACAGGTACTCGGCTTCGAGCGGGTCGCCGCCAGCCACCACCCGCACCCCGTCGAGGTCTCGGGCCCAGTCGGCCCGCTCGGTCTGGCTCAGCGACCACGGGTTCGACGAGTTCTCCATGCCCCGGAAGGCCTGGCCCAGTTCGGAGGGGAAATCGCTTTCCATCAAGGTGAGGTAGCGGCGCATGTCGAGGATCTTGTCGAGGATCTCGATGTTGACCGGACAGATCTCGTCGCAAGCCCGACACGACGTGCAGGCCCACAGCTCCTCGTTGCTGACGCGCTCGAACATCCAGTTGGCCGGCACCTTCACGATCTCGCCGCCGCCGGCCTCGGTCTCGCCCCGGCCGAGGGGGGGCGACGTGGGCGGGTTGCCGGTCAGGGCCATGACCTCGCCCGTCTTGAGCACGATCTCCCGAGGATCGAGGGGCTTGCCGGTGGCGTGGGCCGGACAGACCGAGGTGCAGCGGCCGCACATGGTGCACGCGTCGGTGTCGAGCAGCTGCTTCCACGAGAAGTCCTCCACCACCGACGCCCCGAACGTCTCCAGTTCGGTGTCGCCCTCCACCAGGTTGGGCATGGGCCGCATGGCACCCTTGGGCCGGTCGCGGTGACGCAGGTACATGTTCAGCGGCGACGTGAACATGTGGCGCAGCATGGTGGTGGGCAGGATCACCAGGAAGGCCGCGAAGGCGACGACGTGGGCTGCCCACCACGCCTGGTGCCAGCCGTGGACCGAGCCCGAGCTGTCGACCAGGGTGGCCAGCGGGTAGCCGATGAAGCTCCAGCGCTCATGGTCGGGCAGACCGTCGGCCGCGATTCGGAAGGCCTCGGCGCCGAATCCGGTGACGCCGATGGCCAGCAGGACTGCGCCGATGACCGCGTGCTCGGGCCGGGTCTTGATGCGGATGCGGTACGGTCGCCACCACGGCGGTCCGAAGCGGCGCAGGATGGCCCACACCATCCCGACGATGAACACCGCCCCGGCCGCGTCGCCGACCGCGGCGTAGGCCCGGTACACATCGCCGTGCAGGAACTTGGCGCCGTCGGGAAGCTGGTGATCGACCTCCAGGGCCGTGGTCACGCCCAGCAGCACCAGGAAGCTGAAGTAGATGAGCGAGTGCATCACCCCGGCGCCGGGCTCCCGCAACAGCGTGCGCATATAGACGCCGGCCCGGAAGTCGGCCATGCGATGCTTGACGTTGTGACCGGTGGTGCGGCGGTTGTCGGGGCGGCCCCGCTCCCAGTTCTTCACCCGGTTGGCGAACAGTACCGACCCGTAAACCAGCAGTATCGGGATTAACGTGTAGAAGGCGGCCTTCAGCGGGCCGGGAACGTTGCCGAAGACCTCGCGGGTGATGAGGCTGTCACTGTGGAAGCCGGTGATCCCGGCGACGATGCCGGAGAGGGCCGTGAACAGCGCGATGGCGACACCGAGGGCGACGACGACATGGTGGGGCTTGATCCGCATGACGGGCGCGACACTACCCGCCGCGGCCGCCTCAGGTAGCGGAGATGGGCCGCTGACTGGAGTTGACGCCGGGCCGCACGATCGAGACCCGCGGCCGGATATGAGCGACGGCGACCAGGTGACCAAGCTTCTCCTGTTGCTTGATTTCTCCACGGCAATAGCACGGTTAGCGTTGGCGTTTCGTGGCTGCTGACTACATCGAGATTCACGTTGACGAGACCGGTGACCGCGGCTTCGGTTCCAAGTCGTCGCCCTACTTCTGTCTTGCTGCCTGCGCCTTCCGGCACTCCAACGCCGGGAACGTCGTCCGAGCGATGGAGGCTCTGAACTTCGCGCTTCGTCGTCCGCCAAGACAACCGATCCACGCAGTCGACCACCTGAAGACTCACGACAAGCTCATGGAAGCCGTCGAGCACCTCTCGAGGTTGCCGGTGAGGGTGTTCTTCGTCGTATTGCCCAAGGCGAGCACGCCAGCCGACGCAGCCATGAGAAGCGACGACACCCACGTCTACAACTACCTCGCGCGGATGTTGTTGGAGCGCATGAGTTGGTTCGCCAGAGACATTGGGCTACCCGCGCACCCCGTCTTCGCTGCTGTCGCGCGGATGCCCCGCCGCAGGCTCGACGACTACATATCGACCCTCCAGCGCAAAGACACAACGATTGATTGGCCATGGCTCAAACTGCCGGTGGAGGTCGACCAGGCCAAGAACCGGGTGGGAATGCAATGGGCCGACATCGCCGGACGGGCCATGTTGAAGGCGACCACACCCGGAACGAGCCCGCCGCACCGGATCGAGCCCGTCTACCTCGAGACTCTCGCCCCGGTGACATGGCGGCGTCGCCGCATCGAGAAATACGGGATCAAGTCGGTCCAGTCCGACTGGCATCTGACCCAGCCATGGTGGGACCGGGTCACAGGTGCCGTGCCTGAAGGCGGGACTTGACGCGAAGGGGCGGGGGGCCGGTCCGCCTGAAGTCGGCTCGCAGGCCGAGTGCTCAGGTTTCCCTACGCAGGCGGTGGACTCCGCGCCCCCCGTCACGGTCAATGTAACCGATGGGGTGTGACAATTCCCGACTTGCGTCACACACATGCTGGCACCCGAGGTGCTCGCAAGCGATCCTGCAGCACCGGTTACAGGTGACCCTTGGCACTTCGCGGAGCCCACCCTCATTGCTCTTGTCCCCTCGATCCGCGAGCGAGCAGATCAGATTTCCAATATGAGATTCCGTCCAGAACCGCCTGAGGCGGTAGGGTGGCGCCTCCAAGCGCTTGCAGCACGGGCAGGTGCACATCTGCCAGAAGCAGGATGCCAACGCCGCGAAAGCGAGGTCCTCAAGCCGTGGAGACAGACGCAGTGTTCACCTCAGCGCCGCCGGTGCCGCAGCCGTCGGTTCATGAGAACGTGCTGCACTATTTGCGCAAGCTGATCATCACCGGGGAGCTCCCCCCGGGCGAAAAGATCCCGCTCGACGCGGTGGCCAGAACATGCGGGGTGAGCCCGGTTCCGGTGCGTGAGGCGCTGCGCCAGCTCCAAAACGAAGGGGTCGTCATCAATGAGCCGCGTCGCGGCTATTGGGTTGCGCGCCACTCGCGTGAGGAGTTCACCGAGTTGCAGCAGATCACGTTGCTACTGGAGTGCGAGGCGATCCGCAGCGGTGCCTCCCAAATCACCGATGACGATCTTGAGCGCATGGACGCGTACCGCGTCGAGATGGAGCAGGCGCTCTCCGCGGGCGACCTGTGGACTGCCAGTGTCGCTCACCGTGAGATGCACTTCGTGCCCTACCGGGCGTCGGGTCGCAAGATCCTCGTCCGCGAGATCGAGCGGCTGTGGGAGCACACCGACCACTACCGGGTGCTGTACCTCTACAAGGACAAGGACGTCCAGGAGGTGTCCCTTGACCAGCACCTCGGGCTGATCGACGCGTGCCGCGCTCGCGACGCCGAGATGCTGGTGAGGTTGATGACCGCGCACCGGGAGTTCGCGACAGCAACGATCACGCCGGGCCTTCTCGAGGAGGACAGCCCCTAGCCGGAGGTCGCGAGAGCCACGGCCGATGCCCGACGCTGGCTATGGGTCAGTTGTTGACCTGGGGGATAACGAGGCGTCTCAGCAGTTCGAGCTGGGCGGGGTCGTCGCTGGTAGGGCCGAGCACGATGTATTCGCAGCCCCCGTCGGCGAGGTCGCGAAGACGGGCGACAATCTCGTCTATCGACCCGAAGAAGTAGCTCCTTTCGAGATGCTCGTGGCTGCGGTGCGTGCCCATCGCCTGCTCGAAGTAGAAGTGCTGCTCAGCGCGGGCCTTCACCGGGTCGCTCGTGTCGACCACGTGGATGAAGTTGCAATGCGCGAACCGGGGACAGGTTGTGCCGCGTGCAGCCGCCGCGTCCCGTATCAACTGCCAGTCGCGATGCACCCATTGCTGTTGGCCAGAGCATCGAGAAAGCCACCAGTCGGCCCCGAGAATGCGGTCTCGCACGGTCCTGGCCAGCACGGGGACGTCGTTGTCGAACTGACCGTCGGGAATGCGCGACCCGCCTGCGACCCACACAGGGGGCATCTTCGGTGGTCGGGGCTCGATGGTGACATCAGCGAACGAGTAGTACCGGCCCTCGAATGACGCGTTGGGAGTAGTCAACAGCAGCCTGACCGCCTCAACGATCTCGTCGGTGCGCTTTCCGCGTTCGCTGATGTGGGTGCCAGTTGCTTCGAACTCGGGGCCATACCAGCCCGGGCCGATTCCGAACTGGTAGCGGCCGCCGCTCAGGAAGTCCATGGTCGCGACCTCCTTGGCGAGAAGCACCGGATCGCGCAGCGGCAGCACCAGGATCCCGGTGCCGACCATCTCGACATCGGGTGCGACCGCGGCGGCGTGGGTTAGCACGGTCATCGGCTCGAGCCACGCCATGCCATACAGGCCGGGCGCGTGCAGGAGATGATCGATCACCCACAGGTCGATGTCGTGCTCGTTGGCTGTCTTGGAGAACGCGTCAGTACCTCGGCGGGCTCTGTCGTAGTCGAGCTGCGGGTAGGCGAACGATGGGATCCAGGCTCCGAAGCGCATGGGCGGTCCTTCTCTTGGGCGGCCAGTGAGTCCGATGGTTTCTACACTCTGCAATTTGAAATCGCAAATATTTGATTTTAGATTGCTCCCATGGTTCACTGTTGGCTATCGGGCTGTGCGGCCCGCTGGCGCGTGTGCAACGCACCGCAGCGGTCGCCGGGTGAGGGAGGAGGGCAGCGCAGCGCATGAAGCCGCCGAGATTTGCCTACCACGCCCCCAAGACGCTTCCGGAGGCGCTGGAGATCCTCGCCGAGACCGGTGACGAAGCTGTGGTGTTGGCGGGCGGGCAGAGCCTGTTGCCGATGCTCAACCTTCGCCTAGCCGCCCCCAGTGATGTGATCGATCTCGGCCGGGTTCCGGGCCTAGACCTGGTGGCCAGAGCAAACGGCGACGTCGAGGTGGGTGCGATGGTCACTCACCGCCGCATGGAGACGGACCCGCTGGTAGCAGCGTGCATGCCGCTTGCGAAACACGCCGCGGGCTATGTCGGATATCGCGCCATCCGCAACCGAGGCACCATCGGCGGCAGCGTTGCACACGCTGACCCCGCAGCGGAATGGCCAATCGTTCTGCTGGCGCTCGACGGCGCTGTCTACCTCGTCTCCGTGCGTGGCCGGCGCAGCGTCGCGGCAGAGGACTTCTTCGAGTCGGTGTACACCACCGCCAAACGACCCGACGAGGTCGTCACGTCTTTGAGCTTCGGGTCGCGCTTCGCCCACAGTTGGGGGTTCTCGGAGTTCCAGCGTCGCGTCGGGGACTTCGCCACGGTCGCGGTGGCCGTCGCCTGCGTCATGGAGTCCGGCGAGGTTGCCGAGGCGCGCGTCGCCATCGCCGGCGTCGCGGACCGGCCGGTGCGGTGCCCCGAAGCTGAAGCCGCGCTGGTTGCCGGGTCACGCTCAGCAGCGAGCGACGCCGCCGCGGCGGCCTGCGACTCGATCGAACCGATCAGCGACATCCACGGATCGTCGTCGTTCCGCAAGAGGCTGGTCTACGCCGAGACCCAACGCGCAGCCGTTCAAGCCCTAAGAGGCCGAGCGAGCAGGCGCACCAATCAGCTGCATACGGGCGAGGCCGTGGCCCGAGCGGCCCGTAAGCGCAGCGAACAAGAGCGGGAGCCAAGGGCCAACGGCGCAGGTGCCGACGATGGCTGAAGTCTCTGTGAGCGTGAACGGTGAACTCACCGCCGCACAGGTGGACCCGCGCACTCTGCTGTCGGACTACTTGCGCGACCATCTGGGGCTCACCGGCACCCATGTCGGCTGCGAGCACGGCTACTGCGGAGCCTGCACCGTGCTGGTGGATGGCGCTTCGGTGCGGTCCTGTCTCACGCTCGCCGCACAGGCTGACGGCCGCAGCGTCGACACCGTCGAGTCGCTCGCCTCCAACGGCGAACTGCATCCCATACAGCAGGCCTTCAAAGAGTGCCACGGACTGCAGTGCGGATTCTGCACACCGGGGCTGCTCATGAGTGCCGTGGAGCTCGCTGCCACGAACCCCGGTTGCGGCCGCGACGAAATCCGTGAACACCTCTCGGGAAACGTGTGCCGCTGTACCGGCTACCACCACATCGTCGACGCCGTCGAAGCGGCCCTCAACCGCGTCACGGAGCAAGCCGATGGCAGCTGACCAGGCGCCCCGCTACTTCGGCGCGAGGGTGGCCCGCCGCCAAGACGACAGGCTGCTGCGCGGCGATGGCCGCTATGTCGCCGACATCAGCCCTGCCGGGGTGCTCGCCGCGAAGTTCGTGCGCTCCGACGAAGCCCATGCCGTGGTTGCCGGCATCGACATCGAAGCGGCCAATGCCGCTGAGGGCGTGAAGGAGGTGTTTGTCGGAGAGGACTTCGCCGACAACGAGATCCGTTGCGTGTCGAGCTATGCCGGGTTCCAGGAGTCGGCTCAGCCGATCCTCGCTCTGGACCGGGTACGGCATGTGGGCGAGGCGCTCGCGATGGTCGTCGCCGACAACGAATACCTCGCGGAGGACGCAGCTGAGCTGGTGGTGGCCGACCTCGAACCGCTGCCCGCAGCGGTGGACATCGACACGGCCCTCGATGTCGGCTGCGCGCCGCTGCATCCCGGTTGGCGAGAGAACGCGTTCGTACGCAGGCGGGCCACGACCTATGGGTTCAACGAGGCCAGTTCGTCTGCTCCGCATCAGGTGTCGATCGAGTTGCACAACGGACGTCACAGCGGCGTCCCCATAGAAACGCGGGCGTGCGTCGCCGAGCACGACCCCGGCACGGGCAGGTTCCGGCTTCACACCACAACCCAGATCCCTCATCTGATCCGTGCGGGGCTGTCCTGGGCGCTGGGCGTCCCCGAGAGTCTCATCCAGGTGATCGCCCCCGACGTCGGGGGCGGCTTCGGAGTAAAGGCCCAGCTGTATCCGGAGGAGGCGGCTTGCTGCTTGGCGGCACGTCGGCTCAGCCGGCCCGTCAAATGGGTCGAAGACCGCCGTGAGCACTTCGTGGCGGCGCACCATTCCCGTGAGCACCGCCACAGCGTGACGGGCTACTTCGACGACGACGGCACGATCCTGGCGCTAGAAGCTGACATCGCTGTCGACATGGGCGCCTATTCGGTGTTCCCGTGGACCGCGACCATGGACGGCGGGATGGCCATGGGCATCCTGCCCGGCCCCTACAGGATTCACCAATATTCCGTCTCGTCGACGTCGGTGTGCACCAACAAGACCCCCTACGGCGCCTACAGGGGAGTCGCCCGCCCCGCGGCGTGCTTCTCGATCGAGCGGCTCATGGACCAGATCGCCCGTTGTCTCGGTGTCGACCGCGTCGAGATCCGCAACCGAAACCTGCTTGCAGACGGCGACTATCCGTGGCGGTCGCCGTCGGGGCTCATCTATGACAGCGGATCGCTTGTCGAGTCACTCGACGCGGTGCTGGGCCTCGGCGACCTCGAAGGCCTTCTAAAGCGCCAAGCCGACGCCCGAACAGCGGGACGGCTTGTGGGAGTGGGGTTGGCTGTGTTCACAGAACAAACCGCTCACACCACCCAGGAGTTCAAGCAGCGGGGAGTTCCGATCGTGTTCGGCTACGAGACCGCCAAAGTGCGCCTCGATGCATCCGGCACAGCGGTGGTGTCGGCGTCGATCCACGACCACGGCCAGGGATTGGAGACGACCCTCGCGCAGGTCGCCGCGGACCGTCTCGGGCTGGACCTCGAACAGATCCGCGTCGAGTACGGCGACACCGAACAGGTCGCCTACGGCGCCGGCACATTCGCCAGCCGCTCCGCCGTGCTTGCGGGCGGCGCCGTGACCAAAGCAGCTGACGCGGTCGCGGACACACTGCGACAGGTTGCGGCGCACATGCTCGAAGCAGCCCCCGAAGACATGGTTGTCGAGACCGGGCGGGTGTCCGTGGCCGGCAGCCCCAGCCGGTTCATCGAAACCACAGAACTGTGTCGGCTCATCTATCAGCGTCCCGAACGGCTCCCAGAAGGCATAGAGCCCCACCTCGAGGCATCGAGGACCTACGACGCGCACCCGGGAACCGGTGCGTACACGAACGCCGCGCACCTGGCATCAGTCGAGATCGACCCGCTGACCGGCAAGACCCGAGTCCTGAGCTACGCGGTCGTAGAGGACTGCGGCCCGATGATCAACCCGACGATCGTCGAGGGCCAGATCTTCGGCGGTGTCGCCCAAGGCGTCGGATCTGCCCTGTTCGAAGAGTTCCTCTACGACGAGGCGGGCCAGCCGCTGTCAACCACCTTCGCCGATTATCTGGTGCCGGTGATGAGCGACATCCCGGACTTTCAGGTCGCTCACCTTAAAACACCCTCCCCCCACACCATCGGCGGACTCAAGGGCATGGGCGAGGGAGGAGCGATCGCCCCCGGAGCGGTGATCGCCTCCGCGGTCGAAGACGCTCTCTCGCATCTAGGGACAGTCACCGTCGACCGGTTACCGCTCACCCCCGAGCGGGTCCTGGGCTACATCGACGCCGCCAGCGGCAACGGAACTGGGCCATGAGGGTCTCGCTGCTGCAGATGCCTGCCGACGCGGCCGCCGCGTCGCCGGATCCGGTCCATTTCGTACGCGGATGGGTCACAGCGGCTGCAGGCTCAGACCTGATCGTGCTGCCGGAGATTTGGCACCCCGGCTACTTCGCGTTCGACCAGTACGCACAAGCCGCCGGCGACACGCCTGCGCTGCTGGCGGCGCTGTCTGAGACAGCCACCGAGGTCGGAGCGTGCCTGCACGCGGGTTCTCTGGTCGAAGCCGACGACGGGCATCTCTACAACACGTCCGTGCTGTTCGGACCCGACGGCACCGAACTCGCCCGGTACCGCAAGATACACCTGTTCGGGTTCGACAGCCAAGAGCAACGGCTGCTGAGCCCCGGCGACGAGGTCGTGGTGGCCGACACGCCGCTGGGTCGCCTCGGGATGGCGGTCTGCTATGACCTGCGCTTCCCGGAGTTGTTCCGACGCATGACCGAACGCGGAGCGGTGGGTTTCGTCGTCGCGTCGGCCTGGCCCCATCCTCGAGTTGAGGCGTGGAGCACTCTGCTTCGAGCCCGAGCGATCGAGAGCCAGGCATTCATGTTCGCCTGCAACGGAGTCGGCGCCACCGGCTACGGCGCGACGCTGTGCGGACGATCAGCGGTCATCGACCCGTGGGGGATAACCGTCGCATCACTAGGCGACGATCCCGGCATCGCGTCAATGCCGGTGCAGCTCCAGGAGGCCCGCACCGCCCGCGGCCGGTTCCCGGCGCTGGCAGACCGGCAACTGTTGGGCGATCCCGACAACGACCTGGTACTCCGCCAGGACGACGGCACCGCTGTCCGGTTCACCGCCAGGCGAGTGATCCTCGCCGGCTACACCGCCCGCGACACCGACGCCATCAACGCCTACATCGCCAAACTCGAAGAAGAGGGCATCTGTCCACCCGACGAGGTGCCCGCCTATTTCGTGGTTGGCGCTGATCGGCTGACGACAGCCCCCCGTATCGAGGCGACCACCGCCTCGTCGTGCGGGGAGGTCGAGTTCGCGCTGCTCATCGACCACGACGAGATCTGGGTAGCGGCAGCGTCAGACCACACTGACCGGGCGTTGGAGACCGTCGACATCAACGCCTCCAAACAGAACTGCCCCAAGGTCCTGTCAAGCAGCGTGTGGCGGCTCAGTGACATCGAGGCCCACTGGGACGACCTCACCTTCGAAGCCCGAACTCCCGCCGGCGCCACGGACCCATATCAGGCGGGACCCGTAGCGGCGCTGCGACCCCCTCGTGAGCTGATCGAACTTGTCGAGGACCGTTTCGGCGGGCCCATGTCCGGGACGGTGATCTTGTCTGGGACCATCCCCGCCGCGGGGGGTTTCGAGTTCCATTCCAGCTTCGAGGTCGCTCTGCGAGACCCGGTACGGGGCCGCTCGCTCGAGGTTGCCTACTCGATCGTCAACGTCATGGAGGACACCTGATGGGAAAGCAAGAGTTCGAATTCTTCGACCCGGAGCTACTGCCGTGGCAGCCCGAAGCAGGCATCGAGGGTCTCTACAGCAAGACCCTCGCAGATGACCCCGCCACCGGGTCGTACACGCGGCTGCTGAAGTTCCTTCCCGGCACCGACACATCCGCGGCGGGGGTGCAGCGCCACGACTTCTGGGAAGAGATCTGGATGGTCGAGGGGGCCATCCACGACCTGACCCTGGATCAGACCTTCATCAAGGGCATGTATGCGTGCCGCCCGCCGGGCATGCCGCACGGCCCGTGGGTGAGCCCTCATGGGGCGGTCACCTTCGAAGTCCGCAACTACGAGTAGAGCACCGATGCTGCTGCTGCAGTTCTTCGTGTCGGGCGTCGCGACCGGCTGCTTTCTGATCCTCGCCACGATCGGGTTCTCGCTGACCCGTCGCGTCGAGGGGTTCTTGAACATCGCGCACGCCGAGCTGCTGGGAGTCAGCGCCTTCACGACATGGTGGCTCAACTCTCACCACGGCTGGCACGTCCTAGCAGCCGCCGTCGCGGCGATCGCATTCACCGCGCTGGTGGGGCTGGGCATCGCCCGTGTCGTGTACGACCCGATCCGCCACCGCGGGCCGGCTGTGCTGTTGATCACCTCCACCGGTGTCGCCTTCGTGATCGGCGGCGTGCTCCACGGGCTGATCGGAACCGGTATCCGCACCCTCGACATCGGCCTCGCGCAGCGCTACGAGGCCTTCGGGCTGCGCGTTACCAGCCACCAGCTCATCGTGGTCGGCCTGGCCGCGGCGGTGTCGGTGTCGCTGGCCGTGTTTTTGAACCGCACCCGCACGGGACTGGCGATCAGAGCGATGGCGGTCAACCCCGAACTGGCCGCGTCGCGCGGCGTCAACCTGAGCGCCACCTCGCGGGCGACGTGGCTGCTGTCGTCGGGACTGGCGGGACTAGCCGGGGTCATGTTGGCGGTGCTCGCCACGCTTACAACTGACTTGGCGTTCGCTCAAATCCTGCAGATCCTCGCCGTCGCGATTCTCGCCGGTCTCGGGTCGCTTTATGCGGTGATCTTGTCGGGGCTGCTCGTCGGCGTCGCTATGGACGTCTCCGCTTACTGGATCCCCGCCGGGTACCGGCCGCTGGTCGCGTTCGCGGTGGTGATCGTCGTGTTGTTGTTCCGTCCCGCGGGGCTCGCAGGAACGAGAGCCGCATGAACTGGCCGCAACTGCTCGTCACCGTGTTGACCCTCGGCAGCATCTTCGGGGTCGTCACCTTGTCGCTGAACCTTCAATACGCACGCGGCGGCATGATCAATTTCGGGATAGTCGCCTACTTCGCTGTCGGGGCCTACACCTACGCGATCTTCACCCAGCCCCCACCGCAGGGGCTGGATCAGTACAAATTCGGGTTCGGCTGGCCGTGGTGGGCCGCAGTCATCGTGGCAGGGCTCGCAGCGTTGGTGTTCGCTGCGGTGACGGGATGGCCGACGCTGCGGCTGCGAGGCGAGTACCTGGCATTGACGACCTTCGCGTTCGCTGAGGTCTTCCACTCCGTGCTGTTGAACGAGAGACGCATCGGCAACGGCACTGTCGGCCTCGCCAGAGTCGAACGTCCCTTCGGCGACTGGGGTCCCATCGAGGAGAAGTACGTGTTCGCCGGCGCCGCAGCTCTGCTGCTGGTCGCGACGCTGGTGGTGTTCCGGCGCCTTCTGGTGTCGCCGTACGGACGTGCGCTCGACGCGATACGCGACGACGAGACCGCCGCCATGGCCGCGGGCAAGCCCGCGCAGCAGATGCGCCGTCAGGTGTTCTTGATCTCCGCGGTGCCTGTCGGGTTCGCCGGCGCCGTGTACGCCATGTTCACCACCCTCGCGCAGCCGTCGCTGTTCACCGCCGAGGTCACCTTCATCGTGTGGATCGCGCTGGTGCTCGGCGGTGAGCGATCCGTGTACGGCGTGGTGCTGGGAACCCTCGGACTGGTGTTCTTCGAGGAGATTGTGCGGGCCTGGCCCTTCGAGACCGTGCGATCCGCGCAAATTGCGGCGGCCGTCGAGCATGTGGTCACCGGGCTGGTGTTCATAGCGGTGCTCCGATACCAGCCGTTCCAAGCCGCGGCCACACGCCTAAGAGCTTCGAGATGACCCTCCCAGGCGGCGCGAACGCACTCAACGGCGCCTTGCTGGAGGCGAGACACATCTCGAAGCGGTTCTCGGGCCTGCAAGCAGTCGGAGGCACCAACGGCCTGAGTTTCAGCGTCGACCGGGGCGCCTTCGTCGGGTTGATCGGTCCGAACGGTGCCGGCAAGTCCACGACCTTCGACCTCATGTCCGGTGTTCAGGCCTCAGACACCGGGTCGGTGCTGTTCAACGGCCACGACATCACACGCTCCAGCACCGACACCATCGCCGAGAAGGGCATAGGCCGCACTTTCCAGACCCCTCGGGCCTTCGAATCGCTGACCGTGCTTCAAAACGTGGTCGCGGGCGCGACCAGCCCGGGCGAGAGCCTGCGGTGGGCGTTCGGTCGCAGCTGGCGAACCCACGAGACCGCGACTGTCGAAGTGGCAGAAGCGATCCTGCGGCGCGTTGGTCTGCACGAACGAGCCGCAGCGCGTGTGGGCGACCTCTCCGGCGGGGAACTGCGAATGCTCGAAGTCGCACGCCAGCTAGTGCGGGACCCGACCGTCTTGTTGTTGGACGAGCCCACCGCGGGCGTTCACCCCGGTCTCCAGGAGCGGCTCGCACAGCTGCTGCAGGACCTGCACCGAGACGGCGTGACTCTCGTCGTCGTCGAACACAACCTGCATTTCCTGCTGGCTCTTGCCGACCACGTCCTCGTGCTCGCCGACGGCGAACTGCTCGCGCAGGGCCCACCGGCGGACATACGGGCCGATCCCGTCGTGATCGCCGCGTACCTAGGAGACGGCGATGCTGCTTGAGGTGCGCGACCTCGTGTCGGGCTACGGCAGGGTCACGATCCTCCACGGAGTCGACCTGGCGGTCGCAGCCGGCGAGATCGTGGTGGTGCTCGGCCCCAACGGAGCCGGCAAGAGCACCCTGATGAAGACCATCGCAGGGCACCTGCGGCCCTCCAAGGGCGCTGTCGTGCTCGACGGCACAGACATCACCGGACACCCCGCTCAGGATGTCGCAGCCCACGGCGTCGGCTATGTGCCCCAGGAGCACAACGTGTTCCGCGAGCTGTCGGTGCGCGACAACCTGCGAGTAGCCGCGCTGTCGTCTCAGGGCACCAAGGACCGGCTTGAGGCCGTGTTTGAGCGGTTCCCGATCCTCGCGCAGCGAGCATCACAACGCGCCGCGACCCTCTCCGGCGGGGAACGCCAGACACTCGCGGTCAGCTCCGCTCTCGTCGGCGACCCCCGAGTGATGCTCCTTGACGAGCCCGCGGCGGGACTCGCGCCG
This sequence comes from Candidatus Aldehydirespirator sp., assembly GCA_965221215.1. GTDB lineage: Bacteria > Actinomycetota > Acidimicrobiia > Acidimicrobiales > Aldehydirespiratoraceae > Aldehydirespirator. The sequence goes on from OZ244872.1 coordinate 3,098,691, forward strand.
CTGTTCATCAAGCAGATGGTCGAGTGGGTCCGAGACCTCGCCGATGCGGGGATGGGCGTCGTTTGGGTCGTTGAGCAGAACCCCGACCTGATCCTTGCCGCGTCGGCCAGGACCTACCTCGTCGAGGGCGGACGCATCACGGATGAGTTCGATAGCCGGGAACTGCTCAGACCCGGCCGCTTGAGAGAACTGCTCCTAGAGGAGCGGCAACAGACCGGCAGCAAATCGCCGCCGGCCTGACACACAACACCCCAAGGAGGGGATCAACCATGAAAACAACCCAGTCCATCTGGTTGCGGCTCATCGCAGCCCTGTTCGCGGTCACGCTCGTTGCCGCGGCCTGCGGTGACGACGACACCGGCGAACAGCCGGCAACCGGCGCGCCCGACACGCCGAGCGAACCCGCAGGCACCGGCGATGCCGAGCCGGCGGACGAAGAGCCCGACGGCGAGTCCGCCACTGACGTAGCTGAGCCGGCGGACGACATGGCTGAGCCGGCGGACGAAGAGCCCGCCGAGGCCGCCGACGTCGGCGAGATCACCGTCGGTGTGCTCGTTCCTCTCACAGGCGAACTCGGCGAGTTCGGCAAGATCGTTGCCGACGCCATCGAGTTCGGTGTCAGCGAGATCAACGCCGCTGGCGGCACCCGCTGCGGAACGATCCGCACCGTGGTGGCCGACACCGGAGGCGACGCCGAAACCGGCATCCGCGAGGCCACCAACATGATCGAGAGCGAAGGAGCTGTAGCCGTCATGGGTCCGACCTCTGGTGTGATGGTCGCGCTGGTCGATCTCGCCCACCGCGAAGAGGTCGTGATCATGTCGCCGTACGCCGGCACGATCAACCTCAACGAGCTGGGCGGCAACTTCGTGTACCGCACCGTGTCGTCGGACCTTGGCGACGGCGCCGCGTCGGGTCTGTGGCTATCGAGTCGCGGCTATGAGTCGGTCTCGTTCCTGATCCAGAACGAGGAATCGACAATCTCCCCGGCGGAGGTCGCACGGGACGAGGTGAGCGGCTCAGGCATCGAGATCACCGACTTCATCGTCTACAACCCCGGCCAGCCGTCCTATCAGGCCGAGCTGACCACCGTGCTGGCCAACAACCCAGACGCGATCTTCCTCGCCGGTGGCCAGGAATCCGGTGTCACCGTCATTAAGGAGGCCGTCGCGGGCGGCTTCGAAGGCGAGTGGCTGTTCACCGCGGATCTCGCAGTGCCGGAGATCTTCGACGCTGTGGGAGCGGAGCTGATCAACGACAAGGCCTTCGTCGAGTTCGCCGACGCAGACCCGTCGCTGCCCGAGTTCATCTCCTTCGAGGAGCGTTACGACAAGGCCGGCGACCCGTTCGCGCCGAACTCCTTCGACATGATCACGCTGGTGGCGTTGTCGCTGGAGGCCGCTGACAGCTGCGACGGAGCCGGGATCAACTCGGTCATCCGCGGTGTCGCGCACAGCGACGGCACCGAGGTGTCCACCTTCGCAGACGGACGCGACATTCTGGCCTCCGGCGGTGCCATCAACTATGAGGGCGCCTCGGGGCCGCTGGTGTTCGACGAGTCCGGCACCGTCTCAGGCGCATACACAATCCAGCAGGCCATCAACGGCGAATGGGTGAACGTGGAGTTCTACCCGGCGTCGACGTTCGACGGCTAGCTGACCGCGCCGACAAGAACGTCGGCGCGGTGAATCCCCTCCAGGAATAGCCGGGCGGGGACTCGCAGCCAGGTCTCGATCTTCGATGGAACCGACGATGAGACCAAACGGATCGAGCACCCCGCCCGGCCCTGGAGGCCAACACCAGACCAACCACCTCTCACAGGCGACAAGTCCCGGCACCGGACCCCGACACCGAATCTACCGACCGGAGAAAACCATGAGCATCACCAAGTACGAGCCCACCCACAGAGAACGGCGGGTTCTCGACCATGTGGAGAACCCGCGCTATGACCGGCAGATCCTCAACGGCCTAGACCCGTTCATCAAAGGCACCGCCCCCGAGGACATGCGCGGCTTCTACACCCAAACCGAACTCGACGGGCTGCTGCAGATCCGCGGCTCCGAACGCGACATCGAGCAGCGCATGCCCGTCAAGATGACCCGCCACTACTTCGAACTCGCCCGAAACAGCCTGCCGTTGCAGAAGCTCGTCAAGGCCACACCGGAGGAGACTCTGAACCTCGAAGGATCAGAGGACCCCGGATACCAGATGGACTTCAGCCCGGTGGAGGGGCTGCTGCACAAGTATGAGATGGGGCTGCTGTATGTGGTGTCGACCTGCTCGGCGCACTGCCGGTTCTGCTACCGCGAGGAACTGATCGCTCGAAAAGACATCGAACGCCAAGACGGCACCGTCGAGAAGAAGGGTATCGCCAAGATCCCAGACGTCGTCGCGTATGTGAGGTCCCACAACACGGCTGTCGCGGCCAACGGCGGGGTGCACCCCGAGACGGGACGCGAGAAGCTGCGCGAGATGCTGCTGTCAGGCGGCGACCCGATGGTGCTGCCCAACACCAAGCTTGCCGCCTGGTTCACCGCACTGGCTGAGGCCGGTGTGGAAGCCATCCGCTTGGGCACCAAGGAACTCGCGTTCCATCCGGACCGGTTCGACGACACGTTCTTGGACATGCTCGACCGGTTCCACCAGACCTATCCCGAGGTCGGGTTCAGGCTGATGACTCACTTCAACCATCCCGACGAGCTTCTTGCCAAGAGCAGCGACGGCGGCTACATCGAGGATGCCGAGGGGTTCCAGGTGTGGCATCCCAACACCCGTAGGGCGCTCGATGCGGTGGTGTCGCGGGGATGGATCAGCGTCGAGAACCAGTCGCCGATCATCAGAGGCGTCAACGACGACGCTGACGCTCTGCGGATCCTGCAGCGAACCCTCAAACGGGTCGGGGTGGAGAACCACTACTTCTTCTGCGGCCGTGACATCGTCGCCTACCGGGCGTTCAACGTGCCCATCGAAACCGCCTGGCGTATCCTCAACGACTCCCAGAAGGGCCTTTCCGGCGTCGAGAACCACGCCCGGCTGTCCATCACCCACTACAAGGGCAAGACAGAGGTCGCGGCAGTGTCCGACAAGCCTTTCGCAGGGCTTCCCGGCACCGAGAACGGGTTCGTGGTATTCAAGATTCTGCGCAACGCGGCTGACGCCCCCGATCGCGGCCGCATGTGCATCGTGGGCAGCAACCCGCAGGCGCTGTGGTTCGACGACTACGAAGATCGGGTGCTCTTCGACGACGCCGGACTGTTCGACTACGTCCGCTTCAAATCCGCACGACTACAGGACGCCACCGTCGCATTGGTGTAGAGCACCGGCTGTGATCGACAAGCGCTGTGCCGACGCTGCCGCCGCGGTGCACGACATCCGCGATGGCGCGACGGTTATGATCGGAGGCTTCGGTGAAGCTGGCAGCCCCACCGAGCTAATCGACGCCTTGATCGAGCAGGGCGCCAGCGAACTCACAGTTGTCAGCAACAACGCAGGCAGCGGAACCACCGGACTGGCGGCGCTCATTGCAGCTGGCCGAGTCTCCAAGATGGTGTGTTCGTATCCACGCAGCGCAGACTCGGAGATCTTCGCCGAGCTGTACCGGGCCGGGCGCATCGCGCTGGAGCTGGTGCCTCAGGGAACGCTGGCAGAGCGCATCCGCGCCGCAGGCGCGGGCATTCCGGCCTTCTACACACCGACCGCGGTCGGAACAAGCCTCGCCCAGAGCAAACCGGTGCGACGGTTCGGGGACCGGGAATGCTTGCTGGAGCACGCCCTGAGCGGTGATGTCGCCTTGATCAAAGCCAAAGCGGCGGACCGTCACGGGAACCTCATCTACAACAAGACCGCCCGCAACTTCTCGCCACTGATGGCCATGGCAGCCCACATCACGGTCGTGCAGGTGAGCGTCGTGGCGGCGCCGGGATCACTCGACCCCGAGACCGTTGTCACTCCTGGCATCTATGTGGATCGCGTCGTGAAGGAGGAACGCTCCCCGCGGGTCTCTGGCCCGGGAGCCGGTTGGCTATGACATCATCGATGCCGCGAGGACTGACCCGCATCCAGATCGCTGAGCGGGTCGCGCTCGACATCCCCGACGGGGCCTACGTGAATCTCGGCATCGGCATGCCCGAGACCATCGCACAGTGCATCCCCGACGAGAGGGAAGTGATCCTGCACACAGAGAACGGGCTACTGGGCATGGGGCCCCCGCCGCCGGAAGGCGAAGAAGACCCAGAGCTCATCAACGCCGGCAAGCGGCCAGTCACAACAGTGCCGGGAGCGTCGTTCTTCCATCACGCCGACAGCTTCGCGATGATCCGAGGCGGCCACCTTGACATCTGCGTGCTCGGCGCTCTTGAGGTCGCCGCTAACGGCGACCTGGCCAATTGGTCCACCGGCACCGGCGCGGTGCCCGCCGTGGGCGGAGCCATGGACCTCGTCACCGGTGCCAAGGCCGTGTACGTGATGGCCAGCCACTGCACACGAGAAGGCGAACCCAAGCTGGTCACCGAATGCCGCTACCCGCTAACCGGCAGAGTCGTAGTGGACCGCGTCTATACCGACCTCGCTGTCATCGACATCACGCCACGGGGATTCGCGGTGCGCGATCTGGCACCGGGGGTAACGCTCAGCGACGTCGCGGAACGAACCGCGGCACCGGTAGTCGACGCCCGCCGCGGCTCGCACTTCGTTGACGACACCGGATCTCAGTCAGGCCTGAACAGCTTCTTGAAATCGGAGGCCAGCACATGACTAATACCGAGCGCGCGACCCGGTCTGAAGACCTCTACCGCCGCGCTCTGAAAGTGATGCCCGGCGGTGTCAGCCGCAACACGGTGCTGCGCAAACCGCACCCCATCTACGCAGCTCACGCATCGCGCTGTCGCATCACCGACATAGAAGGTGTCGAGCGCATCGACTTCGCCAACAACATGGCATCGCTCATCCACGGCCACAGTCACCCCGCGATCGTCGCGGCCGTCGCCAAACAACTCAGGAGTGGTACCGCTCACACCCTCGCGACCGAGGTCGAGCTGCGCTTCGCCGAGCACTTGTGCGAACGCGTCGACAGCTTTGAGCAGATCCGGTTCGTCAACTCCGGCACCGAAGCGGTCATGTGCGCCCTCAAGACCGCTAGAGCGTTCACCGGTCGGCCCAAGATTGCCAAGGCAGAAGGCACTTACCACGGAACCTACGACTACGCGGAAGTCAGCCAGACATCTACCCCCGACAGCTGGGGTCCACTTGAGCAGCCCGTCAGCGTGCCTGTCGCTCAGGGCACACCACAACCGGTACTCGACGATGTCGTGGTGGTGCCGTTCAACAACGTCGACCGGACCGTCGAACTCCTCGACCGTCACGCGACAGAAATCGCGTGCGTGCTGGTTGACGTCATGCCGCATCGAGCCGGGCTGTGCCCCGCAGATCGCGAGTACCTGACCGCGTTGCGTGCCTGGACGACCCGCAACGGCGCGTTGCTAGTCGCCGACGAGGTGGTCACCTTCCGCAACAGCCACGGCGGCGCCCAGCAGCGCTACGGCCTCACGCCCGACATCACCGCGCTCGGCAAGATCATCGGCGGCGGCTTCCCCGTCGGTGCGGTAGCGGGCCGCGCCGAGATCATGAGCGTCATGAACCCCCACAGCGCCCACTACGCCATGCCCCATTCGGGGACGTTCTCAGCCAACCCCATCACACTCACCGCCGGCCTCATCGCCATGGAGCTCTTCCCGCCTGGAGAGGTTCAGCGGCTCAACCGGCTCGGCCGGATGGCAAGAGAAGGCATCGCCGAGGTCATCGACCGGCGCGGCGTCGAAGCAAGCGTCACGGGAGCGGGATCGATGTTCCGGATCCACATGCAGCCCACCGCTCCCCGCAACTATCGCGAGACCTATTCCAGTCCCCAACAGGCAGACCGGCTGAAGCTGTTCTTCGACGCGCTCCTCGACTCGGGGATCCTGCTGATCTACAGCTGCACCGGGGCGGTCTCCACCCCGATGCGCGAAACCGAGATCGAACAACTCGTCGGCGCCGTTGACGAAGCGCTTGGGGTTCTCAGGCCAGCTCTGGGCTAGCGATTGAGACGGGCTCGCGTTACCACAGCCCTGACATTCTCGGCCGCTAGATCAGGCTGAAGCAGGGCCGGCGGCTTGGGCGGCCACCTCGGCGGCTGCGGCGGCTGCGGCGGCTGGATCGAGGGCTCGCTCCAGGGGGTGCTTGGACTCGGTGGGGGACATGTCGGGGCCCAGTTCGTAGTGCAGGGGCATCCCGGTGGGGATGTTGAGGGCGCCGATGTCGTCGTCGGGGATCCGGTCCAGGTGCTTGGCCAGGGCGCGCAGGCTGTTGCCGTGGGCTGAGACCAGCACGGTGTCGCCGCGGCGCAGGTCGTCGACGATCGCGCCGCGCCAGTAGGGCAGCAGGCGGACCAGCACATCGGCGAGGCTCTCGGTGAGCGGGATCGTCCCCGGCGCCAGGTCGGCGTACCGCGGCGAGGTGTTGGGATTGAACTCGTTGTCGGGCCGGATCGGAGGGGGCGGGGTGTCGTAGCCGCGGCGCCAGCGCTGCAGCTGCTCGTCGCCGTGGGCTCTGCGGGTGGCGGCCTTGTCGAGCCCGGTCAGGTCGCCGTAGTGGCGCTCGTTGAGCCGCCAGCTGTGGCGCACCTCCAGCGAGCCGAGGCCGAGATCGTCGAGCACGATCCGGGTCGTCTCGGTGGCCCGTCGCAGCACCGACGTGTGCACCGCAGTGGGCAGCAGACCGGCTGCGGCCAGCATCTCGGCGGCCCGGTGGGCCTCGGCCCGGCCCGCCTCGCTCAGGCCGCAGTCGTGCCAGCCGGTGAAGAGGTTCTTGTCGTTCCAGGTGCTGCGGCCGTGGCGCAGCAGGATCAGATCGTGGGCCATGGGGTCAAGGTACCCGACCGGCCTGACAAAAAGTTGATAAAGAATGACTCATATTTTGTTTGAAATACAAATCAACTTAGCTAGCCTGAGCGTTCAAAGGTTAGGCACCAAACGAAAGGAAGCCTCATCATGCCCAAGGCTGTCGGTATCGACCTCGGTACCACCAATTCTGTCGTCAGCGTCCTCGAGGGCGGCGATCCCGTCGTCATCCCCAACGCCGAGGGATCGCGCACCACCCCCTCCGTCGTGGCCTTCAGCAACGACGGCGAGGTGCTAGTGGGCGAGGTGGCCAAGCGCCAGGCCATCACCAATCCCAAGCGCACCATCCGCTCGGTGAAGCGGGACATGGGCACGGCCAAGAAGTCCGACATCGACGACAAGAGCTACACCGCCCAGGAGATCTCGGCCCGGGTGCTGATGAAGCTCAAGCGCGACGCCGAGGAGTACCTGGGCGACACCGTGACGCAGGCGGTGATCACCGTCCCCGCCTACTTCGACGACGCCCAGCGCACCGCCACCAACGAGGCCGGCAAGATTGCCGGCCTCGAAGTCTTGCGGATCATCAATGAGCCCACCGCGGCCGCCCTGGCCTACGGGCTCGACAAGGAGTCGGCCGACCAGACCATCCTGGTGTTCGACCTGGGCGGCGGCACCTTCGATGTGTCGGTGCTGGAGCTCGGCGACGGTGTGTTCGAGGTGAAGTCCACCTCCGGCGACACCAAGCTCGGCGGCGACGACTGGGACGAGGCCGTGATCGGCTGGCTGGTGGCGTCGTTCAAGGGCGACCACGGCGTGGACCTGTCCGGCGACGCCATGGCCATGCAGCGCCTCAAGGAGGCGGCCGAGAAGGCCAAGATCGAGCTGTCGCAGACCCCGTCGTCGCAGATCAACCTTCCTTTCGTGACCGCCACCGACCAGGGTCCGCTGCACCTCGACTACACGCTGAGCAGAGCCAAGTTCCAGGAGTTGACCGCCGCGCTGCTGCAGCGCTGCCGCGGCCCGTTCGAGCGAGCCATCAAAGACGCGGGCGTGGCCAAGGGCGACATCGACCATGTCGTGCTGGTGGGCGGATCGACCCGCATGCCGGCGGTGGCCGAGCTGGTGCAGGAGATGACCGGGCGCGAGCCCAACAAGACGGTCAATCCCGACGAGGTTGTGGCCGTCGGCGCAGCCATCCAGGCCGGTGTGCTAAAGGGCGAGGTCAAGGACGTGCTGCTGCTCGACGTGACCCCGCTGTCGCTGGGCATCGAGACCAAGGGCGGTGTGATGACCACCCTCATCGAGCGCAACACCACCATCCCCACCCGCAAGAGCGAGATCTTCACCACCGCCGAGGACGGCCAGCCGTCGGTGGAGATCCACGTGCTGCAGGGCGAGCGGCAGATGGCCGCCTACAACAAGACCCTGGGCAAGTTCCAGCTGGTCGACCTGCCGCCGGCCCCCAGGGGCATGCCCCAGATCGAGGTGACCTTCGACATCGACGCCAACGGCATCGTCCATGTCAGCGCCCAGGACAAGGCCACCGGCAAGGAGCAGTCGATGACGATCACGGGACAGTCGTCGCTCGACTCCGACGTCATCGAGCAGATGGTGGCCGACGCCGAGGCCCATGCCGCGGAGGATCAGCAGCGGCGCGAGGAGGCCGAGGTGCGCAACACGGCCGACACCCTGCTGTACCAGACCGAGAAGTTGCTCGCCGATCAGGCCGAGGCCGTGTCCGACGAAGAGAAGGAGACGATCAACTCGAAGCTCGCCGACCTGCGCAGCGCGCTGGAGGGCGACGACATCGAGGCGGTCAAGTCGGCCACCGAGGCGCTCATGACGGCCAGCCAGGAGTTCGGCCAGAGGCTGTACGAGGCGGCCGCCGCGGCCGAGCGCGACGCCGAGGCGCCCACCGACGACGACGTGGTCGAGGCCGAGATCGTCGACGACGACCGCGAGACGGCGTGAGCGCACCGTCGCCTGACCCCGGCGAGTCTGCGCCCGAAGAGGCGGTCGAACCCGACGCTGGCACCGACGATGCGGCCGAGCCCGCGACCGCCGAGCTGTCGCCGGACGCAGAGCAACCCGAGTTCGCAGCCGTCGAGCCGGCGGACGCGGGAGACGAGTCGGACTTGGGCGCCTCGGTTGATCTGGCGGCGGTGCTGGCGGAGCGGGACGCCTATCTGGAGGACCTCCAGCGGGTCACCGCGGAGTTCACCAACTTCCGGCGCCAGACCATGAAGCGCAACACCGACCTGGTGGCACAGGCCGCTTCGAGGCTGGCCAAGGAACTGCTGGTGGTGCTCGACGCCTGCGAGGCGGCGGTCGCGCAGGGCGTGGAGGGTATCGAGGCGCTGCAGTCGCAGCTGCTGGGCGTGCTTTCGGCAGAGGGTCTCACCGTGCTGGGCACGGTGGACGAGGCCTTCGATCCCGGCTTCCACCAGGCGGTGATGAGCGAGGAATCCGGTGGCGACGGCACCGACGCCCCGGCCGTGGCCGAGGTGCTGCGCACCGGCTACGCGTGGAACGGCCGGGTGCTGCGCCCGGCCATGGTGAAGGTGCGGGGCTGACCAAGAGCGGGGAATAGCGAGGAGGTGAGCGTGGAGCCCCAGCGGGAATGGTTCGAGAAGGACTACTACAAGATCCTCGGCGTGGCTGCGGACGCCTCGGCCTCCGACATCGCCAAGGCCTATCGCAGTCTGGCCAAGAAGCTGCACCCCGACGCCAATCCTGGCGACGAGGCGGTGGAGGAGCGCTTCAAGGAGGTGGCCTCGGCCTACGACGTGCTCGGCGACGCCGCCAAGCGCAAGTCCTACGACGAGGTGCGCCGGCTCGGCCCCATGGGCAGTGGGTTCGGTACCGGTCCCGCGGGCGGCTTCAACGTTGACTTCGAGCAGCCGGGCGGGCTCGGCAACCTCCTCGGCGATCTCTTCGGCCGCCGCCGCGGCGCGGCCCAGCGGGGCGCGGATGTCGAGACCGAGGTGAAGCTCGACTTCGCCGACGCGGTGTCGGGCGCCACCATCGCGGTGCCGGTGACCGGCGAGGCCCGCTGCCGAACCTGCGAGGGCTTGGGGGCCAAGCCCCCGTCGAAGCCGCGCCCGTGCCCGACCTGCTCGGGCACCGGAGTCAACGACGAGAACCAGGGCCTGTTCTCGTTCAGCCGGCCCTGTGCGGCCTGCGCCGGGCGGGGCACCTTCATCGACGATCCCTGCGGCGCCTGCGCAGGGCGGGGGTTGGAGCATCGCCGCCGAGAGGTCAAGGCCCGCATACCGGCCGGGGTGAGCGACGGGCAGCGGATCAAGCTCAGCGGCCGGGGGGCGCCGGGCCAGGGTGCGGGCGGCAGGCCCGGCGACCTGTACGTGCGGGTCCAGGTCAAGCCGCACCGGCTGTTCGGGCGCGACGGCAAGAACCTCACCCTGACCGTGCCGGTCAGCTTCTCGGAGGCGGCGCTGGGCGCCGAGATCCCGGTGCCCACCCTCGACGGCGCCTCGGTGACCATCCGCATCCCGCCGGGCACCCAGACCGGGCGGCGCCTGCGCATTTCGGCCAGCGGCGCCAACGGCGGCGCCGACCTCATCGTCGACGTCGAGGTGGCGGTGCCCCAGAACCTGTCCGAAGAGCAGCGGGCCGCGGTGGAGGCCTACGCCGCCGCCGACGGCGACGACCCGCGGGCCCACCTCAAGCCATGAATCCAACCGACATGAACGCAACCAACACGCAACCCACGCAACACGGAGAACAGACATGACCGATGACCGCTTCCACAAGGCCGTATACGTGATATCGGTGGCCGCCGAGCTGGCCGGGGTTCACCCCCAGACGCTGCGCATCTACGAGCGTCGGGGACTGCTGGCGCCGGCGAGGACCGCGGGCGGCAGCCGCCGCTACAGCGACGCCGACCTCGCCCTGCTGGAGCGCATCGCCGAGCTCACCGATGAGGGCCTCAACCTGGCCGGGGTGCAGCGGGTCCTGGAGCTGGAGGCGGCCGTGGCCGAGCTGCAGGCCGAGCTCGACGACGCCCGCCGGGCCCATGAGCGCCAGTCGGCCGAGTTGGCGGCCCGCGGCTTCAACCCCGGCGGGCGGCTGCCGGCGGTGGCATCCAGCCGGGCCGTCACCATCTACCGGGCCACCCGCGGTCCCGCCTCAGTAGTCGAACCCATCGGATCGCCTGATGTTGATCGGAGGCCGAGCTTGCGAGGCCGTGGGCTGTGATGCCGGGGTTTGGGCGGCCCGTGAGCGCAGCGAACAAGAGCGGGAAACCAAGGAGCGACTGATATGACTGTTGATCCCAACCGCTGGACGCTGAGGACGACCGAGGCTTTCGCGGCCGCCACCGAGGCGGCCCGCTCCGCCTCCCACGCCGAGGTCACCCCCGACCACCTGCTGATCGCCCTGCTGGCCCAGACCGAGGGGCTGGTGCTGCCGATGCTGCACACCGCGGGCGTCGATCACACCGCGGTGCAGCAGCGGGCCCAGCAGGCCGTGGCCGTGCTGCCCCGGGCCTACGGGTCCGACGTCGGAATCTCCCGCGACCTGCACGACGTGCTGGCCGAGGCCGACAAGGCTCGGGCCGACCTCGCCGACGACTACCTGTCCACCGAGCATCTGATCATCGCGCTGGGCGGTCGCATGGACCTCGACCGCGAGCTGCTCCTCAAGGTGCTGCACGACGTGCGGGGCAGCCATCGAGTGACGACCAAGGCCCCCGAGAACCAGTACCGGGCCCTGGAGCGCTACGGCCGCGACCTCACCGCCGAGGCTCGGGCGGGCCGCCTCGACCCGGTGATCGGCCGCGACGACGAGATCCGCAGGGTGATCCGGGTGTTGGCCCGGCGCCGCAAGAACAACCCGGTGCTGATCGGCGAGCCCGGCGTGGGCAAGACCGCCATCGTGGAGGGCCTGGCCCAGCGCATCGTCGACGGCGACGTGCCCGACAGCCTGGCCGGCAAGCGCCTGGTGGTGCTCGACCTGGCCGCCATGGTGGCCGGCGCCAAGTACCGGGGCGAGTTCGAGGAGCGCCTCGGTGCGGTGCTGACCGAGATCGAGGAGGCCGGCGGCGAGATCGTCACCTTCATCGACGAGCTGCACACCGTGGTGGGCGCGGGCGGCGCGGAGGGGGCGATGGACGCCGGCAACATGCTCAAGCCGATGCTGGCCCGGGGCGCGCTGCGCATGGTGGGCGCCACCACGCTCGACGAGTACCGCAAGCGCCTGGAGAGCGACGCCGCCCTGGAGCGCCGTTTCCAGCCGGTGCTGGTGGAGCCGCCGTCGGTGGAGGCGGCCGTGGCCATACTGCGAGGCCTGAGGGAGCGCTACGAGGTCCACCACGGCGTGCGCATCAAGGACTCCGCCCTGATCGCCGCGGCCGAACTGTCGGATCGCTACATCAGCGGCCGGTTCCTGCCCGACAAGGCCATCGACCTGATCGACGAGGCGGCCAGCTCGCTGCGCATCGAGATCGACTCGGTGCCCACCGAGATCGACGTGGTGGAGCGCCGGCTGCGCCAGCTGGAGATGGAGCGGGTCGCCGTCGGTGCCGAGACCGACGACACCTCCCGAGCCCGCCTCGGAGATCTGGAGCGCGAGATCGCCGACCTCACCGAGGAGTCGTCCTCGCTCACCGCCCGCTGGCAGGCCGAGAAGGAGGCCATCGGAGTCATCCGATCCCTCAAGGAGGAGCTCGAGACCCAGCGCTCCGACCTGGAGCGCGAGCCCGACCTGGAGCGGGCTGCCGAGATCCGCTTCGGCATCGTCCCCGACCTAGAGCGCCGCATCGACGAGGCCACCGGCCGCCTGGCCGAGCTGCAGCGCGACTCCTCGATGCTCACCGAGGAGGTCGACGCCGACCACATCGCGGCGGTGGTGAGCCGCTCGACCGGCGTGCCGGTGTCGCGCCTGATGGAGGGCGAGGCGGCCAAGCTGATCCGGCTCGAGGAGCACCTCCACGAGCGGGTGGTGGGCCAAGAAGAGGCGGTGAGCGTGGTGGCCAACGCCATCCGCCGCAGCCGGGCCGGGCTCAGCGACCCCCACCGCCCCATCGGCAGCTTCCTGTTCCTCGGCCCCACCGGGGTGGGTAAGACGGAGCTGGCCCGCTCGGTGGCCGCGTTCTTGTTCGACGACGAGTCGGCCATGGTGCGAATCGACATGTCGGAGTACCTGGAGAAGCACTCGGTGTCGCGGCTCATCGGGGCGCCGCCGGGCTATGTCGGCCACGACTCCGGCGGACAGCTCACCGAGGCCGTCCGGCGCCGCCCCTATGCGGTGGTGCTGCTCGACGAGGTGGAGAAGGCCCACGCCGAAGTGTTCGGAGTGCTGCTGCAACTCCTCGACGACGGCCGCCTCACCGACGGGCAGGGCCGCACCGTCGACTTCGCCAACGTGGTGCTGATCATGACGTCCAACCTCCAGGGCGAGCCGGGTAACTTCTTCAGGCCCGAGTTCGTGAACCGCATCGACGACATCGTCCGGTTCCGTCCCCTGTCGCCCGAGGACCTTGTGTCGATCGTCGACATCCAGCTCGGCCTGCTGGCCCACCGCCTGCAGGAGCGGCGGCTGGGCCTGGAGGTCAGCGACGAGGCCAAGGCCCATCTGGCCCGCACCGGCTACGAGCCCGCCTTCGGAGCCCGCCCCCTGAAGCGCCTAATACAGCGCACCATAGGAGACCCGCTAGCGGTAGCCGTACTGGAAGGCCGCTACCAACCCGACGACAAGGTAGTAGTGGACGTAGAAGACCCCGGCAAGCCAGAAGCGATCATCACCCTGAGGTAGCGGCGGGCGGAGCCCGTTCGGTCGTCCCTAGTTGACGACAGGACCCGCCGACCGGAACGCACAAGCCGGAACGCAACAACGCCAGTACACTCGCCAGGCAACGCCCGCCCCATAAGGAGAGCGCCGTGCCCGCGACCGTTGTCGTCGGTACCCAGTGGGGCGACGAGGGCAAGGGCAAGTTCACCGACCTCGTCGCCGCCGAGATGGACATGGTCGTCCGCTATCAGGGCGGCCACAACGCGGGACACACCCTGGTGGTGAACGGCGAGACTTTCGCCCTTCAGCTGATACCCAGCGGGGTGCTGTACGAGCACATAACCCCGGTGATCGGCAACGGCGTGGTCGTCGATCCCAGAGTCTTGATCGCGGAGATGGACGCGCTACAGGCCCGCGGCGTCGATTGCCGCCCGCTGCGGCTGTCGGGCAACGCCCACCTGATCATGCCCTACCACACCGAGCTCGACGCCCTGCACGAGCGCCATCTGGGCGAGGCGAAGCTGGGCACCACCAAGCGGGGCATTGGGCCGGCCTACGCCGACAAGGCGATGCGCATCGGGCTGCGGGTGCAGGACCTGCTCGATCCGAGCATCTTCGAGGCCAAGCTGGAAGTCGCTCTGGGCCACACCAACAAGGTGCTGGCCAAGGTCTTCAACCGGCTGCCGGTTCGGGCCGACGACATCGTGCGGGAGTACTTGGACGTGTGCGCGCCCCGCCTCGCGCCCCACATCGGCGACACCGTCGCCCTGCTGCACACCGCGCTCGAGTCGGGCCGGCAGGTGCTGCTGGAGGGCGCCCAGGCCACCTTCCTCGACCTCGATCAGGGCACCTATCCCTTCGTCACGTCGTCGAATCCGGTGGCGGGCGGGGCCTGCATCGGCGCCGGCATCGGTCCCCGCCAGCTTGATCGGATCATCGGCATCGCCAAGGCCTACGTCACCCGGGTCGGGTCGGGGCCGTTCGTCACCGAACTGTTCGACGAGGTCGGCGATCATCTGGTGGACGTTGGCGGCGAGTACGGCACCAACACCGGCCGCCGCCGCCGCACCGGATGGTTCGACCTGGTGATGCTGCGCCACGCGGTGCGGCTCAACTCGCTGACCGAGGTCGCCCTCACCAAGCTCGACGTGCTCGACGGCCTCGACCGCCTCAAGGTGTGCGTCGCCTACGAGCTCGACGGCGAGCGCTACGAGCACATGCCCTACCACCAGTCGGTGATCCACAAGGCGGTGCCCGTCTATGAGGAGCTCGCAGGCTGGAGCACCGACCTGAGCGGCGTCACGTCGTCGGCGGAGCTGCCGGCCGCGGCCGCCGACTACATCGCCTTCCTGGAGGAGGGCGTCGGCGTGCCCATCCGGCTGGTCGGGGTCGGCCCCGGCCGCAGCCAGTACCTCTACTGGCAGCAGGCCGCCTGAGGGCCGAGCAGTGGACACTGAAATGGCCAACGTTCTGGCGGGCCGCTACGCCAGCGAGCGGATGCGGGCGCTGTGGTCGCCCGAGCGCCGGGTGGTGCTGGAGCGCCGGCTGTGGCTGGCGGTGCTGGAGGCTCAGCGCAAGCTGGGCCTCGACGTCGATCAGGCCGTCGTCGACGACTACGCCGCGGTGTTGGAGGTGGTCGACCTCGAGTCGATAGCGGCACGGGAGGCGGTCACCCGCCACGACGTGAAGGCCCGGATCGACGAGTTCTGCGCGCTGGCGGGCCACGAGTCCATCCATCTGGGCATGACATCGCGCGATGTCACCGAGAACACCGAGCAGCTGCTGATCCGCGACTCGCTGCAGATCGTCCGCGACGACCTGGTGGCGCTGATCGCCCGGCTGGCGGAAGGGGCCGAGGCCCACGCCTCAACGGTGATGGTGGCCCGCACCCACAACGTGGCCGCGCAGGCCACCACCATGGGCAAGCGGCTCGCCGACGCGGCGTCCGAGACGATGCTCGGATACGCCCGGATCACAGAACTGCTGGACCGCTACCCGCTGCGGGGCATCAAGGGACCGGTCGGCACCCGCGGCGACCAACTCGACCTGCTCGGCTCGCCCGAGGCGGTCGACGAGTTGGAGCGCCTGGTGGCCGAGCATCTCGGCTTCGGCGCGGTGCTCAACGCCTCAGGCCAGATCTACCCCCGCTCGCTGGACCTCGACGTGGTGGCCGCGCTGGTGCAGGCCGTGTCGGGCCCGGCGTCGCTGGCCACCACGGTGCGGCTCATGGCCGGCCACGGGCTGGTGTCGGAGGGGTTCCGCCACGGCCAGGTCGGCTCGTCGGCCATGCCCCACAAGGCCAACGCCCGCTCCTCGGAGCGCATCGGCGCGCTGGCGGCGGTGCTCGACGGTCATCTGGCCATGGCGGCCTCGCTGTCGGGCCGGCAGTGGAACGAGGGCGACGTGAGCTGCTCGGCGGCGCGGCGGGTGATGATTCCCGACGCCTTCTGCGCCGCCGACGGGCTGCTCCACACCGCGCTGGGAGTGCTGGAGGAGCTTCAGATCAACGAGGCCGCGGTGGCCGCCGAGTTCGAGCGCTGCCGGCCGCTGCTGGCCACCACCCGGCTGCTCACCGCGCTGGTGCGGGCCGGGATGGGCCGCGAGCAGGCCCATGCCGTGCTGGCCGAACCCACCCGGCGGGCCGCGCAGCAGGCAGCCGGAGATGATTCTGTTGATCTCGACGGTCTGCTGGACCGGTTGGCGGCCGATGATCGGGTGCCGCTCGGCCGCGCCGAATTGGAGCGCTTGGTGGCCGACCCTGAACGCTTCGCGGGAACGGCGCCGGAGCAGACAGCGCGAGTTGTCGCGGCAGCCCGCGGTATCGCAGCCCGCCATCCGCAGGCCGCGATCCAGTCCGCCGAAGTTCGATTGTGAAGTGTTCTTGGAGCTTAGGGACCGACGCTTCTGAGGCTTCGAGGGTCAGGCGCCGCCGCGGGAGATGCCGGCTCGCTTGAGCACTGCGGCGGGAACTCCCACCTCGCGCCATGCCGCGTAGGTGATTCCCTTTCGGCCGCTGTAAGAGACGGCGACCGACACGAATTCGTTCTCGAGTTCGCTGATATCGACGATCTCCGCCGGCGCGCTCAAGGCCCGCTCAAGATCGATGCGCTCTTGGATGAGTTGGACCCGGCGTATCGGTGTGGCCGACTCGAGGGCTTCGCTGATTGCTTCCATTCGCTTCTGGATGGACTCGGCGGTGCGCCTGCGGCCCGGGCGGGGCCGGTTCGATTCCAGGCCTTCGAGATAGGTGCCAACCGCCCTATTCTCGGAACGAGCCTTGGCGTTGGCAGCCTTGTGTTCGTCTGACATTTGTCTAACCACTAGTCCGCTTTCCTTTCAACGGTCATTAGGTCGGGAAGAAGCGAACGATAGTTACATCATGAATAAGCCACAACCTCGCGAGTCAGTCAGTCTTATTCGGCACAATTCCAGACGAAGAGATTGTGTGAATTGGATGAACTGACCCGTCACCGAAATTCGGTGAATCGGATCTGAATTGTTGAAGGCGGTTCAGGGATTGAGACGGTCTACGTCGCGCACCGCGCCCTTGTCGGCGGAGGTGGCCATGGCGGCGTAGGCCCGCAGCGCGGCCGACACCTGACGCTGGCGGTTGCGGGGCCTCCAACCGTCGGGGCGGGCGTCCTCGGCGGCCCGGCGGCGGTCGAGCTCGGCGTCGTCCACCCTGAGGTGCACGGTGCGGTTCGGAATGTCGATGTCGATGATGTCGCCGTCGCGGACCAGTGCGATGGCGCCGCCCTCGGCTGCCTCGGGCGAGGCGTGGCCCATCGAAAGGCCCGAAGTTCCCCCCGAGAATCGCCCGTCGGTGAGCAGCGCACACTGCTTGCCCAGCCCGCGGGACTTGATGTACGACGTGGGATAGAGCATCTCCTGCATGCCGGGGCCGCCGCGGGGACCCTCGTAGCGCACCACCACCACGTCGCCGGGCTGTATCCCGTGCTCTTCGTCGAGGATCCCGTCGCAGGCCTCGTCCTGGCTCTCGAACACTCTCGCCGGTCCCGAGAACCGCAGAATCGACTCGTCCACGCCGGCGGTCTTGACGATGCAGCCGTCGGCGGCGATGTTGCCGTAGAGCACAGCCAGCCCGCCGTCGGCGTTGTAGGGGTTGGCCACCGTGCGGATGCAGCCGTGGTAGCGGTCAAGGTCCAACGTCGGCCAGCGGGTGGACTGGCTGAAGGCTTCCTGGGTGGGGATGCCGGCCGGTCCGGCCCGGAAGAACTCGACCACCTCGCTGGAGGGGCCGCGCATCACGTCCCACACCTCCAGCGCGTCGGCCAGGGTGGCGGAGTGCACCGTCGACACCGACGTGTCGAGCAGCCCGCCCCGGTCGAGCTCGCCGAGGATGCCCATGATGCCTCCGGCCCGGTGCACGTCCTCGACGTGGAACTCGGCGGTGGACGGGGCCACCTTGCAGATATTGGGGGTGCTGCGGCTGAGCCGGTCGATGTCGGCCATGGTGAAGTCCACCTCGCCCTCTCGGGCCGCGGCCAGGATGTGCAGCACGGTGTTGGTGGAGCCGCCCATGGCGATGTCGAGGCGCATGGCGTTCTCGAAGGCGGTCCTAGTGGCGATCGAGCGGGGCAGCACCGACTCGTCGTCCTTCTCGTAGCAGCGGCGGGCCAGATCCACCACCCGCCTGCCCGCCTCGCAGAACAGCTCCCGGCGGTCGGAGTGGGTGGCCAGCACCGTGCCGTTTCCGGGCAGCGACAGCCCCAGCGCCTCGGTGAGGCAGTTCATGGAGTTGGCGGTGAACATGCCCGAGCACGACCCGCAGGTGGGGCAGGCCGAGCGCTCCATCTCCAGCAGGTCCTCGTCGCTGACCGACGAGTCGCCGGCGGAGATCATCGGGTTGATCAGGTCGAGCTTCACGCTCACCCCGGCCAGCTTGGTCTTGCCCGCCTCCATCGGCCCGCCCGACACGAACACGGTGGGGACGTTGAGCCGCATGGCCGCGATCAACATGCCGGGGGTGATCTTGTCGCAATTGGAGATGCACACCAGCGCGTCGGCGCAGTGGGCGTTGACCATGTACTCCACCGAGTCGGCGATCAAATCCCGGCTGGGCAGGCTGTAGAGCATCCCGCCGTGGCCCATGGCGATGCCGTCGTCAACTGCGATGGTGTTGAACTCCTTGGCCACCCCGCCCGCGGCCGCGATCTCGTCGGCCACCAGCTTGCCGAGGTTGCGCAGATGCACATGGCCGGGCACGAACTGGGTGAAGGAGTTGGCTATCGCCACGATCGGCTTGTCGAAGTCGTCGTCGGTCATGCCGGTGGCCCGCCACAGGGCGCGGGCTCCGGCCATGTTGCGGCCCTGGGTGGTGGTGTGCGATCGAAGCTGTCCCATGGGTAGACCCTAGCGAGACTGCCGGGATCGCACTGTTGTCACTCCCGCTCTTGTTCGCTGCGCTCACGGGCCGCTCGGGCCACGGCCTCGCTATCCGCTCGGCCTCTGGTGGTGGTGGTGGTCGGGCGCGGCGTCGATCCGCGGACCTTCCGCTTTTCAGGCGGACGCTCTGCCAACTGAGCTACCCGACCGGGTTTGTCGCCGACCCCGGAGGGCGGCAACGCGGTCCTGACGGGATTTGAACCCGCGGCCTCCACCTTGACAGGGTGGCGATCACTCCAGACTGATCTACAGGACCGGGTGCACGACGGACGTGCGAAGCTGAAACGCTAGCGAGCCAGCCCGCTGCTCGCACCCCCAACGGGATTCGAACCCGTGTTACCGGCGTGAAAGGCCGGCGTCCTAGGCCGCTGGACGATGGGGGCCCAACCGCCCCACCCTACCGACCGGTCCTTGCCGGTGGCGGCGTCAGTTGGGGGCGGCTGGGGGGAGGGTTTCGGCTGCGGCTTCCACCAGTTGGTCGAGCAGGCCGCCCAGCCATTCGTAGAGCATGTAGCGGGCCGCTTCCTGGGGACGCTCGCCCGGCTGGGGCGGGTCGAACGTGGCCGCGCCCACCTCGAGCGTGTTGCCCAGGTAGAGGCGCAGGCTGTTGAGCGTCTGGATCCAGGCCGAGACGGCCTCGTCGTCGAGGGCGGCGCCGGCCAGCCCGGCCTCCACCACGTCGATGGCCTCCAGCCGGTGGCGCAGCAGCGGTCCGGCGGCCATGTCCCAGAACTCGTCGGAGGCCTCGCGGTCGTGGAGGTGCACCGGCGGCTGGAAGCGCAGCATCGACACGTCGGTGCCCTCCAGCAGCAGTTGCCGGAACTGCTCCAGCACGGTGGCCAGGCCGGATCGCTCCTCGCCGCGCAGGGTCACGATGATGCCGTCGGGGCCGAGCCGGAACCTGCCGCGGGCCATCAGTCCTGCTCGAGGATGGCCCACAGGCCGTGCTCGTGGAGCCGGTACACGTCGAACTCGGCCTTCTCCCGCTGACCCGCAGCTACCACGGCCCTGCCCTCGGTGTGGACCTGCATCATCAGGCGGTGGGCCTTCTGCTGCGAGTAGCCGAACAGCTTGCGGAACACGTAGGTGACGTACGACATCAGGTTGACCGGGTCGTCGAGCACGATCACCTTCCAGGGCAGGTCGGGCCGGCGCACGGTCTCGTCCACCGGGTCCTTCACCGGCGAGGTGACCGGCGCGCTCATGGAGGCCGAGCTTGCGAGGCCGTGGGCTGTGTTGTCGGGGTTTGGGCGGCCCGTGAGCGAAGCGAACATGAGCGGGAGTGAGGCCGGTCGATTCTTGCTCACGGGAGTCCGTGCAGTGTCCGAGTTCACGGCCGTGCGCCGATCATGGCCGCGCCGTCTGGCGAACCGGGCTCCATCTGCGTCGCAGCGCCGGTGGCGGGGTCGTGGGCGGCCTTGACGATCTCGATCCAGGTGATCGACGCCAGGGTCACGTGCACTCCCACCAGCAGCGCGGGCACGCCGGTGAAGTACTGCAGGTAGCCGACCGCGCCCTGCACTACCAGCAGCACCGCGATCCGGGCCATGCGGACCTGCCCCGCCGAGCCCCGCATGTGCCACCACGCCCACACCACCATGGCCAGCAGGCAGAGTGCGACGATGCTGTGGACCCGGGCCACCTCGCGCACCAGCAGCGGGAGTCGCTCGGCCCGGCTGTCGCCGGCGTGGGGCCCCGCCCCGGTGACCAGGGTGCCGGTTACCAGCAGGGCCCCGCCGACCGCGAGCACGGCCCACAACAGCAGCCGGGTGGTGGCATCGACTCGATGCGAGGCTGGGGTCGAGCCGGTCGAACCGACGGGATCGACGAGACCCGTAGACGCGGCCGCGGCGTCGCGGCGGGCTCGTACGTCGAGCACGGCTGCGTTCCACAGCAGCACCATCGACAGCAGGAAGTGGCCCATGGTGAAGCGGGGGTCGAGCTCCGACAGCACCAGCAGCGCCCCCAGCCCGACCTGGGCCAGCACCCCCGCCACCAGCCCCAGCGACAGCAGGATCAGATCGGTCCGCCGGGGCCGGCGCCGCCAGGAGCCCAGCACCGCCGCCATCACCGCGATGGCCACCACCCCGGTGAAGAGCCGGTTCACGAACTCCACCAGGGCGTGGTACTCGAGGTCGGCCACGAAGCGGTCCTCGGAGCAGGCGGGCCAGTCCTCGCAGCCCAGACCCGACCCGGTGAGGCGCACCGACACACCGGTCACGACGATTGCCGCCAGCGCCCACAGAGCGAACCGGGTGAGCCGGGCGTAGGCGTGCGGTGTCACACGTCGATGGTAGGGCGAAATGGCGGGCGTGGGATCGGAGTTCGAGCGGGCGGTGAGCGCAGCGAACATAAGCAGGAAAGACGGCGCTCGATCTGTCGTATGGGGCGCTCGATGTCCTAGCCTGCGGGGGTGACCGGAACCGTGACCGGCGGGGTGCGCGCGCCCCGCCGAGCCCGCGCCGCGGCCTTCGCGGCCCTGACCAAGCCCCGGATCGTGGAGTTGCTGCTGGTCACCACCGTTCCGTCGATGATCCTGGCCGAGCAGGGCCTGCCGTCGCTGTGGCTGATGGCGGCCACCATTGCGGGAGGAGCGATGGCCGCGGGCGGCGCCAACGCCCTGAACATGTATATCGACCGCGACATCGACCGGCTCATGCACCGCACCCGCAACCGGCCCCTGGTCACCGGCGCGGTCCGACCGACCGAGGCAGTGGTGTTCGCGACGGCCCTCACTGTCGGCTCGTTCGTGTGGCTTTGGGCCTTCGTCAACCTGCTCTCGGCGGCTCTGGCCGCGTCGGCGGCTGCGTTCTATGTGTTCGTCTACTCGCTGTGGCTCAAGCGCACGTCGATACGCAACATCGTGATCGGCGGCGCGGCCGGCGCGGTGCCCACCCTGGTGGGCTGGACCGCGGTCACGGGCTCGCTCGACTGGCCCCCGGTGGTGCTGTTCGCGGTGATCTTCTACTGGACGCCGCCCCACTTCTGGGCGTTGGCCATCCGCTATCGCAGCGACTATCAGGCCGCGGAGGTTCCCATGCTTCCCGCGGTGGCCGGGCTGCGCACCACCGCCCGCCGCATCGTCGCCTACACGGTGGTGCTGGTGGCGTTCACACTGGTGCTGGTGCCGGTGGCCGAGATGGGCGCCGTCTACCTGGTGGCGGCGCTGATCGCGGGCGGCGGCTTTGTGGGCTTGGCCCTCGATGTGCTGCGCCGCCCCGACCCGACCCGGTCGATCCGGTTGTTCGGCTGGTCCAACGCCTACGTGATGATCCTGTTCGGTGCGGTGGCGGCCGACGTGCTGATTAGCAACGGCCTGTGATGTGTAGCATCGCCTCCCGATGACGCTGACCGAACCGGCTGTCGCGGACTCGGAGGCCGCCCCCGCGGCCCCGCCCGAGGTGCCTGCGCTGGCCCAGCCCTTCGTCACCAGCGACGCGGCCACCGTCGGCCGGCTCTTCGTGGCGGTGTCGCTGCTGCTGGGTCTGGCCACCTCGGTGGTCGGGGTGCTGCTCTCACTGGGGCGGACCGAGGTCGTCGATCCCGACGACATGTTCGGCGGCCTCAACGCCTACTTCCGCATGTGGACCCTGTACCGGGTGTCGTTCATGCTGCTGGTGGTGCTGCCCCTGCTGCTCGGCGCAGCCATGGCGGTGGTGCCACAGCAGGTCGGGGCGGACAACCTCGCCTTTCCCAGGGCCGCGCTGGCCTCGTTCTGGTCGTGGCTGATCGGTGCGCTGATCGTGGTGGTGTCGGTGTTGGCGGGCGGGGGCTGGGGCGCGGTCGACGGGGTGACCGGCAACGAGAGCGACGCCATGGCCCTCACCCTGCTCGGCACCGCCATGGTGATCGTGGCCCTGCTGGTGGGCGCGGTGTCGGTGGCCACCACCGTGATCTCGTTGCGCGTCGGGGGCATGAGCCTGCTGGACGTGCCGCCGTTCGCCTGGTCGATGCTGGTGGCCGCGGCGGCCTGGCTGTTCACGCTGCCCGTTGCCATCGCCAACATCGTGGTGATCTACGCCGATCTGCGGGGCCGGCCGGCCATCGCCTTCGGCCGGGCCGAGAGCCCCGACATCTGGCTCCAGCTCGACTGGCTGGTGGAGCAGCCCGCGGTCTATCTCATGGCCGTGCCGGTGCTCGGCATCGCCTTCGAGGCGGTCGCGGCCGCCACCGGCTCCCGCTCCAGCCGCCCCGAGGCCGTCGCGGTCATCGTGGGCCTGTTCGGGCTGCTGGCCGTGGGCGGCTGGTCGCAGGACTACTTCACCGCCCCCCAGGATCTGCGCGACGGCCTGGTGTATGTGGCCTTCGGGCTGGCCGCGGCCGTGCCGGTGGCCGCGCTGGCCGGCGGCGCAGCCGAGCTGGTGCTGCGAGGCCCCAAGACGCTGGATCGGTTGCTCGACCCCCGGCTGGTGGGCGCGGGCGCGGCCCTCAAGCTCCTCGGCGCGGCGGCGCTGGTGGGGGCGCTGCGGGTCATCGAGCCCTTCGATCTGCTCGACACCGCCGCCACCTGGGCGGTGTTCCACGGCGTGGCAGTCGCCGGCCTCATCGCCGGGGCAGCCGCGCTGATGACCTGGCCGCACCGGCTGTCGATCCGTCCCGTGCCGACGGTAGTGGGCCGGGGCACGGTGCTGTTGATGGGCGCTGGTGCCAGCCTGCTGGTGGTATCCGATCTGATCTCGGGGTTCATGTCCGACGACCGCGACCTCATGGCCCTGGCACTGGACGCCAACGTGGTGCTCAACGTGGTCAACCTCGTCGGAGCGCTGCTGCTGGCGGCCGGGCTGGCCGGGACCGCGGCGGCGCTGCGACCCGCCCCGGCCGGAAGCGAGGCGCCGTGAGAACCACGGCCCTGCCCGCCGCAGAGGCGACCCGGCCCCGCACGGTGGTGGTGGGCGCCCTTATGGCGACGGCCGCGGTGTTCGTGGCCTTCGCGGCCCTGGTGGCGATATATGTCCAGCAGCGCCAGGCGGCTCGGGCCGCGGGCGCGGAGTGGTTCCCCGACGGCAGCGTCGAGCTCGGCCCGGCCGGAATGATGATGATGACGCTGATGCTGTCGATCGTGACCGTGCAGTGGGCGGTGCAGGCCGCCCGTACCGAGGACCGGCCCCACGGGTTCATCGCTCTCGGGGTCACGCTGATGTTCGGCGCGGCGGTGGTCAACCAGTTCTGGTTCGTGTACCAGGACACCGCCTTCGCCATCGACGGCGGGCGGGCCGAGCTGCTGTTCTACGCGGTGACGGGCTCGTTCATCGCCATGCTGATCGGCGGGATGGCCATGGTGGCGGTGACCACCATCCGCTCGCTGCTGGGGCCCTTCGGCCGGGAGCTGGCCCACGGCGTGCAGGCCGCGGCCCTCTACTGGCACATGTGTGTGGTGTGCTACTTCCTCGTCTGGTACGTCGTTTTCATCACCAAGTAGGGCGGAGATGTTCACCACCGGATTCAAGTTCTTCTTCGGACTGTCCGCCGCCTTCTGCACCGCCGCGCTCGTCTACGGCTACACCACCGGCGGCAACCACGTCGGACCCCTGTCGCTGGGATGGAAGGGCGGCGTTGGCGACCACATCGGCTACGGCCTGCTGGTGGCGCTGGCCGCGGCCTCGCTGACCATCAGCCTGGTGCTGGTGTCGTTCCGGGACGCCGACGCGGCGGCCCAGGCCCGTCTGCAGGGTCTGGCCGAAGTCATGAACGACCTGCCGGTGGCGGCCAGCTTCTGGCCGGTGGTGGCCTCCTTCGGGGTGGGCGCGGCCGCGCTGGGGCTGGTGCTGCATCCCGCGGTGTTCGTGCTCGGCCTGGCCCTGATCGTGCTGTCGCTGGTGGAGTGGACCATGGACGCCTGGGCCGATCGGGCCACCGGTGACACCTCGGCCAACCGCGAGCTGCGCAACCGGATCATGGCCCCCATCGAGATTCCCGTGGTGGGCGCGCTGGCCGTGGGCGTGGTGGTGCTGGCCGCGTCGCGGATCCTGCTGACGGTGTCGCAGCTGGAGGCGGTGACCGTGGCCGGCGTCGTGTCGGCGCTCATCCTGGGCGGCGCTTGGCTGTATGTGGCCCGGCCCGGAATCGGCCGCCGGCTGGTCCGCGTCGGCGGGGTGGTCGCGGCGCTGCTGCTGCTGGCGGGCGGGGTGCTGGCCGCGGTGGCAGGCGAGCGCGACTTCCACCACCATGACGAGACCCACCACGAAGAGTCTGGCGAGCCCGCAGGCGGTGACCACGGTGGCTGAGACACCGATGACCGCTTGGCGCCGAGCCGTCACATGGGCGCTGCTGCTGTTGGGCGCGGCGGCGGTGGCCGGCTGCGCGTCCGACGCGGAGCTTGACACGTTCGCGCCGCAGGGCCCGATCGCCAGGGAGCTGCACAGCCGGGGCGTGCTGCCGGTGTTCTGGATCGCGGCGGTGGTGTTCGTGGGAATCACCATCGCCATGGTCTGGCTCATCTGGAAGAACCGGGTGAGGACCTACGACGGCGACGACGACTGGCCCGCGCAGACCCACGGCCACGTCCCGCTGGAGGTCGGCTGGACCGTCGGGTTCTTCGTGACCATGACCGCGGTGGCGGGCATCATGCTGTGGTCGCTGCCCACCGTGGACGCCACCGAGGACAACACTATGACGGTCAGCGTCGACGACCGCAGCGTCGAGTGGGCGCCGACGGTGGTGGTGGTGGGCAACCAGTGGTGGTGGGAGTTCCGCTACTACTTCTCCGACCAGGTCGACCTGGCCGACCTGCGGGCCCACGGCGACGCCAAGACGCTGCCCCCCGCCGACATCGTCACTTCGGGGCAGATGGTGATCCCCACCGGCGAGGAGGTCGAGCTGATCCTCACGTCGCGCGATGTGATCCACTCGTTCTGGATCCCGGCGCTCAACGGCAAGCGCGACGCCGTCCCCAACCGCTTCTCACCCTGGAAGATCGAGGCGTCGGACCCCGGCGTCTACTTCGGGCAGTGCACCGAGTTCTGCGGTCTGTCGCACTCCCGCATGAGAATGCAGACGGTGGCGCTCACCCCGGCCGACTTCCAGGCCTGGGTGGACCGCACCAGCGCCGACGCGGTCGAGCCCACCGCTGCCGATGCGCTGGCGGGCATGGAGGTGTTCGCGGGAATCTGCACCTCCTGCCACGTCGTGGAGGGACTCAACGACGATGTGTTCGAGAGCGCGGATCAGGCCTCGGGGGCCGCGCCGAACCTGACCCATTTCGCGGAGCGCAGCACGTTTGCGGGCGGGATCCTCGACACCTACAACGCCGACGGATCGCTCAACCGCCCCGACCTGGAGGCGTGGCTGCGCGATCCCGGCGCCATCAAGGCCAACTACACCGTGCCCGGAGAGCAGTACCGGGGCATGCCCGACCTCGACTTGAGCGAGCAGCAGATCGACGATCTGGTGGCCTACCTTTCAGGTCTGGGCGCCAAGCCCGCGGGCTGGATAATCGAAGCGACCCAGGTGGAGTGACATGGCCATAACTGAGCACACGCCGCTCGAGATCGGCCCCGGCGACACCGCCCGCTACGCCCAGCGGCCCCTCGGCGTGTTCACCCGCCCCCAGGAGGGCCGGGGCTGGCGCGACTGGCTCAGCACGGTCGACCACAAGCGCATCGGCATCCTGTACGGCGCCTCGGCCATGTTCTTCTTTTTGGTGGGCGGGGTGGAGGCGCTGCTGATCCGCCTGCAGCTCGCTGCGCCGGACGGCTCGGTGCTCAGCGCCGATGTCTACAACCAGGTGTACACCATGCACGGCGTGACCATGGTGTTCCTGTTCATCATGCCGCTGGCCGCCGCCTTCGCGAACTACTTCATCCCCTTGCAGATAGGGGCCCGCGACGTGGCCTTCCCCCGCCTCAACGCGCTGTCGTTCTGGATCTGGCTGTCGGGCGCCATCTTCTTGAACACCTCGTGGATCGTGGGCGGCGGCGGGGCCGACTGCGGCTGGTTCTGCTACTCGACCAACAGCGGGGTGGCCTTCTCGCCCAGCCACGGCGTGGACTTCTACGCCATCGGCCTGCAGATCCTGGGCATCGCCTCGCTGGTGTCGTCGGTGAACCTGATCGTCACCTGCCTCAACATGCGGGCGCCGGGCATGACGCTGATGCGGATGCCGGTGATGACCTGGATGCTGCTGATCACCCAGTTCCTGCTGCTGTTCGCGCTGCCGGTCATCACGGTGGCGCTGTTCCTGCTGATGTTCGACCGGCTCTTCGACGCCCAGTTCTTCAACCCCGACGCCGGGGCCGACCCGCTGCTGTGGCAGCACCTGTTCTGGATCTTCGGCCACCCCGAGGTGTACATCATCATCCTGCCCGCCTTCGGGGTGGTGTCGGAGGTGATCCCCACCTTCAGCCGCAAGCCCCTGTTCGGCTACGAGTTCATGGTGTTCTCGGGCATCGCCATCGGCTTCATGGGCTGGGGGGTGTGGGCCCACCACATGTTCGTGTCGGGCATAGGCCCCATCTCGGTGGCCGCCTTCTCGTTGTCGACCATGTTCATCGCGGTGCCGACGGGGGTGAAGGTCCTCAATTGGCTGGCCACGATGTGGGGCGGGAAGCTCAAATTCACGGTGGCCATGAAATTCGCGGTGGCCACGGTGGCCATGTTCACCATCGGCGGCCTGTCGGGCGTGACCCACTCGGTGGCGCCGGCCGACACCCAGCAGACCGACACCTACTACATCGTGGCCCACTTCCACTATGTGATCTTCGGCGGCGGCGTGCTTGGCCTGTTCGCCGGCATGTACTTCTGGTGGCCCAAGATCTGGGGGCACTTCCTCAACGAGCGGCTCGGCAACTGGCATTTCTGGGTGATGCTGGTGGGCTTCAACCTCACCTTCGGCCCGATGCACATTCTGGGCCTGCAGGGCATGTCTCGCCGCATCGACACCTACGCCCGGGGATACGGCTTCGAGTTCTGGAACATGGCGGCCACCGTGGGCTCGCTGCTGATCGCGGTGGCAGTGTTGATCTTCATCTGGAACGTGGTGAAGTCCAAGCGCGACGCCCCGCACCTTCCGCCGCCGGGGCCGGACCCCTGGGACGGCCGCACTCTCGAATGGTCGATCCCGTCGCCGGTGCCGACCCACAACTTCGACACCGTCCCACAGGTGCACAGCCGCGACGACTGGTGGCACACCAAGTACGCGGAAGACGATGATGGCAGGGTGGTGCGGGTCGCCACTGTGGAGGAAGCCGCCCAGACCGGCGAGGCGACCGGCGTGCACCTGCCGTCGCCGTCGTTCTGGCCGCTGGCGGTGGCGGTGGGCCTGCCGCTGATCGGCTACGGCCTGATCTTCAACCTCTGGCTGGCCCTGATCGGTGCCCTGGTGACGATCGCATCGCTGTATTCGTGGGCCCTGGAGCCGGTGGACGACCCCGACGCGGCCCACGACCACCACGACGAAGACCACCAGCAAGACCACGAAGCTGACGGCGAGACCGAAGGCGACCAGCCATGAGCGCGGAAGCTGTGGCAGTCGATCAGGCGGCGGCCGACGACCACGGCCACGACGAGCACGCCACCACCACCGGCCTGTCGCACACCAAGCTGGCCATGTGGGTGTTCCTGGGCTCGGAGTGCCTGCTGTTCGGCGGGCTGATCTCCACCTACCTGCTGTACAAGACCCGAGGCAACGACCGCACGCTGCCCACCGATGTGTTCGACATTCCGTTCACCTCGGTGAGCTCCTTCGTGCTGTTGATGAGCTCGCTCACCATGGTGCTGGCCCTCTCCGCGGTGTCACGGGGCGAGGAGGAGGCGGGCCGCACCTGGCTGCTGGCCACGGCCCTGCTGGGGGGAGTGTTCATCGGCGGGCAGGTGTACGAGTTCACCAGCTTCGTGCGCGAGGGCGTGGCCTTCACCACCAACCCGGCCAGCAGCGCCTTCTTCACCCTGACCGGCTTCCACGGAGTGCACGTGAGCCTCGGCATTGTGATGCTGATGTCGCTGTTCGTGGCGTCGGTGAAGGGCAAGCTCACCCAGCGCAATTCCGAGACGGTGGAGATCGTCGGTCTCTACTGGCACTTCGTGGACATAGTGTGGATCTTCATCTTCACCGTCATCTACCTGATCCCCGCCGACTGATCTCATGAGCGACACGACTCCGATGAGCGACACGACTGTCTCAGAGCACTCCGAGTCCGCGGCTGACGTAGCTGCCGAGCACGACGAGGGCCACTCCCATCCCTCGGATTGGGCCTACGTCAAGATCGCGGTAGTTCTGGCCGTGATCACCGCCCTGGAGGTGTTCACCTACTTCGAGACGGTGCTCGACTGGGGCGTGGCCCTGGTGCCCTCGTTGATCTTCATGATGATCGTCAAGTTCTACTTGGTGGCCACCTGGTTCATGCACCTGCGCTTCGACAGCAAGCTGTTCGGGCGGATGTTCACCGCGGGGCTAGTCCTCGCCGTCGGCGTGTACGTGGTGACGCTGACCGTCTTCGAGTTCTGGGCCTAGAGGCCCGTGGCGGCCGACGCCTGGCGCTTCCAGTTCCATCCCGAGGTGTGGCTGATGGTGGCCGCGGTGGTGGGCCTCGGCTTCTACGTGGTCCGGGTGGTGGCCCCCGCGGCCGGCGGGGCGGTCACCCGCCGCCAACGGCTGTGCTTCGCGGCAGGGACGGTCCTGCTGTGGGTCTCGGCGGACTGGCCCATGCACGACATCGCCGAGGAGTACCTCTACTCGGTGCACATGGTGCAGCACCTGCTCATCAGCTTCGTGGTGCCGCCGCTGCTGCTGATGGCCGTGCCCGAGTGGCTGGCCCGGCTCATCCTGGTGGAGGGCTCTCGCACCGCTCGGGTGATCCGGCGGCTGGTGCACCCGCTGGTGGCCGGCGTGGTGTTCAACGCCCTGCAGGGACTGATGCACTGGAGCGCGCTGGTGGAGCTGTCGGTGCGCAGCGGCGGATTCCACTACGCCATGCACCTGCTGATGTTTACCAGCGCGCTGGCCATGTGGATGCCGGTGGTGGGCCCGCTGAGGGAGCTGCACCTCTCGGAGCCGATGAAGATGGTGTACCTGTTCGCCATGTCGATCGTGCCCACCGTGCCCGCCGCCTGGCTCACCTTCGCCGAGGGCTCGGTGTACCCGATCTACGACCATGCCCAGCGGCTGTGGGGCATCTCGGTCACGGCCGACCAACAGGCCGCCGGCGCGGTGATGAAGGTGCTGGGCGGCCTCTACCTGTGGACTCTCATAGCCATCAAGTTCTTCCGCTACTCGGCCGCGCAGCGCAGCGCCGACGCTGAGGACCGCCGCCGGCGCCTGGCGTCCAACACCCTCACCACCGCCGACATCGAGGCCGAGTTCGAGCGCCTAGGCCCCCCACCCCCCGAACCCCGCCTGTAGGAGCGGCCACGAGCAAGCGCAAATGGGGAGCTGTCCGGACGGGCTAATCGGATAAAAGCTGATCGGAATAGTCGGGATTCGGGCTGGCAGCCTCTACATTGCACGTTGCCGTCGCAGCTGCGGTTCGCAGCCGAACTTGTTGTGTCGGCAGTCCACCGCCCGCACATACAGGAGGCAGCACCCGATGACCACCGAGACCGCCGACAACGGCGTCAACGTCGCGCACTTGCTGGAGGCCCGCCAGACTCTCACCGAGGCCCGCGACGCGGCCCAGTTCACCTGGAAGGCCACCAACGAGTGGCTGAACGGCACCCACAGCCGATCCTCGGTCGACAGCTACCACGGGCTCGGCGCCGAGCACCAGCATCGCTCGACGTTCAGCTTCGAGGCCGACCATCCCCTGGTGTTCGGAGCGGAGGACAATGCGGCCACGCCGGTCGAGCTGGTGCTGGCCGGACTGGCCAGCTGCCTCACCGCCGGGGTGGCCGCGGTGGCCCAGAACCGCGAGATCCAGCTGCGGTCGGTGAAGGCCACCCTCGAGGGCAGCATGGACATCCTCGGCATCCTCGGCGGCGACCCCGACGTCCGCAACGGGTTCGACGCGGTGAAGGTCTCCTACGACATCGACGCCGACGCCACCGCCGAGGAGATCAGGGCGCTGGTGGCCCAGTCGCAGAAGCGGTCGGCCGTCTACGACATCATCACCAACCCCACCAACGTGACCGTCGAGGTCAACTAGACCCCAATCCGGTGGCGGTGGGGATTCGCCCGGCGGGCTCATGAAGACTGCGACGGTGGTGGTGGGGGCCGGGCACTCCGGCCTGGCTGTGAGCCGGCGCCTCACCGAGCGCTCCATCGACCATGTCGTGATCGAGCGGGGCGAGGTGGCCAACTCGTGGCGGACCCAGCGCTGGGACTCGCTGCGGCTGCTCACACCCAACTGGCAGAGCCGGCTGCCCGGCTATTCCTACGGTGACAACGGCGGCGGCGACGCTGACGGCTACATGTCGATGCCCGAGGTCGTCGGGTTCATGTCCGACTACGCTCGGCTCATCGACGCCCCGATCTGCACCGGCACGACGGTTGCCTCGGTGCGCCCCCAGGGCGCGGGCTACATCGTCGACACCGACCGAGGCCGCTGGGAGTGCGACACGGTGGTGTTGGCCTCGGGCGGCTTCAACGTGGCCAAGATCCCGGAACTGGGGGGCGCGCCGCCGGCGGGAATCGCCGCGCTCAGCGCCTTCGAGTACCGCAACCCCGACAGGCTGGCCCCCGGCGGTGTGTTGGTGGTGGGCGCCTCGGCCACCGGCGTGCAGATCGCCGACGAGGTGCACCGCTCCGGTCGCCCGGTCACGGTGGCGGTGGGCGAGCATGTGCGCATGCCCCGCCTGTACCGGGGCCGCGACGTGCTGTGGTGGATGGAGCGCTCGGGCCTCTTCGACGAGCGCTACGACGAGGTGGACGACGTTGTGCGGGTGCGCCGCACCCCGTCGCCGCAGCTGGTGGGCACCCCGCAGCGGGTGACGCTCGACCTCAACGCCCTCACCGATCAGGGGGTGCGCCTGGTGGGGAGGCTGGCGGCGCTGCGGGGCTCGGAGGCGCTGCTGTCGGGCTCGTTGGCCAACAAGTGCGAGCTGGCCGACCTCAAGCAGGGCCGGCTGCTCGACACCTTCGACGAGTGGGCCGCGGCGAGCGGCCTCGACGAGGTTGGGCCTCCCGAGCGGTTCGCCCCCACCCGGGTCCAGCCGTCTCCGCCGCTGAAGCTCGACCTGGCCCGCGGAGAGATCAGCACCATCATCTGGGCTGCCGGGTTCAAGCCCGACTACTCGTGGCTCGACGTGGGAGTGCTCGACCACAAGGGCCAGATCCGCCATGACGGCGGAGTGGTGACCGAGTCGCCGGGCCTGTACGTCATCGGGTTGAACTTCCTGCGCCGTCGCAAGTCGAGCTTCATCTGCGGCGCCGCCGACGACAGCCAGGACCTGGTCTCACACCTGGCCGCCCACCTCGACTCACTGGTTCCGGCCTGATCCGCATTAGGAGGCCGCTCCCGGTGCGGCGAGGCTCGCAGCGCGGCTGCGCTAGTGGTGGGAGATGGCTTCCAACAGGTTGAGGCGGGCTGCCCGGCGGGCCGGGACTAGGGCGGCCAGCAGGCCGGCCCCGGCCGCCACGAACAGATAGATCACCATGGTGGACCACGGCACCGCCACCGACGACACCAGCGCGGCGGGCAGCGAAGCCGCCCCGATCACGCCGGTCACCGCGCCGGTGACGACCCCGATCAACCCACCGAAGACGGCCACGATGATCCCCTCCAACAAGATCGCAGCCCGAATCTGCGGTCGGGCCATGCCCACCACCCGCAGCAGCCCGATCTCGCGGGTCCGCTCGAACACCGACAGGGCCATGGTGTTGGAGAAGCCCATCACCGCGATCAGCAAGGCGATGAGCAGGAACACGTTGATCACCGCCAGCAGCGCGTCCACCTGAGCGGTCCTGCCGGCACGGTACTCGGCCTGGTCGCGCACCTCGACCTGCGGAAAGTCGGCCAGCGCGGCCTCCAGCGCGGCCCGGGCGCGGTCAGGGCCGACACCCGCCGCGGTGACCGCCGTGATCAGGCCCATCTGGTCGCCCACGATGTAGCGGTCCCAGTCGCGGCGGTCGATCACCCAGGATCCCACCACCGAGTCGTCGTCATGGAGGGCCACCACCTCGAAGGTGCCCTCCCGCAGGCTGGAGAACTTGAGCTGCATCCGGTCGCCCACGGCCACGCCGAGCTCGTCGGCCGCGTCGACGTGCACCATCACATCGCCCGGTCCGGCCCCGTCCAGGCTGCCGGAGACCACCCCCGGCGCCACATGGCGAGCGAACGAGGCGAGGCGGGCAGCCGTCAGCCCACGCCGGTTGCCGTCGGCGGTGCTCACCCCGCCGGTGCGGAACCGGAAGGACTCCACCGATTCCAGCTCGGGCAGCTCCGACACCAGCGCAAGGGCGCCCGGACTGAACACCCGGTCCAGGTCCTCGCAGGTGCCGGCACACATCGTCCAGTCGGCCTGAACCGACGCTTCGAGCTGGTCGCTGAGAGTCTGCTTGAACGAGGTGCCGATCACGGTGACCAGCGACACCATGGCCAGCCCGATCATCAGCGCCGAGGCGGTGGTGGCGGTGCGGCGGGGGTTGCGGGCCGCGTTGAGCTGGGCCAGGCGGCCGTTCAGCGCAAAGAGCCGGGCGGCGGGCCAGCCCAGCGCATCCGACAGGGGTCCGGCCACTGCGGGACTGCAGATGTTGACGCTCACCAGCACGAACAGCGTGCCCAGGCCAATCGACAGGACGGCTCCGGCGGTGGACAGATCGGCCAGCAGGCCCGCCGACAGCAGCACCAGGGCCGCCGCGCCGACCACCGAACCGACGATGATCGAGCGGCGCCGGCTGTAGGCATCGATCGCGGCGTCGCGGGCCAGCGCGGCCATGGGCGCCACCCGGCGGGTCCTCAGCGCCGGCCACAGGGCCGATACCAGGGTCAAGCCGATCCCGAGCACCAGCGCGACGATGATCGCGTCGCCGCTGACGCTCAGCTCGGGCTCGATCAAATCGGCGCCGGCCAGCGACAGCACGGCCGCGATGACCCGCGACACCAGCAGGCCCCCGCCGAACCCCGCCACGGTGGCGGCCGCGCCCATCACCAGCGCCTCCAGCCCCACCGAGGCCACAACCTGGCGGCGGTCGGCGCCCAGCACCCGCAGCAGGGCGAGCTCGGCGATGCGCTGGCCGGTGACCAGCGTGAAGGTGTTGTAGGTGATGAAGGCCGAGATCACCAGCACGATCACCGCGAAGGCCACCAGCGCGTTGCGGAGCAGGTCCACGGTCTCGCTGAACTCCCGGTCGCGGGCCGCCACCTGCTCTTGCTGGTCGAGGACGGTGACGGAGGGGCCCAGGGCGCGCTCGATCGCGGCGCTGACCGCCTGCGGGGAGGCGCCGGGCTCCAGGCGCACATCGATCAGGTCGTAGCCGCCGCCGTCGTGCAGGAACTGCCGGGCGGTGTCCATGTCCCAGGCGACGAGCTGGAACCCGATGGGCATACCGGGCTCGATGAAGTAGAAGTGGCCGACCAGCTCGAACGAGCGGGTGCCGCTGGGAGTGGAGACCCGGTACCGCTCGCCTACCCGGAAGCCGTGCTCGGTTGCGGTGTGCTCGTCCATGGCGAACTCGTCTGGGCCGGCGGGGCTGCGGCTCACTCCGTCGTCGAGCACGAACACCCGGCCCAGGGTCTCGTCCTCGGGCCAGCCCATGCCGCCCTGGCGGGCCAGGCCGGCGTCGAGGGCGTTGCCGTCGCCGTCGATGGCCACGATGCTGAACTCCGACACCGCGCCGGCTGCGGCCTCCACCCCGTCGATGGCCTCAATCTGCTCCTTCAGCGAGGGGTTGATCAGGGGCAGGTCCTCCCACTGGTCGGCCGCGTCGGAGGCGGACTGCGAGCGAATCGAGAGGTCGACGTGGTCGTACAGCCGCTGCGACAGGCCGCTCAGCGAGGAGCGGAGCCCGTCGGTGTTGATCAGCACGCCGACGGTGAGGGCCACCCCGGCGGTCACCGCCAGCGTGGTGAGCGCGAACCGGACCTTCGTGCCGGCGATGTTGCGGAGGCTGTAGCGCAGCAGGATCATCAGCCCGCTACCGGGTCAAGCCGCACCCCGCTGGTACCCCCGCTCTTGTTCGCTTCGCTCACGGGCCGCCCAAACCCCAACAACACAGCCCACGGCCTCGCAAGCTCGGCCTCTGTGTCACTCTTCCAGTTCTTCCATGAACTTGAGGATCTCGTCCACTGTGGCCCCTTCGGGTACGCCCCGGATGAACTGGCCCACCTGCAGGATCTTCATGTAGTCGAGCACCTGCTCGGCGGTCGGATCGATCAGCTCGCCCTTGAGGCTGCCGTCGGACAGGAACACGGTCCGATCGGCGAACGACGCCGCCCGGGCGTCGTGGGTCACCATCACGATGGTCTGGCCCAGGTCGTCCACCGCCTGGCGCATGAACCGCAGCACGTCGGTGCCGGACCGGGAGTCGAGGTTGCCGGTGGGCTCGTCGGCGAAGATGATCTCCGGCTTGCCGGCCAGCGCCCTCGACACCGCCACTCGCTGCTGCTGGCCGCCGGACAGCTCGTTGGGCCGGTGGGCCAGGCGGTCGCCCAGCCCGACGGTGGCGATCACGCTGTCCACCCACTGCTGGTCGGGCTCGCGCCGGGCCAGCCGGCTGGGCAGGGTGATGTTCTCGATGGCGGTCAGGGTGGGCACCAGGTTGAAGGCCTGGAAGATGAAACCCACCCGGTCGCGGCGCAGTCGGGTGAGCTCCTTGTCGGACAGGGCGCCCAGGTCGGTGTCGCCGATGTAGGCCCGGCCCTCGGTGAGGTCGTCGAGGGCAGCCATGCAGTGCATGAGCGTGGACTTGCCCGACCCCGACGGACCCATGATGGCGGTGAAGCGGCCCTGCTCGAAGGTGATGTTCACCCCGTCGAGGGCCCGGACCTCCGTGTCGCCCGACCCGTAGACCTTGACCGCGTCCGCCGCTCGGGCGGCGGCGACCATTTCCGATGACTCAGCGGCAACGTTGCCCATCACGCGTGAACCTCGCTCACCGCGTCCACCGCTCGGGCCGCGGCCCGACTCACAACCCTAGTACCGGCTCGGGGGAGACAAGAGTGTCGCGTCCCCGCGGCATCATTCCCCGCTCCTGTTCGCTGCTGCTGGCCTTCGGCCTCGTGCACGGGTCTGCGCCGCCGATTCCGGGTCCGGTAGCGTTCAGGGGATGGACGAACCGTCCCCCGATTTGGAGACCGCCGCGACGAGCGACACCATCCGGCTCCTGATCGACACCGCCGCCATCCGCCAGCTGCTGGCCGCCTGCTGCCAGGTGCTCGATGACGGCTATCTCGATGAGTGGGCCGCGCTGTACACCGCCGACTGCCGGTGCGCGTTCATGGGGAAGCGCACCGAGGGGCGCGACGAGATGAGGGCCCTGATCGAACCCTTCCAGACCGACGAAATGCGAGGCAAGCACCTGATCAGCGAGCCCCGCATCAACGTCCACGGCGACGACGCCACCGCCACCACCGACTTCGCCTTCGTGTCGAGAGACGCCAAGTTCATGCGCACTGGCCGCTACCTCGACGTGCTGCGCCGCAGCGACGACGGCTGGAAAGTGGCCGGCCGCGAGATCGTGTTCACCGGCGACGAGCCGATAGGTCTCTACTCGGAGGATGGTTAGGGGGCGACGGCCACCACCGTCCAGTCGAGGATCTGGTCGGGCTCGGCGCGGCGATGGGCGAAGCCCTCGACCCGCACCGCGAAGACTCGGCCGCCGCCGGCCTCCGTCACATCGAGCAGCGTGTGGCGGAACGACATCTGGTCGCCCTCGAAGGCGGGGCCGGTGTGATCGCAGCCATGCCATCCCACCACCGTCGCCATGCCACCCAGCACCCTCGACAGCGAGGCCTGGGCCAGCCCGACCACGTGTCCCCCGTACAGCAGGCGCTGCGGATAGAGCGACTCTTCGGCGTCGCGGTGGACCATAGCCAAGTTGTTCGACAGGCGCACCAGCGCCAGCGCGTTGTCGGCGATGTCGCGGGCCGGGTCGCTCACGGTGGCGCCGGGCTGCCAGTCGGTTCCATCTCCCAGCGGGGCGAAGTCCCAGTGCTCCGGCACCAACTCGACGTAGGAGGCGAGATCCAGCGGCGGGGTGGCGCCGAGGTCGTCGCAGTTGCCGGGCTGGTCGCCGTCGGCCTGGGGCAGCAGCGGGGCTCGCTGGTAGGTGACGGCCGGCGCCCCGTCGGCCGTGGTGACGATGTCCACCAGAGCCTTGCCTCTGTTCTGCCGGCCCGGGCGGGGCCGGCTGTCGGCCAGGGCCGCGACGGTGACGGTGGTGGCCAGCGACTGCCCGACGAACACCGGCTTCACAAACCGCAGATCGCGGTAGAAGAGGTTGGCGATCACCCGCCGGCTGAGGGTGGTGCTCTGCCCGACCGACAGGTGCATCACCAGCGCCGCACTGGCCAGACGGCCGGGGCTCCCGGTGACGGCCTCGCAAACCGCCGGATCCATCGCCATCGGCAGCCGCTCGCCCACGATCGACTGGTAGAGCGCGGCCATGCCGTCGTCGATCGCCACCGACGGCTGGCGGGGCAGCACCTGACCGACGCTCAGGTCCTCGTAGTAGGGGCCGTCGAGCGGAATCACGAGCGCAGGCTACAACCGGCCAAATTGATGCCGTTGATCCCGCTGCGAGCCGACAGCGGTTGCTCGACGGGGCTAGTTGCGGGTTGCCCGGGTCTTTATGCCGGCTCGGTCGAACAGGCGGCGGGCGGCGGCATCGGCCTCAGCCATGATCCGGCCCTCGTCGGCGGCAAGCAGCGTGCCGTCGCGGATCACTATGCGGCCGTCCACCACCACGTCGCGCACATCTCTGGGGGTGGCGTTGTAGACGAGGGCGCTGGGCACCCGGTGCACGGGGGCCACGAACGGCGACCGCAGGTCCACCACAAGCAGGTCGGCCCGCTGACCCTCGGCCAGCACCCCGAACGCGGCGGGCATGCCGAAGGCGGCCGCCCCGCCCCGGCAGGCCATCTGCAGCACGTCGTCGGGCTGCAGGACGAGGGCGTCGAGGTGGTGCACCTTCTGCAGCAGCACGGTGGCCTTGAGCACCTCGAACATGTCTTGGCGGTTGTTGCTGCCGGGGCCGTCGCTGGCCAGCGCCACGGTGATCCCCCGGGCCCTCATGGCCACCACGGGCGCCACTCCGGAGGCCAGGTACATGTTCGACACCGGGCAGTGCACCACCACCGAGCCCGAGGCCGCGATCAGGTCGAGCTCGTCGTCGTCGAGCCACACGCTGTGGGCGAGCTGCACGTCGGGGCCGAGCACGCCCAGCGAGTCGAGCCACGGCACATGGCGCATGCCGCGCTCGTCGAGGCTCATGTCCACCTCGACGGCGGTCTCGGCGCAGTGGATGTGGGTGCCCCGGCCCCAACTGCGGGCCGCGGCCACGGTGGTGCGCATGGCCTCGTCGGAGCAGCCCCACGGGATCAGCGGGGCCAACTCCACCCGGATCCGGTCGTCGTCGCAGCCGTCCCACCGGCTGCGGGCCGCGCCGGCCCGAGCCACCGCCTGCTCGGCGGTCTGTTCCAGCTCCGGCTGGTAGTTGCGGTCGGCCCAGCCGTGGGCCAGCAGGAACCGCACGCCCAGCTGATCGGCGCCCCGGCACACGGCGTCGTTGATGCCGGTGTCGATGTGGATGTACTGGTGGTCGATGACCGTGGTGGCCCCGCCCCGCAGGTTCTCCACCAGCCCGGCCCGCGCCGCGGCATGGGCGATGTCGGCGTCGAGGTGGACCGCGGCGGGCCAGATGCAGTCGCGCAGCCAGTCGAGCAGCGCCTTGTCGTCGGCCAGCCCACGGAAGAAGGCCTGGAACAGGTGGGTGTGGGCGTTGGTCATCCCCGGCATGACCGCACATCCGGCCGCGTCGATCACCTCACTGGCCTGGCCCATCCGGCCGGCCGGAGGCGCCCCCGCCCCGACCTCCACCACCCGGTTGCCGCTCACGAACACCCACCCCGGATCATGCACGGCCGCCTCATCGTCCACAGTCACGACCGCCCCGCCGTGAACCAGCAGATCCGGCCTGTGATCGTCGGGCCGCGCCACAGCCCCAAGCTAGTCAGCCCAAGTGTCGTCCGAGGGACCGGCGACGACCGCCCGCCCCATGCGCAGCGACGCGGCTGCGGGCTCGTCTGCCCACTCTGTTACAGAGTGCCCTCCAGCTGGACTAGCCGACCCTCGATGGGGTCCACCGCGAATCGCAGGCCCTCCAGGGTGTAGGCGCCGAGCAGCGTGATGTCGGGATCCTCGCCGAACACGACCAGAGTCGGAATCGTCCGGCCCTGCACTGTGGCCACGGCCTGCCCGAGCGGATAGGCGACACGATGGCCGTCCGCCAACGAAAGCCAAACCGTGTCAAAGGGCTCGACCCCAATCTCGGCAAGCCTGGCCGCAGCCACCACCGTGTACGCCGCGCCCGTGTCCACCAGCGCCTCGGTCTCGATCGAGCGCTCGCCGTCGAGGCTGTCCAGCCGCAGATTGCATTTCAATGTCCCCATATCAAGACCCTCCTTCAAGTCTGGCCTCTACTGACATGCAATGATGCAGCACGACAAGGCTAGAAGCAAGGCCGTTGGGCAGAACTACGGTCCGCCCGGTCAGTATGCGGCCACCACGGCGATCTCAACCTGCCAGGCAGGCTGGGCCAGCTCGGGAACCCCCCCCCCCAGCGTCGAGGCGGCCAGATGGCTGTCGAGGAAGCGGCCGCGCTCGGCCAGCCCTCAGACTCGACCTCACCGCTTCTACGGCAGGGGATCTGTAGGCCGGTTTGGTTGCTGGCCCAACTTCTCTGTAAGGTCCGTTGCTTCGTCACGCCGGTCCCATAAGGTTCCAATCTATGGGACAGTTAGCTGAAAGGTCTATGGTGCATAAAGATGCCACAAAATAGTCGAGTTGTTGTCTTGGCGCTGATCTCGATCCTTGGACTGCTGGCTAGCAGCACAGCCTTCGCCGACCCCCCCCCCCCTCGGCGATAACTAGTCCTTCAACTGCGGGCAGCCAACCCGCCGCGACGGACGAATCACTCCCCACAACGTCGCAAGAGCCCATCCACGGGGGTTCGAGCGAAGCGGTAACGCTACAGGCCACACCCGGGACCGATGTCACCTACACCTATGGTGACGTCCCCTACGACCATTTCGCGGCGCTTGACATCGCAGCGCTCGCTGTTGACGGAGTCTTGGCAGGAACCGACTGTCAGGCTGGCCGGTTCTGTCCAGAGATGGCGATACAGCGCTGGCAATTCGCGGTATGGATTGTGCGCGTGCTTGACGGCGAAGAACCCGCCCTGAAGCAGTCACGCTTCTCCGATATCGAAGGCAGACCATGGTGGGAGAGCCATGTGGAACGGCTAGCAGAATTAGGCGTCACTCAGGGCTGCAGCTCGCAGCCAGCCCGCTTCTGCCCCACCGACACAGTATCGCGCGCCCAGATGGCCGCGTTCATCGACAGAGCATTCAAGCTCGCCGACGGCGGCCCGGCAGGCTTCGTCGACACCGCTGGTGTGTTCAGCGCGGATGCGATAGACCGGCTGTACCACGCCGGGGTGAGCCGAGGCTGTGCAGCGTCGCCGCTTCGCTTCTGCCCCGAACGAAGCCTGACCCGGGCCCAGATGGCAGCCCTGCTGCGCCGCGCCCGGCCCGTCTCGACCGATGCCCAAGTGCGAGATGCCGCTCCCCACGTTGGGTTCAGCCAGGAGCCGCCCTCAACCACAAGCGCCGACCTCGCCGTTTACTTGTGTGGTCCTCCCGATTCCTTTACAGCGGCCGAGTTGCGCGATGAGGTCGACAAACTCTCCGCTGAGATCACTACCTTCTACCGCCGCGAATCCAACGGTCAGTCACGCATTACCTTTTCTGAAGGGGGAATAGTCTCCCCAGATGAAGCCAGCGACGCGTCATCTTGGAGTAGGGAGTTCATCGACGATTGGATTGATGATAGTGCTGATGGCCATAAGGGACGTGGCCCCTGCTACGATGAGGTCGCAGCAATAGGAGGATCAAGTCCATTCGCGATCTTGGCTGATGTCGGAAGCAAGATGACTCACGGGTACGGCATTCCGATGGATCAGGCGGCTCGCGAGCAGTTAGAGCTTCCTGATCTCACGGGTCACATTACTGTGTTGACAAGATCTGCCTATGACGCGGCAGGACGAGATGCCTCGACGACGTATGGGTGGCTCGTGGCCCACGAGATCGGCCACCTACTGAGCCTATGCCACACCTTTGCAGGTGATAACCCCGGTCAAGGGGATGACTTCTGCGAGAGTGCCCAAGGAACTGACCCGAGAGTCTGGGACAACTGCACTCCCGCCAACAGGTGCAACGGCGATAGCGATCAGTGGCATCTCGCTGCATCCATTATGTCGTACTTAAGTCGTGGCGCGTATCCCGATCTGTCCGACAGTTACGTCGCCTGCAGTCAGAAACTATGGCTCGGCTGGATCGACGACTGCAGCGAACCCGACGCGCCCAAACCTCCCGACGCGCCCAACAGGCCCGGGCTCATTGTGGGTGATGGCCAGATCACAGTCGAGTGGGTTCCGCCCAATGACAACGGCTCATCCATCACCCAGTTTGAGATAGCCCAGCGCCGCAGCGGGTTCGGGATCCACCAATGGAGCGAGACCTATGCTTCGGGTAGCGCTACCCGTGCCACCATCACGGGTCTCGACAACAACACCCAATACGAAATCCGTATCCGGGCCCACAACGCAGC
This sequence comes from Candidatus Aldehydirespirator sp., assembly GCA_965221215.1. Lineage (GTDB taxonomy): Bacteria > Actinomycetota > Acidimicrobiia > Acidimicrobiales > Aldehydirespiratoraceae > Aldehydirespirator. Next base: position 3,140,414 of record OZ244872.1, read on the forward strand.
CGGTCTAGGCGACTGGTCCCCACTGGCTAAGGTAGTCACCTTGCAACCTCCCGACGCGCCCAACAGGCCCGGGCTCATTGTGGGTGATGGCCAGATCACAGTCGAGTGGGTTCCGCCCAATGACAACGGCTCATCCATCACCCAGTTTGAGATAGCCCAGCGCCGCAGCGGGTTCGGGATCCACCAATGGAGCGAGACCTATGCTTCGGGTAGCGCTACCCGTGCCACCATCACGGGTCTCGACAACAACACCCAATACGAAATCCGTATCCGGGCCCACAACGCAGCCGGTCCAGGCGACTGGTCCCCACTGGCTATTATTGTTATACCGCCCGACCGGCAGCCTCCGGATGCGCCCCACCCGCCCGTACTCGATCCGGGCGACGGCCAGATCACAGTTGAGTGGGTTCCGCCCAATGACAACGGCTCACCCATCACCGGATACAACGTTGACATACAGCCCGCTGGCGGCTCTTGGACCACCTACGGACCATTCACCTCAACTCGGCGAACCGTCACTGGTCTGGCGAACGGCGTCGAACACGCAGTCGAAGTCCAAGCAATCAACGCCGCTGGACCGGGGGCCTGGTCCGACTCCTCTTTTGCCACACCGCGAACGACCGCCCCTCCGCCTCAGTCGAACCCGACGCTGAGTGTGAGCCGGGGCGGAACCGGAGTAGCTGGAGGCTGCACCGCGAACTCTGGTTGTCGGTGGGTTCATGGCTCGGGAACGGGCTGGACTCCGGGTGCTCAGTATTGGATCAGGTGCGGCACCTTTGTTGACACGAGCCGAAACATTCCTGTCACCTACAGCGCCCGGTTCGTGGACAGCAACGGCAACATCTCATGGGGTGACCGCATCTGCCTCAGCAACTTCAGCCACAGCGTCGAGGTTTGGACCAACGCCGACGGCACTCGCACAGCCAACGTTGCCGCTCCGAACAACCCGCCTCCGCCTCCGCCTCAGTCGAACCCGACGTTGAGTGTGAGCCGGGGCGGAACCGGAGTAGCTGGAGGCTGCACCGCGAACTCTGGTTGTCGGTGGGTTCATGGCTCGGGAACGGGCTGGACTCCGGGTGCTCAGTATTGGATCAGGTGCGGCACCTTTGTTGACACGAGCCGAAACATTCCTGTCACCTACAGCGCCCGGTTCGTGGACAGCAACGGCAACATCTCATGGGGTGACCGCATTTGCCTCAGCAACTTCAGCCACAGCGTCGAGGTTTGGACCAACGCCGACGGCACTCGCACAGCCAACGTCGCCGCCCCCTAATCGGCCTGCGAACAACCGGCCTCGCCGTCGTGCTGACACCGAAGCTCAACCGACGCAGAAAGCGAGATCGGTCACGGCGTCTCCGGTGGCCAAGCGGGCCGCGGCAAGAACGCCAGAGTCAATGTGATGCTCGCGTCACATTGTTGTCGGTGAGATGCAAGCACCACACTGTGACTAGGCGGTTATGTGGAGTTGGGTTAGGCGGCCGTTTACGGGATCTACCGCGAACCTGAGGCCTTCTAGCGTGTAGGCACCGAGGAGAGTGATGTCGTCGTCCACGCCGAAGACGACCAGGGTGGACTCCGTTCTGCCCTGCACGGTGGCGATGGCACGTCCCAGCCCGCATTCAACGATGCGGCCGTCGGCTACCGAGATCCTCTCCGTATCGAATGGCTTCACCCCGAGTTCGGTCAGCCTGGCCGCCGGCACAACGGTGAAGGCTGCACCCGTGTTGACCAGTGCCTCGGTCTCCATCGAGCGCTTGCCGTCAGGGCTGTCGAGCCGCAGATTGCATTTCAATATTCCCATTTCGAGAACCTCCTTCAAATGTGGTGTCCTCCGACATGGCATAATGCTGCACAACAAGGTCGAAAGCAAGCTCAATTTTGGGCAGACAGCCGGGCCGCGGATCAGTTTGCGGCTATCACCGCGATCTCGACCCGCCACGCGGGCTGGGCCAGCTCGGGAACTACCACCAGCGTCGAGGCGGCCAGATGGCCGTCGAGGAAGCGGTCGCGCTCGGCCATCACCGCGGCGAGAGGCTGTCCGGGCACCACGTAGGTGGTGACCGAGACGATGTCGGTCGGGCGCATCTGGGCTTCGGTGAGCATGGCCGAGATGTTCTGCCAGACGGTTCGAGCCTGCTCGCCGATGTCATCGGACACCGATCCGTCGGGGCGGGTGGGCACGACGCCCGAGGTGTGCAGCCACCGCTGCGGGCCGAAGGTGGCCACGGCGTGGGCATAGCGGGCCGCGGGCGGGGCGATCCCCTGCGGGTCGACGGCCTGCGATCCCATGGGCGTTGATAGTAGGTGACGAACGGGGGAGTGGATAGTGGACTGCGGTCCGCCCGCTCGGTCGCGGGGCGGGGAGGTGTGGAACAATCTGCGGCCGTGACCCAGCGCATGGCCCTCTACTTCCAGGACAAGCACCCCATCGGCTACGAGATCGAGATGGCCCGCTACGCCGAGGAGCGCGGCATCGACGAGATCTGGCAGGCCGACACCCGGCTGGCCCGCGACTGCGTGGTGATGATGAGCGCCCTGCTGGCGTCCACCAAGCGGCTGCGGGTGGCCAGCGGCGTGCTGCCCGTCTACACCCGCAACCCGGCGGTGATCGCGGCCTCCTGGAGCACCATGCACGAGCTGGCCGGACCCGCCCCCGACGGCGGCAGCCGGGTGATGCTGGGGCTCGGCGCCTGGTGGGAGCCCATCGCCAGCCGGGTCGGGGCGGCCCGCCGCAAGCCGCTCACCGCCATGCGCGAGTACGTCGAGGCCATCCGGGCTCTGTTCACCATGGAGGAGGTCAGCTACTCCGGCGAGTTCGTAAACCTCGACCGGGTCCGCCTCGATGTGGCCTACGGCGACGCCTCCCCCCGCGACATCCCGATCTACATCGGGGCCACCGGCCCCAAGATGCTGGAACTGACCGGCGAGATCGCCGACGGGGCGATGCTCAACTACGTGGTGCCCACCGACTACATCCGCGACGCGGTGGCCAGGGTGGGCGCCGGTGCGGCCCGCTCCGGCCGCACCATCGAAGACATCGACCGCCCCGAGCTGCTGATCTGCTGCCTGTCCGACGACGACCCCGACGAGGCGCTGACCGTCGGCAAGACGCTGGTCGCCTACTACCTGGGCACCGAGCCTCACATCATGGCCGCCTCCGGCGCCGACCCCGGGCTGATCGAGCGGGTGCAGGAAGTGGTCGGCTGGCCCGCGGTCGAGGACGACTACCTGAAGGCGGCCCCGCTGATCAGCGACGATCTAGTGCGCCGGGTGATGGCCGCGGGCACCTCAACGCAGTGCCGCGACAAGGTGGCCGAGTACATCGACGCCGGCGTCACCTGCCCGGTGCTGTATCCCCTGATGGACGACATGAAGCCGGTGATCGACACCTTCGCCGGCTGGTCCCCCTGACCCAGCCCACGTTCTCGCTACCGGGCTGGCTCGCTTGCCAGGGCCTTGATCTCAGTGGCGGCGCGGTCTATGAAGGCCGACATCTCGGCTGGGGTCCGCCGGTCCAGGTTGTAGAGCGCCACCCACTGCAGTTTCGTGCCGGGGGCGCACAGCCGGGTCACGGTGCGCCCCAGCAGATGGCGCCCCGGCTCGCCCTGCAGCCAGTTCACCCGGCTCGACGAGCCGTGGGTGGTCACCGCCACCAAGTGTTTCACGGCGCGCAGCGGCGAGGTCGCCGGGTCGGCCGCCCCGTCGATCCAGGCGGCCAGCTCCCGCTGGACCCACCCCAGCAGCGGTGCGGGCAGACCACCCCACCAGGTGGGGTAGACGAACACCAGGCCCTCGGCCCCGACAATGCTCGCCCCGTCGATCGACTCGCCCTGCGTGAGTCGCGCAACCTGAGCCCCGTGGCCCGCGGCCTGAAGCGTGTCGACCACCCGGTCGCGCAGCGCCACGTTCAAGCAGTCCGGTTGTGGGTGGGCGTGCAGCACCACGAAGCGCACCGCCAGAGAGTACCCACCTCCAGTCGAGCCCACCGCTCCCGCCCCTGCCGGCCTGTTGGCGGCCGGGTGGTGCTGGTTAGGGTGGCCGACTACAGCCTGCTGATCGAGTCGTGGACTCCGAGCGGCGGACGCAGCACACGGCGCAAGCGATAGGACTGGGAGCGAACTGAAATGGACCTGCTGGACTGGATCATCGGCGACTTGAGGTCGCTGCGGGCCAAGCTCAACGGCGGCGTGCTGGGGCTGATACCCCCGCCGCGGCGACGGGAGCGGGCCGACGGGGGAGGGATCGCCCCGGTGTACGTGCTGTGGCATCTCGCCCGCCACCACGACGTGGCCGTCAACCGCGTGCTGAGGGGCGGCGACTCAGAGGTCGTAGACGGCTGGACCGACCGTCTCGGCATCGCCGATGACCTCTGGCGGGGCCTGGCCGAGGGCGAGGACGCCGACCTAACCGACACGCTCGATCCCGAGACGGTCGGCGCCTACGCGCTGGCCGTGCTCGACTCCACCGCGGGCTGGCTCGAGATCCAAGGGCTGCCCCAGATGGACGCCCGACCCGACACCACCGCCGCCCTTCAGGCTCTGGGCACTCCCGAGGACCGCTTCGACTGGCTGTACTCGATGTGGGACGGCAAGCCGGCGGCGTGGTTCTTGCAGTGGAGCGCCATCGGCCACGGGTTCAACCACCTGGGCGAGCTGGTGTCGATCCGCAACCGCCTGGGGCTCAGCCCGTTCTAGACAACGGGGCGGATAGGGCGCAGCCGACGCTCGCGGCTACGGTCGGAGCCATGCAGATCCGCCGGCACCTGGTTGCCGGCGCCTCGGCGTGCGCCCTGCTCGTAGCCGCGGCCTGCGCGAGCGGGCCGACCCGCACCTCGGTGCCGGCCCCGGACGACTGGACTCCCGAGACCGTGCCGGAGCCTCTGTCAGCGGTCACGCCGGTGACCTCGCCGGGCGTCGAGCTGGCTGCGCCCACCCAAGCAGACCCAGTTGGCGAGAGTCCGCCCGGCGACAGCCCGACCGCAGGGCCGCTGGGCGACGGCGGGCTGATTGCCTCGGCCGGTCCGGTCGGCTTGCGGCTGATGCGACCCAGCGGCGAGGTGGTGGGCGAGTTGGGCGCCGACCAGGTCGTCACCCAGCCCACCTGGTCGCGCGACGGCCGCCGCCTGGCCGCCACGCTCACCGATCCGGCCAGCGGCACCTCCCGGGTCGCGGTGGTCGACATTGCCACCGGCGACATCGCTGCGGAGGCCACAGCCCGCCCGTACTTCTTCTACACCTGGAGCCATGACGGCTCCCGGCTGCTGGCGTTGGGGCCGAGCCAGACGGGCGGCACCGCCGCCTACATCCTCGACGAGACCGGTGCCCCCGCCACCGACGTGTCGCTGCAGGGCCAGAGCCTGTTCGCAGCGTGGGAGCCCGGCGGGCGGCGGCTGCTGTTGCACGCGGGACACCGGCTGATGCTCATCAATGACGTCGACTCGCCTCGCGACCACAACGACTACGGCCTGGTCGGCGTGGACTTTCAGGCTCCGGCCTGGGTGCCGGGCACCCAGGACTTCCTGTACGTGGACTCCTACGGGCAGGCCCCCGCCGACGCCGAGGCCGAAGAGCTTCTCGACCGGCGGTCCGCCACCAGCCCGCAGCTGTTGCGCCGCAGCGCCGACACCGGCGAGATCACCGATCTCGGACCCGCCGGCCGCTACACGATGATGGCGGTCCACCCGTCGGGGGACCGGGTGGCGGTGTCGTCGGCCTCGCCCGAGCCCAGCGACGGCCAGGGGTCGCAGCAGTCTGCGCAATCCGACATCCCGGACGGTTCGGTGCAGATCATCGACCTCGCCACCGCCGAGCGCCGCACGGTGATCGACCAGATCGGCCTGTGGCTGGAATGGAGTCCCGACGGCCGCCGTCTGCTGGTGGCGGCCAGCGCCGGCGACCCGCGCGCCGGGATGTCGTGGAACGTCTGGGACGGAACCGAGTCGGTGGAGTTGACTCGCTTCGCGCCCAGCGTCGCCTTTCTCAGCAGCTATCTGCCCTTCGCCGACCAGTACGACGAGACGCCCCGCCTGTGGTCTCCCGACGGCGACGCCATCACTTTCGGGGCCAACACCGCCGAGGGCGATGTCACGGTGGTGGCCCGCCTCGACGCCGCCGGCGCGGTGGCCAGCCTCGGGCCGTCCGATGTGTCGTTCTGGAGTCCGGTACCGTAATGCCGATGCTCAGCTCGCACAGTCGCCGCTTCGAGGATCTCAGTGGGCCCGAGATCGCTGAGCTGATCACCGAGTCGTCGGTCATCGTGCAGCCCGTGGGGGCGGTGGAGCAGCACGGTCCGCACCTGCCTCTGTCGGTGGACCATGTGATCGCCCACGAGTCGGCCGCCGCGCTGGTGGCCGAGCACGGCGACGCCCACGACCTGTGGCTGCTGCCCACCCTGTCGGTGTCGAAGTCCAACGAGCACGCCTGGTCGCCGGGAACTCTGTGGCTGTCGGCGGAGACGCTGCTGGCGGTGCTGCGCGACATCGGCCGCTGCGTGGCCACCACCGCAGCCCGGCGGCTCGTGTTCCTCAACGGCCACGGCGGCAACTCGTCGCTGCTCAATGTGGCCTGCCGGGAGATCCGCCTGCAAACCGGGCTGATGACCTTCCTGGTGCATCCGTTCGTGCCCCCCGACCAAGGCGGCAAGTCCCCTGAGGCGGAGCTGGGCATGGGAATCCACGGCGGGCACCGCGAGACATCGGTGTTCATGCACCTGCGTCCCCGTCTGGTGCACCTCGAGCGGGCCGAACGGGCCGTTCCCGCGGGCCTGGCCCAGAACCGGTATGTGCGCTTCGGGGGCATGGCCTCATTCGGCTGGCTGTCGAACGACTTCGGGCCCCACGGCCACATCGGCGACCCGACCGGCGCCACCGCCGAGGAGGGCAAGCTGCTGTTCGAGACCGCAATCACCCTGCTCGGCGAGCAGATGGCCGAGATCGCCGCCTTCGACTTCGGCCACACCCCACCCTGAACCGGGCGAATAGTCCATCGAGTCCGTTCTCTACCGGGCAAGGTTGTGGGCCGTGTTGGTGCGAGCGGCCGTTGAGCGCCGCGAACAGTGGCGGAAGATCAGGGCTCAGGCACCCTGCCAGCGGGGGGTGCGGCCCTCAGTGAAGGCCTTGGGGCCTTCCACGGCGTCGGCCGAGGCCAGCACGGCCTCGTAGGCGGCCAACTCGCCGGATCGCAGCAGCTCGAAGGCTTGGTCCAGCCGCAGATGCCGGGTGCGGTCGCGGATCTGGCCGATGGCGTCCACCGACAGCGGTGCGGCCTCCACCACCCGGGCGGCCAGAGCCCGGGCCTCGGCCATGAGATCGGCGCCGTCGACCACCGAGTTGACCAGCCCCCAGCGCCGCGCCTCGGCCGCGTCGAGGCGCCGGCCCGTGTAGAGGAGTTCGTTGGCCACCGCGGGCGGGACCATCCTGGGCAGGCGCACCGAGGCGGTGTCGGGCACGATCCCCAGCGAAGCCTCCGGCAGCCAGAAGCGGGCGTGCTCGGCGGCCACCACCAGGTCGGCGGCCAGCACGATCTCGAATCCGCCGCCCACGGCCATGCCGTTGACCGCGGCGATCACCGGCTTGAGCAGGCCCCGCAACTCGCCGAAGCCGCCGAAGCCGCCCTCGCCGTAGTCGGCCTCGAACTCCTCGCCCGCGGCCGCGGCGTTGAGATCCCAGCCGGCGCAGAAGAACCGGTCGCCCGCGCCGGTGAGTATTGCTACCCGCAGGCCGGGATCGTCGCGGAATGTCGCGAACAGCCGGCTCAGTTCCCGGCTGGTGGCCGCGTCGATGGCGTTGGCCTTGGGCCGGTCAAGGGTGATCTCGAGCACCGCCCCCTCGACGGTGGCCCTCACGGCGCTGTCAGCCATGGTCGCGGCCGCTCTCGGTGATGAGCATCAGGGCGTCGGCGGCGACCGCGGCCTGCGGCGTGACCACGAGGGGGTTGATCTCGACTTCGATGATGCTGTGATCGTCGCGCGTCAGCGCGCCCAATGCCCCAACCGTGTCGAGCACCGCCGCGACAGCAGCCGCCGGGCGGCCCCGATGGCCGGCCAGCACCGGCCAGATGCGAAGACGTTGCAGGGCTTCGAGAACGTCGTCGGCAGATGCCGGCAGCAGCAGATTGACGGTGTCGCCGAGCAACTCCGCCAGCGTTCCGCCCGCGCCCAGCGTGAGCAGCATCCCGACCGGGGCCGCGGAGCGGACACTCACCAGCAACTCAGCGACGATGCCGGTGACGCAGGACTCCACCATGACGGTTGCATCTCCGCCGGCCAGTCTGAGGGCCGCGGCGGCCACCGCTTCGGGGCTGTCGAGACCGACCACCACCCCGCCGGACTCCGTCTTGTGGACGAGGCCGGTGGCCTTGACCACGACCGGGCAACCGATCTCGGCCGCGGCCTCGGCTGCGCCGTCTGCGGCGACCACCATGCCAGCGGGTACCGACACGCCGGCTGCGGCGAGGCGCTGCTTTGCTTCGTGCTCGCTCAGCAGGACGCCAGCGCGGCCGACCCCCTCTGTCACACACCGCCCGTAGGTTCGCTGCGACTGCAAGTGCGAGCGTGACACGCCGACAGCGTCCGCGGACGAGAGGAGAGACGATGCAGGCTGACGGGATCCAAACGACCCCACCACGGCGGGCGGTAGCCAGGCTGCGGACGATCCGGTCGTGCGGGCGGCCGATCGCCCCCAAGCGGCGGCGGCCTCGAGAGCCGACAGGGCGGTATCGATGTCGCCGCAAGCGGCCAGACCCGACTCGGAGACCCGGATGCGGGCCTCCTCGGGCAGGTTCTCGGCCATCGAGGCGGCGACCACGCCAGGGGTGTCGCTGGCGGTGCAGGCCTCGGCGAAGGCCTCCACGGTGGGCCACCAGCGCGACCGGTCGAGCCCCTCGGCGGGGAAGTCGATCACCAGCAGGGCGGCATCGAACGGGGCCGGCTCGGCCTCGAGGACGGCGCGGAAGCAGGCGGCCAGCCGGTCCTCGTCGCCCCAGATGAAGGTGTGGTAGTCGAGCGGGTTGGTGACCGCCACCCGGCCGTCGAGGGTGGCTGCCACCCGCTGGGCATGGTCGGGGCCGAAGGCCGGGAAGTTGAGGCCGCGGCTGCGGCTGCGGTCGGCCACTAGCGCCGCCTCGCCGCCGGAACAGCTCAACGACACCAGCCGGTCGCCGCGCAGCGGTCCGAGGGCGCACAGCACGGCCAGGGTGTCGAGCAGCTCGGGCAGAGTGTGCACCCGGCGAATACCCAGCCGGTCGAACAGCGCGGCATGGGCGGCGTCGTCGCCTACCAGCGAGGCGGTGTGGGTGACGGCAATAGCGCCCGCAGCCTCAGATGTCCCCAGCTTGAGCACTGCCACGGGCAGGCCCCGCCGGTGGGCGGCGGTCGCGGCGGCTGCGAACCGCTCCGGGTCGTCGATCTGCTCGATGCACAGGCCCACCCCGGTGGCCGCGTCGTCGGCAGCTATGGCCTCGAGGGCCTCCGAGATGCCCACATCGGCCTGGTTTCCCAGCGTCAGCACCGAGGCGATGTCGAGGCCCCGGCGCTGCATGGTGAGGTTGACTGCGATGTTGCCGCTCTGGCTCAACAGCGCCACGCCGCGGTCGGTGCGGGACAGCCCGTGGACGTCGGGCCACAGCGCCGCTCCGGTCAGCGCCGACAGCGTCCCGTAGCAGTTGGGGCCCACTATCGGCATCCCGGCTGCCGCAGCCACCAGTTCGCCCTGCAGAGCTGCACCGGCCTCGCCCGTCTCGGCGAAGCCCGAGGCGTGGCACACCGCTGCACCCGCGCCCCGGGCGGTCAGCCGGCGCACCACCTCGACGGTGGCATGGCAGTCCACGCCCACGAAGGCAGCATCGACCGGTGCTGGCAGCTCGTCCACCGAGGCGAAGGTGCGAAGTCCTCGCAGCTCGCGGCTCGGATTGACGGCCCACATGTCGCCCGAGAAGCCGAATGACCGGCAAGCGTCGATGGCCAACTCCGCGGCCGCGCCCCCGATGAAGGCCAACGAGCGGGGCCTCAACAACCGATCAAGCCGGCCGTTCATGCCACCGTTCAGCAGCCGCGGGGCCGCAACATGTCGCGTGACACTATGTGGCGCTGGATCTCGCTGGTGCCGTCCCAGATGCGATCCACCCTGGCGTCGCGCCAGATCCGTTCCAGCGGCAGCTCGTCCATCAGCCCCATTCCGCCGAGGATCTGGATGGCCTCGTCCGACACGAACTGCAGCATCTCGGTGGCCGACAGCTTGGCCATGGCCGCGTCGGCGTCGCCCATTTGGCCCTGCGCCGACAGCCACGCGGCCCGGTAGGTGGTCAACTCGGCGGCCAGCAGGCGGGTTCGCATGTCGGCCAGCTTGAACGACACGCCCTGGAAGCGTCCGATGCGCTGCCCGAACTGCTCGCGGGTGGCGGCCCAGTCGAGCGCCACCGACAGCGCCCGGTCGGCCCGGCCCAGGCACACCGCGGCCACCTGCAGGCGGGTGCTGCCCAGCCACTCGTTGGCCACCTCGAAGCCGCGGTGCTCCTCGCCCAGCAGCTTGGAGACAGGCACCCGCACATCGTCGAAGTTCAAGATGAGGTTGTGGTAGCCCCGGTTCGACACGCAGTTGTAGCCCGGCGCCCGCTCCACTCCGGGAGTGTCGAGGTCCACCAGCAGCGACGAGATCAGCTTGCGGGGACCTCTGGCGGTGTCGGTGGCGCCGGTGGCCGCGAACAGGATCACATAGTCGGCCAGATCGGCGTGGCTGATGAAGTGCTTGGTGCCGTTCACCACGAACTCGTCGCCCCGGCGCTCGGCCCGGCAGGCCATGCCTCTCAGGTCGGAGCCCGCGTCGGGCTCGCTCATGGCCAGACACTCCACCCGCTCGCCCCGCACGGTGGGCAGCAGGTACTCGTCGATCTGCTCGCCGGTGCAGGCCCGCAGGATGTTGGACGGGCGGGCCACGATGTAGTGCAGGGCGTAGGCCGTCCAGCCGAAGGCCCGCTCGGCCATGGCCAAGGTCAGGTCGTCGAGGCCGCCGCCGCCGAGCTCGACGGGCATGTTGGCCGCGTACAGGCCCGCATCGATGGCCTTGCGGCGGATCTCGGCCACCAGCTCGGGCCGGACTTGTCCGGTGCGCTCCACCTCCGCCTCGTGGGGGACCAGTTCGCGCTCGACGAAGGAGCGCACGGTGTCGACCACCATCTGCTGGGAGTCGCTGATCGAGAAGTCCATCGGCTGCTCCTTGCGGTTTAGGGGGCGATCAGACGGCCAGACAGCCGCGGCGCCGGCATGGATGCGTGGGCGGCGGTGACCGCGGCCACTGCGTCGGCTGCGGGGCCGGGCACCAGCGGAGCGGCGCGGCCGGCTGCGGTGTCGACGTGGAGCAGCATCTGCTCGCCGGTGCACAACAACTCGCGGTCGCGGTGCGTCTCGGCGTCGCCGGGCATCTCAGCGTCCCGGCGCGTCCCGGTGTCGCGGTACATGGTGTGGAAGATGTGCAGCCGCTTGGCGTCGCTGCCGAGCACCTGCGTGGTGACCCGCAACCGCTCCCCGAGGGACGCCTCGCGGCGGTGGTTGAGGTGGGTCTCGACCGTGTAGTAGGAGTGCCCGCCGCGGCGATAGGCCTCGTCGACGCCCAAATAGCGGAACAGGGCGTCGGACGCCCAGCCGAACACCGCCAGGTAGGCCCACTCGGTCATATGGCCGTTGTAGTCGATCCAGTCGGGCTCCACAGTGGGCGCATACAGTGCCAGCGGAGCCTCGATCTCGGCGCCGGGCGTCCACGGCTCAGCCTCGGCCGAGGCGCTGGCGGCCAGGATCCGAGCCTCCCGCTCGGCGACGAGGCGGCCGGCCCCGACCCCGGCCGGTCGCAGCGCCCGCATCACCGCCAACAGGCAGTCGTCGCGGTGGCGCTCCAACTCGGCCATGGATCGCCCGCCCGCCTGCTCGTCGCAGCCTGCGGCCATGGCCTCCACCAGCTCCCCGCTCAGCTCGGGCGCCTCCAGCCGGGTCCACGGCAGCTTCAACGCCGGGCCGAACTGGCCCAGCATGTGCCGCATCCCGCCCTCACCGCCGGCCAGGTGGAAGGTGAGGTTGGTGCCCATGGCCGCCCAGCGCAGGCCCGGCCCGTAGACGATCGCGTCGTCGAGCTCCGCGGTGGTGGCGATGCCATCGTTCACCAGATGCAGGTTCTCACGCCACAGCGCCTCCTGCAGGCGGTCCGACAGATAGCCCTCAACCTCGCGGCGCACCAACAGCGGATGCATCACCAGGTCGTCGTAGTGGGCCATGGCCGCAGCGACCGCCCACTCCGCGGTGGCCTCTCCGGGCACCACCTCCACCAGCGGCAGCAGATACACGGGATTGAAGGGGTGGCCGATCAGCAGCCGCTCGGGATGGTCGAGCCCGTCGGCCAGGCGGCTGGGCAGAAGCCCCGACGAACTGCTGGCGATCACCGTGGCCGCATCGGCGGCCGCGTCGAGACGGCCCAGCAGCGACCGTTTGAGCGGCTCGTCCTCGGGGGCGCTCTCCTGTATCCAGTCGGCGCCCGCGGCTACCTCCTCGGGTCCGGAGGCCCAACGCAGCCGGGCCGGATCGGCGCCGGGGAACAGTCCCAGTCGAACAGCCGAGGGCCAGGCCCGCGCCACGGCGGCCCGGAGCCGGTCTTCGGCGCCGTCGCCTGGATCCCATGCCACCACGTCGTGGCTCCGGGCCAGGGCCCGCACCGCCCATCCGGTGCCGATGACTCCGGTCCCCGCCAAGCCGATGATCCTCGCCGTCACGCTGCCCTCCTTGCGCTGCGGGCATCCCGCGCGCCGCAGTATCGCACCGCTAGACGCGCTCGGCGCGCCAAACGTCGCGGCTGCTGTTGGCGGGCGCGGTCGATGTCGATGTTGGTACCGTCACCGCACCGGACGGCTCGCAACCGTCCCATGATCGACACAACCCCGACAGGACAGGACCAGTGACGAGCGCATTCATCACCTGCGCCGTCTCCGGAAGCGGCGACACCGTCAAGAAGTCGGATCGGGTGCCGTACGCCCCCCGCGACATCGCCCGCAACTGCATCGAAGCAGCCCGGGCCGGGGCCGCGGTCGTTCACATCCATGTGCGGGATCCGGTCACTGGCGACCCCTCGCGCGAGGTCGACTACTACTGCGAGGTGGTCGAGCAGGTCCGACAGTCCGACACCGATGTCGTCCTCAACCTGACCGCCGGCATGGGCGGCGATCTCACCCTCGGCTCGCCCGAGCGGCCCCTGCCCCCCAACGCAGACGGCACCGACCTCGCTGGCGCAACCGAGCGGCTCGAGCACGTTCGGCAGCTGCGACCGGAGATCTGCACCCTCGACTGCGGCACCATGAACTTCGGCGAGTCGGACTACATCATGACCAACACGCCGTCGGTCCTCGTGGAGATGGCCCGACAGGTGCAGGAGCTGGGCGTGCGGCCCGAGCTGGAGCTGTTCGACACCGGCCACCTGACGTTCGCCAAGTGGCTGTACGCCCAGGGCCTGCTCGATGATCCCGTCATGGTGCAGCTCTGCATGGGCATACCGTGGGGAGCGCCCAACGATCTCAACACGCTGCTGGCGTTCGTCAACAACCTTCCCGACGACTGGACCTTCTCAGCTTTCTCAATCGGACGGGACCAGCTTCGTTATGTCGCGGCTGCGGTGTTGACGGGCGGCAACGTCCGCGTCGGCCTCGAGGACAACCTCTATCTCAAGCGGGGGCAACTGGCCACCAACTCCGAGCTCGTGGGCCGAGCGGTGAGCATCCTGGAAGCGATGAACGTGACCGTGCTCGGCCCAAGCGACGTCCGCTCCAAGCTCGACCTGACCAAGAACTCTTGACGGATGCATAGCGGCTGCTGTCAGGCGACGGTCCAGACCAGCGTCTTGAAGGCACCCATTCCGGCCGGGTCACATAGGGCCTCGGCCTCGCCGGTGCGGCTGCGGGCGGTGAGCGCAGCGAGGTCGCCGGCCGCAGCCCGTTCGGCCCACACCGAGCGGCCCTCAGCCACCAACTCGTCGATGCCGTGGGCGCGCAGGAACTCGGCCTGGGTGCACACTTCGGCCCGGTGGCCGGCCTGCACCTGGTCGAGGGCCACATCTGCGGTGATGTCACACGATCCCGGGTCGGCCAGCCACCAGGATCCGCCGCGGTGGCGGCGGTGGGTCCGCAGCCAGCCCAGGCCCGCAGCCGGATCCTGGGCCTGCTCGAGCGCCTCCGCGACAGCAGCATCCGACGGCTCGCACCGTGCCGCCAGTTCCGGCGTGTCGGCTCCATAGTCGAAGGCGACCACCCGGCCCCTCTCCAGCAGTCCGCAGGCCTCGTCCACCCAGCGCCGGGCGGCCCGCTGCACCGGTATCCGAGCCCCGACCGCCACGTCGGGCAGTCCGGCCACGAGCTCTGCCGCCGCCGGTCGCGGCACCAGCGAGAACCGGTTGGGTGAGGCTGCATCGACAACCTCGACAAGCAGCTCCTCCCAGCCGCCGGGCGTTCGACGAACGAGGTCGAAAGGCAGGTTGTCGAGCAGTTCGTTGGCCAACACCACGCCGTGCGGCAGTGCATCCGGCATCCGGGCCGCGCTGGTGACGAGGCGGTATTGGGGATGCAAATCCCGCTGCCACGATGACACCTCCACCAGCACCAGCCGCAGCGCGTCCGCGGCCATGCAGCGGGGCTTCGCGGCCAGCACCGACCGGGCCAGCGTGCCCGGTCCAGCCCCCCAGTCGACCACCGTGAAGCGGGTCGGCTCACCCAGGTCCGCCCACCACGCATCCAGGGCCCGGGCCAGCACCGCCCCGAACAGGGGGCCGGTTTCGGGCGCGGTCAGGAAGTGCCCCGAATGGCCCCCGGCCCGCCCCCTGCCGGATCCCATGTAGAACCCGCCGTCAGGGTCGTACAGACAGGCATCCACATACTCCGACACCGGGATCGGCCCCCGGGCTGCGATCCGGCCTCCGAGAGTCACTCGCTGGCTGCGGCTAGTCGTTGTCGTTGATGGTGATGATGGCTCTGCGGTTGGCGATGGGGACGGCCCCGAAGGGCGACACGAACACCAAGTTCACCTGGAACTCCTCGACGGGCTCGACCCGAGAGTCTTCTAGGAGGCTCACCTGCACCTGACGCTCGACCACACCGGGCTCGAATGTCAGCCAGCCGCTCGCTCTGGCGAAGTCGACGTCTGTCACCGCCCAGATGGGATTCCTGGGATTCCACGCGCTGGATCCACCGAAATCGGTCTTCCAGTACACCCGCAGGCGCTGAGTCGAGGCGTGCGACAGAGTCACCGTGACACTCACCTGCTCGCCCTCTGTGCCAGAAGCATCCCCAATAGAGAACCCAGTCTCAGCCACCGGCGGCGGCGGAGGCGGAGGCGGCGCGGGATCGTCGTCGTCGGAGACCGTCACCGATGCCGAGTTGGCGGTGGCCGACACCGTGTAGCCCGAGGCGTCATCGACAGTCACCGTCACCGAGCCGTCAGTCTCGTCGACGGTGTCATTGATCGTGGGCACCGTCAGCGTGACGGTGCCCGATGCGGGGACCGTCACCTGCCGAGAACCCGTCGCCGCACCAAAATCGCCGGATGCCGTCACCGTCACGTCCACCGCCAACGCAGCCGACGGCGCCGGATCCGCGGTCACCGTGAACACCGCGTCGCCGCCCTCGGTCACGCCGCTGCCCGCGGAGATGCTCACCTCTGGCTCAACCACCGGAGGCGGAGGCGGAGGCAGAGGTGCGGGATCGTCGTCATCAGCGATGGCGGCCGTCGCAGATCCGGCCACCGACGACACCGTGTAGCCCGAGCCGCCATCGACAGTCACCGTCACCGAGCCGTCTATTTCGTCGACGCTGTCGTCGACGGTGGAAACCGTCAGCGTCGCGCTTCCAGACGTGGAGATCGTCACCTGCCGAGCGCCGGTGGACACACCGAAATCGCCGGATGCCGTCACCGTGACATCGACCGTCAACGGACTTGAGGGCCCAGGGTCAGCAGTCACGGTGAACACCGCGTCGCCGCCCTCGGTCACGCCGCTGCCTGCGGTGATGCTCACCTCTGGCTCAACCACCGGAGGCGGAGGCGGCGGCGCCGGTGACGGGTTGTTGCACTGTGCGTGCGCTTCGAGGGTCCGCGTGACGCGGTCCCAGCGGCTCAACATGAACTGGCCCTCGTTGGCGCGCGACTCCGCCACAGTCATCGCGGTCTCGCCCGTGTCCACCCCCAACGCGGCCAGCACCCGATTCCAGCGCAGCACATGCGCCGCGCCGCTGTGACCATCACGCCAGCCCGTCACCTCCGACACCGTCACCGCATCAGACGGCAACTGCACCGTACACACCGGCGGCTGCGGCGGATCATCATCATCATCAGCCACCGCCACCGACGCCGAACCGGCCGTCGACGACACGGAGTAGCCCGAGCCGTCATCGACCGTCACCGTCACCGAACCATCCGGCTCATCAACACTGTCACCCGCCGTGGACAACGTCAGCGTCGCAGTGCCAGACGTCGAAACCGTCACCTGACGCGGCCCGGTGGATGCCCCAAAATCGCCGGACTGCGCCACCGTCACATCCACCGTCAACGCCGCCGACGGCGCCGGGCTCGCCGCGACGGTGAACACCGCGTCGCCGCCCTCGGTCACATCGGAACCGGCGGTGATGCTGACCTCCGGCTCAACCGCCTGAGCGGTGGGCAGGCCGGCGACCGTCAACTTGAACGACCCTGTCCTCGATCTGGAATAGGTGGTCGCCTCAATCGTGTAGTCCCCCGCTTGCACTGTTTCGACGATTCGCGAGTTGTAGCCACGGCCGCCGTCGTCGTCGTACTGCACAGCATTCCCGGACTTCCTGGCCTTGCCGGAACGCAAGGCCAGGTAAGTGTCCACCGACGACTCCAGATCGATCGTCACTGTGCTCTGACTGGCCAGCGAGAACGTGAAGAAACGCGCGTAGCGGTCTGTTCGATCCACCGAGGCACACACAGAGGTCCACTCGCCGTCGATGCTGCCGTCGCTCGACAGTGTCGACATACAAGCATCAACCACCACCGGCGGGTCGTCGTCGTCGGCTACTGCCACCGTCGCCGAACCGGCGGTGGATGAAACCGTGTAGCCGGAGCCGCCATCGACGGTCACTGTGATCGAGCCGTCGGCTTCGTCGGTGCTGTCGTTGGTGGTGGCCACCGTGTGTGTCGCGCTGCCGGAGGTGGGGACCGTGACCTGGCGCGAGCCCGTGGACGCCCCGAAATCGCCGCTCTGCGCCACTGTCACATCCACTGTCAACGCACTCGATGGCGCCGGATCCGCAGTGACAGTGAACGTTGCGTCACCACCCTCGGTCACATCGGAACCCGCGGTGATGCTCACCTCCGGCTCGACCGGGTCGTCGTCGTCGGCTACTGCCACCGTCGCCGAACCGGCGGTGGATGAAACCGTGTAGCCGGAGCCGTCATCGACTGTCGCTGTGATCGAGCCGTCGGCTTCGTCGGTGCTGTCGTTGGTGGTGGCCACCGTGTGTGTCGCGCTGCCGGAGGTGGGGACCGTGACCTGGCGCGAGCCCGTGGACGCCCCGAAATCGCCGCTCTGCGCCACTGTCACATCCACTGTCAACGCACTCGATGGCGCCGGATCCGCAGTGACAGTGAACGTTGCGTCACCACCCTCGGTCACATCGGAACCCGCGGTGATGCTCACCACCGGCTCGACCGCCTGAACGGTGGGCAGGCCGGCGACCGTCAACTTGAAGGAACCCACCTGTAAGCCGTGGAAGGTGGTCGCCTCAATCGTGTAGTCCCCCGCCGGCAGTGTTTCGACGATTTGCGAGTTGTAGTCGCCGCCGCTGTCGTCGTCGTACTGCAGAGCATCCCCGGAATGCTTGTCCTTGCCGGAACGCAAGTACAGGTACGTGTCCACCGACGACTTGAGATTGATCGTCACCTTGCTCTGACTGGCCAGCGTGAACGTGTAGAAGCGCGCGTAGCTGCCCGTTCGAGTCTGCGACTCGCACGACGCGGTCCACTCGCCGTCAACGCTGCCGTTGCCCGACAGCGAGACTGGTGTCCCGCAGTCGTTGAATCCGTCGGGTGGCAGTGAGGCGAAGCCGTGTCCCCAGGTGTTGTCGACGCCGACGGCGCCGCGATCGGCTGCGTTGCTCTCGAGATAGCTCGCAACCTGAGTCGGGGTGAAGGCGGGATTGCGGTCGAGCACCAAGGCGGCGAGGCCCGCCACATGCGGCGCGGCCTGGCTCGTCCCGCAGAAGCGGGTACGGCTGCTGGTGGCGGTGCAGTCGATGCCGACGACGTCGGGCTTGGTGCGGCCGTCGGGCGTGGGACCCCGGCTGCTGTAGTGTCTGACGCTGGTCGCGGTGTGGCTGCTGGTCGCGCCGACCGACAGCACTGCTGGATGCGAGCTGTCGCCGGGACTGGAGACGGTGCCACTCGTCGTGTAATGGTCGAGCGAGCTGACAGAACCGGAGAACATCATCATCTGCAGCCACGAGGGAGCGCTGCTGGAAGCCTTCTTCTTCACATATATCCAGTAATGCCCCGTCCTCGAAGCCGACAGGATGATGCTCTCGTAGGGGTAGTCTGCGCCGCTGCCGTTCTGAACGTCGTAGCTGCCGCCGAGCACGGTCTGCGCCCCGCCGAAGGTGGACGAGTATCTGACCTCGATATCGAGATCCTTCGAGGCGCCGCCCCACGCGTCGTCCCAGCGCAAGAACAGCGACAACTTGGCGTCCCTGTTCAGATAGAAACTCTGAGCCTCGTCGACCGCGGTGCCGTTGCTGGCCCACTCGTGAATGTTGTCGCTGTCGGAGTCGTTGAACGAGCCCAGCCACCCCAGTCGGGCTCGGTTGCCGGCGGCGTTCACCCACACGATGCCGTTGTCGGCGGCCCATTTGACCGTGTTCAGGGGACTCGGGTTGACGGGTGAGGTGCCGTCGGCCGAGCCGTGATACGCATACGACACCGACTGGACGATCACCTTCACGCCTTGGCCGTGCATCCACACGACCGCGCTGTGGAGGTCGGCGAATGACCTCGGGTTGGAGATATACAGGTCGGCGTCGGGAGCAACGTCCATCAGCGTCTCGGCAACCAGCGTGCCGTGTTCGTCGCCGCCCGCGGCGTCGCAGTTGGCCAGATTGCTGGTGGGCTTGCCCACATCGGTGTAACAGCGCCCCACGACAGTTGAAGGCAACTCGTTGCCTTGCAGGGCCCGCAAGCCGGTGAAGCCGTCTCTGCTGGTGCTGGTGGTGGGAGTGTCGATGACGCCGACCTTCACGCCGTCGCCGGTGAAGCCGCCGCGGTGCCACACATCGGCGCCGTGAAATTCGACGCCCTTGCTGAGCGTGGGGCCCAGTTCCTTGAACGCCTGCGGCATCTCGCGTACCCGCGACACTCCGGTCTGCTGCGACAGTGGAGCAAGCAGATCGGGCGGCACATACACCTCGAGGTAGTCGCCGACCACGTTCGCAGGGGCGATGCCGTTGCGGTCCAAGAAGTCGAGGACCTCGTCTGGGTTGCCGTCGAGTTGAATGGCGAGCAGCCGGGCACCGCTCGAGGCGGTGGCGTTGGTACCGCCGTCAAGGCTCGGCGGCGCGGCCGCGCTGGCCGCCACCGCCAGATCAGAGAGCTGCGAGCCGAGATTGGGGTACGCCACCTCTGTCGCCGTTGACGCGCCGACGGCCCCCGGTTCGGGCGCGGCACCCGGATCCAGGGGAGCATCCAACAAGCCCTCTTCGACTCCGGGTTCTTGGCCGTTCGACGGCACCGAGGGATCCTGGCCCTGGGTCTGCGCGCCGACGGTTGCCGACATGCCGGCTCCCAGCACGGCAACGACCAGAACCGCGGTCAAGGCAGTCGCGCCCGCCCTTCGGCGGAGCGACCGCTGGGACAGGCATTGAACGAGTCGATCAGCCATACGTTCCGACACCCGATGCTAGTGACTGAGGGCAAGAGGCCGGAGCGATTCTATCGCTCCACCCGTCAACCGACAAGGGCGGCGATCAGGGACACATCGGTGAAGTGGCCCACCCATTGGGGGAGAATGCCGAAGGCCAGGGTGGCCGCGCCGGTCAGGACCAGGGCGGCCGTCACCGAGGTGGGCACCTTGATAGGCGAGGCGGTGTCGAAGGCCGCAGACTCGGGCGGGGCCTCCACCCACATGTGCGACGCGATGCGGGCGTAGTAGTAGAGCGCGATCACCGAGTTGACCGCCACGATCACGCCCAGGGCCACGCCCCAGGCCGTTCCCGGCGAGATCAGCGCCAGCACGATCTCGAACTTGGCGAACCAGCCGCCCAGCGGCGGAATGCCGGCCAGCGCCATCAAGAAGATCGTCATGGCCACGGCCAGGCCCGGCGAGTAGCGGAACAGGCCCTTGTAGGCGTCGATCTCGGCCGAGGCGGTGCGGCGGGCCACCGCGATGACCACCGCGAAGGCACCCAGGTTCATGGCCGCGTAGATGGCCAGATAGGTCACCACCGACGACAGGGCATCGTCGGCGGTGGCCAGCGACTCGCCCGCCACCGCCAGCGGCGCCAGCATGTAGCCGGCCTGGGCCACCCCCGAGTAGGCGAGCAGCCGCACCAGGTTGGTCTGGCGCAGCGCCATCAGGTTGCCGCCGAACATCGACGCCGCGGCCAGCGCCCACATCAGCGGCTGGTACACGTCGGCGCGGCCCCAGAAGCCCACGAACACCAGCGACAGCAGGGCCACGAACCCGGCCGCCTTCGACGCCACCGACAAGAAGGCGGTGACCGGGGTGGGCGCGCCCTCGTAGGTGTCGGGCGCCCAGGTGTGGAACGGGAAGGCCGACACCTTGAACCCGAAGCCCACCACCACGAAGATCACCCCCAGGGTGACCACCGCCAGCGGCGCGCCGTCTCCCGAGATGGCCGCGTCGATGTCGGCCAGCATGGTGGAGCCTGCCGCCCCGTACAGCAGCGACATGCCGTACAGCAGCACCGCGGAGGCGAACACCCCCATCAGGTAGTACTTGAGCCCGGCCTCGTTGCTGCGCAGATCCCGCTTGCGCCACGTCGCCATCAGGTAGGCCGGGATCGACAGCAGCTCCAGGGCCACGAAGATGGTGATCAGATCGCGGGCCGAGGCCATCACCACCATGCCCAGCACCGCGGAGAGCAGCATCTGGTAGTACTCGTTCTCCCAGTAGTCGCCCTCGGCGATGTAGTTGGTGGACAGCAGCACCACCACGTAGCCGGCCAGCAGGAACACCGCCTTCATCACCAAGGCGTAGTCGTCGACCACATAGGCGCCCCAGAAGGTGGAGCGGTCGGCGCCGTCCCACGCCAGCGTCAGAACCGGCACCATCGAGGCCAGCAGCCCGAACGACGCCAGCGCCGACACCACGGCCCGGCCCCGCTCCAGCCAGAAGATGTCGACCAGCGTCAGCAGGGCCCCGAAGCCGAGCAGGGTGAGCTCGGGCGCGACCGCGTGCCAGTCGATCGGGGGCCGCTCGAAGGCGACGACCAGCGCCGAGGCCGAACCCAGCATCTCGGTGTCAGCCTCCGGCCATCGGGGCGCGACCGGCCGCCGCGGCCATTCGGCCTCTCAGCAGCGAACCCAATAGCGAGCGCATCGATCAGCCTCCGGTGGCCAGCAGGGCGACCACGGCCGGGTCGGTCACGTCGAAGATCAGGCCGGGCAGCAGCCCGAACAGCACGATGCCCACCAGCAGCGGGGTCCAGGCCAGCCACTCGGTGCGGGTCACGTCGACGATCTCGTCGCTGTCGGCGAACTCGTCGGAGGGCTTGCCCATGGCGGTGCGCTGCAGCAGCCACAGCAGGTAGCCCGCGGCCAGCACCGTCCCCACCGCGGCCACCACCATGTAGGTGCGGAACGTCTCGACCGGCAGGCCCTCCGCGGGCGAGTAGGCCGACAGGATGGCGGGGAACTCGCCCCAGAAGCCGGCCAGGCCGGGCAGCCCCAGCGACGCCATCGAGCAGAGCCCCAGGATCCAGCCCAGGCGGGGGGCCTGCACCAGCAGCCCTCCCAGCCGGCGGATCTCCAGCGTGTGGTAGCGCTCCTTCACCGAGCCGGCCACGAAGAACAGCATCCCGGTGATGATCCCGTGGGCGACCATGCCGAAGATGGCGGCGTTGATGCCGAAGTCGGTGAGGGTGGCGATGCCCAGCATCACGAAGCCCATGTGGGCCACCGACGAGAACGCGATCAGGCGCTTCATGTCGGTCTGGGCCAGGCACCCCAGCGCGCCGTAGATGATGCCGATCACCGCCAGCAGGCCGATCCACGGCGCCCAGGTCTCGGCGCCGTCGGGCAGCATCGGCACCGCGATGCGCACGAACCCGTAGGTGCCCAGCTTCAACAGCACCGCGGCCAGGATCACCGACCCCACCGTGGGCGCCTCGGTGTGGGCGTCGGGCAGCCAGGTGTGGAACGGGAACATCGGCACCTTCACCCCGAAGCCGATGAACATGCCCGCGAAGATCCAGACCTGGGTGGAGCCAACGATGCCCGCGCCGGCCACATCGGACAGGACCCGCATGTCGAAGGTGCGCAGCGACTCGCCGGTGGCCGGATCGGTCGACAGGAAGAACAGGGCCAGGAACGACAGCAGCATCAGCGCCGAGCCGAACAGCGTGAACAGGAAGAACTTGAGCGAGGCGTAGCGCCGGTTCTCGCCGCCCCACACCGCGATCATGAAGAACATCGGCAGCAGCACGACTTCGAAGAACACGAAGAACAGGATCAGGTCCTGGGCCACGAAGGTGCCCACCATGCCCGTCTCGAGAATGAGCATGAGGATGAAGAACGCCTTGGGGTTGCCCGGCTCGGGTATGTGGTCCCAGGAGTAGACCACGCACAGCGGCACCACCACCAGCGTGAGGGCCAGCAGCGGCAGCGAGATGCCGTCGAGGCCGAGGATGTAGCGGCTGTTGATCACCTCGATCCAGCGGGCGTCGACCACGAACTGCAGGGCGCCGGCGTCGCCGTAGTCGAAGTCGATCAGCAGCAGGCCGCCGATCACCATCGCCAGCAGCGACGACAGCAGGGCCAGCTGTTTGATGGCCTGCTCCTCGGCGGCGGGGACCGCCATCATCACCAGCGCCCCGACCAGCGGGACGAAGGTGACCAGGGTCAGGCCCCAATCGTTGAGAAAGTCGGTCATGGTCGGGTCCTAAGGGCTCCTGGGGTTCTGGGGGGTCGAGTGGTGGGGGTCACAGCGACAGGACGAGTATGAACACGCCGGCGAGGACGGTGGCGGCTGCGAACAAGATGGCGGCGTACTGCTGGACCTTGCCGGTCTGCATGCCTCGCAGGCTCTCGCCCGCGCCGTCGGAGGCCCGGCCCGAGCCGTCCACGATCACCCGGTCGATGAGGGTCTGGTCGATGTGGTCGTACACGGCGCGGCCCGCGTCCACCGAGCGCCGGCCCGCCTCGTTCACCGCGCCGTCGATGACCCGCTGGTTGGACCAGTAGACGGCGCGGGCCAGCGGACCCTTGACCGCCTTGACGATCACGCCGGTGTAGAGGTGGTCGAAGTAGTACTTGTTGACCAGCGCGGTGTACACCGCCCTCGGCAGCCCGCCCCGCGACACCGGGCCGTCGTCGATCTCGGTGCGCGGCGAGCGGGCCTGCACGCCCCGGAAGTAGTAGCGCCAGGCCAGGCCCGCGCCGACCAGGGCCACCAGCACCGAGACGATGGCCAACGACCAGCTCGGCTTGGCGTGGCCGATGGCCGGGAAGTAGGCGGCCACCGGCTCGACGTAGTGGCCGAAGCGCTCCTGCCACGCCTCGGGCCAGAACTGGAAGCCCTTGGGCATGTTGAACAGCCCGGCCCCCACCGCGAAGATCGCCAGCACGTACAGCGGCACCAGGATGCGGGGCCCCGACTCGTGGGGGTGGCCGTGGCCCCGGTACGTGCCGAAGAAGGTGAGGTACACCACCCGGGTCATGTAGGCCGCGGTCACCGCCGCGCCCGCCATGCCCATCACCAGCATCAGCACGTACGACCCGTTGGCGTCGGTGCCGCCGAACAGGCCCCAGCCGCCGGTGCCGGCCAGGATCTCGTCCTTCGACCAGAATCCGGCCAGCGGGGGCAGCCCCATCAGGGCCACCGTGGCCACCAGGAACGTGCGGTAGGTGTGGGGCATGGCCTTGCGCAGGCCCCCCATGTCGGCCTTCATGTCGAAGCTGTGCACGGCGTGGCTCACCGAGCCCGACCCCAGGAACAGGCAGGCCTTGAAGAAGGCGTGGGTGAACAGGTGGAACATGGCCGCGGTCCAGGCCCCCACCCCGAGGGCCATCACCATGTAGCCGAGCTGGCTGACGGTGGAGTAGGCCAGCACCTTCTTGATGTCGTTCTGGGTGAAGGCCAGCAGCCCGCCGAACAGCAGGGTGACCGCCCCCACCAGCGCCAGCACGTTGATGCTCGAGCCGGGGATCGACATTCCCTCCCAGAACACCGGGTAGAGCCGGGCCACCATGTAGATGCCGGCCACCACCATGGTGGCCGCGTGGATCAGCGCCGACACCGGCGTGGGGCCGGCCATGGCGTCGGGCAGCCAGGTGTGCAGTATGAACTGGCCCGACTTCGACATCACCGCGGCCAGCAGGCACAGCGACGCCACCACCAGGGCACCGTCGCTCACCTCGCCGGCGTTGATGCGCTCGGACAGGGTCAGGGTGTCGAAGGTGCGGCCCGCGGCGAAGAACAGGATCGACACCCCCACCAGCAGGCCCACGTCGCCCACCCGGTTGGTGAAGAAGGCCTTGAGGGCGGCGTCGGAGTTGGCCCTGTCCTCCCACCAGTGGCCGATCAGCACGAACGAGCACACGCCGACCAGCTCCCAGCCGACGATCATCTGCAGCAGGTTGTCGCTGAGCACGAAGAACAGCATCGCCGCGGTGAACAGGCTCAAGAAGGCGAAGAAGTGGGTGTAGCGGGCGTCGCCGGCCACGTAGTCGGTGCTGTAGATGTGCACCAGCAGCGACACCGCGGTCACCACGAACAGCATCATCACCGACAGGCCGTCGACCAGGATCCCGGCGTCGTGGGTGATGCCGCCCGAGCGCAGCCACCCCACCGAGCGGTGCACGGCCGCGGCGCCCTCGTGGGCGTCGTCGCGGTGGCCGATCCAGGTGATTGCCGCCCCGAGCGACAGCACTAACGAGCCGGCCACCGCCGTGATGCCGAGCGCGGCGCCCTTGGAGCGCATGCGCTTGCCGAAGGCCAGGATGGCCGCGAACGACAGCGCGGGCAGCAGCGGCACCAGCCAGGCGTAGTCGAGGAAGAACCCGGCGCTGTCGACGGAACTGGGCCCGTGGGCGACGGTCTCCTCGGCGGCGACAGCGGCGGCGGCAAGCATGGTCGTGCTCATCCCTTGAGCAGATCGGCCTCGGTGAGGTCGATGCTTCGCCGGTTGCGGTAGATGAGCAGCACGATGGCCAGGCCGATGCCCACCTCGGCCGCGGCCACCGCGATCACGAACAGGGCGAACACCTCGCCGGCCACATGGTCGCGGAAGGCGCCGAAGGCCACCAGGTTGATGTTGACGGAGTTGAGGATGATCTCCACCGACATCAGCACCATGATCCCGTTGCGGCGGGCCAGCACGCCGTACACGCCGATGCAGAACAGAATGGCGGCCAACAACAGGAACTGATTGAGGATCATGGCAGCCCTGCTATTCCTTGCGGGCCACGACGATGGCGCCGATCAGGGCGGCCAGCAGCAGCACCGACACCGCCTCGAAGGCCACGATGTACTGGCTGAAGATGGCGTCGGACACCTCGCCGAAGCGCTGGGGCTCGTCGATCACCAGCCGGGTGTCGGAGTAGCTGTCGATCAGGGCGATGCCCATCACCACTGCCAGCAGCACCGCCACCAGGGCGGCCATGAGCCGCTTCTCGCCCGCCACCGAGTCGTCGTCGCCCATCGAGGCCTTGGTGAGCATGATCCCGAACAGGAACAGCACGATGATGGCCCCGATGTACACCAGCACCTGGGTGACGGCTACGAACTCCGAGCCGAGCAGGATGAACTGGGCCGCCGCCCCGGCCAGCACCAGCACCAGCCACAGCGCGGCGTGGACCACGTTGCGGGTGGTGACGCAGCGGATGGCGGAGACGATCATCACCAGCGCGATCGCGCCGAAGAACACGTTCTGGGCCACGAACAGGTCGCCGCTCATGTGGGGGGCACCTCGGCCGTGCGGGCGCTCATGTCGGGGGGACCTTGAGCTTCTTGGCGGTTGAGCCCGACTCGTAGTCCTCGAAGTCGGGGACGGTCTCCATCCACTCGGCCAGCCGCTCCTTGTCGTGGAGCAGGTCGGCGATGCGGGGCTCGGAGAACTCGTACTCGGGGCTCCAGAACAGGGCCTCGAACGGGCACACGTCCACGCAGATGCCACAGAACATGCACAGCGCGTAGTCGATGTCGAAGCGGTCGAGCTTGTTGACCTGCCTCGGCTTGCCTCCGGCCCGGCGGGGCGGGGCCTTTTCCTTGTGGCCCTCGATGTAGATGCACCAGTCGGGGCACTCTCGGGCGCACAGCATGCAGGCGGTGCAGTTGCCCTCGTGCAGGGCGATCACGCCCCGAGCACGGGTGGGCGGCGCCTCCTTGACGTGGGGGTACTGCACGGTGGCCGCGCCCTTCGACGGCGCGGGCATGAGCGTGCGCATCCCCCGCTTGGGGAACACGGTGCGCACAATGGTCGAGCCGGTCACAGCCAGCCCCTTGACAAGCCCCGGTACCAGCGCCATCACACCACCACCTTGAGCACTCCGGTCACCACGATGTTGGCCAGCGCCAGCGGCACCAGGAACTTCCAGGCCAGGCGCTGGAGCTGGTCCTCGCGGAAGCGGGGGAACGTGAACCGCACCCAGAAGACCACGAACGTCAACAGCACCACCTTGCCGAACAGCACCAGCGGGCCGATCACGTTGAGCAGGTTGTCGGCCGGGTCGAGGCCGGGCACGTACCAGCCGCCCAGGAACAGCACCGCGGCGATGGCCGAGAACACGCCCGCGGTGGCGAACTCGCCGATGAAGAACAGCAGGAACCGCAGCCCCGAGTACTCGGTCATGTAGCCGGTGACCAGCTCCGACTCGGCCACCGGCATGTCGAACGGGGTCTGGGTGAGCTCGGCCTGCATGGCGACCATGAAGATCAAGAAGCCCACGAACTGGGTGAGGATGAACGGGTTGCCGATCGCCCCCCAGCCGAAGATCTCACCGTCGGCCTGGGCCAGCACGATCCCCTGAAGGTTCATGGTCTCGGCCTGGATCACCACGCCCACCACCGCCAGCAGCAGCGGCAGCTCGTAGGCGATGAGCTGGCCGGTGGCCCGCAGCCCGCCCAGCAGCGAGTACTTGGAGGCCGAGCCCCAGCCGGCCATGAGGATGCCGATAACCGACACCGAGCTGACCGCCATGGCCAGGTACACCCCCAGGTCGTTGGAGATGAACCAGGCGTCGGGGCCGCCCGGCAGCACCACCAGCAGCAGGAAGGTGGAGGTGAGCACCACGAACGGGGCGGCCTTGAACACGAAGCGGTCGGCCCGGCGGGGGACGATGTCCTCCTTCTGGAGGAACTTGCCGATCTCGGCCGCGAGCTGCAGCGAGCCGTAGGGGCCGGCCTCCATGGGGCCGAGCCGGCTCTGCATGAAGCTCACCATCTTGAATAGATGGGCGTACACCAGCGTTCCCGCCACCAGCAGCACCGCCACCAGGCCCGCGGCCACCCTAATCGAGGTGACCTGCCAGTACGACAGCTCCGACAGCACCCCGATCATCGGGCAGCTCCGGTGGTCATCGGTCGATGTCTCCGAGGATGAAGTAGAGGCTGCCCAGGATGGTGATGATGTCGGGCACGTAGACCCCCTTGAGCAGCCACGGCGTGATCGACACGTTGGAGAACGACGCCGAGCGGATCTTCACCCGGAAGGGGAACAGGTCGCCCTTGGACACCACGTAGTAGCCCATCACGCCCAGCGGGTTCTCGGTCTCCACGCAGGCCTCGCCGGCGGGCACCTTGATGATGACGGGCACCTTGGCCATGATCGGCCCCGACGGGATCGCGTCGAGAAGCTGGTCGACGATCTTGGTGGCCTCGCGGGTCTCCTGCAGGCGTACCCAGAACCGGGCGAACGAGTCGCCGTCGGGATGGGTCCACACCTTCCAGTCGACCTGGTCGTGGACCAGCCCGCAGGGGCTGTCGCGGCGCAGGTCCCAGTCCACCCCCGATGCCCGGATGTTGGCCCCGGTCAACCCGTACGACAGCCCGACGTCGGCCGGGATCACCCCGATGCCCCGAGTGCGGGCCTGGAAGATCTCGTTGCCCTCGACCAGTTCCTCGATCTGGTCGCAGAAGGCCCGGATCTTGCCCATGGCCCGGCGGGTCTCGGCCACCCAGCCGGCCGGGAGGTCGTCTTTGAGGCCGCCGATCCGGTCGAAGTTGGGGTGGAAGCGCCCGCCGGTGGCCGCCTCGATCTGGTTGAGCACATGCTCGCGGTCGCGGAAGGCGAAGAACACCGGGGTGATGGCCCCCACCTGCACCGCCATGTCGCCCAGGAACAGGGTGACGTTGGCGATGCGGCTCAACTCGAAGAGGATGGTGCGGATCCACTGGGCCCGGGGCGGGGCCTCCACCTCCATGAGCTGCTCGGCGGCCAGGATGAACGGCACCTCGTTGGCGAAGCTGCCCAGCCAGTCGATGCGGTTGATCAGGGTGGTCACCTGCGGGTAGGTCCGCACCTCGGCCAGCTTCTCGTAGCCCCGGTGCATGTAGCCCATGACCGGCTCGGCCGACACCACCTGCTCGCCGTCGAGCTTGGCCACGATGCGCAGCGTGCCGTGGGTGGCCGGATGCTGGGGGCCGATGTTGAGGGTCATGCCCTCGGTCTCGATCTCGAGGTTGACCCGGGCGTCGGCGGCCTGGGCTGCGATGTAGCTGAGCTGCTGGCGCTCGGTGACGGTCACGATGCGCCGGCCTTGCCGCCGTTGGCCTCGGGCATCAGCTCCACGTCTACGAGGCCGGGCCAGGGCTTCACCCGGCGGGCCAGCAGCGGATAGTCCTTGCGCAGCGGATGGCCCTCGAACTCGCCGGGGAGATATATGTGGCGCAGCCCGGGGTGGCCGTCGAAGTCGATCCCGAACATCTCCCAGGCCTCGCGCTCGTGCCAGTCGGCGCCGGAATAGACCGGCACCCAGCTTGGGGCCCGCAGGTCGTCGTCGGGCAGGTCGGCCTTGGCGATCACGGAGCGGCCCGAGGCCACGTCGTTCACCCTGGCCAGCAGCTGAAAGCGGGTGTCGCCGCCGGCCGCCCCGGTCTCCGCAGGCGGGGGCTCGGCGGGCTCAGGCGGGTCGAGCGCGTTGTCCACCGCGCTGTCCATGTCTCGCCCGAACGGCGACGGCAGCCAGTCGATGGCCGAGAGGAAGTTGAAGAAGGCGAATCCCTCGTCGTCGCGCAGCCGGCGGGCGAGGTCGGACCAGGCGTCGCGCTCCACCCGCACCCAGATGGTGCCGCGGTCGGTGTGCCACTCGACGAGGCCGTCGCCCAGCGCGCCAACCAGGCGCTCAACCAGCGCCTCGGCCTCGGCCGCTTCGTCGGTGTCAGCGGTTGTGTCGGCGGCTTCGGCGGTGTCAGTCGACGACAATCGGCTCACCCCTCCAACGCTCGCCCATGTCCTCGTTCTGGATGCGCTCCTGCAACATGACGATCCCCTCGAGCAGGGCCTCGGGGCGGGGCGGGCAGCCGGGCACGTACACGTCCACCGGCACGACCTGGTCGACGCCCTTGGTGACCGAGTAGCTGTCCCAGTAGGGGCCGCCGCAGTTGGCGCACGACCCCATCGAGATGACGTATTTGGGATCGGGCATCTGCTCGTAGAGGCGGCGCACCGACGGCGCCATCTTGTCGGTGACGGTGCCGGAGATCACCACCAGATCGGCTTGGCGCGGGCTGGCCGGCAGGGGGATCACCCCGAGGCGCATGACGTCGTAGCGGGGCGAGCCGAAGGCCGCGCCCATCTCGATGGCGCAGCAGGCCAGGCCCCACTGGTACACCCACAGCGAGTACTTGCGGCTCATGTTGAGCAGCGTCGACAGCGGCTTGGGCACCTTGCCCGACTCGACTAGGCCCATCAGGATCCGCCCGTCGAGCGGGTTGCCGTTAGACCCGCTTCAATCCCCGTCGAGCGGGTCGCGGTCAGACCCATCTCAGCATCCTCTTGCGCCAGGCATAGAGCAGGCCGAGGAGCAGGATGAAGATGAAGATGGCCATCTCCACGAGGCCGAACACCCCGTAGGCCTCCAGGCGGGCGGCCCAAGGGAAGATGAACACGGCCTCCACGTCGAACAGCACGAACAGCAGGGCGAAGACGTAGTAGCGGATGTTGGCCTGCGACCACATGTCGCCGATGGGGTCGACGCCGGACTCGTAGTTCTCCATCTTGGCGGCACTGGGACGAGACGGCCGCAGGATCCGGCCCGCACCCAGCAGCGCGGCCACGATGGCGGCGCCGACTGCGCCGAAGATGCCGACGGTCAGATAGGTGCGCAGGAACTCCGACACGGGCCGGAAGCTTACCGGCGAGCCGACCCGCGACGCGTCAGCCGAGGAGCACCCTCAGGCTGCCGATGCCGGGAGGGGCGTCTCAGCCGAAGAGCACCACCTTGCGGGCCATCCAGGCCGCGGTGCCCGACAGCACGGTCGCCGGCGCCGGAACCCAGATCACTGCGGCCAAGCGGGTGCCGGCGGTGGTTCCGTACGACGATGTGGTCAGGATGTTGACCGTCAGGACTACGCCCATCACCGCCACCGCCGCGGCCGCCCAGAACACCCACTTGCGCAGTCGGGGGACCATGTCCGCGGCGGGGGTGGTGCACACTGCCACGGCCGAGCCGAGCAGAAGCAGCCCGGTCAGAGCGTTGACGTTGGTGAGAGCCTGGAATAGGCCCGACCACTGCCAGTACTCGTGGTCCAGAGTGGTGTAGCGAACCATCGGACCGACGAGGTGCAGCAGCGCGGCAACCAGCAGCACCACGACCAGGATCTCGCGTGCCTCGTCCCAGGCCACGGCTGACGCTCGCCGATCGTCGCCGTTATCCATGGCGTGCTTCCAATGCTTCAACCCGCCGACACGGTAGCGGCGGACTCAGATGTCAGGGACCGGCGGCAGCCCCGCCGGGATCTCTAGAGGTCGCACAGATAGGTGAGAGCCCATAGCGTCGCAGCAATGTCATTCCCGCTCTTGTTCGCTGCGCTCACGGGCCGCTCGGGCCACGGCCTCGCAAGCTCGGCCTCTCAGCCTCCGACCCCGGCCAGCGCGTCGGCGCGCGATCCGTGGACCGGGATGATCTTGTCGAACCCGCTGATCTCGAAGATCTCTCGGATCGAGTCCGACAGCGAGCACACGGCCATCTTGGCGTTCTGCTTCTGGAGCGTCTTGGCCACCAGCAGAACCACACGCAAGCCGGCGCTGCTGATGTACGAGATGCCTTCGAAATCGAGCACCATCCCGGTGTCGTCGGGGGTGATGGCGGCCTCCAGCGCCTCGTGGAACTCAAGGGCGTTGGCGCCATCGACGCGGCCCTCCGCCACTGCAATCAACGCGCCCCCCTGCCTGTCAGTGCTGATGTTCAATGGTCCGAGTCTCCTCCGTGTGCATCCGACCGTCGGCTAGCCGTGGCCGCTGGGCTCGGGCGACATAGTAACGGTCCGGCGCGGCGCGCGCCTACCGAGCGGCCGATACGGCTCCGGCTCGGCCTCTGACTCCGACCCCTGGCGGACCGGCTACTAGTGTCACCCGGCGGTCTTCGCGGGCGAATAGGGAGGCACACACCGAATGCTGCTCGACGTGTTCCTCCCCATCGGGCTGCTGATCGTGGTGGCCAAGCTGGTTGAGGGCGTGCTGGGTCGCTTCGGCCTGAGCTCGATCATCGCCTTCACGCTGACGGGGGTGCTGCTGGGGCCGGCCACCGGGATCGTGGAGCCGAGCCACGACCTGAACCTGTTTCTGGAGATCGGAATCTTCGTGCTCTTCTTCATCGTCGGGCTCGACGAGATCGACGTGCCCGGCTTCGTGGCCACGATGCGGGGGCGGTACTTCGCGGCGGCGATCATCTCGGTGGTCGTGTCGCTGATGGCGGCCCTGGTGGTGACCTCCGACCTGTTCGGCGTCGACCTCGGGCTGGGCCTGGCCTTCGACGAGGCGCTGGCGCTGGCCGGGATCCTGTCGCTGTCGAGCCTGGGCCTGGCGGCCAAGGTGCTGTCGGACTCGGGGACGCTCAAACAGCCCATCGGGCTGAAGATCTTCACCATCGTGATCATCGCCGAGATCGCCTCGCTGCTGGTGGTGGGCTTCACCGTGGGCGAGCGCGGTCACGACGTGAGCCTGGTGGCGGTGCTGGCCCTGCTGGGCAAGATCGTCGGCTTCGTGGTGGTGGCGTGGCTGCTGTCGGCCAAGGTGCTGCCGGTGGTGATCGTATTCCTGCAGCGGATCTTCAACGTGCCGGAGCTGTCTTTCGGGCTGCTGCTCGGCGGGCTGTTCCTGGTGGTGGTGGGGGCAGAGAACATGGGCCTGCACGGCACCATCGGGGCGCTTCTGTTCGGCGCAGCGTTGTCGGGCCTGTCGCAGGGGGTGCGCGACGACATCATGCCCGGCATGCGCAGCGCCTCCGAGGGCTTCTTCGTGCCGCTGTTCTTCGCCTCGGCCGGCCTCCACTTCGATCTGTCGTTCCTGGATCTGGCCCCGGAGACGGCGGCGGGGCTGGTGCTGGTGCCGCTGGCGGGCAAGTTCGCCGGGGCCTTCCTCGGCACCTACGTCACCCGGCTCGACGCCCCATTCGCGCTGGCCACCGGGCTGATGTCCAAGGGTGTGGCCGAGATCGCCTTCCTGCTCGTGCTGTTCGAGAGCGGGGTGATCGCCAAGGACCTGTTCTCGCTGCTGGTGCTGACCATGTTCGGCTACATCCTGTTCATGCCGAGCATCATCAACTTCGCGGTCCGGCGGGCGGTGCTGTCGGAGCATCCCCAGCTCCCGTCCGCGGTGGCGCCGTCGTTCGCCCTCTATGCGCTGAAGGGGGTGCGGGTGGGCACGGTCATGGACACCACCGGCGAGTACCCCGGATCGGGCACCTCGGTGGCGGAGTTCATCGACCGCTGGACCGTGCCCCATCAGCACGACTACCTGGTGATGGACGGCGGCGAGGTGGCGGGGATCGTCTCCACCAGCGGGCTCCACTCGGTGCGCCGGGGCTCCCGTGCGGCGGCCACCCTCGGCGAGGTCGTCCGCCCCAGCACGCTGAGCGCCGACCCCGACGAGCCGATCCACGACGCACTGGAGAAGATGACCAACGCCTCCCAGTCAGTGATCCCAGTGACAGACCCCGAGTCAGGCCGGTTTCTAGGCTCGGTAACCAGCGCCGACGTGATCCACCTGATACTGCTGATGGAGGAGATCGAGACCGAGTTGAAGGAGATGGGATCCGAGTAGCTGCACGCGCGGCGCGTGGAGTGCGGGCAAGTGCTGGTCTCCGCCCGGTCGCGCCGACTGCACTGGAGGTTCACAGCCCAGTATCTGTGCGATTCTCGCCAGCTTCATTGCGCTGTCCGAGCGGCCGAATCGCTCGCTGCCGGCTTGCTCGGCCTCTACCGTCGAGACCGCCTTGCTTCTGGCGCGGCGCGGCGGGCCGAGTCGCTCGCTGCCGGCCTGCTCGGCCTGTGACCCCACACGATGGCTGCCGGACTCCGCCGATGCACTCACGCCGCACTGGCGGTGCTCGTGGCGAGGCTGGCGTTGTGGCCGTCGATCCAGGCCTGCACCACAGCTTCGTCCCTGAGGTTCACGCCGTCGGCGACCAGGCCGGTGAGGATGTTGGTGGCGATCGAGCGCTTCGCCGGGTCAGCCGAGTTTGCCCGCATGGCGCTGAAGGACTTCCGGGCTGCGGCGAGGTTCTGCTCCAGCAGATCGTTGGCCAGGCCGCGGCGCTCAGCGGCGAAGCGCAGCCATAGGGGGAACACCGCCTCCACCGCATCGTGCACCCCGTCGTGGCACACGACCCTCTCCGGGATCCACTGCTCGAGATACATGCCGGCCCGCGCCGGACTCCAGCGCAGTGGGTCGGAATCGCACCAGGCCTCGGCGAACTCGCAGACATTGTTGACCAGCCAGTGGGCCAGCCATCGGGTCTCGTCGACACCCAACCACACGTCGGCGTCCAACCATTCGCCGGGCCCGGGCGCCGAGAACCAGCGCGAGTCGAGGAACTCGTCGCACAGGTCGTCGAACTCGTCCTCGGTCAGCGGCCCATCGAAGGGCGGGGCGCCGCCTCCGGGCAGCAGCCCGACGCGCTGGTCGAACAGGGCCCGCAACTCCTCGTCGTTGACCAGTCCCAGATCCAGCTCGTCGTCATCGTCGTCGTGGTCGCGCCCAAACCCGGCCATGTCTCGCAGTTCCAGTCCCCAGACCGCCATCGCCCGCGCGTCGGCCAGGCCGATCTCGCGCACGGTCGCCCCGACCTTGGCCTCGACGGCGGCCCAAACCTCGGCGATCGCCGGGCCGTACAGGAAGCCGCAGGCATAGCCGGCCTCGATGGCGTTGACCCGCATGCCGATGCCGCGGACCTCGCCGTCGGGGCGCGCGAAATCGATCCAGAGGATGCGCTCCTCGTCCCATCCGTCGGCCATCACCACGGCGCGGCGGGGCTCGACGTCGCCGAGGGCCCCGACCCACTCGGGCTCGGGCGCGCCGCCCGAGATCAGCCTCGCCGCCAGGCTGCGTGCCCGTTCACGGTGCCCGGGCGGACCGTAGGCACCGAGAGCGGCCGCCACCTGAGCCGCCGCGGTGCGGTCGGGGTGGGTCCGAGCCGCTGTCAGGACCCTTCCCGCGTCCAGGATCGGCTCTTCGTCGTATGGCAGCGGACGGAACCTCGTGAGCATCGCCGACGCCGTCCGCTCGACCATGTCCACGCCGTCGCACTCGCCGAAGTTCTGGGTCGCAGCCCACAGCAGCACCTCCTCGGGTGTGGGACGGCCGCACGCGGTGTCGCCATTGCGATCCCCGGGCCGCGTGCCTTTCGGGGTGACCCTTCCGCCGCGGCAACGGCTCTTGGGACGCGGCATGCGTAACTCTCCTTCCGGTCCTGGTGTCGGGGGATCTGCCCCCGTCGGTCCAAACGGAACCCTCCCGGCCGGTTCTAGCCGGTGCTCATCGCCAGCGCGGGGATGCTCCCGATTCCACCCCGCCCAAGAGCCTCAGATCTCGTAGCTGTCCTCGAACGCAGGCGGAATGAGGCCCTCCCAGAACGATGCTTCTCGCCTCGACCATTCTGGACTGAATATGTGCTAAAATACATAACGTGGATCTGTTCCTCCACCCTCTTTTCGACAGGTGGCTGGAGTCGCTTGCCGGCGGCGAGGAGGGCGACGGGGTCGATTGGTGGCAGGTTAGAGGGGAGATCGCGGCTCTCTTGAGAGCGCTTGAGACTCATGGTCGCAGTCTCGGCGACCCGGAGTGCCACGAGGTGGTGTCCGCGCGTTACGACATCCACGCGCTCCGGCGAACGCCACCGACAGCGACTACGCCGTACGCCGATGCTGCTCCAGTGCTACGCATCCTCTTCGGCTTCGTAATCGACGACACGGGTCTCGAAGCCGCGGTGGTGCTCATCGGCGGCGACAAGACCGAACTAGGCAACCGCTGGTACCCGCCCAACCTCCAGCATGCACAGGACCGCCTCGACCAGTGGTGCCGACAGAACCCCGACTACCGGCCGATCGTGCGGCGCGGTGGCCTATAGCCAACGACAGGGAGGAACCAGCCAAGACCAGCAACCCAGGCCGACACATCAGCCGCCAACACAAGAACGCCAAGACAGAACAGCCGGATACGCAAGATGCCGAAACGCAAGAGACGCAGTACGACAGGGCGAAATACAAGAGGCGAAACACGAAAGGCGAAACACGAAGGCATGGAATCAGCACACCCCGCAAATCTGCCCGCCGACGAGGCCTCGCTTGACGAGGTGCATCCTGACGCGTGGCAGCACAAGATCACACCCGACGCCTTCTACGAGGAGGTGAGGGCCGACCCCCGGGCGCGGGCGCGCATGGAGGCGGTCCTGACCGAGATCAACGAGCGTCAGACAACGCTCGCGCAAGTGCGCAAGGCACGAGAGCTGACGCAGGCAACGATTGCGGAGCTCTTGAAGATGGACCAGTCGGAGGTGTCCAGACTGGAGCACCGCAGCAACATGCTGCTGTCGACGCTCCGGTCCTTTATCCGAGCGACCGGCGGCGAACTCCAGCTCATTGTGACATTCCCCGACGCCGAACCCGTTGAACTCCTCGTCGGCTCGCGGACTGCCGACCCGCCCGAAGTGCCCTAGCCCCTACGTCCGGCCACGTGCCACAGCCTTGCTGGCGCTGAAGCTCATGTCGGGGCGGCCCCGCGACGTCGACGACATCGTCCAACTCGCCCTGCGAACCGGGCGCACCACGACCGCGGACCTGCTGGACGCTTGGGACCTGTCCACTGGCCCTGCGCGCCGATGCACCGCCGGTCAGGACTCAGACTGCTCCGCAAACGGAGGCGGGATCAGATCTTCGTACATGGCCGGGTCGGGCGCGTACACGTCGAACTTGCCGTTGCGCCGGTAGGCCACGCC
This sequence comes from Candidatus Aldehydirespirator sp., assembly GCA_965221215.1. Lineage (GTDB taxonomy): Bacteria > Actinomycetota > Acidimicrobiia > Acidimicrobiales > Aldehydirespiratoraceae > Aldehydirespirator. The sequence goes on from OZ244872.1 coordinate 3,177,047, forward strand.
GCTGCCGGTCTGGTAGGCGATCAAGTGGGCCTGCTTGGCCGCACGCGTCAGCGCGTCGAGCACACCCTGAACCCAATTCTCACCGCCGAGCGAGGTGTCGAGACCGTCTGTCGAGTCTCTGTCGTTGCTAGTCAAGACCAACCTCCCATCTCGATGAGGACCGGAGCCTTGCCAGTGTTGTCCAATAACACCCAGCTGTCGACTCTCTCAGCGTACACACTCCTGAAGTTGTCGATTCCAGCGTCGAATCGTCTTCGGATCACTCCCTCGGGAATGTGGTGGCCGCCCTGCTGGACCCGTCGTCGCACCCGGTGGATCGCCTGGCCCGGCGACTGAAGCGACAGGAACAGCAGCGTCACCCGGTAGCCCATGCGGTGCCGCAAGACTATGGAATCTGACAACAAACATCATGAAACATGTGAACTCTATGAGGATGGCACGCCGTGCAAACCCTACAACCCGGCAGCAGTGCTGGAGAGGGACTCCAGCAGGCCGGGGACCACGCCCATGGCCACCGTGAACAGGATGGCTGCCACGATCACCGCTCCGGTGCCGAGGCCGATCGTGGGCGGCACCGCCTCTGCCTCGGGTTCGGGTTCGGGGTCTTGGAAGTACATGGCTACCACCATGCGGAGGTAGGCGTAGGCGGCTACCACTGCGCTCACCATGGCCACTATCGCCAGCGCGTAGGACTCGGCGTCTGCCGCGGCCGCTACTACTGAGAACTTTGCCACGAAGCCTGACGTGAACGGCACGCCGGCCTGGGCCAGCAGCAGGACGGTCAGGCCAAGGGCCAGTGCCGGTCTGCGGGTGCCTAGCCCTGCTAGCGAGTCGAGGCTGGTGCGGTCGTCTTGGCTGCCTGACAGGGCCGACAGCACGGTGAAGCTGCCTATTGCGATCACCGCGTAGGCGGCCACGTAGAACAGGACCGCGGCCACGCCCTCGTCGGAGGCGGCCTGGATGCCGACCAGGATGAAGCCCGCGTGCGACACCGACGAGTACGCCAGGATCCGCTTGGCGTCGCTCTGGACCGCGGCCCCCACCGAACCGACCGCCAGCGTGGCGCAGGCCAGCGCGAACACCGCTGGCCGCCAGTCGTCGGCCCGCACCTCCAGAGCCTCCACGAACACCCGGATGAGCGCCGCGAAGCCCGCCGCCTTCACCGCGGAGGCCATCAGCGCGGTGACCGGCGTGGGCGCGCCCACATACACGTCGGGCGCCCAGGCGTGGAACGGGGCTGCGGCCACCTTGAAGCCCAGGCCCACCAGCAGCATGGCCATCCCGGCCAGCAGCATCCCGTCGCGCAGCACGATGTAGGTGTCGAGATAGGCGGCGATCCCGCCCAGAGAGGTAGTGCCGGTGGCGCCGTACACCAGAGCGATGCCGAACAGCAGGAAGGCGGTGGAGAAGGCGCCCAGCACGAAGTATTTGAGCCCCGCCTCCAGCGACTCTAGGCGGCGCAGGTTGAGGGCGGCCATCACGTAGGCCGCAATCGACATGGTCTCCAGGCCCAGGAACAGCACGATCAGATCGGCTGCGCCGGCCATGACCACCGCACCCGCCGCGGCCAGCAGGATCAGCACGCAAAGCTCGGCGCTGGCCACTCCGCCGCGCCGGCAGTAGCGGGGAAGGGTCGGCGCGGCCAACGCCACCGAACCGAGCACCACCGCGGCCACGAACAGCGCCACCTTGTCCATCATCAGCTGGCCCTCGAAGGCTCGGACCTCGCCGCTTCGCTGCCACAGGACTGCCACTGCGATGACGCCGGCGACTGCCACCGCGAAGGTCCAGACCGCGTCTGCTGCGGCGGGCAGCCACCGGCTCGGCACCAGTGAGCGGACCATCAGCAGCACCAGCGAGCCCCCGGCGGGCAGCAGGACCGGCAATAGCCCCGCCCAGTCGATCTCGGGGGTTTGCACCGGGAGCTGGGCCAGCATCATCGACCGTCCTCGCCGTGGTCATCGCCGGTGTGGTGGTCGCTTTCGTGGCCGTGGTCACCACCGCCGCTGTCGTGGCCTGCGCCGCTGTGGCTCTCGCCGTTCCCATGGCCGTGGTCATCGTTGTGGCCGTCATCGTCGCTGTGGCCGCGGTCATCGTTGTGGCCGTCATCGTCGCTGTGGCCGTGGTTGTCACCGCTGTGGCCGTGATCACCGTTGTCGTGATCGTCGTGGTGGCCGTCCTCGTGGCCGTTGTGGGTGGAATCGGTTGTTGACAGGTCTTCCAGGGTCACTGGCGGGTGGACGTTGGCTACCGGTTCGGCGAAGCGGGTGACGTTGTCTTCTACGTGGGCGATGATGGCGTCGACTGCGGGCTCGACCCGCTCTATCACCGGCTTGGGGTAGACGCCCATGAACACGATGGCCGCAATGAACGGCGCCAGCACCAGGCCCTCGCGCCAGCGCAGGTCGGGCATCTCGGCGTTGGCGCCCGACGCCGGGCCGTGGAACACCCGCTGGTAGGCCCACAGCAGATACACCGCGGCCAGGATCACGCCCGCGGCCGCCGCCACCGCCCACCAGCGGTGCGCGTTGAAGGCGCCCAGCAGCACCAGCAGCTCGCCCACAAAGCCGTTGAGGCCCGGCAGCCCCACCGACGACAGCATCACCACCAAGAACACCGCAGCCAGCCGCGGCGCCGGCTTCTGCAGGCCGCCCAACTCGGCGATTTCCCGAGTGTGGCGACGCTCGTAGATCATCCCCACCAGCAGGAACAGCGCCCCGGTGGACACCCCGTGGTTGACCATCTGCAGCACACCGCCGGTGAGGCCCTCGGTGTTGAGGGCGAAGGTGCCGATCACGATGAACCCGAGGTGGGCCACCGACGAATAGGCCACCAGCCGCTTCAGGTCGCGCTGCATGGCCGCGGCGATGGCGCCGTAGATGATGCCGATCACGCCCAGCGTCACCATCAGCGGCGCGAAATACACCGACGCCTCCGGGAACAGGTACAGCCCGAAGCGCACCAGCCCGTAGGTGCCGAGCTTCAGCATCACCGCGGCCAGGATCACCGAGCCCGCGGTGGGCGCATTGGTGTGGGCGTCGGGCAGCCAGGTGTGCACCGGGAACAGCGGCACCTTCACCGCGAAGGCCAGCGCAAAGGCCAGGAACAGCCAGCGGGCCGTGTCGGTGGCCAGCACCTGCGACTCGGCGATGGCGGTCAGGTCGAAGGTCACGTCGCCGCCCGCCGCCGAGGCGTGCAGGAAGGCCAGGGCCACGATGGCCACCAGCATCAGCGCCGAGCCGAACATGGTGAACAGGAAGAACTTGATGGCCGCGTAGGCCCGCTGACCGTGGCCCCAGCCGCCGATCAGGAAGTACATGGGCACCAGCACGACCTCGAAGAACACGAAGAACATCACCAGATCGAGGGCCACGAAGGTGCCCAGGCAGCCCGCCTCCAGCACCAGCATCCAGGCGTAGTACGGCTTGGGCGAGTGCTCGGCGTCGACGCCGACGATGGCCAGCGGGAAAATCAGCGCGGTCATCACCACCAGGAACAGCGACAGCCCGTCCACGCCCACCTGCCAGGAGACGCCCCAGCCCGAGATCCACTCGTGCATCTGCCAGAACTGGAAGACCGAGGCCGCGCCGGTGTCGAACTCGGCCAGCATCCACACCGCCAGCGCGGCCGACACGGTCGAGGCGGCCAGCGCCACCGGCTTGAGCAGGTCGGGCCGGGTGCGGGGCATCGCCAGCAGCACCAGCGCCCCCGCCACCGGCACCAGCACCAGCACGGTGAGCACCGCCGGGAACGACGTCGAGGCCACCGCGCCCACTAGGAGCCCGCCCTTGCGGACAGCCACACCGGCGGCACCGTTGGGAGCGACGACATCGTGGCCATTGCGCCCATCAGAAGTCGGGCCTTGCGATCAACCGCCAAACCAGCAGCGCCGCCGGGAACGATGTCGAGGCCACCGCGCCCACTAGAGACTCGCCCTGGTTAGGAACCAGATCAGCAGCGCCACCGCCCCGGCCGCGGTGAGCAGCGCGTACGACCGCACGAAGCCCGACTGCACCCGGCGCACCCAGGTGCCGCCGGCCCGCACCGAGCGGCCCACGCCGTTCACCGCGCCGTCCACCACGTTGGCATCGAAGGCGGCCACGCCCTCGAAGGCTCGCCGGCCCGGCCCGCCCACGAAGCGGGTCCAGGCCTCGTCCACATGGAAGGCCCGGGCTGCGGCCGGCCACTCCACCCGCTCGGCCGGCAGCCGGTGTTGCAGGTACACCGCGGCCGCGCCCGCGATCCCGACGGCCGCGCCGGCCATCGACGCCAGCGCCAGCAGCCACTGAGCCCCTCCGCCCAGGCTGAGGTGGGCCTCATTGGCGAACAGCGAGGGCTCCAGCCACGAACCCATGAAGTGGAGGTCCTTGGTGAAGGGCAGGTTGAGCCCGCCGGCCACGACGGCGGCGGCGCCCAGCACCACCAGCGGCGCGGTCATCAGGCTCGACGGCTCATGGGGATGGGCGTCGTCGCCGTGGCGGGCCTCGCCGTAGAAGGTCATGAACACCAGCCGGCTCATGTAGAAGGCGGTCAGCACCGCGGTGACGATCCCCACCGCCCACAGCGCCGGGCTGGCGTCGAAGGCGTAGGCCAGGATCTCGTCCTTGGACCAGAAGCCGGCGAAGGGCGGAACCCCGGCGATGGCCAGCCATCCCACGATGAACGTGGCCGCGGTGACCGGCATGGCGGCCCGCAGCGCGCCGTAGCGGCGCATGTCCTGCTCGTCGTCGAGGGCGTGGATCACCGAGCCCGACCCCAAGAACAGCAGTGCCTTGAAGAAGGCGTGGGTGACCATGTGGAAGATGGCGGCCACGTAGGCGCCGGTGCCCACGGCCAGCATCATGTAGCCGAGCTGGCTGATGGTCGAGTAAGCCAGCACCTTCTTGATGTCGTTCTGGGCCATGGCCGCGCCCGCGGCGAACAGGGCGGTGGCCACCCCCACCCAGGCGATGGCGTCGGGCGCCCAGCCGTCGGCCACCGCGATCAGCGGGTTGACCCTCACCATCAGGTAGACCCCGGCGGTGACCATGGTGGCGGCGTGGATGAGCGCCGACACCGGGGTGGGGCCGGCCATGGCGTCGGGCAGCCAGATGTAGAGGGGCAGCTGGGCCGATTTTCCGGCCGCGCCCACGAAGAGCAGGATCACGATGGCGGTGGCGGTGGAGGACGACAGCGAGCCGGCCCCGCCGAACAGGTCCAGGTAGCGCACCGACCCCAGCGCGCCGAAGGCCCAGAACATGGCCAGCATGAAGCCCCAGTCGCCCACCCGGTTGGTGATGAAGGCCTTCTTGCCCGCGCTGGCGTTGGCCTCGTCGGTGAACCAGAACGAGATCAGCAGGTAGGAGCACACCCCCACCCCCTCCCAGCCCAGGAAGGTGAGGGCCAGGCTGTCGCCCAGCACCAGCACCAGCATCGAGAAAGCGAACAGGTTGAGGTAGACGAAGAACTTCGAGAAGTCGCCGTCGCCGTGCATGTAGCCGATGGCGTAGAGGTGGATGAGGGCCCCCACCCCGGTGACGAACAGCGCCATCGTCACCGACAGCGGATCGACCAGCAGTCCGGCGTCGACCGAGAAGTCGCCGGCCGGGACCCACTCGAACAGGGTGACCACGAAGCGGCGCTCGGCCGGGTCGCGGCCCATCAGGGCAGCGAACACCGCCACCGACGACACGAAGGCGCCGACCATGGCCCCCGTCGCCACCCAGCCGGCCCGAGGCTCGCCCAGGCGGCGGCCCAGCGTCAGCAGCACCGCGAATCCGGCCAGCGGGAAGGCGCAGATCAACCAGGCTGCGTCGAGCATCTCAGCCCTTCACCCGCGACACATCGGCGGCACGCATCCCCGAGCCGATAGATCGATCCACGCTCTCAGCCCTCCAGCAACTTCACGTCGGCACCCATCTCAGCCCTTCAGCAACGTCACGTCGTCGGCGGTGGCTCCGGCGCGGCGCCGGTTGATGGCCACCACCAGCGCCAAGCCGATGACCACCTCGGTGGCCGCCACCACCAGAACGAAGAACACCGCCACCTGCCCGCCGACATCGTTGAGTCCGGCGCCGAGGGCCACGAAAGCCACGTTCACCGCGTTGAGCATCAGCTCCACACACATGAACATCACCAGCGGGTTGCGTCGCACCAGCAGGCCGACCCCGCCGATGGCGAACAGCGCCACCGACAGCGCCAGATACCAGCCCACCGAAAGCCCGGCCAAGTCCATCAGGCGCCGCCCTCCGCCGGGGCTTCGGTCGCTTCGGGGCGGGGCGACTGCCGGGTGAGGACGACCGCTCCCACCACGGCCACCGTCAACAGCGCGGCGGTGATCTCCACCGCCAGGGCGAACTCGCCGAACAGCACCCGGCCCATGCGCTCGATGTCGGTGGCCTCGCCGTCGAGGGCCCGGTCGCCGCCGGCCCGACGCAAGCCGGTGAGCACATCGGCGCCGGTGACGACCACCGTTGCCAGCGCCGCAGCCAGCGCCGCTCCGACCACCACGGCCAGCGGCCGCTGGCCGAAGATGGGCTCGACCCGCAGTTCCTCGGCCTTGTCCACCCCCAGCAGCATGATCACGAACAGGAACAGGATCACGATGGCCCCGGCGTACACCACCACCTGCACCGCGGCCAGGAAATGGGCGTCGTTCAGCACGAACAGCACCGCCACCCCCACCAGCGTCTGCACCAGGAACAGGGCGGCGTGCACCGGGTTGCGGCTGGCCACCACCCCCACCGCACCGGCCAGGATGATCACCGCGGCCACGACGAACACAGCCTCACTCATCGCAGGACTCGCCTTCAGACGACTCTGCCGCTTCAGCAGAGGCTTCCCCGTCAGCAGAGGCTTCCTGGCCATAGGCGTCTGCCTCGTCCCGAGCGGCTGCTTCGCCAGCCGGGGGGGTCTGCGTGTCGGCCAACTCGGCGGGGCGGACGCCGTAGCCGAGCTCGCCCGACCAGGCCACCTCGCCCACATAGCGCTGGTCGCCCGACGGCGACGTTGCCCGCATCCAGCCCGAGGTCATGGCGTCCTCGCCCGGCCGCCAGTCCTCCCACGGCATCTGGCGGGGCCGGCCGTCGTCGTCCACCAACAACTCGTCCTTGGTGTAGACGGCATCGTCTCGGCTGGTGAACGAGAACTCGAACAGCTTCGACTCGGTGATGGCCTGGGTGGGACAGGCCTCCACGCACAGGTCGCAGTGGATGCAGCGCAGATAGTTGATCTCGTAGACGTAGCCGTAGCGCTCGCCCGGCGCGGTCGGATCGTCGGGGTCGTTGTCGGCGCCGCGCACGTAGATGCAGTTGGCCGGGCACACCCCGGCGCACAGCTCGCAGCCGATGCACTTCTCCATGCCGTCGTCGTAGCGGTTGAGCACATGGCGGCCGTGGAGCCGCTCCGGCTTCTCCCGCTTGGTGTCGGCGGGCGAGTCGTCGAAACCGCCCCGATAGTCGGTGGTGACCCGGGGCAGGAACAGCTGGCGCAGGGTGACCGCGAAGCCGTGCAGGTAGCCCACCGTCAGGTCCTCTCGCCAACCGGGTCGGATCGTTCGCCGGCAGGCGGTCCGGCCGCCTCGTGGTCGCGGCTGGCCCGTCCGCGGCGCACCGCCCGCATCAGCAGCGCCCCCGCGGCCACGAACACCAGCAGCGACACCACTGTGACCACCGCTTCGCTCCAACCCCGGTCGCGGCCGGTTTCAAGCGCGGCCAGGAACAGGAACCAGCCCAGCGCCGCCGGTATGAGCGCCTTCCACCCGAGGTCCATGAGCTGGTCGTAGCGGAACCGGGGCAGCGTGGCCCGCATCCACACGAAGCAGAACAGCAGCACGAACAGCTTCAGGAAGAACCACACCACGCCCCACGCCCAGGCGATGCTGTAGCCGCCCAACTCGTCGACGAGCACCGGGCCGGCGGGGCCGCCGAAGAACAGGGTGACGATCACAGCCGACATCGTGATGGTGTTCATGAACTCGGCCAGGAAGAACAGCGCGAAGCGGATCGACGAGTACTCGGTGTGGAAGCCGCCCACCAGCTCCTGCTCGGCCTCTACCAGGTCGAAGGGCGGGCGGTTGAGCTCGGCGGTCCCGGCGATCATGAACACGATGAACGGCACCAGTCCGGTGACGACCACGTTCCAGCGGGGGATGATCCCCAGGTATCCCTCGGCGGCCTGGGCCACCACCATGTCGTGGGTGGACAGCGTTCCGGTGACCAACACGATCGATGCCACGGCCAGGCCCAGCGCGGCCTCGTAGCTGACCATCTGCGCCGAGGCCCGCACCGAGCCCAGCAGCGGATACTTCGAGCCCGACGACCAGCCGGCCAGCATCACGCCGTAGACCGCGACCGAGCTCATGGCCAGGAACAGCAGGATCCCGACCGGAGGGTCGGCCACCTGCAGGTAGGTGGTATGGCCGAACCACTCGACGGAGCCGCCGCGGGTGAAGTCGCCGCCCAGCGGGATGATGGCGAAGGCCAGGAAGGCGGGGATGAGCGACAGGTAGGGCGCCAGCTTGAACACGAACCGGTCCGACCGGTCGGGCACCAGGTCCTCCTTGAAGAAGAGCTTGGTGCCGTCGGCCAGGGTCTGCAGGATGCCGAACGGCCCGGCGATGGTGGGGCCGAAGCGCTGGTGCATGCCGCCCAGCAGCTTGCGTTCGAACCAGATCAGCAGCATCACGGCCACTAGCAGGAAGGCGAAGGCCACCACCGCTTTGGCCAGCGTCAGCAGCACCACGGTCAGGCCGATGTCGCCGGCCAGCATGGGGTCGGCGGCCAAGACGAGAGTGCCCGTCATCGGGCTTCCACCTTGACCATCGTCACGTCGTTGCCGGCCGCGATGAGAGCATTGGCCGGGGTGCCGGGGGCCAGCCAGTTGACCCTCAACGAGCCGGGCGGCACGCCGGCATCGGCGATCATGGCGGCCTCGAGGTGGCCGAAGTCCGAGACGACCCGCACCGCGGCGCCCTGGACTAGGCCGCCGGCGTCGAGGTCGGCCGGGTTGATGGCGGCGGTGGCGGCAGGGGCCAGACCGCGGCTCGACGGACAGTGGCGCAGCATCATGCCGTCGTCGTACATGGTGCGGGCGGCCACCAGCCGGAATGCTCCCTCGGGTTTGGCCCCAGCATTGTCCTCCCGGCCGGCGGGTCCTGTCGCAGGCTCCGTCCGGCCGACGGGGCTTCGCCCCATTGTCGGCCGCCCGGACCTGCGCCACCCCCCGGCCTCGCCGGTCGCGTCCGACCCCTCTAGGAGCATTCCTTCTAGCGGGTTCTGAATCAGGGCCTGTTCGGTGATCGGCCGATGTGGGCTGGAGACTCTTGCCAATTCGGCTCGTATGGCTTCGGGGGAGTCGAGGCCTTCGGTCGAGCCGGGTTCAAGTCTTTCGGCTAGGTCGGCTGCGATCATCCAGTCGGGGCGGGCTGTTCCCGGCGGGGTGACCTTGCGGCTCATGGGGCTGACCCGACCCTCCAGGTTGGTGAAGGTGCCGTCGCATTCGGTGGGCCCGGCGGCGGGCAGCACGATGTCGGCGGCCAGCGATGATGAGTCGTTCATGAACAGGTCGACCGCCACCACCAGCGACGCGCCTCTCAGGCCCCGGTAGGCGAGGTCGCGGTCGATGAAGTCGTTGAGGGGGTCGGCTCCGAGCAGCACCAGCACGTCGATGTCGCCTCGGGCGGCGGCCCGCAGAATGCCGGCTGCGTCCAGGCCGGCGGCCACCGGCAGGCGGGGCCAGGCCTCGGTGAGGGCTTCGGCGCTCTCGGCATCGTCGAGCCGGACGCGGCCGGGCAGCCACTCGGGCGACAATCCCGCCTCCAGAGCACCGAGCACATTGCCCCGCCTCAGGGCAGGCAGGAACCTCACCGACGGCAGTGCGGCCAGTTCGATGGCGGCGGCCTCGACCTCTTCAGCGGGTTCGGCCAGCGATGCCCGACCCACAATCACCGTAACTCCACTGGACGCGTCCGACAGACACCGCGCCGCGGCCTCGAAGTCGGATCGGTCTACACCGGTTGCAGCGATGCCCTCGGCTGCGTCCGTCGCGTCGGACTCGGCCGCGTTAGCCCCACCGCCAGCGGCGCCTGAGCCGGCGACGGCGCTGGTTTCGTCGACGGCGGCGCCCGAGTCAGCGGCTGTTCCAGACCCGTCAGCGGCGGCGCTCGACTCGGCGGCGGCTACCAGGGCGGCCACCAACTGCGCGGTGGTGCCGGGGCGGGGTCGCAGGGGGTGCTGGGCCAGATGCGAGAGGCCGGTCGCGCCCGGTGTGACCTCGATCAGCTTCACACCGTCGTTGACCACGGCGTGGCGCAGCCGCAGGTACAGGGCGCCCAGCTCCTCCTTGGGGTCGGGACCCATCAGCACGACCGTGCCGCCGGGGCGGCAGACATCGTCGATGGTGGCCCGCGGCAGTCCCAGAACCACGGCCGGATCGAGGCCGTCGCCCAGCTGCGCGTCCACGTTGTCGGTGCCGACCACGCCCTTGGCCAGCTTGGCCCACATGTACTGGGCCTCGTTGGTGAGCCGGGCCCCGCCCAGCACCGCCACCCGCTCCGGCGGGGCCTCGCCCAGCGCCCCGGCGATCCGGCCGAGTGCCTCGCCCCAGCCGACATCTCGCCAAGCTGCGCCCCGCTGCCTCACCGCCGGCGCCGACAGGCGCTCGGGGCTATTGAGGGCCTCGAAGCCGAAGCGCTCCTTGTCCGACAGCCAGCCCCAGTTGACGGCATCGGCGTCGGCCCCCAGCACCCGCAACACCCGATTGCGCGACGCCTGCACCGCCACCCTGGCGCCCACACTGTCCACCCAGGCGGTGGACAGCGTCTCGCTGAGATCCCACGGCCGGGCCTTGAAGCGGTACGGCGCCGCGGTCAGGGCGCCCACCGGGCAGATCTGCACGGTGTTGCCCGAGAAGTACGAGGCGAACGGCTCATCGGTGAACGTGTTGACCTCGGTGTGGTTGCCCCGGCCCATGAAGTGGATCAGGGCGTCGCCGGCCACCTCGTCGGCGAAGCGGGTGCAGCGGTCGCAGAGGATGCAGCGCTCGCGGTCGAGGTACACGGTCTCGCTGATGGCGATGGGCTTGGGGAAGTGGCGCTTCTCCTCCACGAAGCGGGTCTCGCCCGGCCCGTAGGCCATGGTCTGATCCTGCAGCGGGCACTCGCCGCCCTTGTCGCACACCGGGCAGTCGAGGGGATGGTTGATGAGCAGGAACTCCAGCACGCCGTCCTGGGCTTTCTTGGCGGCCTCGGAGGCGGTGGACACCTTCATGCCCTCGCTCACCGGCACCATGCAGGACGGTTGCAGGGAGAAGCCGCGCCCGGTGTCGACCTCCACCAGGCACATGCGGCACATTCCTACCGGGCTCATCCTGGGGTGGTAGCAGAACCTGGGTATGTACGTTCCGCTGCGCTCGCAGGCCGCGATCAGCAGTTCGCCTGGTCTCGCCTGCACTGTTACGCCGTCTACCTCGATCTCGACTACGGCCTGTGTGCCTACCTGAGGATCTACCGATGTCACGGCATTGCTCTCCGGCCGGCGGGTCCTGTCGTCGGGTCAGGACGACCGAACGGGCTTCGCCCTATCCTCGGTCCTCCTGACCCGCCGCCACCCACCGGCCTCACTGGTCGCGCCGGGCCTCCTGGGGGATTCTCCCGGCGCGCGAACACCGGTGGCCGCCTTGTAGTGGCGGGGGTCATTGGGTTGCTCCTGCGGTTACTGGGATTCTTATGGGGTCTTGGCGGGTGATCTTGTTCTCGTACTCTTGGCGGAAGCGGCGGATGGTGGACACCACCGGGGCCACCGCGGAGGGGCCCAGGGGGCAGATCGTGGTCTGGCGGGGCGGGAACGGCACTGCTTCCTGCCCGTTGTGGGCCGCGGCGGGGTAGGGGCCGGGGCTGATGTTGTCGCCGATGTCGAGCAGCAGGTCGATGTCGGAGGGGCGGCCCTCGCCGTCGAGGATGCGGCGCAGGATCTGCTCCAGCCAGGTGGTGCCCTCCCGGCACGGGGTGCACTTGCCGCACGACTCGCGGGCGAAGAACTTCACTACCCGCCAGGCGGCGTGCACTGCGTCGGTGGTGTCGTCCATGATCACGATGGCACCCGAGCCCAGCATCGAGCCGGCCGCGCCCACCGGTCGGGCCTCCAGCGGCAGGTCGAGGTGCTCGGTGAAGAACCAGGGTGCCGAGCCTCCGCCGGGGATGAACATCTTCAACTCGCGGCCGTCGCGGATGCCGCCGCAGAAGTTCTCGCCGTAGATCAGGTCGCGGAAGGTGGTCACCCCGTGCTCGACCTCGTACACGCCGGGGCGGCGCAGATGGCCCGACACCGCGAACATACGGGTGCCCGGCGACGACTCCGAGCCGTAGCCCTTGTAGGCCTCCGAGCCGTTGACCATCAGCCACGGCAGGTTGGACAGCGTCTCCACGTTGTTGACGATGGTCGGCTGGCCGTACAGGCCGACCGCGGCCGGGAAGTAGGGCGGCTTGAGCCGGGGCATGCCCCGGCGCCCCTCGAGGCTCTCGATCAGCGCGGTTTCCTCGCCCACGATGTAGGCGCCCGCGCCCCAGGCCATCACAATGTCCACCGAGAAGTCGGTCCCGCAGATCTCACGGCCCACCAAGCCGGCCGCGTAGGCGTCGTTTAGGGCGGCGGCGATCCGCTCCTGGGCTTGAGCCATCTCGCCCCGCACATACAGGAAGCACTGCCTCAGCCCCAGCGCATAGCAGGCGATCAGGCATCCCTCGATGAGCTGGTGGGGGTCGCGCTCCATCAGCAGGCGGTCCTTGTAGGTGCCCGGCTCGCTCTCGTCGCCGTTCACGACCAGGTAGTAGGGATGCTTGCCCGGCGGCAGGAAGCCCCACTTCACCCCGGCGGGGAAGCCGGCGCCGCCCCGGCCCAGCAGCGTGGCCGCCCGCACCTCGTCGTGCACCTCGGCCGGGGTCCTCTCCAGCGCCGCCCTCAGCCCCTCGTAGCCGCCGGTGGCCCGGTAGCGCTCCAGGGTGAAGGAGTCGTCATGCACGAACCGGCCGGTGATCAGCTTCGGGCCTTCGTTGAGCACATAGCCGGGCGCGTGGGCGAGATAGCCGTCGGCCTGCATCAGCTCGCCGCCTCCACGCGGCCCGCGTTCAGCCAGACCGGGGCCTCGCGGGCCTGCTCGGGCGGGACCACCCCGGCCAGGCGCTCGGCGGGGATCGACTGGCGCACCGCCGCCAGCGCGCCGTGGCGGGGGACATTCAGCCGGTCGGCCCGCAGATCCTCGATCAGCCGGTCGAAGTCGTCGTGGGTCACCCTGCCCCGATAGCGGTAGTTGACCTGCAGGCACGGGGCCTCGGTGCAGGCCGCGATGCACTCCGCCTCCTCCACGGTGAACTTGCCGTCGGCGGTGGTGCCGCCCACCTCGATGTCCAGCGTCTCGCAGGCGTGGGCCAGCAGCTCCTCGCCGCCCCACAGCAGACACGAGATGTTGGTGCACACGTTCACCAGATAGGTGCCCACCGGCTCGAAGCGGAACATCTCGTAGAAGCCGGCCGTGCCCTTCACCTCGGCCGGGGTGGCCCCGACCAGCTCGGCCACCCGGCGCATGGCGTCGTCGGTGAGGTAGCCGTCCTGCTCCTGGGCCAGGTGCAGCAGCGGGATCAGCGCCGACCGGGGCCGGGGGAACCAGGAGACGATCTCCGCGGCCAGCGCCTCGTTGGCAGGACTGAGCGTCACCGGCCCGCCTCCGGCATGGACAGGCGGTGGCCGTCGCCGGGACGAACGGGCCTCACCGGTCGACCTCGCCCATGATCGGGTCGACCGAGGAGATGATGGCCACCCCGTCGGCGATGAGCCCGTCCCGCATCAGGTGCGGCAGGGTCTGGAGGTTCACGAAGCTGGGCGCCCGCACATGCACCCGGTAGGGCACCGCGGTGCCGTCGCTCACCAGGTACACGCCGAGCTCGCCCCGGGGCGACTCCACTGCGGCATAGGCCTCGCCGGGCGGGACCTTGAAGCCCTCGGTGAAGATCTTGAAGTGGTGGATCAGCGCCTCCATCGAGGCGTCGATGCGGGCCCGGGGCGGCGGCGTGACCTTCTTGTCCTGGATCCGGTAGTCGCCCGAGGGCATGGCCTCGATGATCTGCGAGACGATGCGCAGCGACTCCCGGATCTCGTTGAGCCGTATGGCGTAGCGGTCGTAGCAGTCGCCGCGGGTGCCCACGATGACGTCGAAGTCCACCTGGTCGTAGAACAGGTAGGGCTCGTCGCGCCGCAGGTCCCAGGCCATGCCCGCGCCCCGCAGGATCGGGCCGGTGGCCCCGAGGGCGACGGCCTCGGCGGCATTGATGACGCCCACCCCTTGGAGTCGCTCCCGCCAGATGGGCTGACCGGTGAGCAGCGTGTCGTACTCGGCGAGGCGGGGCTCGATCAGCTCGATCAGCTCGGCCACGTCGCGGCGCCAGTCGGCGGGCAGGTCGGCGGCCACCCCTCCGGGCCGGATGTAGTTGTGGTTCATCCGCAGGCCGGTGACCTTCTCGAAGAAGCGCAGCACCTCCTCGCGCTCGCGCCACCCGTAGATCATCATCGACACCGCGCCGAGGTCCATGCCGTTGGTGGCCATGAACAGCAGGTGCGAGCTGACCCGGTTGAGCTCGCACATCAGCATGCGGATCCAAGTGGCCCGCTCGGGCGCCTCGATGCCGAGCAGCCGCTCGGCGGCCAGCGAGAAGGCCAGCTCGTTGAACAGCGGGGAGGCGTAGTCCATGCGGGTCACGTTGGTGCCGCCCTGCAGGTAGGTGAGGTTCTCGCCGGTCTTCTCCATGCCGGTGTGGAGGTAGCCGATCACCGGCTTGGAGCGCAGCACGGTCTCGCCCGACAGCTCCAGCATCAGCCGCAGCACCCCGTGGGTGGACGGGTGCGACGGACCCATGTTCAACAGCACCAACTCGTCGTCGCCGGGGTCGTCGGGATCGCCGCCGATGGCCGCCGCCTCGGCCTCCGACATGCGCAGCACCGCCGACCGCTCCCGCCGGCTGACCCGCTCGGCGCCGGGAGCCGGGGCGACTGCCACAGAAGCGGCTTGCTCGGTGATGCTCATGCTGGCGCTACCGGACGTTGCAGGCCCGCCGACAGCGGGGGCGAGAAGGTTGCCGGGTGATGCTCATATCAGCGCTACCGGACGTTGGAGGCGGCCTTGAACTGGACCGGGATCCGGCCGGCGTCGTAGTCCTTGCGCAGCGGATGGCCCGACCAGTCCTCGGGCATCAGGATCCGGGTGGGGTCGGGATGGCCGTCGAAGGTGATACCGAACATGTCGTACACCTCGCGCTCGAGGCTCTCCGCGCCCGGCCACAGGTCGAACAGGGTGGCCAAGGCTGGGTCGTCGGCGGGAACCTGCACCCGCATGCGCAGACGCTCGCCCCGCTCGTGCGACATCAGGGCCGCCACCACCTCGAAGCGCTCGGGCTGTACTCCGGTGGGCAGGCCCCGGTCGGCGCCGTAGGTCAGGTAGTCGACCGCGGTGAGGTCGATGAGCTGGTCGAAGCCGTCGGCTCGGGCCGCGGCGGCTGCGTCGCACCACTGCTCCGGTGACGGATGGATCACGGCCTGGCCCCGCGACGGCCCATCGATGGCGAGCGGCGCCCCGTAGCGCTCAGCCATTTGATGCAGTGCCGAGAGTGGCGGTGGCGGTTTGGCCGTCGAGTTGCTGCACCACCAGGCCGGCGCCGTCACCGTCGCTGCGGCGGGCCAGCAGCTCGCCCGAGGTGATCTGGTGGTGCAGGGTGAAGATGGCGTGCATCAGCGTCTCGGGGCCGGGCGGGCAGCCCGGCGCATACACGTCCACCGGCACCACCTGGTCGACGCCCTGGACGATGGCGTAGTTGTTGAACATGCCGCCGCTGGAGGCGCACACCCCCATCGAGATCACCCACTTGGGCTCCATCATCTGGTCGTAGATCTGGCGCAGCACCGGCGCCATCTTCTGCGACACCCGGCCGGCCACGATCATCAGGTCGGCCTGGCGGGGCGAGGCCCGGAACACCTCCATGCCGTAGCGGGCCAGGTCGTAGTGGGCCGCGCCGGTGGCCATCATCTCGATGGCGCAGCAGGCCAGACCGAACGTGGCCGGCCAGCAGCTGCGCGCCCTCGACCAGTTGACCAGGCTCTCCAGCCTGGCCGTCATGAAGTTGTGCTGAATGGCCTTCAAGCCGTCCTCGCGCAGATCGGCAAGCTGGTTCGCGATCCCCATCACACCGCCTTCTCTAGCGCGGCGGGCGCCGCCATCAAACGGCCTCCGGCGTGCGGCCCTCGAGGCCCACCCGGCGCACGGTGGTGCGGGCGTTGCGGCCCGCGGAGGTCATCGGCTCGTCGGCGTCAGCCTCTGGAGCGGGGCGGGCCGAGCGGGCCGGTCCCCATTCGAGGGCGCCGGCGCCGATCAGGTACACGAACGACTCGAACACCGCGAAGCTGAACACCAGCAGGACGACGAGTCCGAACAGGCCGAGGCCGCCCCGGGCCACGGCGTAGGGGTAGAACAAGATGATCTCCACGTCGAACACGATGAAGATCATGGCCACCAGGAAGAACCGCACCGGGAATCGCTCGGGGGTGTCGCGCGACGGCACGATCCCGCACTCGTAGGGGTCCAGCTTTGGCCCGGTCGGCCTGCGGGGGGCCAGCAGGCCCGAGGCGACGAAGCTCCCCGCCGCGAACAGCGCCGCCAGCACGAACAGCGCGAACAGGGGCAGGTACTGGCCGAGCACCGCTCAGGCGACCACCCGCAGGCGGTCGCGGCTCGAATCCTGCGGCCGCGCCGCCCCGAACCACTCCAAGACACTGGCCGGGACGGTGGAGGCAGCCATGTCAGGCGTCCACCCGGGTTCCGGCGTCGCGCTGTCGCCAGGCCAGCTTGTCGCGTTCGTGCAGGAACAGGCACAGGGCCGCGAAGATGCACAGCGAGCCCAGGGTCACCAGCGCCGGCTTGAGGCGGAGGTTGCCGAGGTCGCGCACCATGATCACCGAGATCACCGACTTCGACTCGTCAACCACCGGCCTCGGCGGGGGCTGGCCGGGCAGAAGCGGCTGATGGATCACCTCCTGGACCTGCACCACCCCGTAGCGGGTGGGATGGGTGATGGTGAGGGCGGTGCGGATCTGGGTCCAGATCCGGTCGAGGCGGTTCGGGTCGTCGGGCAGGCCCCGCTTGCCGCCGATGGTGTAGGCGTCGAGCAGCTTGAAGTCGTCCTGAGCAGTGAAGGTCAAGTCGGGGCTCTCCAGCAGCATGGCCACCGCGGAGGCCTGGGCCTCGCCCGCCTCGGCGGTGGACAGCAGCGTCCAGCCCCCGAAGTTCAGCCGCCCCGACGACTCGGCCGCCGCTATCACCCCGGGCGACACGGCGGCCAGCTCCGACAGGGTGGTGGCCTGGTTGCGGGCCAGCTCGTCGGCTACTAGCTCGTCGATCTCGGCTGAGCTCAGCCCCTCGGTCTGGTCGGCGGTGAGCGTGTCGCGGGTGACCAGCCCGAACTCGGCCTGGGCCACCGGGTCGCCGGAGTCCAACACCAGGTCGAAGGCCGCTGGCAGCTCCCCGGCGTCGGGCAGGGTGGTGGCCTGCACCAGGGCGGCCGCGTCGAGGTCGCCGACGTTGATCTCCCGCAGTTGCCAGGTGGGGGAGTCGCCGGCCCAGCCGATCCCGTAGATCCACCAGACCAGGGCCATGATCACCATCCAGCCGAAGAAGCCGGTGACCGCGATCGCGGTGCCCAGCCGGGTGCCGGTGTTGAGGGCGAGCAGCAGCCAGACCGAGCCCATCAGCACGACCACGCCCGCGAAGACGGCCATGAAGCCCCGGATCTCCGGATCCCAGGCCAGCCCGGCGATCAGGTCGAGCGCATCCATCTAGCCGCTCTCCTTCATTTCCGTCATTGCCGCAACGGCCTCGCCGTAACGCATCTCAGAGGTTCCTCTCGAAGGCGACGATGGCGTCGATCTGGTCCTGGGTGAGGGTGGCCGGGTAGACCACGCCCACGTCGTCGTCGGTGCGGGGACCGAAGCCGGGCATCTGGCCGTTGCCCCCCGATCCGCCTCGGCCGTAGGTCTGGCCGATGCTCTGGCCGGCCGAGATGAAGTCGGCGTGCAGCTCGGCCGTCTCGAACTGGTCCAGGGTGCTGCCCCCGGTGAGGTTGGGGCCGAAGTAGCCGCCGCCGACGCTGTAGGAGTCGAGGATCGGCCCGGCGTGGCCGTCGATGCTGTCATCTCCGTCGATGGCGGCGTCGAACGACCAGCCGTAGGTGTGGCAGCGGGCACAGCTGTAGGTGCCGCCCGCGGCCGGGTTGTTGAACAGGATCTTGCCGTAGGTCTGGTAGAGCTCGCTGCCGGGGGCCTCGCCTGAGGCCAGCAGCTCCAGTCCGGCGGCGCGGATGGCCTCGTCGTCGCCGGCCAGCGACTCGTCGGCAGCCAGGGCCATGGCCCGAGCCTGCTCCACCGCGGCGTCGACGGTGCCCAGCCACTCGTCCACCGCCGCGTCGTCGTCTGTGCCGAGATGCTCGGCGATGCCCTCGCGCACCCCGCTGTCCACGATCTTGCGCAGCTCCGACTCGGGGATCTGGATCCGGCGCATGTAGTGGATCAGGTACTCGATCTGCTGCGGGGTGAGGGGACCGCCGCCGGGCGCCCCCCAGGCCGGCATCACGTTGTTGCGGCCGTAGTTGAGCACATGGCGGACCTCGTCCTCGCTGAAGCGAGACAACACGGTGTTGAGCGCCGGCGCCGCCCAGGCCACGGTGGCCACGAAGTTGCCCTCGGCGTCGGTGAGGGTGACCGGCGCGGAGCCGCCCGTGCCCTCGGCGCCGTGGCACTGCTGGCAGTCGGAGCCCTCGGTGTAGAGCTCGCCGCCGCGGTCGGCGAAGATGCGGTCGGTGTTGGAGATCAGACCCTCGTGGCGGCCGGGCTCGCCCAGCCAGTAGAGCGGCAGCCCCACCCCGATGATGGCCAGCATGGCCAGCCCGGCCAGCAGCGACTTGTCGAGCTTGGAGCCCTCCAGTTCCTCGTCCTCCAGGTAGGGCTGGCGGTTGGAGGCCAGCTCGATCTCGCTGCCGACCTCGTCGCGGGAGGCCCGGGCGTTGAGGATCAGGTACACCACGTACCCGATGAACACGATGGCCAGGATGACGAACCCGATGGTTCTCTGCGTCGAGGCGGCTAGCAGCATGCGCGGCGATGACTCCTGCGGATCAGATCGAGTCGAACCACTAGTGGTCTCCGGTGGCCTGGCCGATGCAGGCCGGACCCTCGGCTTCCTGGCCGGTGGTGTTGGTGCCGATGGGCGGCCCCTGGAT
The DNA here is from genome assembly GCA_965221215.1 of Candidatus Aldehydirespirator sp. Lineage (GTDB taxonomy): Bacteria > Actinomycetota > Acidimicrobiia > Acidimicrobiales > Aldehydirespiratoraceae > Aldehydirespirator. The sequence goes on from OZ244872.1 coordinate 3,196,335, forward strand.
GACCGTGCCGGTGTCGACCACGAGCGAGCCGTCGGCGGTGATCTCGGTGGCGAAGCGGTCCATGCCCCGGGGCGCGGGCCCGGCCCGCTTCTCGCCCACCTGGTTGTACTTCGAGCCGTGGCACGGGCACTCGAACCACTGCGAGGTCACGCATTCCGGCACCCGGCAGCCCAGATGGGGGCACTTCTGGTACAGCGCCACGATTCCGCCGTCGAGCCCCAGCTGCTGGCCCGCGGTCATCCCGGCCAGCTCGGGCCCCGAGTAGGCGGCGGCGGCCTTCTCCACCGCGCCGTTGGGGTACTCGGTGAGCCACATGCGGCCCTCGGGCTTGTAGAGGAACCCGGAGTTGTCGCGGATCTCGGCCAGCAGGTCGCTCACCAGTCCCACCTTGATCTTGGAGCCGAAGCCGCTGCTGCCCTGGGGCCACAAGAAGGCGATGCAGGCCACGCCGAACCCCGACAGGCTCAAGCTCATCAGCATCACGATCGTCCGGTTGAAGAACTGACGGCGGCTCACGCCGATCGTCTCGGGATCGGGCGGCACGTAGGGCGCGGGCGGCCCCCCACCTTCGACGGGCGCCAGCGTGGTGGCCCGGGCCGCGGCCGCGGCCTTCTCGACTTCTCGGCCGGTGGGCGGCGCCTCGGCTCGCAGCGCGGCCGAGGATCGGTCGCGGCTGCGGGTCTCGCGCGACAGCATGCCTATGGCCGCGTCGGACTGGCGGCGGCGGACCGCGGCCAGCACCGCGACTAGGGCCAGCACGGCCAGGGCGGCCAGAGCGATGTAGATCATCGGGTGCCTCCTCGCGGGGGGCGGTGGGAGCCGGGCGCCGCGGTCACAGCTCGAAGAACAGTCCCGCTTCCCAGGGGAAGACGAAGTTGAAGCCCGGACCCCTGAAGAAGGAGCCGATGATCACCAGCACCGCCCAGAACATGAGGTGGATGGTCATCAAGCTGATGGCGAACTTGCGGTCCTCGGGCTTCTTGGACGGGTTCCTGTCGATGTAGGGGGCGATCATCAGCGCCAGCAGCCCGATGCCGGGAATGGTGACGCCGGCCACCATCGGATGGAACATGGTCAGCAGTTCCTGCAGGCCGAGGAAGTACCAAGGCGCCTTGGACGGGTTGGGCGTCTGGTTGTAGTTGGCCAGCTCCAGCAGGGGGGCGTTCACAAAGATCGAGAAGATCAGGGTGAAGGCGGTGATGAACAGCGCGGCCACGAACTCGACCACCAGCAGGTGGGGCCACACATGCACCTTGTCCTGCGGCTTGGACTTCACGTCCTGGATCGAGCCCGACTTCACCACCGTCAGCAGGCGCTGGGTGTGGCCTCCGGGTCCGGTGGCCGTCGGCGCTGCCGGCGGTGCGGCCACGGCCACCCCTCCGCCGCTGGCTGCCGCGGCCTCGGCGAGGGGGGCCTCTGGAGCCCCGCCGGCGGCCTGGGCCCGCGCCGCCTTGGACCGTTCCAGCAAATGCGGCGGGATCTTGCTGGCCGCGGCCGCGGCCTCGCCGCCGGCCTGGGCGGCTTTGGCTGCCTCGGCCTTGGCTCTGGCCTCCTCGGCCCGCTTGCGCAGGTGCTCGGGGATCTCCACCATCGTCGCTACCTCACGCCTCTTACAGCGGACCCGAGATGCCGCCGTCTTTGCGGACTCGCCAGAAGTGGATGGCCAGGAAGATGACCAGCACGAACGGCAGCATCAGCACGTGCAGCACGTACCAGCGCAGCAGCGTGTCCGTTCCGATCTCCACTCCGCCGAGCAGCACGAACCGCACCTGGTCGCCGAACACTGGGGTGTAGCCCATCATGTTGGTGCCCACGGTCACCGCCCACAGGGCCAGCTGGTCCCACGGCAGCAGGTACCCGGTGAACGACAGCAGCAGCGTCAGCTTCAGCAGGATCACCCCGATCACCCAGTTGAACTCCCTGGGCGGCTTGTAGGCCCCGTGGTAGAACACCCGGGCCATGTGCAGGAACACGGTGATCACCATGAGGTGGGCGCCCCACCGGTGCATGTTCCGGACCAGCAGGCCGAAGGTCACCGAGGTCTGCAGGATGTAGATGTCGTCCCAGGCCTGGGCCGCGGTGGGACGGTAGAAGAACATCAGGAAGATGCCTGTGACGGTCTCGAGAATGAACAGGAAGAAGCTCAGACCGCCCAGGCACAGGGTGTAGCTCACCTTCACGGCGTGGCGTTTCACCTTCACCGGGTGCAGGTGGTACAGCACGCTGTTCATGATCACGTAGGACCGGTTGCGGGGGCTGTCGGTGTAGCCCTTGCGGAAGATCGAACCGGGGCGGAAGATCGACGACCAGGCCTGCGAACCCTGCACCTGGTCGCCGATCCTGGTCATCTGGGCGGCCACGCGCTCCGGCAGCGGCGCCTTGCGCTCTTCGGTGTCGATGGCCATGGGTCTCCTGCGGATCTAAGTCGGGGGGGGGGGGGGCTAGGCGAGTCGCATCCCGTAGCCGTAGCCGTGGGAGTTGGTTCGCTGGTGGGGGTCGCCCCCTGCGGGAGGATCGCCCATCTTGCCGAGAATTATCACGCCGGTAGGACAGCGGTCGACGCACAGGGCGCAGCGGGTGCACACGTCGTCGTCGATGGTGAAGATCACCCGGTCGGCGGGGTCTATCCCGGGCCGCTCGGTGCCGACGGCCTCGTCTACCGCGTCGGTGGTGACCATGAAGATGCACTTCCACGGGCAGATGTCCACGCAGCCCTCGCACATGATGCACTCGGACTGGTCGATGTGGATGAACTGCTTGGGCTTGACCGCCTGCGCCAGCCAGTCGGCGTTGACCTCCTGCAGCACGTAGTCGTCGCGGAACTCCGGCATGGGCGGGTTGGCGTCGGTGGTGGTCATGCCTCGGCGCCCTCCCGCACCAGGGGACGGCCGAAGCTCGACAGCTCGACCGCCTCGGCGGCCTCCGCCTTCTTGCCCCGGTTCTGCCAGACCATCCACAGCGCCACCTGCCCACCGACGGCCACGACGTAGATGCCGCTGGCGATGATGTCGCGGATCACCACGTAGGTGATCGTGAACGGGAAGCTGCCGCCCTGGGCCTGGGCCCGCAGGATGCCGCCCGGACCGACGAAGAACTTGTCGGTGCGCCAGTTGAGCTCGTTGTCGGCCCAGGCCAGCCACTGGTGGGGCACCACCCCGTACACCCAGAACATGGCGAAGAAGACGATCATCGCCCCGAACATGGCCTCGCCCCAGGTGACCGGGGTGCCGACCGGCCGGCGCTTGGTGTAGGCGAGGATGCCGCCGACCAGCACGACCGTGACCACGATTGACAGAGCGAAGGCGACCACCGGTTCTCCTCGGCGACGACTACTGACGGCGGGCAGTGTAGTCCGAGCGGGGCGGACCCTCCCCGGATCGGCGTAGGTCTATCAGCGCCAGCGCCCCGATCCGAACACCGGCCGCGACAAACCTGGCCCGCTCCCCGTCAGCTCGTGAATTTCGAGGCGTAGCCGATGCGCATGGCCGGGCGGAAGACCAACTCGGTGGCCGCGTACATCGAGCCCACAATCCCGTCGAGCGCCTCGGCGGTGACCTGCGCCACCGGGGTGGCACCCGACAAGAAGACGGCGTCCTCGGGTCCGATCTCCAGCTTCAGCCCGGTGAGCGACCGGTTGCGGCGCAGCAGGTGCTCATAGAAGCGGGCCTGGTTCTCCTCCGGCGCCGGGACCAGGTAGGTCTCGTAGTGCAGAGTGCGCTGGCCGAGGGTGAGCCAGATCGTCCACACGTCCTTCTCCTCGCCGCAGACCCGCACATACCACCGCCGCTGGTCCGGTTCGCCCCGCTCGACGGCGGCAATGGCGCCGTTGGCGGAGGCCGCCGCCGTCAACCACTGATCGATGCGGCCCTCCAGCGCGTCGAGCTCCTGGGGCGAAGCGAGCGGCGCAGTCATGCGAGCGAGGGTAGTCATGCCGTGCGACCCGCGGTGCCGCCGGCCGGTTGACCAAAATGTGGAGCCGGCAGTAGCTTCGAGACGTGCTTCGCGCAGGCCCAGCCATTCAGCTCAGCCACTCACTGCCTCGTCACACCCCCCCGGATTGATGAAGCGCTCGAGTTGGCGGCCGTTCGCCTCGGTGCTGTCGGTGCTCTTGGTCGCGGGGCTGTTTGAGGTTGGGTGGGCAGGCGCCGCAGCTGGAACGTCGAGCCAGTCAAGCACTTCGACTCTGGGCCCGTGCGATGCGGGCTGGGTTGCGCCAACTCCGACAGCTGTGGCGGTCACCAGCGTGCCGATCCAGGTCGCTTCGACCAGCGGCGACTATTTCGTGCTGTATGTGAATCGCACGCTCCGCGACGGCACCTCCGCCGACATTGCGGTTTCGGTAACGCTGGGCCAGCCGGGCACGACCACGTTGTCGGACAATCTGGCCGCGTTGGACGCCGGCGACTATCGGGTCGAGAAATATCAGGTTGCCTCGCCTGCCGACATCGACGGCGATTGCATCGACGACATAACCGAACTCAACGACTTGGGGAATCTCAACCCTATGAACCCGGCGTCCACCATGCCCGTCAACCGCGGGCGTACCGCCATCGACTCCCACGAGACGTTCCGGCAACTGTCCTATCAGGGCAAGGAGGTTCTCATTGACACACATTTGAGGAACCTGGAGTATGTGAAGTTCTGGCTGCTGCGCCCAGCTGGCGGTGAGCCTGAGATCTATTTCATGAACACGAACACGCACCGGTCGCACATCAATTTCGCATTCGCTCTGCCATTGCCATATCAAAAGAGGGCTGGGGCCATGCGCGGTGAGATCGTGTTCCACCCCAATGTGGTGGCGCCTGACGGTTCTTTGGGCACTTACCGCTTTGCGTACCAACCGTACGATCGGTACACGTTCGAAGATGTGGCCTATTCCTATGAGCTTCTGGCCGCGGCCATGCCGGCGCTCGACAACAACCTCATGTACTATCCGATGCCCGACAACGTCGATCTCTACCAGAAGGAGAAGGCCAAGTACGACGCTTCGAGGGTGAATGTTCTGTTGCAGAAGGATGTGATGCCCGACGTTGAATACACGATGCTCAACGAGGCCGAGGGCTATGGCCTGTTGCGCGAGATCGAACCGGGCGAGACTCCCGGGCCTCGCGATGTCGCCATTCTGACGCAGCTGCCCAACGACCTGCCTCGGGTAGCGGGCATCATCACGACCGTACCGCAGACACCGCTGTCGCATGTGAACCTGCGAGCCATACAGAACAAAGTGCCCAACGCCTTCATCCGCGATGCGCTCGACGATGATGACATCGATGATCTGATCGACACTCACGTCTACTACAAGGCGACCGCGAGCGGCTATACCCTGCGAGCTGCGACCAAGGCCGAGGTTGACGCCCATCACGCCACCTCAAGGCCCGCGAATGCGCAGATCCCCGAGCGAGACCTGACGGTGCAGACGATTGCTTCGCTCGACGACATTGACTTCGACGACTGGAACGCCTTCGGGGTGAAGGCGGCGAACGTGGCGGAATTGAGCGGGCTAACCACGCTGGCCAGCGGGGTGGCGCCCGACGGCTTCGCTATCCCGTTCTACTTCTACGACGAGTTCATGAAGCAGGCGACAGTCTCCGAGAAGACGCTTCTGGGCAAGAAGAAGTGGCCCGATGATGAGAAGATCACGCTGGCGGCCGGGACCACGCTCGCCAACGCGGTGACGCAGATGCTGGCCCACACGAAGTTCCAGGCAGATTACGAGATCCAAGAGGAGATGCTCGACGACTTGCGCGACGCCATAGAGGACGCGACCACGCCCCAGTTCATCGTCGACGCTCTGGTTGCCATGCACGCCAAGTACCCCGACGGCCAGTCGCTGCGCTACCGCTCCAGCACCAACAACGAGGATCTGCCCAACTTCAACGGGGCCGGTCTCTACGACTCCAAGACGCAAGACCCCGACGAGACCCTGAAGGACGGCATCGACAAGTCGATCAAGGGGGTATGGGCCAGCCTGTGGAACTTCAGAGCATTCCTCGAGCGCGAGCACCACCGTGTCGACCACACGGCGACCGCGATGGGCGTGTTGGTGCATCCCAACTATTCCGACGAGCGGGCCAACGGCGTGGCCGTCAGCTTCGATCCCATCACGGAACTCGACGACATGTACTACGTCAACACCCAACTCGGAGAGGATCTGGTCACCAATCCCGAGGCGAACTCGGTGCCCGAGCAGCTGCTGCTGGACTCGACGGGCACGGCCACCGTGCTGGCCCGCTCCAACCTCGCGGAAGGCGACAAGCTGTTCATGACCGACGCGCAGATGGTTCAGCTGCGCAGCAGCCTAAAGATCATCCACGACCACTTCGCGACGCTCTATGGGGTCGCCGACGGCGACGACTTCGCCATGGAGATCGAGTTCAAGATCACCTCGGCCAACAAGCTCGCCATCAAGCAGGCCCGTCCCTGGGTCTTCGCGCCCCCGCTGTCGTTGACGGCCTCGGTCCAGCTCGCATTCGAGGTCGCCGAGGTTCCCGAAGGGACGCCGCTGTCGCTGACGGTGGCCCGCATCGGCGGCATCCTGGCGGACCCGCTCACTGTCGATCTGACGTGGAGTGAGTCCGGCGCCATGCTGGCGGGCACACCGCCGACGTCGGTGACCCTCGCGGCCAACACCACATCCGCCACTGTGACCCTGGCCACGACTGACGACAACACCCCCGAACCCGACAGCGTCGTCACCGCCACCATCGGCGCGAGCAGCGACTACGAAGCAGGCGGCACCGGAACCGCGACCGCCACCGTGACCGACGACGACCGCTCCACCGTCAAGATCAGGCCGCCGCAGATCGCGCTTAGCGAGGGCGACAGTTTTGTGTTCGCCCTGACCCGAACCGGCGGTGACATGACGAAGGAGCTGATCGTGGACGTTGCCGTCAGCGAGTCCGGCGCCATGCTGGACGGCACACCGCCGACGTCGGTGACCTTCAGGGCCAACGCATCCACCGCTGTGCTCACGGTGGACACGATCGACGACGACACCTCCGAGCCCGACAGCGTCATCACCGCGACGGTCGTCCCGCGTGACCGCTACGGCATCGCTGGGCCCGGCAAGGCGGTCGTCTGGGTGGCCGAGGACGATTCACCGGTCTCAGTTGATGCGTGTGTGATGGAGTTGGCGGGCGACGTGAGCCTTGCCCATGTGTGGATCGACAGTTGTGCTTCTGCGCAAGGACAAGGCCGTTACGCGCGCTACTACTTGTTCTCGTTGGCGAGTACGAGCACGGTGCAGATCGATCTCGAGTCGTCGACGGTAGACGCATATCTGCGCCTGCGGAGAGGCGCCAACAAGAAGTCCGGGTCGACCGTGACCTTTGACGATGACAGCGGCACCGGGAAAAACGCTCGCATTATTCGGAAACTGGCGGCGGGCGATTACACGATAGAGGCGACCACTTACTACCAAGCTGAGACGGGGCCGTTCGTTTTGACCCTGACGGGCGCGGGTCAGCCGAAGCAGTCGTCGACGGAGCCGGAGGTAAGCATCACGTCCGGTTCCGCTGTCGTCGAGGGCCATAGTGCAGTGTTCACTGTCACGGCCGATCCAGCGCCGTCCAGCGCGTTGACAGCGGATGTGACGGTCTCGTCATCGGGCGACTTCGGTGCGAGCACAGGGCCGCGGCAGGTGACGATTCCGACCTCCGGAAGCGCAACGTTGTCGGTCGCCACCAGCGACGACAGCGTCGACGAAGCAGACGGGTCGGTCACTGTCACCGTCAACAGCGGCTCGGGCTACACCGTGTCGTCCGCCGCGGGTGCAGCGACTGTCGCGGTGAGCGACGACGATGAGGGGTGCGCACCGAACCTTCCCTCCGATGCGGTGACGGTGTCGGAGGTGACGGGCTGGCGTGATGCTCACGATGATGACAGTGCGCATGTGCTGCGTTGGAATCGGGTGCTGACCGCTTTGGGCACCGACACCGGCGAGACCGCCATGACCGTGGCCGAGTCGCAGGCGAATGAGGATCAGTTCATGGCGTCGCGCTGGGATCGGGTCACCCGCACCCTCCAGGCGCTGGAGGCATGCAACAACCCGCCGGTGGAGCCCGAGGTGAGCATCACGGCCGGTTCCGGTGTGACCGAGGGCGGTGACGCGGTGTTCACCGTCGCGGCAAGCCCGGCGCCGTCGGCGGCGTTGTTAGTAGATGTGACGGTGGCGCAGAGCGGCGATTTTGGGGCGTCCACTGGCTCCCACCAGGTGACGGTCCCCACTTCGGGAAGTACGACGCTGACGGTGTCCACGACCAATGACGATGTTGATGAGCCGGATGGTTCGGTGACGGTGACGGTCGATGACGGCTCGGGCTACACGGTGTCGTCGGTGGCCGGCTCCGCCACGGTTGCGGTGGCCGATGATGACGATCCGCCTCCGCCGGTGTGCACGGTTCAGTTGCCGTCGGATGCGGTGACGGTGTCGGAGGTGACGGGCTGGCGTGACGCTCACGATCATGACAGCGCGCATGTGCTGCGCTGGAATCGGGTGCTGACCGCGCTGGGCGTCGACACCGGCGAGACGGCCATGACTGTGGCCGAGTCGCGCGGCAACGAGGGCCAGTTCATGTTGAGCCGCTGGGACCGCGTCACTCGGACCCTTGAGGCACACGCACTGTGCAACAACCCGTCACCGCCACCCCCGCCGCCGCCTCCGCCGGTGGTCGAGCCTGAGGTTTCTGTCACCGCGGGTTCGGGCGTGATCGAGGGCGGCGACGCGGTGTTCACCGTGACCGCGGATCCGGCGCCGTCGGCGGCGTTGACGGTGGACGTGACGGTCACCCAGAGCGGCGATTTCGGCGCGGCGACCGGTTCGCGGCAGGTGACGATCCCCACATCGGGCAGCGCGACACTGACAGTGGCCACGACCGGTGACAGCGTCGACGAAGTAGACGGCTCTGTGACGGTGACAGTCAACAACGGCTCGGGCTACACGGTCTCCGCGACACAAGGCTCAGCCGCCGTTGCGGTGTCAGACGACGACGATCCCGTACCCCCGCCGCCGCCTCCGGTGGTGGAGCCCGAGGTGAGCGTCACCGCGGGCAGCGACGTGACCGAGGGCGGAGACGCGGTGTTTACCGTCACGGCAAGTCCGGCGCCGTCGGCTGCGTTGGCGGTGGACGTGACGGTCACCCAGAGCGGCGATTTCGGCGCCACAACCGGTTCGCGGCAGGTGACCATCCCCACCACCGGGACTGCCACGCTCACCGTCGCCACCACCAACGACACCACAGACGAAGCCGACGGATCAGTCACCACCACCATCAACACCGGAACCGGCTACACCATCTCAGCCACAGCGGGATCAGCGACAGTCGCGGTCGCCGACGACGACGACCCGCCTCCGCCTCCGCCGATATCGAAGCCGTCGATCTCGGTGGGGGACGCGACGGCCGGCGAGGGTGACGGCGCGGCCGGGTTCACCGTGGAGCTCAGCGCCGCGAGCGCTGGCACGGTGACGGTGTACTACTCCGTGTTCGGCGGCACCGCGACGGCCTATGACGACTACCGGCCCGCGTGGAGCAGCGTCACCTTCGCCCCGGGCGAGACCTCCAAAACCGTGCAGGTCTCAATCATCGACGACCGCACCCCCGGCGAGGGAACCGAGACCGTCACGCTGAGGCTGAGCCTCTTCGACGCCACCCACGCCACAATGGGCGACAGCCAAGCCACCTTGACCATCACCGACAACGACTAACCGGACTCGCTCACCTATTCGCTCGGCCTCTAACTGCGCACGCTCTCAGCCGCGAGCGCAGTCGACCAGGACCCGGGTGGCGAGACCGTCGAAGATCCTGCGCAGGCGGCCGGCGGTGGCCGTCCAGGAGTACCGACCGGCCATCTCGGCGCCCCGCCGGGCCATCGAGGCGGCCAGTGCCGGGTTGTCGAGGATGGACAGCACCGCCTCGGTGTAGCGGGCCGGGTCGCGCCCAGCAATGCGCAGGCCGCTGCGGCCGTGGTCCACCAGCGTTCGCAGGCCGCCCACATCGGCCGCCACCACAGGCACGCCGCAGGCGGCCGCCTCCAGGGCGACCAGGCCGAACGACTCCGACCGGCTGGGAACCAGGCACACGTCCGCGGCCCGATAGTAGGTCGACAGCAGGTGGTGGGGCTGCGGCGGCACCAGCCTCACCCGGTCGCCCAGACCGTGGCGACGGACTGCGGCCTCGAAGCGGCCCAGCTCTCGCTCCCCATCCGGGCCCGAGGCGCCGCCCACCACCAGAAGCTGGGCGTCGCGATGGCTGCGCCCGACCCCGGCCAGGGTCTCGACCGCGACGTCCAGTCCCTTCAGGGGCTGCAGGCGGCCCACGAACAGCAGCACCGGCCCGCCCTCAAGGCCCAGCGCGGCGCGGGCGCCCTGCGGTGACCCCACCGAGAACAATGCTCCGTCAACCCCCGGCGCCACCACGTCGATGCGCCTCGGATCGGCCCCGTAGAGGTCGGCGAGCTGCTGCACCTCGGTCACGGAGTTGGCGGTGATCACGTCGGAGCAGGCGATGATCTCAGCCTCGGCGTCGCTGCGGCGCGTCGGTTCGGGATCGCCGGTGGTGGCCTTGACCCGGGCGAGGGTGTGGAACGTGGACACCAGCGGCAGGTCGAGGTCGTGCTTGAGCCGGTGCCCGGCCGCTCCCGACAGCCAGTAGTTGGCGTGCAGCACATCCACCGGATGCTCGCGGATCCACGCTTCTGTGCCGCGGGCGAAGTCGTCCACCACGGCCGGCAGCGACTCCTTGGCCAGATCGGGCGCTCCCGCGGCAATGTGGACGACCCTGAAGCCCGGCTCCACCTCGACAACGGTGGGGGCGTCGCTGTGGCGGCGGACGAACACGGTGGCATCGACGCCCGTCTGGGCCAGCGCGGAGGAGAGTTCGCGCACGTAGACGTTCATTCCGCCCGCATCGCCGCGGCCCGGCAGCAGCAGCGGCGAGGTGTGGAGCGACAGGACCGCGACACGACTCACGAACGGTGGAGGATACCGGCGGCCCCCGCTGGAGACTGAGCCGCAAGCCGACGGCCAAGAGGCCGAGCGAATAGGCGCCGCCGGCAATCAGGATTGAGCGTGCGTCGAAGCGAGCAGCCGATTCGGGGCGTCAGCTGGCGAGGGCGTCTGCCGAAGCCCCGGCTGCGCCGCCGAAGTCGCTGAGAGCCAGCAGGTATCCCTCGGCCCGCTCCGCGTAGGGGTTGCGGTTCACGAGGGCATGGAACTCGGGCGAGTGCTCGGCCACCACCAGGTGGGCCAGCTCGTGAATGATCACATGGTCAAGCACCCACGGGGGCGCCTCGGCCAAGCGAGTCGAGATCCGGATGTCGCCGCTTCCCGTCGTGCAGGATCCCCACCGCAGGCGCTGCCGCGACGACCACTGGATCGACCGCGGCTCGGGCAGGCCGAAGCGGGCTGCAAGCTCTCGGGCCCTGGGCTCCAGCGGCAGGCGTCCGCAGCGCCACTTCTCCTCGAAGCGGCTCAAAACCTTGCTCACCAGGGCCTGCTCCTCGTCCTTGGTGGTCCACGCCGGCACCCGCACCACCAGAACGCCGTCGGACATGCGGGCCGACACCGTCTTCTCCCGTCGGGAACTGCGGATCACCCGCACCGGCGGCAGGCTCTGGGAGGCGGTCTTGGCGAGGGATGTCTCGATGGTGCTCATCGTCGCTCTGGGGTGGTAGCGGGCCTGAGGCACGCACCGTCTCCGGTGAGCGCGATTCGCTTCTGTGAGCACACCCGATCCGACCCTGCCGGGCCGAGGCTGGTAATGCGCTCGAAGACGCAACCGAGGTTCGGTCCGGGTGTATAGGCCAAGTCGGCACGCGAGTCAACGGACATTTCGCGGCACGAGCTTCGCGCCGCGGCTGTGGGGGCGCGATGGCAGGGGGCGAGTGAGTTGACCATGATCGCGAGCGACGGTAACCCGGCAGCACCCACCGGCCGCGGATGCTCGACAGCCGGCGATGGCAAGCCTGCCCGGATCTCCCGTCTTGTTCGCTCCGCTCACGGTACGTCTGAGCTCCAGGCGCTTCCCGCTGACGGGCGACCGGCGATGGCTACCATGGCGGCGTGGCGCGTCTGCGGCTGTTCGCATCGGCTCGAGAGGCGGCCGGAACCGGTCGCGACGATGTTCCCGGCACCACCGTGAGCGAGGTGCTGCAAGAGGCTTGCCGCCGGTACGGCCATGACTTTGCCGGACTGCTCGAGACATGTCGGGTGTGGTGCAACGGCGAGCCGGTCGCCCCCGACGTGCCGGTGCAAGACGACGACGAGATCGCGGTGCTGCCACCAGTCTCAGGCGGCGCAGGCGCTGATCGCGCGCTACGGGGCCTGCGGAGCCTCGAGTTCGGCGGCCAGTGCCTCCGCTGCGGCCAGGTCGTCGGAGTCGAGGGCTGAGAGGGCGGCGTCCACTGTGTCGAGATCGCGCTCGATGCCCTCGAGCTGAGCCGCTTCGGTGTCCGGCTCGGGCTCGGCGGTGACTTGGCTCTCCGGTCCGCTCGACTCGCTCACGCTACGAGAGTAACCGCGCGGGCGCTGAGATCTGAGAGACTGGTCGCCGTGGCTCTCAACGTTCTCGGCGGCGAACTGCAGCCGTGCTCCTTCGATCCGCTCACCGGCTGGTTCCGCGACGGCTGCTGCAACACCGACTCCGGCGACTACGGGGTCCACACGGTGTGCGTGGTGATGACCGCCGAGTTCCTCGAGTTCTCCAAGGCGGCCGGCAACGACCTCTCGACTCCGCAGACGGCCATCGGCTTCGACGGGCTGAAACCCGGCGACCACTGGTGCCTCTGCGCGTCGCGCTGGACCGAGGCGCTTGAAGCCGGGGCCGCGCCCCAGGTCGTGTTGGAGGCGACCCACGCCCGCACGCTGGAATGGGCCGACCTCGGCGACCTGCAGACCCACCGCTTCACCGGCAAGCCTGCCTGAAACAGCGCCCCTTTGTTGGGAGACGCTGCCACAATGGATGCGGGCCGCTAGCTCATCGGGTAGAGCAGGAGACTTTTAATCTCAAGGTGCCGGGTTCGAGCCCCGGGCGGCCCACCGCTCCGACTCGCCGGCCCGCGTGCCTCTAATGCCGTGGGGCCGGTGACTGGGTAGCCTTGGCGCTCGTGGAGTGGAATCCAGAATCTGAGGATCAAGGTCCGTTCTGGCCCGGCGCCGCTGAGAGGCGAAGCCCCAGGTGGGTGCCGATACTGTTGGCAATGGCGGTGGTGATCCTCGTAGTGGGCGGTGTGATCTGGTGGCTAGGCCGAGACTCCGGCGACGACAGTGACGCCCCGGCCGCGGCCGACGACGCCGCCGAGGTGAGCGAGGACTCCGAAGCGGCCACCGAGCCCGCCGCCGACGATGACGCTTCGCCCGACGACGGCGGCCAAGCCGATCAGGCCGCCGACACCGGCGACGCTCCTGCGGCCACCGTTGCAACCACATCCACGACGCTGCCGGCCGCCCCTGCCACGGTGGAGGCCACCACCACCACGCTGACCACGGTGCCGCCGCAGAACCCGGAGCAATTCGGCCCGTCGACGCTGAGCAATCGGTCCACCGTGTCGACCGTCGGCCTCGACAGCGTCACCTTCGGGATGACCGTGACCGAGGCCCAGCAGGCCGCGGGGACGGTGCTGGTTCCGGGCGGACCGACTGGCACCTGCTATCACGTCGTCCCCGACGACGCGCCCGAGGGCATCGTCTTCCTCGTTCACCAGGGCACCATTGAGCGCGTCGATATCAACAGCGGACCGATCACCACCCGCTCCGGAGTGGGTGTCGGGACTCCCGAGAGCAGGGTCACCGACCTGTTCGGCGACCGCATTGAGCGGGAGGTGCGACTCGACGGCACCGTCGATCTGGTCTATGTGCCCACCGATCCCGGCGACCAGAACTACCGGGTGGTGTTCAACGTGTCCGAGGGCGCGGTGCGGGCCTTCAAGTCCGGGCGCCTGCCCCAGGTGATGCTCGACACCGGCTGCGAGACGCCCTAAGAGCGAGCGCAAATAGGTCAGAGCCGCGAGAGGCTTGCCATCAATCCGCGCACTCTCTTAGAAGGGCAGCCCGCGCTCGTAGTTGCGGCAGTGGATCTCGAACTCTCCGAAGCCCACCTCTTCGGCTTCGCCCGTATCCAGGTCGAGATTCTGCACGAAGCGGATGGCGGAGGCTCGTATCACGTCGGCCTGCAGGTAGAGGTCGAGCGGGCTATCGAGCGACGGCTCGATCCGCGTCCCGTCGGCGAGGGCCAGTCCCACGTACGGGTCGGCCAGAAAGGCTTGCAGGTACAACTCGACTGCGTCGCCGGACCCGGGATCGTCGCCCACCCCGATCACGACCACCTCGCCGGCCCCGAGCTCGTGGCAGGTGACCTCGAACTCGTAGCGGGTTCCGCCGATCTCAGCCGTCCCCACCGAGCGGGGCGGCTCCGGCGGCGGCGCGGTGGTGGTGGTGACCACGTCTTCGACGACAGGCTCTGCGGTCACCAGCGGGCCGTCGGCGGTGTCGGCGCAGGCCCCGGCCAGGAGCGCCGCGGCCCACAGCAGGAGGCCCGCACGGCGCGCTGTGTTGAGAAGCGCACCCCCGGACCGCATCGCGCCACGCTACGCGCTCAGCCGATCGGGCGCAGAATCAAGAACCCGCTCGGCGCAGTCGGGGGCGCTCTCCAAGAGGCCGAGCGAATAGGCGAGCGATTCCGGCCCATGCAGGCGAGGCCGTGGCCCGAGCGGCCCGTGAGCGCAGCGAACAAGAGCGGGAAAGACCCCGCTGCGACACGACAGGCTCTCACCTATTTGCGCGCCCTCTAAGGAGTCACAGATGTAGGGTTGGGCGGTGCCGTCTCAGAGCGAGTTGCGCAAGCGCCGGGTGCGGGCCGAGAGGCAGCCCGCCGCTGGCGGTCAGCGCTATCGATCTCGCCGGGATCGGCAGCGTCGCCTGTTCGCAGTGGTGGCGGTGCTGGTGGTGACGATGATGGTGGCGTCGCTGGCTGTGGGCCTGCTGGCGTAGCTCGAGGCGAAGCTGATGAGTACGGCTAAGCGAGATCGCCAACGCGAGAACCGGCGCCAGCGCATCGCCGCCGATGAGGCCGCGGCCAAGCAGTACGCCACCCGTCGGCGCATCAAGCGCATCGGCATCGCGGTGGTGGTGGTGGCCGCCGCGCTGGCGGTGCTCGGGTTCCTCCAGCGTGACGGCTCCGAACCCGATCAGGCCGTCGAGACCGCCGATGAGGCTCAGCAGGACACCGAGCCAGTCTTGGACGACCAGCAGGCTGACCCGGCCGCGGGACTGGACGATGGCTCCGTCGATGATGCCGCAGCCGAACGGGACATCGAGCCGGCCGCGGAACTAGACGACGAGCAGCAAGCTGATCCAGCCTCGGCGCCCGACGCTGAACAGGACGTGGCTGCCCCGAACCCGGGATGTCCGGCGGTCGACGGATCGAGCCCCCGGGTGATCGACTTCGACGGCCCCCAACCCATGTGCATCGACCCCGAGGCCGGCTATGTGGCCACGTTCGACACCAGCGAGGGCGAGATGCGGTTCGAGCTGCGCCCGTCAGAGACTCCGCTGACCGTCAACAACTTCGTGACGCTGGCCCGCTGGGGCTACTACAACGACACGCTGCTGTTCCGCACCGATCCGTCGATCGACATCATCCAGGGCGGCTCCCCCCACACCAACGACAACCGCGATCCCGGCCCCGGGTACACGATCCCCGACGAGCCCGCCTTCGAGATCGACCCCGACACCGGCGCCCTCGTCGGCCCCTACCGCTACCTGCCCGGCCAGCTCGTAATGGCCCGGTCAGCCGGGCCGGACTCGGCCAGCGCCCAGTTCTTCCTGACCACCGGACCCAACACCGCCCTGCTGGACGGCCAGGGCACCTACGTGGTGTTCGGCAACACCGACGAGGCCGGACTGGCCGTGGCCCAGTCGATTATCGCCCTTCACGAACCGGGCGGATCGCTGGGCGGCGCGCCGTCTCGGGACGTGACCGTCCACTCGGTAACCATCGAAGAAACCCCAGCAAGCGGCTGAGACCTCGGTCAGGCAGACGGGTGGCTCACCATCCGGAGCTTGAGCGGAATCAGCCGCGTGTTGACGGGGTCGACCACCAACAGCAGCCCCTCCAGCGTGTAGGCCCCGAGCAGCGGTTCGCCATCGTTGTCGCCGAACAGCACCGGGGTGGTCACCGTGCGTTCGCCGATGGACACCACCACCTCGCCGATGTCGAAGTCGACGAGGCTGCCGTCGGCCAGCTCGACGGTGCGGGTGCCCGACGGTTCCACTCCCAGCTTGGTCAGCAGGTCGGCTGGGACCAGCGTGAAATAGGCGCCGGTGTCGACCAGTGCGTCGATCTCCAATGACCGTTCCCCGTCGGTGCTCTCTAGGCGTACGGTCTGGCTGAATGTGCTCACAGCAGGTTCCTCTCTGTCAGTTCAAGAATCGGAAATGGCAACTCTAGATCCAGCCGGCGTAGCTGGTGCGGCGGTTCCAGCGGCGACCTGCGTAGCGCCAGCGGGGCGACGGCGGCGGGCCGCTGGCGTCTGCGCGCTGCGGCCAGATCTCGGCGTGGAGCCGCTCGACCGCGTGGGCGATTGCGGCCCGCTCCGACTCGGTCGGCGCCGGGGTGATCGACACGATCTTCAGGGTGGCCGAGGCCCCGCCGTCAGCGGTCACAGCGGGACGTTGCCGTGCTTGCGCTCCGGCAGCTCCTCGCGCTTGGACTCGAGCATCCTCAGACCGGCCACGATCTTGCGCCGAGTCTGCGACGGCTCGATCACCTCGTCCACGAAGCCCCGCTCGGCGGCGACGTAGGGGTTGGCCAGCCGCTGGGTGTAGTCGTCCACCAGCTCGCGGCGGCGGGTGGCCGGGTCGGCTGCGGAGGCCAGCTCCCGGCGGTAGATGATCTCCACCGCTCCCTGCGGCCCCATCACGGCGATCTCGGCCGAGGGCCAGGCAAACGACAGGTCCGAGCCCACCCCCTTGGAGTCCATCACCACGTAGGCCCCGCCGTAGGCCTTGCGGGTGATCACCGAGATGCGGGGCACGGCCGCCTCGCAGTAGGCGTACAGCAGCTTGGCGCCGTGGCGGATGATCCCGCCGTGCTCCTGGTCGATGCCGGGCAAGAAGCCGGGGACGTCCACGAAGGTGACCAGCGGGATGTTGAAGGCGTCGCAGGTGCGCACGAAGCGGGCCGCCTTCTCGGCCGACTCGATGTCGAGCACGCCGGCCAGCACCATCGGCTGGTTGCCCACCATCCCCACCGAGCGGCCGTCGATGCGGGCGAACCCGCACACGATGCTGCGGGCCCAGGCGGCGTGGTATTCGAGGAAGTCGCCGTCGTCGGCCACCTCGACGATCACGTCCTTCATGTCGTAGGGGACGTTGGGGCTGTCGGGCAGCAGGTCGTCGAGCGCCGGGCACTCCCGTTCGGGGTCGTCGGCCGACTTGTACGACGGCGGCCGCTCGAGGTTGTTGGAGGGCAGGAACGACAGCAGCGCCTTCACGTCGTCGAGCACGTCGTGCTCGTCGGCGCCGACGAAGGTGGCCACCCCCGACTTGGTGCTGTGGCTGGTGGCGCCGCCGAGGTCTTCGAGGGTGACGGCCTCGCCGGTGACGGTGCGCACCACGTCGGGACCGGTGATGAACATGTGCGACTTCTCGTGCACCATGAAGATGAAGTCGGTCATGGCCGGGCTGTACACCGCCCCCCCGGCGCACGGACCGAGGATCACGCTGATCTGGGGGATCACGCCCGAGGCCTGGACGTTGCGGTAGAAGATGCCGCCGTAGCCGTCGAGCGAGACGACCCCCTCCTGGATGCGGGCGCCGGCGCCGTCGTTGAGCCCGATGATGGGCGCCCCGACCGACACCGCGAGGTCCATCACCTTGTGGAGCTTCTCGGCGAACACCTCGCCCAGCGCGCCGCCCATGACGGTGAAGTCCTGGGCGAACACGAAGACCTTGCGGCCGTCGATGGTCCCCCAGCCGCAGATCACGCCGTCGGTGTAGGGACGGTCGTCGAGCCCGGCCTCGTGAGCGCGGTGGCGGGCCAGCATGTCGAGCTCGTGGAACGAGCCGTCGTCGAGCAGGTAGTCGAGGCGCTCGCGGGCCAGCAGCTTGCCCTTGTCGTGCTGGCGTTGGACCGCCCGCTCGGGTCCGGCCGACCGCGCCTCGGACTTGCGAGCCCTCAGATCCTCGATCTTGTCGTTCAGAGAGGCCTCAGCCACAACCCCAGAGGCTACCCGTGCCTCGGCACACGCCGAGACCCGATGCCGTCGATGCCGCCACATCACGGCTGTCACACGCCTGCATTATGTTGCCCGCCGTGGGCGCGCTCGCTGTGGACAACATGAATGGAGCGAACAATCAGAGCGGTGGGAGCGGCACGACCCACGGCCGCTGGCGCCTGAACCGGGCCGGGATCATCAACGTATACCAGTACGAGAACGAGGTGCTGGACTTTGCCGGTGGCCGGCTGCTGCTGCGAGGCGTCAACGGCTCGGGCAAGTCGACCGCGATGAACATGCTGCTGCCCTTCCTGTTGACGGCTCGTCCCGGCCGGATCGATGCCGCCGGCGAACAGACCGGGATCCTCAAGTCGTGGATGCTCAGCGGGCGCGAGGATGCTCAGCCCGTCGGATACCTCTGGATCGAGTTTGAGAACCGAGGCGAGTTCTTGGTGTGCGGCTGCGGGATCAAGGCCAACCGCCACTCCGACACTGTGTCCACATGGTGGTTCGTCACTCCGAAGCGCCCCGGCCTGGATCTTCACCTGGTGGCGGGCCATCAGCCGCTGTCAGCGGAGGGGCTCCGCGCCGCTCTCGACGGTGACGAGGTGTTCGGAGACCGCCGTCGCAGCGACTACCGGCACGCTGTTCAGCAGCGGCTCTTCGGCGGGGCGCCGATCGACCAGCACATCGGACTCATTCATGTCGTTCGCAACCCTCGAGTGGGCGACCGCATCGACATCGATCTGCCCGAGCACCTCGTCGAGGCTCTCCCCCAGTTGTCCGAGCAGGCGCTGGCCGAGGCAGGCCAGCCGCTGGACGACCTCGAAGAGCACCGCCGCAACGTTGCTGACCTCGACCGCACATTCCAAGCGATCAACGGCCTG
The DNA here is from genome assembly GCA_965221215.1 of Candidatus Aldehydirespirator sp. Taxonomy (GTDB): domain Bacteria; phylum Actinomycetota; class Acidimicrobiia; order Acidimicrobiales; family Aldehydirespiratoraceae; genus Aldehydirespirator. The sequence goes on from OZ244872.1 coordinate 3,215,432, forward strand.
CTCGACGTGTACCGCTCCTACTGCGCCGACGAGCTGCGCCGACGCACCGTCGAAGGGCGCTCCCTGCTGTCATTGGAACGAGGCCGTGTCCGTGAAGAGAAGCGCACGCAGCGGGCCGCTGAAGCCGCTGCCGCGGAACTGGCACAACTCGACGAGGGCGTCACGGCCCAAGAGCGCACAGCCGGACGGCTGCGCAGCGAGATCTCGGCTCTGGAGGAGTCGCGTGCTTATCGCGAGGGCCGTCAACTCGACGCGTTGCGCGACCTTGTGAAGCGCCTGGTCGCCGAGCGCGACAGCGCTTCCGAACGGGTCGTTGAGCGCGAGGCGCGCCTGGAAGCGGCAACCGGAGAACTGCTGGCGGCCACCGAGCGCGGCCGCAGCGACGTCGTCGCTCTCAACCGCGCCCTGGCGGACGCAGCCGAGCTCATCGAGCGTTGCCGGGTCGGTGGCCGTCCGCCCGAGCCGATCGAGGTTGCCGAGGCCACACTCGACGCCGCATCCGAGCCGGTCAACCCGGTCGATGCCTCGGTGATAGGCCGCGAGATCACCGCTTCGGTTGGTGCTGTCCGCATCCGGCTGGCCGACACCGACCAAGTCGATGAGGCACTCGGGGCACTCGATGCAGCGGAGAACGCTCTCAGCCTGGCCGAATCTAGATTCGAGGCTGCCGCGCGCTCGGCCGACCAGGCCTCAGCCCGCTTGGCCGAGCAGGATCAGCGTCTCGCGGCGGCACGACGCAGTTGGCACGACAGCGCCTGGCGGTGGGCCTCCGAGGCTCGCTTGCTGGTGCAGGGCGCTGGCTTGGACACGACCGCGGCGTCTGTTCTCGCCACAGTAGAAACTGGCGGCGAGTCCGCCGACAGCGGGTTGCAGACCATCGACAGCGCGTCTGGCGCATCCGACCGCACCGAGACTCTGCGAGAGCAGCTCTCGCTTGCATGCGATGAACTCGTCGGCCACTGGCACGAGTCTGCCGCCGCAGTCGGTTTCCGGCTCGAGGCTGAGCGTGACACCGTCAACGAAGCCCAGGCCCTGGTCGATGCGCTGGCCGAACGCAGCGAACTCGAGCCTCCCAGACTCGGTTGGCAGACTGAAGCCGAGTACTGCCTCGCCGATCTGGTTGACTTCAAGCCCCACCTCACCGAGTCCGAGCGCTGCGGGGTAGAGGCCGCGCTGGAGTCCTCCGGTTTGCTCTCTGCCCGACTGCTCGAGAGTGGAGCCCTAGAGTTGTCCAGCGGCGAACTGGTCGCCGCAACCGCGGAACCGGTTGCGAGCCCTCTCAGCGACTGCCTTGACGTGACCGTGCCAGTCCGGCTCGGCGACCGCGTCGACGCCGAATCGGTCCAGCGTCTGCTCGGGTCGATCTCCTCGGACTCGTCGAGTGGTGCCGTCACTGTCGTGGCCACCGACGGCTCTTTCAGGATCGGGGCCCTGCACGGGCGCCACCTCAAGAATCGGCCTGAATTCGTCGGGACGACCGCCCGCAGCGAGGCGCTCGGGCGCGAGCGGCGAGAGGCGTCAGCCCGCTTGAATTCAGCCCTCGGTGCTGTGCGCGACAGCGAGACGGAACTGACACGACACCGCTCCTCACTTGATGAGGCTCAGAGACTTCGTGAGCGTCTGCCTTCGATGGCGGCGATCCGCAGCGCCTCTGCCGAGGTGGCGGCCGCGGCCCAAGCTTCTGAGGAGGCGTCGGCAGGCCGCGACGCGGCCGCGGCAGGCCGCGATGAGGCAGAGCGAGCATCTTCTGCAGCCTCCAATGAACTGCAGCGGATCTCGGTGACGCTGCAACTCCCGCGTGAGCGCTCCGCCCTCGATGCGGTTCGCGCCGAGTTGCGCGAACTCACCGCCGATCTCCACAATTGCCATGCACTCGTGGTAGCTCTGGCGCGCTCGATCGACAGCTGGCGAGGGTCTGCGGCTCGCCTGCGAACGGCGTCCGACGACGAGTCCGCTGAGCGTGCTCACTTGTCGAAGATCGAGTCTGAACTCGACCGCGAGAGCGCCCGCTTGGCGACTATCGAAGACAGCATCGGCGCGGAGTACGCAGAGGTCGCAGCCACTCGCGACCGCTGCCGGGCGGAACTTGAACAGGTCGAGTCACGTCTGCCGGGGTTGCGCGAACAGCGCGATGCTGCCGTGTCGGTCCGGGCAGATGCCCAGGCAGCGGCCCGCGTGGCCACTGCCGAGCGGACCCGGGCGGCTGAGACCTGCGAGGCTGCCCGGTCATCGCTCAGCGAGGCGCTGTCCGTTCCCGGCCTGCTCGACGCCCTCTCACCTCTCGACGACTCTGCGCCGCCCCCGATCGTGGCCGAGGCACGGGGTTCCAAGGGTCTGCAGCAAATGCTGGATGCGGTCGACCGGCTACTAGACGGCACCGCAACCGTGACATCAGGCAGCCGCGGCCGAACGGCGGACGAAGCGAACGAGACCCCCGGTTCGATGTCGCGAACCGGCCTGGAAGGGCCTGTCGGCAGAGTCCGCGACGACGGAGCGCCCGACTCGGCGCCGGTCAGCGCCGACAGCGTCCGGCAGTCCTTGAGGAGGCGGCGCGATGCGCTGGGAGCGGGATGGGATGCGGATGAGCGCCAGCCGGATCCGGCCCTTCCGCTCGAGGTGGAGGTGAGCGGACCGTCTGGAAGGGCGCCGCTGGCAGCCTCGGCGCGAGCGGTTTCGGCCCAGCGCGACCAGATGGCCGCGCTGCTCGATCACAAGCAGAGCGAAGCCCTGCGAGAGTTGTTGCAAGGCTTGATCGCACGCGAGATCGCTGAGCGGGTCCACGGCGCCGCCAGGCTCGTGGAACGCATGAACGAGCGTCTTGGCGCGGTCAGGACGGCCCACGATGTGGGGATTCGCCTGAGGTGGCGGCGCTCCGGCGAACTCGACACGGCAACAAATCGCATGATCGACCTGCTCACGAAGCTCCCCGACCTGCGCACCGATGACGACGAGAGCGCACTGCGCCAAGCCCTGTCCGACCACCTGCGAGAGGCCAGAGCCCTGCAGCCCGACATCCCTTACCGTCAACTCATCTCCAAGGCGCTCGACTACAAGCGGTGGCACGACATGGCGGTGATGGTGCGACGCCCCGGACACGACGAGAAGCGGCTGAGCCGCAACACGCCGCTGTCGGAGGGCGAGAAGAAGCTCGTCACCTACCTTCCGCTCTTCGCGGCGGTGGCCGCGTCGTGCGACTCCATGGCCGAGCAGGCTGGCACGGCGAGCGCCGACGGGAGCGGCGTGGCCCGGTTCGTCGTGCTCGACGACGCGTTCGCGAAGGTCTCAGAGGACAACCACGCCAAATTGTTCGGGCTGCTCGTCGAACTCGACCTTGATCTGATCGCCACCAGCGAGAGGCTCTGGGGCACGCATGCAACCGTTCCCGAACTCGCCATTACCGAGGTCGTGCGGGACGCCCGGCTGGGCACCATCCTGCTTGAGCACTACCGGTGGGACGGCGCCACCCTCGAACGGAGCGCCCTGTCGTGACGACTGCGCCCGAGCCTCCCGAAAGCGGACCGTCGCCGGCGACCGGCGACGTGACGGCGGGCCAACAGGCAGACCCCAACCTCCATCAGCCCGCCGGCACCGACGGGTCGCCCGGGCCGGATCGGGCCAGGCTGCTCTTCCGGTACCTGGCCGCACCCGAATGGCGCGACTACCGCACCATCCTCGGAGTGTTCGCAGGCACGTTCTTCGCGGAGTTCACACCTGAGGAGGTCGCGGCCGATCCGGCAGTTGTGGGCAGTGACATCGATACCGCCATGATCGCAGATCGGCTGGAGAGCTTGCGCGGCTGGGGGAACCTGACCGTTTCGTCGTCGGTTGGCAACCCGGCGAGCCTGGAGGACTACTACCGGCGCCGCAACCGTTACTTGATCACCCGCGCCGGACAAGAAGTCTTTGGCATCGTCGAGGGGGTGCTGTCGGAGGTCGACAAGATGGCTGACGTGCAGGCGGGACGGCTGCGCGACCTGGACCGCGCTCTGGGGGAGCTCAGCAAACTCGCAGCCGGGAATCTTCCCGAAGCTTCGACTGAGGAGCTCACCAGCAAGGTTCGTGCGGTCTTCGACATCCACGAACGCTTCACCACCGAATTGACCCAGTTCTTCGCGGATCTCAACCAGTGGCAGAGCCGCTATGACCTGAACGCGCAAGAGGTTCAGTTGTTCGCGGGAGTTCTTGTCACCTACGTGTCTGAGCAGCTCTCTGAGATCGAGCGCATGACTCGGCCCATCTCGCGCCGCCTCGAAGCCGTCGGATCCCGGATTCCGATGATCACGAACTCATTGAGGCAGGGACTGGCGGCCCGAGTGGACGATGCCGGTCTTGCGGCCAGCGTCGCCGTGCGCCGCCTCCCCGGCACCGAGACCAGAGATTGGGACCACTTGACGGAGTGGTTCGTGGCGCCGCCGGGACAGGCCTCGCGGCTCGACCGCCTGACCCGCCAGGCTGTGGCTGCCACACGCACTCTGACCGCGAACGTGACCCGGTTGTCGCGTTCGGGTCTGGGCGCGGTGTCGAGGCGCTCCGATTTCTTGCGCCTCGCTCGATTCTTCGACGGTGCTGCCACAGCCGACGAGGCTCACAAGATGGCGGCAGCCGCCTTGGGGCTCGTCCCCTGTCGGCGACTGGGCGCCCTGTCCGCCGACGCTGACGACCCGGAGCCCTCCACCACCTCTTGGCGCGAAGCCCCTCTTGCCGTTGTGCCGGTCTCGTTGCGTGAGCGGGGAGACAGCACACAGCGCGGCAAGCCGACGCCGTTGCGCGACCGCCGGCGTGAGCGCGACCAGATCCGGCTAAACCGCGAGCGCAAGCACGCCGACAGAGAGGCCACCGCCGCCGAGCTACTGTCGTGCGCGGACTCGCGGGGCCGTATCGACGGCGCCGAGATGTCGGTCGCCGGCTTCTCGATGCTGCGCGGCCTCATCAGCCGATCCGGGCACGGCAGCGATGCGCTCACCGATACCCGGACTGCGGAGGAATCCGGCGTGCGCTGCACCGTCCGTCGGGCCGGAGAAGTGACCACCACCGTGCAGTGCCCGGAGGGACGCCTCGTGATGCACGGCCTCCTCGTCACGATCGCCAGGGTCGAGGACCCCGCAGGCTCTCCCTGGAAGGATTCACCCGCGAACGGGGCGGCTGTCACCCGCTGGGAGAAGGCGATGCCCAGTGGCATGGTGACTGGTGACGCGGCGATGACTGCAACGGTGACGTGAAGTTCTCAAAGGACGACCGGACAGAGAAGGCAAACGATCTTGCTGCAATGGGACCGGCTGCCGACTCCTACGCCGTCTCAGGCCCGTCGGTCGCCGACAATCCGCTTCGTCTGCTCGACTTGAGAGCTGCGGCCCGGCATCTGGCCGAGCATCCGCTGGTACTGGCTGAGCAGGATCCCGACGCGTTCGGACTGATCAGACGCTACGAGCATGAGCTGGACCGCTGGTTCACGCAGAGATTCGGGTACCGCCTCGAAGTGTCCGCCGACACCGCCCGCCTGTTCAAGTCGACTGTCGTCGTTGACCGCCGGGCGTTGCGCACGGCCGCTCATCCCGGACGTCCGTTCTCAGTGCGCGAGTACACGATGCTCGCGCTCACGCTGGCAGCAGTGGTCGCGGGCCCCAATGTCATCAGCCTGCGCGATCTGGTGCATGAGATCCGCTCGGCCGCGACCGACGCCGACGTGACGGTGACCGAGGCGGCTTCGGACCGCCGCGCCCTGGTCAATGCACTCAAGTGGATGATCCGCCACGGCGTAGCCAGCGAGGCGCACGACCGGATCGAGCGTTACTCGACCGACGACCAAGCCGATGCGGTCTTGCGGATCCGGCCCGACCGTGTGTCTTTGCTGCCGCTGCCCGCGTTGGCCCGCTCCGAGACTGTGGAAGATCTGCTGGACCGCTCCGAGCAGCGCCAGTCATCGTTGAGAGCCTGGATGCGCTCGGTTCTGCTGGAGGAGCCCGTGCTGTACCGCAGCGACCTGTCCGACGACGAGTGGGCCGAGTTGAGACGACGGCTCGGTGAGGAGTCCAGCATCTTCGAGGAGATGTTCGGACTCCGGCTCGAAGCTCGAGCCGAAGGTGTGGCGACCATCGATCCGCAGGACGCGATGACCGACAGCCGATTCCCCCGCAACGGCACCGTGGCACACTCTGCTCTGCTGTTGCTGAACCGGCTCACTGAGGCCGGTTCGGACTGTGTAGCGCTCGTCGACATCGTGGAAGTTGTGGCTTCTCTGGCCGAACAGCACCGCCGGTTCTGGTCTCAACTCGCCGATGACCCCGACCGTCTCACGAATGCGGCGCTTGAACTCCTTGCAGATCATCGGCTCACCGACACTCAAGGTGAGACGGTGCGGATTCTGCCTGCGGCCTGGCGATACGCCGCGGATGTCCGCGTTGAACAGGGAGCGCTGCTGTGATCGCTCAGACCGTCGCGGCGCGACTTCGGCGAGCCAGGACGCCTGGGCGCCTCCCGCGGCCATAGTCGTGATGTCGCGGCATGTCCCGGAGTCGCTCTTGGAGAACGGGCTGCAACCGTGCTGGGCGACTGTCCGGCAGCGACTGGACCGGTTCGGGACGCAGCGCCGCGGCACTGTTGCCCGACCGGAACTCGGACCGTCCGGTGAATTGGCTCTCGAGTCACTGCTAGGCCACCGGCTTGCGAGCCGCATCGACTTGACCGAACTTGAAGCGGCCCTCGTCGAGCGCGGGATAGGCGTCGACTTGTGCACCGCGTTGACACAACTCGGTCATCCGCCTTCTGCGGATGCCGCCCTGCGCAGGTCAGAACGGGCACGAGCATCAGCAGCGAGATCAGCTCTGCGAGACGCTGCCGAGTCCTGGCGGGAGCCGTGGGCCCGAGAGTGGGCCGACTCAGCGATCCGTGCCGGACTGCACAGCGGCCTTGACCATGGTGAGGTCGAGACGCTTGTGGGAGACGTGCGACGCCTGCTCGACCATCTGGACCTCCGTTACTCGTCCGAGGCGGCCGCCCAGCCGCTGTGGAGACCTGAGCCGGATCCTCGAGAGCCGCAAGGAGGCGGCGAGGCGGCGGCATCGGGCAGGCCGTGGCCGGCTGGCCGAGGCGAGGTGGCGGCTACCTTGTTCGGTTCGGCGCACGCGCTCGACCCCGGTACAGCTCTGGCCGCCTTCGCCTCCAAGGCTCTGCAGCTCAGGCTCGACGAGAATCTGATGGGTCGCGAGTTGTGGGAGGCGAGCGGCATTCGAGTCGACAGCGTGTCCGCTCCGGCACTGGTGTGGGCCGTGCCCGCTACGGGCCGATCCGTTCTCGCCGGGTTGTTGCGGTCGGCGTTCGAAGGTGGCCTTCCGCTCCATGTGAGCCTGTTGGCCCTGCGCCGAGATCCCGTGACAGTGCCCGCTGACACGCCGGTCCTCGTGGTCGAGAACCCGCGTCTCGTGGAGGCTGCCGCCGAACGTGGTGCGCCGTGCTGCGTGGTCTCCGCCAACGGCAACCCCACCACCGCAGTGACCACCCTGGTGCAGCAACTGCGGGAATCCGGGGCTCGCCTCCGGTACCACGGCGACTTCGACGCGGCCGGGATCGCCATATGCCGACGCATGCACGACCTCGGCTGCCACCCTTGGCGGATGAGCGCAAGCGACTATCGGGAGGCGGTCGGCCGAGCTGAGCGCGAAGGTGTGTGGCTGGACCAAGACTCGAGAGACTGCGGACCCACGCCGTGGAACCCAGCGCTTGAGGAAGAGTTCGGGGCCAAGCGGCTGATCGTGCATGAGGAGTTCGTGCTCGACCAAGTACTCGACGGCTTTCTTCAATCGGCGCCGTCGGACTAGAGGCCGCTCCAGCGATCACCGGATCGTCGAACCCTGGGCCGCGTCTGGCCGCGCCTCGCTTCTTCCGTCGTCGGCCAGTGTCGGCGGTACTGTTGGGCGGGTGCCGTATCTGGAGCCGGGGAGGATCGGCTCGCTCACGCTGGCGAATCGGCTGGTCAGGGCGTCCACCTCCGAGACGATGGCCGGGCCCGACGGTGCCGGAACCCCGGCCCTGGCTGACCTGTACGGCACCCTGGCCGCCGGCGGGGCGGGGTTGATCCTCACCGGGCACATCTACGTGGAGCGCCGCGGCCAGGCCAGCGCCCACCAGCCCGGCCTCTACGACGACCGCCTGGTCGAGTCGATGGTTCAGGTCACCGATGCGGTGCACGCCCGCGGCGGCCGGATCTTCGCAGAGATCGGCCACGCCGGCAGCCAGACCATGCTGCCCGAGGTGGGGCCCATCGCTCCGTCGCCGACCGCCAACGAGATGTACGGCCTTCAACCCCGTGAGGCCACCGCGGACGACATCGCGGAGGTGATCGCCGCGTTCGGTCAGGCGGCCCGACGGGCGAGGGAGGCCGGGTTCGACGGGGTCCACATCCACGGGGGCAACGGCTATCTGATCTCGGAGTTCTCCTCACCGATCACCAACGGGCGCACCGATGAGTGGGGCGGCGACGCCGAGCGCCGCGGCCGCTTCGTACTGGCCGTCTACGACGCGGTGCGGGCCGCGGTGGGCGACGACTTCTGCGTGACGGCCCGCATCGGGATCGGCGACTCTGTCGCAGGGGGACTCGAGGTGCCCGAGAGCGTGGACCGGGTGCGCCTGCTGGCCGAGCGGGGGCTCGACGCGGTGGAGGTGTCGTACGGGATCATGAAGAGCTATCTCGAGAACATCCGCACCTATGTGGCCGTCGGCGGGGCCCAGGCCGCCCGCAACGCGCTGGTGCAGCGACTGGTGAAGCCCGAGGGACCCGAGGCCTACTACCGGCACTTCGCCCGGGCCGTGAAGGAGGCGGTGGACATCCCGGTGATCCTCGTCGGCGGGATCCGGACCACTCAGACGATGGCGGAGGTGATCGGGTCGGGCGACGCCGACTTTCTGGCCATGTCGCGACCGTTCATCCGCGAGCCCGATCTGGCCAACAAGCTGGCCGCGGGGCGCACCGGCACCGTCGAGTGCGTGTCGTGCAACATGTGCCTAGTCCACGACGGCTTCGATCCGCTCCGCTGCTGGCGCAAGAGTCCGGCCGCGGTGGCCGCCCACATCTACGCCCGCCACATCCGGGGCCGGATCAGGCGCGGCTAGACGCTGGAACGGGTCTAGCCGCGCCCGCTCGCCTATTCGCTCGGCCTCTAGCTCATTTCGGGGGAGAGAAAGCTGTCGTCGTACTGGAACTGGCTGAGGTCCACGACTAGTTCGGGCGGCGGAGCCTCGACGCTGATGTCCGCGTCGAAGTCGTAGAACTCGACGGTGAGCAGGCTCGCGGGAACTACCTCGTCGGGATCGGCAAAGCCCGCGAGCATCGCGGCCACATCGAAGGACAGGCGGCGCACCAGGTTGTCGTCGTCGATCCAGATCTCGACCTCGAATCCGGTGTCGAACATGGAGAGTATCTCCTCGAGGGCTCCGGCGAGCGGGTCGGTGGAGCCCTCGTCGAAGAACTCGCCGTCGGGGGTGTCGGTCTCGTCCTCGCCGAAGGGCTCGCCCAGGGCCTCGCCGATCATGTCCAACAGCGACAACTGCAAGCTCACACGGGTGGCCTCAGTGCCCCGCACGTCCTCGCGGCCAATGATCTGCGGGTTGCGAGCGCCGGACAGGATGGTGCCGATGTCGCCCAGCGGATCGCACTCGGGGGCCAGAGTGTCGACCGACAGGGGGAAGACGCACATCAGATCCCCGCCCGATGCCATGGCGTCGGTGGCGGGATCCCCGGTGGTGAACGGCTCGGCTGTATGCCAGGCCTCGTCGATCCCCAGTTCGGCCAGGGTCTCCGCCGGCACCGGGGGCCGCACGTAGATCACCCCGCCCACGTAGCGGAACTCGGCGTCGGCGCCCTCGGGGAATCTCGGGTCGCTTCCCGACGGCAGCTCGATCATGACGGCGAGGTCGCCGTCGGTGTCGGACTCGAAGCGTGCCGGCAGGCTGACGTCGGGCCCGGCTTGGAACGTTGCCTCCCCCCTCACGGAGCGGCCGTCGAGCTGCGTCATGGCCGACGCCAGCAGTGCGGCAGCATCGACGGTTTCGGCGGTAGCTCCGTCACCGGTCGTGCCGGCATCGGGTGGAGCATCGCCGTCACCGGCCGTGCCGGCATCCGACGCGGCGTCTGCCTCTCCATCATCGGTCGTGGCGCCGTCTTCCGGCGCGTCTGTATCCGCCTCGCTGGATTCAGGTTCTGCCACTTCCGCGGCCGGCTCGCTTGCCGCGGTGGCAGCAGTGTCGGCCTGATCCTGGGAGTCGGCGGTCGTGACGACGGGGTCTGCATCGGCGCCGCAGGCCGCGGCCAGCAGCGCCGCCGCGGCCAGCATCCTGGCCATTCGCAATCGGGACATCTGTGCCTCCTTGGGTAGGCGCACGCGTTGTGACTGACACTACAGACGCACGCCTGCCGCCACGGGTTCCAAGATTTTGCCGAGCGTCAACCGAATGTTCGCCCGCTGCCAATGACTGGCCCGCCTGCCGTCAGCAAGGCTTGAACCCTCCATTGTCAACCGTCGGAACGGCCCGACACTTCTCCGAGAGGCAGCCATGTCATCCGGCGACCGCACCCAGCCCGAGACCGTCAAGCTCACCACCGAGCAGCTGCTGCTCATCAGGCAGGCCTCGGTGAGGCTCCAGAAGAAGTTCGAGGGAACCTTCAACGCCGAGACCATCGAGCGCTACATCACCGACTCGCAAACCCAGATCGAGTCTCGGGCCCGGTTCGCCAGCTGGCTGCCCATCCTGATCGAGCGCTTCACCCACGACCGGCTGCTGGCGCTGGCCCGCCTCGAGGCGGGCGCTCTCGACCGGCCCGGCGTGCTGTTCCTGTGTGTGCACAACGCGGGCCGCTCCCAGATGGCGGCTGGGTACCTGCGGCATATGGCCATCGACCGCATCGACATCTTCACCGGCGGTTCCGACCCCGGCTATGAAGTCAACAGGGTGGTGGTGGCGGCCATGGCCGAGGAGGGCATCGACATCTCGACTGAGTACCCCAAGCCCTGGACCGACGAGATCGCCCGGGCCGCGGACGTGATCGTCACCATGGGGTGCGGCGACGCCTGCGGTGTCTATCCGGGCAAGCGCTACGAGGACTGGGTGCTGGACGATCCCTCCGGCCAGCCCATTGAGGCGGTGCGAGCCATCCGCAACGACATCAAGTGCAGAGTCGAGCAACTTCTCGCCACCCTGGTCTGACCCACGCTCCATCAAGCGGAGAGGACCTCGCTCAGGCCGACGGCTGCAGGAATCTCTACCTGGTCGAAGCGGCACGAATCGGGAGTTCGGTCCGGGCGCCAGCGCACGAAGCGGGTGGTGCCCCGGAAGCGGCCGTTCAGCATGGCCTCGTACTTCACCTCGGCCACAAGCTCCAGCCGCAGCGGCACCCAGGGCTGTTGCCGTCGCTGGCCGGACCAGCGGTTGGGGGTGCCCGGCATCACCGCACCCTCACGGTGGGCGGCCGGATCCATCCATTCTGCCCAGGGATGCCGGCTGGGGTTGTCCATCACATGGGGCTTCAGCTCGGCAAGCAGCTCGCGGCGGCGCTGAGCGGTGAAGCTGGCCGCCACCCCGCAGTGGTGCAGGTTGCCGGAGTCGTCGTGGAGACCTACCACCAGCGAGCCGACGCCCTCGCCGTCGACGTGCATCCGGTAGCCGGCCACGGCCACATCGACGGTGCGGGTGTGCTTGACCTTGAACTGGGTCCGCTTGTTGGGCTCGTAGATCCCGCCACGGGGCTTGGCGATGAGGCCGTCGAGTCCGGCGCCCTCGAAGCGCTCGTACCAGTGGCGGGCCAGGTCACGGTCGAGGGTGGAGGGGGCCAGGCGAACCGGGGTCTCGAAGGCGCCTGCCATCGTCTGCAGCAGCGCCCGCCGATGACGGAACGGTTCGCCCATGAGGTCAGCGTCGGCCAGTGCCAGGGCATCGAAGGCGATGAACTCGGCCGGGGTCTCAGCCGCCAGCCGGTTGATCCGGCTCTCGGCCGGGTGGATCCGCTGCTGCAGAGCGTCGAATCCGAGCCGGTCGTCTACGGGCACGATGATCTCGCCGTCTACCACTGCCCGGTCGGGCAGCCCGGCCTTGAGGGGTTCGATCAGTTCGGGGAAGTAGCGGGTGAGGGGCCGCTCGTTGCGGCTGCCCAACTCCACCTCGTCGCCGTGGCGGAACACAATGCAGCGAAAGCCGTCCCACTTCGGCTCGAAGGCGAGGTCGCCGTCGGGGATTCCGCTCACGGCCTTGGCCAGCATCGGCTTCACCGGCGGCATCACGGGCAGATCCACAATCCTGAGCCTACGTTGCTGACAGGATCCGGCCGGACGACCCGTCCTGTGGCGCAGCCAGCATCGGGAGTGCTCCGCGCCGCCAGGGCGGGCTGGCGATAGGCGGGTTTAGGCCAAGGCCAGTTGGTGGGCGCGGGCTGCTAGCCGGTCGGCGTCGAGTTCGGCGCAGCGCTCGTCGAAACCGGGCACCGGGCCCCGCCATTGCATCTCGTCGACGGTGGCCGACACCGGGGCGCCCAGCTCGACGGTGGCGATCCGGCGGTACAGGAGCGCCTCCTCGAAGCCGTCTCGCAGGGCGGCCGCCAGCTTGGCCGCGCCCCTGACCGGCACGTCCCACTGCTCGGCGTCGAGCGGGATGGCGGTGATGTGGCCGTAGCGGGCCAGCAGGGCCGACGCCGACTTCGCCCCCCACCCGGGCAGACCGGGGAATCCGTCGGCCGAGTCGCCCACCAGGCCGAGATAGTCGGGGATCGAGGCGGGCGGCACCCCGAACTTCTCCACCACCCCGGCGTGGTCGTAGAGCACTCGCTGGCGCCGGTCGTACTGCACCACCCGCCCGTCGGCGGTCACGCACTGGGCCAGATCCTTGTCGGGGGTGCAGATCAGCACCTGCTCCACCCTGGGATCGGTGGCGACCACCGCGGCGGCGGAGGCCAGCCCGTCGTCGGCCTCGTGCTCGATCTGGGGCCACACCGCGAACCCGGCCAGCTCCAGCAAATCCTCCAGCTCGGTGAACTGCGCCCTGAGGTCGGGGTCCACGCCGCTGCCGTCCTTGTAGCCGTCGAGCATCTCGTTGCGGAACGACTCGATCACATGGTCGGTGGCGATGCCGATGTGGGTGGCGCCGTCGGACAGCAGGTCCAGCATCGAGTTGAGCACGCCCCGCTGGGCGCCCCGGCGCGGATCGCGGTTCGACTTGGCGTAGTGGTAGCGGAACAGCTCGTAGGTGCCGTCGATCAGATGCACCCGCACCGCGCCGACCCCGCTACTCCACCGGCTCGATCGGCATCGCGAACGGTTGAGCGGCTCGACCGAACTGGGGCAGCATCCCGGCCAGTCCCGCGGCTCGACTGAAGTGGATCAGCATCTCGAACGGCCCCGCTATTCCTCGACGAGTTCTATCAGCGTGCCGAACGAGCCCTTGGGGTGGATGAAGGCGATGGTGGTGTTGCGGCTGCCGGGCCTCGGAACCTGGTCGATGGGCGTGGCCCCGGCCCTCACCATCGCCGCGAGTGCGGCGGCGCAGTCCGGCACCCGGTAGCCCACATGATGCAGGCCCTCGCCCCGCTTGTCGAGAAACCGGGCCACCGGCGAGTCGTCGCGGGTGGGCGAGATGAGCTGCACGTAGCTCTCGGCCACCGCCAGCAGGGCCTCTTCCACTCCGTCGTGCTCGGCCGTCTCGCGGTGGGCGACTTCGGCGTCGAGAGTGTCCCGGTACCAGTCGATGGCAGCGTCGAGATCGCGCACGGCGATGGCCACATGGTCGATCTCGGTGAGCACAACCGCAGCCTACGCGACCGTTCCGTTCCGGTGGGTCGTCGCGGGGTCAGGCGCCGTCGATCGATCGGCGACCCTCGAAGGCCCGGCCCAGGGTGAGCTCGTCGGCGTACTCGAGGTCGCCGCCCACCGGCAGGCCGCTGGCGATGCGGGTCACCTGCACCCCGGCGGGCTTGAGGTACTTGTGGACCAGCATGGCGGTGGCCTCGCCCTCCAGGTTGGGGTTGGTGGCCACGATCACCTCGGCGATGTCGTCGTCGGCCACTCGGGCCAGCAGCTCTTTGATGCGGAGCTGCTCGACGCCGATGCCGTCGATCGGGCTGAACGCGCCCTGAAGAACGTGATAGCGGCCACCGAACTCGCCGGTGCGCTCCACCGCCACCACGTCTTGGGCGTCCTCCACCACACAGACCAGCCTCGGGTCGCGCTTGGGGTCGCGGCACACCGCGCACTCGCCGCCCTGCTCGGCCAGGTTGAAGCAGCGGGGGCAGTACGACACCTTCGCCTTGGCGTCGGAGATGGCCCGGGCCAGTCGATCAGCGTCCTCGGTGGGTGACTTCAACAGGTAGAACGCCACTCGCTGAGCCGACTTGGGCCCGATGCCGGGCAGCCGGCCGAGCTGGTCGATCAGCTCCTGAACCGCTCCCGAATAGCTCATCTAACGCCCTCGATCTGCATGAGCCGCTTCCTATTCGCTCAGCCTCTAGGCCTGGTTGCCCTCGGGTTCGGGCAGGACCGTGAGCTCCGCGCCGGGAAAAGTGGCCTTGATCTTCTGTTCGATGTCGTGGGCGTGGCTGGGGGCCTCGGCCAGGTCATCGAGGTCGGCGAGGTCGAATCCGTCGTCGGTTTCGGGTTGTGCGGATGGAGCGCCTTGCTCTCGCGGCGGGGCGGGCAAGGCTTCCAACGCAGCCTGACCGGGCCGATCCGCCGGTCCTGACGCAGTTTGGTCTGCCTCGACCGCGGGCCCCGGCCCCGGCGCAGATCTTGGCGCAGTCGGATCAGCCTCAAGCACTGGTTCGGGCCGGACCTGAGCCGCCTTGACGGTGACGGTGGTCGCATGGGCCACCAGTTCTCTCCAGAGGGTTTGGAGCTGGGCGGGCTCGCGCCGACGTTCCGGGTCGGGTTCGAGTTCCAGTGCCCTTGCCACCACCAGCGACTTGTCCAGCCCGAGATGTTGGCGAGCCAGCTCCACTACCTCCTTGGGCGTCCCCGGCTGCATCTCCGCCAGGTCGGGAACCGGCACGGGCGGCGGAGGTGCGACCGGCGGTGGCGACGCAGCCGAACCGGATGCGACGCTCTTGGTCGCCGCCGCTGACCGATGCTGGGACAGGGTCTTGCGCGCCGCCGCCGCGGGACGGCTATCGACAGCTGGCGCGGATGGGGCGTCGGCTCGCTCGGCAGGCGGCGGCGGTGGGGCGCTATAGGCGGGAGGCGGGGGAGAGGAGTCAGCCGGTGGTGAGGCGCTATGGGCTGCAGGCGGGGGCGCGGCCTCCGTCGATGGTCGCGGGGCGCGCTGCGCCGGAGCCGGCGGCGACGGGGGCGCGGGGGCCGATCCGGCAACGGCGGGAACTGGCGAGCCGTCCAGGCGGGCCTCCAGCTGCCGGATCCGCTGGGCCAGTGCTTCGAGCGACCGATCCTCGTCGGGGTGGCAGAGCCGCATCAGCGCCACTTCTATGTCGATCCTTGGGTCTGGCGCCTGCCGCATGTCGATCAGGGCTCGCCCCAGCGTCTCCAGCGCCCGGGTGATGGAGGGCGGCGCCATGCGCTCGGCGAGGTCGGCGGCCCTGTCCCGCTCGTGCTCCGACAGGCGGGGCGGCGGGTCTCCCATGGCGGTGAGGAAGGCGTCGCGCAGCCCGGCCAGCACCATCTCGCCTACGGTGCGGGGATCCCGTCCCCGGCCCACGGCGTCGCCCACCGCAGCCAGCGCGGCGGCGCGGTCGCCGGCGGCCAGCGCGCCGAGTATGGCGTCGGTCGAGGAGTCGAGTTCGGCGGTGCCTCCGCCCGTGACGATCCGCTCCAGCGCGGTGAGGCTGTCGCGCACCGATCCCTTGCCCTCGGCCACGGCCTGATCGACGGCTTCGCTGTCCACGTCGAGCTCGGCGTCGGCCACCACTCGGCGGAGATGGTCGGACATGATGTCGGCGTCGATCAGGCCGAGCTCGAACACCTGGCAGCGGCTCCGGATGGTGTGCACCACCTTGTGGGGCTCGGTGGTGGCCAGCACCCAGGTCACATGATCGGGGGGCTCCTCCAGGGTCTTGAGCAGCGCGTTCTCGGCGCCGGCGGTGAGCATGTGGACCTCGTCGAGCAGGTATACCTTGGCCCGGCCCGGCGACGTCAGGTTGACTTTCTCGAGCAGGCCCCGCATGTCGTCGACCTTGTTGTTTGAGGCGGCGTCGAGCTCTTGCAGGTCGAACGAGCGGCCCTGCTGGATCGACAGGCAGGACTCGCAGACACAGCAGGGCTCGCCGTCGTCGCCGATGTCGGTGCAGTTCAGCGCCTTGGCCAGCACCCGGGCGGTGGAGGTCTTGCCGCTGCCCCTGGGACCGTGCAGCAGGTAGGCGTGGCCGACCTTGCCGGTGCGCACGGCCGTCTGGAGGGCCCGCACGACATGGTCCTGGCCCTTGATCTCGGCGAAGTTCTGGGGCCGGTAGCGACGGTAGAGCGATTGGTAGGCCACCACCGACGACTCTAGACGTGGACTCTGACAGCCCGCAGTTCACCAGCCGCCCAGATGCCGCAGCCAGCCACCGGCGCGTCGTCGCCCGCTCCCGGGAGTAACGGCCCGCTTGGGTCGGCGTGGAATGGAT
The DNA here is from genome assembly GCA_965221215.1 of Candidatus Aldehydirespirator sp. Lineage (GTDB taxonomy): Bacteria > Actinomycetota > Acidimicrobiia > Acidimicrobiales > Aldehydirespiratoraceae > Aldehydirespirator. The sequence goes on from OZ244872.1 coordinate 3,232,017, forward strand.
GCGTTCCGTGTGGGGCCGCGTCGTCGCCCGCTTCCGGGAGTGACGGCCAGGCTGTCTGCGGCACCCGGGCGGATCTGCTGAGAGCTGCTGCCTTCCGGCCCTGACCCGGTTCACAGGCACCCGTTGCACAGGACCCGGCCGTCACACCCCGAAGCGGGCGCGAACAGCCCACACGATACCCTCGCGGGTCCGAACCCGCGGCTCGGATTGGGGCTATCCGGCCCCGGCCCGGCAGCAGGGATCGGGGAGGGTTGCCAGAGCGGCCGAATGGGCACGCTTGGAAAGCGTGTGAGGCGAGAGCCTCCGTGGGTTCAAATCCCACACCCTCCGCTCGCCGGTACGGTGCTGGTATGGACGCGGGGGTGCCGGACGGCGGCGACGCCTCTGAGCAGGAGCGTTCGTGGCGGGCTGCCGCTGGCCTTGTCGGGGTGTTGGCCGGCCTGATCGTGGTTGTTTGGCTTCTGAGCTTGACTACGGGCGACGGCGACGGCGCCGATATCGACCGCGACAGCCGTGAAGCGGCCGGTTCGGCTGCCGAGGAGCAGGTCGAGGCGCCAACCACTACCAGCTTGCTTGCTGAGACTGAGACAGAGGCAAGTGACGAAATCGCGCCAGAGGGCGACGAGCCGGCCGGGCCGTTCAGCGAGCTGATGGGTGCGCTGATGTACCTGAGCGGACGCCATGTGGCCCGGGTGGATCTGGCCACCGGCGCCGTGCAACGGGTGCCGATTGAGCCGACCGGATTGCGCCTCGAGCTTGGCGCGCTGGAGATGCTCAACGACGACGATCGAACGGTCGGACTGTTCTGGATCGACGGCGAGATGTCGGCGGTGCTGGTGGCGTCGGGCGCGGACGTGGTGCCCTCGGACCATCCGGTGGTCGACTTCTGGGTGGTCAGCCAGCCCGACGGGCCCGACGGCGCCTTCCGGATGGATGCCTGGCACGACTACGGCATCCTCACCGGCGGGTTGCGGGCGCCCGCGGGCTCCGAGGTGTTGGCTGTGCGCAACGGCGGGGTGCTGGTGATTCCGCCGGTGGGCCGCACCTATCGCCCGACCTTCGACGGCTTCGAGGTGGTGAGCGAGCACCGGCTCTTGGCCGCCAGCGATCGGCTGCGGGTGGAGCAGCGCTGCGACGACCAGCTCTTGTGCACGGTGGTGGTTGTGGACTTGGCCGACGACGAGGCGACGGCGCTGCCCGACGACTTCGTGGCCGAGCTGGCCGACATCTCCGTGTCGCCCGACAGTCGCTGGCTGCTCAACGACACCAGTCCGGCGTGGCTGTATGACCGGCAGACCGAGCGGCTGCGGCTGCTCGACGGGGGCGGCTACGGCCGGCCGCTCTGGTTCGCTGACTCGGTGGCCTGGCTGACCTCGGACCGCACGCCGACCCTGGTGGTGGCCCGGCTCGAGCCGCTGGCCGAGGGCCAGAACTGGTTCGCCGTCGAGTTGGCCGGCCTGGGCGCCGATCCCTCGCCGGGCTCTTCGTTCCGGTTCGACCCGACCGTCAGCCGGCCGTGAGCTCGGCCGCTCCGAACACCACGCCGAAGCGCACGCACCAGACCGCCACGGTGGAGTAGCGGTCGAGGTCGAGCCCGACCGGGATCTCGTAGTTCTGCGAGCCGACGTTGCCTTTGAGGTCGCCGAGGTCGACGAAGTCGTCGTCGAACTGGCCGGCCGGCGCGTCCGGCGAAGCCGCCGACAGATACACGTTCAAGTCGGGGCCGTTGTCGGTGCGGAAGTCCTCGAATCGCAGGAAGCGCTGCCCGCTGCCGTCGCCGAGCACCAGGGCGCGGCCCTCGGTGGGATGGGAGCGGTCGATGAACGACCCGGACGCCTCCACGATGATCTGAGGCTCAACCGGCTCGGGCTGCGTCTCAGCGGGCGGCTGGGTCTCCACGGACTCGGGTTGGGTCTCGGCGGCCTCGGATTCGTCAGCGGGCGCAGTCTCTTCAGCACTGTCGGCCGCGTCCTCATCGCCGGGTGGTGGCTCCGGCACGCTCGCTTCGGCCTGTCCGGACTCCGCGGGCGCGTCCACATCGGGCATGGGCATATCGGGCATGGGCTCGTCGACCTCAACGACGGTGGGCATGCCGTCGGCCGCCATGGCAGCGTTCATGGCGTCGGCCATTTCGGTGGTCGTCTCGTCGCCATCGATGCCCGACGGGGCCGGGCCGGCGGTGAAGAACGGGAGCGCCTCGTCCACCTCGTCGTCCTGGAAGTAGGTCTGGAAGGCGAAGAAGCCGAATACCAGCCAGGCGCCCACCCCGGCCAGCACCACGCCAGCGGGCAGCGCCCAACGCCAATGCCGTCGAATCCATGATCTCATGGCGCCAAGTATTGCCGGTTGCGCTCGCTGGCTGGAGCTCGCCGGTTGTGTGCGCTCGGGTAGGTTCGTGACCATGAGCGCGATGGCAGTGTGGGTGAACGGGCAGATGGTTGATCCCGGCGAGCCGCACCTGCGGGCCGACGACCACGGCGTGATCGTGGGCGACGGCGTGTTCGAGACGCTGCTCGTGGTGCGCCGCGGCCACCGGGCGCAGGCGTTCGCGGTGCGGCGCCATCTTGTGCGGCTGCGGCACTCGGCTCGGGTCTTGCGCTTCGAGTGCCCCTACTCCGACGACGAGCTGCGGGCCGCGATAGCCCAGTGCCTGGAAGCCGCCCCCGAGGCCGGGATTGTGCGGGTCACGGCCACCAGCGGCGGGGGTCCGCTGGGCTCGGGCCGCAGCGGCGCTCGAGGCTCGGCCACCGTGATCGCCGGCAACCGGCCGCCCGACTACCCGCCGGGCACGGCGGTGGCCACCGTGCCCTTCACCCGCAACGAGCGGGGGGCCATGGCCGGGGTCAAGACCACCTCCTACGCCGAGAACGTGCTGGCCCTTGAGATGGCCCGCGAGCGGGGCGCTTCGGAGGCGATCTTCGCCGACACTCGGGGTCGGGTGAGCGAGGGGACCGGCTCGAACATCTTCTGGTCCGACGGCGAGCGGCTGCACACGCCGCCGCTGGACACGGGCTGTCTGGCCGGGGTGACGCGGGCGCTGCTGCTGGAGCATCTCGACATCGTCGAGACCCGCCTGCCGATGGAGGACCTGCCGGGAGTGCCCGAGGCCTTCCTGGCCTCCTCAACCCGCACCGTTCAATCGATAGCCCGAATCGACGACACCGACCTGCCGACAGTGGACGGCCCGCTGACCCGGACCGCCTGGCAGACGATGGCCGATCTGATAGCCACCGACATCGACCCATGACCCACGACGAGCTGATGGCCCCGGCGCTGGCCGAGGCCCGGCTGGCGCCCGCTCACGGCGATGTGCCCGTGGGCGCGGCGGTGTGGCTCGACGGCGAGGTGGTCGCCCAGCGTCACAACGAGCGGGAGCGCACCGGCGACCCCACTGCCCACGCCGAGATGCTGGCCCTGCGCGACGCCGCGGCCCGCCTGGGCCGCTGGCGCCTGGACGGGGTGGAGGTGGCCGTGACTCTGGAGCCGTGCCCGATGTGCGCGGGCGCGCTCCAGCAGGCGCGGGTGGGCCGGGTGCTCTTCGGCGCCGACGACCCCAAAGCCGGTGCCCTCGGGTCGCTCTACAACCTCGGCGCCGATCCCCGGCTCAACCACGAATTCGAGGTAGTGCCCGGCGTGCGGGCCACCGAGTGCGCCGCCTTGTTGCAGGACTTCTTCACCGACCTGCGAAGTGCGGCAGGCGGCTCGGAGGGTGGCCGGTAGCCTCTGCGGCGGAGAGTTGCCAGAGCGGACGAATGGGGCGGCCTCGAAAGCCGTTGTGGCCTCCGGGTCACCATGGGTTCGAATCCCATACTCTCCGCCGTACGAGGGCGCCCGGTGATTCCTGACTAATCCGGTCGGAATAGTCATCATGGGTCGCTAGCCTGCGGGCCGGTCCGCCACCAACTGGAGGAATGCCATGGGACTTCGCATCAACGACACCGCGCCCGACTTCACCGCCGATACCACCGAGGGAGCCATCAGCTTCCACGAGTGGATAGGCGACGGATGGGCGCTGCTGTTCTCCCACCCGAAGGACTTCACCCCGGTCTGCACCACCGAACTGGGCGCGGTGGCCGGCCTGAAGTCGGAGTTCGCGGCTCGCAGCTGCAAGATCATCGGCATCAGCGTCGACGGGGTGAGCGATCACGTCGGCTGGTCGGCCGACATCGAGAAGGCCACCGGCAACGCGGTCAACTACCCGCTGATCGGCGACCCCGAGCTCAACGTGGTGAAGCTCTACGACATGCTCCCCGCCGACGCCGGCGACACGTCGCAGGGACGCACCGCGGCCGACAACGCCACCGCCCGCTCGGTGTTCATCATCGGCCCCGACAAGAAGATCAAGGCCACCCTCACCTACCCGATGACCACGGGCCGCAACTTCGTGGAGATCCTGCGGCTGCTCGACTCGGTGCAGCTCACCGCTTCCGAGCAGGTCGCCACCCCGGCCAACTGGAACCAGGGCGAGGACGTGATCATCGTCCCCGCCGTCTCCAACGAGGCCGCCGCCGAGAAGTACCCCGACGGCTGGGAGGCGCCCCTGCCCTACCTGCGGGTGGTCCCCCAGCCCAACACCTGATCGCCCGGCTGAATCCCCGGGTTACGAGGGAATGCCGGCTATGGCCTCTATCTCGACCTTCATTCCGGGGACAGCCATTCCGCTGATGCCGATGAGGGTGCTGCATGGGCGGTGATCGCCGAAGAACTCCTGGCGCACCGGGTTGATCTTGGCCCGGTCGTCCACATCGAGCAGGTAGACGATCACCTTGAGCACATCGGCGAAGGTTGCTCCCGCCGCGGCGAGGATCGCCTCGATGTTGAGCAGAACCTGCCGGGTCTGGGCCGCCACGTCGTCGCCGCCGACCAGGTTTCCCTCGCCGTCGAGTGGCGCACAGCCGGAGATGAACAACAGGTCGCCGAACCGCGTCGCGTCCGTGTAGTGGCTGAGCGGCTCGCTCAGCTGTGCGACGCGGATTTCCTCTTTCTGGGGCAACTGAAAACCTCCTGTGGTCCAGCAACTCGAAGGGGCCAGCCTTCGGGTTCTGGCCCGCTTAAGCGCGGACGAACCCTCAACCTAGACGACCATCCTCGGGTGCCCCGCATCCGACGCAGCCGAGAGTCACAGCGAAGGGCCACCACGGCACTGTGATGTTGGCATCACCTCTGCGCGAATGTGGCATTTGTAGCACATCAACGAGACTGTGACCCCTAGATCACATCTGGCGAGTAGGCTCAATCCCATGACAGGAAAGGCATCGAATATCGCCGCGGGGCCTCTGACCGGAATGCATTCCCCTCGTCGCATCGGCCGCGGCCTGCGGTCGGCGCGGCTAGCCGCGGGACTGTCACAGGCCGAGGTCGCCGTCAAGGCCGGCGTGTCACGGGAGGCGGTCTCGCGGCTTGAGGGCGGACAGCGCGTCGCTCGCATGGACACGCTCGCCGCAGTGCTCGACGTGCTGGACTACGAGATTGTCTTCCTCCCCCGCTCCGCACACGCACAGCAGCTGCGCGCCGGGACGGGGCGGGCCAGTGGACGCTGATCTGCTCGTTCATATCGGCGGCGCTCTCGCCGGTACGGCTCGCCGTTTGCCCCCCGAGCGAGGCCGCGTTCCGGTCCGATTCCGATACGACGACGCCTACATCGCGAGGTTGGCGCGCACGCCGCTGTCGGTGACCGCTCCCGTCGCCCCCGGCGATGTCGAAATTGGCGATTGGCTCGACGGACTGATGCCTGATGACGACGGCGTGCGGAGGGAATGGGCCGAGAGGGAGAACGCAGACGGTTCAGATGCCGTATCGCTGCTAGCCACTCGCATCGGGCTCGACTGCGCGGGAGCGGTGCAGTTCTGCGTCCCCGGGGCCGCGTCTTACATCACGACACGCAACTCAGGTATCGAGTGGCTCGCCGAGGACGAGATAGCCGATTGGATTCGGGATGCAAAGGCCGGCCGGCGCTGGAGCCACATTGGGGAACACGGCCGGTACAGCCTCGGCGGCTATCAGACCAAGATCGCCCTGCACGCCGACGGCGAACGATGGGGGTCGCCGTTCGGACGGCTGCCCACAACCCACATTCTGAAGCCCGGCGTCGACCCCGCCCCCGGCATGCGCTACGACGACAGTGATCTCGTTGAGCATCTCAGCATGGTGGCCGCCGCCGGAGTTGGCCTGGATGTGGCGGCAACCCGCATGGGGCGGTTCGGGTCCGAGCGGGTGCTCGTGGTCGAGCGCTTCGACCGCGTCCATGAAGCGACGGGAATACGTCGACTGCACCAAGAGGACCTGTGTCAGGCCCTCGGCCGGGCACCGTCCGAGAAGTATCAGAGTCTCGGTGGCCCCACGCCCGAGGAGATTGCTTCTCTGATTCGCGATGAGGTTGCGGCAAAGACGAATGCGCTCCATCGGTTCCTCGATGCGCTGATCTTCAACTGGGCAATCGCCGCGACCGACGCGCACGCGAAGAACTACAGCCTCCTCCTCCAAGACGACGTTGTGTCACTGGCCCCGCTCTACGACATCATGTCGCACCTGCCGTACCGCAGAGGTCGTCCGGTGGGCAAGCTCAAGACCGCCATGAGGGTTGGAAGGGACTACAGACTGAGCGCAGCAGACCGCGCCAGCGCTTGGGAGCGGACCGCCGACCGCCTCGGCCTCGACCCCCGTGAGACTGTGGACCGAGCCGAGTACATCCTCCGGCGATGTCCAGACGCCGTTGACGCCGCGATCGATGCTCTCGACCCGGCCGACCGAGTGTCGCCGAGGGTGGCCCAGTTCAGCGCGGAGATCCGCAACCGGACCCACAGTGCCCTGAGCTAAGAGGCCGAGCGAATAGGCGAGCGATTCTGGCCCGAAACGGGCAAGCCCTCGGAGACGCCGCGTTGGTCGCCTACACCGTCAAGCTGACCCGAGAGCCGGGTGCCGTCACCCAGACCGACATCGACGAGCTGCGAGCCGCCGGTTTCGACGACCTCGACATCTTGGACGTCAACTCCCAGTGCGCCCATCTCAACTACGCGAACCGGGTGGTCCTGGGTCTGGGCATCCGCACCATCGCCGACCCCGACTTTCCGGCCCATCACACCATCCCCGCCCTGGCGACCTCCCAACCCGGCTAGCAACACTGCGCCTCAACCGACGCCGGCTCGCCGAGGCGTGAGGCGGGTCGGAGACATAATGGGCGGTGTGATCGGGGGTGGTTTGCCCGGCATCGAGGCCGCTGGCGTTGAGGCGTGGCTGCGGGAGCATATTGCTGGGCTGCATGGGTCTCTGGGGTTTGCGCCCATTGCGGGGGGGCACTCCAACCTGACCTATCTGGTGACCGACCGGGGCGGACGGCGGGTGGTGCTGCGCCGGCCGCCGCTGGGGGAGCTGCTCCCCGGCGCTCACGACATGGGGCGGGAGTTTCGGGCGATCAGCGCGCTCGGGCCGACCGGGGTTCCGGTGCCCGAGGCGCTGGCATTCTGCGATGACCACTCCGTGACCGGCGCCTCGTTCTATGTGATGAGCTTCGTGGAGGGGCACGTCCTGCACGACGAGCAGATCGCCACCCAGGTCTACGGTGCCGGGGCCCGCCGCCGGGTGGGCCTCTCTCTGGCCGAGACCCTCGAAGTGCTGCACTCGGTGGACATCGACGCGGCCGGCGTCGGCGGCCTCGGCCGCCGCGACGACTATGTGGGGCGCCAGCTCAGGCGCTGGCACCGCCAGTACGACGCCTCCCGGGCCATGCCGGTACCGCTGCTCGACGAACTGTACGAGACGCTGCTGGACGCCCGGCCGCCGCAGCAGAAGGCGTCGCTGGTGCACGGCGACTACCGGCTCGGCAACTGCATCACCGACGACCGCGGCGAGATCGCCGCCGTCTTGGACTGGGAGATCTGCACCCTCGGCGACCCCCTCGCCGATGTCGGCTACATGCTGGTCACTTGGGCCGAGCCCGGCGACGAGCATCACGGGATCTCGGTGGCCCCCTCGATGGCGCCGGGGTTCGCCACCAGAGCCGAACTGCTGGAGCGCTACGCGTCGGCCAGCGGCCTCGACCTCTCAGCCATCGGCTTCTACGTCGCCTTCAACCACTGGAAGAGCGCCTGCATCGTCGAGGGGGTCTACGCCCGCTACGTCAAGGGCCAGAAGCCCACGACCGGCATCGACACCGAAGCGATCGGCAAAGGCGTCGAAGTCCAGGCCCGGCTCGCGGCCCAAGCCCTCGAATCCTGACCCGGCCGCAGGCGGTGGACTTCAGGCGACTGTCACTCCGGCTGCGGCCAGCTCTTCTAGGGCCGCGGCGGTGGAATCGGGGGCTACTCCGGCGCAGTGGGCGACCAGCACTGCCGTGTCGAAGCCGGCCTCGACCGCGGCCAGGGCCGTGGCCCGCACGCAGTAGTCGGTGGCGAGGCCCACCACATCCACCGCCTCCACCTCGCGCTCGGCCAGCCAGTCGCGCAGCCCCACATCCTCGCTTGAGGCGGCCACACCCTCGAAGCTGCTGTAGCCGCTGCTGTACTGGCCCTTGAGGAACACCTCGTCCACCGCCACCTGCAGGCTCGGCGAGAAGGCTGCGCCCTGGGTGCCGGCCGCGCAGTGCACCGGCCACGAGGTGGAAAAGTCGGGGCTGGCGCCGGGCGCGGCGAAGTGCGCGCCGGGGTCGATGTGCCAGTCCTTGGACGCCACCACATAGTCGTAGCGGCCCCCGGCCCGGTCCAGGCCGACCAGGTCGGTGATGGAGGCGGCCACCGCATGCCCGCGCTCCACCGCCAGCGACCCGCCCTCGCAGAAGTCGTTCTGCACGTCCACGATTATCAGCGCCCTGCCCATCGCATCTCCCTGTTGTTCGGCTTGCGCCCGCCCCGACCGCCGCGCCGAGCCGTTGGATGATTCTGTCGCGGTCGGCGACTCCATCCCCACCCACTCGGTGGGAACGGCCGGGGAGCGCCGAGGATGTGGAACCCGATCCTCGACGCGCAGACGCCGACGGCGCTCCTCGCAGCGGCGGCGGGCCGCGGCGGGGTCGTCGCTCCAGGCCCGCTCGCCGCCGGCCACCAGCGCCACCTGGGGATCGTGAGCGTCGGCCGGCCCGGTGTCGTCGCCGGCGGGTGACAGCACCTCCGCCGTCCAGAAACCAGCCGCATCGACGCTGCGATGCACCTGCTTGCGCCCGCCGACGGTGGTCTTGCCCGGCGACAGCTTGCCCACCGCCCGCAGCGGCGCATCTTCGCCGGCGCCGTCGGCGATGGCCACCAGCTTGTACACCACCGACGCAGTGGGATGACCCGATCCGGTGACCAGGCTGGTGCCCACCAGATAGGCGTCGATGGGCGCGGCCGCCTCCTCCAGTTCGGCCACACGGAACTCGTCGAGATCGCCCGACGCCACGATGCGGCACCCCGCCGCACCCAGCGAGTCGAGCAGGGTCCGGGCCCGGATGCTGGCCGCCAGCAGGTTGCCGCTGTCGATGCGCACCGCGCCGATGTCGGGCCCCACCGCCTGCACCGCCCGGCGGATGCCCTCGAGCACGTCGAAGGTGTCGACCAGATAGGTGGAGTCGGCGCCGAGGGCGTCGCGCTGCGCTCTGAAGGCGGTGTGCTCATCGGCGTGGGCCAGCACGAAGGCGTGGGCGGTGGTGCCCCCGGTGGGGATGCCGTAGCGCCGGCCCGCCTCCAGGTTGGAGGTGGTGTCGAATCCGCCGATGTGGGCTGCCCGGGCCGCGGCCACCGCCGCGTCGGGGTCGGCGCGGCGGCTGCCGCCCTCGATCAGCAGGCGGCCGTGGGCCACGTCGCGCACCCGGGCCGCGGCTGAGGCCACCGCGCAGTCGTAATTGAGGATCGACAGCACCACCGTCTCGAGCACCACGCACTCGGCGAAGGTCCCCTCCACGGTGAGCACCGGCGAGTACGGGAAGAACAGCTCCCCGTCGGGATATCCGGTCACGTCGCCGCTGAAGCGGTAGGAGCGCAGCCAGTCGACCACCGCGGGGTCGGAGACCACGCCCGCGCCCACGAGATGATCGACGGTCTCGTCGTCGAAGCGGAACCGCTCGATGGCGTCGATGATGCGGTCGGCGCCGGCCACCACGCCGTAGGCCCGTCCCGCCGGCAGCCGCCGGGCGAAGGCCTCGAACACGGCGCGGCGCTCGGCGATCCCGGACTGGAGGGCCGAGGCCACCATCGTGATCTCGTAGTGGTCGGTCTTCAGGGCCACCGGGGCACTGCGATCCACGGTCCAACGCTACCGGTGCAGCCTGCGCTCCGTAGGCTCGGATTCGGTGATGGCGACATGACCGGGCTCGTCGGCGCGGACCAGACCCTGACGGTGGGCGAGCTTGCCGAGGTGCTGCGCTGGACGCTGGACGAGTGCTTTCCGAGCGGCGTTTGGGTGACAGGGGAGATCGACAGCATCACCCGGGCCCGCAGCGGCCACGTCTATTTCGACCTAGTGGAGCGCTCCGAGCACGCCGAGCCGGGCGCACTGCCGCAGGCCTCGGTGAGCGTGGTGCTGTTCCGCGACGACAAGGACCGGGTCAACCAGACGATCCGCCGCCACGGCAACGCCATCCGCATGGACAACGGGGTCAGCGTGCGCGTCGGTGGGATGCTCGACTTCTACCCGCGGCGGGGGCAGCTGCAGCTGCGGATGATCGCCATCGACCCGGCCCACACGCTGGGAGCGCTCGCCGCCGATCGCGAGGCGCTGCTGCGGGCTCTGGCTGCCGACGGGTCGCTGCGCCGCAACGCCGGCGCCCCGCTGGCCGCGGTGCCGCTGCGGGTGGGACTGGTGACATCGCTGGGCAGCGCCGCCCACGCCGACACAATGCGAGTGCTGGCCGGCAGCGGTTTCGCCTTCGAGGTGTTGGAGGCCGACACGCCGGTGCAGGGCACCGACGCGCCCGAGGCCCTTGCCGCCGCGGTCGCCGCCGTCGGAGCCCGAGCCGATGTGGTGGTGCTGGCCCGAGGCGGTGGCAGCCGCACCGACCTCGTCGCCTTCGACCACGAGCTTGTGGCCCGGGCCATCGCGGTGTGCGAGCGCCCGGTCTTCACCGGCATAGGCCACGAGACCGACCGCAGCGTGGCCGACGAGACCGCCCACACCGCCTGCTCGACGCCCACCGCCGCGGCCGAGGCCGTGGTGCAACTGGTCGATGGCTGGCTGGGGCGCCTCGACGGCACGGGCCGGTCGATCGCAGTGGGCAGCCGCAGGATTCTCGCCGCGGCCGAGCACCGAGCCGACACGATGGCCGCCGACACCGCTCGGGGTGCCAGGACCGCATCTCAGCGAGCGGCGCACAACCTTGATACGGCCGCTCAGCGGGTCGCCCAGACTGGACGGGCCTCCACGGCCCGGGCCGGGCGCCGGGTGGTCGCCGTCTCCCACCGGCTGGCCCAGGCCGGACCCGCAGCCGAGAGGCGGGCCCGCCGCCGCCTCGACCGGGCCTCGGCGGGGCTGTCGGTGGCTGGCAGCCACGAGATCCGACACGCCCAGCGCCACCTCGACGCCATCGCCACCAGGGTCAGAGCCCTCGACCCGGCTCTGATCCTGCGCCGGGGATGGTCGCTGACCCGCCGCGACGACGGCCGGCTGGTGCGCTCAGTGCAGGACGTCTCGCCCGGCGACGGCATCGTCACCCATCTGTTGGACGGCACGTTGGACAGTACGATCCTTGACCAGAGGCCGAGCGGGAGGGAAGCGATCGGTGAAGACGGCGCGCGAGGGCCGTAATGAGGTCGTGGCCCCAGCCGACGGGAGCGGAGAATGCACCGCTGCGACGCGGCACGGAGGCACTCGTGGGCGCTCGTGCCCGACACAGCATCAAGTGAGGACAAGGCCCCATGAGCACTAGCGAACCCGCCGACTGTTCCCCAGCCGACGAGCCTGGTTACGCGGCGGCCATGGCCGAGCTTGAGCAGATCCTCCAAGAACTCGAGGGTGAGGACCCTGACGTGGACGTACTGGCCAGCCGGGTCGAGCGGGCCGCCACCCTCATCGAGATCTGCCGGCGCAGAATCACCAACGCGGGTATACAGGTCGAGAGGGTGGTAGCCGCGCTGGAATCGGACACCGAGACGTGACCGTTCTCCCCCCAAGATCCCAGCCACCAAGGATCTCAGGGATCCTCAACTACAGGAATCTCGTGTGACCGAACCGGCCGGGCAGCGAGCCGAACCCCCCGCCGAGCTGGCCGCCGTCGCGGCCCGAGTCGAGGATCGCCTCGGCGAGATCCTGGCCGCGGAGCGGCGCCAGTGGGCCGAGCTGGACCCGAGCCTCGATGAGCCGCTCGGCGATTTGGCCGACATGGTGCTGGGCGGCGGGAAGCGCATCCGGCCCGCCTACTGCCACTGGGGCTGGCTGCTGGGCAACGGCGATCCCGATGGTGTCGGCGCGCTCGACGGCGGCTGCGCCCTGGAGCTGCTGCACGCTTTCGCGCTGGCTCACGACGACGTGATGGACGGCTCCGACACCCGCCGGGGCGCGCCGACGGTGTGGCGCAAGTTTGTGCAGCGTCACCGCCGGCGCCGGTGGCTGGGCGAGGATCGGCGCTTTGGCGAGGCCGCCGCGGTGCTGGCGGGAGACATGGCCATGGTGCTCGCCGACCGCACCCTGGGGTGGGTGTCCCCCGAAACCCGGGCCGTGTGGGACGGGCTGCGCACCGAGCTCAACATGGGCCAGTACCTGGATGTGGTCGGCTCCGCTCGGGGCAGCGCCACCGCGGAGGAGGCCCGCAAGATCATCGAGCACAAGACGGCCCGCTACACGGTGGTGCGACCGCTGCAACTCGGCGCCGCGCTGGCCGGCCGGGCCGACCTGGCCGAGCCGCTGGCCCGCCACGGCCGCCCGGTCGGGATGGCCTTCCAGCTGCGCGACGACGTGCTGGGCGCGTTCGGGGATCCGGCCTCCACCGGCAAACCGGTCGGCGACGACCTGCGGGAGGGCAAGCCCACCCTGTTGATGGCCATGGCCCGATCGGCCGCCACCCCGGCCCAGCAAGCGGTCTTGGATGCGGTCGGCTCAGAGATGGACGACAACAAGGTGGCCGAAGTCCAGCAGGTGATCGTCGCCACGGGCGCCCTCGCCAACCTGGAGAACGAGATTTCAGAACTCTTGGAAGAGGCCCTCGACGCGCTGGAGGCATTGCCCGATGTGCCCGCCGCCAAGGAAGCACTTGCCGCCACTGCCCGCTACATAGCTACCCGCCAGGCCTGACCCCACGGCAGTCGAGCCGGACTTCGTGACCTCGAGCCCGGGTCGTTAGGTTGCGCGATGACAGGGGGAGAGCTGTGAGCACGGTACGAGCTGCGACGCTGCTGGGGCCGGAGCGCCTGGAGATCAGGGAGTACCCGGTACCGGGCGTGGCCGACGACGGCGCGCTGCTGCGAGTCGGCGTCGGCGGAATGTGTGGCACCGACGTCAAGTACTTCCGCGGCCGCATCGACATGCCCTACCCGGTGATCCTCGGCCACGAGATCTTCGGCCGGGTCGAGAAGCTGGGCTCCACGGCAGCCCGGATACATGGAGTGACCGAGGGTGACCGGGTGATCCTCAAGGGCTCGCGGGGCTGCGGTCACTGTCGGGACTGCCGCGACGGCGCGCCCCGGTTCTGTCCCCAGCGCACCCTCTACGGCAGCGCGACGAGCGCGGCCGACCCGCCCCACCTCTTCGGTGGCCTGGCCGAATACCTGTACGTGAATCCGGACGCCGAACTGTTCAAGGTGGACGATGCCATGAGCGACGAAGCCGCCGTGCTGTGCGGGTCGGTGATGGCCAACGGCTACCAGTGGGCCATCCTGCACGGGGGTGTGACCTTCGGCGACACCGTACTCATCCAGGGGCCGGGCCAGCAGGGCTTGGCCTGCACATGGGCGGCCCGAGCCGCGGGCGCGGCCCGGATAATCGTGACCGGCACGGCGACCGATGCCGAGCGGCTGAACCTGGCCCGCCGGTGGGGCGCCGATCACACCGTCGAAGTCGATCACACCGACGTGGTCGAGGCGGTGGCCGAGGAGACGGGCGGGGCCATGGCCGACGTGGTGGTAGACGTGAGCGGCAGCCCCGCGGCGTTGGCGTCGTCGGTGGCGGCAGTGCGCAAGCGGGGCACGCTGGTGCTGGCCGGGCTCAGCGGGGGCCGCCAGGTACCGGTGGAGATCGATGCCTTGGTCTGGAACGAGATCAAGGTGCAGGGCGCGTTCACGGCCGGCAGCCCGGCGCTGCGGGCGACGATGGACCTGATCTCCTCCACGGGCTTCAAGCCCGAGGAGATGATCAGCCATTCGTTCGACCTCGACGACACCGAGTTGTGCATCCGGGCCATCGCCAACGAGATCGAAGGCATGTACCCCACAAAGGCAATAGTCCGACCATGACCCAGTCTCGAATGCTGCGCCGCATCGTCGACCCGGTCCGCCTGCTCTACGGCCTCAACCTGTCCGAGCCGGAGCGCTGGTCGAGGATCAGCGGCGTGCTCGAGGCGGCCCTGGCCGATCCTGAGATGAGGGCGGCGGCTGGGGACTGGCCCAAGAGCCACGACCGCACCAACAACCGCTACACCAACCTTCTGTTCTACGAGGACCCCGATTTCGGGTTCGTGATCAACGGCCTGGTCAAGGACGAGACCGGTCGCACCCCGGTCCACGACCACGGCCATGCCTGGGTGGCCTACGGACTGCTCGAGGGCGACGAGACCGTTCTGCGCTACCGGGATCCCGACGGAAGCGCGTCAGGCTCGGAGCCCGACGAGGAGATCAGCCTGACCGCCGGCGAGGTCGACCTGGTGCCGCCGTGGACGTTCCACGCCGAGCAGGCCGAGACCGAGCGCACGGTGGCGGTGATGGTCCGCAGCACGCAGGTCGGCAAGTTCGCCCACCGCCGCCTCAGCCCCAACACCGGCGAGACCTACGACCACCCCGGCCCCCACCAGATCCCCTACGACCTCTGCACACCACCACGACCCCCATAGTCGGTGATGGCAGTCCGCAATATGTCGGGCAGGTCTTCGATCGGCATCATGTCGTTCAGCTTCTTGGTGAGCTTGTAGGTGACGGCTTGGCCTTCGGCCATCCGCACGAGAGTCCCGGCGCGGTTCTCGGCTACGACGCCTTTGCGCCAGACGTTGAATACTACGTCGTGCGGGCATATCCCAAGGCAGAGCAGGAAGTCGTATGGCCGGTCAAGTCGGACGTGGTTGAACTGAAATGTCTTGTTGGCGCCGAGCGATGCCGTCTTGACCTCTAGGCGGTGATCGGACAGCCGGATGTCGGTCTCTGCTGCGCGGCCACCGTTGCCGGTTTCGAGCCCGTGCAGCGCGAGGAACCTGCGAATGAACTCCTCGCCGATCTCGCCGCGGTTCGTGTTGCCGAGCATCCGGTAGCCGATCAGCCGTGATCCCTGCCAGATGTCTTCCGGCGCGTGTTCGTGGATGATCTCGACCAGAAGGTCGATGGGAGTCAGGTCGGTGGTTCCCATTGTCGCCGACTCTCGTCGCCCTTCCAGAACACGAGGAAGTAGGAATGGTTCTTGCGGGCGTGGACCTGCCGGACGACGCGGCTCACGCCGGGTCGGTTCTGCCGAACGACCACGAACAGGTCTTCGGCCACGAACCCCATCCGTTCGTATGCCTGGATGATCTCGACATGAGTGAAGCGCTGCCGGTTGGAGCAGACCTCATCTTGACACTTCGTAATGAGCACGCCGCGATCCCGTAGAACGCGGTGTGCTTCCCTGCCGGCGTCTTCGTACAGCGCGACGACGGCTTCGTGGTACTTCGCCCCGGTCTGGTTGCCACTGCCGTTGTTGCGATAGTGCCGCTCGAAGGCATCATGAACCGTGTGCGCCGACCCGCCGGGACTGTGCATGTATGGGGGGTCCAAGATCACGCAGTCGATCTCGCTGGACCCGTACGGTAGTTCGCAGCAGTCCACGCCATCTTGAATGTCGGATGCCAAGACGTTGTAGCGGTCCTCGGGAATCTGACGCCAGAAGACGCCCCGACCGTAGGTAACGTCCGCGACGGTGCTGCCAGGCGCGACGTAGAGCGCTAGTACACGCGGGAACACGTCGTCGTTGCCGCCGACGTAGGCACTGAACGTCAGATCGTTGGTCGGTGCCCCGTTGCGGACCCGACGACGCAGAACCGCAGCATCGACAGTGGACACTTGTCCAGTGTCGCACCCGTCCATGCGCAACTGGTGCATCCTCTCACGCGTCCACGAGTCGGCGGTACGGCACGCTCTTGCCGACCATCCCGGCGGCGACGGAGTGCTTGCCTGGTGCGCTGTTGGCCATACACACATAGTCCCACGGGGGTGTGACAGTCATGATTGTGGGGTAGTGGTCGGGGCTCGGACCTGACCCAGGGTGTGATGGGCCTTGTGCGTTTCTGTTGATCTGTCGGCGCGGTGTCCTGGCTGCCGGCGCGCACCGACCGGTCGGGGATGTAACCTCGGCGGACCCTATATGAGATCTAGGACGGTTGGGGCCTTGGTGTGGCGGAGTTGGGGTTTGTTGACTTTGTGGGTGGCTCCTTTGGGGAGCTCGTCAAGGATTTCCAGGTAGCGGGGCTGGCAGAAGTCTGGGAGGGTGGCTCGGCAGTGGCGCTGGAGGGCGGCCGGGTCGATGGTGTGGCCCGGTTCGGGCACCACCACCAGCTTGACATCCTCCTCCCCCAGTTCTGAGGGCACTCCCACCGCCGCGCACTCGGCCACCGACTCGTGCTCGCAGACCGCCCGCTCCACCTCGGTGGACGAGATCATCTCGCCCCGGCGGCGGATGGCGTCGGCGGCCCGGCCCACCCAGCGGATGTAGCCGTCGGCCTCGATGGTGGCCAGATCGCCGGTGTGGAACCAGCCGTTGCGGAACGCAGTTTGGGTGACCTCAGGCTGGCGGTGGTAGCCGATCATCATCACCCCCGGCACGCGGGGCCGCACCACCAGCTCACCGACCGTGCCGGGCGGCACCTCGTTGTCGTCGGCGTCCACTACCAGCACCTCGTACTGGGGGACCGGCCGGCCCGAGGCCCGGTAGCGCATGGGGTCGTCGGGACTGGTGGTGGAGAAATGGCCGGTCTCGGTCATGGCGAACCCGGTCACCAGCCTCAGCCCGAAGCGCTCCTCGAACGCGGCCCGCCGGTCCATGGGGATGCCGGCCGCGCCGTGCATCATGCGCACGTTGTGGTCGCGGTCGGCCGGGCTCCGCTCTTGGCGCAGCAGGATCGACGACACCGCCCCCACCACGCCCACCTCGGTGGCGCCCGCGGCGCGCACCTGGTCCCAGAACGTGGCGGCCGAGAAGCGCGACACCAGCGCGGCCCGACCGTCGAGCACCAGCGCGGTGCCCAGCGTCGAGAACCGGGCGTTGACGTGGTAGAGGGGCAGCGCCGAGAACATCACGTCGTCGGCGGTGAGCCCCCACTGCTCGATCTTGATGCGGGCCTGCTCTATACCGAAGGCCTGGGGCAGCACCGCGCCCTTGGCCGGTCCGGTGGTGCCCGAGGTGTAGATGATGTTCATCGGGTCGGCGGGATCCGGCGGATTGAACGGCGGCGGACGGTCGCCCGACGCCCGAAGCTCGTCGTAGCCGACGACGTTGACCGCCACCGAGTCGAAGGCACCGTGAACGGCCCACGAGTCATCCGCGGAACCGCGCCCGACCACCATCTCCACACCCGGCGCCAACGGCAATTGCTCGGCGACCCGGTCCGTGAGCGAGCGGTCGACGATCAGCATGGCTGCGCCCGAGTGGTCCAATACATGGGCCAGCTGCCGGCCCCGCAAGCCCGCGTTGACCGGGCACTCCACCGCCCCGAGTCGCAGCAGAGCCAGCATGGTGACCACCGCCTCCGGATGGTTGGGCGACATGTGGCCCACCACCTGCCCTGCCCCCACCCCGGCTGCGGCCAGCCCGCCGGCCAGGCCCTCGGCGGCCTCGATCAGCTCAGCCCAGGTCCACAGACTGCCGTCGAAGTCGAGCACTGCCCGTTCCGGGTGCTCAGCGACCCGCGCCAAGCACAGCGACCACAGATCCCCGCAACCGATACCGGTCACGGCGCCACCCGGAACATGGGGAGTGACACCCCCTCGGTGCGGTCCTCGAACACCACCTCGACCCGGTCGCCGATGGACAGGCGGTCCATGTCGGGCTCGACGATGTTCGCCAGCATCCGCGGGCCCTCGTCCAGCTCGACGACGACCACGACATAGGGCACATCCTCGGCCCAGGTGTCGTCGTAGAAGGGCACATGGACCTCGGTGAATGTCCAGACCGTTCCGCGGCCGCTCATCGTCTGCCACGACAGCTTTTCGCTCCAGCAGTTGGGGCAGAGATCTCGGGGCGGGAAGAACCTCAGCCCGCAGGCGTCGCAGCGCGGCAGCTTCAGCTCGCGGCGGGCTGCCGCCTCCCAGTACGGCGCGGCGGATCTATCGCGAAGGTCGGGGCGGGGCTTGCCGGTCATTGGCGCGCTGCGAGGTCGCTCGGGTTCGGGACGGGTTTGCCGGTCATGGGCCCCGGCCCAGCACCATGGTCGAGAACGTGGAGAAGACCCCGCCGTTGCCGTGGACCACCACCACCTCGGCGCCGTCCACCTGGCGGCGGCCGGCAGTCCCCTGCAGCTGCCGCACCGCGTCGAGCAGGTGGAAGACCCCGCCGGCGTGGCCGTGCGACAGCATCCCGCCGTGCAGGTTGACCGGACAGGCCGAGCCCAGCGCCAGGGCACCCGACTCGGCGTAGGGACCGCCCTCGCCCTCGCCGCACAGGCCCAGCGCCTCCACCCCGGCCACCACGCTGAAGGTGCAGGCGTCGTGGATGTACACCGCGTCGGCCGCGGTTGCGTTCAGCCCGCACCGCTCGAAGGCCCGGGCCGCGGCTATTGGTCCGCCCAGCTCCCCCAAGTCGGGGGCCACAGACGCAATGTGGTGGGTGGTCGCCGCGCCGTATCCCAGCACCCGGGCGTAGGGCACGCCCAGGCTGCGGGCCCGCTCGACCGAGGTCGCCACGAAGGCCCCGCCCGCATCGGAGATCAGCGAGCAGTCGAGCCGGCGCAGCGGCGACGAGATCATGGGCGAGGCCTGATGGTCGTCCAGGGTGATTGGCTCGCGCTTGTGGGCGTTGTCGTTGAGCGAGGCGTGGCGCCGGGAGGCCACCGCCACCGCCCCCAACTGCTCGCTGGTGGTGCCGTAGAGGTGCATATGGCGCTGGGCGAACAGGGCGTAGCCGCTGATCATGGCGATCTGGCCGTAGGGGGCCTCGAAGTCCTCGCCGCCGGTGAGGGTGCCCGGTGCCCGGCCCCGACCGGAGCGGCGGATTGAGATGCCGTTCTCGCCGTAGGTGCACAGCGCCGCGGTGCACATGCCGGCGTCGATGGCGGCGGCGACGCTGAGCAGGGCGGCGTGGTGGGTGCCGGGGCCGCCCACGTCGGTGACCACGGCCAGCTCGGGCCGCAGCCCAAGATGCTCGGCCACCCGGGCGGCGTGCAGCATCATCGCCTGCGAGTAGCCCGAGAACGAGAACACTCCGTCGATGTCGTCTTTGGATAGACCCGCGGCGGCAACGGCGGCCACCGCGGCCTCGGCCTGCAAGCTGATGGCGCTGCGGCCGGGCAGCTTGCCGATGGCCGTCTCGCCCACTCCGACGATGGCGATGCGGTCGAGCACGCTCACCGCGACCGCTCCCACAGCAGGCTGTCGGAGCCGTCGCGCTTTGCTGTCCAGCCCGCGGGAATGGCATGGACTGCGCCCGAGATGTTGATCAGCGCGGGCCCCACAATGTCACCGCCGGGAACGGAGCTGGTCCCAACGGGCTCCGACGGCTGCCAGGCCGACATCACATCGACCCGGACAACGGGATCGGTGGGGTCATTGTCGGTGCCGACAACCATGGGTTGGCTCTTCCCCGACTGGCGGCGGAGGCTCACCTCGAACCGGGCCTCAGCCGTTTGCAGGCGCTCGGCCTCGAGGTCGAGACAGGCCCGCGCCATCAGCCGATCCACGGCTTCGGCGGCGTCCTCACCGGGCTCTACCGCGGATTCGTAGCGCTGTTCCACCGGGGCCTCGGCCACACCACGGGCGCTGAACACGCTGCCGGCCGCAAACGACCGGACCCGGCCGATCCCTGCCCGTTCCGCCACCGGGCCGGCGTGCAGGCCTCCGGCGCCGCCGAAGGCATACAGGGTGGCGTGGGCCGGATCAACGCCCGCCGCTGTCAGCATCTCCTCGATGGCCTCGGCCGCCTTGGCGTGGGCTGCGGCATGCACCAGACGTGCCGCAGCAACAGGGTCGCCGCCGGCCACCGGCGCCAGCGCGGCGGTGGCCAGCTCGGCATCCAGCACTATGTCGCCGGGCAGTTCCTCGCCGTGGGCCAGCAGCCCCAGCACCACGTCGGCGTCGGTGAGGGTCGGCTCGGTGCCGCCCCTGCCGAACGCGGCCGGTCCCGGCACCGCCCCGGCGCTGGCCGGACCCACCGTCACCGTCCCTGCCGAGTCGACCGATGCAATGGACGATCCTCCCAGCCCGACCGACACAATGCCGGGAACGGGAAGCCGCACCGGCACGCCCCGGATCTCGGGCGTGTCGTCCACCCGGTAGGAACCGTCGCGCACCAGCCCGAGGTCGAGGGTGGTGCCGCCCATGTCGAAGCCGACCACCACCTCGTCGCCGTGGCGGCGAGCCTCGGTCGCAGCCAGGCCCAGGCCGGCGGCGGGGCCCGAGCTGTAGGTGCTGATGGCGGTGGTGCGGGGCATACGGCTGAACGTGCCGTCGGAGCGGGCCGCCAGCAGCGGCACGGGCAGGCCGGCTTGGCCGAGGATGCCCTCGGTGCGGTACAGCAGCTTGGCCATGGGCCGGCTCAGGTAGGCGTTGAGGACGGCAGTGTTGGTGCGCAGCCCGTCGTCGGCCACATCTGCCGTCTCCCATCCCAGCGTGAGCGGCATCGAGCGCAGGTAGTGGACGGGGTAGCGGTCCCTCACCAGCTCCCGCAGCTCCAGCTCGCCATCGCGGCGCGAGGCGCGCAGGCTCACCACCGTCTGGCGCACGCCCCGCTGCACCAAGTCGCGGCAGAGGGCCAGCACGGCCTCCATGGGTGCGCCCTCTTCCACGCCGACTAC
The DNA here is from genome assembly GCA_965221215.1 of Candidatus Aldehydirespirator sp. Lineage (GTDB taxonomy): Bacteria > Actinomycetota > Acidimicrobiia > Acidimicrobiales > Aldehydirespiratoraceae > Aldehydirespirator. Next base: position 3,253,093 of record OZ244872.1, read on the forward strand.
ATCGTCGGCCCGCACGAACACCCCCAGCGCCGAGGCCGGCTCACTGGTTCCGTACAGCGACTCCTCGGTGCCGGCTTCCACCATCAGTCCCACCGGGTCGCCGGTTCCCGTGACCACCGCATTGGTGCCGATGGTGGTGGCCAGCCGGAACAGGCTGATTTCCTCCAGGAAGTGCTCCAGCGTCAGGTCGAAGGCGTCGGCCCCCTCGGCCAGACATGCCATCACCGAGCGGGTCAGGTCGAAGTGGGTGGTAGGGACCTTGGCCACCACCGTCCGCTCGCCGTCGGAGAAGTACCCGTCGGTGAAGGTTCCGCCCATGTCGACGCCCACCGAGTAGCTCACCATGAGCCTCCCAGCAGTCTGGCCGCGAGCCTCACCACATCTGGGCCGGTGTCGGCGCTGAGGGGGCCGGTCACGACTGTGTCCGCTGAGGCCAAGTGGCTGATGCAGTCGGTAGCGGACTGCGGCGAGGCGAGGGCGGTTGCGGGCAGGAAGGCGAGACCCTCGGAGCAGTGGTCGGGGCCGACCCATTGCCGGTACGCGAGCCGGGCCGCAGTATTGGCGGCCGAATGGGTCGCCACCAGGAGCACACCGATCCGCAGATGGGCGGCTGACCGCACGATGGGCCGATGCGCTTCGACTATCAGGTCCACGCCGTCGTGTTCGGGATCATCCGCGGAGCTCTCGAGCACGGCTATCCGCTCGACGCCCCGCTCGGCCAGCTCGCGCAGCCGGTCACAGACCAAGTCCGAAGCGGCATCGACCGCGTCCTCGATCGCCGCGCCCGATCCGGCCCGGATGCTCCATGTCAGCGGACCTGAGACCAGCCCCATCACCCCGGGCGCGCCGGGCACTAGGGCGAGTGCGGCCGCGACCGCATCCCCGTCGAAGTCGGCACCAGCCTTGGGCTCATCCGACCCGAGACTCTCCAGATTCTGCTGAGTGCCTGCCTGCTCGGTCTCTAGACCCAGCTCGGAGCGCAGGGCCGCGTCCTCGGCTTCCGGCGACCAGGGGGCGCAACAGTGGGCGAGTCCCAGCGACCTTGTTCCCTCGTCGATACAGCGGACCTGACCGTCGAGATCCTCGGGCCAGGCCCGGCCCAGTGCCGCCGCGCACACCGCACCCGGCACCAACGCCGCCAACCGGCTCACCGCCTCGCCTCCGGTCGGGGGTGGGCACTCGCCAGGTCCGCCGAACCTGTTTCTGTCGGCATGGCAGTCAGGTCATCGGTGCCATGCGCCGCTGTCGGCGGCAGGCTCGGTCGGGTACTCGCGGTCGTCGATCTTCTGCACCGGGGCGGGGAACTCGCCGTAGTGGCGCAGCGCTTCGGTCGGCGGGCTGCGCTGTGACCATTCGGCCACAAACTCGGCGTAGGGCCGGCCCTGGCGTTTGCGCTCGGCTCGGATCTCGGCCCGGCGGGCCTCGGTGGCCTCGGCGTCCACCCGGCTGCCGCCCGCGGCCAGCACCACGCCGTAGAGCCGGGCCGCCAGCTTGGGCGAGGTGATCCCGTCGGCCACGTCGGCCAGCACCGCATCGGGGTCCCGCTCCAGCACGTCGCCGTAGCCGCCGCCGCAGCCCCGGGCCAGCACCACCACGTCGCCGTCGCGCACCGTCTCGCCCTCGGAGTTGGTGTGCCCGAAGGCGTAGTCGCCCGATATGCGGCGCCGGTCGGCCAGCTCCCGCACGCTCATGGGCAGGTCGCCCGCACCGGCCGCCATGAGCTCTTTGGCGTTGGAGCCCCGGATGATGATGCGGGGCTGGGCCGCCCCCGAGTAGCCGCCGAACAGCCCGTAGTTCTTGGTGAACCGGCTGCCGGTGCCCACCGAATTGCTGCGCAGCTCGGGCGTGCCGTGGATCACGAAGCAGTCGGTGAGGCCAACCCCGCCCCGGTGGCGGCCCAGCCCGCACACATCGCGGTCGAAGCGGTTGCGGAACAGGTACACCCACGGGAACTTGCGCTCCTGCTCCTCGGGGCCGGGGCAGTCCACCACCATGGCCCAGAAGAATCCGGCGCTGTGCTCGCCGTCGAGGTCGAAGCGGGCCCCCTGGCCGGTGGCGTTGCCGTTGGCGGGGCCGCCCGCGATCTGGTTGCCATATTGGCCGGCGCCGCCGAACTGGATCAGCAGCAGGTTCTCGGCGAAGGGCGCAGTCACCCCGGCACGGTGCTCACTGTCGTGCAGCATCCTCATGGCGGCCAGCAGCAGGCCCTGCACCACCACCCGGCCGGTGTGGCTGCCCGATCCGGTGCCGGAGTCGCGGCTGGGGGCGTTGACGATGCTGGGCGGGGCGGTGAGCTTGATCGGGTCGAACAGGCCGATCGACCAGCGCAGCCCCCGGAACACGGTCGGGAACAGCGCCGCGGCCGAAGCGGCCCGGGCCAGGTGCCAGCGCAAGTGGAACGGACCGATGCGGGGCTCGGGCGAGGCGCCGGCCAGGTCGATGACCAGCTCGTCGCCCCGCTTGTGGAGCTCCACCGGCAGGCGGATGAGCCCGTCGTCGATGCCGATGGTGTCGAGGAACACCACCGACCGGTAGACGCCGTCGTTGAAGCCGGCGATGCGGCGGCGGGCCAGGGCGGCCGAGGCCTTGATCGACTGGCGCAGCCCGGCGGCCACGAAGGCCGCGCCCCGGCGCTCCACCTCTCGCAGCAGCTGCTGGCGCAGCCGCACGCACACCGCCAGGCGGGCCTTCATGTCGAGCGAGTTCTGGCGGGGGGTGCGCACCGAGTTCAACAGGAACTCGAGGTGGTCGGTGTGGAACCGGAAATCAGTGCCCACCCTCAGCGGGGTGATGTGCAGGCCCTCCTCGTAGCGGGTGCCGATCTCGGGCGACCAGCCGCCCGGCGAGCGCGAGCCGGTCTCGCCCTGATGCCCGCCGCAGGCCACCCAGGCCAGCAGCTCGCCGCCGGAGAACACCGGCATCATCAAGAAGTGGTCGTAGGTGTGCACTCCGCCCGCGTCGGGGTCGTTGAAGAAGAAGATGTCGCCGTCGGCCAGTCCCACGGTGGGGTCGTCGACGTAGTGCTTGAGCACGTACTTGACCGGGCCGTAGTGCAGCAGGGCGTGGAGGATCACGCCGGTGGACATGCCGGCCAGGTCGCCCTTGGCGGTGAAGATGCCCACGCCGAGGTCGCCGGCCTGCAGCATCTCGGCCATGCTGAGGTACTTGCAGACGTCGCGGCCGTCGTCGATGATCGAGTCAAGCTTGTGCAGGAAAATCTCCAAGTCGACGGGGTCGAGGCGGCCCTCGGCGGCCAGCTCCAGCTCGGTGGGCTCCTCCAGCACCTCGCGGTGCAGCACCTCGGGGTCGAGTCCGGGGCCGGGCTTCATGAGCGGCCGCCCGAAGCGGGCGACGCGCTCGTCCAAGGCCATGCCGGCCACATCCAGCGTCCGGGCGGCGGTCACATCGCGGCCTCGGTGGTGAGCCGGCTTGGCGTTCGCCCCACGCGCCGGTCCTGTCCAGCGGTCACGCCGCCGCCTCGGTCGCGAGCCAGCCGGTGCGGTGTTCGTCGAGGGTGTAGGTCCAGCCGGGGGGAACCGCCACGGTGGTGTCGGTGTCCTCCATCAGGGCCGGACCCTCGGCTGAGAATCCGTCGCCGAGCGAGGCGCGTTCATAGACCGGAGTCTCGACCGGGCCCGCGCCGGGCCAGCAGACCTCCCGAGCGGTGTGGCCCGACCGCTCGCCCCGCCCCGATGGCGCCGCGGCGCGGCGATCATTCCCGCTCCTGTTGGCTTCGCTCCCAGTCCCCTCGGGCTTGGCCGCGGATCGCGTCCCGTTGGCCCGGCCGCTGAGCTGATACCCAGAGGCGCCGGCCACCAGCCGGAAGAGCTGCACCAGGATTCCGCCGTAGGGGTGGATCGACCCCTCGCCGTAGGCCGCCGCGAACACTTCGTTGAAGGCGTCGCACACCGCAGCCACATCATCCGCGCCCTCCAGCAGCAGCCGGGGCGACTCGAGCCGCACGGTGTGGTGCTGGCCCCCGTAGTTCATGTCTAGCTCCAGCCGCAGCGTCACCGAGTCGATGCCGAACCCCTCTTCGGCCATGTCCCGCTCGGCCAGCTCGATCAGGCTGCGCACCACCTCGTTGAAGGCGTCGGCCTCGTCGGTGTGGGCCTCTCCGTCGAAGAGCTGCACCATGCGGGTGCGCTCGTAGGTCTGCATCACGCCCATGGTGGCCACCCCGTAGGCGTTGAACTCGCTGCCGTGGGGGAAGGTGGCCACGGTGTGCACGTCGGCGTATCCGGCGATGGCGGCGGCGTGGACCGGTCCGGCCCCGCCGAAGGCGAACATGGTGAAATCGCGGGGGTCGTGGCCCTCCAGCGCAGTCTGGCGGTAGATCTCCTGGCCCATTACACCGTCGATCAGGCGGCGCACCCGCAGCGCCGCCTCGGCCACGTCGATGCCCAGCGGATCGGCGATACGGCGGGCCAGCGCTCGTTCGGCCCGGCGCCGGCTCAGCGGCATGGCCCCGCCCAGGAACCGGTCGGGATCGATGAAGCCCAGCACCACGTCGGCGTCGGTGACGGTCGGCTCGGCGCCCCCCTGCGAATAGCAGGCCGGACCGGGCATGGAACCGGCGCTGCGGGGCCCCACCCGCAGCTCGCCGGTGTCGGTGAGGTGGGCGATCGAGCCGCCGCCGGCGCCGATCGAGTAGTTGGCGATCACCGGCAGATGCACCCGCCAGCGGTCGATCACCGGATCGAACTCGTAGTTGCGGTCCTGCCCGTCGATCACCAGGCCCACATCGAAGCTGGTGCCGCCCATGTCGGCGGTGATCACCCGGTCGAGGCCGTAGTCGCGGGCCGCCACCGCCGCTCCGGCCAGACCGGCCACCGGCCCGCTGCCCAGCAGATGCAGGGCGGTGGTGCGGCTGGGCGAGGCCACCCCGCCGATGTTGCGGGCCACCAGCAGCGGCTTGCGGCAGCCGAGGGCCCGCAGCCGGTCGCCCAAGTCGATGACGTGCTGCTCGGTGTCGGGGGCCAAAAAGGCGCTGAGGATGGTGGTGATGCTGCGCCGATACTCGTCGAGGCGGGGGGCCACCTCCGACGACAGCAGCACCGGGCAGCGGCCCAGCACCGAGTCGGGATACTCCCGCCGCACGATCTCGGCCACCTGCCGCTCATGGGCCGGATTCATGAACGACCAGGCCAGACACACCGCGATGGCCCGCACCCCCTGGCGCACCAGGTGGTCGACCGCGGCCAGCACATCGTCGGCGCTCAGCGGCATGAGCACCTCGCCGAAGCAGTCGATGCGCTCGCGCACCCCCACCCGCAGCGACCGGGGCACCAGGTCGTCGGGCCGCTGGGCTCGGGTGCGGTCGATCTGCACCTCCAGAGGCATGCCGTCGGCCCAGGAGCGGGAGCGGGCCACATGCACGGTGTCCTCCTGCCCGGCGGTGGTGATGAGCCCCACCTTGGGGCCGGTTCGCTCGATCAGGGCGTTGGTGCCCACCGTGGTCGAGTACTTGACCGCGTCAGCGGCGGCGAAGGCGTCCGCGGGGTCGCAGCCGAGCCGTTGGGCCGCCTCGCCGATGGCGGCGATCATCCCGTCGGACAGGTCGGCGTGGGTGGTGAGCGACTTGCCGGTGGCCCGACGGCCGTCGAGCACCACGAAGGCATCGGTGAAGGTGCCGCCGATGTCCACATCGAGCAGGCTCGGCCCGGCGCTCGCGGCTTCAGCAGACAGCATCGAGGTCGAGCTCTATGTCGTGGGTGATGGGGTGGCCCGGCGGCAGGTACTCCACGTCGAACATCACCGCGCAGGCCGGGCAGTAGAACTCCACGATCCGGCACCACTGCGGATCGGGGCTGAACCCGAAATCGGTGGGAGGGTCGAAAGGGACGTGGATCTCCTGCGGGTCGCGGTCGTAGACGAGGCAGCCCTCCTTGTAGTTGCGCTCCGCCGGCCCGAGGTCGTGTCCGCACCGGTTGCATATCCAGCGACGGGAGGATGGGTCGAGGTCGAGCGCCTCGGTGATGCGCCGCCGCCCAGCGCCGGAGTCCGTGGCCACGCAGCGATCCTCCCCCCGCTCGGCCCCTGAGCGGCAGACTGTATACCGCCCGCCTATCTGGGGATCAGTTGAGAGCGCCGCGACGCGCCGCGGCAGCGCTCCGCCACACTTGGGGGGTGACCAGCGACGCCGTGCCCGCGGCTGACGAAGTGCGCCGACAGGCCCGACGGCGGCGCACGTTCGCCATCATCTCGCATCCCGACGCGGGCAAGACGACACTCACCGAGAAGTTCCTGCTCTACGGCGGGGCGCTCACCGCCGGGGCGGGCTCGGTGAAGGCCAAGCGCGACCGCCGGGCCACCGCCTCGGACTGGATGGAGTTGGAGCGCCGCCGGGGCATCTCGGTTACCTCTGCGGTGGTGCAGTTCGGCTACCGCGACCGGGTGCTCAACCTGCTCGACACCCCCGGCCACGGCGATTTCTCCGAGGACACCTACCGGGTGCTCGCCGCGGTCGATGCGGCGGTGATGGTGCTCGACGGGGCCAAGGGCATCGAGGCCCAGACCCGCAAGCTGTTCGAGGTCTGCCGCAACCGGGAGATCCCCATCGTCACCTTCATCAACAAGTGGGACCGCCCGGCCCGCGACCCCCTCGAGCTGCTCGACGAGATCGAGGACCAGCTCGTGCTCGACCCGGTGCCGGTCACCTGGCCGGTCGGCGACGGCGACCGCTTCAGCGGTGTGATCGACCGCCGCGCCGACCATTTCGTGCGCTTCGGACGCACCGCCGGGGGCGCGGCCGCCGCCGACGAGGAGATCGTGGCCGCGGCCCGAGCGGAGGCCGAGGAGGGGTCGGCCTGGCACGAGGCCCGAGAGGCGGTCGAGTTGCTCGACGAGGCCGGCGCCGAGCTCGACACCAAGCGCTTCGAGGCGGGCGAGCTGTCTCCGGTGTTCTTCGGCTCGGCCCACACCAACTTCGGGGTGCGGCTGCTGCTCGACGCCATCGTCGACATGGCCCCCGCCCCGGCCGCCCGCGGTGACGCCGACGGCGACCCCCGCCCGCTCGACTCCGGCTTCAGCGCGGCCGTGTTCAAGGTGCAGTCCAACATGGACCCGGCCCACCGCGACCGCATGGCCTTCCTGCGGGTCTGCTCGGGCCGCTTCGAGCGGGGCATGACCATCACCTGCGGGCGCACCGGCAAGACGATGGCCACCAAGTACGCCCACACCGTGGTGGGCCGCGACCGCAGCACCGCGGAGGACGCCTGGCCCGGCGACGTGATCGGCCTGGTCAACGCCGCCGACCTGCGGGTGGGCGACGCGGTTCACGCCGCGGGCGAGCCGGTGCGCTGGACGCCGATTCCGGCCTTCGCGCCCAGCAGCTTCCGGCTGGCCCGCTGCACCGACACCGCCAAGGCCAAGCAGTTCCGCTCCGGGGTGCGCCAGCTCGACTCCGAGGGGGTGGTGCAGGTGCTGCGCCGGCCCGAGGGCGGCGAGAGCGACCCCATCCTGGCCGCGGTGGGGCCGCTGCAGTTCGACGTGGCCGAGCACCGGCTCCGCCACGAGTTCGGCGCCCCGGTGGAGCTGGCCCCGGCCCCGTGGACCACCGCCCGGCTCACCGACGAAGCCTCAGCCGCGGCGCTGCGCACCATGTCCGGCGTGACGGTGGCAGCCCGCGACGATGGCGATCTGCTGGCCCTGTTTGAGAGCCCCTACTGGCTGGCCCGCCTCCAGTCCGACCACCCCGACCTAACCCTGCACCGCCTAATAGGCGAAGGCTGACCGGAACTCCTCGGTGTTGGTGGTGCCCCCGGCCGACCGGGACACTTTGTTGACATGCCGGGGGGCTTGTCTAGGATGACGCCATGGTCGGAATCTTCGCAGCCACTACGGACTTATGGGCACCCCTCGGAGCTTTTGGCGTGCCCATCTTCTTGATGTTCGGATGGCTGAAACTCGATATTCGGGATCTCGGCCGACGGCTTGAGCGGCTAGAGGATTCACACGCTCAGACCGAGAAGGCGGCGGCTTGGCTGCAGGGCGCAAATCAGGGGCACTCACCGCCCAAGTGGGAAGGATAGAAGCCATGGGACGTCGATACCTGGTGTTCATTGAAGCGGACTCCGATGAAGATGCCCGCAACACGATCAACGAGTTGTTGTCGCTGCCGCGCCCCATCTCTACAGAGATGAAAGGTCCGGTGTCCATCGATGTGGTGGATGTAACGGAGCGAATCGTGAATCAGCCTTCGGAGATGGCCTCCTAAGAGAGCGCGAAAATAGGTGAGAGTCTGTTGCGCCGCAAGGGTGTCTTTCCCGCTCTTGTTCGCTGCGCTCACGGGCCGCTCGGGCCACGGCCTCGCCCGCATGGGGCGGATTCGCTCACCTATTCGCTCGGCCTCCTAAGCTGCCGGGGGGAGCGGCGGGATTGACTGGTCGTACAGCCACGACTCGACCAGGTCCACTGCTTCGGGTCCGGCGAGTTCTTCGACGATCCCTAGGAACTCTTCGGTGTTGGTGGTGCCTCCGGCGGACCGGTCGTAGTGGGTTCGCAGGATCTCGTAGAAGGTGTCGTCGCCGGTGTGCAGGCGCAGGGCGTGCAGGGTGGCGGCGCCGCGGAAATAGATCGACGGGCCGAACAGTTCCCGGATCTCGATGCCCTTGGGCGGCCCCATGCCGTCGGCGGCCAGCCAGGCGTGAACCTCGGCCATGGTGCGGTCGAAGTCTGCGCCGTAGTGCTCGGCCTCGAACATGAGGTGCAGGTAGGTGGCGAAGCCCTCGTTCAACCAGATCTCGCTCCAGTCGTCGGGCGACACCGAGTTGCCCAGCCACTGGTGGGCCGCCTCGTGGGCAATGATGCCGGGGCCGATGGTGGCCGGTCCGTGGACCGACAGCGTCTGGTTCTCCAGGGCCAGGCCGAGCATGAACGGCATAACGATGGTGCCGTAGGCGTCGAACGGGTAGGGGCCGAGGCGCTCCTCCAGGAAGGCGATCGCCTCCGGGGTGACCGACAGCGCCTGCACCGTCTCGGTCGGGGCGTCGCGGGGCACGTAGTCGCGCAGCAGTGGCCCGCCCGCATACAGCGGCCCGTGGTCGATGCGCTCGAAGTCGCCGATGTAGACCGCGGCCAGGTAGCTGGCCATCGGGTCGTCCATGCGCCATGTGTAGGTGGCCTTGCCGTCGTCGGCGGTCTCGGCGACGAGCAGCCCGTTGGAGGCGGCGGTGGTGCCCTCGGGCACGGTGATCTCGATTTGGTAGGTGGCCTTGTCGGTGGGGTGGTTGTTGGACGGGAACCAGGTCATCGACCCCGACGGCTCTCCCAGCGTGTAGATCACCCCGTCGCGGTGAAGCCAGCCCATCTCCGAGAACGGCACGCCGGGGTCCATGATCGGCTCGGGCGTTCCCGAGTAATGGACCTCCACCTCGAACTGCGACCCGGCCGCCAGCGAGTCCGCAGGCTGCACGGTCAGCTCATGGCCGGATCGACTGAACGCGGCGCTTGAACCGTCCACGGTCACCGAGTGGACCTCCAACCCCGAGAGGTCCAAGTTGAACGAAGTCAGATCCTCAATGGCCACAGCGGTGATCGCCGTGGAGGCCTCGATCGTGTTGGCCACCGGGTCGACGTCGAGGTCGATCTCGTAGCGCTGGACATCGTAGCCGGGGTTGCCCAACCCCGGATAGAAGCTGTCACCAACCCCAACCGGATCAATCACCGCCACCGTCGTCGTGGCTGGCACCTCTGCCGCCGTGGTCGTGCTGGCGGGCGCGATCGTTGTGGTTGGCGTCCTCGCAGCCGTGGTGGTGGTGACGGACGCCGAGCCTGTCGTGGCAGTGGTTGACCTCGGCGCCGCCGTGGTGACGGCCACAGAAGTGGGTAAGGCGGCGCCAGGAGTCTCCACCGCCGTTCCGCCACAGCCGACAACCAGCACCGCAGCGGCCGCAATGATCGACCTCAGGCAAACGAGCATGGTGAGTTCGCGAGTTGCTCTGACCTTGAGCTGAGCTACCCCTTGCGAGACTACTACCCAGGTTGAGGGGCGGTTACTACTAACTTCCCAAGGGCGTGACGTGTCCAGCGGGTTCTGAGCGCTTACGCTGCTGGACTGCCTACGGGGCGATCGCCGCGGCCGGCGCGGGCGTTGAGGCTGGCCCATCACACGACGTTCACGAGGTCCGCGATCCGGTTCCGTAGCTTCTGTCGGCGATTCTCGTAGTAGTCCGTGAAGCCGGTCATCTCTCTCGGAACGTCGCCAAGCAGGTGACGTTCGCAATAGCTCTCTCGTGCTGGGGTGTCCGGGCAATGAGCGTCCAGCCAGTTTGCGGGCATGGTGGCGCGCTTCTCGTTGTTGACCGCACGGTCAAGCAACTGGAGGTTCGCAAGGCGGTCACACCTGTCTCGTAGTACTGCGATCTCGTCGTCTTGGATACCTGCGGCCGTCAGACGGCTAGGTGTGAAGCGGCTCTTGGGGAATACGTGGTCAATGTCAGAACCATCACGCGATTGCAGATGCGGGAACAGCATTGTCAACAACGCGAATATGCGCCGGTCTCCTAGACGCATGTCTGCCAGATCCTCCATCTCGCCATCGATGAAATCCAGCGTCTTGCCCCTCTGGGCCATCTCCTCGCGAAGTGCGGCGGCAGGGAACATTGACCCTCCCGAATAGCGAATTACCTCTCGAAGCGCGGTTAGCAGTGTGTCCAAGCCGCTGCCCCATATCCCTGTTTCCTTGAGGATCGAACGGGTGAGCCAACCCCGGATCGCATTGCGATCGGCAATGAAGCGGTCATTGGTTTCAAAGTCCCGTGGTGCTCCCTTCAAGTAGAGGTAGTACGCGATGGGCAAGAGCGAGTTGGTGGCGTGGATTGTGCGGCTGTCGAACCCGAAGCTGTCGATCAACTCGACGGTTTCTAGAAGGGCTTGACGTATGTTTGGCCAACTCGCTTCGAGAATAGCCATGTTGTGATGTGTAAAGTTCTCCACTTTGAATCCGACACTAGCTATATCGGTTAACATCAGACCGGCCTTCAGAACGAAGTCGGCGTTGAACAGCAGGCCGGGTCTGACCCTGTTCATTTCGTCCACTAGACCGTGGACTTCGCTTCTCGCGTCCAGGGTGTCCCATTGTGACACAGCGATGCTCAAGAGCAGGTTGGAGTAGGACAGCGGCGTGCCACCGCTGTTGCACCGGATGAAGATGTTGAGGACTCGCTCAACATCCTGGCTAGTTTCTTCGTAGTAGGCAACAACAGGCTCGACGCAGATCGCTTGGTGAAGCCGGTTCAATGTGCGGAAGGCTAACCGTTGTTGTTCACGGTCAAGGCCAACGTCCGATAGCCAGTCATAGATGTCTGGAGCGGGGTTGTCTGTAGGGAAACTCATGATGTCAGACACCTTGAACCACAGCCGCGTGTCGCGTCGCCCGATGAGGGACTGGTTGACGAAATCGAAGCCGTACCGACTTCCTTCCTCGTCAGGATTGGACGGTGTCAACAAGTCAAGTGCCAGTACCCGTTTAGGGAAGGCGTCCGCGCTGTTCCACCACTTGTAGGGCAGCTTGACCGCCATAGAGCCCCGAAGGCCGATGTTGAAAGCGGTCAATCGCTGCTGTCCGTCTAGTACCGCCGTCAGCGGCTCATTGTGGATCGGCCCGAGTTCAGGGCAATGCGGACGGTCCCTTTGGTGGTACTCTCGAACGAAGTCGTACCAGCGATACTCGTCAGAGTTCTGCGCTTCAACCCTCCAGAACATGAACTCCCCAAAGGGATAGCCCTGCATCACGCTGTCAAACAGGTTGCAGACCTGCGCTGGTCGCCAGACGAACTCTCTTTGAATGGCAGGCAAGACATACTCATGCGAGGCGATGCTCTCCAATGCTTGCTTGATCGTACCGCCTTGTTGATGCATCACCTATCCCTGGCTTGAGTCGAGCGTCTACGTTGAAGGGCTGTGGGAGCTCCCTTCCGTAGCCCCATGGTACAGATGACGGCGGGCTCGTTGTCAGCGTCGTCGGGGGTGGGCGGCACGCAGAGCCGGTTGTCGTCGTGGAGGCTGACGATGATTCGCGGCGAGGTCTTCGGCCGCGCGGTCGCGGGTTGGCTAGGCGAACCCCTGAGAAGCCGCAGCCTACGTTCGAGCCACAAACGGGCCCCAGAGGTTGATGCCCGAACCGGGCTAGCCGGGAGGCAAGGAGCCGCGTCGCGGCAAGAGCAGCTCGAATTCTCTCTCGGGACCGCGCAGGATCAGTTCGCCATGCCGCAGAACATCCAGGCCCATCAGCACTTCGGCGCCTGTCACGTCGGCATCGTATGCCCGTACGGGTATCGGATCGGGCGGATGATTGTCACGCCAGCCCACCCGCAGCATCAGGTGGTACACGCCGCTAGGCCTCGGTCCTGAAGCTGTGACCAAGCTTTCTCGGCGTATCGGCTCCAGCAACAGCCTGTCAACTACGGCTGCACTGACGCAAGTTCGCTCCGCGGCCGTGTCGATGATCGCGGTGGTACGGATCGGTTGCGGGATCATCCTGCCCTCAAGGCGGTATCGCTCGATTTCGCGGGATGGCAGCTGCACCTCCACCTCGACGACGGGTCCTCTCCAGCCGATCGGGCCCGAAATGCGCGCCGGCGGCCTCGGATCACTGTCGATTGGCGGACACCGCCCAGGGGATGCTCACCACCCGGTCCTGCTCGACGACCTCCTTCACCAGAAAGCGTCGTCCGACCGTGCTGCTAAATCCCGCGTCACAGGCTTCGAACTCGTCGTCGAAGCAGTCGATGAAGGCCGGACGGTGCCGTCGGTCGACGGGTTGCACGAACAATGCCCAACGTCCTTCGTCTGTTTCCAAGAGCTCTGGCCGACACCTCGCGAAGGCGGATTCGAGCCGGTCTAGGACAGGGTCGGGGACCATGCCGCAGTATGGCACAGACAGAAGCTCGAGCCGTGGATCATGTCAATAACTTTCACTACAACTTGGTTATTCGGCGTGCGCCGCTTGGGTGGTTTGGTTTTGGTAGGTGAGGCTGTCGAAGTAGTCGACTCGTTTGGTGATCAGGCCGTCTTGCACGGTTAGGCGCATCACTCCCTGGATCTCTATGTTCGATCCGTCCACCTCGGCTCGCATTGTGTAGGCGGCTGCGGCCCGGTCGTTCTCGACGATTATGTCGACGACCTCGTAGGCGAGCCCGGCGAAGGTGGTCAGAAAGTCGGCTAGGCGCTGCTGGTAGGCCGCCTTGCCCCGGCTGGGCAATCCCAGCGCGCTGGTGTGGACGTTCTCGAAGTCGTCGCTCACGTGGGCGGCGACCTGGGCCGGGTCGCCTGAGGCGAACGAGGCCAGATACGACGCCGCCGCGGCCCGGGTGCCGGCCGCCGCCGGCCCGCCCGCTGGCACAGAGAGGCTCAGCGCATCACCTTCTGGGCGTGGGCGTACACACCCTGGTCGTAGCTGAGCTCGATCATGTTGCCGTCGGGATCGTTGATCATGCAGATGTAGCCGATGGGCGGCGGCATTTCGGTGGGGGGCATGGCCAGGCAGCCCTCGGCCCGGGCCCGCTCGGCGGCGGCGTCGAGCTCCTCGCGGCTGGTGACCTCCACCCCCAGATGGGCGAACGGTGCCAGCGTGGCGATGGGGGCGTCCTTGAACGGATCCGACTCGGGAAAGAACTGGGCCAGCACCAGGATGAAGGGCTTGTCGGGGGAGTCGTCGTGGCCCAGCCAGGCGCCGTAGCCGTCGTCGTCGGAGCGCTTGTCCAGCAGCTTGAGCGGCGTGTGGGCGGTGTACCAGTTGATGCTGGCGTCGATGTCGGTCACCCGCAGCGCCACATGGGTCCAGCGGGCCTGCGGCGGATGCACCGCATAGGTGTCGGTCTTGGCGGCCATGGCTCGGCTATTCCTGGGTCCAGCCCTCGGGAACCTCGGGATCATCGCCGCCCTTGGTCCACAGCACGATGGTGTTGCCCCACGGATCCACGAAGGCGTTGTTGAAGCCGTTGAACTCGGCGAAGAAGTGGTGGCGCCACAGGTCGGTGGCACCGCGGGCCACGGCCCGATCCGAGATGGCGTCCATGTCGTCGTCGTCGGACACCAGGATCCAGACCCGCACGCTGTGGCCGTCGCGGCTCAGGTGGCGGGGCTCGAGGCCCTCGGCGGTGGGATGGGGCCGGCGGTTGGCGACGTGGGTGATGCCGAGGTGGAGGTTGCCCACCGGACTCTGGGTGCCGTCGGGCAGCCGGAAGTTCTGGCCCGGAGCGACCTGGTAGAACGATCCGGCCGGCCGGGCGTTCATGGTCCAGCCGAACACCTCGTGGTAGAAGTCGGCGGTGGCCTCGGTGTCGTCGGTGGGCAGGTCGACGAAGATGAGGGTGTTCGGATAGGGCTCGGTCATGGTGCGCTCCGCGGGCCGTCGGCGAGAACTGGCGGCTCAACCTAGCCGCCACCGATGAGCCGGGTCTAGCGCAGTCTGGGGCTGGACCCGCTCGCCGTCGGTGCTGTTGGCACAACGGCCCGCTGGGCGCCCCCGGTCTAGCGCAGTCTGGGCTCGACTCGCTTGCCCTGAGAGAACGACGCCTGGCCCTGGGCCATGGCCGCCACGCTGGTTCCGGCGGCGAGGATCGAGGGGGCCACCGCCAGCGCATCGCGCCGGCCCATGTCGCTGGCGGCCCAGACGGCTCGCAGCGTGCCCTGCACCGCGGTGGGCGGCTGCGAGGCGATGATCTCCGCCAGCCGGTCGGCAGCGCTGCGAAGCTCGTCGAGGGGCACCACCTCCGACACCAGCCCCACCCGCTGGGCGGTCGCCGCGGTCATCCGCTCGTGGCTGCCGACCAGGGCGAGCCGCAGCACCTCCCCCAGCGGCATGCGGGGCACCAGCCTCATCGGCTCGTACACCGCGGCCAGCCCGTAGGTCACGTGCGGGTCGAAGAAGGTGGCGCAGTCGGCGGCGATGACGATGTCGGACTCCGCCACCAGGTAGAAGGCGCCCCCGCAGCAGACGCCGTTGATTGCGGCGATCACCGGCTTCCACAGGTCGCAGGCCTTGGGGCCGAGATCGTCGCCGGGGTCGTCGTGCATGTGGTTGTTGGACGTGCCGTAGAGCTTGTCGTCGTCGCCCTCGAGGGCCGAGAACCCGTCGGCCCGGTCGATGCCCGCGCAGAACGCCCGGTCGCCGATTGCGGTCAGCACCACGGCCCGCACCTCGTCCATGCTGCGCAGCGCCCGCCAGGTGGATCGGACCTCCTGGCGCATCCGGTCGTTGAAGGCGTTGAGCACCTCGGGGCGGTCGAGGGTGACCCGGCACACATGGCCGGAAACGTCCACCCGGATCGTCTCGAACCGTTCCGGCTCGAACGCCACGGTGCGGTCGGCGGCGGTCACGACCGCCAACCCTACCGGTGCGGCCCAGCCCAAGCCGAAGATGCAGAGGGCCGCGGCATGGCTGGTGCGCGTGATGGTCGATCGCAGCGTGACGGCCAGCTTGCAGGCTGTGACAGGAATCACAGTGCCCGGAGTCGGCCGCGCCCACTACGCTGGCCCGGACTGGGGGCTGGTCCCGGATCTGCGGCACAACACCGGAGGTGCGATGGCTTGCGACACGACCGCATCGGGCGTCGAGTGGCGCACGGTAGCGGTCGTAGTCGCGGTGCATGGCCTGTGGCTGTCGGTGTTGGCCCTCAGCGGCGTTGTGCCCTGGCCGGTGACCGTTCTGGCGCTGGGCGTGATCGCGACCTGGCACGGCTCGCTGCAGCATGAGACCATCCACGGCCACCCCTTCGGCAGCCAGCGCCTGAACGCGCTGGTGGGCTCGCTGCCGATGTCGCTGCACCTGCCCTACCTGGTGTATCGGCGCTACCACCGCGACCACCACGAATGCGACGAGCTGACCGACCCCACCGACGACACCGAGAG
Source organism: Candidatus Aldehydirespirator sp. (assembly GCA_965221215.1). Lineage (GTDB taxonomy): Bacteria > Actinomycetota > Acidimicrobiia > Acidimicrobiales > Aldehydirespiratoraceae > Aldehydirespirator. The sequence continues at coordinate 3,268,948 of OZ244872.1, forward strand.
CTTCTACGTGACGGCCGCGCAGTGGCAGTCGATGGGCCGCATCCGCAGGGCGTTCGTGCTGGCCCATCACACCCTGCTCGGCCGCCTGGTGCTGGGACCGCCCCGATACATCGCAGGCGTGCTGGTGCATCAGGCCCGCGAGATCCGGCGCGGCGACCGGGAGTTGGCCCGGTGGTGGGCGGCGCATGCGCTGGCCGCGGCTGCGCTGTTCGCCTTCGTGGTGGTGGTCATGGGGGTTCGGTGGTGGCAGTACCTGCTGGGCGCCACCTACCTGGGCACCTCGCTGACCCTGATGCGGTCGTATTGCGAGCACCGCTGGACCGACGGCGCCACCCGCTCGGCGGTGGTCCGTTCGGGATGGTTCTTCAGCCTGCTGTACCTCTATAACAACCTCCACCACGTCCACCACGCCGATCCTGCGGTGGCCTGGTACCGGCTGTCGGCCCACGCGGAGGCCACCGGCGGCTACGAGGAGGCCGCAGCCGGGGCGGGGCTCTACCGCGGCTACTTCGAGTTGGCCCGCCGCTTCGGCGTGCGGCCCTTCGACCATCCCGTGCACCCCACCGAGCGGGCCGGGATCCTCGCCAGGGCGCGCAAATAGGTGAGAGATGGTCGCGTCGCAGCGGGGTGATTCCCGCTCTTGTTCGCTGCGCTCGCGGGCCGCCCAAACCACAGCAACACAGCCCACGGCCTCGCCCGTATGGGTCGGAATCGCTCACCTATTCGCTCGGCCTCTTACCTGAGGTAACGGGCTGCTCGCCGCTAGTCGTCGAGCAGGCGGCGGGCGACGGTTCGGGCTTCGTCGAGGCTCTCGACGAAGTTGTCGGCGGGGATCTGGCGCAGCACGTCGAGAGCGTGCAGGCTGGTGCCGGTCATGCCCGACATGCCCATCACGATGCACTCGGTGTCGGCGTCGCGGGCCGTGTCGGCCAACTGGCCGATGGTCAAGGCGGCGCTGTCGTCCATGTAGAGAGTGTCGGTGAAGTCGAAGATCACCACCTCGTGCTCGGCCATGTCGTGGTTGATGGTCTTGAAGAGCCGGGTGGACGAGGCCACTGTGAAGCTGCCCCGCAGCGACAGCAGGCCGACACGGGCCGCGAACGGGTCGTCGGAGTCCAGGTCGAGCGCGTCGTCGTCTGCGTCGGGATCGGCCAGGAAGGTCATGTCCAGCAGCGGGGTGGAGATCACCTTGTCGAGCTCCAGGCGCTCCACCTGCCGGGCGCCGGTGAGCGCTGCCGCCACCAGGCCGACCGCCACCGCGATCACCAGGTCCGAGATGATCGACAGGCCCAGCGTCAGCGCCAGCACCACCACGTTCTCGCGGGGGACGCGGTGGATGTGGGCCAGATAGCGCCAGTCGATGATGTCGAACCCGATCTTGATGAGGATGCCGGCCAGCACCGCATGCGGTATCGAGTCCACGTAGCGGCCCAGCCCTAGAACCAGCGCGGCCAGGATGGTGGCGCACAGCACCCCCGACACCCGGGAGCGGCCGCCGGCTCGCACGTTGGCCACCGTGCACGATGTGGCCCCCGCGCCGGGAACCCCGCCGACGAGCGCCACCACCACATTGGCGAACCCGACGCCCATGAGCTCGCGGTTGGGGTCGTGGCTCTGGCGGGTCAGCGAGTCGGCCACCCTGGCGGTGAGGAGGCTGTTGATGGACCCGAGCAGGGCGATGGTGACCGCAGCCGGCAGCGCCGAACCGAGGTCGCCCCAGGCCATCTCGGGCAGGTGCAGGTCGGGTAGGCCGGTGGGCACCTCCCCGATGGTCGGCGCGTCGCTCAGCCACAGCACGCCGGCGAGGGTCCCGATGATCAGGGCGGCCACCGACGGAGGCAGGAACTTGCGCAACTGGGCAGGCCAGAAGATGCATACCGCCAGGGTGACGAGGCCCAGCGCCAGCGCGCTCGGGTCGGCGCCGGTGATGGCGCCGGGCCATTCGCGCAGCGATTTTAGCGCGCCGCCGAGCGCGACCTCGGTGCCGAAGAAGGGCAGCACCTGCACCACGATGATGATCAAGCCGACTGCGCTGGTGAAGCCCGACACCACCGCATAGGGCGTGTAGGCCACGAACGAGCCCAGCCGCAGCGCGCCGAGCAGCGCCTGGATCACCCCGGCCATGGCCACGATGGTCAGCGCCTTGGCCAGATCCCCGTCGGCGTAGTCCACGAAGACGACGGCCATCGCCACCGACAGCGGGGCGGTGGGACCCGAGATCTGGGTCTTGGACCCTCCCAGCAGCGCGGCCAGCATGCCCACCACGACGGCGCTGTACAGACCCTCGATGGCGCCCAGCCCCGAGGCGACTCCGAAGGCCAGCGACAGCGGCAGGGCCACCACGGCCGCGGTCAAACCCCCGAAGATGTCTCCCCTGGCCGCTTGGAGCTTGTCGCTGATCTGCAAGCCCATTCAGGTTGCACACTAGATCAAGCGCGTCGGCTAGAGCAGGGCCAGCACTGTGTCGGCCAGTTCACCGAGGGTGGTGGCTACCTCCAGGCCGGCGTCGCGCAGCCATTCGACGTTCAAGGCGTGGACCTCGGTGTTGGGGTCGAACCGGTTGCAGAACACGGCCTGGCGCCGGTCGCCCAGCGGCAGCGTGCAGGCCAGCGTGTCGTGGATGCCCCCGAGGGCGGCCGAGGTCACCACCACTACCAGGTCGGGTCGGATGCGGTCGATCAGATCCAGGTTGTGCCCGTCGGCGGCGATGGGCGAGTAGAGGCCGCCCACGCCCTCGACGATGCCCACATCGACCGGCCCGGCGAAGCGGCAGCTCTCGGCCAGCTCGTCGATGGTGGGGCAGCTCCGGCCGAGTCGGCGGGCCGCCATGGGCGGGGCCAGCGGCAACCGATAGCTGCGCTCGGGCCCGCAGACCTCGTCGGGGTGCTGGCCGGTGGCCGCGGCCAGCACGGCCGCGTCGGTGGGGACGGGATCGTCGGGGTCGAACGACTGCACCGGCTTGCACGCCGCCACCGACTGCCCCCGATCCCGCAGCAGCCGAGCCAGTGAGGCCGCGGCCCAGGTCTTGCCCGCCTCGGTGCCCGTAGCGGTGACGAACACGGTGACGCCGGGCACCGGAGCGGGCTCAGGTTGCCTCTCCCGTTTCTGTTCGCTGCGCTCACGGGCCGCTCGGGCCTGCTCCTCGCGCTTGTTCGCTGCGCTCGCGGGCCACTCGGGCATTGGGGCCTCGCCCGTATCAGGTGCCTTCGAGCCGCCGGCGGTGATGCCGGCTTGGCTGAGTGCTTCGATCAGCCGGTCGAGGTCGTCGTCTGTGTGGGCCGCCGACACTGTGACCCTGAGACGCGACGTTCCAGCCGGAACGGTCGGCGGTCGGATGGCGGGGACCAAAATGCCCTGCTCGAGCAGGGCGGCCGACGCGGCCAGTGCCCGGTCCTCGTCGCCGACCACGATCGGGATGATGCCGCTGGGGTGGCCGGGCCGGATGCGGTCGATATTGGCCCGCAGGCGCATCCTGAGATCGACGCCCTCGGCGGAGTCGATGATGTCGATGCTGGCCGCCGCGGCTGCGGCAGCCGCCGGAGTGGATGCGGTGGTGAAGATGTAGGACCGGGCCGAGTTGACGAGCAGGTCCATGAACGGTCGGGGTCCGGCGGCGTAGCCGCCCAGCGCGCCGACGGCCTTGGACAGGGTCCCCAACCGCAGAACTCGGCAGTGCGGGTGCAGCGACTCGGGATGGTCCAACACACGGTGGGCGTCGTCGAGGACCAGCAGCGCGCCCCGGGCCGCGCACACCGCCGAGAGCTCGGTGATGGGGGCGAGGTCGCCGTCCATGGAGAAGACCGAGTCGCTCACCACCATGCCCGGACCCTCGGCGCGGCTCAGCAGTTCGTCGACCGCAGCCGGGTCGCAGTGGGGGTAGACGCGGGTCGGGGCCCGGGCCAGGCGGCACCCGTCGATGATGGAGGCGTGGTTGAGCTCGTCGGAGCAGATCACCGAGGCCCGGCGGCCCAATGTCGAGATGACTCCCAGGTTGGCGGCGTATCCGGTGGTGAACAGCACCGCCGCCTCGGCGCCGCGCCAGGCTGCGATGCGCTCCTCCAGTCGGCTGTGCACCGGGCGCGACCCCACGATGAGCCGGGCCGACCCGGCGCCCGCGCCGTAGGAATCGATGGCGGCTTGGGCCGCGGCCCGCACCGCGGGATGCTGGGTGAGCCCCAGATAGTCGTTGGAGGCGAACGACACCACCGGCTGCCCGGTCGTCGACTGAGCCGTCCGGGTACCGCCGCCGTCGAGGTCGCGGGGCGCCCGGAGCCGGTTGGCGGCCGCCACCGCATCCAGGGCGCCGGCCGCGATGTCGTCCCAGTCCCGCTCGGTCACATCGGCGCGTCCTTTCGGACAGCGTCTCGGTGGGAGCGGCCCGAGCCCGTCCAGTCCCGTCGGGTCACTCGGCGGCCGTCTCTTGGACGGCTGAGACCAGAGTGGCCGCGATGGTGTCGATCTCTTCGTCGGTTATCGACAGCGGGGGCATCACCACCACCACGTCGCCCAGCGGACGCAGCAGCACCCCCGACCGCACCGCGGCTGCGCACACTCTGCGCCCCCACCTCGCCGCGCCCGGCGGCGGGTCGAGCTCGATCCCCGTCATCAGGCCCCGGCGGCGGACTTCCCTCACTGCGGGCAGCGCCTCGACGGGGGCCAGAGCGGCGCCGAGGCGCTCGCCCGCCGCCGCGGCCCCCTCGATCAGGCCGCGCTCGAAGACCAGCTCCAAGTGGCGGGCCGCCACTGCGCAGGCCAGGGCGTTGCCGCTGTAGGAATGCCCGTGGTAGAAGGTGTGGGGTCCGAGGTCCTCGCCGAGGAAGGCATCGTAGATGTGGGAGGCGGCCACCGTCGCCGACAGCGGCAGGTACCCGCCGGTGATGCCCTTGCCCAGGCACATCACGTCGGGCCGGATCCCGCACAGCTCGCTGGCGAAGAGCGCGCCGGTGCGCCCGAATCCGGTGGCCACCTCGTCGCAGATGAGCGGAATCCCCCGAGCCTGGACCGCCTCGGCGAAGGCGGCCACCCGAGCGGGGTCGGTGACGAGCATCCCGGCCGCGCCCTGGACCAGAGGCTCGATCACGGCTGCGGCCAGCCGGTGGCCGTGATCGTCGAGGGCGGTCACCGCTTTGCGCACCCAGTCTGGGTCGTCGTAGCCGGCGGTGCGCACCACCGGGAACCGCAGCGGGTCGAACAGGTCGGTGCCGAAGCCGCCGCCGCCCACCGACAGCGACCCCACCGAGTCGCCGTGGTAGGCCCGGCCCAGGGCCAGGTAGGCGGTGCGGTCGCCGACGCCCCGGTTGTGCCAGTACTGGAAGCAGATCTTGAGGGCCTGCTCCACTGCGGCGGCGCCGTCGGAGGCGAACAGGAAGTGCGGCTCGGTTACGGGCACTGCCTCCCGCAGCGCCTCGGCCAGCTCGATGGCCGCGGTGTTGCCGTTGCCGAGCAGGGTGGAGTGGCTGATCCGCTCAAGTTGCCGGCGAGCGGCCTGATTCAGGTCCGGGTCGGCGTGGCCCAGCGTGGTCACCCACAGCGACGAGATGGCGTCGAGGTAGCGCCGGCCGTCGGTGTCGTAGAGATAGTTGCCCTCGCCCCGCGCCACGATCACCGGGGTGGAGTCCGCATAGACCGACATCTGGGTGAAGCCGTGCCACACCGCCGCGGCGTCGCGGCGGGCCCACTCGGCCGCGGTGGATCCTGCGTCTTGGGAGTTTCGGGGGCCGGGCTCCATGTTGTCTCCGCTGCCGCTGACGGGTCGTTCAGCCGAGTAGGGGGAGCACCTCTTCGGCGATGCGGTGAAGCTGCTCCTCCACCTTCTCGTAGGGGTCGCCGGGCATGGCCGGGAACAGCAGCAGGTTCTCGAGTCCGAGCTGCTCGTCGCGCCAGCTGATCGCCTCGGCCACCTGCTCGGGGCTGCCCACCACCCAGGTCTTCTGGTCGATGGACTGCTCCAGGGTGGGGATCAGCCCCGGCTGGGCCGGCTTGCCGTCGGCACCCATGTAGCCCTTGCTCCACCCGTAGGGGCCGAGGAACTTCCACATCTCGTCGTGGCCGTCGCGCACCGACGCCACCGCCTCCTCGAAGGTGTCCTCCACCCGCAGGCATTGCACCAGCATCCGGTTCTCGCCCCGGCCCAGCTCCCGGCCGTGGTGGGCCAGGTACCGCTCGGCGAACTGCTCCCAGCGCTCCTTGATGAACGTGTAGTGGTAGTTCCAGAACACTCCGCCCCAGCCGCAGCGGGGTATCTGCTCCAGCGTGGCCGGCGACTTGGCCGCCTGCCAGATCTCGTAGGGGTACAGCGGGCGGGGCACCAGCGACAGCTCGGTCACGAACCCGCCCCGGTCGGGGATTCCCGCCGGCGGGAAGTCGTAGACCTCGCCGTGGAAGCTGAACGTCTCGTTGTCCAGCGCCAGCCGGATCACCTCCATGGCCTCGTCGAACTGCCTGCGGTTCAGTTCGTCGGCCGCGGCCTTCTCGGGATTGTCGAAGCTGCCGATCTGGGTGCCCAGCGTCTCAGCCTCCCGCGGCACCGTGCCTCGGCCCACACCCAGGATCCCGCGGCCGCCGGAGATGTTGTGCAGCGTGGCGAAGTCCTCGGCGAGGCGCAGCGGATGCCACTGCGGCACGATGTTGAAGGTCACGCCGATGCGCACGTTCTCGGTGCGATCGGCGATGATCGTGCCGAGCAGGATCCCGTTGGGGACGACCTCGTAGCCCTCGTGCTGGAAATGGTGCTCGGTCAGCCAGAACGAGTCGAACCCCAACCGGTCGCACGCAACGCCGGCGTCGATGATCTGCTCGGTGGCCCGCCACACCTCCTTGGCGCCGTAGCGGCGGTCGGTGGGAACGGGCGGGCCCGCACCGGCATCGGGCATCTCGACCCCGCCGAACAGGAACACCCCCGTGCGCACAAGGCCAACTGTAGAGGCCGAGCGAAAAGGTGAGCGATTCCGGCCCATACGGGCGAGGCCATGGCCCGAGCGGCCCGTGAGCGCAGCGAACAAGAGCGGGAATGACCCCTCCGCGACGCGGCTGGCTCTCACCTATTTGCGCGCCCTCTTGGGCGCTCCCATGGTCTGAATTGCTAGCGTTGCTGTTCATGCCGCTTGTGACCGCATACCACCGCCCCACCAGCTTGGACGAGGCGCTCGACCTGCTCAATTCTCCGGTGCGGGTCGCGCTCGGGGGCGGCACCACCCTCAACGCCGACCGGACGCCGTCGGACCTGGAGGCAGTGGACCTGCAGGCCCTCGGACTCGACGGGATCGCCACCGCCGACGGGGGCCGGGTGCGGCTCGGGGCCACCGCCACCCTCGACGCGGTGCGGCGCTGCGAGCTGCTGGGTGACTCGCTGCGGGAGCTGGCCCGGCGCGAGCAGCCATCCACCCTGCGCACGCTGGCCACACTTGGCGGGCTGGTGGCCGGGGGTTCAGCCGATAGTCCGCTGCTGGCCGGTCTGCTGGCCCACGACGCCGAGGTGGAGCTGGCCGGACCGGCGTCGGCGTGCAGTCTGGCCGAACTGTTGGCAGCCGGGATGCGGAAAGGCTCGCTCATCACCTCGGTCACCGTCGATCCCGCGGGCCGCACCGCCGCGGCCCGCACCGGCCGCACCCCCGCCGACGTGCCCATCGTGTCCGCCTACGGCCGCCGCGCCGACGGCGCCGCCATGGTGGTGGCCCTCAGCGGCGTTGCCGATCATCCGGTGCTGGTCGACGCCGACGACCCGACCGCCGGCCTGGCCCCGGCCGGGGACTTCCGAGGCCGCGGCGAATACCGACTCCATCTGGCGGCCACGCTGACCGCCCGAGTCACTCAGGAGCTGCGCTCATGACCATCGACGTCGCCTTCGAGCTCAACGGCGCGGCGGCCACCGCCACCGTCGAGCCCCACCACACCCTGCGAGAGGCGCTCAGAAGCCTGGGCATGTTCTCGGTCCACTACGGCTCCGACAGCGGCGAGACCGGCGCGGCCGCCATCCTCTACGACGGCCGGCTGGCGTCGGCCGACGTGATCCTGGCCGCGTCGGCTCACGGCCACCGGATCACCACCGTCGAGGCGCTAAACGTGTCGCCGGAGCTGCATCCCGTCCAGACCGCCTTCGTGGCGGTCGGCGCCTTCCAGTCCGGCTACTCGGCGGGAGCGATGATCCTGGGCACCCTGGCGCTGCTGGAGGAGAATTCCGACCCCTCCGAGGCCGAGATCAGGGACATGCTCTCGGGCATCCTCGACCGCGAGACCGCCTACGCCAAGCCGGTCGAGGCGGTCAAGCGGGCCGCGGCGGTGCTGCGGGGCGCCGACACCGAGCCCTTCGCGCCGCTGGTGCTGGATCCGCTCACCGACGGCTACCGACCCGCTCCCGCCGACGCCGGCGGCGACCCCCCCGACGCGCCGCAGGCCGTGCCCCGGCTGGTGCCGTCGCGGGAGGTGCCCGACATGGCGGTGGTGGGCAAGCCGGAGGTCAAGGTGGACGCGGTGCGCCTGGCCAAGGGCAACCCCGCCTTCACCGACGACATCGAGCCCCGCGGGATGCTGTACGCCAAGGTGCTGCGCAGCCCCCACGCCCACGCTCGCATCCTCGGCATCGACGACTCAGCCGCTCGGGCGGTCGAGGGCGTCCACGCCGTGCTGCACTACGGCAACACCCCCCGGGTCAAGTACGCGTCGGGCGGGCAGAGTTGGCCCAACCCCCACCCGTACGACCAGGTCAGCTTCGACGACCGGGTCCGCCATGTCGGCGACCGGGTGGCCGCGGTGGCGGCCGAGACCGTCGAGGCGGCCGAGGAGGCGGTGCGGCTGATCGAGGTCGACTACGAGGTGCTGCCCGCAGTGTTCGACGAGCGCTTCGCCATGGATCCCGACGCCCCCAAGATCCACGACGAGGACGACACCACCCACATCTGCGACCCCCAGCGCAACCTCGTCCACCACCTGACCGCCCATCGCGGCGACGTCGACGCGAATCTCGCCGCCGCTCCCCATACCTTCGAGCAGACGTTCAGGGTCCACCAGGTGCAGCAGTGCCCCATCGAGCCCCACATCTCGATGGCCTGGCTCGACTCCGACGAGCGCATGGTGGTGCGCACCGCCACCCAGGTGCCGTTCCACACCCGCCGGATGCTGGCCCCCCTCATCGGCATGGACATCAAGGACATCCGGGTTATCAAGCCCCGCATCGGCGGCGGCTTCGGGGCCAAGCAGGAGATGCTGATCGAGGACATCGTGGCCCACCTGGCCATCGCCACCCGCCGTCCCGTGCGCCTCGAGCTCGACCGGGCCGAGGAGTTCTACGCCAGCCGCACCCGCCACCCCCAGACCATCACCTTCCGCACCGCGGTCGACGACGACGGCAAGCTGCTGGCCCAGGACATGTCGATGATCGGCAACACCGGCCCCTACGGCACCCACGGCTTCACCGTGCAGATCGTGTCGGGGCTGCGGGGCCTCACCTCCTACAACGCCGCGTCGAAGCGCTTCGACTGCCACGTCGTCTACACCAACATCCCGGTGCCGGGCGCCTACCGGGGCTACGGCGCGCCCCAGGCCGAGTTCGCCCTCGAGGCCCACATGGAGGACATCGCCCGGGCCTTCGACCTCGACCCCATCGAGTTCAAGCGGCGCAACTGGGTGAAGGTGGGCGACGAGATGGACATCGCCCCCCATCTGGGCGAGCGGGCCGTGGCCGAGGAGGAACTCGACTCCTATCCGAAGGTGATGTCGTCGGGCATCGAGGAGTGCGTTGCCCAGGGCCGGCGGGAGATCGGCTGGCACCGCCGCGGCGACGACGGCTGGAAGGCCCCCGCCGACCGCCCCAACATCCGCCGGGGCATCGGCTTCGCCTTCTGCATGCACGGCACCGCCATCCCGTTTTTGGACATGGGCGGCTGCTCGATCAAGCTCAACGACGACGGCTCGTTCAACATGCTCATCGGGGCCACCGACCTCGGCACCGGGGCCGACACCGTGATCGGCCAGATCGCGGCCGAGGTGCTCGGAGTGCCCCTCGACGACATCAAGGTGTACTCCAGCGACACCGACATGACCCCGTTCGACACCGGGGCCTACGCCTCGTCCACCACCTACATCTCGGGAACGGCTGCGCTGCGGGCCGCGGAGGCGGTGCGGGAGCGGCTGAAGGCCCGGGCCGCGATGCTGCTGGAGGTGGACGAGCCCTGCACCATCGAGCTGCGCGACCGCCGGGCCTACGCCGCCGACGGCCGCTCGGTCACGCTGGAGGAGATCGCTCTCGACTCGCTGCACTGGCAGGAGCAGGAGCAGATCATGGGCACGGCCTCGCATGTGTCGCCCGACTGCCCGCCGCCGTTCGCGGCCCAGTTCGCCGAGGTCGAGGTGGACGTCGACACCGGCCAGGTGACGGTCACCAAGCTGGTGATGGCGGTGGACTGCGGCGTGGCCATCAACCCGGTCACCGCTTCGGGCCAGGTGGAGGGCGGCATGATCCAGGCCCTCGGCTACGCCCACTGCGAGGAGATGGTGCTCGACGACGACGGGCGCATGGTCAACCCGTCGTTCGGCCCCTACAAGATCTACCGGGCCGACGAGATGCCCGACACCGTGGTGTACCTGGTGCAGACCATGGAGGACAGCGGCCCGTTCGGGGCCAAGGCGGTGGCCGAGATCCCCAAGGACGGCGTGGCCCCGGCCGTGCGCAACGCCATCCTCGACGCCACCGGGGTGGCCATCAACGACCTGCCCTTCACCCCCGAGCGAGTCTGGTCCGCCCTGCAATCCGCCCACCCATGAGCCCCGGGAGCCCGACCGGACTTCCCCCGCCCGCCATGCTTCTGGCAGATGCCGAGCTTGCGAGGCCGCGGGCTGTGTTGTCGGGGTTCGGGCGGCTCGTGACCGCAGCGAACAAGCGCGGGAGTGACCCTGCTGCGACGCGACGGGCTCCCACCTATTCGCGCACCCTCTTGGCCGACGAGTAGAGCAGAACGTTGGCGGGCACGATCGTCTCAGCCGACTGGGTGGTCGCCGCGGCGCTGCAGGAGCCTCGACGGGGCTGGGCCGTGCGGGTGGTTGATGGCCTGATCGACGACTCCGGCCCGGTCGACGAGCTGCGGGCCCGCCATCGGGGCGACGAGTTCTGCGACGGCTCGGGCTGTGTGCTGATGCCCGGCTTCGTCAACGCTCATGTGCATCTGTACGGGGTGCTGGCCCACGGCGTGCCCGCCCCCGCCGCGCCGGTGGCCGACTTCTGGGGCTTCCTCGACGACTACTGGTGGCCGCTGGTGGAGAACGCCCTCGACCACGAGATGATCGCGGCGGCGGCCGGGTGGGTGACCGCGGAATTGGCCGCGGGCGGCACCACCAGCTTCTTCGACATCCTCGAAGCCCCCAACGCCCTGCCCGACGCACTGTTCGCACAAGCGTCCGCGGTGGCCGGCCGCGGGCTGCGGGCGGTGCTGTCGTTCGAGGCCACCGAGCGGATGGGGGCGGCCAGCGGCCAGGCCGGCCTCGACGAGAACGTCCGCTTCGTCGAGGCCTGCCGGGATGGCTCGGCGGGCGGCGGAGGCCGGGTGTCGGGCGCCATGTGCATCCACACCACCTTCACCTGCTCGGAGCCGTTCATCCGCCAGGCCTTCGATCTGGCCGCCGACCTCGACGTGTTCTGCCACGCCCATGTGAACGAGGGAGTCCACGAGGGACGCTGGTGCGAAGAGCACCACGGCATGCGCACGCTGGAGTTCTACGACCGCATCGGCGCAGCCTCGCCGCGCTTGCAGGCCAGCCAGTGCGTGCAGCTCTCGCCCCGCGAGATCGACGTCATCGCCGCCACCGGCATCCGGGTCTCGCACATGCCCCTGTCGAACTGCGAGGTGGGGGGAGGGATCGCCCCGGTGCTGGAGCTGCTGGAGCGGGGGGTCACCGTCGGGCTCGGCTCCGACGGCTACCTCAACGACATGTTCGCGGTGATGCGGGGCGCCTTCCTGCTGCACCGGGCCGCCAGCCTCGACCCTGGTGCCATCAGCGCGGCCTCCGTGCTGCATCTGGCCACCGAGGGCTCGGCCCGCACCCTGGGACTGGAGCGGGTGGGCCGGCTGGAGCCCGGCTGGCGCGCCGACCTGCAATTGGTGGAGCTGGATCTGCCCACGCCGGTGGAGGCCCACAACCTGCTCGACCAACTGGTGCTGTGGCGCAGCGCGCAGCATGTGCGCAAGGTAATGGTGGGAGGAGACTGGGTCGTCGACGGCGGCGAGGTGATCGGCGCCGACATGGAAGCGCTGCGGGCCCACACCCGAGAACAAGCTGCCAGGCTGTGGTCGTGAGCATTGGCGGGCGGTTGAGGCCGTGGCCGTGGGCACCGTCGTCAGGTGGGTCGGGGCGGTGGTCGTGAGCCCGGTCGAGCCGAATGCGAGGCCGTGGTCGTGAGCTTGCTGGGCCAACTTGCCGACGCGGTGGACGGCGGTGTGGCGGTGGCCTCGGCCACCGTTGTCGACACGTCGCGCTCGGTGCCCCGGCGAGCCGGGGCCAAGATGCTGGTATTCCGCGACGGTGCCATCTCCGGCACCGTCGGCGGCGGCGAGATGGAGGCTCGGGTGGTGGCCGAGGCGGTGGACTCGCTGGCTGACGGGCGCTGCCGCCTGCTGTCGTACCGTCTAGTCGATCCCGGCCGGGGCGATCCCGGCGTCTGCGGGGGCGACGTCCAGATATTCGTGGAGCCGCACATGCCTCAACCGACAGTGATCGTTATGGGCTACGGCCACGTCGGGCGAGCCGTGGCCCAGTTGGCCAAATGGCTGGGCTACCGAGTGGTCGCCTCCGACGACCGCGAACTGGCCGAGGGCCCGCCGGGCGACCCCGCAGACGAGGGGATGGATTCCGAGGTCCCCGGCGGCGAAGCTGCGGACGGTGGCCCAGACGAGCTGATCATCGGCACGGTGGACGAGTTGCTGGCCGGCCGGACCCCGGATGCCGACACGTCGGTGGTGCTGGTCACCCGCAACGTGGACGTCGACGCGGCGGCGCTGCCCGCGCTGCTGGGCACCGACGCCGGCTATGTGGGGGTGATGGGCAGCGAGCGCCGCTGGGCCACCACCCGAGCCCGCTTGGAGGCCGAGGGCGTCGACCCCGCCGCGCTCGACCGGGTCCACGCCCCCATCGGCATCGAGGTCGGCGCCGAGACCCCTGAGGAGATCGCGCTGAGCATCATGGCCGAGGTGGTCGCCCATCGCCGCACGTGAATTGCTGGACAAGAGTGCAGCGAGGGGAAGCCGACATCTTCGACGTCGGCTAGCGCTGTAATCCGCGAACACACGGTGACAGACCCCGGTGCTAGGTTCGGATTGCATGGCGACGAGCACTCACCCCCGGCATCCGGTGGTCGCGTTGGGTTCGCCTGCGAGCGAGGCGGCGGTGGTCGGCGCAGTCCCGGACTCGCTGTTGCGCCGGGCCTCGGCTGAGCCGCAGAGGGCCATACCCGCCATAGCGAAGGAGCCCGAGTCGTGCGCTCTGCTGGAGCGCGCACTGCGATCTCTGAGCACGGGCCACTGCCTGCGCCTGGGCGACTCCCGGAGCATGGACGTCGCCGAGCAGAGCGTGCATCTTGTGCTTACATCGCCGCCGTATTGGACCCTCAAGAAATACAACGCGCCGCAGGGCCAACTGGGCGAGGTCGAGGACTACGAAGATTTCTTGGACCAACTCGACGAGGTCTGGCGGCTCGCACACCGGGCACTGGTTCCAGGTGGCCGCATGGTGGTTGTGGTCGGAGACGTCAACGTCGCTCGCCGGTCGTTCGGCCGGCATCTGGTGTTTCCGCTTCATGCGAGCATCGCGGAGCGCTGTCGACAGATCGGTTTCGACAATCTTGCGCCCATCATCTGGCACAAGATCGGCAACGCTCAGTACGAGATGGGCGCAGGCGGGTACTACGGCAAGCCCTTCGAGCCCAACGGCGTTATCAAGAACGAGATCGAGTACATCCTGTTTCAGCGGAAGCCTGGGGGATACCGAAGGCCGTCGCTCGCAACTCGCGTGATGTCGGTGATTCCCGCAGACATGCATGCCGAGTGCTTTCAGCAGGTATGGCGAATGAGCGGGGCGTCCACTAGGCACCATCCGGCGCCGTTCCCTCTCAGTCTGGCTGACCGGCTGATCCGCATGTTCTCGTTTGCGGGAGACACTGTCCTGGACCCCTTCCTCGGCTCGGGCACCACTTCGGCGGCGGCCGGCGCCTGTGGCCGCAACAGCATCGGATGGGAGATCGACCCGACTTACCTCGAGGCGGCAGCAAGGCGAGTCAGCGACATGCTGGGAGCGCGGGACCAGCAGGCTCTCGACCTCTCCGCATAGCCATGTCGTCGGACTCGTCCACGCCAGGACTGCGGCTCGTAGACGACCTAGCCGAGATTGAAGCGCCAACCATCGGGGGACGCAAGACCGAGGGCGACGCCGCCCATCTGCTCGAGGGTGTCGCAGTCGTTGTGTTCGATCGGGCATCCGGCGCGTTGGATCTCAGCGTTCCGCCGCCTGGATGCGGGTTGCGGTGGGAGGAGTTCATTGCGGTGATGGCCGAGTCGTACGAGGCGCGATTCGGAGAATGACGAGTACTGATCGTTTGCAGCAGTCCGGCGAACCAGGGCGGATGTCCGATTCCGAGCGGGCATCCTCGCCGGGTCTAGCGCAGCGACCTCTGTGCACGCTGCGGGGCGGGGGGGACCTGGCCACCGGCGTGGCGTGGCGGCTCACCCGGGCGGGCTGGCCGGTGGTGGTGCTGGAGCTGCCGGAGCCGTTGACAATTCGCCGCACGGTGGCGCTGTCGACCGCGGTCACCGACGGCGAGGTCAGCGTCGAGGGTATGCGAGGGGTGCTGGTCGACTCGCCCGAGCAGGCGGCAGAGGTCGCCGCCGAAGGCGAGGTGGCCGTGCTGGTGGCCCCCGAACTGGCCGGGCTGGATTCGCTGCGGCCCGACGTGATGGTCGATGCCCGTCTGGCCAAGCGCAACATCGACACGTCCATCGGCGATGCCGACATCGTGATCGGCCTAGGACCGGGATTCAGCGCGGACACCGACTGCCACGCGGTGGTGGAGACGATGAGAGGCCACCGGCTGGGCCGGGTGATCTGGTCCGGCCCAGCCGAGCCCGACACCCGCCGTCCGGCTTCGCTGGGGGGAAGATCCGCCGACCGGGTGCTGCGGGCGCCCTTCGCGGGAGCGGTGCACTGGCAGGCGGCCATCGGCGACGCGGTCACCGAGGGCCAGCCCCTCGGCCGGGTGGGCGGCGCGGCCATCCGGGCGCCCTTCGCCGGTGTGCTGCGGGGTGCCATCCGCGACGGAACGAGGGCGCATATGGGCCTGAAGATCGGCGACATCGACCCGCGGGGCGACCCGGCCGCCTGCTGGCAGATCTCCGACAAGGCCCTGGCCGTGGGCGGAGGGGTGCTGGAAGCAGTCCTGGCCCGCCGAGCCGGCATCGCTTGAGGATCCTCATCCTCTGGGCGCGTCGGATCTGCTACTGCCTTCGCCCACCTCAACTGATGAGGCTCCCAAAAATTCGTTTATGTATATGAATTGTTCTGATAAGCTAGTCAGAATGTGGGTCTTGCTCAGGGTTTCCGCATCGGAGGCGCACGCTGGGGTTAGGCCCTGTCACACCCGTGAACTACATTGGCGTAATCTGCTGATGTCCTAGAGCTAAAGTCGAGCCGCATGATGTTAGATCTACCTACTCAGCCGTCCCCGCCGACCGTTGCCTCCTTCTTCGCTGGCATCGGCGGGTTCGAGCTGGGGTTCGAGCAGGCGGGCTTCGAAGCGGTCTGGCAGTGTGAGGTGAAGCCCTTCTGCCTTGAGATTCTCGAACAGCATTGGCCAGCGGTGCCCAAGGCGACCGATATACGAGAGGTTGTATCAGATGACATTCCAGAAGCAACTGTTTGGACCGGAGGGTTCCCCTGCCAGGACGTCAGCCTTGCCCGGATGGGGCCGAGGAGAGGGCTCAGCGGAGAACAGTCAGGACTGTTCTTCGAGTTTGCGCGACTCATTGGAGACTGTCGCCCCTCGTTTGTCCTCCTCGAAAACGTTGGAGGTCTCCTCTCTTCCCACGAAGGACGAGATTTTGCAGTCGTCGTTCGGACGCTGGCCGAACTCGGGTATGGCGTGGCATGGCGAGTGCTTGACAGTCGTTACTTCGGAGTCCCCCAGAGCCGGCATCGAGTCTTCATTGTCGGATCTGTTGGAGGACCGGAAAGTGCCGGAGCAGTACTTTTTGAGCCCGAATGCGGCGACCGGAATACTGAGAAGGGCAGAACGAATGGGTCGGAACCTATTTCCCCCTTTAAAGTTAGCGTTGGAAATCCTAAGCAAGGGTACGTGAAGAAGTTGGCTCACTGCCTGTACGCAGAGTCAGGTCGTCACACCGGAACTGACTGGAGTCGCAACTATGTCTCATATCCAGAGGGCAGAGTAAGGCGTCTCACCCCATTGGAGGCAGAGAGACTCCAAGGGTTCCCTGACAACTGGACGATACCCAAGACTCGCCCCGAGGATCTTGACAGACTCGACTCGGCCAGATACCACGCTTGCGGAAACGCTGTCACCGTACCTGTGGCAAGATGGCTTGCGTCACGTCTGTCTCTTCAACTGTAGTGTGCACAGCGCTGCATTATGGACGGCACCCGGTAACGCTAGTCAGACTGATTGTCCTGGTATAGGCGCCTAAGGAATTCGGGGCCTGGTCGATCCGCGGTCCGCTTTGGAAGGCGACTACTCGGTATCGGTCCCGTGACTTGTCGTAGGGTCGTCACAGTGTTCGGTGGAAGTAGCCGTACGGCGCGATCCGAAACTCTCACCTCATACTGTCCAGAAACCTCGTCTACAACCAGAAGATGTTGATCGAAGGCCCAGTGGTGTGTGGGACATAGGCACATGCCGTTCGAGACTTGATCAAGATCATACTGAGCGTATGGAAGAATATGGGCGGCTTGACACCCAGCAACTACCTCCCCTTTGACGCTCGGGAGGCGAAGTCCACAGAATGCGCATGTGGAATTATACGCCTCAATAACTGCGATACGAAAGCGATTTGCGCTGCTGCTCCGCTGGAGAGCCAGGCGCATCATTCTGGTAGTCGAGAGTCGAAGCTCGGGCTCGTCCGGACTCGCTTCGTTCGGTGGCGATACTACAAGAGGTGTTCCACTGATATGTGACATCAGTGCCGGTACCGGGTCGGTCCTGACAACGTATGGAACGAACGGTTCGAGTTTGAGCGCCTTGAGCAGCCTCACCTGAATGCTCTCAAGCCCCGGTAAGATTGATCTGCTTGCCTTAAGGACATCACGATGAGAGGCAAGCAGATCAGAGATCGTGTCCGGGAACTCGTCGCAGCGGTTGTGTAGGTGCTCGACGAGCTTGGAGCGTTCAGCAACATTCATGCTCTCTGTCCGGTCCTCGTTCGCCACCGTGATTACTTCAGCGCGCGCCTCGATTGCCTCGATTCCAGTATTTAATGTAACATCTTCAAGATATACAGAACTGATCAAGTATCGCTGATCTATCGCTATGGGCTGGCCGGTAGCGAGGTTCTCAGCGCTTCGCCGACTCCGGGGCAGGAGCAGAGCTGAGGCCAACTGGCGCTGGACGTGGTGCACAGTGCCCGCTGTACGCAGCCGAGACTTGCCTCCCTGATCCGACACCAGGAGTTCTGTGTGCCGCAAGCCGAGAGCGCCCAGGTCGAGGTGAAGCGTCCACTCAAGTAGATCCGCGGCTGAGTGCCCAGCAGCCTGGCCAGCCAACTCGTATTCGCCACGACCTCCACTCGGTCGCCAGTCGATCCGCATTCGAGTCCCATTCACGTAGGCGTTGGCAAAGCCAAGGCTAACTCGGTGGGTATCGCCCTGAACTGTCGTTTCAGCGCCAGGGGCCCTGGGCCAGTACGGTCCGGAGCGTGGGAGCGGGCTCGGGGAACGAGTCTTGGGCGTCGTCGGCGGCGACTCGAAAGTCGATGCAGGGCAATCGAAGCCGCGACACGAAGCCCGAGTTGGCGGTCCGCTCCGCGGTGCATCGGCGTGGCATCAGGTTCCGGGTGTCGGCTCAGTCCGAGCCTGAGTTCGCCCGCACGTCCGATCTAGTCCTGCGCAGGACCCGCTCGCCGTGTTCGTTGACGGCTGCTTCTGGCACGGATGCCCCGACCATCACACCCAGCCGGCCACCAACTCCCAGTATTGGTCGGTGACCAACAAGATCGGCTGCAATATTGAGCGCCACATCGAAACGACCGCGTATCTGCAGCAGGCCGGGTGGACAGTGCTTCGCTTCTGGGAGCACGAGGATCCCGAAGCCGTCGCTGACCAAGTTCAGCAAGCCGTACAGTCGGCACTGGCCGGGCCGGTGTGATGGTTGGGGGAAGTACGGTCGTACGCCTGTCGTGCACCCGGCACTGCGTCGATCTTCGAACGTATGTACCTGAGATCGACGACTCGTCAAAAATGCGCCCCTGCCCCGGATCCGCCTCAGGTGGCGCCCCTTCTCATCGATGAGCGCCCGCAGCCCGAGGTGGGCCATCAGCGTGCCCGCCAGCAACAGGCCTGCGTTGGCAGCCAGCGAGGCGTAGTCGAAACGCACCGCCAGCCTGTCGATCCCCCCCCAGTTATTTCCTCCGCAGGAGGTGCCACCTGGCGTGGACGACAATGACCGCTACCTCGAACGGTTTTGTCCTACGTCAGGAGGCACCTCTGGTAGACGCTCCAACCCCAGGACCTCGACATTCTGGTAAGTCCAGGCTAATGCACGTCGATTACCCGGAGGTTCCGCCACGCGTTCTCCCCGCTCTGCTGCGCATCGCGGATCCAGGCTGGCACGGAGTTCCAGTCGACTGTCACCTCGCGTTCACCCCAGCCAACTTGCACTATCCGGTGATCGCCTGCGAAATCAACAGCTAGGTCACGGCGGATGTACAGCAGATGGCCGCTCCACGGTTCCTCTGTCCGGAACGTCGCGGAGGCGCGGCGGCCGTCAAAGTCAACAAGGTCCAGCGTTCCTGGTAGCTGGCGAAGCCCGAACTGGGCAGCGAACTCGAACGATGGCACGTCGTAGGACTGCTTCAGCGGGGTCGCTGTCCCGGCTTCATGCATAGGGAGCTCTACTGCAACCTGGCGGAGACAGGTGCCCTCGTCCTGCCAGTCGTGACGCAAGGCAGGAGCCGAATAGGCATCATCGTCATCGAACCACACCTGGAACCTGGGGCTCCATGGTGCCTCCCCGGCGAACACGCCGTGGACCGACGGGAGCGCCGGAAGGAAGTCGTTTCCGAGGTAGTCGTGTTCGCCGATCATCTTGAGAGCGGGATCAAGATCGTCAGACTCCAACAGAAGGGTGCGGAAGAACGCCCAGACGCGCCGCCCTTCGCGCTGGTGCTGCAAGAAGCCTTCAACCAGCAGCCAACCGCCATCAACGCCGTGGAGTTCATCGGGTGACCACACATCCTCTGGCACGTGCACAACACCTGTCCGAAGCCAGACTTCGTCATTCGTGCCTCCGGTAGGGGCCCACTCCGGTAGTGGGATAGGAACGACCAGAGGCTCATCGGGGAAGGAAGGGTCAATGTCGGGCGATATGTTTCGCCCGCCACCAACCCACCGGTCGCGCATCCGCCCGGCATCGTCAAGACGGCCGATCAGTTCGTAGTATGCGATCCACCCGTACTTCTTCCCGTACCGTTCCACCTTCCCCTCGCGCCTGTATCGGTAAGCGGCGTCAGCGATTGACCGGTCGACGTCACCGAGCAGAGCGGCTCGCCAGCCAAGGTTCCAGACTCGGGCCATGACCTCACCTCGGGCCCGGCGGAATCCATCATGGTGGAAGTCGTAGTTCCCTCTCCCCTCTATGGCGGAGCCGATGACGTAGTTCTCAAAATCCATGCCGAACGTTCTGTCGCACTCTTCGGCGTTGGGGTCGTCGTCAGCCATCATTGGCGGAGGGGGCGTGGGCTCAAACGTCAGCGTGATCGGATCGACCCCGGCGGGGACAGCACCGGCGTGGAGCGTCCCGGCGAACTCGAATGTCGCTCGCACGTAGCTCCGGAGCAACTCGTGGGAGGTTGGCGACGTTCCTCCTTCGAGGAAGCGGTCGCGCAGTTCGACGAGCCAACCCGCGAGTGCGCGCTCGAACGGTCCGCCAGGGGCGGGCATCTGGTGGGAGCAGGTGGCACCGAAGGCGGCACCTACGGCGCGCTCAATCACGTACGGATCGTCAACATCGAGCATCCGGGAAGCGATCACGAACGCGCGCTTCGGCTCCGGTCGGCCGTAGCGCTGCAGAGCCTTGGTCGCCAGATCGCGTATCTCCTCGCTTGTGGAGGTGAGTAGCCACGCTGTGGCGAGGGCATTCAGGCCATCTTGGTCGTTGCGGTCGAACTCGCGAGCCCAGTAATCGATCAGCGCCTTCAGATCCTTGAGGATTAGGTCGCTGGTGCGAAGGCGGACCCATTCGGTCCAACGGCGGTCGCGCTCAGGCAATGGCAACCGGCGAAGGACTCGGTCAAGGAAGTCGGCGTTGAGGCGGTGAGTAGGCGAAGCCCGCACCTCCCATAGCCGATCAAACGGGTGCCCTCGGCCCGACTGTGGCCATGTCCCACCGACGATCAGCGTCTCGAGTTCGTCGACGGTGTGATCGTCAAGGAACTCGGATTCCGAGTGGAGTTCCTGAGCAAGTGCACAGGGTCGGCGCTCATTAGGCGCGAAGCGCCAGAGATGGTGCCCACGGAATCGGCGGGGAACCAACCCGACCATGTTGACGGCAACGTCGTCCCCGAACGGTCGGCGCTCCTCGCCTAGGAGGGACTCCCATAGCGATGATTCGGAGAGACCCTCCGCCACCTCGGAGTAGAGCATGCGCACCAGCAGGCCGTCAGCGATCAGGTATCCGGCGAAGCGATCGAACAGTATTCCCACCTGAGTGTCGTCGCTGCCATCAATCTCCTCGCGAAGGAGCACGCCCTCCTCTTCGAGGCGCCGGAACAGGCTTTCGTCCCAGTTCGTCTCGCCGGCGTCCAGTATCGCCCTCGCTTCATCAGACGGGAGGCGCCGGGTGCCGCGGCTCCACAGCTTCAGAGCCAGCGAAGTGAGCCTGCGTTTGATCTGGTCACTGGGTATCGCCGCACGAGCAGGATCTTCCGCGAGGCGCTTGGCTACACGATCGAGGTATAACTCGAAGACACCGACCAGCGAAGTCGGCAAGGCCTCGACACCAACTGGATGCTGGCGTTGCGGGTTTGCTGCCTCACAGTAAATCCGGACGAACAGCGGGTTGTGGAACATTCCGGTCGGTAGCCAGGCACCGGCGGCGTTGATGAGATAGTGCTCGAAGTAGGCGTCGACGAGGTCGTTGACCTCGGGCCGGTACCACTCGAGTTCGACGGTCGTGGCGGTGGTTGGAACAGCCCTGGTGGCCAGTTCCTCGCGGAGCGTGATGACCACGACCACGTAGGGGAAGTCGCCAAGCGCTGGTACGAGTTCCTCTAGCAGTCCGCGCCACTCGGAGGGTCGCTCTGCCTCGTTCAGCCCGTCGATGGCTACCGGGATCCGAGCGCCAGCACGCGCACCTGCCGAGTTGAGCGCCTCAAGGAGGTCGTCGAAACGGTTGACGTTCAGCCCAGGGATCCGCTGCGCCAAGTCATCGAGGCTGTCCCCGGCTCTCAGGTGCCCGCCCTGGATGAACACCCCGGCTGTCTCCTGATCAAGCGGCGCGGTCAGCTGCGCGGCTAGGTGTGTCTTGCCCAAGCCAGCAGCGGCAACGACGGCGATCATCCCGGCGTCCGCATCAGCATCTGCCTCCTGCAGCCACCAGACCACGTCACGGATCTCGGCGGCGATGCCGGTGACAGCTAGGGCGGCCGGCAGTCGCCGCTTCCTCAGCGCCAAGACAAGACTTCGGAGCTTGCGTGTTGAGCAGGCGGGGGGCTGCTGCTCGGCGATGCGGACACGAGCTTCGGTCGGGCGACGGTTGCGCCCAGCGTCGACTATCGCGCGCAAGTCCGTGACAAACTTGTCCAGGTCATCCGCTGTGTCCTCGACATCTGCACGGAGCGAGGCGTCGTCGATGTCGCCGAAGGTGTCACGGAGCGTCTCGGTACGATATGCGATGGATGCGGCGCGCTCATCGAGCCATCCGAACTGCACCGAGCGCAGGAGCGCCCGCTCGAGCTTGTGTTCCACATGGCTTGGCCTGTGCAGTTGCGGCACCCAACGCGCCTTGACCGGCGCGACGGACCGCTCGTGAGCCCTCTCCAGCACATCCGGGGACAGCACGAGCTCTCCGAAGAACGTGGAACGGAGCTCGTCGAACCCAGAGAGCTCAGCGTCGAAGTTCTCTGCCGCCCACAGCTTTGTCGAGATGTCCCTGGACGGTCCCAGGCTGTCGATCCACTCCACGTCCCTCTTCGCTGGGCGCTGTGGAAGGCAGAGCACGAAATCGGTCAGCCCGTCAACGTATTCGATCGCCTTGTCGACCGACTCCTCGATCTGTTTGCGTCGCGAACGAGTGAGCTCGTTGTTCGAGCTGAGCACGAACCACTTACACGACCACCCCCACACGCGGCCGGGATCCCCGAGCTCACCCGAGTGTTCGACCCGCAGATAGAACTCCACACCAGGCTGCTGGCGTCGCTCACGAAGGGTACCCAATGCTCCGTAACGGCGCGACACGATCGCCCGCGTCAGAGCTTCGAAGTTCGTGTCAGGGGCGCCAGCCAGACCAGCCAACTGAGTCAGGTCCAACATTGCCTGCTTCAGCAATCTTCGGCAGTTCTCGGCGTTCCGTCCTCGTTCCAGTCATGGCGGGAGAACACCTCGACTCGCGCTCCGAGGTGGATGAGTACCTTGAGGAAGCCTTGGACCTCGGACTCCTCGGTCTGGACTCGGACGGTCGAGTCCCTTCGTTCGACCGTGTGCTCGAAGGCGTAGATGTCGACGTCGGATCTGCCCATGTCGTAGAGCTTGAGCTCGCGCAGACCATCCATGAGCGAGCCGGGCATGCGCTCCTCGCGGAATCTCCAGTCGTCGTCGGACCACTCGGACTCGGCGAGGATCCTCAGCGCCTCCATCTTCTCAATCGCCGCTTCTGCACCGGTGACTGTCTCGAACGTCCCGACAAGCAAGAGGTCCATCGAGTGTTCGGACCCGTAGCTGTACCAGATCCTCACACCGCCTCCTTCAACGCTCCCACGGCATCGAGGATGGAGTCCCCGACGAGCGTTCCCACCAGCGAGTACGCGTTCGGGCGAAGGATGCCGGTCGCGTCAACATGCAGGTGCGCGTCCAGAGAGGACTCATCCGCTATGGGCTCGGCGACCGGTACGGAGGCCTCAAGGCCGGAACGGGAGATCGCGAGCCGCACCGGCGGCTTGGCGGCACGCACCCAGCGCACGAGTCGCTCAGCGTCAGTGTCAGAGATCCCAGGTCTGGCCACGGTCGGCTGCTCGGGCAGGAGGAGGAGTTCGGACGCGCCGACTTCGGCGGCGAACTCAGCGAGTTGATCCAGCTCGGCGACAGTGTCGGCGTTGACGACCGCGTTGATGCCGATCGGAGCTACCGAACGCAACATGGTGGCAGCGTCGACTACTGCCGCGAACGGCCGGTGCCGGAGACGCTCGTAGGTGGATCCGACACCGTCGACGGATAGGCGTGCGAAGTGAACAGACCCTCGCAGCGAGTCTGTGAGTTCAGGGCTGAGCCGATGGCCGTGTGTGGTGAAGCTCACCGCCATCGACGTCGACTCGGTGATCTGAGCGCAGAGCTGGGCGAACCGGGGATGAGTGGTCGGTTCCCCACCTCCAAACCCAATACCGAGACAACCAGCGCGGTCGAACTCCACTGCCCAGGCAACCACGCGGTCCGCGTCGAGTGCCGCCGCATGCTTGGGAGCGTAACAGTAGGCGCAGCGAAGCTCGCAGGCGTTCGTCAGCGCGATCGACAGATAACGGGGAGCCAGCGACTGCTGCTCTGGGGGCACGTCGACCTCGTCCAGCAGGACGTTCAGCCCGGACACGCGGTCGAATAGGTGAATGCCTGCTTCGCACCAACGGATCTTGTGTGTCATCGCACCATGCTGCCACCGCTAGTTGTGCTCCGCGGGAAGGTTGTCCTCGAGTAGCTGGTTGCGTGTGTGAAATCGGGGCAGCGGCAAGCGGCATTCGGCGAATAGGGTGAGTTTCGTGGTGCGGCCTGCTTTCAACGTTATGGCCCATGGATCGGTCCGGCGGGCGGTGGAACTGGCCCGGCTGGCCGAGAGCCTCGGCTACGAGCGGGGCTGGGTGTACGACGAGGGGCTGGCGGCCAGCGACGTGTACGTCACGCTCACCGCCATCGCCGCGGCCACCGAGTCGCTCACCGTCGGTCCCGGCATCACCAACCCCTACACCCGCCACGCCGGCGTCACCGCCGCGGCCATCGCCTCCCTGGACGAGCTGTCGGGCGGGAGGGCCTTCCTGGGCATCGGCGCGGGCGGCAGCCTCACCCTCGATCCGCTCGCCATCGCCCACAGGCGGCCCCTGACCGCGGTGCGCGAGACCATCGACGCCTGCCGCCGCCTGTTCGCCGGCGACACCGTCAGCGTCGAGGGCGCCCATGTGCGGCTCAGCGAGGCGTCGCTGCTGAACGTCCGGGCCGGAACCGAGATCTGGCTGGCCGGGCGGGGCCCGAGGATGCTCGAGCTTGGCGGCGCGGCTTGCGACGGCGTGCTGGTGGACTTCATCTACAGGCCGCACCTGGGCGCGGCGGTGGATCGGATCCGGGCCGCGGGCCGGGCGGCGGGCAACGACCCCCGCATCGCCTACTCCACCATGCTGGTCACCGACGACGACGACATGGCCGCCATCAAGCCCCACTTGACCTACCGGCTGGTCGACTCGCCCGCCGAGGTGCAGGAGGCCATCGGACTCAGCGACGCCGACGCGGCCCGGATCAGGACGGCGCTGGCCGACGGCTTGGAGGCCGCGGCCGAGCATGTGCGCGACGAGTGGGCTCTGGCCTTCGTGATCGCGGGCACTCCCCGAGAGTGCAGCCGCCAGTTGCAGAGCCTCGCCGAAGAGCACGGGGTCGAGTCCTTCGTCGTGCCGCTGCTCGACGACGAGCCGGCCGAGAAGCTGCTGCACGCCGGAGCGAAAATCATAGAAATGATCAAAAAATAAGTTGAACATGTCGTAGCCCTTCTGTAGGGTGCCGCCGCTGGCCCGGTTCGCTGGATGCCGGGCCGGCCGTCAGAGCGGCTCAGCCGTGATCTGTGAGAGCTCCGGCTCCCCGAGTCCCGCCGTCATTGGAACTCGATGTGCGGGAGGCGTTGATGATTGTCTGGTACTGGTCTGTGAAGGGCGGCGTCGGCACGTCGGTGGTGGCGGCCGCAACCGCCATCCGCCTCGCTTCGGATGACCGCGAGGCCACGCTGGTGGACCTCACCGGCGACCAGCCCGCCCTGTTGGGCATGGTCGCCGGCGCCGCGCCGTCGGAGCCCGGCATCGGCGACTGGGTGGCCGCCGGCGACGGTGTGGCGGCCGACGCCATCGGCAGGCTGCTCGAGGACGTGGCCCCCGGCCTGAGACTGCTCCGACAGGGCACTCAGCCCGCGCTGGCGGCCCGCGCCGAGGTCCGCTCCAGCCCGCCTCCCACGGTCGAGTCGAGCCCTGAACGCGGACCCCAGCCGGCGCTCGGGCGGCGCAGGCTGGTGCTGGCCCTCGAAGTGCTGGCCCGGATTGGTCCGGTGGTGGTGGACGCGGGGCTCGACCCGTTCGAGATGCGGTCCGATCTCGGCTCGCAGCACCGGCCGGTGTGCGTGCTGCGGTCCTGCTATCTCGCCCTCACCCGGGCCCAGCAGGTGCGGGGACCCTACGACCGGGTGGTTCTTGTGGAAGAGCCGGGCCGGGCCCTGCGATGCCGCGATGTGGCCTCCGCAGTGGGCGCCTCCACCGTTGAGCGGGTGGCCTGGGATCCCCGCGTGGCCCGGTCCGTCGACGCAGGGACCATCGTGAGCATGCTCCCGCCGCCGCTGCGGCGCTTCGAGCTTCCGGCATGACCGCCGCCGCGCTGGTCGAGGCCGTGCACCGCAGGGTGATCGACACCATGGCCGAGGTCCCGATGCCGGCGGTGGACATCGCCGGCATCGTTCGCGCCCTGGCCCCGCTCGCCCCGACCGACGAGGTGGACGACGTGGTGGCCCGGGTGGCAGCCCGCGTTCACGGCCTGGGTCCGTTGGAGCCGCTGCTCGCCGATGCGTCGGTGAGCGAGGTGATGGTCAACGGTCCGGGGCCGGTGTGGGTGGAGCGGGGCGGGGCCGTGAGTCCCAGCGAGGTGTCGCTGGACCGGGCCGCAGTCGATCTGGTCATCGAGCGGATCGTCGCTCCGCTGGGCCGTCGGGTTGATCAGCTGACCCCCTGCGTGGACGGTCGCCTGCCCGACGGCTCCCGGGTGCATGTAGCGGTGCCGCCGGTGGCGGTGGACGGTCCCTATGTGACGATCCGCCGCTTCGTGGTTCTCGAGGTGGCGCTCGACATGTTCGCCGGCCCGCCGGTGGTGGCCCTGCTGGAGCAGCTGGTCGACCGGGGGGCCAACCTCGTGGTGAGCGGCGGCACGGGGGCGGGCAAGACCACCCTGCTTAACGCCTTGGCCGGCCGGGTGAGCCACCGGCAGCGGGTGATCACCATTGAAGATGCCGCCGAGTTGCAGCTTGACCACCCCCATGTGGTGAGGCTGGAGGCTCGGCCCGAGTCGCGCGAGGGCGGAGGGGCGGTGACGATCCGAGATCTTGTGCGCAACGCGCTGCGGATGCGCCCCGACCGGTTGGTAGTGGGAGAGGTGCGCGGCCCGGAGGCTCTCGACTTGTTGCATGCGCTCAATACCGGCCACGCCGGGTGCTTGTCCACGGTTCACGCCAACGGCCCCGTCGACGCGCTGCGCCGGCTGGCCGCGCTGGCCACCGCCGCGGACGAGCGCCTGGGCGTGGAGGCGGTGCGGGATCATGTAGCGGCCGCCATCGATGCCGTCGTTCACCTGGGACGATCCCCCGACGGCACCCGGCGGCTCGCCGCAGTGGCCGAGGTGACCGGCCACGACCAAGTGCGCCGGCTGGCCGACGACTCCGAGGTCTGCTCGCCCCCGGCCCGGCCCGCCCGCCTGGAGTTTGGGCCATGACTGCGGTCGTGCCGGAGGCGGTTGGGCTGTGACTGCGGTGTTCGATGCTGAGAGGGTCGGGCTGTGACTGCGGTGCTGGTGGCTGGGCTCGTGTTTATGGCGCTGATGCCTGATCTGCCCATGGCGCGGCCCCGGGGGCGCGCTGCGAGCCGGACCTGGCTGCGGCGCGCCGTGCCGGCTCGGCTGCTGGCCGCGGTGTGGCGCTGGGCGGGCCGCTCCGAACAGGCCGACGCGGTGCCCCAAGCCCTTGAACTGACGGCTCGGGCGCTGCGCTCGGGCGCCTCGGTGTTGACCGCGGTTGACAGCGCCGCGTCCGAGCTGCCCGCGACCGGCCTGCGCCAGGTGGTGCGCCGGGTGCGGGGAGGGTTGAGCCTCGCCGAGGCTCTCGATCACTGGGTCGGCGGCGCATCCGAGCGCCAGACCGCTGCCGCCCTGCTGGTGCTGGGACACGCCTCCGGCGCGGCGATGGCCGCCAGCCTCGACCGCGCCGCTGCGTCGTTGCGCCAGCGTCGGGCCCTCGACGACGAGATCCGTGCCCTCACCGCCCAGACCCGCACCTCCGCGGTGGTCGTGGCGGCCGCCCCGGCCGGATTCGCGGTGATCGTCACCCTCATCGACCGCGACGCCCTCAGCGGGCTGGTATCCACGCCGATAGGACTCGTGTCGCTGGGCCTCGGACTGGTGTTGGAAGGCCTGGGCCTCTGGTGGATGGCCCGCCTGTGCCGGGGGGTGGGCCAATGGGCGTGAGCCTCGCCGCGGCTGCCGCGGCCGTGCTGGTGCTAGCCGTGCTCGACGTGACCGCGGCCTCAAGCCGCAGCGTGCGCCGCAGGCTGCGCCGCGCCGACCGACCCACTCGCCGCGTTCTCACAAGTGCGCTGTCGAGGTTGGGCCGCTGGCTGTCGAGAGGCACCGCAGATCCCGAGGACGAGGCTCTCGGCGGCATCGCAGCCCTTGCCGTCGTGATCGCGGCGGCAACGCTGGGTGCGGTGGCAGGCATCGCCGCGTTGTTGGCGGCGGCGGGCACGATCGTCGCCCGCCGCCGATCCCGACAGCGCCAGCGCGTCATGAGGATCGACCGTCACCTGCCCGAGGTGATCGATCTGCTGGGCCTGGTGGTCGGAGCGGGCCGGCCCACGGTGTCGGCTCTGGCCGACGTCGGTCCCCGAGTGGCCGAGCCGTTCCGGTCCGAGCTGTTGGCGGTGGTGCGGCGCACCGCCGCCGGGGAGCCGTTCGTCGACGCGGTGCGGAGGCTGCGAGACAGCCTCGGCCCCAGCGTGTCGCCGGTGGTGCATGCCGTCACCGCGGCCGAGATCGACGGCACGCCGCTGCGGCCGGCCCTACAGCGGGCCGCCGACGAGGCCCATCGGCGGCGCCACATGCGGGCCCAGGAGGCCGCCCGGCGAGTTCCGGTGCTGATGCTGTTCCCGCTGGTGTTCTGCGTGCTGCCCGCCTTCTGTCTGCTGACGGTGGTCCCGCTGCTGGTGGGAACCGTCTCCGAGCTGAGCTTCCCGCCATGACTGGCGCCAGCCGATGCCTGTCAGCCGATTGCATACGAAAGGAGAGATCATGTTCCTGCGCATTTTCACGGTGCTGGTGACGCGCGGCAGCTTGGCGCGCCGCCGGCTCGACGAGCGGGGCCAGACCACCGCCGAGTACGCCCTGGTGCTGGTGGGCGCGGCCGCAGTGGCAGTGCTGTTGCTGACCTGGGCCACCGGCTCGGGCCGGATCGCCTGGCTGCTCGACAAGATGGTCGACACCATCGCCAACATGGTCAACTGACCGGTGGGTGCCGCTCGGCCCTTGCTCCGCGCGCGGCCACACCCGACCGGAGGACCTGCCGGCGTCGGGCCGCGGCGGTCGAGGCAGGCGGGACAGGCGACGGTTGAGTTCGCTCTGGTGATGCCGTTCTTCGCGCTGCTGCTGCTGGCCGTCGTGCAGGTGGGTCTGCTGGTGCGGACTCGGGTGCTGGTCACCCACTCGGCCCGGGAGGCGGCCCGGGTGGCCGCGGTCGGCGCCAACGACGGCGAGGTGCGCTCGGCCGCAGTGGCGGCGGCCGATCTTCACCCTGGGCGCCTGGTGGTGGAGGTGCGACGAGCCGACGGCAAGGCGACGGTCCGGCTGCGCTACACCGATCCCACCGACGTGCCGCTGGTGGGGCCTCTGGTGGGGGACGCAGTGTTCGAGGCCCGAGCCACCATGCGCCTCGAGTAGCGGCTCGCGCCACCTCGAGTAGCGCCGAGTCGATCCTCTCAGGCGGTACCGTCTTGTCTTGTGTCCGTCACGATCCGGCGCTGCGAGAAGCCGCCTTGGACCGTGCTGAGCGTCGGCGGCGACCTCGATGTCGTCGGGGCCCCGGACCTGCGCCAGGCGGTGGTGGCCGCGGTAGCCGAGGGCGCCCGCCTGCTGGCCCTCGACCTGTCGAGCCTGGACTTCGTCGACTCGTTCGGCATCGGCGCGGTGGTCGGCGCGCTCAAACGGCTGCGCCAGCGGGGCGGCGACCTGGCGGTGGTGTGCCCGACGCCGCGCATCCGCCGGGTGTTCGAGATCTGCGACCTCGACAAGATCCTGGCCCTTCACGACTCCATCGACCGCGTCGGCTCGATCGAGCCGACCGGAAGCAAGGCCGAGTCGAGACGGCCATGAGCGGCCGCGTCGAAATCGAGATCCCGGCCCGGGCCGACTACGTGTCGCTGGTGCGGCTCGTGGTGGCCGCCGCCGCCGAGCTGGAGTCCGGCCTGGATCCGCCTCGGGTCGACGATCTGCGGGTGGCCGTGTCGGAGGCCACCACCAACGCCATACAGGCCCACATCCGCTCGGGATGCACCCATCCCGTGAGGGTGTGCTGCCAGTGTGCCGATCAGGCGGTGTCGGTGACGGTCAGCGACTGTGGACCCGGCTTCGATGTGGAGGCACTGCCGGAGATGCCGCCGCCAGACTCCCCGGCCCGGCTCGGCCGCGAGTCCGGGATGGGGATCTCGATCATCCGGGCCCTGTCCGACAGTGTGGACATCAGATCCGGCCCCCAGGGAACCGAGCTGCACCTCGTGCTGGGTCAGCGCCAGCCCGCCGACACCTGACGGAGGCAGATCGAATAGGCGCGCAGCCGAGCCGCGCCGCTGGCGTGGACGTCAGGCACCGTGCTGCTCGTCGGCGCCCAGGTCGTCTTGGGCTAAGTGGTCGATTCTGTCGGTGCGATGCACGGCTCGCAGCAGCAGGTGGGCCACGATCGGCAGCGTGAGGATCATGGCGCCCGCCGCGATGGCCAGGTAGGCGAACCCGCGCCAGCCGAGCAGGGGAGCGGCCCCGACCGACATCAGCAGCAGCGACACCGGGCTGGCCTTGCCGGCGGCCTGGATCCGGGCGAACGGCGTCGAGAATCGCAGCAGCCCGATGCCGGCCAGCACGGCGATGGCCGCACCGGCCACCATCACCAGTTCGGCGACGACCCTCATGGCGCAGCCCTGTCGTTCGCGCCGTCGGCGTCGCGCTCCAGGAAGCGGCTGGCCGCGAACGTCCCCGCCAGCCCGACCAGGGCGATCACGGTGATGATCGGCAGAAGGGCGAGGCTGTCGCGGGCGGTGGCGTCGATGACGATGCCCCCGGCCAGAGAGACCAGGGCCACCTCCACGCCGATCACCCGGTCGGCCAGGCTCGGGCCGCGCAGCACCCGGTAGAGAGCGCAGAGCCCCGAAGCCGCGAATCCGGCCGCGGCCAGCGCGATCATCTTGCGCCCCCCGCGGCGACCGGCATGCTGTGGGGGCCTCGGGCCAATCCAGCGACTACAGCCATCATCTCGCCCCCATGGGATTGGAGGTTGGCAGGGCCGCGCAGGCCAGCCTGGCCAGCTCGTGGGCGTGGGCCACCGTCTCGGCGCGCAGGCGACCGTGTAGGAGGTGTATGTAGTAGCGGCCCACCGATCGGTCGACGTCCACCACCGCCGTCCCCGGACTGAGGGTGATCGACGCCGACAGCAGCAGCATGTGCTCGCTGCCGGTGGCGGGCAGGTCGACCGCGACGATGACCTCCTCGGTGCCGTCGTTGGGGGTGGCGATCTCGATGGCCACATTGATGGTGGAGCGGGCGAGGTCGCCCAAGACCAGCCAAGCAAACTTGAGCAGGGGCCGAAAGCGGATCACCCGACGGGCCGTCGGCGCCCTGTCGGTGGCCAGCACCACCACCGACAGGGCCAGACCGGATGCCAGGTTGGCGATCGACACCGATCCCCACAGGCCGCACCACACCATAACGAGGCCGGCCGTGGTCGCGGCCCGCCGGGGCATCCCAGGGAATCGCCTCATGACTGGACCGCCGCGATGCAAGAAGCCGTCGGCGTCCACCAGGGGTGCAGCCCTCCGGAGTGGCGCCTCACGACCGGACCGCCGCGATGTAGGCCTCGGGATTGCGCAGGTCCTCGGCTGCCTCGGTGGAGAGGTCCAGCAGCGTTCCCGCGAACAGCGACACGGTCAGGGTGCCCGCCACCGCCAGCGCGGTGGCGGCATGCATGGTGTGCCTGCCCCGGCGCGGCGCGGGGCTGGGGCGGGGACCGTCGGCGGGCCTGCCCCAGAAGACCTCGTTCCAGATCTTGGCCATCGACATCAGGGTCAGGCCCCCGGCCACCAGCGCGGCCACCACGACCACGGTCTCGGCCTGGTCGATGGCGGCTGACACCACCGCCAGTTTGGCCACGAAGCCCGAGAAGGGCGGGATCCCGGCCAGGCTCAGAGCCGGTATTGCGAACATCACCGCCACCAGCGGCTCACGGCCGGCCAGACCGCCGGAGCGGTCCAGCGAGCTTGAGCCCTCATGGTTCTCGATCAGGCCGCCCACCAGGAACAGCACGGCCTTGACCGGCATGTGGTGGATCAAGAACAGGATGGCGCCGGCGGTGCCCGCCACGGTGAAGAGGCTGAGGCCCATGAACATGTAGCCGATCTGGCTGATGACGTGGAACGACAGGATGCGCTTCACGTCGGACTGGGCCAGCGCCCCGAGAACGCCGACCACCATGGTGAGGGCGGCCACCAGCAGCATGATCGGCCCCAGGTCGTCCATCCCCATCAGATTGTGGAACCGGATCATCGAGTAGATCCCGACCTTGGTCAGCAAGCCGGCGAACACGGCGGTGATGGTGGTGGGGGCGGTGGGATACGAGTCCGGCAGCCAGCTGAACAGCGGGAACACCGCGGCCTTGGTGCCGAACACCACCAGGAACCAGGCGCCGATACCGAGCCGGACCCCGTCCTCCAGCTGCGGGATCCGCTCGGCCAGCAGCGCCATGTTCACCGTGCCGGTGGCTGCGTACACGAAGGCCACGCCGAACAGGAACAGCGTCGAGGCCAGCAGGTTCATCACCACGTAGGTCATGCCGGCGCGGACCTGGCTGCGGTTGCCCTGATGGGTGAGCAGCACGTAGCTGGAGACCAGGATCAGCTCGAAGGCGACGAAGAGGGTGAACAGGTCGCCGGTGAGAAAGGCCAGCGACACCCCGGAGGTGAGCACGCACAGCAACGGCCCGCTCGAGGTGGGATTGGCGGCCCACACCGTGCGGCGCTGGCCGATGGCGAAGATCTCCACCACGAAGATGATGGTCAGCGCCACCGGAAGGATCAGTGCCGCGAACAGGTCGGCCACCAAGACGATGCCGAGTTCGGGCGCCCATCCGCCGACCGCCACGGTATGGGTGCCGTCGCGGGCAACGGTCGCCAGCATGATGAGCGAGGCCAGCGCGGCCGAGCCCAGGCCGGCAAGCACGGCTATGTCGCGCCCGATGGGGATCGAGCGCACCGCCAGGCTGCAGGCCGCCGCCAGCAGCGGCGCCACGATGGCGATGGAGATCAACGCTGTCATCGCGCCCCGGCCTCCCCGGCCCCCTCGGCGGCGGCGATGCGGCGGTCCTCGAGGTCGTCCTCCACCAGATCGTCGCCCGAGAGGGTCCGCTGGCGCCGGGCCAGCGCCAGCAGGAACAGCGTCAAGCCGAACGAGATCACGATGGCGGTCAGGGTCAGAGCCTGCGGCAGCGGGTTGGCCATGTCTTCCGGCGCGCCGCCGCCGGCGATGGGGGCCCGGCCGGCCCGGCCCCCGGCGGTGATCAGCGCCACCACGGTGGCGTGCCCCAGCAGGGAGTAGCCGAGGACGATCCGGCTCAGCGACCGCCCGGTCAACAGGTACAGCCCGACCGCGGTCAAACCGCCGACGGCCAGCAGCAGAGCGGCGTTCACTGCTGCTCCGCGGGGGTCTGCGGTTCGGCGGCGAACTCGGCCGCGCCCAGCCCGTCGAGCGCCGCTATCACGGTCCCGACGACGATGGCCGCCACGCCGAGGTCGAACGGCAGCGCGGAGCCGGTCTTCACCGTGCCCAGCAGCGGAACCTCCAGCGAGACCACCTGCTGGTCGAACAGCACGCCGCCCCACAACAGCGGCATCAAGGCCACTGCGGCCACAACGAAGACGCCGGCCGCCACCAGCGTGATGCCGTAGGTGGGCCGGTGGAACCCGGCGACGGTCCGCAGTGCCAGCACCGCGCCGAACACCAGTCCCGCCGCGAACCCGCCGCCGGGGTTGTTGTGGCCCGCGAACAGCAGGTAGCAGCCGACGACGGTGGCGAACGGGCTGGCGGCCCGGATGCCGAGCCGGATCATGGAAGCAGCCCCGTCGGTCATGCCGGCTCGCTGGCCGTGTCGGCGGATTGCTCGCTCAAAGTGTCGGAGGACTCAGAGCCGGAGGATGCCCGGGCGAGGGCCACCACACCGAGGGCGACGGTGGCCAGCACCAGGACCTCGCCCAGGGTGTCGAGGCCCCGTATGTCGGTGAGGATGACGTTGACGATGTTGCTGCCGCCTCCCTCGTTCACCGCGGCAGCGGCCATTTCAGCCACCGGCGACGTTCCGCTGGGGTTGGCGGACGCGGCCCCGAGCCCGATCATCACCGCCGCTCCGCCGAGCCCGGCAATGGCCATTCGCACCGCCCGCCACCGCAGGCCGGTGAGCGGGAAGCTGCGGGAGAGGTGGCCGAAGGCGAGCACGAAGCCGACCACGATGGTGGCCTCGACCAGCAGCTGGGTGAGGGCCAGGTCGGGGGCGCCGTGGATCACGAAGACAGCCGAGACCGCGATTCCGGCGCCTCCCAGCGCCAGCCCCGCGCCCAGGCGAGTGCCGACGAAGCACAGCGCGACGGCCGCCCCGATGACGGCCGCGGCCAGCAACACCTGCAGCGGCCGGTGCCACACCACCAGGTGATCAACGCTGGCATCGGCCAGGAACGGGGTGGCGGCGAGGGCTGCGACCGAGGTCATGGTCACCAGATACACCGGCAGCGAGCCGTGCTGGACCCGGGCGCAGACGGCCCGGCCGAAGGCCACGGTCCCGTCGAGGGAGGCGTCGGTCCAGCGGCCGGCGAGATCCGCAGGCACCGGTACGGGCCGTCGGGCCACCGCCACACCCGCCAGCGCGCCGGCGGCCAGAACGACCGCCGAGATCCCCAGCTCCAGCGTGAGGCCGGGCCAGCGGTGCAGATGGCCGACCGCGGCGCCGCTCAGCCGGGCTGCGGCCTCCCCGACCAGATCGTCGACCACCCCAAGGGCCGCGTAGCCGGCCACCCCGGCCACCGCCAGGATCGCAGACGGTGCGGCCAACGCGGCGCGGCGCGGGGCCAGCGGCGTCGCCGGGCCAGCGCCGAACACCGCGATCAGGAAGCGCACGGTGTAGGCCACCGTAAGCACCGAGCCGCCGATCACGCCGAAGCCGAAGATCCACGCTTCTGGACCCTCCAGGTCCAGCGCCGCCGCGATGGCGGTCTCCTTGGCCACGAACCCCAGCAGCGGCGGTGCCCCCGCCATCGACAGCCCGGCCAGCACCGCGGCGGCACAGGCACCCGGCATGGATCGGGCCAGGCCGCCCAACTCGTCGATGTTGCGGGTGCCGGCCCGCACGTCGATCTCCCCGACGATCAGGAACAGCGCCCCCTTGAACAGCGCATGGGCCACCAGCAGCGCCACCGCGGCCAGCACCGCGTAGGCCGTTCCCACGCTGAACAGGGTGATCATCATGCCCAGCTGCGAGACGGTGCCCCAGGCCAGGATCAGCTTGGCGTCGCGGTGGCGCAGCGCCCCGAGCGCCCCCCAGAAGATCGACGCGATACCGAAGGCGAGGCCCAGCGCCTTCCAGGCCGCCAGCGAGCCGAGGGCGGGGCCGGCCACCGCCACCAGCACCACCCCGGCCTTCACCATGGTGGCCGAGTGGAGGTAGGCGCTCACCGGGGTGGGGGCGACCATCGCCCCCGGCAGCCAGGCGTGGAAGGGAACCTGGGCCGATTTGGTGGCCGCCGCCACCATCACCAGCACCGCGCCCACCACCGCCGAGGTGCCCTGCACCGGGCCCAGATCGCTGAGCAGGGTGGCGTCGGCGGCCCGGGTCACCAGCAGCAGTCCGGCCAGCAGGGCGAGGCCGCCTCCGCCGGTGACCATCAGCGCCCGCCGGGCCGCGGCGAGCACGCCGGCGTCGGTGCTCTTGTGGCCGACCAGCAGGAAAGACGTCACCGACGTCAGCTCCCAGAATACGAACAGCGACCACACCGAGTCCGACCAGACCAGGCCCAGCATCGCCGCCGAGAAGGCCAGCAGAGTGGTGGCGAACCGCCCCACCGCGGGGTCGGCGACCGAGAAGTATCCGAAGGCGTACACGAAAACGGCGACCCCGATCCCCGACACGATCAGGGTCATGATCTCGGCGAAGGCGTCCACCCGGAAGGTCATGGCCAGATCGAGGCCGTCCACCCAGCTCACATGGGCCACCGCCGGCTCTTCGCCGCCGAGCCGGGTCACGCCCCACACCGTGGCGGCCGCGGGGGGCACGGCGGCCACCAGCAGGCTGCCG
Organism: Candidatus Aldehydirespirator sp.; assembly: GCA_965221215.1. Classification (GTDB taxonomy): domain Bacteria; phylum Actinomycetota; class Acidimicrobiia; order Acidimicrobiales; family Aldehydirespiratoraceae; genus Aldehydirespirator. Next base: position 3,304,949 of record OZ244872.1, read on the forward strand.
CGGCCCAGACGGCGCCCGGCCGCGGCCAGCACCAAGCACACCGCCGCGTGCGATAGGAGCAGTCCGCCGATCACAGCAGTCCGCCGGCGCTCGGTGGCATGAGGCAGTTTAGGGGCCGAGCGAATTGGCAGGGGCAAGCGGTGGGGCGCTGCGGTCGCCGCTGCCGACCGGCGAGCGAGGCGCCAAGAGAGCGCGGCGGACCGTTCGCATTACGGTATGGCTCGATCCGATGGCCTCCGAGGACACAGACCGCACGGACGCCTATGAGCCGTCCCCGCTGACCTGGATCGGCAGCGACCGCCGACTGGCCCGGCGGATCGGCAGGCCGATGCTGCGCTTCTTCCACTATCAGGCCGGCGGCGGCATCGTGATGCTGGTGGCGGCGGCGGTGGCGCTGGTGTGGGCCAACTCCCCCTGGCGGGACTCCTACCACGCCCTGCTCGACAGCCACGCCCGGCTGGAGATCGGCAGCCTGCTGGTGATCGACGAGCCCCTCGAGGAGTGGATCAACAACGCGCTGATGGTGGTGTTCTTCTTCGTGGTCGGCCTCGAGATCAAACGCGAGCTGGTGGTGGGCGAGCTGCGCAGGCCCGCGGCCGCCGCGCTGCCCGCCGTCGCCGCCCTGGGCGGGATGGTGGTGCCCGCGGCGATCTACGCCGCCTTCAACGCGGGCGGCGCCGGCGCCGACGGCTGGGGGATCCCGATGGCCACCGACATCGCCTTCGCGGTGGGGGTGGTCACCCTGCTCGGCAATCGGGTGTCGAGCTCGCTGAAGGTGTTCCTGCTCACCCTGGCCATCGTGGACGACATCGGGGCCATCGCGGTGATCGCCATCTTCTACACCAGCGACATCTCGTTCGGCTGGCTGGCGGTGTCGGCCGGGATCGTGCTGCTGCTGGTGCTGATGCGGCTGGCCCGCCTCTGGTACACGCCGGTCTACTTCGTGGTGGGGACGGCGTTCTGGCTGGCGCTGTTCGAGTCGGGGATCCACGCCACCATCGTCGGGGTGGCGATGGGCATGTTCGCCCCGGCGCGCCCGCTGATGGGCCGGACCTGGCTCAACCCGCTGGCCCCGGAGGACTCGGTCGACGCGGCTGCGGCTCGGCGGACCCTGTTCGAGGTGCGCGAGCGGGTGGCGGTCACCGACCGGCTCGGCGACATACTGCGCCCCTGGACCAGCTTCGTGATCGTGCCCGTGTTCGCGCTGGCCAACGCCGGAGTGGAGCTGTCGTCGGACGCGCTCAGCGCCGCGGTGCGGTCGCCGGTCACGATCGGCATCGTGGTGGGCCTGGTGGTGGGCAAGCTGGCCGGGGTGGCCTCGTTCACCTGGCTGGCGGTGCGCCTCGGGCTGTGCGAGCTGCCCACCGGAGCCACCTGGCCCAAGATCGTCGGCCTCGGCGGCGTGGCGGGCATCGGCTTCACCGTGTCGCTGTTCATCACCAACCTGGCCTTCGAGTCGGCCGCCATCATCGACGATGCCAAGATCGGCATCCTGGGCGCGTCCACCATCGCGGCTCTGATCGGCGCCGCTATCCTCCGCAGCTCTCGACCGGCGGGTTTGGATGGAACAGGCCGCTAGCCTCCCGGCCCGTGCGGCGGGCGAGTCCTCCCCTCCGCTGCCGACCCCTGCTTATCCTGTCTGATTGACGGGCGCCCGCCCCGTCGGATCGGTGCGATGTCCATGGCCAATGCCCTAGTAATCGTTGAGTCGCCTGCCAAGGCGAAGACGATCTCCGGCTATCTGGGCGACGGCTACGTGGTGGAGTCGTCCATCGGCCACATCCGCGACCTGCCCAGCCGGGCGGCCGAGGTGCCCAAGGCCTACAAGTCCGAGCCGTGGGCCCGCCTCGGGATCGACGTGGACAACGGGTTCAAGCCGCTGTACGTGGTCAACGGCGACAAGCGCCAGCAGGTCCGCAAGCTCAAAGACCTATTGGCCGGCGCCGACGAGCTCTACCTGGCCACCGACGAGGACCGCGAGGGCGAGGCCATCGCCTGGCACCTGCTGGAGGTCCTGAATCCTCGGGTGCCGGTGAAGCGCATGGTCTTCCACGAGATCACCAGGCCTGCCATCGCGGCTGCGGTCGCCTCCCCCCGCGAGCTCGACCGGCGCCTGGTGGACGCCCAGGAGGCCCGGCGGATGCTCGACCGGCTCTACGGCTACGAGGTGTCGCCCGTGCTGTGGAAGAAGGTCATGCCGCAGCTGTCGGCGGGGCGGGTGCAGAGCGTGGCGGTGCGCATCGTGGTGGAGCGCGAGCGCGAGCGGATGGACTTCGTGAGCGCCGGCTTCTGGGGGCTCACCGGCAGCTTCGCCGCCGCCGAGGGCACGTCTGCCTTCGGCGCCGACCTGGTCCAGCTCGACGGGACGCGGGTGGCCACGGCACGCGACTTTGGCCCCGACGGCCGCCCCGCCCGAGACGATGTGGTCGTGCTCGACGAGGCCGCGGCCACATCGCTCGCCGCGGACTTGGAGGAGGTGGCCTTCACCGTGCGGGCCCGCACCTCCAAGCCGTACCGGCGCCGGCCGGCTGCGCCGTTCATCACCTCGACCCTCCAGCAGGAGGCGGCCCGCAAGCTTCACATGACCTCCGCCGCGACCATGCGCACCGCCCAGTCGCTGTATGAGAAGGGCTACATCACATACATGCGCACCGACAGCACGTCGCTGTCGTCGGCCGCGGTGGCCGCGGCCCGGTCCGAGATCGCCCACCGCTACGGAGCGGACCGGCTGCCGTCCGAGCCGAGGGTGTACGCCGGCAAGGTGAAGAACGCCCAGGAGGCCCACGAGGCCATCCGGCCGGCGGGCGACGCCTTCACCGACCCCGCCAGGGTGGCCGGCGAGCTGCCCCGCAGCGAGGCCCGGCTCTATGAGCTTGTGTGGCAGCGGACGCTGGCCAGCCAGATGACCGACTGCACCGGCGAGACGGTGCAGCTTCGGGTGGGCGCCCTCAGCGCGGCGGGCCGCGATGCCGAGTTCTCGGCCAGCGGCACGGTGATCGGCCACCTGGGGTTCCGCGAGGTCTACACCGAGGGCACCGACACCCCCGACGCCGGCGAGGCCGACGACGAGCGCCGCCTGCCGCCGCTGAACGAGGGCGACGAGGCCCGCTGCGAGGAATTGGAGGCCAACGGGCGCAACACGCAGCCCCCGGCCCGCTACACCGAGGCGTCGCTGATCCGGCGCCTGGAGCAGCTCGGCGTGGGCCGGCCCTCCACCTACTCGTCGATCATGGGGACCATCACCGACCGGGGCTACGTCTGGAAGAAGGGCTCGGCGCTGGTGCCGTCGTTCACCGCCTTCTCGGTGGTCAACCTGCTGGAGCGCCACTTCCCGAAGCTGGTCGACTATGCCTTCACCGCCGAGATGGAGGACGATCTCGACCGGATCGCGGCCGGTGCCCAGGAGCAGGTTCCGTGGCTGCGGCGGTTCTATTTCGGCGGCGACGACGATCCGGGCCTCAAGGAGAAGGTGTCGAGCCGCCTCGGCGACATCGACGCCCGGCGGATCAACTCGATCCCGCTGGGCACCGACGACGAGGGCGTCGAGCTGGAGGTGCGGGTCGGTCGCTACGGGCCGACCGTGCAGCGGGGCGACGACTCGGCCTCTGTGCCCGACGGCACCGCTCCCGACGAGCTCACCGGCGAGCGGGTGCTGGAGCTCTTGGCCGCCGGGCGCAACGGGCGCGAGCTCGGCGCCGATCCGGCCACCGGGCTGACCGTGGTGGCCAAGTCGGGCCGGTTCGGACCCTACGTGCAGCTCGGGCTGGCCGAGGAGGTGCCCGACAAGCCGAAGTTCGCGTCGCTGTTCAAGACCATGGCGCTCGACACCGTCACCCTGGAGCAGGCGCTGCTGTTGCTGTCGCTGCCCCGCACGGTCGGCGCCGACCCCGCCGACGGAATGGAGATCACGGTGCAGAACGGCCGCTACGGCCCGTTCGTGCGCAAGGGCTCAGAGAGCCGCAGTCTGGCCGGCGAGGAGCAGCTGTTCACCGTCACCCTCGACGAGTGCCTCGCACTGCTGGCCCAGCCGGCCAGACGGGGCCGGGCCGCTGCGGCTGCGCCGCTGCGGGAGCTGGGGGAGGATCCCGACACCGGTCGGGCCGTGGTGTTGCGCGACGGCCGCTACGGCCACTACGTCACCGACGGCGAGACCAACGCGTCGCTGCGCACGGGTGACACCGTGGAGGGGTTGACCCTGGAGCGCGCCTGCGAGCTGCTGGCCGACAGACGGGCCAAGGGCCCGGCCAAGAAGCGCCCCCGCCGCAAGCGAAGCTGACCCAGTGGCGGTCTCTCAACTATTCGCTCGGCCTCTGGGCCGGGCGGGGCAGGTCGAGCAGCAGGGCTTGAAGGGCGAGGGACTCGTTCGGTGAGCGGATCAGGCTCTCCGCGGTGGCTCGCAGCCGGTCTATGGCCCGTCCGGCTGCCGCGGCCTGTCGGGCCGCGGCCGGGTCGTCGTCGGGCGATGAGGCGATCTGGTCGCGGTAGCGCGCGGTGAGGGTGGCCAGGCCGAAGCGGATCTCGTCGGTGCGGAACTGGCGGTGCTCGCGCTTGTGCTGGGCCTCGATGGCGGCCCGGCCCGACCCCCGAACCCCGAACTGCTCCTCCCGCTGCTCCAGCGCGGTGGCCTCGGCCCGGTGACGGTCACCGACGGCGCCGGCTGCGTCGTCGATCATGGTCCGCAACTCGGCGGTGAGCTGTGCCACCGCGGCCCCGGTTCCGTCGAGGCGGTCGGGCACGCTCCACCAGGCCTCGCGGCGGGCCGCCACCCGCTCGTCGGTGGCCAGCACCCGGGCCCGGTGCAGGTTGCCCGCCGCCGCTTCGGCCGCCAGAGCGGCCCGCTCGGCGCCAACCAGACCCTCGGACAGGAGCACGGCCGCGATCTCGTCGGCAGCCACGGGACCGAAGTCCACCCGGGTGCAGCGCGACGCGATGGTGACGTGCTCGGGCAGCACCTGCTCGGCCAGCAGCACCCACACGATCGGCTCAGCCGGCTCCTCCACCGGCTTGAGCAGCGCCGCCGCCGCGGCCGGAGTGGCGGTGTGGAACCGGTCGACGACCAGCACCTTGCGGCTGCCCTCCACCGGCGTGCGGCTCGCCTCGACGATGAGCTGGGACACCTCCTCGGCGATGCGCAGGCTGTTGCCGGCCGGGCTCAGCACGAACACGTCGGGGTGCTCTTCGCGTTGTGCCAGCCGGCGGTGCCGCCCGGCCCGGTCGGGTTGCCCGTCGGCGGCCACCAGCAACTCGCCCGCGAAGGCGGCCGCCGCGGCCCGCTTGCCGGCGCCCCGCGGCCCCACCAGCAGATAGGCGTGCATAGGCGCGGCCGCCGCCGCGGCCAGCGCGGCCACCGCGGTCGGCTGTCCCACAACCGCCGACCACGGATCGTCCAAATCCGCATCCGCGTCGCAGCGATTCATTCCCGCTCTTGTTCGCTTCGCTCGCTGGCCGCCCGAACCCCAGCGACACAGCCCACGGCCTCGCCCGTATGGGCCGGACTCGCTCGCTCACCCGCTCGGCCTCTGAGACGATCTCGCACCGCGGCCAGCACTCGGGCCGACACCTCGTCCGCCGGAGCTTCGGCGTCGACCACCGCCCAGCGGGCCGGGTCGGCCTCGGCCAGGGCCAGGTAGCCGCCCCGGACTCGTTCGAGGAAGTCGCGGCCCGCGCCCTCGAAGCGGTCCACCGACGACCCCAGCCGCTCCACCGCCACCTCGGCACTCACGTCGAGCAGCAAGTTCAGGTCGGGCTCGATCCCAGAGGTGGCGAAGCGCATCATCGCCGCAAGCTCCGCCAGGTCGAGGCCGCGTCCGTAGCCCTGGTAGGCCAGCGTCGAGGCGGTGAAGCGGTCCGACACCACGTCTCGTCCCGAGCGCAGGGCCGGGCCCACGATCTCGGCCACATGCTGGGCCTTGTCGGCGATGATCAGCAGGGCCTCGGCCCGGTCGTCCAGCGAATCGTTGGCCGGATCGAGCAGGACCCCCCTGACGACCTGGCCCACGCCGGTGGCTCCGAACTGGAACGTTAGCTCCGCCCCCAGCGAATCGGCCAGCAGCCGAGCCTGGGTGGACTTGCCCGAGGCGTCCACCCCCTCAACCGCGACCAGCCGCCCGGTCATGACGCCGGATCCAGGCTCTCGGAAGCCGCGGTGGATGCGTCGCGGGCGCCGGAGCGCAGGCTCCAAGTGGCCAGCGCGCCCGCCACCACGATGATCAGCCCGGCCAGCCACATCGTCAGGCGCACGCCGGGCAGCTCCACCCGGGCCCCCAGCACCGACACCGACCCGTCCCACCAGCGCTGCGACAGGCCGTCGAGCAGGTCGGCCAGCACGCCGCCCACCGCCAGCGCGATCAGCACACACAGCCGCACCAGCACCAGCAGGGCCGAGAACACCCGGCCCCGGACCTCGTTGTCCACATTCTCATGCAACAGGGTGAAGCCGAGCACATACGACGGCCCGGCCAGCATCCCCAGCAGCACCACCAGCGGGATCATCAGCGACAGCCGGTCCACCGAAGCGGCCGCCAGAAGCACCGTGCCCGCGCCGATCAGCGCCGAGGTGAAGCCGCGGGTGCGGTTGATGCGGTTCTGCAGCGCCGAGGCCGACCCGACGCCGACGGCCATGCCCACCCCGAGCGAGAACAGCACGGCGTGGAAGTCGGCCTCGCGCCCCACGATCACCTCGTCCACGAACCGGGCCCCCAGCAGGAACACCATGCCCGCACCCATGACCGCGGTGGCCAGCCCCACGTTCACCGACCGCACGATCGGGTTCTTGCCCACCAGCCGCCAGCCCTCGCGCAGCTCGCGGATGGCGCCGCCGAGATCGAGGCTGCCCCGCTTGCCGGCCCGACGCTCGTCGCGGCTGCGGGTCGGGATGGCGATGCGCCAGATGATCAGCGCGGTGACCAGGAACGACAGCCCGTCCACGTAGAAGGCCAGGCCCTCCTCGTTGAGCCGCAGGGTGGTCACCCAGCCCTCGTCCGACATCGCCTCGGCCGCTTTGGCCAGCAGCGCGGCCAGGCCGGCGGCCACCGGGAACATGCCGTAGGCGGCGGCCACGTTGAGCGAGTTGGCCGCGGTGAGCTTGTCGCGGGGCACGAGGTTGGGGACCGTGGCCTCCTTGGCCGGCTGCCACATCATGGTGAGCAGCTCGAGCAGGACGCTGGCGATCACCAGCCCGACCAGGGTGTCGACGAACGGCAGCGACACCAGCACCGCGGCCCGGCCCAGATCGCAGGCCACCATCACCCGCTTGCGGTTGAGCCGGTCGACGATCACGCCCACCGCGGTGGCCAAGAAGAAGCCGGGCGCCACTCGGGTGGCCAGCACGATGGCGATGGCGGTGCTGCGCGATCCTTCTGGGGCGAGCTGGTCGGCCAGCGCGATGGTGGCGAACAGGCCGAGCCAGTCTCCGGTGGCCGACACCACCTGGGCGATCCACAGCCGGAAGAAGTCCCGGGTGCCGAAAATCCGCTCCAGGCGGCCCGCGGGCCGGGCAGCCTCGAACGCCTCGTCGAGCCGGAGGCCGGCGGAGGTGCGCGGGTTCGCCTCGTCCACGGCCACGAGGCTACGGCAGCCACGGTCGCCGCGATGAGTCTTCGGCGTCCGCCCCGTCGGGTGAGCGATAGTCTTGGCGGGCGCAGGCCCGAATAGCTCAGCCGGTAGAGCGACGCTCTCGTAAAGCGTAGGTCAGGGGTTCAAATCCCCTTTCGGGCTCCCATGACACCTTCATGGCCGAGCCATCTACACTGCGGCTCCATGATCCTCGTTGGACCGGCGCACAGGGGGCGGCGATGATCGTTGCGGGCGTGGTATGGCACTTCTGGATCGCCGTGCCGCTCGCCGTGGTCGCCATCGTGTCGATAGTGGCGACCATCGCCGGCTACCTCCAGAAGGTCACCTACAAGCGGTACCCGAGGGACTGAGCCCCCGCATGGGAACCTGCGCCGAGGGTCCCGCCGATCTTGACGACCCCATCGACCTTGACGACTCCGTCGACCCTGACGGTTCTGCCGACGCTTATGACCCCATCGACTGGGAGCTGGCCCGGCGGGTGGCGCTGCGCACCGCCCGGCGCGAGCCCTACGCCGCGCCGCAATGGCGCCACGGTCTGGCCGAGGACTTCGCCGGCTGCACCGAGCGGGCCGAGGCGCTGGTGGCCGACTGCACCGGCCTGCGGTCGCGGTCGGGACCGGCCCGGGGCCGGGTCACCGACCGGGTCGGCTGGATCGACGCCAATCTGGCCTCGTTCCAGCGTCTGCTGAGGCCCCTGGCGGCCAAGCTCGGCAGCGACTCCGAGTCGAGGCTGGCCCCGATCACCCGGCGGGCGGCCGGCGCCGAACTGGGCGTCATGCTGGGCTGGATGTCCACCCGGGTGCTGGGCCAGTACGACCTGCTCGTCATCGAGGACGACAAGCCCGAGGACCAGGACATCGTCTACTACGTGGCCCCCAACGTGCTGGCGCTGGAGAACCGGTACGCCTTCGACCCCGCGCAGTTCCGGCTCTGGCTGGCGATCCACGAGGTGACCCACCGGGCCCAGTTCACCGGCGTGGAGTGGATGCGGCCCCACTTCATCGGCCTGGTCGAGGCGGTGCTCGACTCGGTGGATCCCGACCCGAAGCGGATCGCGGCCGCCGCCCGGCGGGTGGTGGAGGCCCGCCGCCGGGGCGAGGACCCGCTGGCCGCCGGGGGCCTGATGGCCCTGTTCGCCTCGGAGGCGCAGGTTGAGACCCTGGAGCAGCTGTCGGGGCTGATGAGCCTGCTCGAGGGCCACGGCGATGTGACCATGGACCGCGCCGGCGAGGGGCTGGTCCCCTCCGCCCCCCGGTTCGGGCGGGTCATGCGCAGGCGCCGGGAGTCGGTGCGGGGCTTCGCCAAGGTCTTCCAGCGGCTGATCGGCCTCGACGCCAAGATCAAGCAGTACGCCGAGGGCGAGCACTTCATCGAGTCGGTTGAGGCGGCGGGGGGCGCCGCCCTGCTCGACCGGGTGTGGGAGGCCCCCGAGAACCTCCCGGGAATCGCCGAGATCCGCAGCCCCCAAGACTGGGTGACCCGCATGGGCAAGGTCGCCGCCGCGGCGTGAGTGGGGCGGCGTCGGGCGTCTGCGTCGATTCGCTGCTGGCTCGCTGCACCTTCCCCGCGGCCGGCTCGGCGGTGGCCTGCGGGCTGTCGGGCGGCCCCGACTCGGCCGCGCTGGTCGCCCTGGCCCGCGCCGCCGGGCTGGAGGTGACCGTCTGGCATGTGAACCACGGCCTGCGCCCTTCGGCCGACGCTGACGCCGAAGCGGCTCGAGCCATCGCGGCCCGTCTCGAGGCGGGCTTCGAGGTGCGCCGGGTGCGGGTCGATCCCGGCCCCAACCTGGAGGCGAGGGCGCGCTCCGCCCGCTACGAGGCCCTGCCCGACGACGTGCTGGTGGGCCACACCGCCGATGACCGGGCCGAGACCGTGCTGTTCAACATCGGCCGGGGCTCAGGCCTGGCCGGCGCAGCGGCCCCCCACGCCGGGGTCGGCCGCCCCCTGCTGGGCCTGCGCCGCTACGAGACCCGCGCCCTGTGCGAGCAACTCGGCCTGGCCACCGCCCACGACCCCATGAACGACGACCCGTCCTTCGCCCGGGTGGCCATACGCAATGAGGTGATGCCCGCACTGGCCCGAGCGCTGGACCGAGACCCCGTGCCGCTGCTCAATCGCCACGCCGATCTGGCCGCCGAGGCACTGGAGGTGATCGCGGCGCTGGCCTCCGAGCTAGACCCCGCCAGCACCGCCGCCCTGGTGGCCGCGCCGAGGGCGGTGGCCTCCGAAGCCCTGCGCACCTGGACCGCCGAGGCCACAGGCACTGTCCCCACAGCCGCCTCCATCGACCGCGTGCTCGAAGTGGCCGCTGGCCGCAGCATCGCCACCGAGATCACCGGAGGCCACCGAGTAGCCCGCACCGCCGGCCGCCTCCGCATAGAACCCCACCCAACCAGACTCTGACCACAGACCCGATTCGTCCAGAGCCCCGGCGCGGGTGTATGCAGATCTGCTAACGTTAGTGCATGCAGTCGACGAGTGTTCGGATTTCCGCCTCTACCCACCGGGAACTCAAGCAGCTTGCGTCGGAGTTGGGGGCAACGGTGGGCGACACCGTCGCGCTTGCGGTGCGCCGGCTGCGCCAGGAGCGGATCGGCGCCGACCTGCGGACTGAACTCAGCGAAGCCGACAAGGCATGGCTTGATGCTGACCTCGGGTGATGTCGTCACGCTCGATCTAGGCATGCCGGCGGGACGAGAAGCCGGCTTGTTCCGGCTGGCTGTCGTCGTCACTGCTCAGCGAGTGATCGACGCGGGCGCCGCCGTCGTGCATGTGGTGCCGCTGACATCTCAGCTGCGGGGGTTCGCCTCCGACGTCGAGATCAGCGCCGACTCCTCCAACGGCCTCGATCGCCGTTCGGCGGCTCAGTGCCAGCACATCCGCGCGGTCTCCACCAGCCGCGTCGAGGATCGGCTCGGCAACGTTGGCGCAGTCGTGCTGGCGCAGATCCGAGAAATCTTGGGTCTGATCCTCGATACCGTCTGAGCCGGCGGGAACGATACGGGGACGCTCAGTCAGTCCCGGTATGGTGCGGGGGTGGGCCTAGAGGCCGAGCAGCCAGAGGCCGAGCAGACGGTGACCCCGCCGGGGTCGGTCGGACGGGCCATCATCGGTGCCGACGAGCTGAGGGCTCGGGTGGAGGCGATCGGCGCTGAGATCACCGCCGACTATCAGGGGCGGCGCCCCCTGCTGGTGGGGGTTCTCAAGGGGGCCTTCGTGTTCATGAGCGACCTGGCCCGGGCCATCGACCTGCCGGTGGAGATCGACTTCATGGCGGTGTCGTCCTACGGGCTCAGCACGGAGTCGAGCGGCGTGGTCCGCATCATCAAGGACCTCGACACCGATGTGCGCGACCGCCACATCGTGCTGGTGGAGGACATCGTCGACTCCGGCCTCACCACCGACTACCTGGCCGAACTGCTGCAGGCCCGCCGTCCGGCCAGTTTCGAGATGTGCGCCCTGCTCGTGCGGGAGGACGCCCGCACCGAGGGCATCCGCTACGTCGGGTTCTCGGTGCCCGCCGACTGGCTGGTGGGCTACGGCCTAGACGTGGGGGAGCGCTACCGCGAGCTGCCCTCGGTGCATCTCTACGACCAAGAGGCGAGCGGGCCGTGAGCAACAAGTGGTCTGAGGGGATCGAGCCTCGGGGCTTCCGATGGATCATCACCGACCGCTTCGGCGTGTGTGAGCGTCCCGGCGGCTACGGCGCGGGCCACCGGCGGGTGCGGCGCCTCGAGGAGATCATCTGGCTGAGCCGCAACGAGATCGGCCTGATCGTGAGCATCACGTCGATCCCCTACAACCTCCACGACTACGACGAGCACGGGCTGGCCTACGCCCACCTGCCCTTCTCCGATCCCAGCGACGGCCCGGAGCGCCTCGAAGAGATCCTCACCACCATCTCCGAACACGACCGGGTGGTGCTCCACCACGACTCGATCGGCGATCGGGTGTCGGGGGTTGTGGCCGGCTACCTGCTGTGGTCCGGTCTGGTCGACGCCGGACCCGAGGCCATCACCATCGCCGAGCGACTCCTCGAACGCGAGCTCGGACCCCTGGCCCGCGAGCTCGTGTCGATGGCTCAACGGCTCAGACCCAGTGCAGATTCGTGAGCACTCTGGTGCTGGAGGCCGCGATCGGCGGCCTGCGGAGCCGGCTTGCTGAGGCCCGGTCGGCCGGTGGCGCCGTCGGGTTCGTGCCGACCATGGGGTTCCTGCACGCCGGCCACCGCAGCTTGATCGAGCGGGCCCGCGGCGAGAACGACGCGGTGGTGGTGTCGATCTTCGTCAACCCGCTGCAGTTCAATCCAGGGGAGGACTTCGACTCATATCCCCGCGATCTCGAACGCGATCTCGAACTGTGCGCCACCGCCGGCGCCGACATCGTGTTCGCCCCCGACCGGAGCGAGATGTATCCCGAGCCGCCGGCCACCACAGTGCGCGTGGGCGCTCTCGCCGATGTGCTGTGCGGCGCCTCCCGTCCCGGTCACTTCGACGGGGTGGCCACGGTGGTGGCCAAGCTGCTCTCCATCGTGGGGGAGTGCTCGGCCTACTTCGGCGAGAAGGACTTCCAGCAACTCGCCATCATCGGCCGGATGGCGGCGGACCTGTCTCTGCCGGTGAGGGTGGTGGGCTGCCCCACCGTGCGCGAGCCCGACGGGCTGGCCCTGTCGAGCCGCAACGCCTACCTGAGCGACGCCGAGCGCAGCCAGGCGCCGGTGCTGCGGCGGGCTCTTCAGGCCGGAGCGGCCCTGGTGCAGTCGGGCGAGACCAGTGCGGCCGCGGTCGAGGCCGAGATGGCCGCAGCCATTGCCGCCGCGCCGCTGGCGCAGCTCGACTACACCGCCGCGGTGCCGGCGTCCACCCTGATCGCGGAGGAACCATTGCAGGGCGAGGTGCGGCTGCTGGCCGCCGCCCGGTTCGGCCAGGCCCGCCTGATCGACAACCTCGGTTGCCGCGCCGGCTGATCGGCCGCGGCCCCGGCTGATCCGTCGTAGACGGCCGCGGCTGTGCTGGCGGACTGCCCGCAACCGCTGGTCCGCCTCAGCGACGGCATCGGCTGCCGCGCCGGCTGACTCGCACTGCGGCCCCGGCTGATCCGCACTGCGGCCCCGGCTGATCCGCCGTATCCTGCGGCGGTGCTGCTTGCTATCGACGTCGGCAACACGCAGACCGTCGTCGGCGCCTACGACCTCGGTGCGGTCCACGGCTCCGATCCCGCCGACGGTCTGATCGAGCACTGGAGGCTCTCCACCGACCCGTTGCGCACCGCCGACGAACTCGGCGTCGTGATCAGATCGCTGCTCGGCATGATCGACCTCGACTTCGAGTCCGACATCGGTGGCGTGTCGATCTGCTCGGGCGTGCCCCGCCTTCTCGCCGGGCTGCGGGAGATGGTGCGCCGCCAGCTCGGATTCGCGCCGGTGGTGGTGGGGCCGGGGGTCAAGACCGGCATGCCGATCCACTACGACAACCCCAAGGAAGTGGGCGCCGACCGGATCGCCAACGCGGTGGCGGCCTACGACCTCTACGGCGGACCCACCGTGGTGGTGGACTTCGGCACCGGCAACAACTTCGACGTGATCTCCGCCGACGGCGCCTTCATGGGCGGCGCTATCGCGCCCGGCATCGAGATCAGCCTCGACGCGCTGGTGGGCCGGGCCGCGGCCCTCGGCGCGGTCGAGCTGACCGAGCCCCGCAGCGTGATCGGCAAGACCACGGTCGAGTCGATCCAGTCCGGCGCGCTGTACGGGTTCACCGCCATGATCGACGGCATGAACGCCCGTTTCCTGGCCGAGCTGGGCGAGGCCAACGTGGTGGCCACCGGCGGTCTGGCCCATGTGATCGCCCCCATCTCGCAGACCATCGAGCACGTCGAGCCGTTCCTCACCCTGCACGGCCTCCGCATCGTCTACGAGCGCAACCAGGACCGATGAGCGGCGCAGAGCCCCGATCCGGCGACGGTCCGCCCCGCCCGATCCGCCGGCAGCCCGCTGAGCGGCCCGACCGGCCGAATCCGGATGCGGACCGATGAGCGGCGACGCCCAGCCCGACTTGCCGCCTGGGACGGAGACTCGCGGCGACGTTCCGTACCGCTTCGAGCGCAGCCATTCCGCAGGCGAGGTAGTCGAGGCCTTCGCAGGGCTCGAGGCCGGCGTCGAGACCGACACGGTGGTGTCGGTGGCTGGGCGTCTCATGCTGCGCCGACACCAGGGCCGCCTCGCCTTCGGGACCCTCCAAGACGCCACCGGCCGCATCCAGCTGTTCGCCACTGCGGTGGCCACCCCGCGCTTCGAGCAGTTCACCGCCCTGTCGATCGGCGACTGGGTGGGCGTGAGGGGCGCGGTCATGGCCACCCGCCGGGGCGAGCTGTCGGTGCGGGTCGACGAATGGTCGGTGCTGGCCCGCGCCCGCCGCCCGTTCCCCGACAAGTGGCACGGCCTCACCGACCCCGACACCCGCTACCGGCAGCGCTACGTGGACCTGTGGGTGAGCGACGAGGCGAGGGCCGCGTTCGCCCGCCGATCCGAGATCGTGGCATCGCTGCGCCGCCGCCTCGCCGAGCGGGGCTTCGTAGAGGTCGAGACCCCGATGCTGCACCCGATACCGGGTGGAGCGGCGGCCCGACCCTTCGTCACCCACCACGAGGCTCTTAGCGCGGACCTGTATCTGCGGATCGCCCCCGAGCTGTACCTCAAGCGGCTGGTGGTGGGGGGCATGGAGCGGGTGTACGAGATCGGCCGGGTGTTCCGCAACGAGGGCGTCTCCACCCGCCACAACCCCGAATTCACCATGCTGGAGCTGTACTGGGCCTACGCTGACCACGCCGACATCATGGAGCTGACCGAGAGCCTGGTGGCCGGCGTGGCCGCGGAGGTGTGCGGCTCCACCACGGTCGCCTACGACGGACGCGAGGTGGACCTGTCGACTCCGTGGCGCAGGGCCACCATGGAGGAGGTGATCGCCGAGCATGCCGGGATCGAGGCGAGCCTCGACTCGGGCCTGGCCGAGCTGAGGGCCTGCTGCGAGCGCCTCCAGATCCTGGTCGAGGCCGGCTGGGGGCCGGGCAAGCTGCTGCTGGAGATCTATGAGAAGGCGGCCGAGCCCCAGCTCTGGGGTCCGGTGTTCGTGACCGACTATCCGGCCGAGGTGTCGCCGTTGTCGCGGCGCCATCGCAGCCGGCCCGGCTACGCCGAGCGCTTCGAGGGGATCGTGGCCGGCCGGGAGCTGTGCAACGCCTTCACCGAACTGGTCGATCCCGACGAGCAGCGGTCCCGCTTCGAGGCCCAGGCCGAGCTGCGGGCCGCGGGCGACGACGAGGCCATGCTGGTCGACGAGGACTATCTGCGGGCTCTGGAGTACGGGCTGCCCCCCACCGGCGGCCTCGGCATCGGCGTGGACCGCCTGGTGATGCTGCTCACCGACACCCAGGCCATCCGCGACGCGGTCCTGTTCCCCACCCTGCGCCCGCGCCAGCGGCTGTAACCGCCGGCGCTAGCCGACAGTGAGGGTGGGGTTGTCGACCAGGCGGTCGGCGGCTAGGCGCAGCACCGCGGCGGCGGGTGTTTCGGGCAGCCGCGACAGTGCAGACTGGGCCCTGGCCGCCCACTGGCGGGCCGTGTCGCGGGCCTCGTCCACCCCGTTGGTGGACCGCACCAACTCGGCGGCGCGGTCGCGGGCCGAGCCGTCGATGGGCCGGCCCAGGATGGACCGCAGTTCGTCGCCGGCCACCGGATCGGCCAGCGCCCGGATGACCGGCAGCGTGTAGGTGCCCTCGGCCAAGTCGTTGCCGGCCGGCTTGCCCAGCTGCGACTCGGTGGCCACCAGATCCAAGATGTCGTCCACGATCTGGAAGGCCATGCCGTAGGCCAGGCCGAACTCTCCGAGCGCGCCGGCGGCATCGGTGGGCACTCCGCCGACCGCGGCTCCGATCCGGCACGAGATCGACAGCAGCGACGCGGTCTTGCCCGACACGGCCCGCTCGTAGCGCTGCTCGCTGCGATCGATGTCGTAGGTGGCCTCGAGCTCGATGATCTGGCCCTCGCAGACCCCGGTGATGGCCTCGGCCAGCAGCACCGCCACCTCGGCGCCGAGCGAGGCTGCGATGGCCGAGGCCCGGCCCAGCAGGTAGTCGCCGGCCAGGATGGCCCGCAGATTGCCCCATTGAGCGTTGACACTGGCCACCGAGCGGCGGGTGATGGCATCGTCCATCACGTCGTCGTGGTAGAGCGAGCCGACGTGGATCAACTCGACCGAGGCCCCGCCCCGCACCGCGTCGTCCGACGACCTGGTAGGGGCCGCCTCGCAAACCAGCGCGGAGGACAGACAGAAGCCGGGCCGGACCAGCTTGCCGCCCGCGGTGACCAAGTGGCGGACCAGTTCGGTGACGAATCGGTCACCGGTGGAAGCCTGCCGCAGCAGCTCCTCCTCCACTCGCCTGAGATCGTCGGCGAGGCACGGCAGCAGCGCGAAGGGGGAGGCGTGGTCCACGCCGCGAGGGTAATGGGCGCCCCGCCGGGAGTGTCTGCCGACAGCCGCCACATGCTCCGCCGCGATGTGGCGTTGGCCCCGTCGGCCGGGCCGCACTCGGCGTTTGCCGGCAGTCAAGTGTCACATGCCGGGGCGCGACTCATGTCGCGGCGCGGGGTTACACTCTGGCCGAGCGAAGGCAGCCCGCCTGGCCGGGAGGTGTATGCGATGTTCGAGCGGTTCACCGACAGGGCGCGCCGCGTGGTGGTTCTGGCCCAGGAAGAGGCGCGTCTGCTCAACCACAACTACATCGGCACCGAGCACATCCTGCTCGGTCTCATCCACGAGGGCGAGGGCGTGGCGGCCAAGGCGCTGGAGTCCCTCGGCATCAGCCTCGAGTCGGTGCGGGGCCAGGTGGAGGAGATCATCGGCCAGGGCGGCAGCTCGCCCAGCGGCCACATCCCGTTCACACCGAGGGCCAAGAAGGTTCTCGAGCTGAGCCTGCGCGAGGCGCTGCAGCTCGGCCACAACTACATCGGCACCGAGCACATCCTCCTCGGGTTGATCCGCGAGGGCGAGGGCGTGGCCGCGCAGGTGCTGGTGAAGCTGGGCGCGGATCTGGCCCGGGTGCGCGAGCAGGTCATCCAGCTGCTGTCGGCCTACGGCGGGGTCTCAGGATCGGGTGACAAGCCCGGCGCCACCACCGGCGGCGGCAGCGGCGACACGTCGACCGGCTCCCACGTGCTCGACCAGTTCGGCCGGAACCTCACCCAGCTGGCCCGCGAGAAGGCCCTCGACCCGGTGGTGGGCCGGGGCCGGGAGTCCGAGCGGGTCATGCAGATCCTGTCGCGGCGCACCAAGAACAACCCGGTGCTGGTGGGCGAGCCGGGCGTGGGCAAGACCGCCATCGTGGAGGGCCTGGCCCAGTCCATCGCCGCCGACGACGTGCCCGAGACCCTGCGCGACCGCCAGCTCTACACCCTGGATCTGGGCGCGCTGGTGGCGGGCAGCCGCTACCGGGGCGACTTCGAGGAGCGCCTCAAGAAGGTCCTCAAGGAGATCCAGAGCCGGGGCGACATCATCTTGTTCATCGACGAGATCCACACCCTCGTCGGTGCGGGCGCGGCCGAGGGCGCCATCGACGCGGCGTCGATCCTCAAGCCGATGCTGGCTCGGGGCGAGCTCCAGACCATCGGGGCCACCACCCTCGACGAGTACCGCAAGCACCTCGAGAAGGACGCCGCGCTGGAGCGCCGCTTCCAGAAGGTGGTGGTGGACGAGCCGAGCGTGGCCCACACCATCGAGATCCTCAAGGGCCTGCGCGACCGCTACGAGTCGCACCACCGGGTCACCATCACCGACCAGGCGCTGGTGGCCGCCGCCAACCTGGCCGACCGCTACATCTCCGACCGGCATCTGCCCGACAAGGCCATCGATTTGATCGACGAGGCCGGCTCGCGCCTGCGCATCCGGCGCATGGAGACCCCGCCGCAGTTCAAGGAGCTGGAGGCCGAGCTGGCCGACGTGATCTCCCGCAAGACCGAGGCGGTCGACGCCCAGCGCTTCGAGGACGCCGGCGAGCTTCGCGACAAGGAGAAGGAGCTCCTGGCCCGCCGCGAGACCCTCGAGGGCGAGGCCAAAGCCGCCGGGGTCGACCTGTTCGACGAGGTCGACGAGGAGGCCATCGCCGAGGTGCTGTCGCTGTGGACCGGCATCCCGGTCTACAAGCTCACCGAGGAGGAGACCAAGAAGCTGCTGCGCATGGAGGACGAGATGCACAAGCGGGTGGTGTCGCAGCACGATGCCATCGCCGCCGTGTCGCAGGCCATCCGCCGCACCCGGGCCGGCCTCAAGGATCCCAAGCGGCCCAGCGGCTCGTTCATCTTTTTGGGCCCGTCGGGGGTGGGCAAGACCGAGCTGGCCAAGACCCTGGCCGAGTTCCTCTTCGGCGACGAGGAGTCGCTGATCAGCCTGGACATGTCCGAGTACATGCAGAAGCACACGGTGAGCCGCCTGATCGGCTCGCCGCCGGGCTATGTGGGCTACGAGGAGGGCGGCCAGCTCACCGAGCGGGTCCGGCGCAAGCCGTTCTCGGTGGTGCTGTTCGACGAGATCGAGAAGGCCCACCCCGACGTGTTCAACACCCTGCTGCAGATCCTCGAGGAGGGCCGGCTGACCGACAGCCAGGGCCGCTCGGTGGACTTCCGCAACACGGTGCTGATCATGACCTCGAACCTGGGCACCGCGGATTTGCGCAAGGCCAACCTCGGCTTCACCAAGGCCGACGAGCGGGTCACCTACGAGCGGATGAAGTCCAAGGTGCAGGATGCGCTCAAGCAGCACTTCCGGCCCGAGTTCCTCAACCGGATCGACGACGTGATCGTGTTCCACGAGCTGACCCAGCAGGAGGTGCGCCGCATCGTCGACCTGATGATCGTGCGCACCGCCGACCAGCTGGCCGGCCAGGGCATGGGCCTCGAGCTCACCGACTCGGCCAAGGACCATCTGGCCGCCACCGGCTACGACCCCACGCTGGGAGCCCGTCCGCTGCGCCGGGCCATCCAGCGGCTGGTGGAGGATCCGCTGTCGGAGCGGCTGCTGCACAAGGAGTTCCGGGCCGGCGAGATCGTGATCGTCGACGTGGAGGACGACCCGCTCGAAGAGGGCAAGCAGGTGATCGTGTTCCGCGCCATCGAGGGATTCGAGCCGCCCGAGCCCGAGCTGGAGACGGCCGCCGGCGAGGGCCACTTCTAGGCGCCCCCTCCTTCGGGGGCGACTGACGGCCATGGCTGCTCAGCGCCGGGCCAGGCGGCTGCCACAGCGCAGGCGCGCCAGGCTGGGTTGCGGGATAGGCGTTCGGCGCGCCGCGGCTGTTCTTCGCGCGGTGGTGCTGGCCGTGGGGCTGGCGCTGCTGATGGCGGCTTGCCGGGTGGACACGGCGGTGCATGTGGACGTCGAGGAGGCCGGCTCGGGCACGGTGACGGTGGTGTTCAACGCCGACGCGGTGGCGGTGGGCCGGGTGCCGGAACTGGCCGGGGGGCTGCGCCTCGATGATGCTCGGGCTGCGGGCTGGGCGGTGGAGGGTCCGCTGTTCCGCGCCGACGGCGGTGTGCAGATCCGAGCGGTCAAGCGGTTCGAGTCGGCCGGGCAGCTGCCGCAGGTCCTCGAGGAGCTGGCCGGCCCCGATGTGATCTTCACCGATGTGGTGCTCGAGCAGACGCGCTCCTTTGCTGAAACCTCCTACCGCTTCAGCGCCCGCATCGATCCGGCCCCGCCGCTGGACGCCTTCAGCGACGGCGCCCTGGCCCAGATCTTCGAGGGCCAGCCCTTCGGGCGCCCGTTGGCGGAGTTGATCGCGGAGGCCGGAGCCCCCACCGATTCGCTGGGCTTCGAGTTCCTGCTGACGCTGCTCGACTCCGACGGGGCCTTCAGCGCCTCCTCGTCCGGCCTCGACGCAGCAGGCGATCCCGCCGGTGGGGCCGCGGCGCCCGCGGTCGACGGCTCCACCGCGGCGTGGCGGTTCCCCTACGGCGACCAGCCCGTGGTGGTCGGCGCCTCCACCCTGGTCGAGGACACGGTGGCCCCGCTGTGGCTCAACATCGCCCGGGTGGCCGGCCTCGCCTTCGGTGCAGTGCTGCTGGGGGTGATTGTGGCCAGGGTGGTGGTGCTGGTGCGCACCCCCAAGGGGCGGGGCCGCCGGGCCACCCGCCGCCGCCAGCAGCGGGCCGCGGCCCGCGAGGCCGAGGCCAGCCGTCCCCGCAAGCGGCTGTTGAGGCTGCTGGTGGTGGACGTGCACGGGGTGATCGTGCGCCCCACCGACCCGCGGGGCGGCCTGCTGCTGCCGGTGATCCTGAGCGAGAACCCCGACCTCGACCCGGAGCTGATCCGCGACCGGCACCGCATGCTGGTGCTGGGCCGCCTCACCGCCGAGGAGTTCTGGAGCGATCTCGGGCTCGGGCCTATCGGCCGGCAGGTGGAGACCCGCTACCTGTCGTCGTTCAAGCTGGTGCCGGGCCTGCACCCGTTCCTCGACCGGGTGGCCAGCCGGGGCCTGCCGGTGGCCGCCATCGGCAACCAGCCCCGAGAATGGGGTCAGCGCCTGCGGCGCATGGCCCAATTGGAGGACTCGGTGTCGTCGTGGCTGGTCAGCGGCGAGGTGGGCGCGGTGCTGCCCGAGCGCCCGCTGTTCGAGGCGACCCGCCGGGTGATGTCGGTGGACCTCTACGACTGCCTCTACCTGTCGAGCGTGCCCGAGTATCTAGACGCCGCCTCCGACATGGGAATGGCCACCGGCTACTTCGCGGCCAGCCCCGAAGACGTCCAAGAGACCGAGCACACCCTCATCCGAGGCTTCGACGACATTCTCAAAGGTCGCTCCCCCACCCCCTGACCCGTCCCGCAGGCAGCCGAAGCATAAGCCCGCCGGGTCCCGGCCTCACCCGTATGGGCCGGTTTCGCTCGCCTATTCGCTCGGCCTCTAGGCCCGCCGGGTCCCGGCCTCTCAGCCGGCGGTGTCAGTGAAGCGGTCTCGGACGTGGCCGTACTGCTCGCCGCCGTCGACGGTCAGGCAGGCGCCGGTCGCCGCCTCGGCCTTGAGGAGGTAGCGCACCGCCCGCCCAGCCTCGGCGCCGCCGCTCCAGCGGCCCAGCAGCGTGCGGTGGCGCAGTCTCTCAACCTGTTCGGGCCCGAACTTGGCGGGCTGGATGGTCGGGCCGAGCGCCACCGCGTTGCAGCGCACCGTTGGGGCCAACTCCACCGCCAACTGGCGGGTGAGGGCGAGCAGGGCGGCCTTGGCCACGCTGTGGGCGCCTCGGCCGGGCCAGGGCTGCCAAGCAGACAGGTCGACGATGTTCACGATCGCTCCGCCGCCCCGGTCGAGCATCGACGGAGCGACCGCGTTGCAAAGGTGGAACGGCCCGTGGACCACCACGTCGAAGGTCTGGTACCAGACGCCGGTGTCGTCGCAGGGAAACTCGTCTCGCGCGAACCACGACGCGCTGTTGACCAGGGCATCGATGGGTCCGAGCCGGCCAGCGACGGCTTCGGCCAACTCCGAGGCCTCGGCGGGGTCGGCCAGGTCGGCGCGGAACGCGTCGGCCTCAACACCGCAGCGCTTCAGCTCCTCCACCGTCTCGGCTGCTTCGGCTGCGGACCGGTGGTAGGCGACGGCCACGCTGGCGCCGGCGGCGCCCAGCGTAAGCGCGATGGCTCGCCCCACTCGATGGGCGCCGCCGGTCACCAGGGCAACCCGTCCCGCCAATTCCACTCGTCGCCCCCGATCCGCCCGGCGTCTAGCCGCGAGCGTAGAGTCCGTCGCGTTGAAGCGCTGTATTCCCGGTCTCGTTCACTGCACTAACGAGCCGCCCAAACCACAGTCCACGGCCTGCCCTGTATGGGCCGAACGCACTCGCCTATTCGCTCGGCCTCTATTGTCGGTGCCGTGGTGGAGTTGGCTTGCATGGTTATGCCCGAGGGGCCGGTCGGGCAGGTGGTTGAGGCGGCGGCGGCGGCCGAGAGGCTCGGGTGCCGCCGGGTCTGGATCCCCGACGAGGGGCTGGCCGCCCGGGAGTGCTGGGTGACGCTGGGCGCGGCGGCGGCGGCCACCAACTCGGTGGAGTTGGGCACCGGCATCACCAACGCCTATACCCGCCATCCGGGCATGACCGCCGCGGCGGTGGCCACCCTGGACGAGGCCTCGGGCGGTCGGGCCGCGCTGGGCATCGGCGCGGGCGGGGCCCTCACCCTCACCTCGCTGGCCATCGAGCGCCGATCGCCGATCGCGGCCATGCGCGAGCTGGCCACCACCAGCCGGGCGCTGTGGTCGGGCCGGGTCGTCGATCACGACGGGGTGGCGGGCGGGTTCCGCGGGGCACGCCTCGGCTACGGCCGGCCCGACATTCCGGTGTGGCTGGCCGGGCGGGGTCCCAGGGTCATGGCGCTGGCGGGGGAGTTGGCCGACGGCTTCATCATGTCGTTCGTCCACAAGGAGCTGATCGGCGACCATGTTGCTGCCATCCGCAGCGCCGCCGACGAGCACGACCGCCGGTACCCCAGGCTGTGCTACATGACCATCCTGGCTATCACCGAGCAGGACCGGGAGAGCGCCCGGGCCGCGCTCACCTTCCGCCTGGTCGATTCCCCCGAGGAGGTGAAGGCCCGCATCGGCCTGGACACCCGAGCCGAGGCCTCCATCCGCCAAGCTCTCTCCGAGGGCGGCCCCGCAGCCGCGGCCCGATTCGTGCGCGACGACTGGGTCGAAGCCTTCGTGATATGCGGAACGCCAGCCGAGTGCCGCGCCGAGTTGGCCGCGCTGGTGGCGGCCAACGGCATCGACGAGTTCCAGGTATCGATCAACAACCTCCAAACCGCAGCCCAAGACCTGGTCCAAGCCGCCGAGATAGTCGCCCCGCAGAACTGAATCAACTCCTCGTACCCGGGCTGGCCCTCACCCCGCGTCCGGCCGTTGCGGCGGGTTGACGTGGACGGTGACGATCTCGAGTTCGTGGTACTGCTGGTGGACCACGGAAGTGGCGAAGTGTCGCAGGAGCCGCAGCGATACGTCGCGCTCCACCGGTCTGGCGGGGGCCGGCTCGTCGAGCAGGGCCAGGCGATCCTCGATGTTCTCACCTCGGGCCGCGGCCACGAACTCGAGCACGGCCCGCCCGTCCTGCTTGCTGGCCGTGATGCGCAGCGAACGCCCGACATCGTCTCTGTCAGGATCCTCAGAGTCGAGCAGCGTCAGCAGCGTCTCCTCGGCGACTGCGTTCAGCCGCAGCGACATCGGCATCCCCCAGCCGTGGCTGGTCGCGACCCCGTCCAGGAACTCGCGGATGCGAGGCAGTTCCGCGATGGCCAGATCGGCTCGCAGCCGCTGGCGCCGGGGCTGGGTTAGCTCCATGAACAGCGTCAGCACGATCGCCGCTAGGCCGCCCGCGGTCATGCCGTTCTCTAGGAGTCCGCCCGCGAACCCCTCCAGATACTCGGGGAAGATCACGCCGTTCTGGAAGCCGACGCCGATCCAGAACGAGACTCCCGCGATCAGGCCCTTGCGGTAGTCGGAGGCTTCCTCGACGACGATCCTCATGCCGACCACGAAGAGCATGGCCATCAGCACCGTCACGTAGGCGGCGACCACCGCGTCGGGCACGGCCAGTACCAGGGCCAGGAACTTGGGCACCAGTGCCATCGCGATGAACGAGGTGCCTATGGCGACGCCGACGCGGCGGGAGGCGACGCCGGTCAACTCGGTGATGGACACGCTGTTGGAATAGGTCGTGTTGGGAACGGTGCCGGCCAGCCCCGACAGCAGGTTGCCGGCGCCGTCGGCGGCCACCGCCCCCTGCACGACGCGATAGTCCACCGCCCGGGGGTTCCGCCACGACACCCGCTGGATGGCCACCGAGTCGCCGAGGGTCTCGATGGCGCCGATGAGGGTGACCAGGATGAAGGCGGGCAGCAGGCTCCAGAATGTCGAGCCGAACGAGAGGTCGAGGCCGGGCCAACCCTCATCGGGCAGGCCGATCCAGGGTGCTTCGGCCACCCGATCGATGTCGTACAGCCCGAAGAGGGCAGCGGTGATCGAGCCGGCCACGACGCCGATGACCGGAGCCCACATGCGCAGGCTGCCCGAGGACTTCAGCGCGATGGCGACAATCACGATCAAGGTGGCCAGCGTGCTGGTCGGCCCGCTCCATTCGGAACTGCCTTCGGGCGAGGCCGCCACCATGTCGAACACGAGCGGCATGACCGTCACTGCGATCAGCATCAGCACCGTGCCCGCCACCGTGGGTGTCAGCAGTCGCCGGAACAGCGACAGCCTGGCGGCTAGAAGGAACTGGAACAGCGAAGACGCCACCACGAGCGTGGCCAGCAGTCCGGGGCCTCCCTGCACCAGCGCGGTCACGCACACTGCGATGAACGCGCCCGAAGTTCCCATCAGCAGCACGTATCCCGCGCCGATGCGCCCGAACCGCACTGCCTGCATGATCGTGCTGACACCGCTGACCGCGGCAGCCGCGAACACCGCCCACATCAGGTACGAGTCGCTCCCGCCTGCCGCTCGGATGATGATCGCCGGGGTCAAGACGATGCCCGCGATGGTCAGGATCGCGAACTGCAGGCCCATGCCCGCGGTCAGCGCGAGCGGCGGCCGGTCGTCGGGCTCGAAGCGGACATGCCGCGACCCGGCGGATGAGTCGTGTTTCACGTCAAGCATGATCACCCACAGCGACCGCCACCACAAGCAACACGAGCCCACCACTCGACGTACTCCCACGCCGAGAAGCGATTCCGCGGCCACGAGCCTCGTTCCCGTTCATCGAGATCGGCCTGGAGTCGTTGGCTCCGGCGACAACACGACCGGCGGCCACAGACCCTCACGCTGCAATGCGCCCAGCAGCGCGGCGGTCCGCCGATTGCGACTCGCCAGGAAGGACACAGCACCCCAGTCGAGCGAACAGATAGTTCGCTGGTGAGCCCGAGACAGGAATCGAACCTGCGACCTGCTGTTTACAAGACAGCTGCTCTGCCGAACTGAGCTACTCGGGCGGGTTGCCGGAATGGGTTCGTCCGCCATGGTACTTGGGCTCGGCTGGCGTTGCGGGTGCGGCTGCTCGTGGTGCGGGCGTTGGTGAACTGGGGTCAGCAGGGGGGTATGGCGGCCGCGGCTCGGGTCTTGAGGCCGCGGCCGAGGCCTTCGTCGTAGGCGACTACCCGGTCTGCGGTGGCCGGGGTCAGGCTCTTCCACAGGACTGGGCTCCACGCCACCTGCGCCGATACGACTACACCGGCGTCGGCTTCGGCGCAGGCCTCGACGCCCTCGGTCTCGGGCGGCGCGCACCCCTCGTGAGTGATGCAACTGGCCACGAAGTTGGTTGCGGCGTGCTCGGCCCGGATCTCGGCCAGGTCGGCGGCCGCGGCGTGAGCCGCGTGGTCGCGCAGCGAGACCGCCATGGCGGTGACCATGGCGGCCAGCATCAACACCAGCACCGGGACAGTCATCGGAGTCTCATTACGACGCGGGGCAGGCGACCCGCGCGTTTGCTGAAGCGGCCGGCCGGGCCTGGGCGTAGCCGGTGAAGCACACCCGGTTGCCCGACACGTCGCACTCCACGGTTACCGTTGCCGACTGGCCCGCGCTGATCACGTCGATGTCCGAGTTGGTTTCGTTGCAGGCGGAGAGCGTCGCTCCAAGAGCGATCCGTTCGCCGGTGTCGGCTGCTTCGAGACCGGTTGCCTGCGAGGCTGCCTGGGCGGCCAGCTCGGCCGCGACCGCGGTGCGGGCCTGGCCGTTGGAGAAGCCGCCCACAAGGGCCACCGCCCACAGCGCCAGCGCCACCACAGGAGATGCCAACACCAGCGCCACTGCCTCATCCATCGTGCCGACCCTCCAGACAAGGCCAGACGACCGCGGAACGACCTGCCTGCGCCCGGGTGCGATCATTCTGTGAGCGCAGAGCACAGCCCGAGCGGCCCGCGAGCGGCGAGGACATTGCCGTCACCGCAAGGGCCTCGCGCCTTTTGATCAGCATGGTGGTGCTAGGGCCCAGCCGGTGGCGTAGGCGGCCCGCGACGGCCGGCACGCCACCGCGGTGGCTTCCAGCCAGCGGTGGGCGCCCGCCGCGCCGACGGTGACGGTGGCCACCACCGTGCACGACGGCTCGGCGGTGAGCGTGTAGCCCGTCGCGGTGGCGGCCGAGCGGGCCCCGGCGCGGGAGGCCGCGGCCTGAGCCGCGGCCTCCTCGGCATCGGCCCAGCCGGTGTGGGTGTCGGTGCAGTCCCAGCCAGCTCCGTCGAGCACCTGAGCCGCGGCGGTGGCTGCGGCCACTGCCGCGGTGGATGCGGTGATGCGGGCCACCTGATGGAGGTATACGCCGAAGCTGACCGCCACCACCACGAAGATCATCGCGGTGGTCCGCAGCGCCCCGAAGGCTGTGTCCATCGCCGGTGTGCCCCCGACCGCTCAGCGACTCGACTGGAGTCGAACCGGCTAGCTGCACGTCTTGGAGCTGGCCGACCAAGTGCCCCCGACGGCCTTGCACAGGTTCTCGTGCTTGATCTGCGACCGGTCGGTGTCGGGATTGCGCTTGGTGTCGGGCGTGTTGTTGCCGACAATCTGCCAGGTGAACAGCACAACCGCGGCTGTGATGGCAATCGTGGCGGCGAGCATGATGATCTTGGCAACTGGTGAGTCCATGGGAGATGCCTCCTTCGTGGTGTTCGTTGGAATGTTGGGAGCGGCGAAGAGCGGTGCTCACACGCCGATTTGGATGCTGGCCAGCAGCGCGATCACAACGACCGCGCTGGCGGCTATCGCCGCGAGGGTGCCGGTGCCGGCCACCGAGCGGCCCAGGGCCTCAATGCGCACCCGCCGATGGTCTTCGAGGGCGTGCACGGCCTGGGCAATGAGCCGGTCGATCAGACCGGAGGCTGCGGCCCCGCCCCGCTCGGCCGCGGCCAGCGTGCTGACCAGCGTCTCGGCCGCAGAGCCGGAGAAGTGAGCCGACGCGGCTCCCAAGGGATCGGTCCCCGAGGCCAGGGCGAGGTTGATGCTGGTGGCGGCGGGAGCGAAGGCGGGTGCCTCCACCCGCTCGGCGGCCTCGACCGCGGCGTCGTTGATGGGACGGCCCGCGGCCACGTACAGGCGGATGCGGCGCAGCCACTCCAGCATGGCGGCGTCGCGGCGGGCCCGATAGCCCGACAAGACCACGCCGCGCAGTAGCGGCGAGACGGCCACCGGAACCCACCAGACCACCGCCACCGCGGCCAGGGCCCCGATTCGGTAGCCCGCCATGACCGTCCCGGCGGCCAGCACCACAGCTGCCGCCACACCGCCAGCCGCGGCCGAGGCGGCCCGCAGCCGGTGCGGCGGCCATCCCGCGGCCGCAAGCTCGACGGTGTTGGCTCGCCGGGGCGGGTCGGTTAGCACCATCCGCAGCGCTGCCGCCGCACCCGACAACGCAGTGAGCCACATCATCTCGAGCCTCTCAAGATCCCAGCCGCGGCGAGTCTCCGTCGCGGGCGCTGACCCGGAGCCGGGCTCATTGCAGACCTCCGTAGCGCGACGCTGCCCGGGCGGGCAGCAGGACGCGGGCGCTCAGGGCCGCGACGACTGCGGCGCCGGCCATCAACAAGGCGGCGCCCCGGCCGCCAGCCAGCCACGCGCCCACATCGGCGGCGACCTGTCCCGCTCCGGCCACCAGTCCGGCACCCAACAGCACAACCAGGGCCACGGTGGGCATGGCCACCGCCACCCGAGCGTGGAACAGCCGGGCGGTGGCTGCGGTCTGGGAGGCCTCGGCTTCGAGCACGGCCACGGTCTCGGCCCAGCGACCGCCGCCCTCGGCTGAGATGGAGATTAAGTCGGCCAGGGAGCGGGCCACAGCCGAGGGCACCCGGGCCGCGAACCGCTCGGCGGCGACATCCACCCCGACGTTCTCGCAGTCGGCAGCCATCGCCACCGCGGCCGCGCCGACCGGTCCGCTCACCAGCGGGGCTGCCCTGGCCACCGCGTCGGAGGCGGTCACCGCCACTGCGGCCTGGTTGGTCAGCACGCTCGCGAATCGAGCCACTCCCTCGGCGATCGCGACCCTTCGCCTCGACACCACCAGCACCTTCACCGCGGCCGTGCAAACGACTGCACAGATCGCGGCCGCGGCCGCGTGGCCCGCCGATAGGCCCAGCACGATCAAGGCGGTGCCGCTCGCGGCGGCAGCCGGCAACTCCGCGGGGACTCGAGTCCGGCGACGGCCTTCCCTTGACCGCAGCGACCAGCGAGTCCCGCTCGCGGGCCACAACATGATGGCCACCCCGATAGCGCCGCCCGCAACGATGATCCATCCCGAGGCGCTCATTGCGGAGCTCCGTTGCGGTCTGCGGCGCTCGAGTCGCCGCCCACCAGCTGCAGGGCGGTCCGGCGGGGCTCGGCCTGTGGGGCAGGGCAGTGAACGGTTACGGCTGCCGACCGGTAGACGTCGGCCATCCGGCCCACGGGCTGCTCTACCGGCGCGGCCCACCGCTCCCCGGGCTGCAGCCGCCACAGGCCGCGGGTCGAGATCGCGCCGTCGGCGCCGGTTCCGATGATCTGGGTCACATCCGCGATCACCCGCTCGCCGGCGTGGTTGCGGCCCATCCACACCAGCAGATGCACCGCGATGGCTATCGACCGGCGGGCCAGGCTCTCATCGGCGCCCTCGGAGGTGGCGTAGGCGGTGAGCTTCTCCATCACTCCGTCGCCGGGCGGGGAGTGCAGCGTGACGATGCAGCCGTCGAGCCCCGACGACATGGCGTCGAGCAGGGCCATCGTGCCCTCTCCCCGCACCTCGCCCACCACCAGCTTGGAGCTGTTGGCCCGCTTGGCGTCGCGTACATGGTCGGCCATCGAGTGCTTGCCCACGCCGTCGTTGTTGGCATCGCGGGTGAGCCGCTCGTAGGCGTTGGGATGGATGCCGTACTCGCGCAGCCGCAGCTCGGGGGTGTCCTCGATGGTGTCGACCCGCTCCTCGGGCGGAACCCTCGCCAGCAGCGCCTGGCACAGGGTGGTCTTGCCGCCTCCCATCGCCGCCGCCACCACCACATTGGCCCGCACATCGCCGGCGATGGCCTCCACCAGCACGTCGGCCAACTGCTCGCTGCACAGTCCCAGCTCGGCGAGGCTGCGCTGGCCGCCCAGGTTGCTCCGCAGCACCAGCGTCGGCGGCGAGCAGACGAAGGCCTCGGCGTGCAGTCGCCACCGATCGCCGACGCGGGTGTCGAGGCGGGGATCCAACTCGTCGAAGCGCTGCGGGCGCTCGCCGGAGTAGGCGGCCAGGAACCGGCACGCTCCGATGAGCTCGTCGTCGCTCGAGAACGGGGACGGGCGACTCTGCCGCTCGCCGTTGGAGAACTCGACCACCATCGACTCGCCGCCCCGGATCTGGAACTCCTCCACGTCGTCCTCGTCGAGCATCTCCCGCAGCCGCCGGGCGGCCGCCGCCGAAGCGGACTCGCGCCGCACGGCCCGGTCGGTGCTGTCCATCCGCTGCGGCGCGGCGGCTAGCGAGCCCAGCGAGCGACCCAGACGGCGCAGCGCCCGCTCCGAGCGCCGCGTGGGCATCGGCGTCACTGCTCGCACCACTTGGGCGCCGGCCAGCAGCCGTACCTCGGCGGCGTCCACCACCTGGTCTGCCATCACAACCAGGGCCAACGGCACTCGGGCTGCGGATCCGGTGCTCAGGTGCAGCCTGCCCCGCAGCCCGCGCCCGGTGCCGACAGTGACCCACAGCACTCCGGCCGCCGCCGACGCGGTGGAGCGCAGCACGCTGTCGTCGGCGAAGGCGTCGACGCTGACCACGGTGGCCCGGTGCGCGGCGGTTGCCACAGCCCGGTCGGCCAGCGACTCGCCCACCACAACGTCGGCAACCGACGATCGCACCCCGTCGATAACCGTGCGCACCACCCAGCCGGCGGCGTGCGGGTCGAGAGTGCGGTCAGCCGAGATCATCAACACGGTCGGGCTCCCCTTCGTTGGGCGGCGCGGGCGGACATCCTGGCCAGCCCGCGGCGGGCGATTCCCATATCCACCACACCGTCGGACCCAGCACTGCGGCCAGTTGCGGCCCGGCCTCGACTACCACGGTGCCCTCGCCCACCAGCACCACCGGCAGCACCGCCGCGGCGCAGCCGCCCGGCTTGGCGGCCAACACTGCAGCATCGCCGGCTCTGGGTCCCGGCTCGGGCCACAGCGACGGGTCGACCGCCACGGCCAGCAGGGCAGCCGACAGATCCGAGGCTGCGGGCACAGCCGAATCGGCCATCAGGGCTGCAGACACCACTGTGCCGGCCGGAACGGCCACTGCCGGCACCCGGTCGGCCAACTGGTCGGGGGTCACGAACAGAGCGGCCGACTCCTCGGGCAACTCCACCATCACGTATTCGCCCGGCTCGCGTCCTGGGGACCAGTCCTCGGCTGTGGCCACGACCTGCACCGTCGTCTCGGGCTCGGTGCGTCCGAACAGCAACACCGACAGCACAACCACCACAACGATCACGGCAGCGGCGGTGAACCGCCGGGCTTGGCCCGACATCTGGGAGGGGTTGGTGCCCATCGCTGCTCCTAAGCCGCCGGCACCGGCGTCGCGGTGCCTTGTTGGAGGGTGATGCCGGACGTGTAGTCGACGATCTCCAGGAACCATTCGACGCCGCTGGCGAGGGTGACGCATTGGTGGAAGGTTTTGTCGTTCCCGATGCCCTCGAAGCAGGCACGGGCCTGCCAGGACCAAACCCCCGGCGCCGGCAGCTCCCAGCGGCAGTCGTCGTAGGAGTGCGCCGACGCCTTGGCCGTCTCGATGCCGCATGAGGCCTTCACGTTCCGGCTGGTGTGGTGCTGTTGGGCCTGGGTCTGCTGGGCCGCGCTCAGGTTGTCCCAGCGGCGCAGGTAGGTGGCCAAGTCCGCGTCGGGCCGGGCCGAATCGGCGTTTTCGATGGTGGCGCGGTGCCCCGCACGCCACGGCAGCAGCTGGGTGAGGCGGGTCTCGACGCTGACAACCTCCCACAGGCAGCCGTCGTGGCTGTCGACGTACCAGACTCCCTGTGGATCGGCTACCGGCCACACCGGCGACCCCGACACCACCAGGTGCTGGGCGCCGCCGGGCACGTTGGGATGCGGTGGCCAGGGTCTCCCCGACTCGCCCTGCGGCTCGATGCCCACCAGCGTCGCCCACTGCAGCTGCGACACGAGCAGCGAACGCTCACTCGTCGACAGCGACAGACCGGTGGTACACGGCGCTGCATCCTCGTCCGGGGGGTTGGGATCATCAGGCCTGCGAGGATCGCCCGGTTTGCGAGGGTCGTCCGGTTTGCGGGGATCAGCCGGCTTGCGAGGAGTGGGACCGTCTTCGTCGTCATCCTCGGGGAGGATCCGAGCCAGGAAGGCGGCGAGCTGCTCGTTGTCCATCGTCGAGTCGGGGTCGGCGTCGGGCCGTGTGTAGGGGTTGGCCACCCCGTCGCCGTCGCGGTCGTGACCCTTCAGAATCCCCAGATCGGCCAACTCGTCGGCCACCTCGAACGGGTCGTCGTCCGGGTCGAACTCGATGCCGAGCCCGGCCGCAATAGCGATCAACATTTGCCCTCGCGTGACAAGTCCCTCGGCCGGCAGGGTTTTCGTGGCCGAGTCCGCGTCGAAGTCGGGGTTGTGCTCCCCGAAGGCCTTGAGGATCTTCACCAGGTCGACGGCTTCGCTCTCCTCTTCGGGGTCGTAGTCCTCAGGCAAGTAGCCGTTGTCGATGCCGGATTCGATTTCATCGCACGCCCAGTCGGCGGTGCACCCTTGATCCTCATTGTCCGGGACTTGGGTCGTGGTGGTGGCGGGCGGAGCGGTTGTGGTGGGCGTCGGACGTCGAGTGGTGGTAGTGACGGGCCTCCTGGTGGTTGGCACGGGTCGGGCCGTCGTGGTGGGCGGCGGCCGTCGGACAGTTGTGGTGGGCACTGGCCGTCGGGTGGTGGTGGGTCTTTGGGTTGTTGTTGTGGGGCGTCGGGTCGTGGTTGGTGGCGGTTGAAAGCAGTGGTTGGGTGGGCTGCAGATGGGTGGCCTGGTGGTAGTCGGCCTCCTGGTGGTGGTTGGTGGCGGTTGAAAGCACTGGTTGGGTGGGCTGCAGATCGGGAGCCGGGTTGTGGTGGGTCGTCGGACAGTTGTGGTGGGCACCGGCCGTCGGGTGGTGGTGGGTCTTTGGGTTGTTGTCGTGGGGCGTCGGGTCGTGGTTGGTGGCGGTTGAAAGCAGTGGTTGGGTGGGCTGCAGATGGGTGGCCGGGTGGTGGTCGGGCGTCGGGTCGTGGTTGGTGGCGGTTG
Organism: Candidatus Aldehydirespirator sp.; assembly: GCA_965221215.1. Taxonomy (GTDB): domain Bacteria; phylum Actinomycetota; class Acidimicrobiia; order Acidimicrobiales; family Aldehydirespiratoraceae; genus Aldehydirespirator. The sequence goes on from OZ244872.1 coordinate 3,336,815, forward strand.
AAAGCAGTGGTTGGGTGGGCTGCAGATGGGTGGCCGGGTGGTCGGGGGCCGCGTGGTGGATGTTCTGTGGGTGTGGCCTCGGAAGAGCGGGTGAGCTGACGCCGACTTGGTGCCCAGGCCCAAGTCGGAGCGCTGGTGGGCAATCACCCCGCCCAGCACCAAGGCGGCGGCGAGGGCGATGATCACCAGCGCGTTGCGGCCTGGAGACGGTCGGGACGGTTGTGGCGATGCAAACATGGCAGCAGCTCCTTTGAGGGTCAGCAGGTGGTGGGGAAGTGCCGTTCGGGGGTGGCGTGGTGGTGCTCCATCCACTCCTCGGCGAGACGGGCTGAGCGCCAGCAGTCCCTTCTGTCCAGGCCGAAGATGTCTTGCTCGACCCACTCACTCCAGGCGGCGCAATCGTTGCCGAAGCGCTCCGGCTCAATGTGGGGCCACCCGGTTCTGGTCTCAAGCTCCACGTCGGCGGGAAGCACGGTGCGGCACCGTTCGGCCAGCGTCATGGTGGCCGACAACATCAGGCCGGCATCGTTGGTCCGGCCTGCGGGGGTATCGGCGACTAGAGGGTCAATGACGGTGGCGCAGTGGTGCCACCCGTGGCGGTTCATGGCGGTGGCGCCCCTGAGCCCGGCGGCGTAGGCGTCGGCACGGTCCTGGTATTCGTTGAGCACGCACCACGGATGTGCACCCAGGTAGTCCATCGCCCACTTCATCTGGGTGAGCAGCCACCTGCAGTTGCCGCGGGGCTGATCGAAGCACCAACTCGTCCAGCGGGCCACATCGCTGGTCCAGCGGGGAATCTCGTCGGGCCTCCCCGAAGCGCAGATGCCTCCTACGCCCTGGTCGGGGTACGGGCTGGGACAGCCCGTCAGATCCTGGGGCGTCTCCCACTCTGACGGCGGGTGACAGTCGGAGGGCCACGGCGGACCCGGGTCGCAGATCGGGTAGTCCCAATAGGGATGTTCACGGGGGATCATTCCCAACTCGGGGGCGGGCGGATGGCCGCCCTCGGGCGCAGGACTCGTCCCCGCCACCGTGACCGGAATCGTGGTGGTCGCAGGCGGAGCGGTCGTCGTGGGTGGCGGCGGTGTCGTCGTGGTGGTCGTCGTGGTTGTAGTGGCCGGCGGGGCGGTGGTTGCGGGTGGGGCGGTGGTTGGCGGTGTCGTTGTGGGCGGCGGGCTGGTGGTTGTGGGCGGCGGAGCGGTCGATGTGGCTGGGGCCAAGAAAGTCGGTGTGGTCGCGGCGCTCGTGTTGTCGGGTGGTGCGTCTTCGTCGCCGGGTACGGAGGCGGAGGCCTCGGTCGTTGCGACTGCTGTCGTGGGAGTGATGGCGCCGATCATTTGCGGGGCCGGGTCGGCGGGGACCTCGACGTTCTCGGCGGGGAGATCTTCGAACAGCAGCTTGGGCGGCCACTCGATTGCCGGTTCATCGGCTGGCGGGAGGCTCGGATCGGTGGCGTCGTTGTCCCGGTCAGCCTCTGCGCCGCTGGGTTCAGGCGGGTCGGAGTCGGCGGTGGCCAAGACCGGCTCGGGGTTGTCGGCGGTCCCACAGCTGGCCGCGAACACGCCGAGGGCGACCACCAACGTGATCGCCACCCGGAGTGCGCAAGGTCTGGGGATGGTCTTCGAGACTCCGCCAGATGAAGCTGTGGGGCGGTGGTTGGCAATGGATTCAAAATGACAGAAATGCATGGGGGAACACTTAGCGCACTCAAAGGCAATGTGCAACTTTTTTGTGATATTTCTTTGAAAATCAGCGTTGACCTGGGCATTTGAGTCTCTGAACGACCGCCCGGTCGTCGCCGGTGGTAGCTTCGAGCCGGTGGGAGGGGAGCCAGTAGTGGACGGCGCTACGCAAAACGACCCTTCGGAGCACGCCGCCGCTGAGCGCCATGTGGGGCTCGACGCGGTGATGGCCCGGGCATCCTCTGAGAATTTCCCGGTGGCGCTGCAGCTCCTGCCCACCGCGGTGCGGCAGCACCTGCGGGCCGTCTACGGCTACGCGCGGCTCGTCGACAACCTCGGCGACGAGTACCCCGGCGACCGTCCGGCCGCCCTGGACTGGGTGGAGGCCCAGATCGACAGCCTGTTCGCAGGAGCCCCCCGCCACGAGGTCTTCGTTCGGCTGGCTCCCACGGTGGCGCGCTTCGGGCTGGACCGCAGGCCTTTCGACCGGCTTCTGGCCGCCAACCGGCTCGACCAGCACAAGCACCGCTACGCCGACTTCGACGAGCTGATGAAGTACTGCGAGCTGTCGGCCGACCCCGTCGGCCACCTGGTGCTGGCCGTGTTCGAGGCGGCTACCCCCGAGCGTCTGGCCGCCTCCGACCAGGTCTGCCGCGGCCTGCAGGTGCTGGAGCACCTCCAAGATGTGGGCGAGGACGCCGCTCAGGGGCGCGTCTACCTCCCCGCCGACGACATGGAGCGCTTCGGCGTGTCCGTCGAAGACCTCCGCGCTCCGGCGGCGTCGGCGGGCCTGCGAGGTCTGGTGGCCTACGAGGCGGCCCGGGCCCGGACCATGATTGGTGAGGGGCGGGGGCTGGTGGCATCGCTTCGCGGCCCGGCCCGCCTGGCCGTGGCCGGGTTCGTGGCCGGGGGGCTGGCCGGTCTCGATGCCATCGAGGCGGCCCGCTTCGAGGTGCTGGGCGGCCTTCGCAAGGCCGGACCGGCCCGAGTGGCGGCCCGCTTCGCAAGTGTGTACCTGGGAGCAGGCAACCCGTGATCTCGGCCGAGGCTGCCTACCGGTGCTGCGAGGAGATCACCTGGTCGCAGGCGCGCAACTTCGCCTACGGGATCCGTCTGCTGCCGCCGCCCAAGCGCCGGGCTATGGCTGCGCTCTACGCCATGGCCCGCCGCATCGACGACGTGGGCGACGGCGACTGGTCCCAGGACCGCAAGCTCGCCGCCCTCGACGAGCTCCACCAGTCCATCGACGCGCTGGCGGCGGGCAAGATCGCCGATGCCTCGGATCCGGTGCTGGTGGGCTTGGGCCACGCCGCCGACCGCTACCCCATCCCGGTGGCCGCGCTCCACGAGATCGTGGAGGGCAGCGAACTCGACGTGCGAGGCGCCAGCTACGCCACCATGGACGACACCGTGCGCTACTGCCGGCTGGTGGCCGGCTCGGTGGGCCGGCTGTCGCTGGGCGTGTTCGGCGCCAAGCCCGCTCGGGCCGTGGCCGCGGGCCCGAACAGCAGCCGAGCCGGCACCGCTGAGGCGGCCCAGTCCCCAGAGGAACTGGCCGACGACCTCGGCGTGGCCCTCCAGCTCACCAACATGCTGCGAGACATTGTCGAGGACCACCGCATGGGGCGCATCTACCTGCCCGAGCAGGACCGGGACCGCTTCGGGATCGTTCCCGGCCAGTGGTCGCCGCCCGAGAACGCCGCCGCGCTGGTGCAGTTCGTGGCCGGTCAGGCGGTGATGTGGTTCGAGCACGGCCTGGTGCTGCTCGATCACCTCGATCATCGCAGCCGGGCCTGCACTGCAGCCATGGCTGGGATCTACCGGCGGCTGCTGAGCCGCATGCTGGCCCGGCCGGAGACTCCGCTACAGGGGCGGGTCAGCCTTGCCGCCCACCAGAAAGCCCTGGTGGCGGCCCGCAGCCTGTCCGGGCTGAGGCCGTGAGCCCGCGGATGGTGGTCGGCGGCGGACAGCCTGGGTTGAGGCGGTGAGTCCTCAGGCCGCGGCCGGTGACGGTTTGGCCGGGCCATGGCCGTGAACGCCGGACCGCGGGTGGTTGTGGTCGGCGGCGGCTTGGCCGGGCTGTCGGCTGCGGTGGAGGCGGCCGACGGCGGTGCGTCGGTCACCCTGCTCGAGCGTCGCCCCCGCCTCGGCGGCGCCACCTGGTCATTCGAACGCAACGGCATCTGGTTCGACAACGGCCAGCACGTATTCATGCGCTGCTGTACCGCCTACCGGGCTTTCCTGGAGCGGATCGGCTCGGCCGACGGCGTGTGGATGCAGCGCCGCCTCGACGTTCCCGTGTTGGCGCCGGGCGGTCCGGTCGGGTCTATCAAGCGAACGCCCGGCCCGGCTCCCCTGCACCTGGCGCCCGCGCTGTTGACCTATCCCCATCTGAGCCTGCGCCAGAGGCTGGCCGTGCTGCGGGCCGGACTGGCGCTGAGGCGGCTCGATCCCGACGACCCGGATCTCGACCGCATGGCCTTCGGAGACTGGCTGTCGGCGCACGGCCAGGACGCCGCCGCGGTCGAGACCTTCTGGAACCTGATCGTGCTGCCGACGGTCAACGTGGGAGCGGCCGAAGCCTCCCTCAAGCTCGCTGCCCGGGTCTTCGTGACCGGGCTGCTAACCGAGGCCGCCGCGGCCGACATCGGCTGGGCCCGGATGCCGCTGTCGGCTCTGCACGGCGACGCCGCCCGCCGGGCGTTGGAGGCCGCCGGAGGCGAAGTCCGCCCGCGCCTCGCGGCCACCGCGGTGCGAGCGGGCGCCGCCGGCCTGGAGGTACACGCCGACGGGCAGGTCATCGCGACCGACTCGGTGGTGGTGGCCGTGCCCCACGACGCGGCAGCCGCACTGCTGCCCACCGGCACGGTGGCGGCGCAGGACCGGCTCGTCGAACTGGGCACCTCCCCGATCGTCAACGTCCACCTGGTGTACGACCGCCCGGTCACCGATCGGGCCCTCTTCGCCACCGTTGGCAGCGACGCCCAGTTCGTGTTCGACCGCACCGCCGGGGCCGGCCTCGACGACGGCCGCCAATGCCTGGCCGTGTCTCTGTCGGCCGCCGAGTCGTACATCGGCACGGCCTCGGCCGATCTTGTGGCCCACTTCACCGCCGAGTTGGCCCGCCTGTTGCCCGCGGCCGCCACCGCGGTCGTTACCGAGTCGATCGTCACCCGCGAGCATTCGGCCACCTTCAATGGCGTGCCCGGCACCGACTCGCTGCGGGCCGGCCCCGAGTGCGGCCTGGCCGGTGTGTACCTGGCCGGCGCCTGGACCGACACCGGATGGCCGGCCACGATGGAGGGAGCGGTCCGCAGCGGAACCGAGGCCGGCCGGCTCGCGGCCCGCTTCGCATCCCGATCTGCCACCACCCGAGCGGATCGCGAGTGAGAGCGCGAGAGGGGCCGTGGCACCTCGCGCCGGATCAGGCTGTCGCCGGTGCGAGATATGACCGAAGTCACCGGCTAAGGTTCGCGCCATGACTCCCCAGCACGGTCAATCTTCGGGAGGCGGCTCGGCAGGGCGGGCCATCGTGCTAGTGGTCGTGGCGGTTGCGCTGGGCGTGTTCTTGCTGTCGCGCGGCTTCGACGACCCCGACGACACCACCGATGCCTCCCCCAGCGGAACGGCTGAAGCGACGACCAGCGGCGACTCCGACGACGACGTCCAGGCCAACGGCACGACGTCCACCACAACCAGCTCTACCACTTCCACGACAGCGCCGCCGGTGGTCACCCATCCCCCCGGCGAGGTCAAGGTGGCCGTGATGAACGGCACCGGCGCCCGCGGCCGGGCCGGCCGCACCGCCGACAGGCTCAACGCCGCAGGGTTCGTGACCGCAGCCAAGAACACTCAGCAGGACAGGGTCGAGGCCTCGGTCATCTACTACCGGTCCGAGTATGGCGACGATGCCAAGGCAGTGGCGTCTGTGCTGGGCGCGCCCCCCGACATCATCACGCCCGCTCCGGCCACGATCATGACCCTGATCAGGAACCCGGAGTCGCCGGAGGGCTTGGAGGACTTCAACATCTTTGCGGTGGTCGGCACCGACAACGTGATCCTCGACCCCGATCCACCCGCCGACTCCGAATAGCCCCCGGCTGACCGCACACCCGGCCTCGGTGCCGCGAGAATGTCGGATGTGCGCGTGCTGGCAGCGCCCGACAAGTTCCGGGGCACGGCCTCGGCCCAGGAGATAGCCGAGGCCATAGCCGCCGTCTCGGCCTCCTGTGATCGGGCACCCATGGCCGACGGCGGCGAGGGAACCCTCGACGCGCTGGGCGGCCCCAACCGGTCGTCGGTGGTGACCGGGCCGCTGGGCGAGCCGGTTGCCGCATCCTGGCGCCTCAGCCGCGGCGTGGCCGTCATCGAGATGGCCCTCGCCTCGGGCCTGTCCGCAGCCGGGGGTGCGGCGGGCAACGACCCCGTCAACGCCACCACCGCGGGCACCGGCGAGCTGATCGGCGAGGCGGTCGCCGCGGGGGCGAGGCGGGTGCTGGTGGCGGTGGGCGGATCGGCCACCACTGACGGCGGTCTCGGCGCGGTGGAGGCGATGCCGTCTCCGGCCCGGATGACGGGGGTGGAGGTGATCGTGGCCTGCGACGTGCGCACCGCCTTCGTGGACGCGGCCCGCGTCTACGGTCCCCAGAAGGGGGCCTCACCCGCCCAGGTCGAGCTGCTGAGCAGGCGCCTGCAGAGGCTGGCCCAGATCTACGAGCGCGACTTCGGGGTGGACGTGGCGCCGCTGGTCGGCGGCGGAGCGGCCGGGGGCCTCGCCGGCGGTCTCGCGGCCCGGGGCGCCAGCCTGGTCAACGGCTTCGAGGTGGTCGCCGAAGAGATCGGGCTGGTCGAGCGGATCCTGGATGCCACCGTCGTCGTCACCGGCGAGGGCCGCTACGACGCAACGTCGCTGCAGGGAAAGGTGGTCGGGGGTGTGGCCGAGATCGCGGCCCGGTCCGGAACCCGGGCGCTGGCCGTGGTCGGCAGTGCGGACGACGGCGCCGGAGTGCCCGACGGCTTGGAGCTTCTCGACCTGACTGCCCGGTTCGGACCCCAGCGAGCCCACGCCGACCCCTGCGGATGTGTGAGAGAGGCCCTCGCCGACGCCCTCTAGAGCGTGCGGGGGCAGGTGCGGGAGTAGCTAGCGGCGGTGCTTGCCGGTCAAGACCAGGGCGGCCAAGCCGACCAGCACCACCAGGATGGCCAGCAGGGTGACCAGCCAGGCGAAGATGGTCACCACCCACTTCACCACGGTGACCGCCCCCACTACGGCCAGCGCCCCCACAATCATCTGGGCCGGCCAGGGCATGCCGCCCAGCCTCTCCACCGCGCCGCCCGACTCTCTCTCCATGGGTGCTGTCACGGGCCGATCCTAACTCCGGTCCCGTTACCATGACCCGGCCCTTGTCGCCGGATCAGCGATACAGCGAGGAACGCTATGGCCGTCACCGTCAGAGTGCCCACCACCCTGAGAGCCCTCACCGCCGGCGCGTCGGAGGTGGCGGTCGACGGCGCCACCCTCGCCGAGGTGCTCGACTCGCTGGAGTCGACGCATCCGGGCTTCCGCGACCGGATCCTCGACGAGTCGGGCGAGCTTCGGCGTTTCGTCAACGTGTTCGTCAGCGATGACGACGTCCGCTTCCTCGACGGGCTCGGCACCCTGGTCGACGACGGCGCCACCGTGAGCATCGTGCCCGCGGTCGCCGGCGGTCGCGGCTGAATCACTGCGGGCTGCGCAGCGAGCCTGCGCGGCGGGCCATATTCGCCGGTTGGGCGGGTTGTCATCGCGGACCGGCTCCGGTTGACTTGGCACTCGTGGCACGAGAGTGCCAACCCAGGCAATCAAGACATAGCCGGCCCATCGCAGGGCCGTACCGGAGGTTCAAATGGCCAAGACCATCCAGTTCGACGAGAAGGCTCGCCGTGCGCTCGAACGGGGCATGAACCAGCTCGCAGACGCCGTGCGGGTAACGCTGGGGCCCAAGGGCCGCAACGTCGTGCTCGACAAGAAGTGGGGCGCCCCCACCATCACCAATGACGGCGTGTCGATCGCCAAGGAGATCGAGCTGGAGGACCCCTACGAGAAGATCGGCGCCGAGTTGGTCAAGGAGGTCGCCAAGAAGACCGACGACGTAGCGGGCGACGGCACCACCACCGCCACCGTGCTGGCGTGGTCGATGGTGCGCGAGGGCCTGCGCAACGTGGCCGCCGGCGCCAACCCGATGTCGCTCAAGCGTGGCATCGAGGCCGCCGTCGACGCCGCGGTGGAGTCCATCCACAGCAGCAGCCACGACGTGTCCTCCGACAAGGAGCAGATCGCCAACGTAGCCGCCATCTCCGCCGCCGACAGCGAGATCGGCTCCACCATCTCCGACGCCATCGACAAGGTCGGCAAGGACGGCGTGATTACCGTCGAGGAGGGCCAGACCTTCGGCTTGGAGATGGAGACCGTCGAGGGCATGCGCTTCGACAAGGGCTACATCTCCCCGTACTTCGTCACCGATCCCGAGCGGATGGAGTCGGTGCTCGACAGCCCGTACCTGCTGCTGGTCGGCTCGAAGATCTCGAACGTGCGCGACCTGGTGCCGGTGCTCGAGAAGGTCATGCAGGGCGGCAAGCCGCTGCTGATCATCGCCGAGGATGTGGAGGGCGAGGCCCTGGCCACCCTGGTGGTCAACAAGATCCGGGGCACGTTCACTTCGGTCGCGGTCAAGGCGCCCGGCTTCGGCGACCGCCGCAAGGCGATGCTGCAGGACATGGCCATCCTCACCGGCGGCCAGGTCATCAGCGAAGAAGTCGGCCTCAAGCTCGACAGCGTGGGCGTCGACATGCTGGGCTCGGCCCGTAAGGTGATCGTCACCAAGGACGAGACCACCATCGTCGAGGGCGCCGGCGATGCATCCGACGTGGCCGGCCGCATCAACCAGATCAAGGGCGAGATCGACAACACCGACTCCGACTACGACCGTGAGAAGCTCCAGGAGCGCCTGGCCAAGCTGTCCGGCGGAGTGGCTGTGCTCAAAGTGGGAGCGGCCACCGAGGTGGAACTCAAGGAGAAGAAGCACCGCATCGAGGACGCGGTCAGCACCACCAAGGCCGCCATCGAGGAGGGCGTCGTGGCCGGAGGCGGCGTGACGCTGCTGCGGGCCGTCGACGCGGTCGAGGGCGCCATTGACGGGCTCAGCGATCCCGACGAGCAGACCGGGGCCCGGATCGTGGCCAAGGCGCTGGTGGCGCCGTTGAGCCAGATCGCGGTCAACGCCGGCCTCGAGGGCGGCGTGGTGGTCGAGCGGGTCCGCGGTTTGAGCGGCTCCGACGGCCTCAACGCGGCCACCGGCGACTACGAGGATCTGATCGCGGCCGGGATCATCGACGCGGCCAAGGTCACCCGCTCGGCCCTGCAGAACGCCGGCTCGATCGCCGGGCTGTTCCTCACCACCGAGGCCGTGATCGCCGAGTCCCCCGAGGATGCGCCCGCGGGCGGCGGAATGCCCGACATGGACTTCTAGTTCCAGTCCCCCCAAAGACAACAGCCCGGCCCGCCCCCTCGGCGCCGGGCTGTTGCGCGCCCGGCTAGCTTGCAGGCATGGCTGAGCTGCATCCGTTGTGCGGGCCGCTCGCGCCCCTGCTCGGGACGTGGCGGGGCACGGGTAGGGGCAGTTACCCGACCATCGACGACTTCGACTACACCGAGGAGCTGGTCTTCGGCCATGTGGGCAAGCCGTTCCTGTCCATGGTCCAGCGCAGCCGCGACCTCTTGACGGGCGAGCCGCTGCACGGCGAGGCCGGGTTCCTGCGGGCTCTGCCCGACGGCGCCGTCGAGCTCACGGTGGCGCAGCCGTCAGGAGTCGTCGAAGTCGACTCGGGCTCTGTGACCGGGACCTCCGACGGCCTAGTCGTCGAACTGGAGTCCGCCGAGGTCGGCCTCACGTCCACGGCCAAGTCGGTGACCGCCGTGCGGCGGCGGCTGGAGGTAGTCGGCTCGACCCTGACCTCGGAGCTGTGGATGGCCGCGGTGGGTGAGACCGACCTGATCCACCACGTGCGGGCAGAACTACGGCAGTGGGACCGGACCAGTGGTTGAGGTGCCCACGACCGATGGATGACCAGATCGAGCACGCTGTAGCCATCGGCCGGGAGAACCAGAACCTCATCTCGTCAGGCAAAGCGTGACCATCAGCCTTGATTGCGTGTCAGCCCTCAACATGGTCGAGTCGCCCGTCTCCTATGGGTGCGGTTTCTCGCGAACTCTAGTCACAGACCATCCTGAGGGTTCTCTGGCAGATTCCGTTGCTGTACTTCGTGGACCACTGCCTACTGCCGCCCTTCGACCCGGTTGCGCCTGGGTACCGTAGCCTCTAGCCATGGCCACCAAGTCGAGGAGCCAGCAACGGCTGGTGCGGCCCTGGACGGGCGACGAGGCCGCGGACAACCGCAGGGCCGACCGGCTCGCCTCCGAGGAGCCTATGGCCATCGAACTGGACGACGTGCGGGTGGCCACCACCATGCGCACCCCGGGCAACGATTTCGAGCTTGCCGTGGGCTTCTGCTTTGCCGAAGGGCTGCTCGACGGCCACGGGGTGACCCAGGTCAAGTACTGCGCCAAGGGCTCGGCCGCGGCCACTGACTTCAACGTGGTGTCGGTCTCCACCGGGGGCAAGGCCCCGCTGCCCCGGCCCCGGCTAACCACCACCACCTCGTCTTGCGGCTTCTGCGGCACGAGCGAGATCGACGAGCTCGTCTCCAAGCTTGATGCAGTGACCGGCGAGCCGATGCGGTGGGAGGCGCTGGCTTCCGCTCCCGACCAGTTGCGACCCGGACAGGAGTTGTTCGATGCCACTGGCGCGGTTCATGCGGCCGGCGTGGTGGCTGCCAATGGTTCGGTCTCGCTGGTCCGCGAGGACGTGGGCCGCCACAACGCGGTCGACAAGCTCATCGGCCGGCTGTTCCTCGACGGTCGCCTGCCTGCCACCGGGCAGGGACTGGTGGTCAGCGGCCGGGCCAGCTTCGAGCTTGTCCACAAAGCTTGGGCCGGAGGGTTTCGGGCTCTGGTGGCCGTGAGCGCCCCCACCGCGCTGGCCGCGGCCACCGCAGAGGCCGCCGGGATGCAGCTGGCTGGCTTCGCCCGCAACGGCGCCATGACCGTCTACGTTGGCACCTGATCCCGAGTCTGACCCGAGAGGAGGATCGTGACCGACCAACCCGACCAACATCCAAGTCCGCAGGCTCTGGTTCTTGACGCGTTTCGGATTGCGGCAAGACAGGGCAGACCCGAGTGGCATCGCATGGCAGGAGCTGTTCTGAAGAACCGTCTCTTGGATCTCACCGAGCGGTCGTTCGATGAGGCCGCCTATGGCGCAGATCGGTTCGTCGACCTCGTCGAACAGCTTGACGATCTGCTTACTGTGGACCACTCGGCCAAGCCCTTTGTTATAGAGTTGCAGGAGCCGTACCGCTCTGAGATCGAGCAGTCGGATGCCGTTAGCGCCTCGTCGAGTGGGAAGACGATCCGGTCGGATCTCTGGCACGCGGTCGTCGATTACAGCCATGACCAGAGATGGGTTCTGGATCGGGTAACCGGCAAGGCGATCCGTGTGCGAGAAGGGGACGACTCGGGCGGCGGAGTTGATCTTCCCACCTTGGACCGGGCGACCCTGCAGACTTGGCGAATCGATTTCATCGAAGAATGTTCGGCTACGGTGAGTGACGCAGAGGCGCTTCAACTCAAGGCCTGGGTCGGCGAGGGCCTCGGGACTGCGGCTCTGCCGAAGAGGCTCCGTGGTCCCTGGACTATTCGGATGCGCGACCGGGTCCATGAGAGGTTGCTCGAGTTCTTCCATTCTCAGGAGCTAGATCCGCCCAAGGACTTGCTTGTCCTGCCACGACAGCGCAAGCCTGCCAATGAGCTTCGGTCCTTCATAGTGCGATGCATATCGCTGATGAACGACCGCGAGTTGAAGGAACTCCAAATTCCGGCGGAAGTTGCCATGCGGGCGCATGGATGACGATGGCTCCGGCGGGCGTGTGGCACATCCAAGTACCTGGGTTCCACCCAGTCATTGATGTCCAAGCTGTAGCAGACTCGCGCGGCTGGGAACTGGCAAGCATCAGGTGTGTTCGTCTCGTGTCCGGCCGCGGCCGGGTCCTTCACGTCGTGCCGCGCGCGGATGCCGTTCGCCTGTACGAGGAGATGCACCGCCGTCCCGTGGCGGTGGTGTACGAAGGCAAGCCGAGAGTCAGACTTGACCCCGGCAAGAACCTTCGCGACGACCGTACCGTGTCGCTCTATCGGTATTGCCGCTACAAGTCCTTCGTAACGAGCCTACGGTCGAACGCGGCTGCTCTCTGGGGCACAGCCTTCGAAGACTGGTTGGCACAGATCGACTGTGATGGACCGAACGATCCGCGGATTCTTCCCTTTCACATTTTCACAACGAAGGGCCCCTTCGAGCTAGACGAGACGGCTGAGCGAAAGCGGTTCCGGCAAGAACACCACAACAAGTCGGCGCTCGTGGACGACCGCAAGCGCCGTTGGGTGTTGGCGTCGCCGGGAGCACGGCATGGGAGAGAGCCGCAGACCGTCCGCGACTTGCAGTTGCACGACGGCTTTCACTGGGACGTGACGGTCCCACGCGCTTCTGTCGTGGCATCGTCACACACAATGTGGAGGGTTGGATCTGGCGGATACCTCAACATCTATCCGGACGGCCATGTTCGTCGCGGCAAGCAGTGCAAGCAAACTTGGAGCAAGAGCCAGAGCGAGCAAGCCGACGCGAATGATCGCAACAGGAGCTGGCCGTGAACGCGAATACCCGGCAACAAGGCCGGGAATTCACTGAAATCTATGCGAGGTCTCGGCCATCGAGAGCGGGTCTCGGTGGTCAGCCGGTTGCGAAATAAGAAGACTAACTAGTCTCGCCTCGCTGATACTGGGCAACCGCTGAGCCCCACCTCCACTCTCACATGACTGGCACTCGATGCGGTGCTACCCCAACGAATGCCCTCCTCGTCCTTGAAGGCCTCGGATCGTTCTTGAATGTAGCAGAAGATTGTACGAGCGCGTCGAATCGGCAGAATCCGGCACCTGTGGCGTCCATGTGTCGCTCAACTCCGTCACCCAGCCTGCTAGGGGGCTGCGCCGGCTCCATAGACTGCGGTGATGCTGGAATCGGTCGGCGTGGGCCAGGGGCTGGTCGTGGTGCACCTCTTCTGCGCCCGCACGCCCGACACCGGCGACGCCGCCGTGCTCGCTGCGGTCGATGCCGCCGTCGAGGCGGGGGCGCAAGTGGTGACGGTGGCGGTGCTCGGCCACAAGGCGCAGCTTTGCTTCATGGGCCTGCACGCCGACGCCTGGGCGCTGCGCGACCTGCAGACCGCCTTAGTGCGGGCTGGGCTGGAGATCGCCGACAGCTACGTGTCGATCACCGAGCTGTCCGAGTACGCCCTGGGCCTGCCGGCCGAGATGGCCGACATGCGCCTGAACCCCAAGCTGCCCCCGCCGGACAAGCCGGCCTGGTGCTTCTACCCCATGACCAAGCGGCGCAACCTGGGCCAGAACTGGTATGAGCTCGGATTCGACGAGCGCAAGGAGCTGATGTACGAGCACGGCGCGTCGGGACGCAAGTTCGCGGGGCGCATCGTGCAGCTGGTGACCGCATCCACCGGGCTCGACGACTGGGAGTGGGGCGTCACCCTGTTCGGCACCGACATCGCCGCCCTCAAGGAGACGGTCTACACCATGCGCTACGACCGGGCCTCGGCCGCCTACGCAGAGTTCGGCCCCTTCGTGACCGGCCTGGTAGGACCGGCCGACGAGATCCTCGCACGAACCCGCTGACCACACCGATCCGGTCCGAGGAACTAGCCGGGGTTAGGGTGCCGTGATGGCCGAGGATGCCGGGGGCTCGGGGGCGACTGCCGATGATGCTGATTCAGCGCGGCACCCGGCGGGCGAGGCCGACATTCTCCGCTGGGCCGAGACCCTGGCCGGGATAGCCCAGACTGGTCTGGGCTTCACCGAGAGCCGCTATGAGCAGGAGCGCTTCGAGGAAGTGCTGGCAGTGGCCGCCGACATCCGGGCTCGCAGCCCGGCGGGGATCGACGCCGGGCGCCAAGTGGAGCAATGGCTCGACGGGGTCGGGGAGGGCATCGCCGGCTACGTCACCCCCAAGGTCACCGTGGGTGCCATCGTCGGCGACGACGAGGGCCGCATGCTGCTGGTGCAGCGAGCCGACTCCGGTTGGTGGCTGTACCCCACCGGATGGTCCGACGTGGGCTACTCGCCCTCCGAGGTAGCGGTCAAGGAGGTCCGAGAGGAGACCGGGATCGACTGCGAGGTGCTGCGGCCCATCGCCATCCTCGACGGGTTGCGCCTCGGCTTCCACCGGGTGCCGCTGGTGTCGATCGTGTTCCATTGCCGCAGCCTCGGCGGGGAGCTGGCAGCCCACCCGCTCGAATGCTCCGATGTGGGCTTCTTCGCCGAGGGCGAACTGCCCGAGCGCACCGCCCGTCCCGATCTGTGGGCCCCGCACGCCTTCAGCGCCATCCGGGGCGAGCCGGTGGAAGTGCTCTTCGACCACCCCCGCAACCCACCCTGGCGAGGCCAGCCGGAGGGCCCGAGGGCAGGGGGGTGATTCCCCGGCTGAGCCGATAGCCTCGCTCGGGAGCGGGCCAGGCGACGCGTTTACGCGGCGTTCGCCGCGTCGTACCGATTGGAGCCCGCAAATGATTTCAAGGAAGCTCTCGTTGATTCTGGCCGCAGTGCTTGTGGTGTGCTTGAGCGCTCCGTGGTCCATCGCCGGCGCGGACGACGGCGCTTCGCCGATCACTCTCGGCGACATCGACGCCGATCCCGTCACCCCCAACAACGAGATCTCGTTCTTCTGGGAGGCGAGCACCACCGACGGCGCCGAGCTGCGGCCGACATTCGTGATTCAAGAAGGCACCGACGCGCCGAAGCTGGCTCAGATCGCGTCGTACAGCTCCGAAGACCACAACCCGATGCCGATGATCGAGCACGGCGAGTACTACGCATGGAACATGGTTGTTGGGATGACTCCCTGCCGGGAGCATCGGCTCTGGATCGCCCATCTGCCCAAGGACTTGATGGACGACGTGATGTCGAACTTCACGCAGTCGCTGTGGGATCAGATGACCGTGCGTTCGGTGCCGCTGCGGTTCTGGACCCGCTCGGCCGATGGCTCGGGCTGTGACCTCAACCCGAGCCGCAAGACTGCGTCCGCGCAGGTCGACAACTTGGTTTGGGAGGGCAAGCCCAAGAAGCGAATCGCCATGATCGAGTGGCAGAACCCTGGTGGCGTTGAGCCGGTCGTGATGGTCAAGCGGCTGGGCCCCGACGAGGGTGCTGAGCAGCTGGCTTCGCTGCGCAGAGCAGCGAACCCGCTGGCGCCGGGGGCCACCTCAGCCACGATCAAGGGATTGGAGCCCTGCACGCAGTACCGGGTACGGGTCTACGAGCGGCATCCCAACTTCGGTTCGGACGCTGATCCCTTGCGAGTCTTCCGCGGCAACCAGGATCGCAAGACCAACTCGGTTACGATCCGCACTTCCGGCTGCAACCAGTAGCGCTGGGCAGCGGTCGGCTTTTAGCTGCCGTCGCGCAGGAACTTCTCTACTTCGGCGACCAGCCGGTCGGGGTCGTCGCTGAGAGGTGTGTCGTTGTTGTCGGCGTGGCGGTCGCGGTTGTCCCAGGCCGTCTCTAGGCGGGCCACGTACTCGGCGGTCTCCTCGTCCTCGGCCACGATCTTGGTGATCTCCTGCTCGTAGGTCTGCGCCCGCTGCTCAAGGTCGAGGGTGGGCACCGGCGCCCCCATCAGGGCGCACACCCGGTTGACCAGCGCCAGCGCAGCCTTGGGCGACGGCGCGGCCGGCATGTACGACGGCACTGCCGACCAGAACGAAGCGGTGCTGTAGCCCGCATCTCGGCAGGCCGACGACAGCACGCCGACGATACCGGTGGGCCCCTCATAGGTGGACGGCGTGAGGTCCAGCTCGGCTCGCAACTCCTCGTCGTCGGTGGCGCCGTACACCTCCACGTCGCGGCTGTGGGGCACCTCGGCGAGCAGCGCGCCCAGGGTGACCACCCGCTCCACACCGAGCAGCCCGGCCACCGAGATCAGCTGGTGGGTGAAGGTCCGCCACCGCAGCTGGGGCTCGGTGCCGATCAGCACCACCGCGTCGGCGCCGCCGTTGTCGAGGCGGGCCACCCGCACCTCGTTGGCGGGCCAGTCGATGCGCCGGGCCTTGCTGTCGTCGAGGTGCACCAGCGGTCGGACCGCGGTGAAGTCGAAGAACGGCTCGGGGTCGATCTCCGCCACCGGCACGCATCCCCAGCGACCGGCCAGATGGGAGGCCGCAGTGGTGGCCGCGTCGCCGGCATCGTTCCAGCCCTCGAAGGCGGCGATCAGCGTGGGGCGGTCCAACTCGGGCTTGGGACCCGACCACAGAACGTGCTCCGGTTCAATCGACACGGGCGCCAACCATACCGCCGCCACCGCCCCGGCCCCTGCCACCGGGCCACTTCCGGCGGCGGTCGCAGAAGCGGTGTTGGGCCTTCGGGTTGGCTGTCGGCCCCTGTTGGTCAAGTCCTTCTGGGGCCGCTCGCCGGGGGCTGTGCTCAGGCCAGTTCGGGTCGGTCGCGGAAGTGCTCCAGGGCCTCGGGGTTGGCCATGGCCGAGGTGTTGCGCACCGGGCGACCGCAGATCACGTCGCGCACCGCGGTCTCGGTCATTTTGCCCGACCGAGTGCGGGGGATGTCGTCCACCGCGGCGATCACCGCGGGCACATGGCGGGGCGACAGCTCGGCCCGGATCCGGCTGCGGATCACGCCGCGCAGCTCGTCGGTCAGCTCGCAGCCGGGCGCCAGCTTGACGAACAGCACGATGCGGGTGTCGGCGTTGTGGGGCTGGCCCACCGCGATGCTCTCGACGATCTCACCCATGGTGTCGACCCGGCTGTAGATCTCGGCGGTGCCGATGCGCACCCCGCCGGGATTGAGGGTGGCGTCGGACCGTCCCGAGATCACGAACCCGCCCGACGGGGTCCTCGACGCGAAGTCGCCGTGGTGCCACACGCCGGCGATGCGCTCGAAGTAGGCGGCCCGGTAGCGGGCGTCGCCGGGATCGTCCCAGAAGCGCAGCGGCAGCGACGGGAACGGGCCGCGGCACACCAGCTCGCCCTCGACCCCGGTCGGCAGCGACCGGCCCGAGTCGTCCACCACATCGATGTCCATGCCCAGGCCGGGACGCTGGATCTCGCCCCGCCGCACCGGCGCGGTCGGGTCGCCGGCCACCAGGCAGCCGCACAGGTCGGTGCCCCCCGAGATCGACGCCAGATGAACGTCGGCCTTGACGTTGTGGTACACCCAGTCGAATCCCTCGGCTGCCAGCGTGGAGCCGGTCGAGGTGATGGTGCGCAGCGACGACAGGACGTGGCTTCTCCGGGGGGTCAGGCCCGCGTTGCGGCAGGCGTCGATGAACTTCGCCGAAGTCCCGAACAAGGTGATGCCCGTCTCGTCGACCAGGTCGAACAGGCGCCGTGGGCCCGGATGGGCGGGCGAGCCGTCGTACAGCACCGCCGCGGCCCCGCAGGCCAGGGTCGAGGCGAGCCAGTTCCACATCATCCAGCCGGTGGTGGTGAAGTAGAACACCCGGTCGCTCGGCTTCACATCGCAGTGCAGCCGGTGCTCGGCCAGGTGCTTGACCAGCAGTCCGCCGGCCCGATGCACGATGCACTTGGGCGGGCCGGTCGTGCCCGAGGAATACAGCACGTACCAGGGATGGTCGAAGGGCAGCTCCCGGAACACCGGCGGCGCGGGCCCGCCCCCGAATCCGGCGCCGTAGCCGTCGAGCCAGCCCGGCTCCACCAGCACGGTGCGGCGCAGCGTGGGCAGAGCCGCGGAGATGGCTGCGAGCCGCTCGGTGCAGTCGTGGCGGCGACCGCCGTAGGGGTAGTCGGCGCAGGCGAACAGCACGGTGGGGGAGATCTGGCTGAAACGGTCGAGCACGCCGGTGACGCCGAAGTCGGGCGACGTGGAGCTGAACACCGCGCCCAGGCCGGCAGCGGCCAGCATCACCGCGCCGGTCTCGGGGCGGTTGGGCATCCAGGCCGCCACCCGGTCGCCCGGCCCCACCCCGGCGTCGATCAGGAGCTGCTGGATCCGGCCGGTCATGTCGTGCAGTTCGGCCCGGGTGAGCTCGGCGGCCTCGCCGTCCTCGCTGCGGAAGATCACCGCGGTGTCGTTCGACGGCTCGCCCAGCAGGCTCTGGGCCACGTTGAGCCGGGCGTCGGGCAGGAACCGGGTGCGCCGCAGCCGCTCGCCCGGATCCGGGCAGAGGCTCTCGGCAGGCGCCTCGACGAGCCGCTCGCCCCGGTCGCCGGCCACTTCGCACCAGTCCCAGACCGCAGCCCAGAACGGGCCGGGGTGCTGCACCGACCACCGGTGCAGGCTCGAGAAGTCCGGTGCGTCGATGCCGCGGCGATCCCGCAGCCAGGCTCGGAACGCCTCAAGGTTGGATCCGGCCGCCCGCTCCGGCGACGGTGCCCACAGCAGGCCGGAGTCGCTCACAGCGTCACCGGGGCGGGGTGGTGGTGCGAGTCGCTCACAGCGTGAAGCCTGCACACGGTCAGCGCGCGCCGAGCGTCCAAGCCCGGTGGGTGGTGGTGCGGGTCGCTCACAGCGTGAAGCGGTAGACGTTGGACTCGCGCCGCTCGAAACCCATGCGGGCGTATAGACGGTTGGCGGCTTGTCGCGAAGGGCGGGAGGTGAGGTCGGTGTTGCGGGCGCCCAGCCGCCGGGCGGCCTCCAGGGCGGCCTCGCTGAGCCGCTCGCCTACCCGCCGGCCTCGCACCGTCTCGTCCACCACCACGTCTTCGATTCGGGTGCGAACTCCGGTGGGGATGCGGAAGGCGACCAGCGTCAACGCTCCCACGATGCGGCCGCGGTGCCGGGCCACGAACAGCATGGTGGCCGGTGACGCCACGATCTCCTCCAGCTCGGCCCGGTTGGGCGGGGGGCTCGACGCCGACAACTGGGGGATCAGCCGCTGCATGGCCTCGACCAGATCGTCGGTGACGGCACGGCATTCGTCGACCTCGATGGGGGCCATGTCGTCGGTCACGCCCGGTGAGAGTAGACGAGCCGACCGAGTTCTGTGTTGTCTGCTCACCGGTCGCGCCTGCACGTTGAACTGCTGGCGGTGCCGTTGGTGCGGGTGTCTGGGCGCGGCGGGCCGCAATAGTCTGCGGTCGTGACCGGCGCTGTTACCTCCGCCCTGCAGCGGCTGCGGGCCGAGCACGGACCGAAGGCGCTGCGCTACTGCGGTGTTTCGGTCGTCAACGTGATGGTGGCGCTCAGCGTGCTGGCGGTCTGCCACGGCGTGCTGGGGTGGCCTGCGGTCGGGTCCAACCTGGCCGCTTGGATGGTCGGCACCGTGCCCGCCTACCTGCTGAGCAGGGCCTGGGTGTGGCAGCGCCGCGGCCCTCACCGGCTGGGCGGCGAGGTGCTCACCTTCTGGGTGATGGCGCTCGTCGGTTTGGTGCTCTCGTCGCTGGCGGTGGGGATCATCGAGCGGCTGTCCGACAGCACCCTGCTCGTCGTGGCCGGCAACCTCGGTGCCTACGGCTGCGTGTGGGTGGCCAAGTACGTCTTCCTCGACCAAGTGCTGTGGTCCCGCTCGCCGGATGGCTGAGTCGACTCGTGGCAATGGACGACCGCCTCCGCTGTGCTGGATGGATCGACGGCCGCGCTGACATTGAGCCGACGTGATGGAGCGCAGCGTGAGCCGAGCGCGATGGATCGATGGCCGCGTCACCCAGCCAACCTTGTGTCGGCCGTGATGGACGACCGTCTCCGCCGCGCCGCCGAGGCGGCGCGCGGGTTCATGCCCGCCGATGAGGGACTCGCCCTGTACGAGGCCGCCGCCGCGCTCGAGGCGGACGGTCCGCTGCTGGAAGTGGGCAGCTACTGCGGCAAGTCGGCGCTGTATCTGGGCGCAGCCGCGCAGCAGGCCGGGCGAGTGCTGTTCTGCGTGGACCATCACCGCGGCTCCGAGGAGAACCAGCCCGGCTGGGAGCATCACGACCCCGAGGTGGTCGATCCCGACGGGGGCCTGATCGACACCCTGCCGTTCTTCCGCCGCACCGTGGCCGACGCCGGTCTGGAGCGAACTATCGTGGCCGTGGTGGGTGATTCGCCAACGGTGGCGTCGCTGTGGGCCACCCCGCTGGCCATGGTGTTCATCGACGGCGGGCACGGCGCCGAGCCCGCCCACCGCGACTACGAGGGCTGGTCGCCCCATGTGGCGCCGGGCGGCCTGCTGGCCATCCACGACGTGTTCGAGGTTCCCGCCGATGGCGGACGGCCCCCGTATGAGATCTGGTGCCGGGCCCTGTCCGACGGGCGCTTCTGCCAGCAGGCGGCGGTGGGCTCGCTACGAGTGCTGCGGCGGGCGCGATGAGCAGGAAGTCACAGGCGGACAGGGCCTGCGGGCGGAGGCCTAGAGGCCGAGCTAATGGGCGGACGAGTCCAGCCCATCCGGGCGAGGCCGTGGCCCGAGCGGCCCGTAAGCGCAGCGAACAAGAGCGGGAAACACTGCCTCGCGACGCGAGAACCCCGCACCTAGCTGCACAGCCCCTTGCAGTGATGCGGGGCCGGTGGGGGAGGTTTCTCGTCTATGGGTTCGCAGTGGCTCTTGTGGTAGCGGGGTGCAGCGGAGAGCGCTCGTCAGGCTCCGGCCCCGCCATGTCAGGCGAGCCTGCCGACCCGGCCTCGACTGCCGCCCCGACCGCGGCGGACCTGTCGGCGTCGCCCGCCACCACATCCACATCGACCTCTGTAACCACCACCACGCAGACGGACACCACCGCGGCTCCAGACGATGGGCAGGCTCCGCCCACCACTGCGGCGCCGACGACGGATGGGATCGGCCCCGAAGATCTGGAGCACCTCGCCTTGGAGATCGACGGGGAGGTCGTGCAGTTGCAGGGAGGTCGGGCCACGGTGTCGTACGGGGGCGCCTCGGCGACGGTGTTCACGCTCGGGGATCTCGTGGCGCTCGGCGACCTCGATGGCGACGGCGACACCGATCTGGCAGCCCACATCGTGGAACAGTCGCCCGGAACCGGCGTGTTCCACCTGATCGTGCCCGTGATCAACGACGCGGGCGCAGCGTCGGCGCAGCCGCCCATCGTGGTGGGCGACCGGGTGATGGTGGACGCCATCACCGTGCGCGACGGCCTCATCGAGGTGTCGCTGTTCGACCGGGCCGACGACGAACCCTTCACGGTTCTCTCCCGGCACACCACGCTGGAGATCGACCCGCTACATCCGGAGCCTCGGGCGAGGGTGATCGCGACGGCGCCCATCGAGCCCGGCCCGCCGCAGCCGGCGGTGAACATCCGCTTCGAGCCGGACACGGTCAGCGCCACCGAGTCCGGCACCATCGACTTCCGCCAGCGCCAGACCTACACCGTGTACGCCTCGCAGGGGCAGCCGTTCACCGCCAAGCTGCAAGCACCGCTGGGGGTGTGGCTCGACGTCCGCCTCGACCACCTGGTTGTTACCCCGGCGCGGCGAACGCAGTTGGTGGACACGGAACTGCCGGCCACGGGACCGTGGCAGGTGACGGTGGTCTCCTCGCACTCGGGGTCGGCCGACTACGACCTCGCCGTCGAGGTGCTGCCGCTGGCCGCGCCCCCGCCCACAACCACCACCCAGCGGGTGCGGGTGCCCCGACCGGTCACCCCCGACGACGACGGCGACGTGCTCTACCTGACCTTCGACGACGGCCCTCATCCCGAGTACACCCCGCAGATGCTCGACGTGCTGGCCCGTCACGACGCCAGGGCCACGTTCTTCGTGGTGGGCTCGCTGGCGCAGGCCTATCCCGAGATCATCGAGCGCATCGCGGCCGAGGGCCACACCGTCGCCAACCACACCTGGATGCACGAGAACCTGGCCGGACTGTCTCAGGAGGCCTTCGACGAGACCATCAGCCGCACCCAGGATGTCCTGGGGGATCTCGCTGCGCCGTGCCTGCGCCCGCCCTACGGGGCCGTCGGTGCGTCCACCGTTGAGTGGGCCGCCACCCACGGACTGGCGCTGATGACCTGGGATGCCAGCCCCAGCGACTGGCTCGGCCCGTCGGCAGAGGAGATCGCCGACTACATCGTGCAGTGGGCCAGGCCCGGAGTGGTGCTGCTGATGCACGACGGCGGCGGCAACCGCTCCAGCACGGTGCAGGGCCTCGACATGGCTCTGGAGCGGCTGGCCGACCGGGGGCTGCGCTACGAGCCGGCCTGCCGCTGACCGGGCGCGCTGGGCCTGCCCGAACGCGGCAGACCGCCGAACTTCGGCGAGAGCGGGGGCGAGCGCTGACCGCTGAATCCGGCTAGGGTGCCGCCCGCCGACAGGCAGCGAAGCCGGTGTGAACCCGGCACTGTCCCGCAGCGGTGATGCTCGGCGGCTCCGGCCACCGAGACGAGTCCGATCGCCTGGCTGTCGGCATGACGGACCGACCCTCGAGGCAAGGGGAGGCTCGTGCGGTGGCACTCCCGCTGCTCGGCCCCGAACTCGAGCAGAAGGGAGAACCATATGAACACCACCGCATCCCGGCGCGTCGCCCTGTGGGCTAGAGGCCGAGCGGATAGACCCGATCCCCTTGGGGTTCCCGCAGAGAGCGCAGCGAGGCCGTGGCCCGAGCGGCCCGTGAGCGCAGCGAACAAGAGCGGGAGTGACACCGCCGCGCCGCGAGACGCGTGGGAGCAATTTGCGCTCGCCCTAAGACTCTGCCTGGCGCTGCTGGTCGCGGCGCTTTTGGCGGTCGCCTGTGGCGACGACGAGTCCGCCGAGTCGGTCGAGCCGACCGCGACCGCAGGCTCGGCTGTCGAAGCCCCGGCGCCGAACGAGCAGCAGCCTGACGAAGTGGCCGCCACATCCGACGGCGATGTGGCCGAAGATGTCAGCGAGCCAGAGCCGGCCGTAGAGGAGTCCGTCGACTCGTCGGCGACGCAGGAGACCGCCGCAGATGAGGAGTCTGGTGACGCGGCAGCCCAAGAGCCGGCCGCGGAGGAAGAGTCCGGCGACTCGACCCCAGAGCAGGAGCCCGCCGCGGCCGCGGAGAGCGAGGCTGGGCACGGGTTCGAGCGGATCGTGTCGATCTCGCCCACTGCCACCGAGATGCTGTTCGCCATCGGCGCGGGCGACCGGGTGGTGGCCGTCGACCAGTTCTCGTACTACCCCGCCGAGGCCCCGGTCACCGACCTCGACGGGTGGAACCCGAACATCGAGGCCATCGCCTCCTACGACCCCGACCTGGTGGTCATGCAGACCAGCAGCGATGTCGGCGCCAGCCTGGAGGCTCTCGGCATCGAAGTGTGGACCCACGACGCCCCGTTCGCCTTCGAGGACGTGTACGCCCAGCTTGAACAACTCGGGAAGGTCACCGGCCAGGCCGACGAGGCGGCCGAGGTGGTGGCCGGCATGCGGGCCGAGATCTCCGAGCTGATTGCGGCCGCGCCCGACGCTTCCGGGCTCAGCTACTACCACGAGCTCGACAACACCCTCTACACCGTCACCAGCAGCACGTTCGTCGGGCAGGTGTACAGCCTGTTCGGGCTCATCAACGTGGCCGATGCCGCCGACGCCGACGGCAGCGCCTGGGGCTATCCGCAGCTCAGCGACGAATACCTGGTGGACGCCGACCCGGATGTGATCTTCCTGGCCGACACCCTGTGCTGCGGCCAGAACGCCCAGACGGTGGCGGAGCGTCCCGGCTGGGACCAGCTCACCGCGGTGCAGGACGGCAGGATCGTGGAACTAAACGACGACATCGTGTCGCGCTGGGGTCCCCGCCTGGTGGACTTCATCGCGGCCATCTCCGATGTGCTGGTGTCGATCGGGGCGGCGAGCTAATGCGCCCGCTCCACCGTTGGCACTCGGGCGAGCGTCGGCGAGCAGAGCACCGCAGGCTGGGGCACTGACGTGACGGACCCGCAGCCGGCGGCTGGGCTGCGGGCCTCCGGCCTGCGACCGGGTCCGCTGGCCGCCGGTTTGGCCGCGGTCGTGGTGGCGGTGACCGCCGGTCTGACCATCGGCCCGGTGGACATCGCAGCCCATCGAGTGGCGCTGGAGTTGCTCGACGGCCTGCCGGGAGTGACGGTTGACTCCGGCCTGAGCGACGCCCACTCTGCCATCGTGGAGCAGATCCGGCTGCCCCGAGTAACTCTCGGCCTGCTGGTGGGGGCCACCCTGTCGGTGAGCGGCGCCGCCTACCAGGGCGCCTTTCGCAACCCGCTGGCCGATCCATACCTCCTCGGGATAGCGGCCGGCGCCGGGCTCGGGGCCACCATCGCCATCACCAGCAACCTCGGCGACGGCGCCGGGATGCTCGACCCGGTGCCGCTGGCCGCCTTCGCCGGCGCACTGGTGTCGGTGACGGTGTCGTATGCGGCCGGCCATCTGGGGGGCCGCTCGGTGGCGTCGCTGATCCTGGCCGGCATCGCGGTGGCCAGCTTCCTCACCGCCTGCCAGACCTACGTGTTGCAGGCCAACAGCGACGCGTTCCGCCAGATCTTCGCCTGGATCCTGGGCCGCATCGCCACCTCGGGATGGTCGGAGCCGGCGCTGATGCTGCCCTACTTCGCGGTGACCGCGGCGGTGGTGCTGCGCTACCGCCGAGCGCTCGACGTGCTGGCCGTCGGCGACGAGGAGGCCGCCGCGCTCGGACTCGATCCTCGCCGGGTGCGCATGATCGTGGTGCTGGCCGCGTCGCTGGGGGCGGCGGCCGCAGTGTCGGTGAGCGGGCTGATCGGCTTCGTGGGCATCATTGTGCCCCACGCCGTGCGACTTGCGTTCGGTGCCAGCAACCGGGCCGTGCTGCCGCTGTCGATCCTGTTCGGCGGCGCGTTCATGGTGCTGGCCGACCTGGCCGCCCGCACCGCGCTGGCCCCCGCCGAGCTGCCTATCGGCGTGGTGACCGCCTTTCTTGGCGCCCCCTTCTTCGTATTGGTGCTGCGGACCAGCCGCCGGGAGATCTGGTGAAGACCGCCGCCGCCAATCACACCGCGGATCCGACGCACACTGTGAGCGTGCGGACGCTCGGCGTGACCCTCGACGGCGCCCGGGTGCTGCGCGGCGTCGACCTGGCCGCCTCGGCGGGGGAGTGGGTGAACATCATCGGCCCCAACGGCGCAGGCAAGACCACCCTGCTACGGGCCCTGCTCGGCCTGGTGCCCTTCGACGGCGAGATCGTGATCGACGGGCTCAGAGGCCGAGCGGATGGGCATCGAGCCGGCGCGGGATCGGCAAGGCGCCGAGCCGCTCGGGCCCGCAAGCTCGCCTACGTGCCGCAGACGCCGGTAATCCCTCCGGGGATGCTGGTCGCCGACTATGTGCTGCTGGGGCGCACCCCGCACCGGGGCGTGTTCGCGGCCGAGACGGCCCACGACCGCAGCATCGTGGCGGAGATCCTCGCCCGCCTCGACCTCGGCGGTTTCGGCGAGCGCACCGTGCAGTCGCTCTCCGGCGGTGAGCGCCAGCGGGCGGTGATGGCCCGGGCATTGGCCCAGCAGGCCGATGTGCTGCTCCTCGACGAGCCCACCACCGCGCTCGACCTCGGCCATCAACAGGACGTGCTGGAACTGGTGGACGCGCTGCGCCGCGAGCGCAGCCTCACCGTCATCGCCACCCTGCACGACCTGACGCTGGCCGCCCGCTACGGCGACCGCATCGCCATACTGGCGCAGGGGCGTGTGGCTGAGACTGGGCCGCCCGCCGAGGTGCTCACCGTGGCGAACATCGCCGAGCACTTCGGTGCCTCCGTGCGCATCGTCGACGACCCCGAGGGCCCGGTGATAGTTCCCACCACCAACGGCGGCCGTTCGCAGCCGCCCACCGCTCAGAATGGAGATGAGCCATGACCGGCACCGACTCCCCGCCCACCGCCGATCCCCGCCCCGGCGGGATGCGCGCCGCCCGAAGCCTGGTGGTGGTCAACACCGGCGACGGCAAGGGCAAGTCCTCGGCCGCGTTCGGCACGGCCGTGCGGGCCAGGGCCCGGGGCTGGCCGGTGGCGGTGGTGCAGTTCCTCAAGTCCGACGACTGGGTGACCGGCGAGCAGTTGATGGCCGAGCCGCTGGGCATCGACTTCTGGTCGCTGGGTGAGGGCTTCACCTGGGACAGCGACGACCTGACCCGCGATGAGGCCGAGGCCCAACAGGCGTGGCGGCACGGCAAGGCGGTGGTGGAGGCCGGCCAGCACCGGCTGGTGGTGTTCGACGAGATCACCTATCCGCTGAACTGGAGCTGGATCGACGCCGCCGAGGTGGAGGCCACGTTCCGCAATCGCCCCGAGCGGGTGTCGCTGGTGCTGACCGGCCGGGACGCGCCGGACTGGATGATCGATCTGGCCGACACCGCCACCGAGATGGTCAAGACCAAGCACGCCTACGACGCCGGGATCCTGGCCAAGAAGGGCATCGACTACTGATCGGCTACTGATGCGGCGCGGCGGCCGCAGGCGGTGTCCCGAGGTGCGCTCCGCGCAGGTCAGTCAGCTCGTACCGGGAGTCCGTTAGTCTCGCCCCTCACGGCTCGACACACCGAGGAGGCAGCCAATGCGGAGCCATGAGATCGACTATCAGATATACGGCGACGACCTTCAGTTCGTGGAGATCGAACTGGATCCGGGCGAGGTCGTGATCGCCGAGGCCGGGGCCATGATGTACATGGAGCAGGGCATCACCTTCGAGGCCAAGATGGGCGACGGCTCCGAACCCGACCAGGGCACCTGGGGCAAGCTCAAGTCGGCGGCCAAGCGGGGCATCACCGGTGAGGGCATATTCATGACCCACTTCACCAACAGCGCCCCCCAGGGCAAGCAGCGGGTGGCCATGGCCGCCCCCTACCCCGGCAAGATCCTGCCCATCAACCTGGCCGCCGCGGGCGGGAACCTGCTGGCCCAGAAGGACGCCTTCCTGTGCGCGGCGTCGGGCACCAAGCTCGACATCGCCTTCAACCGCAAGCTGGGCACCGGGCTGTTCGGCGGTGAGGGCTTCATCCTGCAGTCCATCTCGGGTGACGGCCTGGCCTTCATGCATGCGGGCGGCACCATCGTCGAGAAGCAGCTCCAGGGCGAGACGCTGCGCATCGACACCGGCTGCGTCGTCGCCTTCCAGCCCCAGATCCAGTACTCGATCGAGCGGGCCGGCAACCTGAAGTCGATGGTGTTCGGCGGCGAGGGCATGTTCCTGGCCACCCTCACCGGCGTGGGCCGGGTGTGGCTGCAGTCGCTGCCGTTCAACCGGCTGGCCGACCGGGTGATCGCCAACCTGAAGCCGGGCGGGTCTCAGGGCGAGGGCTCGGTGATCGGCGGCCTGTCCAACATCTTCGAGCGCTAGCGGGCCAGCACTCCGTCTAGACCGGCGATCAGGCCCCAGAGTGTAGTGATGTTCGCCGCCTCGACCGGGTAGCCCGGCAACTCTCCGTCCCTGACGGGTGATCAGGCCCCGCGGGTTCTGTCGCCCGTTCGCTCGCTGTCATGGGATCAGCAGGATCTTGCCTGCGATGCTGCGACCCTGAATGAGCCGGTGAGCCTCCGCCGCCTCCGCCAGCGGCAGGCGGGCGCCGATCCGCACCTCCAGGTCTCCTGAGGAGATCCAGCCGAACACCTCCGCGGCCCGGGCGTCTAGCGCGTCGCGGGTGGCGATGAAGTCCCACAGCTTGGGTCGGGTCAGCCATAGCGACTTGCCCATCAGGTGCAGCGGCGCCTTGGGCTCGACTGCCCCCGAGGCGTTGCCGAAGGTCACCATCGACCCCTGCAGGCGCAGCAGGGCCAGGCTGTCGTCGTAGACGGCCGCGCCCACGCCGTCATACACCACATCGATGGCCTCGGGGCCGACCGCGGCTTCCACGGTGGCCACCAGATCGCTGGTCGAGTAGTTGACCACATGGTCGGCGCCGGCGGCTCGGGCCAGCTCCGCCTTGGCATCGGAGCCCACGGTGGCCACCACGGCAGCCCCCCGCAGCTTGGCCATCTGCACGATCAGGCGCCCGGTGCCGCCCGCACCGGCATGGACCAGGCAGCGGTCGCCGGGGCCTATTCGGGGGCAGTCGGTGACGAGGTAGTGGGCGGTGAGCCCCTGCACGCCGATGGAGGCGGCCGTTTCGAGGTCGATGTCGTCGGGCACCTTGAACGCCACCGCGGCGTTGACCGCGGCCCGCTCGGCGTAGGAGCCGGGCGATCCGGCCCAGGCCACCCGGTCGCCGGGGGCGAAGCCGTCAACTCCGGCGCCCACCTCCAGCACGGTGCCGGCGCCCTCCTGGCCCAGCACCAGCGGCAGCGCCATGTCGTAGAGGCCGGAGCGGTGGTAGGTGTCGATGAAGTTGACTCCGGCCGCGGCCACCGCCACCGTCATCTCGCCGTCGCTGGCCACCGGGTCGGGCCGCTGGACGAGCCGCATCACCTCCGGCCCGCCGGTCTCGGCGATCTCGACTGCCGCGCTCGTCTCCGTCATGTCGCATTGCCTCCTGCATCGGGTGCGCCCCGAGGCTAGGCCCGCGGTCCCCCGGAGGGTCGGTTCGTCCTGCGCTGAGTCGAGGCACCTCGGATCTCGGGATGTATCGCCGGACTGATAGCACCGGGGTGCCCATCACGTAGACGGCGCTCTGCTCCCGGTCGCTGTCATTTGGGCGAATTGGCTCCGCTTCGCGGCGGGTAGCGTGCGCACGCGGCTGGCTTACGGGAGGCTGACAGGATGCAGACGCAGATGCTCATCGACGGGCGCTGGACCGACGGCGCCGAGCGGATCGAGGTGCTCGACCCGGCCACCGGCGACGGCATCGCCGAGGTGGCCGCGGGCGGACCGGCCGAGGCTGTCGCCGCCTGCGACGCGGCCGCGGCCGCCCAGCCCGGCTGGGCCGCGACCGCGCCCAGAGTCCGCTCGGAGATCCTGCGCGACTGCCATCGGATCCTCTTGGAGCACTCCGACGAGCTAGCCGACCTCATCACCCTCGAGCACGGCAAGCCCCGGGCCGACGCGCTGGGAGAGGTGGCCTATGCGGCGGAGTTCTTCCGCTGGAACGCAGAGGAGACGGTGCGCATCCACGGCACCATCGGCACCGCGCCGTCCGGCGACAAGCGCATCATCACCCGCCATCCGCCGGTGGGGGTGGTGGTGATGATCACGCCTTGGAACTTCCCAGCCGCCATGATCACCCGCAAGCTGGCCCCGGCGCTGGGCGCGGGCAACACCGTGGTGGTGAAGCCGCCACGGGAAGCGCCCCTCACCGCGCTGAGGATCGGCGAGCTGCTGGCCGACGCGGGCGTGCCCCCCGGCGTGGTCAACCTGGTGCCGACCGCCGCCTCGGGCCGATGGTTCGACGCCGCGGTGGACCACCGGGCGGTGCGCATGGTGTCGTTCACCGGATCGACCGAGGTGGGGCGGGTGCTGTTGCGCCGCTGCGCCGACCGGGTGCTCAAGACGGTGATGGAGTTGGGCGGCAACGCGCCCTTCGTGGTGTTCGCCGATGCCGACCTTGAGGCCGCGGTGGCCGGGGCGATGGTGGCCAAGATGCGGCACTCGGCCGAGACCTGCACCGCGGCCAACCGCTTCTTCGTGGAGGCGCCGGTGCATGATGAGTTCGTGGAGCGGCTGGCTGCCGCCATGGGGTCGATGAAGGTGGGCAGCGGATTCGATCCCGAGGTGGCCTGCGGTCCGATGATCAACTCCGCCGCGATCACCAACATCGACCGGCTGGTGCAGGGCGCCATCAACGGCGGGGCCAGTGCAGTGACCGGCGGCTCGGCAGTGGACGGCCCCGGCTTCTTCTACGAGCCCACCGTGCTGGGCGGGGTCGATCCGGCCGCACCCATCACCCGCGAGGAGATCTTCGGCCCGGTGGCCCCGGTGGCCGCCTTCACCGACACCGATGCCATGATCGCGGTGGCCAACGACACCGAGATGGGCCTGATCGGCTACGTCTACACCGAGGACCTGGCCCGGGGCCTGCACGTGAGCGAGCGCATCGAGGCCGGCATGATCGGCCTCAACCGGGGCGCAGTGTCGGACCCGGCCGCCCCCTTCGGCGGCATGAAGCAGTCGGGCCTAGGCCGCGAGGGCGCGAGCGAGGGCATCTACGAGTTCTGCGAAACCCAATACATAGCCGCCAACTGGTAGGCCAGCTAACCCGCTTCACGCCAATGTGAGATCAGCGACTCGGCGCACTCCTGGCAACTCACCACTCGTCAGATCCATGTGGAGATCGCGAAGATGCTCCTCCAAGTCGTCCAACGTCTTGCCCTGCGTCCAGTAGTCGGGAAATTCCTCCAGGTAGCCGAGCCAACGCTCGTCCTCTTGCCAATAGACCATCTTCGTGGTGCCCATGCCGCAGCTCCCGCTGATTGCCTGCGTTCAAACCTACCGCCAGGGTGAGTCGGGCACCCTCTCGGGGGTGGGCTTGTTCTAGGGGGTTGTCTGTGGCTGGTGTTGGCTCAGCCATTCTCGCCACCGGGGGTCGTCTCGCGCCGCGACCTTCGACGCGTCGTCGCCGTACAGGTAGCACCAGATCGACGCGGCGACTGCGGTGCCGTGGCTCTCGACTGCTACGAAGGCGGTGCCCGGCAGTGGCCGGTCGAGCAGCAGGGCGACTCGGTGCCGGGTCGCATCCGCGACGGTGCCGGCCAGGTCTGGCGCATCAGGAGCCGTCACCTCGACCCGCTCGCCCACCGCGGGTGCCGATGGGATGCCCAGAGCCTCGGCGAGCGCACCCCAGACCTCATCGCGAGTTCCGCTCCACATCCCCATGGGCAGCGATGCGGTGGCGGTACGGCCGCGGAAATGCTCCATGTGAAGCCTCAGATTGAGCAGGAAGAGCTGCCAGCCCTCGGACATGCCGTCGTATTGAGCGTCCCACTCCTCACCGTGGCCGAAGCCGCTGCTGACCAGACGCACGATGCAGGTTCTGCCGTCGCGAGCCTCGACGGTCCATTCGAAGGCCAGTCCTTCCACGCCCTCGCCGCCGTCGAAGACGATCCTGCGGGGCGGCTCCCAGGCCGCGACCCTCCCGCTCACCTGCATCTCTGGCTCCGGGCCGAACGATGCCGTAGCTGCGCCGCCGGCGCGTTCTTCGACTGTGTGCGGCACATACCACGACGAGATGCCCGGACCGGTAGCGATCGCTCGCCACACCTCCTCGGGGCTGCCGGGAACCTCCACTTCCAGCTTGATCGAGCGACACTCGTCAGACATGCGCTTCCCTTTCTTTGTTGGATGGATCAGATCTCGGGTTGGTGTGAGCCGCTACGTCAAATCGGTTCGTGCAGTCTCTCGATCTCGGGAACGGCGCCGAAACGTCCTTGAAGGTGGTTCGTCGCGTCAAGTGCGCGCGTCCGGGGGAGACTCCTTGACCTTTCTCAACCGGACGGCCTACGTCGGTTCGGGTGTTTGATTGCCGCAAGGGATCAGCGGCCCCGAACCAGCGCTCTATAAGGTGCGGACATAGTGGCCGGTGCCCGATGTGGCCGCAGCGGTGGTGGCGAAGGGACAGAGACGGCCACCCGCACCTGAGTGAGTTCCATGGCGACGGTGCTCCTCCGCAAGGCATGGTCGGCCCTGTGCCGGTGAACACTACAACCATGCTCTGGTGAGCGTCTGCGGACACCCTTCAGCCGGGTTGCTGGCGGCGCTTCTGGATGTTGGCCCACTCGTCGCGCAGGCCGACCGTGCGGTGGAACAGCATGGGGGTTCCGGGATCGTGGGCGAAGTAGCCGAGGCGCTCGAACTGAACCACCTCACCGGGCTCGGCCACCTCTAGTGCCTGCTCGGCCTTAGCGTCGGCTATGAGTTCGCGGGAGGCGGGGTTGTAGGACTCCAGCGGGTCGTCGGGCGCTGGATCGGTGAACAGCCGGTCGTAGAGCGCCACGGTGGCGTCGACCGCGTGGTCGGCCGACACCCAGTGGATGGTGGCCCGCACCTTGCGGCCGTCGGAAGCCTGGCCGCCGCCGGTGTCGGGGTCGTAGGTGCAGCGCAGCCTGGTCACCTCGCCGTCGAGGTCGGTCTCGGCGTAGTCGCAGCGCAGGAAGTAGCCGGCCCGCAGGCGGACCTCGCGGCCGGGGGCCAGACGGTAGAACTTGCGGGGCGGGTCGAGCATGAAGTCGTCGCGCTCGATCCACAGCCGGCCCGAGAACGGCACCTCGCGCTCGCCCTCGCCGGGATCCTCGGGGTTGTTCGGCGCCCGCCGCAGCTCGATGCGGCCCTCGGGCCAGTTGTCGATCAGCACCTCCAGCGGACGCAGCACGACCATGCGCCGCTGGGCGGTGCGGTTGAGGTGGGCCCGCA